>NZ_BAAIGT010000001.1:0-9851 GCF_054652935.1 Halorubrum luteum
GGCTCGCATCGACGAGTTGGAGACACAGCTGACCGAGCGGTCTCGTGTCGAAGAGAAGATCGAGGCACTCCCCGACAAGATCCGTGAGGGGCAGACGTATCAGGAGCGCAGGCAGCGGATGCTCGACCAGGCATCCGTGGCTGAACGACTGAAATGGAAGGTGACTGGTGTTCCTGTTGATCGAGACGGGGATTAGAGCGAGTTCCGATCATAGGTCCTGGTGCGGTCAGATGCAGGTTCGTGGCACCATTCACAGACAACGTACCCGCAGGCATCACCCTCCCAGTCAACCGAGTGCGGGCATTCAGCAGCGTCGTCACAGATCACAGCTGGTGAGTCATCGAGCTTGGGCCAGCCAATCCACTCCTCACAGTTCGAGCAATACCACTCGTACACAGTGAGTTTCTCATCCGACTCCCGTTTTATCTCGTCCTCCGGGATGTCGATTCTCTGTCTAACGGTGGGTTCAGGCATTAGTGAGTAATTTGGGGACGTTGTTCAGGTATGCTTCTCTAATCCATTCCTTTTCGCTCCAATCATGTGTGTATGTATCGACAGTCCGGCTGTCTGTGTCTCCTCTGAGTGCGCCTACGTAGTCCTTCACCTCTCCGATGAGGACTTCTTCAGATGGTATCCTCTGCCGAAGCGTGGTACTGAACCAATGGCGGCACCAGTGAGGGCTTACATTAGTGGATTTTTGTTCACCAGCATGCCAATCATTGTTTGCTGACCATTCATTGAACTTATTTCGGGCAACCTCTGTGCTGTAGCGTTTCCCGATGAATCCATTTGTCTGTCGTAGCAGTGGGTTTGCTTTTGACGGAGATGGAGGGGTCAACGCTATGTACCACACTAATACCCTTTTCAGCTCTTCGTCAATTGGTATCGCCCGGTAGGAATTCGGCTTATTGCCGTCCATCCTCTTCTCACCATTGTGGGTCTGTTCCGCTGATATTGACGAATCGATGTAGATTGAATCTGGTTTATCACCTATTTCCTCACGCGGCTCATCCATTGTTTCTGCTATCGGGTGATCGAGGTGTACATCTCTGTAATCGAGATTCGTGGCCTCTGCTATTCTGATTCCCGTTTTTAACAGCAATACAACGAGCGTTAGCGTGAATGGATGCCCGGTATCCTGAATTGCTTTCTTGAGCTCATCAATCGGAACGCGCCGCTGAGTAGATTCTTTGTCGTACTCGAACGGCCCCTTGGCCAGGGCTGAGGCGTACGGATTGTGATCTGCTTCACCTTTCTCTATCAACCATGTCACAAGATTCGAGAGTTTGAGGACATACATCTCTGCTGTGGCTTCGCTCACGTCCTTTGATTTTAGGTACTCACAGAACTCTATGGACTCCTTCAGTCCCACCTCCTCGACGGTGAGGTCCTCTCTCTCAACGAAGTCCTCTAGGTGTCCCCAAGCTGTATAGTAGCCGTCCTCTGTGCTCCCTTCATGCAATTGGAAATCAAGGTAATAATCGACGTATGATTCTCCATCTTCCCGACTTCTAATTGCATTCGACGGGCCTTTCATCGGTACACCTTCCACCCATCTCTCTTGATCTCTTCATCCTCGTCAATGATATCGAGAATGTCATCTTCGATCTTTTCGACGAGTCCTTGTGTCTCACCGTTTCCTTCAATGAGTGGGATTGCCTCGTCTTTTCCACGAGGGACGAAATCGCGTACTGTCGCGGCGTCGGATGGATCTTGAACTGTTCCGACATTGCGTGGATCGTTCTCAACGATTGAGTTGAGACCTATCTGAATGAGGCACCGTATCGTTTCGGACCGGCTACTGAAGTTGTACTCCTCTTTCATCTCGTCAATTTCGGACAGTTGTAGCTCCCCAACAGATGCTTGGAGGTTCAGTTTGTCTGGGTCTGGGTGGGGGCCGATTCGTGTTGAAATCGCATCATCACCAGGCATACACATAATTATGAATTGGGTACTTATTAACGTAGGTATTTCACATAAGTGCCTGAGTTGGTGGTTGTTCCAACCAAGGCCAATTACTTTCCCGTGATATTTAAATTGTCAATTAACAAAAACGCATGAGGGCGTCGGTGTCGGACAATCCTCTTCAGTGTTATTTCTGCGCGAAAGCCACGTGACTTGGTTATTCTCCGTGCACTAAACACATCTTTGTGAGTGGAAACCTATTTACTGCACTGGCAGCATATATCAGAACAAGAAATGAACGACAACGCCCCACAGAAAATATCGTTTAGCAAAAAAGTGGATGAACAAGGTCGGCTCGTGATCCCGAAGGAACATCGAAAGGCTCTGACGATCGAGGGTCGGTCAGCTCTGGTTCAATTTGAAGCGAAGAAGATCACCTACCTCGACGATGACGAAGATGGGGGTGATCAGTAGCTGACGCTGGTTGCGGCGAAGGTCAGGGGCCGTGGGCGCGGCCCCAAAACCGGGTTCGGACACGCTTTGGCGGGCTTGTCCGTCTGGTTCTTCGTCACCGAGCGCAATAGGGATTACGTCTGTCCTCGATGCGACTCGTTGATTCATCGAAATTCCGGGGGTGAATCCCGTGAGCGTTGAGAATCTCGACGGTGACGGTCTTGCTGACCAACCGTCTATCATCTATGGGTTTACTGACACCGCCGACACCGGAGGCCTCCCTGACTCTGCCCAGGCCCTCCTCGACGATACTCCAACCAACCATACGGAACCGGATGATGGCGACGTTGAAATCCGTGAACTCTCACGATCAGGGTGGGCGAAACCTGGGCCGTCACCCGGTGATATCATTACCCGTGACTCGACACAATCTTCTCTCGACACCCGTCTCCCCGAGCTCGACCTGCCCGGCTCGGATGGCCTGTACCGTGATGACTGCGGTGAAGACATCCCTGCATTCGCCTGCCTCGGTGACGATAATCACGAGGGCTGCGGGAAACCCGTGTACGTCGGTCGGACCTGTGCCAACCCGACCTGTTCACGGGATTGGCCTGCTGCCGTCAAGGACAAGGTACTACGCCTTGCTGGGAACCTCGATGCGTACTCACGCATCCTTCACAAACGGACTGGTGAGCCGATTCATCAAAATCACGTCGTTGCCAGTCTCCCCGGGCTCCTCGTTGATTCCGACATGCCTGTTGATCGTGTTTATGAAATCCTGAAAACCATCCTACGCCACCGGTGGGGAATCGAGGGATTCGCCGCAATCTACCATCCGTATAGAATCAAACAGGAATACCGAAAAGATCAATACTCTCACGGTGGCGCTGACGGAGATGGCGATATGACGTGGAAAGATGTTCTGAATAGTGATGACCCGATGCAGTATCTCAAATTCGAGCCGCACTTCCACCTCTTCTTCCCCGCCAAGCAAGGTCAGTTCTCGTACTCTGTTGTTCCTGGTGTCTACAAGGACAGTGGATGGGTGTTTCACCGCATCGAAAAGTCCGATGAAGACAACCACAAGTCGGTCGAGGACCTCGAAGATCTCGTTCACCAGCTCACATACTGCTTCTCTCACTGTGGGGTCAACGACTGGTACGCTGACCGAGATGAACTGACCTCTCGGATGAAGGGTGAGTTAGCGACTGATGTTGAGTACGTCACGGAATCGACGAAAGACGAGGTACTCGCGCACTTCTGCGAGGCAGCACCCAAATTGCTCGGCACTCGGTTCGTCAATCTGAACAACGCGACGTGTGATGCCGAGGTTTCATCTGAGCTCCCGGAAGAGTCAGGCACTGACTGCGACTGCTCAGACTGCGACGATGACGGCTCTCGTCACCCACTCCACGACGTGTGGGAGCCAGGAGCCGGAGTCACATCGACCACTGGCGGCGGTGGTGGTGATCCCTTCCCGAGCAGCGTCTTCGATGCGCCTGCTCCCTCTGGCGGCAGCAGCGCCGACAGCAGCGACGCCACCTCCACTATGGCCGTCTCTACGTCCCAATCTACGCAGACGGCTGAGGGGCCTGTGACGGCCTCTGACGGGGACGGTGACTCCGACACACCAATCACTGATGACCGCGAGCCGTGTGGTGGGGAGCTAAAACCGATTCGTCACGCTGAGTCCCGCCTCGACGATGATGAGTGGTGCCAGGAGGCCGAATATGTCGCTGGTCTCCGGGACGCGTACGCTGAGTGGCGTCGCCGGACTGGTGGTGACGAGGATCTCCCGTGGACTGATGGTGATCGTGACGGCGGAGAGGTGGTTAGAGACCCCAACTGAGATACGACTGGTGAGAGGCATCACTACCCTTTCGGGTTGATTTCGGGGGTCAAACGACGACGTTCTCGTGGTGACACCGGATTCCACCGCTTCTAATCATAATTTTTCTTATATTTCCCGGAACTCGGTCGGAGGTTCTCGCATACTGCGTTTTATCTCAGCTATTGTGGGGGTCCCGCATTTTCGGCGCTAGCACCTGCGGTGCTGAGCGGCGCGGACTATACCTCATCCTGCCTTTCGCGCGGCAGCGGTGGTTGTGCCGCCCATTGGGACTGATATCCTTCTCGTGAAGACTCCGGAAATCAGGGGTGGGGGTATCTGGCAATACTCTATAGTTACACGTTTTGTGTACGTTTATGTATCTGGGCGAGGTTCGATACACACAACGTGTAATATGGTGTCTGAAGTAACACTCCACAGCCAGTACGATAGTGGCTCGATCTACGAATTCCGAGGCCGTGCAGTATTCGTTCCAGCAGGCCTACCCGACCAGATCGGCGTCGATGTCGAAACCGACGAAGACGCTGTCCGAGCAGCGGATTCGCCCCACCAATCAATCCCAGCAGGTGTTGCTGTATTCGAAGATAACGACCGGGATGCTTCTACCCGAGCTTGTCTGTGGGCGTCTGTCCAGGATCGAATCAATCTCGAATCACCATTAGAGTGGAGTGAAGCAGCTCCTGATGACTGTCGAAGGGTTCGAGCTCCAGTGGTTGTTGCAGCCGAGGGGAATGCAGTCTTGGCAGCGTACTTAGCGTCCTACGGTTTTCCAAACGATGAGATCGCAAATGCACTGGGAGTTGGATCACGAACGGTTTCCCAATACCTCTCTGACTTCAAAAAAGGTGAACGGTGATACTGAATCTCTGGGCTCTGTTGAAATCCTCTTCTTCAGACATATTCTCGCCTGAAACAGCCGGTCAATGAGAGCTGCGTATTGATTGGAGGGGAACACTATTACGCCACTATTGGAGATTTAAACCATGCCCTCCCGACGTGATGTGATAGTTGGATTGCCTCTATTACTGGCGGGATGTACGGACTTACAGAATGGGTTCAATTCGGACAGTGGATATGACGAAGTACCCTCGGCAGACCAAATCGCAGGAGTGTATGCCGTACTTGTTACAGATGGCGACGAAAATGAGCCGATAACACACTACACCGACGATCGACTTCACGGAGTGGAGGTTCTTCAGACGCTTATCGAAATGGGTGTAGATGTTGAGCCACGAACGGACGGTAACGACCAAACCACTGAGCGCCCTGAAACGGTACTCATAGACCACGACGATGTTTCACAAGACGACCTGTACGAAGCGGTAGAAACTCTATATGAACTCCCACAAGAGAATCCCGATCGGGGGGTACCTCGATGGTATATTGAACATCCCGAACAGGTACTCAGAGTATCCTACGCTTTCTTCGACTGAATTCCACAGGTAGAATATACCATAGACTTCCTGTACTGAACGATTCGTGATTACCCTGTACTGAACGATTCGTGATTACCCTGTACTGAACGATTCGTGATTACCCTGTATTGACCGCAACCAGAGAGGAAAATATCAATTTCTAAGGATTTCAACAGAGCCAATCTCTGGTGTAGTCACTTTCTCAGACACCTATTCTTATGAACCACCGATGACTCATCCTTGATATCCAATGTCGTCCGAAGCCAAGATCGTACAGGAACTCTACAGGCACTTGGCGAACGCAATCGACGACGGAGCGACGCATCACGGCATCGAATTCACCGGCGTAACCCCGGAGAAACACGTTAGCAACGGATTCGCAGACCTTGTGGTTGAAGCCGACGGACAGCCCTTCTGTGTTATCGAAGCCAAGCGAGAACCCGAGGGAACACCGAGCCGAAGTATCGACCCGTACGCCGAGCCCGTCATCGAACAAGCCGCCAGGTACGCCCTGCACCTCGGTACCGAATACTTCGCCACGTACAACGGCGACCACTTAGTCTTATTCCGCACGTTCGAACAAGGAACGAATCTTCTTGACAGGAGAACGCGAGCGTACGAGATTAGCAACATCGGCGCATTCGCCCCGCATTTCTTGGAGCAACTCGCGGGCCTCGATACCGAGGTTATCGAGTGGGACCCGCACCGCGACGCGTTCGTTGCCCGGCTGAAAACCTTCCACGACGTAATCACAACCGAGTTCGACGACGCACTCCACAACAAACTCGATAACAACGAGTTTGAATCCGAATTCGAAACATGGGTTGATGACCAGGGGTGGAGCGACCGGTATGACGACGACCCTGAAGGCGTTCAGAACACGTTCGTAGCACAGGCAGCGTACCTGCTTATGAACAAGCTCGTGTTCTACAAGCTGCTTGAGAACGCTGATGCGTACGTCGATGTGCCGGACGTAACTGTTGACGATCTTGCGGACGGCGATAGTCGCCGGGAAACGTTCGACGCGCTGATTGAAGCGGTTGATTTTGAAGCCGTGTACGAGCAGGATCCGATATTCGATGCGCTCCCGCTGACCGACACGGCACAACGCCAAGTAGAAGATCTACTGGAGAATCTTGAAGACTACAATCTCGATAAGTTTGACGAGGACGTTATCGGGAAGATTTACGAGGAAATCATTCCAGCTGAAGAACGCCACGAACTCGGTCAGTACTACACTCCAGACGAGATCGTTGCGTTAGTGACTGAACTCACTGTCACGGGGCCGTCTGACACGGTTCTTGACCCAGGGTGCGGGACCGGCGGGTTCCTTGTCGGTGCGTACAACAGGCTCAACCAATTGAAAGGGGGTGGTGACCATGAGGAGATTCTTGACCAACTATACGGTATCGACATTAATCGGTTCCCGTCACACTTGGCCGCGATTAACCTTGCAATCCGGGACTTATCTCACGAGACGCACAACGTCAATATCCTTGTTGAGGACTTCTTCAGAGCGCACGCCGACCAAGGGATCGTCGTTGATCCGGAGCGAGCGACCGTCGGAACGAACGGTGGGACTGACACGCAGGATATGGTCGTTCCGTCCGACCTCGATGCAATCGTAGCGAACCCACCGTACATTCGGCACGAGAACATCAGCGAGGACGTGAACGCGCGAGCGCACTTGGATGACTTCGGGATCGACCTCAGCGACCGGTCAGATATTTATTGTTACTTCTTCACGCACGGATTCGAGTTTCTCGACGATGGAAGCGACGGTGACCCGGGGCGACTCGGGTACCTCACATCTAATCGGTGGCTCACCGTCGGATATGGTGAAGACCTACAGGAGTTCTTCCTGAACCACACGAAAATCAAAGCCGTCATCGACTTTCGAACGCAGCAATTCGCTGTCCCGCTTATCGGGACATGCATCACAATTCTTGAGCGGTGCGATGACGAGGAAGAACGGCGTTCGAATCATACTGACTTGATTCACATTAAGGAACGGTTCGACCCAGATGAAATTGTCAACCTTATCGACCAGGATCACGAGCCCGGGACGCTACATGATGACGCGGAGTACCGGCGCGTGACATTCCGACAGGGTGACCTGCATAACATCGAGCGATGGGACCGGTACCTGTACGCTCCCGCGATCTACTGGGAGTTGTTGAAGGAACCCGCAATAACGACGCTCGGGGATCTTGCGGATGTGAAGTTCGGAACAAAAACTGGGAATAACACGTACTTCTACTTCGAGGAGCAAAACGAGTACGAGGAACTCGGGATTGACGATCGGTTCATCACTCCTATCCTGAAGCATATTTCCCCGACGGAATACACCGAACTCCGTGAAGACGACCCGCACTGGTACGTTCTCGATTTGCGTGAGGAAGTGGACGAAATCCTCGATAGTACTGAGGAATCCATCTTACAACAGCGGACGGACGAGGAAATCCTGCTTGATGAATTTGAGGATCGCGGATGGGACGAATTGATTCAATACCTTGAGTATGGGAAGACGCAGGATGTACACGAAGGCGCGAGCGTGAGTAGCTCTGGTCGCGTGTGGTTCGACATCGGTGAATTACCACGCCCGCAGCTTATTCTTCCGAAAGAGTACTGGCGAGATGCTCGGACATTATATAATGCTGCAGAGATGCCGCTTGACCAGCGGAACTACGAGGTAAACGTTCACGACGATGTGGATGTTGACCCGCTTGTGTTGCTTGGTGTGATGAATTCGTCAATATTCCCGTTGTTCCGAGAGATTGAGGGGCGGGTTGAACAGGGACAAGGGATGAATCGGAACGAATTGACAGTTGGTGAAGCGAAAGGGATGCACGTCCCCGACCCCCGGACATTCAGTGATGAAGAGTGCAAGAGAATTAGAAACGTGATTGAAGAATGGATTGGCCGAGAACGAGAGGCGAATACTGACGACGAGCAAGAGTTTCGTGAGGAGCTCGATCGCGCGGTGCTTGACCCGATGGATCTTGAAGATCGTGTGGTCGAGATTCAGGAAGCGGTCAAGGAGATGGTTGAAGTCCGTGAGCGCGGTGCTGGTGACGAAACGGCAGTCCTTGTTGATACGGACGAAGATGAGGAACGAGATCTTCAACTGCCGGGCGCGACGCGGGTGGAAGATGGTGGCCGTAGCCAGACGACGTTGGAATCTTTCTAATCAGTCGGAATTATCGGGTTGGAGTCGAGAATGAGAGTTTGCTGTTTTAGACTCGTCTGTGTGAAATTCCGAAGGGTCACGTGTTACTACTTAGTACTAACCAAGTGATGAACAAAATCAAAACCTCTGGCGCGGACGGTCTCGCACTCCAGGTGACGAAGCCTGCTCGGTCAGCTGGGCTCGTTGAGGAGAACTCGGACGGAGAGGCGACTTCATTGGCTGATGTCCGTGTCTATGCATTCGATCACCTGGTGCTTGTGATTGATCTTGATGTTGTAGCGACAGAGGATGTAACATAGTCAGTTCACTCACACTGAGGGGTGTCGTCAGTCCTTCGACGTTGGCGTGCTGAGGACGTGCACCCATGGTATGAGCGTGTATTCCGGAGTTAAACGGTGTTGAAATCCGTGTGTATAGTGATTTAGCGTCGTCTGACTGTCTGACGGGATACTATGTATTCCGAAGCGAACACAGTGGAATACGATGGTGTCACAAGGGGATAAAAAACAGGTAGCAGTTCGTATTCCATTGCGTCAGAAAGCCGAGTTAGAGGCTGAAGCGGCGGAACGTGGTGCTAGCAGATCTGAATACATCCGTTCTATTCTTGCTGAGCGGCACCAGGTAGCTGAACTTGAAGAGCGGGTAGAGCGCAAGCAGGCTCGCATCGACGAGTTGGAGACACAGCTGACCGAGCGGTCTCGTGTCGAAGAGAAGATCGAGGCACTCCCCGACAAGATCCGTGAGGGGCAGACGTATCAGGAGCGCAGGCAGCGGATGCTCGACCAGGCATCCGTGGCTGAACGACTGAAATGGAAGGTGACTGGTGTTCCTGTTGATCGAGACGGGGATTAGAGCGAGTTCCGATCATAGGTCCTGGTGCGGTCAGATGCAGGTTCGTGGCACCATTCACAGACAACGTACCCGCAGGCATCACCCTCCCAGTCAACCGAGTGCGGGCATTCAGCAGCGTCGTCACAGATCACAGCTGGTGAGTCATCGAGCTTGGGCCAGCCAATCCACTCCTCACAGTTCGAGCAAT
>NZ_BAAIGT010000002.1:0-3159181 GCF_054652935.1 Halorubrum luteum
TTCACTCGCCGGGCTCTGACTGGTGACGTCGACGACGTCCCAAAACGTCCGATACCTAACTAGAACGGTACGACGCATAAGCCATTTACTCTCGTAAAGGGATATGTATGCAAACGTTTTCCGACGACCGACGACAGATATACGTACACCCGAACGCGACGGCCGATGACCTCCCCGTTGAGGAAGCGGGCGAACTACCACCGGTCGCCGATGTCGATCCGTTTACGCCGGACAACATGGACGATCCGAAGCTGTATGCCGGCGACGTGATCGTCGGCGTGAACGGTGACGCGGTCTCATTCGTCGAACTCATCGTGGACAAAGGTGAAGACCACGTCATCGTGTATCCGGTCGACACGGGGATCCCGAAAGCGGTCCCGGACAACATCTTCAGCTCCCGGCTGTTCCAGGCGGACCGCGTTCACGTGTTCGAGGCGGTCGGAGAGGAGATCGAGGAGCCGGAGGTGACGTTCGACATCGAGGCGCTCCGGACACCGGACGAGGAGCGCCCCCGGTAACGAACGGAACGCCCCTGCCGGCCCGCGTTGGGAAGCCAACGCGTCCCGGAGTGTCGGCGCACCCTGGAGTGTCGGCGCACCCTGGAGTGTCGGCGCACCCTGGAGTGTCGGCGCACCCTGGAGTGTCGGCGCACCCTGGAGTGTCGGCGCACACTGGCGTGCCGGCGCGGTCGGCAACATGCTTGATTTCAGACGACTGAGACACGATGAAACTCACACGCATCCGCGCACGAAACTACAAATGTATCGACGACACGGGGTGGGTCGAGATCGACGACCTCACCTGCCTCATCGGCAAGAACGAGGCCGGAAAAACCGTCCTCATGGAGGCGATCGAGCGACTCAACCCGGCGCACGGTTCGCCGTCGTTCACCCCGTACGACGACTACCCTCGACGCCGGTGGCCCGAGTATCAGGACCGCCACGAGACGGACCCGGACCCCCTTATCACCGCCGAGTTCGAGCTGGACGACGACGAGCTGGAGCGGCTTCGCGAGCGTGGTGGACGCGCCGAAGACGGCGTCGTAACCGTCACACGGACCTACGCGAACGAGCTTCGCTGGGGGATCGACGTCGACGAGGCCGGCTACGTCGACTGGCTCCGATCGACCCACGGGACACCGGCCGACGCGTCCGCCGACTTATCGGAGGCGTCCACGCTCGCCGAGCTGCGCGTCGCTCTCGAGGAGCACGCGGGCGAGGAGCACGCGGACGAGGGTCCGAAAAACGACACCGGCGACGACGCGAGTGGATCTGACGACGCGGATGCTGAAGATGTGGGCGGAGCCGACGAAGAGACGGACGAGACCGACGGGGCCAACGCTGCCGATCCCCCGCCGCTCGCGGCGGCGCTTCCCGACCCCGACACGGAGCTTGCGGACGTCGTCGGCGAGGCGGTACTGGAGCCATCGCTGCCGGCGTTTCAGTACGTCGGCGAGTACGAGACGCTCGACGGCACGATCGATGTCGAGGCGTTTCTCGACCGCCGCGAAGCCGACGACCGAACGGCGTCCGACCGGGTGTTCGAGTCGCTGCTTTCCGTGGCCGACCTCGATCCGGAGACGCTCCGTGACGACGGCGACTGGCGACGCACCGTGACGGAGCTCGAGACGGCCTCGAGCGAGGTCACGCGGTCGGTCACGCGATACTGGAGCCAGGCGGACGACCTCGAGATCGACCTCCGCGGCGTCGCCGACGGTGACGGTCGGAGTCTCGAGATCCGAGTGGAGAACCCTCACCACGGAGTAACCGTGGAGTTCGACCGGCGGTCGATCGGGTTCCGCTGGTTCTTCTCTACGTTCTGTGCGGTGTACGACCGCCGAGAGACCGACGAGAACGTGGTGCTTTTACTCGACGAGCCCGGGCTCCACCTCCATCCGAAGGCGAAACGCGAGTTTCTGCGGTTCCTCGACGCGGAGATCGCCGACGGGAGCACGCTGGTGTACAGCACCCACTCCCCGTTCATGATCGACGTCGACGCCGCCCATCGGACGAAGATGGTTCATAAGGATCCGGAGACCGGAACGACGGTGCTTTCGGACCCCGACGAAGCTGACGCGTACACGCGGTACCCGGTCCGGAACGTCTTCGAGCTCGACGTGCTGGAGACGCTGATCTCGCGATCGCAGCTACTGCTCGTCGAGGACGGCACAACGTACGAGTATCTGTACAACGTCTCGGAGCTGCTCGAGGCCACGGACGCACCCACGCTCGACCGCGGCTGGACGGTCCTGCCGATCGGGACGCTCGAGAACACTCACACCGTTCGGTCCGTGTTCGACACCACCGGGCAGGAGGTCGCCGTCGTCCACGACGGCTCCGAGCCCTCCGGCTGGGAGCCCCCGGCCGACGTGACCACGGTCGGGATCGGCACGCACGCCCCGGTGTCGGGAGCGGCGACGGTCGAGGATCTCCTCTCGGAGTCGTTCTATCTCGACGTCGTCAGCCGAGCGTACGCGAGCGAGCTGTCGGCGGCCGACGTGCCCGACCGGCTGACGCCGGCCGCGATCGACGACGTCGACCCCGGCGCACCGATCGTCGACCGACTCCGGACGTACTTCGACCGCCACGAGATCGGCCGCGGCTCGTTCGACCGGGCACGCCCCGCGTCGTACCTGCAGACGCACCGTGAGGAGTTCGCAGACGCCGTCGATATGGACACTCGGAAGGCGTTCGGCTCGCTGAACCGCGCGCTCAACGACACCCTCGACACGGTGAGCGACGAGCCGCGGGGCCGGGACCGGTCGTTCCTGGACTCGCTTCTCGGTCGGTGAGAGCCGGTCGTCACCGCGCTCGAACGGAAGGCGTTACGTGACCGGCGCGGCATCGACCGGTATGGACACGCTACACGTCACTGGCGGTCGGGTGCTTCGTCCCGACGGGACTGTGAGCGAGGGTGACGTCCTGGTCGACCGCGAGGCGGGAACGATCCTGGCGGTTGCTCCCGACATCGAGGACACGGAGGCGTTCGACTCCACGGAGACGGATGACGCCGCGGAGACGCTCGACGCCGCCGGCGGACTGGTGATCCCCGGGCTCGTCAACGCCCACACGCACGCCGCGATGACGCTTTTACGCGGATACGCCGACGACAAGCCGCTCGACGCGTGGCTGCGGGAGGACATCTGGCCCGTCGAGGCCGAGCTCACGCCCGACGACATCGAGGTCGGCACGGAGCTCGGCGTCCTCGAAATGATCCGCTCCGGGACGACCGCGTTCGCGGACATGTACTTCGCGATGGACCGAGTCGCGGACGTCGTCGAGCGCGCTGGCGTTCGGGCCCAACTCGGCCACGGCGCGGTGACGGTCGGCAAAGACGAGCCGGACGCGCGTGCCGATGTCGAGGAGAGCGTGGCGGTCGCGGCCGAGCTCGACGGTGCGGCCGACGGGCGGATCCGGACCGCGTTCATGCCCCACTCGCTCACGACGGTCGGCGAGGAGTATCTCCGCGATGGGCTCGAGCGCGCCGCGGAGGCGGGCGTACCGACGCATCTTCACGCGAACGAGACGATCGACGAGATCGATCCGATCGTCGAGGAGCGCGGCGTGCGACCGCTGGAGTACGCCGACGAGATCGGAGCGCTCGGCGAGGGGAACTTCTTCGCGCACGGCGTTCACGTCGATGAGGCTGAGATCGAGCTGCTCGCCGACACCGACACCGCGGTCGTGCACTGTCCGGCCTCGAACATGAAGCTCGCGAGCGGGATCGCTCCGGTCCAACGCATGCGTGAGGCGGGGGTCACGGTCGCGCTCGGGACGGACGGCGCGGCCTCGAACAACGACCTCGACCTGTTCGACGAGATGCGCGACGCTGCGATGGTCGGGAAGCTCGCCGCGGACGACGCGTCCGCCGTCCCCGCCGAGGCGGTCGTGGAGATGGCGACCGCCGCGGGTGCGGATGCGCTCGGCCTTCCGGGCGGACGGATCACGGAGGGTGCGGCCGCCGACCTCGCCGTCGTCGACCTCGACGTGCCGCATCTCACCCCCGTTCACGACCCCGTCTCGCATCTCGCGTACGCGGTCCGCGGGAGCGACGTGCGCCACACGGTGTGTGACGGACGGGTGCTGATGCGCGACCGAGAGGTGCTCACGCTCGACGCCGACACGATCGTGGAGCGTGCGGAACGAGCCGCACACGACCTCGTCGAGCGCGCGACCGAGTGAGTGCCGCGGACCGAACGGGAGCCGTTCGGAGTCATTTATAAACGCTTCCGCGTCCAAGATCGGGTATGTCGCTGCTCGGACGCTATCTCGACTGGTTCAGGGAGCAGGACCATCCGACCCAGATACTCTCCGTACTCGTCCTCTTTGCCGTCCTGTTCGTGCTTGGCGTGTTCACCGCCGGAATCGCCCCCGGCGTGATCATCGTCGCGGTGCTGATCGACCACTGGTACCGAGGCTAGCGCGGGCCGGCGCGTCGGCTCGCTCGAATCGACGATCTCGAACGGGAACGCTTACTTATTAGTCGGTTATGTCGCTCGGTGGTGCAATGAACGTACTCATCACGGGCGCGAGCAGGGGAGTCGGTCGGGCGATCGCGTTGACACTCGCCGACGACCACGACGTCGCAGTCAACTACCGCACGTCGGCGGACGCTGCTGCCGACGTGGTCGAGGCTGCCGAACGAAACGGCAGCACTGCGGTTGCCGTGGAGGCCGATGTCCGCGATCCTCGACCATCTGGAGGCGGTCGACTTTCGCGGACACCGGAACGTCGATACGCATCTGCCCGAGTACGCCTGTCAACCCGAAGCCGTCGCTCACACCGTCGCGTACCTGCTGGAAAACGAGTACGTCCAGGCGAGATCGTCAACGTCAACGGCGGTATGCAGTTCCGGTAGCGGCTCGGTCCCCTCGTGTCTCCACCGTCATGACCGACCTCCCGTACAGGTAGCAGGTCATCAGCTCCCAGTTGCGGACGCCACACCAGTGATCTCGAAGCGTGCGCCGCCGTCTGTGCCATCGGTCACCGCGACCTCCCAGCCGTGTGCTTCGACGATCTCCTTCACGATGAACAGTCCGAGACCGGTTCCGGATTCGGCCGTCGAATACCCTCCCTCGAACACGTCCTCGCGTATCTCTTCGGGGATGCCGGGACCATCATCTTCGACATAAAACCCGGTATCGACTGCTCCCACGGTGACCGTCGTGTGCCCGTCCGTATGATCGACGGCGTTCCGGAACAGATTCTCGAACAGCTGCATCAGTCTGGACCGGTCGGCGCTGATCGCCTTCTCGGTCGTCACGGTAACCGTCACCCGATCCGTTTCGACATGTCGCCGTGCGTTTCTGACGACCGTATCGAGCTGTACCGGCTCGAACTCCTCGATCCTCTCACCCATCCGGGCAAGCACCAGCAACGTCTCGATCAGAGATTCCATGCGGTCGTGTGCTCGTTCGACCGCCTCCAGGTGGTCGCTCTCGCATTCGTGCATCGCCAGTTCGGTCCGTCCGCTGGCGACGTTGAGCGGGTTCCGGAGGTCGTGCGCAATGATCCCGGCAAACGCCTCCAGCTGGTCGTTGCGCCGTTGCAACTCCGCCTGCAACTGCCGTGCATGGGCCAACTGTCCGTAGCTTGCCCCTGCGATGAACCCAAAGATCCCTCCGACGTTCGCGTTGCGAAGGATGAGCTGTCCCTCGTGCAGCGGGGGCAGTGTCAGGCCGGCGTGCTGCGTGAGCATGAGTTGGCTGGTAGTGACCACTACCGCAAGCAGCACCATACAGAGATACCCGGTGAAGCTCCACGTTCCCACAACTGCAGATGACTCACGCCGCCCGAGCTCGACTCCACTCCCTATGAGCACCGCCGGCAGTCCGAGCAGGAAGAGAACGTGAAACGGCAGCGTCCGTGTCGGTGGCCGCCAACTCGGCTCTACGAGAACGACAGCTCCAGTGACGGCGAACCCAGCAGCGATGAGCGCGATCCCCGTTGGTGCTTTCCCACCAACGAGCTCCGTCCAGGCGGTTGTTACCGACATACACCGTTCGAACCTCGAAGCACACCCGTGGTCGCAGTTGGTTCGTTCGTGGCGGACGTGTTTCCGTCTGCCATTACACCGTGTTTGTACTCTCCTTATATAATTCCACTCGATAGCGATAGAACAGTGCACACCGACACGAGCATCGCTCGGCGCGGCTATCGCGGCGATCGATCTCGGGCGCATATTATGCAGTGTAAGATCGAGTAGATGCTTATAAAGGCGTACTCAGCGCGGTGCGGTGTGGTATATAAATGAGCGATGGAGGGGAACCGACTTGGAAGCCCCAGCCGCGACGGCTCGCGCGCACCGGAAGACGATCAACGCGGGGACACGGTTCGCGAGGCCAGTAGCTCGATCGTTACTTATAAACCTCGATCGTATACATGACAAATTCACCATCACAAGCGGTCCGAATGATCACACACTGGCGCTTCAGTGGACGGGTTTCGCGTCGTACTGCCATCTCACGTTTATCGGTCACAACCCGCACGGTTCGTAGGATTTATTATGAACCGCGAACAATCAACGAATGCAATCGAGGTGACCAGCAATGGCACTGCCTGCGAACCCGGCCAGCTCTTGGATGCAGAACCTCGATTTCCCGAGCCGACTGCTCGAAACCAGTGGTAACGACTACGAACTGTACGAGGCGGACGACGAGTTCGTCCTCACCGTCGAGATGCCCGGCTTCGAGCCGGAGGGTATCACCGTCTCGTGGGACGCCGGCGTGTTGAACATCGCCGCCGAACACGAGGACGAACACCGCGGCCAGCGGCGGACGTATCACCGGCGGTTCCGGTTCCCGAAGGACGTCGACGACGAGGAGATCACCGCCGAGTACACGAACGGCATCCTCGAGATCCGGCTGCCGGTGATGACGGACGCCGCCGTCTCCGGAACGGAGATCGAGATCCAGAGCTAACGACGGTCGGTGACGTCGACGACGCAGTGTCGGTGACGGCGCGGCGTCGCGTCGGTGTAGCGTCGAGAGCCTCGAGACGTTTTTTGACGACGTGCGTATCCGGATAGGTGTCTCAATCCCACCCGCCACGCGTCGCGACAGCACCCAGCGCCCGGTGGGCGCTCGGAGGCGCGTACCGACCACACGAGTCGAGTGACGAGAGCTGTGACGCGAGGGTGGCGGCGAACGGCGCTCACAGGAACGGCCGCCAGTAGTACGGGCTGATGAACCCCTCGATGACGGCCGCGACCGCGATCAGGATACCGACGCCCACGAGCACCCAGAACGCCCGTTCGAGCGCGTCCGCGAACCCGGCACGATCGGTGCGTCCACGAAGCGTCTGCCAGCCGACCACGCCGAGATAGATACCGAGCGCGCCGGCAACGACGATGGCTGGAATCTCGAAGATCCCGTGCGGGATCACGAACGCGACGAGCACGAGCAGATTCTCCTCTAACGCCGCGACCGCGCCGAGCACGACCCCGTTGAAGGCGATCGACGACAGCGCCGGTACCACGAGCGCCACGCCGGCCAGCGCCGTCGAGATGGCGACCGTCCAGTTGTTCCCGAAGAACTCTACGGTCGCCGCCGGCGGAAGATGGCCGACCAGCCGCGCCTCGATCGAAGTCGGCACCACGTCGACGAACGGTGCGGCGACCATCCAGCCGACGACACCGGCACCGATCCCGACTGCGAGCGTCAGGAGGTGCAGCCCCGGCGTCGCGCGCACGAAGGCGATCATCTCGCTCCACCCGCGTCGAACGCCGCCAACGAACTGAGCGCGAACCCCGACCTCGGGCGGAGCCACCGGATCGACCCGTCCGCGGTAGTCGCCGTAGAGAACGGTCTTGAGGAGGTCGAGCGCGGGCGCGACGACGACCGCGCTGACGAGCGCGACGGCCGCCCCGCCGCCGACGAACGCGAGCCCGGAGCCGATGGAGGAGACCGCGACCAGGACGCCGACGGCCACGACGAGATAGGCGGCCGCGTCGGCGGGGTTCGCCCGAACGAACCCGCCAGCGCCGGAGACCGACTCGACGACGGTCGCGTCGTCGACGACGACCGCCGCGGGGGCGAACGCGAACAGGATCCGGATCCCGAGAAGCACGAACAGCCCGACGAGCAGCGCGGCGAGCGCGACGAGCGCCCCGAGCACCGGATTGACGAGAAACGCGGCGGTGACCGCAAGCGACGCGAGCAGGAGCACGCCGATCCACAGCAGGATCTCCGCGAGATACAGCCCGAGGAACGTGAGCCAGTGGTCACGGACCCCCGCGATCCCCGCGGTGAGCCCCTGCTCGGAGCGGAGCCGCGCGAGCACGGCGGTCATCTGTCCCGCGGAGACCGCGGCGTACGAGAACGCCGCGAGAAGCACCGTCAGGACGACGCCGACGACGAGCAGCGCGATCGTCGTCGGCGAGAACACCGTCTCGACGATCGGGAGCAGCTGCTCGGCCCACTGCTCGACCGCGTCCGGATTCTCCTCGATCCACTGCTCGACCGCCTCGGGATCCTCCGTCTCGACGGGTGGAGAGGTGATGTCGACGTCGGCGACCGCCTCACGAGCTCGTGCGAGGCGACCGGACAGTTCGAGGTGGAGGTACACGCCGACGAGCGCGAGGAACGCGCCCGTCCGGGCGATTATCGGGACGGCGGTCCCGAGCAGGTAGAAGGGCAGCAGGTCAGCGGGACGCCGCCGGAGGGTCGAAACCACGGCGCTGACGGCTGTCGAGAGGTCCATGTCGCTACGTTTGGCGAGGATCCCTTAAAATCCGCGAGTCGACGGCCGGGTGACGTGCGCGGAGCCCGCCGCGCCGTCCGCCAGCGACCGACTTACTCCTCGGGGATCGCATCCTCGCCGTCGGTCACATCCTCGCCGTCGGTCGAATCCACACTGCCTCGCTCGTCCATCATCGTCGCGGCGCGCGTCGCCCAGCCGGTGTAGCCGAACCCCCAGGCGACGACGCCCGCCATCCAGCAGTACGCGAGAAACACGCCCACGTACGCCCCCTCCGGGCCGAACCCGAGGGTCCGACCGAGCAGCCACGAAAGCCCCAGAAAGGAGCCGAACATCCCGGTCACCCGCGCGACGAACGGGATACGCGTCTCGCTCGCGCCCTGCAGGGAGCCGGACAGCGAGGAGAACGCAACCAGTGCCGCGCCGGCAAACCCGTACACGCGGGCGAACTCGACCGCGTACGCCGCCGTCTCCGGGTCCGAGGTGAAAAGCGTCACCAGCCACGGCGCGAGCACGACGAGGCCGAGCCCGATCGTTCCCACCGTGAGCACGCCGAGCCCACCGACCGCCCAGCCGTTGAACCGGGCGTCAGTGGGGTCGCCCGCGCCGAGCGCCTGGCCGACGAGCACCGAGGCGGCGACGTTGTACCCCCGCGAGAGCGGACCGGTCACCTGCTGGTACACGCGGCGGCCGATCTGGAAGCCGGCGTTGACGGCCTCGCCGAAGCCGAGCAGGAGCGCGTTGAACGGGAACTCCGCGATCTCGGAGCCGAACCCCTCGGCCATCCGCGGCGCGCTCACGCGGAGCAGCTGGCGGGCGATGGTGAGATCCCGCGGGCGGACGAAGCTCGCGTCGGTCCACGAGCCGTAGATCGCCGCACACAGAAGCCCCGCGGTGAGGACGTTCGCCGCGGCCGTCGAGAGCCCGACGCCGACGATCTCCAGCCGCGGGAGCCCGAACAGCCCGAGTCCGAGCAGGACGCTGCCGGCGATGTTGACGGAGTTGGCGACCACGTTGACGTACATCGGCGTGCGGGTGTCGCCGGTGCCCTGCAGCGAACGTGCGGCGACGAGCGCGACGTGTCTGGCTGGCGCGGTCGCGAACACGATCGCGAGGTAGACGGAGCCGAGCGCGACGACCGCGGGCGGCGTCTCCTGCCCGACGAGCCGACCGAACACGTCGATCGCGAACTCGCCGAACAGCGCGCCGAAGACGACGAACGGGACGCCCGCGAGCGCGCCGATCAGGATCGCCTGCGTCACCGCCTCGTCGCGCGTACGTGTCGCGCCCGCGCCGGTGTCCTGTGAGGATAAGGCGATCGCGCCACCCCCGAGCCCGAGCCCGATCCGGAGCGGAAACCGAGCGTACAGGTCCGCGAGGCCGATGGCGACGACCGCGGCCGGCGAGAACAGCGCAGTGACCACGATGTCGGTGGTCCGCATCGCGGTGCGGAACGTCTGCTCGGCCATGACTGGCCACGCGAGCGAGAACACGCGCTTCCAGACGCGCCGCAGCCGCGAGAGCTCCATACGACCACGACCACGGGCCCCGCCGGCTTTTAAACACCGAAGGCGGTCGACGCCGCCGGCTGTGGCGGGGGACCGAGTCGATGAACTGCGGGGGGTGCCGTGTGGCCGGGAGCGTCGTGCCGCGACCGCCCGAACGTTGAAACGCCGCGGGCACCCGGTGTGGACATGGACGTCTTCGTGTACGGCACCCTGACGGATCCGGCCCGCGTCGGCGACCACCTCGACTCGTTCGTGTTCGTCGGGCCGGCGACGCTCCACGGGCTGCATCTCGTCGACGGGCGCTACCCCACGCTCGCGCCGGGCGGCAAAACGGCGGGTCGGCTGCTCCGGACCGACGAGGTCGACGCGCTCGACGCGTACGAACGCGTCGACGACGGACTGTACGTCCGGGTGACGGTGCCGCTCGACGGCGGCGAGCGCCATCCCGCCGAGGCGACGGTGTACGTCGGCGACCCCGATCGCCTCGACGCGACGGCGACGTGGCCCGGCGAAGGGCCGTTCGCGGAGCGCGTTCGGTCACACCTCGCGACCGCGGACGTGCGCGTGGCCGTCGACGACTAGATCGCGGGCGTATTGCCCGAACCACACACGCGTGTTGGCGAGATAACACCAGTCAGACGGAGGGATGACGGCGGTCGAGTCGGGCGGTTTCACTTTCACTCCGGGTGGCCTACCTTTTTATGTTCGGAGGTGCTTCGTCTAGTTGCACGTCACACGCGTGCATTCCCCCATTTCCCCCTTTCGATGCGTCCACGAGGCGCGGCCTCGTCGCGATCGTCGACGCGCGGTCGTCCCGTTCTCGTCGACGCGCGGTCGTCCCGTTCTCGTCGACGCGCGGTCGTCCCGTTCTCGTCGACGCGCGGTCGTCCCGTTCTCGTCGACGCGCGGTCGTCCCGTTCTCGTCGACGCGCGGTCGTCCCGTTCTCGTCGACGCGCGGTCGTCCCGTTCTCGTCGACGCGCGGTCGTCCCGTTCTCGTCGACGCGCGGTCGTCCCGTTCTCGTCGACGCGCGGTTCCAGTGTGCTCGCCGACCGGAATCGATTAGCCGCCGCCGCCGCCATCACGTCGTATGCTCACGCTATCCGACATCGAGGCGGCCCGCGATCGCGTGTATCGGGCCGCGCGCCACACGCCCCAACAGCGCTCGCGCACCTTCTCCGAGATGACCGGCGCGTCGGTCCACCTCAAACTGGAGACGTTCCAGCGGACGGGCGCGTTCAAGATCCGCGGCGCGATGAACCGGATCGCGACGCTCTCCGAGACGGAGCGCGAGGCCGGCGTCGTCACCGCCAGCGCCGGCAACCACGCACAGGGCGTCGCGCTCGCCGCCGACAGGGCCGGCGTCGACGCCACCATCGTGATGCCGAAGTTCGCGCCGGTCTCGAAGGTGAAAGCCACCCGCGGCTACGGCGCGACGGTCGTGCTCGACGGCGTCGACTACGACGAGGCCGCCGAGCGTGCCCACGCGATCGAGCGGAACGAGGGGCGCACGTACGTCCACGCCTTCGACGACCCCGTGGTGATGGCCGGACAGGGAACGATCGGACTGGAGGTCGTCGAGGACCGACCGGATCTCGACACGGTCGTCGTGCCGATCGGCGGCGGCGGCCTGATAAGCGGGATCGCGGTCGCGGTGACGGAGCTGCTCGACGACGTCCGCGTCGTCGGGGTGCAGGCGGAGGGGGCCGCCTCCGCGGCGGAGTCGCTGCGCCGCGGCGAGCGCTACGAGATCGACTCGGTCGACACGATCGCCGACGGGATCGCGACGCGCGCGGTCGGCGAGCGGACGCTGGAGGTGATGACGGAGTACGTCGACGAGGTCGTCACCGTCGACGACCGCGAGATCGCGTTAGCGCTCACACTCCTGTTAGAGCGCTCGAAAACGCTCGTCGAGGGCGCGGGCGCGGTGCCGCTGGCCGCCGTGCTCTCGGAGGCGTTCGCGTACGAGGACGACGAGACGATCGTCGCCACGCTGTGTGGCGGCAACATCGACCTCAACCGCCTCACGACGATCGTCAGGCGCGGGCTGATGCAGATGGGTCGGTATCTGAAGGTGACGATCGACCTGAAGGACCGGCCCGGGGAGCTCGAGCGCGTCTCGAGCATCGTCGCGCGCGCCGGCGCGAACGTGTACGCGGTGCATCACGACCGGACCTCCCGCGACGTCGCGGTCAACGCCGCGGAGCTCGAACTCGAACTGGAGACGGACGACGCCGAACACGCAGCCGATATCATCGACGAGCTGGAGGCGCACGGGTACGACGTCGAGACGTTGTCGTAGCGTCGGATCGACGGCGTCGGACCGGTGTAGACCCCGGGCGTCGGCGGCGAAACGGTGCCGGCTCCCGACACGCACCGTGCGTATTTAGGCCGTTCCGCCCCTTTCGAATCCGTAATGGAGTACGTCCAAGAGCGCGTGACCACGCTCCACGCGCTGACGGACCGTCGCCCGAGTGCGCCGACCGACCGCGCGACCGTGGTCGTGCCGATGGCGGAACGGGAGTGCCGGACGCCGGCGGCCGACCACGTGCTGTCGACGCTGGAGACGATCGATCCCGCACGGGTGGTCGTCCCGCTACGGGCCCCCAGGAACCGCGTCGGCCCGATAGCGGGCTGGCTCGAGGGGTTCGATCTCGAGATAGAGACGCTGTGGTGTGACGGTCCGCGGCTGGCGTCGCTTTTGACAAACAACGGACTCGACGGCGACCGGGGGAAAGGCCGGGACGTCTGGCTCGGGCTCGGGCGAGCGCTCTCGACGGAGTTCGTCGTCGTCCACGACGCGGACACGAGCACGTACTCGCCGGCGTTCGTGAACCGACTGCTGTTCCCGCTCGCCCGTGGCCACGAGTTCTCGAAGGGGTACTACGCCCGCGTCGAGGACGGCCGCCTGTACGGACGACTGTTCCGCCTGCTGTTCAGACCGCTCGTCCGTGCGTTGGCGGGCGATAAGCGCGAAGCGCGGGGCGGGGACGCGACCGATCGTCCCGGCGACGACGACGTTGTCGCGTATCTGGAGTCGTTTCGCTACGCGCTCGCGGGAGAGTTCGCCGCGACGAGCGAGCTCGTGAGTCGGATCCGCGTCCAGCGCGGCTGGGGGCTCGAGGTGGGGACGCTCGGCGAGGCGTTCGCTCACGCCGGCTTCGAGGCGAGCGCGCAGGTCGATCTCGGCCGATACGAACACGACCACCGCACGGTCGACGGGGCGGCCGGACTCGCCGACATGAGCGAGGCGGTCGCCGCGGCGACGTTCCGTGCCGTCGAGGACCACGGCGTCGACGTCGACTACGCCACGTTAACGGAGCGATACTGCGCGGCCGCGGAGCGTCTGATCGACGGCTACGAGGCGGACGCCGCGTTCAACGGGCTCTCGTACGACCGTGATGGCGAACGCGAACAGGTCGAGACGTACGCGACGGCGCTCCGCGATCCGGGACCGGACACCCGCCTCCCGGCGTGGCAAGACGCGCCGATCGACCCGGAGTCGGTGGCCACGGCAGCCGCCGCCGACCTCGCGGCCGCACGGAAACGCCCGGAGGAGCCCACGAGTCACGAGGAGCTCACAAGCCACGAGGAGGTCCCGAGCCATGACTGAGGGGGCCGCCAACGGGAGTGACGGAGGAGCCAGTCGATCGGAGGGAGCCAGCGTCGCCGCGCGCGACGAGCTCGCCGGCGTCGTCGACCTGTTCGACGCGCTCACTCGGGAGGAGCTGGCACGGGCGCTCTCGGAGCTCGCGTTCAAGCAGCGGACGGAGACGAACGAGGAGGCGATCGCGGCGGCGATCGACGCCGGGATCGCCGAGTACTACCTCGTGAGTGCACCAGAGGAGGCGGTCGATGTGGCTGGCGCTGACGAGGACGACGGCGGGAGCGTCGACGACGGGGGCGTCGACGACGGGGGCGACGAGTCGTTTCTCGCGGTCGGTCCGGCGGCGTTTCCGACGCTCCCGCCGAACGCGACCGACCTCCCGTACATTCTCGACGTGCCGGACCGCGAGGTCGACCGCGAGCGGCTAGCCGACGTGGTCTACAACCGGCTCCGGGACGACGCGCTCGAGGCGATGTCGGCCGGTGCCGACGATCGACTGGAGACCCTGATCGACGTCACCTACGACCTGGAGGCGTGGGCACCGGTCGATGCGAGCCCGATACGCGAGCGGCTCGTCGACGAGGTCGGGTGAGCCGGGATCCGTCACCAGTCGAGGGGAAACGGAGAAACGTTAACACCGCCGGAGCGCGTTTCCCCGATATGGACCTGTCGGGGCTCGGGAGCCATACGCCGGTGCCGATCACCGACGCGGCCCGCGAGGCCGGCGTGCTCGCGCCGGTGGTGCGACGCGGCGGCGAGCCGTATCTGCTGTTCACGAAGCGCGCCGAGCATCTCGGCGAGCACCCCGGACAGATGAGCTTCCCCGGCGGCGGCCGAGAGCCGATCGACGCGACGCTCCGGGAAACCGCGCTGCGCGAGGCGAACGAGGAAGTCGGTCTGCCGCCGTGGGACGTCGACGTCGTCGGCCGGATCGACGACATCAGAACCTCGAGCGAGTACGCGGTCAGACCGTTCGTCGGCGTCGCCCCCGACCGCGAGTACGTGCCCGACGAGTCGGAGGTCGCGGAGGTCGTGTTGCTGCCGGTCGAGGGGTTGATCGACCGCTCGAACTACGAGTCCGAACGACGGGAACACCCGCAGTACGGCGACCACCGGATCCACTACTTCACCGTCGACGGCTACACGGTCTGGGGGGCGACCGGCCGCATGGTCGTCCAGCTGCTGGAGCTGACGACCGACTGGCGAATGCCGGCCGACGTCGACCGCGTCGTCGGCCACGATGCCGACCTCCCGGTGTGACGATCGGTCGGAGCGTGACGGCGGCTCGGCGGACGTGGCCCTGCACGGCGAGAGTGGTCGCTCGGGCCGGACGACCGCCTCGAAACCCCCGTTCTCGTCGGTAGCTCCGATCGACGGTGCAAGCGGCAAAGATCAAAAAGATCTGTTGAGAGAGACGTCAGTCGCCAACGCGCACAGTCAACACTGGCACCGGGCTCTTTCGGACGACTTTTTCCGTGACGCTTCCGAGCAACAATCGCTCCGTGCCGGACCGACCGTGTGTTCCCATAACGATGGCGTCGACATCGTGTTCGTCGACATACTCGATGATCGCAGTATCCGGCTTTCCGTGTGTGAGTGCCTCGACGGCTTCGACGTCGTGGTCTGTACACAGATCGACGATCTCGTCGATCGCGCTTTGAGCTTCACTCTCCTGTTCCTCGATTATCTCTCCGTGTTCAGCCGACGCTGGACTCGGCCCGGACGTGAACCCTCCGAGCGGAACGGGCTCGACAGCAGCGAACGCGTGGACCGAGGCACCGTGCGTGGCGGCAAGCTCGACACCGGTTTCTGCAGCTCGTAACGCTGGCCCACTTCCGTCAGTCGGGATGAGTATCTGATCGAACATACAGCACGTAGTAGCTCTTTCTGTACAGTAAAATAATTACGTATCGTTGACTTCCTCCCCGCGCTAAACAGTAGTTGCCGAATCAGATTTTCGTCGAGGCAGCCATGACAGAGTTGGCTCCGAGATCGCAGCGAGTGTGACTTTTCTCCCAGTGCTGGATGATCGAAGGATGCGAGGGAACGCCGTCAGGCGGCGTTCCCGAGCAATACCTCTCAAGAAACCGCTCACTAACCGGTTTCCCGGTCGAAATAAAACGCTAGCTTAGCCGTAGTCTGTCAAGATGAGTCGCCGAAAGATCCGCGTCGAAATCGGCGGTTTCTCCGGTTGGATCTTCCCAGCAACAAGGATGTTTGCGAGCACCCATAGATTGTACAGCGCGACAGCGAACAGAAAGTAGAATAACCGAACCGAGAACGTCGGCGACGACGTTCTCGGGAGGAAGTCACCGATCTGTCGATAGGACGTTTCTATTCCCCAGCGGCGGCGGAACGCCGCCGCGTACGCTTTCGCTGTTGAAGAATCTACATCCAAGCTCGTGACAAACCAAACGTGTTCGTCATCGTTCGAACGGTGCGGAACCGCGAAAACCGTCACATCGACCGACGCTGTCGGTGGACGCTTTCGCTGCATCGTGTATCCATCAACGACCGTCTCAGCGCCGGCGCTGAGACGGCCTTTCATCCCACTACTCGGCCGTGCACGCACGATGTAATCCACACCCAGCTGTTCCAGCTCCGAGACGACGTGAACTTGATAGAATCCACGGTCGAGGTAGACATGTCGAATCGAGACGTACTCACGAGCCGTTTCAACGAGGGACCGAACGGCTTCGCGCTTGGCGCGAAAGCCGTTCGCATCCATCGGAAGCACATCAAGTGTAAACCGAGTACGAGGAGCGACGATACAGAGCGTTGCGAAGCAAAACGCTCTGTTCGTGCCCAGAGCAGGATAGGTCGTTATCACGTGGTCAGTGTCGGCTGAGCCGTAGAACCGCCACTCATGGAGATCGATGGCGATATCGACGAACGCGGGAAGTCGCCGCTGTGCTCGGAGGACTTCGAATAGTCGATCCCGGACGCCATCGAACTGGTCGTCGATGGCGTCCGTTGAGAGGTTTCGCAAGTGGTACAGCAGCGATTTGGCGAGGGAATTCCGAGCAGTGGATGTGATGTCGACCGGTTCTTCTCGATCCAGTTGGAGCGTCTTCCCACCCGTGTTTGCGAACTCCTGATCGAAGGCGATCCGAGAGAGGATTTCGAGAAAATCCTCTCTCGTGTACTTGCCACACTGTTTGACCTCGAAATCCAACTCCGGGTACAGCAACGTCGAAGCAGCACGACAGACCTGTTTTGCCTCAGCTGTCTCGACCATACTCGAAATCAGGACCGAATCAAAATGAACCTCAGTTAGGTTCGGCAACTACTGTGAAGGGCGAGGCTTTCGCTCGCTATCCGTCATCCCGCTGCAAACTCTCCATGTTATCTCATGCAGCTGCATACCGTGACGTGCGCTTCCGAGCACGCTTATTCTTTCAGGCCGCTGCCGGTCAGCGGGACGACGACGTCGTCGTCCCCGTCGAGAACCCCTCGCTCGCGATACGCGCGGAGCGCGGCCGGCGCGACCGCACACGTCGGCTCCGTATAAAAGCCGGCGGCGTGGAGCCGGTCGAGCGCCCGGTCGAGCGCCGCCTCCGACACCGCGATCGCGTCCCCGTCCGTCTCGGCTATCGCCTCGTGGATCGCGTCCGCTCTGACCGGCTCGGCGATCCGGATCCCGTCGGCCGCGGCGTTGTCCACGCCGTCGAGCTCGGCGGCAGCCGCGCCGTGACGCTCGCGGACGACGGGTGCGACCCCCGCCGCCTGTGCGCCGAGCAGCCGCGGAAGCTCGTCGATCCAGCCCGCCCGCCGGAGACGACGAAACCCCCAGTACGCGCCGAGAAACAGCGTTCCGTGCCCGAGCGGACACACGATCGCGTCGGGCACGGACCAGTCGCGCTGGAGCGCGAGTTCGTACGCGAACGTCGCCGTCCCCTCGAAGAAGGCGGGATTCCACGCGTGGCTGGCGTACCACGCGGAGCCCTCGTCACCGTCGGCATCAAGCGTCGCGAGACACGCCTCGGTGACGTCGGCTCGCGTCCCCTCGACGCGGACCGCCTCCGCGCCGGCCCGCTC
This sequence comes from Halorubrum luteum, assembly GCF_054652935.1. Lineage (NCBI taxonomy): Archaea > Methanobacteriati > Methanobacteriota > Halobacteria > Halobacteriales > Haloferacaceae > Halorubrum > Halorubrum luteum. The sequence continues at coordinate 17,850 of NZ_BAAIGT010000002.1, forward strand.
GATCGCCCGGATCTTCGCTGCCTTGACGTCCGCGGGAACGTATATTTCGGCGTCGATCCCGGCCCGGGCGGCGTACGTCGCGATCGCTGCGCCCGCGTTCCCCGAGGAGTCCTCGACGACGCGGTCGACCCCGAGCGCTCGCGCCCGCGTCAGCGTCGTCGTCGCGCCGCGGTCCTTGAACGAGCCGGTTGGAAACACGTACTCCAGCTTGAACGACGCGTCCCACGCCGGTGCGTCAACGAGCGGGGTCATCCCCTCGCCGAGGCTTACCCGGTCCGCGGGGTCGGAGCCGACCGCGATACACTCCTCGAACGCCCAGAGCCCGCGGCGCGTGTCGAACGACGCCGGGTTCGGCGCGTCGACGGTCCCGTCGGGCGAGTCGGGCGAGTCGGCAAAGTCGATGCCGCCGTCGACCGCCGTCGCGAACACGAGTGGACTGCCGCACGTGCAGCGCCAGCGGTCACGAAATCGCGCGTCGCAGTCGGGACAGCGCAGTCGACTCGGATCGGCGTCCGTGGCGTCGGAACGAGGGCCGCGAGACCGGTCCGAGGGCATCAGTACGTGTCCACCTGCGTGCCGACCGAGCAGACGTACTCCCCGGCGGCGACCTGGGGAAGCCGACGAGTGCGCCAGAACACCCCGTCGTTGTCCGCGGTCACACGACCTTTGAGCTCGCCGAACGTATCCGTCACCTCGAACAGCGTGTCGCCGGCCGACACCCGGTCGCCGAGCTCCTGCTGGAATCTGACCAGTCCGCCGGCCGGCGAGCCGAACTGGTCGAATCCGCGGGCGCGGATCTGTGGCTCCACGTCGACGTCGTCGTCGAGGAACCCGTAGTAGCGGAGCACGTTGAACACGCCCTCGACGCCGTATCGGATCGACGCCTCGTCCCAGCCGACGCAGCCGCCGAGCTCGGGGTCGATCGTGGGGATCCCCTTGTCTGGGGCGACGCGGGCGAGCTGACCGTCGGGACCTTTGATGTCGAGGACGTGACCGCAGCCGAACACCTTCGCGAGTTCGAGACAGTCGCCGTGGAGTCGATGGCGGATCCCGCAGCGGACCCGGGTCTCGTTTATCATGCGGCTCGTCGACCCCTGGTGTAGGTCCAACACGAGGTCCGCACGCGTCGCGATCGAGAACGTCTCGTGGGCGATCCGCTCGCTCGTCGTCCCGTCCGCGTCGCCCGGATACCCGCGGTTCATCTTCCGGTCATCGATCGGGTTGCGATGTTCGGCGACCTGAAACCCGAAGTAGTTCACGATGCCGACGACGAGCACCGTTCCGGAGAGCTGTGCCGGGTCGATCCGCGGGACGACACGATTGATCACGCCGAGTCCGTTGAGTTCGTCGCCGTCGCTGACGGCCTGTAGATACAGCGTCTTCCCGTCTCCCGCGCCGTTTATCACCGCGACGGGGAGCCGAACCGGACTCCCGTCGCGCGTCTCGCCGACTTCGAGCCGGCCGGTGTCCGTCTCACCCGGAGCCGCGCTCGCCGTTCCCAGCGTGATCATTGGTGAGTTCTGGGGAGTCTACCCCTTTATCGATTCGGTCCGCGACGGAGAGCGACGGACCGATACCGAGGACGGTCCCGCGGCGATCGATCGACCGGAGCCCCGGAGCAAAGGTGCGTTCCGACGCAAGCTTTATCGCCGGCTTCGGTTAACTACGTTACGTCACCGTGAGAGACACACGCACGCGGAGGAGCCGTACAGCGTTCTCGCGGCGTCGTTGCTCATGACCATCCAGATCGAATCGATCGACGAAGACGGGTTCCTCGTCGTCGACCACATCGAGAACACCCAGTTCACGCTGTACACCGACCAGCCGGTCGATCCGCGACCCGGCGACGAGGACGACCACTACTTTCCAGTCGACGCGTCGGTCCGAATCGACGCCGACGAGATCGTCGTTCCGCGGGTCGCGAACATCATCGTCCACGACGTCGACGGCCGGGTCGTTGCCGAGGGGCTAGACGTGACGCTGCCGCCCGACACGTACCACGTTGAGGTGTCTTCCGCGCCGGCGAAGACGTACTTCCGCGTCGACGGCGGCGTGGACGTCACCACGGCGGAGTCGACGCGAATCCGGTTCCCGGAGCGGGAGTATCTCGCGGGGGGGTTTCGGTCGTTCAACGACCAGCCGGCCGGAACGATCACGACGCCGGGCGAGCCGACGGCGGTGATGCGAGCCGTGTCGCGGTTCGGTTCAGCACTCAAAACGACGAGCCCGGAACGGTCGTTTCCGACCCTGCGTGGCCATCCGCCGCTCGTCGAGATCGGCGAGGAGTTCTCCGTGCCGGACCACGTCGAGCGACCGGAGACGGGGATTCGGATCGTCGTCCCTCCCGAGTTTCGAGCGCTGTATCCCGTCGTGCCGCTCGCGTACTATCTCGGAGCGACGGTCGTGCCCGGAGACGAGCCGCGGCTGGTCGGCGACGGATGGGAGCTCTCTCTCGGACCGAGCGTCGAGCGGACCGCGGGACGCGTGCTTCGCCAGACGTTCCACCTCGACTGTATCGCCCGGACGGAGGGGTTCTTCGCCGTCGATCTCCACGAGCGTGAGACCACGTCGCTGGATCTCGACTGGCGCGAGCTGTACGAGACGCCGATCGCAGAGCGGATCGGCGAGTATCTCGAGATCCCGTTCGACCGGATCGAGCCCGAGCTCCCGCCGTGGACGCTGACGACCGACGTGCGGCCGGCCGCGAGCAACGCCGAAACGCTGCCGTTCGTCGCGGCGGAGCTGTCACTGGTCCGTTCGCCGGAGACGGTCCCTTCGATTGACGAGTCGTCGGCGAACGCCGGGAACGACGCCGGAGCGGACGACGACGTAAGAATCGTCAGGTCGAACGACGACGTGGGACTCGTCAGGTCGGACGACGACACGGGGCTGATCAGGCCCGACGGCGGGAGCGTCCGCGGGATCGAGCCGCGCTCTCACGGCGCCTTTATCCCGGATAACGTGTCGTTTGTTCGACCCGATCCGGTCGACACCGTAGAGCACGCCTGGGTCGGGGAGGGGATACCGATCGGCGCGAACAAGGCGACGCTGCAGGCGTATCGGCGCCGGCTGGCGGTCGGCGCGGTCGACGAGCAGTTCCGGATCTCCGTGCTCGTGGTGTGTAACGACGACCTGATGCGCGAGGAGGGGAACGTCGCGAACCTGTACGGGCTCCGGGACGTGGTGCAGTTCGACATCGACGTTCGGTACGACCTCTCGCGAGCGGAGATGCGGGAGGCGCTCGAGTCGGACATCGATTTTCTCCATTACGTTGGCCACGTCGACGACCGGGGAATGCAGTGTGCCGATGGCTACCTCGATCTCACGGCGGAGCGGCTTGACGTCGGGGTGAGCGCGTTCCTACTGAACGCCTGTCAGTCCTACGAGCAGGGTGAGGCGCTCATCGACCGGGGGAGCCGCGGCGGCATCGTCACGCTCGCGGACGTCGCGAACACACCCGCCACTCGACTCGGCCGGATCGCCGCCCGACTGTTAAACAGCGGTTTCAACCTCAGAACCGCGCTCCACGTCGCCAGACGGGATCTGATAACGGGACAGCAGTACATCGTCATCGGCGACGGCGGCACGACCGTCTGCCAGAGTCGGAGCGGTGTCGCCATCGTGGGGAACCTCGATCGGTCCGGCGATGACCGGTGGGAGCTCTCGGTGGAGCTGTTTCCCAACGGACCGTACGGCGTCGGTACGATGGCAACGCTGAACGCCGAGCCAGTGCATGCTCACTACTACATTCCATCGAAGAAGGTGACCGCGTCGATGTCTCCCGAGGAGTTTCGGGAGTTCTGTTCGCTCGAGATGTTACCGTTTTTCGACGACGGCGAGCTGCGGTGGAGCGACGACTTTACCGTGAGCTCGTCGGATTAGGGACCGTTGGTTGCGGATGCTGCCCCCGCCGCCACCGGAGCCGCCTGTGACAGCAACAGCATCGCGGTGAACAGGACGCCGGCCATTTTCGGGTGCTCTGCCACGTATTCTGCAACAGTTTGTTGCATATTTCTTCTCTGTGGGAAATGAAAAAAAGTTGAATCTAATGGTAAGTTATATATTAATCATATTTTAAGATATTGTATTCTGAAATTATTCTCCGAGGGTGGTTCGCGCCGTCGGAACGATCGCGATGTCGCCGCAGCCGCACGGGTCCGGGATCAACGTTTTCAAGCCGCTCTTTGTGGATCTGAACCCATGAGCGATGAGGACGTCGATCTGCTTGACCCGTTCCGGCAGTTCTTCTCGTTTCAACGGGACGTGCTGGTGTTGTCGGTGGCGATGTTCGCGTTCAGCCTCGGCTTCCAGATGACGAGCCGGTACATCCCCGAGTACATGTCCGCGCTCGGCGCGAGCGCGTTCGTCATCGGACTGTTCGGCACCGTCGGCAACGTCATCGGCGCGGTGTACCCGTACCCCGGCGGGCGGCTCTCCGACCGGATCGGGTCGCGCGTCGCGTTGACCCTGTTCGGACTGGCGTCCAGCGTCGGATTTGCGGTGTGGCTCGTCGCGCCGAACCTCGGGACGATAACGGTCGCCGGCGTCACGCTCGAGCCGTGGATCTGGATCTTCGTCGGACTGTTTCTCGCGCAGGCGTGGAAATCGTTCGGGCTCGGCGCGACGTTCGCGGTCGTCAAACAGTCGGTGCCGCCGGAGCGACTCGCGCGCGGGTTCGCCAGCACGGAGGTGTTCCGCCGCACCGCGTTTCTGATCGGACCGCTGATCGCCGCCGGGGTGTTGTACCTGTTCGCCGACTTCACGGTCGGCTTCCAGTACGTGCTCGCTATCGCGCTGTGTTTCGCCGTCGTCGCGACGGCGGCCCAGCACGTGTTGTACGACGCCGGCGAGGATACGCTCGGCAAGGAGTTCGAGGGCGTCTCGGAGGTCGTCGACGACCTCCGGAACCTGCCGCCGGAGCACAGACCGCTGCTGATCGGCGACACTCTCGTGCGGTTCGCCAACGGGATGGTGTACGTGTTCTTCGTCATCGTGATCACCCAGTTTCTCGAAGTCACCCTCGATATTGGCCCCATCACGCTGTCGCCCGCCGTCTTCTTCGGCGTCCTGCTCGCGATCGAGATGGTCGTCGCGCTGGTGTCGATGCCGCCCGCCGCACGCCTCGCCGAGGAAGTGGGTCTCAAACCGGTGGTCGCGCTCGGCTTTCTGGTGTACGCGGTGTTCCCCGTGCTGCTCATCAACGCGCCCGCGAACGCGCTCGTCGTCGCGCTGCTGTTCGCGTTCTCCGGGCTGCGGTTCGCCGGACTCCCCGCGCACAAGGCGTTGATCGTCGGCCCGGCCGAGCGCGACACCGGCGGGCGGGTGTCCGGATCCTACTACCTCGTCCGGAACACCGTCGTCATCCCGAGCGCGGCGATCGGCGGCCTGATCTACGGCGGCTTCGCAGTCCCCGGAACCGGTCTCGCGTACGCCGGAAGCCCCGTCGTCGCCTTCGGGCTCGCGAGCGCGATCGGGGTCGTCGGCGTCGGATACTTCCTGCTGTTCGGGGAAGAGTACGACGCGTACGCCTGATCGAGCGACCGGCGCACCGACTCTCGTTTCGACCCGTTTATAATCGATGGCGCGTCCGTTCGAAGCATGACAGACGACGAGCGGTCAGGGCTGACCGCCGAGAGGCGCTCGGAGCTCATCGCGGCGTTGCGCGCGGCCGACGCGGTCCGCTTCGGCGAGTTCGAGCTCGCACACGGCGGGACGAGCGACTACTACGTCGACAAGTACCTGTTCGAGACGGATCCCGACAGTCTGAGTGCGGTCGCCGAGGCGTTCGCGGAGCGTCTCGCCGGGACGGAGACGAAGCTGGCGGGCGTCGCGCTGGGCGCGGTCCCGCTCGTGGCCGTCACCGCCGAGAAGCTGGGGCGTCCGTACGTCATCGCCCGCAAGCAGACGAAGGAGTACGGCACCGGGAACCGGATCGAAGGCCGGCTCGACGAGGGCGAGGAGGTCATCGTGCTGGAGGATATCGCCACGACCGGTCAGTCGGCCGTGGACGCGGTCGAGGCCCTGCGGGACGCGGGAGCCGTGGTCGACCGCGTGATCGTCGTCGTCGACCGCGAGGAGGGCGCGGACGAGCTGTTGGCCGACCACGACGTGGAGCTCGAGGCGCTGCTTACCGCCACGGAGCTGCTGGCTGACCGCGAGGAGTGAGTCGCCGTCGCGTGCCGATGGCGACGAGGCTGACCGCGGCGGCGAGCGGTTTCAGATGGGCTTTTGTATCCCGCGCTCGCACGTCGAGATATGGCAGACCACGATCACGAACCGGATCCGGACGCGCGTGTGACCGCACCAATGCAGGAGTTCGGCGGCCGCGAGGTCGGCATCGGCGTCGCCGTCCTTCTCGTCGGACTCGTGATCGCGTACGCAGTTCCGCTGGTTCTCACCGCGTAGCCGGTCGCCCCCTCCCGTAGCCAGCCTCTCGCCGTGTCGCCGACCGTCGCACCGCATAGCTCGTTGCTCCGTTGTGCGAGCGTCACTTTCCGGATCCAGGCAGTTCGTCCCTGAGATATCAGAACAGATAATTAGGGACAAGGATTTTTATGCTTGGTTGGCAAACTGCTCGTCAACATGTCGCAAGATATCGTGTTCGTCTGTACCGCGGACGAGTGTGATGCCGGACCGTGGGAGGGCGCCCACGACGCAATGGCCCACTGCGCCGAACGTCCGAACCACGCATACACCGGTCGACCCCGATCGGCGGTCGATGCGGTTATTCCCGCCACCGCGGTCGAGCCACGGGACAACCGGAACCTACATCACAAAGGCGATCCCCGCGGAGCCCTCGCGAACGACGACTGAGAACGACGCCACGGGACGGTCACGACGACTCGTCCTCGAACAGTCCCATATCCTCCGCGATGAGGTCGGCGAGCTGGTCTTTCAGCGTCGGGTCGACCTCCGCGATCGACTCGCCGTCGTGTTTTCCCTCGTTGTGCCGTGAGAGCGCGTCCTCGACGTCGGACAACGGAACGCGCGTCTCCGTCTCGCAGTCGGTACAGACGATCGGCACCGTCGGTTCCTCTTCGGGCATCGTCGGGAAGTCGGCGGTGGTGAATATAGTCCTTCGGTTCCACGAGGCGTCCCCGGACTGCAGCCGGTGCATGCGTCCGGGCGCGATCCGCACGACGGTCAGCGGCCGGGATATTTAGGATGGTTCGCTCGGTTGGTCCCGTATGACGAGTCGTCGATGGGTGCTCGGCGGGGCGATGGCGGTCGCGGGTGCGATCGCGGCGCTCCTTATCAGGGAGGTGATCGCGACCGTCTTCTTCGCGGTGACGGTCGCGTACGTGCTCGGACCTCTCCGTCGGCGGCTACGACATCGGGGCCTCTCCAGACGGCTCGCCGCCGTGGCCACGTCGCTGATCGCCTTTCTGGCGGCCGTCGTCGTCCTCGCACCGCTGCTCGTCGTCCTCGTGGTCCGTCTCGACGCCGCCGTGGCGTTCATCGAATCCGTGCCGGAGACGGCCACCGTATCGATCGCCGGGTTCGAGTACGTCGTCGTCACCGAGGAGGTCACGGCGCTGCTCGTCGAGTGGCTCATCAGCGCGGGAACCGCGGTCGCGGCCGCGGCCCCCGTGCTGTTGATCAAGCTGGCGCTTTTCGCGTTCGTCGTGTACGGGCTGTTGCATCACGAACAGCGGACCCGACGCGCGATCCTCGCGCTGGTCCCACCCGAGCATCGCGAGGTTGCGGAGGCGCTCAACGAACGCATCAGCCGAACCCTGTACGGGCTGTACGTGGTACAGGTGGTGACGGGGTTCGCGACGTTCCTCGTCGCGATACCCGTGTTCGTCGCGTTCGGCTACGCCTCCCCCGTGGCGCTCGCGACGCTCGCGGGCGTGCTCCAGTTCATTCCCGTGATCGGACCGAGCGTCCTCATCGTCGGACTCACTGGCTACGAACTCCTGCTCGGCGATCCGGTCGCCGCCGCCGGGATCCTCCTCGTCGGCGGCACCGCCATCGCCGCCGCACCGGATCTCCTCATCCGGCCGCGCCTCGCGACCGAGGCGGCCGAGCTTCCCGGAACGCTGTACTTCATCGGCTTCGTCGGGGGCATCCTCACCGTCGGTCCGATCGGGATCATCGCCGGCCCGCTCGTCGTTGCCGTCGTCGCCGAACTGGCCGCACAGCTCTCGGCCGAACTGAACCGGATACGCGTCACCGAGGAGTAGCGGGCGAGGTGGCCGGACGTCGATGGCACCGGGACCGGTTCAGCAGGCACAGCCGGGGCCGCCCGTACGCTCGAAGCGCATCGGCTCGTCGCAGTCCGGACACAGCGGGACGCCGTCGGGGTCGCGGTCGAGCCCCTCCGCGTCGACCTCGACGTCGAGGACGCGCACCGTACAGTCGTCACACCAGTACGACCCCGTGGCGTCGTCGCCGTCCCCAGTAGTCCCCTGTGGCGACGGCGTCAGCGCGTCGCTGATGGCGTCGATGAGACTCATACCCGCGACTACGCAGGTCATCCACGTCAGTCTCCCGGTTGCGTGTGAACGCGGCACACAACCGCGGCGAGCAACGGGTGCGTCGAATGCGACGGAGAACGCAGAGGGAGAGGAACCGGGCGACTGTCGGGCGATCACACCGCATCGGCGAGGCCGTCGAGCGCGCGGTCGAGCTCGCCGCCGCGCTTCCATGCCGCGATGCGGTCGGCGAACGGGATCGGCGCGTTGAGCGACACCGCCGACCGGATCCTGACGCGTGAGCCCTCGTCTTCGGGTTCGACCGTGAGCCACGACTCCATGTGGTCGAACGGTCCCGCCGGGTCGTCGCCGTCGGCAACGACGTAGTGATACCCGTGCGGCGTTCGCTCGAACAGCAGCCGAAAGCCGACGCCCGGCCCGGAGACCGTGACGAGCGTCACCGCCTCGCCGCCCTCGGCGGCTGGATCCTCCATCGTGATCGGTCTCTCGACGTCCGTCTCCGCGGTAGTCGCGTTCTCGACATCCGTCTCCGCGGTAGTCGCGTTCTCGACGTCGACGACCGAAAAACTCCCCTCCCATTCGACGATCCGTTCGGGCGAAAGCGCCCGCGCGATCACCGTCGGGCTCTCGGGAATAAACCGGTCGCGTTCGACCTCGCGCATGAACGCCACTGCCACGCCCGCCCGGATAAACCGTTCGCCGGTCAACGCCGATACATGAGCGAACGATCCGTCACATCGACGCCCTGACGGGTATGGGGAAGTGGTTAAGCCGGAGCCGGACGCACAGCCTCGTTGGTGGCAGGTGATTCCGGCGGGCCGCGATTCCGACGCGACTACGACCCAAACCGACGTGATCCACAATGTTAAAAGCGAGTGACACCATCCACGTTGCTGCGCCGGTTGAGGACGTGTTCGGCTTTCTCGACGACCCGCACAACCACGCCGAAGTCACGCCCCGGCTCACGGACGTACGAGATATCGAGCGGCTCGATAACGGTGGAAAGAGGCTTTCGTACACGTATCGGATGGCTGGCGTGGGCGTCGACGGCGAGCTGGTCCAGACGATCCACGACCCGAACGAGCGTATGCGATTCGAGATGCGCGGCGGGCTCGAAGGCGAGATCGATCTTCGGTTCGAGCCGACGGACGACGGCGGGACGAGGTTCACGTACGCCGCCGAGTACGACCTCCCGAACTCGGTGCTCGTGGAGGCGAGCAAACCCGTCATTCGCGCGTTCAACGAGCGACAGCTCACGGCCACGCTGCGGAACGTGGCGGCCGAGTTCGAGTGATCGGCGCGCGCCGACCGGCTGGCGTCCGCCGCCGATCGCTCAGTGCGTGCCGAGTCGTCGGACCCCGTCCGGCTGCTCTGACGCTCCGCCACGCTGTCGCCAAACCATCCACGCTGTTGCCAACCCATGTGTGGCTGCGCACGGAGCCAAACCGCTTTAAGACGGCCACCGTAAGTGCGGGTAATGGCGACGTGCGACGAGTGTGGGGAGTACGAGAATCTCCCGTATCAGTGCCGACGGTGCGGGCAGACGTTCTGCGCGGACCACCGACTCCCGGAGAATCACGACTGCCCGGGGCTCAGCGAGTGGAACGATCCCGGCGGCGTCTTCGATAGTGGATTCGATGACAGCGTCGACGGTGAGCCGCGCGGCTCGACCGCGGATGCCGACGGCATCACGGGACGAGTCAAGAGACGCGTCGAACGGGAAACGAGCACCGGCGGGCTAGTGAGCTACTTCCGCGGCAACGCGACGTACGCGCTGTTAGCGGCGATGTGGCTCACGTTCGTCGCACAGTGGGTCGCGATCGGCGTCGGCGGCGAGTCGCTTCACAATCGGCTGTTCGTACTCGAGTCGTACGCGATCCTCGACGTATGGACGTGGGTGACTGCGGTGTTCTCCCACTCGCCGGCCGGGCTCTTCCACATCATCGCGAACAGCATCGTGCTGTTCTTCTTCGGCCCGCTCGTCGAGCGCGCGGTGGGGTCGAAGAAGTTCGTCGGCTTCTTCCTCGTCGCGGGTATCGTCGCCGGACTCGGCCACGTCCTGTTCGTGCTCGCGATGGGCGACGTCGTCGGCGTGCTGGGGGCCAGCGGCGCGACGTTCGCGATCCTCGGCGTGCTCACCGTCTGGCGGCCGAACATGGAGATTCTGCTGTTCTTCGTGGTTCCGATGAAGCTGAAGTACCTCACGTGGGGAACTGCGGTCGTCTCCGCGCTGCTCGTCGTCTCGACCGGCGCGGCCGGAGTCGGCGGGATCGCTCACCTCGCACACCTCATCGGCTTCGCGATCGGGCTCGCGTTCGGCTCGCGAAACGAGGGGCTCGCCCGACGAAGCCGGGGCCCCGGCGGCGTGACGATGGGTGCTCGCGGCCCGGGCGGTCCGGGCGGCCCCGGTGGACCGGGCGGTCCGGGCGGACGGCTCTGACCGATGCCGACCGACCGTGACGAGGAGAGGACCGTCGGCCACGATACGATCGCTGACTCCGTCGTCCGTCCCGAGTTTTATCCGGACCCGGCGCTCTCCCGCGAGGAGATGGCGTCGCTGCAGTGCGAGCTCGCCGCGACCGCCACGTTCGTCGACGACCACGACATCGATCCCGTTGCGGTCGCGATCGACGAGGCGGCCGACCTCTCGGACGGCGTTCCCCCGGTCACGGCGGCCCGCGGCGTGTCGGACCCCGGGGCGGACGCTCCCGTCGTCGTCGGGGTCGACCAGGCGTTTCGATCCGACCCTTCGGAGGCGGTGTCGGCCGCGGTCGCGCTTCGTGGCGGGCGAGTGGTCGAGTACGCACACGCGGTGACGCCGCTTTCGATCCCGTACGTGCCGGGCCTGCTCGCGTTCCGCGAGGGTGCTTCGATCCTCGCGGCGCTCGCATCGCTGTCCGTCGATCCTGACCTCCTCGTGTTCGACGGCTCCGGCCGGATCCACTTCCGGGAGGCCGGCATCGCGACGCACGTGGGTGTCATCCACGACGTGCCGAGCATCGGGGTCGCGAAATCCCTGCTCTGTGGCGAGCCGGACGAGTCGGTCGACGGCCGACCCGCCGGCTGGCGAACCCCGATCCGGGCCGACGACTCGGTCGAGACGACGGGATCCGCGTCGGACGAACTCCCGCCGGTCCTCGGCTACGCGTTTCAGTCGCGGCAGTACCCGAACAGCCGGCGGGTGAACCCGCTGTACGTTAGCCCCGGCCATCGCGCGTCGGCGGCGACGACGGTCGAGTTCGTGGACGCGCTGTGTGCCGGGTATAAACTCCCCGAGCCGACCCGGATCGCCGACGCGTACGCCGACGCCGTCAAACGCGGCGACGTGTGACGTGCGGAGCGCGTGGTGACGGCGCTCTGCGGGCGCGAGCGGGCACGCGCCGATGGCATCCATCCAGCCGACGATACACACTCCATCCAGTCGACGGTACACACCTCGGCGACACCCGGTCACGAAACCGAACGACTGCGTCAGACCGTTTTTATACTCCGACGTTCAAACGTGACGTATGGCAGATGATGACACGGATGGGCCGATGTCACCCGAGGAGCTCCGCTCGCTGACCGACGGGTTGGTTCGTCAGGGATCCGGCGGCGGCACGACCCGATATAAAAACGCGGCCGGCGTCGGCTGTCCGAACCCCGACTGCGACCACGGCACGTTCCAGACGCTGTTCGTGAGCGATCACGGCTGGCAGCAGATCGGTGCGACCAGGGACGGTATCCATCTCTGTCTGTGTAACACCGAGTCGAAGCGACTCGTGTTCATTCACGACGAGTGACGGCTCCACCTGCACTGTTGATCGTTCGGTTGACACCTGTTGATCGTTCGATACACGACCATCGACCTCTCGATTCAAGAGGATAGAGCCGAACGAACGGGTATGAACGAACTGCGAGGCGACGGTGGCCAAGAGGGCCCCACGACACACGACCGACCGGCGGACGTGGCAGCCGACCGTCGGAATCGAGCGCGCGAGCGCGACACTCCCGGACGCGGGATCACGCCCACGAAGCGACCGATCGAGCCGACTCCACCCGCGGAGTTCGGTCTCGTACAGGCGTGGTGGGGTGACGGGAAGGGAAAAACGACTGCCGCGCTCGGCATGGGGATGCGCGCGGTCGGACACGGCCACCGCGTCCACATGCTCCAGTTTATGAAGGGTGGCGCGGACTCCGTCGAGGCGGTCCGTGGCGAGTACAATGCGATCGCGGCGTTACCCGGCTTCTCCTACGAGAACACCGGCCATTACGGGTGGCACGGAATGGCCGACGGCTCCGACGAGGACCACCACGAACGAAACGCACGCGTCGGCCTCGACCGCGCCCGGGAGCTCGTCGACGCCGCGTCGGCCGCGGCGCTCGACGAATCGATCCCGCTTGACGCCGAGCCGGACGCCGGAGTCCACATGCTGATCCTCGACGAGATCCTCTACGCCGCCGACCGCGGTCTCGTCGCCCCTGACGAGGTGCTCGACCTCGTCGACCGCAAACCCGAGGAGCTCGAACTCGTTTTGACGGGCAGCCACACCGAGCCGGAGTATCTCGTCGAGGTCGCCGACCTGATAACCGAGGTCGGAAAGGTGACGCATCCGATCGATTCCGGCCAGCGCGCCAGAAAGGGAACGGAGTACTGAGGATGCCTCAGGAGAACGCGGACGACGAGTTTGACCCCGTAGTGGAGCTCCACCGACAGCTTCGCGCGACGGAGGAGCTGCCGGTCGCACGCGAGGCGGGCTGGCGGCTCGGCGAGGCGCAGGCGCTCGCGGCGGATATCGCGACCGGCGACGTCGACGACGACGTGGTTCGGCGACGAGCCGAGGAGATCGGCGAGCTGCTCGCTGGGATCGACGGGACCGAGGATCCGGAGGCGGACGACCACGTGGACGCCGCACGGGAGCTTGCCGACCGGATCGCGTCCCGGTCGCCGGACGGCTAACCGATCCGCCCGACGGTCACGTCGAACGGGACGCGCTCGACGCGCTCGTACTCGCCGGCCTGCATCTCGTCGACGACCTCGCGTCCCATCGACCGCCAGCGACGCCGGAGGTCATCGTAGGCTGCGTCGGTCATCACCGCACGAAGCTCCTCGCGGTGGTCGGCGATCCCCGCGCCGGACGCCTTTCGTGCGGCCGCCGCCAGCGATGCATCCGCGTACGGCGGCGCTATCCGCTTCTCGTGGATGTATCGACTGACGCGGACGTCCGTGAGGTCGGTCTCCTCGAAGAACCCCCGAACGCGCTCGCCGAGCGCGACGTCGGTGCCGACGCCCGCGAGATACGCTGCACGGGCCTCCCGTTCCAGCCGCTCCTCGGCGTCGACGGTCGACGTCACCGTCACGTCTGCGTTGTTCGGCTCGACGGCCGCGACGAGGTCGGTCGACACCCGCGCGAACTCCCGCACCGCCATCCCCGGGTCCGGGAGGTTGATCAGCAGCGCCTGACAGACGACGAGGTCGACGCTGTCGTCCGGGAGCGGGAGCCGAGTCGCGTCGCCGGCGAGATACGGTAGCGCGCTCGTCTCGCAGGCGACCTCGAGGAGTCCAGTGTCGGCGTCGACGCCGATCACGGTCGCGTCATCGGGAGTCTCCGCGTCGAGCACGCGCGTCAGCTCCCCGGTGCCACAGCCCACGTCGAGCACGCGAGCGCGGCTCTGGAGCTCGAGGTCCGCGAGCGCCGCCCGGTCGTCCGCCCACATCCCCTCTCGGGTGCGTTCGAGATACGCCGCGGAGAACCGTCGCACGTCGCCGCGTTCGTGACGGGGGGAATTAAGCGGTCTGGATCGGTGACTCGGCGACTAGCCGGGTCGGGTCCTCGTCTCCGCGACCCGAGGGAACGCCGGTCAGACCATGTCGCCACGCACCGACGCACTCGTCTGTTCGGCTCGCTGGCGTTTCACGACGGCTGCAGCTTCACCGGCCACGTCGTCGTCGGCACCGAGCATGCCGAGCGCCGCCTCCAGCGTCGGCATCGGGAACGCCGCGTCCCGAAGCTTCGCGAACGCTTCCTCGTCGCGCTGGCCGTCGATCCACAGACAGACGCCCCGGGGGTCGAGCACCTCCTCGTAGGCGTCCCGTGCGAGGGCACCCTTGAGCCGCTGGGTGACGTTGTCCTCGAAGCTCGCGTTACACACCTCGAGATGGATCGGCTCGTCGTCGTCGACCAGCTCCGCCGCGAGACATTTCTCGGGGGCTGCGTAGCCGTTGTCGCTGGCTCTGACCCGGTCCGGATTCGCCTTGGCCCACTCCGACCGGACCGACGTGCCGACGCCTTTGATCCCGTACTCCTCCTCGAACGCCCGTGCAGCCTCCGAGTCGCCGCGCATCAGTACGTCCTTCGTGAGGTAGACGTCGAGCCGATCGACCGGATCCAGGCCGAGCGCGACGTCGCCGAACGCCCATACCTCGCGAACCGGGACGGGCATCGTCGCAGCTTCGACGTGGTCGACGATCGATTCGAGTCGGTCGACCGCCGTGTCACGGTCCATTAGACTCCCATAGGCGGTCGCCGGTCAAACCGATTGCGCTCCGCCTCCGGTTCCGACTCCGGGAAAGCGCTCGAACGGGCGGCGAATCCGTAAACCGAACGGGCTATTACACGCGGCACGCCTACGAGACGTCGTGCAAAACGTTACGGACCGCACGCGGAATCCGTTCGGGATGACGCCGGACTGTGACCGCTTCGTTCCGGGATACGGCGACGCGAACGCCGATTTTCACGTGATCGGTGACCATCCGGGCATCCACGGGGGTGTCGCCGACGGCGTCCCGTTCACTGGAGAGCCGTGGTCGGAGACGTTCCTCGCCACACTGGCCGACGCCGGCCTCGTCTCGTCGCCCGAGACATCGCCCGAGACGCCGCCGTCCGGAACGTCATCGAACTCCGACGGAACGGGAGCGGAGGCGTCGCCGGAGGCGATCGGTCGCTCCGCCGATCGGCTGCCGTATCGGCCTCGGAACGCGTTCTTCTCGTATCTTCACATGTGCGATTCGTCCGGAACGCCCACGCGGGAGTCGTACGCCGACATGGAGCGGTTCTTCGACGCGGAGCTGCGGGCGATCGCCGCCCACGTCCTCCTGCCGGTCGGCGAGCGCACGACCGAACACGTTTTTCGGCAGTACACCGCTCGCGCCCGGACAACGCGGATCGATATGGACGCGCTGCACGCGACGGAGCTTCTCGGATCCGGCTGGCTCGTCGTTCCGATCAAAGACCCCGGCGAATGGGGCGCTGGCGACGGAGAGCGTCTCGTGAGCGCGCTCGAGGAGCTCCGATCGACCGACTTCCGGCGGGAGAGCGATCTCGGTCGGTTTATGGCCGGAGACGACCCGTACCTCGTTCGGTAGCGACCCGGATCGGGTGACTGTTCGCTTTCGACGCCGCTGTCGGATATGATCTTGTCAAACGTTTTCTGATTCGGATTTGTTCTTGACATAGCGGTGCAGTTTTCGCCACACACCGCCATATTTGACGCCAGAATGCGTGTTTTATATTGATACGAACAACCACCCATCGACGCCCGATCGGCGGGCGTCAGCTGCAGGACTGGTACTCCACGCAGCGGCTTGGTCAGTTACGGCCCGCGGCGGGCCGTTTTTTCGGACGGTCACACATCGTCGAGCAACGAGTCGATGTACTTGCCGACGTGGTCGTCCATTCGACGTTTGAACCCGTTCTGGCGGGCGAGTCGGTCGATCTCCCGGGAAACGTACGTGCCGTACTGCACGGCTTTCTTGTCAGCGCCTGCGACCGAATCGGGGAGATACGGAGCTGCCGCTCGTCGCAACGCGATCTTCCGCTCCTCGCTCGTCGCGAGGAGCTCGTCGGGGAGACGCAGCGCCGCCTCGACGATTCGGTCGTCGAGCAGCGGCGTGACTGGTTCGACGCCGGCAGCCCGAAGCGTCAACACGTCGCGTTCGAGCTGCGCCGGAAGAGTCCGAACGGTCTCGGTCCGTGCGCCGCGAACCGTGTCGGCGCCGACGCGGGAGTCGGCGGCGGGCTCCACGACCTTGCTGTACCCCCCGAACAGCTCGTCGGCCCCCTGCCCGAGCACCAGCTGCTCGATCCCGTCGGCGGTGGCCGCCTCCGCGGCCAGATACAACGGGACCGCGATGTTGAGGTCCATCACGTTCCGTCGTCGTGTGGCGTCTGCGACCGCTGGAATCGCGCGCTTGAGGTCGTCGTGAGTCAGCTCGACGACGCGGAGCTCCCGGTCCATCGCCGCGGCCGCCTCGCGCGCAGCGGCGACGTCGTGGCTCTCCTCGAACCCGGCGACGTAACAGGGGGCGTCAGGGACGCCGGTCGCGACGAGTCCCGAGTCGACGCCGCCGGAGAACGCGACGGCCACCCGATCCCTCTCGCACCGAACTCCGCTCATGTCGGAGAGCACGTCCCGAACCGCCTCGTCGACGGCCCGCTGTCCGTCGACGGGATCGGCGGGGGCGTACGTCGGAAGCGGCCAGACCGCCGTCTCGCCGTGCCGATCGAGAACGGTTCCGGCGGGCACCGATCGGGGGTCCGCCACCGCTGTGGGGTCGAACCCCCACGCGTCAGGCTCCGTCGGATCCGCCGCCTCGCGGTCGACGAACATCGGTTCGCGACCCAACACGTCACGGACGAGCGTCGGTCCATCACCGTCTGACACCCCGGAGAGCAGCCCGGCGAATCCACACGTTCCGGGCAACGGTTCGTGGTCGTTGACGGCCTTGCGGACGACCGCGGCAGACGCACCGCGAAGTCGATTCGTCTCGTTGCTCTCGACGACATCGTCGCTGACCCCTTCGTCAGTCATTGCCGGGGTCCGTTCATCTGAACTCGCCGATAGCGCGGAGCGCGCGGCGCTTTGCCCCGCCAGCGAACTGCCGGAATGAGACGCGCCACGGAGTTCGCTTGCCGACGACGCTCGTCCGTCCGTCGGCGATCGCCGAGAGGATCGCTTCCGCGGAGCGGTCGTCCGCGCCCACTTCCGTGACGGCCTGTCCGACCATCTCCGAGATGTGTGCGTCGCTGCCGGCGGTCATCGGTACCCCGTGGCGAACCGCGAACTTCTCGGCCTGTCGGTTCGCGCGTCCGGTGAACAGCCGGGAGTTGTACACCTCGATCGCGTCCGCCGTGGCGAGCTGCTCGTCCGTGATGTGGGCGGCGACGCCGTGACGCGTCTTCTGGAACGGATGCGGCACGACGGCGATGCCGCCCTGCGCGTGGATCCGGTCGAGCGTCTCGTCGAACGGGAGTCCGCTCTCGACGATCTCGTCGATCCCGAACGCGAGGACGTGTCCCGCGGCACACGTCACCTCCATGCCGACGATCCCGACGAGCCCGTAGTCAGGGGCTTGCTCGGCAGCGTCGATGCTGGCGTCGATCTCGTCGTGGTCCGTCACGGCGAGCGCGTCGAGGCCGACCGCAGCCGCCTGCTCCAAGAGGAGATCGACCGGATCGCGCCCGTCGTGTGAGAGCTCGGAGTGCGTGTGCAGCTCGACGGATAGCACGCACGTTCGTTCGACGGTTGAGTAAAAAAGCCCCCCGGTACGCGGATGCCCCGACGTGACGGGAGCTTGGAGGATCGTCAGCGACGGTCAAGCTGCGCGGCGTTCCTTCGCCTTGGGACGGAGGTTCCCGTAGCCACACTTGCGGCAAGTGCTGGCGTCGGCGGCGTTCCGGGCGTTACAGCGCATGCAGATCTGCTTTTCGAGGTTTCGGCGTTCCGCGGCGTCAAATTTAGCCATACGGCTACCAAGCGGACCGGTGCTGTAAAAGCTTGCGAGACGCGACGGACCGAACTACGCTCCGGCTTCCGACAGCGCGCTTTCGATGTCTTCCCGCTGTGTCACGCCGACGAATCGGTCGACGACGCCGTCCTCGTTCTCGACGATGAGCGTCGGGAGCGAGCGGACCTGGTACTGGTTGGCGACGTCCTGTTCCTCGTCGACGTTCACCTTCTGCAGCTCGAAGGCGTCGCCGAACTCCTCTTTGACCTCCTCGAGGATGGGGTCTTGGGTCTTACACGGGCCACACCAGTCGGCGTAGAAATCCAGGAGTCGAACGGTCATTGTCCGCCGACTGCTAGCAGGGGCCCGCGCATAAGGGTTTCCCACTGCCACAGTCCGGAGACGAAACGTTTAGGCCGCCCCGGTCCGCAGTGCCGGCTATGAGCAGCGGACAGAACTCCGGCGGGCTGATGTCCAGTGCGGGGCTCGTACGGTACTTCGACGCCCAAGACCGAAACGCGATCTCGATGGACCCGAAGACCGTCGTCGCCTTCTGTGTCCTGTTCGGCGTGTTCGTGCAGATCCTCTCGCTGACGGTCGCGTAGCCCCACCGACCGGCCGCCCGTAGCGCGCCCTTTTTCCACCTCCCGTACCGAACACGTCGTATGAAAGCAGGGGTTGTCGCCGTTCAGGGTGACGTGACCGAACACGCGGACGCCGTTCGTCGCGCCGCGACCGCCCACGGCGAGTCAGTGGACGTCGTCGAGGTTCGTGACGCCGGGATCGTCCCCGACTGCGACGCGTTGCTGATGCCGGGTGGTGAGTCGACGACGATCTCGCGGCTGATCCATCGCGAGGGGATCGCCTCCGAGATTCGCGAGCACGTGCGAAACGAAAAACCGATTCTCGCGACGTGTGCAGGGCTTATCGTCTGCTCACGCGACGCGAAAGACGATCGTGTCGATCCGCTCGGCGTGGTCGACGTCACGGTCGACCGCAACGCGTTCGGCCGGCAGAAGGACTCCTTCGAGGCACCGATCGCGGTTGCGGGACTCACGGACGCCTTCCACGCCGTGTTCATCCGCGCACCGCTCATCGACGAGGTGGGATCGGATGTCGAGGTGCTTGCACGGATCGACGACCGGCCGGTGTTGGTCCGTGACGGTCCGGTCGTCGCGACGTCGTTTCATCCCGAACTCACCGACGATCCGCGAATCCACGACCTCGCGTTCTTTCCCGACATGGCGGTGAAAGCATGACCGACTCGGCACCGCCTCCGGAGGACGGTGCCGCCGAGACCGTCGAGGTTCTCGACGAGCTGTTCGCCACAATCGAGTCACGCAAGCGGGAACTCCCCGAGGGCTCGTACACGGCTTCGCTTTTCGCTCACGAGAAAGGACAGAACGCGGTCCTGGAGAAGATCGGCGAGGAGACGACGGAGACGATACTCGCAGCCAAAGACGACGATGCCGACGAACTCGTGTACGAGAGCGCCGACCTCGTCTATCATCTGCTGGTGCTGCTGTCGATGCACGACGTCGAACTCGAGGAGCTTCGCTCCGAGCTTCGCGACCGATTTTGAGCCCCGGATTCGGATGATTCCACCCCCGATCAATCAGTTGTTACAACCTCTGTAACAGCACTGGTCTGTGTTATTGTATCTAACTCTGTACCGTATGCGACGGATAAGTATAGACGTACCGACCGCCAAGAAGATGTACGAACCGATCAGTACGGTTCGTTACCTCGCGGCGATATCGGCCCTCTCTTCATCGATCCACCGGGGCGCGAGCTGACCCCCCGATTGCTCACTCGAAGCCGAGTTGTATTTATTCAGCTTCGTGTCGGTCGGAAGCTTCATACGTAGGCTCGTGGATCCTCCCGATACACGAATGGCAGTACTCTGGCTGGACGAAGTCGACGCCGACGATCTCGACACCGTCGGCGGCAAGGCGGCCTCGCTGGGTGAACTCACTGCGGCCGAACTTCCGGTGCCGCCGGGGTTCGTCGTCACCGCGGGGACGTACCGGTCGTTCATCGAGCAGGCGGGGATCGACGAGGAGCTGTTCGCGGCCGTCGACGTCGACCCGGAGGACTCCGCGGCGCTGCGTTCGGCGGAGGCGACCGCGGAGGAGCTGATTCTGGAGACGCCGCTCCCCGACGACGTTCGCGAGGAGATCCTCGAAAGCTATCGATCGATGAGCGTCGACGGCGAGGCTGCGTTCGTCGCGGTTCGGTCCTCGGCGACTGCCGAGGACCTCCCTGACGCCTCCTTCGCCGGCCAACAGGAGACGTTCCTCAACGTTCGCGAGGAGGCGCTGATCCAGCGCGTCAAGGAGTGCTGGGCGTCGCTTTTCACTCAGCGAGCGATCTACTACCGGCAGCGGAAGGAGTTTCCCCACGACGAGGTCGACATCGCCGTCGTCGTCCAGCGGATGGTCGACGCCGACCGGTCCGGGGTCATGTTCACCAGTCACCCGTCGACTGGCGATCCCCGGATCATCATCGAGGCCGCATGGGGGCTCGGCGAGGCCGTCGTCTCCGGTACCGTCTCTCCGGACAACTACGTGTACGACCGGGAGCGAGGTGAGGTCGTCGACGCGACGGTCGCCGATAAGAAGGTCAAGATGATCAAGGATCCGGACACCGGCGAGACCGTGGAGGTCGACGTCGATCCCGATCGCCGGACCGAACGCGTCCTCTCCGACGAGGAGATCGAGGAACTCGTTGCGCTCGGCGAGCGCGTCGAGGAGCATTACGGCGTGCCCCAAGATGTCGAATGGGCGACACATGACGGCGAGGTGTACATGCTTCAGTCGCGGCCGATCACGACGATACAGGAGTCGGACGACGAGGCCGTAACCGATGCCAACGGATCGGAGAGTTCGGACTCCAACGCCGACGAGGACGTGCTGCTTCATGGCCTCGGCGCGAGTCCCGGCGTCGTCTCCGGCGCCGTCCGCATCGTCACCAAGCTCGATCACCTTGACCAGGTACAGGAGGGTGACATTCTCGTCACCGAAATGACGATGCCCGATATGGTGCCTGCGATGAAGCGAGCCGCGGCGATCGTCACCGACGAGGGCGGCATGACGAGCCACGCGGCGATCATCTCCAGAGAGCTCGGAGTGCCCGCCGTCGTCGGCACGGAGTCCGGGACGCGGGATCTGCAGGACGACCAGCAGATAACGATCGACGGCGACAAGGGAACGATCCGGTCCGGCGTCGACGAGGAGGCGGAGCCCGCCGAGGAGTTCGAGCCGGTCGAGGCTGCCCGTCCGCAGACGCCGGTGAAACCGATGACGGCCACGGAGGTGAAAGTGAACGTCTCGATTCCCGAGGCCGCGGAGCGAGCGGCCGCAACCGGTGCCGATGGGGTCGGTCTCCTCCGGATCGAACACATGGTGCTGTCGCTCGGAAAGACGCCGGAGAAGTACATCGCAGACCACGGTGCGCGAGCGTACCAGAACGAACTCGTCGACGGGATCCGGGGTGTTGCCGACGAGTTCTACCCGCGACCGGTTCGGGCTCGAACGATGGACGCTCCCACGGACGAGTTCCGGGAGCTCGAGGGGGGAGACGGTGAACCCCGCGAGCACAACCCCATGCTTGGCTGGCGTGGCGTTCGACGGAGTCTCGACAAGCCCGACGTGTTCCAACAGGAGCTTGCCGCGTTTGCCCGTCTGTTCGAGATGGGTTACGACAATCTCGAGCTCATGTTGCCCCTCGTCAACGATGCGGCCGATCTCGAGGCGGCCAAACACCAGATGCGCGAAGCCGGGATCGACCCCGATGCACAGACGTGGGGAGTGATGATCGAGACGCCGGCGAGCGCGCTCCGGATCGAGGAGCTCGCGAACGCCGGAATCGATTTCGCCTCCTTCGGCACGAACGACCTCACACAGTACACGCTGGGGGTCGACCGCAACAACGAGCACGTCGCGGGCCGCTTCGACGAGCTGCATCCGGCGGTGCTGACGCTCATCGGCGACACGATCGAGACGTGCCGGGAGCTCGATGTCGCCACCAGCATCTGTGGGCAGGCAGGGTCGAAAACCGAGATGGTGGAGTTCCTCGTCGAGCAGGGGGTCTCGTCGATCTCCGCGAACATTGACGCGGTCCGGGACGTCCAACACGAGGTAAAACGGACCGAGCAGCGGCTGTTGCTCGACTCCGTTCGCTGACCGCAGAACGGAACGGGTAAGCCCCGACCGAATCCATGGGCGATCGAATGCAACGGGCCGAGCCCCAGTCGTTCGACCGGGTTCTTTCCTCGATGTGTACCGATCCGCATCCCGCGGCTCGCGAGGCCGCCGAGCGGTTTCTGGCGACGAATCCCGGAGACCCGGGGACGTACGAGTCGATCGCCGCGCTCGAAGAGAGTGCCGTCGAACTGCTCGCGACGCTGGCCGATCACCCGAGCTCTGAATCGGCCGCCGGGTACGTCACCTCCGGCGGGACGGAGGCGAACGTTCAGGCGACTCGTGCGGCGCGAAACCGTCACGACGGCGACGATCCGAACGTCGTCGTGCCCGAGAGCGCACACTTCTCGTTTCGGAAAGCGGCCGAGCTGTTAGATGTCGAGCTCACGACGGTGCCGCTCGACGCCGACGAGCGGGTCGATCCGGCCGCGGTCGCCGCCGCAGTCGACGCGGACACGGCGCTGGTCGTCGGCGTCGCGGAAACGACCGAGTACGGTCGCGTCGATCGACACGCTCACCGTCGATCCGCATAAGTTCGGTCAGGCAGTCGTTCCGGCGGGTGGACTGATCGCCCGTGAGGCCGCTCCCCTCGACGCGCTGGCGGTCGACACGCCGTATCTGGAGACGCACTCACAGACGACGCTCACCGGAACCCGGAGCGGTGCCGGCGTCGCGGGTGCGGTCGCGGCGATGGAGGCGCTCTGGCCGGCCGGGTACCGGGCTGCGGCTCGGCGGGCGAACGAGAACGCGGCGTGGGTGGCGGACGCCCTCGTGGACCGCGGATACGACGTGGTCGAACCGGAGCTTCCGCTCGTCGCGGCCGCGGTACCCGATGCGGAGTTCGCCGCGCTCCGCGAGACTGGGTGGAAGCTCTCGCGGACGGGGCGCAACGAGCTTCGGATCGTCTGTATGCCCCACGTCACGAGAGAGACGCTGGAGGCGTGTATCGTGGACCTCGACCGGATACGGGAGTAAGCCGATCGGCGGACTACGACCCGGGTTGCGTGGAAGATGGCTGACAGGCGGCTACGGACGCTTCCCGGACGGCTCGCCGCGCACCCGCCTCGACCGGTCCGGGATGATACGCTACGTCACGGAAACGGATGGCCGCGGTTTCGCTGATAAACGTTCGGCCGATCGGAGTGCGCTCCGTTTCGCCGATGCTGCCGGCGGACCAGAAGTCGTCCGGGGCTCGCGGAGGAGACGAACCAACATATTCACTACAGGGGGTCCCCAACCGGGCTGTATGAGTACGGACGACGTCTCTCGACGCACGTTCATGCGGACCGCCGGGGGTGCGACGGCGGCCGCCGGTGTTGCCGCGGGCGCGACGGGAACGGCAGCGGCCCAGGAGGACGAGGGGAACGGCGGCGGCAACGAGGTGCCGGACTGGCCGAGCGGTGCGGAGGGGAATCTCGGCACCTACGAGGACGCACGCGGGCAGGACGAGGTCACCGTCATGGTCGGAGCCGACGACGACGGGCTCGCGTACGACCCGACCCTCCTGTGGGTCGATCCCGGAACGACGATCACGTGGGAGTGGACCGGGCAGGGCGGCGGTCACAACGTCGAAACGGTCGAGGGGCCGGCGGAGCTGGAAAGCGAGGTCGTCGACGAGGAGGGGTTCACCTACACCTACGAGACGAGCGAGGACGACGAGGGGATCACCCACTACCACTGTGCGCCCCACGACGGCGTCGGGATGCACGCCGGACTGGCGGTCGGCGACGACGTCCCCACGGAGACGGTCGACGAGGGCGGTGCGGGTGCCGTGTTCGTTCCCCAGGGCGCTCGTGCGCTCGGGATCGCGACGTTCATCGCGATGGTGAGCACCTTGGGGCTCGCGTTCGTCTTCATGAAGTACGGCGGCACGATCACACAGGAGTGAGCCGTCTCCGGACGCTCGACCGGTAGCACTCCCGGCTCGTCCGTCGTTTCCGACTATTCTCGCCGTCGTTTCCGACTATTTCTCGTCCGTCAACTCCCGATAGCAGTCGAGATACCGCTGGCGTACGGCGTCGTGGTCGTACCGCTCGAAGTCGCGATCGACGTGTTTTCGCTCGAGATCACCGACCGCGAGGAACTCGTCCGCGAGTTCGGCAGGACTCGTGACGAGCCGCCCTCGGGCGCGACCCTCGAGGAGTTCGTGTGCACTGGAGTCGGCCTGGTATTCGACGAGCCCCACGCAGCCGCACGCGAGTGCCCACAGCAGCTCCGTCGCGAACGTCTCCCACGTCGCGGCCCCCACGACGACGTGTGTCCCCTTGAACACGGCGACCCGCTCCTCGAGCGGTCGGTCGCCGAGGAACGTCACCCGGTCGTCGATCCGGAGTTCCCCGGCGGTCGCTTCGATCCGGCCTCGCTCGGGGCCGTCCCCGATCACCGCCGCGTTCCAGTCGCGGTCGCGAAGCTCGGCCAGCGCGAGGAGAAACGTCTCGACGTTGGCGTGTCGGTCGAGTCGCCGCGAGTAGACGGCGTCGAATCGGTCGTCGACGGGGGTCCGCTCGACGAGGTCGAAGTCGATGCTCTCGGGGATCACCCGGACATTGTCGCCGTCGGCACCGTGCTCGCGGACGTGGGTTTTCGTCGTCCGCGATGGGGTCGTGATCAGCTCCGCGCCTCGCGAGAGCAGTCGATAGCGCCGGGGGTCGTCCGACGGATGGTCCCGCCACCAGTCGACGAGGACCGGCACGCGGAGCGCCGTTCCGGCGAGCGTGGCCACGAGTGCGGGCGTCGGCGGACTGTTGACTGCGTGGACGACGTCGGGGGAGACGCGACGGAGCGCCGCCGGGAGCCTCGCTGCGAACGCCGACGGAGCGGGGTCGACGACGACGGATCGGTACTCGATCCCGTCGTCGTCGAACCGGTCGTGGTCGCCGCCCCACCAGCGGGCACACAGCCACATCACCTCGTGACCCCGGGCGGCGAGCAGCCGCGCGAGCCGGTGCGTTCGGTCCCGAGCCGGAGTGGCCCCATGCTCCGGCGTGAAAAGCGAGACGAACGCGACACGCATACGCGGAACCGATGGGAGGGTCCGATAAAAAGACACGGCATCCACCCGAAACGGTTTCCGGTCGGCCGTGGAACTCCGCGGCATGCACGAGTACGACATCGAACGCTACCTCAACGTTCGCAGCGCCGTCGGTGCGGACCTCGGTCCCGGTGGACGGCTCTCGTTTCTGCTGGACACGACCGGCACGTCGCAGGTGTGGTCGCTCGACGAGCCGCACGGCTGGCCCGAACAGCACACGTTCTTCGAGGAGCGGGTGACGTTCGTCGACTCCTCGCCGGAGCGTTCCGAGGCCGTGTTCGGGATGGACGAGGGCGGAAACGAGCGCGTGCAGCTCCACCGACTCGACTACGAGACGGGGCGGATCACGAACCTCACTGTCCGGCCGGACGCGAAACACCGGTGGGGCGGCTGGAGCGGCGATGGCGACCGATTCGCGTTCGCCTCGAACCGGCGTGAGGAGTCGGTGTTCGACGTGTACGTCCAGGCGCGTGATGCGACGGGCGACGCCGCGGAGCTCGTTTTCGAGGGTGACGGCTGGCTCTCCGTCGCCGGGTGGTCGCCGTCGGACGATCGACTGATCGTCCACGAGGCACACTCCTCGTTCGACCACGATCTGTACACGCTCGAGATCGCGACTGGGGAGTCGACCCACCACACGCCACACGAGGGAGATGTCAGGTACGGCAGTCCGGAGTGGGGCCCCGATGGCGACTCGATATACGTCGTCACCGACCGCGAGAGCGACACGCTTCGTCTGGAACGGCTCGACCTCGCGACCGACGAGTTCGGCGTCGTCGCCGAGGGCGGCAAGTGGAACGTCGACGGCGTCGCGGTCCACGAGGAGTCCCGGCGATGTCTCTACTCGCGGAACGTCGACGGCTACACGGAGATCACGGCGGGAGAGCTGGTCGCGCCCGATCGGATCGACCCGCTTCCG
Source organism: Halorubrum luteum (assembly GCF_054652935.1). Taxonomy (NCBI): domain Archaea; kingdom Methanobacteriati; phylum Methanobacteriota; class Halobacteria; order Halobacteriales; family Haloferacaceae; genus Halorubrum; species Halorubrum luteum. The sequence goes on from NZ_BAAIGT010000002.1 coordinate 44,146, forward strand.
GAGCCGGAGCTTCCGGATGGGGTCGCCGGCGGCGTGAGCTTCGGCCCGGACGGCGACCGATACGCGCTCACGGCTACCGGCCGAGCGAACAACGGGAACGTGTACGTGGTCGACGCGACGACGGGGGAGACGGAACGGTGGACCGCCGCGTCGACGGCGGGTATCCCGCGAGAGACGTTCATCGAGCCCGAACTCGTCCACTATCCGACGTTCGACGGACGGGAGATCCCCGCGTACTTCTCGGTGCCGGAGACGGAGCCGCCCGCGGATGGGTATCCCGTCGTCGTCGACATCCACGGGGGGCCGGAGTCGCAGCGCCGACCGTCGTTCGCGGCGGTGACGCAGTATCTGTTGAACGCTGGCTACGCCGTGTTCGAGCCCAACGTCCGTGGTTCCTCGGGGTACGGGAAGGCGTACGCCGCGCTCGACGACGTCGAACAGCGGATGGACTCCGTCGCCGACGTTCGCGCCGGCGTCGAGTGGCTCCACGACCATCCGGAAGTCGATCCTGACCGGATCACCGCGATGGGTGGATCCTACGGCGGGTTCATGGTGTTGGCGTCGCTTGCGGAGTATCCGGAGCTGTGGGCCGCCGGCGTCGACGTCGTCGGCATCGCGAACTTCGTCACGTTCCTCGAGAACACGGGCGACTGGCGACGCGAGCTCCGGGAGGCGGAGTACGGCTCGCTCGACGACGACCGCGAGTTCCTCGAGTCGATCTCGCCGATCAACAACGTCGAGTCGATCGAGGCTCCGCTGTTCGTCCTTCACGGCGCGAACGACCCGCGGGTCCCAGTGAGCGAGGCGGAAGCGATCGTCGAGCGGGCACGGAACCAGGACGTGCCGGTCCGGAAGCTGATATTCGATGACGAGGGACACGGGTTCTCGAAGCTAGAGAATCGGATCGAAGCGTACCGAGCGATAGTGGAGTTCCTCGACAGGCACGTCGGATAGTCACGGCAGTTCCGTGGTTCGGCTGGCTGCGTTCGGTGGTCTCGCCGGCCACGTCCGACGCGCCCGGGGAACACGCCCTCGATCGGACGAGATACGGCGTCAGACCCGCGTATGACGATTGGGCAAAGATAAATAGGCCCGGGTCGCAACGGAACCACATAATGGACTCTATCGTAGAGGACGCGATCGACGAAGCCGAAGAGTCTCCCGACGAGGAGACCGGCGGGTTCGACGACGGGTCCGAGGACGGTGGCTCGGCCGGAGGCCCTCCACAGACCGGCATGATGACCGACGACGAGCTACAGGACGTCCTTCGGGACCTGCAGACGAACATTACGGTGGTCGGCTGCGGCGGTGCCGGCGGCAACACCGTCAACCGGATGACCGAGGAGGGGATCCGCGGCGCGAAGCTCGTCGCGGCGAATACGGACGTCCAGCATCTCGTGAACATCGAGGCGGACACGAAGATCCTGATGGGCCAGCAGAAGACGCAGGGGCGCGGTGCCGGGTCGCTCCCGCAGGTCGGCGAGGAGGCCGCCATCGAGTCCCAAGAGGAGATCCAGGACGCCATCGACGGCTCCGACATGGTGTTCGTCACCGCCGGGCTCGGCGGCGGTACCGGAACCGGCTCCGCGCCGGTCGTCGCGAAGGCCGCCCGCGAGTCCGGCGCGCTTACCATCGCCATCGTCACGACGCCGTTCACCGCCGAGGGCGAGGTGCGCCGGACGAACGCCGAGGCCGGATTGGAGCGCCTGCGTGACGTCTCCGACACCGTCATCGTCGTCCCCAACGACCGCCTGCTCGACGCGGTCGGCAAGCTCCCGGTCCGCCAGGCGTTCAAGGTGTCCGACGAGGTGCTGATGCGCTCGGTGAAAGGCATCACCGAGCTCATCACCAAGCCCGGCCTCGTCAACCTCGACTTCGCCGACGTCCGCACCGTGATGGAGAAAGGCGGCGTGGCGATGATCGGCCTCGGGGAGTCCGACTCCGACTCGAAGGCGCAGGACTCGGTGAAATCCGCCCTGCGCTCGCCGCTTCTCGACGTCGACATCTCCGGCGCGAACTCCGCGCTGGTGAACGTCACCGGCGGGACGGACATGTCGATCGAGGAGGCCGAGGGCGTCGTCGAGGAGATCTACGACCGGATCGACCCCGACGCCCGGATCATCTGGGGTACTTCCGTCGACGAGGAGCTGGAGGGTCAGATGCGCACCATGATCGTCGTCACCGGCGTCGACTCCCCGCAGATCTACGGCCGGACCGAGGCCGAACGCGAGCAGGCCGCCCAGCAGATGGAGGACATCGACTACGTCGAGTAGTCGCTGCCGCGTTCCCGCTCCGCCCGGCTTCGACGTCGCGTCGATCGCTCCCCGCTCGCTCTCCGACCGTTCCCGCCTGTCCTGCCCGTTTCCGCTCGCCATCCAACCGTTCCCGACCCCCCGCTGTCCGCCACCCCGCCTCCACGATGTCGACGCGCGCACTCACCACCGACGCCGATGCCGACGCCGTCCCGAGCGTCGACGCTCCCGAACCGGACACGGACCGCGGCGTGTCGAGTGCGGTCGGCGTCCCGGCGATCGCGTTCGCGGCGACAGTTCTCACGATGATCGGTGTCGGCGTGCTTTCCGGCGACCCGGTCACGTGGCACGACGCTCCGCGAGCGGTCTCCAACGGGGCGACCGCGGCCGGGGCCGCCGGCGGGTTGCGGTGGCTGTTCGGTCGCGGCGGTTCGGAGTAGCGTCTCACGAGCGACGACGAGCAGTGTGGTCGGAACGGTCGCGAACGACCGCGGTGGTCACGCCGGGGCGGATCCCGTCACGGCGTCGAGGCGGAGAGTTCGAAGAGCGGGCGGATGGGGCCTTGCGTTCGCGTCAGTCGTGGGCGGGGGCCGACAGCCCCCGCGATCCGTCGAGCGCGACGAGGATCGACGTCGCTCGCGGCGTCGCCCGGTACATCCGCCACTTGCCCTCTTTTCGGCGCGTCACGAGTCCGGCGTCGGTGAGCTTCGAGAGGGCGTGGCTGATCGCGCTGTCGCTCACGTCCAGCAGCGGCGAGAGCTCGCACACGCAGAGCTCGTCGTCCGCGGCGTGAAGCATCCGGACGATCTTGTACCGGGTCTCGTTGCTCAACGCCGACAGCAGTTCGACGTCCGAGTCGACCGCCGGGCCGCTGGCGGCGGCGTCCAGCTCCTGCAGTTCGGCCAGCCACTCGTCGACGTCCTCCTGCCCACAACTGCCGCACTCGTCGCTGATGTAGCGCCGCAATCGATCGGTCGATGACATACGAAACGATTGAACGGACGTGAGATTAAGCGTTGTGGACCCCCTCGCGTCGTTTTCCGTGATATCTCCGAATGTTTCAGCAACCATTGAAACGACGACGACACGGACACGCGCTTCGACGGCTGCCGAATCGGTACGCTCGATCCCTCGCTGAATCCCTCGCGACGATCGAAGCGCTTATGAGTACAAATGAATGAATACTCAAATGAACTCGGACCCGTCTCCGAGGCGAGCACGCACCGTGAGGAACGGTTACCGAAGTGACACACGAAACACGAACCCATCATGACGCAACTCAAACTGTACGAAGAGGCGATGTGCTGTTCCACCGGCGTCTGCGGTCCTGACCCGGACGACGAGCTGGTGGAAGTGAGCGCCGCGCTCGACCAGCTCGAGGAGGCGGTGGACGACGTCGAGGTCGCCCGCGCGAACATGCAACACGACATCGACGAGTTCCTCGACACCCAGCGGATCTACGACATGGTCCAGGAGAACGGGCCGTCGATCCTTCCCATCACCGTCGTCGACGGCGAGATCGTCGCCACGGAGGAGTACCTCTCGTACGACGAGATGGTGGCGAGCGTCGAGAAACGGCTGCACGCACAGGAGGCCTGAGATGTCGAACACGGACCTTCGAACGCGGACGGACGCGCGCGAGATCATCGAGCCGAGCGGCGAGGAGACGGAGTTCGTCTTCTTCAGCGGCAAGGGCGGCGTCGGCAAGAGCACGGTGAGCTGTGCGACGGCGACGTGGCTGGCGGACAACGGCTACGAGACCCTTCTAGTGACGACCGACCCCGCGCCGAACCTCTCGGACATCTTCGAGCAGGAGATCGGTCACGAGGTCACCGGGATCGACGACGTCGACGGGCTCTCGGCGATCGAGATCGACCCCGACGTCGCCGCCGAGGAGTACCGCCAGGAGACGATCGAGCCGATGCGCGCGCTGCTCGACGACGAGCAGATCGAGACGGTCGAAGAGCAGCTCAACAGTCCCTGTATCGAGGAGATAGCTGCCTTCGACAACTTCGTCGACTTCATGGACAGCCCGGAGTACGACGTGGTCGTCTTCGACACCGCGCCGACCGGGCACACGATCCGACTGATGGAGCTGCCGTCCGACTGGAACGCCGAACTCGAGAAGGGCGGGTCGACGTGTATCGGTCCCGCCTCGTCGATGGAGGACCGCAAGAAGGAGTACGAGCGCGCCATCGACACGCTCCAGGACGGCGAGCGGACGTCGTTCGCGTTCGTCGGCAAGCCCGAGGACTCCTCGATCGACGAGATCGAACGCAGCGCGAGCGATCTGGGCGAGCTGGGGATCGAATCGCAGTTGCTTATCATCAACGGCTACCTCCCGGAAGCGGTGTGTGAGGACCCCTTCTTCGAGGGGAAACGCGAGGACGAGCAGGCGGTCATCGAGCGGGCGACGGCGGAGTTCGAAGCCGACGCGATGGCGACGTACCCGCTGCAGCCCGGCGAGATCGCCGGCCTCGACCTGCTCGCCGACGTCGGCGGCGTGCTGTACGACGGCGCAGAGGCCACCGTCGACGTCGAGGCAACGGCCGGCTCCGCGTCGGCGGTCGACGCCGAGAACGCGGCCGACTCGGCGGCGCTCGATTTCGAGTCGATGACGGACCCCGACGCAGTCGTAGAACAGCTCGAACCCGGCGAGGAGACCCGGTATCTCTTCTTCACCGGGAAGGGCGGCGTCGGCAAGAGCACGATCGCGTCGACGGCGGCGACGAAGCTCGCGGAGGCGGGCCACGAGACGCTCGTCGTCACCACGGACCCGGCCGCACACCTCGAGGACATCTTCGGGGAGCCGGTCGGTCACGAGCCGACGTCGGTGGGGCAGGCGAACCTCGACGCGGCCCGCATCGACCAGGAGAAGGCGCTCGAGGAGTACCGCCAGCAGGTCCTCGACCACGTCACGGAGATGTACGAGAACAAGGAGGACACGCAGATAGACGTCGACGCCGCGATCGCGAACGTCGAGGAGGAGCTGGAGTCGCCGTGTGCCGAGGAGATGGCGGCGTTAGAGAAGTTCGTGAGCTACTTCGAGGCGGACGGCTACGACGTGGTCGTCTTCGACACCGCCCCGACCGGGCACACGCTCCGCCTCCTGGAGCTCCCCTCCGACTGGAAGGGGTTCATGGACCTCGGCTCGCTGACGAAGGGCGCTGCCCCGGCGAAGGGCGACAAGTACGACGACGTCATCGAGACGATGAAAGACCCCGACAGGAGCACGTTCGCGTTCGTGATGTACCCCGAGTACACGCCGATGATGGAGGCGTACCGGGCCGCCGAGGACCTCAACGACCAGGTCGGCATCGAGACGTCGCTGGTCGTCGCCAACTACCTCCTTCCGGCGGAGTACGGGGACAACGCGTTCTTCGAGAACCGTCGCGCCCAGCAGGCGACGTATCTCGACGCGATCCGCGACCGGTTCGACGCGCCGCTGATGCTGGCCCCGCTCCGCCGCGAGGAGCCGATCGGGCTCGACGAGCTGAGTGCGTTCGGCGACGAGATCCCCGGGCTGGCCGATCTCGCCCGGAAGCGAACGCCGGAGGTGACCTCCTCGTGAGCGACGCACACGCCTCCGGGCAGGGCGTCGCCGCGGACGTCGAGCCGAAGCTGCGGGCGTTCCTCGAGGCGATCAAGCGCTCGGAGACGTACCGCGAGTTCGTCGAGGCCGACGAGCAGCTACAGGACGACCCGGACGCGCTGGCCCTGCTTCGGGAGTACCAGCAGAAGCGAATGGGGATGCAGCGCGGCGGCTTCGACGAGTCGGCGATGGCGGAGCTCCGCGATCTCCGGCAGGAGATGGACGACGACGAGACGCTGCGGCGACATCGGGCGGCACAGGAGGCGTTGGTGGAGCTGCTCCAGGAGACGAACGACGTCATCAGCGAGGAGATCGGTCGCGAGTTCGCGCAGTCGACCGGAGGTGGGTGCTGTTGAGCTCCCCCGACGAGACGGTCGACGGCGCGGGCGACTCCGCCGACCCGGTCGACGGCGCGGGCGACTCCGCCGACCCGGTCGACGGCGCGGGCGACTCCGCCGACCCGGTCGACGAACCGGCGGACCTCTCGGACGAGGACGTCATCGCGGCCGCCGAGGCGCTTGGTGCGGAGCTTGCGGCGGCCCAGGAGGAGAGCTCGCCGTTCCAGTTCACCTCGATCCTGATGCAGTGTAACCAGGCGATCACCAACGAGACGGGGATCGACTACGGCAACGCCTGCGGTGCGGGCGGGAGCTGCTGAGAGCTCCGACGTCGCGGCAGTACGGTCTCGCCTCGAGACATCTCCCCCGTTGCACCCGTCGCGCCTCGCCTCACGGACCTCTCGAACCACCACGACTGTCCCAACAATGACTCGTATACGAACGCTGAACGCGGACTCGGACGCCAGACGCGACCGCCTGGTCGAGACGACGCTCGACCTGATCGCGGTCGACACGCGGAACCCGCCGGGCGGGACGCGCGAGGCCATCGAGTGGATCGAACGCTACGTCTCGGCGCTCGGCCTCTCGCCCGTGCGGGTCGCGAGCGACGAGTCGAAGCCCAACGTCGTCGTCACGCTGCCGGGCGAGCGGGCGTGGACGCTTCTGTATCAGGGGCACGTCGACACCGTCCCGTTCGACCGGGAGGCGTGGTCGGTCGACCCGCTCGGCGAACGCGTCGGCGACCGGATCTACGGCCGCGGCGCGACCGACATGAAGGGCGCGGTGGCGGCGATGCTCGAGACGCTGCGCGCGTTCGCGACCGCGGACGAGCGGCCGCCGGTCACCCTCCAGTTCGCGTTCGTGAGCGACGAGGAGACGGGCGGCGACGCCGGCATCGACGCGGTGCTCGAGGCGGACGCGATACCGGCCGACGCAGCGGTCGTCGGCGAGACGACGTCGACGGCGGAGCGCCACTCGGTCGCGGTCGCCGATAAGGGGCGGGTGTGGCTGACGCTCGAGGCGACGGGGGAGTCCGCTCACGGCTCCCGGCCGATGGTCGGTCGCAACGCCGTCGACCGGCTGTACGAGGTCGTCACCGGCTGCCGGGAGACGATCACCGGACTGGACCTGTCGTATCCCGAGGAAGTCGGCCGGATCGTCGACGAGTCGATCGAGTACTACGAGGCGCATCCGGCCGGCCGGGAGCTGGACCCGCGGGAGCTGTTCGACCACCCAACGGTGAACCTGGGTCGGCTGGACGGCGGGTCGACGGTGAACAGCGTTCCGGGCTCTGCGACGGCGGCGCTCGACGTGCGCGTGACGCCGGGGGCCTCCGCGGAGGGGATGTTCGAGCGGTTCGAGCGCTGTATTCGCGCCCGCGAGGACGTCGAGATCGCCGACGTCTCGTTCGTGAACGGGACGTACGTCGACCCCGACCACCCGATCGTGCGGACGGTCGTCGACACCGGCCGCGAGCTCACCGGACGGCGCGTGCTTCGGCACTGCGCGACCGGCGGCGGGGACGCGAAGAAGCTCCGCGCGGCCGGCGTCCCGGCGGTGGAGTGTGCGGTCGGCAGCGACACGGCTCACGCCGTCGACGAGTACGTCCCGATCGACGCGCTCGAGCGCACGACGGAGTGGTACCTCCGGCTTCCGGACGCGCTCGCGGCCGTCGGGATCGGTGCGGGCAACGAGGTGGACGGTGATGGAGAGAGCGATGACCGTCTGCTCGACGTGGACGGCGACGCGTAGGGGGTTGCGGTGTCGGCCCCGCATCAAAAGGTAAAAACCGTCTCGTCACGAAGCGGCTCGTAACATGGACGTTCCGTACGACCTCAACAGCTACATTCGGGTGCTGAAGCTGGCGAGCACGCCGAGCACCGACGAGTTCCTTCAGGTGTCGAAGATCGCCGGTGCCGGCATCATTCTCGTCGGGTTCATCGGCTTCCTGATCTTTGCGATCATGAGCCTCCTGCCGGGGGTCGGCGCGTAATGCCGATCTACTCGGTCAAAACGACCGCGAGCCAGGAGCGCACCGTCGCCGACATGCTCGCCGAAAAGGAGATGCCGGAGATCCACGCCGTCATCGCGCCCGACCAGCTCACGAGCTACGTGATGGTCGAGGCGTCCGACGGCAACGTGTTTGCCCGCGTGCTCGACGAGATCCCGCACGCCCGCGGCGTCATCGAGGGTTCCGACGGCCCCGCCGAGAGTCCCTTCTCGGAGGTCGAACACTTCCTCTCGCCGACGCCCGACGTCGAGGGGATCGCCGAGGGCGACATCGTCGAGCTGATCGCCGGTCCGTTTAAAGGCGAGAAAGCGCGCGTCCAGCGCATCGACGAGGGGAAAGACCAGGTGACCGTGGAGCTGTACGAGGCGACCGTGCCGATCCCCGTGACGGTCCGTGGCGACCAGATCCGCGTCCTCGACTCCGACGAACGGTAGCCGCTTTTCATCTCGGTTTTGCAACCGGTCACGATTTTCACGAGTGTTACCGATCGATCACCGACCGAACACCGGTCGTGAGCGTGAACTATATGGCACCCCGACCGGTATCGTGTGACGAATGAACGTATCACGGCTGCGGGATCGTATCACTAATCCCACATTACAGGAGCTTTTCGGCTTCGTCCTCGTCGCGATGATCGGCGTGTTGGCACTCGATCTGGTCCGACGCGTCGTCGTCGGCGAGCTCGCGCCGTCACAGCTCTCGTCGCTTCTGTGGAACGGTTTCGTCGACTCGCTGTACATCGGGTTGGCGGCGATCGGACTGTCGATGACGTACAGCATTCTTCGATTCGCCAACTTCGCACACGGCGAGCTGTTGACGGTCGGAGCGTTCGGCGGATGGACGGTCGCGTACCTTCTCGGCGGGATCGGCGCAGCGGGACTCGGGAGCCGTCTCCTGCTCGACGCCGACGGCGGCGCACAGGCAGGGGCGCTGGAGATGAGCGTTCTCGGCTCGCCGCTAGCGATCGTGGTCGGCGTCGTCGCGGCCGCGGTCGTCACCATCCTGATCGCCTTGGCGATCGACCGGGTCGTCTATAAGAAGCTCCGTGAGGCTGGCGGGATCACGCTGCTCATCGCGAGCGTCGGCGTCGCGTTGGCGCTTCGGTACATCATCGCGATCGTGTACACTCAGGACACCCGAGGCGTCGTCGCGTCGGCCCCGTTCTGGGAGCCGGCGTGGCTCCCGATCGAGCGGGTGAATCTCCACGAAATCACCCTCGTGGTCTCCGCGCTCGTGTTGATCGTCGCCGTGCATCTACTCTTACAGTACACGAAGCTCGGCAAGTCGATGCGGGCGATGTCGGACAATCGCGACCTCGCGATGGTGACCGGCATCTCCACCGAGCGCGTGATCACGGCGACGTGGATCATCGGGTCGGGGCTTGCCGGCGTCGCCGGCTATCTGATCGTGTTGGACCGCTCGCAGATCACGATCAACCTCGGCTGGTTCCTCCTCCTTCTGGTGTTCGCGGCGGTGATCCTCGGCGGCATCGGGTCGATATACGGCGCGCTCGCCGGATCGCTCGTCATCGGGGTCACGATCAATCTCTCGTTGGTCTGGATTCCCTCGGACCTCAACGAGGTCGCCGCGTTCACGCTGATGATCCTCGTACTGATCTTCAAACCGGACGGGCTGTTCGGAGGTGTTGAAACGGCATGACCGACGATAGTGAACGCGGGGATCCCGGTGACGCCACCGACCGAGACGCCACCGACCGAGACGCCACCGACCGAGACGCCACCGACCGAGACGCCACCGACCGAGACGCCACCGACCGAGACGCCACCGACCGAGACGCCACCGACCGAGACGCCACCGACCGAGACGCCACCGACCGAGACGCCACCGACCGAGACGACTCCGATACCGTCGGCGGCGCTGCCGACATCGACAGAGACGACGGCGAGGTCGGGGTCGTCGGTGGACTCTTGGACCGGGTCGGTGTACTCGTCGATACGGAGTCGTTCGGCTGGAAGCGCGACCTGCTTCTCATCGTCGTGGCGATGCTCGTGACGTACGTCGCGTTCGGACTGCTCGGGGTCCTCACCGGCGTGTCGGTGAACGAGACGGTCGGATTCTTGCAGACGGTGACGTTTTTCGCGGCGGTGTTCGCGCTGCTCACGCTCGCGTTGAACCTCCACTGGGGGTACACCGGGCTGTTCAACATCGGCGTCGCCGGCTTCATGGCGGTCGGCGTGTACACGATGGCGATCCTCACCGCGGATCCGACCGGCACTCCGGCCGGATTCGGCCTGCCGATCCCCGTCGGCGTGGTCGGCGGGACGATCGCGGCCGGCCTCGTCGGCGCGGTGATCGCGTTGCCCGCGCTGCGGGTCCGGGCGGACTACTTCGCGATCATCACGCTCGGATTCTCGGAGATCGTTCGGCTGTCGATCACGTCGGGCACGCTCCGGCAGATCGAGGTCGGCGAACGGGTCTATGGGACCGGCGGTGGCAGCGGGATCCGCTACACGCCGGTCGACACCGTCGTGCCGTGGCTGCTCGAGTTCTCCGTGATCGCGATGGTCGGTGACGTGTTGTACGGGATCGGCGAACTCGTCGGCGTCTCCCAGTCGATCGTCAACCGACTGTTGTACGCGCTCGTGATCATTACGTTCGTGCTGCTTTTTTACCTCCTGCTGTACCGGATCGCTCGCTCGCCGTTCGGACGCGTGCTCAAGGCGATCCGGGAGGACGAGATCGTCGCGCGGTCGCTGGGCAAAAACACGCAGCTGGCGAAGATCAAGGTGTTCACCCTCGGCTGTGCGCTGATGGGGCTCGCCGGCATCCTCTGGATCGGGAGCCGGTCGCTCGTGACCCCCGAGAGCTTCATGCCGATCGTGACGTTCTACATCTTCGTCGCGCTGATCGTCGGGGGCTCGGGGTCGAACACCGGCAGCGTGCTCGGCGGCTTCGTCTTCGCCGCGTTCCTCTGGGAGGGACCGCGGTTCGTCCGGACGATCCTCCGTTCGAACCTCGACATCCGGTCGCCACAGACGATCTACGATGCGTTCGTCGAACTTGCCGCGCTCGACCCGATGCCGCTCGTGGGGTATCTCGTCGGGAGCCTCGACGAGATCCGGTGGGTGATCATCGGCGTCGTGCTCGTGATTCTCATGATCTACCGTCCCGAGGGACTGCTGGGCGACCGCAAGGAGATCGCCGCCGCGACGGATCTCTCGCGGCGCACCGGAGGTGAGTCCGATGAGTAGCTCGCCGGGCGTCGACGAACCGACCGAGACGGCGACGGCAGGGGCATCGGGCGACGCGATCGACGCGGACGACCCGGTCCTGCAGGTCAACGGACTCGAGAAACGGTTCGGCGGTATCGTCGCGGTCGACGGCGCGAGCTTCACGGTCGAGCGCGGATCGATAACCGGGCTGATCGGACCGAACGGGGCCGGGAAGTCGACGACGTTCAACTGCATCACCGGCGTTCACCGACCTGACGGCGGCTCCGTCGTGTTCGACGGCGACGACATCACCGGTGAGAGCCCCGAGCGGATCGCAAACCGGGGGCTCGTTCGGACGTTCCAGATCGCCCGCGAGCTGCCCGAGATGACGGTGTTAGAGAACGTGATGCTCGGTCCGAAAGGCCAGCTCGGCGAGTCGCTGTGGCGGTCGGTCGCGCCGGTCGCTCGCGACGAGGTCGTCGAACAGGAGGAAGAGCTTCGCGAGCGGGCCTGGGAGACGCTGGAGTTCTTCGAGATCGACCACCTCGCCGAGGAGTACGCCGGAACGCTGTCCGGCGGCCAGCGGAAGCTGCTCGAGCTTGCCCGCGCGCTCTCGACGGATCCGGAGATGCTGCTTTTGGACGAGCCGATGGCGGGCGTGAACCCGTCGCTCGAAACGAAGCTGCTCGACCGGATCCACGACCTCCGCGAGGAGGGGTACAGTTTCCTGTTGGTCGAACACGATATGGACGTGATCATGGAACACTGCGAACGCGTGGTCGTGATGCATCAGGGCGAAGTGCTGGCACGCGGACCGCCCGCGGAGATCAAGCGGAACGAGCAGGTGATCGAGGCGTACCTCGGGGGTGATATCTGATGGCGCTGCTCGACGTCGCCGATCTCGATGCGGGGTACGGCGACCTCCAGATCCTCGAGGGAGTCGACCTCGCCGTCGACGACGGCGAGTACGTCACGATCGTCGGGCCAAACGGGGCAGGAAAATCGACGGTGATGAAGTCGATCTTCGGGCTGACGACGTTCATGGGCGGGACGATAACGTTCGACGGCGAGGAGATAAGCAACCGTCGACCCGAAGATATCATCCGAACCGGGATCGGCTACGTCCCGCAGAGCGACAACGTGTTCCCGTCGCTGTCGGTGATGGAGAATCTCGAGATGGGCGCGTACATCCTCGACGACGTTCCACAGGAGCGCGTTCGCCGGGTGTTCGACCGATTCCCGATCCTCGAAGAGCGGAAAACGCAGAAGGCGGGCACGATGAGTGGCGGTCAACAACAGATGCTCGCGATGGGACGGGCGCTGATGCTCGATCCCGACCTCCTGATGCTCGACGAGCCGAGTGCCGGACTCGCGCCCGACTTGGTCGACGAGATGTTCGACCGCATCGACACGATCAACGACGACGGCACCGCGATCCTGATGGTCGAACAGAACGCCAAGGAGGCGCTCCGGCGGTGTGACCGCGGATACGTGCTCGTGCAGGGACAGAACCGATACGAGGACGCCGGGGACGCGCTGCTCGCGAACGAACAGGTGCGACAGGACTTCCTCGGCGGGTAGTCGGACGCGCGTTTTGAAAAATTCGCAGTCTGCTCCGAGATCGCTCGGTGACCGTCCGGTCCGGCTACAGCTCGAACTGTTCGGTGACGGTGTAGCCGTCCATGTCGAACTCGAAGATGTCGAACGTCGCCGCGTCAAGATCGCCGTTCTCGTCGAAGACGATTTCGCTGGACGCGCCCTGATACTGGATCTCCTCGCCGTCGGCGGCCATCTCGAGGCCGTCCGCGAGCGTCGACGGCGTGACGACCTCACCGCCGGGGTTGGCCACCTCGCGGACCTCGTCGGCGACCGCGGGGCCCGAGAGCTCGTCGGCCCGGAACTGTGCGAGCAGGTGGACGGCGGTCGCGTCGTACGCTTGGGCGTTGAACACGCCGGGATCCCGACCGTACTCCGCCTCGTACAGCTCGTCGAACGTCTCGCGGTCCGGACCGACCGCGGCGGGCGCGGTGCCGATCACGTTCTCCATGGGGTTGTCGACGTCGCCCGGGAGGGAGTTGCTCTGCATCCCGTCGGCGACCATCACGACCGTGTCGTCGGCGTCGAAGTTCTCGTAGAAGTCCCGGAAGATCTGCTCGCCGCTGTCCGGGTAGCCGACGACGTACAGCAGGTCGGGATCGTCGCCGAGGACGACCTCCAGCTCGGAGTCGTACGACGGCTGCTCGGCCTCGAACGCTGACTCCTCGAACACCTCGCCGCCGACGTCCTCGAAGTTCGCGACGAACGAGTCGTTGAGCCCCTCCCCGTAGTCGTTGTTGAGGTAGAACGTCGACGCCGTCTCGAGTCCACGATCCTCGTACGCGAGGTTCGCCGCGGCGACGCCCTGGAGGGCGTCGGTCGGGCACGTCCGCAGCAGGTATCGACCCTCGATGTCGGTGATGTCCGGCGACGTACTCGCCGGGGAGATCCCGACGACCTCCTCCGGCAGGTAGATGTCCTGTGCGACGGCGATCGTCACGCCGGACGAGGCCGCACCCGTGATCGACGGATAGCCGGCGTCGACGAGCGCCTGCGCGCGCTCGATCCCGACTTCCGGCTCCGTCTCCGTGTCCTCCCGCCGAATGTCGATCTCGTACGGGACGCCCTCGTCTTCGAGCTGGAGGCCCGGGAGCGCACCGGCGTCCTGGATCGGCGATCCGAGATCGCCGAGGTCGCCGGTCGCCGGCTGGAGCACGCCGACCATTGCGTCCGCCTCGCCGTTGTCGTCGTCGGCACAGCCCGCGATTCCGGCGGTCACACCCGCGGCTCCGAGACCCTTCAGGACCGTTCGTCTGTTGAGCTTGTGAGACATACTCAGGCGATCGACGGAACGGCACATATATAATGGCTTCGCTGGACCGGCAACCGATCGGGGTGAATCGGCTCCGAACCGCGCAGTCCAGCCCGGTTACGCTTCCGGGATCGACAGATCGACTGCCGGTTTTTGCCTCCGAACGTACCGCGACTCGACTCGGGCGCGGACGGGCCCGGAGACGCTTCCGTTGCTCCACCCGTCCCGAATCACCGTTCCGTTGCTCCACCCGTCCCGGATCACCAGCACTCCGGAGCGCACGCATCTTATATTCGTCCACCGGCAAACGCGGGTATCGATGGCCACCCGGGAGGCACTCTGGAACTACCGCAACGAGTTCGGCGACGCGTTCGGACGGACGTACTTCCGCCGGTTCGGTCCGGGCGTGATCTCCAGCGTCGGGCTGGGGACGTATCTCGGTGCTCCGACCGACGCGGTCGACGACGCCTATCGGACGGCCGTCGATCTCGCGCTCCGGTCGGGAGTCAACGTCGTCGACACGGCGGTCAACTACCGGTGTGGCCGGTCGGAGCGAATCGTCGGCGAGGCGGTCCGCGAGTCGGCGGTCGACCGCGACGCGGTCGTCGTCGCGACCAAGGGCGGGTTTCTCCCGTTCGACGGCCGCCGTCCGGACGACCCGGCCGCGTACGTCCGCGAGCGGTTTCTCGACGCCGGGATCGTGGGTCTCGACGACCTCGTCGCCGGGAGCCATTGTCTCACTCCCGAGTACGTGGAGTGGTCCCTCGACCGGTCGCTCGAGCGGCTCGGACTCGAGACGATCGACTGCTACTACCTCCATAACCCCGAGACGCAGCTGGCCGAGCGCGATCGACCGGCCGTCTACGACGCGATCGAGTCCGCGTTCGAGCGACTGGAGCGTCGGCGTCTGGCGGGCGACATCGGTCGGTACGGCGTCGCGACGTGGGACGGCTTCCGGGTCTCACCCGACGCGGAACGATACCTTTCGCTGCCCGAGGTGCTCGTGCGGGCGGAGGCGGCAGGGCGGGCCGTCGGCCCGGACGACGACCACGGGTTCGAGGCGATCCAGCTTCCGTTCAACGTCGTCATGGCTGACGCGTTCACGCGAGCGAACCAGCAGCCCGGTCGGCCGGTCCGCGACGGCGAATCGGGGGTGGCCGCGGCGACCGATACCGCGGCGTCGACGCTGGAGTTCGCCCACGAGTCCGGGATCTCGGTGTTCACGAGCGCGAGCATCGCGCAGGGTGAGCTCGCGACATCGGGTGCGATTCCCGACGCGGTCGACGCCGAACTCGCCGGCGAGACGCCCGCACAGCGCGCGCTCAACTTCGCGCGGAGCGCGCCGGGCGTCACCTGTTCGCTCGTCGGTGCGAGCGACGTCGAACACGTCCGCGAGAACGTCGCCGCTGGCACCTTCGATCCGCTCGGTGCGGGTGCGTTCGACGCGATCTTCGAGTGAACGGACGGGCGAGAAGGAGATCGTTCGTGGGTGACAAGGAGATCGTTCGTGGGTGACAAGGAGATCGTTCGTGGGTGACAAGGAGACCAACTGGGGGGATGGGGCACAGCGACGCAGTCGTTACCGGAGATCCTTGTACTCGGTGCCGCACTCGGGGCAGATACGGACCGCGAACACCTCGTCGGGATCGTCCCGCTTTTTAAGAACCATCTCGCAGGCAGCGCAGTTGAGCCGCTCGTAGGTGTCCTTAAACAGGTCGCCATCACGCAGCGCTTTCCTCGTTGATTTCATACGCCGGTGTTGATCGCGAGGTGGTATAAAAACCCCGACAGTGGTCGTACCGTCCGACGAGCTTAATCGGCTCACCGTCCTAGCGCGGTCGATGTCGGAACCGGCGGGAATGGACGCGTTCACGCACCTCGGAGCGACGGTGCGGGCGGCGCTCTCGGAGCGCGGGTTCGAGACGCCGACGGAGCCCCAGCGGAAGGCGATCCCCCCGATCGCCGCCGGTCGGAACGCCCTCGTGCTCGCGCCCACGGGCAGCGGGAAAACGGAGACGGCGATGCTCCCCGTCCTCGACGCCCTCGTGGAGGCTCGTGACGCCCCTGGCGACCCGCCAAACGCCGGAATCTCGGCGCTGTACGTTACGCCGCTGCGCGCGCTCAACCGCGATATGATGGACCGGCTGGAGTGGTGGGGTGATCGGCTGGACGTCGACGTGGCGGTTCGTCACGGTGACACCACGCAGTACGAGCGGAGCAAACAGGCGGACGACCCGCCGGACGTGTTGATCACGACGCCGGAGACGCTTCAGGCGATTCTCACGGGGTCGAAGATGCGGGTGGCGCTCGCGGACGTGTCCCACGTCGTCGTCGACGAGGTCCACGAGCTCGCGTCCGCCAAGCGGGGCGCACAGCTCACCGTCGGACTGGAACGGCTCCGGCGGGTCGCGGGCCCGTTCCAGCGGATCGGGCTCTCCGCGACCGTCGGGTCGCCCGAGGAGGTCGGTCGGTTCCTCGTCGGCTGCGGGCGACGCGATCCCGACCGGGATGGCGACCGGGAGTTCGAGGTGATCGAAGTCGACGCCGGAACGCGTACGGACGTCCGCGTCGTCGACCCGGAGATAACCGACCGAGACTCGCGGCTCGCCGGCGAGCTTGCCGTCGACGAGAGCGTCGCCAGTCACGTTCGAGCGATCCGCGAGCTGGTCGCCGACCACGAGTCGACGCTGATCTTCGTCAACACGCGACAGACCGCCGAGGCGCTGGGGTCGCGATTCAAGACGCTGGCGGACCGCGACCGGGACGCGGCCGGCGAGGCGGTCGGTCACGATCCGGACGGTGAGAACAACGCCGATGACGCGACCGATGACGACGCCGGCGTCGTCGAGATCGAGGTCCATCACGGCTCCCTTTCGACGGACGTCCGCGTCGACGTCGAGGATCGATTCAAATGCGGGGCGATCGACGGACTCGTCTGCACCTCCTCGATGGAGCTCGGCATCGACGTGGGCAGCGTCGACCACGTGGTCCAGTACGGCAGCCCCCGCGAGGTCGCCCGCCTGCTCCAGCGGGTGGGACGAGCTGGCCACCGCCGCGATCTGGTGTCTTCGGGGACCGTCGTTACCCAGGGCGGCGACGACACGCTGGAGTCGATGGCGATCGCCCGGCGGGCCGAGGCGGGGCTCGTCGAGTCCGCGAGCATCCACCACGGGAGCCTCGACACCGTCGCGAATCAGGTCGTCGGCCTCGTGATGGACGACGGAGAGATCCACGCCCGCGAGGTGTACGAGACGGTGACGAGCGCGTACCCGTTCCGGGAGCTCTCCGAGCCGGCGTTCCAGGAGGTGGTTCGCGAGCTCGACGGGAACCATCTGCTGTGGCTCGACGAGGAGTCGGACACCCTGGAGAAATCCGGTGGTACGTGGCAGTACTTTTACGCGAACCTCTCGATGATCCCCGACGAGTCGACGTACGAGGTGTACGACCTCTCCTCGCGGCGCGGGATCGGCACCCTCGACGAGCGGTTCGTCGTCAACTTCGCCGGGCCGGGCGAGACGTTCGTCCAGCGCGGCGAGATGTGGCGGATCACGGAGGTTGACGACGAGGAGGAGCGCGTGACCGTCACGCCGATCGCGGACCCGGCCGGCGAGGTCCCCTCGTGGGTCGGCCAGGAGATCCCCGTCCCGAAACCCGTCGCAGAGGAGGTCGGCCGGATCCGCGGCGAGGCGGCCGCGGCGCTGACCGCCGGCAGCACCCGCGAGGCGGTCGCGTCGGAGCTAACCGACCGCTACCCCGTCGACCGCCGAACGGTCGCCGCGGCGCTGGCGACGGTCGAGTCCCACGTCGAGGCCGGCCATCCGGTGCCCACCGACGAGCGGATCGTGCTGGAAGGGCAGGCCCGAACCGTGGCGGTGAACGCGGCGTTTGGCCACGAGGTCAACGAGACGCTCGCGCGGCTGCTCGCGGCGCTCGTCGGGCAGCGGACCGGCTCCTCCGTGGGAATGGAGGTCGACCCGTACCGGATCAGCTTCGAGGTCCCGTCCGGCGTCGACCTCGGCGTGTTCGTCGAGATTCTCGAGACGACGGACCCGGACCATCTCGCGTCGTATCTGGAGCTCGCCGTGAAAAACTCCGACACGCTGAAGTTCACGCTCGCGCAGGTCGCCGCGAAGTTCGGGACGATCAAACGCTACCGCGAGGGGCGTGGACGGTTCGGCGGGGATCGGCTGCTCGCGGCGTTAGCGGACACCCCCGTCTACGAGGAGGCGCTCCGGGAAGTGTTCCACGCCGATCTCGACGTTCCGGAGACGGCGACCGTGCTCGAACGGGTCCGATCGGAACAGCTCGAGCTGGCGACCGCCCGCGAGCGCACGCCGCTTGGCACCGCCGGGCGCTCGTCGGGAACGGAGTTTCTCGTTCCGGAGAACGCCGATGCGAGCGTGATAGAGACGGTGAAACAGCGGATCCTTGACGATCGCGTGATCCTCCTGTGTCTGCACTGTCGCGACTGGAAACGAACGACGAAGGTGCGTCGCGTCCGCGAGCAGCCGGAGTGTCCCGACTGCGGCTCGACACGGATCGCCTCGCTGAACCCGTGGGACGAGGAGACCGTCGCGGCCGTCCGCGCCGCGGAGAAGGACGACGAGCAGGAGCGACTGACCGAGCGTGCCCATCGCGCGGCCAGCCTCGTGCAGAGCCACGGCAAACAGGCGGTGATCGCGATGGCCGCCCGCGGCGTCGGTCCGCACAACGCCGCCCGGATCATCAACAAGCTCCGAGAGGACGAGACGGAGTTCTACCGCGACGTGCTCGCACAAGAGCGCGAGTACGCCCGCACACAGTCGTTTTGGGAGTGATCTCGGAGATCTGACCGCCTCTCTGTCCGGAACGTGTGTGTACGTGTACCATCCGCACGAAAACGGTTATACATCGCTATCGCCTACGACCGTTCATGAGCGCTGACCGGTCCGCGTTGCGGCGGGCCATCGAGCGTGGCGAGCGCGACGGCGGCGCGATCGAGTTCAAGGAACGGCTCACCCGTGAAATGCACCTCTCGGAGGGCCGGATGGAGTCGCTCGTCGCCCAGCTCCGACACCGGATCCTCTCCGGTGACGGGGAGGCGACGTACGTGCTCGGCGTCACCGACGACGGCGGGCTGGCGGGCGTCGCACCGGACGCCTTCGCCGAGACGATGGACGTCCTCTCGCTGCTCGCCGAGGAGGCGGACGCCCACATCGCGGACGTCGAGACGTGGAGCGCCGGCTCCGCCGGCAACGGCGACCGTGAAGGGCTCGTCGGGCTCGCAACGCTCCGTGAAGGTGGCATGTTCGAGGCGGACGACGATCACCTCGTCGTCGGCACCGCGGGTCACGTCGACCACGGGAAATCGACGCTCGTCGGCACGCTCGTCACCGGCCGTGCCGACGACGGACAGGGCGGCACCCGTGGCTTCCTCGACGTTCAGCCCCACGAGGTCGAGCGGGGGCTCTCGGCGGATCTCTCGTACGCCGTCTACGGCTTCGTCGACGACGACTCCGCCGGCGTCGACCCGATTCGGATGGATAACCCACACCGCAAAAGCGACCGTGCTGGCGTCGTCGAGGCGGCCGATCGCCTCGTGTCGTTCGTCGACACGGTCGGTCACGAGCCGTGGCTCCGTACGACGATCCGCGGGCTGGTCGGTCAGAAGCTCGACTACGGACTCCTCGTCGTCGCCGCCGACGACGGGCCGACGAAGACGACCCGCGAGCATCTCGGCATCCTCCTCGCGACCGAGCTCCCGACGATCGTCGCGGTCACGAAGGCGGACGCGGTGACCGACGAGCGGCTCGCCGCGGTCGAACGCGAGGTGGAGTCGATGCTTCGCGACGCGGGCCAGACGCCACTTCTGGTCGACCGCCACGGCGTCGACGTCGCGGTCGCGGAGGTCGGTGACGGCGTCGTGCCGCTCCTCCGAACCAGTGCGGTCACCAAGGAGGGGATCGACGAGCTCGACCGGCTGTTCGCCTCGCTCCCCAAGCGTGCGACCCCCGAACGCGAGACGTTCCGGATGTACGTCGACCGCAGCTACAAGGTGACCGGCGTCGGCGCGGTCGCCTCCGGGACGGTGAACTCCGGCACCGTCGAGCGGGGAGACGAGCTGCTGCTCGGTCCGATGCCCGACGGCTCGTTCAGCGAGGTGGAGGTGCGGTCGATCGAGATGCACTACCATCGGGTCGACAAGGCGACTGCGGGCCGGATCGTCGGCATCGCGCTCAAAGGCGTCGACGAGGCGGCGATCGAACGCGGCATGGCGCTCGTCCCGCGGGACGCGGAGGTCAACCCGGTCCGGGAGTTCGAGGCCGAGGCGATGGTGCTCAACCATCCCACCCGGATCCGCGACGGGTACGAGCCCGTCGTCCATCTGGAGACGCTCTCGGAGGCGGCGGTGTTCTCGCCGGAGGGCGGTCAGCTCCTCCCCGGCGACACCGGCCGCACGCGCGTTCGGTTCAAGTTCAGACCGTATCTCGTCGAGGAGGGACAGCGGTTCGTCTTCCGGGAAGGGAGCTCGAAAGGCGTCGGTACCGTCGTCGACGTCGATCCGGAAGGGCCCGACACGTCCGAGTCGCGTGTATCCGACTCGTGAGGAACCGGCCCGGAGCCGTTCGGATGGCGGGGACCGGACCGACCGATTCTTCAGCGAGCGGGCCCGAGGGATCGACGATGGACGGACCGCTGTGGACGGACACGCACGCTCCCGAACTCGGAGAGATCCGACAGGACGACGCCCGCGACCGCCTCCGACGGGCCGTCGACGAACCGATGAACCTCGTCGTGCAGGGGCCGCCCGGCGTGGGCAAGACCGCGGCGACCCGGGCGCTCGCCCGGGCGTCGCACGCCGACCCGGACAACGACCTGATCGAGATCAACGTCGCCGACTTCTTCGACCGGAGTAAAAAGGAGATCCGGACGGATCCCCGTTTCGAGGGGTTTCTCGCGGGACGGAGCCGGATGGCGAAACGCGACATGGTCAACCACGTGCTCAAAGAGTCCGCGGCGTACGCGCCGATGTCGGGCACGTACAAGACGATCCTGCTCGACAACGCCGAGGCGATCCGCGAGGACTTCCAGCAGGCGCTCCGGCGCGTGATGGAAAAACACCATCGGACGACGCAGTTCGTGATCACGACCCGACAGCCATCGAAGCTGATCGCGCCGATCCGCTCGCGTTGCTTCCCGGTGCAGGTCCGCTCTCCGACGACCGACGAGACGATCGACGTGCTCGAGACGATCTGTACCCGCGAGGACGTCGCCTACGAGGCGGATGGGCTGGAGTTCGTCGCCAGCGCGGCCGGCGGCGACCTCCGACGGGCGATCCTCTCCGCGCAGACGACGGCCGTCGAATCGGGCGAGATCACCATGTCGACCGCGTACGAGACGCTCGGCGATGTCGGCGACGACGACGCGATCCGGGAAGCGCTCGCCGCGGCGCGCAGCGGCGAGTTGAAGACGGCGCGAAAGACGCTCGACGACCTGCTCGACGAAGGGGGGTACGACGGCGGCGACCTGCTCCGCGAGACGCTTCGCGTCGCACGCTCGGGCTCGGAGTACGGCGGTGACGACCTCGCTCGCCTCCACCGGCTCGCCGGGGAGGCGGACCTCGATCTCACCGAGGGGCTCGACGACAGGCTCCATCTCACTCACCTGCTCGCGGCGTGGGCGGCGGGACGAACCGAGCTGCGACCGGCGTTCCGCGACCCCGTGGAGGCGTAGCCGATGGCGACGCTCCGCTCCCGCCGACCGCCGCTCGCGAGCGTGCTTCCGTTTCCGGTCGTCGACGGCGGCTGGCGGCTGGCGCTGTATCCCGCGCTCGCGGCTGCCGTGACGCTCCCGTTCCTCCCGCCGCTCGGGGTCGCGCTGCTTCTGGTCGCGCTCGGCACGCTCTGGTTTCACCGCGATCCGGAGCGTGATCCACCCGCAACGGGCGTCGTCTCGCCCGCGGACGGCACGGTTTCGGTCGTTCGCGAGGAAGGGTCACGCCTCCGGGTCGGCGTGTTCATGAACGTCACCGACGTCCACGTCAACCGCGCGCCGCTCGCCGGGGCGGTGCGGGACGTCCGACACCGGCCGGGTGCGAACCGCCCCGCCTTCGACAAGGAGTCCGACCGCAACGAGCAGGTGGCGATCGACTTCGGCGAGTACGAGCTGCTCGTCATCGCCGGCTGGTTCGCGCGCCGGATCCACCCGTCCGTCGAGCCGGGCGACCGGGTCGAGCGCGGCGACCGGGTGGGGTACGTCTCGTTCGGTTCGCGTGCCGACATCGTGTTCCCCCCCGATGTCGGGCGCGAGGACCTACTCGTCCGCGAGGGGGACGACGTGCGCGCCGGTGAGACGATCATCGCGGCGCGTCCCGACGATCGGAAGTAGAGTTAACCGCCCTCCGGACGACGGCTCACGTGTATGTCCGACGAAACGATCCACGAGGAGAAACGGTCGAGGAGCCGTCAAGCCATCGCCACGTACTTCCGCCGGATCGCCGACGCGCTCGGACGGGGAGAGCCGGTTCCGGCCGACGAGGCCGGGACGGTCACCGTCGATCCGGCCGCCGACCCCGAGCTTGCCGTCGAGGTCGAGCGCGGCGACGACGGCTCGGTCCGTCTCGGCGTCGAGATGGAGTGGCCCGAAACGGAGGGTGACGTCGACACCGACGCGGCCGCGAGCAAGGCAACGTTCGAGCTGTACGAGGACGCGGCCGAACAGTGGCGGTGGCGGCTCGTCCACGATAACGGGAACATCATCGCCGACGGCGGGGAGGGGTACGCCTCCAAGGAGAACGCCGAGAACGGGCTCGAGAGCGTCAAGCGAAACGCGCCCGGCGCGCACGTCGTCGACGAGTCGAGGGAGGAAGACGCGCCCGAGGCGGGTGGGAGCAACGCCACGTTCGAGCTGTTCGACGACGCCGAGGGGAAGTGGCGCTGGCGACTCGTGCACGATAACGGGAACATCATCGCCGACGGCGGACAGGGGTACGCCTCGAAACAGAAGGCGAAGCAGGGACTGCGAAGCGTGCAGTCGAACGCGCCCGGCGCGGCCGTCGAAGAGACGGAGAAGTAGGAACGCCACAGCGCCGGCTCCGTCGGCCGAGAGTCTGACGGTTTCGAGGATCCGCCGGGTTCGTGCGGTTTAACCCCGGCCACGGCGTCGGTCCTGCAATGACGAACGCACTGGAGGTCGAGAACCTCCGGAAGAGCTACGGGGACGTCGACGCGCTCGAGGGCGTCTCGCTCACGGTGCCGGAGGGTTCCTTCTTCGGGCTGCTCGGACCGAACGGCGCGGGGAAAACGACGTTCATCAACGTTCTCGTCGGACTGGTTCGAGCGTCCGGCGGCTCCGCCCGGGTGTTCGGTCACGACGTCGAGGACGACTATCGGCAGGCTCGCGACCGGATCGGACTCGCGCCACAGGAGTTCAACGTCGACCGGTTCTTCCCGATCCACGAGGTGTTAGAGCACAAGGCGGGGTATCACGGCGTGTCTCACGACGTCGCCGCCGAGCGCGCGGACCGGGCGCTCAAGCGGGTCGGGATCCACGACAAGCGAAACACCCGGTTCGACTGGCTCTCCGGCGGGATGAAACGCCGATTCATGCTCGCACGAGCGCTCGTCACCGACCCGGATCTGCTCATCCTCGACGAGCCGTCAGCCGGGGTCGACGTGCAGCTCAGACGGGATCTGTGGGACCTCGTCACCGAGCTCAACGACCAGGGAACCACCGTCCTGCTGACGACTCACTACATCGAGGAGGCAGAGCGGCTCTGCGACGAGGTGGCGATACTCGACGAGGGGCGAGTGCTCACCGTCGCCTCGCCGGACGAGCTGATGGACCGCGGCGCGGACCACGTCGTCGTTCGGCTGCGCGAGCCGCCCGAATCGACGGCCGGTCTGCCGCCGGGGGTCGCTGCGGACGACCGCATCGAGGAGCTGTCGCTCGCGGACGACCGGCTCACCGTCACGGCGCGACAGGGCGGACTCGTCGCGCCCGATCTCGTCCGCGCGCTCGACGAGGCCGGCTTCGAGATCGTCGACCTGGAGATCCAGCGCACCTCCCTCGAGGAGGTGTTCGTGGAGATGACCCGCCACGAGGAGGACACCGGCGGCTCGGCGGCGGACGGAGACGCACCCTCGATCGTTGCCGACGGCGGATCGGAGGGGGACGCATGAGCGACGATGGACGGGTGAGCGATGACGGACGAACGAACGACGACGGTAGCCGGACTGACGGGGGGCGTACGGTCGACGCCAGGACGGTCGGTCTCACCGGGTTCGTCACGCTGACGAAACGGGAGATCCTCCGGTTCCTCCGTCGACCGACGAACACGTTCGCGCCTCCGTTCATCACGAACGTGCTGTACTTCTCCGTGTTCGGCGTGATCCTCGGCGAGCGGGTCGGGACGATCGCCGACGTGCCGTACATCCTTTTTATACTTCCGGGTCTGATCGTCCTCGGCGCGGTGTCGAACAGCTTCGAGAACGCCTCCTTCTCGATCTTCCACGGCCGATGGAACGAGTACATCCACGAGGTGCTCACCTCGCCGCTGTCGTACACGAACATGGTGTGGGCGTACGTCCTCTCGGCGGCGACCCGCGGGCTTCTCGTCGGCGTGCTGATCGCCGCGCTCGGCTGGGGGATCATCTCCGGACTGTATCAGCCGGTGCCGGTGGAAGAGCCGCTGTATCTGATCGCGTTCCTGGTCGTCATCACGCTTCTGTTCTCGAGTCTCGGCGTGGTCGGCGGGCTCGTCGCGCACGACTTCGACCATCTCACCGTGATGAACCAGTTCATCCTCCGTCCGCTCGTGTTCTTCGGGGCGGTGTTTTACTCGCTTGAGGATCTCACGCCGCTGTTGCGCGACGTCTCACTGTTAAACCCCATGGTGTACATGGTGAACGGTGTCCGGTACGGGTTCCTCGGCGTCGCCGAGGTCGACCCGCAGTTCTCGCTGGCCGTCCTCTCGGGGATGACCGCCGTCGCGATCACGGTCGACGTCGCCATGTTCAAACGCGGCTACGGACTGACCGATTGAACGACCGATCAACGCCGAGTTCATCGAGGAACTGCGCTCGTACGACGGCCGTCTCCGAGCAACCACACCGCTTATTCGCGCCCCCTCTCTACTGGGGACCGACATGGACGCGCTCCACGCCAAGTATCCGTTCTTCGAGGCCGCCCGCGACGCCGTCGCTGAAGCGGCCGTCTCGCTGCCGGAGCTGGTCGCGACGAACGCGCCGGCGGTCGAGCGGGCACGCGAGCGCGTCGAGCGCGCGCTGATGGAGGGAACCGTCGAGTCCGACACTGGCGAGTTCGGCTCGTCGGCGTACGACGTGCGGGCGGAGCTGTTGTCGTACCCGATCGCGCGGATCCTCGTCTCGCTGCTCGACTCCACCTCGGCGATCGAGAAGTACGCGGCCGCCGAGGCGGCCACCGCGGCCGAGCGGTTCCGTGCGGACTTCGAGCGCGACGACGGACTCCGGTCGCTGCCGACGCCGGCGGTCGAGCTCGACGACGTGCTCGCCGAGTTCGATCTCGACGGAGCCATCCGACCGGCGGCTGCTGACGGCAGCTCCCACCCCGGCCTCGCAGTCGCCAGCAGCGGACCCGGAGACCGTGACCCCGACAGGTACTGGATGTCCGTCGGTCCGTACCTGCGGCTCACGTCGCCGTCGTGGGGGCCGTCGTGGCGGCTCGTCAACCGCGAGCTGGCACACGGCGAGGTGAAACTGGCGCGGGCGGAGCTGCTCGACGCGCTGGAGGCGGCCGTCGAGGAACGGGTCCGCAAGGGGTTGCCGTTCGAGCTGAACGCCGACGAGGGGATCGCGGCGGAGCTGGAGTCACAGGTCGCGGACCTCAAGCGACTCCTCTCCGAACGGACGTACGGCGGCCCGGTCGACGTCGTCGCACCGGAGCTGTTCGCCCCCTGCATGCGGAACCTGATCGAGAAGGCCGAACGCGACGTGGAGCTGTCGCCCCCCGAGAGCTTCGCGCTGATGGCGTTTCTGGTCGGGATCGGCATGACTCCTGACGAGATCGTCGCGTTCTGTGCGGACACGAGTCTCGACGCCGAGGGGATCCGGTATCAGACGGAGTATCTCCACGATGATCGCGGAAGCCAGTACCCACCGCCGACCTGCGAGACGCTGTCGAACTACGGCATCTGTCACAACGAGGACGACCACATGCGCGAGGCGGTCGATCCGCTCACCTACTACAGACAGCGGGTCGAGGCGGCCGGCGACGTGACCGACTGGCGGGACCGAACGGACGTTGCGGCGGCGGTCGCAAGCGCGGAGCAGGGAGACTGACGTCCCGCCACCGCAGGACCCGGGTTTTCGGTCCGAACTACAGAGACAACGGGCGAGAGTCCACGATCCCGGTCGTGGGGTAGTTCACTCGGAGTCGTCGTTCGCGCGAATGAGGTACGCCCCGACGAGCGCCATCAACAGGACGAACCCGGTGAGCAGTCCGAGAAGCGCCAGCGCACCCTCCTCCGGAAGTCCGGTCGGCTCGCCGTAGGTTACCCCGATCCCGACCAGTCCGATCACGAAGATGGCGGCCGCCAGCATGGAGACGGCGATCTGCCGACGGAGCTCCGCGTCGATTTCCATGTCTGCGGCTTTCCGTCGCCGCTAAAAAAGGACTTCGAAGCCCCCGCCAGTCCGGCGATGGCTACGCCCCGTGCGGCGCGCGGTCGGATCGTCAATGGGGCGATTCTCGGACGAAACGCCGCTTGGATCACGCCTGAGACGACGAATATCGTTCGATCCGGCCGTGTGTTTAAATTCCTCACGTGCGTCAGTTATGATGTTGGAGGAGCTCCTCCGTACCAGAGTATGACGCACCCAGAACACACACCCGCGTCATCCGAGACCGACACCACGATCCCGTCGCTTTCGCTTGACGCCACGGACGATTCGCCGCCTTCGATGTCGGATGGCGGCGAGCCTCCGGACGGCGAGCCTCCGGGCGGCGAGTCTCCGGACGGCGAGCCTCCGGGCGGCGAGTCTCCGGACGGCGAGGGCGCTGATCGATCGACGCGTGCTCGAGCGGAGCCGATGACGGTTCGTCCGCTGCGCGACCGCCGGTACGTCGTCGAGACCGAGGGCGGAACGTACGTCGTTTCGCTCGACGCCGGCACGTGCACCTGTCCGGACCACGCGATCCGCGGCTCGCGGTGTAAACACCTCCGGCGCGTCGCCATGGAGGTGACCGCCGAGCGGGTCCCCGCACCCGACGAGCGAGTGAGCGTCTGTGCGGTCTGCGGCCTCGAGACGTTCGTCCCCGTCTCGGCGTCGGGACCGGCGCTGTGTGCCCGGCACGGCTTCGATCCCGGGTCCGTCGTCACCGACCGAGAGACGGGCAAGCGGCTCGTCGTCGCGGCCGTCACTGACGAGCGAGCCGACGAGTACCGGACGGACGACGGACGGACCGTCGCCGCCTACGACACGAACGCCGACTACGGGGACCACGAACCCGTCGTGGAAGCGGTGTACGTCGAGTCGCTTCGAGCGCTGCCGGGGGGTCGGGGGACCGCGGACGTGAAACGATACGGGTTCCCGGCGTCGAGGATCGTCCCTGCCGAGCGGGCGCGCCGGTAGTCAGTCGCCCGAGTTCATCCCCGGACGCGTCACCCCGACTTCGCGGGAGCACCCGAAAGCATAACACCGATATTTGCGACTTCGGACGTATGGCCCTCCACGCAGTCGACAACATCGAGGAAGCGTTCATCGTCACCGGTGAGTTCCTGCGACCGGTCGAGCTCCGGCGGTGGCTGAAGCTCGCGCTCGTCGTGTTCTTCGTCGGGAGCGGCGTGAGCTTTCCCTCGGCACAGTTCAACTCGTCGACGCCGTCGGGAGACGTCTCCGGAAGCGACCTCCCGTTCGCCGTCCCGGTCGACGTGGTGACGCTCGTCGTCGTGCTCGTCACGGCCGGGATCCTCCTCGGCGCGCTGTTCGCGTTGATCGGCGCGATCATGGAGTTCGTGTTGATCGAGTCGCTCCGTACTGGGGAGGTGTCGATCCGCCGGTACTGGCGTCGGCGCTGGCGACAGGGGCTCCGTCTGTTCGGGTTCCGGATCGCGATCGGGATCCCCGCGTTCGCGCTGTTCGCCGGCTGGCTGGCGCTGCTCGTCGTTCCGATCGTGGCCGGGATCGACCTCACGATCCCCTTCACAGCGTTTCTTGTCGGGGTTCCCGTGCTGTTCCTCGTCGGCGTGGTGTACGGAGTGGTGTCCGGTTTCACGACCGTGTTCGTCGTGCCGCTGATGATCCAGGCGGACTCGGGCGTGCTCGCGGCGTGGCGGCGGCTCTGGGAGTCGATCAAGGCGGCGTGGAAACAGTACCTGGCGTACGTCGTGATCGCGTTCCTGTTGACGGTCGCGGCCGGGATCATCGCCTCGATCGCGGTCGGGTTCGTCGCGATCGCCGTCCTCATCCCGGTGATCATCGTCGCCGGGGTCACGCATCTGACCGTCTCGTTGTCTTCGACCGTCGGGATCGCCGTCCTCATCGCGCTCGCGCTCCTGTTCGGGCTGGTAATGCTCGTCGTCTGGGCACTCGCGCAAGTCCCGGTCGTGACGTATCTCCGGTACTACGCGCTGCTCGTGCTCGGCGACATCGAGGAGTCGTTCGATCTCGTCTCGGGTCTCAGAACGTGAGGGTATCGGCGCCTCACGCGGCGGCCAAGTTCGGGTCGATCCGACCGGCGAGATACACGAGACTCGCGATCAACAGGACGACGCCGACGGGCAGCAGCCAACTGATCACCGCGAGGAGCGTACCGCCTGCGGTGATGCCGAGCACGAGAAGGACGACCGGTGCACAGCACGCCGTTCCGGCGAGAACGGCGGGAATCGACGCCAGGATTCCGGAGCTCGTGCCGAGGCCGCAGGCTTTCGGCTGGACGACGGCCAGATACGAAAGCCCTAGATTCAGCCCGACGAGCACGCCGAGACCGACCCCGATCGCCGTGTTGATCGGGGAAAACAGGACGCGAACGGTCCAGAGGTCGACGATCGCGATCGGTTCGTAGACGAAGCGTCCGGGACCCGGCTCGACCGCTCGTGAAACGGGGTCTGCGACGGGCACGAGCGCCTGCCCGATCCCCGGCTGGTACGTGAGATTGCCGATCGCGTACAGAAACACCAGCAGATACGACGCTCCCGTGACGGCCGTCACTGCCGCGGCATCCCGTCGACGGGCCGTAACGCGAAGGATCGCCACGGTTCGCGTGATCGAACTCGCGGAGATGAGCCGTCGCGTAGCCATCGTATCGGAGTAGCTCCGTTTCCGGATAGTAGCCCGCCCAGGCGAACCAGAACGCATCGTATCGCAACACGCGCTCCAGTGGCAGCCCGCTCGGTCGATGCGACTCCCCGTCGACGGTGACTCGCCCGTCGTGGTACGTCAGACCAACGTTGTTCGGATCGCGATACACGTACCCGGTGTCGAGCTCCGGGTCGCACACCGCGACGTACGGAACACCGTCAACTGCTCCCTCCAACACGCCTGCGCTGGCGAGCGACTCCTTGTGTACCGCTATCGCTCCGTCCGCCGAGCGGGCACCGAGGACGACCTCCTTCGGGTGGAGAACCGATTCGTCGACGGATGCATACGGGGAAAAGATGAGCGAATCGTCCGCATAAAACCCGGCGGTAGGATCGTACGATCCGTACGGGTCGTCGGCGTAATCGCGAGCGTAGCCAGTTTCATCGGAAAGCACGGTCGTCTCTGGGTGCGTATCGGACCATCGTTCCCAGGTCGTCCACGTAACCGGGAACTCTCGGAGGACTTCCCCTTCGCGTTCGCCACGAACGGCGGTGGCGAGCATCTGCGGCCAGTAGCTTTCCGACGCGCGGTCGTACATGATGAGGTTGCTGTTCAGCAGGCGTCCCGACACGCCAAACTCGGTCGGTCCGCGTTCGAACCCCTGTGCGGTCCCCGTGAGCGGACAGTACGTAACCGCCAGGTTCTCGCCGCCGATCACGTCGTTAACGATCTCGTGCCAGACGAGCACACGCTGTGGATATGCCTTCACCTCGCCGTGTACGTCGACTCCAAAGACTGGCTCGCCGTCGTCAAGCCACGTCTCGGCGTCCGTGGCATCGATGAACTGCGGGTCGTCGACCGACGGGATACCGTCCTGTGCCACGCCGCCGCTAACGATGCCGTCGGCGAGGGAACTCGTCGTGTCCGGGAGCGGAAGCGTTCGATCGGCCATCGGCGGTCCGGTCTGACCGCCGGTGGTCGCCACATCGTCGCCGTCGGACGCGGACGAGTCAGTTTCAGCCTCCGCCGTCGGTTCCTCCGCGGGAGCCGACCCGAGACAGCCGGCTATCCCGACCGTGCCGATCGCCGAAAGATATGCGCGCCTGGTTGCCGGCCTCATACGCCCCATATATGGGTAGAAGAATGTAAACCTGCAGCGGCTGTGCACCAGCGGTACACGCTACCGAGACGCGGCGAAAGCCGACGCAGACGCCGTCGGCTCGGACCAGTCTCGACGGGTTTGAGACCACGCTCGAAACGACGCGTTCGGAGGCGGGTCGATAGGAAGCCGTCGAGCGATCTCCCCCCGAGACGGGTAGTGGGGAGGCGAGGGAACGATGGAACGAGAGGAACGGAACGGTCGTGCGTATCGAAGCGATTAAGCGACGAAGCCGCCAACGTCGGGGCATGCAACACCTCATCGTCCACGGCGACCCCGGCATCCGAAAGGACGCGATCATCGAGTACGAGGGGGAGGAGCTGGTGTGTTTCTCGATCAACAAGCAGGGTGAGTGGCACGGTCCCGACGAGCCGCAGCTCTGGTGTACGGTTGGGACGGAAGACGAACGCGAGGCGTACGAGAAACGCGAGTACGTTCCTCACTGGCTCGACGTCGACACCATCGACGCCGAGGCGCTCGACGTGATCAAAGCGAAAAGCGATCTCTCAGTGTAGTCAGTCGATCTCGAGACGCTCGTCGACGTCGACGTTTCGATCGTTGTTTTGGCGACACCGACTTCGCTCGTGACCGTCACACGGGCGGGTCCGCGAGCCACGCCTCGACCGCGCCGTCCAGCGCCCCGGATCGGTGGATCGTTCCCGCGTCGGGGTCGACGACCGTACTCTCCGTGCCGTCGGCTTCCCCGTCGTCGACGATGGTCGCGACGCGCTCGCGGATGCTGTCGTCGAGGTCGGCGACGCGCGTGACGCTCTCCGACCCGGAAACGTTCGCGCTCGTCGCCGTGAGTGGCCCCGTCTCGCGAAGCAGCGCGAGCGCGACCGGATGGTCCGGTATCCGGATCCCCACTCGGTCGCGCCCGGCCGTCAGCACGTCTGGAACGGCGGACGTACGCTCGACGACGACCGTCACAGGCCCGGGGAGAAACGCGCGCATGAACGCCGTTGCGAGCTCGGTCGGGCGCGTGAGGCGAAACGCCGCGTCGACGCTCGCGACGCCGAGCGAGAGCGGGTTCTCGCGGTCGCGGCGCTTGATATCGAAGACGCGGTCGACGGCCGCCGGATCGAGTGCGTCTCCGCCGAGGCCGTACACCGTCTCCGTGGGATACACGACGATCTCGCCGTCGGCAACCGCGTCCGCGGCGCTGCGGATCGACGCACGCACGTCGTCGGGGATCCGATCGCTTTCGTCGAGAGTCACGGTGGTCCCTTCACGAGTGAACTAAAAAGGCTCACGAGTCCGGACCGCCGCGGCCCTCCTCGTGTCCGGCCGAGATAGCCATGCTCTTGTGACCCCCGCACTGACGGATACGGTATGAACGACATCGAGATCGACGAGGTCGCGACGCCGGCGCTCGACGATCCGGTACTGATCGAGGGACTGCCGGGGGTCGGCCACGTCGGAAAGCTCGCCGCTGAACACCTGTTGGAGGAGTTCGACGGTGAACTCGTACGACGCGTGTACTCGACGGAGTTCCCGCCGCAGGTGAACGTCGACGACGAGGGAACCACCGAACTCACCTGTGCGGAGTTTCACGCCGTCGAAACGCCGGGCTCGGACCTGCTGGTGTTGACTGGCGACCATCAGGCCGGCACGAACGCCGGGCACTACGCGCTCACCTCGACGTTTCTCGACGTCGCCGAGGAGTTCGGCGTCGAGCGGGCGTTCGCACTCGGCGGCGTCCCGACGGGCGAACTCGTCGAGGAGTACACGGTGCTCGGCGCGGTGTCGACTCCCGAGATCAAAGACGGGCTCACCGACGCTGGCGTCGAGTTCCGTCCCGACGAGCCCGCCGGGGGGATCGTCGGCGTCTCCGGACTCGTGCTTGGTCTCGGAGATCGCCGCGGCATGGCGTCGGCGTGTCTGATGGGTGAGACGAGCGGCTATCTCGTCGATCCCAAAAGCGCTCGCGCAGTTCTCGAGATCCTCGAAACGCTTCTCGAGTTCGAGGTCGGCTACGACAGCCTCGAGGAGCGCGCCGAGGAGATGGAGGAAGTGATCGGCAAGATCCAGGAGATGCAGGAAGGTCCGGCTGCCGCCGACGACGAGCTTCGATACATCGGCTGAGTCGGCTTCGGCACATCGGCTGTGTCACTCCGAACATCGCCTACTCTTGATGGAGAACCCGACACCGACCCGCCACGTTGCCGAACACGCCACGTCGCCGAACACCCCACGTCGCCGAACTCCCGACGAGCACCGTCACCGCCTCCGTCGAACTGTAATTTCGACGATCGTCTATCTCTGACTCCACACTCGGCGACGATGGGATGAGACTTTCTTCGGTATGCGGAGCTTGTTGCCGCGATAACGTGCATATCCCCGGCGTCGGCAGGACTATAGGGGTTCGACGATCATCGTTCGTGTATGACGGGAGTACGCGTCGCCGGCGTCGGCCTCACGGCGTTCGGACGGCAGCCGGATCGCATGGGTCGCGACCTGTTCGCGGAGGCCGCGCTTCGCGCGTTCGAGGACGCCGGCGTTCCTCGGGAGGATGTGGACCAGCTCAACTACGGCAACTTCATGGGGTCACGCGCGGAGCGGCAGGGCCATCAAGCGCCGCTCGTGGCAGAGGCCGCCGGACTGGGCTGTCCGGCGACCCGCTACGAGGAGGCGTGTGCCTCGGCGGGCGTCGCGACTCGCGAGGCGGTTCGGACGGTTCGAAGCGGCGAGGCGGACGTCGTCGTCGCCGGTGGGATGGAACGGATGACGAATCTTGACACCACCCGCGTGACGGAAGGGCTCGCGACCGCGGCGGACGACCGCTTCGAGGTGAACGCCGGCACGACGTTCCCCGGCGCGTACGCGTTGATGGCGCGAGCGTACTTCGACACGTACGGCGGCCACCGGACTGATCTCGCGCACGTGGCGTCGAAGAACCACGCGAACGCCGTCGACAACGAGTACGCCCAGTACCGGCGTCGGGTGTCCGTCGAGGAGGCGCTCGACGCGCCGCCGGTCGCCTCGCCGCTACACCTGTACGACGCCTGTCCGATAACCGACGGCGCGAGCGCGCTGGTGCTCGTCTCGGCGTCGTACGCGGCCGAACACGACCTCGACGCTCCGGTCGCGGTCACCGGAACGGGACAGGGGACCGACCGGATGGCGCTGGCGGACCGCGAGCATCTTGCCCGGACGCCGGCGGCGGACGACGCGGCCGCGACCGCCTACGACGAGGCCGGCGTCGAGCCGGACGACGTCGATGTCGCGGAGGTCCACGACTGCTTCACGATCGCCGAGGTGCTTGCGACCGAGTCGCTCGGCTTCTTTCCGCCCGGCGAGGGGATCTCGGCCGCACGTGACGGCGTCACGACCGCCGACGGCACCCTTCCCGTGAACCTCTCGGGCGGACTCAAGGCGAAGGGGCATCCGGTCGGCGCGACCGGCGCATCGCAGATCGTCGAACTGACGCGGCTGCTTCGCGGTGACCATCCGAACGGCGACGCCGTCGACGACGCGACGGTCGGCGTTTCACACAACGCGGGCGGAACGGTCGCCAGCGCGGTCGTGCACGTACTGGAGGTGGTCCAATGACGGAGTCGTCCGACGAGCGCTCGGACGAGCGCGTCCGGGATGCCGGCTACGACGACTGGCTCGACGCGCTCGCCGAGACGGACGGGTACTACCTCGTCTGTCCCGAGAGACACGGCTCGCTGCCTCCACGTCGGGTCTGTCCGGACTGTGGGTCGACGGAGCTCTCCGAGGAGCCGCTCCCAGACGTCGGCGCGGTCGAGACGTTCACGGCGGTCCACGTGCCCCCGCCGCGATTCGCCGACGAGGCCCCGTACGTCACTGCGATCGCGGACTTCGGTCCGGTCCGACTCACCGGCGTGCTTCGCGGGGTCGACCCCAACGACGGGATCCCTATCGGGTTGGAGGTTACCCCCGGCGTCGAGCGTCGAGCGACCGACGACGGGCGGATCGTGACGCTCCGGCCGGTCTGAGCGGCGTACCCACCGGCTACACCGCAATCCGGCGCTCTCGGCGGGATTGCTTATAAACACCTCCATAGTTCCTCACGGATCTTCATGCAGTTTCGGCATGTATGATGGTGACATGAGCGTCGGGAGCGATCTTCAAAAGATGGGTTCTTTTCTCGAGGGATTTGAGAGCAGTCTCGGAACCGTACACGGCGTCGAGTTCGTCGATCGTATCGACGCCGACCGGGGACCGACCGTCGACGTCGAGGTCACCATCGCACCGTCGTCCGATCGCCAGCGACTCGAGCTCTCTCCGACGGAAGCCGAAATCGAACCCGACGGGCGACTGCGACTCGCTCTCGAAACCGCGGAGCCGCTCGTTCCGACAGGAACTGACGAGATCGATGTCGAGCCGATCGACGCAGCGATCGAACCGGACGGGACCATAACCGCCACGGTCCGAGCGTCCGTCCAAAGCGGACCGAGAGCGACCGAGATCGGTCGCCATGGCGTTCGCGCAAGCAGCGCGACAGACGACCGTGGTTCGACCGGCACTCGGGAGAGCGCCAGTGATAGCGACGGTGCTGGCCACGTCGACGGTGACGGTGCTGGCCACGTCGACGGCGACAGCACCGCCGACAGTGGGGATGCCGATACCCAGAGCGACGCTACCGATCGAGACGTCCCGCCGTTTCGCGATCCCGAGCTCCTCGCCGAGGTGTACGAATCGTGTGACACGTTCGCCGAGATGAGTGAGGCGATCGAGATGGACGTCACCGGCGAAACCGTCCGCCGATACATGATCGACTACGGGATCCACGAACCCGACTCGTATGAGAGCGCCGACACCTCGGAGTCAGGGGAGACGGCGGAGACGACAACGTCGGAAGCCGGGACCCGCTCTGCCGAACTCACCGCCGGCGATGTCGAGAACAATCCTGCGCTGAGCGCCGACGCCGACCGATCCGAGGAGACATCGTCTCCGGTCGTCGTTACCGACGGAATCGGCGTTCACGAGAACGTCACCGTCGACACGCTGGTCGAGACGATCCCTCGAGCGAACACTGTGTACGAGGTGCAACGGGCGATCGGGCTTGACCGGGAGGAGACGCGAGAACTGCTCGAAAAGCTCGATCTCCTTGACCTCGTGGTAGGCCGGATTGCGACGCAGAACGAACGCGATATCGGAAGAGAGACGATCCTCGAACGGATTCGTGGCGCGGCGGAGACGACTACGGCGGCGGCGTCGTGAGCCTCGACCACGACGTTCCGTGATCGACCGTCGGTCGTACGGGGACGTTCGTCGTCGAGCGCTCGAAATTAGTCGTGAGCGCCGAACGCGCGGACCACCTCGTCGACGACTTCGCGGTCTGCGGCGACGACGTAGCGCCGACCAGCGACGAGCTTGGTGGAATGTTGGACAGCGACGTCACCGTCGGCCTGTGAGACGACGACCGACCCCTCCGGAAGCGCGTCCTCGACGACCATCCCCGCCGCCGGCGCATCGTAGTTCACGCGAACGTCCAACACCTCGAGATCGCCAGTGACGCCTTCCAGCGTCCGGACGTCGCTCCCGGTGAGAGCGTTGACTGCCGCCTTGATGCTCGCCCGCTCGGGGAAGTACACCCGGTCCACGAACTCCGTGTACTCGTCGCCGTCCTCGACTTCGATCCGTGCGACGGTTTCGATCTCCGGATACAGCTGTTTGGCTGCCATACAGACCGCGAGATTGGTCGACTGGCTGTCCGTCAACGCTCCGAGCCGTTCCGTTCGGTCGGTGATCGCTTCCGTCAGCAACGAGGGACGGGTCGCATCACCCTCCAGATAGGCGATGTTCCCGCCTGGTGTCTCCGTGTCGATGACCGATCCGTCGCGCTCGATCACCGTCACGTCGTATCCGCGGTCCTCGAAGTCCTCAGCGACCCGTCGACCGACGCGCCCGCCGCCGGCGATCACGATGTGCTCTCGCTCCGACATGCGTACACGATCCGAATCCATCAGTTAAAATCGTGTGGGTTGCCACAACCGCCCGACGCCGGTCCGGACTGGCAGCGGACCCGACAGGAGTCTCGGAGCTCGAACGGAGCTAGGAGTCGGTCGGATAGCGTCGTCGACGAAGCCAGCAGTTAAGAGACGGGGTGTGTTACGTCACGCCACGACGGCGCTTCCCCATGGCGATCATCACTGAAGTCCGGTTTGCTCACGAGCACGGTGCGCTCGCCGACACTCTCGAGACGCTGCCCGAGCTCACGGTCCACGTCGTCAACGAGACGAGCACGGCCCCGAATCGGGACGCCGACGTCTTTCGGTTCGAGGGCGTCGACCCGGACGACACGCGGTCGGCTCTGGCCGACGATCACACCGTTCGGAGCGTCGAGCCGGTTCGAGCGGTCGACGACCGGGCGCTGTTTCGGATCGAGTTCACGGCGGAGACGGAGCTGCTCGCGACGGAAGTGACCGCGAACGGCGGGTTCGTGTTGGACGCCCGCAGTGCACGACCGCAGTCGCCGAATCGGGGCTGGC
The DNA here is from genome assembly GCF_054652935.1 of Halorubrum luteum. NCBI lineage: Archaea > Methanobacteriati > Methanobacteriota > Halobacteria > Halobacteriales > Haloferacaceae > Halorubrum > Halorubrum luteum. Next base: position 81,240 of record NZ_BAAIGT010000002.1, read on the forward strand.
GAGAGCGGTGGTTTTTCCCGGACGATGGCGGGATACAGGCAGTCTGGCAGCACGCGCGGAACGCGGGGTTCGAGTTCGAGGTGCTCGATCTCTCACAGCGACTTCAGTCGGACATCACCAACGTCGATCGCGACCCGCTCACCGACGAACAGCGGACGACACTGGTGACCGCCTACGAACGAGGATACTTCGAGGAGCCTCGTGAGACGTCGCTCGAGCGACTCGCCGAGACGCTGGAGGTCTCGCCGTCTGCCGTCAACGGACGCATCAAGCGCGGACTGCGAGCGCTCATCGGCACGGGACTGATCGTCGATGAACCCGGACGGGAACGTTCATGATAACGACACGCGTGTACGTTGAACACCCGGACCTCGCGCTTGCGGAGACCATCAGGACGCTCTCGAACGTCGACATCGAGGTTATCGGCGACGCCGGAACCGACCCCGAACGGAACGTCTACTTCTTCCGCGTCGAGGCGTCGGCGTTCGAGCGCGTCGAGGCGTCGGCGTTCGAGCGCGTCGAGTCGATGCTGGCGACCGACCATACGGTCGAATCGTTTTTTACTGTCATTGAAATGGGTGATCAGCGCATATATCGGATCGAGTACAGTGACGCGGCGAAGCTGATAACCCCCGCTATCTCCGACCGGGGTGGACTGACGCTCGAAACGCGGAGCTATCTGAACGGCTGGTTGCTACGCTTACAGCTCGAGGGACACGACGCGCTGTACGAGCTCGACGAGTACGCAACCGAGGAAGGGATCCGATTCGACATCGTCGAACTCAAACAGGGTGGGGCGGTCGACGCTGCAACCGACTCCAAGCTGACTGCCTCACAGATCGAAGCGCTCGTCACCGCGTACCAACACGGCTACTACGACGAGCCGAGAGAGGTGTCGGTCGGGGAGCTAGCATCGATGCTCGACATCTCGGACACGGCGATGAGCGGGCGCTTACGACGTGGATCCGCGAGGCTCATCGAGGAGACGCTCGACGTCGGCGACGAATAAAAACAAAAGAAAAATATGTTTGCTAGTTTGATTTTTTGGCCGAGATCAGGCCCGTCGCGATCCCCAACTCGGAAGGCGAGTCGACGATCGCTCCGGCGCACATCACTGTTTTTCGCTGACACGATAAAACACGACAAATTTGTACGTCGGAACGAAACGGAGTGCATGGAACACGAATACGCCGGGGACGCCCACATACGACTTCTCGAGTCGTACGGGAACGACGCCGACCCGTTCCCCTCGGGAGAGGCGATGCGCTTCCCCGAGTTGAACCACCGTCGCTCGGAGGCGAAACTGCTCAGGCGGCTGTTCTTTCCGCGCTGCTGGAGCGGCGACGAGCTGCTCGTGGAGGCGTCCGCGATACGGGAGGTCATAGAGGAGCTCGGAGCGATCTACTGCCGGGGGATGAAGCCGTACGCGGACGGGAACCCGTCCGAGATCGTCAACACCGCCCTCGATCAGCTACCCCGGATCCGGGAGGTGTTGCAGAAGGACGTCGAGGCGGCGTATAAAGGGGATCCGGCCGCCAACTCCTACGTCGAAGTGATCCGGTCGTATCCGGGGTTTCAGGCGATACTGATGCACCGCGTCGCCCACGAGCTGTACGACGCCGGCGCTCCGGAGTACGCGAGGGAGCTCACCGAGTACGCGAAGACGCTGACCGGGATCGACATCCATCCGGGAGCGGAGATCGGCGAGTACTTCTTCATCGACCACGGGACCAGCGTGGTGATCGGCGAGACCGCAACGGTCGGCGACTGGGTCCGCCTGTATCAGGACGTCACGCTCGGAGCGTTACACTTCAAGGAGGCCGAAAACGAGGAGCAGACGTTAAAAAAGGGGTACAAGCGCCACCCCGACATCGGGGACAACGTCGTGATCGGCGCGGGCGCGAAGGTGCTCGGTGACATCACCGTCGGCAACCACGTCAGCATCGGCGCGAACTCGTGGGTCACCGAGGACATTCCGGACCACACGAGCGTGTACATCTCGAAACATCCCGAGCAGGAACGCAAACGAAACGACTGATTAGACGGCTGACATTCCGGCCCGTCCGACCCACGTCGTGTCCTACTGCAGTGTCGACTGGGACGACCTCTGTTGGGATCGAGTTGAGTTCCTTATTGCGCGCGATCGTGCAACTACCGCGCACTCGACAGCGTCGTCCGTCGCCACCCCTCCAGATCGGACGCCTGATTGAACGCGTACACGTGGAGTCCGCGGATGTCGTACTCGGGATCGGTCGCGTACGGTGCGAGACCCTCGATCAGATCCTCCGGCGTGTACGTCCCCCGGGAGCCGACGAACTCCTTGATGAACCCGACGATCCCGCTCGTCTTCTGCAGGAACCGGATCGAGTCGCCGACGCCGACCTTGCGGGAGATCTTGAGTAGGCGTTGATACTTCATCACGCCAGGAATGCCGACCTCGACGGGCAGCTCGACGCCTCGCTGGCGAATCTCGTCTATCCACTCGAGGATCGTGTCGGGGTCATAACACAGCTGCGTGACGATGTACGTGGCGTACGGAGCCTTCCGCTCCATCGACTCCGCGAGCGTCTCGTCGGAGAGGAAGGCGTGGCTCTCCGGGTACCCCGTGATTCCGACCTCCTCGAACTCGTACTCGAGCTCCTCGAGCGCAACGAGCAGATCGTACGCGGACGTGAACTCACCGGCCGGCTCTTCCCGGTCTCCTCCGGGGATGAACACGTCCGTGACGCCGGCGTCGATGAGGCGCTCGGCGATCTCCGCGAGGTGGTCCGAGTCGCGAACGTACCGCGCCGCGATGTGCGGGACGACCTCGTACCCGCGCTCGATCGCCTCTTCGGTCCACTCGACGGTCGCGTCGATCCCCAGTGTCGGGGAGGTCGTGATCGCGACCTCGGCACCGTCCGGAAGGTGACCCAGCTGTTCGCCCATACTGTCGAACGGCATCAGCTCGAAGCGCGGCTCCGAGAGCAGCTCGACTACGCCGTCGTTCGTCGGGATCGTTTGAGCCTGTTGTGACATGGTGGATAGCTCCGCGTCGACATCCGCCGTCTCGTCTCGCGGTCGTCCCGACGCGCACGGGGTCGGAGAACGCCGCAGAGACCACGTCGCGCCCATCTCCGGGCGCGTGGCGGGTCTAAAAGACGCTACGTCGCTAACGGGTTTGGTCCTTTCGCCGGCGTTACTCCGAGTTCTCCTTGGCGGCGTTCAGCTTGGCCTGCTCGCGGGCGCTCGGATTGACCGACGGTTTGAACGGCACCTCGGAGATCTTCGCGTACACGGGCTCGCCCTCCTCCTCGGCGTACTCGTCCGGGAGGTGGACCTGGAACTCCGTCTCGATGTCGCCGTCGTACACGTCCATCGGGTCGCCGTCGATCTTCTCGGCCGGCACGAAGCCGAGCGCGAGGTTCGTCTCCAGTTCGGGGTTGTACCACGGCGAGGTGACGTAGCCGCACTCCTCGCCGGTGTCGGGATCGGAGATGAGCCAGAAGTCGGGCGCGTAGTCGCGGACCGGCTCGCCGGCCATCTTGAGTCCGACCATCTTGTGCACGAACGGGTACTCGCCGTCCTCGATCAGCGCTTTCTGCCGTTCGAGCTCCTCTTTGCCGATGTAATCACCCTCCTTGTCGTCGGGCACCTGGTAGGCGAGGTTCACCTGGAACGGCGAGGTCTCGTGGTCCATATCCTGGCCCCACGAGAGGATCCCGGCCGCGATCCGGCGGTGATGTGCGGGGGCGACCTGCATGCCGCCGTGGTCGACCACGCTCTCGTGGACGGGGTCCCACACTCTCTCGGCAGTTTTCGAGGCCTCGCGAACGTAGATCTCGAAGCCTTTCTCGCCGGAGAAGCCGGTCTGGCTGACGAGCACCGAGGCGCCATTGATCTCGGCTTCCATGAGGCCGTAGTACGGGATGTCGTGGACCTCCTCGCCGACGATCTCCTCCATCACGTCGATGGATTTCGGCCCCTGCACCTGCATCGGAGCGACGTCGATCTCGTCGATCTCGACGTCGAAGTCCATGCCGACGTTGACGCCCTGCAGCCACTGCATGAGCGTCGAGTCGGAGATCGAGAACCAGAACTCGTCCTCCTCGGGGCGCAGCAGTACGGGGTCGTTGAGAATGCCGCCGTCCTCGTTACAGAGGATGACGTACTTGCCGTGCATCGGCTCGATCTCGGTCGCGTCACGCGTGATGACGTAGTCCGTCAGCGCCTCCGCGTCCGGTCCTTTGACGCGGATCTGTCGCTCGACTGCGACGTCCCACAGACTCACGTGGTTGACGAGCGCGTCATACTCCGCCATCATGCCGCCCTCCTCGGGCTTTAGCATCCCACGCGGGTGGTAGATCCGGTTGTACACCGTTGCGCGCCACGCGCCGTTCTCGTCGAACGACTTGTGGAAGAACGGTGACTTACGCACACGCGTGGATACGAGCATCTCGATACCGGGATCCCCGGACTGACGGAGATTTCGCGGGAGAACGCGGTCGGACTGGTCGACGCTTGGGTGGTTCGGGTGATCCTGCTCGACGGCCTGTGGCGAGTCGTTGCCAGACATTACCGCATACGTGGCCCGGGGTGGTGATAAAAGTGGGAGTCACCTAGGGCTCTGCCGGAACGCTGATTTCCTCGAAATAGCTAGCTAGACCCTCTCTGTGCAAGGAATACGGGAACAGACCGGTCAGTCGACCCACGTTCGTCCGCGGCGGCGAACCCACCTACAACTGACAGCAAAAAAAGAGGTTGTGGAACGAAGGGTGTGACGAACCCCATCATCGCCGAAGCCAGTGATTTGATAACGACGTGCACTCATACGCTCCATGTCACCCGGAGCGCGTCGAAGGGAAGCTCGGACCCAGGCGGGTGCCGAAAGGCAGTTCGGATCCAGACGGGTGCCGAAAGGCAGTTCGGATCCAGACGGGGCGGTAGGAAACGATCCGACACTCGTCGAGTGGTGAGGTGTGGTTCGACGCCAGCCGATGGCGTCTCCGTCGGCGCCGGTGTCGACCGATCGGGCCGGAGTCCTTCGGTGACGGACGCGAGCGTCGACACGATCCGGGGTGGCGGTGTAATCGACAATGATACGACTCGCTTCGATCCGCACGGCTATCGCCGCGCACGACAGCACAGGTGGTGGGTCGCGATGACCCACGTCATCGACGGAAACGCAGTGGCGGACCGCATTCAGTCCGAACTCGGGGACGCCATCGACGACCTTGAGACGGCAGGCGTGACTCCCGGACTCGCGACGGTGTTGATGAGCGACGACCCCGCAAGCGAGACGTACGTCTCGATGAAACAGCGGGCATGCGAGGAGATCGGGATCGAGAGCATCCACAGAGAACTCGATCCGGACGCCTCCGCCTCGACGCTTTTCGACACCGTCGACGAGCTGAACGACGACCCCGGCGTACACGGGATCTTGGTACAGATGCCGGTGCCCGACCACGTCGACGACGACGCGGTGCTCCGACGTATCGACCCGCTGAAGGACGTCGACGGGTTCCATCCTGAGAACGTCGGCCGGCTCGTCGCGGGTGATCCGCGATACAAACCCTGTACGCCACACGGCGTCCAGAAGCTCCTCGAAGCCGCAGACGTGGATACGGAGGGGAAACACGCCGTGATCGTCGGGCGCTCGGACATCGTCGGCAAGCCGATGGCGAACCTACTGATCCAGAAGGCTCCGGGCGGCAACGCGACGACGACGGTCTGTCACTCGCGAACCGCAAACCTCGGCGAACGAGTCAGAGACGCCGACATCGTGATCGCCGCCGTCGGCGTTCCGGAACTCGTCGACGGGTCGATGATCGCCGAGGGGGCGACCGTGATCGACGTCGGAGTCAACCGCGTCGACGCTGACACGGAGAAGGGGTACGAGCTCGTCGGTGACGTCGAGTACGACTCCGCGCGCGAGAAAGCAAGCGCGATCACGCCAGTCCCCGGCGGCGTCGGACCGATGACGATCGCGATGCTGTTGTACAACACCGTCAAAGCAGCCGGTGTTCAAGAGGACGTCGACGTCGACCTCCCATGAGCCGCCGCATCGACCGACCATGACCGGAGACGATACGAACGATGCAAGCGTCACGTTCGCGGACGTCGAGGCCGCACGCGAGCGTCTTGACGACCCCTCGGTGGTAAAACCGACGCCGACGGAGCGAAGCACCGCGCTCGAATCGAAAACGGGCGCCGAGGCGGTGACGCTGAAGCTCGAACACCTCCAGTGGACGGGGTCGTTCAAAACGCGCGGCGCGTACAACAAGATCAAACGCGAGCTGGAGGCGGGAACGCTCGATCAGGTGGTCGCCGCGAGCGCGGGCAACCACGCGCAGGGGGTCGCGCTCGCGGCGACGACACTCGGCGTCGAATCGACGATCGTGATGCCGAAAACTGCCCCGCAGACGAAGATCGACGCCACCCGTGGCTACGGTGCGACCGTCGAGCTCGTCGGGCAGGATTTCCAAGCGGCGACCGCACACGCGAAAGAGCTTGTCGCGGAGTCTGACGCCGAGTTCGTCCACGCGTTCGACGATCCCGCGATCGTCGCGGGACAGGGGACGCTCGGACTGGAGATGGTCGAGGACGTTCCGGACGCGGACACGGTTGTCGTCCCGATCGGCGGCGGCGGCCTGATAAGCGGGATCGCGACCGCCTTCGCGGAACACAGCCCGGAAACCCGGATCGTCGGAGTGCAGGCGGAGGGCGCGGCGACGGTCCACGACAGCCTCGCGAAGGGGGAGCCCCGGACGCTCGACTCCGTCGACACGATCGCCGATGGGATCGCCACCGGCGGCATCTCCGAGCTCACCCTGTCGGTCATCGAGGAACACGTAGACGAGGTCGTCACGGTCACTGACGCGGAGATCGCCGACGCGATCCTCCTTCTGATGGAGCGTGCAAAGCAGGTCGTGGAAGGGGCTGGAGCTGCCTCCGTTGCGGCGCTTTTGAGCGGCGAACTCGACGTGACGGACGAGAACGTCCTCGCGCTGCTTTGCGGCGGCAACCTCGACATGACGATGCTCATGGAAGTTGTGATTCACGCGATGACTCGCCGCAGGCAGATCCTCAGGCTGCGGATCCACATCGACGACCGGCCGGGGAAGATGGAGCACATCTCCGGGATCATCGCCGACCACGGCGGGAACATCCAGACGGTCCGTCACGATCGGGGGATCATGGATCTGAACGTTGGCGAGGCGTATCTGGTGTTCGAGGTGGAGACGAGCGGGGCCGAACAGGCCGCGGCGATCGTCGACGGGATCGCCGAACAGGGGTACGACGTCGATATCGTCAGCTAACTACGACGACGATTCGAAAGTTCTCCCCCGGGACGCCCACCAAGATACGTCAATCCATGGCAGTATCGGAAAATACAATTACAATTAGTGAAAGATAATCTCGAAATCCTTAAAATCCTCCGGAGCGTAGGGTATGATACATGAAACACGACGCGCGCGCTGACGCGGTCCGGTCGGATCGATTCGTGAACTACGCTCCCGCAATGCCGAACCTCTCCACGGAGGGTGGCCTCCTGTCGCGTCTCGCCCGGCGCTTCGGCCGAAACTAGACGTTCCTTCGGGCCACGCCGTGACGTAGCTTTTTGTACGTCGCAGACTGAACCAGTCTCATGCGATCACTTCTCGGGGGCGTTCCACACTGCAAGCGGTGTGGAGCGGGACTCGACGGCGACGAGGACCAGTGCTCCAACTGTGGCTTTTCTCCTCGGCAGATGGGGCTCCGCGTGTCGCTGTCGTTTCTGTTCGTCTCCATCGTGTCGATGACGGTCGTCATGGCCCCGGCCTCGATCGGCATTGAGCCGCTTCTCGTGGGGGCAGCGGCCCTCTCGTTCCTGCTCGCGATTCTGCTACTCCTCGTCTCGTTCATCGTGACGCCGTATCGGTTCGGCTCGCTGTTTGCTCGGTTCTGACACGGAGATTGCATCGAGCGAACACGGAGTCGGTTCGGAACTGAGTATTCGACTCGTCCGATAGATCCGGGACCGCGCGAACGACGCCAGTCACCCCGAAATACGACGACACCGACGCTATTTTTGAAGGAGATATGGCACAAAAGAAGGCATATATTACCAAAGCTATATATGGCGTTGCTATCAATCGGTTTGATGAGGTTGGTAGCATGTGCCACTCGTGATGTGTTCGCACGACGGGTCACGACGGAGAGTCGGTTGGGAGACGGTCCGTACGAGCGATCGAATCAGAGTCAAGTCAATGACACAAACGGTTCGACACACGGCTGACGTACGGTTCCGACTGGAGACACCACAGATCGAACACGGAGATAAATCATGACTGACGAAGGGAAACGAGGCATTCAGGAAGAACTGTTCCACGCGGAGACGGATCGAGAACCGGGTGACAAAAACTGGCAAGGGTTCGGGTTCGACATCAACCCGCCGGTGTTTCTGACGGCGGGAGGACTGATCGTGTTGTTTATCGTCCTCTCGCTCGTGTTCCCCGAACAGGCGGGGGAGGTGTTCGCGGACACGCGCGTCGCCGTATCCGACTACTTTGACTGGCTGTTCATCATGGGGGTGAACCTGTTCATCCTCTTTATGGTGTATCTCGCGATCAGCAAGTACGGCATGATCCGACTCGGGGGCGTCGACGGCGAAAAGGAGTTCAGTGACGTCTCGTGGGTCGCGATGCTGTTCAGCGCCGGCATGGGTATCGGACTCATGTTCTTCGGCGTCGCCGAACCGGTCTGGCACTTCTTCGACCCGCACCTCGGCGCGGAGGGCGGAACCGAAGCCGCCGGCGAGGTCGCGATCGCGGTGTCGCTGTTCCACTGGGGGTTCCATCCGTGGGCGATATACGCGCTCGTCGCGCTCGGGTTAGCGTTCTTCTCGTACAACCGCGGACTACCGCTGACGTTCCGGTCGGTCTTCTATCCCGTGCTCGGCGAGCGGATCTACGGCTGGCCGGGCCACGTCATCGACATCTTCACCGTGTTCGCGACGCTTTTCGGGCTGGTGACCTCCCTTGGCTTAGGGGCGTTACAGATCAACGCGGGACTCACGTTCCTCGGTGAGTCGGTGGGCGTGTTCCCGGCAGTGCCGGACTCCATCTGGGTAGCCGTCGGTATCATCCTCGTCGTCACGGGGCTGGCGGTCATCTCCGTGTACCTCGGACTGGACAAGGGGATCCGGCGGCTCAGCAATCTGAATCTCACGCTGATGATGTTGCTGCTCGCGTCGGTGTTCATCCTCGGTCCGACGCTTTTCATCCTCGGCGTGCTGCCGCAGGGGATCGGCGCGTACCTCGGGAACTTCTTCGAGCTGTCCTTCTTCGGCAACTCCTTTGACGCTCCCTACTTCGAGGGCTCCGGCTGGTACGGCCCCGGCGGTGACGGCGAGGGCGACTTCCTCGTCGACTGGACCGTGTTCTACTGGGCGTGGTGGATCTCCTGGTCGCCGTTCGTCGGGATGTTCATCGCGCGTATCTCGAAGGGCCGCACCATTCGGGAGTTCGTCGGGGGCGTGCTGTTGATCCCCGTGATCTTCTCGTTCGCGTGGTTCGCCGCGATGGGCGGCACCGCCGTCCACTTCGAGCTGCAGGAGGCCACCGCAGGCGCGATCAGCGGAGAGGTGTTCGAGGTCGGCGAGGACACCGCGATGTTCGCGATGTTCGATCTGATGCCAGGAACGACGATACTGGCGCTGATCGCGGTGGTCCTCGTGACGACGTTCTTCGTCACCTCCTCGGACTCCGGATCGCTCGTGTTGGAACACCTGAGCACCGGCGGCAAACACGAGACGCCGCCCGCGGGTCGGGTGTTCTGGGCGAGCACCGAGGGGCTCGTCGCGATCGCACTGTTGGTCGCCGGCGGCGACACCGCGATCGAAGCGCTGCAGGCGGCAGCGATCGCCAGCGGGCTGCCGTTCACGTTCATCCTCCTGTTCATGATCTACGCGGTCATGAAAGGGTTACAGAAGGAGTACCGGATCCTCAACTCCGACGAGTTCAGCGAGCGAATGGATGAACTGCGGGAGGACGACGACGTCGTCGTCACGAGCAGCGGCAGCAACCTCGTGACGCAGGTGCGAAGCAAAGACGACACCGTCGTCGACGTCGGCGACGACTGATCGGTCTCGTCGCCGTCGCCACCCGTAGGCGACGTCGTTGACGTCACACTCGAACGGCCCGTTCGGGCCTACCCGATTTTTCGAACTGCCGTCACACGAGGAGTGACGACCACCCAATCCGAGCGAAAGTCGAAAACGTGAGCGACTACGGCGACCGCACGACCGTCACCGGCTTCGAGCACATGCGAACGATCTTCTCGGCGCTGGAGCCGAGATACTTCTCGAGTGCACCGCGACCGGTCTCGGCGACCACGACGCAATCGACGTCCGTCTCGTGGGCGTAGTCGCTCACCTCCTGTGCGACTTTTCCCGCCTTGACAACGCCGACGCCGGAGAGTCCGCGCTCCTCGGCCCGTTCGACCACGTCGGAAACGACGTCCTCGCCGTACGCGCGATACTCCTCCATCTCCGCGTCGCTCACCCCGACCGTGAGGATGTACGACGCCTCCGTCTCGACGACGTAGATGGCGTGTACTTCCGCGTCGAACGTTTCGGCGAGATCAAGCCCGTGGTCGACCGCGTTCGATACTTGGTCACTACCGTCGGTCGCGATCAGTATGGAATCCATCATAACCCTTCATCCGAGTATCTGATAGACGATATTTATAACTTGGGTGCCGAAGAGCCGATTTCGGTCGCCTTTCGCCTCGCAACGCCGCCGAACGGACCGTTCGACGCACCCACGAACGCCGATCCAGCCCGCAGTGAGGAGTGGGTCCCTTCGTATTCTCCGATCTGGTTTTTGATCTTCCACTCGAGGCTGATCTCCCGGATTTCACGTTCACTCGAGGTTGATCTCCCGGAAGTAGATCGCGAACGCGACGAACGTCAGGAGCGTGCCGGCGAGGAAGTGACGCCCGGCCAACAGCAGTCGCAGACTCCAGAAAGCGAGAATCACCGCGAGAATCGTGGCGGCCATCGCGACGCGCGTGGACATGTCGGATCGGTGTCGGCGGGTCGTATTATACATATCGTCGACTCTCGGGAGCCGCGTCGTTAGTCGTCGGAGCCGCGAAACTCGGCGACCAGCCCCGCTGCCCCGAGTACGACCCCCAGAGCGCCGAGGATCAACTCGAGTGCGTCCCCACTCAGAGCACCCATCACGAGGAACGCACCCCCGCCGACGAGTAGAAACAGTCTGACGACCGTTCGTGCGGTCCAGTTCATGGATCGTCCGCGAGTGGCGTCGCCGTGTCGTTCATTCACCCTCGACGACGGTCACCGGCTGTTCCGACATCCACATCACCTTCTCGGCGGTTCCACCGAGATGTTTGTCGATCGCTCCGTGTCCCTGCTTGCCTACCACGATGGCGTCGATGTCGTTGTCGTCGGCGTAATCCACGATCTCCTCGGCCGGCCGGCCGGTTTTCACGACGCCCTCCGCCTCGAGGCCGCGCTCGGCCGCACGCTCGGCGACGTCCGTCACCACTTCGGTGCCGTACTCCCTGTACTCGTCCATATCGCTGTCCGAAAAGTCGACCGTGAGGATGTACGTCGCCTTGGTCTCGATCACGTACAGCGCGTGGACCGTGGCACCGGTCGACTCCGCCACGTCGATCCCGTACTCGATACACCCGTCCGACTCGTCGCTTCCGTCCGTCGCGATCAGAACGTTATCGTACATATCCTCGTCCCCAGTCGACACATCTCCGGTCCATTACATAATGTTTACGTTACCATGTGACACGAATAGTGACGCAGGGCGGTGAAACGAGTTGACTGTACCCTCTGCGCTCGCCATCGACACGTGATAGCAGGGGACGTATTTTATACCCCGACGACGTAGTCGCCGCCCGTGGCGTCCGATACCACCGATCCGTCGGAGTCGGCGCTCGAACGGCTGTTCTATCACACCGACAGGGTTCGGTTCGTCGAACTGGACGCGTTTTCGGGCGCGAAAACCGCGGTCCTGCTAACCGGGTTCATCGCCGTACTGACGTTTCTCACGGGACTGTCGAATCTCAGCCGGCCGGATGTCGTTGCCGACGGACCGCTGGCGGCCGTGCTCCCGATCGCGCCCGACACGGTCCCGTTTCTCGCCGTCGGTACGTCGTTTCTCCTCGGCGGCGTCGTGCTCGGTCTCCGCCGTCGGAAGCGTGTGGCGTGGCATCTGGCGATAACGCTGCTTCCGCTTCTCGTTGCGTTCCCGCTGACGACGTTCCGGACGACTGATGTCCCGTTGCTCGTGATGCTACTGGTGGCGCTGCCGCTGCTTTTCGTGAATCGTGGCGCGTTCGACCAGCGCCTCGATCTCTCCCCGCTACAGATCGCTTCCCTGTCGTCGGCCGTCGGCGTGCTCGCGTACGGTGCAATCGGCTCGTACGCGCTGCGTGACCAGTTCGGCGCGCTCGAGACGTGGAGCGATGCCGTCTACTACGTTATCGTCACCATCGCGACCGTCGGATACGGAGATATTACTCCGCTAACGACCGAAGCGAAGTGGTTCTCGCTGTCGATCATCCTCCTCGGAACCGGCGCGTTCACCGTCGCGGTCGGGTCGCTGATCGTGCCGGCGATCGAGAAGCGAATGGCCGCGGCGTTCGGAAACATGACACCCTCGGAACTCACCCTGCTCGAGGACCACGTACTGGTCCTCGGCTACGACGACATCACGGACGCACTGCTCGACGAACTGGAAGGGACGGTCGACGCGGTGGTGGTCACGCCGGAGGCCGACGAGGCGGCCGCGCTCTCCGACCGGGACGTGAACGTTCTCACCGCCGATCCGACACACGAGGAGACGTTGCGTGACGCCGGTATCGACGACGCAACCGGCGTCGTCGTCGCGACTCGCAGCGACGCCGACGACGTGTTGGCGTTGCTCGCCGCGCGGGAGGCGAACTCCGACATCCGGATCGTCGCCGCGGCGAACGACGCGGAACACGTCGACAAGCTCTCGGCGGTCGGTGCCGACGACGTCATCAGCCCGATGGAGATCGGCGGTCGCCTCCTCGGGCGCTCGGTTCTCGAGCAGGGATCCACCGATTCGCTGTTCGAGGACGCATCATCGCGGGAAGATTAATACGGAAGAAGGAACCAACCTGACGGTATGGGTCTCGACGGTGCCGGAGTTATCGAGCGAGGACTCCGAAAGCTGCTCGCTCCGGTCTGCGTACTCTCCGGCATCGTCGTCGTCTCCGGCTACTTCTTCCCGGAGATCGTCGGAGAAACGGTGTCGGGACCGGCGTGGCTCGTCGTCTCGTTGTTATTTTTCGGCTCCGGACTCGCGTACCTCGCGGTGTTGCCGGCTCGTGAGGAGAATGAAGAGGCGGCGGACGAGGCGTTCGACCCGGAGTACCTGCTTCGGGTCCGGCGGGCCGGAGTATCCGGACTCCTTCGAGGGTTTCTCGCCCGCCAGGACCGGATGATGTTTGGCGTTCCAGTCGCCCTGTTCGCGCTGTTTTTCGCCGGACAGCTGCTGGCTCCGTCGCGCACCTTCGCCGTCGTGGGCGCCGTCGAGGCGGTCGTCACCGCCTACGGCGGTCCGGTGTTCGTCGCCGTCGTCGCGCTGTCCGTGGCGTGCTGTCTGGCGCTGCTCGTCGGGCCGTGGGGATCGATACGGCTCGGCGGGTCGGACGCCGAGCCGGCGTACACGTACCCCGTCTACTTCACGATGTTTTTCACCGCCGGGATCGCCGCCGGCATCGTGTTCTGGGGCCCCGCGGAGGCGCTGTTCCATTACGATGCGCCGCCGCCGCTTTTCGACGTGGAGCCCCGGTCCGCGGAGGCGATCACGCCGGCGCTGACGTACGCGCTGTTTCACTGGGGGATCTCCGCGTGGAGCGCATACGTCGTTTTGGGCGTGCCGATCGCGTACTTCGTCTACCAGCGCGGCGCGCCGCTGCGGGTGTCGTCCGTCCTCACGCCGTTTTTCGGCGTCGAGAATCTCGGCTCGCGGTGGTGTCGTCTCGTGGATACGCTGGCCGTCTTCGCGACGATCGGCGGGATCGCCACGTCGATCGCTTTCGTGAGCCAGCAGTTCCTCACCGGCACGGAGTTCCAGTGGGGCGTGCCGTTCGGGACGGTCGGCATGTTGCTTTTCGTCACCGGGTTGACGCTGGTGTTCGTCGCCTCCGCACAGAGCGGCGTCGACCGCGGTATCCGCCGGATCGCCGCCGTGAACATCGTGTTGTTCGCGCTGTTCGGGCTCATCTTTCTCGCCATCGCGCCGCGCGCGGCCGTCGTCGAGTACGGCCGGAGCGCCCTCGGAAGCTACGCCGCGAACTTCCTCGTGATGAGCGCGCAGATGAGCGGGGAGTGGACGGCCGGGTGGACGGTCTGGAACTGGGCGTGGTGGTTCTCGTGGGCTCCGTTCGCCGGACTGTTCCTCGCGGCACTCTCTCGGGGGCGAACGATCCGGACGGTCGTCGCCACCGGGTTCCTCGCGACGTCGGCGGCGACGCTCGTGTGGTTCCTGTTGTTGGGGTCGACGTCGCTGCACCTCCAACATACGGGCGTGGTGGACGTCCTCGCCGCGGTCGACGCGTACGGTGGCTCGGAGGCCGTCGCCGGCTTCCCCGTCTTCGAGACGCTGCCGTTGAGTCGGCTGCTGATGTTCCTGTTTCTGGCGTTGATCGTCGTGTTCATCGTCACCTCCGCAGACACCTCCACGCTGGTGGTGGCGGTGCTTGCGACCGAACGCGACGCCGCACCGACGACGAGCGGAATCGTGTTCTGGGGCGTGTTTCAGGGCGTGGTCGCCGTCTCCGTGCTTGCGACCGATAGCGCGGAGCCGCTGCAGGCGATGGCGGTGTTGGCGGGCGGGCCGTTCGCGGTCGTCGCCCTCGTCGCCGTCGCCGGCCTCGCGTGGACGCTTCGTGATCACGACGTCGAGTACCCAGCAGTGGAAGCAACGCTTCCAACTGATCTGAGCCCGCAGGCAGCGGTCCGTGCGTCGGCCGAGAACGACGAGTCCGAAGCGACGGATGAAGATGACGAGGATGAGCGTTGATCCGTTCCACGAAACATATGAACGCTGAGACGAACTGCGAGCGACGCGTCGAGATGGCGGAACGGCGGTAGGTATATGATCGTCCGGTTCGTCGCTCCGGCTGGATGAAGGAACTCGTCAGTACCGACGATGCACCCGCAGCGGTAGGCGCGTACAGTCAAGCAGCCATGACCGACGATCTCCTGTTTACGGCCGGACAGCTTCCCCTGACCGTCGACGGGGAGCTGCTCGACGACGAGTCGGTCGCCGTCCAGACCCGCCAGTGTCTCGAGAACGTCGAGGCGATCCTTGCTTCGGAGGGACTGGGGCTGGAGGACGTCCTGAAAGTGAGCGTGTTCCTCGACGACATCGAGGAGTTTGACGAGATGAACGAGGCGTACGCCGAGTTTTTCGATGCGTCACCCCCCGCACGCAGCGCGATCGAGGTCGGAAACGTCCCGAAGGGGGCCGCGATCGAGGTCGAAGCGATCGCGACACGATAGCGGGTCGAACGCACGAAGCAACGGCGACGGAACCGACGTTCGATGGACCGGCGCCGGGAGCGGTCTAGAACAGTCCGGAGATGCTGCCGTCGGCGTCGAGCTCCATGTTGGCGGCGGCGGGCTCCGGCGGAAGACCCGGCAGCGTCAGCACGTCAGCGGTGAGCACCACGAGGAAGCCGGCACCGGCGGACGGGTAGATCTCGTTGATGTCGAGCGTCCAGTCCTTGGGGACACCCTTCTTGCTCGCGTCGTCGCTGAGCGAGTGGAACGTTTTCGACATACAGATCGGGACGTCGTCGAAGCCGAGCTCGGTCATCTGCTCGATATCGTCCTCGGCACTGCTGGAGAAGTTCACGCCGTCGGCTCCGTAAATCTCCGTCGCGACCGTCTCGATCTTCTCTTTGATCGGCGCGTCGACGTCGTACAGCGGCTGGAAGTCGGAGTCCGCCTCCGCGGCGTCGACGAGATGCTCCGCGAGCTCGATGCCGCCCTCGCCACCGTCCGAGAAGACGTTCGATTCGGCGGCCGCGACGCCGAGCTCCTCCTCGCAGTGTTCGACGACCGCGTCGACCTCCGCGTCCGTATCCTGCGGGAAGCGGTTGACCGCGACGACGACCGGCACGCCGAACTGCTGGAGGTTCCGGACGTGCTTGTCGAGGTTCTCAAAGCCGGCCTCCAGAGCGTCGAGATCCTCCTCGTCCAACGCGTCGACGTCCGGCGGCCACATATCCTGTCCGTGATACTTCAGGGCACGGGCGGAGGCGACGATGGTAACCGCGTCGGGCTCGACGTCGCCGAACCGGCTCACGATGTTCATGAACTTCTCGGCACCCAGATCGGAGCCGAAACCGGCCTCGGTGACCAGATACTCCGAGAGATTCGCCGCGACTTCGTCGGCGATGAGGGAGTTCGTCCCGTGCGCGATGTTGGCGAACGGACCCCCGTGAACGAACGCGGGCGTCCCCTCGATCGTCTGTACCACGTTGGGCTTTAAGGCGTCTTTCAGGAGGATCGCGACCGCGCCCGTGGCGTCGATGTCGTCGACGGTGACCGGATTACCCTCCTCGTCGTACGCGACGATGATCCGGGCGACGCGTTCCTTTAGATCCTCGATCCCGTCAGCCAGACAGAGGACGGCCATCAGCTCGGAGGCGGCCGTTAGGATGAAGCCGTCCTCGCGGGGGACGCCCGTCACGTCGCCGCCGAGCGCGACGACGGTCTCCCGAAGCGCGCGGTCGTTCATGTCGATCGCGCGCGGCCAGTTGACCATGTTGACGGAGATATCGAGCTCGTTACCCTGCTTGATGTGGTTGTCGAGCATCGTCGAGATGAGGTTGTGTGCCGACGTGAGCGCGTGGAGGTCGCCGGTGAAATGCAGGTTGATGTCCTCCATCGGGAGCACCTGCGAGTAGCCGCCGCCGGCGGCCCCGCCTTTGACGCCAAACACCGGTCCGAGCGACGGTTCGCGGACGGCGATGAGCGCGTCCTTGCCGACCTGGTTCAACGCCTGCCCGAGTCCGACCGTCGTCACCGTCTTTCCCTCGCCGAGCGGCGTCGGCGTCATCCCCGTGACGAGGATGACCTTGCCGTCCGCCGTTTTCTCCTCACGCAGTCGCTCGATCGTGTCGAACGATACCTTCGCCTTCTTATCGCCGTACAGCTCGAGGTCGTCGTTCGTGAGTCCGTACGGCTCGACCACGTCGAGGATGTGGTCGGCGTCGGTCGACTGTGCGATCTCGTAGTCCGTTGGGAACGACTCGCCGTCCTCGGTTGAGTCCGTCATACACTGAAACGTCTCACGACCGGCGTATAAGTATTAATACATCTATAGCGTCGTGGATACGACGTGTTTGCTCGATGGCTCCTCAAACAACCGTCACAGTCCGCACGGCGCGCCCAGTCGTCTCTGAGTCCGTGTAACTTCTCCGTGGATAACTCTCCCGTTGCACGTGTTACTCCCACCATTACGCGCAGCTCTCCCATGTCCTGCCTTCGGTCCAACCTTTCCGCATGGGCACGCGCTCTTTCACATATGCACGTTATATTCCTCCGTATGCGGCTGATTCGAGCGTGTGTGCAGCCAACTGTGAAAGGGGTATGTGCCCCACGACAACCGGCGATGACGCCACGATGATGGAAGAACACAACTCGTACGACGTGAGATATGTTGTGGGCAGCGAGCGTCCGCTCCGACTGAGGACGTGCGATCCGGCGCCCGAGAGATTCGACGATCCGCGAATCGAGACGCTCACGGCGGTGACGGTCGTCTCAGGCCACGGAGGGCGTCCGATACCCTCGCGGATCCCATAATCCGTCTGTTAGGTATACGGTATTTTAATATCCGGGCGACCGTCAGCATCAACCGACGATGATATCGAACGAGAGCAACCGGAGAGTCGACGCCGAGTGGCACGAAGTCGAACGATCGTCGAATCCGAGGGTGAATCACCGATGAGCGAAAACGACTTCCCGTCCAGCGCGGAGACCGTCATCATCGGCGCGGGGGTCGTCGGTAACAGCCTCGCGTACCACCTCGCCGACCAGGGTCGCGACGACATCCTGCTGATGGACAAAGGGCCGCTTCCGGACCCCGGCGGGTCGACGGGCCACGCTTCCAACTTCCTGATGCCCGTCGAGCACTCGAAGGAGATGACCCACCTCACTCGCCGGAGCATCGAGCAGTACAAAGACATGGACACGTTCACCAACAGCGGCGGGATCGAGGTGGCCCGCACCGAAGAGCGGATGGAGGAGCTCAAACGCCGCGTCCAGTCAGCGAAGGCGTGGGGCGAAAAGGGTCGTCTCCTCGACGTCGACGAGATCGAGGAGATGGTGCCGTACCTCAACACCGACATCCTCGAGGGGGGCTTCTACAGCGAGGGGGCCGGAACCTGTGACCCGCTCCGTGCCGGCGAAGTGATGCGTGCCCGCGCGGACGACGCGACGAACGGCGGACTCACCGTCTCGCCGAACACCGAGGTACTCGACATGCACGTCGAGGACGGAGAGATCCAGGCGGTCGAAACGGACCGTGGGACGGTCGAGGCCGGCGAAGTCGTGATCGCCGCCGGGCTGTGGAGCCCAAAGATCGCGGAGATGGCCGGCACGGAGATCCCGCTCACCCCGGCGGTACACCAGATGGTGAGCGTCGGACCGATCTCCTTCTTCGAGGATTATGACGGCGAGATCTCTTTCCCGGTCGTCCGCGACATGGACACCCAGATGTACGAGCGCCAGCACGGCAACGATCTCGAGGTCGGCTCCTACCAGCACCGGCCGATCCTCTGGGACGTCGAGGACGTGCCGTCGATCGACGAGGCGCCGCTGTCGCCGACCCAGCCGCCCCTGACCGACGACGCGTTCGAGCAGTCGATGTCGGACGCACTGGAGATCGTCCCCGAGCTTCTCGACGACCCCGAGGCGGGGATCCGCCACGAGATCGACGGCCTGCTCTCGCAGACGCCGGACGGCGGACCGCTGCTTGGCCCGCTGCAGGACGTCGATGGTCTCTGGTCGTGTGCGGCCGTCTGGATCAAGGAAGCGCCCGCGATCGGCGAGATGGTGGCCCAGTGGATGACGCAAGGTCACCCCGAGATCGATCTGCACGCCTCCGACGTCAACCGCTTCTACCAGTACGGAACCTCCGAGGATTTCGTGAAGAACCGTGCCCACGAGGGGTTCCAGAAGATCTACGGTATCGTTCACCCGTCGGAGCAGTGGCAGAGCTCCCGACCGCTTCGCACCAGTCCGTTCTACAACCGGCAGCGCGAGCTTGACGCGGAGTTCTTCGAGGTCGCCGGCTGGGAGCGCCCGCAGTGGTTCGAGTCGAACCGCGACCTGCTCACCGAGTACAACAGCGAGCTCGCGGATCTGATGCGGCCCAACGAGTGGGACTCCCGATGGTGGTCGCCGATAATCCTCGCGGAGCATCTCCACATGCGCGACAACGTCGCCATGATCGGAGACATGGGCTTCGGCATCTTCGATTTCGTCGGCTCGGACGTGCCGGACTACATCGAGAAGATGGCCGTCGGCCGTACCGACGTCGACGTCGGCAAGACGGTGTACACGCCGATTCTTGCGGAGAACGGCGGATTCATCGCCGACCTGACGATCGTCCGACTCGGCCCCGAACACTACCGGGTCGTCACCGGCGGCGTGGACGCCGGACCGAACAAGGCGTGGTTCAGTGACCACATTCCGGAGGACGCCGACGTGAAGCTGGTTGATAAGACGGAGTCGCTGTGTACCCTCGGCGTCTGGGGGCCCGACGCCCGGAAGGTCGTCGACAGCGTGACCGAGGAGGATATGTCACACGAGGCGTTCCCGCCGTACACCGCTCAGGAGATCACGGTCGGCGAGGTCGACGCGTTCGCGATGCGACTGTCGTACGTCGGCGAGCTCGGCTGGGAGATCTACGCCCCGATGGGCCAGGGCCAGCGGCTCTGGGACGTCATCGCCGAGGCCGGCGAGGAGCACGACATCCGCCCCGTCGGCATGGGCGTGTACGGAACGACCGGCCGGATGGAGAAGGGATACCGGCTCCACGGTCACGAGCTCGAACTGGAGTACGATCCCGCGGAGGCCGGACTCACCTTCCACGGTGTGAAGGACGCCGACTTCATCGGGAAGGAGGCGTACGCGGAGGCGATCGAGGAGGAGAACGCCGCGACGCTGTGTACCCTTTCGGTTGACGACCACATCTCCTCCGACGGCGAGCGCCGCTTCATGCTCGGAAACGAGCCGGTGCTCGACCCGGACGGCGAGGTTATCGTCGACGAGGAAGGTCGCGAGTCGTACGTCACGAGCGCGGGCACCGGCCCGAGCGTCGGCAAACACCTCCTGATGGCGTACCTCCCGCCCGAGTACGCGGAGGAGGGACAGAGTCTACAGGTCGCGTACATGGGCGAGCAGTATCCGGTGACCGTGGAGGTCGTCGGGAGCCGCCCGCTGTTCGACCCCGAAAACGAGCGCATCCGGAGCTAACCGCTTCGGAGCGAACACATATCCAGCCATAATCATGAACGTATTAGCCTGTGTTAAGCGAGTACCGGAAACCGGCGCGAAGATCGTCTTGACGGACGACAATCAGCAGATCGACACCAGCAATCTGGGGTTCACGATGAGCCCCCACGAGGAGTGTGCGATAGAGGAGGCGATCCAGCAGGTCGAAACCCACGGCGGCTCCTCGCACGTCCTCACGCTCGGTCCGGCGGAGGCGACCGAACAGCTCCGCACCGGGCTGGCCATGCAGGCCGACGACGCGACGCTGCTCGAAACCGACGGCGAGGAGTGGGAGCCCCGCGCGACCGCGGACGCGATCGCAAACGCGGTCCGCGAGCACGACGAGGAGTTCGACCTCCTGCTTTTCGGTAACGAATCGGCCGACACCGGAAACTATCAGGTCGGCGTGCGGGTCGCTCGCGCCCTCGGTCTCCCTTGCGTGACGGGGATCAAGTCGCTCGATGTCGAAGACGGGACGGCGATCGCGAAACGTGAAGTGTCCGGCGGTGAGGAGGTGTACGAGATCGACCTCCCGGCGGTGGTCGCCGTGAAGGAGGGGATCAACGAACCTCGCTACGCGTCGATGCGCGCGAAGATGCAGGCGCGAAACCAGGAGATACCGAGCCGCGAACCGAGCGGCAGTTCGGGGCCCGGCACCTTCGAGAAGGTTCGGCTCGAAGCGCCGGACACGGACGACAGCGAGGCGGAGATCCTCGGTGAGGGGCCGGACGCCGTGTCTGACGTGATCAGGGTACTTGACGAGGAGGTGGAGGTACTATGATCCTCACGCTCGTCGAGCACGACGCGGGCCTTCCGGACGAGGTGTCGCTGGAAGCGCTTACGATGGCCCGCGAGCTGGCCGCCGCGGAGGACACGACCGTCGGAGCGGTCGTCTTCGGCGACGAGGGCGCAGGCACTGCCGAGGAGCTTGCGCCGTACGGCGTCGACGAGGTCCACCACGTCGTCCACGACGACCTCGACGGCTACGCCCCGGAGGCGTGGGGCGACAGCCTCGCACAGCTGGTGGAGGCGGTCGCCGCCGACGCGGTCGTCGCTCCCGGGACCGATCGGGGTCACGAGGTGTTGTCCCACGCCGGCGTTACGCTCGATCAGCCGATGTCGGCCAACTGCATCGGCGTCGACGTTGCCGACGACGGCGGCTACGATATCCGGCGTAATCGGTGGGGTGGTAGCCTGATCGAGCACGCGACGCTCGACGCCGACACCAAACTGGTGAGTGCAGCCGAACACGAGTATCCGATCGAGAAAGCGGACGCGGAAGGCGAGGCGGACGTCACCGAGTTCACGCCATCGCTTGACGACGCACAGCTTCGCGTGCGCGTCGACCGCGTCGAGTCGGGTGACCAGGAAGGGATCCCGCTCGGCGAGGCTCGCGTCGTCGTCGGCGGCGGCCGTGGCGTCGGCGGCCCCGACGACTACGACCAACTGGAGGAGCTGGCCGACCTGCTCGGCGGGACGGTCGGTGCCTCACGGGCCGCGATCAACGAGGGGTGGCGGCCACACGACGACCAGATCGGACAGACGGGAGCAAAGATCAGTCCGGATATCTACATCGCGGCCGGGATCAGCGGTGCCGTCCAGCATATGGTCGGCTGTAAGGGTGCGGAGACGATCCTCGCGATCAACACCGACCCCGAAGCCGCGATCATCCAGAAGGCGGACTGGGCCGTAGTCGGCGATCTCCACGAGGTCGTCCCCGAACTGAACGACGCGATCCGGGCGAACGGGTAGCGCCCGGACCGCCGGCGGTGTCGCTTTCGCGCGCGAGCGAGACGGAACAAGAACTGTCTGTTTGTATATTATTTGTGGAGTGGCTTTACACAAATATAGGCGTAATTTATTGTCCTCAACCGGTCGATCTCGTGACAGCGGCGAGAGTCGCGGGAAAGCGAAGGTGCTCCGTCTCGTGGCTCCGGCTTGGAGAGGGTACTGCGCCAAAACGGACTCGCGATCGGTTTGCGGTCGATCGTCCGGATACACCCAAACGTGCCTGTGATTTGTGATCGATGTCGGGCGTATATTGCGCATACGAGAATCGGTGCGTTGTTTATAAAGGCGTACTCAGCGCGGCGAGGAGTGGTATATAAGTGAGCGGTGGAGCAGAGACCGACTTGGAAGCCCCAGCCGCGACGGCTCGCGCGGCTCGCTGCGGTCCTCAGTCGCTCACTGCGTTCGCTCCTTGCGGTCCTTACGTCGCCGTGCGTCGCCCTCGCGGCTGCCCCTTCCAGTCCCGCCCCGCACCGCAGCCTCGGACCACCCCAGCCTCGACCGGAGGGGCCGCCGGAACCGCTCGGCGGCCCCTCCGGTCTCCCTCGCGCGCTCGCTCACGGCTTCGCCGTTCGCATCCGAGGGCTCCCTTCGGTCGCCCTCGCGACTCGCGGGCCTCGGGCCCGCTCGCGGCGCGCGCCACCGCAACCACACCGCAGAGCATGATTCATGTATCAGGTAACGGCGGGCGGTCGGCGCGCGCCTCCGAGCGTCCTTTTTAGGGCGCGAGGAGCGCGTGCGAGGGAGGCGGCGGCGAGCGCGGAACGCGCGAGCCGCCGACGAGGCTGGGGAGGCGCGAGGTGCGGTTGCGGTGCGGTCGGGTGGGGTTGAAAGGGGCAGCCGGGAGGCGGGCGCAGGCGACACAAGCACTGCAGGGAGCGAACGACGTGAGCGACCGAAGCGCGCAGCGAGCGTGCGCCCGCCTCCCGGCTGGGGCTTTCAGATCGTTCGTCGCGGAGCTATCGCTCCCACGACTCACTTATAAACAGCCGACAATCCTACCACACACTCACTTATAAACCAACCATCCATCCTCGTGAGCGACGTACGCCCGACATCGATCACTGCGATGACTGCGCTGAGCGATTCACATGTTAGATTGTAAAACGTGCTACGACGCCCTCGGGCTTGTTCATTATTCATAGGCTTTAACATAATAACAGTTACTAACCAGTTAAATAGGATATTGATTAAAACTGCTGTATTGATCATCGATGCGAATATAAGCTCTCATCGTCTATCTGCTGTATAAACATAAAAATTATTATCTGTATTGGGTTATTTCATTAATGGACACGCTCGGCGTAGAGACGGATCTATCCGTGCGTGCGATAACGCGGCATCGCGTTCACTCGTGAGAGGGGTCGGTGTCGGAGAGGGGTTCCGTGCCCTCCGGCTCCGCAAGGGCGTCCGTGTCGTCGGCGTCGCGGACCTCTTCGGTCTCCTCGACTGCGGTCGTCAGCGAGACGTTGAGCGCGATCATCGACGCGGTTCCGCCGACCAGCGTGACGAGATTCTTGATCGCGTGGTCGACGATCGCCGCGCCGAGTGCCGTCGCCGCGCCGACCGGCGTTAGCCCGACGACGAGCACGGTAAACGCCCCTTCGTACAGTCCGACGCCGCCGGGCGACAGCGGGAGTACCTTCGCGAGGTTGCCGACGCTGACCGCGAAAAAGCAGACTGCAAGCAGCGTTACGGGTGCGAGCCCGACGCCGAACGCAGCCAACACGACCGCTGCGACGAGGACGTCGATAACCCAGATCAGTACGCTCGTCGTCCCGACCCGGGCGAACGCGGCTGGCTTTCCCCCGACGCGCTGGAGATCGCCGACGAACCGTTCGAGCACGCTTGCGACTCGGTCGCCGTAGGCGTCGGTGCTCACCCACGTGACGGCGTCGCGGATCCGGTTGGCGTCGGACCGCGCCGACAGCACGATCCCCATCACGACTGCGACCGCCGCGGTTCCGACCGCCGCCGCGACGACGACCGCCGTCCGTCCGGCGCGGTCGGCGTCGGCACCGGTGCCGAACGCCGCGTCGACGACCGTAGCGAGCTCGCCCGACGCCGCGTACCCGACGAGCACCACGCCGGCCAGTCCGGCCAACGTCAGGAGGTCGAACACGCGCTCGGCCGCTAGCGACGCGAATCCGGACGGATACGGGATCCCCCGTCGCATTTTTACGATGTACGCACGGACCGCGTCGCCGGCACGGGCGGGGAACACGAGGTTCCCGGTCTGAGAGACGAAGATCGCCCCCGTGAGAAAGCCGACACGCTCGCGAAAGCCGAGTTCGGCGAGGATGTCACGATACCGATACCCCCGGACGGGCCACGAGACGACGTACAAAAGCGTTGCAGCGGCGACGAGTCGGCGGTCCGCGTTCCGCGTCTCCGCGATCACCTCCGTCGGGTCGAGATAGCTCGTCATCAATCCGAACGCCACAACGACGAGCAGTAGCCCGGCGACGACCGAGATTCGGCGCGTGATCCGCGGCCGAACCGACAGCTGCCACCAGAGCCGGACGATACTCGATCCCATCCCGAGCACGTCCCGGACGAGGTCGACTTTGGTGTCACCCTTCGGCTCCCAGTCGACCGGAAACTCCTTGACAGCTAACTCCTCGCGTTGGGCCCGGACGAGCAGTTCCGTGTCCCAGAACCAGTGGGTGTCCTCGATATCGTCACGAAGCCGCTCGAACGACTCCCGCGAGAGCGCCTTGAACCCGCACTGGTGGTCTCGCAGGTCCGACCGGAGGAACAGCCGGACGAGGGCGTTGTACCCCTTCGACGGGATGCCGCGTTTTGCCGGCCGGTCGGCGGTGTGACCGGGGAACCACCGCGATCCGGTGGCGATGTCGTACTCGCCGCTTCGGACCGACTCGACGAGCTCCTCGAGATGCCGCATGTCGGTCGCCAGATCCGTATCGAAGTAGACGAGCGTGTCGCCGGCGGCGTCGGCGAACGCGAACTCCAGTGCACCGCCTCGTCCGAGCCGATCATCGCTGTGGAGGTGTCTGACCCGGTCGTCCTCGGCGGCCATCCGACTCGCGATCTCCGGCGTTCGGTCGTCACAGCCGTCCTCGGCGACGATCACCTCGAAGGACTCTTCGGGGAGGAACGACGCGAGCGTCGACAGCGTCGTCTCGACGGTCCCCTCGATCGTCCGCTCCTCGTTGTACGCCGGGAGCACGACGCTGACCGCGGGACCATCGGACGATCCGCTCATTGGAACCTACTGACCGCGGGCGAGGTAAGTACCTTCTGAACCGTCGTAGTCGACGGTCGTCCGCAAACCGACGCCAGCTGCGGTGGTGCTGTGAGTGGATGGCGTTGACCGGACACACCAATCCGGACCGCTCGACCGCTCGACCGCTCCGATCGACGGCGATCGCGGGGACAAATTCGGAGCAGATCGGTACACTGCGAGGGGTTAATCCAGTCTACCAACCGGCTTATGGGATACGCTGTTCACTATCCGGTATGAGCACTGCAGGCGTCAGCCCGACTCTCGCCGGACGGACCGAACTCACGGAGAAACAACGCCGGATCCTCGCGTACCTTCGTGAGCACGTCGACGATCAAACGTACTTCAAATCGCGCCTGATAGCCGACGAGCTCGACCTCTCGGCGAAGGAGGTCGGCGCGAACATGGGTGCCGTCGCCGCCGCGGCCACGGACGTCGACATCGAGAAGTGGGGGTACTCCTCCGGAACGACGTGGATGGTAACCGGATAGCGGATCGCCGCGGGGCGGCCGTCTGCTTACACTGCTGTCGTCGCAGCGGACACGGTCAGCTGCCGTCTCGCGCGTCGGGGTCGTACCGGATGAGACCCGCTGCCTCGTCGGCCAGGCGCGCCACGTCGGCGTCGAAGGAGTCGGCATAGCGGACGAGAAGCGTCAGCGTGCGCTCCGGCTCGGTTAGCGCGTAGCCGTCGGAGCGGTCGAGCAGTCCGGCGTCGGCGAGGTCGGCGGCGGCCGCGCTGACCGCCGAGCGCGACACGCCAAGGTCGGCCGCCAGCGCCGCGCCCGTCGTCGTCGGATCGCGAAGCAGCGCGACGAGGATCCCTCGCGGCGTGTCACGGCGGAGATAGCCAAGCATGCGCTTCTCCAGCTGGTCGAACCGACCGGTAGGAAAGTACCGGCGGAAGTCGCCGTCCTTCACCGACTCCACCTCGTCGGCCGCCTGCAGCGTCCGGAGGTGGTGTTGGGTTTCGCCGGTGCCGAGCCTGAGATCGTCGCGGAGCTTCGAGAAATGTGCTCCCGGCGTCGTCGACACGTATCCGCGGATCGCCTCGCGCGTCTCGTTGTCGTCATCGGCCGCGCTCCGACCGCGTGCCCCATCGTCGCCGCTTGCGGTGCCGACGAACGGTGCGGCCGCTCCGATCGCCGCGAAGCGTCGTAGCGTCTCCCGCTTCCGTTCGTCGACGTCCTCCGTCACGAGCTACAAGAGCCGTCGAACCGTCAAAAGCGCTTCGCCACTCGAGTCCCGGAGCGGCACGCAGTCACTCGGTCTCGCGCTCGATCGACTCCTCGGGGACTTCCTCGTCCATCTCCTGAATGACTTCGTCGGCGGATTTGATGTTCGCACCGGCGTCGCCCGCTTTCACCGCCTCTGCCTCCTTCTCGAGCTCCTCGACGTCCATCTCTGCCGCCTCGTCGATCTGGCCGAGGATCTCGTCGATGTTGTCGAGCCCGAGCATCTTGCGGGTCTCGTCGTCGAACTCCAGTCCGTCGAGCCCCTCCATGTCCTGCACGTCGGAGCCGGACAGCGACTTGCCGTACCGGCCGACGAGGCTGGTGAGCTCCTGTGGCAGGACGAACGTGGTCGACTCGCCCTGGCCGATCTCCGCGAGCGTCTCCATTCCGCGTTCGATGATCGCGCGCTCGCCCATCGACTCCGCGGAACGCGCCCGGAGAACGGTGGAGATCGCGTCCCCCTGCGCTTCGAGGATCTGGCTCTGTTTTTCACCCTGTGCACGGATGATGTTCGACTGCTTGTCCCCTTCGGCCTGCTCGACGGCGGAACGGCGTTCCCCCTGTGCTTCGAGGATCATCGCGCGGCGGCGACGCTCCGCGGACGTCTGCTGTTCCATCGCCTGCTGGACGTCCTTCGAGGGGTTCACCTCGCGTACCTCGACCGACTCGACGCGGATCCCCCACTCGTCGGTCGGCTCGTCGAGCTCCTGGCGGATCTTCGCGTTGA
Source organism: Halorubrum luteum (assembly GCF_054652935.1). Classification (NCBI taxonomy): domain Archaea; kingdom Methanobacteriati; phylum Methanobacteriota; class Halobacteria; order Halobacteriales; family Haloferacaceae; genus Halorubrum; species Halorubrum luteum. The sequence goes on from NZ_BAAIGT010000002.1 coordinate 108,770, forward strand.
TCTCCTGGCGTTTGTTCAGCGTGTCGTCGAGCTCCATGTCGCCGAGCACGGCCCGCAGCGTCGTCTGCGCGAGGTTCGAGACGGCTTTCTTGTAGTTGTCCACCTCGAGGAACGCCTTCTTGGCGTCCATCACCTTGATGTACACGACCGCGTCGGCGGTTACCGGCGAGTTATCCCGGGTGATCGCTTCCTGTCGCGGCACGTCGAGCGTCTGTGTCCGCATATCGAACGGGTACGTTCGCGAGACGAACGGTGGAATGACGTTGATCCCGGGCTCGAGCAGCTTTCGGTACTCCCCGAACACGGTGAGCGCCTTCTTCTCGTAGGCGTCGACGATCTCGAACGACTGCCAGAGCGTGATGACCACGAGTAGCACGAAGAGCAGACCGATGGTCACCAGCCCGAACTCGAACTGGAGGGGAAGCGCTACCATGCCCTCTGTTTGGGTCATCCGACGTATAACCCTTCGGCCGACGGAGCAGTCCGGAGGATCCGCCGCCGCTCTTCGCTGCTCGTCACGGGTCCGTGTTGCCGTCCTGCAGCCCGTCCACGAGGCGTCGAAGCGTGTTCAGCGTGTACTGTCCGGGTGCGGTTGCGTTCTCGGGGTCGACCGGCGCGTAGCCGATCCGCGAGCCGTACACCGGAGCCGCCGCACGCGTGTGTCTCCCGGGTTCTCCCATACACATCGTCGCGACGCGGTGGCCGGCCTCGTCCGCCTCGTGAGTCGCCGACAGCAGCGCCAGCGCGTCGACCCGCGAGTTCGCGGTCGTCGCCAGCTTCCCGACGTCACCTTCCGTGGCCGCGTCCGCGAGCAGTTCGACCATCGTCTCCACCTCGGGGGTCCACTCGAACTCGTGGACGGAGGCGATCACCTCGACGCCCGCCTCGCGGGCGGTGTCCCGGAGCGCGGTCGCGTGTGACTGCTCGCCGTCCGGCGCGTTCCCGCGCAGCGCAGCCAGTTCGATGTCGACTGCCGCGACGTCGTCGGCGGCGACCGCGTCCGAGAGCTCGTCGAATCGGCCCAGATCGGCCGCCTCCCCACCCTCCCAGTCGGCTCGATTCGTCACGATGAGCGGCAGCTCGCCGGCGTAGTCGTCGAGCTGTTCGAGCGGATCGGTCGCCAGATCCATGCGGAACTCCACGGCGTCGGCGACGCCGCGGGCCGTCGACTCGTCGTCGAGGTCGGCCGTGGCGGCCGCCAGAACGAACTCCTCGAACATACGCGGAGTCGACCACGCGATGACTTATAAGGAGGGGACGCAGCAGTCGACGCGGCGAGTCAGGCGTCGGTCGACGCGGCGAGTCAGGCGTCGGTCGACGCGGCGAGTCAGGCGTCGGTCGACGCGGACGGACCGCCGCGCGTCCAGAGAACGGTCGCGAACGCGACGACGATACCGCCCACACCGGCGATCACCGCGGAGAACGTGCCGCCGCCGCCGAGCAGCCCCTCACCGCCGATCGCGACGAGAGAGACGCCGAGCAGCGCCTGCGAGACTGCTCGCACGCGAAGCCGTGTGATCCCCCGTCCGGCGACGGCGCGCCCGACGACCACGTCGCTGACGAGGTACATCACGCCAGCGAGCCCGCAGCCGACGATCGCAACGAGGAACGCGGGGGAGCCGGAGACGGGGTCGGTTGCGGTTGCGATCCACCCGGCTCCGGCAAGGAGCAGCAGGCCTAAAAACAGGTCGCGGGATTCCATGTGGGGTCGGAACTGGCGTCGGTCGAGTGATAGCGAGCGAGGGAGTTCGGTTACGCGACGAGCCCTTCCTCGGCCTCGAGCAGCTCGTGGTAGCGGTTCCGGATCGTGACCTCGGAGATGTCAGCGACCTCCGACACCGCCGCCTGGGTCGTCTTCTCGTTGGTCAGCAGCGCGGCGGCGTAGACGGCGGCCGCGGCGAGACCGACTGGCGATTTACCGGAGTGGACGCCCTTCTCCTTGGCGTTTTTCAGGAGTCCCTTCGCGCGCATCTCGGACTCCTCCGAGAGGTCGAGATCCGAGGCGAACCGCGGAACGTACTGCTCCGGGTCGGCGGGTTTCACTTCGAGCTTGAGCTCGCGGACGACGTAGCGGTACGTGCGGGCGATCTCCGCCTTCTCGACGCGGGAGACGTCCGCGATCTCGTCGAGGCTCCGTGGGACGCCGGCCATCCGTGCGGCGGCGTACACACAGGAGGTCGAGACGCCCTCGATCGAGCGGCCGGGGAGGAGATCCTCGTCGAGCGCGCGGCGATAGATCACCGAGGCCGTCTCGCGGACGTTGTCCGGCAGCCCGAGCGCGCTCGCCATGCGGTCGATCTCGCCGAGCGCCTGCTTGAGGTTGCGCTCCTTCGAGTCACGGGTGCGGAACCGCTCGTTCCACTTGCGGAGTCGCTGCATCTTCTGGCGCTGGCGCGCGCCCAGCGACCGGCCGTACGCGTCCTTGTCGCGCCAGTCGATGTTCGTCGACAGCCCCTTGTCGTGCATCGTGTTCGTCGTCGGCGCGCCGACGCGGGACTTCTCGTCTTTCTCGCGTGAGTCGAACGCGCGCCACTCCGGCCCCCGGTCGACCGAGTCGGCCTCGACGACGAGCCCACAGTCCGCACAGACGCTCTCGCCGTGTTCCTCGTCGTTGATCACCTGTCCGTCACACTCCGGACAGCTCAGACTCTCGTCGGTTCGTTCCGATTCCTCCTCCGTCTCGTTCCGGGAGCGGCTCCCCCGTAGATGCATTCGTTCACTCATAGCGGTCGATCTCTCGGTACCCAAACGACGCCCGAGAGCGGTCTTACAGGCTGGATGTTGGAACAACACTTAAATGGCTCGGAACGTGTCGCCGCCACGCCGACGAATCATCACGATCCTTCAGCAGTTTCGAGGCCACTACGCCGGCAGACGGAGACGCGGTCCGTGCGCCGGACGCCGAACCGAAACGCTTGGGGGGAAGTGACACCGATCCGCTTCCATGACCGATCCTCGCGTGGTGTCGCTGGCTCCGAGCGCGACCGCGACGCTGTCGGCGATGGGTGCGGCCGACACGCTCGTCGGCGTCACTCATCACTGCGATCCGCCCGCTGACGCCGGCTCCGCGCACGGAGTCGCCCCGACCGTGGTCGGCGGCTGGCTCGACCCGTCGTTGGAGCGGATCGGGGAGCTGTCACCGGACGTCGTCTGTACGAGCGATGGCCTGCAAGCCGAGCTCGCGGTCGACTGTCGCGACCGGGGGTTCGAGGTTGACCATTGCGAGCCGGCGACGCTCGAGGACGTTCTGACGACGTTCGAGCGGCGCGGCGAGGCAGTTGGCCGGCCGGCGGCCGGTTCGCGACTCGCCGACGCGGCTCGCGGCCGACTCGACCGCGTCGCCGACGCCGTCGCGGATCGACCACGTCCGACCGTCTACTGCGAGGAGTGGTCGGAGCCGCCGATGGCCGCGGGGAACTGGGTGCCGGACGCCGTCCGCGTCGCTGGCGGTCGCTATCCGTTCGTCGACGCCGGCGAGCGCTCCCGGGAGGTCGACGGTGCGGCGGTCGAGGCCGCGGAGCCGGACCACGCCGTCGTCCACGTCTGCGGGCACGGAACGCGCGTCGATCGGACGGTGATAACCGAGCGCGACTGGGCGGTCGATCCCGAGGTCCACGTCGTCGACGACTCGCTTTTAAACCAGCCGAGTCCGGCGCTGATCGACGGGGTCGAACGTCTCGCCGAGCTGTTCCATCCCGACATCGACTTGTGAACGGCCCCCGACCGGCCCGACATGCGAATCGGCGTCGGCAGCGGGAATCCGGTGAAGCGGCGCGCGGTCGAACGGGTCGTCTCCGATCACGACGGTCTGCCGGGGGTGACGTCGGTGGAGGCCGTGTCCGTTGCCTCCGGCGTCGACGACCAACCACGGGGCCATCGGGAGACGATCGAGGGTGCCGAGAACCGCGCGGCGGCGGTGCTCGACACGGGGGAGTACGATCTGGGAATCGGGATCGAGGGGGGTGTCGCCCGGTTCGACGGGGTCAACGGACTCTTCCTCGTGATGTGGGCGGCCGTCGACGACGGGTCCCGGGTCGGGCGGGGATCCGGACCGAGTCTTCGACTCCCCGACCGCGTCGCGTCGCGGATCGACGACGGGGCGGAACTCGGCCCCGTAATGGACGAGCTACTCGACACCACGGGGATCGCGAGACGGGGCGGGGCGGCCGGCGCACTCACCGAGGGACGGGTGGACCGCACCGACGCGCTCGCGGCCGCGGTCGCCGGCGCGTTCGGACCGTTCGTCTCCGACCTGTACTGATCGCTCCCGTCTCACTCCTCGTCAGTCCGACGCTCGACCAGCTCCGCGAACCGGTCGAGCGCCCGCTCGCAGACGGGGACGTAGCCAGCGGCGAGAACCGGCACCTCGATAACGACCCGGCACCGGTCACCCTCACCGGCGTATCCCTCGACGCGATGACCCGTCGCGGGTATCGCCGCCACCGTCCACGTCCATCGCCGTCCGTTGAAACTGGTGACGCGGAACGGGACCCACGCCCCTGCGACGCGGACGCGCCCTTGCGTTCCCTCGCGGACGTACCGGTCGTCGCTCTCGACGCCGCTGATCGTCGGACTCCACTCCGGCCACGTCCGCGTGTCACGGAGCAGCTCCACTGCGACCCCGGGCGGGACGGCCACGTCCCTGGCGACGTCGATCCGGAACCCGTGACGGATGCGGTCGATTCCACCGTTCTGGCTCACGACCGACGTACGGAGCCGACCGAGGAAAAGGTGCGATATTATGACCTTATACAATACATACTGTCCGGACCTATCTCGCCGAAGCCTTGATACGTCGTCCCTCGCTATGGGGTCCCAAGATGACTGAACGCCGCGACACGATGAAAGACGTCTCCCACACGGCACCACACGGCACCTCCGCGGAGGCGGTCTGGGAGCGAGGGCAGCGACCGACCGAAGCCGAAGAAGAAGAAGAGTAACCGCGTTTCCCACGGGCTCGTCGCCGGTTTCCGCTCCCGGCGTCCCCAGTGGCTTTCCGCTCCGTACGGTCTCGGTTCTCGCCGCTGATAGCCGCGGCCGTGGGTTTAACTCGCCCGGAGACGGACGCGGTCCCATGATCGAGGTTCGGGGGTTACGCAAGCGGTACGGCGACTTCGAGGCGGTCGTCGATAGCACCTTCGCCGTCGACGACGGGGAGGTGTTCGGCATCGTCGGCCCCAACGGCGCGGGGAAGACGACGACGCTGAAGCTGCTCGCAGGGCTCATCGAACCGACCGACGGCGAGGCTCGCGTCGCCGGCTACGACTCCGCCGACCCGGAGATGCGCCGCCGTCTCGGCTTCCTTCCCGAGGAGTCACCGCTGTACGAGGAGATGACGCCGCTGTCGTATCTCCGCTTTTTTGCCGATCTGTACGACGTTCCCGGCGACGTCGCCGACGAGCGGATCGACTCGTCGCTCGATCGACTCGAGCTCGACCACCGAAAGCGTCGCCTCGGCGATATGTCGAAGGGGATGAAACGCAAGGTCGCGATCGCCAGGTCACTCGTCAACGACCCGGACGTGCTGATCTACGACGAGCCGGCGTCGGGACTCGATCCGGTGACGACGAACTCGGTTCTGGAGTTCACTCGCGAGCTCCGTGCGGAAGGTAAGACGGTCGTTTTCTCGGCACACAACCTGTATCACGTCGAGTCCGTCTGTGACCGCGTCGTCATCATGGACGAGGGACGGATCGTCGCTCGCGGCACCGTCGACGAGATCCGCGAAGCACACGGCGAGACGACGTACCACGTGTTCACGGACGTTCCGATCCGTGTCGACGACAGTACGACAGGCGGGGGCGCGACGTTTGAATCCGATACCGACACGTCGCCGCGTCTCGCTTCCGCGGAGGTCGGCGATCGACATCGGACGGCCGTGCCGACGATGGCGGACGTCGAACGAGTTCGGGACTCGGTCGCGGCCGCGGGAGGCGAGGTGGTCGACATTCGAACCCGCGAGCCGACCCTCGAGGACGTGTTCCTGAACATCGTCGGCCGACCGATGCCCGGTCGACGGCGTGTCGCGACGGAGACGCAACGAGCCGATTCGGCGACGACCGGGGAGGGGGTCGAGTGAGGGGGCGGCTTCGGTCGGTTCTCCGCGTTGCTCGCTGGGAGGCGTCCGGGGTCACGGGTGGGCTCGATCGCCGGACCGTGCTGGCCGCGCTGGCGCTCCTCGCGGTCGTGGGTGCGGTCGTCGGTGCCGGGCTCGTGGCGGGAGTGGCTGGGCTCGATGTCGACCGCGACATCTACCGGGTCGGCGTCGATCCCGACGACCCGCACGCTGCGGTGGTCGCGGACGAACCCGCGCTCACGCTCGTTCCGGCCGACGGAGCCGACCTCGGTGAGAACGTCGACCTCCTCGTCGTGCACAGCAGTCACGACGCCGTCGTCGTGCAGGCGACGGAGACGACGAAAGGTGCGGCCGCGACCGCGGAGTTCCGCGAGGCGATCGAAGCGCACAACGAGCGGCTGTTCGCGGCCGAGACGAACGAGACGGCGGCGTTCCCGGTGACGGTCACGCTCCAGTACGTGGATCGGACCGGCGGGGTCACCGCCGAGACGACGCTCGGCGGCGACGATGACGCCGACGATGATGCCGCCGACGCCGACGCAGTCGAGAGAGACGGTGACGACGCAGTCGAGAGAGACGGTGACGACGCAGTCGAGAGAGACGGTGACGACGCAGTCGAGAGAGACGGTGACGACGCAGTCGAGAGAGACGGTGACGAACTCGATGCTGACGGTGACGGCACCGGCGATGGTGACGGTACGGAAGACGGGTCCGACGACGCTGACGACGCGGACGACGCGGACGAGGGTGACGACGCGGACGACGATCGTCTCGCCGTCCCGTCGGTCGGCGGTGGTGGCGGGGCGTTCGGCGCGGACGCCGCCGGCTCGCCGGGTGAGATCACGCCGCCGTTCCCGTTCGTCGCGCTCGTGTTAGCGTTCGCGTTCCTCGTCCCGATGAACTTCCTGATTCAGGCGTACGGCTCGTCAGTGCTCAACGAGCGGATCAACCGGCGCGGGGAGCTGTTGCTCGTCTCGCCGCTCGGGCCTGCGGAGATCGTTGCCGGAAAGACGCTTCCGTACGTCGCCGCCGCGGTTGCAGTGACGGCAGTCATCGCGCTCGCGGTCGGCGGGGGCGTCGTCTCGGTGCTGGCGGTGTTTCCGCTGGCGTTTACCTTCCTCGCGGCGACGTTCGTCGGCGCGATGTTCGCACGGTCGTTCAAGGAGCTCACGTTCGTCACCGTCGCCGTGAGCGTGTTCCTCACTACGTACGCGTTCGTCCCAGCGGTGTTCACGAACGTGACGCCGGTGGCGCTCATCTCGCCGCTAACGCTCGTCGTGTTGGATCTCCAGGGCGAGGCGGTGTCGCTCGGCGCGTTTCTCTTTTCGACCGGACCGGTGCTGATCGGGGGCGCGCTCCTGTTCGTGCTCGGACTCGGCGTCTACCGCGAGGAGGACATGTTCACCCAGAAGCCGGTGCCACGGAAGTTCCTCGACGCGCTGGCGGTGCGGCTCTCCGCGGTCGACGGTGGACTCGAACGGGGGCGGCGTCGTTCGGTGCTTCGCGGACTGGGTGCGGTCGCCGTGCTCACCGCGTGTACGATCCCGTTCGTGTTCGTCGCCGAGCTGCTCGCGGTCGCCGTGCTGTTCGCGCTCCCCGTCACCGTCTCGATCCCCGTGTTGCTCGTGACGATCGCGTTCATCGAGGAGGTCGCGAAAACTCTCCACCTGTACGCCGGCTTCGAGCGCGACGTGTTCGCCCGGACCGATCGCGTCGCGGTCGCGGTGGGGCTCGCCTCGGGGTTCGGCTTCTTCCTCGCCGAAAAGGCGACCGCGGTCGTGCAGGCGGTCGGGCTCACGGAGCTGTACGTCGGCCGGGCCGCGTTCGGGGCCGTCGCCGGGCTCGGAGCGCTCTCGCCGCTCGTCGCGGTCGGGCTGTTTTTCGCGCCGCTGGCGCTTCACGGCTTCGCCACCGTCGTCGCGGCGGTCGGCGCGAGCCGGAGCCGGGCGTACTACGCGGTCACGCTCGCGCTGGCGACGCTGCTCCACGCGGCGTACAACGTCGGGGTGGTGAGCCTCCATGGATAGTCGACTGACGCGTGCCAGCATGGATAGTCGACTGACGCTTGCCAGACGGGAGATCGCTGGTCTGCGCGCGGAGAAGACGATCCTCCTCGCGATCGCGATCCAGCTTTTCATCGCCGCGTTCTCCTCGTTTCTCGTCGTCGGGCTCGTCTCGATGTACGACCCGAGCGGCCTCGACGGCGCGGAGATCGAGGTCGCGGGCTCCGGCGACGCCGTCGTCGAACTGGAGCGCGCGGCGGCCGAGGTGCCGGGTGCGTCGGTGACGCGCTACGAAAGCGGAGCCGACGCGCGGCTGGCGTTCGACGCCGGCGCGGCGGACGCGATGGTGGTCGCCACCCGCGACGAGGACGGACGGATCGACGCGTCGGTGCTCGCGCCCGACTCGAACGTGGAGACGACGGTGATCGTCGTCCAGCTCCAGGAGCTGCTACGCGCCACCGAGCGTGCGGAGCGCGCGGACCGGGCCGCATCCCTGAGCGAACGCCCGCTACCGCTGTCCGACCGGACGGGTTCGAGTCCGTACTTCACGTTCACCTACACCGTGTTGATCCCGCTGCTCGTCTTCGTACCCGTGTTCATCTCCGGCTCGCTTGCAGTCGACTCGATCACGGAGGAGGTGGATAGGGGGACCCTCGAGCTGCTTCGGGTCGCGCCCGTGACGCTGCCGGAGATCGTCGACGGCAAGGCGCTCGCGGCGGTCGCGATCGCGCCTGGACAGGCGCTGGCGTGGCTGCTGCTGCTCGAGGTGAACGGTACGCCAGTCGCGAACGTCGGTCCGATCCTCGCGTTGATGACGGCGCTCACGACGATCGTCGTCGCGGTTGCGGTCGCGATCGCCGTCGTCTCTCCCGACCGGCGGGCCGCACAGCTGCTGTACTCGATCGCCGTGCTCGCGCTGTTCGGCGGCGCGACCCTCATGGCCGGCGGCCCGACGAACGCCGTCGCGCGGCTCGCGATCGACAGCGCCGACGCGGCGACCCATCTCTCCGTCGTCGTTTACGTCGCGATCGCGGCCGTGGCGTATCTCGGCGTGCGGCGGTTCGTCGCCGCGTCTCGGCCCGACGAGTTGTGAGGAGCTTTCACACTCCAACGCGAACGACGGAGCATGAGCGCGCTCCGAGCGGCCCGTCACTACACGCGATACGCGGCGTTGTACGACCGGATCGCCACCGACGCACCGCTGGCGGACGGACTCCGACGGCGGATCGTCGATGCGCTCGCCCCGAGCCGGGGCGACGTCGTCGTCGAGATGGGCTGTGGCACCGGCGCGAACGTTCCGCTCCTTCGCGAGCGGGTCGGTCCGGAAGGCGCGGTGGTCGGCGTCGACGTCTCCGCGGGCGTCGTCGCTCGCGCCCGGGACCGGATCGCGGACGCCGGCTGGGAGAACGTCCACGTCGCTCGCGCGGACGCGACCGCACCCCCCGTCGCGTTCGCCGACCGAGCGCGAGCCGTCTCCCCGGCCGGCGAGGTCGACGCCGTGCTCGCGACGTTCGTCACCGGCATGTTCGACGACCCCGCGACGGTCGTCGACGACTGGTGCCGGATCCTCGCTCCGATGGCTGGTGGGACTGAGTTCGGGGAGTCCGAGGCGGCGACGGGTGGGAAGTCCGAGGCGGCGACGGGTGGGAAGTCCGAGGCGGCGACGGGTGGGAAGTCCGAGGCGGCGACGGGTGAGGGTGACGGGGCGGCAGTCGGCGGCGGCGGTCGCATCTGCGTCGCGGGGTTCGCGCGGAGCACCCATCCCGTCGGTCGACTACTGAACCCCGTCTTTGGGGGGGTCGTGCGTCTCGCGACGCCGCCGAGTCGTGGCCGCGGGCGTCCCGAGTCGCCGGTCGAACTGCTCGACGAGCGGGCGGCGGCTGCCCACCGCCGGGTCCACGACCGGTGCCGGAACGCGACCACCGACCGCGCACTCGCCGGCTTCGCGCGGATCACTGCTGGAACCGTCTCGTCCGGAGCCGTCTCGTCATCGCCCCGTAACCGCTAGTCGGCGGCGATGGGACCGTGCTCGGTGACGCTCTCCCGCAGCCGGTCGGCGTATTTCAGCCGAAGCTCTCGGGCACGCTCCGGTGACAGGCTCTCCCCCGCGTCGAGGGTTCGTGTCAGTGGGGTAAACGTCGACACGTCGAATCCCATTCGCTTCAGGTACGAGCGCACGTCACGCGCTTGCACCCCCGTTTCGACGGCCGTCCGGGCGCGATTTTCGACGACGTCGAACGTCGGGATGACGATCCTGTCGTCGGTGACGCGACCCCCATCGCCGTCGATGCACACCTCCGCGTCAGCGAGATGGTCCATGAGCGACCCCAGTTGATCGGCCAGTTGGAGCACCTGATCCGGAAGCGCAGCGTCGGGTGAGCGCCACTCCACGGTGGGGAACTCCGCGCGGAGCTTGACCGGCGTCCAGACCGCACTCTCGGGGTCGAAACACGACTCCACGTCCGCACGGGGAACGCCGCGGGCTACCGCTTCCGTCACGAACTCCTCGTACCGGCGGTAGAGCCGGGTGGCCCACTCCTCGGTGCTGTCGACGTACGGCCACAGCTGTCCCTGCCGTGGGAGGCTGTCGTAGGCCTTCCATCGGTAGGCCACCGACCGCGCGCTGGCGGCTACACGCGACCCCTGAAAGTACGGCGAGGAGTTGACGAGCGCCAGGGCGGGGTCGATCGCCGTCAACACGTTGAGCTGGTCCGTCTCCCGTCCGGGTAGCTGCTCGAAATGAACGTGTGTGCCCGCACAGTGGCGGACGCACTCGAACTCCTCGCCCACGACACGGTTTTGAATCCGCGTTCGCTCGTGGGGGAGCTCTCGGATCTCATCCGCGTACAGGGGAGTCGCCAGCGGCACCAGTTTCTTCCCCTCGGCTTCGCCCACCTCGAGCACCCGGCTCAGCCGGCCGTACAGCTGCTCCCGGAGCTGTGCGGTCGTTTCACACGGCGACGTCTTGATCTCGAGCAGCGGTCGCACGAACTCGCGTTCGACCCCTTCGGCGGCGTCGGCCATCGAGCCGGGCTCCGTGAGTCGGCCGCGCTCGTCGATCACCCAGTACTCCACCTCGATGCTTCGTCTCCGCCGCCCCGATTCCGCGGTACTGCCCGATGATCGGTGCGTGTCGGCTCCTGTGGTCATGAGTTACGCTCGGTCCGGGGTCGTCGTCCGTCCGGTTCTTTCGAGGGTGCCACGCTGCTGTCGCGTGGTTCGCTCCCCGAGTTCGGTACGATTCCAAACCATTCCGAATCGTAGGTTTAGCCACTATCAGATAACGTTTCATTAAAACACATCGGTGTATCCTAATATTCTTATTGTGTGTTCGAGAATACGGAGATTCCCCTGACAATCAACTTCTCGGATGGCTCCGTGAACTGCGGTCGGTGAGCGACGCTGAGGAGTCACGGTCGCTTGCCCGGCGCTTATATACACGCCGCGCGACGCTTGGATAACGCATGCGCCGTCGTACTCTCCTCTCGCTCGCCGGCACGGCGGCCGCCGCGTCGCTCGCTGGCTGTTCGGATGTGCCGGTCGGACCGGGAGCCGACGACGCGGCCGACGACCCGGAGCCGCCGGCACGCGTCGTCGAGAGCGAGCTCGTCAGGGAACACGCAGGGACCGACGAGGAGACCGTCGTCGTCGAGGGTGTCGTCGAACGAACCCGCGATGTCGAGATCACGTATCTCGAGATCCGGGTCGAGTTCTACGCCGCGGGCGGGGAGCTGCTGGACAGCACCGTCGAACACCTCGAGGACGTGACCGAGGGTGACCGCTGGCCGTTCACCGTCGAGTTTCCCCGCGTCGGCGAAGCGGCCGCCCGTGTCGCGGACCACGACGCGGACGTCGTCGAAAACCCGTAGCATGTTCGAAACCCCCGCCACGTCCTGGAACGTCCTCCCCGCCGCGAGGGTCGACCCGTGACCGGCTCCGACGAGACGATGGCCGAACAGGGCGGGATCACCTTCGGCGGGGAGCTGATCAAGAAGGCGTTCGGCTTCCTCGTCGTCGCGCTCATCACGCGGCTCGTGAGCCCCGGGGTGTACGGGCTGTTCGTGCTGGCGACGTCAGTGCTCCATCTCATGCAGGTGTTCGCGAGCGCCGGGCTCCACCGCGCGATCGATTACTTCGTTCCGCAGTACCTCGCACGCGACGAGCCCGGAAAGGCACGGGGAGTGACGCTGCAGGTGTTCGGACTCCTGCTCCTCACGTCGTCGCTTACCGGTACGGCGATGTATCTCGGAGCCGATCTCCTCGCGGGAGTTTTCGACGAACCCGCGCTCGCGACTGCGCTCCGGCTGCTTGCGGTCGCGCTCCCGCTTCTGGCGGTGTTCAACGGGCTGCTCGCGACGTACGCCGGTATCAAGCGACTCCAGTATCGAGTGTACGTTCGCGACGTCACTCGGCCGACGATCCGCCTGCTTACCACCGCGGTGCTGCTCGTCACCGGCTACGGGCTCATCGGAATCGTCGGCGGATACGTGGTCGGACTCGCGGTCTCGATCGCGTTCGGTCTCGTCCTCCTCGTCCGCCACGACGCGCTGAAGGGGGCGAAAACGGCGTTCACTTCGGTTCGTGACGTGCTCTGGTACGGCGTGCCGCTCGCGCTCGCGGGCGTGATCTACGTCGTGATGGGGCAGGTGGACTACTTCGTCGTCGGTTACTTCCTCGCGTCCGACGACGTCGGGATCTACCGGGTCGGCTACATGCTCGCCGCGAATCTGCTCGTCTTCTTCTCGTCGCTCGCACCGATCTTCAAACCGCTTATCGCGGAGGAGCGCCGCGACGGCGACGCGGTCGAGAAGCGATACCGAACCGCGACGCGGTGGGTGCTCGGTCTCTCGCTGCCGTTTGCGGCGATTCTGGTGCTTGGCGCGGACGTGTACCTCTCCATCGTGTTCACGCCACAGTACACGGTCGCCAGCGGCGTCGTCCTCGCGCTCGTCGTCGGCTATCTCGTCAGTATCGCGGGCGGGGGTCCCGACGGCGCGCTGTTACAGGGGCTCGGCTACTCCCGGCTCGTGTTCGTCAACTCCGGGCTCCTCCTCGTCGCCAACGTCGCCTTCAGCGTCCTGCTCGTCCCTCGATACGGCATTCTCGGCGCGGGGCTCGGAACGATGATCGCGCTGTCGCTGTCGGGGATCGCGGCGCTCGTCGAGGTGTACTACTACCGCCGGATCCATCCGTTCTCGCCAGCGTTAGGGCGCGTCATCGCGGCGTGGCTTCCGGCGCTCGCGGCGGGATGGCTAGTCGTGTGGGCGATCCCGGACCGATTCGTCGTCGCCGTCGTGCTCCCGGTCGTCGTGCTCGGGACGTACGTCGTCGCCGGACGAGCGGTCGGAGCCGTGACACCGGATGACGTCCGCATCGCGGAAACCGTCGCGCCCGACCCGGTCGTCGCCCGGCTCCGACGAGCGGCCGACGTCGAGGAGTGAGCCGAATCCGGGGAGATGGTCGACGGCGCTCGTCGACGGAAACCGCAGGTGGTATGTCGCTCAACCGTGTCGTACCGACACGATGACTCGGGTGAGCGTTATCGGCTGTGGGAACATGGGCGGTGCCCTCGTGAGGGGGCTCGGACGGACGGATCACCACCGGGTGACGGCGATCGACCTCGACCCCGACGCGCGCGCGTCAGTCGCGGACGTCGCCGCGGAGACGACGGACGACCTCGCGGCGACGGCCGACGCGGACGTCGTCGTGCTCGCGGTGAAGCCGGACGTCGCGCCGACCGTACTATCGGAGCTCGACCTCTCGGCCGATCAGACGCTCGTGACGCTCGCCGCGGGCGTGACCCGGTCGTTCGTCGCGGAGCGGACCGACGCAACCGTCGTCCGCATCATGCCCAACCTCGCAGCCGAAACCGGGGAGATGGCGGCGGCCGCAACGACCGAGGGGCTCACCGACGAGGTCCGTGAACTGCTCGACGACGTCGGCGAGTTCGTCGAGGTTGACGAGTCGCTGATGGACATCTCGACCGCGGTGAACGGAAGCGGCCCCGCGTTCGCCTTCTACCTCATCGACGCGATGAAACGCGGCGGGGTAGAGGGTGGTCTCGACCCCGATCAGGCGGAGACGCTCGCAGCACAGACGTTCAAGGGAGCCGCCGAGACGGTGCTCCGCGACGACCGGAGCGTCGACGAGCTGATCGACGCGGTGTGCTCGCCGAACGGCACGACGATCGAGGGGATGGAACTGTTGTGGGACAGCGACGCCGACGAAGCGGTCGTCGACGCGGTCGCGGCGGCCGAGAAACGCTCGGCGGAGATCGCACGCGAGGTCTCGGAGGGGCTTGCGGATGAGTGAGGGTGGCGAGACGGAGCGCGACTCGACGAGCGGCGGCGCAGCCGGTTCTGCGACCGTTGGGACGGTCGACCTCGAGACGGAGCAGTGGGCCCGTCGGCGCGCGGCCGACGCGGACCGCGTGCTCGTGAAAGCTGGCACGAACTCGCTCACCGACGAGAACTCCCGCCTCGACCGGGTAAAACTCGACAAGCTCGTCGCCGACATCATGGATCTCCGAGAGCGCGGCAAGGACGTGGTGTTGGTGTCGTCCGGGGCGGTCGGAGCCGGGATCGGTCGGATCGAACAGGAGAACGGCACGCCGGTCGGCGAGCGGGGCGACACGACGCTCACGGAGAGTCAGGCGCTGTCGACCGTCGGCCAGAGCCACCTGATGCGACACTACACGCAGAGCTTCGACCGCTACGACCAGACGGTCGCACAGATCCTGTTGACCGGGCAGGATCTCGACACCCCGGAGCGGTTTCACAACTTCCAGAACACGATCGAGACGCTTCTGGAGTGGGACGTCGTCCCGATCATCAACGAGAACGACGCGGTGACCGTCGACGAGCTGAAGATCGGCGACAACGACATGCTGTCGGCGTCGATCGCGACGGGGATCGACGTCGACCTGCTGGTCACGCTCACCGACGTCGACGGGGTGTACACGGGGAACCCGAAACGCGATCCGGACGCGGAGCTGATCGAGGTCGTCGACCCCGACGACGACGCGATCGAGCGGATCGTGGAGGCGAGCACCACCGCCTCCTTCGGCGGGATCCGCACCAAAGTCGAGGGCGCACGCGACGTGAGCCGTCACGGCGTGCCGGCGGTGATCGCCGGCTCCGCCGAACCGAGCGTGCTGGAGCGGATCGCGGCGGGCGAGACGGCCGGCACGCTGTTCGTCCCCGCCGATGGGGATGACGACGGCGCATAGCGAAACCCCGAACCCCGACGAACGCGAACCCCGACGAACGCGAACCCCGACGAACGCGAACCCCGACGAACGCGAACCCCGACGAACGCGAACCCCGACGAACCCGAACCCCGACGACCAAATACGGCGAAGGAGTACGACGAACCATGGAACACGACACTGACGCGCAGATTACGGATGCACAGCGCGCCGCGTTGCGACTCGCGAACGTCGACGAGGCGACGCGAAACGCGGCGCTTGAGTCGATCGCGGCGGCGATTCGCGAGCGAGAGGCGGCGATCCTCGACGCCAACGCCGAGGACGTCGCCGAGGCGGAGATGATGCTCGAACGCGGCGAGTACACGCAGGCGCTCGTCGACCGCCTGAAGCTCGACGAGACGAAGATAGAGAGCATCGCCGGCATGGTCGAGTCCGTCGCGGACCAGACGGACCCGCTCGGAGAGACCCTCTCGGCCCGGGAGCTCGACGACGACCTCGAGCTGTACCGGGTTGCGGTCCCCATCGGCGTGGTCGCGACCGTCTTCGAGTCGCGGCCGGACGCGCTCGTCCAGATCGCCGCGCTCGCGTTGAAATCCGGCAACGCCGTCATCCTCAAAGGCGGCAGCGAGGCCAGCGAGTCCAACCGCGTCCTCTACGAGATCATTCGCGAAGCGACCGCCGAGGTCGAGCTCTCGGCTGGCACCGCCGCGACCGATGGATCGACCGGTGGTACTGCCGACCGCGACGCGGACGCGGCCACAGCAGGGATACCCGATGGCTGGGCGCAGCTCATCGAGGCACACGAGGCGGTCGACCGGCTGCTCGAGCGTGACGATGCGGTCGACCTCGTGATGCCCCGGGGCTCCTCGGAGTTCGTCTCGTACATCCAGGACAACACCCAGATCCCCGTGTTGGGCCACACGGAAGGGGTGTGTCACGTGTTCGTCGACCGGGAGGCCGACCTGTCGATGGCGTCGGACGTCGCCGTCGACGCGAAAGTCCAGTATCCCGCGGTGTGTAACGCGGTGGAGACGCTGCTCGTCGACGAGGCGATTGCGGAGTCGTTCCTGCCGGACGTCGTCGAGCGATACGAGGCCGCAGGTGTCGAGCTTCGCGGCGACGAGCGCACGCGCGAGATCGTCGATATCGACCCGGCGACCGAGGCGGACTGGCGGACGGAGTACGGCGACCTCGAGCTGTCGATCACGGTGGTCGACGACGTGTACGCGGCGGTCGAACACGTCAACGAGAACGGCTCGAAACACACGGAGTCGATCCTCACCGAGAACCCGGCGACCGCCGAAACGTTCATGACCGGCGTCGACGCGGCAAGCGTGTTCCACAACGCCTCGACGCGGTTCGCGGACGGCTACCGCTACGGGCTCGGCGCGGAGGTCGGCATCTCGACCGGCAAGATCCATGCCCGCGGCCCGGTCGGACTGGAGGGGCTCACGACGTACAAGTACTATCTGGAGGGAGACGGCCAGCTCGTCGCCACCTACGCCGGCGAGGACGCCAAACCGTACACGCACCGCGAGTTCGACGGCGAATGGACGCCGGGTCGGCTCTCGAAGCGGTAGCCCCGCGTTTTTCGATCGGTCGGCTGCCGGTGGCGGTCACCCCGCCCATCCGGCGTGGATATCCTGGGCGATCCGCACGCGCCACGTGGTGAACTGCTCGTCACACTCCGGGTTCTCGTCGACGTGATCCATGAACCCCGCACCGGCCGACGCGAGCGTCGCGCCGCAGAACGGACACTGCTCCGGATCGATATCTTGCTCGGTGAACTGCATACCGGGTAGTTGGATAGCAAGACAAAGATACACCGCACAGTGATGCCTCTCGTCCTTACCGAAGTTCTCTCCCACCCAGAATTGACTGGAGCTGTTCAGGTGGATCAAGTCCTCGTCGTTTCCACGTCGCCAACATCGTTGTTATTGTCTCGTGAATCTGGACCCCTTCTGCCGAACGCAGGGTCCGAAACATCTTCCGAAGGACTACTTGCTCGCGCAGAGCCCGCTCTGCGCGATTATTCGTTGAATCAACACCCCGTTCGGTCACGAACGTCAGCCAGTGACCCAAGCCATTGCTGATCTTCTTGATCAGCTGCTGAACCTCTTGGGCCTCGTAACCTTCCCTCACCAGGCCCTCCAAGTGTAAGGATGCTTCCGCCCGCTTCTGCTCGCGGGCGGAAGCGGACGGATCTCCTTCGACGAACGTCGTTAGATCGTCGTGGAGTGCGTGCAACTCTTCAGACAGCCGCTCTGCTTCCTCGTACCGTTCAGCGACGTACTCAGCCTCCCGCAACAGGTGCGCCCAGCACCGCTGCAGTTTCGTGTGATAACTCGAATACGCCGACCAGCCGTCACAACTGAGCGTCGAGTCCTCGGCGAATTCCTCGCCGAGGACGTCTTCTAAGACTCCACTTCCTCGGCTTTCATCAACCCAAAACAGCACTTCGTCATCAGTGACGAACGTCCACGCCCAGTGTTGTTCTCCATCGACCGGAAAGCCTGTTTCATCGCAGTAGACGACCTCACTCTCCCGAATCTTCTCTTTGACATCCTCGTAAGCGGGTCGCAGACCGGCTGCGACCCGCTTAGTCAAGTTGTAGATCGTCCGGTGAGAGATCGGAAGGTCGAAGTCCCAGTCAAACAGCTCGGCCTGTTTCCGGTTCGGCAGTCGTTGATGGAACCGACCGAGAGCGGTTTGGGCCATGATATTTGGCCCAAACCGCCCCTTTTCGGGACAGTCAGGATGCTCAGCAACAACCTCGTTACCACAAGAACAGTGGTGTTTACCGAGCTTGTACTCGGTAACAGTGGTTGGAACAGGAAGCGGTACGTCAATAATAGTCCGTGAAACGTAGCTATCAGGGCTAGAGAGGATTTGCTCACAGTCTGGACAGAATCCCTGATCAACGAGGATCGTCTCTTCTGGTTCAGGTGCTGTTCGAGTTGTTCCCTCGTGACCTTCGCTGCGTCCAGGCGATGAGTCGCTGGCGGCGTCAGAGTCGCCGCCAGCGTCGTCTTCATCAGGTTCTTGGTCTTCGTCCTCGGTTTGGTCGTCATCGCCTGATGAATTAGCCGCACCACCCTGTCTACTGGGTGGTGTGTTTGGATTTTCGTACTGCTTGAGGCGAGCCTCAAGCTGTTCGATCTTCTGTTGTTGTGCAGTAATCTGGCGTCGCAGCAGCTGGTTCTCAAGCTTCTTGACTACGAGCTGCTGGCGGAGTAGCGAACTGTCGTCGGTGCGGATCACGGAATCTGTCGATTCCGTTGATCCGCGACTCCCCAGCGACACAGTAATTCAGCAGTAGTGAACGATCTATGAGACTGCTACGAAATCGTCTCGACATGGAACTGCTATCCAACTACCATACCGGTTCATGCGGCTCGGAGAGTATAAAAACTTCGAGCGGTCGATTTTCGTGGATAATAGTGGTAAAACAGTGGGTGTACTTCGATTGAACTCGGTTGTATGATCAGGAATATTCTCAATATCGTATATAAAAGAAATATTATCTACGATTTCGAAGATCGAGGCCGTATACGTGCTGGCGTGTCGATCGCGGCGATTTATGCGTGATCGACGACGACGGGAACCATGAGCGACGAGGGAGAACGCGTCCTCGACGACGAGTTGTGCGTGGCCGCCTGCGAGCGATGCCCGGCGCTCGTCGACTCGCGGAGTCGGATCGTCAACGGCGTCGGCCCGGTCGACGCCGATCTGCTGTTCGTCGGGGAGGGGCCCGGCGCGACGGAGGACGAACGGGGCGAGCCGTTCGTCGGACGATCCGGAGACGTGCTCGACGAGGCGCTCCGCGACGCCGGCCTCGCCCGGTCGGACGTGCGGATCACGAACTGCGTGCGGTGCCGACCGCCGGAGAACCGCGACCCGAGCGCCGAGGAGCTCGCGAACTGTCGCGGCTATCTCGACGCCGAGATCGACCGCCTCGATCCCGAACTCGTCGTCACGCTCGGAAAGGTGCCGAGCGAACACCTCCTCGACCGGTCGGTGGGAATCACCGGCGAGTCCGGCGAGGTCGTCGATGCGCGGATCGCCGGCACGCCACGACGCGTGTTGCTGTCGGTCCATCCGGCGGCGACGCTGTACGACCGGAGCCAGCGCGAGGGGTTTTTCGAGACGATCGCCCGGGCCGCCGAGCTGGCGGGCGTCACCGAGGGATCGGACGGCCAGTCGCGGCTCGGGGAGTTCTGAGCGGGACCGGGCCGCGACGGCTCTCGGAGACCCGGCTCGATAGGTCCGTACAGACGGAGGGACACGGGTTCGTGCTTCGCTTCCGCTCGTACTGAAAAATCATTGAAGACGGGGCGTGAGCGGCTTCTACCCAACGGATATATAGCAAACATAGAAACGACTTTACTATACGAGAAAGACAAAACGCATATGTCCGACAACAGGTGGTCGACGGATCGGCGAACGTTCATCAAAACGTCCGGAGCGGTCGGCGTCGCTGGACTCGCGGGCTGTGCCGGGGACGACGGCGGTGACGACGCCGGCGGTGACGACGCCGGCGGTGACGACGGGACGACGACGGGCGAGACCGACGGCGTGACCGAAGTCACGTGGGTGATGAACCCCGCGGAGGAGGAGATCGACATTCAGGTGCAGTACACCCCCCTCTTCGAGTATATCGAGTCCGAACTCGACGTGGAGATCGTCGGTCAGCCCACGGCGGACTACTCCGCGACCGTCGCGGAGCTTCAGCGTGCCGAGGAGGATGACCGGGTCCTCGCCGATACGTCGCCCGGCGCGGTCGCACAGGTCCCCAACGAGATCGACGTCACCGGAATGCGCGTCGCGTTCGGCGCCGAGCAGTACTTCTCGCTCATCACGACGACGCCTGACAGCGGTATCGAGTCGCTGAGCGACCTTGAGGGCGAGATCGTCGCGTCCGGCGCGCCAACCTCCGTTTCGGGGACGCTGTTCCCCCTTCTGATGCTCAGCAACGCCGGCCTTGACATCGGCGGCGCGCCCGGTACCAGCCCGGAAGACTTCGAGCTACGGACGTCGGACCACACGACGGCGCGCGAACAGATGGTCGCGGACGACTCGATCGCCGCCGCGGCGACCGGCGCCTTCTCCACGGGCCCGCACGTGCCGGCCGAGCAGTTCCAGGAGATGTCCCAGGATTACGTCGATATCTCGGCGGAGTATCCGGACGCCGGATCGCGTGAGCCAGAACTGCAGCTGCTCGGCGTCTCCGACCCGATCCCGCGCGCGCCGATCGTGGACAATGCGGCGTGGAACGAGCCGCTCAAGGACGACATCCGCGAGACCATGATTAACGCGCCGGACGAGGCGTTCCAGCACGATTCCCAGGCGGACATCGCGGAGGCGCTCAACATCGACCCCGCCCTGCTCGAGATGGACGAGGAGGAGCTCTCCGACGCCGAACGCGACGACGTCGAGCTCGTTCAGGACCACGAGCTCTGGTTCAGCGGCGTCGTCGAGGCGAGCCATGAGGACTACGATCCGGTCGTCGAACTCGGCCAGTCGCTCGGGCTCGACTGGGGCGACCTATAAAGGGCTCAAACGCTTTCTCCCTTCATGAGCTACATCGAAGTAGACGGCGTTACGAAACGATTCGGCGACGTCGTGGCACTCGACGACGTGTCGTTCGAGGTCCCGGCCGGCGAGTTCGTGATCGTCCTCGGCGTCTCCGGCTCCGGCAAGTCGACGCTCCTTCGGACGATGAGCGGGCTGCTCTCGCCGACGGAGGGCGAGATCCGCGTCGACGGCACGCCGATGGAAGCTCCCCGGCCCGAAGTCGCGATGATCTTTCAACAGCACAACATCATTGGGGACATGTCCGCCTACTCGAACGCCCTTTCGGGCGGGATCAACCAGTTCGGATTTCTCTCCAGCGTTCTCCAGCTCCAAGACGAGTCGGAGAAACACCGCGCGCTGGACGCGCTGGATACCGTCGGGCTGCTGGACGAGGCCGAGCAGAAGGCTCGCCGGATGAGCGGCGGCCAACAACAGCGCGTCGGGATCGCCCGGGCGCTGGTGCAGCGTCCGAACGTGCTGCTCGCGGACGAGCCGGTCGCGAGCCTCGATCCCGGGAGCGCGCAGGACGTGATGGGGTATCTTCGGAGCGCGTCCGAGCAACGAGATCTGACGACCTTCTGTAGCCTCCATCAGGTCAACATCGCGCGGAAGTTCGGGCATCGATTCATCGGTCTCCGAAACGGACAGAAGGTGTTCGACGGCTACCGCGACGATCTGACGATCGAGGTGATCGACGAGCTGTACGGCGACATCGACACGGAGGGGATGTTTGTGCGTCAGCAGGACACCGACGGTGCCGCCGAGGACGTAGCCACGACATGATGAACACTGAGCTGATCTACACGTGACAACGGGCACGACCGACACCGACGATCCACACGATCCCGAGTCGAGGTCCGCCGAGGCGGACGCCCCGGATCGGATCGCCGAACAGTTCGAGAACATCAAGCGGACCCGCCGCCGCCGGGCAGTCGGCTGGTTCGGCCTCCTCGTGTTCCTCGCGTTCGCGACGCTCCAGGCGTTCGCCGCGACTGAGCTTCTCGAGCCCGATGCCCGGCTCGGGACGTTCCTCGATTCGCTGAACGAGTTTTTCCCGATCACCTTCTACTTCGACGTCATCCCGTTCCTTGATTTCGGCGCGTACATCGACTTCATCCGGCAGGCGAACCTGCTGTACGACCCCGAGGTCGGCAGCCTCCTGTTCCAGTGGCCGCCGAGCGCGACCGACGCCTACGCCTTCTTTTTCACCGAACTTGGGATATTTCAGGTCTTCGGCGAGGCCGGGATCACGCTCGCGATGGGATTCGTCGGGACGGTGGTCGGCTTCCCGTTCGCGCTGTTGTTCGGGACGCTCGGCTCCGGCCGAGTCACCCCGTTCCCGTTCAACTTCATCTTCCGGGGGACGATGTCGTTCATCCGGGCGGTCCCGGCGATCGTCTGGACGCTCATCTTCATTCCGTTCCTTGGGCTCGGCCCGGCCTCCGCGGCGCTGGCGATCGCGTTCGACACGATCGGCAACCTCGGACGGCTGTTCGTCGACGAGCTCGAAGAGATCGAGGAGGGGCCGGTCGAGGCGATGCGGACGACGGGGGCTAGCAAGCCGCAGATCGTGTTCTTCGGCATGTTGAGCCAGGTCCGTACCGCGTTCATTGCGTGGACGCTGTACGTCCTCGAGATCAACGTCCGGATCGCCGTCACCGTCGGGGTCATCGGCGCTGGCGGGCTCGGTTTCGTCGTGACGTCCCAGCAGAACCTGCTGCAGTTCACGAACATGATGGCGACGCTGATATCGATCTTCATCCTCATCATCTCCGTCGAACTGTTCAGCCAGCGGCTCCGATCGCGGCTCCGCGCCGACGACGTGGAGATGGGCCTGTGGGAGCTCGTCGTCGGCTTCCCGCGCCGTATGGCCGACTCAGCGCTGAAGTGACGAACGCGGGCCGCCGACAGCCTTTATTTTTTGACGACCGTTCACCGACCTACGGGAAGGGAAACCGACTTCTCGCTGCCGGCCCGAACGTGGGTCATGAGCACTTTCGAGCCGCCGGCGGAGACGATCGCGAATATCGTTCTCGTCGACTACGGCCTCGGTAACTTACGCTCCGCGACTCGCGGATTAGAACGGGCCGGCGCGAGCGTCGAGATCACCGACGATCCCGAATCGTTCGCCGCCGCCGACGGCGTCGTCCTCCCGGGTGTCGGCGCGTTCCGCGAGGGGATGGAGAACGCGGGTCCGATCCGCGAGGCGCTTACCGACCACGCAAACGCGGGACGGCCGCTGTTCGGGATCTGTCTCGGGATGCAGATGCTTCTCACGACGAGCGAGGAGGCGGACCACGAGGGGGAAGGCGACGTGACCGGTCTCGACTTGATCCCGGGCACCAACGTCCGGTTCGAGGTCGACCGCAAGGTGCCACACATGGGGTGGAACGAGCTGTCGGTCACGCGTGATCACCCCCTGGTCACGGGTGTCGACGGAGCGGGGCCAAACACCCCGCAGGGGGACGGCCCCACTGGCGGGTCCGTCGACGGCGAGTACGCGTACTTCGTCCACTCGTACTACGCCGAGCCCGACGACCCGAACGCCGTCGTCGCGACGGCCGACTACGGCGTGGAGTTCCCGGCAGTCGTCGCCAACGACGTCGGCAACGTGTTCGGAACCCAGTTCCACCCGGAAAAAAGCGGTGAGACCGGGCTCCGCATCCTCCGTAACTTCGTCGAGTACTGCGCCCAGCGATAACTCCCCGGACGGATCGAGTACCGTGAACGGCTCGCTCGACGGCGGTCGGCCATTCGCATCGTCTCGGATGCTTCGGTGACCGCTTCCGGAACGCTTGAGGCTATTCGACGGAAACGCCGCGTGTGTCACGGAGACGGCTGTTCGGGTCGCTTTGCGGACTCATCTCGGGCGATCTGGCCGACCGGCTCCCACACGTGCCGTACATCCTGGGTATCGTGACGCTTTTTTCCGTCAGCGTCGTCGTCGTCGCCGCCTCCGGACTCGTCACGGTTGTCATCGCGTCGATCCTCGTCGGATTCGTCGTCCACATGCTGTTTCCCGCAATGGACACGTCTCTGCTCGGCTCGCTACCGGACGATTCGCGCGCGTCTGCGTACGCCGTCTTTTCCGCCGGGCAGATGGCGATGCAGGCCAGCGGCTCGTGGATCGTCGGCGAAGCCGTCGAGGCCGGCGTGGCGTACGACACGGTGTTTCTCACGTCGGCCGCCGGACTCGGTCTCCTTGTGGCAGTCTGTGCGGTTCTCCATCGAGCCGGCCGAATTCCCGGTTGAAAAGCTGTAAGTAACTCCCCCGGAAATCACCGCGTATGCGTGACACCGTCCGACCCGTGGTGGCTGCAGTCCTCGCGGTCGTACTGCCGGGGCTCGGGCACCTCCTCTTGCGCCGGTGGGGACGGGCGATACTGTGGCACGCCACGATCGTCGGCGGCACCGTGCTGTTGTACGTGCTGTACGACGTGGAGCCGGTCGATCCGCTGGCCGATCCGAACGCGTTCGCCGCCGCTGTTCCGCCGGAGGTGTCGATTCCGGTCGCGTTCCTCGTCGGACTCTCGGCGGTCGACGCCTACCTCGTCGGGCGCGAGGAGGTCACGGCGGAGCGGACGCGCCCGGACGACGGCTCGTTCGCGAGAGGACGTGACGGTCCGGCGGCTGCCCGTGACCCCGACTCGATCCCAACCGACGCGGCATCAGCCGCCACCGACGCGGAGTCGGCCGCCACCGACGCGGAGTCGGCCGCCCGCGCCGCAGTCGATGTCGAGGACCGTGACGGTCGGCCGCCGGAGGTCCAGTGTCCGAGCTGCGGCCGCAAGACGGACGCCGAGATCGACTTCTGTCACTGGTGTACCGAGCCGCTGCCGTGGGCCGACGAGGAGTAGCTGCTTTTCAGCGCTGATAACTGCGGCCGAATGCTCATATACGGTGTCCGAGACGCATTTGGTACGGACGCGAACGACGGACGGAACATGAGTCTGCATCCACGACGATACGACGTGCGGGAGCTGCGGTCGCTCGCGGGACAGCCGCGGGCGGCCGCCGACGGAGCGCCTCGGGAGCGGACGCTCCGACAGCCGAACCGCAGCCGGGCGGAGCACGCGGCTCGCTCGGCGGCGTTCACGGAACTTCTCCAGCGTCAGCGAGGCCTGCGGCAGGCCACCGACGGCGATCGGCCCTCTCTCATCGATGGCGATCGGCCCTATCTCACCGAGATACCGGCCACGCCGGACGCGGAACACGAGATCGGCGAGTGGCTCGGCTATCTCGTCGACGTCGGCGGCCATCTTCGGAGCCGAGACGCGCTGTCGTACTACACCGAGCTGGGATGGATCGCGCCGGACGTCGCCGACGTGCTCGAACGTCGACTGCACGGCTTCGAGTCTCCGCGCCACGACCGGCCGTTCATCCCGGCCGACCACCGGATCAGTCTCGTCTCCCTCGTCCGACTCGTTTCGTGTGCGAGTGACCATGAGCGACGATGAATCCACTGAGATCGACGGCACCGACACCCCGACCGCGGTCGGCGTGAAACTTGGCAGCACCAGAACCGTTCTCGACTTACCGGACGAGCGAGACGACCGGGAGCGTCACTCGACGCTCACCTGTCTGGCGACGTACGAGGATGCGATCACCGGCGAGGAGCGCGTCCTCTTCGGGAACGAGGCCGCGACCGAGTACCCGGACACGGTCCGGTTCATGCTCCGGTCGGGTCTTCCCGAAAGCGACGAGAGCGTCGCTGACGCGACGCGCTTTTTCGAGGCGCTCCTCGACGCGTACGACGTCCCCGCCGACAGCGCGGTCGTCTACGCCGTCCCAACGATCGACAACGAGGTCGGCGTCCGGAACCTCGAATCGGTGATCGAGGAGTCCCCGATCGGCGAGGCCGCCGTCCGGAGCTTCCCGGAGTCGCTTTGCGGAGCGATCCCGGCGTACGGTGACGGTCTCGACGCGATCGACGAGGTGTTCGTCTCCGTCAACATGGGGTCGACGACGTTGGAGGCATGCGCGTACCGCCGCGGCGAGCAGCTCACCCCGTTCTCGACCGGCTCCGTCACGGGCAACGAGGTCGACAGACGGATCGTCGCTGCCGTCGAGGAGGAGACGCAGGGCCGGGTCCACATCGACCGCACCACGGCCCGCGAGTACAAGGAGCAACACGCCGACATCGACGAGTTCGAGCCGTTCACGGACGTGGTCCAGCAGCCGGGTGGCGGGAGCCACGAGTTCACCGTCGATCGTGGCGTTCGGGAGCCGGTCGACCGCTACATCGACGACGTCGTCGACGCGGTCGCCAACGAGTTCCTCCCGGAGCTCGCGAACGACCACATGAAACCGTACCAGCTCGCGTTAGGCCGCCCGATCGTCGTCACCGGCGGCATGGCGTGTATTCCGGGTCTGGTCGAGGAGTTCGAGACGCGACTGAGCGAGACGCTCGACCGCGACGTGGCAGTCGTCGCTCCCGACGATCCTGCCGAGGCCGCCGCCGAGGGCGCGGCACGCATCGCCGAGCGACTGGTGTGACCGCTCACGGACGCGCGGTGACCGGCAGCTCCTGCTAGACGTCGAACAGCTCTTCCGCGTCGTTGATCTGTCGCCGGTAGATTCCGCGTCCTTTGAGCCGCGGGACCGAGTGGGTGTGCAGCCGCTCGTCCGCCCGGTCGTACACGAGCGGGAACACGTTCGTTCGCTGCTCGGCGACGGTGTACGATGTTGCCGTCTCGACGAACTGGTCGTCCGGATCGGGAGCCGTGAACACGACGTAGCCGATCGGCGTCGTGGACTCGCGTGACGGCGCTACCCGATCGAGTAGCACCTCCCGGAACCGGTCCGCCATGTCGACGACGTCTGCCGGATCGGTGCCGGCCGCGTCGACGATCGTCGCGAGCACGTACACGTCGCCGAACGTCGGGTCCTCGTCCCGAGCCGCCCACACCGGATCGAACCCGTCGGTCCACTCGTCGACGACCTCGAACCCGTGTTCGCGACGGTTCGAAACGACGGCGTCCTGATAGCGTCGATGATCCATGGACCGTCTCCGTGTTCTATGATTAAAAGTGATGGAGGTCGTTCGGCGCTAGCTGGAGGTCGTTCGGCGCTAGCTGGAGGTCGTTCGGCGATACGTGCAGCGACGCCGTGCGGTCGTCGCCTCGAGTTCGACAACCGCTCACCTCGTCCCGTTCGTCACTAGTGCATACAGCCGGCGGTCGACCGGCTCGACTCCGAGGCTAACGAGCGTCACGACGTACAACGTGAGGCCGATGACAGCTCCGAGCAGGAGCCCCGTCGTCGGTCCGGTCCACGACCGGATCACCCACACCCCGAGACCTGCGACCGCCGCGGCGACGGCGGGCTTATAAATTCGCCGAGAGTACGGCTGCATCCGCTCGTAGCGCCACAGTTCGGCGAGTTTCACCAGATTGCGTACGGCGAGGACGCTCGCGGTCGCCAGTGCCGCACCGACGATGCCGTATCGAAGAATGAACGCGTAGTTCAACACGACGTTTACGAGGCCGAAAACCCATTCGTTGGCCATCACCACGTACTGATGATCGGTCATCATCAGCAGCTCGCCGCTGGGTCCAGTCGCGGCGTTCCACAGCTGTGCGAGGACGAACAGCGTCAACACGGTCGTTCCGGCGGTAAACTCCGGTCCGAAAAGCAACAGCAGTTCACGACGCAGGATGACGAGGACGACTGCAAGCGCAAGACTCGCGCTCAGGATCCACCGAGTCACTGCCGTGTACACGGCGGCCAGCTCGTCTCGATCGTTTTGCGAGTACAGCCGCGAGGCGACGGGAGCGAACAGCTGGTTCGCGGCCAGCAATGGTACGTACAGCACGCCCGCGACGAGCACGGCGACGTTGTATATCCCGACGGCGGCCGAAGAGAGAAACAGTCCGACCATCAGCACGTCGACTCGACTCTGCATCACGGTCCCCACCTCTTTCGCGGTGAGCGGTAGCGAGTAGCCGTAGTACTCCCGAACGGTTCTCCGCGTCGCATACGGGGAGCGAAGCGTCGGCCGGATCGATGTCCGCGTCACGAACACGTAGCCGGCGACACTCAGGCTGACGACGCCGGCGGCGAGCATCGCCAGGACGACGCCGTACACTGACGCCCCGGCCGCGAGCGCGATGGCGACGGCGAGCACCCGCAACAGCGGTTTCAGCACGCGACGGGTGGCCACCTCGTACTCGATGACTTCGAGTGCCCGAAACGTCGCGTACAGCAACCGTGCGACCGTATCGACGAACAGAACCGCCGCGAACAGTCGGAGTACGCCGACGAACCCGGGTTCATCGAGCGTGAGTGCGGCGATCGACGGAGCGAACACGAACAGGCTCCCGGCGACTGCGAGCCCTCCAGCGACCGAGGTGATCCACGCAAGACCGAGGAGGAATCGTCGTTTCGACGGCGACGTCTCGTATTGCGGGAGGTACCGCACGATCGACGTGTCCGATCCCAGATTCGTCAACAACAGGGCGGTGAACGCCAGCGTCTTTCCGTACGCGAACATCCCGTACGCACCCGCACCGAGGATTCGCGAAACGAGCAGATGCAACAGGAACTCGCCGGCATCGGAGACGACCTTCCCGATCGTGTACAGCGACCCGCCGCGAGCGATCGTCGCGAGGGAACGGATCCGCGAATCGCCGTCGTCGCTCCCCATACCCCATCCACGCAATGCGCACACATTCGTGTTGTTATCGACTGGGAGCGTGGCTCCGACTCCCTTCGACCGACCCTCCCCGAAAGGGACGAACGCGGAGGCGGACTGTCGACAGAGTATTACGATCTGAGACGAACATCGAGTGATGCTCACGATCGACCTCGACGACTTCATTGTCGAGTTGAAGGACGGAACGGTCAAACACGTCGGTGCGTCGACGACGACCGCGGAAGCGAAGCTCTACGACGTGACCGACGCCAGCGCGCGAGCGTTCGGCGATCAGGTCAAGTTCGCTTTCGAGGACGACGAGGGAAACGCCGTGGAGGTGGCTCTCGACGGTTCGGAAGTCGCATCTCTCGTTACGGATCTCAACGAACTGGAGTGACGCGTCACATCCTCCTCGAGGTTCACACCGTGAACGGAGGGACCTCGGCTGTAGGCAAGATCTCAGGCGAGCACGCTCGTGGCTGACAGCAGGAGGATGATGACGAGCGTGTACGCCACCACTGGAAGCAGATTTATCCTGATGACTACACCTTCCTTGCCGACGAGGCCGACCGTGGCCAGCGCAGCGATCACGTTGTGGATGGAGATCGCGTTCCCCATCGCTCCCGCAGCCGCCTGTGCAGCGACGACGTGAGTTCGGTCGAGACCGATATCACCGGCCAGCTCGTACTGCATGGCGGTGAACGTGACGTTCGACACCATGACGGAGCCGGTCACGAACGTCCCGACGACGCCGATCGGAGCTACCACGACCGTATACATTCCATCGAGCGCCCCGCCGACCCCATCAGCGAGAGCGAGCATCATGCTCTTGTTACCGGGGGCTCCCGGGAACTGGCCCGAATGGAGCAGAATGCCGACCGTACCGATGATACACACGAGCGCTACGGCGGGACCCGCTGTAGTCTCGCCGGCTTCCCGCCATGCCTGCTTGACTTCGGCGCGGGAGAGTCCGTACAGCGGAATCGTGGCGAGCGCGGTGACGATGAGCCACGTCCCCGGCGCGTATGCCCATCTGACACTGTTCGTGATACTCGTTGCAAATATTCCGGTCCATGTCGGAGCGAGCACCTCAACATCAGTGAGAACCGTCCCGATCGGGGTGAAGTCGCGCGTCCCCACAAGCAGCACGACGAGGAGGAGGTACGGTACCCATGCTCGTGCGAGAGAGATCGGCGCTCCACCGTCAGTTATCACTCCCGATCCGGCGCCGGAGCCCGCCGACTGCTTCACGTCAGTCGCGTTCGTCCACGTCTCCGGCCACTCGTTCGCTTCCGGGAGTCGCCATTCGTCTTCCGGGAGCAACAGGCCGCGCTTGAGCACCGCAGCCGTCACGCCTCCACCGACCATCGGCGCGATAATGGAGGGCAACTCCGGACCAACGAACGTAGCGGTCACTGCGAACGGAATGATGAACGCCGCTCCGGCGAACACCGCGAGCGGAACGACGGGCCGTACCGCTGCAATCGACCGATCGGAAACATCCCCGAAAAAGTAGACGAGCATCGAGACGGTAACCAACGGCATGAGGAGTCCGGGAAGGAGGTGGTAGGCGGCAATGACACCGCTGACATCCGCGGCGAACACTGCCGCCTCGGATGCGGAAACCCCATCGACCGATTCGACGGCGTCGGTCACGCCCGGCTGGATCGGGACTCCGACAGCACCAAACGTCGTTGCGATCGCGTGCCCGAGAAGCGCGACGACGACAGCTGCTAGGGCCGGAAATCCGAGAGCGACTAACAACGGTGCAACGATCGCCGCGGGGGTACCAAACCCCGCAACTCCCGTCAAGAACGTCGTGAGAAAGAAACCGACGAGAACCGTCTGCACTCGATGGTCGTTGCTGATCGTGGCGAACCCTTCGGTGATCCGTGCTATTGCGCCTGCCTGCTTGAGCGTATATAGCAACACTAGTGCGCCGAACACGATCCAGAGAATCTCGATTGCCAGCAGCACTCCCCACGTCGTCGCCGCCGCAATCCATCGGACCGGAAGCTGCCAGACCGTCGCCGCCACGAGTGCGGCCGTCACCCAGGCAACCGGCATCGCTTTCGTCGCCGGCCAGAGAGCCCCGACAAGCAACGCTCCCGCGATAGCAAGCGGAAGCGCCGCCGCAACCGCCAACAACGGCTCACTCATCACTACCTCCTCCGACACGAATTCTCCGACCAATTGTTCGGTAGTGAAACGGAGCAGCTATCCCGTTTGAGTAACTAAAAAAAGTTTCTATAATGTACAAAAACCTGGTTATGTTGTTGCTCATGGTTACATTACGTGCGAAGCATTCAAGTATATTTCTGTAATGTAAAACCGAAATTTTTGGATAAAACACGATATTCACTCATTATTCGGAACAAAAACGACTGATTTGCCGCGGTGATAGGGTAACGGCGTGTCAGCTGCCGATACGCCGCGTTCCGCGCTCCGGACTCACTGCGACTCGCCCCGCGCCAGCAGCCGCTCGGCGAGCTCGTCGATCTCGGCTTGGATCGTGGTTACCGCCTCGATCTCCGTCCGGTTGTACGTCCGCTTGCTCACGTCGGTGTGTCTCGGGACGATGTCGTGGGCGTCCATCGAGCGCTCGGCGAGACGGGTCGCGATCGCGGAGCCGTCGTACTCGGGGAGCGACAGCCGGGAAACGACGGCCTTCGAGAGGCTCGACTTTCCGCCCGAGGCGATGTCGCGGAGCGCCGCCTGATACACGGCGGAGTTGAGCAGCCCGCAGAGGAAATGCGCCTCGTGTTCGCTGTCCGTCGAAACGAACATGAGATGATCCCCGGGGACGACCGTTTTCTCGCCGAGATCCGCATCCTCGACGCTGCTGACGACCGCGAAATGCGGTTTGAACCCGAGACGGCACCAGACGACCTTGTACTCCGACCAGGTGTACTCGCCGACCCCGAACACGTTGTAAAACGTTCCCTGCTTCAGCCACGTCGACGAGCGATCCTCGAGCGTCCGTCTGTTCGACTCGAGGTAGTCGTACGTCCTCGGGCAGGCTCGTCGGAGCTCGGACTCGTTGTCCTCGTTCGCCTTCCGGATCGGGACGAGATGCAGATCGTAGCCGAACAGGCCGTACTTCACCACGTGCTTGGATCTGAGATACGGATAGATGTGGTCGCGTTCCAGCTCCTCGAGCTGCGCTCGATCGATGCTGTACACGCTTTTGGCGTCGTCTTTCACGCCGTGTCGGATCTCCTGTTCACACTCGCCCAGCGCCCGGTTTCTGGCGTCCTTCCTGATCCACGCGGAGGATGGGTCGTCCTCATCGACGGGGATCACGCCGGTGGTCTCGTGTGCTATCGTGTTCCGCATCGCGCCGATCGTCGAGAAGTCGGGCGTGCGGCCCGCGTTCGTCCACGAGTCGACCGCGATCGGAAACGCGGGCTCGCTGTCGGCGTCGAACGTGTAGACGGCGGCGTTCACGGCTGCATCCCCGCCGAAGGGTCGTAATCCGTTGAGGTCGTGGATCTGCCGTACTGCGACCGGACGCCCGTTCACCCGTTGGCTGCGGAGCAGCTTCCCGGCCGGCCCCGTCATCACGTCCCGCTTCAGGACGAAGCTGGCGTCACCCTCCTCGGCAAGATACCGGTGCATACAGACCCAGACGAACGGCACCGACACGTCGTCGTTGGCGTGGCCCAGCCGCCGTTCGGCGCCGCGGTGTGGGAGCAGATCCAACTCCGTCGCGTACGTGTTGCGCCATGCGTCTCGAACCGACTCGGAGAGGTTTCCCCAGGTGATCCACGGGGGGTTCCCGACCAGATGGTCGACGGTACGGTCGAGCTCGTCGCCGCCGAATCGGAGCCGATGCGTCCCGGTAAGCTCGAGGGCGTCGGCCAGAAACACCGGCAGCTCCACCGCGTCGACATCGGACGCATCGAGGAGTGGACCCAACGTGAGAAGATACTGCAGCTTCGCGCTTTTGACCGCCACGGGGTTCAGGTCGATGCCGTACACCGTCTTCGTGATGGCGTCGACGAGCGCGTCCGGCGAGCGAGCATCGCGCAATGCCTCCCGCTTCGCCTCGATACACGCGGCGAGAAAGACCCCCGAGCCACAGCCCGGGTCGAGAAACGTCTCTTGTCCGTAGTCGTGGACCTCGAGTTCAGCCACGGCGAGTTCTGCCACGCCACGTGGGGTGTAGTACTGCCCGAGCTGGCGGCGCAGCCCGTCGGAGACGACGCTCTCGTGAAGCCGTCTGAGGAACGCGGCGTCCACCTCCACCAGCGGACGCGCCCCGATCGACTCCGCGACCGTCCGGTCGACCCGGTCCGTATCGATGATCGACTCGTGGAGCGAGCCGAACTCGAACGAGAGCGCGTCGGTGTTTGCCGTCGCCTCCCGGTTGACGAGGCGACATCCGAACGACCGCTCGGCGAACTCGATGAACCGATCGACGACCAGGTCGTAGTAGAGCGTCTCGATGAACAGCCGTTCGCGCGGGTTTTCGACGTCGACCTCCTCGAACACGTCTCCGTGATGCGTGATCACGAACTGCACCCACTCCTCGTGGGCCGCCTGCAGCGTCTCGCTGGACGC
Organism: Halorubrum luteum; assembly: GCF_054652935.1. Taxonomy (NCBI): domain Archaea; kingdom Methanobacteriati; phylum Methanobacteriota; class Halobacteria; order Halobacteriales; family Haloferacaceae; genus Halorubrum; species Halorubrum luteum. The sequence goes on from NZ_BAAIGT010000002.1 coordinate 141,826, forward strand.
CAGCTCCGTGGCCGCGTTCGACGTGTATCGGTCATATAAGTGACTCCCCGTTCCCCACGTGCTGCGGAGCGATGTGTGGTCTGGCATAGGAACCGTCAGTGGTCGGTACCGTGTTTCTCGCCGCTTGTCTTGTAAAGATGGTACGAGACGAACGGCGACGATACGCGCCGTCGTCGGTACCGCCGGTGCTCAACGCTCGGAGTTGGACCGCGCGCGCTCTGAGCTGGACCGCACGCGCTCTGAGTTGGACCGTGTGCGCTCGGACTCGGACCGCCCGTTCGCCCGTGCGCTCGCGACGATCGCCTGTCCGTACGCGATACCGGCGTCGCCCGGAGGGACTCGCGTGGGCGCGATGAACTGCAGGCCGGCGCGCTCGACCGTCTCCCGAACCCGTCGCGAGATAGCCTCGTTGTACGCCACGCCGCCGGTGACGCCGACCGCCGGCACGTCGCGGTCCGACGCCATCCGCACCGCGACCGTCGCTACCCCCTCGGCGAGAGCCGCTTGCGCGGTCGCGGCGACGGTCTCGCTCGAGCGCGTCTCATGGAGCCGATCCAGCCGGCGGAGCAATCGCGGCGTATCGATCACGGTCGTCCCGTCGCGGGTAGTGTACGGCACCGATAGCTCGCCCGGTTCGTCGGCGGGGGCTCCACGCTCGTGGCCGATTTCGACGGGGTCGGACGTGGCGGCCGCCGCCTCGAGGCGGATCGCTGGCTCACCCTGATAGCGACGTTCCGTGCAGACGTTCAACAGTGCGCTTGTTGCATCGAGATATCGCCCGGCGCTCGTGGTTTCGGGAGCGTTAACGCCCGCCTCGACGCTCTCTCGAACGGTCGCCGCCTCGGTCCGGGACAGCCCGGCTCGCTCGGCGAGCAGTCGATCGACTCTGTCGTCGTCCTCCAGCACTCCCGCAAGGATGCGCGCGGGTCGTCGAACGGCCGCCTCGCCGCCCGGGAGTCGGACGGAGCCGAGCCCGCCAACTCGCTCGAACGATCCACGTGTTGCGTCGAGGATCTCCCCACCCCAGATCGTCTCGTCGGGTCCGTATCCGGTTCCGTCGATGGTGATCACGATCCCGCGGTCTCGGTCGTGTTCCCCGAGCAACCCCGCCGCGTGAGCGTGGTGGTGTTGGACCCGGATCGGCGTCGTCGGGTCGACATCGTCCACCGAGCCGACCCCATCCGTCGACGTCGCCGTCTCGCCGCCTCGGTCGACGCTCCGGTCGGCGTAGGCGTCGGCCAGCTTCGAGGTGAGAAACTCGGGGTGGAGATCGCAGGCGACGAGCTCGGGATCCGCTCCGAACAGCTCGGTCAGGTGTCTCACGGTCGATTGGAGGAACCGTTCGGTCTCCGGCCCGTCGACGTCGCCGAGATGTTGTGACACGAGTACTTCGTCGTCGCGTGCGATCGCGACCGTGTTGTCGAACTCCGCCCCGAACGCGAGCACCGTCGGTCCCGTCGTTCGACGCGGTAACGGCCGCGGAACCCAGCCGCGGGACCGTCGAACGAACCGCCGGGTCCCGTCGACGACGCGGACGACGCTGTCATCACACCGGGCGGCGATCTCCCGGTCGTGGACGAGCGCGGCGTCTATCACGCCGTCGAGGCTCTCGTAGATCGCGTCGACGGTGAGCGCCATCGGCTCTCCGGGACGGTTCGCGCTCGTCATCACCAGCGGCTCCTCGAGCCGCTCGAAAAGCAGGTGGTGTAATCCGGCGTACGGCAACATCACGCCGACGGTGTGGAGCCCGGGTGCGACCGTCTCCAGCCACGCGGGTCGATCTTCGGGGTCGGTCGCGGTCTCGAGGACGACGATCGGTCGTCGCACGTCCGACAGCAACGTTCGTTCCTCGTCGCCGACGCGTGCGAACCGCTCGACCGCCTCGACCGACTCGGCCATCAGAGCGAACGGCTTCCCCGGTCGGTCGGTGCGTTCGCGGAGCCGCGTGACCGCTGCCGTGTCGGTCGCGAGGCAGGCCAGGTGGGTTCCGCCGATGCCACGGACCGCGAGAATCTCCCCGTCGGTGAGGCGTCTGCTCGCCTCGGCGATCGCGTCCTCGCCCTCGGTTCGCGCCTCACGATCACGATCCAGCAACGAGAGGGATGGTCCACAGTCGGGACAGGCGATCGTCTGGGCGTGGTATCGCCGGTCGGTGGGGTCGGTGTACTCCTCGTGACACGCTTTACACAACGGGAACTCCGCCATGGTCGTCCGCGGACGATCGTACGGTAGTGCCTCGATGACGGTGTATCGCGGGCCGCAGTCGACACACGAGGTCGCCCAGTAGCCGTGATATCGCGACTCGGCGTCGTGGAGATCCGCGAGACACGCGTCACAGATTCCGGTGTCCGGGGGGATCGTGCCCGACCCTCCGTCATCGTCCGTGGACGCCGCTATCTCGAACGACCCTCGGTGTTCGGCCGCGATGGACTCTCGCCGTTCGATCTCGATCGACTCGACGACTGAAAGCGGCGGCGGCCGCTCCCGCAGCTCCGTCAGAAACGCGTCGACGGCGTCCTCGGGTCCCTCGAGGACGATATCGACGCCGGCGTCGCCGGTGTTCCGGACCGATCCGCCGAGGTCGTGGGCGGTCGCCCGGCGGTAGACGAACGGTCGGAACCCCACCGCCTGCACCACGCCGGTGACCGTCAGCTCCACCCGGATCACGTCGTCGTGTTCGGTTACAGCGTCCGTCATGTGTCGTGGTGTCCGCGCTCGTCGTCGAGCGCGGCGGCCAGTGGACCGACGCCAGCGCCGTTTTTCGCGTCGGTCTCGAACACCGCCGTCTCCGGGGCGATCGTCTCCACGTCCGACCGGATCCGATCGACATCGGTGCCGACCGCCTCCGCCACGTCGACTTTGTTTATCACGACCGCGTCGGCCGTCTGGACCAACATCGGATGTTTCCGGACGACGTCGTCGCCTTCGGTCGTGCTGACGACGAGCACTCGCTGGTTCGCCCCGAGCGGAAAGTCGGCCGGACAGACCATGTTCCCGACGTTCTCCAGATACAGCGTGTCGAGTTCGTCGAGATCGAAGGCGTCGATCGCCTCCGAAACGAGCGTCGGATCGAGGTGACACTCCTTGCCCGTGTTGACGTTCTCGACTTGGACGCCCCGCTCGCGAAGCCGCAATGCGTCGTCCTCGCCGGCGACGTCGCCGACGATCGCGCCGATCGTCTCGTCGTCCGGCGACCGCTCGATCAGCCGCTCGATCAGCATCGTCTTGCCGCCGCCGGTCGACCCGGCGAACTCGACGCAGTGGACGCCGTGGTCGTGGGCAAGCGTTTCATGGAGCTCCCCGGCCCGCTCGCGTACCGCGGCGAGCACGTCGGCCTCGACGTCGCTCGCGGCGTCGTCGTGACCGTGGTCGTGATCGTGTCCGAACCGGTGGAGACGGAGCGGACCGATCGCGACGTCGACGACGTCACGGAGCAGATCGGCTGTCTCGAGCGGCCTGTCCAGCGTCCGTACCAGCGTGCCGTTCGTGTGGTAGGTCATCGTTCGTGGTGAGTTAGTCGTTCGTCCGGAATCTCGACCGCGGCGAGCCGGCACTCGCGTCCGCTGATCAGCTCGGTTCGATCGCCACACTCCGGACACCGCACGTCCGGGGCGTACACCATCGCCGACTCCAGCGCCTCCGGCTCACCCTCCCAGCCGCAGTCACATCTGCCGCGCGGCGCGGTTTGCTCGATATCGACGGTCGCTTCGGCCGCGGCGGTCCCGTCGGTTGCCGTCTCGACACAGAACCGAAGCTGGTCGGGGTTGACGTGGGTCGCCGCGCCGAGTTCGACGGTGAGTCGGTCGACCGTCTCCGCGCCGCGTGTCTCGGCGGCCTCGAGCGCGCGTTCGACGATCCCCATCGCGATGCTGAGTTCGTGCATGGTGTCTCCTTTCGCGTTCGGTCGGCCAGTCAGCAGATCCGCGGCAGCGCCTCCCCGGCGGGTTCGCTCAGGTACCGCCGTCCGAAGCCGGTGTCCAGGACGACCCGTCCCGTGTTCTCCTCGGTCGCTCGTCCGACGATCGCCGCGTCCGATCCGAGCGGGTGGCTGCGTATCGCCTCGAGCACCGCCTCGTCGTCGGCCGGGTCGACGCCGAGAACGACCTTGCCCTCGTTGGCGACCGACAGCGGATCGATGCCGAGCACCTCCCCGGCGGAGGCGATCGCGTCGTCGACCGGGATCGCCCGCTCCTCGATCTCGATGCCGGCGGCCGCCTTCTCCGCCATCTCGTTGAGCGTCGTCGCCAGTCCGCCGCGGGTCGGGTCCTTCATCGCGGTCACTCGCCCGGCGTCGACCGCCGCCGCCACGAGATCGTTTACCGGTGCGACGTCGCTTTCCAGCTCGCCGCCGAAATCGAACCCCTCGCGTTCGGACAGCAGCGCGATCCCGTGGTCGCCGACCGTTCCGGAGACGACGATCGCATCCCCCGGCGAGAGTCCGGCGTCCGTCACGACCGCCTCGGGATCGATCGCGCCGATCCCGGTGGTGTTGATCACCGGACCGTCGAGCTCCCCGTTACCCATCACCTTGGTGTCGCCGGTCGTGATCGCGACGCCGGCGTCCTCGCAGGCCTCCCGCATCGACTCCAGTATCTCCTCCAGCTCCGCCGTCGGCGTTCCCGCCTCGACCACCAGCGAGCAGGTGAGCGCCAGTGGCTCCGTCGCACCCATCACCGCGAGGTCGTTGACCGTTCCCGCAACCGACAGGCGGCCGATGTCGCCGCCGGGGAACACGGGCGGGCTCACCACGTGGCTGTCGGTCGTGAGCACGATCGACGCGTCGCCCATCGCCAGCGGGTGTGCCGACCCGTCGTCCAGATCCGGCAGCCCGACGGCTCCCGGCTTCGCGGCTTCCGTCGCGTCGCTCGTCGCGTCTCCGAATCGCGAGACGGCAAGCTTATCGACCAGCTCTCGCATCGCCTCGCCGCCCGCGCCGTGCGCGAGGGTTACGACCTCTCCGTCCTCCGCGACCGTGTCCGGCTCCGCTCGCTCGGCCGTCGCGTCGTTTCGGGTCATCTCAGAGATCGGGCCTCCCGCCGTACTCGAGCCATATCTTGCAGGTGCCTTCGCTGCTCACCATACACGCACCGACCGGATTCGACGGCGTACACTCCTCGCCGAACAGCTCGCACTCGTCCGGGTCGGCCGTCCCGGCCATGATATCCCCGCAGAGGCACTGCTCCGTCAGGGGGTCGGCCGCCCCGACGTCCGGATCGATCGCGAACCGCTCGCGGGCGTCGTGCTCGGCGTACGCCTCGCGCAGCTCGAGGTTCGCGTCGGGGATGTCGGCGATCCCACGCCACTCGCCGGCGGTGGTCTCGAACACCTCCCACATCGTCTCCAGCGCGGCGGTGTTACCCTCCTCGGTGACACACCGCGGATAGGCGTTCTCCAGCCCTGCTCTCCCGTCTCGAACGTGTTCGAGGAGTCGCTCGACGCCGAGCAGAACGTCGAGCGGTTCGAACCCGCCGACGACGACCGGAATCTCGTGTTCGTCGACGAACTCGTCGAACAGTCCGTAGCCGGTGATCGTCGCCGCGTGTCCCGCCGCGAGAAAGCCGTCGATATCCGTCTCCGGGAGCTCTGCGACGACTTCCATCGCTGGTGGGACGTACTTGTGCGCCGACAGCACGGAGACGTTCGCCGGCGGGCCGGCGGCGAGGATCGCGGCGGTCGGCGCGGCGGTCGTCTCGAAGCCGGTCGCGAAGAAGACGACCTCCCGGTCGGGGTGCTCCTCGGCGAGTTCGACCGCCTCGCTGGCGGAGTAGACGATCTCGACGTCCGCGCCTGCCGCGCTCGCGTCCGCGAGACTCCGCTTCGTTCCCGGGACCCGATACATGTCTCCGTACGTCGCCACGATCGCGCCGTCCTCCGCCAGTGCGACCGCCTCGTCGACCTCCGGCATGTTCGTGACACAGACCGGACAGCCCGGCCCCATCCGCACCGTGAGCCCGTCCGGTAGCATGCTTCGCAAGCCGAACTTCGCGATCGCCTGCTCGTGGGAGCCACAGACGTGCATCAGGCTCACGGGCTCGTCGACTTCGGCCATCAGCTCCTCGATCCGGTCGGCGATCTCCCGGGCTGCGTCGGGGTCACGGAACTGCAGGGTCGCCTCACTCGCCATCGGTCAGTCCCTCCGTTTCGTCGCGGTGTTCCGGCCGCTCCGCTCGGTCCCGGTGTTCCGGCCGCTCCGCTCGGTCCCGGTGTTCCGGCCGCTCCGCTCGGTCCCGGTGTTCCGATCCTCGCTGCCGGGGTTCCGTCTCGGGCCCTCGCCGCCGATCTCCCGGATCGGAAGTGACGGTCGCCGAGCTCGTTCCGTCCATCGCGGCCGGTCGCTCGCCGAACTCGAGCGTCGCGTCCGTCGCACCGATCTCTTCGAGCGCCTCGTCCTCGTCGCCCTCGAGGAACGATTCGTAGATCGCCATCGTTTCCTCGACTTCCTCCTCGGGGATCTTGCGGATCGCGAACCCCGCGTGGTTCAACACGTAATCACCCTCCTCGACGGTGTCGCCGACGATGTCGAGCCGGACGGTTTTCTCCACGTTCCAGAACTCAGCGCGAGCCTCGTGGCCGTCGATCTCCAGGATCTCTCCGGGGATTCCCAGACACATCAGTCGATCACCTCCGAGTCGGTCGTTTCGTCTCCGTGGCCCACGTCATCGAGGGTACCGCGCCCTGACTCGTCGTCTTCCTCCCCGCTTTTCAGCACCGTCACGTTGTGTGGGTCGTTCCCGATCAGTCGATCGGGCTGTAGCTGACCCTTGACGTGGTGGTCCCGCGCCTCGTGATCATCGATCTCGTCGCTACTGATCCGCGTCTCGCAGTCCGTGCAGTACCATTCTGATTTCATGGGTCTCTCACCTCTCGTGTGGTCGGTGTCTGGGTGTCGTCATGGGGTCGTTCTGTGTCGATCGCTGACTTCTCGCCCGGCTGGACCGCTGACTTCTCGTCGAGCCCGACCGTCGTTTCGTCGTCCGGATCGAACGCAGACAGCTCATCCGGGGCGATAGCCGGCTCGTAGCTCGCGATCCGGTCGAGAATCTCCGGAATCGCCTCCCGTACCGGGTCGGTGAGCTCGAGCCCCGTGTTCAACGATCCGGGTTCGACGCCGATGATTCGAACGTCGTCGGGCAGCTCGTAGACGTCACGTGCGAAGGTGAGCGCCTCGGTGAAGGAGACGTCGTGCATCGTCACCTGCGGCACCTCATCATCGAACCCGCCGTCTTTGAACCGGTACTCCCGGATCGTTCCCGGCTCTTTGCCCGTCCGTATCGCGTCGACGACGATCGCCCGATCGCAGCCGCTCAGCGCTTCGAGCGCGAAGAATCCGGTCGTCCCCGCATCGTAGAGACGAACCGTTTCGGACGGTGCGTCAAGCGACCGCTCGAGGACGTCGATCACGCGCGGCCCGACGCCGTCATCCCGCAGCAGTCGGTTGCCGACGCCGACGACCGCGGCCTCCGGGTCGCTCTCCTCGTCCGCCCGTAGACGTTCCGCGGTCGCGTCGTCGGACCGGTCCGTCGTCGTCATCTGTGGCTCCACGTTCGATCAGTCATCGTCTCGTCCCTCCGACGGGAACGACTCCTCCATCTCCGACCGTGTCTCCTCGCTAACTCGCCACCCGTTTACCGTCCCGAAGACCATCGATCGGAGGAAGTCCCAGTTACCGGGCAGGACCGCGAAGTAGGCGTGCACTGCGATGGCCGCCAGCACCCAGAACGTCGCGATCAGATGCAGCCGCAGCATCGTCTCGTAGGTGGCCCACCCCTCCATGAAGCCGAGGGCGGCGATCCACCACGCGGGCTCCATCGCCAGCGCCTTCCACAGCGCGAATCCGGTGAGAGTGAGCACGACCACGAACAGCCACGTCACGTACCAGAACACCGTCTGCATCGGATGATACCCGACCCACTCCGACTCGTCCTCGTCGTAGGTCCGGCGTGCGTTCTTGTAGCCCGGGATGTAGTTCAGTAGCCCGAGGAACGACAGCGCGATGACGAGATTCTCTTTGATCTGCGTGGGGGTAACGAGCAGCTTGTGTCCGTCGGCGAACTTGTGATACATCGGGAAGACGAGCAGCGCGATCGCTGTTATCACTACTCCACCGTAGGTGTGGAGGTAAAACGACAGCTGGTACCCGTCCCAGATGCCGACGTTGAGCGGGCCGTACCAGCCGGTCCAGAAGAGGAACCCCGTCCCGGCGACGACGACCATCAACACGACCAGCAGCCAGTGAGAGACGATCGACCCGAGTCCCCATCGTTTGATCGGCTCTTTATCCTCCGATTCGAGCGTCAGATACGGCTCGTAGCGAGCCGCCAACCCCCACCAGACGTCGGTGGCAACCGACCCGCCCGGCAGCCGTTCGGCGATCCTCCCGTCACCGGAGTCGGTCACGCGGTCCTCGGCGGGCTGACCGCCGTCGGATCTGACCGTTTCCGAGCCCGCCCCCGACTCGGTCAGCTCTCCGTGACGGTCAGTCATCGTCGACCACGGGGGGGTCCCCGAGTTCGCACGCGCCGGGGCCGCCCTCCATCTCCGGGCGTGCTGGCTCGATCACGGTCTCGTACTCCGCGCTCGGGCTCCGAACGTGGACCGCACACGCCAGACACGGGTCGAACGATCGGACCGTCCGCAGGATGTCGAGGGGGTGTTCCACGTCGTCGACCGGGTCGCCGACGACGGCCTCCTCCATGATGCTCGGCTGTCCCTCGCCGTCACGCGGCCCGATGTTCCACAGCGTCGGCGTGATGATCTGGTAGCGCTCGATCGTGCCGTCCTCGATGTCGACGTAGTGTGACAGCGCTCCCCGCGACGGCTCGAACAGGCCGACACCTTTGCCGGTGAACTCGGTCGGGAACTCGTTGACGAACGGCTCGGCCGGGTCGATCGCGTCCAGCCAGTCGAGCACCTGATCGCGGACGACAAGCGCCTCCTGGGCACGGGCGATCAGTCGGTTGAGCGTGTTGCTTTCGGCCGCACCGCCGCCCAGGTTCGCTCTGAGGTCGAACGGGTCGAGGTCGGCCACGACCAATCGAGCCAGCGGTCCGACCTCCATCGACTGGCCGTCGAACCGCGGTGCCTTCCCCCACGAATACGCGTCGTCCTTGTCCAGATCCGGCTCCGGCGGGGGTGCTTCCGTCGGCGGGCCGCCGGACTCGTCGGTGTACCAGGAGTACTCCGTGTCCTCGGTGATCCCCTCGACGACCTCCGCTTTGCTCAGGCGTTCGACCCCGCCGTCGCGGTACACGCCCCGCGGCAGGAACAGCTCGTCGGTGTCGGGGTCGACGAAGATGCCGTTGCTGTAAAACCGGTTGGGCCCCTCGCCGAGCTCCGCCGCACCCATCTCCGCCGCGCCGACCAGGATCGAGACGATGTCGTGCAGTCCCTCGCCGAGCGCCGGGTCGAACTCGTCGTTCTGGACGTTCTCGATCAGTTCGGGCACCGCGTCAGTCGGCCCGAGCCACCGGCTTACCTCGGCAACCCGGGATTTCACCTGCTGGATCGTCGAGGCGTCGGGCTTCGTCGCCAGCCCGCCGGGGATGTAGCCGACCGGGTGGGGGGCACGGCCGCCGAACTCGGTCAGCGCTTTCATCAGCTTGCGCTGGTTCGCCAGCGCGCTCTGATACCCTTCCCCCTCGAGCGGATCGATCCGGTCGAAGCCGGTGCCGGCGACGGCGTCGCTGTAATCCGGCCCGGCGAGCGCGAACAGGTGGATCGCGTGGTTCCACAGGTAGAAGATCCCCTCCGCGGCGTCGCGAAGCAGAACGGCGTTGCGCGGCGGCCCCTCGTACACCCCCGCGTTCATCGCGGCGTCCTCCGACGCCTTCGACGAACACAGTCGATGACAGAGGAAACAGACGCCACACACCATGCCGGTGAGCTGTGCGGCGTCACGCGGGCTGCGACCGATCGTGACGATCTCCGCCCCGCGGAACATCTTCATCTGGCTTTTGGCCTCGACGACCTGGCCGTCCTCGACCTCAAGGGTCGTTCCGTGATGCCCCTCTATTCGCGTGGTTGGATCGATGGTGACTTCGACCATTGTTAGCGCTCCTCGGATTCGTCGGCTGACTGTTCACCCGTCGATTCCGTGACCGTCTCCGCCTGCTCGTCGGTGTCTCCCGTCGCCGTCTTCGCCTCGGCGCGGTCGTCGACGTCGCCGTACCCGGTCGCCTTCCGGACCGCGTGGGCTCCGATCCCGACGCCCGCCGCGACGACGCCGGCCCAGCCCGCCTGTTCGGCCGTGGCCGAGCCGAAGAACGACTGGCGCTCGATCTCGGCTTCCATCGGCGCGAACCGGTCCCAGAAGCCGGGCTCCATACAGCCGATACACGGCGCACCGACGTTGAGACAGACGCTGGTGCCGTCGTTCCAGAGCCGGCTCTGGTCGTCACAGTGGGTGTACGGTCCGGCACAGCCGGCCTTGATCAGACACCCCTCGTCGCCGGGTTTTTCGGCGAACTCCCCGCGGTCGAAGTAGCCTCGAAGCGGGCAGTTATCGTGCACCAGCGGTTCGTAGAACGGTTTCGGTCGGTTGTACTCGTCCAGCTCCGGAACGTGGCCGTTCAGCACGGTCGCGATCGTCAACAGCACGTAGTCCGGATGGACGGGACAGCCCGCGAGGTTGACGACCGGCAGCCCCGCACCGGAGGTGAAGTCCGGGCCGAGGACGCCTCTATCCTCCAACTTCTCGAACTGGAGGCCGCGAGCCCCGGTCACGTTCGTGCCCAGATCGTGGAGGTTCCGTTTGTTCTCGGCGGCCGGCCAGCCGCCGAAGGAGGCACAGTTACCGACCGCGATCACGTACTCCGACTCGGGGGCGAGCTCCTGGACCCAGTCGACCATGGGTTTGCTCGCCCCGTCAGCGGTCTGGCCGACGGTCGCCGCCTCCGGGATATCCACCGGAATCGACCCCTCGATGATCAACACGTCCGGCTCCGTGCTCATCGCCTCGATCGCCGGAGCCCCCGCTTCGGGCATGATCGTCGGGTGGAACGTGACGTCGAGGCGGAACTCGCTCAACACTTCCTCGAGCGATGGGTACTGGCCTTGCAGAACCGAGATCGTACAGCCGGTACACGACTGACCCTGGAGCCAGGCCACCTCGATATCCCCCTCAGTTACTTGCTCAAACGCCGATCCGATTTCGGTGCTGTACTGTGTGATGACGGTTCCCGCCGCGGCTCCTGCAGCAAGCTGCAGGAAGTTCCGGCGGGAGGAAACGGTGCCGCCGCCACCACCTCCGGATTCGTCCGTATGTGATCGTGACATCGTCGTGGTGTGTACGGTTGGTTCGGTCCGTCGCGTCCGTCCGCCACTCGTTCGGTGTCGGTGCCCGACCCGTTTCGACACTGACACCGGAGTCGTTGTTCGTTACTACTCGACCGGAAGTACTGGAACTTCGTTCATGGAAGTCCGTGTTTCTCCGATGTTTGTTGGTTCCATACGAAAGATCTACATCATTCATAATTAATGCACCCCTGAATAGTACAGGTTTTATATATTAATTCGCTGGGGACGAAGATCGGCCGCCGTGGTTCGTGCCGGCGAGTCGTTTTCGCCTTGACGAGTCGTTTTCGCCCCGTGTGTTACACCACACAACGGTCACACGTAGAGGATGTGCCGATGGCTACCGGTCCGGGTTGGTCAGCGGCTGGTCCGTTGGCGCATCGAGGACGACGATCCGCCGACCGTCCCTGTCGAGGACGTCCGCCCGAACGCCGTACACGTCGGCGATCGTCTCCGGCGTCAACACCTCCGGACTCCCGACCGCGTACAGCTCGCCGTCGCTGAGCATCGCGATCCGGTCGGCGTACCGCGCCGCGACGTTCAGATCGTGGATCGCCATCACGACCGCGCGTCCCCGGTCGCGCTCCGCCGCGAGCACGTCGAGCACCTCCAGCCGGTGTCTCACGTCGAGATCGCTCGTCGGCTCGTCGAGCACCAGCGCCCGCGGCTGTTGAGCCAGCGCACGGGCGATCGTCACCTTCTGTCGTTGCCCGCCGCTGAGCTCCTCGAGCGGCCGGTCGGACAACGCGGCGATCTCCAGCCGGTCGAGGAGGTCGCTGACGACCTCGATATCCGCCTCGTCGGGACGCCAGGTGGCATGCGGGCGTCGCCCGAGCAACACCGCATCGAACACGCTGGTGGGGTATCGACCCCGCTCTCGCTGTGGCACGTAGCCGACCCGACGCGCGATTTCCGAACGGCTGAGCGTGGACACCGCGTCGCCCGACAGCGACACCTGCCCCCCGTCCGGGCGGAGGATACCGTTGAGACACTGCAGCAGCGTGCTTTTCCCGGAGCCGTTCGGCCCGACGAGCGCGACCAGCTCACCTGCGTCGACGGTCAGATCCACGCCATCGAGGACGGGAACGTCGTCGTAGGCGAACCGGAGACTCTCGACGCCGATAACCGGAGGCGATCCGGTCGCGTCCGCCGCGTCGCGGTCGGTCACCAGTACTCCCTCCCACGGATGACGAGATACAGGAACAGCGGCGCTCCGAGAAACGCCGTCAGAATCCCGACCGGCAGCACCACCGGATCGAACGCGGTACGTGCGACGGTGTCGGAGACGAGAAGCAACAGTCCGCCGACGACGCTGGCGACCGGGATCACGTATCTGTCGTCACCTCCGACGATCTTCCGGACGATGTGTGGCACGACGAGTCCGACGAAGCTGATTATCCCGACGAACGCGGTGACGGTCGCGGTGACGAGCGACGCGACGACCATGCCGCTCGTCCGCAGTCGGTCGACGTCGACGCCCAGCCCCGCAGCGGCTTCGTCGCCGGCCGACAACACCGTGTAATCCCAGCTGTTGTACACGAAGTAGCCGGTTGCGAGCAGGGCGACCGCGGAGATCACGACCAGTTCGGACACTCCGGGGCGGCCGACGTCCCCGAACGTCCAGAACACGATCGCGGAGACGTCCGACGGATCGGCGAGATACTGGAGCGCGGACGTCCCCGCGGCGAACAGCGACCCCAGCGCGATACCGGTAAGGATCATCGTCTCCGGCGTCGCCCGGGTGTAGACGACGAGAAGCAGGATCGCTCCCGCAGACAGCAGCGAGAAGATAAACGCCGAGCCGGCGATCAGATACTGTGACACCACCAGCCGGGTACTCGAAAGGACCACTACGGCGATCGCCGCGCCGAAGGCTGCGGCCTGGGATATCCCGAGGGTGAACGGCGAGCCGAGCGGGTTGTTCAGCACTTTCTGCATCACCGCACCGGCAACGGAGAGTCCGAGTCCGGCCGCGACCGCCGACAGGACCCGCGGGAGCCGGATCCGCCAGACGATCGTTCGGTCCGCCAGTGCCCCGTCACCGGCGAGCACTGCCACCACGTCGAGCACCGACAGATCGGCAGCGCCGGCGGCGATCGACCAGGCGACGGCCAGCGCCAGCAACACCAGGGAGCCGACACCGGCAAGCAGCTTGCGTCGTTTCCGTTTCCGGTATCGGACGTGTGGGTCTGGTGATGCCATGACGGACCGTCTCACAGGTCGATTCGCCCGTACGGCCCGAACGCGTCGGACAGCCGGTCGTACAGCTCCGTCCCGTAAAACGCCCGATACACCCGGTCGGCCGCCGCCGCCGGATCCACTCCGTCGACGGCGTCCGGGTACACGACCGACCCGACGTAGTAGGCGTTTGCCAGCATCGTCGACGGGTTGTACTCGTAGTAGTACTGTGGATGGACGCCGAACACCGACCCGTTCCGGAACGCGGAGAGTTCATCGAGGCCGGAGCCGGGGAGCTCCGCCTCGACGATCGCCAGGTTGGCTCGGTTCACGAACAGCGTGTCGGGGTCCCACTCGAGCAGCCGCTCCGCGGCGATCGTTCGTTTCACCGTCCCGCCGCTCTCGCCGTTCCCGCTCGGTGCGAGCTCCCCGGCGACGGACCGGACACCGAGCATCGCGAACGGAGGGAACGGCACCTCGGTTGCGGTCACCCCCTGGCCGCCGCGGTGGCTCACGGCCCCGGCGAACACCGACGGATGCGCGCCGGCGTCGGTCGTCATCGTGCTGAGCTCCTCACGGGTCGACGTCACGAACTCGACGAGCTCCTCGGCGCGTTCGCGACGATCCACCGCCTTTCCCACGGTACGCCACGCGGCGTACAGTGAGTCACGCCCGTCGGCGAAATCGCCCTGATCGACCCACAGCGTCGGCACCCCGGTACGGGACTGGAGCTGGGAGGCCCGCTCCGGCGTCTCCGTGGCGGCGACGATCAGGTCGGGAGCCGCCTCCACGATCGACTCGGCGTCGCCGCCGTGCTGTGGGCCCGCCGTCCGGAGCTCACGGAACTCGGGATGTGCGAGGGTGTACGGAGGCGTCCAGTCATCGTCGGCGTGTTCGGGATACTCGACCGCAACGACCCGCGAAGCCAGTCCGAGATGACACACCAGCCGGAGCGCCCCGGGACCGACGCCGACGACCCGATCGACCGTCTCCGGGAGTGTCACCTCCCTGCCCGCCTGGTCCTGTATCGTCTCGCCGTTCGTCCCGGTGGTGAGCGGTTCGGCAACACACCCGGCAGCACCGGCGAGTGATCCGGCGCTCAGACCGGCTAGCAACGAGCGTCGGGAGCATCGGCGCATGTTTGCCCGTACTGGAGCTACATCAACACCCAAAATAATACTTTTGGGCATGATCGTAATACTAGAATCGAGCCGCGATCTTCGAATCGAGGCACGGTCCTCGTCCCGAGCCATCACATCGGAGCTGGCCGGGACGGGGGACGGCTCGCTGGCTCCCTCGACCGGTTGTGTAACGTTCAGCAGGGAGTCGGTTTCGACGGATCGTCGCCGATTCTGATCCCGTGTTGGGTCACGACGGTGGCGACGGTGGGCGGGACCGACCAGACCGCTTCGGTCGGCACCGCGACCCCTTCGATCGCAAGCCGGACGAGCGTTCCACGCCCGCGTCGCGCGGCGACCTCGAACTCGAATCGCCGCGACCCGGCGTCAACCGCCGTTATCCGGAGCGTCGAGAGCCCGTTCGCGCTCTCCCACACGGTCGTGTCGACGACGTCCAGCGTGCCGGCTGGCGTGACCGTCGTGGCGCCGCAGTCGGGACACGATCCGTCGTGGGGCGTGGTGCCGAGGTACCCGTACGCAGTGTCGCACGCGAAGCAGTGTTCCATGTGAGCGTCTCAGCAGCGTTTTCTGATCGTCTCAGCGACGTGGCTCCGACCCGAGCAGCTCGGACAGGCCACGACGCCGTCGCCGTCCAGTCCGAAGACGTTCACGAAGCGCTGTGACACGTGTGTTCCGCAGTGTGTACACCGTGGCATACTATCACCCGAGCGACCCTTCCATTTCGAGTTCGACGAGTCGGTTGAGTTCGACGGCGTATTCGATGGGGAGTTCTTCGGTGATGGGTTCGATGAAGCCGGAGACGATCATCTGTTTGGCGTCGTCGTCGTCGAGGCCGCGGGACTGGAGGTAGAAGATGTCCTCGTCGCCGATTTTGCCGACGGTGGCTTCGTGTGCGACGTCGACTTTCGACTCGTTGATCTCCATGTACGGCATGGTGTCGGACGTCGACTCGTTGTCGAACATGAGCGCGTCACACTCGACTGCGGTCGAGGAGTTTTCGGCGCCGTCGGCGATGTGGACTAGCCCGCGGTAGTTCGTGCGGCCGCCGTCTTTGGCGATCGATTTCGATTCGATCGTGGATTTGGTGTTGGGCGCGTTGTGGTACACTTTCGCGCCGGTGTCGATGTCTTGCCCTTCGCCCGCGAAGGCGATGGTGATGTGGTTGTCGGAGGCACCGCGGCCTTTGAGGATCGTCGAGGGGTACAGCATGGTGGCTTTCGAGCCCATCGAGCCGGAGATCCACTCCATGCGGCCGTTCTTTTCGGCGATGGCGCGTTTGGTGTTGAGGTTGTAGGTGTTTTTCGACCAGTTTTGGACGGTGGAGTACTGGACGTGTGCGTCCTCGCCGACGAACACTTCGACGCCGCCGGCGTGGAGGTTGAACGCGGAGTATTTGGGTGCCGAGCAGCCCTCGATGTAGTGGACTTCGGCGCCGTCCTCGGCGATGATGAGGGTGTGTTCGAACTGGCCCATCCCTTCGGAGTTCATCCGGAAGTACGCCTGGACGGGCATGTCGACGGTGGTGTTTTCGGGGACGTAGACGAACGAGCCGCCCGACCAGATCGCGCCGTGGAGCGCGGCGAACTTGTTGTCGCTCGGCGGAACACATTTCGTCATGAAGTGCTCTTTGACGAGCTCTTCGTGCTCTTGGACCGCCTTGTCCATGTTACAGAAGATGACGCCTTTCTCCTCCCAGCGCTCCTGTATGTTCTGATAGACGACCTCGGACTCGTACTGAGCACCGACGCCGGAGAGGGCGTTCTTTTCGGCTTCGGGGATGCCGAGTTTGTCGAAGGTGTCTTTGATCTCGTCGGGGAGCTCGGTCCAGTCGTCGACGCCCGCGCGGACGTCGACGTCGGGGCGGATGTACGGGATGATCTCGTTGACGTCGACCTCGGAGATGTCGGGAGCCTCCGGCCAGTCGGTCGGCATCGGCATGGCGTTGAACTGCTCGAGCGCGCGGAGGCGCCGCTCGAGCATCCACTCGGGCTCGTTTTTGTCCTCGGAGATGACCCGGATCGTCTCCTCGGTCAGCCCCTTATCGGCTTTGAAGGCGGATTTCTCCTCCTTTTTGAACTCGAACCGGGCCTCGGTGTTCGTCTCTTTCAGGTGGTCTTGATTTGAGCTCATCGAACTGAACTTCGGATACTATGAATATAAATGTGCTGTACGGAAATCTATTTTAGTAACTACGTATGGTTTCATCTAAAGACCACGGTAAATGTCTGAGGTTTAAATACGGATTTTTTGTTGTGAATCTTAGATCGGTCGGAACACCCGACGGGTGTTTCGATCGACACGTCTCGATGTGCCGCCCGAACGCTCTGCGGGCGACGAATGCTTGCCGTGCAGCTGAAGTTCCTCCGGGTTCGTCGTGAGAAAGCTTCAGGTGCGCTGACGTGTAACTCGGCGATAGTACATGCTCCGTGGAGTCATCGAGCGCGCTGCCGTCGTGGTTTTGGTCGTCGTGTTCGCCGCGCTCGTGCTCGGCCAGGTGTTCGGCCAGCCGACGCTCATCGCGTACGTCGACTCCGGAAGCATGGAGCCGACGATAGACGAGGGCGACGGCTTCGTCGCGATCCCGGCCGCGGTGGCCGGACCGCCGAGCGAGGGTGACGTGATCACGTTCCACGCCGAGGAGATCGAGGGTGGCGGGCTCACGACTCACCGGGTGGTCGGCGAGACCGACGAGGGGTACATCACGCGCGGCGACGCCAACCCCTTCACCGATCAGGACGGCGGGGAGCCACCCGTGGGTGACGACCGGATCGTCGCCGAGGCGCTGCAGATCGGCGATACGACGGTGACGATCCCGCATCTCGGCACCGGGATCGAAGGGATTCAGGGCGTCGTGTTCGGCACCGTGGTCGGGGCGGTCGACGCGCTGGGGCTCGATGCGGACGTCTCGCCCGGCACGGTCGGCGTGTGGATCTTCGTGCTCGGCGCGGTGTTGTTCGTGGCCTCGTTCCGGTCCGACCCGGACGCCGGCCCGGAGCGCGACATGAGCCGGTCGCTGGACGACCCGGACGGCGTCGACGGGCGGACGGTCGCGGTGCTGCTGCTCGTCGTGGTGCTCGTGCCCGCGAACGCGGCGATGATCGTGCCGAGCGGGCCGACGGACGTCGTCATCGACGGCGACGAGGTGGCCGACGCCGAGGGGGTCGAGCCGGGCGACGCGGTGGAGGCGGAGTTCGACGCGCACAACGGCGGGCTGATCACCCTACTCCTCGTCTTCGAGCCGACGGACGACGACGTGGCGGTCGAACCCGACTCGCTCGGGGTACCGGTCGGTGAGACGGCGACGGCGACCGTCTCCGCACCCGCGCCCGAGCCGGGCGTCGAGCGGACGATCACGATCGAGGAGCACCGGTATCTGGTCGTGATGCCCGAAGGTGCGTTGACGTGGCTCCACTCGATGTCGCCGTACGCGGCGCTGGCCGCACTGAACCTGTTCATCGGCGGCGCGTTCGTCGGCTTCGTCGGCGGGCTGATCGGGTTCAACCAGGTCCGATTCCGAGACACCTCCCGCGACGTTCCGTTCACCGTCCGCGTGAAACGGCTGTTGCGGTAGCCGACCGCTCCCTACTTCGTGCGATCGTTCGACCTCGATCGACGCGGTCGGTAGCGGCGCACGCGTCCGTTATCGCGGTCGAAAACACGAAGTCGGTGGCAGGCGATCCGGGAGGCATGCCGGCCGCACTCGTGACGGGATCCTCCAGAGGAATCGGACGGGCGATCGCAGTTCGGTTCGCCGACGACGGCTACGACGTCGCCGTCAACTACCACACCAGCGACGAGGCCGCCGAGGCCGTCGCGGAAGCGGTACGCGACCGGGGGCGAGACGCCGTCGTCGTGGGGGCGGACGTGTCGGACGCCGACGCGGCCGCACGACTCGTGACGACGACCGCCGACGCGTTCGGCGGCGTCGACCACGTCGTCAACAACGCCGGGATCGACCAGCACGTGTACACGAAGCAGCTCGATGCCGACGACTTCGACCGGATCATGGACGTCAACGTCAACTCCGCGTTCAACGTGACGAAGGCGTCGCTCCCGCACCTCAAAGCGTCGACGGACGCTCCCTCGGTGACGAACGTCTCCTCGATCCTCGCGCACACCGGTGCGCCGGTCGAGTGCCACTACGCCGCCTCGAAGGGGGCGCTTCTCTCGCTCACCCGGAGCCACGCCGGCGACTTCGCGCCCGACGTGCGGGTGAACGCGGTCGCGCCCGGCCACGTCGAGACGGCCATGACCGACGACCGGACGCCGGCGGAACAACGCGAGGAGCTGGCACGGATTCCGGTCGATCGATACGGCCAGCCCGAGGAGATCGCCGACGCGGTCGCGTACCTCAGGGACGCGACGTTCGTCACGGGCGAGACGCTGAACGTGAACGGCGGAGAGCTGATGCGGTGACCGAGGCCGTCACGTGTCGCGGGCCGACTGGATTTACGGCTGCTCGCGACCGCGTCCGTCGCCGTCGGTGGCGGCGGAGCGTGCGGCGTCGCCGTCGTCCGCGATCGTCGCGTCGTTCACGCGTGGGTCGCCGTCAGTCGGCGGGGTCGGGGGGTCCGACTCGGTGCGGTCGTCCTCGGTGGCGGCACGCCCGGGGGAAAGCACCTCGGGCGGCGGGTCGTACACGTAGCGGACGTCGTCGTCGAGGACGACGAACCGGGGGCGCTGGTCGGCGCGTTCGATCACGCGGCGGTCGCTGTCGACGGCGACGTCGACCAGATCGCGGAGCGAGTCGAGCTCGACGACGGTGCGGTCGTCGCCGTCGGGCGCGCTGCCGGCGGAGATCCACTTGTCCATGTCCGAGCGCGTGCGCCGGTACTCGAGGTGGGCGCGCTCGTGGTCGGCGACCGCGAACAGCGCCTCGCGGCGGGCGACGCCGGTCGCGACCGCGCCGAGGAGGCCGACGACCGCACGTGGCTCGAGTTCGACGACAGCCGCGTCGCGTTCAGCACCGTCGACGTGGCGGGCGACGACACCGAGACCGTCGAGTTCACCGTCGACGTCGACGACCGCGACGCCGGCGACCGCGTCGTCGAGGCGTTCACCGAGGACGACTCCGCCGAGGAGGACGTCACCGTGCTCTCACCCGCCGACCTCGCGATCACCGACGTCGACGCCCCCGCCGAGGTCTCCGGCGAGGACGACGACGCCGAACTGGACGTCGACGTGACCATCGAGAACTTCGGCACCGCCGCGGGCGACACCACCGTCGAGCTGGCCGCAAACGGCGCGACGGTCGACGAGGACGTGACCGTCGCCGGCGAGGACGACGAGGTGGTGACGCTGACCGCCGACGGGCCCTTCGAGCCCGGCGAGCTCGAGGTGACCGTCACCGCCGCCGACGAGGAGCGGACCGAGTTCGTGACCGTGCTCGCGCCCGCGGCGTTCGACGTGTTCATCGAGGATATCCCCGATCCGATGACCGACGAGGAGGACCTCGAGGTCGACGTCGGGATCGCGAACACTGGCGACGAGGAGGGCGACGAAACCGTCACGCTGTTCGTCGACGACGAGGAGGTCGACACGGCCGAAGACGTGACCGTCGACGGCGGCGAGACGGAAACCGTCGTGCTCACCCGCGACGACGCGGAGATCGACCCCGGCACGCTGGACGTCGAGATCGAGGGTGACGACGGCGGCGAGGACGACGCGACCGTCGAGGTGATCGAGGCACCCGACGATCCGCTCTTCCGGATCGACGATCCGAGCATCGAGGACGCGGAGATCGTGCAGGGCGCGGACGAGATCTTAGAAGACAGTGGGAGCGATGCACTCGTAGTCGAGGCCGAGATCAACAACGTCGGCGACGAGACGGACACACAGGACGTCGAGCTGATCGTCGGCGGCGAGGTGATCCGCACCGAGGAGGCTGTCGACCTCGACGGCGGCGACGAGCCCCAAGAAGTCGAATTCACGGTCGACGCCGACGAGCTCGACCTCGGCGAGCAGCCGATCGAGCTCAGCACCGACGACGCGACTCGTGACAGCGAGATCCTCGTCAGGGAGGCGTTCCCGGCGACGTTCGTCTTCGAGGACCCCGACGACGATCTGGATATCGAGTCGGTTGCCGACGGCGACGAGGTGGAAATCACCGTCGCGAACCTCGGCGAGGTCGAAGCGGACACCGACGTCCAGCTCGCCTACGAGACCACCGTCGTCGAACCGTTCGCCGACGAGGTGACCGAAAGCGTCACGGTGCCGGCCGACGGCACTGAGACGGTCGAGCTGGAGGTCGAGATCGAGGACGACACGCTCCGCGCCGGCGAGTTCCCGGCCGTGCTCGAGGTCACGATCGCGAACGACGAGTCCGACGATGCGAACGACGTGGTCGGCGGCACGGCGGCCGGCCTCGACTTCGGCGCGCTCGACGAGGCGGTCGACGACGCCGGCGAGGACGACACGGTCTTCGTCGGCGGCGACGCGACGCTCGACTCGACGGCGACCGTCGACGAGTCCGGCATCACCCTGGAGGCCGTCGGTGGCGAGCCGACTGCGCCGGACCTCACCTCGACCGCGATCGCGATCGACGCCGACGACGTGACGATCGACGGGCTCGCCCTGTCGGCTGCGGATGCGGACGGTGCGACCGGGGTCGCCGTCGACGACGAGGCCGAGAACGCGACGATCCGCGGCGTTACGCTCTTTGCCGAGGATGACAGCGAGTGGGACCCGGCGATCGACGACGCCGGTACCGACACGCTGGTCCGGTACACGACGATCCGCGGTGACTCCGATGGCCACGGCGTGGTCAGCACCGGTTCGGATCTGGTGGTCCGTGACAGCGACTTCCGTGGAACCGACCACGCGATCGAGTTGCACGGCGACGCCTCGAACGCCACCGTACAGAACCTCAATCTGATCAACCACGAGCGTGGGCTGTTCGCCAACTCGGGCAGCCACGAACTGACGCTGACCAACATCGAGCGGAACGACGCCGCCATCGAAACGGAGGGCACGGCAGCCGAAGCGTACGTCTTCGCGCCCGACAACTGGTGGGGAAGCGCCGCCGGACCGGTGTTCTTCGATGATGTCAGAGACACTGACGAATTCGATGAAGATGAGGACGATCCGGAGGACGTGGCAGACATCCTCTCGAACGTCGAACTCACCGCCCTCAACGCGCCGATCGTGGACGCGGAGTTCACGATCGCCGAGTTCGAGGACGAGGAGTTCGAGATCGAGGAAGACGAGACGTTCGAGCTCGAAGTCACCGTCGAGAACGACGGCGGCACCGCGGGCGCGAGCGACCGCCAGGACATCGAGCTGCTCATCGACGGGGATGTCGAGGATGCCGAGACCATCGAGGAGCTCGATCCCGGCGAGTCCGAGGAGGTCGACCTGTCGTACCAGCCGACCGAGCTCGGTGAGTTCGACGTCCGAGTTCGCTCCGACGACGAAACGAGCGATCCGGCGGCCCTGACGGTCACCGAAGTCGAGGAGGACGACCCGAGTCCGCGCGGCGGCTCGCTCGACCAGGACTTCGGCGTGCCGGACGACGAGCCCGAGGAGACGCC
Source organism: Halorubrum luteum (assembly GCF_054652935.1). Classification (NCBI taxonomy): domain Archaea; kingdom Methanobacteriati; phylum Methanobacteriota; class Halobacteria; order Halobacteriales; family Haloferacaceae; genus Halorubrum; species Halorubrum luteum. The sequence continues at coordinate 163,964 of NZ_BAAIGT010000002.1, forward strand.
CGAAGAGACGCCCGAGGAGACGCCGGAGGACACCCCGGTCGACACGCCGGAGGAGACGCCCGAAGAGACGCCCGAAGAGACGCCCGAGGAGACGCCGGTCGACACGCCGGTCGAGGAGACGCCCGAGGAGCCCGCGGAGTTCCCGATCCCCGGCTTCGGCACCGTCGTCACGCTCGTCGCGCTGCTCGTCGCGGCGCTGATCGCGGCCCGCAGAACCGAGTAGCCGACGTCGGCGCTCGGTCCACGCTCGGCGTGACCCGCACGCCGCTCGAGTATCGTTTCATTCGTCGCTCGCAACGGCGACGCGTCGGTGCCGGCCGCGATCGATAACGGCCCGCCCGTCAGCCTCGTTGCGGACGGCTTCGACCCGCAAGGACTCGCTTCCGATCGTGCGCTGCGTCGAGCAGCCGCGGATATGCACGGCTCACGGGGATATTCGGAACACCATAGTCCCGGGCGGATTCGAACCGCCGTCAATGGCTCCAAAGGCCATTATGATTGGCCACTACACCACGGGACTTCGCCTGCCTCTAACCCGCCCGCCCTCAAGTAGGTTACTTTCCGGCCCCGTCCGACCGCGCCGTCGCCCCGACCGTCGATCCGGATCCAACCACTCGACTCCCCGACGCGTTCGGCCAGACTCACCCTGACAGGGTGTTATGGAACTCTTGTCACGGTGTGTATGCGATGATCTCACGCTCGACTCAGCAGTGCGACGCTGCTTGGGTCGTGATCGACACCGGGCGTACGTCTCTTATTAGGGTGACTGGGTTGTTTATAAGGAATCATGTAAGGGGATCGGATTTGGTTTATAAGTGAGTCGCGGGAGCGATAGCTCCGCGACGAACGATCTGAAAGCCCCAGCCGCGACGGCTCGCGCGCCTTGCTGCGCTCCTCGGTCGCTCGCGGTGCTCGCTCCCTGTGGTGCTTACAGCGGCGGGCGTCGCCCCACCGGGAGACTGCGTCTCCCGAGCCCCCGCTCGCTCCGCTCGCGGGGATCACGGCTGCCCCTTTCAACCCCACCCGACCGCACCGCAACCGCACCTCACGCCTCCCCAGCCTCGTCGGCGGCTCGCGCGTTCCGCGCTCGCCGCCGCCTCCCTCGCACGCGCTCCTCGCGCCCTAGAAAGGGCGCTCGGAGGCGCGCGCCGACCGCCCGCAGTCGCCTGATAAACGAACAATGTTTTGCTTGTGGTTGCGGTGGCGCGCGCCGCGAGCGGGCCGCAGGCCCGTGAGCGAGCGCGCGAGGGAGACCGGAGGGGGCCGCCGAGCGGTTCCGGCGGCCCCTCCGGTCGAGGCTGGGGTGGTCCGAGGCTGCGGTGCGGGGCGGGACTGGAAGGGGCAGCCGCGAGGGCGACGCACGGCGAAGCAAGCACTGCAAGGAGCGAGCGAAGTGAGCGACTGAAGCGCGCAGCGAGCCGCGCGAGCCGTCGCGGCTGGGGCTTCCAAGTCGGTCTCCGCTCCACCGCTCACTTATATACCACTCCTCACCACGCTGAATACACCTTTATAAACCACACATCGATTCTCGTATGCGCAATATACGCCCGGTATCGATCGCCGCGATATCTTGGATCAAGCGGTTCTCCTGTCGGTGTGTGCACTGTGTTATGCGATCCGCCCTCTCAGGGCTGCTCACGCATCTTCGGAGAGGCGGTCGTAACGCTGTTCGAACCGCTGCAGACAGGAGCCACAACAGAAATGATACAGCGTGCCGTCGATCCGCGCCGACTCGCCTTCGGCCGTGACGGTGTTGTCGCACTCGACACAGTCGACGGCGAGGTCGACGTCGCCGACTGCAGGCGACCAGCTCTGCCGATCGATCACCTGCACGGAGAGCTCCGCGACGGAGTCCATCCCGATCGCCTCGTCGATCAGGTCCCTGACCTCGCCGTCCGCGATCCGCGCGGAGACGACCACGTCGCCGTCGGCGGTGAGAAACGCGTTCTCCACGCGGTCGTGGCCGGCAAGCGCGTCGTACACCCGGGTCGCTTCGGCCGGAGCGGGTCGGATGGTCACCAGCGTCTCCAGCCCGCTCGACAGCTCCCGGTCGTCGATCCGGAGCGTGAACCCCTCGATGACGCCCGCGTCCCGCAGGCGGTCGATCCTGTCGGAGACGGCCGGAGCCGAGAGCCCGACGCGGTCGGCGATCTCGCTGTACGGGCGGCGAGCGTCGGACAACAGCAGCCGAAGGATCTCCCGGTCCGTCTCATCAAGCGTGCGCATGATCGACGATTTCGCCGGCGCGTTTATAACGGTGCGGTCGACGCGACTCCGAGATGTGGGAAGCGACTACCGTTGGCGGCGCGACGGCTGTTATAACCAGTCCGCTTCGGGGTCGACCCGGCCGTCGGGTGCGGTTCCGTTCAGGACGGCGGCGATGTCGGCCGCGCCGCGCTCGTTCAGCTCGATGTACGCCTCCTCGCTGTACCACGCGGCGTGTGGCGTGATAATCGTGTCCTCGCGTCCGATGAGCGGGTCGTCCCCGGGTGGCTCCTCGTCGAGCACGTCGAGGCCGGCGGCCTTGATCTCGTCCGCCTCCAGCGCCGCGAGGAGGTCGTCGGAGTCGACGACCGGACCGCGACCGACGTTGACGAGCACGGAGCTGTCGTCGAGCCGGGCGAGCGCATCGGCGTCGACCATCCCGCGGGTCGCATCCGTCAGGGGCGCGTAGACGGCGACGTGGTCGGAGCGGTCGAACAGCTCCGTTAACGCCACCTTCTCGACGTCGGCGTCGGCCATCGTCTCAGCATCGACGAACGGGTCGTACGCCACGAGCTCCGCGCCGAATCCGGACAGCTGACGCGCCGCCCGCCGTCCGATCGGGCCGAAGGAGACGAGGCCGATCGTCGACGACGCGATCCGGCGGACGGGCCGGCCGGTCTCCCACGACCAGTTGCCGGCCGAGACGTCGTCGTCGTACGTCGCGATCGACCGGAGGCAGGTGAGAAGCAGCGACACCGAGTGGGCCGCAACCTCGTCGATACAGTAGTCGGGGACGTGGGTGACGACCACGCCGGCCTCGTCCGCGGCGACGACGTCGATGTTGTCGACGCCGACCGCCGACCGGACGATGACGGAGAGATCCAGCGCCTCGACCGCCTCGGCGCTGACGGGGCTGTTGATATCCGTTACGACCGCGTCCGCACCGTCTCCGGCCTCGATCAGCCGCTCGGTGGTACCGAGCTCCGCCACGTCGACGTCGACCGGCCCGTCGACGGCGTCGCGGAGACGATCGCGGTAGATATCAGGATCGATCATCGGAAACTCCGACAGTAGAACACGGGCCATGCCGCTCCTAGCGAACGCAACCACTTGAGTGCTGTTACTCTGCGATACAGGCCTCGAAACGTCGGTTTTCGATCGTTAACATCCCCGAAGATCGTGGTCGGTCCTGCTTCGCGAGGAACGTCGTCGGTCCTGCTTCGATGCGTCTTTGCGCCCCCGGCGAGTACGCCCGCGTGTGAGCGACGACGATCCGAGTAAACCGCCGATGCTCGTACTGCTCGAGTCGCTGGAGTTTTACCGAAACGTTCGCGTCGGGATCGTTGCCGGCGTTCTGCTCGCACTCGTGTTGTACCTCGTTCGGACGTTCGAGCTTCTCGGCCCGCTGACGGAAGTTCGCGAGTATCCGCTGTTCGGCCCGGATCTGTGGTTCCTGCTGTTGGCAGCCGTGTTGGCCGCGACGTTCGCGCTGCTGATCGCGATCGTGCTCACGGTCGCGACGGCCGTGCGGAGAGGACGAGAGATATCGACCGCGGAGCGGGAGTGATCGACCGCGGCACGTTCGTCGCCGGTTCGATCGGGCGGCGGTACAGTTAGCCGACGGTGCGGTCGGGAGGTGGTCGTTGGTCGATCCTGCGTCAGTCGGCGGTACAGGAGGCTTCCGACTCCTCGGTGAACTCCTGGGCGGGCTCGGTGAGCCGATAGAGATTCTGTCGCGCGTCGGCGAAGTAGACGTCCTCGTCGACGACGTCGATCCCTTCCAACCGCTCGAGCGCATATCGGACGGTCCGGGCGGACAGCATCGACTCCTGTACGATCCCCTTCTGGGTCAGCGGCCCGTTGTACTCGAGCACCTTGAAGACGAGTTTGGCGCTCGGTGGGAGGTCGTCAAGACTCTCCTTTTGTGTTCCAGCCATCGGTACGGATCGAAACCACACACAGTCATAAATGTTGATGGACCATGGGTGGTTTCGCCGAATCTACCGGAAGTATTATCCGGTATACCCGGAGAAAACAGGATAATATCTCCGGGAAGCGACGCCCAAACTGACCAGTCAGTCAGCGTCGTGGCTCGCGCGCAGGATGGTCGACCAACGCGGTCGGCACTCCCGGAACGCTTGCCACTGGATCGGTCTCGACGGAACGAACACCTTTTCACGGGCGATCGCCGAGACGTACGTATGAGCGACGAGTCGCCGCGGATCACGGGCCATACTCGGAGCGTGGTCGTCACCACGATCTGCTGTCTGGCGGGGATCGCCGCCGGCGTCGTGTCGGCCGTCTACGTTGGGACCGCCCCCGCGGACGCCACCGAGACGATGGCGGTACTGGTGATGGGGGTGTTCGTGCTCGCCCAGTACCCGGTGTACAAACTCATCGGTGTGGGAGAGTTCGGCGTAAAGGACAACCTCTACGTGGCGTTTATGACGTTCACGCTGTGGTTTATCAGCTACACGATCCTTCTCACCTCGGCGGTGACGCTGTAGATGGCCGACGACAGTATCGCCGTCGTGGATCTGGACCGCTGTCAGCCCGACCGCTGCAGCTACGAGTGTGCGAACTACTGCCCGCCGAACCGAACGGGCAAGGAGTGTATCACCGAGCGCGGCGAGGACACGGTCGAAGGCGACCCCGACCAGATCCGGATCTCCGAGGAGATCTGTCTCGGCGAGACCTGCGGGATCTGCGTCGAGAAATGCCCGTTCGACGCGATCGAGATCATCAACCTCCCGTCCGAGCTGGAGGAGGACCCCGTCCACCGGTACGGCGAGAACGCGTTCGCGCTGTACGGGCTCCCCACCCCGGAGCCCGGCAACGTCACCGGGATCCTCGGCCCCAACGGGATCGGGAAATCGACCGCGGTCCACGCGCTCGCCGGCGAGATGATCCCGAACCTCGGCGAGCACGAGGCCGACGATCCCGACTGGGAGCCGGTGCTCGACCGCTTCCGCGGCACCGGACTGCAGAACTACCTCGAGGCGCTGGAGGCCGCCGACGTGACGGTCGCCCGCAAACCGCAGTACGTCGACCAGATCCCCAAGCAGTTCGACGGGAACACCCGCGACCTGCTCGAACGAACGGACGAACGAGGCGCGCTCGACGACCTCATCGACCGTCTGAACATCCGCCCGGTGATGGACCAGGATATCGACTCGATCTCCGGCGGCGAACTCCAGCGCGTCGCCATCGCGGCGTGTCTCGCCCGCGACGCCGACTTCTACTTTCTCGACGAGATCACGCCGTACCTCGACATCGGCCAGCGGATGGTCGCTGCCCGTCTGATCCAGGAGCTGGCGAACGACGACGCCGACCGCTCGATGCTCGTCGTCGAACACGACCTGGCCATCCTCGATCTGCTCGCGGACACCCTCCACGTCGCGTACGGTGAGCCGGGTGCGTACGGCGTGATCACCGACCCGAAATCCGTTCGTAACGGGATCAACGAGTACCTCAAAGGCTACCTCGACAATGAGAACATGCGGATCCGTCCGTCGGCGATCACTTTCGAGGAGCACGCACCGCGCGTCTCCTCGAAGGGGACGCCGCTCGTGGAGTATCCGGCGTTCTCGAAGTCGTACGGCGACGGTGAGTTCGAGCTGCACGTCGACGGCGGCGCGATCCACGAGTCGGAGGTGCTCGGCATCGTCGGCCCCAACGGGATCGGCAAATCGACGCTGGCGAAGCTCTTCGCCGGATCCCTCGAGCCGGATACGGGCGAGCTCGACGTCGAGCTCGACATCGCCTACAAGCCGCAGTACATCGAGATCGACCAGCCGATCCGCGTCGACGCGTTCCTCTCGTCGATCACCGACGAGTTCGGCTCCTCGTACTGGAACACGGAGGTCGCCCAACCGCTCCAGCTCGAGCGGATCATGGAGCAGAACCTGACCGATCTGTCGGGCGGGGAGCGCCAGCGCGTCGCCATCGCGGCCACTCTCTCCGAGGACGCCGACCTGTATCTGCTCGACGAGCCGTCCGCGCACCTCGACGTCGAACAGCGCGTTCGGGCGACGACCGCGATCCGCCGGTACGCGGAGAACCACGACGCGACCGTGATGGTTATCGACCACGACATCTACATGATCGACCTTCTCGCCGACCGGCTGATGGTGTTCGACGGTGAACCGGCCGAGCGCGGTCACGCCACCCCGCCACAGGAGATGCGCGAGGGGATGAACGAGTTCCTCGCCGACCTCGACATCACGTTCCGCCGCGACGAGCGGACGGGTCGCCCCCGGATCAACAAACCCGATTCCCAGAAGGATCGCCAGCAGAAACGGGACGGGGAGTACTACTACGCGCCGTAGTCGACCGTCGAGTTCGACTGGTACGTGCTCGATCCGATCGAGATCACCGGGCGACGAAGTGCGGGATCGATGTGAACCGGGACTCTTGCCCAAGTTGGTAAAACAGCTATTGATCCAACGATATGTCACTCCGGTTGGTAGGGATTGATCGCCGTCGTGAGGCGGTAGACGTCCACGGCAGTATCGAAGTCGTCATCGAACGCATAGAGGTATCCGAGCCCCTCCGTTTGCATATATGCGACAATACAGGCGTCGACGAATGAGAATCGTTCGTGTTGCCGAAAGAGTGCCTTCGCCGTGGCGAACGTATCTGCTGTCAGGGAGTCGACGTGGAACCGTGTGTTCTCTTCAACTCGGTCAAGAAAATCCGTCGCCGCGTCGTGACCGGCGTGTGTCGTGAGTCCGTTCAATGTCTCCGCGAGCACGTAATCGAGAATTACGGAGAATCGAGGAGAAAGCCTCGCCGTTCACGGCGTGGATGAATCCGACATGACACACTCACAACCGCTGGACAACGACACTCTGTAATCCCAATCTTTACATCAGCCTGTCACTAATGTATGCGTATGAGCGACCAACCACAGCGGACGAACACACTCGTCGCCGATGCCGCCACCGAGCGGTACCGGCAGTGTCTGTTCGACTGGTTGGCCGCCCATGCTCCTCTCTGGAATCAGATCACCTACCGACGCCGACAGCAGTACTTTGCCGAAGACGGCGACGTGTGGGATGCTGAGTACACCGACTTGTACGACGAGTACGCTCCCGTCCTTGGGAAAGCAACGTGCCAACAGATCGCCCGGAAGAACAGCGAAGCGTGGCGAAGCCACTTCAGACTCCTCGAGAAATACCACGACGACTCCGACCAGACCGTCCAGACCAAGCCCGAGCCACCGGGCTACTGGGGCAATCGTGACGAGGGGTATGAACTGCATGGGCTCGTCCGCAACGACCTGTACACGTTCGACGGGGACGAACACACGAGTACGCTCGAATTTGGCGTCGGTGACGTGCTCGAAGACCGGTACGACTTCGAGCACAACGAACGCATCACACTCGAGGTTTGTGGAAATCCACAGTGGGACGGTGATGACAGTCGATTAGAGCTCATCTACGACGAACACGCAGACCAACTTCGTGTCCAGCATCCTGTTCGCATTCACCCAGACGATCTCCGTCAACAGCGACAGGACGCATTCACTCATACACTCGACTCCGAGAACACGACCCGGTCAGCTGCCATCGACGTCGGCGCAAACAACACGCTGGCTGTTGTCACCGAAACCGGCGAGACAGCCGTGTATCACGCTCGGCCAGAGTTCAAGCAGTTCCAGAGCTACTCCGAGCGGATCGCCACACTCCAATCGGAACTCCCAGAAGATACCTACACGAGTAGTCGGATCAAACGGTTGTACGACGTGCGGTCTCGAACACGCGATCACAGCCGGGATGCGGCCGTGAAACACGCTGCCGACTGGCTACTTTCGCAAAACGCCGACACGGTGTACATCGGCGATCTCACGGACGTGTTGGACACACACTGGAATGCGGATGTCAACGAGAAGACGCACGCATTCTGGTCTCACCGAGAGTTGCTTGAGCGGATCGAGTTGACGTTCGGTGACGTTGGGATCAGCGTTGAGGAAGTCAGTGAGAAGGACTCAAGCAGTGAGTGTCCCGAGTGCGGGAGTAGCGATGTGACGCGTGACGGTGACGCGTTCCGGTGTCATGACTGCGGTCTCGAGGGACACAGCGATGTGATCGGGGCGTGGAATATGTTGCAGTCTGAAGTGGGGCCGATGGCCCGGCCCGCTGCCCTGTCTGTTGAACGCGGCAGGGACGCACCCACGGATGGGGCGTACTGGCAGTGGAACGAACACGACTGGATACCCGCCGATTTTGTGGAACAGTCGCGTTCGCCTGACCAACCCAGCGTCAGCAAACCCGCAAGTTCACAGCCGGGGTAATCGACTGGGTGGATTACCCACGGAGGAATCCTCGCGCTTCAGCGCGGGGAGGAGGTCAAGGACTGTTTCGTGCTCACGTTGGTGGCCTGTTCGCCCGCGGACTCGCGTTTCCGGCCGTCGCCGTGCTCGGCGTCTCGCTCGGAGCGACGACGGTCGGCGTCGGCGGATTCACGCTGCTTTTCCTCCTGATCGGGTTGACGTGGGCCGTCATCGCGGTGAGCGCCGCGACGATCGTGACGGCGCTGACGCCCGACGCGATCCGCGGGGAAGCGCTCGGCATGTACGGCGCGCTCGTCGCGGTCGGCGGCGGCGTCGGCGGGCTGCTCGGCGGCTGGCTCTCGACGTTCGGCTACACGGTCGTCTTCGCCGTCGCGGGCGGCATCGTCGTCGCCGGTGCGGGGATCGTCGCCCTCCTCGCTCGACGGCTGCCCGACGATCCGTCCGCGGAGGAGACGACGTCGACGGCGTTGTGAAATGCTCGACCGATTGGTGTCGTGAGAAGTCCCGCTCGTCACCAGTACTACGCCGACTCGCAGATCGCGACGAAGTTCTCGAACAGCTCCTCGCCGCGCTCGGTGTGGGCCACTTCGGGGTGCCACTGGACGCCGTATAGGTCCTCGTCGACGTTCGACATCGCCTCGATCCCACAGACGTCCGACGTCGCGGTTCGCGTGAACCCGTCGGGAAGCTCCTTCACCTCGTCCGCGTGCGAGGCCCACACGCGGATCTCGGGTGCGAGCGACCCGACCAGCGGGTCCGTCTCCTCGAGGATCTCGACGTCGACGTCGGCGTAGCCGCCGTAGTCGCCGCCGCCGACGCGACCGCCGAGCTCTGCCGCGATCACCTGCATGCCGAGACAGATGCCGAACACCGGCACGTCCAGATCGAGGTAGTCGGGAGCGTTGCCGATGCGGTCGATGTCAGGGCCACCGGAGAGGACGACGCCGTCCGCCTCGACCTCCGTCGCCGGGGTGTTGGCGTCGATGAGCTCCGTGTCGACGCCCATATCGCGGAGTGCGCGACGTTCGAGGTGGGTGAACTGGCCGTGTAGATCGAGCACGACGATGCGGGTCATGGCTCCGATTGGCCGGTGTCACACAAAAACTGCTCGGAAACAACGCAGGAACGTGTCGTATCACTCCGCCTCGACCTTCATTTAACCCACATTCGTGGATCAGCCGCGTTCGGCTGCGCGTCCCGGATCGCTACGGCTCGATTCGGAACTCGAAGCGTGCGCCGCCGGACTCGCCGGTCATCGCACGGACGTCCCAGCCGTGCGCCTCCGCGATGTGTCTCACGATCGCGAGTCCGAGCCCGGTTCCGTTCGGCGCGGTCGTGTAGCCGCTCTCGAACAGGGCATCCAGCGCCTCGTCGTCGAACCCCGTGCCGTCGTCCTCGACGTAGAACCCCCACCCGCCGGCGGACCTGAGATCCATGGCACCGACGCGGATTGTGAGGTTGTCGCCGGACGCAGTCCGGCTGCCAGTGGACCCGTGTTCCACGCTGTCGCCGGACGCAGTCCGGCTGCCAGTGGACCCGTGTTCCACGCTGTCGCCGGACGCAGTCCGGCTGCCAGTGGAACCGTGTTCCACGCTGTTCCGAAACAGATTCTCGAACAGCTCCCGAACGCGGTTCGGGTCGATCTCGCACGTCCGGTCCGACTCAATGACGAGTTCGGCGTCGTCGGTGGTGACGCTCTGCCACGCCTCCCGGGCGGTCGATTCGAGCGACTCCGGACGCGTCTCGCCGACCATCCGTCCCTCGCGAGCAAGCGAAAGCAGGTCGCTCACGAGCTCGTCCATCCGGTCGAGCGCGTCGCCGACGCGCTCGAGATGTGCCGTCTCTCCCGTCTCGCGCGCGAGTTCGAGGTAGCCGTCGGCGATCGACAGCGGGTTCCGCAGGTCGTGTGAGACGATCGCGGAGAACTCGTCGAGCCGCTCGTTCTGTCGGCGGAGCGTCGCCTCCCGCTCGCGTCGCTCCGTGATGTCGGTGTAGACCGCGAACCCGGACGCGTTCTCCGCGTCGAGATGGATCGGGATCACGTGGACGATGAAGTGTCGGTCCCCCCGTGTCGTGCGCCGAGTCACCTCCCGGCGAACGTTCTCGCCCTTCCGGAGCAGCTCGTTGAGCTCCTCGGCCTCCGCGGAGATCTCGTCGTCCGGCGGAACGATGTACTCGTCCACCGACTCGCCGATGATCCTGTCGGCATCGTAGCCGAACGTCTCCTCGAACGCGGAGTTCACTCGTTGGACGTACGGCTCCCCGTCGACGTAGTCGTACTCGACGGCCGCGTCCGGGATGTTCTCGAACAGTGCGAGCATCCGGTCCCGCTCCGACCGGAGCGCTTCGTCGATCCGCAGCCGGTTGATCGTTTCCTCCACGTGGGAGGCGAGGAGCTCGCCCAGCGTCCGATCTATCTCGTCGAACGCAGCCGGCTCCGTCGACACCGCCTGTAGCACGCGCTCCGAGTCGATCGGGACGGTCAGCGCGGAGCCGTACGCGTCGTGATCGAGTCGGGCGTCGATCCGCGACTCGCCGGTCTCGACGACCGTGCCTGCCACGCCCGATCCGCGGCGGACCCGCGTGTACTCGCCCGTCACCGGCGTCGACGACCCCGCGACGGGCTCGACCCACTTGCCGTCGACGACTCCGACGACGCCGTGGTCGACATCGAACACCTCCTCGATGATCCCGACCGTCGCACTGTACACCTCCTCGGTCGACCTGACGCCCGCGAGATGGGTCGTTCCGGCGTGTAGCCGTTCCATCAGCGATGGGCGCTCCGCGACGTCGCGATGGGCTCCCGCCTCGCGACGAGCGAGCAGCCACCGGATCCGGTCGTCGACCCCGTCGAGATCGGATGCCCACGCGTCGACGATGGGATCGACTGCGACCGACGCGGACGGGTGATCCGTCAGCGCGACTATCGGCGTGCTCGGCGTCGCACCCCGTACCCGTTCGAGGCCGTCCGGAGTCGTAATCACGACGGCGTCGGCAGCAATGAGTGTCGTATCCGTGACGTCGTCGGGGCTGTGGATCTCGGTCGACGCGTCCCCTGTGGACCGGCTCTCGGCCGTGTCAGCCGCGGAGCTGTGACGGGGGTGTGGCTCGTGCGCTTGCCCGTCGCCGACGGCGTTCCAGTCGTGAGAGAGCACGACCACGGTTCGATCGTCGGCAGCTACATCGGCCACGAGTTGGTGCGTCAACGGCGAGCATCCAAATAATCCTTCCGACCGAGTCGGGGGATCGTGGCTCCGTGACCGATGAGAGTGTGTGAGTTGGACGGACGGATGCGACGGGATCGAGGTGATCCGATGCCGTGATCGACGTTCGAGCAGGCCCGGAACCGTTCTGATGCTCGTCCGGGATGTAGAACTGTTCGGTGAGCTGTGTCATTCGTCGTCGTGGTCTGGTTCTGTTGTGCGGACGAGTTTGACGTTTGCGCCGATCCAGTCTTTCGGGGCGGTGACGTGTGCGCCGCCACTCCCGAACGGCTTCACTTCGCGTTCAACGATCTCTTCTCCTTCAATTTCGTATCTATCTCCCATACTGCTCTATATGTTATACATATGGTTAACCGTTCCGGTTGGAAAGACAACTGAATACCACCAATTGATACTGAATTTCGTAAAAGTTACGCAACCCTTTTAGACGAACACGGGTCAGAACATGGTAATGAGCGATCTCGAAGCGGAGTACCGCCTCGATTACTTCGAGGAGGAGGGGTTCGATCGCAAGGAGTGCCCCTCCTGTGGGGCGTATTTCTGGACGCGCGACCCCGACCGCGAACTGTGCGGAGAGCCGCCGTGTGAGGATTACAGCTTCATCGACGATCCCGGGTTCCCCGAGTCGTACAGCCTCACCGAGATGCGCGAGGCGTTCCTTTCGTTCTTCGAGGAGCACGACCACGAGCGGATCGAGCCGTATCCGGTCGCGGCGAACCGCTGGCGTGACGACGTGCTGCTCACGCAGGCGTCGATCTACGACTTCCAGCCGCTCGTCACGTCCGGGCAGACGCCACCCCCGGCGAACCCCCTCACCATCTCCCAGCCCTGCATCCGGATGCAGGACATCGATAACGTCGGCAAGACGGGCCGACACACGATGGCGTTCGAGATGATGGCCCATCACGCGTTCAACACGCGCGAGGACGCCGACGAGGAGTACGCCTACGAGGGCGAGGTGTACTGGAAAGACGAGACGGTGGCGTACTGCGACGAGCTGTTCGAGCACCTCGGCGCGGATCTCGAGGAAGTCACCTACATCGAGGACCCGTGGGTCGGCGGCGGCAACGCCGGCCCCGCGATCGAAGTCATTTATAAGGGAGCCGAGCTGGCGACGCTCGTCTTCATGTGTATGGAGCAGGACCCGGACGGCGAGTACGAGATGAAAGACGGGAACACGTACTCGTTCATGGACACGTACATCGTCGACACCGGCTACGGGCTGGAGCGATGGACGTGGATGAGCCAGGGGACTGCGACGGTGTACGAGGCGATCTATCCCGACGCGATCGAGTTCCTGAAGGAGAACGCGGGAATCGACTACACCGACGAGGAAGAGCGGATCGTCCACCGCGCCGCCAGGCTCGCCGGGCGGATGGACATCGACGACGTCGACGACGTCGAGAACGCCCGCGGCGACATCGCGGCGAAACTCGACGTCGACGTCGATCGACTCCGGGAGCTGGTCGCACCGCTCGAGTCGATCTACGCGATCGCCGACCACTCCCGGACGCTGGCGTACATGTTCGGCGACGGCATCGTCCCCTCGAACGTCGGGACGGGGTATCTGGCGCGGATGGTGCTCCGCCGGACGAAGCGGCTCGTCGACGACGTCGGCGTCGACGCCCCGCTCGACGAGCTCGTCGACATGCAGGCCGAGCGGCTCGGCTACGAGAACCGGGACACGATCCGCGAGATCGTCCGCACCGAGGAGCGCAAGTACCGCAAGACGCTGGAGCGCGGCACCCGCAAGGTCGAGCAGCTCGCCGACGAGTACGCGGGCACCGGCGAGCCGATCCCGACCGCAGAGCTGCTGGAGCTGTACGACTCCCACGGGATCCAGCCGGACATGGTCGCGGAGATCGCCGACGAGCGCGGGGCCGACGTCGACGTTCCGGACGACTTCTACGCGCTCGTCGCCGACCGCCACGAGCAGATCGGCGGGGCGGACTCCGAGACCGAGCGCGACGAGCGGCTCGGCGACCTCCCCGACACGGAGAAGCTGTACTACGACGACCAGGGCCGGACGGAGTTCGAGGCGGTCGTTCTCGACGTGTTCGAGCGCGAGGACGGCTACGACGTCGTGTTGGACCAGACGATGTTCTACCCCGAAGGCGGCGGCCAGCCGGCCGACCGGGGGACGCTCTCGGTCGGCGAGACGACCGTCGACGTGGTCGACGTCCAGGAGGTCGACGGGGTCGTGCTCCACGAGACGGACGCGGACCCGGGCAAAGGCGAGTTCGTCCGTGGGCAGGTCGACGGTGAGCGACGCGACCGGCTCCGGCAACACCACACCGCGACGCACCTCATCGGTCACGCCGCCCGCGAGGTGCTCGGCGACCACGTCCGACAGGCCGGCGCACAGAAGGGGCTCGGCTCCTCGCGGCTGGACGTTCGCCACTACGACCGGATCTCCCGGGCGGAGACCAAGGCGATAGAGCGGGTCGCAAACGAGCTCGTTCGCGAGAACCTCCCGGTTCGTCAGGAGTGGCCCAATCGCCACGAGGCGGAGGCGGAACACGGCTTCGACCTGTATCAGGGCGGCGTCCCGCCGGGAACGAACGTCCGCCTGATCCACGTCGGCGAGGAGGACGTGCAGGCGTGCGGCGGCACCCACGTCGCGCGCACCGGCGACATCGGCGCGGTCAAGGTGTTGAAAACCGAGCCGGTTCAGGACGGCGTCGAGCGGATCGTCTTCGCTGCGGGCGAGGCGGCGATCGAGGCGACCCAGCGGACCGAGGACGCGCTCGCCGACGCCGCCGAAGCGCTCGACGTCGACCCGCTGGACGTTCCCGAGACCGCCGAGCGGTTCTTCGAGGAGTGGAAGGCGCGCGGCAAGGAGATCGAGTCGCTGAAAGCCGACCTCGCGGAGGCGCGCGCCTCGGGCGGCGCTGATGCCGAGTCGGTCGACGTCGACGGCGTCACGGCAGTGATCCAGCGGCTCGACGGCGACGCCGACGAGCTCCGCGCGACCGCCAACGCCCACGTCGAGGACGGGAAGGTGGCGGTCGTCGGCAGCGGCGCGGACGGCTCCGCGAGCTTCGTCGTCGGCGTGCCTGACGGCGTCGAGCTCAACGCGGGCCAGGTCGTCTCCGAGCTCGCCTCGCGGGTCGGCGGCGGCGGCGGCGGACCGCCGGATTTCGCGCAGGGTGGCGGGCCGGACGTCGACCGCCTCGACGACGCGCTGGACTCCGCGCCCGACGTACTGAAGAGCCTGCAGGAGGCCTGACGGGGGTCCGTCCGTGCCGTACGCGACCAACGGCGACGTGTCGATCCGATACGAGGTGGACGGCCCCGGGGCGAGCGATGCGAACGACGCCGAGTCCGGCACCGCCAGCGACGTTGACGAGGCGGTCGTGTTCTGTGGCGACGTCGGGCTCGGCGCGTGGCAGTTCGGCTGGCAACACGCCGCGCTGGCGGGCCCGCACACGGTCATCACGCCGGAGACGCGCGGCGTCGGTCGGTCGGACGCGCCGCCCGGCCCGTACACCGTCGAGGCGCTCGCCAGCGACGTCGACGCGGTGTGTGCCGCGGAGGGGATCCGCAACGCGCATCTCGTCGGCTACGGGCTCGGCGGGATGGTAGCGCTCGCATACGGGATGGCGTCGACCCGTCCGGCCAGCCTCGTGCTCGTCGGGACGCCGCCGTCGGGCGACGCGTACAACCCCGCAGGCGTGTGGGCGGACCCCTCGAACCCACAGGCCGTGGAGGGGTCGCTCACCGGACTGCTGTCGGAGGGGTTCCGGCAGCGGCACCCCGACGCGCTCTCGCGGATCACGGAGTGGCGGCTCGTGGAGGACGCCACGCCCGCGGTGTTCGAGGCGCACCGCGCCGCCGTCGAGGCGTTCGACCGGTCGGACCGGCTGTACGAGGCGACGACGCCGGCGCTCGTCGTCCACGGCGGCGAGGACACCGTGTGTCCGATCACGGCCGGCGAGTCGCTCGCGGCGGGACTCCCCCGCGGCGAGTCGGTCGTGATCGGCGATGCGCGCCACTTCGTCGGGATCGAGGCGTCCGCCGCGGTCAACGACGCGATCGTCGGCTGGCTCGCCGAGCACGCGAGCGATCCGGTCGGGTGATGGTCGGCTCCCGTCGCGTCGTTCCGACCACTCCCGATCGTTCGATCCGTTATACTCGTTGAGGCTGGTCGTTCGTTTTCGTTTCGTCGCACGGGATGCCGGTAGCGTTTCGCGGCGGCGCAACCGTTTTGAGGCTCTCTCTCGTTTCCCTCTCCATGACGCGCCTCCGCTTCGCCCTGCTCAACGCGTCCCACGAGGGCGCGAACACTCGTCGGAACTTCCGGCGGGAGCTCGCAGCAGACCTCGTCGAGTTCGACGCGACCGACGGACAGCTCCCCGACCACACCGAGTTCGACGGCATCGTCGTCACCGGCTCGCGGTCGTCGGTGTACTGGGACGAGCCGTGGATCCCCCCGCTCATCGAGTACATCGCGGACGCGGCAGCCGACGGCGTGCCGATCCTCGGCGTCTGTTACGGCCATCAGGCGCTCGCGGAGGCGCTCGGCGGTCGCGTCGCCGGAATGGACGAGTTCGAGATCGGCTACAACACGGTTCGACACCGCGGCGACGAGCTGTTCGCGGACGTGAGCGAGGAGTTCACCGTGTTCACCACGCACGGTGACACGGTCGTCGACCTGCCGCCGGGGGCGACGCTGCTCGCCGAGAACGATTACGGCGTCCACGCGTTCCGAAAGGGACACTGCTGGGGCGTCCAGTTCCATCCGGAGTACGACGTCCGGACCGCCCGCGAGGTGACCGAGGGGAAACGCGACCGGATCGGCGACGCTCGCGTCGATGCGGTGCTTGCGGAGATATCGTCGGAACGGTACGCCGACGCCTGCGAGGCGAAGTCGATCTTCGACAACTTCGCCGCGTACGCCCGCAGGCTGAAAACGGAGCGGTCCGCCGGGACGGCGACTGCGGACTGACAGCCGCCTTTCGTCGCCTTTCGTCGTCGCGTTTCGTCGTCGCCTTTCGTCGTCGCCTTTCGTCGTCGCCTTTCGTCGATCGGCTGGTTGTCGGTATTCGCCTCCATCCCACCGACCGGATCTCTTCTCCAGTGGTCGGATCTGTACATCGATGCACGCTTCCGACAGCTACTAATCGCACGAACCCCGATCGAGTGCCATGACGGACGCATACGAGACCGACCGGGCGGTCGGACGCACCGTCGACAGGCGCTCGTTTCTCCGCACGAGCGGGGCGGCGACGCTGGGGACGACCGCGCTGGCCGGCTGTCTCGGAGACGATGGCGACACGTTCACGATCGGAGCGCTCCAGCCACTTTCCGGCGGGTTCGCCGCGTGGGGACAGGCCCACGAGGCGGGTCTCGAGTTCGCGGTCGACGAGCTGAACGACGACGGGGGCGTCCTCGGGCGCGAGGTCGAGGTGGAGACGACGGATACGGGCAGCGACGCGGGCGAAGCCGACACCGTGTTCCGGCGGTTCGTCGAGAGCGAGGGCGCGCTGGCAATCACCGGGCCGGTGTCCAGCGACGTGGGGCTCGTCACCCGCCAGACCGCCGAGGAGCTACAGGTGCCGCTCGTGTTGCATATGGCGGGTTCACATCGGATCCTCCCGAAGGACACCCGCTACACGTTCCGGATGGGCTCACAGCCCGCCGTCACCGACGTGCGTCCGCAGATCGAGCTGATCGAGGACCGCGGCTACGAGACGGTCGGGGCGATCATCGGTGACTACGAATGGGGGAACACGCTGGCGGAGAGTCTCGAGGCGTTGGTGCCCGACGGCGTCGACCTGACGACCGCGACCGCGCCGGTCGGCGAGGACGATTTCACGCCGTTCCTTCGCGATCTCCCGGACGACCTCGAGCTGCTGGTTGCGACGGGGCATCCGCCGGGGTCGATCGCGATCCACAATCAGGCGATCGAGCTCGGACTGGACCCCGAGTTGACGACCGGTGCCGGTCTCCCGCCCGGCGTGCTCAACAGCGGACTCGGCGAGAACGCGACGGCGGGCTTTTTACACCTGCACGTCAGCGACCCGTACAGTGAGGCGTTCGCGACGGTCGCAGAGCAGTTTGCCGACGAGCGCGGCGAGCGGTTCGACACCCACGAGGCGTACGGCTACGTCACCGGCAAGCTGATCGCCGCGGCCGCGGAGGCGGCCGGCGAGCCGGATCCGGTCGCCATCGCCGACGAGCTCCGCGACATCGAGTTCGACACGGTGTTTGCGAACCCGATCCGGTACACGGAGTGGGGGGAGATCGACGGGCTCAGTCACATGCTCAGCGGGTTCGAGACGGGACCGCCCGACTACTTCCCGGACGGTGACTGGCGGCTCACGGAGACGTTCCGCTCCACGCCGCTCGACGGGTTCGATCCCGACGAGCACGCGTTCATCGAGTAGGTGGCGTCTCGAACCGCCTTGAGGGGTCTCGTCGTGCCGGACAAGGCCGGGAACACGTC
Organism: Halorubrum luteum; assembly: GCF_054652935.1. Lineage (NCBI taxonomy): Archaea > Methanobacteriati > Methanobacteriota > Halobacteria > Halobacteriales > Haloferacaceae > Halorubrum > Halorubrum luteum. The sequence goes on from NZ_BAAIGT010000002.1 coordinate 182,136, forward strand.
GTCTCGTACTACCGCTATCGTGGGTCGCTCCATGCCGATCACGGTAGTCAAGCGCTCGATACCGGGCGTATATTGCGCATAGTAGAATCGGTGCGTTGTTTATAAAGGCGTACTCGGTGCGGGAAAGAGTGGTATATAAGTGAGCGATGGAGGGGAGACCGACTTGGAAGCCCCAGCCGCGACGGCTCGCGCGGCTCGCTGCGGTCCTCAGTCGCTCACTGCGTTCGCTCCTTGCGGTCCTTACGTCGCCGTGCGTCGCCCTCGCGGCTGCCCCTTCCAGTCCCGCCCCGCACCGCAGCCTCGGACCACCCCAGCCTCGACCGGAGGGGCCGCCGGAACCGCTCGGCGGCCCCTCCGGTCTCCCTCGCGCGCTCGCTCACGGCTTCGCCGTTCGCATCCGAGGGCTCCCTCCGGTCGCCCTCGCGACTCGCGGGCCGCTGGCCCGCTCGCGGCGCGCGCCACCGCAACCACACCGCAGAGCATTGTTCGGTTATCAGGTGACGGCGGGCGGTCGGCGCGCGCCTCCGAGCGCTCTGGAAAGAGCGCGAGGAGCGCGTGCGAGGGAGGCGGCGGCGAGCGCGGAACGCGCGAGCCGCCGACGAGGCTGGGGAGGCGCGAGGTGCGGTTGCGGTGCGGTCGGGTGGGGTTGAAAGGGGCAGCCGCGAGGGCGACGCCCGCCGCTGTAAGCACCACAGGGAGCGAGCACCGCGAGCGACCGAGGAGCGCAGCAAGGCGCGCGAGCCGTCGCGGCTGGGGCTTTCAGATCGTTCGTCGCGGAGCTATCGCTCCCGCGACTCACTTATAAATCACCTCCAGATCCATCACGCAATCACGTATAAACCCCTCATCCCCCCTCGTGAGCGACGTACGCCCGATATCAAGTACGTCGGCGTGACGCGAACGCCTTCAACCGAGATACGCCGAGCGAACGCGGTCGCTCTCGAGCAGCTCATCGCCGGTTCCCGAAACCGCGATCCGGCCGTTCTCGAGGACGTAGCCGCGGTCGGCGAGCGCGAGCGCCTCGTCGACGTGTTGTTCGACGAGCAGGACGGTCAGCTCCTCGCTCAGCTCCTCGACCGTCTCGAACGTCCGTCTCGCGAGCTGCGGGGCGAGTCCGACCGACAGCTCGTCGAGCGCCAACACCTCCGGCTCGGCCATCAGCGCGCGACCGATCGCGAGCATCTGCTGTTCGCCGCCCGATAGCGTTCCCGCTTCCTGGTCGACGCGCTCGGCAAGCACCGGAAAGAGGTCGTACACCTCCTCCAGCCGTTCCTGAGAGCTCCGATCGCGGGTGTACGCGCCCATCCGAAGGTTCTCGCCGACCGTCATCCCGTCGAACAGGTGCCGCTCCTCCGGCACCTGCACGAACCCTCGTCGGACGATCTCGTCGGGACTGAGGCCGGCGACCTCCTCGCCGAACAGCTCGATGCGTCCGTCGGCGACGGGGACCAATCCGGAGATCGCCCGCAGGAGCGTCGACTTCCCGGCCCCGTTCGGGCCGACGAGAGCGACGACGCCGTCCGACCCGCGAACCGAGAGCGAGACGTCCCACAACACCTGAAGGTCGCCGTAGGCGACGTCGACGTTCTCGACCCGTATCACCGTGTGGCCTCGTCGTCGGGGCGCGGCGGGCTCGCGTCTCCCCTCGTCGCGTGCTCGTCGGCGGTCGTCGGATCGCCACCGTCCGTCGCCGCAGCCGTGACGGCCGGGTCTGCAGCCGCGGCCGAGTCGGTCGTCGCTGGCTCCGCCGAGGTGGCCGGCGCGTCCGGAGTGGCCGGCGCGTCCAGGGTGGGGTCGGCCGCGGGGTCGTCGTCGCCTCCGCCGAGGTACGCCTCGGCGACGCGGTCGTTCGCGCGGATCTCGGCCGGCGTGCCCTCGGCGATGAGCGAGCCGTTCTCCAACACGAGCACGCGGTCGGCGCCGCGGAACAGCGCGTCGGTGACGTGTTCGATCCAGACGACGGCGACGCCGCGCTCGTCGCGGATCCGACGGATCGTGTCGGTGAGGTCGTCGATCTCGACCGGCGTGAGGCCGCTGCCGATCTCGTCGAGCAGCAGCACGTCGGGGTCGGTCGCGAGCGCCCGAGCGAGCTCGACCCGCTTGCGGGCCGCTATCGGGAGGTCGCTCGTGTGGCGGTCGGCGTCCGTGGCGAGTCCGACCAGCTCGAGCGCCTTCTCTGTCGCGCGCGCCGCCGCGTCGCGGTCGCGCCGTTGGCCACCGAACAGCGCGCCCGCAAGCACGTTCTCGCGAACCGTCGACTCGTCGAACGTCCGGACGGACTGGAAGGTCCGAGCGACGCCGGCCCGACACGCCGCGTTCGGTCGCGCGTCGGTGAGATCCTCACCACGGAGGCTGACGCGCCCGGCGTCCGGAGCGTCGACGCCGGTGATCGCGTTGAAAAGCGTCGTCTTCCCCGCTCCGTTCGGACCGATGACGCCGACGATCTCCCCGGCGTCGACGGTGAATCCGACGTCGTCGACGGCGGTCAAGCCGCCGTACGTCCGCGTGATCCCGTCGACTTCGAGCATACAGCCACTCGCGGCTCCGATGACTAATTCCTTTCGCTGCTGTACACGTTCGTACACCGGTGTCGTCGTTCGGTGCTCAGTGGTCGCGTATCGAAGGAGAATTAACGCTCCGGATGCACCCTCGATCGAGAACGGATGGTCGTCACAGTCGGGGTCGAGCTCGCGATCGACGGCGTGGCCCGCGGTCTCTCCTTTGCCCTGCTCGGAGCCGCGATCACGCTCGTGTTCGGGCTCGGAAACGTGTTGAACCTCGCGCTCGGCAGCTTCGCCGTGATCGCGGCGATAGTCGCGACGACGGTCGCGAGCGCGGTCGGCTCCGTCGCCGTCGGCGCCGTCGCGGCGGTCGGCACGGTCGCCGTCCTCGGGCTCGCCGTCGACCGAACCCTCCTCTCGAGCGTGTACCGGTCGACCGGCGAGGAGCGGATCGTGCTCGGCATCTTCGTCACGCTCGGCCTCGCGATCGCGATCGACGGCGTCCTGTACGTGTACTTCCCGCTCACCTACTCGCTGGCACACGGCGTGCCCGGCGTCGAGCTGGCTGGGGTGGGGGTGCGCGGATCGACGCTGCTCACCGTCGCCGTCGCCGCGCCGCTGCTCGCGGGGCTGTTCGGCTTTCTCGACCGGACGCGGCTGGGGACGGCGACGCGAACGGTCGTCCACGACGAGACGGGCGCGCTGCTTTGCGGGGTGAACCCGCGGCGGATCCGCACGCTGGTGTTCGTGCTCAGTGTGGCGCTGGCGGGCGTCGCCGGACTGCTCCGTGCTGCCAGCTCCGATATCACCGTCGCGGCCGGCTTCGAGCTCACCGTCTTCGCCATCATCGTTGCCATCGTCGGCGGCGTGCGCGACCTTCGCGGTACCGTCGCCGCCGGGGTCGGCCTCGGCGTTGTGATCACGTTCGCGAACTTCCTCGTGGGCGCGTACCTCGCGAACGTGCTGCTGTTCGCCGTCGCCGTCGCGGTGCTTGTCGCGCGCCCGGAGGAGATATCGTGATCCCCGCCGCCGACGCGAAACGGATCGCCGTCGTCGCCGCGCTGATCGCGCCGCTGCCCCTGCTTGCGGCCGCGGGCGGGGCGACCTACCAGCTCCGGATTCTGGCGACGTTTCTCGTGTTCGCGACGCTTACCGTCGCGCTCAACGTCGCGTTCGCACACACCGACCAGCTGTTCCTCTTCGTGGGCGCGCTGGCCGGGATCGGGGCGTACACGACCGCGCTGCTCGCCGAGGCGGTCGGCGTGACGGCGTGGCTGACCCTCCCGATCGGCGCGCTCGCCGCGGGCGCGCTCGGCGCGACCGTGAGCTACGTCGCCGCCAGACGGGGGATGACGGTGATCGTGTTAGCGATCCTCACGCTGTCGCTGCAGCTCGCGGCCATGGAGGTGTTCGTCGGCGCGCGGTCGGTGACCGGCGGGAGCACCGGGTTCCCGTTCTCGGGGCTGTCGGTCGCGCCGATCGCTGACGCGGTCGGACTCGGCGAGCGGGTCGTCTTCGCGTACGTCCTGCTCGGGACGCTGCTCGCGGCGCTCGTCGGCTACAGCCGGCTGCAGTCCTCGCGGTGGGGGATCGCCTTCGAGACGGTTCGACAGGACCCCGTCGCGGCCGAGGCGGCTGGGGTCGGCGTCGTCCGGACGAAGGTGTTCGCGGGCTTTCTCGCGGCCGGACTGATCGGCGCAGTCGGTCCCATGTACGTCCACGCCGAGGGGTACGTGCTGCCGTCGACGTTCGCGTTTCAGGCGGTCGACGTCCTCGTGTTGGTGATGCTCGTGCTTGGAGGCTCCCGGACGCTGCTCGGTCCCGTCGTCGGCGCGGGGGTGGTGGTGGTCCTCGACGAGCTGCTCGGCGAGATCGGCCAGTGGCGAACCGCGTTCCTCGGCGTCTTACTCGTCGTTCTGTTCCTCTCGTTCCGGCAGGGGATCGTCCCGAAGGCGCGCGAGCTGTACGACGAGCGTCTCGGCGACGGCGGGGACGCGTCCTGACCGTACGAGCGATTCGAGCCGCGGACCTCTGCCGGGTCGTTGGGGCCTCGTCGCGGCCCCTGTTCGACGATCACACCGGATCACCGAACGTGTTCGCCGGCTCGGCGGCGGGCGTCCCGAATCGCTTTTGTTCCGACGAATCCCACGATCAACCATGCTCGACTACGTTGGGCTCGAAGGCGATCTGGACGAGGAGGAACGACTGATCCGCGACACCGCCCGCCGGTTCGTCGACGAGCAGGTCCGTGACGACATCGGCGACCATTTCGAGGCGGGGACGTTTCCGACGGAACTGATCCCCGAGATGGGAGAACTGGGGTTTTACGCCCCCAACCTGGACGGGTACGGCCTTCCGGACGTCTCCGAGACGGCGTACGGTCTGTTGATGCAGGAGCTGGAAGCGTGTGACTCCGGGCTGCGGTCGATGGCGAGCGTCCAGGGCGCGCTCGTGATGTACCCGATCCACGCGTACGGCAGCGACGAACAGAAGGAGCGGTGGCTCCCCGACCTCGGGCGCGGCGAGAAAGTGGGGTGTTTCGGCCTGACGGAGCCGGAACACGGCTCGAACCCTTCGGCGATGGAGACGCGCGCCGAGCAGGATGGCGACGAGTACGTGCTCAACGGCTCGAAAACGTGGATCACGAACTCGCCCATCGCCGACGTCGCGGTCGTGTGGGCGCGAGACGTCTCCGTCGAGGACGACCCGGTTCGCGGGTTCCTCGTGGAGACGGACCGCGACGGGGTGACGACGAACGAGATCAAAGAGAAGCTCTCGTTGCGGGCGTCGATCACCGGCGAGATCAGTTTACAGGACGTCCGCGTCCCCGCGGAGAACGTGTTGCCCGGCGTCGAAGGCATGAAGGGCCCGCTGTCGTGTCTCACGCAGGCGCGGTACGGGATCGCGTGGGGAGCGATCGGGGCGGCGCGAGACTGCTTCGAGACGGCGCGGGAGTACACGACCGACCGCGACCAGTTCGGTGGGCCGATCGCGCGGTTCCAGCTCCAACAAGAGAAGCTCGCGGAGATGGCGACGCAGATCACGACGAGCCAGCTGCTGGCCTACCGGCTCGCGGAGCTGAAAGAGCGCGGCGACCTCCGCCCGCAGCACGTGTCGATGGCGAAGCGGAACAACGTCCGGATGGCGCGTGACCAGTCGCGGATCGCCCGCGAGATGCTCGGCGGCAACGGGATCACGACCGACTACTCGCCGATGCGGCACATGGCGAACCTCGAAACCGTCTACACGTACGAGGGAACCCACGACATCCACACGCTGATCCTCGGCGAGGATCTGACCGGGATCGCCGCGTATCAGTGAGTGCCGCCGCGTATCGGTGCGTCCCGCCGCGTATCGGTGCGTCCCGCCGCGTATCGGTGCGTCCCGACGCGTATCGGTGCGTCCCGCCGCGTATCGGTGCGTACTGCCGCGTATCGGTGCGTCCCGCCGCGGGGTAAACCGGCTCGGGACCGGCATGCGGGCGTCTCGTGCCTTTTAACAGGTGGTATTCCTGATAAACATCACAGATCGATTCACAGAACTGCAAGGAGGAAGCCCTCGACTTCAGTCGTACTGAGAATCCGACATACCTGGTCGGTCGCTCCTGTCGATCGCTCAGTACAGCCATCGCGGCGATCGATGTCGGGCGTATATTGTGCATACGAGAATCGATGAGTGGTTTATAAAGGTGTATTCAGCGCGGTGAGGAGTGGTATATAAGTGAGCGGTGGAGCAGAGACCGACTTGGAAGCCCCAGCCGCGACGGCTCGCGCGCACCGGAAGACGGTCATCTCGCTGCGCTCGATGCTGCGTCTTCCGAGCTCCCGCTCGCTCCGCTCGCGGGACTCTCGCTGCGGTCCTCAGTCGCTCACTGCGTTCGCTCCTTGCGGTCCTTACGTCGCCGTGCTTCGCCCTCGCGGCTGCCCCTTCCAGTCCCACCCCGCACCGCACCGCAGCCTCGGACCGCCCCAGCCTCGACCGGAGGAGGCCGCCGGGACCGCTCGGCGGCCTCCTCCGGTCTCCCTCGCGCGCTCGCTCACGGGCCGAAGGCCCGCTCGCGGCGCGCGCCACCGCAACCACAAGCAGAGCATTGTTCGGTTATCAGGTGACTGCGGGCGGTCGGCGCGTGCCTCCGAGCGCTCTGAAAAGAGCGCGAGGCGCGAGGGCGACCAACGGAAGCCCTCGAACGCGAGCGGCGAAGCCGCGAGCAAGCGCGCGCGAGGGACGCGGTGAGCGCTCGGAGAGCGCGAACCGCGAGGCTGGGGAGGCGTGAGGTGCGGTTGCGGTGCGGTCGGGTGGGGTTGAAAGGGGCAGTCGCGAGGGCGACGCCCGCCGCAGTAAGCACCACAGGGAGCGAGCACCGCGAGCGACCGAGGAGCGCAGCAAGGCGCGCGAGCCGTCGCGGCTGGGGCTTTCAGATCGTTCGTCGCGGAGCTATCGCTCCCGCGACTCACTTATAAACAACCGACAATCCTACCACACACTCACTTATAAACCAACCATCCACCCTCGTGAGCGACGTACGCCCGGTATCGATCACGATCCACGCAGCGTCGCACGTTCGAGTCGGGGAGACGAGCATGGGACACACACCATGACAAAGCTATATGGCCCTTGCCCGCCTGCGAATCGGACTACTGAGACTCGCTCGACCCGAGTTCGATCGCCGTTAGCGCGGCGAGCACGGCGAGCAGTGCGGCCTCGGTGAGTTTCGACGCCAGTTCGAGGCGGTCCGCGCGGAGATGATCGACGACGACCGCGACCGCGGAAGCGTCGCCGTGGCCGTGGGCGTGTCGGCCGGGCCAGAACGCGCCGTGTTCCAGCACCGTGTGCCACGCGACGTAGCCGCCGAGAAAGACGAGCAGCAGCGCGATCCCGCCGACGTACACCGGAAGCGGGTCGAACCCCTGCACCACGAGCAGGATCCCCATCAGGATCGCGGCGGTGGCGAGAAGGAAGGCGACCGGCCGCGGATCCGGAAACTGCCACACGGACAGCTGCGCCGTCAGACGCGGCAGCGCCCAGTAGGCGTGGAGCCCGGCGACGGCGACCGCAAGCATCCCCGCAGCGATCCGGAGTCCACGAGGGGCGTCGGTCATCGACCGAACGGAAACGGCGGAGCCGTATTTTGGTTGCGGTCACGGATTGTGTCGCGTGATCGTCAGGATACGTGCTATGGCACTCGAACGTCGTGTTCGAGCGTCCCGACGCCCTCGACCTCGATTTCGACCGTATCGCCGTCCGAGAGTGCGCCGACGCCGTCCGGAGTGCCGGTCGCGATCACGTCTCCCGCCTCCAGCGTGAGATACGTCGTGATCTCTTCGATCAGCGTCGGAACGTCGAAGATGAACTGGTCGCGGCTACCGGACTGTTTCGTCTCGCCGTTCACGCGGAGCTCCACGTTCGCGTCCGCGGGCACCTCGTCGGGCGTCGCGAGGACGGGTCCGAGCGGCGCGGCGTTGTCGAACGCCTTGCCGCGCACCCAGTTCTGTTCCTCGTTCTGGTCGTCGCGGTTCGAGACGTCGTCCATGCAGGTGAAGCCGGCGACGACGTCCATCGCGTCGGCCGCGTCGACGTCTTTACACTGTTCGCCGATGACGACCGCGATCTCCGCCTCCCAGTCGATCCGATCTTTCCCGGCCGGCACCGTCACCGTGTCGCCGTGACTCGACAGCGCGTTCGGGGGCTTTAAAAACAGCAGCGGTCGGTCGGGGACCTCGTTACCCATCTCGGCGGCGTGGTCCGCGTAGTTGCGTCCGACACAGACGATCTTCGTCGGCTCCGCCGGTGGCAACACGTCGATCGCGTCGTCATCGAGCGCGTACTCGTCGTCGCCGAACGCGACGGTGCCGCTGTCGGGATCGTAACTACCCTCGCGAACGGAGCCTGCCGGGTCGCGGAAGCGTACGTGATGCATGCCCGACCGATCGGGCGGCTCCGTACAAAGAGGTGCCGAACCGTCGACGCCGGTCGAAAAGCGCGGTTGGGCTCGACGAAAAGCGGGGAAAGCGGGGAGAGCAGGGAAATCGAAGGAAAAACGCACCGTGGCAGCTATACCAACGGACGTGACGTAGCGATGTCGTTCAGCATCTTTCGAGGTGGAGCCCCCGGCCTCAAGTCGTGCGGGACCGTCGGTCCCGCTGACCATCCGAACGGGCCTGCGGCCCGTGAGCAGAAGCCGACATGCTGGGAAACAGCCACTGTGGCTTCTGCCATCTGACTCGCTATCCAATACACTTTTTCGGGGGGCCGCCGTACCAATATCCAGTGATACCGTCGCACAAGTCGCCGGTATCACGGGCCGCAGTAGCCCGGCCCCCGAATGGTGGGGATGCCGACCCCGAAGGTCGTTCGGTACGGGCGAGGAACGACCTTCCTCCCCGACGACAACAGAAGGCGAGTCCCACATCAAGGCCCCAGTGCAGGCGCAAGCCTGCACGTCGTCAGACCTCGTCTGACGGAACCCTCAACGAGCGAGGTCGTCAGACCGAGCGAAGTAGGGAGGGGTCGGTTACTCGCGTCGTCCGTCGTGTCGTCGCAGCCGGATGGAAACGTCGTTTCCGCCGAGTTCGCTCGTGTCGAACTGAAGCTCGCCGCCGAACGTCTCGACGGTCAGTTCCGTCAGCCACAGCCCCAGCCCGCTCCCGTGATGGGTCGGGGTGATTGCCGATCCGTCGCGGATCACGTCGCGTTCGTTGAGAGGTATCATGGGCCCATCGTCCTCAACATGGATCACCACCCAGTCGGCGGATTCGTGATGTCGACGATCCTCGACCGCGGCGTCGGCGTCCGGGTCGGACGCGCCGCCGAGCCGATCGATGCGGACGCGAACCCGGGGTGAGGGGTTTGGATTGTGCTCGATCGCGTTGTCGACCAGGCTGTCGAGCGCGTATCGGAGATGGCTATCGGCAAACACCCGCTCGGAGCGGGCGAGGTCGACGTCGATCGTGGCCCTCGGCGAGTCCTGCCGATGTTCGTCGACCACCGACCGAACCAGCGGCGCTGGATCGATCGACGTGGTCTCGTCCGCCGACTGCTGAAGCACGTGGTGGATGTGTCCCGCCTCCTCGGCGAGGCGTTCGAGCTCGTGTGCGGCGCGCTCGATCGTCGCCGCCGTGTCGATCGCCGTCGGATCCGGCTCGGAGAGCTCGGCGAGCAATCGCGTCACGTTCCCAGCGACGACGTTCGCGTTGTTTCGGAGGTTGTGTCGCAAAATCCGGTTGAGAACCGTCAGTTGCCGTTCGTTCTGTGATATCTCCGTGAGATCCGTATACACCGCAAATCCACCGGCGTTCGTTTCGGACTGTTCGTACGGGATGCCTCGGTAGAGGAACTCTCGGAGCCCGGTCGCCGTTTTTCGCGTGACCTGCCGATAGTTGATCTCGCCGATCACCGTGTTCGTGTCGAGGTCCGCCGCCTCCCCACGTTTCCACTCGGGAACGATCCACTCGTTGAGCGGTTCACCACGGATCACGTCGAGTTCGTAGCCGAAGATGTCGGTGAACGCCTCGTTGATCTCCCTGACAATCGGCGTGTCGTCGACGAATTCGAACTCGACGACGGCGTCTTGCACGTGTTCGATGAGGTGGCGATAGCGGTTTTCCGGCCGGTCGACGATCGACGCCGTCTCCGCAGACTTGCCAGTCGATCGCTCCTTCGTGGACTGGCCACTGGGTGATTGATCCTCCATGAGCCGCTCGTCGGCTAGCGGATCTCCGCTCCCGTCACGAATCATCGGATGTCCCCCACCGTCACGACAGTACGAACGGCCCATCGTATTGTAAGCGTGTAGGTCGTGGGAAGGTTTTGCGCCGGACCGGCCGCTACCCGAATGGTTTGTGTCGACTTTTAATATCGTGGGTCGAGATGGGCCGATCGAACCATGGAGCTCACTTGGCACGGCCACTCCACGTGGCACGTCGTCGTCGAAGACACCGAGCTGCTGATCGACCCGTTCTTCGACAACCCGAAGACCGACGTCGATCCGGATGCGCTGGAGCCGGACTATCTGCTGTTGACACACGGCCACGCGGACCACATCGCTGATGCCGACCGCTACGAGGACGCGACGCTCGTGGCGACCCCCGAACTGACGAGCTACGTCCAGGAGAACTTCGGTCACGAGGACGCCGTCGGCGGCATGGGGATGAACATCGGCGGCACCGTCGAGTGTGGCGACGCGTGGGTGACCATGGTCCGTGCGGACCACTCGAACGGGATCGAGACCGGGTACGGCACCTCGGCCGGGATGCCGGCCGGCTTCGTGATCGGTGATAAAAAACCAACCCAGGAGCTCGACGCCGACTGCACGGCGTTCTACCACGCCGGCGACACCGGGCTCATGTCCGAGATGGTCGACGTGATCGCGCCGTACCTCGAGCCCGACGCGGCCGCGCTCCCGGCGGGCGACCACTTCACCATGGGTCCCGCGGGGGCCGGCATCGCCGCCGACTGGGTGGGCGCAGACGTCGTGTTCCCGATGCATTACGACACGTTCCCGCCGATCGAGATCGACACCGACGAGTTCGTCTCCGAGGTGAAAGCGGCCGGTGCCGCCGCCGAACCCGTCGTCCTCGAGGGCGACGAGACGTACACGCTCGATCCGTGAACGGCATCGATACCTGAACAGCACCGATATCGATCCCGCATTTTTACGGAGAACCGCGGTCCAGCACGGTGTGTAACCGTTTTACGTTACGGCCACCGAACTCGATAACAAGGTTTAGCATCACGGCGACGAATGTACCGGTACTCATGTCCGATATCGAGACGTCCACCGTGTGTGAGGAGGGATACGCCTGTACGAGCCAGGTCGGCGACTTCGACCTCCAGATCGACGCGACCGACGAGACGGGACCGAACCCGAACGCCGCGCTCGTCGCGACGTACGCCTCCTGTTTCCTCCCGGCGGTTCGGGTCGGGGCGAGCCAGCGCGGCGAGGACGACCTCGGGACGCTCCAGATCGACGCGAGCGCCGACCTCGACGATGACGACGACCTCGAAGCGATCCGATTCGATCTCCACGTCGAGGCCGACCTCGACGACGACGCATTCGACGAGATCGTCGAGCGTGCCGAGGGGATCTGCCACGTCCACGCCGCCGTCCGCGAGGCGCTCCAGGCCGAGATCAGCGTCCACGGCGGCGCGTTCTGAACCGGCGCGTTCTGAACCGGCGCGTTCTGAACCGGCAGCGATGTGACGTGCGGTGAGAGAGCGGGTCCACCGCCGTGCACTGACACTTCGATCGTCGTCACCCACTGGTTTTTGATCGTTCGATCCATCGTCGAAGCGATGGGAGCCGGCAGGGAGGTGCCCCTCAGCGATCGGTTCTCGTGATGACGATAACCCGAAGGTCGTTGACGTTGGTCCCGGTGGGGCCGGTCCGGACGATCGCTCCCGCGTCGCTCAGCGCTGCGTACGTGTCGTTGCGGTCGAGCGCGTCACGGCCGTCGGACGCCGACAGCGTGGTGTCGTCGACGATCGCACCGGCGACATCGGTCGACCCGTCGATCCCGTCGGTGTCGACGCTGGCGACGACGATCCCGTCTGCGTCGGCGTCCGCGAGTGCGACCGCGGCGCTCGCCGCGAACTCCTGGTTCGGGCCACCCGCGCCAGAGTCGTCGGTGAGCGTCACCGTCGTCTCTCCGCCGGAGAGCAGCACTGCCGGCGGTACAGCCGGTGAGCCGGTGGCACGACACTCCTCGGCGATCGCGACGTGTGTGAGCGCCGACTCGCGGGCCTCGCCGCGGACGCCGGACGCAAGCACCAATGACGTGTACCCGTGCTCCGCGGCCGTCGCTCGCGCCGCGGCGAGTGCGGTTCGACCGCTCCCGATCACGTGCGTGCTCGTTCGGTCGAACGCCGGATCGGACGCGGTCGGCGTCTCGGACCGGTCGCCCGCCACACCGGCTCGCAGGTGCTCGCGAACGGAGTCGGGAACCTCGAGGTCGTAGCGGTCGATCACGGCGAGAGCGTCGGCGTACGCCGAGGGGTCGGGGACGGTCGGACCGCTTCCAATAACGCTGCAGTCGTCGCCGACGACGTCGCTCACGGCGAGGGTGACGACCGTCGCCGGCTCGGCCGCCCGTGCGAGCTGACCGCCCTTGATCGCCGAGCAGTGTTTCCTGACGGCGTTGATCTCGTCGATCGACGCGCCCGACGAGAGCAGCTCTCGGGTGACCATCCGGAGATCGAAAAGCGATAGCGACGGCGCGGGAGCCGCAAGCAGAGCGCTCGCCCCGCCCGTGATCGCCGCGATCACCAGCACGTCGTCGTCCGCGGCGGCCGCCCGCTCGAGGATGCGGCGCGTATGCGCGACGCCGCGCTCGCTCGGAAGCGGATGGTCGCCGGCCAACGCCTCGACGCGCTCCGTCTCGGACGGATCGTCGGTGACGACGGCGCCGCCGGAGAGTCGGTCGCCGAGTGTGACTTCGAGCGCGGCCGCGAGCGTCCCCGCCGCGTTGCCGCCGCCGAGGAGGACGACATCGTCGTACGCGTCGAGGTCGTAGTCGGTCGGCGATCCGCGGTCCGCGGAGCCGGTGACCGGCGACACGGTGAGTACGCCGTCCTCGACTGCGATCGCTTCCGCGACGAGTCGCTCGGGATGGGCGGCAGCGATCCCGTCAGCGAGACAGTCGAGCGCGACGTGGTGTGCGGGCGTGTGGGCGAGTGCGTCCCGTCCCTCGATCGGTATCTCGACCATGGGACCCGTTTTTGCGGGTCAGGGTATGTATCCATCGCGGATATCGGCCGGTCCGGTCGCTGCGGTGTTCAGCCGGTCCGGTCGACCCAGCGATCGGTGGAGAGAAAGGATATTATCGGCCCGTCGTGAACGCCAACGCGTGGACGCGTTGCTCGCCGTGGCGCTGGCGCTGTTCGCCGCCACGAACGTCGACAAGCTCGTCGTCCTCGTCGCGTTCCTGATCGACGACGACTACCGTCCGGTCGAGGTGCTCGTCGGCCACTACGTGGGCTTCGCCGTCGGAATGGGAGTCGCCGTCACGCTCGCCCTCGCCGCCACCGAGTGGCTGCAGCCGTGGACGTTTCTCCTCGGTGTGGTTCCGCTCGGACTCGGACTCTGGGGGATCGGCCGGTGGGCGCTGGGTCGGGAACCCGACGACCCGGACACCGACGTGTTACAGTTGCGACCCGGGTCCGCGGGACGGGTCGGTGTGGTGTCGGTAACCGCTATCGGACTCAACGGGGAGAATCTCGCCGTCTACATCCCGTTTCTCGTCGGATTGGCGCCCGGAGAGATCGGTCTCGTCGTCATCGCGTACACCGTTGCGGCCGCGGTCGTGTTCGGACTCTCACTACTGATCGCTCGCCGGACCGTCGACCGCGGCGTTCCTGACTGGGTCGACACGCTTCTCGTCCCGGTTGTACTGGTGCTCGTCGGCCTGTACGTGCTGGCAACGGGCTCCGTGCTCGCGTAGCCGTGAGACCGAACACCGCAGCTCCGGCGTGCCCATCAACTTGTGAGTATTGAACAATACTTAACCGGCCATGGCGCGAACGTCCGATGTACATGAGCGACTCCGACCCGACGACGTACGAGATGACGGCCGAGCGTATCAGTCCGAAGCGAACGCGGATCGACACGGGCGACGCGGAGTTCGTCGTCGGAAAGGACGTCAACCCCGTGGAGTTTTTCGTCGGCAGCACGCTCGCCTGTCTGAACTCGACCGGAACCATGGTGGCACGTGAGATGGAGCTGTCGATCGACGAACTCTCCATGTCCGTGGTAGGCGATCTCGATTACTCGCTGTACCGTGGCGAGGAGTCCGACAATCGGGCCGGTCTGCAGGGGCTGACGGTCGAGATCGACGTCGACACCGACGCCGACCAGGCGACCGTCGACGAGTGGCTCGCAGCCGTCAAGCGCCGCTGTCCGGTCACCGACAACGTGGAACACGAGACGCCGCTGGACGTCACCGCGGCGTCCGTGTAGCGACGACTGGCGAGACGTTCTCAGCCGAGTTCGTACCGCGGATCCCCAGCATTGCTGCGTCGGCATCAACGCCGGTGTTAACTATTAACTCATTTATAAATTGCAACCGTTTTTTTGAACTGCTACCAAGATACGCTACTAATTTACCATGTATAACTAGGTATTCGGAACATTATTGTTCGGGTTTCTCGTATCATGGTGCAGAATGGCCTCCGCAGCGTGGCGCACGCTCATCCACGGGAAATGGCGGATGTTGATTTTGGCGACGGTACTGTTCAATCTCGGGTTCGTTATCTGGTTCTCGTTTGCGCCGTACACCGGCGAGATAGCGGACGAGTTCGGGTTGTCGGTCACACAGCTGGGGATCGTCTCCAGTGCGGCGATCGTCGCCGTCCCGCTGGGACGGATCCTCATCGGCCCGTTGACCGACCGGTACGGAGCCGACGTCACCGGTGGGATCACGCTCGTCGTCGTCGGCGTGTTCTCGATCCTGAGCGCGTTCGCAACGACGTACGAGCTGTTCGTCGGCTCGCGGATCGTCGCGTCGCTCGCTGGGATCACGTTCGTCATCGGGATCCAGCACGTCGCGGAGTGGTTCGAAGAGGAGCAGCTCGGGCTCGCCGAGGGGATCTTCGCCGGCGTCGGCAACGCTGGCGCGGGGCTCGGTGCGTACTTTACGCTTCCGCGGATCTTCGGTGACGGCTACGCCGATCCGCTGTTCGGGAGCGCGTTCCTAGCCACCTCCTCCAACTGGCGTGCGGCGTTCTTTTATACGGGTGCGCTGGCGATCCTCGTCGGGATCGGGTATTTCGTTCTCGGCCAGCCCGCCAAAAGCGAAGCGAAACGACGCGCGACACGCGAAAACGTCGGAATTGGACAGTGGCTGTACGTCGGCACCCGCTACGGCGCGGTCGTGCTCTCGGTCGCGTACGTGATGACGTTCGGCCTCGAACTCGCGATGAACGGCTGGCTCGGAACGTACTACCGCGAGGGGTTCGGCGAGAGCGACCTCGTGATCGCGGCGACGTTCGCGGCGACGTTCTCCATCGCGGCCGGACTGCTTCGCCCCATCGGCGGCTACGTCAGCGACGTGGTCGCCCGCAACGAGACGGATATACTCCCGTGGTTCGAGGGACGCTACCGCGAACAGTGGACGTTCACCACGCTCGCGTTCGTCACGCTGTCGATGTTCGGAATGACCGCGGCCGGCCTCACCGGGAGCATCTACGTCGCCGTCGTCGCCGGTTTCTTCGTCGGCCTCGGGTGTGCGTTCTCCGAGGGAGCGATCTTCGCGCAGGTGCCCGCGATGTTCCCGAACAACTCCGGGACGGTCGCGGGGATAGTGGGCGGCGTCGGCACCGTCGGCGGCGTCGTCTATCCGCTGGTGTTCGCCGCGCCGTTCCTGCCGAACCTCCACGTGGGCTACGCGGTCGTGGGCGCGACGATGATCCCGATCCTCGCGCTGTCGGCATGGGTGTTCCAGCCGAGCGTCGCGGAGCGTGCGACCTCCGACGGCTGGCTCGTCGCCGCGCCCGACGGAACGAACCCGCGGCCGACTGCCGACGACGACTGAGACGACTCCGCCTCCGCGGTAGCACTCGTCGTCGCTTCGTCGTCGTCCCGCGTCGTGAGCGCGTCAGCGCGGCCGATAGTCGGAGAGCTTCCCGGTGTAGATGCTGACGTCGTCGAACCGCCCCTCGTATGCCACGTTCGTCGGGAGCGTGGGCTCCTCCCCGGAGAGAAACATGCGATCAACCTTCTTCCAGGTGTTCTCGTACGCGAGATGCGCGTACTCGACGAGTCCACGGAGCTGATGCCCATTGCCGCCTCGATGAACGACCGTTCGCGGGTGGCCCTCCCGGAACGCGTCGACGATCGCCTCGGCGTCGTCCAGCCGCTCGTCGAACGCGGTCCACGCCTCACCGACCGTTCCCGAGAGGTGTGCGTACGACGAGCCGAACGCCGGCAGCTCCAGCTCGCGTGCGATGCGCTGTGCCCGGGCGTTCTGGTGTGGAAGCAGCTTCGTGTTGTACGTCTCGATCGCGTCCAGACGGGCGGCGTGTGCCTCGATCTCCGGGCGCGTCAGCGAGACGGTCGCGAACGCCGGATGGGGAACGAGCACGGCCGCACCCTGCCTATCGAACTCGTTCATCGCGCCCTCGAAGGTGATGTAATCCGGGACCGGCTCCGTCAGTCCGAGCGCCAGCAGATGGCGACGATTACCCCAGTCACCGGTAAACACCTCGCGTGCGGGAACGACCGTGAGCTCCTCGTCCGAAAAGCGCGCCGCGCGCCGCCGGATCGTCGGAAGTCGCGTGAAATGTGGCGCGTACACGACCGCGTCCATCCCGCGTTCCTTCGCGAGGGCGACGACGTCTGCGTCGATCACTTTTATGTGCGCGTCGACGCGGGTCCGTGGTCGGGTCACGGTCGAACGTACGTGTGACCGAGCAAAGGCGTGTCGTTCGCGCCGGTCGATGCGGCCGAACGGATTCGGGCGGCCGATTCCACCCGACCAGTTGGGTCCGGAATCGCCGTCACGGGGAAAACGGTTAACCCGTCTCGACGGAAATCGTGGACCATGTCTCCGTGGACGTGCGGTATCGGCGGCTGTGACGCCTCCTTCGACGACGTCGAGTCCGTCGTCGTCCATCAGACCCGTGAACACCAGCGTCACGAGTGTAAGGTGTGTGGAACGATCGTCCCCGACGGCTACTTCGCGATCCGGCACGCGTTCGACGAACACACGCGTGCCGAGTACGTCCGCGCGTACGACGCCGACTCCGAGGCAGTCCGTCGCCGCGAGGAGGTGAAACGCGACGTCGAATCCGAAGCCGACTTGCAGGCGATCGTTGAGCGACTCGACGACGCGGTCTGACCCGCCGACGCGGTCAGACCCGCCGATTCTGCCGCCGTCCGGCTACTCGTCCGGCCACTTGATCGAACATCCCCGGGACGGTCGGTCGGGTATATCGACGTCCTCGCCGGCGAGCACGGCGTCCACCGCATCGCGGATGTACAGCTTCGTCGGCTCCTCGTCGGGGCTGAGCGCGTCGTCCAGCCGTCCGTGATAGCGGAGCCGCCACTCTCCGTCCGCACGACCGAACAGGAACGGATCTGGGGTACACACCGCGCCGTACGCGTCGGCGATCGCTGCGCGCTCATCGCGAAGGTACGCGTCGTACGCGATCGTGCCGTCCGCGACGTACTCGCGCATCGCCTCGAAGGAGTCGTCAGGCTTCTCGTCGGCGTCGTTCGGGTTGATGCCGACGACGGCGAGATCGTCGTACTCCGCGGCGAGTTCGTTCAGCAAGTCGAACTTCGCTTTCGCGTACGGGCAGTGGTTACAGGTAAACACGACGAGGAGCGCGTCGACCGCGAACGATTCGAGCGTGTACGTCTCGCCGTCGGTGCCGGGAAGCTCGAACGCCGGCGCGGCGTCACCCCGGTCGAGCTCCGAGTCGGACTCCATCAGGACCATACCGGAAGATATCACGGGCACGGCCAAAAGACGTTCCGTCATCGTCGTCCCAGTACGCGAACCGCGCCGATGACACCCACCCAGCAGCCGAGAGCGAGGGCGGCCCCACCGGCGAGAACCGACGCGTCACGGAGCAGCCGGGCCGTGACTCCGACAGCGACGAGATGGGGTCCACTCCGCCCGAGACCATCCAGTCGATGGAGCGATCTCGTCCCGGACCATAACGGAGCGGGGTCGCTCGACTCGACGGCTACGGTCCCGAGCATACGCAACGTTTCCGTTCCCACACGTGTCCCGACCACGGCGGCCAGCGCGAGCAGCACGGCGACCGCGCCAAGCACGACCACTCTACCATCGCGACCGGCATTGGCCGCACGCGTACGGCGACCGTCATGGGTGCGCTCCCGGCTCACGGCGACATCGTCGTCAGGACGCATACGAAGGTTGGAGCCGATATCGATGATAAACCTCCGTACGTCCACGGTGTGGACCGTCCGACGGCCGGACGCCTCCTCTCGAGTATTTATAAGTACCCTCCACGAACGAGCGGACATGTCGTCGATGACGGACCGGCGGTACTGGACGCTCCGGGTGATGTGTGCGAACGCGGTCGGCATGGTCGCGTTCGTCCTCGCGTTCGTTCTCGCCGGCGAGATCCCCGTGGCGGTCGCTGCGGGCGTGATCGTCGGGGGTATCGGATACGTCGCCTCGAGCGCCGTCGTCGACTACGCGGCCGGCGGATCGGTGTAGCACCGACGGCGACTACGCGGCCGGCGGATCGGTGTAGCACCGACGGCGACTACGCGGCCGGCGGATCGGTGTAGCACCGACGGCGACTACGCGGCCGGCGGATCGGTGTAGCACCGACGGCGACGAACCGGGACGGGGCCGTTCAGAACGTCGAGACGTCGCCCTCGATCACCCGTCGCGTGACCTCGGAGACGTCGGCGAGTTCTCTGTCGACGATCTCGACGATCTCCGGTTCGATCGCCTCGAGGTCGACACCCTCCTCGGTGACGATCTGTGCGTCCGCGACGTGCGGCTCGTCGATCGGCCGCCCGATCTGGGAGAGCAGCCGGACTTGGAGGTCGCGGATCCCGTCGACCTCGGCGGTGACTGACTCGGCGATCTGCGTCGACAGCAGGTTGTAGATCTTCCCGATGTGGTTGACGGGGTTTTTGCCAGACGTCGCCTCCATGGACATCGGGCGGTTCGGCGTGATGAGTCCGTTCGCACGGTTGCCGCGGCCGACGGAGCCGTCGTCACCCTGCTCCGCGGAGGTGCCGGTGACGGTGAGGTAGATCGACCCCTCCTCGTAGTCGTCGGCGGTGTTGACCTCGACGCTCACCCCCCTGTCGGTCCGATCCTCGGCGAGATCCGTGACGAACTCGCGAACGTCGCAGACGGCGTCGTCGTACTCGTCGAGGTTCTCGATGTGTCGGTCGACCATCGCGGCAGCCACCGTGATGTCGATCCGATCGCCCTCGCGTTTGCCCATGATCTTCACGTCGGGGCCGAGCTCCGGATGGTCCTCGTAGTAGGTGGTGTTGAGTTCGCGCTCCGCCTCGTACACGATCGTTTCCGTCTCCGTGAGCGGCGCGTGACCGACGCCGAAGGAGGTGTCGTTCGCCATCGGCACCTGCTGGGTCTCCTCGCCGAACACGTCCTGCAGGTCGCCGGACCCCTCGCCGAGCTTGACGTCGACGATGACGTCGGTGCCGTACTCCAGTTCGGGGATCGCCTCCTGTAGGTACTCGCGGGCGGCCGCCAGCGCGGTGGAGTCGACGGGAAGCTGGGTCCCATCGTACTCTTTCGTGGCGCGGCCGACGATGAGCAGGTAGATCGGCTCGACGACCTCGCCACCGCCGAACGCGGGCGCGGCACGTCCGGCGACGAGCTGCGTCTCGTCGGTGTTGTAGTGGAGGACTTTCCCGACGCGGTCCAAGTAGAGCTGCGAGAGCGCACGCGAAACCGCCTCGGCGAGTCCGTCGCTGATCGAGTCCGGGTGTCCGATACCCTTCCGCTCGACGATCTCGACCTCCTGGTCCTCGACCGCCTGCCGGTCGAGACGACTGACCTGAATGTTCCGACTCATTGCGTGCTCGTACCTTCCCGGTGGCAGTATAACTTGCGGAAACCTCCCGAGAAATATTAATTACTGTTGGTTATCAAATGGTTGATGGTCCCCACACGATCGAGGACGACCCATCCGGCGGGGCGACTCGCTACGCCGTTTCCGGCGCGGCGGATGTCATGCGGTTATCACCGGCACCTCGGTGCGTTTGAGCACCCGTTCGGTGGTGCTGCCGAGTATCTTCTCCTCGATGCCACCCCAGTCGTAGCCGTGCCGTCCCATCACGATCGCATCGGCATCGATCGTGTCGGCGTGTGTGACTATCACGTCGTACGGGGTGCCGGTTTTGACCCCGGTCGTGCAGTCGACACCCCGTTCCGCCGCGACCTCGGCGACTTCCTCAACCGACTGCTCGGCGAACGCTCGGTGCTCGCTCATCACCTCCTCGCCCTGCAGTCCACCGACTCCGAACCGCGTGTACGAGGGTTTCGGCTCGATGACGAACAGTACGTGAACCGACCCGTTACCGTCCTCGGCGATCGCTATCGCGTGCCGAGCGGCCTCGAAAGCCGCATCGCTCCCGTCGATCGGCGCCAGAATCGTCTGGTACATGTTGACACCCAGTTGAAAGTACGCACAGGTGATACATTAATCTTCAGTATCGTTCGTTATGATTTCTCGGGCGTTCGATCGCGTTCATGCGCCGTGTTCCAGCGATCGATGCCGAAACACGTTGACGAGGGCGAAAAGCAGCATCGTCGCGGGAACGGCGACCGAGACGCCGAGTACGACCGCGGTGCCGGGCAGCAGCGTCGTGCTCGCGAGGAAGAAGGCGGTCGCTCCCGTGGTGGCGACGATCAGGACGAGCACCCACACCGACTGTCGCGTAAGTGTATCATCGGGGTCGCGGTCGAAGAGGAGCCTGTCCGCGACGACTGCAAGCAGCGCGACGCCGGTGACGACCGCACCGAGCCCGAGCGACACGGTCACCAACCCCGTCGTCGCGGGGAGGGCGTCGACGGTGCCGAACAGGACGTACAGTCCCCCGGAGACGCCGAGATACAGCGCCGTCCAGAGGGCGGCGGCCCGCCGGAGCGACACCGAGTCGTCGACGTCGGTCATCGTTCGATATCGCACCGTGGGGGGATTAGGTGTTTCCCCCGTCCGAACGATAGTGGCGCTCCGCAACCCGCCGGTCGTACAGACGGGAGAGCAGTTCCGTGAGGGGACCGGCCGCAGTCGTGCGGTCGGCGGACTCGGTACCACCCGCGTCGCCACCGCCGTCATCACCGCCACCGCCGTCGTCACCGCCACCGCCGTCATCACCGCCACCGCCGTCGTCACCGCCACCGCCGTCATCACCGCCACCGCCGTCATCACCGCCACCGCCGACGTCGATTCCATCGACGGTCGACACCGGCCGGATCTCCCACGTCGAGTTCGTGAGAAACACCTCGTCGGCCTCACGTATCTCGTCGGGGGTGTAGCGCCCTTCCTCGACGGGAATCCCCTCCGTCTCGGCGAGTTCGATCACCGTTCGCCGGGTGATCCCCGGAAGTATCGGTCCCTCGAGGGACGGTGTTTTGACCGCCGCTCCGTCGACGAAAAAGAGATTCGAGGTCGCACCTTCTGCAACGTACCCCTCGGGATCGAGCATGAGTGCCTCGTCCGCGCCGGTGACCCGAAGCTCCAAACGCGCGAGAATCCCGTTGAGGTAGTTGTGCGTCTTCGCCCCGGCGGGCAACGCTCGCGTGGATGGCTTTCGCGTCTTGGTCGTCTGGATCGTGGCGGGACCGTCGAAAACGGGTTCGGAGCCGATTCCGCCGCGCGGCAGCGGTTTCGCGATCACGACCACCGTCGGATCGACCTCCGGCTGTGGGTCGAGCGTTCCGGGCTGTTTTCCACGTGTGATCGAGAGTTTCACGTACGCGTCCGCCAGATCGTTCGCGGCGAGCGTCTCGTCGATCCGCCGTTGCAGGTCGCCGTCGGAGAGCCCATGGTCCAGCGCGAGGGTCTCGCAGGTGTCCGCGAGCCGGTCGGCGTGTGCGTCCCAGCGGAACACCTCGCCGCCGTACGCCCGCATCGTCTCGAAGGCGGCGTCACCGTAGGCGAACCCGCGGTCCTCGACGGAGACGGTCGCCTGCTCTGCGGGAACCAGTTCGTCGCCGACGTGGTACAGTCGATCGCCCGGGGCGTCACGTTCAGCCGTCATATCGCTCACACAGCTCGATGAAGTTCCGGACCATCCGTTTTCCAACCGGCGTGAGGATGCTCTCCGGGTGGAACTGCACGCCGACGTGGGGGCGATCGCGATGACGGACGCCCATCACGACCTCGCGTTCGTCCTCCGTGCGGGCGGTTTCGACCAGCTCGTCGGGAATATCGTCGCGCTCGACGCACAACGAGTGGTACCGACCGACCTCGATCCGGTCGGGAAGCCCCGTGAACACCCCCTCGCCGTCGTGAGAGATGCGTGACGGTTTGCCGTGGACCACGTCGGGGGCGTGCCCGACCGCCGAGCCGACGTTCGCACACATCGCTTGGTGGCCGAGGCAGACGCCGAAGACGGGGCGTTCGAGCTCGAACGCGTCGATCGAGACGCCCGCCTCCTGCGGCGTCCCGGGGCCGGGCGAGACGACGACGCCGTCGGGATCGATCCGGCGGACGTCGGCCAGATCGACTGCGTCGTTCCGGCGGACCGTCACCGCGCCCGCGGCCTCGCCGACGTACTGGACGAGGTTGTACGCGAACGAGTCGTAGTTGTCGACGACGAGGATCCGGGCGTCGGACGCACCCGCGCCGGGCTGCCAGTCGGGGTCGGCGTCCGACCCGTCAGTTCGTTCACGCATCGTCGGACACCCCCTCGACGGCCATATCTCCGGCCTCCAGCGCGTCGTCGATCGCGGTGATCAGCGCCCGCGCCTTCGCGAGCGTCTCGTCGTACTCCGCGTCGGGCTCGGAGTCGTGGACGATCCCCGCGCCGACTCGAAGGTGGTACTCGTCAGCGTGTCGGACGAGGGTCCGGATGACGATGTTCAACGTGGCGCGACCGTCGAACCCGACCGCGAGCATCGATCCGGTGTACGGACCGCGCCGGGTCTCCTCGAGCTCGTCGATGATCTCCATCGTCCGGGGTTTCGGAGCCCCCGTGATCGTCCCGCCGGGGAAGCAGGCGGCGATCGCATCCGAGAGGCTCACGTCCGGTCGCGCCTCCCCCTCGACGACGCTCACGAGATGCATCACCTCGGAGTAGCGGTCGACGCGTCTGTACTCGGGGACGTCGACGGTGCCGAACCGCGACACCTTCCCGAGGTCGTTGCGCTCGAGATCGACGAGCATCGCGTGTTCGGCGCGCTCCTTCTCGTCGCCGGTGAGCTCGGCCTCGAGCGCGTCGTCCTCCGCGGGCGTCTCCCCGCGAGGACGAGTCCCGGCGATCGGCTCCGTGACGAGTCGCGCACCCCGATCGGGGTCGGGGGTCGGAACTCGCTCCAAGAGGAGTTCGGGACTCGCGCTCACGAGGTCGGCCCCGCGACCGCCGAGGCCGAACTCGACCAGCCCGGAGTACGGTGCCGGGTTGACGTTCCGAAGCGCGTCGTACGCCTCGACCGGGTGGACCGCCGCGGGCGCTTGCAGCCGCTGGGAGACGTTCGCCTGAAACGTATCGCCGTCGCGGACGTACGCTTTCACTCGACGCACCGCGTCGGCGTACGCCTCGCGTCCAACGTCGCTCTCGAACGTCGCTTCCGAGCCGGACGCGGGTGCCGGTTCAGCCGCCGGATCACCAGTCCGGATCCGCTCCCGAAGCGCCTCGGCGCGGGCGAGCGCCGCGTCGTACAGCGCATCGAGTCCCTCCGCGTCGTCTTCCGGATCGGAGAGATCAGCGGGGACCGGCGGACAGGCGGTGATCCGGAGCGTGACGCCGTCATCCGCATCGACACCACTGGCCGAATCGTCCGCACCGACACCACTGGCCGAATCGTCCGCATCGGCAGCACTGGCCGAATCGTCCGCATCGGCAGCACTGGCCGAATCGTCCGCATCGGCAGCACTGCTCGTACCGCTCGCGCCGGTCGGACACTCCCACGCGGCGACCCGGTCGAACAGTCCGATCTGGAGCCGCGGCAGACCACGGTCGTCCGCCGCGCCGGGCCCCTCCGGCGGCGACGGCGGGAACGACTCGAGCTCGCGGGCGACGTCGTAGGAGAGCCAGCCGAACGCGCCGCAGGGGTACGGGACATCACAGTCACCTCTGGCGATCCGCTCCCCATCGAGGACGCCGTCGAGCGCCTCGAGCGTCGGCGTCGCTCGACGGTAGTCGCCCGTCGGGCTTTCGCCGGCAACGGCGTCCGGATCCGCGACGGCTGCGTCGTCCGAGACGCGCAGCCGCTCGAACGGATCGACGCCGAAGTAGCCCCAGCCGGACTGGCCGCCGGTGGTTTCATAAAAGAATCCGCCCGCCCCGTCGCGGGCGCGGCGGTACGCGTCGAACGGGTCGTCGACGACGGTTCGCAGCTCCACGGGGACGCGAGCGCCGTCGGCGGCGGCCGCGGCGACCTCGCGAAACCGGCTCCGGTCAGTGTGGGCGGCGTCGGTCATGCTAGCGGATGTGCCGGCGGCGCTGAAACGATTCCGATCGGTCGGCTCCGTGTCGTTTGTCGGCTCCACGCTCGTCCGACCTCAGCACTCCTTGGCGCGGTCGATCCACGTCGCCGCACGACCCTCGCCGACGCTCGCTCGCTCGGCGACCTCGGCCGGATCCGCCGCCGCGAGCTGATCGACCGTTTCGATCCCCGCCTCCGCGAGCCGGTCACCGTACGCCGGACCGATACCCTTGATGCGTTCCACCGACTCCCCGTCGGATCCGTCGTCGCCGACTCCACGCTCCTCCCCGGATCCGTCGTCAGCGTCCGGTTCGGTATCGCCGGGTTCGACCTCGTCGTCGCCGGGTTCGGCCTCGTCGTCGCCGGGTTCGGCCTCGTCGTCGCCGGGTTCGACCTCGTCGTCGCCGGGTTCGGCCTCGTCGTCGCGTTCCGCTTCCGGCTCCGCCTCGACCTGCTCGTCAAGCTCCCGTTCGACGGTCACCGTCGTCTCCGTCTCGTCGCGTTCGGACTCGCCGCTGCCGAACCCGAGCAGCTCCTTGATCGTCTGTAATAGCGCCATTACCACCGGATAGGAGTGACGGATATTTAAAAGTCGGCGACCGCACGCGTGTCTCCGGTCGGGCTCAGCCGACCGCGAGCGCACGGGGCGGCTCTACTCGCTTCTGGTGCGCCGTCAGCAGTCGCTCGAACTGCGAGAGACGTTGCGGACCTCAGCGACCGCGAACGGCAGCTCCGCCGGTTCGAACAGGCGCTCCGACAGACCGTCACCGCGATCGTCCTCGCCGTCGCCGAGGGCCTCATCCGAACCGACCAGCTCGAACCCGGCCGGGAGGGCCCGGTGTCCACGGCCCGGCTGTTCAGCGAGGGCTTCCGCGCGATCACGGACAACGGCGTCCTCGGCGACCCGCAACACGCCACCGCGGAGGCGGGCGAGGCGATCCTCGTCCGAATCACGGCGGCGTACGTCGAACGGATCGAGGCGGAGCGCTAACCACGGTCTTCTTCATCTATTGCGAGCGCGCGCTCATAGAGGGCGTCTGAGATCCAGAATCCAGCTTCGCGGAGCGCATCCAGTTCGGTGCGGAGATCGATCTCGCCTTCTCGGGAGGCACGAAGGAGTATCCCGATCACACCAGTGACGGGCACGTCGTGTCGCCTCGCCGCTGCACGACCTTCTCGTTCATCGAGCAGCACACGTTCTGCGTCGATATCGGTGGCGTAGGCGAGTGCTGCAGCCTCGCCGCGATCGAGTTCCCGTTCGAACTCGGTCAGGAGATCGGTCGGTTCGGGCGAGACGACTTGGATCCCGCCTCGATCTCGAACCGCTTCAAGACGGTCAACACCTTCTTGCCCCGCAGTGAGCTCTTCCCACACTGCTGTCGGTACCTCGACCTGTTCGAACTGCATCTCGATCAACGACAGTCTGCCGATCAGCGCGAGATTGAGCAAGGGGGACGTGTTCGAGACGACGGTCATTCGCGAGCGTAGTCGACGTCGATGGCGAGATCATCCTCTGTGTAGTGCCGCTCAACGTTCCGATCACCGAGCAGCCGATGAAAATCGGCCTTCGAGAGTCCGGCCAGTTCTCGAGCTTTGCCGAACGATAGATATCCCTCGCGATACAGCGACACGGCCAGCTCCTGCCGGACGATCGGTTCGCGTTCGTCCGGTGGTGCTGCGATCGCGTCCAGAACCTCCGGTGGAACCTCGATACTGCTCATAGCCATCCGTATGTCGGCACGCCACTTATAAGAAACCGCCGAGGAGTTCGCCCGATCGATCACGGACAACGGCGTCCTCAGCGACCCGCGACACGCCACCGCGGAGGCGGGCGAGGCGATCGCAACTCGTCCAACGGACGATTGCCGACACCGGTCACATCCGGGACCCACCCGCCTGCTGTATCACGACGCAACGCGACGTCCTCGGGGTTTGATCCCGGGGCGGTTGACGCTACTTTCGTCTGCGTACCACGATCACGGCAAAGGTCAGGAGTCCGACAACCCCGACGACTAGCCCGAATCCGGGGATCGAGTCGTTCGTTTCTGCCTCCTCGGTTACCGGCTCATCAGTCTCCGGGGCTGGCTGCGATTCGCCCGACTCGGAATCTGTCTCCTCGACGGCCTCATCGTCGGCTTCGGGCTCCGCCGGCTCCGGGCTGCCCTCTTCATCGGCCCCATCGTCGGCTTCGGGCGCTGTCGAATCGGCAGACGAGCCACCCGACGAAGACGAGCCACCCGATGAAGTTGACCCGTCAGTCGGTTCCGACTCATCCGCTTTCCGGCGAGGATGCAAAGTTGATCGTGACCGTTTCATTCATCGTGAAACCGCCATCGTCAGTCACGTACAGCTCCGTAGTCACTTGATCATGCGACTCGGGAGTAAACTCGTAGGTGACAGTGTTGGCGTCTCCATCGACTTCGAAGGCCGACTCCTGAGTCACTGACAACCCATCAACGATGAGGTACGCACCTGGCGTACCGTTCTGATCCGCTGGGGCTGGGGGAACGCCCCAGCCGCGCTCCTCGTAAGTGAATTCGAAGACGACTTCGTCGGTACCGTGCGGGAGTTCGTCACCGTCGGTCGGGTCAACGGCCGTAACATCCGGACCGACATCATCGGTCGAGACGGTGAACGATGTCTCGTTCGTCCGTGAACACCTCGAACGTCGCGCGCGTGTCGACGAGCTCGAACGCTTACGAACCTACTTTACCGAGGCGGAGGCGCTCGGGCGACTCGGCGTGTTCGAGCTCGCGCCCGACGGCGACGCGACCGTCAGAGGGCTCGTTCAGGACGTCACCGATCGGCAGGCGCAGGAACCCGAGCTGGAACCCGGTATGGCCGTGCGGGGACGTTATCGATCGTCGATCGGGACGAACTCGGCGTCGGTCGCGCCGGTGTAGCGGGCGCGCGGGCGGATGAGGCGGTTCTCCTCCTGGTACTCGAGCATGTGGGCGATCCAGCCGCCGGCGCGGCTCATCGCGAAGATGGGCGTGTACAGGTCCATCGGGATGCCGAGGTGGTCGTAGACGGAGCCGGAGTAGAAGTCGACGTTGGGGGCGATCCCCTTCTCGACGAGCCCCTCCTCCTCGGTGAGGTACTGCTCGATGGCGGTGGTGTACTCGAGCCACTTCGTGTTCCCCGACGACTCCGAGAGATCGCGCAGCTTCTCCTCGAGGATGTGTGCGCGGGGGTCTTTCACCTTGTACACGCGGTGGCCGAACCCGGGGATGCGGCGGCCGTCGTCGCGGGCGTCCCGGACCCACTCGACGGGGTCTTTATCGGAGTCGTCGACCTCGAACAGCACCTCCATCACGTCCTGGTTCGCGCCGCCGTGGAGCGGGCCGGAGAGCGCGCCGATGCCGCCGACGACGCCGGAGTAGACGTCGGCCATCGTGGAGCCGATCACCATCGCGGTGAACGTGGAGGCGTTGAGCCCGTGGTCGGCGTGTAGCGTCAGCGCCATGTCGAACGTCTCCTCGCTCACGGCGTCGGGCTCGGTGCCCGTGAGCATGTACAGGAAGTTGGCGGCGTGAGAGAGCTCGGGGTCGGGATCGACCGGCTCTTTCCCCTGGCGGGCGCGCTCGAAGGCGGCCAGCACCGTGGGCATCTTCGCGGTGATGCGGCGGCCCTTGTGGACCGCGGCCTCGCGGTCCTCGGGGTCGGCGTCGGCCTCGGGGTCGTACGCGGACAGCATCGACGTCGCGGTGCGGAGCGCGGCCATCGGCTCCTCGCCCGCGTCGGCGAGCTCGGTCACGGTTTCGAGGACGTCCTCGTGGACGTCGTGTTCGGCGTCGAGCGCGGCGGCGAACGAGTCGAGCTCCGACCGCGTGGGGAGCTCGCCGTTCCAGAGGAGGTACAACACCTCCTCGTAGCTCGCCTCGTGTGCGAGGTCGTCGATGTCGTAGCCGCGGTATACGAGTTTTCCGGCCTCCCCGTCGACGTGGCTCAGTCCGGACTCCGCGACGAGTACACCCTCTAACCCCCGCTTTAGCTCGTCAGACATACTCGATCGGTTTCTACCACCGTCCAAAAAGTGTTATCTTTCGAGATGATTACGTATCGATAATCGTCGTACTGGCGGGCGTCGAACGTCGTTTTCTCGGTGAACAGGGTGGTTCGGCGACGATCCGTCGTCGATGGTTTTCGGTCGCAAACAGGTCGCGGGTGTCGCGGCGGGGGTTCGGATCGAGACGACTGCTCGTCGCGTCCTCGATCCGGCGGGGCTGCGGCGTGCTCGGCGGCGATCTCGAACACGCCCCGGACGGGCGCACGCGGTCGTCGACCGAATTTCACGCGCCCGGACAGTTCATTTCACGGTAAGTTCACGGAATCATAATGCATTTACCAGTCGTGTTGATTGCGTACTGACAGCGCCTTCCCACGGTCGTCGTCGTACCTGTCAGCAGCATATCTGTTGGCGCGCGGCGGCACCGTGGGTGGCTCGTGATTCGACCCATGGCTTTCGTGCTCTCGACCGGTCGACCGGCTCGTGTCGCGCTGTCCGCGATGATCACCCTCCTCGTTCTCCTTGCGTTCAGTTTCGGTGCCCCGGTGGTGTCCGGCAGCATTACCGGTGTTGGAGGCATCGAAGACGTTACTGTTGGCTCAAGCCAGACACAGACCATCGAGGATATCCAGCTCTGGGACGAAGAGGAACCGATTACTGTTGAAGTCGGAGAGTTGGTTGAGGCAGGTGCTGTCTTCGACGATGATCCATCCGCCTACGATATAACTGGCCAGTCCGCGACTGAAGAAGAAGTCAGAATTGAAAATCACGACTCTTCGGATGCGACAATTATCATTCAAGCTTCTGCTTTAGATAGCACAGAGAATGTCGATATAACTATCTCAAATCTTGATACTACTGGCGTCAGCACTGTTGACAGTTCTCTCGAGCGAATAAACAATGAGATTGAGTACACTATTCAGCAGGGGACTACCTTTGCCTATTCACAATTCAGCGTAAACTCTGAAGCTACTGCTCGGATCAGTGATGACGCATACAATGCGGAAGAGGATTCCATTACACTCACCGATGTTCGACTTAATGATCCCGATAGTGACAGTGTCGCGATTTGGGAGACTGATGACACTGGCGCTGCTGCTACCAAACTGGGATACACTCAAGCGGAAGAGGGAGATGTCTCAGTCGATATTAGTCGCCTTGATGATGATACGGAGCTTATTGCATCTCTCCATCCTAGCGACGAAGATCCTACTGATGATGTCTTCCACGGTGGCGACTTGGCTACCGTCCAAGCACCGCAGCGAGGAACTCTCTGGATCGAGCGCGCTGATCCGACTCCTGAGTATGCGGATGCTGAAAACTCAACACACCTATATCACTTCTCAATCACGAACAACTCTGTAGGGTCCGACGACGTATTAAAAAGCATTGACGTTGCATACAACGACCTGTTTACCGACGGTAATGGTAATCTTTCCGACGTTGATTCGTTAGATGAGCTATCCGTACAGAGTGAAACGGAGAGTGTAGAAGTCGATCAGCAACATGTAGATGTTAAGTCCACTGAAAATACTGTGACTATTGATCTATCGAACACTGAGCAATCTCTTGATTTATCTGAGGGGGACACAATCTCTTTCTCTTACTCTGGGGTTTCCCACCCCTCTGAAGAGGGAGAATATGGTGTAGAATTGAGATCTGTTTATAAATCAGGCAACTGGGACGAGTCGAAACGAGATATTGAGATCTCGGCCGGGTTGGTGGACGGAGACGTATCTGTGCAAAGTGGACCTATACATTATGCGTCTGATGGATATCAAGGATCTATTGAAGTCGGTTTCAATATTCCCATTGACAAGTCGCTAGGGACCGTTTTGATTGAGACGTCTCCCGGACATGTTCACTCCGTTGACTTAAGCGAGGATAACGACCTATATGATCATAATAACGGTCAGATCGTGATTGACACGCGTGAATTCACCGGGAGCACGGAAATAAAGGATGGCGTCTTCCCGCTTATTGATAGCTTAGAGTTACAGAATATCCATCCTGAAGGAGAAGGAGAGCGGATCTCCTCGGAGAGTCGAGACATCAAGTACGCTGGTGCGACTGTCTCCGAACAATCTACCACAACAGCATATCAAGGGAGCACCTTGGCTGTTATACATGACTCCCCTGAGGAATTTGCAGTTGACATCTCGCATCAAGACAGAGATGCACACGTCCTTTCAGGTACCACCAGTCAGATTGCATTATACGATACAGCGGAGGACGAATTAGGGGAATACACGGTCACAAGCGACGTATTCTCATCTTCTACATCGTTTGAACTGGACGATCTGAACCTGGCCCTTGACTTGACTGATATCAGTTTATACGAGTACGAATCTATTTCCGGAACTATATCAAGTGCTCAGTCTGACCGAGAAGTCCTTGTTGTCGTTCGAACTGAGGACGGCGATATCGTTTCCGATGAGAACATCTTACTTGATGCCGAGGGTGATTCCCAGATTGAGTTTGACTCACTGGAACCGGGCGAATACACGATGGAGGCCATCGATCTCGATTCGGGTGTTACTGTCTCGCGATCCTTTTCGGTTGCTGATCGACCTGAGCTGGACGTGGATCTACTGAATCAGACTTCTACTCAGGAAGTCGGTGATCTCGTCGAAATCGGATTTAACACGACTGATCCAACCGACACCGCCCAACTCCGGCTGACGGCAACGGACGGCGACTACGAGGGGGCGTTCGATGTCGATCTGTCGGCGGGGGAGCCGGCGACGGTGCGGCTCAACACGTATGCGGTCGGAGAGGACGATCTCGTGGCGGAGTCGGTGCGGGTCGTCGAGGGGCCGGCGACGGTCGGCGTGCGGGATCGCGATCCGCCGGATGGGGGCGTCCTCGATCCGGGGTCGTACGAGGTGACGGCTGCGCCGGCACCGGGCGCGGACGTGGACGCGACTGCGACGCTGGAGCTGGGCGCACGCGAGACGGACGGCGTCACGGTGTACACGACGACGGAGATGGAGCCGGGGGAGTTGGCGACTGCGGAGGCGGTCGCGTCGGCGATCGCGGACGGGGACCTGACCGAGGCGACGGAGGTCACCGACGCTGACACGGTCGTGTACGCGATCGACGCCTCCGGGCTCGACGGGCTCGTCGCGACCGGACCGTCGATCGACCGACTCGACCAGCTCGCGACGCGGGAGGGGGTGTCGCTGTCGGTGCGGGCGGATGGCGGTGCCGGCGGGGACGGCGACGATCCGGTGCGCGCCAATCTCACGGCTCCGTCGTTCGCGGAGGCGACGACGGTGGCGACGGGGGAGGGGGTCAGGTACGCGGCGTTCGAGCAGTCGGCGATGGCGTTCGACGGGGGTGAGCCCGCGGTCGGCGACGAGCTCACGGTGCGGTTCCGGGTCGAGGACGAGCGACTGCGCGGTGGCGATCTCCACGCGACCGACGAGGACGACCCCGACAGCGTCTCGACGACGATCACGTACGCGGGCACGGAAGACGGGGACGGCGGGGATGGCTCCGGAGACGACGACGGAGCGAGCGGCGGCGGCAGCAGTGGCGGCGGCGGCGGCGGCGGTGGATCGACCGGCGGCGGTGGATCGACCGGCGGCGGAGGCGCAGCAGGCGGATCAACCGGTGGATCGGACGACGACGCGGAGGACGCGGAGGACGCGGACGACGCGGAGGACGCGGAGGACGCGGACGACGCCGACGACGCGGACGGTGACGATCCGGGCGGCGACACCGCGGGTGACGACCGCGACGGGGGGCCGAACGTCGACGTTCTCGCGCCGGGCGAGGGGGTCGACAGCGGTCTGTTGCCCGGGGCGGACGACGACGGGGAGACGACGCTGGCGGAGGCGTCGGGGGACACCGGCGACGAGCGGACGCGGGCGGCGTGGCTGCTCGATCCGCAGTCGTGGGGCGTCGACGAGACGCTTGGGGTCGTGGCGGTCGTTCTCGTGTTCGGGGCGGGCGTCGCGGGGCTGGCGTGGCGATACGGTCCGCCGGGGCTCCGCGCGTGGCTGGACGAGCGACTCCGGCGGTGAGTGCGGGCTGGGAGGGACGCTCCGTCGAGAAACGGGGATCGGCCGAGTGACCGTCTCGACCGTGGACGTGCCGCGCTGTGTCGTGGCCTCTTCGATCAGCTTTCGTCAGCCTCGATCTCGTCAGCCTCCAGTTCGTCCGGATCGACCTCCACTTCGACTTCGACCTCGACGTCGACGTTCGTCTCCTCGGACATACGCGCTGGTCCGTCCGGCACGATTCTAATGATTTCGGTTTGGTGGATCGGCTTGGGGGTGTTCCGCACGACTGTCGGGACCGCGTCGAGCCAGCCCCGAATCCGGGTGCGTGGCGGCGTACGCCTGCACGCGCCGATGATCTTCGACCAGTGTATCTTGCGCCGGTTATTCTCAGGATAAATAATTGCGGCGGTGTGTTTATACAGAGCGGAAGGGGAGTTGCACATACACCAACGGCTACACCGAAGGTCGGGCGAGGGTAGCACGCGGCGACGGCGTACGAGAGATCGTTCCCACAGCCACAGGTCTCTCCGTACGCGGGTGTCGCTGATCTTCGTGGTAGCCTCGTTGGAAACCGAAAACAATGAACATCAACACAGCATTTCAGGGGGACGAACGGGCCGTCAGCCCCGTTATAGGGGTTATACTTATGGTCGCGATCACCGTGATTTTGGCGGCCGTGATCGGCACGTTCGTGCTCGGACTCGGCGATCAGGTCGGCGACAGTGCGCCGCAAGCAACGTTCTCGATCGACGATGTCGACGACAATACCATCGAAGTGACGAAAACCGGCGGTCAGGATATCGAGCTGAGTGACCTTCGCGTTGTTGTGGATGTAGGAGATGAAAGTACTGAGTTCGACTTAGCGGAAATATCCGCAGCAGGTGATTGGCGAACAGCTGATACAGGCACGATCACTATTGATCCCGAGAACGAAGAGAATTTCGACCTGGGCGGTGAAGACATGGATTCAGAATCGAACGACATTGATGGAATCGATCCTAGCGATGACATTACAGTAACGATCGTCCACAAGCCGAGCGGTAATGCGGTCGGCCAACCGTCGACGATAGCCTAACTCGGCTTCCGAGTTTTATATCACTTGTACGATCAGCCGCCGAGAGACGTCGATGCCGCGGTCCGGAGGGGCACCTCCTCGTCACCGTCCGGGCCGACGTGGACGACGACGATCGACCTGTTCGACCCGGTCGTGTCGATCCGCATTGAGTCGCCCTCGCGTACGCTTCCGTACTCACCCCACTGCTGCGATGCAGCGACGTCGCCGCCGGGCTGGATCGCGACGCGGACACCGATCGTGGCGACGACACTCGACGATGCCGCGCGCGCGACGGATCGGACGGTAATCTGCCCGGTCGCGTCGGTGGCGGTCGCGGATCGACCCCTCTGTGTGTGATTGCGGCTGGGCGCGTACGCGAGGGAGCGCGGCGGAGATCGATCGGCGGTTTGCTTAGAACGGCAGAGCAGTCGGTAGCGATGCTGTCGGATACTCTGGACGGGTCATTGAGAGTTCGAGGGACATTCGTTTCGCTACCCGGTGGTGACGGTGGCGTCTGACGCTCGTCCGATCGAAAACGGCCGTCTGAGGCCCTCTCGCGCCGGTTGGGAACGGTTCGCACGATTCTCGAATCACACAAAGTATTTATAGCAATGCTCTGTAGTGTTCGATGCCTACCCGTGACGGAGAATGCCGACGCGACACGGCTGCGCGGGTTACTCCGACCTGACCCATGCCGGCGATGCAGGTTGCCCGAGTGCTGATCGGACGCGGTGACGGTCGGACGAATGCGGATGTCGCAGATGCAGACCAGAACACAACAAAACATGACACGCGATAATAACGAAACACGCAAGAAGGCCAATGCGGTCTTCTTCAGCGTCATCATGGTCCTCTCCATGGTCGCCGTTGGCTTTGCCGGCTTTGCCGGGACTGCCGCGGCGCAATCTGTGGAGGCTGACTTTGAGGATCAGGCCATCAACGCTGATGGCGAGATCCTCGTCGAAGACGTAGAGAGCGCTGACGGCCTTGTGGTGGTCGTCACTGAACCGCAGAATCAAAACGACGATCCTGAAGAGGGTGACGCCATTGTTGGCGTCTCAGACCCTGTTGATGGTGACGACGAGCAGAACGTCGCCGTCAACGTGGAGGGAGCTGACCCAGGTGATCATCAGGCACACCTGATTGATCCGGATGACATCTCCACTGAGTCAGATGATGACGGTGAGCTTAGCTCCGACACGCTCAG
This sequence comes from Halorubrum luteum, assembly GCF_054652935.1. Classification (NCBI taxonomy): domain Archaea; kingdom Methanobacteriati; phylum Methanobacteriota; class Halobacteria; order Halobacteriales; family Haloferacaceae; genus Halorubrum; species Halorubrum luteum. The sequence continues at coordinate 217,020 of NZ_BAAIGT010000002.1, forward strand.
TGAAGTTGTTGCATCCACTGATGATGCTCAGATCGTCACCGCAAGCGTATCTGTCGATGACTTCACGCTTGAAGAAAGTGATACCCTCTCGACGCTGACCGTCAATCTGGATGCCAACTTCGCTGACGGAAACGGTGATGATTACACGCTATCTGTCAGTGAAGATGCACTAGCATCCGATGATACACCTGGCACCGTACTAGATACGACCGACGTCTCGGGAGACGTCTCTGAGGCGGAGTTCAATCTTGACGGTGACCTCGATGTGCAAGAAAACGACCTCTGGGTCAACGTGCACTTCGATGGTGCCCAAACTGGTGGTGCTGCAGATGAAGAAGTCGTCTCTGTTGCTGACGACGGTGACTTCGTTGGCGTTCAGGACGACTTTACTGCCACGTGGGACATCGAGCAGAGCAACAATTACCCTGCCGAAGCTGACGCTGGTGAGACGCTAGACAACCTCGTCATCGACGTGACTAATAACGGTCCCGATGACATCACTGTTAACTCTGGTGAGATCAGAGTTGCCATCGGTACGACCGAGGTAACCACTGATCCCGACGAGACCATCACTTCGGGCGAGACGGAGACTATCTCGCTCGACGATCACACGCTCCCGGCCAGTGAAGATACGTACGACATTGCAATCGATGTCGAGACTGACGACACTGGAACGGCTAGCTTCGTTGAAGATGAAATTGCTGTTGGTGAGGAGGTTGAAGATGACCCGCAGGTCGAGTACACCCCGAGCGACTTCGCCTACCAGGGTCAGGACACTCTGGCCATACTCGATGACGATGTCGGCCTCGGCGACGGCGACGAAGTCCGTCTCCGTGAGGTGACCTCGTTCGACAGTAACGAAATCGAGTCCTCCAGCAACATTGAGGAACTCGAAGTCGTCGAAGCCGAAGATGAGGGCGACAACGACTTCGTCAACCAGTTCGAAGGCGTCGAAGAGGATGACCTGGTCGTCCTGATCGAGACGGGCGACCTCGACACTGGCGACTACTTCCTGCGCGGCGGTAACCTGCAGGAAGTCCGCGCGAACACGTTCGAGGTCGGCATCATGGACCTCGACGCCGAGTTCGATGACGACGAAGTCGCCGACTCCGGCAGTGACGCGTTCACCGACCTGGAGATCGACTCCAACCGCAACCGCTACACGCTGAACGTCAGTGCTGACGGTGACCTCGACAACGAGGAGCTGTTCGGCATTCTCGCCGACGGCGAGGACTTCGACGATGCTGAAAGTAATGCCGTTGAGGCCAGCACTGTTGACGACGAGCTCCGCAACGCTGATCCGCCGTTTGAAACGTACGGTGACTTCAACGTCTTCCTCTACCAGGATGGTGAGGACGGCGACCTCGACTCCGACGAGAAGGTCGGAATGTTCCGGATCAACGACCGCGAGGAGGAAACCAACTTCACCGACATCGATGACGGTGAATACGAGTTCCTCTTCGAGTCCTTCGACACGGACGCTGAGGACACCGCCGAGATCACCGTCGAAGACGTCGACGACGCCGAGATCGAGTTCGTCGACAGCACGGTCGAAACCTCGCAGGGTGGCATCGCATCCATCACGCTCGAAGCCAACGAGGCCGCGAGCAATGGTGCGCTCGTCATCGGTGAGGAAGACGACTTCGGCTACCAGCTAAACGTCTCCATCGAGGAGTTCAACGAGGAGACTGACGAGATCACGCTCTACTTCAACACGTACACGGCCGGCACGACCGGTCTGTTCGTTGACGGCGACGACAACGTCGTCACTGCTGAGGAGATCATTGACGACGAGGGTCTCTCCGGAGACATCGACCTCGGTGACCTCGAAGACGAAGGATACGAGCAGGTCGTCTCCGTCGACGACGTGGTCTGGGTCGATGAAGACGACGCTGACGAAGACGCCGAGATCAGTGTCGACTCCAACCAGTTCGGAGACGACGCTGAATCCGAGGGCGAGTACATCACCACCAACGCGCTCGAGTTCCTCTTGAGCGACGGTGACTACGACATGTCCGTCCTCGCAGAGGAAGACGAGTTCTGGGAGGCAGTTGACAACCCGGACGACGTCGGTTCGCTGCTCATTGATCAGCGCACCGAGGCCGACATGGGCGTCTGGACTGCCTCTGAAGACACCTACGACGACCTCGACGACCCGAGCGATGTCGCCGCGGGTGCCGAGGCAGGTAACGTCACCGAGCGCGACCTCGTCGCGCAGGACGACGTCCTGATCCACGAACTCGGCGGCACCGGTCTCGACGGGATGTTCTACTACGCGGACGAAACCGCTGGCCTAGAAGCACTCGTCGACTCCGATGCTGACGGTCTCGATCAGGATGAGTGGACGCTGTTCCACGCAAAGAACGACGCCGATGGTGAAAGCGAGCGTGCGGCTCGCGTTCGCCTCCGTGAGACGCGTGACAGCGCCGGTCCGAACGTCGAGCGTCTCCGCGTCCAGAACGACCAGCTTGACGACGAACTCGACGTGATCGTCGAGGAAGGCGTCAGTGACGTCTTCCTGGCGGTCGAAACGGACAACTGGAACAGCGACGGTAACGCTCCGTTCCAGTCCGACCGCGTCCTCGACGATGAGGATGACTACGAGTTCAACACGAACTTCCGCGTTGAGGACAACTGGCTCCTCGAGTTCGACGGAGATGATGACGATGACCTCGACGACCTCTTCGAGGTAACCGATCGCACGTACGACGTCGAGGAACGCGTTGGCGAGTTCGTCGAGGACCCGTACAACGCGACCGCTGACGAGGAGTTCGAGTTCACCGCCGAAACGAACATCGCGCCGGCCAGCGAGGTCGACATGCGCGTCCGTTCGTCCGGCGACACTCGCCCCTCGTTCATCATCACTGAGTCCGACCTCGAAGTCACTCAGGACGAGGACGTGACCGGCACGTTCGACCTGAGCGACACGAACGTCGGTGACACCTACGACCTCACCCTCCGCGGCAACTGGCCGGACGACCGGCCGGAAGCGTCCGGTGAGATCGTAGAGGCCATCGACGACGAGGAGGACACGCCTGAGGACACGCCTGAGGACACGCCTGAGGACACGCCTGAGGACACGCCTGAGGACACGCCTGAGGACACGCCTGAGGACACCCCTGAGGACACCCCTGAGGACACGCCCGACGACACTGACGATGACACGCCCGGCTTCGGCGCTGTCGTCGCCCTCGTCGCGCTCATCGCCGCCGCGCTGCTCGCGACCCGCCGCCGTCCCTAACACGGACGCCAGCGAGTCCCGAGACGCGCCCGGCGACCCAGGCTAACACCACCGGCCCACGCGGGCCGGCCCCCGTTCGCGGTTTTTCTTTATCCGACTCACACCGACGAGCCACAGCTGCGTCCGCCGATCCTCCCGGTTGTCCGGCAGCGGACCCGGATCGGCAGCAACCGACTCCCAGCCCGGTTTGACTTTCACGCTTTTTGCCGGCGTGCCGACCGCGATGTCCGGACTCACCCGCGTCGGGAACCACTCGAAGTACGGCTTCGGAGAGCTTCGAGTGAAGCCCGTCACTCCAGATGAAACGAACGTCAAAAACAGATAGAAAAGCCGAAGTCGGAGCACTGACAAACGAACAATGACCGGCAAGGATTCCGCAGTGTCCAGGTCGGTCAGACTGAATAAAGTAGATCACATTGCCAACAACTGTTACGACTCGTTCGCTCCCTCTCCGTCATCGTTCGCGGCGTCCCCGTCATCGGCTTCAGCGTCGTCCTCGTCGTCCGCGTCTCCGTCCGGATCGTCCTCGTCGTCCGCGTCGTCCGCGTCCCCGTCCTCATCGTCCGCGTCGTCCGCGTCGTCCGCGTCCGGATCGGGCCGTGGTTCCGCACACGACCGATCCCACACGCTCACCGATCCATCGGCGTCGAGGAGAACGAGCACGTCGGCACACCCGCCGACGCGGTCCGTCAGCTCGAGCACGTCGATCGTCCGGCGGTCCTGCCCGTCGACGCGAACGTTAATCATGTACTCGGTGTAGCTGTCGTCCCACTCCCGGTGGACGTGCACCGCGGGCTCTCCGGGCTCGACCGAGTACGTGTCCAGATGGACGACGCCCGTGTCGCCCTCCACGGCGATCTGGACGCTGTGCGGCTCGTCGCCGTCGGTTCCCTGCAACAGCACGTCACCGAGCTGCACCCCGTCCCGCGGCGGTTCTCCGTTCGCTTCGCCAGCCTCGTCGTCCCCCGGATCTGCGTCGTCGGAACAGCCCGCGAGACCGATCGCGATCCCGGTGGCAACGAGGAGTTCTCTGCGCGAGGCCATATCTAATGATCGACCAGCGAGGATATAAAACTCGTGTCTAGACGACTCTCGTATCCGATTTCCGGCGATACGACGATCCGAACGATCGATACGGAGTCGTCGATGCTACTATTCGAGCGTCTCCTCGATCCGTTCGAGATACTCCTGTCCGGAGATCTCCTCGTCGACGAACTGCTGTGCCCACTCGGGCTCGACGGTGACGACGTACTCCTCGACCGGCGCGTCCTCCTGTACCGCGATCGCGTCGAGCGTCCGGTCGAGCCCCTGGTCGACCGCGCCGGCGTACGCCCCGCCAACGACCTGCAGGTCCTCCAGCAGCTCACCCGAGGTGTAAAAATCGACCCACACGAACGCCGACTCCACGCCACTCGCCTCCACGCCGAGCTCGTCGTCGATCACCGTGATCGCGTTGTGGAACGCCTCGACGGCCTCGGGCGAGTCCGCGTCGTCGTCGGCGTCGTCCTCGGTCGGGTCCGCGTCGTCGGCGACCGGCCCGTCCGGCTCCTCGTCCGCGCACCCGGCGAGCGCCGATGTCGCGAGCGCGCCGACCGCCGCCACGACGTCGCGTCGATGCATACCCGAACACGGGCGACGCGCCGGAAATCGCTTCCGATCGCCCGCATCCGTGTGGGCCCGGCGGCTCCCACCGCGGCGGCTCCCACCGCGTCGCCACCGCCCCGTGGCGTGAGCGCCGCGTACGAGCGCGTCAGTCGATCGTCTCCTCGATCCGTTCGAGATACTCCTGTCCGGAGATCTCCTCGTCGACGAGCTGCTGTGCCCACTCGGGCCGGATCGTGACGTCGTACTCGGGAACGGACGTCTCCGATCGCACCGCCGTCGCCTCGGCTTTCCACTCCAGTCCCTGCTCGACCGCGCCGGCGTACGCCCCGCCAACGACCTCCAGGTCCTCCAGCAGCTCGCCGGAGGTGTGAAACTCGACCCACATATACCCTGAGTCCACGCCGCCCGACTCCACGCCGAGCTCGTCGTCGATCACCGTGATCGCGTCGTTGATCGCCTGGATCCCCTCGTGCACCTCGTCCGTCCCGGCGTCGGTGCCGCCCACCTGACCTCCGGCCGGCTCCGGCTCCTCGTCGTCCGCACCGGATTCCGCCCCCTCCTCGTCTGCACACCCGGCAAGCGCCGATGTCGCGAGCGCGCCGACCGCCGCCACGACGTCGCGTCGTTCCATATCCGAACACGAATGACCCGTGGGAAATCGGTTCCGATCGGGTCGTCGCCAACCGCCGTACCGCGCAGTCCGCACTCCCCCCCCGAGCCTGCGATCATCTCGCTCACCACTCAGTTCTTAAGTGCTCGCCTCGTTTCTGCCCGCAGAGATGCGATCCCGATCTACACCCTCGACAACCGTCCGAGCCCTTCTGCTCGCGACGATCATGATCCTGTCCGTCGTCGCGATCCCGCTCGCGGGGGCGGCACCCGCCACGCAGGCTACACCTCCCGCCGTCGAGCGCGGCGGCGTCGATGCGACGTTCACCTCCGGTTCGCTTTATTTCCAAGGGCAGACCCTCGGGCTCGCCGTTCCCGAGTCCGTGACCGATGTCGACACCGTCGAACTCCGGACGTACGACCGCAGCGACGATCGTGCCGGCTCGTTCGTCCGGGAGTACGGACTCGACGACGACCGCTCGCTGACGCTGTCGACTGACGCGCTCCACGGCGAGTACGTGCTCGTCTCCGGCGACGACCGTTCACAAGTGCTCCGTTTTGACGCTGATGGCGTTGCCACGGACCTCGTTGACGAGACCGATGCCCGCCCGATCGAGGTGACCAGGCAGTCGCTCCGCGTCGAGTGGGGCCAAGACCGGATCACCACCGCCGATGACGACGTCGATCTCGAAATTCGCTCGAACCGCGCCAGCTACAACCTCAACGTCAGCGCCGACGGTCTCGACTACGAGGATCTCGAGTCGCTGTTCCGCGAGGGCGGTGCCGCCGACAACCCCGATCCCCACGCCGACCGCCAGCCGTTCGCGGTCGACGGCGTCGTCCACGACGCCCACGCCGCCGACGACGTCCTCGTCGTCCGAGGGCTCCGCGACGGCTCGCTCACCGCCGACTTCACCGAGATCGACGCCGGCAGCTACAGTTTCACCTTCGAGGTGACCGACACCGGCGTCACCTCCGGCGCACCCGTCGGCGACGATGACGCCGACCCGCCCGCGACGGAGCCCGATCCCGCGTTCTTCAACGTGACCGCGCTCGACCCCGCCGCCGCCACGGCGGCCCCCGGTGACACCCTCTCCGTCTCCGCGACGGTGACGAACATCGGCGGCACCGAGGCCACCCAGACCGTCGAGCTCCGCATCGACGACGACCCCGTCGCCACCGAGGAGCTGACGCTCGACCGTGACGACACCGCGTCGGTGTCGTTCGAGGTCGACGCGCCTGCCGACCCCGGCACGTACGTCCACTCGATCCACACCGCGAACGCCAGCGTCGCCGGCGAGCTGGTCGTCGAGGCACCCGAGACGCCCGAGGAGACGCCCACCCCGGAGGAGACGCCCACCCCGGACGAGACGCCCACGCCGGACGAGACGCCGACTCCCGACGACGCTGACGACGCTGACACCGACGACGACACGCCCGGCTTCGGTGCCGTCGTCGCACTCGTCGCGCTCGTCGCCGCCGCGCTGCTCGCGACCCGCCGCCGGAGCTAACGCCGCTCCGACGACGGACCGTCACCCACGAGTTTCACCCACCGATCCCGACCGGATCGGTCCATCACTCACGGATTTTTCGCTGCCGCATCGCTCGCGACGAGATCACGAGCTGGCGGAGCCGTCGTCGAAGAATCCGGCGACGACGACGTCGACGATCGCTGCCTCGATCGCCTCGTACGGGACGTCCTGATCGGGGCCGGCGACCGACCGGTCGCGCGCCCGCGTGATGAAGATAAGCGACCGGATCATGCTGCGGACGACCGCGGGGTCGTCGAACCGGAACTCCTCGAGCTCGGCCCACTGTTTTGCGTACGACAGCTCCGTCCTGTGGTGGTCGTCGTCCGCCGCCGAGTCCGACTCCGCGAATCGCTCCTGTATTCCGCGGATCTCGTCGTCGATGATCAGCCGAGATATCAGCCGGTTCGACCGGACCTCCTGCAGGAGCGTCTCTAGCATCGTCCGGAGCTCCTCGCGGGGCGACTCCGCCTCGCTCACCGCCTCGTCGATCTCCGCCAGCAGCCGGTCGCGCTCGACACAGAGCACCTCGACGTACAGCGCCTCTTTCGAGTCGAAGAACTGATAGAACGTGCTCGTCCCGATATCGACCGCCTCGGTGATATCGCTGATCCGCGTCCGATCGAAGCCAAACTGGGCGAACAGCTCGCGGCCCGCCTCGACCAGCGCCGACCGAATGCGCTCCCGCTCCGCCTCGCTAAACCGACTCATACGCCCCGGAGCGACTCGTGTTCGATTGCGCGCTCGCGCCTCATACAAGGGGATACGGCATCCACGAACGTAAATATTATCTATTCGTGGATTCTTATTCGTCACGTGAATGCGACGCCAGTACTCCCGCAGTCGTTTCCCGTATCGTTGCTCTCCGAAGCCGCTCCCGTCCGTCTGTGGGGGTAACGGATGACGCGTCTCCCTCGTCTCGGCGTTCTTCTCGCAGTGACGTTTCTCCTCGTCGGCGTCGGGCTACTCGCCGTTACCGGCCCGGCGTTCGGCGCGAGTCAGTCACCCGCCCAGCAGTCGCTCGACGCGTCCGCTCAGCAGTCGCTCGACGCGTCCGCCGCCGGCGACGCGATCGCGCAACAACAACGACCGCCGACCGTCCGCGGCTCGCCAGACCTCGACGTGCACTCTCCGGCGCGGTACGTCACCCCGGGTAGCACGAACGAGGTGGAGATCCAGATCTCCAACGACGGTTCGCTCAGCTTCGGCAGCTCCGAACTGCGCGAGGTCGTCACCACCGCGCGCAACGTCCGCGCCGAGGCGGACGCGGACAGCCCCCTGACCGTGATGACCGGGCAGGCGGCGGTCGGGTCGGTCACCGAGAACGAGCCTCGTCCGGTGACGCTCGCGATCGACGTCCCCGAGGACACCCCCGAGGGCACGTACGACGTCGACGTCGAGCTGAAGTACTCACACACGTTCCAGCAGGGTGGCGGCGTCACACAAGACCGCTCGCGCACCGTGACGGAGACGGTCGAAGTCGAGGTGCGCGACGAGGCGCGATTCGCGATCACGAACGCGACCACCGACGCACAGATCGGCGACACCGGGACGCTCGAAGCGGAACTCGAGAACACCGGTTCGGACGCAGCCACCGACATCGACGTTGGACTGAGCGCGCAGAGCGACGGCCTCTTCCTCGGTGAGGCGGATCTCCCCGGTGACAGTGCTCGAATCGACGAGCTTGAACCCGGCGAGTCGGAGACGGTCCGGTATGAGACGACGATCGCTGACGGCTCGCCGCTCCGTGATTACACCATTGGCGGCAACGTCACGTTCAGAAACGCCGACAACATCCTGCGGGTCGACGAAGGGATCCGTGGTGCAGTGACGCCGCTCGACGAGCAGCGGTTCAGTATCGACGATATCGAGTCCGATCTCCGCGTCGGCGAGGACGGCGACGTGTACGGCACGGTGACCAACGAGGGTCCGACCGAGGCGCAAAACGTCGTCGTACAGTACGCCGAGGAGTCGCCGAACGTCATCCCGATCGAGCAGTCGGTCGCGGTCGGTACGCTCGCGCCCGGCGAGTCCGCGGAGTTCCGACTCCCGATCGAGATCGGCGGCGAGGCCGAGCCCGTTTCCCGGACCGCCGACGTGACCGTTCTCTACCGCAACGCCGACTTCGAGCGCCGCGCGTACGAGGACGTCGAGCTGCTGTTCGACGTCGAGCCGCAACGCGACCAGTTCCTGCTCGAGGTCGTCGACCGCGAGATCACGGCTGGCGAGACGATCGAGTTTGACGTCGAGGTGACGAACAACCTCGACGAGACCGCCTCGGACGTGGAAGCCCGCCTGTTCGCAAACGATCCGCTCGACAGCGACGACGACGAGGCGTTCGTCGAGGAGCTCGATCCCGGTGAGACCACGACGATGACGTTCGAGCTCGAGGCGGACTCCGGCGCGACCGCAAAGACGTACCCGATCTCCTTCGACTTCCGGTACGACGACGAGCGCGGGAACAGCCAGCTGTCCGACACGACGCGCGTCGCGATAACCGTCGTCGACGCCGAGGACGGGTTCCCGTGGCTGCTCGTCGTCGGCGTGCTCGTCGTCGTGGCTGCGGGCGGCGGCTACTACTACTATCGTCGTGAGGAATAGATGGGTGGACTCGACGATCGGATCGAGGATCTCACCCACGAGGTGAACGAAGCGGTCGTTTCGCGACCGAAGACGGTCGTGGTTGCGTTCCTCGTCGTTACGGCAGTGTTCGCCGGCGGGATGTCGGCCGTCGAGACGGAGACGGACGCCACCGGCGGCTTCACCGAGGATCTCCCCGAGCAGGAAGCGCTGGAGGCGATCAACGAGGAGTTCGAGGACCCGTTCGAGGCGGGCGAGGAGACGACACAGCTCATTCACTCGGGTAACGACGTGTTGACGCGGGGTGAGCTGCTCTACACCCTCCGGGTGTTAGAGCGGGTCGACGACCGAGAGGAGCTCAGATACGACGCCGCGAACGGCCCGGCGACGATCGTCGCACGGACGCTCGATCCGACCGCAGAGACGCCCGCGGAGATGCGTCGCGCCGTCGAGCGCTCGACGGACTCCGAGGTCCGGGCTGCAGTGCGGCACGCGAGCGAGCGCCCGCAGTTCACTGCCATCGTCTCCGACGACTTCAACGAGAATCAGGCGTCCGCGTCGGCGTCGATCACCGTGATCTCTCACGACGTCCCGCAAGGGTTCGACAGTGACGACCTGACCGAGATCCAGACGACGGTCGACGACCTCGCCAGCGATGAGCCCGCCGACCTCCGAGCGTTCGGGTCCGGGATCATCAACGACGAGTTCGGCGAGATCATCGGCGACTCGCTCGCCATCGTCATGCCCGTGGTCGTCGTGTTGCTGTTCGGCTTCCTTGCGGTCGCCTATCGCGACCCGATAGATATGGCGCTCGGACTGTTCGCGCTGTTGATGACGATCATCTGGACGTTCGGCTTCCTCGGCTTCTCCGGGATCCCGTTCGACCAGCAGCTGATCGCCGTCCCCGTGTTGCTGCTGGCGGTAGGGATAGACTTCGGGATCCACATCATCAACCGGTATCGCGAGGAGACGGTGAAAGGGATCGCTCCGATTCCGTCGATGCGGATCGCCGCCAACCAGCTCGCGATCGCGTTCATCATCGTCACCGTCACCGCGGTGTTCGGATTCGGCGCGAACGTCGTCTCCGAGCTCGATCCGATCCGGAATCTCGGGATCGCCTCCGCGGTCGGGATCGTGTTCACGTTCCTGATTTTCGGGCTGTTCCTCCCGGCGCTGAAACTCGAGGTCGATCGCATCCGGGAACGGTACGGCGTTCCGGAGTTCAACTCGACGCCGATCGCCACCGAGGAGTCGGCGCTCGGCCGGGTCCTCGCCGTCTCCGCGACCGTCGGCCGGCGAGCCCCGCTGGCGTTCGTCGTCGCGTTGGTGCTTTTCGGCGGCGCGCTCGGCGCGTACGGCACCGGCGTCGACACCACCTTCGACGAGGAGGACTTCCTGCCCCCCGAGGAGGAAGCGTGGTACGTCGAACACATTCCGGAGCCGTTCGCGCCCGGTGAGTACACGGTAACGTCGACGATCAACCTCCTCGAGGACCGGTTCGAGGCGAATCAAGACGAGTCGATAACGATATTCGTCGAGGGGCCGTTCGAACAGGATCACGCTCTGGAGGCGCTTGCAGCACCCGACGACGATCCGCCGGGCACGCTCGCGGTCGGCCCCGGTGGACGGGCGGATGCGACGAGCATCGTCACCGTCATCCGATCACACGCAGAAAACGACGAGGAGTTCGCGGCGCTCGTCGCCCGCAACGACCGAAGCGGTAACGGGATCCCGGACCGAAACCTCGATCGGGTGTACGACGAGCTGCTCGCCTCGGAGGCGGGGCCGCAGGCGGAACGTTACCTCACCGACGACCGGCGTGGCGCACAGGTCGAGTACATCGTCGAGGCGGGTGCAACACAGGACGAGGTCGCCGCCGACGGTGCCCAACACGCCGAACAGTACCGATACGCCGCGATCGCCACCGGCCAGATAATCATCTTCGACGTCATCACCGACCTCATCTTCGAGTCGGCCATTCAGGGGCTGACACTCGCGCTGGGGCTCACGGCGGTGTTCCTCGTGGTTGCCTACTGGGTGATCGAGGGACGACCGTTACTCGGCGTGGTGAACGTGTTCCCGATCGCGATCGCGGTCGCATCGTTGATCGGCACCATGCGCTATCTCGGGATGCCGCTGAACGCGTTGACCGCCACGATCCTCTCGATCGCGATCGGGATCGGGATCGCTTACTCGGTGCATATCACCGCGCGGTTCATCGACGAGTACAACGACACCCCTGACACGTACGCGTCGCTGCGGACGACCCTCTCCGGAACCGGCGGCGCGCTCACCGGGAGCATGCTCACGACGTCGCTTGGCACCGGCGCGCTCGCGCTCGCGATCACGCCCGTCCTTGGCGACTTCGGCTTCCTGATGGCGACGAGCGTGGTCTACTCGTTCGTCGGGGCCGTCATCGCGCTCCCGCCCGCGCTGTTCCTGTGGGACCGCTACACGAACGGGACCGCCGCGCGGTGAGCAGCCGCGCCGTTCACGGCGCGGAGGATGTCACGTCACGTCGCGTCGGCTCCCGTATATCCCACGCGCCTGTCGCGAGAACGATGTGGATTCCCGGTGAACTTCGGTTGACTGTTCAAGCCGCCTGAAACTCATCGGCAGGGAGCAGCGCGGCAACGTACTCGGAATCGAGCTGATCGAGCACGGCCCTCGCGTCGCCGTCGACGAGCACGAGTCCGAGTTGTGCGTTCGTATCGGCGACGGCCAGCCCGTCGATGTCCGCCGCGTCCGCTTCGATCTCGCCGATCGTCTCCGACAGCACCTCCATCTGTGCTTCCTGCAGTTCGGTCTGCGCCTCCTCCTGGTCGATCTCTCCTTCCTCCAGTCGCTGCTGTATCTCGGCCTGTGCAGCCTGTAGCTCCTCCTCGACGTCGACGGCGATCGCGGCCGCCGCAGCATCGGCAGGTGTGTCGTCCCCGTCGGTCTCCTCGGCCGCGCCGTCATCGGTCTCCTCGGCCCCCTCCTCTTCGAGGGCGCTACAGCCGGCGGTGGTGAGCGTTGTCCCGGTTGCGGCGGCCGCCAGCAGTTGCCGGCGAGGTGTTTCGATCATACACCGATCATGGGAGAGACACTTTTGTTACTGTCGTTTCAGCATCTTTCGAGGCGGATCACTCCGTCGACGGGAGCCACTCGACGAAGGAGTCGGCTGTAAGACTGTGTCGCAGGTACTCTCGCTGCATTTCGGCGATCGCCGTCTCCAGTTCCGCTCCGTCCTCGAGGGCGTTCCGAACGCGAGCCCGCTTCCAGTCGCTGGGGGTGGTCCGGAGCGACCAGCGTTCCTCGATCGGTGACAGGTACCGCTCGATATCGTCGGCGGGAACGCCGACTGCGCTCAGCCCGCTGCGAGCGTGGCTGAACACGTCCGCGAAGATCCGGTCTCGGTCCGTCGTTCGTGTCCCGTCCGCAGTTATCCAGTCGAGTTCGGCGTGTATTCCCGCCTCGGCGGCGCTGTAGAAGTTCGACTCCGCGACCTCCCACGGGAGTTCGGTGATCGGGTGATCGGCCGTCACCAGCCCGTGGATCAGCCCCACGACCAGCGCCTGCATGCCGACCACGTCGGTGACGGTCGGTTGACACGGAATCGGCCGATACTCGATACGGAGCGACTGCTCGTCGTTGCCCGGCCCGATACGCGCGCCACCGATCACACAGCGTAGCCACCGCCAGTACGTGCCCCGTTTATGATCGAACTCCCAGATCCGATCCGCGAGCGTCTCGCGGTCCGACTCATCGTCGACCCACTCCCGAAGAAACGGCGCGCAACGGTCGTCCTCGCGGACGCGGTCGACCACGTCAGTAGCGGTCTCGATGTCTCGCGGGACGCGCACTTTCGCGTTCGGCGTGTGGTTGACCGACTGCTCGAAGATCGCGATCCGGAGTTCGTCGTGTGTCTCCTCGACGAGCGTCTCGGGATCGTCGACCTCGTTGTACAGCGCTCCCGGGAGAAACGGTGAGTTCACGGACAGCGCAAGCGTCGGAGCGAGCGTGCGGATCGCCGTGTTGTAGTACGCCGGGAGTTCGGCCGCAGTCGGGACCTGGAGATGTGGCTGGATCGACGTGGCGAGCGATTCGAAGAGGATCGTCGGGAACCCGTGGTCGGCGCCCGGCACCGACAGCGGGACCGGACCGTCGTCGGCGTACTCGAGCACGTGGTTATCGAGCGCGACGTACCGAGGGGCCTGGCGCATGTGCTCCGCGAATACGACGCCGTCGTGGCTCGTGGTCGAGGAGAGATACTCGACGGCTCCCTCCTCGGGCGCGAGCGTCCATATGGAGTCGAGCACCAACTCACGCTCGTGGGTTCGAGCCGCGGCGCGAGCCGCCTCGGTTCGGTCCCGGATCGCGGTCGCCTGCGCCGCCAGCCCACCATCGGACAGCAGGGTCGGCTCCGTGTTGATCTCGGCGTTGTGAACGCCGAGCTCTTTGTTTACGCCCGTCGTCTCGAACACCGAATCGGGCAACGGCGCGAGGTGGGGGCCACCGGCGTCCGCGGCTCGATCCGTCGTCGCCGTCGCTCCGTCGGCCGTGACGGCGTACAGCTCCAGCTCCAGCCCGACCGCGAAGTCGTCGTTGTTCATCCGACCCTCCTCGATGGCCGTTCGGAGCCACTCGGCCTGGCTTTCCAACCGATCCTCGAAGACGGGCACCGTCTCCGGATCGAGCGATCGTCGCACGAGCCTGCTCGTTCGTTCTAGCTCGCTGCTCATCAGTCGTTCACCACATTCGACTGCCTCGGGAAACGCGTTCCGGTCGGCAGCGTGGGATTCTCCGGCTCTTCGTGGCGGATCGCTCCGCGAGTGTTATCGCTGCTTCCGTCCGGCACTCGAGCCATCTCCACCGGAGCCCCGGCATGCTCCGCAGACAACGACAAGGGCTTTATCCGGCGAAACCCGACCGACTCGGTATGAGTACAGCGAGCGCGTTCGCTCCGCTAGCCGCGCTCCCGGACACGTTCACTTTCGCGTGGCTCGTCGCGCTCCTCTTTGCGGTCGCGTGGGTGCTCGACCATCGCGGCCACGCCGCAGGACGCACCCTCGCCGCCGGCACGTGGGGGCTGTTCGGGCTGTTCTGGCTCACGATGGTGCCGTTCTTCGCCTTCGAACACCAGAGCTACGTGGAGGCGATCCTCGCACTTGCCGGCGCGCCGGCGAGCGCGTACGCGGGCTACCTACTGTACAACGGTCGCGCGTCGCTTTTCGTTCTCACTCGTGCGGTGGCGCTGATGCTTTTCATCTATCTGCCGTTCGAGACGATCCCCGCCATCTCGGTCGCCGGACTCGCGCTCCCGGAGCCGCGACAGGTGCTCATCGAGGTGGTCGCCACCCACACCGGGCTGTTGATCGACCTGCTCGGCTACGCCCCCGAACGCGTCACCAGCCGCGAGGGGTACGACGCCGCCTACGAGTGGATCCTCGACGACGGCCACACCGTTCGGATCCACGTCGTGCTCGCGTGTACCGGCCTCGGTAGCATGGCGATCTTCGGCGGTCTGATCGCGGCGGTGAACGCGCCCCTCTCGCGCAAGCTCCGCGCGCTCGCCGTCTCGATCCCGCTCATCTACGTCCTCAACATCATCCGGACGGCGTTCATCTCCATCGTTGCGGGCAACCAGTACATGCACTGGCAGCCCGACCTCGTGTTGGCGATGTTCGGCGCGACCGACCCGTACCGCGTCTCCTTTCTCGTCTCCGACCGGATCATCAGCCAGCTGCTCGCGGTCGTCGCGCTGATCGGGATCACCTACCTGGTCGCCCGCGAACTCCCAGAACTCGTCGTCGTCCTGGAGGACGTCCTCTACATCATCACCGGCGAGGAGCACAACCTCACGGAGTCGCTTGACCTTCCACGCGAGCCGACGAACCGGTGAGCACGCTCGCGACCGATCGGCAGGATCTACAGAACTAACAGGCAGAGTGCCTCGGGGCTTGACCCCGAGGTACTTCACGGAGATGTGTGTAGCCATATCTGAAGATGTCATAGACCGGTTCACACTCATACGGGAACTGTACATTGCAGCCATCCCAGTGAGTGATCTCGGGCGTATATTGCGCATACGAGAATCGATGTGTGGTTTATAAAGGTGTATTCAGCGCGGTGAGGAGTGGTATATAAGTGAGCGGTGGAGCAGAGACCGACTTGGAAGCCCCAGCCGCGACGGCTCGCGCGGCTCGCTGCGGTCCTCAGTCGCTCACTGCGTTCGCTCCTTGCGGTCCTTGCGTCGCCGTGCGTCGCCCTCGCGACTGCCCCTTCCAGTCCCGCCCCGCACCGCAGCCTCGGACCACCCCAGCCTCGACCGGAGGGGCCGCCGGAACCGCTCGGCGGCCCCTCCGGTCTCCCTCGCGCGCTCGCTCACGGGCCTGCGGCCCGCTCGCGGCGCGCGCCACCGCAACCACAAGCAAAACATTGTTCGTTTATCAGGCGACTGCGGGCGGTCGGCGCGCGCCTCCGAGCGCCCTTTCTAGGGCGCGAGGAGCGCGTGCGAGGGAGGCGGCGGCGAGCGCGGAACGCGCGAGCCGCCGACGAGGCTGGGGAGGCGTGAGGTGCTGTGCGGCTGCGGTCGGGTGGGATCGAAAGGGGCAGCCGCGATCCCCGCGAGCGGAGCGAGCGGGGGCTCGGGAGACGCAGTCTCCCGGTGGGGCGACGCCCGCCGCAGTAAGCACCACAGGGAGCGAGCACCGCGAGCGACCGAGGAGCGCAGCAAGGCGCGCGAGCCGTCGCGGCTGGGGCTTTCGGATCGTTCGTCGCGGAGCTATCGCTCTCGCGACTCACTTATAAATGAACACCAACCCCTCCACGGTATCGCTTATAAACCACCCATCCACCCTCGTGAGCGACGTACGCCCGAGATCGAGCACGCAGCACCTAGCGTCGTACGGGTGATTCGGGTATGCGATCATGGTGGACATCATGCCAAGCGTTCCATACTACCATAACACATAGCAAACTATAGCCGTCGCCGGACACGTCGGTTGAGGTATGACGCCGCCACGCGGATCACGCTGCGGATCGGTCGCCGCACTCGAGGGCGGGTTTGCCGTGACGTTCGGAGATGGGTTTGCCGTGACGCTCGGTGGTGAGATCCAATGACGTTCGGTACCTCCGTCGTCGCACTCGGTACCTCCATCGTCGCACTCGGTACCTCCATCGTCGCGCTCGGTAGGTCCGCCGGGATGCTCGCCGGCTTCGAGCCGATGGTGTATCTCGAGACGGACGTCGCGCGACTCGTGGCGGCGACGCTTCTGGGGATGTTTCTCGGACTCGAACGCGAATGGTCACAGAAACCGGCGGGGATCCGGACGTTCGCGCTCGTTAGCCTGCTCGCGGCAGTGTTCTCGATCCTCGGCAGCGACGGGCTGTTGATCGTCGGTGGCGTGTTGATCATCGCAACCGCAGTGTTGCTAGCGGTACAGAGCTTCGTCGTCGAGGCGGTCGAGGGGTTGTCGTTGACGACGTCCGTCTCGCTGCTGGTCGCGTACGGACTCGGCGCGCTCGTCGCGAACGACTTCTTCATCGAGGCGGTGACCGTCGCCGTGCTCTCCTCGCTGCTTTTAGTGTTGAAACGCGAGCTTCACCAGTTCGCGTGGGGTCTCTCCAGAGAGGAGATGCGTAGCGCGGTGGAGTTCACCATTCTCGCGTTCGTGATCTACCCGCTGTTGCCCGCGGAAACGATCGACCCGTGGGACGCGATCCAGCCCCGGCTGATCTGGGCGCTCGTGATCGCCATTAGCGCGATCGGTTTCGTCAACTACGTGCTGGTAAAGAAGTACCAGAGCCGCGGCTACGCAGTTACCGGGTTCTTCGGCGGACTCGTCAACTCGACGGCAGTCGTCGCGGAGATGGCAAAACGGGCGAAGGGGCACACGGATCTACTCGGCATCGCGGTCGGATCGATCCTCCTCGCGAACGCCGCGATGGCGGTCCGTAACGCGGTCATCGTCGCGGCGTTCGTTCCGGAGGCCGCGCTCATCGTCGGCGCGCCGCTCGGTGCGATCGCGGCCACGGGCGTCGCGATCGCCGTCTGGCGAAGCGACTGGCGCGCGGAGCTGCAGGCGGATCTCACCTCCCCGTTCAGTCTCCGGAACGCGCTGACGTTCGGTGCGCTGTTTTTGCTCGTCCTGTTAGTCTCCGTCGCTGCCGAGCGGACGTTCGGCGCGGGCGGATTCGTCGCCACCGCGTTTCTCGCCGGACTCGTCTCCTCGGGCACCGCGACGACGACCGCGGTCTCGCTGCTCGGCACCGGACAGATCGAGGTCGACACCGCGGTCGCCGGCGTCGTCGCCGGGACGGCCGCGAGCATCCTTGTCAAGACGGTGTTCGCCGCCAGCATCACGCGCGATCTCGTGCGACCCGTGCTGATCTGGAACCTGGTCCTCATCGCGGTCGGCGTCGCGGTCGGCGCACCGCTGCTGTTGTTGTGAGCCCCCGCTCGCGATCGGTAGGGACACTCGCAATGTCGCGGCGTTGTGCCGCTACGAGAGGTGGGCGGCGACGTCGGTCGAGGAGACCATGCCGACGTAGTCGTCCTCGACGACCGGGAGATGTTTCACGCCGTACATCGTCATCATCGCGGCTACCTCCTCCATTAAGAGATCGGGAGTCACGGTCTCGACGTCCTCGGTCATCACGTCGCTGACTGAGGTTTCGTTCGGGTCCAGCCCGTTTGCGACCGCACTGATAACGTCGCTCTGGGTGACGATCGCACGGCGGCTCGTCGTGACGACGAGCGCGCTGATGTCGCTGTCGTGCATCCGCCGTGCCGCGTCGCGAAGCGACGCGTGCGGGTCGATCGTCTCGAGTGGGGTCGACATTACCTCGTGAACGCGCGTCCTGTCGTCCGGATCCATACACCGATCCGTGCTAGCGCGACTCTTTGCTCTTCCGGTCGAACTCACCGCGGCCCCGCACACGCGGTCACGCTGTGGCGACGTGTTCGGTCAGATCCGTCGTCGACACCACGCCGACAACCTTGCCGTCGTCGTCGGTCACGGGAAAATGGGTGTATCCGGAGGTGATCAGCGTCTCGAGATCCTCGGCGGTGTCGTCCGGGCTCGCGGTCAACACGTCGGTCGTCATACACTCCCCGATCGGCGTCTCGTCCTCCGGGTCGTTCTCGTAGACGAGTCGGACGAAATCAGTCGCGGTCAAAAACCCTCGCAGCCGATCCGCCTCGTTGACGACGAGCACGGACCCGACCCCCTCAGCGAGCATCCGCTGTGCCGCCGTCGCCACGACGGCGTCGTCGTCGACTGTCACCAGCTCCGTGGACATGATCCGATCAATGGGTACGTCTGACATGATTCTTGATCACACTCTACACGTATATGAATGGACGGGTAGCGGATCGCTCGACTGCGACGCCCTCGACGTGGTCGGTGATGGGGATCGAGAGCTACAGTAGCTCCGCTGGCGCGTCGGCGATACCCGCGAGTGCGTCGGCCTCGACGTGATGCAACTCGCCGGGGATCACGAGCAGATGGAGCGGGTCGCCGAACTCGCGGGTCGCGAGCGCCGAGAGTCGGTCGGCGGCGACGACCGCGTCCGGCGACCCCGCGCGTGCGACGGCGACCGCGAGCGCGTCGCGCCACCCCTCGGCGAGCAGCGCGGCGGCACGGTCGGCGGTCATGTACTCCTCGTGGTCGGGATCCGGACCCGACGGACCGGTGCCGACCTTGATGTCGAGGTAGACGACGGTGTGGAGGCCGCGTTCACGGTTCGCGTCGATCGTCTCGCGCACGCTTGCGGGAACGTCGTCACCGCCGTGTGCGTACGGAAACGGGAGCGTGACCGCCTTCCCGAACCGGTAGTTCTGGAGACCCGTGAGACTCGAGGCGGCCGACTGAGCGGTGACGCCGTGGATCACGCGGGTGTCGATGCCGCGCTCCTCGGCACGGAGCCGGAGATCGGTGTGGGTCGTCGAGATCATCGTATCACCCGCGGTGAGAAATGCGGCGTCGCCGGCCTCCGCGGCCGCGAGGATCGGCTCCGGATCCTGCTCGACGCCCTCCCGAGGCCGCACCTCGATATCGACGCCGTGGTACGTCTCCAGATCCTCGACGTCCGCACCGACCAGTCGACTCGTATAAAACTCCGCGAAGACGCGGTCGGCCGCCCGGACGGCGTCCCGTCCCTCGACGGTTATCGACCGCTCGTCGTACAGCCCGAGTCCGATGAACGTGAGCATATCGCCGCTCGGCGGGCCGGTGGCTAAAAAGGCGCGGTCGGCCGCCGAGCGCGACCGCCCGACCACCGGAGCGCGACCGCCCGACCACCGGAGCGGGATGCACGCCACGGCGACGGCAGAACGTCCCGCTGGCGGGGCAGACGCAGGGCTGCCGCCGGGTTCGAACGCCTCGCCGTCGCCGTATCGTTCATCATCGATCCTTGCGAATCCATAGCAAACCCTAAGAGGCGACCGACGTAACTTTCATCTACTAGGCCTGAGGAAGGCCCAGACCCATACTATGACTGACGAAGAACTCATCTGGCGGATCTCGGGAGGATCCGGTGACGGGATCGCTTCCACCAGCCAGAACTTCGCAAAAGCCCTGATGCGATCGGGGTTGAACGTGTTCACGCATCGGCACTATCCGTCGCGAATCCGTGGCGGCCACACGTACACGGAGATTCGCGCGGACTCGGACCCGGTGACGTCCCGTGGTGACGGCTTCAACTTCCTCTTGGCGCTCGGCGACTCGTTCGCCCGAAACCCGTCCGAGGAGGCCGTATACGGGAACGAGGAGATCAAACCGCTCTCGGAGAACCTCGACGAGCTCCGCGAGGGCGGCGTCATCGTGTACGACTCGGGGCTGCTCGACGCCTCCGAGATCCCGAACTTCGAGGAGCGTGCCGAGGAGAACGACTGGCACGTGTATCCGCTCGACCTTCGCGGACTCGCCCGCGAGCAGGGCCGCGAGGTCATGCGGAACACGGCCGGCATCGGCGCGACCTGCGCGCTGATCGGCATGGAGCTCGACAACGTCCAGGAGCTCATGCGCGACGCGATGCCGGAGAAGATCCTCGATCCGAACCTCGAGATCCTCCAGACCGCTTACGACATGGTCCGCGAGGAGTACGACGTCGACGAACCGGACGTCTCCGTCCCGACCGGCGAACACGACGAGCAACAGCTGTTGATGTCCGGCTCGGACGCCATCTCCTACGGCGCGGTCGACGAGGGGTGCCGGTTCATCGCCGGCTATCCCATGACGCCGTGGACCGAGGTGTTCACCCTCATGACGAAACACCTCACGAAGCTGGACGGGATCTCCGAGCAGGTCGAAGACGAGATCGCTGCGGCCGCGCTCGCGGTCGGTGCTTCCCACGCCGGCGTGAAGGCGATGTCCGGCTCCTCGGGCGGCGGCTTCGCGCTGATGTCCGAGCCGCTCGGTCTCGCGGAGATGACCGAGACGCCGGTCGTCCTCGTCGAGGCGATGCGTGCGGGACCGTCGACCGGCCTGCCGACCAAACCGGAGCAGTCAGACCTCGAACACGTCCTCTACACGTCCCAGGGAGACTCCCAGCGCGTCGTGCTCGCGCCCGGGACCGTCGAGGAGGCGTACGAGCAGTCGCGGCTCGCGTTCCGGCTCGCCTACGAGTACCAGATCCCGACGATCCTGCTGTACGACCAGAAGCTCGGCGGCGAGTTGATGAACGTCCCGAAAAGCCACTTCGACCGCGAGCCGAACCCGACGCTCGGAAACACGCTGTCGGAGGCGGAGCTCGCCGAGGAGCCCCACTCCGAAGACGGCAAGTTTCACCGCTTCCAGCACGACGTCGAGGACGGCGTCCCGCCGCGTTCGCTGCCCGGCCAGACGGGCGGCCGCTACCTTGCGACGGGTAACGAGCACGACCCGACCGGCCACATCTGCGAGGACGAGGACAACCGTCGCGCGCAGGTCGACCGTCGGCTGGAGAAGCTCGACGCGATCCGCGCGGACCTCGACTCGGAGGAGACGGCTTCCTACCGCGGTCCCGACGACGCGGACTACGGTATCCTGACGTTCGGCAGCCAGCAGGGCACCGTCGAGGAGGCGGTCGACCGCCTCAACGACGCGGGCCACTCCGTGCAGTCGCTCGGCGTCTCGGAGATGCTGCCGTTCGCGGCCGAGGAGGTCGAGGAGTTCATCCGCGGCGTCGACGAGGTTCTCGTCGTCGAGATGACCGCCTCCGCACAGTTCCGTGGACTCGTCCAGAAGAACCTCGGTCAGTACGGGGAGAAGCTGTCGAGTCTGCTGAAGTACAACGGGAATCCGTTCGAGCCCGCCGAGATCGTCGACGGCTTCGAGGCCGTCATCGTTGAGGGCGAGCCCGACGTTCCCGACGAACAGACGACGTTCGTCAAAGCCGCAGGTGATTAACAATGAGTGCATTCTCAGCGATCAACGAGGAACGGGAGCTAGACGGAGACGAGTACACGCCCGGCGTCGAGCCGCAGCCGACGTGGTGTCCGGGCTGTGGTGACTTCAGCGTTCTGAAGGCGTTGAAACAGGCGCTTCCGGAGGTCGGCCGCTCTCCGGACGAGACGCTTCTGTGTACGGGGATCGGCTGTTCCGGAAAGCTGAACAGCTACCTCGACACGTACGGCTTCCACACGATCCACGGGCGGTCGCTGCCCGTGGCTCGCGCGGCGAAGCTCGCGAACCCCGATCTGGAAGTGATCGCCGCCGGCGGCGATGGCGACGGCTACGGGATCGGCGGGAACCACTTCATCCACACCGCCCGCGAGAATCACGATATGACGTACATCGTCTTCAACAACGAGATCTTCGGGCTCACGAAGGGACAGACATCGCCAACGAGTCCGAAGGGTCACAAATCGAAGACGCAGCCCGCAGGTAGCGCGAAGGAGCCGCTGAAGCCCCTCTCGATGGCGCTCAACGCCGGCGCGTCGTACGTCGCTCGCACGGCCGCGGTGAACCCGAATCAGGCGAAGGAGATCCTCATCGAGGCGATCGAACACGACGGGTTCGCGCACGTCGACTTCCTCACGCAGTGTCCGACCTGGAACAAGGACGCCCGGCAGTACGTCCCGTACATCGACGTCAACGAGTCGGACGACTACGAGTTCGATCCGACGGACCGCGTCGAGGCCGCCGAGATGATGCGGCAGACCGAGGAGGCGATCCACGAGGGTGAGGTGCTCACCGGTCGCTACTACGTCGACGAGGACCGTCCCTCCTACGGCCAGGAGAAGCGTGCCATCGGCGAGATGCCCGAGGAGCCGCTCGCGGAGCGCTACTGGGACGACGAGTACGAGTGGGAGCGCTCGTACGATACGTTCCTGGACAAACACGCCTGATCCGGGTCTCGGAACCGCCTTTGTGTCTTCGCAAGGTATTTTTTCTGTGGCGACAAACAGCTACGTATGAGTACCGTATCGACGGCGGAACGGATCCTGTCGGTGTTAGAGGAGGATGCGCAGGCGTCCTGTGCTGAGATCGCCGACCGGGCCGATGTCTCGAAGCCCACGGTTCGAAAGTACATCAATCAGCTCGAGGACGAGGGCGTCATCGTCGGATACACCGCCGAGGTCGATCCCAAGAAGCTCTCTTCGCAGTCGATCGCGCTGGTGGGGATGGACGTCGACTCCGGACAGTACGTCGAGGCAACTCGTGCGCTCAAGGACCTGCCGGAGATCGAGGCGTTGTACACCTCCTCGGGCGATCACATGCTGATGGCGGAGGTGCGCGCCGGCGACGGCGACGAGCTCGGTGACGTCATCTCCGAGAAGCTGCTGACGATCGACGGCGTCACTGCCGCACACCCCTCGTTCCTCCAGGAGCGACTGAAATAATCGGTGCGCCCGTTCGCGCCGAGACGTGGCTTCGCTCCCGACGCCGGCCGAGGTTTTTAACTCGTGGTCGCCCCGAGCGTCACGCATGGATGTCGTCGGCGACCTGTTGGCACGCGAGCGTCGCAGTCGCAACCCCGCGCTCGTCACTCGGAACGACAGCGAGCGAAGCTACCGCGACGTGATAACGAACGCGTACAAGGCGGCGAACGTGCTCCGCCATCTCGGCGCACGCGAGGGGGCGACGGTAGCGGTCGCGCCGGAGCCCGAGTTCCACACCGCGCTCGCATTCCTCGGCGCGGCGCGGCTCGGTGCCCGCGTCCGGTTCGATCCCGGTCCGGGACTGCGCGCCGGCGATCGGGTCGTACTGACGGCCGTCGCCGACGAGGCTGACGCCGACCCCTCGCCCGGGACGAACCTCGCCGTCTTCGGCGGGAAGCCGACCCGACCCGAAACGACCCACTGGGAGGCGCAGCTGTGGAGCGAAAATCCCGGCACTCCGCCGTCCGATGTCGACCCGGCGGACGCCGTCCTCGTGTGCGGCGACGCAACCGTCAGCCACGGCGATGCGCTCGACGCCGCTCGCGGGGTCGGCGAGACGTTCGGTCTCGACGCGTCCTCACGGGTCGTCGTCCGGACGACGTTTTCCGATCCGGGCTCGGTCGTCGCCGGTCTCCTCGCGCCGCTTCTTTGCGGCGGCGCGACGGTGCTCGCCGGTTCGGAGCGCCCCGCGGAGGGGACCGCTGCTCGCGGTGATCTCGCCGTCGTCCCCGACTCGGACGCTGGCGGCCCGTCTACGGTGCCGGAACCCCGACGGACCGCTCCGCCGAACCTCTCGGAGTGACCGCCGTGGACGTGCCCGCCGACCCGCCGGATCGGTGTCCCGCTTGCGGTGACATCTACGAATCAGTTTCGCGTCACGCCGGCGGGTTCGTCGTCGCCCTCCGCGAGAACGATCGGTACGCACGAGTGTGTTTTCATCCGGTTGGCGTGGATGGAAACGAAAATTCGGACGATGACGTGGATCGAGACGAGGATTCAGACGACGACGGTGACGCACACCTCGACTGCTATCACCACACACACGCCGACGTCGGGGACACTCCCGAGTGAGTGCCGTTCGCGTCGTCGACACGTCCAGCCCCCAAACGATCCGGCTCTCAAACCATCAGCCCTCAAAACTGCTGCTTATACTACCCAAAGGATTTGATAAATGCGCTCGTACGGCCGTGTATGCAGTTCAGCGTCGTACAGGGAGATATCGCAGCACAGTCCGCTGACGCGCTGGTGAACGCCGCCGGCACGAGCCTGCGGATGGGGTCCGGAGTCGCCGGTGCGCTTCGTCGCGGCGCTGGCGGGCCGATCAACGAGGCGGCGATGGAGAAGGGACCGGTCGAGCTCGGCGAGATCGCGGTGACCGACGCGTTCGAGCTCGACGCCGACGTCGTCGTCCACGCCGCGGCGATGCCCCACGACGGTGACGGACGGGCGACCGCCGAGAGCATCCGGGCCGCCACGCGGAACGCACTCGAGGCGGCCGACGATCGGGGCTGTGAGTCACTCGTGATCCCCGCGCTCGGCTGCGGCGTCGCCGGCTTCGACCTCGCGGAGGGCGCACGGATAATCGCCGCGGAGATCGACGAGTTCGAGCCAGAACACCTCTCCGACGTCAGATTCATCGCCTACTCCGATTCGGAAGTCGAGACGGTTCGGGAGGCGGCGTCCGAGTTCACGGACGCTCGCGGATGAACGCCGGATCGATACGGAAGCACCCGACGCATGATATCGAGCGATCGCATCGACGTTAATCAGTATATTAACAGGGCGAACACCGTTGTTCTCGATCGGCCGGTCGCGATCGTCGTCGCGGTGCTTCTTCTGACGGCCGTTTTCGCGGGTGGGATCCCCCAGATCACTACTGAAGAGGACGAGACTGAAGGATTTGCTGAGGACGTTCCCGAACAGGAAGCGTTTGAAGCCATCAACGAGGAGTTCGGGGACCCGTTTGCCACTCAGCAGGCCGATACGACACAGGTCATCCACGTCGGCGGAAACGTCCTCACCCGCGAGGAGTTCCTTCGTGTTCTTCGGTTCGTCGAGTTCGCCGAGCAGCGGAGTCACCTGCGTGTCGAAGACGCTGTCGGTCCCGCCCAGGTCGTCGCTTCGGAGCTTGACCCGACGGCTCAGACGCCCAGCGAACAGCGCCGGGCCGTGGAGCGGGCCACACCCACCGAGGTTCGTCAAGCGATCCGTGACGTGAGTGACCAGCCACAGTTCTCACAAACGCTTTCCGATGGGTTCAATCCGACGGACCCGTCTGCAACGGCATCAATAACCGTCATTTCTCACGACATCCCCGATGGTTCTGACGGAGAGACGCTCGAAGCGATCCAACTCGAACTGGAAACGATCGCCGAGGACACCGACGGGGATCTGCGCATCTTCGGCGGCGGCATTCTGAGTGCTGAATCCGGTCAGGTGATCGGTGACTCCCTGACGATCGTCGTCCCGGTCGTTGTCGGTATGATACTGCTGTTCCTGATGGTCGCGTATCGGGACCCGTTCGATCTCCTGTTGGGACTGGTGGCGCTGGTTATCACGCTGATCTGGACGTTCGGGTTCATGGGGTACGCCGGGATACCGTTCAACCAGCAGATGATCTCGGTGCCGATCATCCTGCTGGCCGTTGGGGTCGATTTCGGTATTCACGCCGTAAATCGTTACCGAGAGGAGCGACAGCAGGGATACGAACCGTTACCCGCGATGCGCCGAGGCTCCGATCAGCTCGTCGTCGCGTTTTTCATCGTTGCGGCGACCACCGCGTTCGGGTTCGGGGCAAACATCATCAGCCCGCTCACTCCGACGCGGAACTTCGGTATCGTCGCCGCTATCGGCATCGTTTTCACGTTTATTCTATTCGGCGTGTTTCTGCCCGCTGCAAAGATCGCTATCGACACCTCCCGCGACCGGATCGGTATCCCTCGATTCGGCACCAAACCGATCGCCAGCGAGGGATCGCCGTTGGGACGACTCCTCTCGGGGAGCGTCAGCGTTGCCCGAGTCGCACCGGTCATCCTCGTCGTGCTGTTCGTGCTGGTCGGGGTCGGGGCGGCCGCCTACGGTCAGGGCGTCGATCAGACGTTCGATACGGACGACTTCCTTCCACCCGAAGAACTGCCGGCGTACGTGACCGAGCTTCCGGAGCCGTTTGCTCCCGGAGAGTACCGGGTGAGCCAACGTATTAGCTTCCTCGAGGAGAACTTCGAGGCGACCCAGGACGATTCCGTAACGATATACGTCGAGGGGCCCTTCAGCGAAGCGCACGCGCTTGAGTCGCTCCGCCGAACGAATCAAAACCCTCCTGACACGTTTGTCACCGTCGACGGGGCGGCCGACCGGGACAGTATCGTGACGGTTATCGAGCGACAGGCAAGCGTCGATCCGGCGTTCGGCGCTCTCGTTGAGCGCAACGATCGACGTGGCACGGGCGTACCCGATCGGAACTTGAACCGGATATATGCCGAGCTGTTTGCCGCCGCCGGATCCGGTGCGGAACGGTACATCACCGAGGATCGGCGCGCCGTCCAGATCGAGTACAGCGTCGAAGGTGATGCGGACCCCGAACTGGTGCGCGAGGACGCACGCGATTTCGCAGAGACGTTCCGGTACGATGCGACGCCAACCGGTCAAGTGATCGTATTTCAGGCGGTGACGGACGTGCTGTTCGAGTCCGCGATTCAGAGCCTGGTCATTGCGATCCTCGCCACCTCGATGTTTTTAGTTGTTGTCTATGGTGTCGTCGAGGGGCGTCCCCTGTTGGGGCTTGTGAATCTCTTTCCGATCATCGTGACAGTGGCGCTGCTTGTCGCGACGATGCGGGCTGCGGGGCTTCCGTTGAATGCCCTGACGGGATCGCTGCTTTCGATTACGATCGGTGTCGGCGTTGCCTACTCGGTCCATATTACGCACCGCTTCATCGACGAGTACGGTGATGCCGTGGAGCCGACGGCGGCTCTGCGGACGACGCTCACCGGGACTGGCGGGGCGCTGACCGGAAGTATGCTGACGACGGCGCTTGGCACCGGCGCGCTGATGCTGTCCATCTCGCAGGTACTCGGCGACTTTGGCCTGTTGTTGGCGACGAGCGTCGTGTACTCGTATGTGATGGCGATCGTGGCGCTTCCACCCGCCTTGCTCGTGTGGGCGGAGTACGACCGGTGACACTCGCAAGCCGCCGGCTAGAACGAGTCGCCGTCGGTGATGCTCGTGTGTTCGCCGATCAGCGACCCGGCGAGATCGACTCCTTCGAGCGTCGCCTCCTGGTCGACGATGGTGGTTCGGAGTTCGCTGTCGGTGATCGTCGCGTTCGGGAAGACGACGGAGCGGTCGAGCGTCGTGTCGGTCACTTCCGCACCCGCCATTACGTGGACGACATCGCCGAGTTCGGCGTTCTCGACGGTCGCGTCGTCGTCGACGAGCGTGCCGCCGTCTAACGCGTACTCGACGGCGTCGAGATAGCTCGCCGGCGTGCCGATGTCGAACCATGCGCCGTCGAACGTGAACGCGTGGACCGCCTGCTTCGCCTGGAGCCACTGGATGAACCAGCCCGGCTCGTCGGGGTTTTCACCCTCGTCCAGATACGTCGACAGGTCGGGCAGCGTCTCGGCCGGGAACGCGTAACAGGCGATGGAGACGAGCGTGCTCTTCGGGTCGTCGGGTTTCTCCTGAAAGTCGATCACCTGGTCGCCGTCGAGCTGGACGAGCCCGTACGACTTCGCGCGCTCCCTGGAGCCGACGTCGTAGGCGGCAAGCGCCGGTGTCCCCTTCCGCTCGAAGAAGTCGGCGAACTCCCCGAGATCGAAGCTGATCATGTTGTCGCCGGCGACGACGATCAGGTCGTCGTCGACTTCCTCGCGGTCGACGAGCTGGGCGAGCGCGCCGACGACGCCGAACTTCTCGTCCTCCTCGACGGTCTCCTCGATCGACAGCGTCGGCTTCTCGAACGGGCTGTCGGCGAGGTACGCCTCGAACGACTCCTCGAACTTCTCGTTGGTCGAGACGAACACCTCATCGACGCGGTCGTCCGCCTCCAGATCGGCGAAGATCTCGTCGATGACCGTGTTCTCTCCGACCGGCAGGAACATCTTCGGTCGGTGCTTCGTGATCGGCCAGAGTCGCGTCGCGTATCCACCGGCAAGGACTACTGCCTTCATGGGTGTACCCCCGCCCGCCTGCACTATACTTCTTGTGCCCGTGACGACTCCTCGTTCCGTCGGTGGAGTCGTTCCTTCGATATCGTAGCCGTCGCCGTTTTATCCGTGCCGCCCGAGACGACGGTATGGAACCGACGACCCGCCAGCGCATTGCGGACCGTCTTCGGACGGATGCGGCGACCGCAAGCCAACTCGGGGAGGCGCTGTCGCTGCCGACCCACGTCGTGTACGATCATCTCGAACACGTCTCCCGGTCGGTCGGCGAGGACGAGACGTTCCTCGTCGCCCCGCCTGCGTGCCGCGACTGTGGGTTCGACGGCTTCGACGACCCGATCAACTACCCGTCACGGTGTCCCGACTGTCGAAGCGAGCGGATCGACGAGCCGACGTTTCTGATCGAGTGAGACCGCTGCCGTGTGGTCCGTGCCCGGTGTGCCGCCGGAGCGCGCGGCTGTCTCAACAGCAAATCGGTGGCCGTCCATCTCGGTTCGCGGGCGTCGCAGTCCGACCTTGTGGCTGCGTACACGGACACGCGAGTGCTGTACGCGGACGGCGAGGACGATCTCGGAGAGCTGATCGCAGGAGTCGACCAGGAGCGGTTCGAGAGCGCCGCGGATCTGTACGTCGCCCTGCAGAACGTCATCCCCGTGGCGGCCGTCGGTGAGCCCGGACAGTCGGACGGCAACGCGTGACGCGGCGGCAACGCGTGACGCGGCGGCAACGCGTGACCGTCTGGGGAGTGCGTGCGGCGGTTTGGTCGGCGACCGGATCCCGCCGCTTAAATACGATCCGCGGTAGGTTCCGCCATGAAGTTTTGCGACGAATGCGGTTCGATGATGAAATCCGGCGAGGGCGAAGACCACTGGGTGTGCGACTCCTGTGGGTACGAGACCGGGCGCGATGACGACGAGGCGGACGCCTGGCTCACGGAGTCACAGGAGGAGTCGGAGATCGTCGACGTGAGCGACGCCGAAGATAAGGGACTCCCGAAAACGACCGCGCACTGTCCCGAGTGTGGCAACGACGAGGCGTACTGGTACATGCAACAGATCCGCTCGGCCGACGAGTCCGAAACGCGATTTTTCGTCTGTACCGCGTGCGAACACAAGTGGCGGGAGGACGACCACTGACGTGAGTGGCGGGAGGACGACCACTGACGTGAGTGGCGGGAGGACGACCACTGACGTGAGTGGCGGGAGGACGACCACTGACGTGAGTGGCGGGAGGACGACCACTAACGCGACGACGACCGCGACCGCACTCGCAAAAACGGAGCCGCCTGCCGACGGTCTCACGCCACTCTGCTTCCGTCCTCGTCGGTGGGCTCGCCGGAGCCGTATCGGTTCGTGAGGTAGTCGATCACCCGGTCGACCGTGTCGGGGTCGTAGCTCCAGAACCCGTAGAACCGTCCGGGCTCGCGCTCCTCGGCGAGGAGGACGCATTTGGCATCGTCGAACCCGCCGCCATCGTACGCGACGAACCACGTCTCCCTGATCTCCGGCGTCTCCTCGACTCGGACCGTGTAGTGTTCGGCCTTCGGGAGATCACCCTCGGCCGCGGCGTACGCGTACACGTCGAGACTCTCCCGTCCGGCGAGCTGGTCGTACGTCTGGCTCTCGCCGGCGAGCACGTCGAGCGTCTGGAACCCGGCGTGTAGTTCGCCGTTGCCGACGCGCCACGCACGGTCCTCGATCTCGCGGGAGGCCGCAACCATCTCCGGTTTCGAGTAGGAGGTAAACAGCGTCTCGTCCAGCCGGTCCAGCACGGGACGGCCGGTTCGCAGCTCCGACGGGCGGGCCCCCTCGGACGCCTCGTCGCTCGCAGCCTCGCTCGCCGCGTCGCTTCGGTACGGGAGGAGGTCGTCGACCGCGACCGCCGTTTCGAACGCGCCGTCCTGCGAGAGCACGGCGAACTCCGCTGGGCCCTGTGCCGTCTCCTCGGCGACGATCCGTACGTTCCGGTCGGCGAAGTGGTCCCTGAGCGACTCTTGAACCTCCGGATCCGCGTTGAACACCGTCAACGTGGCTTCGCTCGCCTCCACCCCGGCGATCATTTCGATGAGCGACATTCCTTGTTCGAACCACTCCCCGGAGGCATATGGAACTACCCCCGAAACGCGTCCGTCGCCGCGAGTCGTCCCCGTTCGTCGCCGCGAGTCGTCCCCGTTCGTCGGCACCCTTCCCGTGTCTCTCCGACTCGGTCGACCGGAGTATGAAGCTATTTGCCCGCTCGGCTCCCGTAGTGAGGTATGTTCATCCTGGTGAACCTCAAGGCGTACCCGTGTGATCCGATCGAAGTCGCGACCGCCGCTCGCGACGTCGCCGACGCGTCCGGCGTCCGGATCGCGGTCGCACCGCAGGCGGCCGACCTCGCGCGCGTCGCGGCGACGGACGTCGAGACGTGGGCCCAGCACGTCTCGCCGAACGCCCACGGCTCGCACACGGGCTCGACGCTGGCGGAGGCCGTCGCCGACAACGGTGCGACGGGGGCGCTTATCAACCACTCCGAGAAGCGGCTGAAGCTCGCCGACATCGACGGCTCCGTCAGCGCCGCCGAGCGCGCCGGCCTCGAGACGATCGTCTGTGCGAACAACCCGACGCAGGTCGGTGCGGCCGCCGCGCTCGGCCCCGACGCGGTCGCGGTCGAACCCCCCGAACTGATCGGCGGGGACGTCTCCGTCTCCACCGCCGACCCCGGCATCGTCGAGGACGCGGTCGCGGCCGCCGACGCGGTCGACCCCGACGTCGACGTGTTCTGTGGAGCCGGCGTCTCGACCGGTGCGGACGTCGACGCCGCCGGCGAACTCGGCGCGACCGGCATCCTGCTTGCCTCCGGCGTCGCCAAGGCCGACGACCCCGAGGCGGCGCTCGAGGACCTCGTCTCGGGCGTCTGAGTCGGTGTCCTCTTGGGTGTCTGCGTCGGTGTCCTTTCGACCGGAGAACTCCCGATCGCTTCGTTAACTGTGACGCCCGGAGCGCTGACTCGTCGCTTGCTTTGCGGATCCATATAAATACTCCGGACGGGAGTCCCTCCCAATGACGAAAATCGCAAGACTGCACGCAGTTCGCTCTCACGGCTTCTCGGCCGTATCTAGTAACCTTTAACCGACGCAAGCCGATAGGATCTGGCAAGATGGCGAGCAACAAGATCCTCGGTATCGACCTCGGTACCACCAACTCGGCGTTCGCCGTGATGGAAGGCGACGAGCCCGAGATCATCGCGAACGCGGAAGGAGACCGGACGACGCCGTCGGTCGTCGCGTTCTCCGACGACGGCGAACGGCTGGTCGGGAAGCCGGCGAAAAACCAGGCGGTCCAGAACCCCGACCGCACGGTACAGTCGATCAAACGGCACATGGGCGAAGAGTACACGGTCGACATAGACGACGAGGAGTACACGCCGGAGCAGATCTCGGCGATGATCCTCCAGAAGATCAAACGCGACGCCGAGGAGTATCTCGGCGACGACGTCGAGAGGGCGGTGATCACGGTGCCCGCCTACTTCAACGACAAGCAGCGGCAGGCGACGAAGGACGCGGGCGAGATCGCCGGCTTCGACGTCGAGCGTATCGTCAACGAGCCGACCGCGGCGTCGATGGCGTACGGCCTCGACGACGAGTCGGACCAGACCGTTCTGGTGTACGACCTCGGCGGCGGCACGTTCGACGTGTCCGTGCTGGACCTCGGCGGCGGCGTTTACGAGGTCGTCGCGACCAACGGCGATAACGACCTCGGCGGCGACGACTGGGACGAGGCGCTCATCGACCACATCGCCGAGGAGTTCGAAAACGATCACGGGATCGATCTCCGTGAGGACCGACAGGCGCTTCAGCGCCTGAAAGACGCCGCCGAGGAGGCGAAAATCGAGCTGTCGAACAAAAAGGAGACGACGGTGAATCTTCCGTTCATCACCGCGACCGACAGCGGCCCGGTCCACCTCGAGCAGTCGATCACGCGAGCGACGTTCGAGAGCCTCACCGCGGACCTGCTCGAACGCACGGTCGGCCCGACGGAGCAGGCGCTCTCCGACGCCGGCTACTCGACCGACGACATCGACGAGGTGATCCTCGTCGGCGGCTCGACGCGGATGCCGCAGGTTCAGGAGAAAGTCGAGGAGCTGGCGGGCCAGGAGCCCAAGAAGAACGTCAACCCCGACGAGGCGGTCGCGCTCGGCGCGGCCGTGCAGGGCGGCGTCCTGTCGGGCGATGTCGACGACATCGTCCTACTCGACGTCACGCCGCTGTCGCTCGGCATCGAGGTGAAAGGCGGGCTGTTCGAGCGACTCATCGAGAAGAACACGACGATCCCGACCGAGGAGTCGAAGGTGTTCACCACCGCGGCGGACAACCAGACCTCCGTCAACGTCCGCGTGTTCCAGGGCGAACGCGAGATCGCCGAGGAGAACGAGCTGCTCGGCGCGTTCCAGCTGTCGGGGATCCCGCCGGCGCCCGCCGGAACCCCGCAGATCGAGGTGTCGTTCAACATCGACGAGAACGGTATCGTCAACGTCGAGGCCGAAGATCAGGGCTCCGGCAACGCCGAGTCGATCACGATCGAGGGCGGCGTCGGGCTCTCCGACGAGGAGATCGAGCAGATGCAGGAGGAAGCCGAGAAGCACGCCGAGGAGGACGAGGCCCGGCGTGAGCGCATCGAGGCCCGCAACGAGGCCGAGTCGACGATCCAGCGCGCCGAGACTCTGCTCGAGGAGAACGAGGACGACCTCGACGGCGACCTCGTCGACGAGATCGAGGCGGCGATCGAGGACGTCGAGGAGACGCTGGAGGACGACGACGCCGAGACCGAGGAGATCAAGTCGGTTACCGAGGCGCTCACCGAGCAGCTTCAGGAGATCGGCAAGCAGATGTACCAGGAGCAGGCCGCACAGGCCGGCCCGGGTGGCGCTGGCGGTCCCGGCGGTGCGGGTCCCGGCGGCATGGGCGGCGCCGGCGGTCCCGGCGGCATGGGCGGTGCAGCCGGCGGCCCGGGAGCCGGCGATGCGACCGGCGGGGACGACGAGGAGTACGTCGACGCCGACTTCGAGGACGTCGACGACGAGGACGACGAGTAACACGACCGACGAGGACGACGAGTAACACGACCGACGAGGACGCGCACGGTCGGAGCGATGAGCGTGCGAACGCGGACCGTAACGCGAGACGTTCGAGGACCCCTGCCCCGGGACTGACGGACAGCAATGAACCGAGGCGCGATCACGTACCGTCCGTGACCGTCGGACGGGGTTTTTAACCGAGCGGACGAACTACCCCACTACAACGACCAACGCATGAGCGAGGATTTCTACGACGTTCTCGGCGTCTCACGCGACGCCGACGAGGAGGAGATCAAACGGGCCTATCGCAAGAAGGCCGCCGAGTATCATCCCGACGTCAGCGACGCCGAAAACGCCGAGGAGAAGTTCAAAAAGATCCAGAAGGCGAAGGAGGTGTTGACCGACGAGCAGAAGCGTCGCCAGTACGACCAGCTCGGCCACGACCGGTTCACCGAGGCGGACAAACGCGGTGCGACCGGCGACGGTCCCGGCGGCGCTGGTGCCGGCGGTCCGTTCGGCGGCGGCATGGGTGGCGGTGCCGGCGGCTTCGAGGACATCTTCAACCAGTTCTTCGGCGGTGGTGGTGGTGGTGGTGGTCGCGGCGACCGCCCTCGGCAAGGACGTGACCTCCGAACGGGTCTCACGGTCGACCTCGAGGAGGCGTTCGAGGGGGCGACCAAGGAGGTGACGCTCACCAGGCCGACGACCTGTGACACCTGCGACGGGGCGGGCCATCCCCCCAGCGCGGACGCCAGAACTTGTCCGCAGTGTAACGGGCAGGGCCAGGTTCGACAGGTCCAGCAGACGCCGCTGGGACGCGTCCAGCAGACGTCGACGTGTCCCCGATGTGAGGGTGACGGCGAGATCTACAGCGAGACGTGTTCCGACTGTGGCGGCGACGGCGTCGTCCGTGAGGAGGCGACGCTCTCCGTTGAGATCCCGGCCGGCATTCAGTCCGGCCAGACGCTGCGGATGGAGCGTGAGGGCGCACCCGGCGAGAACGGCGGCCCGAACGGCGACCTGCTGATCGAGGTCGACGTCGACATCGGCGATCGTTTCGAGCGGGACGGCGACGACCTCCGCGTGACCGAAGCGGTCTCGTTCCCGCAGGCCGTGTTCGGCGACACGATCGAGGTGGAGACGGTCGACGGCACCGTGGAGATGGACGTCCCCTCTGGCACCCAGAGCGGCGAGACGTTCCGGCTGAAAGGGAAGGGAATGCCTCGACTCCGTCGGCGCGGCCGCGGTGACCTGTACGTCAAAGTCGCCGTGGTCGTCCCGGAGAGCCTCAACGAGGAACAGCGTGCGGCGCTGGAAGCGTTCGCGGAGGCCGGCGGCGAGGAGATCGATGTCGGCGGCGGCTTCTTCGAGAAGCTGAAAAGCTCCTTCTGACGGCCACACACCTGCGCCGATCGCGTCGCGATTTCGCGTCGCGATTTCGTGGCGCGATTTCGCGGCGCGGTCTCGATCGGAGACGCGGTCAGTGCGCGTTCCGGAGTTCGTCGAGGACTTCGGGGTTCTCCATCGAGGAGAGATCGCCGGGGTCCTCGCCGCGATGGACCGCCTCGATCGCCCGACGGATGATCTTTCCCGACTGCGTCTTCGGGAACGCGTCGACGAACAACAGCTCCCGTGGACGGAACGGCTTGCCGTGCTCGTTGCCGACCAGCTCGCGGAGCTCCCCGCGGAGCTCGTCGCTCGGCTCCGATCCCGGCTCCAACACGACGTACGCGACGACGGCCGTGCCGGTGGTGTCGTCCGGAACGCCGACCGCAGCCGCCTGGTTCACCGCGTCGTGGTCGATGAGAACCCCCTCGATCTCCGCCGGCCCCACCTTCCGACCCGCAACGTTCAACGCGTCGTCGGCGCGGCCGTGCAGGAACCAGAACCCGTCCGCGTCCTTCTGGGCGAAATCGCCGTGGTCCCACAGATCCTCCCACGTCGACCAGTACTCCTCGAGATAGCGCTCATCACCCGACCAGAGACTCTTCGTCATCGACGGACAGGAGTCGCGCGCGACGAGATAGCCACGCTCGCCCGACTCGCGCACGGAGCTCCCGTCGGCGTCGACGATGTCGATGTCCATGCCAAGTCCCGGCCCCCCGAGCGTACACGGCTTGAGCGGCTGGGTCGGCATCGGCATCAAAAAACAGCCGCAGATCTCCGTTCCTCCAGAAATATTGATTATCGGACACTCGCCGCCGCCGACCGTCTCGTAGAACCACCGCCACGACTCCGGGTCCCACGGCTCGCCCGTCGAGCCGAGGATCCGCAGCGAGGAGAGGTCGTGGCCCTCTACCCACTGGTCGCCGTGTTTGCGCAGCGCGCGTATCGCGGTGGGAGAGACGCCGAACTGCGTGATCTCGTGGCGGTCGATCATCTGCCAGAAGCGGTCGGGGGTAGGGTGGTCCGGTGCGCCCTCGTACATCACGACCGTCCCCCCGAACGCGTGATTGCCGATCAACGTCCACGGTCCCATCATCCAGCCGATATCGGACACCCAGAAGAACCGGTCGGCGGGTTGCTGGTCGAAGCCGAAGTGGATCTCCTTTGCACACTGCAACAGAACGCCTGCGTGCGTGTGGACGATCCCCTTCGGAGTCCCGGTCGTCCCCGAGGAGTACAACAGCAGCGATTCCTGGTCCGAGGGGAGTCGTTTGGTGTCGTACTCACTCGACTGCGTCCGCACCGCCTCCGTCCACGTGGCGTCGCGATCGGCGGTCCATGGAACCGGCTCCGCGGCATCCCCTCCGGGCGTCGCGCCCAACCGGTCGTACACGACCGTGCGTTCGACGTGTCCGGCCGCCTCGATGGCGGCGTCGGCATCGTCCTTCAGCCGGAGTTCCTCTCCTCGACGATAAAACCCGTCGCCGGTGAACAGCACGGACGGCGCCGCGTCGTCGATCCGGGTCGCCGTCGCCTCGGTGCCGAATCCCGAGAAGATCGGCACCGCGATCGCGCCGACCTTCAGACAGCCGTACAGGATCGACACCACCTCCGGCACCATCGGCATGTACAGGCCGACCGTATCTCCGGCGTCGACCCCGACGGACTCGAGGTAGTTCGCCACGCGGTTGCTCTCGCGGTGCAGTTCGTGAAACGTCACCTCCCGTACGTCGCCGGGCTCCCCCTCCCAGATCAGCGCGACACGGTTCCGTGTCGGCGAGTCGACGGCGGCGTGGCGGTCGACGACGTTGTGTGCGACGTTGAGCTCGCCGCCCGGATACCACTCCGTGAACTGTGGCCCCTCGCTATCGTCTCGAACCGTCTCGTACTCGGTGTCGAACTCGATACCCAGATACTCGACCAGCTCGTCCCAGAACCAGTCGACGCCCGACGCCGGCTCCCCCTCGACCGACGAGGTGGTTCGCCGGATCAGCTCGTCGTAGTCGTCGATGCCGTACTCGCGCATGAACGCGGCGACGTTCGTCTCCGCCGCGACCGCCGGGTCCGGCTCGTGGACGATCTCGTCCATCGCCTCGTGGGCGATCTGGTCTATCGCCTCGTGTTCGTCCATCTCGACGGAGCGTTTCGCCGGGAATCGTAAGTAACTTTCCTGATGGACACCGCGCGAACGACGTCTCCGTGCGGACGGTCAGTTCGCGTCGTCGATCTCGACGTCGGCCTCGGGCACGACGTCGACGCAGGCGACCTCGTCGCCGGGCTCGACGTCCATCACGATCACGCCCATCGTGTTGCGGCCGACCGTCGATATCTCCTCGACCCGGGTCCGCATGATCTGTCCGTTGGCGCTCATCGCGAGCAGGTGGTCGCCGTACGTCACCGCCTCGACCGCGACGACCGCGCCGTTTCGGTCGCCCGTCTTGATGTCGACGAGCCCCATGCCGTTTCTGGACTGGGGTCGATACTCGTCGAGGTCGGAGCGCTTCCCGTAGCCGTTCTCGGTGACGGTCAACACCCAGTTGTGACGCTCCTCGTCGATCGCGGCGACGCCGGCGACCGCGTCTCCCTCCCGAAGGTCGATGCCGTACACGCCGCGGGCGGTACGACCCATCGCGCGCACCTCCGACTCGTCGAATCGGATCGCCATCCCGTCCCGGCTCCCGATGACGATGTCCGTCTCGCCGTCCGTCACCTCGACGTCGACGAGCTCGTCGCCCTCGCCGAGGCTGAGCGCGCGGATCCCCGTCGACCGAATGTTCTCGAACTCCCCGGCGGCGGTCCGCTTGATGTACCCGTCGCGGGTGACCATCGTGAGGTACTCGTCGTCCGAGAAGTCGTCCGTGTTGACGACCGCCTCGATCTCTTCACCGTCGTTGAGATCGAGGAGGTTCACTGCGGACTTCCCGCGGGCGGTTCGGGACATCTCCGGGATCTCGTACGTTTTCAGCTGGTAGATCTGCCCGTGGTTGGTGAACACGAGCAGATAGTCGTGGGAGTTCGCCTGAAACACCGAGGAGACGCGGTCACCCTCCTTCAGATCCGTTCCGATGATCCCCTTGCCGCCACGGTTCTGTGCCCGGAACGTCTCCAGCGGCATCCGCTTGATGTAGTCGTCCTCGCTCATCACGACGACGCACTCCTCCTCGGGGACCAGATCCTCGTGGGTGACCGTTCCGGTGTCCTCGATGAAGCTCGTCCGGCGTTCGTCGTCGTACTCGTCTCGTACCGCCTCGAGCTCCTCGATTATCACCGCGTCGAGCTCGTCCGTGTCGTCGAGGATCGTCTCCAGTCGCTCGATGCGGTCGGTGACGTCCGTGTACTCGGATTCGATCTCGGCGGTCTCCATCGACGTGAGCGAGCCCAGCTGCATCCGCACGATATGTGCCGCCTGCGCCTCGGAGAACTCGAACGCCGCCTCGAGCGCCGTTTTCGCCGCGTCGCGATCCTCGGAGTTCCGGATCGTCTCGACGACGTCGTCGACGTTTTCTAACGCCTTCAGCCGCCCCTCGAGGATGTGTGCACGCTCCTCGCGCTCGTCGAGCTCGTGTTCCGAGCGCCGACGGACGACCTCGCGACGATGCTCGACGTAGTGTTCGAGCGTCTCTTTTAAATCCAGCACCTGTGGCGCGCCGTCGACTAACGCGAGGTTGATCACGCCGAACGTGCGCTCGAGGTGGCTCTCCAGCAGCTGGTTTTTCACGACCTCCGGCATCGCGCCCCGTTTCAGATCGACGACGACGCGGATCCCGTCTCGGTCGGACTCATCACGCAAGTCGCGGATCCCCTCGATCGCGCCCTCGTTGACGTCGTCGGCGATCCGCTCGACGAGGCGAGACTTGTTCTGCTGGAACGGCAGCTCCGTGATCACGATCCGGCCCGCCTCCTCGTCGACCTCGAACTCCGCGCGGACGCGGACGCGACCCCGACCGGTTTTGTACGCCTTGTGCACCGCGTTCCGTCCGACGATGTTCGCGCCGGTCGGGAAATCCGGCCCCTTCACGTGCTCCATCAGGTCCTCGACGGTGCAGTCGGGGTTCTCGATCAGCTCGACCGTGGCGTCGATCACCTCCCCGAGGTTGTGTGGCGGAATGTTCGTCGACATCCCGACGGCGATCCCCGACGAGCCGTTAACGAGCAGGTTCGGGAACGCCGCTGGCAACACCTCCGGCTCGGTGAGCCGGTCGTCGTAGTTCGACTGGAAGTCGACGGTGTCGCGCTCGATGTCGGCCAGCAGCTCCTCCGCGATCGGCGACATCCGCGCCTCGGTGTACCGCATCGCCGCGGGCGGGTCGCCGTCGACCGAGCCGAAGTTCCCCTGCCCGTCGACGAGGGGGTACCGCATCGAGAAGTCCTGGGCCATCCGCGCGAGAGCGTCGTAGATCGCGCTGTCGCCGTGCGGGTGGTAATCACCCATCGTCTCCCCCACGATCGAGGAGGACTTGCGGTGGGCGGACCGCGAGGTGACGCCCGCCTCCTGCATCGCGTACAGGATCCGGCGGTGGACCGGCTTGAGCCCGTCGCGGACGTCCGGGAGCGCACGCCCCGCGATGACGGACATCGCGTAGTCGATGTACGACTGCTCCATCTCGTCCTCGATGCGCGCGTTCGTCACCTGTGCAGCACCGACGTCGTCGGGGTTCGGCAGCTCCGAGCTCATATGTCCACCCACTCGGCCTCCGTCGCGTGCTCTTTGATGAACTGTTTTCGCGGCTCGACCGCATCACCCATCAACACGCTGAACATACGGTCGGCCGCCGCGGCGTCGTCTATCGTGATGCGCTTGAGAATACGGTTCTCCGGGTCCATCGTCGTGTTCCACAGCTGGTCGGGGTTCATCTCGCCGAGCCCTTTGAACCGCTGTATCTGGTCCGGCTCGCCGTCACACTTCTCGGCGATGATGCGGTCGCGTTCCGCCTCGGTCATCGCGTCGTACGTCTCCGACCCCTTCCGGATCCGGTACAGGGGAGGTTGGGCGGCGTACACGTACCCCGCCTCGATCAGCGGCTTCATGTGACGATACAACAGGGTCAAAAGCAGCGTCCGGATGTGTGCGCCGTCGACGTCGGCGTCGACGAGGAGGATCACCTTGTTGTACCGGACCTCGTCGAGGTCGAACTCCTCGCCGATCCCCGCGCCGATCGCGGTGATCAGCGCGCGGATCTCGTCGTTCTCCAGGATGCGGTCGAGGCGGTGTTTCTCGACGTTGAGGATCTTCCCTTTCAACGGGAGGATCGCCTGATTCTCGCGGTTCCGGCCCTGCTTTGCACTTCCGCCGGCGCTGTCGCCTTCCACCACGAACAGCTCCGCCTCCGCGGGGTCGCGGGTCTGACAGTCGGCGAGCTTGCCGGGCAACGCCGTCGACTCCAGCGCGGACTTCCGGCGGGTGAGCTCCTCGGCCTTCTTGGCGGCCTTGCGCGCTCTGGCTGCCTCGGCGGCCTTGTGGACGAGCTTGCGTGCAGTCCCCGGGTGTTCCTCCAAGAAGGTGCCGAGCTTCCCGTGGGTCGCGGACTCGACGATCCCGCGGACCTCGCTGTTGCCGAGCTTCGTCTTCGTCTGCCCCTCGAACTGCGGGTCGGGGTGTTTGACGGAGATGACTGCGGTGAGCCCCTCGCGGACGTCCTCGCCTTTGAGGTTCGCGTCGAGGTCGTCGACGAGCCCGTGCTCGTTCGCGTAGTCGTTGATGACCCGGGTGAGCGCCGTTTTGAACCCGGTGAGATGGGTTCCGCCCTCGCGGGTGTTGATGTTGTTCGCGAACGCGTGGACGGAGCCTTGCAGCTCCTCCGTCGCCTGCATCGCGACCTCGACGTGGACGTCGTCGGCCTCGTCGGCGAAGTAGATCACCTCGTCGTGGATCGGCGTCCGGGTCTCGTTGAGATACGTGACGAACTCCCGGATGCCGCCGTCGTACAGGAACGTCTCGGACTCGCCGTCGCGCTCGTCGCGGAGGGTGATCTCGACGCCGGAGTTGAGAAACGCCAGCTCGCGGAGTCGGTTCGCGAGCGTCGAAAAGGAGAACTCGTCCGTCTCGAAGATCTCGTCGTCGGGCCAAAATCGGATGTGGGTGCCGGTGTTCTCGCCCGGCTCCATGTCGCGGACGCGCTCGAACCCGTCCTCGTCGGGCTCGCCGCGCTCGAACCGGTGGCGGTAGACGCCGCCGTCGCGTTTCACCGCGACCTCGAGCCGCTCGGCGAGCGCGTTGACCACGCTGACGCCGACGCCGTGGAGACCGCCGGACACCTGGTACGACTTCGAGTCGAACTTCCCACCAGCGTGCAGCACGGTCAGGATCACTTCCAACGCCGGTCTGTCGTACTTCTCGTGGGTGTCGACGGGGATCCCGCGGCCGTCGTCGTGGACGCCCACGGAGCCGTCGTCGTGGATCGTCACTTCGATCTCGTCGCAGTGGCCCGCGAGCGCCTCGTCGATGGAGTTGTCGACGACCTCGTAGACGAGATGATGGAGTCCACGGTCGTCCGTGGATCCGATATACATCGCCGGACGTTTACGCACGGCCTGCAGGCCCTCCAGCACTTGGATCTGGCCCGCACCGTACTCACTCTCCTCTGGCATAGAACGTATTCGAGTTAGTCGATGGCGGGTTATAAACCCGGCGCACGCGCGCGCGTGACGGTCGTAAAGAATACCCGAGCCGCCGTCCCCAGAGTGCCCGAGCCGCCGTCCCCGGGTTATATTTTCACACGGCGCGACCGACCCGCATGACGGATATCGCGACCGTGCTGGTGATCACGGGTGCGGCGGGGCTCGCGACCGGGCTCGGCGCGGTACCGGTGTTCGCCCGGGCCCGCGTGAGCCACCGAACGTACGACGCGGGGCTCGGGCTCGCCGCCGGGATCATGGTCGGTGCGAGCGTGTTCGGGCTGATCCTCCCGGGGATGGAGGACGGCGGACTCGCGACGGTGATGGTCGGCATCGCTCTCGGCGGGCTCGCGCTGCTCGTCGGGAATCGCATGATCCCGCACGTGCAGGCCGCGTACCTCGACTGGGTCGCGGAGGGTGGGGCGACCAACGCGGACGTTGTGGAGATGGGCCTCGAATCGGCGCCTGCCGACACGGCTGCTCCCGCCGACGCCCCCGCTCCCGCCGAGGGGTTCAATCCCGACGATCGAGCGGACCGCGACGAGCAAGCGGACCGTGACGATCGAGCGGACCGCGACGGTCGGCTCCGCCGGGCGGTGCTCGTCGGCGGAGCGATCACCCTTCACAACGGGCCGGAGGGACTGGCGATGGGCGTCGCGTTCGCGTCGGGGTTCGAGGAGGTGGCGCTGCTGCTCGCGGTCGTGATCGGGCTCCAGAACGTGCCCGACGGGTTCGCGTTCGCCGTCCCGATGGGTGAGACGGGGATGAGCCGCGGGCGCGTGCTGCTGTACACGACGCTGTCCGGCTTCGTCCCGCAGGTCGTCGCCGCGACGTTCGGCTTCTACCTCGTCTCGCTTGCGTCCGGGCTGTTCCCGATCGCCGCCGGGTTCGCGGCAGGCGCGATGCTCGCGGTCGTGTTCCGCGAGATGATCCCCTCCTCGCACGGCCACGGCCACGCCGACGCGGCGACGACGGCGTTTCTGCTCGGCTTCGTGCTGATCGTCGTCGTCGACGAGGCGCTCATCGTGTGACGTCGAACGCCACCGCGGGGTCGGGGACCACCGACGTCGCTCCGGTACCGACTTACGTTCTCGTGTGACACGGGGTAGTATGGACGTCCACGTTACCAACTCCGACGTGCGCGGGGCGGTCCGCGCGCCTCCCTCGAAGAGCTACACGCACCGCGCGCTGCTGGCGGCCGGCTACGGCGAGGGTGCGACCGTCCGCTCGCCGCTCGTCTCCGCGGACACGAAAGCGACCGCTCGCGCGGTGACCGCCTTCGGCGGCGACGTCGAACGGGACCGTGACGCCGACGCGTTCGTCGTCGACGGGTTCGACGGCCGCCCCGACGTGCCGGACGACGTGATCGACTGTGCGAACTCCGGTACGACGACCCGGCTCGTCACGGCGACCGCCGCGCTCGCGGACGGCGGCACCGTGCTCACCGGTGACGCCTCGCTCCGGTCGCGACCGCAAGGACCGCTGCTCGAGGCGCTGTCCGACCTCGGCGTCAGGGCCGAGTCGACGCGCGGAAACGGGCAGGCCCCGCTGGTCGTGTTCGGCCCGCTCTCCGGCGGCGAGGTGGCGATCCCGGGCGACGTCTCCTCACAGTACGTCACTGCCCTCCTCATGGCCGGCGCGGTCACGGAGACGGGGATCGACGTGGCGCTGACGACGGAGCTGAAATCCGCGCCGTACGTCGACATCACCCTCGAACTGCTCGAGGCGTTCGGCATCGAGGCGATGCCGATACACGACGAGACGGCAGACGCAGCGCACGAAGCAGCTGGTTCCGATCACGGCGCGGCGGGCGCGACCGGCTTCTCCGTGCCCGGCGGGCAGACGTACGAGCCGCCGGGCGGCGAGTACGAGGTGCCGGGCGACTTCTCGTCGATCTCGTATCTCGTCGCCGCGGGCGCTGTCGCGGCCCATCCGGACGACTCGGTGCGGATCCGCGGAGCGCGTCCGAGCGCGCAAGGCGACTCCGCGATCGTCGGGATCGCCGAGCGGATGGGGGCGAACATCGAGTGGGACCGCGAGGACGGCGTCATCACGGTCGGACGCTCCTCACTGTCCGGGATCGAGGTCGACGTCGGCGACACGCCTGACCTGCTTCCCACGATCGCGGCGCTCGGCGCTGTCGCCGAGGGTGACACGCGGATCGTCAACTGCGAGCACGTGCGGTACAAGGAGACCGACCGGGTGGCCGCGATGGCCGAGGAGCTCGAGCGGCTCGGTGCGGAGACGACCGAGGAGCCGGACGTGTTGACGATTCACGGCTCCGAGAGCGACCTCATCGGCGCGACCGTCGACGGCCGAGCGGACCACCGGATCGTGATGTCGCTGGCGGTCGCCGGGCTGGTCGCCGACGGGACGACGACGATCCGCGGCGGCGAGCACGTCGACGTCTCCTTCCCCGATTTCTTCGCCACGCTCCACGACCTCGGCGCGCGGATCGACCGCGAGGAGTGAGCAGGTCGATAGATTCGGGTAGTGTTCGCCCGACCCCGGGTCAGAACAGTTATTGGTGCTCGTGGACTCGACGACGTATGCTCCGGGATGTCGGATTTCTGGAGGCCATCATGTCTCCCGATCGAGTGTCGTCGCACGAGTCGGCGCGAGCCGAGCGCGCGACCGATTGGGGAACCGACCACGGGACCGAACCCGACGTCGTCGTCTGGCCGGCGAGCACGGAGGAGGTC
This sequence comes from Halorubrum luteum, assembly GCF_054652935.1. Classification (NCBI taxonomy): domain Archaea; kingdom Methanobacteriati; phylum Methanobacteriota; class Halobacteria; order Halobacteriales; family Haloferacaceae; genus Halorubrum; species Halorubrum luteum. The sequence continues at coordinate 261,356 of NZ_BAAIGT010000002.1, forward strand.
TCGGCGACGCTCGAGGCCGCAACCCGGCGCGAACTGCCGGTGACGCCGTACGCCGCGGGAACGAGCATCGAGGGGAACCCGATTCCGGTTCACGGCGGAATCAGCATGGATCTCACGCGGATGGACTCCGTCCTCGAGATCCGACCGGCGGACCACCAGATCGACGTCGAACCCGGGGTGCTTGGCGATGCGATCGACGACGCAGCGGGGGACCACGGGCTCTTTTTCCCGCCGCTCCCGTCATCGGGGGATATCTCGACCATCGGTGGGATGATAGCCAACGCCGCAAGCGGAATGGGGACGGTCAAGTACGGAGAGATCGCCGACTGGGTGCTCGAGCTCGAAGCCGTCCTCGCCGACGGCTCGGTGATCACCGCTGGCTCGAAAGCCAGCAAAACGTCTTCCGGGTACAACCTCCGGGACCTGATCGTCGGCAGCGAGGGCACACTCGCCGTGGTGACTCGCGCCACGCTGGAGCTCGCGGGGCGTCCTCGACAGGTCCGTGGGGGACGCGCGCTGTTTTCGGAGCTGGACGACGCTGCGGACGCGGTCGCCGACGCCGTGCAGTCCGGCGTCGACGTCGCAAAGATCGAGCTGATCGACCGTGACTCGGCACGGATCTCCAACGCGTACACCGGCGAGTCGCTGCCGGACGTTCCGATGGTGTTCCTCGAGTTCCACGCGGAACACGGCGTCGACGACGAGGTCGCGTTCTGTGAAGGGATCTTCGCCGAACACGGCGTCGAGCGGTTCGAGATGGCCGACGAGGAGGAGATGGCCGATCTCTGGCGTGCCAGACGGGAGCTCGCGGTCGCGATCCGAGCGTCGGACCCGGACCGCGATATCGGCCACCCGGGCGACGTGACCGTCCCGATCAGCGAGTACGGCTCGACGGTCACCCGCGTCAAACGTCTCGCCGAAGAGTACGACCTCTCTATCCCGTGTTTCGGCCATGCCGGGGACGGGAACGTCCACTACATCGTCCTCGTCGACGAGGACGACCCCGACGAGCTGGAGCGGAGCGCTGCCGCCCAGGAGGCGATCATCGACCACGTTCTCGACGTCGGCGGTACGGTCACCGGCGAGCACGGGATCGGTCTCGGAAAACGCGACTATCTCGTGCGGGAACACGGCGAGGCGAGCGTGGCGGCCATGCGGGCGGTCAAGCGAGCGCTCGACCCCACGAACACGCTCAACCCCGGAAAGATCCTTCCCGACCAGTCCGACTGACCGCCGCCGGCTTGCGAATGTATCAGCGGTCGCCGACTCAGGAAGTCAGCGCGTCGACGAGCACCGGGACGAGATCGAACTGCGCGAGCGCGCCCAAGATTCCGAAGACCACGACGGTGATCAGACTGAGTACGTAGTAGGCGATCCACGTCCTCGACGGCTGGAACGGCTCCGGAAGGTTCTCCTTCACGACGTACCAGTTCGCCGGGTAAAACAGGATCTCCGTGACGGCGAGGATCGCGGCGATCGCCACGACGAACGTCACTGGCACGTTCCCGAGCAGGAGCACGACGGTGCTGCTGACGACGACCATGATCGCCAGCACGGCTCGACGAACGAGCTCGCTGTCGAGGTCCCGATCCATCGCCATCGGCAGCACGTCACCCGAGGCTCGCGATGCGCCGTCGAGCAGCGTGATCACGGTCGAGTACAGCGCCGCGAACGAGCCGACGATCATCGCCCACTGCGCCCAGTCGCCGAACGATTCGGAGAGCACCTGACTGACCGCAAACGCGAAGTTCGCGTCCTCCACCGGCTCCGGGAACAGCACGTTCGAGGCGAGGATGATCATCGCAGCGACGAGAACGAAGCTGAACGCGTAGCCGATGTTGAAATCGCGCCGCCCGGTTTTGATCCACGCCCGAATGTAGTCGTGGTAGCGCTCGTCGGTCGGGTCGGCACCCGACTCCCGGAGCTGGCCGGCACCTTCACCCTTCGCCATGCTCCAGCTGCCGATCAGCACGCTCGTCGAGAACCCAGTCGGTGCGAACCCGGCCGCCGCGGCGAACAGCGCGACGAAGACGACCAACCGCTCGCCGGAGAGGTCGATCGACAGCAGCGTCCCGGCCGTGACGTCCGGCGAGGGCGGGCCCACGAACACCCCGAGCACTAAGAGCGCGCCGAGCGCGACCGTGAACACGACGAGTATCTTTTCGAGGAGGCTATACCGAGTGAAAAACACGAGCAGTCCCGCTCCGCCGACGAGCACCACGAACAGCTGTGGAACCGACAGCGGAACCAGCGGGGCGATCAACGCCGCCGTCGACATTCCGACGCCGCTCGTGATCCCGATGTAAAACACCGCAAAGACCACGACGGTGTACCACTGCATCCAGTTTTTCGGCCCGGGGAGCTGGTCGTACGCCTCGACCGGATTCCCGCCGACGCCGTAGTTGTACCGGATGCCGAGCTCCCACGCCCCGTACTTCGCGAGATAGATGAACGCGAATATCCAGAGGGCGAACAGCCCGAACGTCGCCCCCATCGTCGGTCCAAGCACGATATGACTCCCGCCGATACTGATCAGCGCCCACAGCATCGATGGCCCGAAGTGGTTCTTGAAGAACCCCGACCAGTCGCCGCTTGGATACTCGAGCTCCGCGTCGCTCACCACATGTGGAGTCGCGTCGCCGCCGTCCGATCGCGGCCCCCCTCCTGCAGGATTAGACATAATATTTCAGTACATACGACACCGTGCCTATCAGCGTTTGCATATCGAATCGGCTCGCGAACCGCGGACGGTGGCGATCACCGACGTCGGTCGGACGGTGGCGATCACCGACGTCGGTCGGACGGTGACGTCGGTTGGAGGGCCGTCTCGTCGACCCGTCGCCACGAGTCGTAGCCGGCGAGCGCGAGCGTCGCATCGAGGTCGCCGAGAAAGTTCGCGAGGACCGCCCGGACCCCCGCTTCTCCGTCGATCGCGAGTCCGTAGAGATACGGTCGGCCGAGCAGCACGGCGTCGGCACCCAGCGCCAGCGCGACGAACGCGTCGGAACCGCGACGGACGCCGCTGTCGAACAGGACCGGGATCCGGTCGTCGACCGCGTCCACGACACGGGGAAGCGCGTCGATCGACGCTATCGCGTTGTCCACCTGTCGACCACCGTGGTTCGAGACGACGACCCCGTCGAACCCCCGCTCTACCGCTTCGGCGGCGTCATCGGGGTGGAGAAGCCCCTTGATCACCACCGGAAGGTCGGTCCGCTCGGCGATCCGCTCGAGGTCGTTCCAGTCGAGGCTCGGGCGACCGAACTGGGCCGCGAACTCCCGGATCGCTGCCTCGCCGACCGCCGTCTCCACATCCCCCGCTTCGTTCAGTTCTGGTGGATCGTCGAGCCGATCCCGAAACGCGGGGTCGGCCAGGTAGTTCGCGATCCCCTGCCCGTTGAAAAACGGGAGCGACTCACGGTCGATCGTTCGTTCGCGCCACCCCATAAGCGGCGCGTCGACGGTCACCACGAGCGCGTCGTAGCCGGCCGCCTCCGCCCGATCGACGAAGCTCCCCACGACCGCGTCGTCAGTGCTGGCGTACAGCTGGAACCACGCCGGGGCGTCCCCCGTCTCGTCGGCGATCGCCTCCAGGGTTCGTGAGCTGACGGCGCTCGCGACCAGCGGTACGCCGTGTGACGCCGCGGCGCGGGCGGTCGCCAGCTCCCCGTCCTCGGCATATCGCGCCTGGATACCGACCGGCGCGAGCGCGATCGGAGCCGGAAGCGTCGTTCCGAGGACGTTCACCTCGTGATCGCGCTCCTCGACGTCCCTGAGGGGTCGCGGGACGATCCGCCAGCGCTCGAAACCGCGACGGTTGTGATCCAGTGTCCGATCGCCGCCTGCCCCGCCAGCAAGAAACGCGGCAGTGTCCTCGTCGAGCTCCGCTAACGCCGCCTCGCGAAGCGCTTCGATCCGCACTGGCAGGTTCGTCCCTTTCCCGGCGAACGCCGCCTCGTACCGCTTGGCGGCGAACGACTGGGATGACTCCGGTGCCGTCGACTCCGGCTCGTCGTCGTTTCGGCCCATACGCTCACGCGTGAGGAAACATCCTTGTAACTTCGGATCGTCGCGGTGTTCGGTCTCGTGACCGTGGAGCGCAATCGCTTTCCATCGGCCGAACTCACCCCTCGGTATGACCGGATCGGAGGATGCAACGGAGACGTCGCTGGACGCGGCGGACGGGACGGACGAGACGGACGCGGCGGACGGGCGATCCGGGACCGTCACCGACCGGGCGGCAGCGCCGGGCGGCGAGTGGCGGCTGATCCGCGAGGAGCGCCGACCCGGACCGATGCAGATGGCGCTCGACGAGGTCGCGGCAGAGACGGCCGCCGCGGGCGGTCCGTCGACCGTGCGGGTGTACGGCTGGGAGCCCAGCTGTCTGTCGCTCGGCTACGGACAGGACACCGACACCGTCGACTGGGCGTTCTGCGAACGGGAGGGGATCGACATCACTCGCCGACAGACCGGCGGCGGCGGGATCTACCACGACGCCCACGGCGACATCGCCTACTCGATCGCGATTCCCGCGGGCAAGGTGCCCGGCGAGCTGCTCGACTGCTACCACCTGCTGTGTCGGCCGATCCTCGACGCGTTCGACGCGCTCGGACTCGACGTCGACTACGTCGACACGACCGTCTCCGAGCTGTATCACCCCACCTGTTACCTGCGCGAACTGCATCCCGCCCACGATATGGTCGCCCGGGCGAGCACGGACGAGGAGCTCGGCTCGGACGCGGAGCCCGGCTCGGACGCGGAGCCCGGCTCGGACGCGGAGCCCGGCTCGGGTCGCAAGATCGCCGGGAACGCCCAGTACCGCAAGCGCGACGCGGTGATCCAGCACGGCTCGCTCAGCTACGCCGTCGACGCCACACGCCATCTCGGGACGTTCGCCGACCCGCCGGTCACCGCCGAGGCGTTCGAGCAGCGAGTCGTCGGGATCGACGAGCTCGCCGACGTCGACCGCGCGGCGGCAGTGGGAGCGGTCGAGGCGTCGCTGGCGGCGTGGGTCGAGACGAACCCGGACGCGACGCTCGACCGGGACGGCACGTGGACCGACGAAGAGATCGACCGCGCCCGAGAGCTGGTCGCAACGAAGTACCGCGACGACGACTGGGTCCGGAGCCGCCACGGCGACGAGCGGTAGCGCGACTCACACCGGACTCGATGCTCCCGCAGCGATCGTCTGCTGATCCCCGCGCCGGACCCGCCTCCGGCCGTGCGTGATCGTGGTGGCATAGCGCCATTGGCATGACAGTTGTTCATCACGAAGCAAGACGGATACCTCGGGGTCGTACTGAAATCTCCGATTTCCGTGATGACGAGACGCGAAGCGTCTCGAACCACTTGCCTCCGAGGCAGTTGACTGATATGCACCCGAATCGACCGCCAGAACGAGCCTGCTTCGTGATCGATGTCGGGCGTACGTCGCTCACGAGGGTGGATGGGTGGTTTATAAGTGAGTGTGTGGTAGGATTTTCGGCTGTTTATAAGTGAGTCGCGGGAGCGATAGCTCCGCGACGAACGATCTGAAAGCCCCAGCCGGGAGGCGGGCGCACGCTTGCTGCGCGCTTCGGTCGCTCACGTCGTTCGCTCCCTGCAGTGCTTGTGTCGCCTGCGCCCGCCTCCCGGCTGCCCCTTTCAACCCCACCCGACCGCACCGCGACCGCACCTCGCGCCTCCCCAGCCTCGTCGGCGGCTCGCGCGTTCCGCGCTCGCCGCCGCCTCCCTCGCACGCGCTCCTCGCGCTCTTTCCAGAGCGCTCGGAGGCGCGCGCCGACCGCCCGCCGTCACCTGATATATAAATCATGCTCTGCGGTGTGGTTGCGGTGGCGCGCGCCGCGAGCGGGCCAGCGGCCCGCGAGTCGCGAGGGCGACCGGAGGGAGCCCTCGGATGCGAACGGCGAAGCCGTGAGCGAGCGCGCGAGGGAGACCGGAGGGGGCCGCCGAGCGGTTCCGGCGGCCCCTCCGGTCGAGGCTGGGGTGGTCCGAGGCTGCGGTGCGGGGCGGGACTGGAAGGGGCAGTCGCGAGGGCGAAGCCCGGCGAAGCAAGCACTGCAAGGAGCGAGCGAAGTGAGCGACTGAAGCGCGCAGCGAGCCGCGCGAGCCGTCGCGGCTGGGGCTTCCAAGTCGATCTCTGCTCCACCGCTCACTTATATACCACTCCTCACCGCGCTGAATACACCTTTATAAACCACACATCGATTCTCGTATGCGCAATATACGCCCGAGATCACTCACCGGGATGGCTACACTGAGCGATTCATATGTCGGTGTGCACTGTTCTATGACACCCTCCCGTTCGGACAACTCTAGCGATCGGCCGGCAGCGGAACGCATCTCATATCGATCCCTCCGTTGTCCGTACACTTTTGAATGAAAGCGCGGCCAGACGCTCCGTGCGCTCACGACCGTTCGAGACCGCGATCGACACCGGTCAGCTAGCGACCGCGATCGGTACCGTCCTCGTAGCGACCGCGATCGGTACCGTCCTCGTAGCGACGACGGTTCTCGGCGCAACGGGTTCTGTCGCGGCAGTCGACGGCTCGGATACGAGCGACGTCTCAGTCGTTGTCGATGGACGCGGCGACCCGATCGCTGGCGTCACACCCGACGAGGACCACACCGTCACGAACCGGTCAGCATCGTCCGCAAGCATCGTCGAACTGTATCCGAATCCGACCGCGGAGGGAAATCACGGCGAGTATCTCGTCGTCGAGCTCCCGGAGTCGGGAAACTGGTCGTTACACGACGGCCACCACGAGGCATCGATCCCCGAGAATGCGACGGGGACGGTGGCGCTGTCGATGGCACCGAACCGAACGCGTTCACACGTCGACGACGTCGAGATCCGCCGACTGGACGATCACTTTCCGCTCTCGGCCGCAGGCGACCGCATCGAGCTTCGACGCGATGGAGACGTCGTCGATGTAGTCGCGTACGACCGTGTTCGCGAGGGGCACCGCTGGCGTGTCGACTGGGACGAGTGGCGTCCGGACGGATACGTTCCACGGGGCCCGGTTCGGATCGACGACGCATCGGTGACGCCGTTCGTCCTCCCTGACAGTCCCGATCCGCCGATCGACCGGCTCAAAGGGGCCGAGGAGCGACTGCTAGTCGCGGGCTACACGATAGAGTCCGAGCGAGTCGTGGAGCTGCTTATCGACGCCGAGGACCGAGGCGTGACCGTCCGCGTGCTGGTTGAGGGCACACCGGTGGGCGGGTTTCCGGAGCGCGGGGCGGCGGTCGCAGACCGGCTCGACGACGCCGGCGTCGAGGTGGTGGTGCTCGACGGCGACCCCGATCGATTCCGGTTTCATCATGCGAAGTACGCAGTTGCGGACGACCGGGGTGTCGTACTTACGGAGAACTGGAAGGCGTCGGGAACCGGCGGTCGGTCGAACCGTGGATGGGGAGTTGCAACGACCGACCCCCGGATCGCCGACGAGCTCGCCGCGCTGTTCGAGAGCGACGCCCGAGCGCCGGACACACGCTCGTGGGCCGCGTTCCGCGAGGAGACGGAGTTCCACGAGTCGGGGAGCGCGAACGGCACGTATCCGACCCGGTTCGATCCGCCCGAGCAGCACGTCGCGGATGTCGAACTCCTCACCGCACCGGGGAACGCGGAGGATCGGATCGTCGAGCGGATCGACGAGGCGGATCGACGCGTGCTCGCCGTCGTTCCCAGAACCGACGGCTCCGACGGCCGGATCGTTCGTGCGCTCCGTCGAGCCGCCGACCGCGGTGTCGACACCCATCTCCTGTTGTCGGGTGCGTGGTACGACCGCGATCGCAATCGGGAGCTCGCCCGAGCGCTCGATGACGACCCGGTCGAGGTACGGATCGCCGAACCGCGCGGACGGTTCGAGAAGGTGCATGCGAAGGGACTCATCATCGACGACGCGGTCGTGGTCGGGAGTCTCAACTGGAACGAGGTGGCGGCGACCGACAACAGGGAGGTGTTGTTCGCCGTCGAAAGCGCTCACGTCGCCGACTTCTACGCCCGAGCGTACGCCGCGGACTGGCACGGTGGCGGACGACAGCTCCCGGTCACGCTGCTCGTCGGACTGGGGGTCGCTCTCTGTGTGGCCGGCGTCGTTGCCCGGCGCGAGGTGCGATTCGTCGGATCCGGGGGACTGATCGATGAACCGACCGCGTGACCGCAGCCCTGACCTTTATCGCCGTGTCCACGAATACCTATCGTATGAGACACGCACGGGGACCGCTGTTGCGAATCGATCTCTCCGACCGATCGGCATCGACCGAACCGATCGACGACGTGCTGACATCGTACGTCGGCGGTCGCGGACTCAACACCCGACTCGCGTACGACCGTATCCCGTTCGACGCGGACCCACTCGGGCCGGAGAATCGGCTGTACCTCTCGACGGGGCCGATGCAGTACTCGACGACGTCGTACACCGGCAGGATGGCGGCGACGGCACTCTCGCCGTTGACGAACGGGCTGCTCTCCTCGAACGCGGGCGGGTTCCTTTCGCGGAACTTCACCGGTGCCGGCTACGCGGCCGTCGAGTTCATCGGAGCGAGCGAGGAGCTTCTCGCGGTGCACGTACGGGAGATCGACGACGACGGCTCCGCAACCGTCGAGTTCGAACCCGTGCCGGAGCTCGCCGAGGCGACGGTACCGGCAGTCACCGAACACGTCGACACGGCGTCCGGACTCGATGCGGAGAACGTTGCCTGCATCGGCCCGGCCGGCGAGAACGCCGTCCGGTTCGCGTCGATCATGACCTCCGAGACCCGCGCGTTTGGCCGGGGAGGACTCGGCGCGGTGCTCGGCTCGAAGGGCGTGAAGCTGGTGACGTTCGACGGAGATGCCGACGCCGATATCGACATCGCGTGGCCGGACGACGCGGGAGACGTCCATCGCGAGGCGGCGACCGCAGATCATATCATGAAACGGCAAGGAACGACGAGCGTGACGGAGCTAGCCAACGAGGTCGACGCGCTTCCATCCTACTACTTCTCCGAACAGTCGTTCGAGGACGTCGAGGGGATCTCCGGTGACCGCGTCGAGGAGAAAAAGTACAAGAAAGGAACGTGCTCACAGTGTGCGTTCGCCTGCAAGCTCCCCACGCGCGACGAGGAACGGGGGATCGAGACCGAGGGACCGGAGTTCGAGACCGTCATGGCGTTCGGATCGAACGCAGGCGTCGACGACATCGTCGACGTGATGGGCGCGAACCAACTGTGTGATGAGCTCGGGATGGATACGATCTCCTGTGGCGACGTCGTCTCGATGTTTCTTGCGTCCGAAGACGAGTTCGGCAACGCGGAGTTGGTTCAGTCCCTCGTCGAGCAGATCGCGTATCGTGACGGCGTCGGCGGCAAGCTCGCGGAGGGAGTTCACAGAGCACACGAGGAGTTCGGCGCCGAGGACTGGACTGTAAAAGGGATGGCGTTCGCCGGACACGACGGCCGCAAGCTCAACGGCCAGGGGCTCGCGTTCGCGACGGCGAACCGCGGGGCGGACCATATGTACGGCGAGTTCTACCCGTACGAGTACCCGCTCGTCGACAAGGAAGACGCGCTCGACCCCAGCGGGCTGGAAGGGAAACCGCCGAAACTCGTCGACAAGGAGAATCGGAACGCCGTCCTCGATTCGGCCGTGATCTGCAAGTTCTCGCGCGGAACGATAACCGATGGCCGGCTCGCCCGACTGCTCGACGCGGAGTACGAGGAGTTGCTCACGCTGGGAGGCCGCGTCGTCGAGCTCGAGCGGGCGTTCAACAACGCTCGCGGGTTTGACCGCGCTGACGACACGGTCCCGTACGCGGACGCGATCCACGGGTTCGAGGAGGCACTCTCGGAGTACTACGGTCTTCGTGGCTGGAACGATGACGGGACGGTGCCCGGGTACGACGACGGATCAGTCCCCGCAGTCGCAAACGCGGACGACTGACCGGTAAACTACCCCGGGGTCAAGCCCCGAGGTTGTCGCCTTGAATTCAGATACAAAAGGCGGAGCTTCGACCGATACAAAAGGCGGAGCTTCGACCGATACAAAAGGCGGAGCTTCGACCGATACAAAAGGCGGAGCTTCGACCGATACAAAAGGCGGAGCTTCGACCGATAACGAAAACTCGCGTTTGTGCCTTCGCGGCTTTCATGCCGATTCCCGGGAACCGATCGATATGCGACGCCGTTCGTTTCTGTCCGCCGTTAGCGTCGCAGTCGGTGGTTTCGCCGGCTGTGTCGGGAGCCTCGGCGGCTCCGATCCGGGCATCTCGATGCGTGAGTTTCCCGAGCGTCCGGAGGAGCTCACCCCCGAGTCGGTCACCGACTACGTGGCCACGTATGAGGAGACGCGGATTCACAACTATCACGTCGAGTCGGGAGCGACGGAGATCAGCGTCGAGACGGTCGCCACGCTCGATTACGAGGCCAACGGTGGGTTCCACGTGACGACTCAACACGCCGGGACGATCCATCGTGATCGAGACGGCGAGCGCGACGTGAGTGAACTGTACTCCGCGCTCATCCCGTATCGTGTCACGAACGGGTCGACTACGCGACTCGATATCGAGCGCGTGCGAGCACGGGCTGTCAACGACGGGGTGGGCGGTGGTGAGACGGCCGGGAGTGAGACTGGCAGTGACGGGAGCACCGATGACGAGACCGGCAGTGACGAACGCGGAACTGGCGAGACGGATGATGGCGGCGACACCGTCGATCCGCCCTTCGGCGTTCGGGTGGTAAACGTCACGGACCATCCCGGCGAAGTGACGGTAACCGTCGTCTCGGACGGCGGCGACGGAACCCCGGTGAGCGAGGTTGGCGTCGCGGCCGGCCCGGAGTCCGCAGTCGTCGTCGCGCCGATGGCGACCGCACCCGGTACGTACCGGATGGTGGCGCGGTTCGAGGAGAACGGCGTGATCGGTGAAGGTCGCGCGGACGTCGAACTGCCGGGTGTGGATCGGGAGTCGAACGTGGACGTGTTGTTGAGTCCGGACGGACTGTCAACACGGATACTCCCGGCGTTCGAGCATCTCTGACCCGGGTCGTCGTTTCTCGCGCCTCGCCACCGCGGGCTCAGTCGACCACGTCGACGCCGCGTCCGAAACGGCGTCGAGTACGGCCGCGAACTCGTCCATCGGCTACTCCTCGGCAGGTTCGTGGACGTGCCCACACTCCGGGCAGCGGACCTCCTCGCCGCGGAGCGTCGCGGAGGATTCACGGACCTCTCTCATCACTTCGCTGATACGATCTTCGGCGTCCAGTTCGTCGGCGACGGCGAGATCGACGCCCTCGACCTCGAGGAGGAACTTCGCGACCTCCGTCGCCTCGTACATCATCTCGTCCAGATCTTCGGCGGTGAAGAATCCGGACATTGCCCCGTAGAGGAACGTTGCTCCCGATTTCGTCACCTTCTCTTCGAAGGAGTATCTGGCCTGGTTGACCGCCTGTGGGGTGTACGTATCGGTCATAAACGGGACGAGTTCGGGAAGGTTCTCACCGATCTTCGTCATTTCGACGCCGGTCTCGGTCCGGAAGTCCGCGCAGAGCCGCGCGATCGCCCATTCGCGGGCGGTGACGTACGTCCGGTCTCGAAGGAACTCGTTGACGCGCTCGTAGCGAGCGCCGTCCATCTTCTTGAATCGTTCGTACTTTCTGACGTCGGGGGGGATCTCGTCGTCCGCTTCAGCGGTCGCGTCGTCCGAATCGGTGGTGTCGTTCGGTTCGACGTGATCGTCCGCACTCGCAGGATCGCTTGGGTCGGTGGCGGAGCCGGACCGATCGTCCATGCGCGATCCAACTTCCGGTCGAACAAAAGGGTTGTCGGTGCGATTGCCGTCCTCCGGTCGTTGTCGACGTGAGAACCCTTTTTTACCTCGCCGGTGGACGTGGATGTCATGAAGGTACTCTGCGGGATCGGCGGCAGCGCGGACTCGCTGCATGCGCTCGAGCGGACGGTCGATCGGGCCGCGGCCGCCGGCGACGACTTGACGATCGCGGTTGTCGACAATCCGGACTCCGAACGGTCGCCGGAGCAACTCGTTGCGGAGGCCGAGCAGGCCGTCGAGGCTGCGGGGATCGACGCGGAGATACGGCGGATCGAGGGCGACCCCGGAAGCCGGATCGTCGATATCGCCGAAAGCGAGGGATTCGACGAGATCGTGTTGGGCGGCGGCCAGCGGAGCCCGATGGGGAAGATAACGATCGGAACGATCGCCGAGTTCGTGCTGTTGAACGCCACGACGTCGGTGACACTGGTCAGATGACCGATCGGAGATTCCCCGACACGGTCGCGGGAACGTTCCCCGACCCGCCAACGGAGTTCACCGATCGAGAGGGCCGAACCGTCGAGATACGGGCGTACGACGGCTCCGAAGAGACGTACGAGGCACTCGTCGACATGTACGAGGCGTTCGACCCTGCCGACCGCGCACAGGGGATTCCGCCGGGCGGCAAAGCGCGAATCCGCGGGTGGCTCGAGTCGATCCTCGATGCGGACTGCCTCAACGTGCTCGCGTGGTGTGGCGACGAGGTTGCGGGCCACGCGACGCTGGTCCCCGACGAGGAGGACGTGTACGAACTCGCGATATTCGTCCATCAGGAGTATCAGGAGGCTGGGATCGGAACCAAACTCATTCGCGGGCTGCTCGGCTACGGACAGGCGGAGGGAGTTGCCAAAGTCTGGCTCACCGTCGAGCGATGGAACCGCGCGGCAGTGGCGCTGTACAAAAAGATCGGGTTCGAGACGACGGGTGCGGAGAGCTTCGAGATGGAGATGTCGCTCCGGCTCAACGATTCGACGTAGCCCGGACCACTCTCCGGCATACGAGATAAAACGCTCGCCGGATCCGTCGGTCGCGACTACCGGATTACGGTGACAGGAACGTTTGCCTTTCCGACGACGCTTTTCGCGACGCTCCCGACCACCTGCTCGTGTTCCTCGGAGAGCCCACGGTGACCGATGAAGATCGCGTCGGCTCCGGTTTCGTCTGCGTAGGCGGCGATCCGTTCGGCGGGCCGCCCGGCGAGCAGTTCCGTCTCGACGTTCACGTCGCCGTCAAGATTCTCGGCGGTCTCGGTGGCCAGCTCTCGGGCGTTATCGAGCGCTCGTTCGCCGAGTTCGATCGACTGGTCGTCGCCCGGTAACACGAGTTCGCCGTTGATGAACTCCGTTTCGGGCGTGAGCACGTGAACGACCTCGAGTGTGGCGTCGAACGCGGCCGCCTGCGTGGCGGCGTACTCGACCGCATCGTCCGATTCATCGGAGCCATCGGTGGCGACTATGTAGCGCATACGTGCCGCTACGACCCCCGCCGAAAAAACGTTCACCTTCGTGTGAATTGGAAACACACGGCACATCCGTCCGGCTGCCCGACGAGCGCCGCTCACTCGGTCGTATCCACCCGCAGAACGCCCCATCGTCGATCGTCGCCATCCGCCACGACGTCGTCGCCGCTGTGTGGGTCAATTTCAAATCCGAGGTCGGTATAGAACCGCTCGATCGAGGAGTCGAACGCCGCTGTCACCCGCTGTATCCGGGGATGGCGGACCGCGTGGGCAACCGCGTCGGCGACGAGTGCGGATCCGATCCCGCGACCGCGACGTTCGCGTCGGACCGCAAGCGCAGTCACGTGCAGACGACCCGGCTCCGGCCGGCTCGTGACGAGCGCCCCGACGACTGCTTCGGTTCGCTCGGCGCGGGCGACGAACACGTCACCGGCATCGATCCGGTCGGCGAGACCGTCGGCGTCGACCGAAAGCATCGCGGCGTCGAGCACTCGGAGCACGTCGAGTCGGTCGTCGCCCGCCGGCGCCTCGACGGAGATTCCGTCCGGAGGTTCGGCCGGTCCCGGTGGCGTCGCCCGCGAGCGATCCCTCCCGTCTGTCACGCGAACTTCTCGACCTCCCGGAGAAGCACGTCGATGTCGGGCCAGTCCGCGGCCGACTCGCCGGCGTATCGCCACAGTTCCGCTGGATCGTCCCGAAGATCTACGAGCACCACGAGCGGAAGCCGTCCGATCAGGTCGATCCGACGTCCGAGGCGTCCGAACCGCGTCGGCTGGTCGTACATATCGGCGACCTCACCGTCGGGGTCGGCGAGCGTCGGCAGGGGCGTCTCGCGTGCCTCGGCCCACGCCGCGGCGCGAGCTTTCGACTCCGGAAGCACCGAGACGACGGCGACATCGCGCGCGCGAAACGCGTCAAGCTGACGTGCCATCCGGAGGGCCTGCCGGCGGCAGTTCCCGCTGAAATGGTCACGATGGAAGAGGAGGACTGCCATGACGGCGTCAAGCTCGGAGAGCGTGAGCGGATCCGGACCGGGACCGCCGTTCTGAAGCGTGAACTCCGCCGCCGCAGTCGTCGGCGCTCCCGAGGATTCGTCCGTGGCTTCCGGCCGGCCGTCGGTTCCCGCTTTCGTCACGCCGACCCTCCTTTTATTAGCCGAAGCAGCGCGACGCGCTCGGCGTCGACCGCTCCGTCACCGGGGACCGGCGAGCCGTCGACGAGGATCGACGCCTCCTGCGGGTGGAAACCGACCGCGCGGATCAGGTCGGCATACGTCGCGTCGTCGTCGACGACGCAGTCGTGTTCGTCGCCGCCGACCACGTCGACCGTCACGTGCATGTCGACCCGTACGCCGCCGATCCGGGTTAATCGCTCGATCCGACCCCGTTGTCCTCCGCAGCGTCCGCCACGCACGGGGTCGACCGTCGGTCGGCGGTTCGTCCACGCGGTCCAGCCGCCCGTTACAGGCCCCACATCTTCGGGGCTCAGCGGGGATCGACCGGTAACCCGGACGCAGCCACCTCGTAAAGCTGGTCGAGCACGTCCAGCTCGGTCACCAACACGGCGTCGTCGGTGGCGGCCGCAAGCTCGCGGTCGCGCGTGATCAGGACTCGGTCTTCGTCGTCCGCGACCGCGCGCAGCCGCCCGTCGGCCTCGATCTCCCGATCCAACGCGTAGGCGGCGTCGTATCCACAGATACGGAGGTGTCTGGCGAGCGATCCACACATCGCGTCGACGAGGACCCGAGGACGAGGCGGTGCATCGGAGCCGTCCGTCGCCGCTGGATCATCCGTCGCCGCTGGATCATCTGTCGTCCGGCGTTCATCGGACATCTCGGTGGCACCTCCGTCAGTCGTCCAGAAACGCGCGGAGCTTCTCGACGCCCCACGTGTTGAGCACGTCGGCTCGTTCGGCCCAGCCACGCCGGGCGGTGTGGACGCCGTATCGGACGTTGTCGAACTCACGGGGGGAGTGGGCGTCGGTGTTTATCGCGATCGACGCGCCCGCGTCGATAGCGGCGCGAACCGCCTCACCGTGCGCGTCGAGTCGCGCCGGGTTGGCGTTCACCTCGATGGCGGTTCCGGCAGCGGCGGCCGCCGCCGCGACGGTCTCGAAATCCGGCGCGAGCCCCTCACGGCTGTTGAGGATGCGGCCGGTCGGGTGGCCGAGCACGTCGACGTGCGGATGCTCGACGGCGCGAACGAGCCGTTCGGTGGCGGCGTTGGCGTCCGCGTCGAGCGCGGAGTGTGGCGACGCGACGACGATGTCCAGATCGGCTAGCGTGTCGTCGTCGGTAGTGATCGCGCCATCAGCGTCGATGTTCGCCTCGATACCGTGGAACACCTCGATGTCGGCTTCCGCTGCGACCTCGGCAACGGCGTCCGCCTGCGACGCGATCGCCATCTCGTCGAGCCCGGTGTTCCCGAAGATCCCGGGACCAGCCGCATGATCCGTGACGGCGTGATACGTGTATCCACGTTCGGCCGCGGCGGCGACCATCTCGGCGATCGTGTAGCTTCCGTCAGACCAGTCCGTGTGGGTGTGGAGATCACCCGCAACGTCGTCGGTCTCGACGAGCGTCGGGAGCGCGTCATCGGCTGCAGCCTCGATCTCCCCAGCGTTCTCGCGGAGCTCGGGCGGCACCCACGCCATCCCGAGCGCCTCGTACACCCCCCGTTCGGTTTCGCCCGCAACCCGAACGCCAGCGCGCTCAGGCGCGTCCGATGCAGGTTCGTCTGCGTCGCCGTCGCCAGGTTCGCCTGCGTCACCGTCGCCGACCTCGAACACTCCGTACTCGTTCACTTTCAGGCCGCGGTCGATCGCGCGGTTACGGACCGCGACGTTGTGCGCTTTCGACCCGGTGAAGTACTGAAGCGCCGCGCCGAACTCCGTCTCGTCGACGACGCGGAGATCGACGCGGACACCGTCGGTTCGGACGCTCGCTTTGCCCGTCCCGGCCTCGATCGTCGCGTCCGCGTCGGACCAGTCGGTGAACGCCGCCACCACCGCTTCCCCATCATCGCTCGCGACGAGCACGTCGACGTCGCCGATCGTATCCTTCCACCGACGGATCGAGCCGCACACCTCGACGTCCACGACGCCGTCGACGTCGGTAAGGTACGACAGCGCCGCGTCCGCGATCGGGCGAGCGTCGCCGAGACGGGTCCGCTTCCGCGCTTCGCGAGCGAACGGGATGTTGTCGAGGATGTTCGCCTCAGTCTTCTTACCGAACCCCTTGATCTCGCGTATCTCGTTGGCCTCCGCGGCGGTTTCGAGCTCGTCGAGCGTCGTGATCTCCAGCTCGCGGTACAGCGTTCCGACGGTTTTCGGGCCGACGCCCTCGACGGCGGTGAGCGCGTCGATGTCGACGGGGAGCTCGGCGCGGAGCTCACTCAGCTCCTCGACGGCACCGGTCTCGAAGTACTCGACGATCTTCGACGCGATCGCATCGCCGACGCGGTCGATCTCGGCGACGGCCGCCTCTCCTTCGCCGGCGAGGTTCTCGACTGGCGCGGGGTGGTCGCGAACGTTTTCGGCCGCGCGCCGGTAGGCGGTCGGCTTGTACTCGACGCCCGTCGCCTCGAGGCGGTCGGCGAACTCCTCTAACAGCGCCGCCACCTCGTCATTTCGACTCATTACACGCTCGTTCGGCTCGACGTCCCTTATATGTGGGTCCGACTGACGTTTCGACCGATGTCACCGACGGCCGACTCGCCAGGGATCACCGACGTGGTCGTGGTCGTGTTCCTCGCGGAGCGCTCGTTCCCGAACGAACCCGCGCGATCGAAGGTGTGTATTCGAGCCGAATCCTTTTAACCGACGTATTTCGGCAACTGAACGTAGTAATCTTCAGCGGTTACGTAGATGCGCGAACGACCCGGTTATTTAAGCACACATGTGTGCTTCCTTCTGTTATGAGCGGCCCACTCGCGGACGAGTTCGGTCGGGAGGTGACGGGAGTTCGGGTGTCTCTCACCGATCGTTGTAACTTCGACTGTATCTACTGTCACAACGAGGGACTAGGCGACACGCGGGGTCCGATGGAGCCGGGTGAAGACGAGATGGGAACGGATGACGTCGTCAGATTCCTGGAGGTCGTCGAGGAGTACGGCGTACGAAAGGTGAAGTTCACCGGCGGCGAGCCGATGCTCCGCGAGGACCTGGAAGAGATCGTCCGAAGAACCCCCGACTCGATGGAGGTGTCGATGACGACGAACGGGACGTTCCTCCCCGGTCGAGCAGCGGATCTTCGAGCCGCCGGCCTCGACCGCGTCAACGTGTCACAGGACGCACTCGATCCGGACGACTTCGCGGCGGTGACCAAGTCGGGAGCGTACGAGCAGGTACTCGAGGGAGTGCGATCGGCCGTCGATGCCGGACTCGACCCGGTGAAGCTCAACATGGTCGTGTTCACCCACACCGCCGGATACGTCGAGGAGATGGTCGACCACGTCGCCGAAAACGAGGGGTTACAGCTGCAGCTCATCGAGTACATGCCCGAGCTCACTGGACGGCCGGAGTGGAACATCGACATCGGACGCGTCCACGACTGGCTCGAAGAGAAGGCCGATCGCGTCGAACGTCGCGAGATGCACGACAGAAAACGGTACTTCATCGGCACCGACGCCGACGGCTCCGGCGGCGGCATGGTCGAGATCGTCGATCCGGTCGAAAACGAGGAGTTCTGTGCCAGCTGCGGTCGCGTTCGCGTGACCCACGAGGGGTATCTAAAGGGGTGTCTCAATCGCAACGACGACCTGCAGTCGATGGGCGAGATGAGCCGCGAGGAGATCGCCGAAACGTTCGAGACGGTCGTCGCGAATCGGGTGCCGTACTACGGGGAGTACCTGGTCGAGAACGGTGACGGCGAGTACGAGATCAACGAGAAGTATCTCAAAGCGCCGGTGTAGCTGTACGGTCGCTGGTGACTCCGTCGGATACCGGATATTCAAAACTCGTTGTATACGACACATCTCGCTGGGCGGCGGAGCTTTTATGATTTTTCATGTTATATGGTGTCACATGTCAGTATCGGAGCCGCGAATGCGACTGCGTCGAACCGGAACACCACCGCCGGAAGCCCGGATCCACCACTTCGACGAGCTCTCGGAGGAGACACAAAACGCCGTTTGCAAGGCGGCCGGGCGGCCTCGGACGGTTTCCCAAGCCGCGGATCTCGAGGATGGCGACGTGGTGAAATTCACCGACTACTACCGCGTCCGGTCGCGGTAGGTTGTAGGTTGTGTTGGCGGGATATTATAGAATCCTTGTTATGGTGTGGATTCCACGATCGCGTGCCCGGATCAGCCGTGCGACGTCGCGTGTGTCGTGCTCGATCTCGGGCGTATATTGTGCAGTGTGAGTTCGAGTAGATGGTTATAAAGGCTCACTCGATGTGGAGAAGAGCGATATATAAGTGAGCGGTGGAGAGGAGACTCCCTCGGAAGCCCCAGCCGCGACGGCTCGCGCGGCTCGCTGCGCGCTTCGGTCGCTTCGCTCCCTGCAGTGCTTTCGTCGCCGTGCGTCGCCCTCGCGGCTGCCCCTTCCAGTCCCACCCGACCGCACCGCAGCCTCGGACCACCCCAGCCTCGACCGGAGGGGCCGCCGGAACCGCTCGGCGGCCCCTCCGGTCTCCCTCGCGCGCTCGCTCACGGGCCTGCGGCCCGCTCGCGGCGCGCGCCACCGCAACCACAAGCAAAACATTGTTCGTTTATCAGGCGACTGCGGGCGGTCGGCGCGCGCCTCCGAGCGCCCTTTCTAGGGCGCGAGGAGCGCGTGCGAGGGAGGCGGCGGCGAGCGCGGAACGCGCGAGCCGCCGACGAGGCTGGGGAGGCGTGAGGTGCGGTTGCGGTGCGGTCGGGTGGGGTTGAAAGGGGCAGCCGTGATCCCCGCGAGCGGAGCGAGCGGGGGCTCGGGAGACGCAGTCTCCCGGTGGGGCGACGCCCGCCGCAGTAAGCACCGCAGGGAGTGAACGCAGTGAGCGACCGAGGAGCGCAGCAAGGCGCGCGAGCCGTCGCGGCTGGGGCTTTCGGATCGTTCGTCGCGGAGCTATCGCTCTCGCGACTCACTTATAAATGAACACCAACCCCTCCACGGTATCGCTTATAAACCACCCATCCACCCTCGTGAGCGACGTACGCCCGACATCGATCACGAACCACGCAGCGTCACGCGAGTGATTCAGGTATGCGATCATGGTGGACACCATGCCAAGTATTCTATGCGGAGGGTGCGGCCGCATCGAGCGTCTCCGCCGCTTTCTCGGCCTCGGTCTGGATCATAAACGAACGCTCGTCGCCGTACTCCGCGACGGGTTCTATCGCCTCCTGGGTGCCGATCTGACGGAGTGCCCATCCGGCGGCCGCTCTGACGTCGTCAGAGTCGTCCGTTTCGAGCACGTCCACGAGCGGCGCGACCGCCCGCGTGTCGCCGATCAGTCCGAGCGCGCGTGCGGCATGTGGGCGGACGAGCGGCTCGATCTCCTCGTCGTCGCCCGCCAGCTTGTTCGCTATCGGCTGGACCGCCTCCTCCGCGCCGATCTCGCCGAGCGCCTTGAACGTCGCCTTCTGGAGTCCCGGGTTCGAGTCCTCGTCCACGTAGTCGAGAAGCGTCTCGACCGCGTCCTCGGCTGCCATCTTGCCGAGGATCCGGATCGCGAACTCGTCACGCTTGCCAGCGCGGCCGATCATCTCCTCGACCGCGTCCTCGGTGTGTGCCCGCTTTCCCATCCGTTCGAGCGCTTCCAGACAGTGACGCTCCATGAAGTCCGACTGCAGGGAGTCGAGCGCGAGCAACACCATATCGACGTTGCCGCGCTGTTCGTGTTCTTTCAGTGCGGCCCACTCGACGGGGAAGTCCTTGTAATGGCCGAGCACGTCGTAGTACCCTTGCGCGCGGAGCTGCTCGTGCGTCTCCAGGTCGTCCCACTCCTCTGCGTCGTCGAGATCGCCGTCGAGCGCATCCGTCGCCTCGAGGAGCGTGGCGATCGCATCCGCGTCGGCGTCGGGGTCGAGCCCCGCGTCGCCAACGCCGTCCGCGACCGCTTCGAGCGCGGCCACCAGCGCTTCGATCTCGTCGCCATCGAGACTCACGTCGACGTCGAGCACCTCCCCGACGTCGGCCGCGAACGACTCGACTGCCTCCGCCACGTCGTCGATCCCGTCCGCGGTCCACTCCGTCTCCTCGACCGTCGCCGTTGCGGTCTCGATCTCGTCGACGACATCCTCGGCGTACGGACCGCGGTTCTCCTCGACGCCGTCCCGAAGGTCGCCGATCCGGTCTTCCAGATCCGCGCGGGGATCGTCGGCATCCTCGTCGTCCTCGTCCGGCTCCGGGAGGTCGGCCTCGGAGAGGGCGTCCTCGGCGTCGTCGAGTAGCGCGTCGACGTCATCGAGATCGGCCTCAGTCTCGGCGTCGTCCAGAAGCGCTTCGATCTCGTCGAGATACTCCGTTAGCGACTCCTCGGTTGCCTCCTCGGGGCGGGCCGGTGCGGCCGTCTCGTCCGCGGCGTCCGCCTCCTCGGGGGCGTCCTCCGCGTCGTCGCCGTTGCTCATATACGTTGAATCTGCGCGCGTAGTCCATTAAGTCGTTTCCCTTCGTGGCGGCCCCCACGACCGCGACACCCTCGATCGAGGAAGCTGTCCGACGGTCAGATATCGAACTCGGGCGTCTCGAACGCACCCTCATCGTGCTGGACGTCGTAGCGATCGATCGCGGTCAACACCAGTTCGACCGTCGACTCGGGGTCCCACCGGCCGGTGTTTATCGTGAGGTCGTAGATCGACCGGTCGCTGAGGTCGATGCCGTAGTACGACTCGTAGCGTTTCGCCTCGATCACCTCCCGAACCTGCATCTCGGAGGTCATCTCCTCGCGGTCAAGCGTTCGGTCCGCGCGCACGTCTTCGGGCGCGTCGAGCCAGATCCTGACGTCCGCCCGGTTGCCCGCGATCCACCCGGCAAGCCGAGATTCGAGCACGAACGCGTTGTTGGCCGTCCCCCACTGCTCGGCGATCCGGCGCAGCCGCCGGTCGAGCGCGCGGTCGATCTCCTCCGACTCGCTCGTCTTTGCGATCAGCTGTGAGAGGCTCATGTCCCGCTCCTCGGCGATCTCGCGGAACAGCTCGCCGCCCGAGACGTAACCGCAGTCCATCGCCCCCGCGAGCCGCTCCGTCAGGGTCGTCGCCCCGCAGCCCGGCGGCCCGGAGACGGTGACAAAGAGATTCGTGTCGATGCTTCGGTCCGCCGGCTCCGCGTAGCCCGTCATACGGCTGGTCGAACGACACCCGTTCGGATAAACCGGGCGATCAGCACAAAAATCGGACGGTTGTCGGTACGGATCGGGCGACCCACACAACCGATTTGGGCCCGCGACCCCACGGTCGATCCAGTGACGGCACGCCACGGCGACGCCACGCCGCGAGCACTGCTCCGATCGCTTGCAACCGACAGCGGACCGCTCGCGGCCGACCGCGATCTCGGGTTCGATCCGGAGACGGTTCCGATAGCCGACGGCGACGTTCTCGAGACGCTCTCGCCGGCGGTTCGTCGCTGGTGGGTTCGCGAGTTCGGCGCACACGTCGCGGAGAACGGCGGGTTTTTCACCCCGCCACAGCGCGAGGCGATCCCCCGGATCGACGCGGGGCGGAACTGTCTCGTTGCCGCGCCAACCGGAAGCGGAAAGACGCTGTCGGCGTTCACGGCGATCCTCGCCGACCTGTTCGAGCGGGAGACTGCGGGGGAACTGGACGATTCCGTCTACTGTCTGTACGTCTCGCCGCTGAAGTCGCTCGCGAACGACATTACCCGAAACCTCGACACGCCGTTGTCGGGGATCGCGGCGGAGCTGTCCGACGCGGGTTACGATCCGGACGTTCGGCAGGCGATCCGCCACGGCGACACGAGCGACGCGGACCGACAAGCGATGCTCGAGGAGCCGCCACACGTCCTCAACACAACTCCCGAGACGTTGGCGATCCTGCTCAACGCCCCGAAGTTCAGAACGAAGCTCGAGACGGTCGAGTACGTCGTCGTCGACGAGATCCACGCGCTCGCCGCGAACAAGCGCGGCACCCATCTCGCCGTCTCGCTGGAGCGACTCGAGGAGCTCGTCGACGACTCACCGACTCGAATCGGCTGTTCCGCGACCGTCGAACCGCTCGACGAGATCGCCGACTTCCTCGTCGGCCGCGAACGCGTTTCCGGCTCCGTCGGTGACGCCGACGGATTCGAGCCCCGCGACTGTGAGCTGGTCGACACGCGGTTCGTTCGGGAGTTCGACCTCGAGCTCCGGACGCCGGCGGCGGATCTGGTACACACCCCGCGTTCTGTCGTCACCGACCGCTTCTACGAGGCGCTCGACGAGCTGATCCGCGAGCATACGAACACGCTCGTGTTCACCAACTCCCGCTCGGGGGCGGAACGCGTCCTCAGAGACCTCAGGGAGCGGTACGAGTACGACGAGTCGAACTCCGGTTGCCACCACGGGAGCCTCGGCGCGGAGCAGCGGACGCGCGTCGAGGAGGGGCTCAAAGCCGGCACCCTCGACGTCGTCACCACGTCGACGAGCCTCGAGCTCGGGATCGATATGCCACACCTCGATCTCGTCGTCCAGATCGGCTCGCCGAAGTCCGTCGCGGCGCTGCTCCAGCGAGTCGGTCGCGCAGGACACCGCCCAGGAGCGACGGTCGAGGGGCGCGTGTTCGCGCTCGACCGCGACGAGCTCGTCGAATGTGCGACGATGCTTGCGCGGGCCGAGGAGGGGTTCATCGATCGGGTGTTTCTCCCCGAGAACGCCGCTGATGTCGCCGCACAGCACGTGTACGGCATGGCGATCAATCGTGTCCGACCGGACCGCGAGATTCGGGAGGTGCTCCGACGGGCGTACCCGTACCGTGCGTTCGACGAGGAGGCGTACGAGCGGCTCCTGTGTTATCTCACGGCGGAGTACGACGGCCTGGAGGAGAAGAACGTGTACGCGAAGGTGTGGCGCGACGAGAACGACCCGCCCGGCGGCGACCACCATCACGAGACGTTTCCCGTCGGCGAGACGCTCGTCGGTAAACGCGGCCGACTGGCCCGAGTCATCTACATGACGAACGTCGGGACGATACCCGACTCGTTCACCTGTGACGTGTTTACCCGGGACGACGAGTGGGTCGGAACGCTCGACGAAACGTACCTCGACACGCTGGAGCCGGGCGATACGTTCGCGCTCGGCGGCGAGCGGTTCTCGTTCCGCTATCGGCGCGGCTCGAAGGTGTACGTCGACCGGACGAGCGAGCGTCCGACCGTTCCATCGTGGTACGCCGAGCGGCTCCCGCTGTCCGCCGACCTCGGCCGCGAAGTGTTACGGTTTCGTGCCGAGCTGCTCGACCGGTTGACTGCGGACGGACCGCCGGCGGTCCGCGAGTGGCTTCGAGAGCTCCCCCTCGACGAGAACGCGGTACGCGCGATCACGCGGATGTTCGACGAACAGCGACGGTACGCCGGCGTGAAGTCGGTGTCGACGCCGGACCGACTCGTCGTCGAGGAGGAGCTCGACCGGAGCGCGTACAAGCGGCGATACTACGTGCACTCGAACTACGGTCGGCGGTTCAACGACGGGCTCTCCAGACTCGTGGCTGCCGAGTGTGCGGCGCGAACCACCACCAACGTCGCGGTCGCGGTCGCCGACAACGGGTTCAGCATCTCGGTGCCGCTCAATCGAAAGCCGGACGTTGCCGGCGTTTTACGACGGCTCGATCCGTCGACCGTCCGTGCCGACCTCCGGGACGCGCTCCGTGGGACCGATCTCCTGCAGCGCTACTTCCGGATCAACGCCGGGCGGTCGCTGCTGATCCTGAAACGGTATAAGGGGTACGAGAAGAGTGCGGCCGAACAGCAGGTGTCCGCGGAGATGCTGCTGTCGTTCGCCCACGATCTCGAGGAGTTCGCCGTGACGGAGGAAACGTACCGCGAGCTGTTAGAGGAGAAGCTCGACGTCGACGGGATCGTGGACGTGCTGTCGCGGATCGAGGCTGGCGAGCTTGCGATCGTCGACCACACCGTCGACTCCCCGACGCCGCTCGCGTTCGGGCTCGCGACGCTCGTCGACTCGGACGTCGTTCTGGCCGACGACGAGTTGGCCGTACTCCGGGAGTTCCACGAGCGGGTGACGAACGAGATCGAGGGCGATCTCGACCCGTGAACGCCGGAACACCACGCCTCCGCGTCACAGACGAGCCGGTGTACAAGCGGTACAAGGCGACTGCCCCGGGGCTTGACCCCGGGGTTGAAGCCGACAATACACAATCCTTAATACAATTGAGTATGAATAAATAGCAATGAGTTCGATGGAATGCTACCCGAAACTCAGAGAACGCGGACAAGTCACAATCCCAGAAGAGGTCCGCGAAGGACTTGATCTGGAAGAAGGCGACCAGCTACAACTCACTGTTGAAAAACTCGACTAACAACGATGAAACACACGCTTCGCTTCCGTGCATACCTGCCCGACGACGTGGCAAGCGAAGCGTGGCACCAGATCGACATCCTCCGGCAGATTCGTAACCATGCCGTGCGGGACTACTACGGCAGTAACTACAACGACCGGCCATCTGACTACGACCAACACAGCAAACTCAAACAATGGGCAAACCAGTGGCCGACGTTTGCCGAACCCTCTCAACACGCAGCTCAACAAGCTATCAGCCAAATTCACAGCGATCTTGACACGCTCCAAGAACGGCGAAACGAAGGCTACGGTGTTGGGCGGCTCAAATGGCAAGGTGCAGGGGAATTTCGGTCGGTGTCGTACAATCAATCCAGTCGCTTCAACGTGGATCACAACACGGGCGACGACCGATTCGTACGACTCCGACTCGAAAAGATTGGCTGGTTTAAGATTCGGGCAGAACGCGACGTACCACCAGCAGACGACATTGACGAGGTAATCCTCAAAAAAGAGACAACCGGTAAGTGGTACGTCTCACTCGTGATCACCGTCGAAGAGACGCCAGAGAAACCGCCACTCAGTGAGATTGAACCCGAAGACTGCGTGGGTGTTGACCTCGGCATCACCAGCTACATCCACACCTCGGAAAACCTGTCTGTGGATACGCTCGACCTGTCCGACGAGTACGACCGCTATGCACGCGAACAGCGGAAACTCGCCCGGAAAGAACACGGCTCCAACAATTGGGGCGAGCAACGCCGAAAAGTAGCCCAAGCAAAACGAGCAATCAAGCGGAAGGTCGAAGATTTCCAGCACAAGTTGACGACGTGGCTCGTCAAAGAGTACGACGTTGTGGCTGTCGAAGACTTGGATGTGAAGCCGATGCTGGAAACGAGCCAGAACGCGAAAAACAAGCAGGACGCTGCGTGGTCAGGGTTTATCGAGTTGCTGGAGTACAAAGCTGACCTACACGGTACACACGTTGAACCAGTTGATCCAGACGGAACGAGCAAAGAGTGTTCAGTTTGTGGCGTCGAGACAGCCAAGCCAATCTGGGTACGTGAACACTCCTGTCCGGCGTGCGGCCATACCGAGGACCGCGATCTGAACGCGGCGAAGAATATTCTTTATCGTGGATTGAAGCAGTTAGGGGTGGGACGCTCCGAATCAACGCCTGTGCAGACTGCGCTCCCTACGTTCACACCTCAGCGAGAGGCTGTGAATGCAAAGCGCGTCGTTGAAGCAGGAAGCCCCGGGGCTTGACCCCGGGGTGCGTTCACGTCGGCGAACGGCGGTTGCCTCGTGTGTGCCGGCTCGGTGCGGATCAGTCGGTCCGGGGAATCGCGTACGCGCCAACCGTGAGAAAGGCGACGGCGAGTGCGGAGAGCACGGCGAGGTCACCGATCCACGCGCCCGGCTCGTAGGTGATCGCCCTGGTTCCACGGGCGAAGTACGTCAACGGCGAGGCTGCGACCGCCGGGAGAAACCACCCGGGAAGCAGTTCGGGTGGCACGAACGTCTCCGAGAGAAAAAGCAGCGGCAGCGCGACGGTGTTGCTCGCCGCTATCACGCCGTCCTGAGAGTCCGCAAGCGCTCCCAACACGGCACCGAACCCGCAAAACAGCGCGACGCCGATCGCGACGAACAGTGGCAGCGCCGCCAGCGCCGGCGTCACCGGAAGCGTCGCGTCCGTCACCGCAAGAACGAGCCCGAGAATCAACAGACTCGCAGCCCCGATGATCGCAACGTTCACGAGCGTGTGGGCGACGAGCCACTCCGTTCGAGTCAGCGGGGTCGTCGCGAGCTTCTCGAACCGCCCTCCGTCACGGTGCCGAGCGATCTCGGAGCCGACGCGCGAGAGCGGGGTGAACAGCACGACGACCGCGAGGTAGCCGGGAATGTAGTACCCTGCGGGCTCGGCGAACAGCCCGCCCCCCGTGGGCTGTGTCCGAACCAGGGCACCGAAGATGACGACGAGAATAACGGGGAAAAAGAAGGTGAAAAACACCGCCGTTCGCCGGCGGAGGAACGAGCGAGCGGAGGCGATCGTCTCCGCGCGGATGCGACCGATACGGCTCATTCGTCATCCTCCGCCGTGTTCGCGGACGCTTCCCTCCGCACGGTCTCGCCGCCGTCGGATTCGGTCCGTCCGGCACCCTCGTCCTGCTCGCCTCGTGGCGTGTACTCCTCGCCGGTGAGGCGAAGATACACGTCCTCGAGGGATGGCTCGCTCCACGTCAGCGACTCGAACGTGAGCCCGACGCCCTCCAACGCGTCGACTGCACCTCCGATCTCCTCCGGCCGCACCCCGACGAACCGCAGTCCGCCGTCCGTGGCGTCGACATCCACGCGCGCCGAGAGCCGATCCACCGCCTCGCAGCTCGGGGGACGCGAAAGCGAAACGTCCAGTCGCGGCCGCCCACCGTGTTCGCTAATAAGTGCGTCGGGGGCCCCGCTCGCGACGATGCGGCCGTCACGCAGCAACGCGACACGGTCGGCCAGCCGTTCCACCTCGTCCATGGCGTGACTCGTAAGAAACACGGTCGTCCCGCTTTCCGCCAGCCGTTCGATCAACCGATGCAGCGCTCGCCGTCCCGCCGGATCGATCCCCGTCGTCGGCTCGTCCAGAAAGAGGAGATCCGGGTCGTTCACGAGCGCGGTCGCGACGCAGGTCCGACGCTTTTGTCCCCCCGACAGCGTCTCGTACCACGCGTCCGCGTCGTCCGCCATCCCGACATCACGGAGTACGCCGTCGACGTCTCGGGCGTCGTCGTACAGCCCGCCGTAGTACGCCACGAGCTCGCGGGCGGTGAGCCGCGCTGGCGGGTCGAACGACTGGGGCAGTAGCCCGACTCGGGCCGGATCGACCGCCCGCGGATCCGCTCCGAACACGCGGACCGTTCCCTCGAACGCTGTGGTTCCGGTGAGCGCACGCACCAGCGTCGTCTTGCCGGCTCCGTTCGGGCCGATGAGTCCGAACACCTCCCCGGGGTTGACGATGAGGTCGACGCCATCGACCGCATCGACATCGCCGTACGACCGTCGCACGCCGTCGGCGACGATAGCCGCGCCGTCGCCGTCTGGGACGCTCGGTCCCTCGTCAGCGACCGCCGTATGCTGCATACCCGATCCGTGCATCCGGGCGGGCCTAAGGGTTCCTTTTCAGTACGGGCGGGCCGGCGTTCCGACAAGCGATCGGGGTCGGGTCGTCTCCCGACGGCGACGGCGCGGCCACGGCTGCGCCGGACACTGTCCGGATCGGTCAGTTCGCAGCGTCGGCGTCCTCGGAGAGCATCTCGCGAAGCTCACGGCTCGCAGGGACCAGCACCCAGAAGGTGAGCGCACCGATGATCATGAGCCAGAAGAACACGTCCCCGGCGAGGATCCCGATCTCCTCGTAGACGCTCTGTGCGGCCCGCGGGTCGGCGAACAGCTGGTCGACTTGATAGAAGCTCGGCGTACGGTACCAGCCCGCGAACGTGAGCCACCCGAGCCCCCCGAGGGTGAACAGGGCGAGGCCCTTCATGAACTCGTCTGCCATTGGATTACTCTTCGCCGGAGTCCTCTTGAGCCTTTCCCATTCCCTGGGCTCGAAACCGCGTTCCGAGCACGTATATCGCCGTTCCGAGCAGGATCGAGGCGACGCCGGCGATCGCCAGAAGCGCCGTCACGACGTCCTCCGCGAGCCCGAGCCCGAACGCCTCCAAAAGGAACACGATCGTCGTCCGGACGAAGCTGATCTGCAGCGTCGCCGCGTCGATGAGCGTAAAGCCGACGAAGTACGTTGCGACGGCAACGAGCGTCGAGAACACGACGACCGTCTTGTACAGCCGCAACGGAACGACGATCTCTCGCCCGTCCGGTCCGATCCGCGGTCCGACGGGCTCGTTTCGCGGGTCGTCGGTGTCGTCAGTCGCGATCGGATCGCCGGTCTCGTCGACGGCCTGAAAATCGTCGTGCGTGTCTGAGTTCGACATCGGATTGGGATCGAGTGCGGTCGAAAACGGCGGACGCGAAGCGGCGGTACCGTTCGTCCTACTTCGGCGGGCGGAGCATGTAGTACCGCCGGTTGAGGTCGTACATGTACCCCTCTCGCATCGTCTTCAACACGGCGTACGTGATCACCCCGCCGAGGACCGGCAGCAGGAACACGAGGTTGATCAGCAGTTCGAGCTCCATCGGCACGAGATTCTGGATGGCGAGGATGCCGATCGTGACCGAGAAGATCACGCCGGCGACGCCGACGGCCGCCCAGAACGGCTGCTCGACCGGCCGGCGAGCACTCCCCTTGTTCAGGAACGGAACGAGCGTGATGATCCCGAACACGACGCCGTGGGCGAGGAGCCCGTACAGCTCGTCGGAGACGATCTTCTCGCCGCCCAGCAGCGCGATCTCGGGATTGATCGGGTCGAGGTGTAACAGGCCGAACGACCAGTAGAGGTACCAGTCGGGCAGGATGATAGCCGGCGTTGATCCGGGATTCGCCGGCGCACCGAAATGCGGCGGCAGAACTGCTGAGACGAGCAGCATGATCCCGACGAAGAAGCTCGTGATCGCGAGGTTTCGAATCGTCTCGTGGGGCCACGTCGGAAAGCCCAACACGTCGCGCTCGACGTACGTCGACTCCGTACGGAGGTCCTCGTCCTCGCGGCGAGCCCGCTCGAAGTACTGATACGTGAGCTGAGAGAGCCCCTGTGAGCGCTCCTTCCGCTCGCTCCACGTGGGCGTCTCGTCGTCCGGCGGGATCGTCGCTGGCGCGCCGCCGTCCGTGCGCGGCGAGTCGTCGGTTCCGCCGTCGGTGCGTGCTTGCTCGTCGGTTCCGCCGTCGGTGCGTGCCCGCTCGTCACCGGGCGAGTCGGTCGTAGTGTGGTTGTCGTCGGTCATTGGCTTAGTGCGGCTCCGCGATCCCCTGCACCCAGACGATGCCGACGTGGAGCGCGATGAGCGCCGTCACCACGAACGGCAGGATGAACACGTGCAGGATGTACATTCTCACGAGCGTCGCCTGCCCGAGCGTGAATCCGCCGAACAGTAGCTGTGCCGCCCACTCGCCCACGAGGGGCGTCGCGAGCGCCATTTCGACGCCGATCTGTGCCGCCCAGAACGACAGCTGCTTCCACGGCAGGACGTAGCCGGAGAAGCCGAAAAGCAGCGTCAGGCCGATGAGCACGATGCCGAGGATCCAGTTGACCTCTCGGGGCTCCTTGTAGGAGCCGGTGAAGTACACCCGCAGCATATGCAGGAACACCGCCGCCACCATGAACTGGGCGGACCAACGGTGGATCGACCGGAGCATGAACCCGAACTGCACGTCCTGCATGATCTCGACCACTGAGTCGTACGCGGCCGTCGGGTCGCCCTGTGCCACGGCACCCGCGGTCGACGGCGAGTAGTAGAACCCAAGCAGCGCGCCCGAGACCGCCGCGACCAGGTACGCGATGATCGACAGCGATCCGAGCGAGTACAGGGGGTACCAGTACCAGAACTTGTTGTCCAGATCGTACTGTTCGGTGTGGCTCTTCGGCATCTGGAGGTTCGCACGGTAGTACATCGTCTCCAGCAGCTCGAGGTAGTCGACGATGCGGAGGCGCTTGTCCAGCCAGATGAGCGTGGTGAGGAACGCGGTCTCGATGACCGTCAGATCCTGATTTTTGAGCCACGCGTTGTGGTCCATCTCGTCACGTTTTTTCAGACTCATTGAGATATCACCGCTTGTAGTAGGGGTACACCGCGCGCTTCACCGTCTCCCAGGCGTTGCCCCCTTCCAGTTCAACGCCGTCTTTGTCCTCCTCGCGGACGTACAGGTCCTCCCACTTGCGCCGGCGTTTCTTCACTATCATCACGTCCGGGAGGAACTCCTTACGGTACAACAGCAGGATGAAGCTGAGGTCGATGAAGATCAGCGCGAGTAGCGCGCCCATGTACATGTTGCCGAACTCCGTCGTCGCCCAGCCGAACATCAACCCGTAGACGAACAGGAACACGAACACGACCTCGATGATCGTGAGTAGCACGATGGCGATGGCGGCCGCCGTGCTCTCGCGGGCCGGCTCGTACCGATGGATGTCGCCGTACGAGGAGCCGCCGGAGCTCATTGGTTCCCTCCGTGGCCGGTGTGAGCCGACTCACCGTACTTGAGCATGTAGAACGTGAACACGAACGTCAACACGATGCCGAACACCGACGCGACGCCGACCCAGTGGGCGTGGATCGGCACGCCCCACTGGCCGGGGTCCTCCGGCCAGCCGTCGTCCGGCCCGGCCTCGAGCACCGGCACGTCGTCGCCGACGGCGACCGCCCCGAACATGTTGACGCCGCGGTGGGGTGTACAGACGTAGCCGCTTCGACCGCCCTCCTCGAAGGTGTGCTCGTACTCGTACCCCTCCTCGTCGAGCGGATCCCCGCTGTCGAACGAGTGTTCGTTGTCGAAGTCCGCGTTCTCCTCGTCGACGACGACGTTGTGTGCGCCGCCCTCGCCGGTCCACACCCAGCGAACCGTCGTTCCCTCGTCTATCCAGATTCCGGCCGGCGAGAACGCGAGGTTCCCGCCGTTTCCTTCCGCGCCGACGTCGACGACGACCTCGTCCTGGCCGCGGAGGTCCCGTATGCCTCCGTCGACGCCGTCGAGGTAGCCCTCGAAGTCGGGGCCTTCCTCGGCCGCGACCGTACCGGTCGCTGCGGTCGTGGCGGCGACCGCGGCGGTGGCACCGCCGGCCGTTCGCACGAATTCCCGCCGTTTCATACAACACACCGTCAGGACGGGTCGCGCTTAAACCCACCGACTAACGACGGTCGATGGGTACAGCGTAACTCCCCTGAGTCGGCCGATATTCGACGTTTCAGGAGTCGGGCTCGTGTGCGTCAGCGTCCGGCGGCGTCCGCTCGGCGTCAGTCGTCGGTTGGCTCGGCTCGTCACCAAGAGGTGGTCCTCGGCCCTCCGAAGCGCCGTCGTCGACCGGGACGAACTCCGGACGCGTCTCCATCTCACGGAGCGTCCGGAGCCGGTTTCGGTACTCCTCCGCTCGGAAGCGGTCGGAGAGTCGGGCGTTCGCAACCATCGCGAACAGAAACACCCCGACGAAAAGAAACAGGATGGCGATCGCCGGCGCGATGATCGTCTCCACACCGAGGAAGATCCACGCGCCGAGCAGCGCCGCGCCGGCGACGAGCTGGACTGCGGCGACGATCTGCATCATGAGGTTGCCGAACTCGCCGGATCCTTCCGGCACCGTGTCGGGATGCGGCAGCGACCAGTCATCCGGCGGCTCCGGGACGTCGTAGCTCTCCATCGCCGCGAGCGCGATCACCGGTTCGACGTCTCGTCGCACGGTTCCCTGACCGGCCACCGACCCGTCCGGGCCGACCATCGCGTACCCCTCGTCGGAGTAGACGAGCACGCGCTCGGTGCCGTCCTCGCGGACGCGCTCGAGGATCCCGAACAGCTCACGGCTCGCGATCCGCGTTTTCAGTTCTGCTTCGACGCGGTCGAGCAGTTCGTCACCGGTGATCCACGTCTCGGGGTCGAAGACGGCGTCCCACTCGTCCGCGCTCATCCGGGCCATGTCGGACGGGCCGAACTCGTCGAAGTCGTACTCGGCTTCGACCCGTTTCCGAAGCTCGTCGAGGTCGGCGTCCATCTCCTCCATGGAGGAGCCGCTCCGCGCGTCGACGGGGTCGTCCGAACGCGTCGAGGCGTCGTCCATCGCTCGAACGTACGGTCCCCGGAGGGTAACCGTTTTGGTCCGACCCGTCGGGCGTGCATCTCGGATCGGGGAGTTTTACGCGCTACGGCCCGTACGACTGTGCATGGTCGACGAGTCGGTCATCGCGGCGATCGCGGCGCTGTCGGTGACCGCGAGCTTGCCGTTCCTGTTGTACGGTGCGTGGATCATGATCGACGCCGAAACGGTGTCGTGGTCAGTGCTCACACATCATCTCAAATACGTCACTGTCGGACTCGTTCTCACGACCGTACCGCTCGTGACATGGATGCTTCCACGGATTCTCGGGCAGATGACCGGCGATGCGGTGATCCACGCGTTCTTCGGAATCCAAGCGTACGCGCTTCTGGTGTTCGCGCTGACGGGGATCGTCCGTATCTTTCAGGCGAAATGGAACGCCGACGCGTACCACGACCCGGACGCGGACATCGACGAGCTCCACGAGAACATGGGCCACTGGCGGAGCCGGCTTCGTGTCGGCGTCGTCGGGTTCATGGTTCTGTGGCTCTGCGCGTGGCTGTCCGGGCTGTACCGGTTCTACACGCTGCATCTCGTTCCGATGATCGTTTGATCGTCGTGAGGGCTTGGTGGGACGCTGCGTGGACCGACAGCTTCAATCCCGTTTTCCACGTAGCATGAGCCATCGTGGCAGTTACGTTCGATCTGTTCGGCACGCTCGTCGAGGTCGAGTACCCGTCGGACCCGGCGGAGGCCGTCGCCAGACAGCTGGAATCACGGGGTATCGATGTCCCCGACGACTGGCACGTCGCGTACGGCGAGATCCACGTCGACGCGCCGGCTGGTGCGGAGACGCCGCTCCCGGCCCACGTCGCTCGCGCGCTCGACTCCCGGGGCATCGAGGTATCGGAGAACGCGGCCAGACACGCGGTCGTCGCCGCCTTTGACCCGGTAGTCACCCGACGGGAGGGCGCGTTGGAGGCCGTTCGAGCGGCCGGCAAGCGCGGCCCGGTGGGGCTGCTCTCGAACTGTGCGGTTCCGGAGCTTGTTCCGCGCGCGCTGATCCGGTCGAACCTCCGCGGCGAGTTCGACGCGACCGTGACGAGCGTCGGCTGCGGCTGGCGGAAGCCACACGCGAAGGCGTTCGAGGCGATCGCAAACGCGCTCGGCGTCGAGCCCGCCGCGCTCACCCACGTCGGTGACGACGTGACGGCCGATGGCGGCGTCGTCGACGTCGGGGGGCGATTCATCGACGTGACGAACACGCCCCTCGAGACGCTGGAAGCCGAGCTGGAGGCCGAGCCGTGAGCCTCGCGGCGGGGGGTGCCATCGTGCTCGCCGCCGCACTCGACCGGACGTTTTCCGAGCCGCCCCGACGGCTCCATCCCGTGGCGTGGCTGGGGAGCGTCGTTCATCGTCTCGACGACCGGCTCCCGGAGTCGCGCGCGGTCGGCGTCGCGGTCGCGGTCGTCGTTCCGCTGTCGTTTGCGAGCGTGGCGGCGCTCGTCGTCTGGTTTAGCGGTCGGATCGATCCGCGACTTTCCCTGCTCGTTGCGGCGACCGTCCTCTTCGTCAGTTCGAGCCGGCGGATGCTCGTCGACGTCGCGACCAACGTAATCGATCTCGTTGCGACGGATCTGGCGTCGGCTCGCCACGAACTTCGCGCACTCGCCGGCCGGGATCCATCCGGCCTCTCGCCGGCACAGCTCCGGTCCGCAGCCGTCGAGAGCGCGGCCGAGAACCTCGCTGACGGACTGCTCGCGCCGCTTTTCGCGTTCGCAGCGGTCGCGATTCTCGCGGCCGCCGTCGGTGCACCGATACCGCTCGTGGTCGGAGGCGCTGCGGGTGCCGCGGCGTGGATTAAAGCCGTCAACACTCTCGATTCGATGCTCGGATACCGTGATCGTCGACTGGGCTGGGCAGCCGCCAGACTCGACGACGCCATCATGTGGGTACCCGCCCGCGCAGCCGCGCTGCTGATCGCGGTCGTCGGCACGCCACGGTGTGTCCGACGAACGCTGTGCCGGGCTCGCGAGGCCGCAAGCGTTCCGTCGTCGCCAAACTCCGGATGGCCGATGGCGACGTTGGCGACCGTTCTTGGAGTCCGGCTCGAGAAGCCCGGCGCGTACGTGCTGGCACCGGATCGACGGCTCCCGACCGCGGCCGAGGCTCGCGAGGGGATCCGGATCGTCTCTCGAGCCGGCTGGCTCGGCGTCGGCACAACGGTAATGTTGGTGATCGCGGCATGACCGACGACGTGACCGATCCATCAGCATCCGACGACACACGACTGCCGCCCGCCAGTCCGATTCCCGCCCTTCGGGGCGCGATCACGTTTCTGACACGGATTCCGGTTCCGGGAGGGGACGGGTCGGACTGGCACGCGTTCCGCCGGTCGCCGTGGACGTTTCCGGTCGTCGGTGCGGTCATCGGTGGGGTCGCCGGACTCGCCTTTCTCGCGCCGTCCGCGTGGACTGCCGCGGCGCTGTATCTCCTCGCCGTGTACCTCCTCGGTGGTATCACCCACGCTGACGGTCTCGCGGATCTCGGCGACGCCGTCGCGGCACACGATCCGGACCGCCGGGTCGAACTGTTGCGGGATGCCGCACTCGGTGTCGGTGGCGCGCTGGCGCTTGCGGTGACGCTGCTCGTGACGACGCTCGGTGCGCTGGCGCTCGCGACGGGGTTCGTCGGTGGAGGCGGCGGAAGCGTCACGGGCACCGCCGCATTCCGGATCGTCCTCGCCGCGGAGGTCGGCGCGAAGGCGGGGATGGCGCTGTTGGCGTGTTTCGGCTCGTCCGCCCACGAAGGGCTCGGATCGGCAGTCGCGGACGATATCGGACCGCGCTCGTTCGTGCCCGTCGCGCTGTTGTCCGTGACGGTGCTTCTTGCTCCACCGACGGGGGCGTTTCCGGCGCTCGTGGCCGCGCTTCTCGCAGGACCGGCCGTCGCCGCGCTACTCCTCGTCCGCGTCCGTCCGTGGCTCGGTGGGATCAGCGGCGACGTGCTCGGTGCGACGAACGAGATCGGACGAGCAGTCGCGCTTCACGCGGGGGTGGTCGTGTGGGCGATCCTGTAGCCACCCGCCCGTCGGAGCCCGGGATCACGGACGCGGTGCTGCTCTGTGGCGGTCGAGGCACGCGGCTCGGCACGGAAACCGAGAAGCCGCTCGTACCGGTCGACGGTCGGCCGATGGTCCACCGCGTTCTCGACGCGATCGCCCGGAGTCGGATCCGGCGCGTCGTGGCGGTGAGCTCGCCGCACACGCCGTCGACGACGGCGACGATGGAGGAGCTGTCCGCGGGGGAGCTAGAACCGGCACGACTCGTCTCCAACGTCGTCGTCGGCTCCGGCGAGGGGTACGTGGACGACCTGAACCGCGGGCTCGATGCGGTCGACGGGCCGGCGCTCACGGTTACCGCCGACCTTCCGTTGCTCCGTACACGTGACGTTGCGGATGTGATCGAGGCAGCGGTCGGTTCCGACGATGATTGCGGGTCGGCTCACACGGCGAACGACCGAGGACTCGTTGACTCCGTCTCCATCTGTGTGCCGGTGTCGCTGAAGCGGACACTGGGTGCAAGCGTCGATACGTCCGTTACACACGACGGGAACGACGTCGCTCCGACCGGTTTGAACGTCGTTGGGTCGGGCGAAGACACGGTCGTCGTCCGGCGGAGCAAGTCGCTCGCGATCAACGTGAACCGGCCGCGTGACCTCGCTCTCGCCCGACGGATCGCGTCGGAGTGAATCGATGCACGCAACCCGACGGTCACTCGCGTCTCGGTCCGGATCGGTACGACTTGCCACTGCGCACTCATCTTCCCCAAACATGACAGACGTTTCAGGATCGTGCCATGACGAGCGTTTTAGTAGGCTCGTCGATATGTCATGCACATATGGACCCACACGCGCTGGATACTGCGAGTCGCGTCCGACACGGCGGAACGAGCGATCCGCACGTGATCGACTTCAGCGCGAACACGAACCCGGAAACGCCTCCCGGGGTGACGGCCGTGTACGACGCGGCCCTCGGCGGGGCCCGTCGGTATCCCGCGGACGATTACGGGGAGTTTCGGGCCGCCGCGTCCGACTACGTCGACTGTGATCCGACGGAAGTGATCCCGACCGCGGGCGCGATGGCGGGGATCCGGCTGCTGTTCTCGATGGTCGTCGACGCCGGATCGACCGTGGTCGTGCCGGAGCCGTCGTTCGGCGAGTATGCTCACGAAGTCCGGATTCAGGGTGGTGAGACGGTCGGCGTCGATCACGACCGGATCGCGGACGTCGACCCGGCCGGCCACGAGATGGTTGTCGTCTGTCGGCCGAACAACCCGACCGGCGAAGCGGTCGATATCGGGCCGCTTCGCGACCTCGCCGAGCGCTGTCGATCGGCGGGAGCGACGCTGTTCGTCGACGAGGCGTTTCTCGACTTCACGCCCCGACGATCGATCGCTGGCGAGCCCGGCGTCGTCGTCGCCCGATCGCTTACCAAAGTGTTCGGGCTTCCCGGCCTTCGAGCGGGGTTCCTCGTGGCGGTCGGTCGAACGCGGGATCGACTCGACGTCTGTCGGCCGGCGTGGGGGATGTCGACCCCGGCGTGTGACGTTGGGACGCACTGTCTTCGCAACGAGGAGTTCGTCGTTCGGACCCGTCAGCGGGTCGCAAGCGAGCGCGAACGGCTCCGAGAGCGTCTCGCTTCCCGGTGGGAACTGTTCCCGTCTGACGCTCCGTTCCTGCTCATCGACGTGGGCGAGGACGACCCCTGTGACGTGCTGGACGCTGCTCGGCAGGGCGGCGTCGCGATCCGCGACGCCCGGACGTTCACGGGGCTCGACAACCACGTTCGAACCGCGGTCCGCAGACCGGACGAGAACGACCGCCTGCTCTCCGCGCTCGACGTATGAGTCTCCGGGTCGACCTCGCGGACGACGTCTGTCGGTGCCGGCTCCGCGGGGGTCTGTTCCTCTCGACTGGCTTCGACGGCGGCGTCCGCGAGGCCGACGCCGCGTACAACGTCACCGTTCCCGACGGATGGGGTGATGCCGGCGTTCGTGACCTCCGGTCGTACGTCGATGAACGGCTCTCGGACGCCGGGTTCCCGACCGATCCGGCGGCCCCGGCCCTCCTCACCGGCGTCGCCCAGCGCCACGCCAGAGTAGCCCGTCTCGACGGCGTGGCGGTCGTCGCGACCGCAGGACTCTCCAATCCGGCGGCGCTGCCGGTCGATGTCGACGCATCGCGGGCCGACTTCGACGCTGCTCCGGCCGACTCCGAGGACGCTGCCGAAACGGAGACAAAAGCAACTGACGATTCACCCCACCGGCCACCCGGCACCGTGAACCTCGTGGTTGGGACGAATCGGGATCTCGCGCCGGGCGCGCTCGCGAACCTCGTCGCGATCGTCGCGGAGGCGAAAGCGGCGACGCTGCTCGCGACGACCGGCTTTCCTGGAACGACGAGCGACGCTATCGTCGTCGCGACCGACCCCTCCGGCGAGCATGCGAGGTTCTCGGGGGCGGCGACCCGGCTCGGGGCGGCAACCCGAACCTGCGTCCGCGACGCGACGCTCGGGTCGCTCGGGTCGCGGTACAGCGACGGGGACGCGACGATCCCGGACGCCGTGGATGATGCCGACCACGGCATCGTCACTGACGAGAGATCAGTCGTCTCGCGCGTCGCACCCCCTACCGACGCCGACGATACAGATCCCTAGCGTCCGTCGGTCACGGCCCGTCGGTCACGGCCCGTCGGTTACGGTCCGTCGGTCACGGCCCGTCGGTCACGGCCCGTCGGAGCGCCTCCGGTCGGCCCACGTTCCATCGATCCGACCGTCCGCAACGAGCTTTTCGAGATGGGCCATCACGGTGACGCGAGCGAGATCCTCGACGCCGGTCAGATCCTTCTCGTAGGCGGCGTCGACCACGTCGTCGACGGTCTCGGCACCGTCTTCGACCGCCGCGAGAACCGACGCCTCACGGTCGAGGCGGTGGTCGATCAACCGCTGGCACGTCGTGACCGGATCCTCGATCGCGGGTCCATGACCCGGATACAGCCGCCGGAATCCCGCGTCACGGACGCGCTCGAGACTGTCGAGATATGCGCGGAGGTCGCCGTCAGTTCCGACGACGACGCTCCCCTCCGCGACCGCGAGGTCGCCGACAAGCGCGTCCCGATCGGTTCTCGCCCCGGACTCGCCGACGGCGAACGCGACGTGGTCTGTCGCGTGACCGGGCGTCTCCAGCACGCTGACGTTCCGGTCGCCGACACGCTCGCCGTCGCTGACGGTTTTATCCGGATCGACGCCAGTCGCCTCGCGGAATCGGTCGGCGTGGTCGGCGTGAGCGTACACCGTCGCGTCTGCGTCGGTCGCGTAGTCGGCGACGCCGCCCACGTGGTCAGGATGCGTGTGTGTCACCGCGACCGCGTCCACGTCCGTTGTATCGATCTCGGGGACCCGGGCCGCGGGATCGACGAGCAGCCCGTCGACGAGGTACGCGTTCGTCGTCCCGCCTGGCCCGCGGGTGTCGACGTCGATCGGGAATCGCGTGATCGGGACGGTCGGGTCGTCGTTCATCGTGTGCCGTCAATCGCTCCGCCCGAGCGTCGAGTTCGGGTCCGGGCCGGGACCTGAGCCGCCCCGATCTCGACCCGGAATCGGCACAGTGGTGTCGTCGACGACGGCGTACCGGGAGAGGTCAGCGACACCGACGTCGACATCGGAGACGGATTCGTACGGACGACCGACGATCACGTCGCCGGCCGTCCGTCGGTTGATACCGGGTATAGCCGTCAGCTCGTCCATCGAGGCGGCGTTGACGTCGAGCGGGTAGGGGACGCCCGTCACGGACCGATACCCGTGATCGGTGATCGCCACGTCGATTGCGGTGCCGAGTTCGCGTTCGCCCGGGACGGCGACGAGGAGGGCGTACGTACCGAGCTGCCGACCGAACGTCTTCCCGTCCTGGTGATACTCAAGATGCACGTCTGGGAGGACGGTTCCCGGCGGGACGACGCGCTGGAGCATCGGGTTGTCGATCGTCTCGCGCACCTCGCGTTTGTACGCGCCGAACTGCTCCCGGTGCTCCTTCGCGATCGCCGCGCCGGTTTCGGCCATCTCCGTGCCAGCGAACGCCATCACCTGTCGGACGTTGATCCGGCGGAGCATCAGCCCCTCGTCGTACACGCGCTGGAGGAACCGCTTGTTGTGCTCGTACGTCTCCGGCCGCTCCCCCGCGAGCCCGTGCACGAGATTGATCCCGGGGAGCAGCTTCGGGAGTCGCGGTGAGACGTCCGGCCCCGTCGAGGGACCGCGACGGAGTCCATCCGCATCGGGCTCGTCCCCGGGACGCCAGCCACCCTCCTCGTTGACGACGCGGACGGCCTCGAGACACTCATCGGCGGTAACGAGGAGGTTGTTCTCCTCCTGTACGACCGGATCCGCGGATTCGAGACCGAACGCCGCGGTGTCGCCGGGCGTGTTGTGCTCGGCGATCACGCGGATCGCCTCGCGTGAGGCTTCCGGGTACTCCGTAATCGTTACGGGGTTCATGTTGTCGAGGTGGAGCGTTTCGAGATCGGGTGCGGCCTCGCGGATCCCGCCGTACAGTTCCCGGAGTGCGTCCGGGTTTGGCGCCTCGCCGTCGCCGCCGAACGCGAGAATATCCGCCTGTCTGCCGAGCCGGAAGTGTGACACGCCGCGGTCGGAGAGCGCGTCGACTTCATCGACGACGGACCGGGCGGTTCGGAACGCCGGATCCCCGTACAGCGGTTCGGTGCAGAACGAACAGCGGTACGCACAGCCGCGTGAGGTCTCCATCTCGCAGATGAGGTAGTCGGGGTGGTTCGGATGCTGTTCGACGACGAACGCTCCAGCCGCGGCCCAACGGTCGACCTCCGCGTTGTCCCGCATGCGGTCGCCGAACCCCTCAAGACCGCTGGCGACGAGGTCGTGGGCGGCCGCCTCCACGTCGCCTTTCGCGACGAAGTCGTAGTCGAGGTCGTCGCGTTCGGTCTCCTGTGCGCCCGCGTTCTCCTCGCCGACGCCGAACCGAACCGGGCCGCCGAGTAGCGTCACGCCGTCGGCCGTCCAGCCGAGCTCACGAACCTCGTCGGGCTCCGCGGGCGTCCCACCGACGTACTTCCCGGGAACGGTCATTCCGCCGACGTAGACGAACAGGTCCGCGTCGGCGACGTCCGCATGTTTGTCCCGGTCCGCACGAAGCTCGTCGATCGTGTGGTAGGTGATCGACGTCTCGGGGACGCCAGCGTCGACGAGCGCGCCGCCCGTGTACCGCGGGTACGTCGAGATGTACGGCGGTACGCCGAAGTGTGCCGGCTCGTCGACGTAGCCGTCGACGATGGTGACGGAGAGGTCGTTCGGGTCCGCCGGGCGCGACCCTCCCGACACGGACGGATCGGTCATGTTGACCCATCTAATCGGCCGGGACGGGAAAAGCGTGCGGATGCCGGCCCGGGCGTGATCGGCGGCTTAGCTGTATCCTCTCCAGCGGTGGCCACACTGTTTGCATTTGAAAAATCGTGTTGGCGGTTCGTCGGCCGCTCCGGTCTGTTTGATCGTGTACCACGCCTCACCGTGTTCACATTTCTCACAGACGACGTCGTCCGCAGTCGGCTTCCCCTCGAAGTTCGCGCCCTCCTCGGTTTCGATCACCTCATCTCCGGTCTGCTCCTCAGTCGACTCGAAGCGTGCAGCAAGCTCCTCGTCCCGTGCCGTCGTCGCGCCGCAGTCGTCGTTTTGACACACCATCTCTCCGTCGCGTGAGACCATCATCGAACCGCAGTCATCACAGAACTGCATACGAACGGGGTACGACTTCCATCCTTTTATACGAATCTACGGAACCATCGAGACGGATACCACGGGGTCGCTCGAGAGAGCTGATCCCTCTCTGTCCTCCCCGAGGAGTTGTCGTGGGTTCACGTCGGCGACGACCGGGTACGGGCCCGTTTCGCGCGGTTCCGCACGTCGTCGTCGAACGCCGTCGAACGCGCCGCCGAGCCGGTTCTGGATGCGGTCGTGGAGCCGCTTGCTCTGTGAGTTCGCTCGGTTTGCGAGGAAAGCAACCATCAGGCGAGTGTCTTCGTCGAGAACGCGGTTTTAAGCGTGTAATAACCGTATCCAAGACCATGACTGACACTGGCTGGCCACTCGGATCGACCGGCTGTGGACGGTGATCGGCAGGTGCTACCCGATCGCATATCTCTACTGTCACGTCCCCGTCCCACGGAAGACGTCTCGGGAGCGCCGGTGGAGTCCCGCTGGTTTCGGGCGTTCATCGAACGACGGAGCTGGCGTAGGTAGCGGCCGTCGAGGCCGAGTGCACCGACGGGGCCGTCGAGGCCGAGTGCACCGACGGGGGCGTCGAGAGAGGGACGCCGAAACGAACGGCGGGGCCCGTCTCGAGGTGGAGCCGGGATCCGGGGCTGACGCCGACCGATGAGTCGGATCGGCCGCTTCATGGCACGCCTGCCGTGGACGCGTCTCCAGCACGGGTTCCAAGAGCAGATCCGTCGGCGGTTCTTCCGTCTCGAGGGCGCACACCCGTACCAGCTTCTCGATGCGGACCGCCAGCGCGTCAAGGAGGTGCTCAACATGCGTCGCATCGAATCGCGCGACCGTGAGGGACGGTTCTGGCAGACCCACGTTCGGGGGTTCACCCACCCGGACGGGTTCGTCGTCTGTCCGCACTTCGAGCTGTGTCCGGTCGAACATCCGGCCAGCCACCTCGATAAAGTCGGGCTCAACGTGCCGATCGGCATGCGAAACGCGGCGGAGATCTGGGAGGCGAACGGCATCGACGTCATCGAGGCATCCTCGCTCGAGGAGTCGCCACCGGTCGACCCGACTGCCGGTGTGTCGGACCTCGATTGACGTGGTAGATAAAAATCCTCTCTCGTGTACTTGCCGCACCGTTTGACCTCGAAATCCAGCTTGGGGAACAGCAACGTCGAAGCAGTGTTACGGACCCGTTTTGGTTCGGCAACTACTGTCGGCGGGGCCTCCGTCTCGTTTTGGTGAAGTGGGTGAAATGGCGTCGAGTGGATCGCCGGTTTCAGGGACCGGTGTCGAACTGCGGACCGGTCTCGGAAACCATCGGACAGCCGCGAACGCGGAACTCGTCGGTGTCGACTACCTCGACGATCCGTCCTGCTTCGTGGGTACAGGCAGTGTCCGGCGGGTCAGCGAAGTACGGACAGCGCT
Source organism: Halorubrum luteum (assembly GCF_054652935.1). Classification (NCBI taxonomy): domain Archaea; kingdom Methanobacteriati; phylum Methanobacteriota; class Halobacteria; order Halobacteriales; family Haloferacaceae; genus Halorubrum; species Halorubrum luteum. Next base: position 303,957 of record NZ_BAAIGT010000002.1, read on the forward strand.
GGCAGTACTCACGTTTATCGACGATGTGGTCGTCGTGGTCGGTGTCGACTTCCCGCGCAGCGTCCGGCCCCGGTTCGACCGAGTCCGGTCCGCCACCAACCGTACTCTCCTCTTCGAGTGCCGCCCACAGCTCCTCGTCGAACACCTCGTCGACTTCGACCTGGTCGAACACCTCGTCGATCGACTCATCGCCATCGTCACCGACGTCGAGTTCGCTGAACGGATCTGAATCGCTTTTCAGGTCGTCAGTTCTCACGGCGTCGTGTATCGAGTCGTTGCTCGTCGAGTCGTCCTCGCTCATCGCTCCGCCCCCTCGCCGGGGTCGACTGCCTCTTCGGCCTCGTTCGCGGCGACGTCACCCTCGATCGCAGGCGGGTCTCCGACGAGGAGCGTCGAACGCCCGAAGAACCCAGTGTTCGGATCGAGGCTTCGGAACTGACGGTTACAGTGCGGACACGCGGGCGTCGACAGCAACGAGAGTCGCACCGTGTCGCCACACGCCTCACAGTCGGCGCTTTTCACGCCGCTCCGATTTGCCTCGGCCGTGAGTTCGGCGAGTCGCCGTCGATCTGCAACGTACCGCTCTATCGGATCGAGCCGGCGCTGGATACGAACGGCTGCGTTCGCGACTTTCGACAGCTTCCCTGACAGCTCCTCGCGCTCCGTTCGAGCCTCCTCGACACCGGCCGTGAGGTCGCTAACCTTCTCGTCGGTGGCCGCGAACCGCTCGTCGCGCTCCGCGAGCTCGGCTTCTAGCTCGGCGATCGCGTCCGCCAACTCGGGGTGACCGTGGTCGACCGACGCCTTCCGTTGGACGTCACGGTACAGTTTGACGAGTCGCTCACGAAGATCCTCGATCTTCTCGTCGACATCGGCAGTTGCTCCCTCGATGTCGGTGCTCAACGCTTTGACGTCAGTACTCAACGCTTCGACATCCGCAGTCAACGCTTCGACGTCCGCAGTCAACGCTTCGACATCCGCAGTCAACGCTTCGACATCCGCGGTGAGACCGGCCACCTCGTCGGGAAGCCGTAGGTCCTCATCCGGGAGACGCGAGTCTCCGTCGGCGGTGTGTGGAGCCTCCTCCGTCGTTTCGGAGTCAGTCACGACGAGTCACCCGCATCGTGGAGACGTAGTTCCCCGTCACTTAAGTAATCTACCGCGCGGTTCTCCGAACCGATACTCACCGTGTGTCATCGGATCTTCCGAACGTCGCTGATGTCGAACCCGCCCTCGTGGATCTCCGTTTCGAACCGGACGATGTTCTCCTCCTCGAGCCGGGAGAGAACGCCGCGAAACTCGCGGACGACCATGGTTCGGTCACGTTTCGATCCGCCGCTCTCCCAGGCGAACCGAAACGTCCCCCCCGCCGCGTCCATCAGCACTCCGAACTCTCGGTCCGTCAGCGCCTCCTCGTTGACCAACACGAGTATCAGTCCACCCCATCGGTAGGCTGCCTTCTTGAGTCCCTTCATCACCATCGCGATGTCCGGCCACTCCAGATCGTCGGACACGGAGGAGACGAGATCGGTCACGGAGTCGATACAGACCAGATTCCCCTCGGCGTGTTCGGTGAGGTAGTTGCCGAGCGCGGTCAACACGTCCTCGTGTCGTTCTCGCTCCCCGAGCTCCGCAAGCGAGACCGTCCGGCCGTGATACCACTCGCGTGGGACCGGACTCCGCTGGAAGAACTCGGGCGAGAGGTCGCAAAACTCGATCTCCGAAACCGCGGCGTCGACGATCTCCGCGGCCATCGTGTACTGCATCTCCCGGGTGATGGTGTCGGAATCGGCGGTGAACGAAAGGTAGTGGATCGCCGGGGGGACCGCCGCTCCATCAGCGAGGTCGCCGTAGTAGAGGTCGAACAGCTCCTCGTCAGCGTGTGCGAGCGCGTTCGTTGCCGCGCTCGTGTACAGAAACTCCCGCGCGCCAGCACCTGACTGTCCCGCGAGCAGCACGACGTTGCCGGGCGGTGCGCCGCCACCGAGCAGCGAGTCCAGCCGGGCAACCCCGAACGGAACACTCGACATACCTCGTATCGAGTGGGCTCACCGCTTAGTGTTGTTGCTCGGCCGACTCGCAGGAACGGCTCGTTCCGTCAGGTAGGCGGACTGACCCGAATGCAGAGACGATCTTTCGGTGACCGGGGCGATCTTTCGGAGACCGGGACGACGCTTCCTCCGGACCGAACCCGGCCGTCACTCCGTTACCCGTGCACCGTCGTTCGTTCCGCGGACCACGTCGACCGTTCCGGAGACGCCGGCCGCATCGAGTGCCGCCTCGCCCGCGTCTCGGGCCGCCGCGGCGTGGTCGGCGTTCGTGATGCCGTAGACTGTCGGTCCCCACGACGACTGCCCCACCCCGAACACCGCCGGCGAGCTCTCAAGCGATGCGACGATATCACCGACCGGCGGGCGATACACACCGCCCTGCTCGTCGGCGTACCAGGCACCGTTGAGCCGACCCACTTCGGCGACCGCCGATCCGAACGCTTCAGCACGCCCCTCCGCGATAGCCGGAAGCACGCGACGGGTCACGATCCCGGCGATCCGGTCGGCGAGCTTCGGATCCGCGCGCTCGACTGCGGTACGCATCGCGGCATCCTCTCCGCCGCCGTTACGACCCGGCTCCGCATCAGGGCGGACGAGCAGGAACCGCCAGTCGTTCGGCACGTCGTGACGCGCCGCGACTGACGGTACCGTCCAGTTGCCGTCGGCCGGACGGGACGTGGTGAATCTCGCGGTCGGATGTCCGGAGTCGAGCACGAATCCTCCCCGCTCGAACGCCGCCACGCCGATCCCCGAGCGACCGCCCCGTCCGAGCTCCGGGGCACGCTCGCGGACACGAGGATCCAGACCGTGCGCGCGAGCGATCGCGGCGAGCGTCGCCGCAGCCAGCTGCGTTCCGCTTCCGAGCCCCGCGTGTCGCGGAAGCGCCTCGACCACCGTAACACGCGCTCCGGGGAGTTCGATCAGGTCACACGCGCGCTTGGCGTACTCCTCAACGTCGGTCAGCTCTCTCCGATCGTCCTCGACGTCGCTGTTTACGACTGAATCGTTCTCGTCGCTGACGACGACTGAATCGTTCGGGAATGCTTTGACGACCACGCGCGGTTCCGTGAGCGCGACGCCGAACGCTCCGTACAGGCGCTCGTGGGAGAGGCTAAGGTTCATGAACCCGAAGTGGAGGCGGGCGCTCGCGCTGACGCGGGCCATACTCTGTTCCCGATTTGGGTCGGGTGACACAAAGGAGTCGCGACGCTGGCGGCGTTTGCCAGTGGTCCTGGCGGAAGAGTCCCGTGCGACGGCTCGGTCACCGCCGGGGAGCGACGCCCACGGATGTGAACCACAACACTACCGCTCGAACACTGATGCCTCACGTCATGCGATTTTTAACAACAGATTTAAATACTTACTCGCCTAACTTGGGGTTAGGAATACGATGAGACTCACGCAACAGACCGGCGGCGACGCGCTGTTTCGCCGCTACGACTACGAGGACGGGTGGGTCGTCGCCGCCGACGTCGGCGTCGATGACGAGACGATCAGCGTCGACACCGTCGGCGACACGGCGATCGTCGTGATCGAAGGGGGTGACGAGCCGGTGGAGTCGGAGTTCGAGCTTCCCGGCTCGGTCGATAGCGTTTCAGTGACCAACGGCGTACTCACCATCGAAGGTGAACGATGAAACTCACGGTCAAACCCCTAAAACAGAAGGATGCTGGTCGCCGGCTCGCCGCGATCGACCGCGTTGCCGCCGAGGAGCTCGATCTCTCGGGCGGCGACTTCATCCGCGTGGCCGGCCAGGAGGGTGCGGCGATAGCCCGCGTCTGGCCCGGCTATCCGGAGGACGACGGCAGCGGCGTCGTACGTATCGACGGGAAGCTCCGCCAGGAGGCGGGCGTCGGGATCGACGACCGTGTGACGATCGAACCGGTCGACGTCGAGCCCGCCGAGCGGATCACGATCGCGTTGCCACAGCGTCTGGGAATCCGCGGCAACATCGATGCGCTGATCCGCCGTGAACTCGGCGGCCAGCCCGTTACCGAGGGACAGAACGTCCAGCTCCCGCTCGGATTCGGGTTCATGGGCGGACAGTCGCAGGCGGTGCCGCTGAAGATCGCGTCGACGTCACCGACTGGCACCGTCGTCGTCACCGACTCCACGGAGATCGAGATCTCCGAGAAGCCTGCCGAGGAGATCATGGACGGGGCCGGCCCACAGGCGGATGCCGCCGGGGAGGCCACCCCGGACGTGACCTACGAAGATATCGGCGGGCTCGACGACGAGCTCGAGCAGGTTCGCGAGATGATCGAGCTGCCGATGCGGCATCCGGAGCTTTTCAAGCGGCTCGGCATCGATCCGCCGAAAGGCGTGCTGCTGCACGGACCGCCGGGCACCGGGAAGACGCTGATCGCCAAGGCCGTCGCCAACGAGATCGACGCCAGCTTCCACACGATCTCCGGTCCGGAGATCATGTCGAAGTACTACGGTGAAAGCGAGGAGCAGCTCCGTGACGTGTTCGAGGAGGCCACCGAGGAGGCTCCCGCGATCGTGTTCATGGACGAGCTCGACTCGATCGCTCCCAAACGGGAGGAGGCGGGCGGCGACGTGGAACGCCGCGTCGTGGCCCAGTTGCTCTCGCTGATGGACGGGCTCGAGGAGCGCGGCGAAGTCGTCGTCATCGGTGCGACGAACCGGGTCGACGCCATCGACCCCGCGCTCAGACGCGGCGGACGGTTCGACCGCGAGATCGAGGTCGGCGTCCCCGACCGTGACGGTCGAAAGGAGATCCTGCAGGTCCATACGCGGAACATGCCGCTGGTCGACGGGATAGATCTCGACGAGTACGCGGAGAACACCCACGGCTTCGTCGGGGCTGACCTGGAGTCGCTCGCGAAGGAGTCGGCGATGCACGCGCTCCGTCGGATCCGCCCCGATCTCGATCTGGAGAGCGAGGAGATCGACGCCGACGTGCTGAACTCGATCCAGGTCACGGAGAACGACTTCAAGGAGGCGTTAAAAGGGATCGAACCCTCCGCGCTCCGTGAGGTGTTCGTCGAGGTGCCCGACGTAACGTGGACCGACGTCGGCGGCCTCGAGGACACCAAAGAACGGCTGCGTGAAACGATCCAGTGGCCGCTGGAGTACCCCGAGGTGTTCGAAGAGCTCGACATGCAGGCCGCCAAGGGCGTGTTGATGTACGGGCCGCCGGGCACCGGGAAGACGCTGCTCGCGAAGGCGGTCGCCAACGAGGCGGAGTCGAACTTCATCTCGATTAAAGGACCGGAGCTGCTGAACAAGTTCGTGGGTGAGTCCGAGAAGGGCGTCCGCGAGGTGTTCAGCAAGGCTCGCGAGAACGCGCCGACGATCGTGTTCTTCGACGAGATCGATTCGATCGCGGCCGAGCGCGGCGGGAACACCACCGACTCCGGCGTCGGCGAGCGGGTCGTCTCCCAGCTGCTCACGGAGCTCGACGGTCTCGAATCGCTTGAGGACGTGGTCGTCATCGCGACGACGAACCGCCCGGATCTCATGGACTCCGCGCTGCTCCGTCCGGGTCGGCTCGACAGGCACGTTCACGTGCCCGTCCCCGACGAGGACGCGCGTCGGAAGATCCTCGAGGTCCACACGCGCGATAAGCCGCTGGCGGACGACGTCGACCTCGACACGCTTGCCCGCAAGACGGAGGGGTACGTCGGGGCCGACATCGAGGCGGTCGCCCGCGAGGCGTCGATGAACGCCTCGCGGGAGTTCATCGGCAGCGTCTCGAGGGAGGAGGTCGGCGAGTCGGTGGGTAACGTCCGCGTGACGATGGCCCACTTCGAGGACGCCCTCGACGAGGTGAACGCGAGCGTCACTCAGGAGACTCGCGAGCGCTACGAGGAGATCGAACGCCAGTTCAAACGCTCCGAAGTCGATCGTCCCCACGAGGCGGACCCCGGCACGGCGTTCCAGTGAATCGTCATTCGTTTATCGGTCCGGTGTGAACGCGGACGCATGAGCGAGACACTCGATGCGGATCTGTACGAGCGCACGAAGGCGCTGCTCGAGCCGGGCGAGATCGAGCTCGTCGGCTGTATCCTTCACACCGGTCTTACCGGACAGGAGGACCTCGAGATGCACGACCTGACGGTCGCTGCGAACGAGGTCATCGCCGACCACGCGGAGAAGGGTGAGACGTACATCGAGGCCGGCAACGACGACACCGACTTCTCGTCGAATCAGTTTCAGGGTCTCACCCTCGACGACGAGGAGTTCGTCTGGGAGTGCCAGCAGCTGCTCCGCGAGGGGACGTTCGATCTGGTGTTCTACTACGAGGCGGACGTCGACCAGGAGGCGCTCGCGAGCGATCTGCAGGAGCTCGACGACGTCGACCGGGTAACCCAGGTTCCCTAGGCTCCCGTCTCCGTCTCAGGCCTCGCGTCCATTGCAGCGTCGTTTTCGTGTGACGATTTATATGTGTGACGCGGGTAACATCGGGTATGGGACGGGTCACACATCACGGGCGCGAGACTGCGTATCGGCGCTCCGACCACGGGGGTGACGGACCGACCGTGTGTTGTGTTCACGGGAGCGGAGGGACGAAGGCGGTGTGGAAGGCGCAGGCCCGACTGGCGGACCGCTTCCCCGTGGCGGCAGTCGATCTGTCAGGCCACGGCGATAGCGACGACATCGACGCGGCGCCGGGTCCGGAGACGCTTGAGGCGTACGCGGACGACGTCGTCGCCGTCATCGGGGCCACCGACGCGACGGTGCTGTGCGGCAGTTCGCTCGGCGGCGCGGTCGCGATGTGGGTCGCACTCGAACGCGACGTGGACCTCGACGGCCTCGTCCTCGCGGGCACCGGCGCGAAACTCGCCGTGCTACGGGACCTGCTCGACTGGCTTGCGACCGACTTCGACCACGCGGTCGAGTTCCTCCATGACGACGATCGACTGTTCCACGACGCGGCGGACGAGTACGTCGAACTCTCGATGAACGCGATGTACGACACCGGTCGCGCGGTGACGGAACGGGATTTCCGGACGTGTCACCGGTTCGATGTCCGGGATCGACTGGGGGAGATCGATCTCCCCGCTCTCGCGATCGTCGGCGAGCACGACAAGCTGACGCCGCCGCGATATCACGACCACCTTGCAGAGCGGATCGACGGCTGCACCCGCGCAATCGTTGCTGACGCCGCGCATCTCGTGATGGTGGAACGGCCGACTGCGTTCAACGCCGCAACCGCTGAGTTTCTGGCTCGGGTTTAAATCAGTTCATACGTGTAAAAGCGGCGGCAGTCGGGGGGTATGCGGGTGGTGCAGGAGGATGCGGGTGGTGCAACCGGGTCACTTGGTTGAGCGTCGGCGAACGCTCTCACCTATGCCATCCGTTCGGATCGTTTTCGCGTGAGGCGCGTGTTCGATGTCTGGGTGACTCACCTCGTGGTGCATGTTACCATGCCTCAACACATAAATGATCCGGTCGCGACGTTTCCTACCGACTGCGGGCGGATCACGTTTTCGTGAGCGCCACCGTTTATATATTCCCGGGGCCACGCGTCGGCCATGACCGGAAACGAGCGCGCGAATGACGCGCCGGAGGAACACGCCGAAGCGACCGGGGATGACCCGTCAGCTGCGGACCAGACCCTCGTGAGCGGCGGTCCAGCCGATCCGGATATCGAGGATCTCCTCGCGAAGCTCAACGCGCTGGAGTCGGTCGTCGACGACGACGTCGAGCGTCGGACGGTGAAACAGACGATCGCCATGGTGGAGCGGATGCCGGGAAGCAAGGCGTTCACGACTCGTATCAGCAAGTACACCACCCGCGACGTCGCCGAATCGTTCGTCGGTGCCGTGATATTTTCTCTACCGCTTCTGGTCGAGGACGGCGTCTTCGATATCGCCGAGTTCCTCGTGGCGACCACGGTCGGTCCCGTCCCTATCTTTCTCGTCGCCAACGTCGCCTTCGTCGTGGTGATGACCGCTGGACTGCTGTACTACGCCGACTTTCGGGACGTTCGGATAGAGAACCCGATCTTCGGCGTCGTTCCGGGCCGGCTCGTGGCGGTGCTCGGTATCTCGTTTCTGGTGGCGTTCTCGCTGATGTTCATGTGGGGCCGTCTCCACGAGGGCGATCCGACCACGGTCGAACGGTTCGGCCGAGTGACGGTGATCTGGGCTGCCGCGGCGTTCGGAGCCGGGCTCGGTGATATCCTTCCCGGAGAGTCGACCGGTCGACGGATCGGTGATCGGATCGACGACGTCGGCGAGTCGCTTCGAGACGACTGATCCTCGGCACACGGGGGATGGTCGGAAAGCGGCCGTTTTCGCGCTCGTTACCACACCTTTTTCGCCGCGGAAACCCAACGCCTTCGTATGTCAGCGCTGCGAGACGCGCTCCGGGATCTCCCGGACGCGGTGTTTGCGGACCTGCTCGAATCCGACGATGCGTACGTCCTCGTCGTCGACCTCCCGGGAGCGACCGCCGAGACCACGGAGGTGCTCGCGGAGGATGGTCGCCTCGTTATCGAGGCCCGACGGGCGAAAACGACGCCCGACGGGTTCCGGTACGTTCGCGAGGATCGACCGCTGTTTCTCGACGCCGAACTGCCGCTTCCCCCGGACGCGGACGGCGACGCCGCCGACGCCGAGATGGAACGTGGCGTTCTCGAAGTGACGCTTCCGAAACTGGTCGCCGGCGACTCCCGTACCATCCCGATCGACGATGCCGATGGGGATGATGAGCGTGATGACGGCCGACGTGGCCACGGTGACGGCGGACGTGGCCGCGATGGGACGGAGGGCGGCAATGGAGCCGACGCCTAACGGGTGGTGACGCTGGTCCACCTTCGTGCATACTGGCGGTTCCTCGTCGTCATCCGGCGCTTCTCTCCGCTGATCGTCGCCTACTGGCGGGACCGAAAGCGGTTCTTCCTGTTCGGTCCGGGCCGTGAGGTCGACGAGGCGACCCAGCGCGAGCGTGCGGACATCCTCCTCGACATCCTGCTCACGCTCGGTCCGACGTTCATCAAACTCGGTCAGCTGCTGTCGACGCGACCCGACATCCTCCCGCCGGCGTACATCGACGTTCTCGAAGGGCTTCAGGATGACGTGCCTCCCGCGCCGTGGGAGGAGTCGAAGCTCGTCATCGAGGAGGAGCTCGGACCGGTCGACGAGACGTTCGACGAGTTCGACCGAGACCCCATCAGCGGTGCCAGCCTCGGCCAAGTGTACACGGCCCGCTACGACGGCAACGACGTCGCCGTCAAGATCCGGCGGCCCGGAATCGAGGAGCTCGTCGAGGCCGACCTCCGGGCGATACGGTGGTCACTCCCGATCGTTCGCCGGTTTATCGGCGGCGGACGGGCGTTCTCCTTGGAGAACCTCTCCGACGAGTTCGCGAAAACGATCCGAGAGGAGATGGATTACCGGCGCGAGCGGGAGATGCTGGAGGAGATCCGCGGCAACTTCGCCGGTAACGACCGGATTCGAATTCCGACTGCCTACGAGTCGGTCTCCGGTCCCCGGGTTCTCACGATGGAGTATATCGGCGGGACGAAGATCAGCCGGATCGACGAGCTCGACGCCGCGGGCCTCGATCGGACAGAGGTCGCCGAGACGCTTCAGCGGGTGTACCTCCAGATGATCGTCGACGACGGGGTGTTCCACGCCGACCCGCATCCGGGTAACCTCGCCGTCGACGATGACGGGGTCGTGATCTTCTACGACTTCGGGATGTCCGGACGGGTCGACCCGTTCATCCAGGAGAAGATCGTCGACTTCTACGTCGCCGTCGCCCGACAGGATATCGACGCGATCCTGGATACGCTGATCGCAATGGGGACGCTCTCGCCGGAGGCCGACCGAGACGTGATGGGCGACGTGATGGAGTTGGCTATCGCCGACGCCCGGGGAGAGGATATCGAACAGTACCGGGTGAATCAGATCATCGAGCAGGTGGAGTCGACGATATACGAGTTCCCCCTTCGACTCCCGAGGAATCTTGCGTTAGTGTTGCGGGTCGCGACGGTCGTGGAGGGCGTATGCGTTACGCTCGATCCGGAGTTCGACTTCATCGCCACGGCGACCGACTACCTGCGGGAGCAAGGGTACTACGAACAGACCGCCCGAGACGTCGCGGAGGACGCCGGTCGACAGGCACAGCGCACGGCCGAGGCGTTGTTCACCGTGCCACCGAAGGCCGACGAGTTCTTCGACCGCGCCAACCGCGGCGACGTTCACGTCAACGTCACGCTCGACGACGAGACGGAGGTGCTGGATAAGCTCGCGATGCGGATCGCCTACTCCGTGCTGCTCGCCGTCGGCGTGCTCTCCGCGACGATCCTCTACTCGTTCGCCGAGGAGTGGCGGCTGGCGCTCGTCGTGTTGGCGCTCGCCGCACCGCTGGCGGTCGGGCTGTACCGGTCGTTCCGAAAGAAGCGCGGCATCCGCGCGAAACCGCAGTTCACCCGACAGGGGATGAAAAAGCGACGGGAAGAGTGAGTACGACCCCCGCGAGCAGGCGCTGGCTCGGCCCAGTCGAAGACCGAAACTCGATCCGGACTGACGAGTTCACCGCGGCTCCGGTGACGTGCGTCGGCGTCGAAGATATGCACGATAAAACGGCCCGGCGAGCAGCAGTGCGGCGACGCCGGCCATTCCGACGAACAGCGCGGGATCGAGCGCGGAAAGGTCGCCACTCGCGAGTCTGTCGACCGAAACCCCGACCGCGACGCCCGCGATCACCCACGGGAACTCGCCCGCTGCGGTCCCGACCAGAAACGGCCGGAGGCGCACGCCGGCGACGCCGGCCCCGATCGAGATCGCGTCCGAGGGAAGCGGGAAGAGTCGCGTAGCCGCAACCGTTCGCATCCCGCCGGCGACGCCAACGAATCGCTCGCCGGTCTCCGATATCCGTTCGCCGAACCCCCCGCCGGATGAGGGCTCGGCCCGGCCGACACGGGCGAGAGAGTACGGCGGCAGCGCCGTGAACGTCAACAGCACGACGCCGAACGGAACGCCGACCCAGCCGTAACCGTACCCGACCGCGATGGCGACGAGCGTCGTCGGCCACGCGAGGAACGGACGCACGGCCGAGAGGACCACCAGCACCACTGCGAATCGAAGCGGGTCCGCCGCCAGCCACTCCAAAGCTCGGACGCCGGCTGCCGGCGACGAGAGCCACGCAGCGATGACGACGACAGCGAGAACCGATCCGAGTCCGACGTACCGACGGTTCACGGTCGTCGTGCGTCCGCGGACGATAAACGCCTTTTGGGAGAGGGTCTCGAGGCGACTACGGGCCGGACTCCCGTCAATTTAAGCCAGCTGACTACCTTCCACCGATCGTGACGGAGTCGCGGAGTCGAGCGGAGAAACGGGAGCTTGGCGTCGAGCTGCTCGCCCATCTCGAGCACGACACGCTCCCGCTCCCGAAGGCGATAGACCGGATCGAGACGGTGACGACGAGCCCGTCGCTGACCCGGGAGATACTCGATCTGGCCGAGAAGCGCGGCGTCATCGAGCGATCCGGCGGCCGCCTTCAGGTCCGTCGAGGAGGCACCTACGTCGATTTCGACGAACAGGTCATCACCCGTGACGGCGAGTTCGAGTGTCGTCGCTGTGGCTCGAGCATCTCGACCGGTCACTTCGTTCGGCTTGAGGCCGGTGAGTTAGGGCCGTTCGGCTCTTCGTGTATTCGGAAGGTGACGGGGCGCGACGCCGGAACTCACGGATGAGCACGACCGTGACGGTGCCGAGTCGGTTGAGGCGATCGGCCGCAGCGAAGTTCGTGGTGTCCTGCTATCGCCCGCGACGAAGCTCGTCGATCAGCTGTTCGATGAGTTCGGCCTGGCGATCGAGACGCTCCGACTGTGCTTCGAGCGTACTTCGCAGCGCCGCGATCTCCGAAGCCACGTCCTCTTCTTTGAGGCCGGCGCTCTCGAACGGTGACCCCTCGAAGGCGTCGTGTTGACCCCCCCTAGCCCCTCCACCGTCGACATCGCCGGTGTCCGTAACGGCCCCGGATTCGGGAGCTGCTGCGCCGTCATCCGCGGTGCTCGTTGCTCCCTCCGTTCCGGGTTCGCCAGTGAGCGGATCGGCCGGTTCGACCTCTCCGGTTGCGGCCTCCGCGACGGTCATTCCGTCGGTTCCCGCGTCCCCAGCTGCTGCGGTGTCCGAGGCGTGCTCGTCGCCTGCGGTCGGCGAGTTCAGTGCCTCGGATTCGGCGTCGGCAACCGGAGACGTGGACAACGGATCCGGGCCGTCCCCGAAGTCGGTGGAGTCAGTCGCTTCGTCGTCCGTCTCGCTCGTCGTTTCGGCGACTGCGATCCGGAACTCCTCGAGACTGTCGACGTCGTGGAACTCACAGACGGCGTCGGTAAGTGACTCCTTGACTGCGCGCGCGGACTCGTTTGGAGCCTTGAACCGTTCCGAGCGCCCGGCGTGCGTGAGCACGACCGCGGTGGCGACGGTCCCTTCCTCGAAGTCGAGATCAGTCAGGTCGGCGTACGGGAACTCCTCGAACTCCTCGTCCCAGACTGCCGGCCCGATGTGCTTTACGAGTCGATGGCTCGTAACGACCAGCGTGAGTTCCGAGAATCTAAACGTTCGGTGGACCGACTCGCCGGTTTCCGTGACGTTTCGTCCGGAGAGGATTCCGGCCAGCACGGGGTGTAGTGCGTCCTCGAGCCGCTTCGCGGGAAGCGTGATCGTCTCCTCGCCGTCCAGTCCGTAGCCAAGCGTGAGCTTCGCCTTGCGTCGCCCCTCGGACACCTCGACGCGCTCGACATCGTGTGGGTATTCTTCGACCGCCTCTCCGGAGAGCAGACCGTCTGCCCGATACACGAGCGTCCGCGTCGGCGTCACGGCGAGCAGGTCGTCGCCGCCGAGCGGGACTCTCGCCACGACGTCCTCGTCGTCGACCGCCCCCGCAAGTAGTTCGGGAAGGCTCATACGGCGAGTATCCGGCGCGCTCGTGATAAATCCGCGGGGTCCGTTTCTCACGTTTCGAACCCGCAGTCATCGTGGGGATCCGCATCGATACTCCCAGTGTGGCCCGACGCCGCCCCAGCTTCGGTGGTTGCGGTGTGCGATCGGAGTTGCGGTGTGCGATCGGAGTTGCGGTGTGCGATCGGAGTTGCGGTGTGCGATCGGATCTCACCGTGGGGGCGTATGAGAAGCTTAAAGAGTATCATCGCGGTACGATGTACTGAGGCCGGGTGGCTTAGCTGGACATAGCGCCGCACTCATAGGGTTCGGAGATTCGGTGCGGTGACGCCTTGGAAGCGTCCGCGTCCTTCCCGTGGCTCCGCCGAGCCTCGGACCTGGGACATGCGGAGATCGTGGGTTCGGAGCCCACCCCGGCCATCTCCCGTTTTGTGTCTCTGCGTAACTACTCTCGCCCCGAGTGACGAGTCCCGTCGGCGTGAGCGCGTGTGTCCGCGTTCTCGACGGTCGGATGCTGCCCGCCGGTTGACGAATGAACGCACCGCTGGATTTTAGCTACTCGAAACGCGACCGGTGCAGTGTGAGTCACTGGCTTGCGGCAGCGATGACGAGCGATGCCGGCCCGTCCGTCCACGAGCAACTGGTCGACATCGGCAACCGAATGGCGGGAAGTGACGGCGAACGCATAGGTGCGGAGGCGGTCCGCGATGCGCTGGACGCCGTCGGCACACGGGATGCACGCCTGTCGGAGTACGATATCCAAGGCTGGACCCGCGAATCGAGCAGTGTCATCGCTGGCACCGATACGTTCGACAGTGTTGCACTCCCGCGTGGGCCGGCTGGTGAGGTGACCGCGGAGTTGGTCGACCTCGGCGCCGGCCTTCCGGAAGCGTTCGAGTCGGCCGACATCGAGGGATCAGTGGTCGTCGTCGACACAGACGTGCCGGACTACCATGACCGATTCATCCACCGGCGGGAGAAGTACTACTACGCCGTCGAGAACGGAGCCAAGGCGTTCCTGTTCCGGAACCACGTTCCCGGTCAGCTCCCGCCCACGGGCAGCGTCGGCACCGCGGAGTCACCGATCGGCGACATCCCCGCCGTCGGTCTGAGCAAAGAAGACGGTGAGCGCCTCTCGCGGCGGCACGAGGGCGATCCGGTGACGGTCCGCGTCGACTGCGACGTACACGACGCGACCAGCCAGAACGTCCACGCGGCATTGGGTCCCGACACCGACGAGGAGCTGTTGGTGACCAGTCACGTTGACGGTCACGATATCGCGGAGGGAGCCTTGGACAACGGCGCGGGGACGGCTGTACTGGTCCAGACGGCCGCTGCGCTTACAGCCCGCGAGGAGGAGCTGGAGACGAAAGTCCGCTTCGTCGCGTTCGGCAGCGAGGAGGTTGGGCTGGTCGGATCGACGTATCTCGCCGAGCACGTCGACCTCGACTCCGTGAAGGCAGTTCTCAACAACGACGGCTCCGGGCGCGCTCGTGACCTGCGGATAGTCACGAATCGCTTTTCGGAGATCGGTGCGGCGGGCGACCGGACGAGCGAGCGCCTCGACGTCCCTATCGAGGTGGTGCCTCGGCTGAGTCCTCACAGCGACCACTGGCCGTTCGTCAACCGCGGCGTCCCCGGCGTACAGTTCAGGAGCGTCACGGGCAACGCGGGACGCGGCTGGGGACACACCCAGGCCGACACCTACGACAAGGTGGACACGCGCGACATCCGAAACCACGCGATGCTCGTCGCGGACATCGCCGTTGATCTCGCCCGCGAGGACGTGAGCGTTGCGCACAAGCCGACGGCGGAGATCGCCCAAGCGCTGGAAGACGAGAACAAGGCTAAGGGGATGAAAGTCATCGGCGACTGGCCGTACTAGGATATCGGATTCTGCGTCTTTCGAGCCGGCCCGTACGCTGGGTCGGCCCCGCCTCGTTCGAGTCGGTCGTCGTTTCGTCACTGCTCAACGTGCGCTTGCCCGTCGGGAGGCTCGATAAAACTGCGGCAATGTGTGTGTGTATTGTTGGCGTGAAACGCATCGGGGAGCACATACGCGGATCCGCACCGAGGACCGTTCGGGTAGGAGCATCTAGCGGATTGTTCACAGTAGTCACGCCCGGGGTCATTCACCGGAAACTAGGTGTGGAGATACCCAGAGGGTGATCCCGTACAACGTTCGATTCGAACACGAAAATCCAGAATGATACGCTGATGCACACAGTTGTTCGGTTGATTAACCGATGTCAGGATACCAGCATTTATATCAAGGGTGTCCATACACGTATCCATGCCACAGGATCGCAGCACGATCCGACGCAGAAAAGTCCTCCAAACGACCGGTCTCGCAGCCACCGCCGGAGTGGTCGGACTGGCAGGCTGTGCCGAAGAAGAAGCTCCCGACGACACCGACGACACCGACGACACCGACGACACCGACGACACCGACGACACCGACGATCCGGATACGCTCGACGAGATAACGATCACGCTGTCGCAGTTCCCGGACACGATCGACCCGCTCGATCACATCACCGGCGACTACTTCGACGTGCTGGATCACATCTACGAGCCGTTGTTCGATTTCGACCCCGGTGAGGGGATCTTCCCCCGCGTGGTCGAGGAGTGGGAGATCCTCGGCGATGGCGCTACCGAACTGCGGCTTCGCGACGACGTGGTGTTCCACAACGGTGACCAGCTCACCGCCGAAGACGTCGCGTGGACGATCAACCGAACTGTCGACGACGACAAAGGTGTCGTGAGCGACATCGGCGCGTTCGGGCTCGGCTCGATCGAGGGTGCGGAGGCGCTCGACGACACGACGTTGGAGGTAATGTACGGGGCGGCACCCGGACTCGCGGAGTTCGAGTTCGGCAACTACGCCCGGGCGATCAACCGCGACTGGGCGATCGACAACCACGATGCGGACCAGCCCGGCGAGTCGATCTCGGGCGCCGACCCCGAGGACTTCAACGGCACCGGCCCGTACGAGGTCGTCGAGTTCACCTCGGGCGAGGAGGTCGTCCTCGAGGCGTTCGACGACTACTGGGGGCCCGAGCCGCCGTTCGAGCGCGTGACGTTCAACGCGGACGGCGAGTCCAGCGGTCGCGTCAACGCGCTCGAAACCGGCGAGACGGACGTGACCATCAACGTCCTCCCCGAGGACGTCGCAACGGTCCAGAACGCCGACGACGTGGCGATCCGCCAGGTGACGAGCTTCCGGAACATCTTCCTGCCGATGAAAAACACCGTCGAGCCGTTCGATAGCCTGGAGTTCCGGCAGGCGATGAACTACGCGGTCGACAACCAGGGGATCGTCGAAACCGTGCTCAGCGGCTTCGGCGAGGCGCGCGGCCAGCCCGTCGCGCCCGGCATCAACGGGTTCAACCCCGACATCGAGCCGTACGAGCAGGATATCGGGATGGCGGAGAGCCTCGTCGAGGACAGCGGCTACGGCGGCGTCGAGATCGAGCTCACCGTTCCGCAGGGCCGATACCTCAACGACGCGGCGATCGGCGAGACCGCGGCCGACCAGATCGACCAGCTCGACAACGTCGACTGCGAGGTGAACGTCGTCGACTTCGGCGTCGTCTCCGACGCCAACTCCGCCGGCGTCGACCCCGACGTGATCGAGATCCCATTTTATATGATCGGCTGGGGGACGATCACCGGAGATACGGACTACGGCGTGCAGGGCTTCTTCAGCCTCGACTCCGGAACTCGGACGTTCGAGGACGAGGAGCTTAGCGACGCGATCGATGAGAGCCAGCAGATTCAGGACCCCGACGAGCGCCGCGAACAGCTCGAGGAGGTGAACCGGATCGCCCACGAGAAGGCCCCGTTCGTCTTCTTGCACACCCAGGAGAGCATCTACGGCGTCAACGACCGCATCCAGTGGCAGCCGCGGGAGGACGAGACGGTGTACATCTGGGGAATGGACACCTGAACGGACTGCGACTCGACGCAATCGGAACCGAGTCCCGATCGAATCGAACCGGCCTCGCAGGTCCAGCGGAATCAGTTTCCGGCTTCGCCGGACGACCTCCCGGGTCCCGTCGCCGCGCGATCGGATGCATCCTCCGCGCGATCCGTCAGCCGACCGGGTTCGTCTCCTCGTCCGAGTCGGTCGGGCAGTCCGAACGGGCGGTACGGTGTCGTCGACGCAACCGACGATGCCGGAGACCGGCGACGTGACGAAAGCGTAATAATCCACGCGAGATTTCCGACAATAGATCCAGATGTCGATGGCAAAGTTCCTGGTTCGGCGAACGCTACAGGCAGTGTTCGTCATCTGGGGTGTGATAACGATCATGTTCGGACTGCGGGCGGTCTCCCCCGGGGATCCGGCGACCCTGATGTTGGGCGAGGGCGCGACCGAGGAGACGATCCGTCGCGTCCGGGAGCAGGAGGGGCTCGACGAGCCGATACACGTGCAGTATCTCGACTACGTACAGGGGATCCTCGTCGGCGACTTCGGCTACTCGTGGCGCTCGAGCCGCGAGGTGGAAGCGATGGTGATAGAACGGGTTCCGGCGACGGTCGAGCTCGCGGTGGCCGCGACGATCGTCGCGATCGTCATCGCGATCCCGCTCGGCGTGATCTCGGCAACGCGCCGGAACGAGCCGTCCGACTACGGCGCAACGCTGTTCTCGCTGCTCGGCATCAGCACGCCGAACTTCTGGCTCGGACTGATGCTCATCCTGCTTTTCGGCGTCTGGTTCGGGATCCCGTACCCGACGTTCACGTACACGTGGGCGTCTGCCGGCGTTCCGTACCCGACGAGCCTCGGCGTCGACTTCTTCAGCTTCCCGACCGGCAGACGGGCCGTCGGCTTCCACGAGGCGGTCATCGCGCTGGCGTTACACGGCTCGGTGACCGAGATGGGGACGTGGCTCCGCCACATCACGCTTCCCGCGATCACGCTCGGAACGTACTTCACGGCGCTTATCACCCGCCTCACGCGGAGCGGGATGGTCGACGAGCTCGGGAAGCCGTACGTGACCGCGACCCGAGCGAAGGGGCTCTCGGAGGATCTCGTGCGCTACAAGCACGTGCTCCGGAACACGATGATCCCGATCATCACCGTGCTGGGGCTCCAGATGGGGACGCTGCTCGGCGGCGCGGTGATCACCGAGACGGTGTTCAACTGGCCCGGGCTCGGCCTTCGGCTGATCGACGCGCTGGATGCGCGTGACTGGCCGCTGATGCAGGGGATCGTCGTGTTCATCGCCATCGCGTTCGTGACGATCAACATCTGTGTCGACACGCTGTACGCGGTTCTCAACCCGCAGGTGACCGACGAATGAGGTCCGCCGAACTCGAGGTGACCGACGAATGATATCCGACAGAGTCAGATCGAACCTCGCCGAGACGTTCCGCGAGAGCCTCCTCCCGAAGGTCGGCGTCCTTCTGCTCGTATCGATCCTTCTCATGGCGATGTTCGCCCCGCTGCTCGCGACCCACGATCCGACGCGGACGGGGCACTACGACGAGGAGACGGGATCGGCGTATCCGCCACTCGGCCACGAGTACGACACGCAGATCGCACAGGGAGGCGAGATCGTCGACGTAACCGTCGAGCCGACGACCGAGCACGTGTTAGGCACGAACACCGTCGGACAGGACGTCTACTCGCGGTTCGTGTACGGTGCACGGGTGTCTCTCATCGTCGGGTTGCTCGCGACCGCGTTGGCGGTGGTGATCGGCGTTCCGATCGGGCTCACGGCCGGCTACTACGGCGGGCGGATCGACGACGCGTTGATGCGCGTCGCGGACACGATGCTCGCGTTCCCCGCGCTCGTGCTCGCGCTGGCGCTCATCGGGGTGTTCGGCGAATCGCCGGTGTACGTACCCGACCCGATCGTGTGGGCCGGGCTCGCCGAGGGGATGCCGGAGGCGATACCGATACCGGGCACGGTAACGGTCGTCGCCGCGCTTGTGATCTGGGTGTGGTTCGCCCGGGTTGCACGCGGCGAGGCGCTGTCGCTCCGGAACGAGGAGTACGTGAAAGCCGCTCGGAGCTTCGGCACCGACGACCGGACGATCCTGTTGCGCCACGTGTTGCCGAACAGTCTCACCCCGATCATCGTCCTGGCGACGATACAAGTGGCCGTCATCATCCTTCTCGAGGCGTCGTTGGCGTATCTCGGGTTTTCCGGAACGACGCTGTCGTGGGGGTACGAGATCGAACAGGGACAGGACGTGCTC
Organism: Halorubrum luteum; assembly: GCF_054652935.1. NCBI lineage: Archaea > Methanobacteriati > Methanobacteriota > Halobacteria > Halobacteriales > Haloferacaceae > Halorubrum > Halorubrum luteum. The sequence continues at coordinate 323,104 of NZ_BAAIGT010000002.1, forward strand.
CGCACGCGACCGTGGATATCGATCCTGCCCGGTGTCGGTATCATGCTGGCCGTGATCAGCGTGAACCTCATCGGTGACTGGTTCCGGGACGCCCTCGACCCGAACATCGAGGGGAGCGAGCGAGGTGCCTGAGATGAACGACACACTACTCCGGATCGAGAATCTCACGACGCGCTTTTTCACGAAACAGGGACAGGTGAACGCGGTGTCGGGCGTCGATCTTACCGTCGACCGCGGCGAAGTGGTCGGCATCGTCGGCGAGAGCGGCTCCGGCAAGAGCGTCACCGCGCTGTCGGTGATGGACCTCGTCGAGTCTCCCGGCGAGATCACGGCGGGGACGATCGAGTACCGCCATCCGGAGCTTGCAGACGAGCTCCGCGAGACGAATCCGGCGGCGGTCGACGGCGAGTTCGTCGACGTGCTGGAGCTCGACGAGGATCGCCGCCGCGCGCTCCGTGGCCCGTCCTTTTCGATGATCTTCCAGGATCCGATGTCGAGCTTCAACCCCTCGCTCACGGTCGGCGAGCAGATCGCCGAAGCCGTCGAGGTGCAGCGGCGCGCGAGCGCGAACCCACGCTCCACCCGGTCGCGCACGGAGGAGTACGGACTGCGCTCGTACGTCACCGGCATGGTTCTGCCGAGCAAGCGGTTCATCGGCGATGCGAGCCGCGACCGCGCGGTCGAGCTGCTCGAGCTCGTCGGGATTCCCGATCCGGCCGAGCGGGCCACGGAGTACCCCCACGAGTTCTCGGGCGGCATGTTACAGCGGGCGATGATCGCGCAAGCGCTCGCCGGCGAGCCGGACGTGCTCATCGCCGACGAGCCGACGACGGCACTCGATGTCACGATACAGGCACAGATCCTCAATCTCCTTCGTGAGCTACAGGCGGAGCTCGGCATGAGCATCCTTCTCATCACTCACGACCTCGGCGTCGTTGCCCGGATGTGTGACCGCGTCGGCGTGATGTATGCCGGCGAGATCGTGGAACGGGGGACGCTGGAGGACGTGTTCCGAAATCCGGTCCATCCGTACACCGAGGGACTGCTCGGTTCCATCCCCGATCTCGAGGAGCCGGGGCGGCGGCTGCAGCCGATCGAGGGGAACGTGCCGGATCTCATCGACGCGAACATGCCCGACCGCTGTTACTTCGCCGACCGCTGTCCGAAGGCGATGGAGGCGTGTCTCGAGAAACCGGGAGAACGGGAGGTGAGCGACGCCCACACTGCGAGATGCGTGCTCGCGTCCGGCGAGTACGATCCGGCGACGGCGCTCGGAGACGCGTTCTTCGACGCGGGGCAGTCCGCGGATGGCCCGCCCGAGACCGAATCCGGGGTCGCAGGCGAGGGACACGAGGTGACCACGAATGACTGACGACGACATCACGGACCGCGATCCGCTCGTGGAAGTGCGGGATCTGGAGAAGTACTACTACGAGCGAGACACGCTGCTGGACCGCCTCTTCGGACACGACCCGGTCGCCGTGCGAGCCGTCGACGGCGTCTCCTTCGACGTGTATCCCGGCGAGACGCTGGGGATCGTCGGCGAGTCGGGCTGCGGCAAGTCGACGTGTGCGGAAACGCTGATGCGGCTCCGTGAGCCGACCGGCGGGACGGTTCGGTTCGACGGGGCTCCCGTCTTCGATCTCTCCGGCGACGAGCTGATGGATTTCCGCAGGCGCGCACAGGTGATGTTTCAGGACCCGTTCTCCAGTCTCGATCCGCGGATGACCGCCGGTGAGATCATCCGCGAGCCGCTGGAGTCGCAGGGCGTCGGGACCGACGACTCCCGCCGAGAGCGCGCGGCGGAGCTGCTCGAATCGGTCGGGCTGTCGGCCGATCAGGCGGACCGCTACCCGCACGAGTTCTCCGGGGGACAGCGCCAGCGGATCGGGTTCGCCCGGGCCGTCGCGCTGGAGCCGGAGTTCGTCGTCCTCGACGAGCCGGTGTCGGCGCTCGACGTCTCCGTCCAGGCGCAGGTGTTGAACCTGCTCGCGGACATGCAGACGGAGCTGGATCTGACGTACCTGTTCATCGCCCACGACCTCTCGGTCGTGAGACACATCTGTGACCGCGTGGCGGTGATGTATCTCGGAAAGCTCGTCGAGGTCGGGCCGACCGAGGAGATCTTCGACGACCCGGATCATCCGTACACGGAGGCGCTACTGGAGAGCGTCCCGCGGGCGGACGTCGACGAGCGGAGCCGGGAGGTGTCGGCGCTTCGCGGCGACGTTCCCTCGCCGCGGGACCCGCCGTCCGGCTGTTCGTTCCGCACTCGTTGTCCAGCGGTGATCCAGCCGGACGGGATCGACGTCCCACAGTCGGCGTATCGAGAGATCATGGAGCTCCGCGATCGCGTCGAGCGCGGCGACGTGGACGTCGATTTCTACTGGGATCAGGCGGCGGGCGACGACCGGACCGACACGGCGGCGTTCGTGCGCGCGGCCCGCGAAGACTTGTTGGCACACGACCCTGATGGACGCGACGACGCCGTCATCGAGGAGGCGTTGACGGCGCTGTCCACCGAGGAGTACGACGTCGCCGCCGATCTCCTTCGCGACCGGTACGAATCCGTCTGTGAGGTCGTCGAGCCGGAGCTTCCGGACGACGACCACCCGGTCGCGTGTCATCTCGAGGCGCAGCCCGAGCGGATCGCCGCGGCCGCAGAGTCGTGGCGTCGCGGCGAGGAGCCGTCGAACGTCGACGCTGCCGGGGTGGTAGCGGAGGGCTCGGACGAGTCCGATCCGGCGGAGTCCACTGCGGACTGATCGAGGCTCGTTGGGGGCCGACGCTCGAGATCCACCGTGGAGCGATCGGTCGATCGTTTTCCCGTCGCGTCGGGCCCGAGACGACAGGCCTATGATGGGCGCGCGGCGAGTTGTGTACAACTCACGCCACTGCTATGATCGAGCGAATCCATACGTCGGAAGTCGAACCGGACGCCGAGGAGGTCGCCATCGCCGGCCACGTTCACGAGATCCGCGACTTGGGTGGACTCGTGTTCCTCATCGTCCGTGATCGCGAGGGCCTGATTCAGGTCGTGTTCAAGGAGGAACGGGAGCCGGAGCTGTTCGAGGCGGTCCAGGACGTCGGCGCGGAGTACGTCGTTCGGATCGTCGGCGAGCCGATCGAAAGCGACCAAGCTCCCGGCGGCGTCGAGATCGCGCCGACCGAGTACGAGGTGCTCGACGAGGCGGACTCCCCGCTGCCGCTCGAGATCTCGAAGGATGTCGACGTCGACCTCTCGACCCGACTCGACAACCGCGGACTCGACCTCCGAAAGCCGGAGGTGATCGCGGTGTTCACGCTGCGCTCGAAGCTCATGAGCGCGATGGAGGAGTGGTTCGACGAGGAAGGGTTCGTCGACATCAAAACGCCCCGGATCTCGAAGGGCGGCGCGGAGGGCGGCGCGGAGCTGTTTCCGATCCTCTATTACAACAAGGACGCGTTCCTTTCACAGAGCCCGCAGCTGTACAAACAGATCCTGATGGCGGCCGGCTACGACGCGGTGTACGAGAACGGCACCGCGTTCCGCGCGGAGGACTTCGCGACCTCGCGACACGTCTCGGAGATCGCGATGTTCGACGTCGAGTTAGCGTACATCGACGACCACCACGACGTGATGGACGTCCAGGAGGAGTCGCTACGGTACGCGTTGCGCGCGGTTGCAGAGGACGCCGAACGCGAACTCGACGTGCTCGATATCGACCTGGCGGTCCCCGAGGACGACTTCCCACGCATCACGTTCGATGAGGCGCTCGGGATTCTCGAAACGGAGTACGACCACGTCCCGGACGACCCGACCGACCTGGACACGAAAGGTGAGAAGCTCCTCGGCGAACATTTCGAGGAGCAGGGACATCCCGCGTTCTTCGTCGTCGGCTATCCCGACGAGAAGTTCTACTACATGCAGGACGTCGACGGCGACGATATCGCCTCCCGTAAGTTCGACCTCATTTATAAAGGTCAGGAGCTCTCCTCGGGTGGTCAGCGCCAGCACGACGTCGAGATCATGCGCGACGTGATGGCCGAGGAGGGCGTCGAGGAGGCGAACTTCGAGTTCTATCTGGAGGCGCTCAGCTTCGGCACGCCGCCGCACGGCGGCTACGGACTCGGGATCGACCGTCTGCTCCAGAAGGTCGCTGGTCTCGACAACATCAAGGAAGCGATCATGTTCCCGCGCGATCCGAACCGGCTGGAGCCCTGACGACGGCACCGCTCGCGTATCGCCGTGTCGACTCCCGTGCGGCCGCTACGTCGCGACCGCGATCGCCGTTCCATCCTCGGTAACGACGACAACTTCGTCTCTCCCGTCTCCGGTGAGATCCGCCGCCAGCGGGCGTGCGTACACGATCGCTTCGCCGATACCACCCCGAGCCACCGGCTCCCCGTTACGATTCATTCCGAGCAGCTCACCCTCGCGGTTGACGACGATGATCTCGAGCGTTCCATCGCCGGTGAGATCGCCGGCCGTTGGCGCGTTCACTCTGGTTTCGCCGCCGTACTGCTGTTTCCATACGACCTCACCGTCGAGCATGTCGACGGCCCAGATGTCGCCGGTGCCGGCGACGTGGATCCGCCCCGCGTCCCCGCCGCCGACGTTGACCGGAACGTCCTGGAGGCCGACGGTGTACCGCAGCGACCCGTCGGTCGTCTCCAGCGTCGTCAGGGTCCCGTCGGCACCGCCGAGCGCGACGACGCCGCCACTCGTCGTGTCGGCGGCGTTCCAGCTCAGCACGATCGACGCCGTCGGTTCGGTCCAGACGACGTCGCCGCCGCCGTCAACGGTCGTGACTGTCTGTCCCTCCGACCGATCGGTGAGAACGGCGAGCCCGGATCCCGCAAGCGCGCCGGCCGTCGTGTCCGATCCGTCGTTCGGACCGGCTGATTCGTCTGCTTCATCGTCGGCGGCGGACCCCTCGCCATCAACGATGAGGGGGCGCAACGAGACGGCTCCGTCGAGGTCGGTCTCGAATCGGACGTCGCCGTGGGCGTCGACGACTCGGACACCGCCGTCGACATCGACGGCCGCGAGGTCGGTCTGCCCGTCACCCGTGACGTCGCCGAACGCAGGGGGTACGCCACCGGTGCTTGCGAGCGAGATCACGAATCGTTCGCTTCCGTCATCGGCGCTGATGGCCACCAGTTCGCCGGCACCGGTGGTGAACGCGACGACCGGATCACCGTCGAGCTCGCCGCTCGCGAGGTCGCTGATCTCGCCGACGGCTCCGGCGGGTAGTGGTGTCGTCCACGGACGGTCACCATCTGGGCCGATCGCCCGAAGCACCGGGTCGTCGCCCTCGACGGCGGGTTGGACCACTGCCGGGTCGCCGTCGACCGTTGCGACGACTGCGCCGCTTCCGTCGTCACCGTTTGCCGGAGTGGACTGCCAGAGGATCTCCGTCTCGGCAGTCGCATCATCGAGGCCGACGAACGCGAAGGCCGCGACACCGACGCCGGTGGCCCCGCCGGCGAACAGTATCACAGCGGCGAACAGCACGCGCCGATCCATTACGCACGGTTGGACCGTCGTGAACATACCCCTGTCGGATACGGTGGAAGAGGACCACGCCGTGAGTCGTCGGAGTGGCCGACACTGCCGGAGGTGTTCGGTGCTGCTGTCAGTGCTTAAGAATCCACGCCCGATTTATACCTCGAGAAGCAGAACGTCTTCCTGTAGCCATGGACGCCGACACGCTGCAATCCGAACTCGAAAAGACGGGTGAACTGATGGTGAACGTCGAGGAGTTCGAGACTCCCCTGGAGCTGCACCTGCACGACGCGACGATCGAGTCGGAGCAGGTGACGCTGGAGCTTGCGGACGGAGAACTCACGTTCGCCCTCGAGGCGGTCACCGGATACTGGAAACACTACCACTCCCTGAGCGACTACGGACTGGAGTAGCCGCCGGGAATCGGCGATACTCCAGTATCTATCGGCCGATATCGTCGCCGAGTATCCACGGTTTCTCGTCCGGGTCGTACTCCGCGATCGCAGCGCTGTGGCTGCGGGTCTCCGGCGAAAGCACGCCGACGTGTTTGAGCTGCTGGACGAAGTTGAACAGAACGTTGTTCCGGATCACCTGCCGCCAGACGGACGGGTCCGAGTGAACTCGTTCCGTCTCGCCTCGCTCGATCAGCTCCCGGGCGCGGTCGGCCCCGCGAGTCGTACAGAACGCACTCAAAAAGACGTTCGGATACTCGTGCACGAGCCGCTCGAGGAGGTCCGGAAAGTGGATGCGCGGTCCCTCCTTCCGTAGCGCCTCCAGCAGCAGTCCGAACTCCGGATGCCGGGCGAACGCGTTTCGGAGCAGGATCGCGAGCGGCCGGTGGACCGCCACGACCGTGCTCCCACGAACGTCCTCCTTGAGAAGGCGCAGGTCGTCCAGTCCCTCGACGCCGTAGCCCCGGAGCACCGTCGCGGAGAGTTCGCCCTGGTCGGTCAATCGACGCGGTGTATCCGACGTGAGGAGTCCGAGCGTTCGGGCGCTCGCACTCGCGGCACTCCCCGCCCCGAAGCCGTACTCGTCGGCGAGCACGTCCACGAGCGCGTCGCGTTCGAGGGGACCGTGTCGGTCGATCGCGACGACCGGCGCGAGGTAGTTGAGCGGCTGCGCGAGCGAGAGCGTGGTAACGTCGCCTCCGAACGCGGAGCCACGGAGCCGGACCGAGAGCTGTCCCTCGATATCCGCAACCTCCGCCGTCGACTCGGCGGTCGGTGGCGCGCTCCACGAGGCGACGCCCTCATCGTGTACGCCGATGACGCCGACCCCCTTCGAGCGAAGGAGCGGCGTGTGCGTGGCGACCGACGGCTCGTACCCGGCCAAGTACGAGACGTGTGCTCCCTGCTGGTAGGTGAGCGCCTGTCCGATGCCACGGAGGAGCCCGCTGGAGCCTTTCACCTCGATGGCGAACACGCGGTTCGTGTTCGTGAACCCGATCACGTCCGGATACCGGCCGCGAATGGTTATCTCGTGTCGGCGACAGCGGTCGAGAACGTCCGTGTACGCGTCAGCGTGGGCGTCCGGCACGTGCACGAGCGGGTCGTAGTTTCGCTCGTCGAGTTCGGTCACGACGTGGTCGAACACGGCCGCCTCGTTCATGCGATCCCCTCGATGGGGGAGTCAAAGAAGGTAGGGGAAACGAGGAGGTGTCAAAGACGGTAGGGAGAGCCGGGACGGTCGCTTTCCCACCTACCTCGGCCGACGTTTCACTCCGCGAGCGCGTCGGCCAGCTTTTCGATCGGATGGGGTGGCGTCCCGTGTTGCTTCTCGTAGTCTTTGAGCTGTGAGCGACAGGAAGTGCCGGGGGCAACGACTTCGACTGCGGGCGACTCGTCGACCGCATCGAACAGGAGGTTGCCGATGGCCTGACTCATCGAGTAATGCTCGGCCTCGTAGCCGAACGACCCGGCCATGCCACAGCAGGTGGTGTCGAGCACGTCGACCTCGTAGCCGGCCCGGCGGAGCACGCCGACGGCGTGGTGTTCCCGGCTCGCCGCAGTCTGGTGACAGTGGCCGTGATACGAGAGCGTCTCGGTCGCGTCGGTGTCGATCGCACGGTCGAGCCCGAAGGTGTCGAGATACTCCATCACGCTGTAGGCGTTGCCGGCGACCGACTCGACGTCCGGCCCGGTAAGAAGGTCGAGATAGTCGACCTGGTACATCACTGCGTCGCTGGGTTCGACGCTCACGACGTCGAACCCCTCCTCGACCCGCGGCGCGAGCGCTTCGACGTTTCGTTCGGCGGTCGCTCGTGACCGGTCGACGAGGCTCTTCGAGTGTGCCGGACGGCCGCTGTCGGTCACGTCGCTCGGAATCTCCACGTAGACGCCGGCAGCTTCGAGCACGCGAACTGCGGCCTTGCCGACCTCCGGAGCCGTGTAGTTGGTGTACGGATCGGCGATGAGCAGCGCCTTGCGCTCGGCGTCCGCCTCGCTGACCGCCGGCGTCCGCGAGCGATCCCACTTTTGCAGCGTGTTACGCTCGAACGTCGGCAAGTCGCGCTCGCGGGCGATCCCGAGCGCCTTCTCCATCACGAGGCCGCTTCCCGGTAGCTTCGCGACCCAGTTCGAGACGGGCGCAAAGCTGCTTCCGAGGCTGTAAAGCGTCTCGACGTTCGCGAACAGCTTATCTCGGAACGGTACTCCCTCGCGTTGATGGTACTCGTGTTTCACCTCGGTTTTCAGCTTCGCGAGGTCGACGCCGCTTGGACAGTCGCGCTTACACCCCTTACAGCCGATACAGAGGTCGAGCACCTCGTGGACGAACTCGTCCGAGAAGACGTCTTCGGGAAGGTCGCCGCTCATCGACCGTCGGAGCATGTTGGCCCGGCCGCGGGTCGAAGTGATCTCTTCGTTTTCGGTTGCGCGGTAGGTCGGACACATGATCGACCCCGTCGTGTCCTGATGCCCCTCACAGCCCGCACAGCCGTGACAGAGTTCGACCATCCCCTGAAATCCGTTCTCGGTATCCCAGTTGAGCTCCGGCTCGAAGCCGGCGTCGAACGCGTAGTTCCGATCGTATCGGAGGTTTTCGGTCGGGTCGGAGTCACCACAGACGTTGCCGGGATTCAGCAACCCCTGCGGGTCGAAGGCGGCCTTGAGCTCCTGAAACGCCGTCCACAGCTCGTCGCCGTACAGCTTGCGGTTCCACGTCGTCCGCGCGCGGCCATCACCGTGTTCGCCCGAGACGCTGCCACCGTACTCGATGACGAGATCGGTGATCGCATCCGAGATCTCGAGCATGGTCTCGACGCCGTCCTCCGACTTGAGATTCAACAGCGGCCGAATATGTAACACGCCGGGACCCGCGTGAGCGTAGTACGACGCGAAGGTGTCGTGTTCGTGGAACAGCGCCTGGATGTCGGCGACGTACTCCGGCAGGTTCTCCGCGGGCACCGCCGTGTCCTCGACGAACGGCCAGTGCTTCTCGTCGCCGGTGCGCGAAAGCAGGATCGGCAGCCCCGCCTTCCGCATCTTCCAGAACTTCGCCTGCCGGTCGGGCTCGTACGCCTCCAATGCATCGACCGCGTTTCGGTCTGTGCCAGCCGCGGCCAGTCGCTCGCCGCGCTGGGTCGGTTCGAGCTCCGCTTCGTACTCCGGCAACCGGTCAGCAAGCAGATCCGCGACCTTCCGTTTGCCGTCTGCAACCGAGTCGGCGTAGAACTCGACGAGAAGCGTCGAGTCGGTCCCGTCCGGGAGGATGTCGACGACGCTTTCGAACTCCGCGGTGTCGCGGGCCAGATCCAGGAGGGTGTCGTCCATGACCTCGACCGCGGCGGGGTCGTGTTCGAGGATCGGCGCAACGTCGCGCATCGCCGAAATCACGTCGTCGTAGGTCAGCATGACGACGGAGGTTTCGGCGGGGACGGGCTCGAGCGAGACGGTCGCCTCGGTGACGATCCCGAGCGTCCCCTCGCTGCCGGCGAGCAGTCGTCCTACGTTGACCTCCCCGCGCTCCTCGGCGTCCTCGAGCAGCTTGTCGAAGTTGTACCCCGAGACGTTGCGCATGAGGTCGGGGTACTTCTCCTCGATCGCCTCCGTCTTGTTTCGGAGCACGTCGGAGACGACCCGGTAGACCTGCGCTTCGATGCCGTCCTCGTCGGTGGCGTCAGCCGCTCGTTCGTGGAGCTCCTCGACGGGCATCCAGTCGAACGTCGTGACCGTCCCGTCGGCAAGAACGACTTCGACGGACTCGAGGTAGCCGTCGGCCTTCTCGTACTTCAGCGAGTGGGCACCCGTCGTGTTGTTGCCGATACACCCACCGAGAACGCTCTTATCGCCCCACGCGGGGTCGGGGGCGTATTTCAGATCGTGCTCGCTGAGATGGCCGTTGAGCCGCGCGAGCGTGATGCCGGGCTGAGCGGTCGCCGTGCGTGTCTCGGGGTCGACGTCGACGATCGAGTTAAGCCGCTTTTTGAAGTCCAGCACGACCGCCTCGTTGACCGTCTGCCCCGCGAGGCTCGTTCCACCGCCACGAGGGAGCACGGGAATCTCGTGTTCCGCGCAGTAGCTCATGACCGCCTGTACATCGGCGGTCGATTCGGGAACGACGACGCCGATCGGTAGCTGGTGGTACGCGCTGGCGTCGGTCGCAAACAGGTTCCGCGTGTAGCTGTCGAAGCGTACGTCTCCCTCGATGAGTGCCGAGAGGTCGGAAACGAGCCCGGGCTCGTCGATATCCTCGCTCCGGTAGTCGTAGTTGGCGCGTGGATCGGCAGCCGGGTCGGCCGAAGCCGGTGAAGTTGGCGTGCTCATGTGCGAGCTCCTACCGTGCCCTTCGGGCGATGTGTGAATGAATGTTGAGGTTGACGCGAAGCGGACGACAAGCGATCACCGTCGGTCGGCCGACCGGAAGGACGAGCCGGCGAGCCGTAGCAGTCGGTACCCGGCGTACGCGACCGACGCGACGACGATGGCGAGAAGCGCCGCGCCGGCGGCGAGGGCCGGGAGACTGGCCGGCTCGGCAGCCTCGGGCGTGCAGCCGCCACAGCCGCCGGAGCCACACGAGCCGCCCGAATCGTCCGATCTGGTTTCGGGTTCGTCCACCGCCGAGCCCGTGCGAGCACCGTCGGCGACCGAGTCGGTGGCGGTCTCCGCGCCGGCTATCGGTACCTCGACGGAGTCGGTGTCGGATGCGTCCGTCGGAAACACTGCCGGGGCGTGAGAGCGTAAGGCATCGAGGCCGGCCTCGATCCGCTCTTGATCCCTGTGACCGACGGCGTAGGCCGCCAGCTCGTCGGCGAGCTCTCGAGCACGCTCGTCGTGACGGGTCTCGACGGCGGCCCTGGCGGCGTCGAACAGCGACAGACCGAGCCAGTGCTCGAAGACGGGGGCGTCGTGTGCTGTCTCCAGCGTCCGTAGCTCCTCGAGCTCCTCCATCCCGGTCTCCATGTCGGCGGCAAAGAACGATGCGCGAGCCGAAAAGAACGTCGCGACCGCCGCCCACGTCGCACTCGTCGGCGTGTCGAGGCGATCGTGGAGCGTCCTCGTCCGCACGACCCACCGTTCGATTCGCTCCTCGTCGGCTCGGTCGAAGCTCGCCCGGGTCGCGTTCGCGGTCGCGATCGGGAGCCACCTGAGGACCTCGCGTTCCGCGGCCGGGTGACGGTCGGCGATGGCGTCGATCCGGGCGATCCGTCCCTCGAGCGCCTCGAGGTCACCCGCTGCCGCATCGGCGTTCGTCCGCCCGGCCAACACGCCCGCGAGTCCGACCGCGACATCCCGGTCCGGATGAGCGCGATGGAGCTCCTCGGCACGACCGAGATACCCGGCCTCCTCGTGGGTTTCGTCGCCGTCGCGAGCTTCGTGGGTTTCGTCGCCGTCGCGAGCCGCGCTGCCTGCGCGATACCGCTCCGCGTGGGCGTATCCGCGGGCGACGCCGGCCGCAACGTCCGCCTCCTCGTGGGAGTCGTAGAGCGTCTCGAGCCGGTCGACTAGCGGCTCGATCCGGTCCGGCAGTTCGGCCCGTCCGCACGCGTGGATCGTTTCGGCGGTCGCTCTCGCGAGCGGAACGGCGATCGTCGGCTCCGGTCGCTCGTCGTAGAGCCGCTCGATCGCCTCGCGGTGGTCGTCGATCCGCGACGGATCGACCTCGAAGCCGCGAACGGTCGCCCGGTCGTCGACTGCGGCGGCGTTCGCCCGGGCCACGGCGAGATGAATATCGACGTCGGTCGTCGGATACGCCTCGTGAAGGCGATCCAGCCGCTCCAACACGCGGCGTTCGGCCGCAAAATCACCGCGACTGCCGTAGCCGTCCGCCAGCGCCACGAGCGCGTCGACCAGTCGTGCCATGTCGTCATCGTCGAGTTCCTCTGGAGGATCCGCGAACTCCGCAACCTCCTCTTCGAGCGCCTCGACCGTCCTGGGTGAAGCAGTGAACATTAATTCTTCACATGTTACTCCCCACCATACGTAAAGTATGCGTTCCGGTCGAACGTCGCAGTCCGCGTCGGTGTGACGGAACCGGTGAGAAGTAGCGGGAGGTAGATTTGAACTACCGATCTCCGGGTTATGAGCCCGGCGGAATCTCCTGGCTATCCCATCCCGCTATGTTAGCAAAATCCCGTTTCACGGATAAGGGTTCTGATCCGTCTCACGTATGCGAGTTCCTCCCGCGTTCGTTTATAAAGTGGTGTGCCGAAGGGTACGGAGGATGTCACGGATCGTCGCCGGAGGCAACACGCCACGTGAACAGGCTCTCGGCGACGTAGTTAATGACGAACGCGGCGCCGATCGCGATCGGCATCGTGAGCGCGTCCCAGACGTTCGTCCCGGCGACCGTAATAACGACATCCTGTCGCGTAAGCAGGAAGACGACGATCAGCTGCACGGCGAGCCCGCCGGACCGGACGATGTTCGACCGAAGTAGTCGGTGTAGCCTCGCGCGGAGTCGGTCCGAGCCGTACGCCGGGAACGTCCATCGATCGTTGATGAGAAACATCGTCACGATCGCCGCTTCCGCTCCGATCAGCTTCGCGATCACCGGGGAGACTACTCCCGCGAGCGTCATCGTCGTCGAGAGCGACAGATCAACGGCCGCTCCGACCAGCCCGACCGACGCGAACTTCCCGAGCCGACGACCGGTCGCCAGCTCGTCGAGAATGCCGTTCACTGCGTACCCCCGTTTATCGGTTTCATCGTCGACTCCGTGCGTCCGTCGAACGGTCGACACTCCTGTCGGTCGCCCCGTCGACATCCGCGCTTACGGACTCCTCGACGAGCGACGGGCCGGGATCGATGTCGAGCGACGCGTGTAGTCGGCTTCCGGCGACGACGCCTGCGCGATGGCGAGCCCGAACGAGTCCGGCGAACATCGACAGCGTGTCCCGGACCGGCGCGACCGTCGACCCTGGCTTATCCTCCCACGCGATCGGCACCTCCCGCATCTCGAAGTCGCTCGCGCCGGCGATCGCGAGCAGTTCGAGGTCCCACGCGAATCCCGGCTCACGGATATGGGTACGCACGGCACGCCAGACCTCCGCGGACAGCGCCTTCGCGCCACACTGGTAGTCGTACAGCCGCGCTCCGAACCCGCCAACAACCCGACGTGCGAGCCACGCGAACCCGTCGCCGAGCAGCCGACGGAGATGCCCCTGATGGGAGGTGACCGTCGACTCCGGATGGCGGCGCGAGCCGACCGCGACCGGCGTTTCACCCCGCGCGACGGGGTCGACGACTCTCACCACCGACGAGACGGGCGTCGCGCCGTCGGCGTCGACGAACGCGAGCACGTCAGCGTCGAGCGCCTCGAACCCGGCGGTCACCGCCGCGCCCTTCCCGCGACGGCCCGACACCGCGTTCACCGTGGCCGGCAGATCGGCGAGCGACTCGATGACGGTCGGCTCCGGATCGTCGATCTCGATCCGGATCGTCTCGGGATCGAGCTCCGCGTCGAGTTCGCGGACGTACGCGCGCAACGCGTCGACGTCCGGCCGGAACGCGGGTACGACGATCCCGATCGACATGCAAGGGCGTCCGTCTCGGCGGGTAAAAAGCAGTGTGACTCGGCGGCCGCAGGCGACGATGTCAGTTCGATCCGCCGACTGACGGGGTGACGACCGAGCAGGGAGCGTGCCGCAGGATCGATTGGGCCACGCTCCCGAACAGCGCTTTCGCCGCCAGCGGCTCCGTCCGACCGAGTACAACGACGTACCGTGCGTCCTGGCGCTCCGCGTAATCGACGATCGCTTCCTCGGGGTCACCGAGCATTCCGACGGTCTCGACCGGCGGGTCCGCCGTCTCTCCGGCATCCACGTCAATATCGGCGTTCTCCACCGCGTCGTTGGCGACAGCCTCGGCCGCGTCGCGGACGTCGTCGATATCGACGGTTTTCCCGGCCTCGGCACTGCGAACGCCGATGTCGACGAACTTCGACCGAGTCATCGAGTGAACGACGTGGACGGGCTCTTCGAAGGCGGCTCCCAGTGACACGGCCTCGTGAACCACGTTCCGTGAGCGGTCCGACCGATCGACTGCCGCAATGACGACCATACGGGGGCCATGTCGGCCGAGTATATAAATCTCGAAGCGGACCGGCGTCCGAACTCTCCGCACTCGCCCGCCCGACCAGAACCCGAAGCGGTATAGTTGCGGGGTCGTGTGCCTCACGCATGGAGTACGGGCTAGTCGTCTGGTGGCTCCTCGCGTTCGCCGCGCTCTCCGCGCTCGCGTTCCCACTCACTGCTCGCCTGTTCCGGACGCTCCCCGGCAAGGGAGCTGGACTCGCGCCCACCGTCGCGCTCGCCGCCCTCGTCGTCGTCGGCTACTGGGTCGGCCGGATCGGATTCGGTCGGCCAACGCTGTGGGTGGCGCTCGTGGCGCTCGCAGTCGCATCCGCCGTCCTCGGACTCGACCGGGACGCGCTGTGTAACCGCCGCGAGCTCCGGCTCGCGGATGGGATCGGGCGGGTCGACCGTCGCGAGGTCGCCGCCTCCGCGGTCGTGTTCGCCGGAGCGTTCCTTCTCGTTGCGGCGGTCCGGAGCGCCGACCCGGCGGTCACTCCGACGGCCGGCGAGAAGTTCCTCGACTACGGCCTGCTCCGGGCGGTGCTGCGGGCGGACGTTGTTCCGGTATACGATTTCTGGTTCGCGGGCGAGTCGTTGAACTACTACTACGGCGGTCACCTCGCGGCCGGGATGGTGGCGCTTTTGACGGGAACCGATCCTCCGTTCGCCTACAATCTCGCGCTCGCCGGCTTCTACGCCTGCCTCGTCGCCGGCGCGTTCGAGCTCGCACGCGGGATCGCTGCCGGTCGCGCTCGCAAGCGGGAGACGGCAGCAGAGCCGACTCCCTCGTCGAACGCTTCAGTGGAGCCGACGCCTCCGTCGCACGCTCACGGACTTCGTGCGGGCGTCGCGGCCGCCTTCCTCGTCGGGCTCGCCGGTAACCTCGTCACGGCGGTGCAGGCCGTCGCGGGAGTGATCCCCGGTGCGCTCGGCGACCGGTTCGCCGAAGCCATGGCAGTCGGCCGGCTCTCGGCAGCCGACCTCCGTGCGGGCGTGGACGGGTTCTTCTACTGGGATTCGAGCCGCGTGATCGACGGGACGATAAACGAGTTCCCGCTGTTCGGCTTCCTCAACGGCGACCTGCACGCACACATGACCGGTGCACCGTTCCTGCTGCTCGCCGCGGCGGTCGCGTACGCGTACTGGCTCACGCCGGCCGCGGAGCTCCGTCGCCGACGACTGCTGGTGTTCGGCGTCATCCCCGTTCTCGGCGGGACCCAGATCGTGATACACACGTGGGATTTCCCGACCGTGTTCGGGCTGCTCTGGCTGGCGCTGACGTTCGCGCCCGCCGCGCCGCTCCCGCTTTTTCCGTGGGGCCGAGCCGCCGCGACCGCGATCCGGGACCGGTTCGGAACGGGACCTCTCACGACCGAGGTCGGGCGGACCGGGGGCGCACTCGCGGTGACTGCAGTCGCGGGCGGCGTCGGCTTCCTGATCGGTGCGCCGTTCTTCCTCGGCGCGTCGACCGGACAGGAGCCCGCGCTGCTGGACGCCGCCGACCGCTCCGGACTGCTCGAGCTGCTCATCGTTCACGGAGTCTTCGTCGCGGGGTTCGGCGCATACCTCGTCGGCCGCCTCGGCGACCGAGTCGGGGAGCGCCAGTCCGACGCCGGCCGGCTCCCGCTTCTTTTCGGCGTCGCCGCGGTCGTCGCCGTCGCGCTTCTCACCGGCTTCCACGCGGTCGCGGTCGTCGTGCCGCTGCTCGCACTCGGCTGGGTTGCGCTCCGGCTCGACCGGGACGTCGGCTACGAGACCGCACTCCTGATCGGCGGTGCGGGACTCGTGGGTCTCGTCGAGCTCGTCTACGTCGTCGAGGCCGCCGGTCCCGGGCGGCTCAACACGGTGTTCAAGGTGTACTTTCAGGTGTGGGTCATCTGGGGGGTTGCTCTCGGGGTCGTCCTCGCGGAGCTGTGGGATGGCGGGTTCGCCGGGCGAGCCTCGCGAGACGGTGGATCCTCCGGACGGGAGACGGCCCTCGATCGGACCCACGCCGAGACGCTGGTCGCCCGTCGTGTGGCCGCGCTTCGGGACCGCCTCCCGGCGGGCGTGACCGTCGCGCGACTGGTCGTCGTCGCGCTTCTCGTCCTGTCGGCTCCGTACGCGGGGCTCGCACTCGCCGAGCATTTCGACCGGTACGACGCGGGGACGCTCCACGCGACCGCGTTCGCCGAGACGGACCACCCCGAGGAGGCCGCGGCGATCGCGTGGCTGGACGAGACGGCAACACACGAGGACGTCCTTCTGGAGGCGCCGGGAGCCAGCCGCTCTCCCGAGGGGCTCGCGGCCGACCCGTCAGTGCCCGGCATGTACGACTGGCGAGCGAACCCGGCCGCCAGCCTGACCGGCGTGCCGACGGTCGCGGGATGGGCCCACCAGGTCGGCTATCGCGGCGAGGAGGCGTACTACGACCGGGTCGCCGACGTCGACCGCGCGTACGCCGGCGGCCGGCCGGACGGCAGCGGGGCGACGGGAGACGACAGCGCTGGGGTTCTCGACGCGTACGACGTCGACTACGTCTGGGTCGGTCCGACCGAGGAGGCCAGATACGGTGAGGTCACCTTCGAGGCGCACGGCGAGGTCGTCTTCGAGAACGACGCGGTCAGGATCTATCGGATCGACTGACGCCGCGGACCGGACCGGGCCGGTCGGCATCTCAAGCTTCAATGCGGACGAGCGTGTTCTCGACGTATGAGCGACCAGCAGCTTCGCAAGGAAGCACACGACCTCGACGTCACGGTCTGGGTCGGCAAAAGCGGCGT
This sequence comes from Halorubrum luteum, assembly GCF_054652935.1. Taxonomy (NCBI): domain Archaea; kingdom Methanobacteriati; phylum Methanobacteriota; class Halobacteria; order Halobacteriales; family Haloferacaceae; genus Halorubrum; species Halorubrum luteum. Next base: position 339,869 of record NZ_BAAIGT010000002.1, read on the forward strand.
CGACGCCGTCGTCGACGAGCTCGCCGACCAGTTGGACGACCGAAAGCTCGTGAAAGTCAAGTTCCTCCGCGCGGCTCGCGGCGGGACCTCAACTGACGAGCTGGCGGCCGAGCTTGCCGAGGCGGTCGACGCCGAGCTGATCGAGACGCGCGGGAACACGGCGGTGCTCCACTGATGTCCGGGGCGCATGCGTCCGACCCGTCGGCCGCACAGGTCGCGCCCGCCGAGGAGCTCCTCGAGCCGTTTCTCGGTCCAGCTGCGGGACTCGTCGTGTCGGCCGCGGTGTTTCTCATCGTCATCGTCGCGGTGTACCTGCTCAACAAGTCGGTCGTCAATCCGCTGGTCGAGCGACTGCTCGAACGCCAAGGACTCGAAGAGCACGCGCGCCGTCCGCTCAACAAGATCGCGACGTTTCTGGTGCTGTTCGCCGGGTTAACCGTCGCGTTCGGTGCGGCCGGCTACGACGACTTCCTGCGGTCGCTGGCGACGATCGCCGCGGCCGCGACGTTGGCAGTCGGCTTCGCCTTACAGGACGTGATCCGGAACTTCGTCGCGGGCGTGTTCATCTACACCGACAGGCCGTTCAAGATCGGCGACTGGGTCGAGTGGGACGGCAACTCCGGCATCGTCGAGGACATCTCCTTCCGAGTCACGCGAGTCCGGACGTTCGACAACGAGCTGTTGACGGTGCCGAACCACGCGTTGACAAGCGGTGTCGTGAAGAACCCGGTCGCGAAGGGGACGCTCCGACTCAAGTTCGTCTTCGGGATCGACTACGACGACGACATCGAGGCGGCGACCGACATCATCGTCGAGGAGGCGAACGAACACTCCGAGATCCTCGAGGATCCGGCGCCGTCCGTGCGGCTGAACGAGCTCGCGGACTCGTACGTCGGGCTCCAGTCACGGTTCTGGATCTCCGACCCCTCACGAGCGGACTTCGTGAAGATCCGCGCGGAGTACGTGCAGTCGGTGAAACAGCGGTTCGACGAGGAGGACATCACGATCCCGTTCCCGCAGCGCACCGTTGCGGGCCGTGATGCGTGGCAGGAGCCCTCGACGTTCGGAAGCGAGGCCTGACCGCGACGCAGGCGACGCCCGCGGCCGACACACGAATCAGGACCCATGACCCACGTTCCGCATCGACCCCGCGCCGGAGCCGGACCACTGGCACGACGCGGCCGCGGAACGGTTCGGCTACCCCCGTCTGTCCTGTCGGATCACCGTCGACCGACCACTGACGGTACGGCTCGTCGATAAACTCGTCTGGGGACAGCTGCTGCCCCGCCGGTCCGGCAGGGAGTGACGAGAGCGAACGCGGCGCGCACGCCCCTCGTGGCTGTCCGGCCCCCCGGCCTCCGTTCGGTACTACCGGTCAGGGCTATACTCCCCGAACTCCTCACGGAGGACGTCGCTTATCTCTTGGACGGTCGCGTACGTCTTCACGGCCTCGATGATCGGCGGGAGCAGGTTCTCGGTCCCGCGGGCGGCCGATCGGACCGACGCGAGCGCGTCATCGACCGCGTCGTCGTCGCGGTCGGCTTTGATCGCCTCCAGCCGCTCCCGCTGGGCGGCCTCCTGATCGGGATCGACCTCCTCCAGATCCATCTCGGGCTCCTCGTCGACCTCGAAGGCGTTGACGCCGACGACGATCCGGTCACCCTCCTCGATCTCCCGCTGGCGCTCGAAAGCGACGTCCTGTATCTGCCGCTGGACCCACTGGCTCTCGACGGCCGCCAGCGCGCCGCCACGCCGGTCGATCTCGGACAGGATCTCCCGTGCGTCCGCCTCGACACCGTCCGTGAGGCTCTCGACGTAGTACGATCCCGCGAGCGGGTCGATCGTGTTCGCGGCACCGGACTCGTGTGCGAGGATCTGCTGTGTGCGGAGCGCGGTTCTGACCGACTGCTCGGTCGGGAGCGCGAGCGCCTCGTCTTTCCCGTTCGTGTGGAGGCTCTGTGTTCCGCCGAGAACGGCCGCCATGGCCTGATACGCCACGCGCACGACGTTGTTGTCGATCTGCTGGGCGGTGAGCGTGGAGCCGCCCGTCTGGGTGTGGAACTTGAGCTGTTTCGCCGCCGGGTTCTCCGCGCCGAACCGCTCGTCCATGATCCGCGCCCACAGGCGGCGAGCGGCGCGAAACTTCGCGGCCTCCTCGAACACGTCGTTGTGAGCATTAAAAAAGAATGAGAGCTGCGGGGCGAACTCGTCGACGTCGAGGCCGGCGTCGACGGCGGCCTCCACGTACTCTATCCCGTTCGCCAGCGTGAACGCCACCTCCTGTGCGGCCGTCGAGCCCGCTTCACGGATGTGGTAGCCGGAGATGGAGATCGTGTTGAACTTCGGCGTCTCGGACGCACAGAACTCGAAGACGTCCGTGATCAGCCGCAGCGACGGCTCCGGCGGGTAGATGTAGAGGTTCCGCGCGATGTACTCTTTCATGATGTCGTTCTGGATCGTCCCGCGGAGTTCGCCACGATCGACGCCCTGCTCGTCGCCCATCGCGACGTACATCGCCAGCAACACCGCCGCGGGTGCGTTGATCGTCATCGACGTCGACACCTCGTCGAGCGGGATCCCGTCGAACACCGTCTCGAAATCGGCGAGCGTGTCGATGGCGACGCCCGACCGCCCGACTTCGCCTTCCGCCATCGCCGCGTCGGAGTCGTACCCCATCTGTGTCGGGAGGTCGAACGCCATCGAGAGGCCCGAGGAGCCCTGGTCGATGAGATAGTTGAATCGCTCGTTCGTCTCGGCCGCGGTACCCATGCCGGCGTACTGTCGCATCGTCCACAGCCGACCGCGGTGCATCGTCGAGTAGACGCCGCGGGTGTACGGCTCCTCGCCCGGGAAGCCGACGTCCGCGCGGTAGTCGTGGTCGTCGAGATCGGCGGGTGTATATAACGGGTCGACGGTCTGCCCGCCGGTGTCCGTGGTGAACTCCTCGAGACGCTCGCCGAACCGGTCGACGGTCGCGCCGTAGGTCTCCGCCTCCCACGTCGCTTTCGCCTCCCGAATCGCCTCGAGTTCCTCGGGGTCGAACATTATCGATCCTCGGCCCGAGCGGAACTTAAATCCGAAGGTCGCGGCGTGGAGGACACGTCAACGTACTGTTGGAACCGCTCTATCGCCTCGTCGGTTCCGGCAACGACGAGCTCGTCACTCCGCTCGAACGTACAGCTTCCAGACGCTCTCCGGATCGTTCGCTCGTGCGATGAGTTCGACGTCGGGCTGCAGATGCTTCACGAGCAGTGCCGTGTAGATCGCTGCCGCGTCGTCGTCCACCGCCAGCACCAGCGATCTGGTGTTCTCGATGGCCGCTCGCTCGAGCGTGTCGCGTTCCGTGATATCACCCACGACGTCGATCGATTCGCCCGGACTGGCATCGACGACCGTCACGTCGACGTTCTCCTCCGTGAGCCGTCTGGCAGTCGCACTCCCGACGTCGCCGTATCCACAGACGACGACTCGGGATGGGTGGCCGGTGTGTGGCGGGAGCTTGCGGAGGTCGGTCCTCTCGAGTCGGCCTCGCTCGTCGGTGAGGAGAAGAATGCTGTTTTTCGGGATCGTCGTCCTCGGCGACGGGGAGATGAGAAACCGGGGACCGAACCAGCCGCCTATCACGGTCACGTCGCCACCCAGCACGTCGATCTCCTCGATCGTCCGTCCGACGAAACTGCTGTTTTCCTCGACCAGATACTCGTCGAGCTCGAGATCCGCGTCGGCGCCGACGGCCGTCTGGAACCGCTCGGAAACCGTCTTTATCGACCGGTTGGCGAAGCTTTCGCCAAGACTCTCCTTCGAGATGACGACGTCGTCCGCGCCGGCGTACTCGTGGTGGGGGGCCGCCTCGCGCGTCTGGACGACGCTGACGATCTGCATCGAAGGATTGACTCGCTTCGCCGAAAGAATAACCGTCGGATTGGTTTCATCGTCGAGGTCCGCAACGAGCGCGGTCGCGTGTTCGGCGTTGGCGTTTTTCAGCGTCCCGACGCGTTCGGCATCACCCTGTATCGCTGGGATGTCGGCCGCAAGGAGCTGTTCGACCAGGTCGGGATCGGACTCCACGATCAGATACGGAATCTCGGCAGTCTCAAGCTCGTCTATCAGCACGTCGTCGGCGCCGGAGTAGCCACAGATGATGACGTGGTCCCGGAGATAGCTCGTTATCGGCGGCGTCCCGTCGAGCGCATTCCGCAACAGCGGAACGCCGAAGAGAGGAATTGCGAGAAAGACGACCAGCACCCCGGTGAGATTCATCACAAGCACCATGAGAGCGAGCAGACTGTGATCGCGCCAGAGACCGGTGTCACCGCCGAACCCGGCGGTCGTAAGAGCCTCGATGACGACCTGCAAGGATTTGATCGGCGAGCGATCCTCGACGCCCGCGATACTGATGACGGCCTAGTGGTAGGTGACTGCGTAAGCGATGACGACGCCGACGAGCCCAAAAACACCCAAGACGAGCCGTCGACGCAGGCGCGTCCGTTGTCGACGGTCGTCGGAGAGATCGACCATAGAACGCGGCTACAACCGGAAACGCATTAGTTCTGGTTTTTCGAAACGATCCGGTCAACTGAGTCGTCGCGTTCGGTATCGTGGTGCGATGTCAGCCGTTTCGTGGGTCGTTGACTGGCGGCACCCACCGAACGATGGCGTCGTCGATCTCGACTTCCAGGCGCGTGGTCGCGCTCTCAACAGCGGCCAACTGCGGGTCGGACGTGTCGAGACGAACCGAACACCGCGAACACTCGTCGGTGATGGCGTCGGCTGCCGAGCGAGCGTCCGTTTCGATCCGTCCGGAGTGTTCAGCCCGCGTGTAGGCATCGTCGGCCGATACCGAGTGGTCATACCCCCGTCCGTTCGTGATCCTGAACACACGGCACGCCTCGGGATACTCCCTGATCATCTCGCGGAGCCGTCTCGGCTCGATGGCCGCGGCGTCGGTGTCGCCCTCGATTTGTGTTTCCTCGACGACGTAGAGGTCGGGATCGCTGTCCGCTACCATTCCGTTACGCAGATCGTCCACAACGCCCATTCTACACGGATCATACGGCTGATCAGTAATGTATGTTACTGAGTCACAAAGGATGTAGAGTCGCAACGAGTGCCGCAGACCGGCCAGCCGACACGTCGTACCGATTGGGCCGGGAGCGTCCGAGCGCAACCGTGGTCGAGAGGGGATTTAAGCTGTTCCGGTGTCTACAGCGGGTTGAACCGACTCTCATGGATGAACTCGACCAAGTGTTGAGCAAGTACGCAACCAGTCAGGATCTCATGGACCGGATCAGATACGTCTCCGAGTCTCTGAGCATCTCCTTCGACAGGTGGGACGAGAAGTACGTGAGCGGTCCCAGCCTGTATTTTTTGATCGTGGCCGAAACGGATTTCGAGACGTACACCGACTCGCTGGGGGAGAACGTCTGGCCGACCGACCGCTGCAAGCTCGCCTCCGACTCCTCGGAAAAGTTCAAACAAGTCGCTGAAGACGTCGCGTTCAGCCGGGACGGAGCGATCATCGTGACCGGGGATGGAACGATTCAAAAACAGATGGTTCGGGTTCGGAGCCCCAGTCCAAACGAGGTCCCGGAGGTTACACAGCTCAGTTATCCCGACTGGATGGGAACCAAACACATGAGCGCGCTGGAAACGTCGCTTCGTGAGAACGTTCTGTGGGCGATCACGCTGAGCGAGGAGGACGGTCGCGTTACGACGTATCTCGACGGCACGTATCAGGATTATCCGCGTGAGGAGATCGGCGGTCGGTGGCGGCCAGAAGCGTAGCTACTCCCCACATATCGGTCGCTCGCGTTTCGAATTGGTGCACTCTCACGCAACGTGTATCGAGCCGTCCCCCCCCTCCCAAGTACGCGGATAGTTAACAGTTCTCTCCGTAGTAGTGGAGCCACGAGTCCCGGCAGACTCCGGGACGTTGAGAGCCGTTTATGATGCTCCGTCGCATAGCGTGGGTATCGAATGGTCTCCCCGTTCGAGGTGCTCGGCGTCGACACCGATGCCGACCAGACGACGATCCGGCGGGCGTACCGCGAGCGGATCAAGGAGGTCCACCCCGATCAGGGGGGAAGCACCGAGGAGTTCCAGCTCGTCCGGCGCGCGTACAGCCAGCTCAAAGAGCGGGACCCCAACGGTGATGACGAGCCCGCCGCCGATATCGACCTCGATACCGGCGACGCGGGGACCGGGGAGGCGTCGTCGGTCCGCGTCGAGTTTCTCGATTACGCCGTGGTTGCGGATTACGGCTGGGAGCTCGACGATGACGACCTGTTCGCGAAAGCGTCCCGTGCCGACCTCGCGACCGACGACTACGGTCGGCTGCTCGCCGAACCCACCGAGAGCCTGCTTGAAGCCGCCGAGAACCGCGGGTTCGCGTGGCCGTTCTCGTGTCGGGGCGGTGCCTGCGCAAACTGCGCGGTGTACATCGCCGAGGGCGAGCTCTCACAGCCGACGAACCATATCCTTCCCGAGGAGCTGTCCGAACGCGGCTTTCGGCTGTCGTGTAACGGCTATCCGCTCACCGACGAACTACAGGTCGTGTTCAACGTCAAACAGCGTCCCGAACTCGAGGAGCTGATGTTGCCGCCCGGTCCGTTCGCGAGAGCGCGGACAAATTGACTTCCTCCACACGGCTGAAGCCGTGGGATTCCCACGCTGGGATATTACGGTTCACGGAACGACCTGTTCTTGTGGGGCTACTCGCCCCGTGGATTTGTCGAACAGGCGTACCGAAGGCTGAGCCAAGCAGCCGTTACTCCTATCCTGTGTCGGATTCGGAGTTACCGTCGCTCGCATATTCTCTGCCGCGTTCAGGTCGCTATTGGCGACCAACTCGCAATTCTCACACACGTACAGGCCACGTTCGACTCGATTCGAGTCAGCTTCCGTTCCACACTCACAACAGGTTTTCGACGTTTTCAACCCTGCTTCGTCTACACGCTCTACGTCGATACCGCGTTCTTGGGCTTTGTACTCGATGTGGCTGAGTAGTGTTTCAAACGCCCAGTCGTGCAGGCGTTTGTTGCCGTGTCGTCCCCAGTCTTCATCCTCACGGATGTTCTTCGGATGGCCGACTGCAATTGTCCCAACACCTCGGTCAGCACACTGCTCAACAATGTCTTTCGACAGAGCGTGCAGGAAGTGTTCTTGTCGCCGGGATTTCTTCTGTCTGGTCCACTCTGCGTGGTCGCTTGGCCCATTTTTCCCCTCCGTCTCGTATTCCCGCTGTCGGAAGTAGTGGGCGTCTTCTTTCAGGGCGTTGCCGGGATACAGCAGTGTCTCGTCACCGACAGAGACAGCTGCCGTGTTGCAGATACCAAGGTCAACACCTGCGGTCTTCTCACCTGGTGTCTCAGGCGTTTCACCCCGCATCTTGCAGACGAAATGGAGCTCCCACTGCTCGCCAGTCCAGACAGCACGCACCGTCTGGACGCTTTCAACGGCGTCAAGCATCTGATCGTCTGTTTGGAGTGTGTATTCACAGAGGATGTAGTCAGCGGCGTAGCGCGACTCTTTCATGTTCGTGCCTTTCGAGAGACGGACACGGTTGTACTGGGTATCGAGTTTGAAGCCCTGATGTTTCCACGTCACTGTCGAGCGTGGGTGGTCGTCGCCGTGTTTGCGGTAGCCGGGTGGATTGGCGTCTGGGTCGTCTTGTTCGTACCACGAGATGAACGCCTCACCGAGTTCCTGAAGAACTCGCTGACTAGATTGGCTGTGTAGGTCTGCATAGCGTTCGTGAGTCTTGAGGTACGAACAGAGTTCGTCTGCATCTGGAATGTGGCCGATAGCGTCCCAGACACGCGAGATTGTCCATCGCCCGACGTTCCACAATTTCGACGCGGCAAAGCCATGCGAATCGAGGTCGTCACAGACCTGCGAGTGGTTGCGGATACTCGCTTTGAGTGTCCGAGTGATGACCTGATTCGACATATGTAGTCATAGTACTTTTACTTACATAAATTTTTTGGTATTTCGACGTGGAATATCCAACCGTGCCTACAAGCGTGGAGAGATTCCCAGTTGTCGGCTTCATCCCACGGCTAAAGCCGATGGGCTTTCGCCTCGATACCGCTGTAAACGATGAGAAACGTGGAAACGAACAACTACCCGATCGTTTATTAGGGTTCGGGGGGTGGGGCCGACATGGAGTGGGAGGAGGTCGAACGCGAGTTCGCTGACGACGTGGTGGCGTCCGAGACGCTGCCCCGAACGTTCGAGCGAACCGCCGAACGCAACGCCGACAGGGTCGCACAGCAGTATAAGGGGGGGATCTACGACCGGTCGTTGGTGACGGAGGGGGTCGTGCCATCGGTGCCGACCGACGAGTACGGCGACGTGACGTACGCTACGATGCGCGACATCGTCCGGAGCCTCGCGGCGGGGTTCCGCGATGTCGGCGTCGATCACGGGACGCGCGTCGCCATCTACGCGAACACCCGCATGGAGTGGGCACACGCCGACTTCGCGGCGCTCGCGGCCGGGGCGGTGGTGACGACGGTGTACTCCTCCTCGTCGCCGAGCCAACTCACGTATCTGCTCGAGGATCCGGAAGCGACCGTCGTGGTCGCGGAGAACCGTGACCTGCTCGACGAGGTCGTCGCCGTCCACGGCGATCTCGACCACGAGCTGGAAGCGATCGTGACGCTCGACGATGTCGATGCGGACGCACTGGACGACGACGCCCCTGACGTGTTCACGCTGGGTGAGCTTCACGACCGTGGCGCGGCGGCGTTCGACCCGGACGCCTACGAGTCGTGGCTCGCGGAGACGGACGTCGGCGACCTCGCGAGTCTCATCTACACCTCGGGAACGACCGGGAAGCCGAAAGGGGTGAAGCTCACACACGCCAACTTCCGAGAGAATCTCAACCAGTGTTACAAGCGGTTCGGCGATCGGCCCGACCGCGACGACGACGTCCCCGGGATCTCGCCGGCGTCGACGACCCTCTCGTTTCTTCCACTGGCGCACGTGTTCGAGCGGCTGGCTGGCCATTACATGATGTTCGCGGCGGGCGCGACGGTCGGCTACGCCGAAAGTCCGGATACGCTCAGGGAGGATTTCGGACTCGTTCGTCCGACGGTAACGACGAGCGTCCCGCGTGTGTACGAGAAGCTGTACGATGCGATACGGAAGCAGGCGAGCGAGTCGCCGGTGAAGCGACGAATCTTCGAGTGGGCGGTTGAGGTCGGCCGGACGCATCACGAAACCGACGACCCTGGGGTGATCCTCGACGCGAAACGCGCGGTCGCGGACACGCTCGTCTTCTCGTCGGTTCGGGAGGCGATCGGCGGCAACGTCGACTTCTTTATCTCCGGCGGCGGGTCGCTGTCGGCGGAGCTGTGTGCGCTGTATCACGCGATGGATCTGCCGATCCTCGAGGGGTACGGACTCACCGAGACGTCACCCGTGATCTGCGTGAATCCGCCGGAAGAGCCTCGCGTCGGGACGATCGGTCCGCCGGTCGTCGACACCGAGATCGCGATCGACGTGACGCTTGCCGGCGATGAGGTAGCGGAGGTCTCCGGCGACGTCGGCGAGTTGCTCGTCCGCGGCCCCCAGGTAACCGACGGCTACTGGAATCGCCCCGATGCCACCGCGGAGGCGTTCACCGAGGTGGACAGACTGCCCGAGGAGGCCGTCGTCGCCGGAACGCCGCCGGACGAGCGTGACGGCGACCCCGAGGATCCGTGGCTCCGTACCGGTGATATCGTCCAGCTCCGACCGGACGGGTACGTCTCGTTCCGCGAGCGGGCGAAACAGCTGCTCGTGCTCTCGACGGGAAAGAACGTCGCTCCCGGTCCGATCGAGGACCGCTTCGCGGCCAACGAGTTCGTCGAACAGTGCGTCGTGATCGGCGACGGGCGGAAGTTCGTCTCCGCGCTGATCGTGCCGAGCTTCGAGCGCGTCGAGGAGTGGGCGGAGACACGCGGGATCGATCTCCCGGATGATCGGGCGGCGATCTGTCGCGACGACCGCGTCCACGACCGCATAGCGGAGGAGGTCGACCGCGTCAACGAGGGGTTCGAGCCGTACGAGCGGATCAAGCGGTTCAGGCTCGTCCCCGAGGAGTTCTCCGAGGAGAACGACCTGCTTACGCCGACGATGAAAAAGAAGCGACGGAACATCCTCGAACGCTTCGCGGACGACGTCGAGATGATATACGAGCAAGCAGAGTAGCGGACCGAGGAACCGACGACCGTGCTGGCGAGCACCGGGCGCTCGTCACGAGCAGTCGCGAACGATTGGATCTCGGTGGTCGCGAAGGATGGGGACTCAGTCGTCGCGGACGGTCGAAGATGACAGCGTCTCGTCGATCTCAGCGTCGGCCATCTTTTCGACGAGCGTCTCGATCACGGAGCGACGGCGACCTTTCACGAACTTGATCGAGCCGACGACGAGGTGTCCGCCGCCGGAGACGCCCGCCTCGGGCAGCTCCTCGTTCAGCTCGGTCACCATCGTGGGGATGTCGAGACGCACGCCGTCCGAACGAAGCACCGCGAAATCCGGTCCGTAGCCGATGGTGATCACCGGATCGCCGGTCTCTCGTACCCTCGTGTCGTGGAGCTCGCCGGTCGTCTTCCCTGGTGCGGGGTAGGTGAACCGGTGGGCGTACTCGTCAAGATCGATCCGGTAGAGGTGTGCGCCCGAGGCGAGTCGCTCGTGTTCGACGTGTTCGTCGACCGCATCGAGCTGCGTTTCGACGTCGCGTGCGGCACGTTCGGAGAGAAACTCCACGAGCTCCTCGTGACGCTCCGGATCGTCACAGCCGACGTTCAACGCATCGTTGACGAGCGTCTTCCCCTCCGAGTAGCGGAGCCAGTGGGCCGCGTAGTCGAGCGCCTCGCCGATATCGAGCAGCTCCGCCTCGTCGTAGCCGGCCTCGGCGGCGAGCGAGACGTACTCGTCCATCACCTCGGCTTTCGAGCGGTCCGACAGGCCCGCGACCGCCGGAACGTGTTCGAGCTCCGCGGAGAGCGACGGGTCGATCAGTCGGGCGAGCTCGACACACATCATCCCGGTCGTGACCCGGTAGTCCTCGTCGTGAAGGTACGGATTGACGTGGGCGTCGAGCAGTCCGCCGACCGCGTCCGGATCCGGATGGTGGTGGTCGACGACGGCGATTGGGATGTCGTAGTGGGCGAGGTTCTCGTAGGCCGGAACGTCCTCCTCCGTCGACCCGTTGTCGAGCATCAGCAGGAACGGGAGCTTCTGTCCGTGTCGAGCGCGTCCCTCCAGCGCAAAGTTGAGGTCGCGCGTGACGTCTTCCATCTCGTAGAACGGTGCCTTGCTCGGCAGTCGCTTGAACAGATGTTGTGGAGCGTTCGGGTCCTCGTGGAGCTCCCGGATGAACTCCTCGAGCGCGATCTGGACGGGGATCGCCGCGCACATCCCGTCGCCGTCCGCGTGGTGGCGGACGCGGATCGGTCGCCCGGCGAGCACGGTGCGACGGAGTAGTCGGGCCAGCTCACGGAGTTCGTCGTGGATCGACTCGAACGCTTCCCACTCGACGAGGGGGTCGATGTCGGCCGGCTCGGCGCGCTCGTCGAGTGCGGTTTCGTAGCGCTCACGGGCCTCGGCCGCGCGGTCGCCCGAGAGGGTCTCGAGGGAGTCGACCTCGAGCTGGAGCGCGTCCTCGCGCGTCTCCACGGTGCCCGCGACGTGGACCATGTCGCCGACCTCGACGCTCGGATACGCGCGAACGCCGGCCTCCTCGAACGCGGCACAGGAGACGACGCCAGACGCGTCGGCGACGCCGAAGATCGTCGGACCGCCCGTCTGTTTCGCCTGAACGACCTCCCCCTCGACGGTGACCTCGTCGCCCGGCGAGAGACCGCGAACGCGCGAGATGGTCGGCTCGTGTTCGACGGGTTCCGTCCGGTACGTCGACGGAGTCACGTCGTCGAAGGCGATGTCGCCGTTCTCTTTCACCTCGGTGAGTCGGACGATCACTCTGTCGCCGACGTCGTACTCGCTCTCCAAGTTCGACTCGTGAACGAGCCCCGAGACGGCATCCGAGACGTCGACGAACACGCCGTAGTCGACGACGCCGTTCACCTCTGCGTGATACAGTTCGTCCGTTTCGACGTCCTCGAGGGTGCAGTCGGGTGCCAAATCGTGGACGACCGGTCGGTCGTCGGTCGTCCCCTCGGCCGTGATGGCCTCGGGTTCGGAGCTCGAATCGCTCCGCGTGCCGGAATCCCCGGCGGTCTGTTCGCTCATGTACTTCGTTCGGTAACGGCCGGTGTTAAGCCTGTTCTATCGCGCCCACGGGAGGCGACCGCGGCAGCGGCGCAAAAACGTGGAGCCGCCGTCGCCCCGCCGACGGTCCGGAACCCATATGAGGTGACGGGGACTTCGTTCGGACATGCGACTGTTCCGGTCGGACGAGCTCCTCGGGATCGCTCGAGAGACATTGGAGTTCATCCTCGAGGCGAGCGAGGAGACCCACCCTGACGAGTATATGGGGTTCCTCCGCGCGGACGATGCGAGAAAGCTGAACATCGACCGACAGGGACAGGTCATCACGGACGTCCTCGTCATTCCCGGCACGGAGTCGAACCCGGTGAGCGCCACCGTTCGGTCGCACATGAAGCCGAACGACATGCGGTCGGTCGGATCGGTTCATTCGCATCCTAACGGAGCGTTGCGTCCGAGCTCGGCCGACCTCGCCACGTTCGGACAGGGCGAGGTCCACATCATCGTCGGCGCGCCGTACGGCTGGGGCGACTGGAAGGCGTTCGACAACGAGGGGAAGCCGACGACGATCGACGTCCTCGACGTCGAGGTGCCCGACGAGCATTTCTTCGATTTTACCCAGGAGGACATCGACCGCGAACTCGTCGAGGAGGGGTACGACCAGGGAGTCGTCCGACCGGACGACGACCGACACACGAGACACGGTGACGAACGCGACGACGATGAGAACGACGGTAGGTTCCTCTCGTGGCTCAGATGACGAGGGTCGTCGCGCAGGGAACCTTCGACCTGCTACACCCCGGACACGTTCACTACCTCTCCGACGCAGCGAGCTACGGCGACGAGCTCCACGTCATCGTCGCCCGCGACGATAACGTCACCCACAAACCGGCACCGATCCTCGACGGGAAGCAGCGCCGCGACATGGTGGAGGCGCTCGAGGTCGTCGACGAGGCGCGACTCGGCCATCCAGAGGACATCTTCACGCCGATAGAGGCGATCGACCCGGACGTGATCGTGTTGGGGTTCGACCAGCATCACGACGAGACTGCGATCGAGACGGCGCTCGCCGACCGGGGGATCGAGTGTCGCGTCGAGCGGGCAACCGGGCGCAACCCCCGCCACGCGGACGAACTGCTGTCGACCGGCGACATCATCGACCGGATCGTCCGGCGACGCGGACCCGGAGACTGAATCGGGGTACGGAGAAGCGCGGCATCTATATGGGACGATACCGTACTCGTTTGTAGTGTCGATCGATCGATTTCCAGCGGTCCTCGCGACGACGGTCATGGGGGCGTACCTCCTGCTCGTCGTCGGGACGACGACGTCGCTAACGGAGGCCACGGCCGCATGTTCGGGGTGGCCCGCCTGTGGGGGCGGCTACGCGCTCCCGACCGAACTCGCCGGCTGGATCGCGCTCGGTCACCGGGCGATAGCGATGGCCGTCGGCGTTCTCGTCGTCGTCTCTGCCGCTCTCGCCTGGATGGGTGACGTGAGTCGCCGCGTTCGCGTCGCGCTCACGGTCGCGCTCCTGCTGTTTCCGGTACAGGCCGGGCTCGGCGCCCTCGTCGCGGTCGGGCAGCTTCCGCCGTCGGTCGGCTCCGCACATCTCGTCGTCGGCGTCGCGATCTTCGGCGGCGTCCTCGCGGCGCTCGCGTGGCGGCTCGAATCCGAGACCGGCGAGCCCGACGACGCCCCGGAGTCGTTCGACCCCGGTGCCGACGATCTTCCGCCGGCGGAGGAGGCCCCCGAACCGGCGATCCCGGAAGCGGCGCTTCCGCGCCTGCGGGCGACTGCTGGCGCGTACTTCCGGCTGATGAAGCCGCGGCTGATGTGGCTGCTGTGTCTCGTCGCGGCGGCCGCGATGGCGCTCGCGGGCGGCCCCGGGTTCACGCCGTACGCGGTCGCCGCGACGCTCGTCGGGGGCTCCCTTGCGATCGGCGCGTCCGGGACGTTCAACCACGTGCTCGAACGCGATGTCGACAAGCGGATGCAGCGAACCAGCGACCGGCCGCTGGCGACCGACCTCGTTCCGGTGCCGAACGCCATCGTGTTCGGGCTCCTCCTGACCGCCGCCTCGCTCGCGCTGTTCTGGAGTATCAACCCGCTGACTGCCGCGCTCGGGCTCGTCGCGATCCTGTTTTACAGCATCGTGTACACGCTCATCCTCAAGCCGAACACGGTCCAGAACACGGTGCTCGGCGGCGCAGCCGGTGCGCTTCCGGCGCTGATCGGCTGGGCAGCGGTCACCGGGACGATCGGCAGCGGGGGAGTGTTGCTCGCGCTCGTCATCTTCCTGTGGACGCCGGCGCACTTTTATAACCTCGCGCTGGCGTATCGCTCCGACTACGAGCGTGGCGGCTTCCCGATGATGCCGGTGGTGCACGGTGAGACGGCAACCCGCAGGCACATCGTCTGGTATCTGGGGGCGACGCTCGTCGCCGCTGCCGTGCTCGCGGTCGTCGCGGAGCCGCTCGGCGGGCTGTACGCGGCCGTCGGGGTCGCGCTCGGTGCCGTGTTCCTCTGGGCGGTGATACGGCTCCACTACGAACAGACGGAGACAGCCGCGTTCCGGGCGTTCCACGCGTCGAACGCGTACCTCGGGCTGCTGCTTTTCGCCGTCCTCTTCGACGCCCTTCTCGTATGAGCACCGACGCCGGATCGAGCGACCGTGCGATCGTCGATGGTCTCAGGGAGATCGGTCGACGCGTCGGTGCGGCGACGCCGGAGCTCCGTACGGTAGGTGTCACAGCACTGCTGTTGAACGTGCAGGCCGTTCTCGTCGTCGCGTACTACGCTGCGCTCGGCTCGTTTCCGTCGACGCCGAGATACGTCATCTACGGGCTAGTCTGGGTGAACGTCTCCGCGCTCGTCTTATATAAGGCCCCGATCCCTCGCGGCTACGATTTCGAGACGCGGCGCCGGGCGCTCGGGATCGCTGCCGGCTACTTCGCGCTGCTCGCGTTCTTCGCCGGGCTCGTCGCGACCGGCGTGCCGGAGCGGGCGGTCGACGCCCGGGTCGCGTGGCTCCCCCCTGGATGGGGACCGGCGTTCGTGTACGCCGGCGAGTATCTGACCGTCATCGTGATGCCGGCGTATCTGCTCGGCTACCTCGCGTTAGCGAAGCTCGTGTACGTCGCCGTTCTCGAGGCGTCCGGATCGGTCGTCGCGGGGATCGTCGGCCTGTTCTCGTGTATCTCCTGTACGCTGCCGATCCTCGCGATGATCGGCTCCGCGGTGTTCGGCGGGACGGGCATCCTCGCGGCGACCGCGCTCGACGCCTCCTACGACCTCTCGACGGCCGTGTTCCTGCTCACGGTCGCCCTTTTGTACTGGCGTCCCGGATTCGAACGGTTTGGATAGGTCGCGACGGGGATCGCGGACACTCGCTCGACGGCCGGACGCCCCGGACGCCCGGGACGCCCCGGACGTCGCGTGCGGAGGTTTAACCGACGGTAGCGTCAACGGTCGACGCATGACACGCGTCGAGATCGAGTACTGCGTACCGTGTGGCATGTTGAACCGCGCTCAGGACGTCGCCGAGGCGGTCCTCACACAGTTCGGGGAACGGGTCGACGAGGTCGCGCTCGTGACCGGCGACGACGGGGTGTTCGTCGTCCGTGCTGACGGCGACGTCGTCTTCGACAAGACCGAAGACGAGTTCGACGTCGACGCCATCGTGCGGGCGGTGAAACCGTACGTGGAGGCATGAACGATGGGTGCGGACGCTGACGATGACCCGAGCCGCGGAAAGCGATCCGACCTCGAGGACGCGGTCGTCCGATTCCTCGACGACACCGACACGGCACTCGAGGAGTACGACCAGGGGTACGCCGACGCGGACGCAACGCTCTCGGTGATCCGGACCCATCTGTCGGAGCTTCGTGACGCGGCCGTAGACGAGTAGCCGAAGCTTCGTGACGCGGCCGTAGACGAGTAGCCGAAGCTTCGTGACGCGGCCGTAGACGAGTAGCCGAAGCTTCGTGACGCGGCCGTAGACGAGTAGCCGAAGCTTCGTGACGCGGCCGCCAGGTAGTCGGTGCTCGGACGTCTCGTTCCATCCGGCCTAACGCTCCGATCCGTCCGGTCCGTCTATCGCGTGGCACCGATCAGCTCGCGGATCCGCGCTACGTGGTCGCCGAACGCCGGATCGTCGCGCCGTCTCGGTCGGTCGACGTCGACGTCGACGACCTCGCGGACGCGACCAGGCTCGGCGGCCATCACGACGATCCGGTCCGCGAGCGTCACCGCCTCGTCGACGTCGTGCGTGACGAACAGGACGGTTTTGCCCGTCGACGACCAGACGTCGAGCAGCTCCCGCTGGAGCATCTCGCGAGTCTGTGCGTCGACCGCGCCGAACGGCTCGTCCATCAGAAGCAGATGGGGGTCGACCGCGAGCGCTCGCGCGATGGCGACGCGCTGTTTCATCCCGCCGGAGAGCGATTTCGGGTACGCGTCCCGGAAGTCGGCGAGCCCGACGAGTTCGAGCATCTCCTCGACTCGATCCGCGCGTTCGGTGTCGCTCAGGCCGATTCGTTCGAGGCCGAACGCAACGTTTCCGGCGACGGTGCGCCACGGAAACAGGTGGTACTCCTGGAACACGACGCCCATCTCGGTCGTCGGCCCGGTGACCGGCGTGCCGTTCAACAGAACCTGGCCGTCGGTGGCGTCGATTAATCCGGCGATCACGCGGAACAGGGTCGTCTTCCCGCAGCCGGAGGGACCGACCAGACAGACGAACTCCCCGTCGGCGACGGAGAACGTCACGTCGTCGAGCGCGCGGACGGGCTCG
The DNA here is from genome assembly GCF_054652935.1 of Halorubrum luteum. Taxonomy (NCBI): domain Archaea; kingdom Methanobacteriati; phylum Methanobacteriota; class Halobacteria; order Halobacteriales; family Haloferacaceae; genus Halorubrum; species Halorubrum luteum. The sequence goes on from NZ_BAAIGT010000002.1 coordinate 356,877, forward strand.
CCGCCGTAATACGTCTTCCCGACCCCGTCGACGACGACGCCGGAGCGGCCATCGTCGGTTCCTTCCGAACTCCGAGTCGTCGCCGAGTCGGTTTTCCGGATCGTCGTCGAGTCGGTTTTCCGGGCCGTCGCTGACTCGGGTTCGGACTCCGTCATCGTATCGTCGTTCACGCCCGCCACACTAACACCCTCCGTTGGACCGCGCGGAACGCCACGTCGACGACCAGATACATCAGGCTCAACACGAGGATGTACGCGATCACCTCGTCGACGAGCAGGTTGTTGCTCGCCCGCAGGATGCGACGGCCGACGCCGGGCACGCCGAAGATCTCCGAGGCGACGACGAGCATCCAGCAGCGGCCGAGACCCGTCCGTATCCCGGTCATGATCTCGGGGAGCGACGCGGGCACGACGACCGACCGAAGCATGTCGAGATCGGACCGGACGCCGAGCGTCCGACCGACGTCGAGGAGATCCGCGGAAACGCCCTCGACGGCGCCGTAGGCGGCGTAGAAGTTGATCCAGAACGCGCCAACCGCGATGATGAACGCGGCACCGGCGTGGTTGATCCCGAACCACGCGATCGCGAAGCCGATAAGCGCAAGCGGCGGAACGGGCCGGAGCAGCCGAACTATCGGCGCGCTCACGTCGTCGAGCGTCCGATTCCAGCCAAGCAGGACGCCGGAAACGACGCCGAGCAGGGTCCCGACGACCGTGCCGGGAATCCAGTGACGAACGCTCTGACCGAGCGCCGTCGTCATCTCGCCGGACGCGAGCTCCGCGGCGAACGTCTCCGCGACCGCGACCGGAGACGGCAACACGAACGGGGGCTGGGTGAGCGCCGCCAGATGCCAGACGACGAGGAACCCCGCGATGCCGAGGACGCCCCGCAGTGCGCGGGTCGGATCGAGGCGTCGCCACGCGTTGCCGACCGCGTCATCGTCGCCGACCGCGTCATCGTCGCCGACCGCGTCATCGTCGCCGACCGCGTCATCGTCGCCGACCGCGTCATCGTCGAACCCGTCGTCGATCTCGATCGCCATTACAGGGAGTCGTACACCGACAGATCGAATATCGTCTCGGTTGCGAGCTGGTCGTCTATCTGGCCGTTGCGGTTCGCGAACTCGGAGAACACCTGCGTCGCTTCGACGATCTCGTTGGGGTCGGTGATGAAGTTCAACAGCGGCGAGTCGAGCGCCCGACGCGCGCGGTCGGCCGGCATCCCGATCCCCTCTTCAACGTGCCGCGCCGTCTCGTCCGGATTCGCGTCGATGAACTCGGTGGCCCGGACGTGCTGTTCGACGAACTGGCTGGCCAGCGGCGAGTCGCGCACCGCGTCGCTCATCAGCGTGACTGCGGCGGGTTGCCCGGGAAGGATGTCGGCGGCCGTCCGGAGCATCCGGACCGATGACCCCTCCTCGTCGGCGATCGTCGGCACCGGCTCCATGATCGATGTCCCGTCTATCTCGTCGTTCGCGATCGCCTGCCACACCGCGCTCGCACCGTTTATCTCGATTATCTCGACGTGCTCGCCGGGCGTGACGCCCATATCCTCCAGCCAGAAGCGTAAGAGAACGTCGGGAACGCTTCCCTGCGGGAACGTACCGAACCGGAACGGGCGACCGTGGTCGTCGGCAAAGCGCTCGAACGCCTCGCCGCCGTGGCTCTCGAACGTCTCGTGGAACGACTCCTCGGCCATGATCCCCATCGGCTCCCGGATGTTCGCCGCGGTCACCTGCGCGGCGAGCCCGCGGTCGATGACGATCATCGCCGGCACGATGCCGAACATCGCGACGTCGATGTCACCCCCGGCGAACGCCTGCACGATCGCTGGGCCGTCAGTGAACTCCTCGCCGGCTATCTCGGCGTCGATCTCGGAAAAATACCCCTCTCCTTCCATGACGTACCACTGGAGGTCCGGATATATCGGCATGTGTGCGACCGTCAGCTCGTCGAGGGTCGCCCCGCCGCCGAGACAGCCCGCGAGTCCGACGGTCGCTGCACCGCCTGCGGCCGTGAGAAACGATCGCCGTGACGTCGTCGCTCCGTTCGTCTGCATACCAAAGTGTACGGCTCCGACATCAATACGGCGGCGTCACGGGTAATCCTGGACCGTAGCGAATACGCTCCTGAGTCCGTCAAACTGGATTCATTCGGCGTCTCCGGCGGCTTGTCGGCCGTTCCTCATGAGGCGCACAATCCGGGACGGTGGCGAACGTTGCCGGCGTCCGTGACGACGACAACAGCCTCCCGGTCGACACAGAACTCGATCAGATCCCGAACAGCAGCGTGCTCATCTCGGCGAACTCCTCGAACTCGTCCGCGTACACGACCGAAATATAAAGCAGGGTGAAGATCACCGCGTTGTGGAGCCCGTGTAGCAGCGACGGGACGACGATGTTCTCGGTGTACTCGTACACGATGCCGAAGACGAGACTGGGGAAAAACAGGATCGCCACGGTCGTGAGCCGACCCGTGATGCCGCCGGTCAGCGCCATCACGTGGACGAACGCGAACACCGCAGAAGCGATCACGATGGCGGGGGCGGCCGACATCGACTCCCGGAGCCGGCCCTGAACGACGCCGCGGTACAGAATTTCCTCGCACGGACCGATCACGAGGAACGAGGCGGCGATGAACAGGGGAATGACGGCGGGGTTCGCAAGCGCGACTTCGGCGCTCTGGTTCGCGGCCGTCTCGACGCCGATCAGCTGGATCACGAACGAGATCCCCATCACCGAGACGAGGATCACGACCCAGCCGCCGATCACGATCCCCACCTCCGTCAGGCTCGGCCAGCGAACCCCGAGATACGAGACGATCCCGGAGCGGTCGAAGCCACGCCACGCAAGGTACGCCACCGCGAGACCCGCGAACGCGACGTACTGGCCCACGAACAGCGTCAGGAGAATATTCGCGATAAACCCGAGCTCGAACACCGCATCGAGCGCGAACACGCCGATCCCACCGGCGAGCGCGATCAGCGGACCGAGCAGCCCGAGCGCGACCGCCACCGCGAGCGCGACGATCGGCCGCCCTCTGTCGTCCGCGCCGCCAGGCGTCTCGGCGGATGCATCGTCGGGGAGTCCAGCGGACACGTCGCGGGGCTCCTCGGCCGGTGCGTCGTCCGCCGAAACCGCGGCGGCGGACCGGTCGTCTTCGACCGCATCGCTCCAGACGAACTCGTCGTCCGGCTCCGGCTCGTCGGAGGGGCCGGTCGACTCGTCGGAGGGGCCGGTCGACTCGTCGGAGGGGCCGGATGGGTCGTCGGAGGGGCCGGTCGAATCGTCGGGAGGGCCGGGTGGGTCGTCGGATCGGTCGGTCATTATCCTCTCGTAGGACGCCCGCGCTCAAAGGACTGTTCGTCGCGGTGGATTATAGAGTATCAAGGAGAATACCTGCGGCTTCAGCCGCAGGATGAATCCGACAATTCTGAGCTTGTCCACGTAGTGATAGCCGATCGGAGATTTGACAATCCGTGGCTTAAAGTGACAGGCAGCCCTATATACAGACAGGAATTAGACCGGAAATAGAGCGATTCCGATCAGTCCTACGATGGCGGCCTGTCCGCCCGTAGTTGGATAGCAAGACAAAGATACACCGCACAGTGATGCCTCTCGTCCTTACCGAAGTTCTCTCCCACCCAGAATTGACTGGAGCTGTTCAGGTGGATCAAGTCCTCGTCGTTTCCACGTCGCCAACATCGTTGTTATTGTCTCGTGAATCTGGACCCCTTCTGCCGAACGCAGGGTCCGAAACATCTTCCGAAGGACTACTTGCTCGCGCAGAGCCCGCTCTGCGCGATTATTCGTTGAATCAACACCCCGTTCGGTCACGAACGTCAGCCAGTGACCCAAGCCATTGCTGATCTTCTTGATCAGCTGCTGAACCTCTTGGGCCTCGTAACCTTCCCTCACCAGGCCCTCCAGGTGTAAGGATGCTTCCGCCCGCTTCTGCTCGCGGGCGGAAGCGGACGGATCTCCTTCGACGAACGTCGTTAGATCGTCGTGGAGTGCGTGCAACTCTTCAGACAGCCGCTCTGCTTCCTCGTACCGTTCAGCGACGTACTCAGCCTCCCGCAACAGGTGCGCCCAGCACCGCTGCAGTTTCGTGTGATAACTCGAATACGCCGACCAGCCGTCACAACTGAGCGTCGAGTCCTCGGCGAATTCCTCGCCGAGGACGTCTTCTAAGACTCCACTTCCTCGGCTTTCATCAACCCAAAACAGCACTTCGTCATCAGTGACGAACGTCCACGCCCAGTGTTGTTCTCCATCGACCGGAAAGCCTGTTTCATCGCAGTAGACGACCTCACTCTCCCGAATCTTCTCTTTGACATCCTCGTAAGCGGGTCGCAGACCGGCTGCGACCCGCTTAGTCAAGTTGTAGATCGTCCGGTGAGAGATCGGAAGGTCGAAGTCCCAGTCAAACAGCTCGGCCTGTTTCCGGTTCGGCAGTCGTTGATGGAACCGACCGAGAGCGGTTTGGGCCATGATATTTGGCCCAAACCGCCCCTTTTCGGGACAGTCAGGATGCTCAGCAACAACCTCGTTACCACAAGAACAGTGGTGTTTGCCGAGCTTGTACTCGGTAACAGTGGTTGGAACAGGAAGCGGTACGTCAATAATAGTCCGTGAAACGTAGCTATCAGGGCTAGAGAGGATTTGCTCACAGTCTGGACAGAATCCCTGATCAACGAGGATCGTCTCTTCTGGTTCAGGTGCTGTTCGAGTTGTTCCCTCGTGACCTTCGCTGCGTCCAGGCGATGAGTCGCTGGCGGCGTCAGAGTCGCCGCCAGCGTCGTCTTCATCAGGTTCTTGGTCTTCGTCCTCGGTTTGGTCGTCATCGCCTGGTGAATTAGCCGCACCACCCTGTCTACTGGGTGGTGTGTTTGGATTTTCGTACTGCTTGAGGCGAGCCTCAAGCTGTTCGATCTTCTGTTGTTGTGCAGTAATCTGGCGTCGCAGCAGCCGGTTCTCAAGCTTCTTGACTACGAGCTGCTGGCGGAGTAGCGAACTGTCGTCGGTGCGGATCACGGAATCTGTCGATTCCGTTGATCCGCGACTCCCCAGCGACACAGTAATTCAGCAGTAGTGAACGATCTATGAGACTGCTACGAAATCGTCTCGACATGGAACTGCTATCCAACTACGTCCGCCCCAAGCAATGAGACAGTAATCGGAACCAGTCGGGTGAACGGTCGGTTCCTACAATGAACCGATGCAGTGTCCGACTGCTGTACGTACCACAGAAAGTAACTCCAAGTCCGTCGAAATCTGCCGGACTCCCCGAGGCACAAACAACTCTGGGAGTCCGAACACGATAGAGGATAGGAGTACCGGGGGCTTGGCACTCCCAGCAGTCCCATCCGCTACAGCCCGTGAACCCCGTACGGATTCCCACCGTACTGGGGTTCGGTGGAACTGTAAACCTGAAATCTCCAACGCTCAGGATTCCTCCGCGTTTACGCGGAGGAGGATGTCAACCGGCCCATCTCGATGGATTCACCGCCGGGTGAGTTCGTACTGCGTCACGGCCGTGACGGTCCGACCGTCCGGCCGCTCGCCGTCGACGACCTCCGCGAGAAGCTGGTCGTACGGAACGACGTCGACCGCGATCGACTCGTTGTGGTCGAGATTCCGATCGGCGGTCGGTTCACATCCCGTGGCGACGAAATGATGATGAACGGCATCGAGCAGTCCGTTCGCCGGCTCGACGCTGATGAGGTGCTCGAAGGCGTCGGCCACGTAGCCGGTCTCCTCGCCGAGTTCGCGAGCGGCCGCGCGCTCGAGGTCGTCCGCGTCGTCTGGCTCGACGGTTCCGGCGGGGAGTCCTCGGTTGAGCCGGCCGACTGCCTGCCGCCACTCGTCGATGACGACCACGTCGCCGGCCGGGGTGAACGGCAACACGACCACGGCGGGCGGCTCCTCGACGTAATGAAACTCCCCGTCCGTGCCGTCAGGGAACCGGACGTCATCGCGCCGAACGTCGAACCCGGGACAGCGGTAGTCGATCTCGGTGCCGGTCGTCTCCCAAACGAGGTCGTCCATACGATCGACTCGCCGCACGGGCGAAAAGGTCTGTCGAGGACGAACCGCCGCCGCGGATGTGGTCCCGTGAGTTTTACTCGATGCATCCCCACTGACGGATATGCTCCGTCTCGCCGTGACGACCGCCGCCGAGACGCTCGACCGCATCCGTGAGCCGCTTGCAGCGCGCGGAATCGAGGCCCGACACCTGCGAGCGAAACAGCGGTCGATCCGCGTCTCAGCGGGCAGTTCCGGGGAAAAGGGCCGCCGATCCGCAGCCTGCACGGACGAGTTCGACGTTGGATTCGTGTATCCCTCGCGGCTCATGGAGGGGGCGACGATCGACGCACGGCTCTCGATCCCGTGGGTGAACGGTCGCGACGCGGTCGTGGTCTCGCGAAACAAAGCTGGCGTTCTCGCGACGCTCGATGTGGCCGGGGTGCCCGTTCCGAAAACCACCATGATATCGAACCCCGTCGACGATGCAGCCGTGACCGACGCCGTCGATGCGTTCTCGTTCCCGGTGGTCGTCAAACCCAACTCGACGACTCGCGGCGTCGGCGTCGCAAAGGCGATGGACCTCGACTCGCTTCTCGGCATCATCGATTATCTGGATCTCGTCCACGACTACCGTGCGACCGGCGACAAGTCGTATCTGATTCAGGAGTTCCTCCCCGATGCACGGGACTATCGAGCCATGGTCGTCGACGGCGAGTACGCAGGAGCGGTTCGCCGGGAGCTGCCGGACGATGCGCTCGCGGAGGGACGATGGAAACACAACGTCCACCGCGGCGCGGACGCCACGGGCGTCGAGCTCGACGACCACGCTCGCGATCTCGCGGAGCGGACTGCCGAGGCGCTCGGCATCGACTATCTCGGCGTCGACCTTCTCGAAACCGACGACCGGATCCTCGTCAACGAGACGAACGCGCGTCCGACCATCGATCACGAAACGAAGTACGTCCCCGACTTCTACGACCGACTCGGGGCACTTATCAAACGGACCGCCGAGGGGCAGTGAGCTACTCGTCCCGGCAGTGCTCCGTGAGCGCCGCATACGCCGGCTCGTACGCGCTCGCGACGCGGTCCGGACCGGAGCGCGTCTCCTCGTCGAGCGCCGGGAGCTCCACGGTCGCAAGCGGCTCGATCATCTCGGTAACGGCGTCGGTGTGCTCCTCCATCGTTCCCTCCCGAGCGCTGCCGGAAACGACGGCTCGCGCTTTTAGGTATCGGTCGCCGGCGTACAGCCGAGCCCGACCAGGCTCGACGACGGCGACCGCGTCAACATGGATCTCGAGTGGTACGGCGACGTCCGCGTACGATTCGACGACGACGGGGACGGCAGCGGCCGTGACGCGCTCGGCGAGGCGCTCGAGTGCGGGAACGTACGTCCTCGCCATCACGTCGTTGAACGATGGAACGTCGGGTACGCGAGTCGCGTCCGCAAGCGGAAGCCTCTCACGCAGTTCAGCGGGGAGCAGTCCCTCGCTCTCGGCAGCCCCGTTGACGACGAACTGCGACCCATCCTGGGTCGTGACCCGGTCACAGAGGAACGTCCTGTCGGCGTCGCCCAGCATGCCGGTTCGTCCGGGTGTCGGTCGCCAGAGACGATGGATCGGATTGATCGACTCGGGCGTGGTGAGCTCCGGCGTCATCGCAGGTACGCCCGCGTCGGGATGTGAACCCTCGGGTCGCGAATCCGCCGAGGCGGCCGGGAGCGGTCGCGTGCTCGCCGCGGCGAGACGGCGAGCGTCCTTCCCGTACAGACGGCCCGTCTCGGTCGCGGCGCGATAGTCGTCGTGGTCGAACCAGTGGTCGTTGCCCGCGCGCGGTTTCACGCCGACCGCGTCGCCGTGACGCTCCGCAAGTCTGGCCAGCAGCCCCACTGAAAACGTCGTCTTTCCCGCATCGACCCGGTCGCCACCGGCGACGAGGAATGTGGGGGTCGCCCGGGGATCGTGACCACGCCCCGGGACCGGTCTCTCGTCCCCGGTCACTCGTCACCGTCGGTCGGATCGGTTGCGTGCGGTGCGACGCCGTAGTAGCCGGGGCCGTCCGTCTCCAGCGGCTCTGCGATCACGAGATCCTCGGCGTTCACCATCACCCACGGCACCGCCCAGTCGACGAGCACCGCCTCGGTGTCGGCGTCGATCTCGGCATCCGGCTCGAGCCCCTGTAGCAGCCGAGCGATCTCCGGGATAGTGTACATCAGGTCGGGGTCGAGAAGCTCCGCTGGCGTGTAAAACTCACAGGGGAACGTCTCCGCGAACGTCGACTTCGGTTCAGGCATGCGCGAGGGTAGACGCGTCGCTCCGTAAACGGTGTCGGTCGGCTTCGGCGAAAAATGCGGGGTTCGACGCGTTCGAGCTGCGGCGGGCGGACGAGTCGGGTTACTCGAACAGCTCGACGGCCTGCTCGTAGCGGTCGGACGGCTCCTCCCAGTCGACGACCTCGAAGAAGTTGTCGACGAACTCGCCACGAGCCGGACCGTAGTCGTGGTAGTAGGAGTGCTCCCAGACGTCCAGCGCGAGGATCGGGTGGCTCCCCCAGAGCGCGCCCTGGTCGTGTTTGTCGACCACGACGTTACGGAGCTGGTTCGAGAAGCTGTCGTACACCAGAAGCGCCCAACCGCTGGCCGCGGAGGCCGCCGCCTCGAACTCGCCTTTCCAGGCGTCGTACGAGCCGAAGTCCTCCTCGATGCGGTCGGCGAGCGCGCCTTCCGGCTCGTCGCCGCCTTCGGGGCTCATGTTCTGCCAGAACAGGTCGTGGAGCACGTGTCCCGAACCGTTGTGCGTCACGTTTCGGAGCGCGCCGCCCGACGAGGAGAAATCTCCCTCCTCGCGGTTCTCGGCGAGCGTCTCCTCGGCCGCGTTCCAGCCGTTCACGTACCCCTGATGGTGGGTGTCGTGATGCCACGTCAGCACCTGCTCGGAGATGTGCGGTTCCAGCGCGTCGTAATCGTACGGAAGCGGATCGAGTTCGTAGCTCATACCTGTATCACCTACACGTTCTATCGGTCGGATCGATGTTAAAGATAATGTGTGTCACGGTGGCATGCGACACCTGACGTGAGCGTTACCGGGTTTCGTGAGACGCGACCGGTTGGCTTGTGGTTCCGGGGCGAAACCGTCGGACGGCGTCGTCATCAGACACACCATGGATGTAACTGCATACAGTTACGGTAATGCGAGCGGCGCGACCTGCGCCGCGCGCTGACGGTGGGACTGGGATTTGAACCCAGGAAGCCGTGAGGCTACCGGTTTTCAAGACCGGCGCAATAGGCCACTCTGCCATCCCACCACAGTTCGACACGTCGGTGCCGTCCGACTAATGGGTGTCGGTCGAGAGCCGAATGAGCCAACGAACCTGCACCGACACCCCTAGCAACGACTCGCGAGCCGTCTCACTCCCGAACGAGCTGCAGCTCGCCGTCCTCGCTCACGACATCGAGTCCGCGCTCGTGTACGAACGTCGCGAGGTGTTCGGGGACGATCCGCTCGGCATCGATCCGCGAACGCAGCTGGGGAACGACGTCGAGAAGGTCGTCGCCGGTTTCGAGCGACGGCTGTGACTCGACGAACTCCACGTCGAGCCCCGCCCCCCGGCCGCGGTCGGCCAGCGTCGACAGCGCCGGCGCGTCGAACGCCCCCTCGAAATCGATCGGCTCCGTGAAGCCGGCGTAGTACGTCCGCCCGCGGGTCGAGGGGCCGAGGACCATCTCGTTGGTCCGTAGCTTCATTGCCGCGGCATCGATGACGGTCCGGGAGAGAAGCGGTGCGGTCGGGGTGACGACGGCGACGGAGTCGGCCCCCTCCTCGCGGAGCAGGTGGGTAACCGTGTTGCCCGCGCGGGCGTCGAACGTCGAGCCAACCTGTCGCTCGAATCGAACGTCTTCCGTGCCGCCGAGCGTGTCGGCGACGAGCGCCCGGAGCGACGCTTCCGGCGACGTGTCGGTACGATGCTCGGCGGGGAGATCCTCCTCGTCGGGATAGTTGACGAGCAGGTCGCCGCCGGAGCGATCGACCGCGCTGACCACGTCCCTGAACAGCGCCTCGTACAGTGCCGCGCTCTCGGCGGACGACAGCGATGTCGACGCCGCGAGTTCGGTCCCAACGAGTCCCTCACGAGGCGGGTCGGCCAGCAACACGACGATAGTCATACGAACGGATGGTCGCGGAACGACCTTCAACCCGTGGTTTTACGCGAAGTCGCGGCGCATCGCGATCTCGAACCACGGACAGAGTCGAAGCTGGCGGTACAGCGCGGGGTTCTCGTGGAGGTGCTCGTAGTCCGCCCATAGCATGCCGCCGATCTCCTCGTCGTCGGGATCGAGCGAAGTGTCCTCGAGAGTGACCTTCAACACGGCACACACCTCCCACTCGACGCCCTCGTTCGGGTAGTAGCGCTTGTACTCGAACCGGTCGGTGAGCGCCACGTCGCCGTACTGGTCGGGCGTGATCCCGAGCTCCTCCTCCAGCCGCTTTTCGGTGGCCGCCTCCTGTGACTGCCCCTCGACGGGGTGGGAGGCGACCGTACCGTCCCAGTGGCCGTCCCACAGGCGTTTCGTGGGGGCTCGCTGTGCGAGGAGAATTCGTCCCTCGGTGTCGAACACGAGACAGGTGAACGCGCGGTGACGGATCCCGTCGCCGGTGTGTGCGTCCAGTCGATTCACCGTTCCCTGGGGGTTGTCGTCGGGATCGACGGCGATGACGTCCTGTAAGGCGTTCTCGTGGTCAGCGTCGGCGTCGTCAGCGCTCCCCGTCGGATCCGTGTCGGGAGCGTCGGCGTCCTCAGTGCTCATGTGACGACTCTCGGTCACGGGGACTAATAAGCTCCCGATACGCCGCCGGGAGCGTGACAGGAGTATACTGACGGATGCGGCGTCCTCGCCGGCGGTTCGACGCCCGCGGGCAGCGAGAACTCGCTTATAACTGGTGCGAGTGCCGACGAGGTCCGAGCCCGGGCGCGACTCCGTTCGTGTCGACTGTTACCACGGGCCATTTAAGGACATTATCTAATATTATCATTATCATTCGTTAACTTTATTAGCGCCGTTTCGCTCTCTCCAGTCGCAATGCCCGTACACGTACTCGCAGTCGATCGGACCATCACCCACGTCGCGGAATCGTCCATGAACGCCGACCCGACACGATTCGGACCCGACCCGAGACCACCAATCCAACGATCCAATGAAGCCTGACACAACGCCGACCCGACACGAGACGACCGACATCGAAACGACCACGACAGATACGACCACTGCCCGAACGAACAGCTACCCGCCCGAAGCGACCTGCGCGAGCGGGAGCGCCCCCGACGCCCCACCACGTCCGTCGGAACGGACGGCCACATCGACGACCGGCTCCGCGCCCGACTCCCTGCTGACGACAGAGCCGACGCGTCCTCCCGCGTCGACCCGGTCTCCCGAGCCGTCGACGGACGACCGACGGACCTCCCAACGTACTCACACCCGACCGACGGATCTCTCGACGGCGCGATCGGAGACCCACCCGGACCCGTGTCAGAGGGACGCCACGAGCGGCGGCGACTCCCCTGACACGCTCGGGACTGACGCGTCGACGCCGAGCACGCCACACGACTCGTGTCGCTCCTCGACGGGCGAGCCGTGTTTTGACGCCGTCCCCATGACCGGAACCGGGATCGGACCCCGACCCGACACGACGACGTTCACGAGCGACGCGAAGTAGCGTTCATCGTCGCTCACGCCGCAACCGAGAACAAAAGCAGGTTGTGTGCGGCGGGACCGAGCCCGACCGCGGCGACGAACCCGAGCAGGAGGTACCCCTCGACGGGCTCCTCACGGACGTACTCCGCGAACAACCAGACGACCCCGCTCGCGACGCCCAACTTGACGAGGAGAAACACCCATCCTTCGCCAACCACCGGAACTGGCGGTACGCCGCCGAGTTCGAGGATGGCACGGGAAAGCGGCGTCCGCTCGCCGAACCCCAGTTGACTCACCCCGACCGCCGTCGAGACGCCATCGAGCGCGTGACCGAACACGGCGAGCGCGCCGACGGCTCCGGTAACGGCGGTCGCCGGGGCCGCCCGCGTGAGCCCGATCCACGTCGCGGCGGCGACCGGCACCGTGAGGAGGAGCGCGACCGTCGACCAGACGACACCCGGCCGGGAGACGCCGTCGAGTGCGGCGATCGCGACGACCGGAACGACGAGGACCGTCCCGACCGTCGCGAGCAGCCACGGCACTCGACCGTCTTCGATCGGTCCCGACTCGACGAGCAGCCACGTCGCTCCGGCGAGCACCGCGACGGTCGCGTACACGGTCGGCGAGCCGGCAAGCGGCGCGAGCGCCGACGGCAGCGTGTCGAGCACGTAGAGAACGTGGAGCACGGAACCGAGCACCATCCACGGCGCGAGCGCGAGCACGTGCCGCTCCGTCACCCGCGGCGGTCGACGACGGAGCGCCGCGACGACGACCCCGATCGCGAGAAGCACGCCGACGAGATACGGGAGGGGAGGAAGCGTCGTTCCGGACGGTAACAGCGGAACGCGTTCGAGCATTGCCGGATGGGAGCGCGCTCGCGGTGAAAGCGTTTCGGGATGTGGCCACGGATACGATCGCTACGTCCGCGCTCGTGGGAGCGGACCGCAGGGTCCGATGCCCGTGGATTTAACCGCTCGCCGGCAGTACCGCGACCGATGACCGTCGCCGCGTCGCTGCTGATCGAGCCTTCTCGATACGCCCTGTTCGTCCTCGCGGCCGTGGCGCTCATCCTGACGCCGGGACCCGACACGCTGTTCGTCCTCGCCCGAGGGCTCGAAACGCGGACGCAGGGTGTTCGAGCGGCGCTCGGCGTCACGCTCGGTATCTTGTTTCACACCGTGCTCGTCACGGTTGGCGTCGCGGCGCTGTACCGCAGCGTGCCCGGTGCCGAGTCGGTCGTCCGAACGGCGGGAGCGATCTACCTCTGTTATCTCGGCGTCAACACGTTGTGGTCGGCCGGCGACGAGGAGACGACGGTCGCTCGCGGCGGCGTCCGCGAGGGGTTCACCGTCAACGCGCTCAACCCGCAGGTGGCGCTGTTCTTCCTCGCGTTCCTTCCCGGATTCGTCCCGCCAAGCGGTGGGAGCGGGACGATCGCGTTTCTCGGAGCGACGTACGCAGGTCTCACAGCGCTGTATCTCGGCGGCGTCGCGGTCGCCGCCGGCGGAGCCGCGACGCTCCTTCAGTCGGAGCGGACCGGGCGAGCGCTCGACCGGATCGCCGGAACGCTGCTCGTCGCGCTCGGCGTGTGGCTGTTCGTCTCCTGACGGCGGGGTGCGTCCCCGGTCGTCGCTCGCCGCCGGTTCCAAAAGCGGTAATTCGACGGGACGAGAGGGATCCGTATGGACGCACGCATCCGAGAGCACGCGGAGATCATCGCTAACCACTCCACCGGCATCGAGGCCGGCGATAACGTCGTCATCCAGCTCCCGAAGGAGGCCGAGGATCTCGCGGTCGCGCTCCACGAGATCTGTGGTGACCGCGGCGCGAACCCCGTCTATCTCAACTACTCGAAATCCGCCGATCGGGCGTTCAAACGGGCCGCCACCGAGTTCGAGGAGCCGAGCCATCGACTCGCCCTCTACGAGGAGACGGACGTGTTCGTCATCGCCCGTGGTGGCGCGAACGTCACCGAGGACGCCGACGTCGCTCCCGAGACGAACGCCGCGTACAACCGCGCGATGGAGGAGGTGAAACGCGAACGACTGTCGAAGACGTGGTGTCTCACCCAGTTCCCGACCGCCGGACACGCCCAGCTCGCGGGAATGAGTACGGAAGCGTACGAGAACTTCGTGTGGGACGCGGTGTCGCTCGACTGGGACGCGCAACGCGAGTTCCAGGCGGAGCTGGTCGAGATCCTCGACGACGCCGACGAGGTCCGGATCCGCTCGGGCGAGGAGACTGACGTAACGATGCGCGTCGCCGGCAACGAGGCGCTCAACGATTACGGCGAGGCGAACCTCCCCGGCGGGGAGGTGTTCACCGCGCCGGTTCGGGACAGCGTCGACGGTGAGGTGTACTTCGACCTGCCGTTGTATCGATACGGACGCGAGATCGAGGGTGCGCGGCTCCGGTTTGAGGAGGGGCGGGTCGTTTCCCACTCGGCCGAACGCAACGAGGAGCTGTTGTCCGGGATCCTCGACACCGACGAGGGGTCGCGATACCTTGGCGAGCTCGGGATCGGGATGAACCGCCAGATCGACCGCTTCACGTACAACATGCTGTTCGACGAGAAGATGGGCGACACCGTCCACATGGCGGTCGGCACCGCTTATCCGGAGACGGTCGGCGAGGAGAACGAGCGCAACGAGTCGGCCGAACACGTCGACATGATCGTCGACATGAGCGAGGACTCCATCATCGAGGTCGACGGTGATGTCGTCCAGCGTGACGGAACGTTCGTGTTCGAGGATGGATTCGAGGACGAACTGTAAACAACTTGCGAGGGCGAGTTCCAGGAGCGTTTGCCCGCCGAGACGCTCACGGCTCCGCTGCCCGCTTCGTCGAAGTCCTCACGCTTCCTCTGCCTGCTCCGCCGAGATGATCGCACCCACCATCGACCAACCCTCCTCGTCGGGGACGGAGCGACCGAGCAGCACGCGCTCGCCGTCCTCCGAGGTGATCAGTCGGTACTCGGCGTCGACGTCGTCGTCGACACGGACTCCCTCCCCGCGGAACTCCCGTTGGAAGAACTCCGTCGAAGAGAACTCGTACACGCCGGTGTCGCCGGAGTCAAGCTCCAGACGGACCGGTCGAGGCTGCACGTTGTGGATCCGCTTCGCGATCGGATGGAGATCGGCCATATCGCCGTTCCGACCGCGGGGGACAAAAGCGTCGTGGGATGTCGGGTCCGGCGTTACGGATCGTCGACGGTGTCGTCTGCACCCTCGCTCGAATCCTCGACGAGCTCGCTCTCGTTGCGACTCGCGTCGTCGACGGCTTCAGTCGCTTCCGGTGACGTTCCATCGGGAGTCTGCGTCCGGGTAGCTCCGTCGGTGTCGAATATCTGCGGCTCGTCCGCCCCGTCGACGCCAGCAAGTCCACGAATAACTTTCGTCGCAAAGTAGTACCCGACACCAAAGTACCCGACGATCATCCCGACCGTGGCCGCCGACAGCGCGAGGTTGGCAGTCACGAGAACTACCAGCATCGCGCCGAACGAGGTACGTTGCAGCTCTTCGACGTAGTGGAGTTCGCGATACGCCTCGACGGTTTCCGGGATCGGGTCGGGGTACTTCGACTCGCCACCATGGAACGCGAGATGCCGAATGTGAACTCGTCCAACCGCATATCCGACGATGCTCGCTGGCATGGTGAACAGAATCAGTGACGGAAACCACTCCGGGATCATGATCGCACCGCTTACGTGTTACACCATGTGTTCAACTGACAAAGACCTTGCTCGTCAACTGACACACGCATTGCTCGTCAACTGACACACGCATTGCTCACCAACGGACGCACACTCTCACGACGGCGGCTGGTCGACGTCCGACTCGGCCTGTGATTCCGACCGTGGGCCCCCCGCGTGCCCGTGGTGAGCGACCGCGGTCGCCATGAGCGACGGCGAGATCGCCGGGACCTCCGCGGAGTCGACGGGGCCGTTCCGGGCGAGCTCCTCGGTCGAGCGGGGGAATTCGCGAAGCGACTTGTGGATCGCGATGCCGGCCTTCGCGCCCTGTCCCATAGCGACCGGTACCTGATTGTGGCCGGGGGTCACGTCGCCGACGGCGAACACGCCGTCGACGCTGGTACGGCCGTGGTCGTCGACGTCGATCTCGCCGTCGGCAGTGAGATCACAGCCTAACCCCTCCGCGAGCGTGGTGTTGTAGTCGGAGCCGTACATCGGGAACCCGCCACGATACTCGCGGCGAGCACCATCCTCGAACTCCAGCGCCTCGAGCCAGCCGGAGTCGGGGTCGTTCGTGACGCCCGCAACCTCCTCGTGGATCACGTCGACGGGATGGGACGCGAGCTGCTCCGCGGTCGCGTCGCTCCACGTCGGCTCCACGCCGCGGGTCAACAGGTCGACATCGTCCGTCAGATTCAGCATGATCATCGCCACGTGGGCGGCCGCCTCCCCGTGACCCATCACGTACACCGGCTCGTCGACGAACATGTACGCGTCACAGTGGAGACACCAGTGGAGTCCCTTCGCGTTTCGCGGCAGGGGTGGATCCGGGCGCTCGTCGGAGAAACCGGTGGCGAGCACGACGTGATCGGCGAGAATATCGATGTCGTTGGTCGACAGACGGAATCGGTCGTCGTCGGTCGCCACCACGTCAGTTACGAATCCGCGTTCGAAGGTGCCGCCGTACGACTGCACCTGCTCGCGCCCCGTCGCGAGGAGCTCGTTTCCGGACACCTCCTCGGTAACGCCGATCACGTTGTGCGTGTCGGCCATCATGGCCGCACGGCCACCGCCCCGGTCGATGAGCACCGTTTCGTGTCCCAGTCGAGCGCCGTACAGTGCGGTGGTGAGTCCTGCCGGCCCACCGCCAACTACCGCGATCTCGTACTCGTCGTCGGTCGCACCCATTATCCGGAACAGGTGCTGCGTCGGTTTAAACGGATCCGTCCGTGCACGGACGGTAACCGCTCGTCCGACGAGCTCCGTTCGCCGACTCTCGGGACCCCCACGGGCGGCGTGGATACGCCTATCAGCGAGCCGTCCCAACGGTGGGTCGATGGACGCCGCACTGATCACGGTCGGGGACGAGCTTCTCGCGGGCGACACGGTGAACACGAACGCAAACTGGTTGGCGTCCCAGCTGGACGACAGGGGGGTCGCCGTGGGACGAATCCTCTCGCTACCGGACGACCGGGAGCTCATCGCCAGCCACGTCACGGAGTACGGTGCCGCGTTCGATGCCGTGATCGTCACCGGCGGGATCGGCGGTACGCCGGACGACGTGACGATGGAGGCGGTCGCCGACGCGTTCGACCGCGCGATGGTCGCGACGGAGCTGACACGGAACCACGTCGAGCACCGGCTCGCACGGATCCGCGAGCGAGTTCCGAATCATGCCGGTGACCTGGAGATCGACGTCGACGCCGAGGCGGCTATCCCGGCGGGTGCTAGACCGCTTCTCAACGACGCCGGGCTCGCACCGGGCTGTGAGATCGACGGAGTGTACGTCATGCCGGGTATTCCGGACGAGCTGAAGGCGATGTTCGGGAATGTCGCCGAGGAGTTCGTCGGCGACCGACGGTCACGGTTTCTCTACACCGTCGAGCCCGAGGCCGATATCGTTCCCGCGCTCGCGGAGGCGGGCGATCGCTTCGACGTATCCGTCGGTTGTTATCCTGATCGATCGGAGAAGCACAACCGACTGAAGCTGACAGGGGTCGAGACTGACGCGCTGGATGCGGCCGTCGAGTGGCTCAAAGACGCTACCGACGCGAGCGAGACACCCGTCTCCCGAAACTGGTGAGGAGTCGGCTATTCGGCGGTTGACTCCGCTGCGAATGCCCGGAGGTGCTCACGCGTACCGGCCGATGAGCGCCTGAAGCGTCGCTTTGTCCTGTACGCCGCTCGTTCGCTCCACCGCCTCGCCGTCCGCGTACAGGACCAGCGTCGGAACGCCGCGAACGCCCAACTGCTGAGCGAGTCCCGGATGTGCGTCGACGTCGACTTTCGCGACCGCGGCGTCGCTTTCGGCCGCAAGCTCCTCGATCGTCGGCTCGAGCATCTGGCAGGGACCACACCAGTCGGCGTAGCAGTCGACGAGCACGACCGAGTGCGTCTCGACGACCCGGTTAAGATGGTCCCGTCCCTCGATATGGATCGGTTCGGTCGGCGTGCCGGGTTCCGAAGCGTCCGCCGACTCGGTACCGTTTTCGAGCTGCTGACGGAGCTCCCGTTTCTTTCGTTCTCGGATCCGCTGCCGCTCGTCATCCGTGGCGGTCATGGACGTTACTACGCACCGATAGCAAATAATAGTTGTGCATGCGAACCGCAATTCTACTTGGTTATACGTTGCACACCGTCGGAGACATGGGTAGAACTGCGTGTTCACATACCGTCCTCGGTGAGCCGGCGGTTTGAGACAAATTTTTATAGTAATGCACAATATTCACAATTATTATATCGCCGGGAACCGAAGATACATGTAATCCATGCAGGACCCACTGACCGAACAGCTCCAACAGGAGCTGGTGTGTGAGGGATTACTGGAGTGTATCTATGGTCTCAAGCAGTTGGACCGGGAGTGTTTCGCTGCGCTGGTCGAGAGCGACGAGCCGTTGACCGTCGACGAAGTCGCCGACCGCGTCGATCGTGAGCGGTCGACGGCGTACCGGTCGATCCAGCGGCTGCTTCAGGACGGCTTCGTTCGGAAGGAACAGGTGAACTACGATTCGGGCGGCTACTACCACGTGTACTATCCCGCAGACCCCGAAGAGATCGCCAACGAGATGCGGCGAACCCTCAACGACTGGTACGCAAGAATGGGACAGCTCATTCGAGAGTTCGAGTCGGAGTACGGGGGTATCGAAACCAACCACTCCGCCTCGCGAAGCTAGCTCCGCCCGGTTTTGCGAAATCGGTCGGGTTCGCGATAGCGACGCGCTCAAAATCGGCTCCGAAACGAGTTAGCCGCCGAAGAGGCGGTCGAGGAGCACGCGCTGGATCAGGCCGGTCTGTCGTTGGTCGGCTGGCTGGACCATGATGGCGGTGATGTCGACGGTGTCGACGAGTCGGTCGCCGGGGCGGCCGAACACCGCACCGCGGAGCCCGCGCCGTTCGGTCGTCGTGACCAGCAGGTCGGCCGCGTTCGCGTACTGTGCGAGCCCCTCGACGCGGTCGTCCGTCTCGAGGATCCGTGAGTCCGCGGTCACCGTCAGTACCCGCCGCAGTTCGTCGTGGTACTGTTGGACTGCTCGCTTCCGCTCGTCGGGCGCGCCCTCGGGAACCGTCTGCAGCAGCGTCAGCGTCGCTCCCGTCTCCTCGGCGATCGCGTCCGCCACCAACAGTTTCTCCGGATCGTACACCCCTCGACTCGTCGCCACCGCTATCTCGTCGGCCCCCTCGAATCCGCGATCCTCCACCAGCAACACCCCACACGGCGCGTTTTTCAACACGTGCTCGTTGAGCCCCTCACCGTACAGCTCGTGTAACTCCTCCACCCGGCGCTCCAACAGAATGAAATCCATATCCTCGAACGCCGCAAACTCCACTATCGCCGACCCCACCTCCTCCGTCCGGATCGTCCGGAAATCGACTTGGGGAGTCCGCCTTCGGTTCGGTCGGCCGGATCTGTCGGGTCCTGTCCCGACGGTCGAGGCATCGCCGTCGAGCCCTGCAGCACTCTCCTCGTCCGGCCGTGAGACGCCGCCGTCAGTCGTTCCGTCGGCGTTCGTCACGTCGGCGTCGTCTCTGACTCCCGGGAGCGGTTCCGCCTCGAGCGCCCACTCGGGCGGCTCGTCGTGTCTCGAAGTCGTGTCGCCGGCAGTGAACACGCGGTGGGGGAGTTTCTTGAACGTCGCAACCTGCACCGAGCCTTCTCGGAGCGCGGATAAGTCCATCCCGATCCGGAGCATATCGATCCGCGTCGGCACCGGCGTTCGTTCGGTAATAGCGACGAGCGAGTCGTAGCGGCGGCCTTCGGCGAACAGCTCGCGGGTGCGCTCGACGGCGGTTTCGCCGACGTTCCGGCGGACTTCGGTCCGTGCGGCACCCTCGCGGTCGATCCGCGGTCGGACGTACACGTAGAAGTAGACGGCAGAGACGGCGGTGATGAGGGCGGCACCGGCGAAGGGGACGGTGCCGACCTGGGTGAGCACGACGAAGCCGCTGGCCATCCCGAAGATCTGCATCCACGGGTACAGCGGCGAGGTGAACTCGGGGCTGTAATCGTCGACCGCTCCCTCTCGGAAGCCGATCAGCGCGAGATTCACCAGAATGAACACGATGATCTGGAACGCGCTGCCGAACTTTGCCACCTGGTCGATCGGGAAGAACACGATCAACACGACGATCACCGCCCCCGACAGCGAGACCGCGAGCACGGGCGTGTTGAACCGCTCGCTCACTCGCTCGAACGCACCCGGAGCCAGTCCGTCACGCGCCATTGCGAACGGGAACCGCGACGCCGACAACAGCCCCGCGTTCGCCGTCGATGCCAACGCTAACAGCGCCGCGCCGACGACGGCGACGGTACCGGCTTGGCCGAGCGTGGCGTCGGCCGCCAGAGCCATGATCGGTCCTTCTCCGTCGGACTGGAGTTCGCCGGCGGCGATGGCGGCGTCGATGTCGACGACGCCGACGGCGACGTACACGACCGCGACGTACAGCCCGGTCGTCAACAGAAGCGAGCCGACCATCGCTCGGGGGATCGTCGTGCCGGGGTCTTTGACCTCCTCGGCCACCGCGGCGATCTTGATCACGCCGGCGTACGAGATGAACACCAGCGCGGTCGCCGCGACCAGTCCACCCGACCCGTAGTTGAACGCGCCCGCGGTTCGTTCGGGTGAGACGTCGGGGATACCGCCGAGGATGAACCACGCGAGCGCAACGATCATCACACCGACGATGGCGAACTGGAGGCTGCCGGCGCTTTTGGTGCTGACGACGTTGATGAGGGTGAAAAACACGGCGAGGAGGACGGCGATGGGGAGGATGTACTCGGCGATGCCGGGAGCGACGAACACGAGATAGGGGACGCCGCCGATCAGCGCGAGCGCGCCTTTAAACGAGAGCATGAACCAGTTACCGATACCGGCGATCGTTCCGAGCAACGGCCCCATCCCCCGCTCGACGTACACGTACGATCCGCCGTCCTCGGGCATCGCGGTCGCCATCTCGGAAGCGGAAAACGCCGCCGGCAACACCAACACTCCCGCCAGCAGAAACGCCAACACCACCGCCGGCCCGTCCACCGTCACGTACGCCACGCCCGGCAGAATGAAAATTCCCGATCCGACCATCGCCCCGATGGCGATCGCCATCGTCGAAAGCAGTCCTAAATCACGCTTTAATCCTGTTGGCACGTCGATAACACCTGATAGACCTGTTAGGGTGTATGTCCTGAACGTTGGTTTACCTCCTACCTAACTGGTCAGCCATTCATTAGAGATTATAAAGAATCAAGGAGAATACCTGCGGCTTCAGCCGCAGGATGAATCCGACAACTCGGAAGCAATCCACGCTGCAATAGCCACACTGAGATTTGGCAATCCGTAGCTTGAACTGACAGGCAATCCTACGTATCGGTAGGAATCAGGCTGGGAACGGAGCGATTCCCGCCAGTCCTACGATGGCGGCCTGTCCGCCCCAAGCAATAAGACAGTAATCGGAACCAGTCAGGTGAACGGTCGGTTCCTATAATGAACCGATGCAGTGCCCGACTGCTGTAGGCACCACAGAAAGTAACTCCAAGTCCGTCGAGATCTGCCGGACTCCCCAAGGCAAAAACAACTTCGGGAGTCCATATACGATGGAGGATAGGAGTACCGGGGGCTTGGCACTCCCAGCAGTCCCACCCGCCACAGTCCGTGAACCTCACACGGAGTCTCACCGTACTGAGGTTCGGTGGAACTGCAAACCTGAAATCTCCAACGCTCAGGATTCCTCCGCGTTTACGCGGAGGAGGATGTCAAGATAGAGTGTTGCAAAACTACTTTCATGGTGTTTGTGTCATAATATCACACCCGAATCACTCGTGCGAACGAGCCTGCTTCGTGATCGATACCGGGCGTACGTCTCTTATTAGGGTGACTGGGTTGTTTATAAGGAATCATGTAAGGGGATCGGATTTGGTTTATAAGTGAGTCGCGGGAGCGATAGCTCCGCGACGAACGATCTGAAAGCCCCAGCCGCGACGGCTCGCGCGCCTTGCTGCGCTCCTCGGTCGCTCGCGGTGCTCGCTCCCTGTGGTGCTTACAGCGGCGGGCGTCGCCCCACCGGGAGACTGCGTCTCCCGAGCCCCCGCTCGCTCCGCTCGCGGGGATCACGGCTGCCCCTTTCAACCCCACCCGACCGCACCGCAACCGCACCTCACGCCTCCCCAGCCTCGTCGGCGGCTCGCGCGTTCCGCGCTCGCCGCCGCTTCCCTCGCACGCGCTCGCTCACGGGCCTGCGGCCCGCTCGGAGGCGCGCGCCGACCGCCCGCAGTCGCCTGATAAACGAACAATGTTTTGCTTGTGGTTGCGGTGGCGCGCGCCGCGAGCGGGCCGCAGGCCCGTGAGCGAGCGCGCGAGGGAGACCGGAGGGGCCGCCGAGCGGTTCCGGCGGCCCCTCCGGTCGAGGCTGGGGTGGTCCGAGGCTGCGGTGCGGGGCGGGACTGGAAGGGGCAGTCGCGAGGGCGACGCCCGGCGAAGCAAGCACTGCAAGGAGCGAGCGAAGTGAGCGACTGAAGCGCGCAGCGAGCCGCGCGAGCCGTCGCGGCTGGGGCTTCCAAGTCGGTCTCTGCTCCACCGCTCACTTATATACCACTCCTCACCACGCTGAATACACCTTTATAAACCACACATCGATTCTCGTATGCGCAATATACGCCCGAGATCGATCGCTGCGATATCGGCACTGTGCAATTCTTCTGTAGGTTTGTGAACTATTCCATGACGCCCTCGATGATACAGAACTGAACAGTACAGAAATTGGATCATTACCCCTCCGTTTATGAAATCTGAAGAGATTCACATATCTGCTCCGGCCGTTGGGTCAGATTGGTGAAGACACCGTCAACGAAGGTCGGAAGCAAGGTCGGTGGACTGTCCGGCCGCGTGAGTCTGTACGGGAACGCAGATCACAAGCCGTGAGACGTTCGATGCGAGCGGCTACTACTCGTCGATCTCGTCGGAGCCAGTGTCGATCCGCCCGGAGAGCGTGCCGGGTGCGTTGGCGTACACGGCGTACAACACCAGCGCGGCGATGAGGAAATCCAAACTGTGCTCGATGAAGTGGTGAACGGGCATCGGCACGTAGCCGAGGACGGTAGCCGCCCCGATGACCGACCGTAGCCAGAGTGCGCCGACGGCGACGCTGATAAGAAGATACTGTCTGCTCCGTCGCCGGTGGTACGCAAGAAGACTCACCGCGAACAGAAGCCCGGTGCCGATTCCGGCGACGATGACGACGACTAGCAGCGGGATCGACCCTTCGACGCCCCACCAGCCCGGCCGGTTCGCGGTCGCGACGGGGCTCTCACTGACGGCGGCAGCGAGTGCTCCGACGACGTCGTCGACTCGATCGAGAGACTCGGAACTCACACGTGTTCGACCCTGTGCAGGGAACCGTTATGAAATCATCCCCGTTCGGCCGTCGGCTCGAGGGGCGCGATCGGCACGACGGCACGCGGCTCGGGATGGAACGGATCCGAGAGACGTTTTACGCCGGGGAACAAACGGATATCCATCGAATGTCGACGACTCGTGACCGGATCCGCAGACACGTGTACGACACTCCCGGCGTTCACTTCAGCCGGATCGGCCGCGATCTCGACCTCGCGACCGGGCAGACCCAGTACCATCTTCGTCGGCTGTCCCGGAACGGCGACGTCGTCATCGAGGAGATCGGCGGGCGAACCCACTACTTCGCACCGGAGTTCGACCCGTGGGAACGGACGGCGATCGCGTACCTTCGTCGGGAGACGGCACGCGGGATCGTCGTCCGTCTCCACGCGGACGGGCCGATGCGCCCCGTCGACCTCGCGGACGAACTGGACGTCGCCCGAAGCACGGTCGCGTATCACGTCGGGAAGCTCGCCGAGGACGGCGTTATCGACCGCTCCGAAACGGAGCCGATGACGGTCACGTTGGCGGATCCGGACCGGACGGCGGCGCTTCTCGATACGGTGTCGCCGTCGCTTCCGGATCGGGTCGTCGATCGGTTTATCCGGACCGTCGATCGGCTGTTCGAGTGAGCGTCGACACGCAACGACTGAAGCAGCCACCGTAGTCACGGCAGAGCCCGTGCCGCCTCGCCCCGGAAGCCGATCTCGTGCCGTCGTGTCCGGCTCCTTACCGCGTCAGACGGCCGTCCTACGCTCCGGAAAGTATTTGCGTCGTCTCCGGCGAACTACACCCAGTAATGGACGCCCAGCGTATCGAGGAGATCACCGAGTGGGACGACCGGAGCTTCTCCGACGGGTTTGCCGGACTCCGACGTCTCGCGGATCGGGGGTTCTCAGGGGCGGCGACGAACGGAACGGGATGGCTGTTCATGCTGAACGGCCGCGTCGTCGGGACGGTCGACGCCGAGCTCGACGCGTTCGCCGACGCCTCGGGGACCGTATATAAGTCCCCGGAGGAGGTGCTTCCGCTGCTTTTCGCGATGCAGGAGCGTGGCGGCGAGAAGCGAGCACAGTACTACACGAACGACACGCCGCTGTCGGAGGCGGACCGAAAGCTCTCTGAGGGGGGGTTCACCGGCTACGTTGAGCTCTCGGAGAACGTCCTCTCCGGTGACTACTACGTCACATACACGGCCGGCGAGTCACGGGCCGCGGCGTTCGTCGGGAACTCCCGACGAGTAGAGACGGGTGAGGACGCGTTCGATCTCGCCGACGACGAGGTCGGTATCTACTCCGTGTACGAGGTCGATCTCGACGTCCGCGAGATCCCCGAACCGCAACCGAGCACCGTCGCTGACGACGACGAAACGGATCCAGCTGCCGATGACGACGCGACTGGAGACGGATCCGAACCGGCAACCGAAGGCGGGCCCGAACCAGTCACTGGGGACGAATCCGGATCGACCGCCGAAGCGAGTTCGGACCGCGATGTCGAATCGGATCCGGACCACGAACCCGAAACGGGTATTGCAGCGGACACGGACGAGGTCGCGGACACTGGCTCGGACGCCAGTCCCGACGAGAGCGGATCGGACGAAAACGGTTCGTCCGCCAACGGAACGGCTCGAAGCGAACCACCCCGAGACGGGACCACGACGTCTCACGGGACGGTCGCGTCCGCGTCCGAGTCGGCCGCCGAGTCAGCTGCCGAGTCGGCTTCCGACAGCGAGCACACGGTGGCGGAAGCGGCGGCTGACGACGACGTGTTCTCGGAGGAAGCGGAGTGGCGGGAGGCGAAATCGATCCCGGCGCTCGATCCGTCCGAAGCCAGCGAACGGCCAGACTCGCGGTCGAACGGTCCACGCAGAACGACGAACGAGGGACGCAACTCCCCGGAGCCCAGATCGACCGGGCAGTCCGCCGGGACGTCGGCCGTGTCGGAGCGGTCCTCGGTCCAGCGGAGCGAACTGAACCGAGAGCTCCAGCGGCTCAAAACGGAGCTCGAGGAGACGGAGTCAGCGCTGTCTGCGGCCGAGTCGGACCGCGACTCGTTGGCCGAGGAGCGCGACGAGCTCGCCGCGGAACGTGACCGTCTCCAGTCGGAGGTCAAGACGCTGGAGTCGGAGATCGACGGGCTCGAATCCGAAATGGCCGAACTCGAGTCGGAGCTCGAACGGACGCGAGAGGAGCTCGCCGCGGCTCGCCCGGGGGACGGTAACGCAGCACGGAGCCTTTCGGCGGCAGAGGCGCGGAGTCAGACCAACCTCTTCATCAGATACGACTCGAAAGGGGGTGTGACGCTGGACGACGTCCACGACGGCGATGTGGACTCGGAAGCGCTCGAGGACAACCTCCGGATCGAACACCACACGGGGTTCGACAGCGGCGGTGTGGCCGTCGACGGCGTTGCGTTCGAGGAGTTTCTCCACGGGACGTTGGAGTACACGTTCACTCGATGGCTCGTTCAGGAACTCCCGTTCGAGGTGAGCTCAACGGGGAACGAAAGCGCCCTCCGCGATCTGTACGACGCGCTTCCGGAGATCGACCGCGCGGAGATCGACGGCTCGGTGTCGGTGATCACCCGAGAGGGAGGATCGGAGAACCGCGAACAGCGTACGTTCGATCTCGTCTTGCGCGACCGGATGGGGAACCCGCTTTTCATCGCCGAGTTGAACGACGGACGCGATCCGACCGAGAAGGATACCCTCGAGTCGCTCGTGGCACACGGTGGCGACATCGCGGAGTCGAACGACTCGTTCGCAGGGGCGTTCGCGGTGACGGCAAGCTTCTTCGAGCCCGGTGCGCTGGAGACCGCGAGCGACGCGGTCGGCGGTGGGCTGTTCGGTCGATCGAAGCGAAAGAGCTTCGTGAAGCTCTCGCGCAAGCGCGGCTACCATCTCTGTCTCGTCGAATCCCGTGACGGAGGGTTCCACGTTACCGTTCCTGAGCTGTGAGGCCTCTTTTTTGCGTTCCGGTGGTGTGAGGTCCCTTCGTTAACCTGCAGCGGTGAGCGTTCTAGCTGCTTGCGTGCCGGTCCCATCGCGACCGTCACCGTGTTCTTTTAACTGACGACGACGTACGAATCGACACGCGTGGCGTTCACGGATAAGATCTACGTCAAGAACCACCGGCAGCTCTCCTCGCAGCTCGAGACGAACGTTCCGAAGGGAGCGTTCTCGGGAGCGACCCTCGATCTGCTGTTCACAGGTGACGGTCTCTCGAAGCTCGATTCGACGACTCGTGACCGGATCCTCGATTTCGCCGAGGATTTTCTCGACTGTGATTGTGATTCGAACCCCTACTGCGGCTGTCCGGAGGAGAAGTTCATCCGGTACGTACTCGAGCTCCGTGCCGAGGGGCTCGGTCCACAGGCGATCGTCGACGTGATGACGGACGAGTACATGGTGTACGCGTACACCGGTGACGTGCGGTCGTTTCTCGACGACGCAGTCCGGAAGCTCGAGGCGGTGGAGACCCTCGCCGACGTCGAGGGGAACGAGGAGATGGCAACGAAAGCGCGGCGGGCTCGAAGGCAACTGACCGGGTAGCAGTTCGATGGAACTCCAGCGTGGCTGCCGTGTGCCGGCCGGCTTCCCGTGCGTCCGGATCGGTCGAACGGTCTAAATACGCTGAAACCTGAACACGTGCAAATGAGTGTTCGACCCGCGTGGCTGACCTTTCGACGGTACGCGGCGGCGACGACGGGAATGACGCTGACGCTTTTCGCCATCGGCGTGTACACGGCTGCGACCGGCTCCGGACTGGCGTGTGAGGCGCAGTGGCCCCTCTGTTCGGACCAGCTCATCCCCGCGTTAACGATCAACCCTGACTTCATCGAATGGTTCCACCGCGTGTGGGCGATGATAACCGGCTTTCTGATCATCGGGGTCGCGGCGTGGACGTGGCTCGGATCGTTCGACCGGCGGACGCGCCTGGCCGCGACGCTCGCCGTCGTCGTACTCCCGGTCCAGATCACCGTCGGCGCGATCACGGTGACGATCGGGGGGCTCGTTCCCGACGGCTACACCGTCTCGACACACGCCGCACACCTGATTGTCGCGCTGATCATCTTCACGCTCCTGGGGTTGGCGACGCTGTGGGGGCGCGATCCGGGCGACCGGGGTGGAACGACGCGGCTACTTGGGGTCGCGCTGGCCATCGCGCTCGCCGGACTCGTCGGGAGTGTCGTCCTCTCGCGGGCGGTGCCGTTCCTGACGTACTCGCCGGGTGCGCAGGCGTGGTTCTACGTTGCCGGACTGACCGCCCATCTCGGGCTCCTCGCGACGCTCGTGTTCGCGACGGAGGCAACTCGCGGGAACTACGCCGGGATCGACGCGGCGACGGCGCGGACGACGCGGCTCCTTGCCGGTGGATCGATGGCCCTGCTCGTGACAACCCTGCTTTTGGGTCGTGACCTCGTGTTGTACACGTCGTTCTGGCAGCGAGTGAACCTCGTCGCGCTCGGCGGAGCCGTCGCGCTCGCGGTGGGTGCCATGTGGGTCGTACGGCGGCAGTCCGAGAGCCGGTCGATGCCGATCCCGACTGGCGGAGCGTGAGCCGCCGGACGGTGCGGCAGTGTGGACAGCTCGGTGACGGGATCCGACAGCACCGTTTCGGTGACGGGATCCGACATCAGTGTTCTCGAAAGGAGCGTCCGGAGCCGCCATCCATCACGATCGATTTGTGAAGTTACAGTGATCGAATCGGTAGCTTTGCGGGTGGAACGGACAGAATCGTGAACTCCTCGTCTTCGTGAGGAAAGCTTAAAACCGACGCTGCACCTCCCACGTGTATGTCACGCCACATCGAGACCGACATCAGTCGGCGGACGTACCTGAAGGTAACTGGCGCGTCGAGCGTCGTCGGGCTGACCGGCATCGCCGGCTGTCTCGGCGACGACAGCGAGGAGATCACGCCGGGAACCGCTCCCGGGTTCCCGCCGTTCGAGATGCGCGAGGACGGCGAACTGATCGGGTTCGACATCGACCTGCTCGAAGCGGTCGTCGCAGAGACGGAGTACGAGCTCGGAGAGTGGGACGAGTACGAGTTCGACGGGCTTATCCCTGCGCTCACGAGCGACCAGATCGACGTTATCGCCGCCGCGATGACGATCAACCCGGACCGGCAGGAGACGATCTCCTTTTCGGATCCGTACTGGGAATCGGACCAAGCGGTGCTCGTTCGCGACGGCGGCGAGTTCCAGCCGGCCGGCTGGGACGACTTCGAGGGCCGGCGGGTCGGCGCACAGTCCGGGACGACCGGCGCCGACCAGGCACAGCAGAACCTGATCGATGCGGGTATCATCGACGAGGACGACTACTCCTCGTACGGCAACTACGTGTTCGCGGTCGAAGACCTCGAAAACGAGAACATCGACGCGGTCGTCATCGACCTGCCGGTCGCGGAGACGTTCGCCGCACAGCGCGACGTGGAGATCGCGTTCATCGAGGAGACCGGCGAGGAGTTCGGATTCGGGGTTCGTCAGGCGGACGACGACCTCCGCGAGGCGCTCAACGACGGTCTCGCCGCCGTGCAAGAGGAGAACACGTACGCCGAGATCACCGACCGCTGGTTCGGGCAGGAGTAGATGTCCGCAACGGCGGGGGCCGTACTCGCCGCGGCCGACAGCATCGTCTCCGCGCACCCGAACGCCGTCACTGACGCCATCGCGTCGACGATCGTCACTGACGCCATCGCGTCGACGATCGTCACTGACGCCATCGCGTCGGCAGTCGTTCCCCTCGTCGGCGACCTCGACGACTGGGCGTTCGTGTTCCGGAACGCCGACTATCTCGCCGGGGGGTTGGTGCTCACCATCGGACTGACCGTGGCGTCGATCCTGCTGGGGTTCATCGTCGGCTTCCCGGCGGGCGCGATAGAGGTGTACGGCGACGGGTACCTCAAGCGGCTCGTTGAGACGGTCGGAGTGGTACTGCGAGGGACGCCGATCGTCGTCATCCTCGTCGTGATGTTCTTCGTGATCGGCGTCCCGCAGGTGAACCTCGGATTCTACTCGATCTCCGGTGCGGTCATGTCGGGCATACTGGGGTTGGGACTGCGAAGCGCGGCGTACCAGAGCCAGATCTTCCGGGCGTCGCTCGGGAGCGTCGACGACGGACAGCTGGAGGCGGCACGAGCGCTCGGCATGTCGCAGTTCGAGGCGGTCAGACACGTCGCGGTGCCCCAGGCGCTCCGTCGATCGATCCCGGGATTCCAGAACGAGTTCACCATCGTGTTAAAAGACACGAGCATCGTTTTCGCCATCGGTCTCGCGGAGCTTTTGACGCGTGGATACGACCTGTTCGTCGAGCGGACGACGGCGGTGCTCGAAGTGATCATCTTCATCAGTGCGATATACTTCATCCTCACGTTCGCGACGAACCGCGCGCTCGACCGTCTCGGTGACCACTACGCCATTCCAGGGAGTGAGTCCGCATGAGTGACGGCGAGTTCCTTCGTGCAGTCGACGTCTCGAAATGGTACGGCGACGAACAGGTGCTTCACGACGTCTCCTTCGAGATGGACCGTGGAGACGTCTCCGTGCTCATCGGCCCGTCCGGCTCCGGCAAGTCGACGATGCTCCGCTGTGTGAATCGGCTGACCGAAGTTCAGGAAGGAACGATCCATCTCGACGGGGAGGAGATCACCGGACCGGAGACGGACGTAAACGAGCTTCGGCGTGAGGTCGGGATGGTGTTTCAGGACTTCAACCTGTTCGCACATCTTCCCGCCCTCCAGAACGTCGCGCTCGGGCCGCAGCGCGTGCTCGGGCTGTCGGACTCTGACGCAAAGGCGCGAGCCCGCGAGCAGCTTGACCGCGTCGGGCTGAGCGATCAGACGGCGTCGTATCCGGCGGAGCTGTCGGGTGGCCAAAAGCAGCGAGTCGGGATCGCTCGGGCGCTGGCGATGGAACCGAAGCTCATGCTGTTCGACGAACCGACGAGCGCGCTCGATCCCGAGCTGATCGGCGAGGTGCTCGAGGTGATGCACGACCTCGTTGCGGATGGAATGACGATGCTCGTCGTCACACACGAGATGAGTTTCGCACGAGCCGTCGCCGACGAGATCGTCTTCCTCGACGGCGGACACGTGATCGAACGGGGACCGCCTGAACAGCTCTTCGAACGCCCGGAACGGGAGCGGACCGGCCGCTTCCTCGAACGCATCGCGGGACACGACTGATGGCGAGCGCGACGAGACCGGCCACGATCCGCGAGCGTGCGGCCGAGTCGAAGCTCTCCGCGGGCCGCGTCCTCCTGCTCGCTGCGGGCGCGCTGTTCTGGACGTGGCTGGTCGCAAGCTGGCTCAACCGCTGGCTCGGCGGCGTGGTCGTTCCCGTCGGCGACCCGTTCGTCTCGCCGGCTGCAGTCGAGACCGTCCTCGCGACGCTGCCGGGGCTCGCGGCGTACGCGAACGACGTCGCGTTCGCGGTGGAGATCTCGCCGGATATCGCCCGCGGCATGTGGCTCACGATCGTCATCACGCTCGTGAGTCTCGTGGTCGGGTTCTTCATCGCAGTGCCGTTGTCGGTCGCTCGCGTGTACGGGCGGTACACGGCGTACGCCTCGTTGACGTACACGGAGCTGCTCCGGGGAACACCGCTTCTCGCACAGCTGTTCGTGCTCCACTACGGACTGAACTTGAGCCAGTACGTTCCGGCGGCGCTGTCGGGGGTGTTCCCCAGAAACGTCGTCTGGGTCGCCATCGTCGGATTCACGCTCAACGGCGCCGCGTATCAGGCGGAGTATATCCGCGGAGCCTTAGAAAGCGTCGAGGAGGGACAGATCACGGCGGGGCGCGCCATCGGCCTCTCGAAGGTGGAGACGATCTACTACGTCGTGTTACCGCAGGGGCTCCGGTACGCGATCCCCTCGTGGACGAACGAGTTCGTCTACCTGATCAAATACTCCTCGCTGGCGGCGTTCATCACCGTTCCGGAGCTGTACTACCGGGCGTTCCAGATCGCGTCGAACACGTTCCGGTACACCGTCATCTTCGCGGTGACCGGTCTCGCGTACCTCGCTCTGGTGCTCACGGCCTCGAAGCTGATGGGTCGGGTCGAAGACGCCGTCGCGATCCCCGGACTCGGCGCGGAGCGGGAACGCTAGCCGTGGAACTCGGTGACGACCTCGACACCCCGGCTGTCGTACTCGTCCATCGCGGCGAGCCGGTCGGACACCTCCGAGAGCGCAAGCTCTCGACCGACGAGGTCGCCGGGATCGATCTCGGACGCTTCGATGAGCGAAAACAGGTCGTCGTAGCTCGTCGGCGGCATGCCGCGGGAGCCGACGAACGACACCTCCCAGCGGGTCATCCAGTCGGTCGGTAGCGACACCTCGCCGCGCTCCGCGTCGGTCGTCAGACCGATCTGGACGTGGACCCCACGAGGCCGGACCGAACGAACCGAGTTCCGACACGTCTCGGCGATCCCCAGCGCGTCGACTGAGACGTCGACGCCCCCACCGGCGACCGATCGAACTCGTTCCGGGACGTCGTGACCGCTCGGATCGAGTTCCGTTGGATTCACCGTGCGGTCCGCACCGACCTCGACGGCGCGTGCGAGCGCGTCGTCGTCGACGTCGATCGCGACGACGGTGGCACCGAGTGCGGTCCCGAGCTGGACGGCTGAGAGGCCGACGCCGCCGCAGCCGTGGACCGCGAGCAAGTCGCCGCCGTCGAGGTCGGCACGCTCGACGAGCGAGTGATACGCGGTCATATACCGACAGCCGAGCGCCGCGGCGTCCCGGGGCGAGAGCCAGTCGGGGCGCGTGACGAGATTGTAGTCGGCTGCCGGCACGCCGACGAGTTCGGCGAACGCACCCGGCGCGTCGGACTCGAATCCGAGGGCTCGCCCGTTCGCACACACGTTACCGTGTCCCCGCCGACAGGACCGACAGGTGCCGTCGCCGAGAGAGAACGGGACGACGACCGGATCGCCGACCGAGAACCGATCGACGCGTTCGCCGACATCGACGACTTCGCCAGCAGGCTCGTGGCCGAGCACCTGTCCAGTCGGTACGTGGTCGTTCGCCCACTCGCCGTGCCCCTTCCAGGCGTGCCAGTCGCTCCGGCAGACGCCACAGGCGTCGACTCGAACGACGACCCCGTCCGGTCCCGGGTCGGGCTCCGGCACGTCAGTGACCGCAAGCGGTTCCCCGTGCGAGCGAAGGACGGCTGCGCGCATACGCTCACATCACACGACGAGCACAAAGTGGTGACGGGAGGACGACTGTTCGACCACCCAAGACACCATGCTTGCGCGGTGTCACCAGGACCGATCCGTGTGTTCATCGGACGAGCAGATAAAACTACGCCGGAGAATTATAAAATAAATAAGACTTATCTGAGGCCACGACTCTAGGCAACATATGCCCCGTGGGAACGATCATCGTCCGGGAGTCGCGTACCGGCGTCCGAATGGTGCCGCCGACCGGCTGGTCGTCGAGTCGTCGAACGAACTACCGATTCCGGTCGGGGAACTCGGTCGTTCATCGTGGCTCGACGCCGTCCATCACGAGGATCGGGAGCGGCTTCGGAGCGCGCTCCACGACGATCAACGACGGGTAGACGTAGCGTACCGTCTCGTCACGGACGATGAGACGTGGATTCACGAACGTGGACGATTCGTCGACGCCGCTGCTGCCGATTCAAACACCGGCGACTCCACGAACACGGACTCCAACGACTCCGCAAATACGGACACGGACCCCAACGACTCCGCAAACCCGGACCACGTCGATCCTGACGGCGCAAGCAACACCACCGTCGCTGGTGGGGGCCGCGGTGACGTCGTCGGATATCTCTTTCTTGCTGGAGAGCGCGTCGAGCGAGAACGGCAGTTGGAGATCCAGCGAGAGCGACTCGAGGAGTTCGCGAGCGTCGTCTCGCACGATCTTCGAAATCCGCTGTCGGTAGCCGTCGGAAATCTCGAAGTGGCGGCCGACCTCGACGGCGACGCCGCAACCGAACGGATCGCTCGGGCACAGGACGCGCTCGGACGGATGGACGAACTCATCGGCGATCTCCTCGCGCTCGCCCGGGAAGGCCAAACGGTCGAAGAAACCAGCGAAACCGACCTCCGTACGGTGGTCGACAGAGCGTGGGGCACGGTCGGCGGTGAGGCAGCGGCCGATCTCCACGTGACGGATCCGCTCCCTCGGATCGAGTGTGACCGCGGCCGCGTCCGGCAGGTGATCGAGAACCTGTTTCGGAACGCGAACGAACACGGCGCCGACGAACCGCAGATCGAAGTCGGGATGCTCGCCGACGGTACGGGGTTCTACGTCGCGGACGACGGACCGGGTATCGACCCGGACGTTCGCGAACGCGTGTTCGACCCGGGCCACACCACGACCCAGGACGGAACCGGATTCGGCCTCGCGATCGTCGAACGGATCGCTGAGGCACACGGCTGGTCCGTGGATGTCACCGAGAGCCAGGCCGGCGGTGCACGATTCGAGCTCAGCGGCGTCGACATCGTCTCGACGGAAACGAAGACGACACCGACGCTGCCGGGCAGCGGGCTCCGGGCCGACAGGTAGCCCGTCCGAGTTGCGTCACCGTTCCTATTTTCCGCAGTGACCCGTTGGAATTGGGTGTACTGGCGGGTGGTTGGGCCACACCCATCACTACCATCCGAATTCGACTCT
Organism: Halorubrum luteum; assembly: GCF_054652935.1. Taxonomy (NCBI): domain Archaea; kingdom Methanobacteriati; phylum Methanobacteriota; class Halobacteria; order Halobacteriales; family Haloferacaceae; genus Halorubrum; species Halorubrum luteum. The sequence continues at coordinate 390,813 of NZ_BAAIGT010000002.1, forward strand.
GGCAGGGCGACGGCGGGCGCCACGCGGGCCGACCCACCACCAGCGGTCGCCCCTGCCTGTTCGGGCTTGTAGGCAACAACGCCATGCCCGAACGTGAGCCGCGTGCCAGCGGAACGGCGGGCTGGCACGGTTTCGCAATCCCCCGTGTAGGAGGACGTAAAACCGTGATCCAACCCATCCGTCGCGCTGAAGAACACGCGGGCCACGTTCACTGCCGCGACGTAATCCCGGTCGCCTTCGAATCCACATCGAGCGTTGTCGCACCGGAAGTGCCCGCCCCACCACACTTCCTCATCGTGATCAGGCGACTTGCACGTATGCCCGGGCGACCCACACCGCGGGCACACGCGACTCGTCCCCCGTGGAAACACCCGCTTCACTTCCACGCCGACGTACTTGCAGCGGTACTCGATCTTCTCGATGATCTCGCGCCGCGCCCAACTCGACAGCTCCCACGACAACCCGCCTTCACCCGACGGCGGAGACCTATCTTTTACCCATAAGTTCACCGAGACCCAAACAGACGTTTTCAGACGCTGTCGGACCTGATCTGTACTCGATAGATCGAGATGAGGAGCGATTCGGGCGGTGATATCGGCGGTTGGGAGTTGCTGAATGCGGATAAACGAGATCGACAAAATCGCTTCATGAGGGCATTACATCTGTAGATATCGGTATTTTCAGCCGAGTTCATCGATCTCGGTAGCGACTTGATTTGTGGGTAAGAGACAGGGCTTCAGCCGTGGGAGGAGGTCAACATTGGTTTCGTAGTACGGTCCGCCCGGAAACGACCGCGTTCGGACCCTTCTTAAGCCGCGCGACGAAGATCAGGGTATGTCAACGGAGTCCACGGAGTCCGACTCGGCGGATGCGGCGGATGCGCCGGATGCGTACGGAAGCCTCCTCGATCGCGCTCGCCGCTGGAACGCGGTCGGCAGTGCCGCGGGCGTGCTCAGCTGGGACCAGCAGGTGATGATGCCGGAGGGCGGTACGCCAGCCCGATCGAAACAGCTCTCGACGCTCTCGTCGCTCCGACACGAGCTCCTCACCGACGAGGAGACCGGCGAGCTGCTCGATGAGCTGGACGGCGTAGACCTGACCGACGAGCAGGCGGCAGTCGTCCGGGAGATCCGTCGGGAGTACGAACGAGCGGACGCCGTTCCGGTCGAACTCGTCGAGGAGATCTCGGAAACCAGCTCCGAGGCGCTCGCCGCGTGGGAGGAGGCGAAAGCCGACGACGAGTTCGAAACGTTCGCGCCGTACCTCGAGAAACACGTCGAACTCAAACGCAAGTACGCCGACCACGTCGACCCGGACCGGGACCCGTACGAGGTGCTGTTCGAGGAGTACGAGCCGTGCCTCTCGATCGACCGCGCGGAGGCGATCCTCGAGGCGCTCCGTGAGACGCTCGTGCCCATGATCGACGCGATCCGCGACTCCGATCGAGAGCTCGCAGTCGACACCTTTGCCGGCGAGTTCCCCGAAGCCGAACAGGAGGCGCTCGCCCGCGAGGCGCTGGAGCTGCTCGGCTACGACTTCTCTCGGGGCCGTCTCGACGTCTCCTCGCATCCGTTCACCTCCGGCAACCAGTTCGACTGTCGGGTGACGACCCGGTTCGACGAGTCCGACCCGCTCGGCGCGCTCGGTTCGACGATCCACGAGTTCGGCCACGCCCAGTACAGCCTCGGACTCCCGCAGGAGCACTGGGGAACGCCACTCGGCGAGTCGCGTGACCTCTCCGTTCACGAGTCGCAGTCTCGGCTCTGGGAGAACCACGTTGGACGGAGTCGGGCGTTCTGGGAGCTGTTCCTGTCTCGGTTCCAGGACCGGTTCCCCGAGACCGCGGACGCGACCGTCGAGGACGCCTACGAGGCTGTCAATCAGGTGTACGAGGACAACCTCATCCGCGTCGAAGCCGACGAGCTCACCTATCACCTCCACATCGTCGTCCGCTTCGAGATCGAGCGCGACCTGATCCGTGGTGACCTCGCCGTCGAGGACGTCCCCGAAACGTGGAACGACAAGTACGAGGAGTACCTCGGAATCCGCCCGGAAACCGACGCCGAGGGATGCTTACAGGATATCCACTGGAGCCACGGCAACTTCGGCTACTTCCCCACCTACTCGCTCGGATCGGTTATGGCCGCACAGCTGTACGATGCCGCCGACGCCGAGATCGACGACCTCGACGCACGGATCGCCGACGGCGAGTTCGAGCCGCTGCACGAGTGGCTCGCGGACCGCGTGCACGCACACGGCGCGCGGTACGAGACGAACGAGCTCGTCGAGCGTGCGACTGGCGAGCCGCTCGAGGCGGACGCGTTCCTCGAGTACGTCGACGCCAAGTACGGCGAGTTGTACGAGATCGACTCCGTCTCGTAACGGACCGAAGGATCCGTTACGCGTCGTCAGTAACGTCGTCGATCCAGCTCAGTCCGGCCACCGCTTTCGGGAACCCGATGGTCGGGATCGCGAGGACGGCAACCTGCTCGAGCATCTCGGGAGAGACGCCGTCGTCGAGCGCTCGTCGGGCGTGCGAGTGTGTCGCCCCTTCGGACTCACTGGCGATCGCGAGCGCGAGCTTCACCAGCCGTCGCGTCTCATCATCGAGTGGCCCCGCCTCAGCACACGCCTCGCCCAGTGCTGCATAGGAGTTCCACACGTCGGGGTGAGCTTTGGCGAGTTCGGTCGGTTGTGTGGACATCTCCTCGGGAAGTTCCAGGTTTTCATTTTCCGTCATCACGTCTTAGTCATCACTGCTGGTACGAAAGGTTTCCTGGAGGAGCCACGTTGACACGGAGTCGCTGAACTCGTCGTCATCCAAACTGTTTTGCGGCGGGTCGTTGTGAGCGTATGCATGGAGTTCCCGATCCGCGTGCTGTCCGTCGACGACGACGATCGGGATCGACCGGGTCTCGATCCGGCGGCAGATCGGAAGAACCGGGACGATGACGTTCAGGACGGACGCCATTCCCCCGGAGAACGTGTCGGTCCCCTCGACGTTACGACGGCCGGGTCGGTGTCGGCAGCGCTCGAAACGCTGGAGGCGAACGCTGTCGACTGCGTGGTGGCACGGCACGAGCTGCCCGATGGGACCGGGATCGACCTTCTCCGAGCCGTCCGAGAGCGCTGGGGGGACCTTCCGTTCGTGCTCGCGCCCCGCTCCGGCTCCGAGCGCGTCGCGACGATGGCGGTTCGTCACGGGGCGACGGATTACGTGTCCGGGGCGACGGATTACGTGTTCGGGGCGACGGATTACGTGTCCGGGGCGACGATAGGGGACGTGTCCGACGTCGAGACGGCGACGTCGGATGGTCCGGACGGTGACGGTCTCGTCGATCGTATCGTCGACGCGGTCGACAACCGGGACGTGACGCCGTTCGATCGGCTCCCGGTCGGTGCGGTGGTGTGGACCGAGTCGCTGGAGTTCGACCGGGTCAACGCGGCGGCCGAACGAATCCTTGGCTACGATCGGGAGCGTCTGATAGGCGAGCGATGGACGAGGATCGTTCCCGACGACGAGATCGACCGGGTCCAGCAGACGGTCGACCGTCTCCGTGAGGGCGAGTCTCGCGTCACGCTCGTCAACCGAAACGTGACGGCGACGGGCGAGACGGTCTCCTGTGAGTGGCATCACCGGGTCGTCGCCGACGACTCGGGAGGGATCCGGCGGGTGATCTCGACGTTTCAGGACGTGACAGAGCGAATCGAGCGGGAGCGGCGGGTGGACGAGCTCCGGACCCAGCTACGGGAGCTGGCGTTCACCACGACGAAACGGGAAACGGCTCGCGTCGCTGTCGATGCCGCGGAGCGGGTGATGGGTGCGCGACTGAGCGGCGTCCACATCCGCAGCGAGGACGGCGACCGGCTGGGTCCTGCCGTGATGACGGAAAGCGGAACGGAGGCGTTCGACACCCCGCCAAGCTACGACCGGGACGCGCCGCCCGGGACGCGGGATGCGTTCGTCTGGGAGGTGTTCGAGAGCGGCGAGCCGAGACGTGTTGACGACGTCGACGACGAAGACCGGATCCGCGAGGAGAGCCCCGCCGGAAGCGTCATCATCCACCCGATCGGGGACCACGGCGTGTTCATCGTGTCGGCACCCGAGCCGAAGGCGTTCACCGACACGGACGAGGCGCTCGCGGAGATACTGGCACGGACGCTCACGACCGCGCTGAACCGCGTCGACCAGGAACGGAAGCGCCGCGAGCGCGAGCGCCGGCTGAGTCGACTCCATGAGGCCACGCAGGACCTGATCGCCTCGGAGACGGAACAGGAGGTAGCGGAGCGCACCGTCACGGCCGCCGAGGAGATTCTCGAGTTCACGATCACCCTCGTTCGTCTGTACGACGAGGAGGCCGGCGGGCTTGTTCCGGTCGCGGAGGGTGACCGTGTCAGTGAGTATCTGCCGCCCCGGGAGGTGTTCACTCCGGACGGTGGATCCCTCAACTGGCGGGCGTACGAGCGCGGCGAGGTGGCCGTCTACGACGACATCGAGTCGACACGAGCCCTCGACTCCGGCACCGCGCTTCGCAGCCTGATGATCCTTCCGATCGGGGAGTACGGGACGCTCTCCGTGGGCGAGATGGAGCCGGACGCGTTCGACGACACTGACATCTCGCTCGCGCGGATTCTCGCGACGACCGTCGAGACGGTGATGGCCGCGAACGACCGGAAGGCCGAACTACGGCGACAGCGGGACGAACTGGAGCAGCAGAACGCTCGTCTCGAGCGGTTCGCGGACGTGCTGAGTCACGATCTCAGAAGCCCGCTCACGGTCGCCCAGGGACGGCTCCGGCTGGCAACCGAGGAGTGCGACTCCGAACATCACGCGGCGATCGAACGGGCCCACGACCGGATGGAGGAGTTGATCGACGACCTGCTCACGCTCGCACGCGAAGACGATACCGTCACTGATACCGAGCCGGTCGAACTCAGTTCGTTCGCCGAGCGCTGCTGGGAGACGGTCGAAACCGACGCCGCGGACCTTCGCGTGGGGACCGACGCGACGATCCACGCGGACCCCACCCGCCTCAGACAGCTGTTCGAGAACCTGTTTCGAAACGCCGCGGAACACGCCGCCGCTGATGACCGCCACGACGAAGACACTACGAGCGGAGCCGACGGCGGGAACGGTGCTGACGATGCCGCCGACGCGATCACGGTGACCGTCGGTGGCCTTCCGGACGGCGAGGGATTTTACGTCGAAGACGACGGACAGGGGATTCCAGCGGAGCGACGGTCGGAGGTGTTCGAGTTCGGATACACGGATTCACACGGAGGGACGGGATTCGGACTGTCGATCGTCGCCGCCATCGCGGACGCACACGACTGGTCGACCGAGCTCTCGGAGAGCGATGCCGGCGGTGCACGGTTCGAGTTCCGGACGGAGTCTCACGGATCCGCCCGACGCTGAAACTGTGTTCGTTCGTCGGTTCCGTCGGCGGTATGGATCACTGTCCCGAGGCTTGATCCCGAGCCGGTTCACTCCGAATTCGATGACGCAATCACCGCGTCGAGAAGTTTGCCTTGTGCCGCCGAGAGATGTTGCGTGACCGTCGACAGGGCCAGATCGAACTCCTCGGCGACGTCGCTTGCGTTCGCCCCGCCGGAAGGATCGAAGTACCCCATCCGGTGGGCCGTCTCCAGCACCTCCAGCTGCCGGTCGGTAAGCTCGGATCGGTCGACGAGCACGAGATCGCCTCCCGACTCCCCCTCGGGAGTAACGAGCCGCTGGACCGAGACGTCAACGCCGATTTCCGATAGGTCGTCCACGACATCCCCGACCGTCTCGACGGTCGCGTGAAACACCGCGACGAGATCGCCGTTCTCGAACGTCGTCTCTCGGACCGGGACGCCGTGCTCCTCGATGGTCTCACAGATACAGTCGTCCAGCTTGGAGTGTTCGAACCTGTACACCGTCTCGCCACGCGTCGAGAACACCTCCTCCACCGACCCGTCCGCGTCCTCCACCGGCCCGTCCGCGTCCTCCACCGGCCCGTCCGCGTCCTCCACCGACCCGTCCGCGTCCTCCACCGACCCGTCCGCGTCCTCCACCGACCCGTCCGCGTCCTCCACCGACCCGTCCGCGTCCTCCACCGCCGGCCCGTTCGCAGTCTCCTCCACAGACCCGTCGTCGACGACGCTGAACTCCTCGACGACGGTGTCACCGATGGTCGTTCTCGCGACCCCGGTAACCGACGAGTGTGCCCGTTTCGCGGCGTTCGCGACGGGGCACGTCTCCACGTCGTGGATCACTATCTCCGCGCGAACGATCCGTCCCATATCGGAATATGGTTGATTCAGGCTCATAAACACCTCCACCCTCCTCACGAAACGGGAACGCGTGGACGCTGTATCACCCCTCGAGCGACACGCCCCGTCTCTCGGCATCGAGCCGGACGAGTCCGTCAACGAGCGCCGCCACGCCAGCGTAGAACTGGCCACCGCTCGCGTCCTCGAGGTCGCTTGCGAGCGACGGGAGCCACCAGCCGTGTTCCCGCAGGAACAGCGTCGCGTCGGGGGCGGCATGTTCCGATCGGGCCGCGCGGTGCGAGAGCGTCGCGAGCGCGGACAGCTCGACTGCGGCGTGGTCGGCCTCCTCTCGAAGATCCGCGGCCGGATCTACCTCGACGGCGTCCAACGTGCCGCGGACTCTCGCAAGCGGCTCGCCGAGGTACTCCTCGGCGTAGTACGATTCGTGGACCTGCAGGGCCGGTCGCGGGCCGACGAACAGCCGCGTGTGTTCCACCGCGAGTCGATCCGCTTCCGCTTCCGGGTCGTCGACCGCTCGCCGCCACGCGTCGAGCCGCTCGAACCCTCGCTCGAGCGACTCGTTCGGCGCGTCACGCGAACCGGGGAGCGGGGCGTCGAGGAGCCGATCGATCGCGTCGGCGTCCGGCGGGTCCGCGATCACCCCCGCACAGAACTCGTACAGCGCGCCGATCGTCTCGTCCGGGGTGCGACTCGGCCCGCCGGCCTTCGATTCGTCGTCAGTCATGGACGGGTTGATCTCGGTGTTCGTCATTGATACGCACCTCGGAGTCGGTTCGCGAGACCGTAACAGATCGCGACACTCCCCGCGAGGATCACGAGGATGGCGACGTTCAGCCCCACGAAGAAGACGATCGCCGGCACGCCGTGTGCGAGCGGGTCGAACGGAAGCGCGAGGAGGTACTCGCGAGTCGGAAGCGGTGACAGCACGGACGCGAAAAGCGTCGCGAGCAACACGACGGCGAAGAAGGACAAAAGCGTCAGCGTCACGCCGACGAGGACGCGCCGTGACGGGGTCGCAGTCGCCGAGCCTCCGGCTCCGCCGTGGTCGTCCGCGTCAGCGACGCCGTGGTCGTCCGCGTCAGCGACGCCGTGGTCGTCGGCCCACGCCTCCCACTCGTGGGCGGCGCGTTCGGCCGAGACGGTTCCCGAGAACATCCCGTCGTTGAACGGGAACTTCTCTTTCACGTTCACCATGTAGAGGTGGAAGGAGATCCCCATCAGCGCCGTCATCGCGATCACGACGTGGACGTCGCGCACGATCAGAAGCAGCGTGTCCGCCAGCGCCTGATGGTCGCCGAGAACCGCGCGGAACTCCGGCGAGACGAAGATCCCGCGGTACCACAACAGCAGCCCCGTGATGCTGAGTAAGACGAGCTCGACGGCGAGCACGAACACCTCGGCTTTCTGGAGCCACGTGTACTTGCCCGCCGCCGGCTGCTCGCCGCGACCGGCGAGATACTTCACGTACGCGACCGCCTCCCGCACGTCCGAACCCGTCGGCAGGACGGGCAGACTCCGCCGAGACAGCCCGGCCGTCAACAGGAGGTACAGTAGATAAAACGTGCCGACACCGATCATCACGACGCCCGCGATCACGTGGACGAGGATCACGTTCGCGTGGCCGACGACCGCGAACAACCAGCCGAGCTGGTCGTTGAACGTCAACGGAAGCCCCGTCAGGTACAACACGAAGATGCTGAGCGCTATCAGCCCGTGGACGTACACCTGCACGCCGGAGAACCGCTCGAGGACGGCTCCGCTCTCCGTTCGTGTCGGGGTTTCAGTCGCCATCAGCGGTCACCTCCCTCACCGTCGGCAGCCAGTTCCCGCCAGCTCGCGAGCGCGAGGAGCGAGATGAGCATCGCGACCCCGGCGATGTACAGGCCGAGCAGCGCTCTGACGGCGAGCCAGAGCCCCTCGTACATGTTGTACGCCATCGGTCCGCCGGCGGCCGCCGCACCGCCGGTCTCACGGAGTACCGGGGCCTCCGCGAGCGGGACGGCGATCGACTCGAGCCCCCACAGAAGCGCCGCGACTATCGCGACCGTGAGCGCGGCGGCGACGTGGACCCGGTACTCGTAGAGCACGTTGGCTCCGCCGCCGGACCCGTCGTGTGTCGTGTCTGAGCGCTCCGGTACCGTGTCGGCTTCCTCGTGTGTCGTCGTGTGGTCCGTCGCCATGGGATCACCTCCGATGTGGATCGCCGACCGCGCGGTCGACGAACTCGTTTCGGCGGGTTCGGGCGCCGTCAGTCATCGCCGAACACGACCCCCGCGAGGTCGCCTTTGAACAGGTCGCCCGTGCGGTTCTCCCGGACCTCCGCGGAGATCTCAGAGGGTTTTCCGTACACGAGCGCGTCGGTCGGACACTCGGAGACGCACGCGGGGTCTTTCCCCTCGTCGAGCCGGGGTTTACACAGGTCGCATTTGTCCATCGGTCCCGCATCACCCGTCGACTCGCCCTCTTCGGGGAACTGTGGCGCGCCGAACGGACAGGACCACGCACAGTACGAACAGCCGATGCAGTCCTCTTTGGTTATCTGGACGAGCCCTTCTTCGTCCTTGTACAGCGCGTCGGTCGGACAGACGTCCATACAGGGGGCCTCCTCGCAGTGGTAACACGACATCGGGACGTTCGTCTCGCCCTCGTTGAACCGGCCGCCCTGTTCGCCCTCGTTGTGTGTGACCACACGGATCCGGTTGCTGTCCTGGGGGAGGTCCCACGTCCGGTTACAGGCGACCTCACAGGCCCCGCAGTCGATACATGCGTCGAGGTTCGGAATGACTCGTGGCGTTCCACTCATTGATGATCACCGCGTGTAGCCGCGCTGGCGCTGGTAGGCACGTTGCTCCTCGGGCAGCTCCGGGACCTCCGCTGGGTCCGCGGGTTCGAGGCCACACAGCGTGGCCTTCGTCGCCTGCATGTTCGTGACGACGTCGTAGCCGACCGATGTCCCGATGTTGACGGAGTCGCCGATCACCATCGGCTCCGTCCCGTCCGGATAGCGGTCGGTGATATCTTCGCCCTCGAACAGGCCGGTCCAGTGGAACGGCATGAACGCCTCCTCCTCGTTGACCCGCTCGGTAACGCGGGCCTGAACCAGCATGCTCCCCGGCTCCGTCCGGACCCACACCCAGTCGCCGGTGTCGAGCCCGTGTTCGTTGGCGACCCGTGGGTTGATCTCCACGTACATCATCGGCTCCCGGTTCGCCGTGCCGACCGTGTTCCGGGTGACGTAGCCGCCGCCCTGGTGTTCGACCTGCCGGCCGCTCGTCAACACGAGTGGGAACTCGTCGACGAGGTTCCGGAACGACTCCTGATTGCCACGGTTGTCGAGGTCGAGCCGGTAGAAGTCCTCTTGGACGTCGTAGTTCGGATACTCGTCGATGAGATCCGGCCGCGGCGTCTCCACCGGCTCGCGGTGAACCGGCGTCTCGTCGGGGAGGTTCCACGTGGACGCCCGAGCGCGGCCTCTCCCCGTCGGCGGATCGGGCTGTTCGTTGGTGAACTCGGCGAACTCCTCGGGGTCGACGTCGGCGCCGTCGGCGGCGAGGGCCTGTGCGGCGTCGTACGGCGAGTGGTTCTCGCTCAGCGCGTACTCGATCGGCGTCGTCGCCGCCGCGGGGTCGCCGCCGTCGGGCAGCTCCGTGGCGTACCCCGGATACTGCGGGACGCCCTCGATGACCCCGTCGTACCAGTCGGGCTCGTACTGGTCACGGAGCAGCGTCTCCCCGTCGGGGGCCTCGGTACCCCAGCGGGCGCGGAAGTCGAGCCCGCCCTCCGCGGGATGGAGTTCGTCGCGGTAGAGGATCGGCGTGCCCGGGTGGTCGTCGTGCCAGCAGGGCCACGGGAGTCCGAAGTACTCGCCCGCGAGCTCGTGGTCGTCCGTGACCTCGGCTTTGAGGTCCTCGCTGCGGAAGACGTGGCTGTTCTCCATGTGGGCTTTGATCCGCTCGGGGGTCTGACCGATCATCCCGATCGAGCGGGTGCCGAGGTTGATCTCCTCGAGCACCTCCTCGATCTCGTCGTAATCGAAGTGTTCGCCGAAGCCGAGCCGGTCGGCCAGCTCGGTGAGGATGTCGAAGTCGTGCCGGGAGTTGTGTCGCGGCGTGACGGGCTGGTAGCGCCACTGGACCGAGCGGTTCGTGGCGGTAACCGAGCCGCGACTCTCCTGGTTCGTCGCCGCCGGGAGCAGCACGATCCCGTCTTCACGCTCGGGCAGCGAGCTGTGAAGCCCCGGGAACGGGTCGATGCCGACGACGAGCTCGACGTTCTCCATCGACTCTTTCACCCGCTTCATCTCGCTGATGGAGTTCAGCGAGTGGCCCCAGACGACGACGGCTTTCACCTGCTCGGGCTGATACAGGTCACCCTTTCGCTGCTCGTCGTCGAGCGCGCCCTCGAACCAGCGGCTGACGGTGAGGCCGTTTTTCTCCATGAGCTCTTGGGAGGCGAAGCGGTCCCGCATCTCCTCGTAGCTCACCGTGCCGCTGGTTCCGGCGGACTCGCTCCAGACGTTCGTCCAGTGCTCCCACGCCCCGCGGTCGAGCCCGTAGTACCCCGGTAGCGTGTGCGAGAGGATACACATGTCCGTCGCGCCCTGCACGTTGTCGTGGCCGCGAACGGGGTTGTTGCCGCCGCCCGGCTGGCCGGTGTGGCCGAGCGCCAGGTTCAACAGGGCGTACGAGCGGATGTTCTGCGTACCGACCGTGTGCTGGGTCGACCCCATCGACCACTCGACGGTGCTGACGTCGGCCTCGACGAGCGTCTCGGCGACGGTCTCGATCTCCGCCGGATCGACCCAGGTGATGTCGGAGACGGTTTCGGGGTCGTAGTCGGCGATCGTCTCTTTCACCTCCTCCCAGCCGTACACGCGTTCGGAGAGGAACGCTTCGTCGTGCGCCTCGAGGGTGTAGACGATGTGGTACAACAGCCCGTTGATGAACGCGATGTCGGTGCCGGGACGAAACTGGACGTAGTCGTCGGCGTGCGCCGCGGTTTTCGACGCCCGCGGCTCCGCGACGATCACCTCGCCGCCGTCGTCTCGCGCCTGCTGGATGTACCGCATCATCACCGGGTGTGACTCCGCGGGGTTGTGCCCGATGATCAGGTTGGCGTCGGCGTGTTGCACGTCGTTGGCGGACTGTGTCATCGCGCCGAACCCCCACGTGTTCGCGAGCCCGGCGACCGTCGTGGAGTGGCAGATGCGTGCCTGATGATCGACGTTGTTCGTGCCGTAGAAGGCGGCGAGTTTGCGGAACAGATACGCCTCCTCGTTGGAGATCTTCGCCGACCCCATCCACATCGTGCTGTCGGGGCCGTACTCCTCGCGGATCCGCGAGAGCTCCTCGGCGACCTCCGACATCGCCTCGTCCCAGTCGAGGCGGACCCACTCCCCGCCCTCCTTTTTCATCGGCTCTTTCAGTCGGTTCGGGGAGTTGACGGTCTGGCTCAGGCTCGCGCCCTTCGAGCAGAGCCCACCCTGATTGACCGGGTGGTCCTCCCAGGGCTCCTGCCCGACGATGGCGTCGTTTTCGACCTCCATCTTGAGCCCGCAGCCGACCGCGCAGTGGGAACAGATCGTTTTGACCAGTTCGGTGTCCGTCTCGTCGTCGGCGTCGTCCGTCGCTGACTGCGCATCCTCGACCAGCGTGCGGCTGCCGACGCCCGCCGCAAGCGTCGCCGCCGCCCCCGCTTTGAGAAACCCTCGCCGGCCGAGGCTGCTACTCCCGGTGTTCTGGCTCATGCAAACGATCATAATCGACTCAACTCCCTGAGTGATCCGTGCAAATATAGTGGCCCTTTATAATAAGCCAATCATAGGAAATGTGACACTCGACTTCGATGATGTTCACTCCCTATTCAGGTGATATCATACCACATATCCAATGTATGATATCGATATGACACCAACTGAACGCCCCGGTCGGCGGATCGATAAAGGCAAGCCGCACCGTTGTGATGGGAACGTACGCTCATATTTAGGGAGTTATGTCGAACGAGACACCGACCCTGTTGGTGGCCGGAACCGCCTCGCACGTCGGGAAATCGACGGTCGTCACGGGCGTCTGCCGACTGCTCGCGGACCGTGGCGTCGACGTCGCACCGTTTAAAGCGCAAAACATGTCGAACAACGCGCGGGCGGTGCCGAAGTCGACGACCGTCGCCGAGCCAAGCGCCGCCGGCGCGGAGCCCTACCCGTCGACGTTCAGCGACGCCAACGAACCCGGCGAGAGCGACGCCAACGAACCCGGCGAGAGCGACGCCAGCGAATCCGGCGAGAGCGACGCCAGCGAACCCGGCGAGAGCGAAGGTTCCGGATACGGCGAGATCGGCGTCTCCCAGTACGTGCAGGCACGGGCAGCGCGCGTGCGGCCGGAGACGGACCACAACCCCGTTCTCCTGAAACCTCGCGGCGAGGGCGAGAGCCAGCTGGTCGTGGACGGCGAGGCGGTCACACACTACGCCGCGGGCGACTACTACGCGAACCACTGGCACGACGCGCGCGATGCCGCCGAAGCCGCCTACGACCGGCTGGCCGCCGCTCACGACGTCGTGATCGCGGAGGGGGCGGGGTCGATCGCCGAGATCAACCTCCACGACCGCGACCTCGCGAACGTGGAGACGGTCCGCTTTTCCGACGCGGCGATCCTCCTCGTTGCCGACATCGAACGCGGCGGGGTGTTCGCCTCGCTCGTCGGCACGCTCGAGCTGCTCCCCGACGACCTCCGGAACCGGGTCGTCGGCGCGGTCATCACCAAGTTCCGTGGCGATGCTGCGCTCCTAGCCGACGGCGTCGACGCGTTCGAGGAGCGAACCGGCGTTCCCGTTCTCGGCGTAGTCCCGTACGACGACCCCGGGCTTCCCGAGGAGGACAGCGTGGCGCTTCCCGCGGCGGGCGAGCGCGCGGTTTACGGCGCGGACGACGGCGTTCCGGACGATCGCGCGGTCGCCGTCGCCGTGCCGCGACTCCCGCGGATCTCGAACGCGACCGACCTCGAACCACTGGCTGCCGAGCCGGGCGTCCGAATCATCTACGTTCCGCTGGACGACGATCTGAGCGGGACGGACGCGGTCGTGCTGCCGGGCACGAAAAACACGGTCGACGATCTGCTCGCGTGTCGAGAGGCCGGGTTCGACGAGATGCTCCGCGCGTTCGACGGCCCCGTCGTCGGACTCTGTGGGGGGTACCAGCTGCTCGGCGAACGAATCGCGAACGCCGCCGTCGAGAGCGCAGATCCGGACGTGTCCGACGTCGTCGATGGATTCGGGCTCCTCCCCGTCGAGACGACGTTCGACGCCGACAAGCGGGTCGTCGCGACCGAGCTGGCGGTCGATCCGGACGCGGCTAGCCCCCTATACGGACTCGGCGAGAGCAGCTCCGGAGAGCACGCCGAGACCGAGATAGTTCCGGTGGCCGGCTACGAGATCCACATGGGAGAGACGCGCGTCGCAAGCGACACGGACGCGACGCTCTCGACGCCGTTTATCAATCCGGACGACGGCGGGGACAGCTCGAGGGTGAAATCCGAGGGGGATCGCTCGGGCGTCGAACTCGGTGCGGCGACCGACCGAGTGGTAGGAACGTACCTCCACGGACTGTTCGAGAACGAGCCCGTTCGGCGGGCATTCATCCGTGAGCTACAGGATCGCGCGGGCGTAGAGCCCCCGTCCAAAGGATCGTCCGAGCGGGCGGGCTCTGATGGCTCCACGCCGTACGACCGCGCCGCTGATCTCCTCTACGACCACGTGGATCTCGCCGCGTTGGAGCTACCGACCGGTGACGACGACAGTGCATGTGAATGACACCCTCCCGGTCGTGAACGGCGGGATTCTCTCGCTGTATCAAGATAGCTACGAGCGACGGGAGGGTCGCACGGAGCTGTAGGATCCGAGTGCGTGCTCACGAGAGTCTTCGATTCTCGAACGACGTGAAAAGGACTTTTGCCTCGGTGCTTGGATATTCACTCGTGTGTCATGTTACGCCGCCGTTTACACCATCGAGGTCGACCGTTCCGACCGGTCAGTGCGATCACCTTCCATCCGAGTGACGGAGCGGCACTGTTCTCCATACGGCTGCACGCAGGCGCTCCGTCGGAGGGTACACAGTCGCACCGATGACCGAGCCGCGCGGGCGTGTCGACGGGGGAGTCTCGAGGTTCACCGAACTCGTCGTCTCGAACCCGCGAGCCGTCATTCTGCTGTTTCTCGTCGTCACTACGTTTTTTGCCGCCGGGATCCCCGCCGTCGAAACCGAAACGGAGCTCGGCGATCGATACTCGGAGGGACTCGAGGTCAGGGAGGTCCAAGACGCCGTCGAGGAGGAGTTCGAGCAGCCGTTTGCGGCCGACGACCGATCGACACAGCTGATTCATGACGGCACCGACGTCCTCACTAGGGAGGAGCTGGTCCACGTTCTCCGTCTCCTCGAGCGCGTCGACGACAGACAGGAGCTGCGGATGGAGTCCGCGAGCGGTCCACCAACGATGGTCGCACGGACGCTTGACCCCACGGCTGCGACTCCAGCCGAACAACGTCGAGCGGTCGAGCGCGCAACGGAGACTGAGGTCCGACGGGCGGTCCGCGAGGCCAGTACCACGTCCGAGTTCTCGGTGTTGATCTCCGACGATTACAACCATCGTCAGGCGTCGGCGTCAGCGTCGGTAACGGTGATCTCCCATGACGCTCCGACCGACATCGGCGAGGACGAGATGGAGCGGATCATCACGACGATCGATTCGATCGCCGATGACGAGCCGGCGAGCCTCCGCGCGTTCGGGAGCGACATCGTCGAGTCGGAGCTTGCGGATATCATCGGCGACTCGTTCGTAATGGTCATGCCGGTGGTCGGAGCGCTGCTGTTGGGATTTCTCGCCGTCGCCTATCGGGACCCGTTCGATCTGCTGTTGGGATTGGTCGCGCTCGTGATGACGCTCATCTGGACGTTCGGCTTCCTCGGACACGCGGGGATATCGATCGGACAGGAGATGCTCGTCGTCCCGGTGCTGCTGTTGGCGGTCGGCGTCGATTTCGGGATCCACAGCATCAATCGATACCGCGAGGAGAAGGTCCGCGGTCGTGAGTCGATTCCGGCGATGCGCATCGCGATCACGCAGCTTACGGTCGCGTTCTTTATCGTCACCGTCACCGCAGTGTTCGGCTTCGGATCGAACGTCTTCGCCGAGCTCGGTCCGATGCGAGAGCTGGGGCTGGCGGCTGCCGTCGGCATCGTCTTCACGTTCTTCATCTTCGGCGGGTTCCTGCCGGCGATAAAACTTCGCGTCGACCGATACCGGGAGCAGTACGGGCTCCCGGAGTTCGACTCGACGCCGATCGCCTCCGAGGAGTCCTCGCTCGGTCGCACGCTATCCATCTCGGCGGATCTCGGCGGACGCGCTCCGGCCGTCCTGATCGTCTGTCTGTTGATTCTCGGGATCGGGATGGGGGCGTATGGAACCGGCGTCGACACCACGTTCGAGGATGAGGATTTCCTCCCGCCGGAGGAGGAAGCGTGGTACGTCGACCACATTCCGGAGCCGCTGGCTCCCGACGAGTACGTCGCCACTGAGACGCTCAACCTGCTTGAGGACCGATTTGCGGTCAGTCAGGACCAGACGGTCACGATATACGTGGAAGGTCACCTCGAAGAGGGGCACGCGCTCGCGGCGTTGGACGCACCCGACGACGATCCGCCGGAGACGTTGGCCGTCGGTCCGGAGGGGGGAACCGACGCACGGAGCATCGTGACCGTGATCGACTCCTACGCCGAACAGGATCCCGAGTTCGCCGCACTCGTCGCGCGCAACGACCGGAGCGGTGACGGGGTCCCCGACCGCAACCTCGGACTGATCTACGACGAGCTGTTCGCGTCACCGGCAGGACCGCAAGCCGAACGGCATCTGACCGACGACCGTCGCGCCACGCGGATCGAGTACTCCATCGATGCGGACGCCACGCTCGATGAGATCGCGGCGGATGCGGCCGATCATGCCGACGCCTTCCGACACTCCGCCACCGCCACCGGGATGCCGATCCTCTACCACGAGATCACCGAGCTGATCTTCGAGTCGGCGATTCAGGGGATGGTGCTCGCGCTCGTGCTTTCGACCATCGTCCTCGTACTCATCTACGGGGGCCTCGACGGACGGCCGTGGCTCGGCGTCATCAACGTGTTCCCGATCGCGCTGGCGATCGCCTGTCTTCTCGGAACGATGCGGCTGCTCGATATGCCGCTGAACGCCGTCACTGCGCTACTGCTCTCCTTTTCGATCGGCATCGGGATCGATTACACTGTTCACTTTATGCATCGCTTCATCGACGAATACAACGAACGAGCCGAGGTGACGGGCGCGCTCACGACGACGCTGGCGACGACCGGCGGCGCGCTCACCGGAAGCATGCTTACGACTTCGATCGGCACCGGCGCGCTTACGCTCGCGATCACGCCCGTTCTTGGCGATTTTGGCCTGTTGATCGGGTTGAGCGTAGTGTACTCGTTCGTGGGATCCATCGTTGCGCTCCCGCCCGCGCTGTTTCTGTGGGACCGGTTCATCGCCCCCGATCCGGCGGGATGAGCGACTCGGGTGCGGATCGGTTCACGGCGGTCCATTCGTCGCTCGCACGCGACACAGGTCGGATTGCCGCCCCGGAACTGTGGTGTCAGGCTACGTTCCGATGGGACGCTTCGGAACCACTAAACGACGGACGCGCCAATCTCCGGTAATGGCCGACTGGACCGAGAAGTACCGCCCGAGCACACTCTCGGAGGTCCGCGGGAACGACAAGGCTCGGGACGCGTTCGCGGACTGGGCGCGCTCGTGGGACGATCACGGCGAGGCAGTGATTCTTCACGGCAGTCCGGGGGTCGGGAAGACGAGTGCGGCTCACGCGCTCGCGAACGACATGGGCTGGGAGACCGTCGAGCTCAACGCCTCCGACCAGCGGACCGCCGACGTTATCGAACGGTTCGCAGGGCGTGCCGCGCGCAACGCCACGCTCGGCGGGAGCGCGGCTGGCGGGGGCGCTCACGGCGGTGACACCGCCTCCAGACAGCTCGTCATTCTCGACGAGGCGGACAACATCCACGGTAACTACGACCGCGGCGGAGCGTCGGCAATAACGCAACTCGTCAAGGAGTCGGGGCAGCCGATCGTGCTCATCGCCAACGAGTTCTACGACATCTCGCGTGGGCTCCGAAACGCGTGTCAGGATATCGAGTTTCGTGACGTCTCCGCACGGTCGATCGTTCCCGTTCTCCGGGATATCTGTCGGAAAGAGGATATTGAGTTCGAGTCGGACGCGCTGGAACGCATCGCCGAGCGCAATCGCGGTGATCTCCGTGGCGCGGTCAACGATCTCCAGGCCGCCACCGAGGGACGCGACGCCATCACGTTGGCGGACATCGTCACCGGGGACCGCGATAAGGCGATGGGTATCTTTCCGTTCCTCGATGCGGTGCTCAAAGAGGAGTCCGCGGAGGAGGCCCTGCAGTCGGCGTACGCAGTCGATGAAACCCCGGACGACCTGACGAAGTGGATCGAGGACAACATGCTCGACGTGTACGATCCGATGGAGGCGACCCGTGCCTACGACGTTCTCGCGAACGCGGATCGATGGCTCGGTCGCGTGCGCGCGACACAGAACTACACGTATTGGCGGTACGCGACCGACAACGCTGCGGCGGGCGTGGCGGCCGCGCGCGACGGTACGAAAGGGGGGTGGACGAGATACGGACGCCCGCAGTTCTGGCCCTCCTCCGACGCCACCGCCGACGAGGTCGTTCAACAGATCGCCGCCGCAAGCGGCTGTAGCATGAAGACGGCTCGGCGCGAGATACTGCCGTTTCTCTCGACAGTGACGCACCACTGCAAGCCCCGAGAGCTTACCGTCGAGATGGCGGCGGCGTACGATCTCGACGAGGCCGGCGTCGCTTTCGTCACCGGCTCCGGCGAGTCGACGAACAAGGTCGAATCGATCGTCGAGGACGCACGAGCGCGTCGGGAGGAGCGCGTCGAAGCCCACGCCGACGGGGCGTTCGCCGCCAGATCGCCTGACCCGGGAGACGATGCCGACACAGCGGGAGCGGATCCGGCCGATGCGGAAGCTGGCCGATCCGGAGCCGATGACGCGTCGAGCCGAACTGCGACTACCGACGAGTCAGCGTCGATGCCGACGCAAGCGACGGGTTCGGATGCAGCGACGGAATCGGATGCAGCGACGGAATCGGATGCAGCGACGGAGTCGGATCCCGAGACGGAGTCAACATCCGACGAGGACGACGGGCAGGCTGGACTCAGCGACTTCCTGTGACGGCGGGGTTTGTAACTGTTTCTGAATTCCGAATTTTAAGCAGTAATAAGAAACAATTAGCAACAAGACGATGCCACGGTCGTACGTTATCGGCGAGTTCGCGGAGGAACTCGGCGTCCACCCCGAAACCGTCAAACGATGGTGCCGAAACGGCGACCTCGACCACACCCGTACACCCGGCGGCGACCAACGCATCCCACACCGCGAACTCCTGCGCCTCGCTGGTGATGCTCGCCCCCGCGACCAAGTTGCCCTCTACGCCCGCGTCTCCAGCCCTGTCTCTTACCCACAAATCAAGTCGCTACCGAGATCGATGAACTCGGCTGAAAATACCGATATCTACAGACGTAATGCCCTCATGAAGCGATTTTGTCGATCTCGTTTATCCGCATTCAGCAACTCCCAACCGCCGATATCACCGCCCGAATCGCTCCTCATCTCGATCTATCGAGTACAGATCAGGTCCGACAGCGTCTGAAAACGTCTGTTTGGGTCTCGGTGAACTTGTGGGTAAGAGACAGCCCTGAAGGGGTGGGCTTTCGCCTCGCTGCCGCTGTAACCACCCGTCGTCCGACCGACCGCCGACGCCCTCGACGGGTGTTTTAAGCCATCGGGCGTCAACATGCGACGTGGTTGCGAATGCCACATTACGAACGTGCGGACGACACGACCGGAGACATCGACAGCACTGACGACGCGGCGAACGACTACGTCGTCGACCACCGGCTCTCGGCTGCCGAGGAGAACATCCACCGGGTGTGGGACAACTCGTTGGACCCGGTGCTTACCGTCGAGGACGGCGACGTCGTACGCTTCGAGTGCCGCGACGCGGTCGATCGCCAGCTCGACGTGGAGTCGACGGTCGACGACTTCGCGGACGTGAGCTTCGATCCGGTGCATCCGCTGACGGGG
This sequence comes from Halorubrum luteum, assembly GCF_054652935.1. Taxonomy (NCBI): domain Archaea; kingdom Methanobacteriati; phylum Methanobacteriota; class Halobacteria; order Halobacteriales; family Haloferacaceae; genus Halorubrum; species Halorubrum luteum. Next base: position 410,310 of record NZ_BAAIGT010000002.1, read on the forward strand.
CCGGTTGCAGTGGAGGGCGCGGAGCCGGGCGACGTCCTCGAAGTCGAACTGCTCGATCTCCAACATAAAGGGTGGGGGTACACCGGCTATCTCCCCGGCGACATGGGACTTGGGCTGCTTCCCGAGGAGTTCCCGGACGCGGGCGTCCACATCTGGGACCTGCAGGGCGACGTCGGACGCTTCACCAACGGGATCGAGGTCCCGCTCGATCCGTTCCCGGGCGTGATCGGCGTCGCCCCCGGCGACGACGGCGAACACGACACCCTCCCGCCGCGGTCGACCGGAGGCAACATGGACGTCAAACACATGACTGCTGGTTCGACCGTGTACCTACCGGTCGAGGTCGACGGCGGGCTGTTCTCGACGGCGGACTGTCACGCCGCGCAGGGTGACGGCGAGGTGTGTGTCACCGGGATCGAAGCCCCGATGTTCGTTACGGCCCGGTTTTCGGTCCGCACGGACATGTCGATCGAGCAGCCGCAGTTCGAGACGACGGGACCGTTTACGCCGACGGGCCACGACGAGCCGATGTACGGAACGACCGGGATCTCCGATGACCTGATGGATGCGACGAAGAAGGCGACGAAACATATGATCGACCACCTCGCCGACACCCGGGATCTGACGCGGGGTGAGGCGTACATCCTCTGTTCGGCCGCGATGGATCTAAAAATAAGCGAGGTCGTCGACGCGCCGAACTGGACCGTCTCCGCGTACATCCCGAAAAGCATCTTCCCGGAACGCTAACTGGCGGCGCATTCGCGGCGCTTCCTCAGTCGACGATCTCGGAGCCGCCCGGCGGCAGGAACTCCTGTAGCTGGTCGGCGCTCGCCACCTTTCGGACGAACGACTGGTCCGCGAACCGCTGTTTCAGCTCCCGGTACACCATCATCGCGGCGTCGTTTTGGGCGTACATCCCCGGCTCGACGGTAACGGTGGTTTCCGCGCGGTCACGGATCGCGGACGGCGGTCCGCCGATCGCTCTCGTCACCGGCTCACACTGGACGCCGACCGCGACTCGGCAGGGAACGCCCTCGAAGTACCTCCGTTCACCGCGGATCACGAAGCTTCCTTTCTCGATGTACTCGCCGCTTTCCGGCGTTTTCGACACCTGGTCCGGCTCGACCATGTACGCGTCACCCGCGCCGCGACCGTCCTTCCAGTCGGAGGAGTACGAGACCGCGAACTGCGCAGCCTCCCGGAGCGTCGACTCCGCCCAGTCGACGGGATCTGCCGACTCCGAGGGCCCAGCCGCCTTCAACAGGGTGACTGGACCGCCGTGTGCCTGCGTGTGGAAGAAGCGGTCGTGGTTGCCCATGTACTTTTTCACCAGCTCCTCGTTCTGGTCGGCGTTCCGCCCGCCGATCACCAGATACCCGTCAGAGGTGTGGAACCACCGAAACCGCTCGTACCAGTCGTCCGGACTGCGGATCGGGATCGACGACCGGGAGAGCCAATCGATGTCGGGATCCGTCTCCTCGTCCTCGGCTTCCATCTCGTCGCCCTCGTCTTCCGCCTCCCACGCTTGCTTCCGCTCTTTGACCGCCTCCAGCTCCGCTCTGGTCGACTCGATCGCCTCCTTTGCACCCGCCTTTTTTTCCTCGATCCGCTTTGCCTCCTGATACAGCCGGTCGGCGTTCACCTCGACGCCGGCCGACGCGTCGAGTTCGACCTCGGCGTCGTCGAGAGCAACCGTAACGGTTCCTGCCTCGCTGTCGACGTTCACCACCGCCTCGGCGGCCGGAATCCCGCGCTCCGCGCCGGCTTCGAGCGTCTCCCGGATCTCGGCCCACGAGACGTCGTTCTGCCGGGCCTCTTGCACGGTCGAGAGCACCTCGTCGACGAGGTCGTAGTTGGCGTACAGCAGCTCCGCGCGCTCCCGTTCCGTTTCGGCCTGCTCTTCGAATCCCTCTATCGCTCCCCGCTGCTGTTCGATGATCCGCTTTTGCTTGGCGATCTCCGCCTCGAAGTCGGGGCGGGTCGGCTCCGGGTCGACCGGCTCGTCGCCATCGACGGCGCGCTCCAGCCGATAAAAGTACTCGTCGACTGCGGCGTTAAACGAGTCGAACCCGACGCTCGGCACCCCCTCGCGTTCCGACAGTGGGAACGGAGTGACGTCGACGACGCGACCGGATCCGGCGTCGACGACGCGACCGGATCCGGCGTCGGCGTCAGCGTCGTCGGTCTCCACGTACACCCGCGGCTCGAACTCGCCGGAGCGGAGTCGCTCCGCGATCCGGGCGATCGCGTCGTGGAGGGCCCGATACTCCGTCTCGGTTGCCTCGTCGATCGGCGTCTCCTTTTCGATGCTCGCTCTGGCACACACCTCCTCTGCGTACAGCCCGCCGAGGTTGAGCTGCGTCGCCAGCGTCCGCACCACGTCGCTGTCGGAGTCGTTCATGTGGCGGCTGAACGCGTCGAAGCTCACCTCGAGCGGATTGAGCCGGGAGGAGGGGTACTCGTACTGGGCTCCGGGTGCGACGGTCCGGGATTTGAGCCGCACGGTCGACAGCGAGCCGACGACCTCTCCCGTCTCGTCGAGCACGGCGACGTTCCCCTTGCCGAAAAGCTCCGCGACCACCGTCGTGTTCTCGTCGCCACGCTCGAACTCGAAGGTGAGGATTCGGTCGAACTCGTACTGGGAGACGCCAGCGAAATCCGCGCCCGACAGCCGGTTACGAAGCATCTTCGCGAAGTTCGGGGGTCGTCCCGGCGCGTCGGCGACGTGTTCGGGGTCTGCGACGTGAGCGCGTTTCACGTCGCCGACCTCGATCATGAGCTCGACGCGGCCGTGGTCGAAATCCCGGAGCTTCAGCCGGAGCAAGTCGTCGTCGTACAGGTACGCCTTGTCGACTTTCGCGCCCTCGTACCGACCGAACTCGGTGACGAGCGCACGGAGGTCGATGCTCGACAGCTCCCGCTTCGGGTCCATACCGGGCACACACGCGGGCCGGAAAAAGACGTGTCGTTGTGACGGCGAGATCGACGCGAGTGACACGAACGACTCCCAGTCCGTGCACGGTTCGGGAGCTTTTCAACCTCCAAGCGCCACGCACACCCATGGCCACACACACGCCGGATTCCGACCCCCGGGATCGAAGCGACTTCGATTACACGGGCGGTGACGTGAACCGCCCCGATCTCGTCGACGCGCTTGATCGCCGAGTCGACGGCGACGTTCGGTTCGACGAATACTCCCGGCGCCTGTACGCGACGGACGCCTCCGCATACGAGGCGACGCCGATCGGCGTCGTGTTTCCGGAGTCGACGGCCGACGTCGCGACGGTACACGAGTACTGTTATGCGGAGGGGGTTCCGGTGCTCCCGCGTGGCGGCGGCACGTCACTCGCGGGCCAGACGGTGAACGAGGCGGTCGTGCTCGACACCACGCACTCGATGGACGCGATCCGCTCGATCGATCCGGAAGCGGCGACCGCCACGCTCCAGTCGGGTGCGTACGTCGGCGACCTCAACGCGGCGGCGGAGCCGCACGGACTCAAGTTCGCACCCGACCCGGCGTGGCGCGACAAATCCGCGATCGGCGGCGCGATCGGCAACAACTCCACCGGCTCGCACTCGCTGAAGTACGGAAAAACGGACCACTACGTCGAGGAGCTGGAGGTCGTGCTCGCGGACGGCGCCGTGGCGACGTTCGGCGACGTCGCCGTCGAGGAGCTTCGCGAGTCCGCCGACCCGGACAGCGACGACCTCCTCGACCGGGTCCACGCCGAGGTCGTTCGGATCATCGACGAGGAGGCGGACGCGATCGACGAGCGATTCCCGGAGCTCAAACGGAACGTCTCCGGCTACAACCTCGACCGGCTGCTCGCGGAGTATCGCGGCGAGTTCGGTGAGGAAGGCACCGTCAACCTCGGTCGACTGCTCGCCGGAAGCGAGGGAACGCTCGCGACGGTGACGGAAGCGACCGTGTCGCTCGTCGACATTCCCGAGACGAAGGCGGTGGCGCTGCTGGCGTACGAGGATCTGCTCGACGCGATGGAGGACGTCGCTCCCACCCTCGAACACGATCCGGCCGCGGTCGAGGTGATGGACGACGTGCTGCTCGGACTCGCCGCCGACACCGCCGAGTTCGGCGAACTCGTCGGCACGTTGCCGGACGGAACCGACTCCGTGTTGCTCGTCGAGTTCTATGCCGACAGCGACGAGGAGGGGCGACGCAAGGTCGCGGACCTGATCGCGGACCGTGCGGGCGGGACGCTCGCAGACGGCTCCCAGCCCGCGGCTGAGCCGTCCGCAGGAGCCGCCGAGACGACCGACCAGCCCCGGCGCGCGTTCGCGGCGATGGAGGCACACGACCCGGACGAGCGCGACCGGTTCTGGAAGATGCGGAAGTCGGGCCTCCCGATCCTGCTGTCGCGAACCTCCGACGAGAAGCACATCTCCTTTATCGAGGACTGTGCGATCCCGCCGGAGCATCTCCCGGAGTACACGAAGGAGTTCCAGGAGATACTCGAGGACAACGGGACGTTCGCGACGTTTTACGCACACGCCGGTCCCGGCGTGTTACACGTTCGACCGCTGATCAACACGAAAGACGTCGACGGCGTCGACGCGATGGTCGACATCGCCGACCGAGTCACCGACGCCGTCGTCCGACTCGGCGGCTCCGTCTCCGGCGAACACGGCGACGGACGGGCGCGAACCCAGTGGAACCGGAAGCTGTACGGCGACGACCTGTGGAAGACGTTCCGCGAGCTCAAGACGGCGTTCGACCCCGACTGGCTGCTTAACCCCGGCAACGTCTGCGGGGAGTTCGACATGCGCGAACACCTCCGGTTCGATCCGGAGTACGACCTCGAGTTTGGTCTCGACCCCGCGCTGTCGTGGAACAACGAGAACGGGTTACAGGGGATGGTGGAGCTCTGTCACGGCTGTGGCGGCTGTCGCGGACCACAGGAGACCACCGGCGGCGTGATGTGTCCGACGTATCGCGCAGCCGAAGAGGAGATCCAGACGACGCGCGGCCGGGCGAACATGCTGCGCGGTGCGATGTCCGGAGACCTGCCGGCGGATCCGACCGACGAGGAGTTTGTCACGGAAGTGATGGATCTATGTATCGGCTGCAAGGGCTGTGCGATGGACTGTCCGAGCGAGGTCGACATGGCAAAGCTGAAAACCGAGGTCGAGCACGCGTATCACGAGGAACACGGCGCGAGCCTGCGGACGAAGCTGTTCGGGAAGTTCGAGTCGCTCGCACCGCTCGGCTCGACGTTCGCGCCTCTCTCGAACGTCGCCCCGAAGGTTCCCGGCGTGCGGCTCCTGCTCGAAAAGACGCTCGGGATCGCGAGCGAGCGTGAACTCCCGTCGTTCCGCTCGGAGAGTCTGACCGACTGGTTCGCGGCACGCGGAGGGCCACTGGTTCCGCGTGAGGAGGCCGACCGCGACGTCATGCTGTTCCCGGACGTGTATACGACGTACACGAACCCCGGAGCGGGCAAAGCGGCGGTACGGGTGTTAGAGGCCGCGAACTGTCACGTCCGGATCGCGGACGTCGAGGGAAGCGGTCGCCCGGCGTACTCGAAGGGCCTCGTCGACGAGACTCGGGCCATCGCACGCGACACCGTCGAGACGCTCGCACCTGACGTCGACACCGGCTGGGACGTCGTCGTCGTCGAGCCCTCCGACGCCGTCATGCTCCAGTCCGACTATCTCGACGTGCTCGCCGGCGACGCGAGCGACGTGCCGGACGAGGACGTCACTGCGGTCGCAGCCAACACGTACGGCATACTGGAGTACGTCGACGTGCACCGTCTCGACGAGACGCTCAGGTTCGACGCACCCGGCGAGCGGCTCACGTACCACGGGCACTGCCACCAGAAGGCGACCAAGAAGGACCACCACGCGGTCGGCGTACTCCGTCGAGCGGGCTACGGCGTCGACCCGCTCGACTCGACCTGTTGTGGGATGGCCGGCTCGTTCGGCTACGAGTCCGAGCACTACTCGATGAGCAAGGCGATCGGTCGGATCCTGTTCGACCAGGTCGACGCAAGCGACGGCGATGTCGTCATCGCCCCCGGCGCGTCGTGTCGAAGCCAACTGAAGGGTCGCGACGGCGAGGTGCGTGAGCCGCCACACCCGGTCGAGAAGCTCGCGGCGGCGCTCGACTGAGTCGCCATCCCGGCAGAATCAACCCGATCGATCGTTTGATACCTCCTCGCGGCGTCGATCCGTACCATGACGGACGACCGGATCCCAGTCACCGTGCTCAGCGGCTATCTCGGCGCTGGCAAGACGACGATGGTCAATCACCTGCTCTCGAATCCGGGTGACAGGCGAATCGCCGTGATCCTCAACGATATGGGCGAGGTGAACGTCGACGCAGAGCTCGTTGCACGCGAGAACGAGGAGGAGGGCGTGATCGACCTCTCGAACGGCTGCATCTGTTGTCGGCTACAGGACGATCTGCTCACGGAGGCGACGGAGCTGGCGGCGTCGCGGGAGTTCGACTACCTGCTCGTCGAATCGTCCGGGATCTCCGAGCCGATCCCCGTCGCACGAGCGTTTACCGAAGGGACCGAAAGCTCCGACGTCGACCCGACCGAGCGGTTCCGTCTGGACACGATGGTGACCGTGCTCGACACGTACGGGTTCTGGAAGGAGTTCGACGCCGGCGAGAATCTTCCGGGGGAGGCGGAGCCGGACTCGGAGCGTCCGCTCGCCGACGTGCTCGTCGAGGGGATCGAGTTCTGTGACGTGCTCGTGTTGAACAAGACGGATATGGTTCCCGACGACGTGCTCGACCGTATCGAAACCGTCGCCGAGCGGCTCGGCCCCCGAGCCAAACGGATCCGGACGACGTACTCGGCGGTCGATCCCGACGAGGTGCTCGACACCGGCCGGTTCGACTTCGAGACCGCCAAGCGCTCCGCCGGCTGGAAGCAAGCGATCGTCGAAACGGAGGCCGCCGGGGAGCGCGATGGCGACCACGTCAGTCACGACCACGATGACGATGGCGACCACGCCGGTCACGACCATGCCCATCCCGAGGGTGCGGCGGCCGCTCACGGCGTCGAGTCGTTCGTCTACCGGTCGGAGTCACCGTTCGACCCCGAGTCGCTTGCGGCGTGGCTCGACGACTGGGACGGGTCGATCGTCCGCGCGAAGGGCGTCGCACACGTCGCCGGGACGGACGATGTCATCGGCGTGAGTCAGGCGGGCCCGTCGGTGCAGGCCGGACCGATCGGCGAGTGGGGGGACCGCGACGAGCGACGAACGCGACTCGTGTTTATCGGTCAGGAGATGGACGAGCCCCGGCTCCGCGCGGAGCTCGGTGAGCTGCTCGTCGACGGCAACGAGAGCGGGAAGCAGACGATGGAGGCGGCGGACGCGGCGTTCCCCCTGTGAACGATGTCATAACGGCTCTCGACCGGGCACCGGTTCGGTCGGCGTACAAAGGTCCGGGTGCGAGAATTGAACCCGCGTCTCAGCCTCCACAAGGCTGAAGGATAGTCCACTACCCTAACCCGGACACGCATCGTCACGTACCCCGTTTTCACGGATAACCGTTACGACTCTGGTTCGGGCGTGTCACTGCGTGTCGAACCGGATGACTCCGCGCCGATCCGTGATCCAAATAGTCATTCCCGCGGAGACGAAACGATCTGACATGGCGGAGCAATCGGCTCTTGATCGAGAGGATATCTCCGGATCGGAGCCGACAATAGACCGATCGCTGCTCCGGCGACGTGCCGCATTCGTCGTCCTCACGTTCGTCGGCATGATGAGCGGTCTCCTCGGGAGCTGGTTCGGCGCACCCGGGACGGTCGTGGACGTCAGCTATGCGGTCGCGTACGTCTTCGGCGGCTGGTACGGACTCAAAGACAGCATCGAGGCGCTCCGCGAGCCGGCCATCGAGATCGACCTGCTGATGATCCTCGCCGCCACTGGCGCGCTGCTCATCGGTGCGCCGTTCGAGGGTGCGATGCTGCTGTTCCTGTTCTCGCTGTCGACGGTGCTCGAGGAGTACGCGATCGGACGATCCCGGACCGCCATCGAATCGCTGATGGAGATGCGACCGGAGTCCGCGCGAGTGCTTCGCGAAAACGGCGACGAGGAGATCGTCCCGATCGAGGAGGTCGACGTCGACGACGTGTTCGTCGTCCGCCCGGGCGACCGACTGCCGCTCGACGGTGTCGTCGTCGACGGGGAGAGCTCCGTCGACCAGTCCTCGCTCACCGGCGAGTCGGTCCCGGTGCCGAAGGAGCCGGGCGACGAGGTGTTCGGCGGGACGATAAACGAAACCGGGAGCCTCGAGATCCGCGTGACCCGCAAGGCCCACGAGTCCGCGATCTCCCGCCTGATCCATCTCGTCGAGGAGGCTCAAAGCAAGCGCGCGCCGACCCAGCGGCTCATCGACCGATTGGAACAGCCGTACGTGCTCGGCGTGCTCGCGATGACGGCGGTCGCGATCGCGGTCCCGTACGTTCTCCTCGCACACCCGTTCGAGTCGACGTTTTATCGTGCGATGACGCTGATGGTCGCCGCATCCCCCTGTGCGGTCATCATCTCCACGCCCGCAGCCGTGCTGTCGGCGATCACCGCCGGAGCTCGCCGGGGCGTGCTGTTTAAAGGTGGAGAGTACGTCGAGACGGCGGCCGACGTCGACGCGGTCGCGTTCGACAAGACGGGTACGCTGACGGAGGGGAACACGCGACTCACCGATGCCTCGCCTCGACCCGGAGTCAGGGTGGACGCCGACTCGGTGATCGACGGTCCGTCGGTCACCGCCGACCGACTGCTCGCGGTGGCCGCCGCCGTGCAGTCGCGATCGGAACATCACCTGGCGGAGGCGACCGTCGACGCGGCCGAGGAGCGGGGACTCGACGTGCCGAACGCGGACGAGTTTCAGGCCGTCGTCGGGAAAGGCGTTCACGCCACGATCCGGGGGCGGACGGTCCACATCGGCAATCGGCGATACTTCGAGACGGTGACCGCCGACGCACGGATCGACGGGCACGACCAGGGAGTCCGCGCGCTCCGGCGGCTCGAGTCGAACGGGAAGACGAGCGTTCTCGTCGCGGAGGAGACCGCCGACGGGCTGACCGTGCTCGGATGGCTGGCGTTCACCGACACGATCCGGGAGAACGCCGCGGAGACGATCCAGCAACTCCGCGATCACGGCGTCGAGCGGGTGGTGATGTTAACCGGCGACAACGAGCGTGTCGCGGAGTACATCGCCGACGAGGTCGGGATCGACGAGGTGTACGCGGAGCTGCTTCCCGAACGGAAGGTCGACCGGATCGAAGCGCTTCAGACGGAGTACGAGGCCGTCGCGATGGTCGGGGACGGCGTCAACGACGCGCCCGCACTCGCAACCGCGGACGTTAGCGTCGGCATGGGTGGTGCGGGGACGGACGTCGCCCTCGAGACGGCGGACGTCGTTCTCATGTCCGACGACCTCGAAAAACTCCCCTACGCGCTGGCGCTGAGCCGAGCGACGCGACGGACGCTGTACACGAACTTCGCGATCGCGTTCGGAGCGATCGCGATCATGATCGTCGCGATCCTTACCGCGGGGATCCCCCTCCCGGTCGCGGTGATCGGCCACGAGGGATCGACCGTGCTCGTTTCGCTTATCGGGCTGCGCCTGCTCGGCTTCGACGGGTGACCGCGGCGATCAGTCTCGACGGTGACCGAGCGGCTTCTTCCGGTCGACCTCGACCTCGACGTGGATGGAATCCGGAAACTCCCGGTCCACGATCGAACGGGCGATCTCGTCGGAGCCGTGGATCTCCATCGAGCGCTTGTACACCGTGTAGCTCCACGGATCAAACGCCTCCCCTTCGCGTAGGTGTTTATAAAGCGGTACGCGAATCCGTTCCGATGGATCGGCGTGCGGGCCCTTACACTCCGCACCCTTGCGTTCGAGCGTGGATTTGAGCTCCTCGACCGTCTCCGCGAGGACGTCGCGGTCGCCGGAGGAGAACGAGAGTTTCGTAACGAAGGTCATGGCTGGGGGGTCGTTCGCTGATGGTCGTTCGAGGGGTAAAAACGCATCTACCGGGACGCCGACTGCGAGGGGATGACACGAGCGACAGCAGCGTCGGAGCAGCGGGTCCTGCTCGACGTCGGAGCAATGGATCGTTTGTTCGATCGTACATTTCACGCGATGCGAGCCCGCAGATCGGACGAGAGCACCGGAAACAAGCGAGGAACCGACGAGTCCGACACCCTCTTTACGGGGGGTCGCTTACCTGACGCTAATGACGGTCGAAGCGACAAGCGCTGGAGCCATCCTCTTCCGCGACACCCGCGGCGAACGGGAGTATTTGCTCCTCAAAAGCCGACCGGGGGACTGGGAGTTCCCCAAAGGCGGGGTCGAGGGGGACGAGGAGCTCCAGCAGACGGCTATACGGGAGGTGTCGGAGGAGGCCGGAATCGAGAACTTCCGGCTGATCGACGGCTTCCGCGAGGAGTACGACTACGTGTTCGAGGCGAACGGCAAGACGATCCACAAGACGGTGCATCTGTTCATCGCCCGTTCGTTCGAGGCGAGCGCGGAGCTGTCGAAGGAGCACCGCGACCTCCAGTGGCGAGACTACGAACAGGCGGTGAACACCATCACTCAGGACGGTCCCCGAGAGATCTTCGAGGAGGCACACGAGTATCTGGACGAGTTGAAAGACGAGGAGACCGGAGAGTACATCTGACGGTCAGATGGTGGAACCGCCGGTCAAAGCGATCGCTTTCGGCGTGATGAAACGGGTATGAATGGTGGACGAGCGGGGTTGCCCGGCGTTCCGGAACGGGGTATCTCGGTTGCCTTCTCCACCCCGCGACCCGACGAGCGACGGGCGTCCGGCGATGGGCTGCTCGCTTCCGCGCCTGACCCGTTGTCGCCGCCGAACCACGACGTATCGCTCCTGCGAGCGAGCGCCGTGGACCGCTGTCCCCGTCGGACGAGGCTTCCACGTTGGCTCCCGAGGCCCGCTCCGGTCTGACCGGACGTGCCCGGTGTTCGGTCCCCGCTGAAGACTTCCTCACGGGTTGCGAGCGGGGCCTAACCGCCCGACCTAGTCCGTTTTGAGGTACACGAGTGGCACATAAGGGCCTTTCGTTCACGACCCACGCGAATCGGCGATTCGTGAGCAACGCTCCCCCGGCTAGCCGAGCAGGTCTTGCGCGTAGATCCCGGCACAGACGGGGATCGGAAGCGACGTTATGATGACGGCGATCGAATGCCACTCCAGCCAGCGGTACTCGGCCGGGAACCCGAACCGAACTGTCGGATCGATCGCGACCTCCCAGACGACCGCGAGCAGAAACGTCGCGATCCCGAGCACGACGACGACCCCCGCGAGCGTTCCCGGATCCACGTTTCCGCGCTCGATTGAGGCGAACACGACCGCGCTGAGCAGCGCGAACAGACCGACGCCGCCGGCACCGACCGGTCCCGCCGCGTAGTAGGCGATAAGCAGGTCCTGCTGTTCGGATATCAGTACGTACGGCGCGACGAGCACGAGCACGGTGACGATCGAGGCCCCGATTCCGACTCGCCGAGCCAGGTCGCGGACGTCCATACTGACGGTCCGGCCGGCGGCGCGGTAAAAGGACCGGATCCGTCGCGTACTCCCCACCGAACGTCACTCACCGACGAGACGCCGCCGATCCGAGAACCCCTCACCGGACGGCACGACCCGCATCATCGGTGCGTCGAGTCGCCGTCGAGCGCCTCCACCACGCGGTCGTGTGCGGTCCCGTTCGTGGCGACGACCCCCGTCGCTCCCGGCACCCAGCGGTCACCGTGGACGTCGGTTACTCGGCCGCCGGCAGCCCTGATAAGGCGAGCTCCGCCGACCGTGTCCCACGGGTTGAGCCGGACCGTCGACACCGCGGCCTCCAGTTCTCCGCTCGCGACGGCTGCGAGCGCGGCCTGTGCACAGCCGACGCGACGGTAGTCGCCGAACGTCTCGAAAATCGTCTCCACCGCCCGTCGATGACGACGTCGGTGTCGGTCGGAAAACCCGAAGATCGGATTGACCGTGAACGAGGACGGCTCGTCGGCGTCGCTCACATGGATCGGCTCCCCGTTCCGTCTGGCGACGGGACTCGCTTCGGCGTCCCCGTCGAATTCGGTTATCGACGCGTCAGCACGCTCGGCGGCGTCACTCACCGCGCCGACGGTGTACGTCTCGCCGATGACGGGAAGGTGGGTCACCGCAGCGACCGGATCGCCGTCACGCGTCGCCGCGACCGCGACCGCCCAAACCACGCCGCCCGCGACGTAGTTGTTCGTCCCGTCGATCGGATCGACGACCCACGCGAGACCGGCGTCCGGAACGTCCTTTCGCGCGTCCGCCTCCTCGCCGACGACCGGCACGTCCGGTGCGGCGCTCGATAGCGACTCCGAAACGCGACGCTGCACCGCCCGGTCGATCCGCGTCACGCGGTCGAACCGGCCGGTTTTAGCTGATTACAGGCGGTAAGCCCCCTTCCTCAAGGAGCAACGCAGGCCGAAGGCCGAGTAGCGTTAACGAGAGCAAGCTCTCGTTCGCACATCAGAAATCGAAGATTTCTGAGGACGCAGTAGGGAGGGGATACACCGCCGTCATCATCTATCATGCGCCTGCTTGTTGCTGGCCCACAGGCCCACGAACCGATACGTTTATGTTGAAACAATGTCTAAACATAGGTGATGGATAGACACGAAATTGAAGGCCACGAAGTCATCGAAGGCGAGGTAAAAGCCACCGGCAACGGCGCACACGTCCTCGTTCCCAAAGACTGGCGTGGCGCAGACGTGAAGATCGTCCGAACGTCAGAACCAACCGAGTAACCGATGCACTACGCCTACAGGTTCCGGCTCAAGCCAACCACCGAACAGCGTGAGTTGTTGGATTACCACCGAGACACCTGTAGGCAACTTTACAACCACGCTCTCAGGGAGTTTAACAAAATTCCCGAATCAGAGGGTACACTCAACCAACGAGTGCGACAAGTCCGCGATCAACTCACTGACCTCAAAGGGTGGTGGGACGAATTGAACGACCTGTATTCAACGGTTACACAGGCCGCTGTCATGCGGATCGAAGACAGTATCACGGCACTCGGTGAACTGAAAGACAAGGGCTACAACGTCGGGAGTCTAAACTGGAAAGCTCCCAGAGACTTCCGCAGTTTCACATACGTCCAGTCTGGCTTCGAGTTCGACAAGAAGAACGGTCAGACTGTGCTCTCACTGTCGAAACTCGCGGATATTCCAATAGAGTGCCACCGAGACATTCCCGACGATGAAACAGTCAAAGAAGCCACGCTCAAGAAAGAACCAACCGGGGAGTGGTATGCCTCCTTCGCCGTTGACGACAAAGAGGAACCGCCCAAACCGTCGCTGGCGGAGATCGACGCCGACGAGATGGTTGGCATCGACGTGGGGGTTCTGAAGTATGCCCACGACACTGACGGCACGGCAGTTGGTTCACTCGACCTTTCGGAGGAACGCGACAGGCTTGAACGAGAGCAGCGGAACCTCTCGCGCAAAGAGCATGGGTCGAACAACTGGGAGAAACAACGGCAGACGGTAGCCGAGTGTCACCAACAAATCAAGCGCAAGCGGCGTGACTTCCTGCATAAATTGTCGAACTACTATGCTCGGGAATACGACTTGGTGGCCGTCGAAGACCTTGACGTGAAAGGAATGCTAGAATCGCCGTCGAACAGCCGCAACACCGCATCGGCGGCGTGGCGAACGTTCCTCTCGTTGCTCGAATACAAGTGCAAACGTGAAGGCACGCACTTCGTGGACGTGGAACCCGAAGGAACCACCAAAGAGTGCGCTCAGTGTGGCGTCGAAACCGACAAACCACTTTGGGTGCGTGAGCACTCCTGTCCTGCCTGTGGCTTCGAGGCAGACAGGGACGCAAACGCAGCGTGGAACATTCTTTCTCGCGGTCTCACCAATCTAGGAGTGGGTCACTCCGAAGGAACGTCCCCAGAAATCGAAGATTTCTGGTGTGCGAACGAATCGCGGAGCGATTCGTCAACGCCTGTGGAGACTGCGCTCCCTGTGGACACTGCGGTTGTGTCTGCAAAGCGCGTCGTTGAAACAGGAAGCCCCTGCCTCAAGGAGACGCCAACGGCGGCGAGTAGGCAGGGGTAGTTCACTCTCCACGTCTAGATCGCTTCTGAACCTATCGAGCGCGACGTCCGCCCCCTCCCGGGCTGCGAGTCGAAGCGCATCGAGGAGCGCCGTATCGTCCATACGCCCCGCACCGTCCGTCGGGAGGAAACGTTTCGGATCCCGCCTCAGTCGATCCGGTCGTACACCACGACGTGGCCCGTCTTCGCTGCGTGGTCGTCGGCAACCCGTTTCGCCTCGGCGGCCGAGTCGAGAAGCCGTTCGGTCCGACACTGTCGACAGACGACGTGAAACGAACAGGTGGTTGCGGTCATACCGCGATGGTGTCGCCGGAGGGAGGTAGTTACCGGATCGACGACTCGAACCGCTCGAGCGCGAACCCAAGCATATCCGGACTCACCGGCTGGAACTCCTCGCGTTCGTGTGCTGGAAGGTACTCCCGAACACCGTTCCACGAGTCGCGAGCGTAGCGGGCGTCGAGCAACACGCGAACGCCATGCTCCTCGGGGCCACGGATGACCCGGCCGACCGCCTGTCTCGCCTTCCGCACCGCCGGCACCGTAAGGGCCGTCTCGAATCCGGAATCGAACCGCTCGTCGTACGCGGTCACGACCGCGCGGGTTCGCGGACGGGCGGTGTTGATGATCGGAACGCCGCAGACGACCGCCGCCGCGAGACGGTCGCCACGGTAGTCGACACCCTCCGTCAGCGTTCCACGGAGGCTGGTGACGAGCACCTTCCCGCTGCCGGCAAAGAACGTCTCCTTGAGGGCCTCCGTCTCCCGATCTCCGGACGACTCGTCGATCAGCACCGGCTTGTCTATCCGCTTCCCGAGCTCGTCGGCGACCCACGTCGCCTCGGCGTAGTTCGGCGCACCCACGAGGACGTTGCCGTCGCGGTTCGCGATCTCGGCGATTGCGTCGAGGTGGGCGATCCGCGTCTCGTTTCGTTCGCCGGGCACACCGCGGTTCTCGTGGGTGAACTTCGGGACGTCCACCGCGAAGCTCGCCCGGTTCTTCTCCGGGAACGTGAGCCCGTACGTTCGCTCGGCGACCGGTCGGCCAACCGACTCGAGTCGGTCCAGTCCGGTCACTTCCCGGAACACGTCCATCGGCTCCAGAGTGGCACTCATCAACACCCCACCGCCGAACTCGCCGAGCCGCTGACCGATCGGCTCGCTCGGCAGACAGTTGTACAGCGCGAGGCTCGCGTTGTACGCCCGTCGCCACGAGTCCGGCGGCTCCGTGTCGTCGAACGTCCGTTCGAGGTCGATCGCGCGGAAGAACTCCTCGTGGTCCTCCCGGTACCAGGCGTTGAGCGTCATCCCGACGCCCGGCGCGGCGCGCTGTTTGTCCTCGTCCTCCAGCGAGTCCAGCACGCGTTTGACGACCGATCCAACCGCAGGCGCACGCGCCCAGACGCGGTCACGGTACCCCTCGCGTTTCGCCCACGTCGTGATCTCGTCTTCTGCCGGCTGCTTGGGGTCTCGAAGGGGGATCTCCGCGTCGTCGAGTTTGCTCATCGCCGCCCGCCAGTCGGGCCGTTCCCGGTCGAGGTGTGCGGTCACGCGCCGGTCGAGCTCATCTCGGAGGTCGACGATGAACGTTCGGAGGCGCTTCAGCTCCTCGAGCGTGACGTCGCTGTCCGCGAGCTCGCCGCGGACGGTTTCCGCATCGTCCGACTCGGCTCCGTCGCGCTCGAACTCCAGCGGCTGGACGAGACGCGTTATCTCGGTTTCCGCGTCACGGAGGCTTGCATCGGCGACCCCGTCGCTGACGAGATCCCGCACGCGCGGTTCGAGCATGTGCGCCTCGTCACAGACGACGAACGTCGACTCGTCGAGCAGCGCGCCGGTGAACGTCGCCGTCGTCGTCGGATCGAACGCGTGGTAGTAGTTCCCGATAACGACCTCGACCTCCGGGACGAGCGCACCCATGATCGAGTGGGGACAGCTCCCGTGACCGGCAGCGAGTCGGACGAGCTCCGTCGCGTCGACGTGCCCGCGGTCGGTGAGATCGAACGGGACCGCTTCCGCCGGATCACCCTCGTCCGGGAGATCGTCGAGAAACCCCGCGTAAAACGGGCAAAACTCCGTCTCCCGAAACTCCTCCGTGTCCGGCCGGTACGGTGTCGGCTCGCCGTCGACGGTCAGATACTCGGTGGCTCCTCGGTCGCCGTCCGCTCCGCCAGCGTCGGATCCTCCTCGCGGGGGCGCACCCGATCCGGAGCCGTCGCTCCGTGATGTCGCGGAGTCGGTGAGGCCGATCTGCTGGCTCCGTGCCTCGCTCACGAGCGTCGACGTGGTCGTCGGCCCGTCCTCGCCGACGAGCTGCCGCGTCCGCTCTCGGAGTCCCTCGCACCGCTCGTACACGTTTTTACGGTCGATTCCGGCACGACGCTGTCTGGCATACGGGCAGACATCCGCCTTGCCGACGAGGGTGAGCCCGGAGATCGGGGCGTACTCCGCCGGGAGGTTCTCGTTGATCGTCGCGAGATCCGTCTCGAACTGACGAAGCTGCTGTTTCACGCTTGTGAGGACGAACACGCGCTCGAACGGTGAGTCCGGGTCGCGCACCCGGTCGAGCCCGGCCGTCAGCGCGAGCATCGTCTTGCCGGTTCCGCAGGCTCCCTCCAGCGCGAGGAAGCCGCCGTCATCGGCGACATCTATCGCGGCGTCGATACCGTCCGCCTGTTCGGGATACGGCTCCTCGTGGCCGAAGATATCGGCCCACGGCGGCGCGTCGGTCACTACGCCGGAGTTGTTCCTCACCGGGTTTAAACCTTCAGAGGGCGCGTCACGCTCCCCCGTCGTCTCCACGAGACCGCGTCCCGCCCGGGAGTCGTCCAGCGGCATGGATCGCTCCCACGATGGCGGCGACGACGACGACGCCGGCCGCTCCGACGACGAATGCGGCGTCGAAGCTCGCGCGGTCGGCGGCGAACCCGACCGCGCCGCTGCCGGTCGCCTCGAGGAACATCGCAACGCCGCTGAACACCGCGTACACGCTCGCGCGGTTGTCGGCGGGCAGCGACTCGAGCATGAACGTGTCGATGGCCGGAAACAGCGCGTGGATCACGACGCCGAGCAGCACGGTCACGGCCACGAGCGCGACGACGCCCTCGGCAACGACGAGCACCACGAGCGCGGCGGCGAACGACACCATGATCCCGAGCAGATACGGGATGTGCGGGAGTCGGTCGGCGAGTCGCCCGCCGAACCAGAACGCGGGGAGTCCGGCCGCGAAGATAACGGTGAGAAGCGCGTTCGCGACGGGTTCTGAGACGCTTTTCACTCCGATGAGATACGTCACGTAGAAGTTAAATACGCCCTGCCAGACGAATCCCGGCACGGCGACGACGGCGACGCCGACGAGGATCAGCGGCCAGAACGCGAGCGCCGAGCGAAAGTTCCTGTCCGCTCCGGCGGATTCGGGAAGCGGATTTCGTCGGATGACGACGAACAGTATCGCCGTGACGATCATCGCGCCGACCGCGAGCAGGTGGAAGACGGCACCCCACCCGGCGACGAGGAGGACCGCGACGACCACGCCGGGCGCGACGACGGCAGCGAGCTGGCTCGCCGTGCCGTGGATCCCGATCGCGCGGCCGCGTCCGCTCGGAAACAGCTCGGCGATGAGTGGGACGGCGGCGACGAAGTACGCGCCCGATGCGAGTCCTAAACACAGAGCGCCGACCTGCAGTGCGCGGACGGAGTCTGCCGAGCCGGTAAACACGGCGGCGGCGGCGAGCGCGACGCCGGATCCGAGCACGACGTGGTGGCGCGGCACCCGCGTGAGGAGGTAGCCGACCGGGATCCGGGGGAGTGCGGAGCCGACCCACACGAGCGTCGTCACCGAGCCGACGACCGCGGTGCTGGCGGCGAACTCGGCGCTGATGGTCGGCACGAGCGGTGCAAACCCGACCCGGCCGAGGTTCACGAGGAAGACGAGCCCGCAGAGGGTTCCGAAGAGCCGACGCGTCACGCGTCGGTTTCGGCTGCCCGTCGTGACAAGGGTTGCGAACCTGCGGCCGACCCTCGCCGAACACGCGCCGACCCGTCGTCCGGCCGTTTTTTGTCGGTTCCTCTCCGAGACGACGCATGCGCGTCAGCGTCATCGGGGGAAGCAGCGTTCCGCCGGAGACCGCGGCAGTCGCCGAGGAACTGGGCGAGCGGCTCGCAACCCGTGGCCACACAGTCGTCTGCGGCGGGCTGGGCGGTGTGATGGAGGCCGTGTGTCGGGGTGCGCGGAATGCGGACGGTGAGACGATCGGAATCCTCCCGACCGACCGACGCTTCGACGCCAACCCGTACGTGACGACGCCGATCGCAACCGGGCTCGGCCACGCCCGAAACGCCATCGTCGTCATGAACGGTGACGCCGCGGTCGCCGTCGACGGGTCGTACGGTACGCTCTCGGAGATCGGTCTCGCGCTCGCACACGACCGACCGGTGGCCGGCCTCGACACCCACGAGGTCGACGGCGTGACGCCGGTCGACTCCCCCGCCGAAGCGGTCGCGTACGTTGAGCGGCGAGTCGAGTGAGGCAGGGGTCACCGATCCGACCGGGAGTCGCCGTCGTCGGTCTCGTCGCGAGCAACGTCCCCCTGCTCGCGCGCGACGTCGTCGCGCCGGTCGCCGTGTTCGCGTCGGGGATCGTATCGGTCGTACGCGGAGCGGTCGTCCGTCTCGTCGGACGCCTCGCCGAGCGAGCCGTAGTAGCGGTCGGACCGGCCGTTGACGAGGTACAGTGCGAGGTAGCCGAACCCCATCGCGCTGAGAACGAACGTGACGAGTCCGCCCAGCACCGGAACGAGATCGACCACCGCCCACGCGACCGCGCCGGCGACGAGCGCTGTGCCGGACGCCGTCACCGATCGACCGTCGAACGCCGACAGGAGCCATCCGCCAAGCGACACGATCGCGACCGTGGTCGCGCCCAAGCCGAGGACCGCGACGAGGATCAACCCGGGTATCACGACGAGCAAGCCGACGATCGTGATCGCGAGCAGTATCGTCGCCGCGATCAGCGCGACGTAGGCGATGACGCCGTACACGAACGCCTCTCCCGGGTGTTCGTGGACGTACGCGACACCCTCCGAGGTGAACTCGGGCGCGATCGCCATCACGATCGCGCCGATAACGCTCAGGACGACGGCACTGAAGACGAACTCGACCGTCGCACCGACGAGGAGGTCACCGGCCGTCTGCCGAGGCGGCTGGACGGTCGCGAGACGGAGGAGGTCGAAAGACGCTCCGGCGAGGAGATCGGGGTGCGCTCCGGTGAGGAGGCCTTCGAGGCCGGCGTCGTGTGGAGGGACCATACGCTGCGATCAGGTCGATTCGTGAAACGTTTTCCCCATTCCGACGGTCGCCGTATGCCGACGCCCGCCGTATGCCGACGGTCGACGATCCCGGACTGCGTTACCAGGTGTCGTGGAACGTGTCGAACTCGATGGAGTCGAGCGGCTTCTCCCCTATCGCGGCGCGGTACTCGCCGGGGGTCAACATCGGCTTGTGGAACCGCGGCCCGTCGTCGGTCGTGATCCGCGGACACCCCGTGTTGACGAACGCGTCCATATCGAAGTTCCGCAGCCGGTCCGGCGTCACCTCGTCCATCGTGATCAGGTACGCGTTCTCGTTGTTCTCGACGATCTCCTGCGCCTGCTCCCACCGACCCTGACCGATCTTCGTACAGAAGATGACACCCCATTTCTCGGCGTCCATCGCCTTGTGGACTGCGGCGTACCGCTGTTTGAGGAACTGGTCGTGTTCGGCGATCTTCACGACGTTGTTGACGGGATCGGCGATGACGACGCGCTTGTCTGGGTGTTCCATCGCGAGGCCAACCGGATGGAACTTTCCGCCGCCGACGTACAACACTTGCTCGGCGGGAATGTCCGCGGAGGCGTAGTTGCAGCCGAGCACCTGCCCCTCCTTCGTGAGACGGTCGTCGCCACGGCGCGTGTGGACCTCGTAGCCGCGGTCCTCGAGCCAGTCGGTCATTTCCTCGAAGCGGTTCATATGCTGTGCCGTGGTGACGAGTCCGACGTCGGAGTCGTCGTCGGGGGCCGCCAGCTCGGCGAGCGCGTCCGCCATGATCGGGAACGGGTCGACGTTCGAGAACAGCGGAACGTAGATGATGCTGTCGGACTCCTTCATCGGCGTGTGACCGAAATGGACGAACACGTCGGTTCGACGCATCAGGTAGGTGTCGAGGTCGCAGGCCCCGTAGCAGGGCTGCCCGGAGATCATAAACGTGACCTCGTCGGGAGCAGCCTCGCGGAGGTCGTCGGCGACGCTCGGCCCGCGCCGTTTGAGCCCCTCGGGGAACTGCAGCCCGACCTTCGTTGCGTCCCGCTCCTCGATGGCGTCGACGATCCGCTCCAGCTCGTAGTCCCACTCCCGGTCGTGTTTCAGGGACATGCCCGTCTTCGTGAGGTCACCCTCCGTGGACCCGCGACTCATACAGCCTCGATTGCGTCCCAGTACGGTTAAACGACCCGTTCGGGAACGGACGCGAAACGACCGGAACACCGAGACGACCGGAACCGCAGCGCCGGACGCTGCCGCAGTCGACAGACACAACCCGGGAGCCGCTCAACTGGGGGTATGTCGACGCTTCCGCTCGAACACGTCCACGTCGCGCCCGACGGCGGGGATGAGCACGGTCCGGCCGTGTTCGTGTTGCACGGCCGCGGTGCCGACGAGCAGGATCTCCTGCCGGTCGCAAGCGAGCTGCCGGACGAGCTCCACGTGGTCAGTCTCCGTGCTCCGGAGCCGCTTCAGGGCGGCTACACGTGGTACGACCTCGACCTCTCGGCCGGCGGACTCCACGAGAGCCAGCCGGAGCCCGAGGGATTCCGGCGGAGTCTCGACCTCGTGACCGAATCGATCGACGCCGCCGTCGACGCCTACGACCTCGATCCGGATCGGATCGGCCTCCTCGGGTTCAGCCAGGGGGCGATATCGAGCCTCTCGTTGCTGTTAGAGGAGCCGGACCGATACGCGTGGGTCGTCGCACTCCATGGCTACCTCGCGGACGCACACGCGGAGCGTTCGCCGCCGGGGATCGAGGGGAAACCCGTGTTCGTCGGGGCGGGATCGGGCGATAGAGTGATCCCCGAGTCGCGCGCGAGCTCCGCCGCGTCCCGACTGGAGGCCGTCGGTGCCGACGTCACCTACGAGACGTATCCGACCGGTCACGGAATCGGCCCGGCGGAGCTCGGTGACGTCGTCGCGTTCGTCGAGGCACGTCTCGAGTGAGCGTATCCACCGCCGGCTCCGGCAGGTTAAAACCGCTCTAGCCCGGATCGAGTGTATGAGCGCGGAACAGGTGTCCATCGAGGAGCTCGGTCGCGAACTCGGCGAGCGGATCGCGCGAACGCCGGAGTACGAACGCTTCGAGGAGGCTCGCGAAGCCGTCCAGCGCGACGAGGCGGTCCAGCGCCGGATCGACGAGTTCGAGGAGCTCCGCGCGAAGTTCATGGAGGCGCGTCGAACCGGCGAGGCGACACAGTCGGACCTGCAGCGAGTCCAGAGCGCCCAACAGGAGCTTCACTCGATGCCGGTTATGAGCGACTTTCTCGACGCCCAAGCGGAGCTGAACGACACGCTCGAGGCGGTAAACGAAGCCATCTCGGAGCCGCTCGACGTCGACTTCGGCGGTGAAGCGGGCGGCTGCTGTCAGGAGTAGTTGCGTCCGACGAACCAACTGTTTATATTCCGAGCAGCGGCCAACCGACATCGTGATCGCCGTCGCCGGAGGCAAGGGTGGAAGCGGGAAAACGACCACAACGCTCGGGGTAGCCCGGGCGCTCGTGCGTAGCGACCGGGCTGACGGCGTCGTCGCCGTCGACGCCGACTGGGACCTCCCGAATCTCGCACGGCTCGCGAACACGACCGGTGAGGGAAGCGGACGGATGCGTCGTCCGACGATCGTCGACGCCGTAGGCACCGACGGCTCGGTCGACACACGAACTCCGGGACCGACCGTTCTGGCGGCTCCGGACGATCCCGGCGCCCACGACGCCCACGAGCTCCTTCGGCGACTCGACCGCGAGGCCGTTCGGGCGGTCGACGGTCAGATCGACTCTTCGGCGGTGACCGTTCTCGCCGACTGTCCGGCCGGCGCGTCACCTGACGCGGCCGCTCCGCTTCGGGCCGCCGACCGTTCGATACTCGTCACACCGTTACGGCCGGCGGCGTTACGCGACACGGTAAAAACGGCGGCGATGGCACGAGCGCTCGACTGTCCGCCGCTCGGCGTCGTCGTGATACGGACGGAGTCGGCTCCAAACCGTCTCGCGGAGGTGTTCGACTGTCCGGTTCTCGGCACGGTCCCGTCCGCCCCGCCGACTCCGCTTGCTGACAGAGCGGTCCGGGCGGCGTACGGTGAGGTGGCTGACTCACTACCGGCCGCTTCCGGGACCGGAGCCTCGCCGTATCGACAGAGCCAAAGCCGCACGGACAACAGGTGAGCGTATGGAGCGGCTCGCAACCGGCGTGTCGGTGCTGGATCGCCAACTCAACGGCGGTCTCCCCGCAGGGAGCGTCGTCGTGTTGACGGCCGATCCGGCGAGCCAGTCGGAGCTGTTCTTGAACACGTTCACCACCGTCCGCGAGACGCTGTATCTCACGACCGTTCGGTCAGCGGCAGCCGTCGAGGACGGGTTCGAGCGGTCGACGACCGCAGTCGGTGACCCGACCGTGCTGCGGATCGACGACGACGCTCCGATCCAGGACGCGTCTGCACAGCTCGCGTCGATGGCGGAGCGATCGACGCTGATCGTCGACTCGGTCGGTCCACTGGAACGTGCGGAGCCGGCGGACTCCGCGGCGTATCGGCGGTTTCTCGACGATCTCAGGGAACGAGTTCGCGAAACCGATAGCATCGCGGTGTTACACGCGCTGAAACACGACGGAGACGTCGACAATCGGGTCATTTCCCAGCAGGTCGCCGACGTCGTGTTCGACCTGCGGACGACGACCGCCGGCACGGAGATCATCAACCGCCTCGCGATCTCGAAGGTCCGCGGCGGCGCGGCGCTCGAGGAAACGTTAAAGCTGAAGCTCACCGACTCCGTGACCGTCGACACCAGCCGGGACATCGCCTAGCCGCGGGTCACGCCGCGGTCGGGTCGACGATGGCGACCGCAAGGACCACGACGCCGATCAGGACGGCGCCGATAGCCCAGTTGCGCGGGTTGTCCCACGGGCCGTACGGCCCGCCCTTCCGCGTGAACAGGTACGCAAAGTAGACGACCACCGGTGAGAGCGTCGCGAGGGGACCCACGTCGACGGCGACCGTTACTCCGGACAGCGCCGCGACCGCGACCGTGGTCGCCGCGGCCGCTCCTGCGACGAGCACGTCCTCGCGGGCTCGTTCGATCTCCATACCGGTCGGTGGGAGCGCGACAGTTCAAAAGGATCGGTTCGTCGTCGGGGACGGAGGTAAGCCGTCTACTCCTCGTCGATCTCGTCGAGGATCTCGTCGGCGTCGACGTCGACGTCCTCGAGCGCTTCCTCGATGTCGGCTCCGCCGGGACCGCCCATACCGCCCATCATGCCGCCCATACCGCCCATGCCGCCGCCGTCGATGACTTCCTCGACGATGACGCGGTCGAGATCGAGACGGCCCATCAGGTCCTGTGCGATCTGCTGTTTCTGGAACATCCACTGCTGGTTCATCTGCATGCCGGGAGTCGCCGTGATGTAGAGAACGTCCGTCTCGACCTCTTCGGTTTCGACGACCTCCTCGCCGTCGTCGTCCTCGGTGACCGTCTCCTCCTCCTCCTCGGTTTCGGTCTCGATGCGGACGTCGGGAGCCTCCTGTAAGTACATCCCCAGCATACCGGCCGCCTTCTCCTCGCGGTCCTCGATGATCTCGAGGATCTCGTACTCGTACTCGAGGTCTTCACCGGCCAGCGGGTGGTTGAAATCGACGCGGGCGCGACCCCCGATGATCGTTTCGAGGTGGCCCTGGCGATTGTCGATCTGGACCTGTGCGCCGGGGTAGCGACTGTCCTCTGGGATCTTGTCGGCCTTGACGGTCTCGACCTCTTCGGGATCGTACTCGCCGAAAGCGTCCTCGGCGGGGACGTCGATGGTTCCCTCGTCGTCGACCTCCGCACCGACGAGCGCCTCGTCGACGGAGGGGAACACGTGGCCGGCACCGACCGCGATCACGCGCGGCTCGAACTCGTACTCGTCGACGTCGATCTCGGACTCCTCGGCAACGTCCTGGTCGGTCGTGTCGATGACCTGCCCGTCGTCGGTCGTTCGGATCGTGTACGCGATACGGACGAAATCCCCGTCCTGCAGGCCGGTCGTCTCCGATTCCGTCGTGTCGTCGGTGTCGGCCTGTTCGGCGTCAGCTGCCGCGTCGGCCTGCTCCTGATCGCTCATGCACGAAACATCTCCCGTTGCACCCTTAAGGCGCACGGTTCCCGTTCCACCCTTAAGGCGAACGGTTCGGCGTGGGGCCGTGTCCTCGAGTAACACGCCGAACGAGTCGGTAAGGAGTGCTCCGGTGAACGAGACTAACCCGGGCCGACGAGGATCTCCGAGAGCCGACGCTGCTCTCGACGATCTTTTTCAATCCCCACCGTGACGAGCGAGTATGTACGAAGTCGAGATCAAGGTGCCCGCCGACGTCGACGCGGTTCGACGGCGACTCCGCGAGACGGACGCGGAGCCCGTCGATGCCCGGAGCCAGCGGGACGTGTACTACGACGCGCCGCATCGGGAGTTCGCCGAGACCGACGAGGCGCTTCGGCTCAGATACGAGTCACCGCTCGTCGATGGGATCGATTCGGAGCCGGTCGAGGAGCCGACGACGAAGCTCACGTATAAGGGGCCGCTGCTCGACGCCGACTCGAAAACTCGGAGCGAACACGAGACGGTCGTCGACGACGGCGACGCCGTCGAGGGCGTCCTCGCGGGACTCGGGTTCGATCCCGCTGCGACGGTGCGGAAGCGACGCGAGTTCTGGACGTTTGCGGGGTTCACCGTGACGCTCGATGTCGTCGAGGGTGTCGGCGAGTTCGTCGAGATCGAGCGTGCAGTGGACGACGAGTCGGCGATCGAGACGGCTCGCGAGGAGGCGGTCGCCGCTCTCGACCGGATCGGGCTCGATGCCGATACCCAGGTTCGAACGTCGTATCTCGGACTGCTACTGGCTTCGACGGACGACCGCGACGCGACGAACTGACGCCAGCCGGTCGCTCCGACCGCTCGTCGTGGTTCCCGGAGCCGCATCCGTTCACGACTGCTCGTCCGGCTTTTTAACGGAGAGAACGGTCCGATCGAACTCACAGACGAGCGTGTCGCCGTCGGCGTCTGTGTCCTCGGTGTTGACGACGAACGCTTCGACGTGCATCGTGACGACGCCTCGGTCCCCGTCGCTCGTCTCCCGTTTCTCCGTGACCGTCGACCGTGCGCGGATCGTATCCCCGTGGACGACCGGGTTCGGGTGTTCGACGGAGTCGTACGAAAGGTTCGCGACGATCGTCCCGTCGGTCGTCTCCGGGATCGAAAGACCGACCGCCAGCGACATCGTGTACAGCCCGTTGACGATCCGCTCGCCGAACGGTGTCCCGGTCGCGAACGCCTCGTCGAGATGCAGCGGCTGCTGGTTCATCGTCATATCGCAGAACCGCTGGTTGTCCGACTCGCTTACCGTCCGCCGTCGCTCGTGATCGATCCGCTCGCCGACCTCGAACTCCTCGTAGTACAGGCCAGTCACGTCCGGGTCTCCCGGAGGTAGCTAAAAAACCTGTCGGCGACCGCCGCACCGCGCGACGACTCGGTGGCGAACCGCGGTCTTTCGACGGTCGTTAGCGGTCGACGATTCTCCAACGCGGATGCTTAAGTCGACACCGACGCAGGGTGCGAACATGCCACGCCGAAGCCTGCTGTTCTCGCCGGGCGACAGACCGGAACTGCTGCGAAAAGCGCCCGGTTCGGGTGCTGACGTCGTCTGTTTCGACCTGGAGGACGCCGTCGCACCGTCCCGGAAAGCGGAGGCGCGGGATGCCGTAAGCGACGTCCTCGCTGACCCCGAGTTCGACCCGGCTGCCGAGGTGTGCGTCCGTCTCACGGCGTCGACGGTCGGTGCCGATCTCGATGCGCTCGCCGACGCCGTCGGTGACGACGCTCGTCGACTCGACGCCGTCCTGTTGCCGAAAGTCGAAACCGAAAAGCGCATCGAGACGGTGGCCGGGATGTGCGCGGAACGCGACCTCGACGTGGCAGTGTTCTGCCTCGTGGAGACCGCACGCGGTGTGTTGTCAGCGCGCGAAATCGCCGAGGCCGATTCGACTGCAGCGGTGCTTTTCGGGGCGGAAGATCTCGCTGCCGACGTCGGCGCCGTCCGGTCGACCTCCGGCGAGGAGCTCTCTCATGCCCGCCAACACGTCGTGCTCGCGGCGAGCGCTGCCGATGTCGACGCGATCGACACGGTGGTTACCGACTTCGACGACGAGGCGGAGCTCCGCGATCAGGCGCGGGCCGCCGTGTCGCTCGGCTACGACGGGAAGATGGCGATCCATCCCGCACAGGTTCCGGTTATCAACGAGGCGTACACGCCCGATCCCGACCGGATCGAGTGGGCCACGACCGTTCTCGACGCCACCGAGACGGCGGACGCGGACGGACGCGGCGTGTTCGAGGTCGACGGCGAGATGATCGACGCGCCACTGATCGCACAGGCGAAGCGTGTCCTCGAGCGGGCGCGAGCGGCCGGACTCGATCCGTAAACTGGCGGTCATTGGTGTACTCGAAACCGGCCTTGCGAGGGGCGACCGTCGCCGCGAGCCAAGATCCGCACCGCGAGGTAGCCACGGATGAACCCGGGAGTTCCGGATTTCGACACAGTTAACCAACCGGCCCTGACGATTACGAGTATGACAAGAGATATCAACCCGTTCGAAAGCTTACAGGAGCAGATCGACGACGCCGCCGCGCACGTCGACGCCGGCGACGACGTGATCGAGCGCCTGAAAAACCCCGAGCGGGTGTTGGAGATGAACTTGACGTTCGAGCGCGACGACGGCACGCTGGAGACGGTCCGAGCCTACCGGTCACAGTTCAACGGCGACCGCGGTCCATATAAAGGCGGTATCCGGTATCACCCGGCCGTCAGCCGGGACGAAGTGAAGGCGCTGTCGGGGTGGATGGTGTACAAGTGTGCAGTGGTTGACATTCCATACGGCGGCGGCAAAGGCGGCATCGTCATCGATCCGACGGAGTACTCCGAGACGGAGCTCGAACGCGTCACCCGCGCGTTCGCGACCGAGCTTCGACCCCTGATCGGCGAGGATAGGGATATCCCCGCACCCGATGTTAACACGGGCCAACGGGAGATGAACTGGATCAAAGACACCTACGAGACGTTAGAGAACACGACGGCTCCCGGCGTCATCACGGGAAAGGCGCTCGACTCGGGCGGTAGCGAGGGACGCGTGGAGGCGACCGGACGGTCCACGGCGCTTGCGGCACGGGAGACGTTCGACTGGATCGGCGACAGCATCGAGGGAAAAACCGTCGCCGTGCAGGGATACGGGAACGCCGGCTCGGTCGCGGCCTACCTCCTCGAGGATCTCGGAGCCGAGGTGGTTGCCGTCTCCGACTCTTCGTGCGGCATCTACGATTCCGATGGGATCGACACACGAGCAGTGAAGGCGCACAAAGCCGAAACGGGAAGCGTTTCGGGCTACGGAGACGCCGACATTCTCACCAACGAGGAGCTGCTGACGCTCGACGTCGATCTGCTCGTGCCGGCAGCGCTCGAGAACGCGATCGACGGGGACCTTGCGGCGGAGGTTCGGGCGGACGTGATCGCCGAGGCGGCGAACGGTCCACTCACGCCCCGCGCCGACGAGGTACTGGCCGACCGGGACGTGTGGGTCGTCCCCGACATCTTCGCGAACTCCGGCGGCGTCACCGTCTCCTACTTCGAGTGGGTCCAGAACCGACAGCGCTTCCACTGGACGGAAGAGCGCGTCAACGAGGAGCTCGAACGACTGATCACGGACGCGTTCGGTGGAATCGTCGACGCCTACGAGACTCACGACCTGCCGAACCTCCGCACCGCCGCATACGTCGTCGCGATCGAGCGAGTCGCCGACGCGTACGAACAGGGCGGTAATTGGCCCTGAGCTGACGTAATAGGGTGCTATCGTGATGTGGCGACAGCTACCAACCGACACATATATTCGATTAGAAATGATACCCTCACACATGGCTGGTCGTACTAACTCGGTGAAAGTCCCGCGAGCCGGGGAGAGACGGCTCGTCTCCGACGCCACGAATCGGCAGACGCGAGCGTGGCGTCACAGCTATCAGAGGGAGTAAACGTGGTCTCGCGACTGATCGAACGGATCGCCCCTTCCGGTGTGCATGACCTCGACGCCGTTCGTGATGCCGAGACGATGCGGAACGCGGCCGACCGCGAGGCGCTCGCGAGCCGCGTTCCACCCGGCTGGAGCGTCCGCTCCGATATCGTGTTGTACGGAAACGACACGCTCACCGACGTCCTCGTGTTCAGACACGACCGGACCCGACAGGAGCTCGTCGTCGTCCCCGAGTCGAACCTCGACCCGACCGGCCCGGTGCAGTTCTACCATCTCGACCGCAGCTCCGGTACCCGTCGAGAGCTTCCGGTCCGTCGGTCGTCGCTGTCCGACGGACTCTCGTTCGCGCTCGACCGCATCGAGCGGTGGACGCGTCTGTTCGACCGACGTGGCAGCGCACTCCCGGCCGAGATGCGATAACTCCAAGCGACGCGTCGGGATGCGATCGTCAGGCAGTCGCTTCGACGTCCGACAGCTCCTGCGCGAGGAACGTCGCTATCGGGACGTCCGCGTCCTCGACGAATCGCGCGAGCTGCGTTCCGTCCGCCGCCTCGACGACGACCGTTGGAATCAGTTCGATCCCGTACTCGTCGACGCCGGGTCCGTCCTTGCCGTTCTCCCCCTTCGTAACCGGGTACTGTTCGATCCGGTCGTCCGGGATGCCGGCGGCCGCAAGCGCCGCGCCGAACCGCGGTAGCTGCGCCTGACAGTCGCCACACCAGTCGCCACCCCACACCTTGTACACGTAGTCGCCGTCGAGCGCCGCGAGAACGTCCTCGTCGAACGTCTCCTCGTCGATTTCCGGATCCGGCGCGAGCGTTTCCAGCGTCATGGCCGCCGGTACGTCGCGAATCCTTTTAACAAGCGCGTCGGTGGCAACGGCTCGCACCACGAGCGAGACCGGAGCGTGCGGATCCGTGACTCGTCCGGCACTCCGTGACTCGTCCGGCACTCCGTGTCGCAACCGCTTTGCGGCTCCCGGCGATAGGCGGCGTATGAGCGACGCCGAAAGCGACACCCTCGCCGATCTCCGGACCGGTGCCGACTACCAGTTCGGTGCCGGCGCCGGCGCGGCGCTGTTCCCGTCGGAAGGGTCGACGACGATCCGGCGGTCGAGCGGCGGGCGCCCCAGACAGATCATCGCGGGCGACGTCGACGACACGCCGGGCAGCGCCGAGGGGGACCGGATCGCCTCGTACGGAACCGACGGGCGGTTCACCCTGGGGATCACGGGGGGGCTGCGGCTCCTGTCCGCGTTTCCGGCACCGGCGCGTCGGGTGGTCGTCGGTGAGGAGAGTGAGCCGTTCGTCCGCGACGGCCGGAACGCGTTCGCGAAGTTCGTGACGGTGGCCGACGACGGGATCCGACCCGGCGACGAGGTGCTCGTCGTGAACGACGACGACGAGCTCTTTGCGGTCGGCCGAGCCGAACTCTCCGGCGCGGAGGCGCTCGCGTTCGACTCCGGAGTCGCCGTTATGGTCCGAAGCGGTGTCGGACGGACGGACGACGCCGAACACCCGTCGTAGCGTCCGCTCCGTGACCGTCCCGACGGGCCGAATGCAAACGAGGCGTCGACAGTTCGCACTCCCACACCTGTCCGCGGCACAACCGGCTTATCCGTTCGTCCCGAAGAGCTCGTATGAGCGAGGGTGAACCCGCGGATCCGGCGGAGCTGACCGACGCGGAGTGGCGAGCGCGACTCTCGGACGAGGAGTATCGGATCCTTCGTGAGAGCGGCACGGAAGCGCGCTTCTCCGGGGAGTACGTCGACCACAAGGCTGACGGGACGTATCGGTGTGCCGCCTGCGGCGAAACGCTGTTTGACTCGGAGACGAAGTATGACTCCGGCTGCGGCTGGCCCGCCTTTTATGCAGCCGAGGAGGACGCAGTGACGACGACGCTCGACACCAGCCACGGGATGCGCCGCACGGAGGTGCGCTGTGCGAGCTGTGACTCACATCTCGGACACGTGTTCGATGACGGTCCCGAGCCGACCGGGGATCGCTTCTGTATCAACTCCGTCGCGATGGAGTTCGACGCGGAGTAGTCGTCGAGACCGAACGGTCCTCACCGGACGACCGTCACCGGTACGGACGCACGGCGGACGACCGTCTCCGCGACGCTGCCGAGCAGGAGTCGCGCCGCTCCATCTCGTCCTTGGCTACCCATGACGACCGCGTCGACATTCTCGGCTCGGGAGACGATCGCGGCGGCGGGATCCCCCTCGTCCATCGCCGTGTCCAGATCCCCCTCGTGACCGGCGGCGTCCGCGAGCTCGTGTGCGCGCTCGAAGACGTTTTTCGCGTGTGCTTCGGCCGCCTCCGCGACCTTGTCATCCAGGACGACGGCAGGACCGGCAGCCGTCGTCACGGCCGTGACATCGATGACGTGGGTGACCACGATATCCGCGTCCGGATCGTTTTCGATGGCGTACGTAAGCGCCTCTTCGGCCGATTCGGAACCGTCCATCGGAACCAGAATAGTCCTCGACATGATTACATGTTGCAGTTCACATCGGATTGGTAAAAACCCTCCCCCCTATGATGCCAGGTTGTGGCGGCTCCAGCCCGGAAGTTCGGGCAATATGATGGGCTACCACGTCGGTGGCGAGAAGCCGGCGTCGTCGAGGATCGGTTTCCACCGTTTTTGAACGGAGAGACGGGAGACGTCCATCGCGTCGGCGACTGTGGCCTGCGCTCGCTCCTGACCGGTTATCAGGGCGGCGGCGTAGAGGCTTGCGGCCGCAGCCGCAGGTTTTGATCGCTCCTCGTCGGGGACCGCAGAGAGGAACAGATCCGTCGCAGTCGTGAACGCCTCGTCGTCGAGATCTAGCGACTCCCGGGCGTCGTCGATCCGATCGACCCATTCGGCGTTGTCGACCCGGTCGCTCGCCCGATACATGTTCGGTGGTTGCCCGTCGAGGTATAAAAGGCTCGCGCGGCGTGCACACGACGATCCGGCGTGTCCGCGACCGCGTCGGTTCGTTAGGTTCTTGAGTCGGTTTCGTCTACGAGAGGATGCGCGCGGGTTGCCGAGCCAGGCCAAAGGCGCAGCGCTTAGGACGCTGTCCCGTAGGGGTCCGCCGGTTCGAATCCGGTCCCGCGCATCGACATCCGGGCGGCTATACGTCGGCGTCCGGACGGCTACGCGTCGACGTCAGGATCGACTTCCGTGATGATGCCGGACTCCTCGCTCGTGATGATGATGATCCGGTCGGTTAGATCCTCCATCGTGTTCGCGAGTTCGTCGAGCAGCACGGCGAGTTCACGATAGACCAGCGGTTGGTCGACGCCGGTTTCGAAAGCGGTCGTGATGGCGTCGTTCCGAAGCTCGTCACAGCGGCTTTCGAGTTCCCGGATCGCTTCGATACCGTCCGTGAGCGTCTCCGTGGCATCGCTCCGGGCCAGCCCGTGGATGAACCGCTCGGTGACGTCCGACAGCACGTCGGTCATCTCGACGATCGGATCGGCCATCGCGGCGAGTCGCTCGAACGCTGCGGCGTCCGGGTCCGGCTGCATCATCTCAAGCTCCTGGGCGATCCGCTCGGTGTGGTTCGCGACCACGTCGAGTTCGTTTACGAAGTCTATCAGTGCGGACTGGTTGTGGTTGATTCTGGTGTTCAACAGCCCGATCTCCTTCGCATCGGCGTTCGTGATCGCTGCCGTGATCGACCGCCGACGCTGATCACACTCACTTTCGATCGACTCGATGCGCTCGACGGTGTCTCGGTAGTCGCCGTCGTTCGCGTAGTGGTCGAACAGCTCCGGCAACAGCGCGGCACAATCGCCGAGCCGATCGCAGTACGCGGCGGTTCTGGATTCCAAGGACGCGCCGAAATCGGTGTCGGTAGTCACGTTCGTACGTATCGGCGGTGACCGAAAAACCGTTCGTTCGGCACCTCAAACCGGCAAAGGAAGCTCGAGGACGGGTGTGTGGAGCCGGGGGAGTTCGAAGCCGCCTACGACGACTGCCCGCCGACCCCGATAGACGGGTGCACTCTCGGCGTGGAACTCCCGGCGTGATTCGGCTGCTCCCACCTCTCATCGATCGAGTAACCGTTCGAACAGGAGGGATTTGGCCTGCACGACGGCCCCGACAATGCGTGCTTTGGTCAGGATGAGGAGGCTGACGACGATCACGAACGGAGAGAGTACTATCAGGGCCGAAAGGACCTGAGCCGACCAGATGGTTCCGGCCCCTTCGCCGGCGATGGACGTCGCGTCGATCATGAACAGCGCGAACCCGATCAGCATGATAAACGTCCCGAGGTTACTCTCCCCGATACCCATTCCTCCCGGATACCTGCGGATGTTTCTGGCGATGCTACGACCCGTGAGCAGCTGGATGACCGGAGAGAGCACCACGACGAGGAGGAGGGCCACTGCAATGACGCCGCCGGCATAGATCCCGAGGATCATGTCGGTGTCCACGCCGGCTGCCCGGGCTTCCAG
The DNA here is from genome assembly GCF_054652935.1 of Halorubrum luteum. Lineage (NCBI taxonomy): Archaea > Methanobacteriati > Methanobacteriota > Halobacteria > Halobacteriales > Haloferacaceae > Halorubrum > Halorubrum luteum. The sequence continues at coordinate 443,208 of NZ_BAAIGT010000002.1, forward strand.
CTCCTCGGCCAGCGAGCTCTGATGGTTTGGAACTGCCAGTAGCAGTCCGGTCGTGACGTCGGTGATCCTCTCGGTGGCCGTCGGCGGCGGCGGTTGCTTCTCTATGGGCAGCGATATTTCCACCGTCCGACCGTCGTCAGGATCGTCGCCAAAGTAGTAGATCGCCTGCCCGGTTAGTTCGTACTCGCCCGGTTCGAGCAGATCGATGGTTATCCGTTGTTCTTCGAGTGCTCCGGGGTCCAGCTCCGTTGTGGTGATGAACTGACCCGCGGTTCCGCTGTCGATGTCGCCGGTTCCCGACACGTCGGCACCGCTTGGAGCCTCGAGAACGAGCTGGACCGTTAACTCGTCTTCGGGATGGAGATTTGCAGCCGAATGGCTCAGCTGGACCGTCTCACCTGGCTCCACGGTCGTCCGCTGGGTCTGGAGATTGATGTTCACCCAATCGGTGTCGATAACGAGCTCCTCGTCGGTCTGAGTGACGTTTTCGGAGGTCTCCTCGGATCCCCCCGCTCCTCCCACCGCAAACCCGCACAGCAGGAGTACCACGAGAGCTATCAACAGCCCCTGGTGCAGCCGAGTACTCATTATTTGACCGGGGTGGTAGCTGAGCGAATCGGCATCGCCCGTGCCGCCCTCCATCGAGTAGCAGAGCCTCTCGTACGGATCCAACTGGACCACGAGACGCGACCGCGGTGACGAGAGGTCGTCACAGCAGTCGTTTCGTTGTCGGTGGCGTGTGTGTGCATCTCCACTGTGGAATCACAAGCGCGACTACTCACCGTCGCCGGTCAGCCTAGCTTTGAGTGCGTACGCAGCGCCGCCGATCCCTGCGAGGGCACTCGGAGCGCCGAATCCGGGGGCGCTGAAGATGCTTTCGTCCGGGTCGTCCGGATCGTCCGGAGCCGGGTTCGGTGCCTCGACGTCGATGGTGTGTCTGATGCCGCTCTGTTGGACGGACTCCTCCGGATTGCCCTCGAACCAGAGTTCGTAGTCCGCGACGACGGTGACGCTGTCACCGGCTTCGGCACCTTGCGTGTGGAGCTCAGCGCGGATGTCGCGGATCTCTCCGGGCCGTACCTCGAAGGTTCCCACGACGAGGTCCGTGGTGGCCTGGTCCCACTCCGCGCCGCCACCCCACTGAAAGCCCGCGTCAGTGAAGCTGAACTCGAGATCGACGATGATGGTGCAGTCATCCGGGATCATCTGATCCGGCCGGAAGTTGGCCTCGACCACGGCCGGATCCTCGCTCGTGATCCGACTGTGTGGCGTGGTGACACTCGTCCGGCTCATACTGGGAGCGCCATCACATGCCGTTTCCGCATCGTCGTCGGAGTCGTCGTCAGGCTCTTCGTCATCGTCGGTCTCCGCTTCCTCCTCGTCGTCGGTCTCCGCTTCCTCCTCGTCGTTGGTCTCATCACCCGAAGCGTCATCATCTTCGTCGGTGTCGTCGTCCTGCGCCGAGACCGGCGTTGACCCGACACCGATGGCCGTTCCGGTGAGTACGCCAACCGCTGAAGTTTGCAGTAGTTTCCGTCTATACCAACCAGCAGTGTCTGGTTCAGTACCACCCGACATAGATCAGCATGCTACGATACAAAAGTATAAAATTATCCTCGATCGGAACATGTTCGGTGGAAAACCGCTGTGTCCCTCGGTGTCAAGCTGTTGGGTCGAGGAGAACGAATCACACCGCATCGCTCGTCACGTGCTGATACACCCACAGGTGACCCTCCCCGTCGGGCAAGTCGATCGGGTGGTACGTTCGCCGCAATCGTTTGCCGTCGGCCAGTTCGATCCGCTCGTTCGTGACCGGCTCGCGCGCAGCGACGACCTCGTTGATCCGCTCGACGAACCCATCCGGGTCGGCAAACAGCTGACTGACCTCGACGGCGAACCGTTCGCAGTCGCGGCCGACCGCCTCCGAAGGCGATCCCTCGAGATCGAGCATCTCGTACAGCTGCTGATTCATGGTGAGCACGCAACGGTCGGCGTCCTCCGCGAGGACGCCCGCCGAGAGCGAGTCGAACACGGTCGACAGGACCGCGTTCGTCCGCTCCAGCTCCCGCTTTCTTGCCTCCCGGTCGGTAATATCCTCGAACTGCGAGAAGATGGTTATCACGTCTCCCGCATCGTCGGTGACGACCTGATTGTGCCACGAACAGCGGATCCGCTCGCCGTCGGCCCGAACGTTCTCGTTAACGCTCCGGAACCCGCCTTTGTTGTCGAGCAGCTGTCGCTCGACCTCCGCGACCGTCCGCGCCTCGTCGTCAGGAACGATCGGCATCCACGTCCCACCCACGAGCTCCGACGCGTCGTACCCGAGGATCGACTCGGCCGCCGCGTTCACCCGCACGATCCGGAATCGGTCGTCGTACTCGATCGTCCCGAGCGGCGACTGGTCGATGAACCGTGAGAGTCGCTCCTGGCTCGCTGCGAGTGCTCGCTTCGACCGGTGCTGGTCGATGGCGTTTCTGACCCGATTCGCGAGGACGGTAAACTGGTCGCTGCCCGGTTCCTTTTGAATGTAGTCGGTTGCGCCCGCGGAGATCGCTTCGCTCGCGATCTCCTCGCTCCCTTTCCCGGTGAACAGCACGAACGGCACGTCCACGTCCCGATCGCGGACCCGTTCGAGGAACTCGAGCCCGTTCATCTCGGGCATGTCGTAGTCGCTCACCACGCAGTCGAACCGTTCGTCGGCGAGCTGCTCCAGCGCAGCGGACGCGCTGGTCTCGGAGGTGACGTCGATCGATCCGTCGATCCGATCGAGATACGCTGTCGTGAGGTCGACGAACGCCGGATCGTCGTCGACGTGGAGGATCCGACGCTTTTCGACCACCTCGGAGCTCGATCGTCGATCGGACGTTCGCATACGCTGACAACGTTTTCCATCCAGCCATATGTTTTTACGGGTGCTTTCGGGGAATGAAAAGAAACAGTGTATAATAAAAGACCGTTATATAAATACACGAGATTGATCATCTGGGCGACCGTACCAGCAACGTGGAGTCATGACTGAACGACTGGAGGGAGCGGTCGCACTGGTCACGGGAGGATCGTCAGGAAACGGCCGTGAGATCGCGCTCACGTTCGCCGACGAGGGAGCGCGCGTCACGGTTGCAGACGTTCGTGAGGAGCCGCGGGAGGACGGCACACCGACCCACGAACTCATCGAGCAGCGCGGCGGTGAGGCGCTGTTCGTCGAAACCGACGTCAGCGACGTCGACGCGCTACAGAACGCGGTCGATGAAACCGTCGAGACGTTCGGCGCTCTCGACGTCATGGTCAACAACGCGGGCGTGTTCCCGGGTATGCAGCCTGTCACGGACGTCGACGAGGAGGACTACGACACGCTGATGGACATCAACCTCAAAGGCGTGCTGTTCGGGAGCAAGCTCGCTGCCGAAGTAATGCGCGAGCAGGAGGACGGCGGCGCGATCGTCAACCTGTCCTCCATCGCGGGACTCAACGGATTCGACGACTCGTCGTTGTACTGTGCCTCGAAGGGCGGCGTCGCCAACCTGACCCGGGAGCTCGCGATGGAGCTCGGCCCCGATGGGATCCGGGTGAACGCGATCAATCCGGGCGTGATCGAAACGGCGATGACGACCGAAGACGAGGAGGTTGCCGGGACGATGACGGGGACCATCCCGCTACAGCGAGATGGGCTGCCGGAGGACGTCGCCGACGTGGCGCTGTTCCTCGCGAGCGACGAGGCGTCGTACGTCACGGGACACAACCTCGTCGTCGACGGTGGCCTCACGGCGAGTGCGTGAACGGCCGGGCGACGGACGATACTCGCTATTTGTTCGTCGGTGCAGCCGACGCGCCAGTCGCCTCCCGGCTTTCCGACGTGTGTTCCCGGCTCTCCGACGTGTGTTCCCGGCTCTCCGACGTGTGTTCCTGGCTCTCCGACGTTCGAGCGGACCGAAACAGTCCGACGAGCGCGACGACGACGAGGATCGCCCCCTCGATCCGAGCGACGACGTGGAGCCATTCGCGCGCCTCGGCATCCGCAGCGTTCCGATACGCGACGCGCGTGAACAGTCTGACCACCCAGTTCGGCACGAGCAGCTCGACGACGCCGAGGAGTCCGACGACAAGCAGGAGAACGGTTTTCATACCGGCGTTACACCGGGTACGGACAAAAACGATGCGACGCCCGGGAGCGAGCCGCCGGAGTACCGGTCGACCGCGATCCCTACCGAAGCGGATTACCGATCGGCCGCGAGCGTCGTCGGCTCCACGTTTCGCACCGCGGCGAGGATCTCCGCGAACCCGTCGTCGTCGGTCGCGATCACGTTGCCCGCCGAGTCGTCGGGCGACACGCCGAAGCGTATCGTCGGAAACGGCGTTCCCGAGAACCCCTCGAGAAGAACCAGATCGTAGTCGCGGTCGGCGAACCGACGAAGCGTCGCGTACAGGGCGTCGCGCTTGATCGCGTCAGCATCTCCGACTCCCGGGGCGTCACCGATCGGCGACACCTCGAACGAGAGCGTCGGCGTGATCCCTACGACCGACGCCGCACCCGCAGTCCGATGACGATGGGTGTCAGTTCCGGGCGTGTCGGGCTCGATCTCGTGATGGATCGACTTGACCGTCCCGACGGTACGCTCGCCGCGTAGCTCCGCGATCAGCCGCTCGACGAGCGTGGTCTTGCCGGCGTCGCTCGGCCCGGTGACGCGAACGACCGCGAGTGTGGGCGACCGGTTCGACGGTTCCGAGGGAGAGCCCTCATCTGTCATCGACTGATCGTGGCGACGTCGGGAGTTAAGAGATCCGCGTGTTCGTCGACGTCGGCAAGCGAACCGCGGAGCGAGTCGTCAGCGTGTGTCGCGGGGACGGTGACGAGCGGGGAAAGCCGCTCGACGATGCCGCGGAGGCTCGTTCGAGGACAGGCGTCATCGACCGCTCGCTGGAGCTCCGCAACTCGGTAGACGCCGTGCAGCGGCTCCGGACGACCGTCCGAGAGCGGAACGACGCCGGCGGGGGAGAGTCGCTCGGCACGCTCACCGAGGAGTCTGATCGCCCGCGGGGAGAGCCACGGCATGTCGCCGCCGCAGACGAACACCCATGGCGTGTCGACCGCATCGAGCGCGGCCGCGACGCCAGCGACTGGCCCCTCGTACGCCGGATCGTCGTGGACGAACGACGGTCTGACGCCGGTGATCGCGTCGGCGAGCCGGTCGGCATGCCCCCCACCGCGCGTGGCGACGACCGGATCCCGTCGCGTGGCGCGCGCCGCCGCCGCAGCCGCACGGTCGATGAGCGGCTGCCCGTTCAGTTCGGTGACGAGCTTGTCCTGCTCGCCGAATCGGCGTGATCGACCGCCGGCGACGACGACCGGCGTCGCGTCGAGCACCATCAGCCGACCACCTCCGTTCGGTCGTCGTCGCTGGACGGAGACGACTCGTCGAGCGCGTCGGCGAGATCGTCGACGTAACACGGTTCGGTATCCGCGTTCGCGGGGAGCGAAACGGCCTCGAGGCGGACGATGTCGCGGACCGTCCACGACCCCTCGATGGCCTCGCCGACGAGCCGCGGGAGCCCCGGGCCGCCATCGTCGGTCTCGGTGGCAGTCGCCGCATCGCCGTCATCCGCCGACGGCGGATCGTCGAGTCGTTCGGTCGCGACGATCGCTTCGAGCGCGACCGCAACCGGGACGGGAACGCAGTACCCATCGGCCGAGACGGCGCGGACGTGCGTCGTTTCCGGATCGGCCGACGCCAGCAGGTCCGCGAGAGCCACCCCGCGCCACCGCCCGCCGAACGTTTCTCCGGAGTGACACTCGTACTCGCACGCGGTCGTAACCGATCCGCATCGCTCCCGGACGGTCTCAAGATCGTCGAGCAGGTCGTCGGCATCACGGTCGGTCCCCGATGCAGGCGGCATCACGCGAACACCTCCCGTGTCGCGTCGGATTCAGTTCGCTCGTCGTGCGGGAGGCCGTCGATAAACCGTTTCATCAATCGTTCTTCGGCGCGCTGGAGCGTCTCGCTGCAGGTCGATTTGGCGATACCCTCTCGCTCGGCAAGCTCCGTCAGCGTACACCGCCTCGGGGTGTCGTAGTAGCCGGCGTCGATCGCCGCCAACACGAGCTCTCGCTGGGTGTCCGTGAGCACGCGAGTGGCGGCGTCGTAGCGACCGACGAGCTCCACGTCGAACGTGACATCGAGGGACGCGAGCCGGCGGCCGAGCGCCGAGATGCGCTCGTGGTCACCGGCGACTTCGAGCTCGGCGCCGCCGTCGACGACCTCGATCGGCGGCTCGATCGGGAGTCCGGAACGGCGGGCCGCGTCGAAGAAGCGTGGCGTCTCGGCGGTGACGTGAAGGGTGGTCTCGAACTCGCCGGTGCCGAGCGTCTCGACGCGGTCGACGGCGTCGTGGTCGCGGAGATCGTCGACCGTGTCCGTTCCCGGTCCCGCGACCGAAAGCAGCGTGTAGCCAACCCCGTCGTCGGTGACGACGCCGAGGATCCGATACGTCGTCCGCGGATTCGCGCGTGACACGTCGGCGATCCACGAACCGTCCGGGAGTCCGAGACGGAACTGGACCCACGTCATCGGTATCCCCCCGGAGGCGTCCGGGCGTGGCCGATGGCCTCAACTGGGGTTCTCGACGGGGACGAACCGGAGACGGCGTCGGCGTTCATCACGGATCGACGAACGAATCGCTCCCCCCTCTGGATATCCCTTCATTCGTTTCGTGTTTTAAATAGACGAACCGGTTCGTCTCCCGGGCGGACGGAGCGCCGCTTCGAGTCACTCGTGGTCGGTGATGTCCGTTGCTGTAATATACACACGGGAGTAGTCGTCGGCGTACGCTTCCGGCACCTTCATATCAATTAGTTGTCGTCTGATCGTCCCATCGAACCGTTTTGCGACCGTTTCTCCGCTAAACTCCGTCTCTCCTTCGACGATCGCACTCCACATTCGCCCGTTCGTCTCCATCGACTCGTCGGTTTGCAGTCGACAGATGTTCTCGAGGAGGTCGTCTTTCGTGTCGGCACGATAGTAGTCGACGGCGTTCTGGTTGACGTCGATCACGTCTATTTTCTCCAGTATTCGACGGAGCTCCTCCGGATGTTCCGCCAAGTACGTCTCGAAGTCGTCGGTACGATCCGCGAGTTGCTCCGCGTACGCCTTCGCGGCGGAAAAATCCTCTTCCCAGAGGAGGAGGGGGTTATTCTCGAACAACGACTGATATCGCTCACGGGCTCGTTGCAGCTCGCGTTCACGCTCTTTCCGTTCGGTTATGTCCTGAACGACCCCCACTGCTCTGATAGGAGACCCATCTTCGTCGTACTCGAATTCGGCTTTTTCCCGCATCCATCGGAGATCGCCGGATCCAGTGATGATCCGATGTTCGATATCGTACTGTTCACCCGCTAAGGCGGCTTTCCATGCCTCGTTGACGGGCTCTTGATCGTCGGGATGGAGATACTCCAAGAACCGGTCGTGATCGAGTGTTCGTCCCTGTCCGTTGGCATCCCACATCTTCACGACTTGTTCGGACCAGTAGATCTGATCGGATGGGATCTCCTTTTTCCACCAGCCGAGGTTTCCCACTTCCTGTGCTTTCTGGAGATGGAGCTCTCGCTCTTTCCGCTCGGTGATATCGCGAGTGAGGCCGACGACCCGATCGACCGACTCCCGATCGTCAAAGAGCGGCTTCGCCTGCACCCACACCCACCGGTGGTTGTCGTCCCGCACCACACGGTGTTCGAGGTCGATGGGTTCTCCATTCGAGAGTCGATCTAACGCGCGTTCAAGCGTCCGTCTGTCGTCGGGGTGGATCGATTCGAAAAGTTGCCGGGGGTCGTCGGACAGTTGTGATCGGGAAACCCCGAGAACGTCTTCCACTGCAGAGTTCACGAAGAGGAGCGTCTCCCAGTCTGCGGAGAACATCCACAGCATATCGTCGGTCTCTTCGGACAGCGTACGAAGTCGTCGTTCGATCTGTGCTGCCTTGTACTGCTCGACACTGTTAACAACGCGGTTGGCGAGGACGACGTACTGTTCGGTGCCACCTTTTTGGAGGTAATCGGTAACACCTGCGGTGATAGCCTCGGCTGCAATCTCTTCGCTACCTTTTCCAGTAAACAGGATAAACGGCAGCTCCTCATCAATCTCTCTGACAGCTTCAAGAAACTCCAAGCCATCCATTCCGGGCATCTCGTAATCGCTGACGATACAATCGATCGAATCCGTCTCTCGTTCGAGTCGATCGATCGCTTCGGATGGTCGCATTTCGGTAACGACCTCAAGATCGTCCCGCTCACGTTCAAGAAAATCCGCCGTGAGATCGCCAAGAGACGGATCGTCGTCGACGTGTAGCGTCCGAATATTGCCCGATATAGACATACACTATCACGACTCTCCGTAACTAGGATATATTAAACTGGCGTAGTGAACTCGAGCGCCGCATTCTCTAAGTTAACGCGACGGAAATATGGTGAACTGTCTTTATCAGCTGAAGGATCGAACGATGCTCACAGGTTCGGCGGCTCGTTGCGGCCGATCACGATCTCCTGCCCCTCGATATCCTCCAGCGCGGCCACGCGACCGCCGATCTCGACCGGGCCGGCGTCGGTTTCGACGACGAGCGACGCCACCTCCTCGGTGTCTTTAAAAGCAACGTCGACGACGCGACCGCTCACCGTGACGGATTTCCCGGTCTCGATATCCCGTCCCTCGACGGTCGCGTAGCACTCGCCGTCCATCTCCATGACGTCTTTCACCGCGCGACGGATCGAGGCGTACCGGCGAGGGAACGGGCGAGATGTACCGTCCGCGGCCAACGTCTCCGCGGTCGTCCAGAGGACGGTTCCGAAGAACCCGGAGACGAGGAAGCCGAGCGCGGAGCGGTTGAAGATGACGCCGTAGCGCTCGCGGTCGTCACGCAGCGCGTCCTGCGTGGCATACACGGAGTACTCTCCGTCACCGACCGCGAGGACGGGCGTCGTGATCCCGCGTCGAGCGCGGGCGATCGTCGCGACTTCGAGATAGTCGAACTCCGCCGGGTTCGGGGCTCGCGAGGCGGGTGTGACGAGCAGTTCGATGCTGACGCCCTCGGTTATCTTTCGCGTGAGGTCCTCGCGGAAACGACGAAGCAGCTCGGGCGTCAGCGAGACGGCCAGCTCGTACTCCGCACCGTTTATCACCTCCTCGATATACCGGAGGATCGTCGATCGGGATTTCACGAGCGACACCGCCTCCGTCTCCCGGGTGGGAGCCGTGTACCGAGCCTCCAGTTCGTCGACCATCTCCGAGAACGAGGACCGAAGATCCCCGAACGCCTCCTCCGGGTCGACCGCGACGATCTTCATCGGCCGTGACTCCCGGAGTTCGACGAGCCCCCGGTCAGAGAGGCTCCGAACCGTGTCGTACACGCGTGGTTGTGGTATGTCGGTGCTGTCGGCGATGTCGCTTGCGGTCAGTTCGCCGTGTTCTAACACCGCGAGGTACGCGTCGATCTCGTACTCCCCGAGATTGAACCGGTCCCCGACGTAATCCAGCGTCGCGCGGAGGTCATCTGCCATATCGGATCCAACACACTCACTGGATATAGGGTTTTACTATAACGCGAGTTGCACACTGTTTCGGTTACATGTACATCCGGTCGTACGTTCCCTCCGGCTCGCGTTCCGCTATCCGCTCCGCGAGGTCCTCGTAGTAGCGCCCGACCTCGTCGGCGAACGCCGACAGCGGGTCGGGGTCGACGCTGAGGTCGTACACGTCGGTAACGGTTTCGACGAGCCGCACCGCCGCCTCGACATCCGGGGCGCGAGCGTGCACTGGCGTGACGAACAGTCCGACGCCGAGCGGGGAGTCCATACCGCGTTCCAGAAGCGTTGCGTTCATCCCATCGAGAAATCCACCGGGCATCGGCTCGACATCGGCGTCGGCGAGCCGTCGCCCGCGAAAGTCGTCGGTTGCAACGTAGAAGCTTCGGTGCCCCTCCTGACCGTGCGGGAACGGAACGCCGGCGAGAACGACGACCTCGGCCACGCCGGCGGTCTCGGTCCACTCCAGGATCGAGCCCGCGAGCGCCTCGCCGAGCACGGACGGCACGAACTGCTCGCCGACGAGCACGGTCACGTCGAGATCTGGACGCGAGTACAGACGGTTCGGGTGACGTGGACGCCCCTGCTCGAACGGCGTGATAGAGGGAACTCCCTCGGCTCGAACGTGGCCGGTCTCCGTCAGTTCGAGCTGGGTGACGAGATAGTCGACCGCCGTGAGACCGGCGAGCCCGTACGCGGAAAACCCCGCAACGAGCACCTCGCTCGGCGAGGACTCGTGTGTAACGTCAAACGAGGGAGTCTTGTGAAGCATGCCGAACATACACGACGTTCGCCCGGGTGAGAGTTAGCGTTTCCCCTGCGGGTGGACGGACACGGGAGGAAACGCTTTTTCGGGTGGGGGACGCGGATAGCCCATGGTGCAGACGGAGGGGACGATTCCGCTGTACGACTGGGTGCCGTGGCTCGCGGGGATCCCCGGAACCCTAGTGCTTTTCGTCCTTCTCGTGGTCGCCGTCGGGGTCGTCCTCTCGAACGTCCTCGTCCGACTCCTCGGACGCCCGGTCGCGCGCAGGTTCGCCCGCCAGAGCGTCGCACAGACGGTGATCCGCGGAATCAGGGCCGGGACGATCGTCGGCGCGCTGCTGTTCGCGCTGTGGGCCGTCGGCGTCCGGTTCACCGACGTGCTGCTCATCGGGACCGTGCTCTCCGCCGTGGTCGGGATCATCCTCGCGCCGCTCATCGGAAACTTCATCAACGGCGTGTTCATCCTCGCCGACCAGCCGTACGAGATCGGCGACATGATCGAGCTCGACGACGGGACACAGGGGTTCGTCGACGACATCACGATCCGGTACACGAAGATATTCACTCTCGACAACACGTTTCTCGTCATTCCGAACGGAAACATGCGGGACCGGGACGTGATCAACTACTCCGCGGAGGACGAGCGGAGTAGACAGACGATCGACGTGCTCGTCACCTACGAAAGCGACGTTTCGAGGGGGCGTCGGCTCGTGGAACGGGCCGCCCGCGACTGCGAGGCCGTCATCGACGGCGGGCCCGACATCCGGATCGGCGTCGCCCGCTACAACGCGAGTCCGGACTGTCGAATCCACGAGTTCGGCGACGACGGGGTGCTGCTCCGGCTCCGCTACTGGGTAAAGAAGCCGTACAAGCTCGGAAAGGTTCAATCGGACGTGAACACGCGGATCCGTGAACTTCTCGCGGACGCCGACGTGGAGATGGCGTATCCGCATCGCCATCTGGTCTTCGACGACACCTCCGGCGTCGCTCGCGTCGGCGTCGGTTCCGAGGGCCCTCCCGACGACGCGACCGCCAGTGCTGACCCCGACGATACGAACCGCTCCGTGTGACGCGATTTCACGCTATCGGAACGCTGATGACCGGCGGGAGCGGTTTATAAGACAGTGACGGACGAGCCCTCCAGTGACCCCTCCTCCGAAGAGCCGTCGGGCGCCGACGATCGGCCGGACTCCGACGACACGGACACGAAATCGATCACCGACGGGAGTCTCATCCGGCCGCTGTTTCATCTCGCGTGGCCGATCATCGTCATTCAGCTGTTGCAGGTAACGTACAACGTCGTCGACACGCTGTACCTCGGTCGGCTCTCGGCGGAGGCGGTCGGTGCGATTAGCCTCGCGTTTCCCCTCATCTTCCTGCTCATCGCCGTCGCCGGTGGGTTCACGACTGCGGGAGCGATCCTCGTCGCGCAGTACACGGGGGCGAAGGGTGACGAGTCGGCCGGGCTCGTCGCCGGACAGACGATAACCGCGGTCGGCGTGTTATCGGTGTTCATCGGCGTCGGCGGCTACTTCTACACTCGTCCCGCGCTGGAGCTACTTCCGAGCGATCCTGACACCGCCGCAAGCGTGATTCCTCTCGCCGCGGACTACATGGAGATTCTCTTCCTCGGAATTCCGCTGATGTTCGGCTTCTTCGTGTTCTCCGCGCTGATGCGCGGCTACGGCGACACGCGAACGCCGATGGCGGTGATGTTCCTCTCGGTTCTGTTGAACGTCGTGCTCGATCCGTTTCTCATCTTCGGGTTCACCGACAACCCGGTGTTCGACTGGCTCGCCGCCGTACCCGGCGTGGCCGCGCTCGAACCCGTCGCCGTCGAGGCCGCGCTGTTCGCCGCCACTGGGTTCGCCGGCTACGGGATCGAGGGCGCGGCGCTCGCGACGATCGTCTCCCGCGGCGTCGCGACCGCGGTCGGTCTCTGGCTGTTGTTCGCGACCGGTGTCGGTCCCGCGGTCACGCTCGCGCATCTCAAGCCGGACCTCGAGTTCATCGAGGATATCGTTCGTCTCGGGCTGCCCTCCAGCGTCGAGCAGACGACGAGCGCGATGGCGATGATCACGCTCACCGCGATGGTCGTCACGTTCTCGCCGCCGGTCGTCGCCGCCTACGGGCTCGGAAACCGACTCATCTCGCTCGTCTTCCTCCCCGCGATGGGACTTGGGCGGGCGATCGACACGGTGGTCGGACAGAATCTCGGCGCGAATCGAGCGGACCGAGCCGCGCGGGCGGTGAAACTCGCTGCCGGGACCGGGGCGGGCGTGATGCTCCTCGTCGCCGTGGTCGCGGTCGCGTTCACGGAGCCGATCGTCGGCGCGTTCCTCGGCGACGTGCCGGACGCGCCGGCGACGATCGCTTACGCCGTCGAGTACGTGCGGATCCGGTCGGTCGAGTTCGCGTTCATCGGCGTGACGCAGGTGATTCTCGGCGGGTTCCGCGGTGCCGGAAACACGAAGACTGCGATGGTGATCTCCATGCTCACGCTCTGGGTCGGCCGGGTCGCGAGCGTGGGATATCTCGTGTTCGTCGCCGGCTGGGGCGCGACCGGGATCTGGGTCGGAATGGCGCTCGGGAACGTCCTCGGCGCGATCGTTGCAGTGGCGTGGTTCGCCCGCGGCACGTGGACTGAGCGGTACATCGACGAGCCGGGATCGGGTGTCGACGCCGCGACGCCCGGTGAGAGCGCGGGTGAGAACTGATACCCGTCCGTTCGGGAGTGGAACAGATCAAAACAAAAACCGATCGAAGGTCGCTACACCGGGACCGGGACGTATCCGGGGGATCCGAAGACGCCGATCAGGTTGCCGTCGGCTCGGAGCGCCGACGGGGGATCGGACCGCTCCGCGACCTGCTAGGCGAACGTGTCGACGACGGTTCCGGTTCCCTCGCCGGTCGTGTAGTAGTAGCCGTTCTCGTTCGCGAGGGTACCCCAATCGGCCCAGCTCCCCTCGTAGTTGCGCACGTCCTCCCAGCCGAGCTCCTCGAGGACGAACCAGCCCACCGACGCGCGCACCGCCGTCTGACAGTACACGATCGTCGTCTCGTCGGGTGAGAGTTCGGCGTCGTCGATCCACAGGGTCTCGAGCTCCTCGGGTGTCCGCAGTCGACCGGCTTCGCCGTCGATGCTCTGTGGGAAGTTGAGGTTGGTCGCCCCTCTGACGTGACCGAACCGTTCGGTGCCGTCGCGCTCGTCTATCCCGTGGTACTCCTCCGGGGTCCGCATGTCCAGGATCGGCACCGTCGCGCCGTCCTCATCGACGTGATCGGCGACGAACTCGCGTGTGGCGACGATGTCGGTGTCGATCTCCGGCTCGTACGACGTCACCGGCGTCTCCGGCGGCTCCGACACCGTCTCTCCGTCGCCAGACGTCCAGACCTCGTATCCGCCGTCGAGCAGCGAAACCTGCCCTTCGTGCCCGATGGCGTTCAGCGTGTAGATCGCGTACGTCTCCCAGAGGTTCGACTCCGCTCCGTACACGACGACGTCGTCGTCGGGAGCGATCCCGGCGTTCTCGAGGAGCCACGCGATAGCGTCCGGCGACGCCTCGAAGCCGTCGCCCGTTTCCTCGGTGTGACTCCTGAGCATGTTCTCGTTCGAGAAGTGGTGTGCACCCGGAATCCGGGCCTCCTCGAACGCGGTCTCGTCGCGGACGTCGAGCAGCGCCACGTCATCGAGGTTCTCGCTCAGCCACTGGCTGTCGACGACCCCGTCGTACGTCGCCGCCGCTGGCGTCGTGTACGCGTCCGGCTGCTCCGTCTCTCCGTCCGCGATCCCGGCGCAGCCGGCGGTCGCAGCCGCGATCGTTGCTCCTGCAGTCGCGAGGAACCCTCGCCGACTCACCGACGTCGAACTCGTTTCTTCCCTCATTGGTGAACCCAACGGGTGGGACCCTCAAAACCCTGTTATCGGCGGCTCGTTCGACCGTCGTCCACGACGCACGGGAGCGCTCCTCGCCCGAGTAAACGGACGCATATCCGGCGAGAACCCGAGTCAAGCCGACACTGGCCGGTGGATCGCGGAATCCCCGACACGCGTAAAACTTGCGGGCGACTGGGAGCTTTCGACCGAGACCGTTAGGACCCAGCCGGAGACACCGACAACCGATTGCTGCGGATTCGCCGCACAGTACCGGTCGTGCCACGCTAGCGTTCGCCACGGCAGGACACGGTCGCCGTCGGGAACCCCGATCCTGCTCCCAGCAGTTTAGGCTGGCCGAAACCTATATGAGCAAGCACCGCCGATATCACGATATATGAGTACCGGCGACGGGATCGAAGCTGACTCGGCCGACACCGCTGATGAACGCCCCTGCGTGGCGACGAGTCGAACGTCGCCGGGCAGAATCGTGTTCGTCGAGGAGGGGAACACGGACGCGTGGATCGCCACGGACGTCACGGTCGATCTCGAGCGCTGAACGTCTCTTTTTGCGTGCGTTGCCGGCAGACGCCTCGTGGCGTGTGACCCGCGATCGTCGAAGCCGGCGGATCGCTGGCCCGACTAGCGGTCCGTGTTGCTTCTGTTTGCGGCCACGTCCTCCTCGCTAGTGACCGCATCATCCTCTCTGTTCGCCGCCGAGCCGGCGCTAAAGAGGCGCTGCCACAGCGACCGCTTGTCGGGTCGCTCACACAAAAGCACCGAGGAGTCGACACGGTTGACGATGTCGTACACGAGCGACCCGCTGAACAGCCGTGAGAGCAGTCCACGCTCCGTCGCGCCCACGATTACCATAGACGAGTCACGAGAGTGGCGGCCGATGGCTCGCTCGACGTCGCCGCCGGTGTCGACGGTGAGTTCGGCGTCGCCGAGATCGTGTTCTTGTGCCCAACTTCCGAGGAACTCCGCGCCGGCGGCACGTTTCTCGTCGCCGTCGACGACGTACAGCAGCTCCACGTCCGATCCCCGACCGTCGCGAAGCGTTCTGGCGACCTCCGCCGAGAGGTCCGAGTCGCTTCCACCGGCCGTCGGAACGAGCACGTGCTGTGGATCGAATCCACGATCTTTCAACACCAGGAAGTCACACGGCAGTTCGCGAGTGAGCTCGTCGAGTCCGCGCGTGACCGTACCGGACGACCAGAACGGTTGGTTCGCCCATCCCATAACGACGAGATCCGCGTCACCGCTATCGGCGGCACCGAAGATCTCCTCGAACGACTTGTGTGAGATCACTGTCCGCGTCTCGACGTCGACGCCGAACGTCTGGGCGTTCTCCCGTGCGGAATCGAGCAGGCGCTGTGACTCAGCGTCGATCCGCTCGACGTGTTCGGCTCCGGCGTACAGCGGCGTCTGGTCCGGGACGGAGACGATGTGGACCGCGTCGACCACGCCGTCGTTCGCCTTCGCCATGATCGACGCTAACTCGATCAGCTCGCCCTCCGTCCGGGGGTTTGCGAGCGGCACCATCACCCGGTAGTCCGTCTTGTCCGGCTGGACCGACTCCGCAGCCGACACCGCCGACTCCGGCATCTCGTCCGCCCGGTCGAGGATGTACTGCCCGAGGAACCCCTGATGAGTCGTCTCGCCGCGAGCGTACAGGAAGTACCACAGCACCGCACCGACGACGAACGCGGCAGAGAGGGCGATCTCGACCGGGCTCATAAACCCGATCAAGCCGAGCGATAACACGATTCCGGCGATGGGTGTGATCGGATACAGCGGGACGGTGAAATCCGGATCGTACTCGGGAACGTCGGCCTCGCGGAACACGATGAGCGCCGCGTTCATCAGCGCGTACACGATCAGGTGGAGCACCGATGCCGCCTGCGCGAGGATCGCGAGGTCCTGGCCGAGCAGGATGATGAAAAAGACGATCATCCCGCCGGTGAGCAGGATCGACCGGTACGGCGTGGTGTAGCGCGGGTGGATCTCGTTGAGCCAGTTGGTGACGATCTCGTCCCGTCCCATCGCGAAGTTGATCCGGGCCGACGAGAGGATCGAGGCGTTCGCGGAGGAGGCGGTCGCGAGGAGCGCACCGACCGTCATGATCGTCGCCGCTGCCGCCGCGAATCCGCCGATCCCGAGGAACTGGTCGGGAAACGCTATCGCCGCAGCCTGTGCGACGGGGGCGTTGAGGTCGAGCTCCGTCCACGGGACGACACCGAGCATGATCGTCACGAGGATCCCGTAGAGTACGGTGACGAGTCCGACCGATCCGATGATCGCGATCGGGAGGTTGCGTCCGGGGTTCTTCAGCTCCTCCGCGACCGTCGCGATCTTCGCATACCCCAAAAAGGAGACGAACACGAGCGCCGTCGCCGGGAGGATCGCGCCGTACCCCTCGGGCGTCGGTGCCCAGCCGCCCTCGCCGACGAGCGTTCCGTAGTCGAACGAGAACCAGCCGGCGAGCGCGAACGCGCCGAGGATGACGAGCAGGATCGTGACGATCACCGTCTGGATCCCGCCGGTCTCTTTCGCGCCGATGTAGTTCACCGCGACGAAAAGCACGCCCGCGAGCAGCGCCCCCATCTGGATCTGGTTGAGCGGACCGATAGACGGTATGAGCGCGATCGTCCCTACGGCGGGGATAGCGAAAGTGACGTCGCCGAGCATGGAGACGAGGTACTGACCGAATCCGATGGAGTAGAACGCCGACGCGAATGCGAGCCCGAGCCAGTCACCGAGCCCGGCGATGGATCCGAACATCGGGCCGAGCGCGCGGTTGACGTAGTAGTAGCCGCCACCGGCTTTCGGCATCGCGGTGCCGAGTTCGGAGACGGACAGCGCGTTCACCATCGCTATCACCCCACCAGCGAGGAAGGAGACGACGACGATCGGCCCCGCCTCCTGTGCCGCGACGCCGGGAAGCACGAAGATCCCGGCGCCGATCATCGTGCCGATGCCGATCGTCATCGCGGAGACGAGACCGAGATCCTTCGCGAGCTCCTCGTCGCTCACGTGACCTCACCCCTCTCGCGTCGTGTCGATGTGTACCGATTGACTCTGTGTATGGTGTACATGGTTGAGAAACGTCGCTCGTTTACCGAGCCGACTGGAGGACCGAGCGCGTGAACCCGTCGACCGTACGCGCGGCCATCATGGCTACCCGTGTGCGGGAAAGCGATAAAAAACGTTCGTCTGCGAAAAACACAACGATTATTAATTACACATATCGAACACCGTTCCTCGGACGTGGAGTCGGGGCCGTGACTCCTCGACATCCGTCGACCAGTCGGATCGTGTGGCGGGCACCGAACGTGAGGACGTCGACGCTTCTCTCACGAGAGCGTGTCAGTGAACTTGTCGCGGCGATACAGATCGATCTCCTGTGGGACCGACGGGTCGCTCTCGACCGCGAACGCGACCGCTTCGGCGACCTCCTCGGGTTCGGTGACTGCTCCCGGCTCGAACCGCTCCGTGAACGGGTCGCCGTCCTCGCTGCCGAACTCGGTGCGAACTTCGGAGGGATTGATGACCGAGACAGCGAGTCCCTCGTCGCCGTACTGTGCGGCGACGCTGTTGGCGAACCCCCGGACCCAGTGTTTCGTCGCCGCGTACACCGGGTTGAACGGTCGAGGGAACTTCCCGGCGAAGCTCCCGACGACCACCAGCGTGCCGTTGCTCGCGACGAGTGCCGGGAGCGCCGCGCGCGTGAGGTAGAACGTCCCGTCGACGTTCGTCTCCTGCATCGTCCGGTACTCCTCGTCGGTCATCGTCGCCACGTCGCCGCCGCGACCCACGCCGGCGTTTGCGACGACGACATCGACGCCACCGAAACGGGCGTTCGTGCGCTCGACCGCTGTATCGGAGGTGTCCCGGTCGCGGACGTCGCCGACGTGAACGAGCACGTCGACGCCGTACTCCTCGTGAAGCGCGGTCGCGATCGTTTCGAGACGGTGCTCCCGGCGGGCCACGAGCGTCAGGTCCGCTCCACGTGTGGCTAACGCGTGTGCCGCCGCTTCGCCGATCCCCGAACTTGCGCCGGTGAGTACGGCGGTCGTGTCATCGAGCGTTTCCATACACGACGTACAAAAGCACGACCTATCAAGAGAGCATCGCTCGCACCGTTGACAGCGGTCGCCGATACCGTTTCGGAGGGTCGACGACGGTCATCCGGCCTCGTGTGCATCGCGGACGCTCGGCGTCGCCTTTTTTAAGACGCTTCGACCCGACGCTCGGGTATGGAACTGGAACTTCGGTTCTTTGCGACGTTCAGGGAGGCGGTCGGCGGCAAGACGATTCCCTACGAAGTCGACGACGACGCGACGGTCGGTGACGTGCTCCGATCGCTGGAGGGGAAGTACGACGGGCTCGCGGACCAGCTCATCGCCGACGGCGAGTTGGCACCGCAGATCAGCGTCCTGAAGAACGGCCGCGAGGTGTTACACATGGACGGCCTCGACACTGCGATCGATGACGGAGACCAGCTCTCGATCTTTCCCCCGGTCGCGGGCGGTCATGAGTGATCCTGACCACGAAGCGGCGTCGCCTCCCCTCGAGGAGGGGTGGGTCCGGGAGCAGCGAGATTACCGGGGGGTCTCCCGCCGTCTGACGGCACACT
This sequence comes from Halorubrum luteum, assembly GCF_054652935.1. Lineage (NCBI taxonomy): Archaea > Methanobacteriati > Methanobacteriota > Halobacteria > Halobacteriales > Haloferacaceae > Halorubrum > Halorubrum luteum. Next base: position 462,051 of record NZ_BAAIGT010000002.1, read on the forward strand.
ACCTTCGGAATCTCGGCGGTGAACTCGTCGGGACCGACGACCCGTCGGCGGCGACTCGGGTCGACGGCGACGGCTGGCGAGCGACGCTTTCCGCCGAAACGGTAGCCGTAGCCGGGTCGATCACGCTCACTGAGGTGACGGTGTCGTTCGCCGGCGAGCCGGAGGTGCTCGACGAACTGATCGCCGATTTCACACTGAAGGCGATGCGCGCCGGAGGCTAATGACCCGCGACGACGCTTCCGACGGGAGCGACTCCGATGACTCGGAGCATCCGATCGACGGAACCGCGTTTCTCAAGGCGGCTGCGCTCGCAAGCGTTCCGGCGGACGATCTCCCGGATCTGTTGGCCCGCGTCCAATCGGACCTCGGGCCGCGGATCGACGAGTATCGGCGGCAGTACGAACGCGTCGCCGCCGAACCGGATCGAGAGACGTTCCTCGTCGAGCGTGGCCACTGGGAACGCCTCGGAACGAGACTCGGTCTCTCTGCCCGCGAGCGCGACGCAGTCGAGCGTGCCCACGAGGCGGCGCTCGAACGCGTCGGCTCGGCGGAGGACCGTCGCGAGGAGTTCGACGTCGCACTCGAGATCCGTACGGGCGTCGTGATCGGGACGGATGCCGACGATTCCGGAACGGACACTGGCCTCTCCGAGAGCGCTGACGTCGACTCCGAGGACGCTCCTCCGCGGTGAGCCGTCCCCCACATATCCACCGACGCGCTTTTCCCCTCACCGGAGGGTGAAAGAGCCATGCGACTCGCACGCCTGCTTACGCCGGACGGTCCGGTTGCCGGACGCTACGAGGACGGTGCGGTAGTAACCGACGACGGACGCTACGACGTCGGCCGCGACGGGCGACTGCTTCCGCCGTGTGAACCGACGGCGCTGTACTGCATCGGACGAAACTACGCGGAGACGCTCGAACAGATGGAGTACGAGCGCCCCGACGAGCCGAAGTTCTTCCTCAAGCCTCCGACGAGCCTCCTTGCGGACGGCGAGTCGATTCCGTACCCCGAGTGGACCGACGAGCTCACGTACGCCGGTGAGCTCGTCGCCGTGATCGGCGAGCGGTGTCGTGAGCTCGATCCGGCCGACGTGCCGGATGTCGTCCGAGGATACACGATCCTCAACGACGTGGACGCGCTCGACCAGAAGGGGCTGACCGAGCGCAAGGCGTTCGACGGCTCCGCGCCGCTCGGGCCGTGGATCGAAACCGATGTCGACCCGACCGACCTCGACATCAGGACGACTGTCTCCGGCGAGACGAGACAGGACGCGAACACCGAACTACTGCTGTTCGGCCCCAGGGAGACCATCGCGTACCTCTCGAAGCGATTCACCTTCGAACCGGGCGACTGTGTAGCGTTCGGAAGTCCCGCGAACCCCGGACTGATCGAGCCGGGTGACCGCATTTCGATCACCTACGAGGGGATCGGTACCCTTGTTAACACGGTCGCCGAGCCGTCGACGGGGGAGCGGTGACGCACGTCCGCGGCAGCGCGTCACAGCCCATTCGAAGGCCAGCGTGGCTGAACTCCGAGAGTAACTAAACATAGTTTCTCGCCGGTTCGGAGATCCCACATACGATTACTGAAAACGCCTTTCCATCTGTGTCTAGATGGGCGTTACGTGGCGCTACGACAGATCTCGTTCGAATACGGTATGGAGTTCGGCTTCGACGAGATGACCGGAGCGTTAGGGGATTCGATTACAGTTCTTCCAATTGTCGTCTCGCTTGCGCTGTTGACGCCCCTGTCGCTTGCACATACCCTCGTCGCGTTCGGCGTGTTCCAGATCCTCTGGGGTGTCGTGTACGGGATCCCGCTCTCCGTCGAGCCAATGAAAGCCCTCGCCGGGCTGGCGATCGCCGGAACGATATCGATGGGTGAACTCGTTGCTGCAGGACTGATCGCTGGCGTGGTGCTGCTCGTTGCCGGTCGTCTCGGCATCGTCGGCGCAATAGAGCGTGCGGTCGGGCTCCCCGTGGTCCGGGGGATCCAACTCGCGGTCGGGCTCCTGCTTTTGATCACGGGGATCGAACTCGCGGTCCGTCGGCCGATTCCCGCGCTCGTGGCTGCCGGCCTCGTCGGCGTCGTCGCGCTTGCCGGGTATCGCGATGCGGGAACCCTGATCGTCCTGTCGCTTGGGGGTATCGTCGCCGCGTGGACCACTGGGGTTCCAACACCGACGCTGCCCGAGTTCACCTCGTTCGCCAGCGGTAGTCCATCGTTCACACGCGGTGCGCTCGAGGGCGTCGCTGCCCAGCTGGCCATGACTATCGGTAACGCGGCGGTTGCGACCGCCCTGTTGTGTTCGGATCTCTTCGACAGGGATGTCTCCGCGGATCGGCTCGCTGAGAGCATGGGAGCGATGACCCTCGCGGCGGTGCCGATAGGGGGGCTCCCGATGTGTCACGGAAGCGGCGGCCTCGCCGGAAAGCACGCGTTCGGGGCACGGACGGGTGGTGCGAACGTGATCCTCGGAGTGGCGTACATCGGACTGGCGCTTGTCGCCGGAGTCGTCGTCGCGTTTCCCATGGCGATGCTCGGCGTGCTGCTCTGTGTCGTCGGTGTCGAGTTGGCCCGCGTGGCGCTCCGAAGCGACGATCAGCTGCTGACGATCGGAGTTGGGGTGCTCGGCGCCCTCACCAACGTTGGGGTCGCGTTCCTCCTCGGAGCCCTCCTCGATCACGGGCTCCGTAACACCGATATGCGGCGCGGATGAGCGTCTCACATGAAGCTCGGAGAGGACGCGACGAGCGGGCCCGACGTAACGTTCGCGGAGCTGTTCGACCGGGCGGCCACCTACGACGTCGATGAGGCCGCAATTCGGCGGACGCTGGCTACGCGTCGGTCGAAGGAGGAGACCGACGAATGACCATTGACACTGCTCCACGGTCCCCGAGCCCCGCTCGGGTCGTCGCCGACGCCGACGTGCTCGCTGCTGATCTACTGGTCGGGGGAGACGCACGGAACGCGCTTGACTCCCTTCGTCGCCACTCGTGGACCACGCTCGTCGCGAGCGACGCGCTCCTGGACGACGCGGAGGCCGTGATCGCGACGCTGACCGATCCGTCGCTGGCCGCGGCCTGGCGGACGAAACTAGAAAGTTGGCGGGAGCCCGTCGACCACCCTGCGGGCGACCATCCCGCGCTCGCCTCGGCGTATCACGGTGGTGCGATGCACGTGATCAGCCTCGATAGCGAGTTGACCGGACCGGCCGCTGCCGCCGGACTCCGTGGTCGAATGCAGGTCAGCGTTCGTGAGCCGCGAGCGTTCGCCACTGTTTTCGACCCCGAACGACTGTATCCGGAGATCGAGGACGGAGAGTATCCGGGACCGGACCGGGATCCCCGTTCGTGAACGGTCGGTAGCTGTCACGATGTCGGAGTCATCGTCTGGTGCGTTCGGCGGTGGGTAGCGTGTGTCCCCTGGACGGGGATATACGGACTCGGTTCATAAGGGCACACGGGCGACACGGCTCGCGATCCCGAAGCGATAGCGATAGCGACCGTCCTCAGCTATCGATCCGCGTACCACTCGGCGAACTTCTCGAGCGCCCGGCCACGATGTGAGACGGCATTTTTCCGTTCCGTGCTCATCTCCGCGAACGTCTCGTCGCCGTGCTCGAAGATCGGATCGTAGCCGAAGCCGCCGTCTCCCCGCGGGGCGACGATCCGTCCCGGAACGTATCCCTCAAACAGTTTGACCGGGAGAGTTTCGTCGGTAGTGTTCCGTGACACGGAACTGTCGTCTTCGGGTCCCGTCGCGGCCGCGGCGGCCCGATCGCCGCGGTCGACCGGGTCCGGACTGGCCGCGAACGACTCGCCGTCACAGTACGCGAGTGTACATCGGAAGGCGGCTCGCCGGTCGTCCAGATCGCGCGCGACGTGCCACACGCGCTCGATGCCGAGCGTCTCCTCGACGTACGAGGAGTAGGGACCGGGGAATCCGTCGAGCGCTTCGATGAACAGTCCGGCGTCGTCGACGATGACGGGTTCGCCGGCCTCCCGATACGCCTCTCGAGCGCCGCGTGCCGCTATCGGCCCGAGCTCGTCAGCCTGGATCTCAGGATAGTCAAAATCGAGCTGTGAGACCGAGCCGTCTCGGAGATAGCTCTCGGCCTCGCGCAGCTTCCCCGCGTTGGTCGTCACGTATCTGAGCATGATGCTCATCCGGGTGGCCGCCACGAATAGGCGTCGATAGCGGGCGACGACACGCTCTTTTATCATCGATCGACTTCGAGGAAGAAACGATGGCGGAACGGAGACGATGAGAAAACGGCGATGGTGTGAGAAAACGGCGGTGGTGTAAGAGAGCTATCGAACGGACACGTTCTTAAGAATCGACCGACAGGAACGGACGGAGATGTTGATCGCCGGAACGGTCATCGTCGACTCGGAGACGGTTATCGAAGACGGAGCAGTCATCGTCGACGCGGATCGGGTTGCCGCGGTCGGCGACGCCTCGGAGCTCCGCGAAACGCACCCCGACCACGAGTCGCGAACGTTCGATCTCGTCGCGCCCGGACTCGTGGGGGGACACATCCACTCGGTCCAGTCGCTCGGCCGGGGGATCGCCGACGACAAGCCACTGCTTGACTGGCTGTTCGACGCCGTGTTGCCGATGGAGTCCGCGATGGACGCCGACGCGATGCGGGCGGCCGCGACGCTCGGCTACCTCGAGTGTCTGGAGTCGGGGACGACGACCGTGCTCGATCACCTTTCCGTGAACCACGCCTCGGAGGCGTTCGAGGCGGCGATCGACACCGGCATCCGCGCGCGACTCGGGAAGGTGCTGATGGACCGGTCCTCACCCGACGGTCTCGAGGAGGACACCGCGACCGGGCTTGCCGAAACCGAGTCGCTCATTCGCGAGTACCACGGCGCCGCGAACGGTCGGGTTCGATACGCGGTGACGCCGCGCTTTGCGGTCACCTGCACCGAGGCGTGTCTCCGCGGGTGCCGAGAGCTGGCCGACGCGTACGACGGCGTCAGGATCCACACGCACGCGAGCGAGAACGTCGACGAGATCGAGACGGTGGAGGCCGACACCGGCATGCGGAACGTTCGTTGGCTCGACGAGGTCGGGCTGACGGGTCCGGACGTCACCCTCGCACACTGCGTCCACACCGACGAGCGCGAGCGCGAAATTCTCGCCGAATCGGGGACGGTCGTCACGCACTGTCCCTCCTCGAACATGAAGCTCGGCTCCGGGACCGCGCCGATCCACGACTATCTGGAACGCGGGATCACGGTCGCGCTCGGCAACGACGGTCCGCCGTGTAACAACACGCTCGACCCGTTCACCGAGATGCGGCAGGCGAGCCTGCTCGGCAAAGTCGACGCTCGAGACCCGACCCGGCTGCCGGCCGAGAGCGTTCTCGAGATGGCGACGATTGGCGGCGCACGCGCCGCGGGATTCGACCGCATCGGACGGCTCGAGCCGGGGTATCGAGCCGACGTGATCGGCCTCACGACCGATCGAACGCGGGCGACCCCAGTGCACGACCCGCTGTCACATCTCGTGTACGCCGCCCACGGCGACGATGTCGTGTTCAGTATGGTCGATGGGGCGATCAGATACGACGACGGCGAACACGTCGGCATCGACGTCGAGACGGTTCGGTCGCGGGCGACCCGTCACGCGGAACGCGTGCTCGAGGAGGCCGGGGTCGAGCTGCCGGCACGAGGCAGGTGACTCGATCGCTGCACAGCTGCCGGACGGGCCGGGCGGCGCGGCCACCTACCGGCGTGCGAGGTCGATATCCTCGCCACCGTGCGCCCGGACCCACAGCTCGCCGATCCGGGACAGCGTCGTCCGGTGTGATTTCCCGTGTGACTCCTGTTCGATGTACCCCTTCCCGCCCGGACCGAGGCGGTCGACGTTGTAGATAACCTTCGACCGGAACGAGTCGGTGTACTCCTCGTTGAGCTCGGCCGCGAGCGTTTCGGCGAGCTCGGAGACGGACTCGAACTCCCCGTGCTCGCCGAGCGTGAACAGCACGAGCTCCTCGAACGGTTTGACGTTCTGGAAGGAGGCGACCGGCAGCTCGACGATGTGGCTCTCGCCGATCCGCTTGGCTCCGATCGTCGTGCCGCGCTCGTCGAACTCCGAGAGCAGCTCCGTCGTCGTCTCGAGGCGCTCGGCGACGCGGTCGTCGTCGATGTCGCCGTCGGTCCGTAGCGTCCGGAGGAGGTCCCGATTCGCGCGGAGCTCCTCGGCGAGCTCGGTTTCGAGGTACTTCTCGGGAGCAGTGTAGTACGTGTGGATCCGGTCTCTGTCCGCCTGGCGTTCGACCATGATCGAATGGGCGGCTGTCGCGAACGCGAAGGAGACGGGGCGGGGCATCGAGCAGACGTTGACCCACACCTCGCGCTCGTCGTCTCCCGCATCGAGTTCGGCGTTGATGAGGTCGAACGCCCGCTCGAACGCTGCGTCGTAGTCGTACACGTCCGGCAGGCGCTCGCGAACGGTTTCCGCACCGAGGAGGTTCCGGAAGTCCTGCTCGAGCTTCCGAGCGATGTTTCGGGAGTATTCGACGTTCGCCTCGCTCCCGACCGACCCCTCGAGCAGAATTACCCGGTCGACGTCGAACTGATCCCGGATGAGCGGGGCGATCAGCCGGTCGTAGTCGAAGCCGACCGGCACGATATGCGTCTGCATACGCGAAACGTGGCGACGCCGCTTAAAAAAACACCAGATCACCGCGATGCCGATAATAAAACACCGGAGCACCAGGCAGAACCGACACCGGACCACGCCTGGAGACCGCACGTGTCACCGAACGAGTTTTGTTGTCTCAGATGTATTGTATAGTAATGGGTACGAAAAACAATACGGACGACGCCGGAGTGCTGACCCGGCTGCACCGGTGGCTCATCGACCGGAGCGTCGAGGGGCGCGGGTGTGAGAACGGGGCCTGCGAGTACGATCCCGAACGGGGCCGATCGGGTCGCTGACGCCTCGAGTTCCGCCGAGAGTCCGGCTCACGCCTCGCCGTACACGGGAACGGCCGCGCCGCTCGTCACGCTCGCGGCGTCCGAGCAGAGCAGCAGTATCGTCTCCGCGACGTCGGCCGGATCGACCCAGTCGTCACTCGGCGTCATCATCTCTCGGTTCATCGGCGTATCGAGCACGCTCGGCATCACGGCGTTCGCCCGCACGACGCCGCGGTTCTCCTCGGCCAGCGTCTCCGTCAGGAGTCGTACACCCGCCTTGCTCGCACGATAGATCCCATCGCCGGTGCCACCCGACAGCGAGGAGCGCGCGGAGACGGAGACGACCGTCCCCTCGGTTTCGCGGAGCTGCGGGACGGCGTGTTTGCTCGCCAGAAACATCGTTTTCAGGTTCACGTCGAACAGGAAGTCGAACAGGTCCGCGTCCGTCTCGTGGATCGGGTCGCCGCCGCGCCACGTCCCCGCGATGTTTATCAGGTGATCGAGCCCGCCGTGAGCAGCCACGACCTCGTCGACAACTCGCTCGACGTCATCCTCGTCGGTGAGGTCCGCCTCGTGGAACGACGCCGTGTGCGCAGGATCGAGCAAGGCGTCGTCGTCCTCCGGCGGCCGGAGATCGGCCGCAGCGACCGTCGCGCCGGCGTTCGCGAACGCCTCGACGGTCGCGCTGCCGAGCGCACCGGACGCGCCGGTCACTACTGCTACGTCGCCCTCGAACTCGAACTGAACGTTCATGTGACATCATGGCACGCAACGGTGATAAACCCACAGCAGCGGAAAGCCTCTTGCTGGTCCCCGATGAAGCCGACCCATGCACGGTCGGCTCCTCGCCGCGTCCCTGCTGGTCGTCGGGATTGCCCTCATGGCGAACCCGCTGTACCTCCCGGTCACCGTGGGTGAGTCGACGCCGGTGTACACGCACGCCGTCCAGCCGGTCGGGCCGGACTCACCTCCCGTCGATGCATCCGATGTCGTGCCGGCCACGGATCTCGATCCGGACGCTCGCGAGGCGTTCGAGCGCGCGCTCGACGCGGAGGAGGCCGGGTTCGTCGTCGAGGACCCTGACGAGCGAGCCGAATCAGTCTCGTACCCGACCGAACCGTCGCTCGGCGACGGGCTGCTCGTGGTGTCACACGACGGAGACCGCTACGAGTTCTGGACCCGAACCGTCGAGCGCGACTCGGACGCCGTCGTCGCTCAACGGGTCGTCGTCCAGCCAGCCGCCTTCCTCGTCGGATTCCTCGCAGTGATCGCGGCCGTCGCGGTCGCGATGCGTGACTCACCGTCCGGATCGCGTTGACATCCTCCGGACGCAACGCATATATCATCTCCGGAGAGTGTAGGAGACCACTTACGATGACGACTCGGCTCCGCGCGCTCGTTCGCAGTCGGATCCTGATCGACACCCGGTCGCTCGCGCTGTTCCGGATGCTCGCCGGCGTCCTGATCGTCGCCGACGTGCTGGCGCGCTCGCGTAATCTGACGTTTTTTTACACCGACGACGGCGTCGTACCGCACGAACTCGCCGTCGCTGCGGAGCCGATGGCCGGATACTCAGTGTACGCGCTCGCACCGACGCCCGAAGCGACCGCCGTCCTGTTCGCGCTCACCGGGATCGTCGGTGTCGCACTCGCGCTCGGCTATTACACCCGGATCGCGACGGTGATCGCGTTCGTGCTCGTCGTTTCGCTCGACCTCCGCAACCCGTTCGTCACGAGCTTCGCCGACACGCTGTTCACGACGTTGCTGTTTCTGGCGATTTTTCTGCCGCTCGGCGAGCGCTGGTCCGTCGACGCCGTCGCAGCCGACCGGCCACGACGGGAAGCGGTCGCGGGCGTCACAACGGCGCTCATCCTCGCGCAGATGGTGACGATGTACGCGGTCAACGGCTACCACAAGACCGCCTCCGAGCTGTGGTGGAGCGGCGAGGCGGCCGCGCTGGTCCTCGGAATCGACGAGATGACGTTCCTGTTCGGCGATGTGCTGCGGGCGTCGCCGACGCTGCTGCAGCTCGGCGGACTCACGTGGTTCGGCATGCTGCTCGGATCGTGGCTGTTGCTCGCGCTCCGTGACCGACCCAGACATCTGCTCGTCGCAGCGTTCATGATCGCCCATCTCTCGATGGCGGTGACCGTCCGGATCGGCGCGTTCTCGTACGTCTGTCTCGCCGGGCTCCTGCTGTTTTACCAGCCGTCGGCGTGGCGGGATATCGACGCACTCCGACGGCGACTCGCGTTCGGGCCGCTGGCAGCGTTGGACGGGAGTCGAGACCGGGCCGCCGGTGTTCGTGAGCGAACACACCGCGCCGCGGAGCGAGTTCCCCGACCGACCCTCTCGCCAGCACGGCGTCTGGCGGTCGGAGAACGTTTCGTGGCTGACCGTCCACGTTACGAGTACGTCGCCGCCGTCGTCGCGGTCGCGGTGGTCGCGGTCGCCGTGACGGCGTCGCTTTCGTCGGTCGGTGTCGTTGCCGACGACACGCCTGAGGCGGAGCTGTCGGCCGGCGGGGCGGCGCTCGTCGAGTTCCAGACCGACTGGTCGATCTTCGCGCCGAATCCCCGGACCTCGGACCGCTACTACGTGTTCCCCGCGCGGACGGTCAACGGCGAGGCGGTCGACGCGCGAAACGACAGGGAGCTCACCTACGAGCGACCCTACGAAGAGCTTCAGCGACAACACGGGACGTACAGGGAGCGGTTCTACATGGGGTCGCTTCGGAGCGTCGACGGCGCGGTCGGCGACCACCTCGCTGCACACCTGTGTGCGACGTATGAGACCGAGTCGGGTGCGTCGCTCACGCACATCAACATGTATGCGGTCGACGAGAACATCACGTGGGAGACGATAGATGATCCGGACGCTCGAGACCGGAGCGAACACCTGCTCTCGCGACACGGCTGTGACGGAGCGAATCCGACGACGATCGCGCCACCGGACGGCTGAACCGTCGGCAGTCGGTAGCACTGCGACGTCGGCTTCGTTCGATCGACCGGCGAGTCGAAGCGATCCCTTGGCGGGCCGAAGCGATCCCTTGGCGGGCCGAAGCGATCCCTTGGCGGCTTACGCCGCGTGACTCTCGACGGCGTTCGTCAGTACGTCCTCGGACTGTGCGCCGACGAGCCGCTCCTCCATCTCGCCATCGGAAAAGACGATCAGCGTCGGAACGCCGCGGACTCCGTACTCCGCGGCCAACGCCTGGAACTCGTCGACGTCGACTTTCACCACGGCGGCGTCGGTCTCGGCTGCGAGGGTCTCTATCGTCGGCTCCATCATCTGACACGGACCACACCAGTCAGCGTAGAAGTCGACTAAAACGACGTCGTACGACGATACTAGCTCTTCGAGCTCGGCTTCCCCACCCAGATGGATCGGCTCCGACGGGACGGGGTCTTCGTGGGAACTCATCACCACGTTCTTCACGGCGACGACGGATAAGGGTTTTGGAAGTATTGTGTATTAATCACAATCCTAACTCCCACCCGACACCCGGTTCGTTTCGGCGAACATCTCGTACAACGGCTAATACGTCGGATAACGCCAATTCTAGTGTGTGGCGGGAAATATAAACGGTCGTGTCTCCGCGGACTGCAGAGACGTATGTTGTAAACAGTGAGAAATACTGGGCCAACAGTTAAGTTGGTCGCGGGTGTGGGTTCACGTATGCATCGACGTCGACCACGACGGGGCACTCGGTCGAGTCGTCGAGAGGGTCGATCGGGCGTGCGACGGTCATGAGCTCGGTCGCCCCCGTCGTCTCGTCGGTTTCCGGCCAGCGGGTGCTCGATCTGGCGGCGGAGCTGATCGCGATCGACACGCGGAATCCGCCGGGCGACACACGCGCCCTCGCCGACCGTGTGGAGGGGTTCTTCTCGGAACTCGGCGTACAGACGGAGCGCGTGGCCACGGACCCCGCGAAGCCGAACGTGCTCGCGACGCTTCCGGGCGAAACGGACCGAACGCTGCTGTACAACGGGCATCTGGACACGGTGCCGTTCGACGCCGACGAGTGGCGTCGCGACCCGCTCGGTGAGCGCGACGGCGACCGGCTGTACGGACGGGGCGCGACCGACATGAAAGGGCCGCTGGCCGCGATGTTACACGCGGCGGAGACGTTCGTCGAGCGCGACGTTACGCCGCCGGTTTCGCTCGCGTTCGCGTTCGTGAGCGACGAGGAGACGGGCGGATCGGCCGGCGTGTCTGCGCTCGAGGAGCGCGGCGTGCTCGACGATCTCGACGCCGATGCCTGCGTCATCGGCGAGACGACGTGTGCCGGCGGTCGCCACTCCGTCACGGTCGCCGACCGTGGCAGCATCTGGCTGACGCTCCGCGCCACCGGAACCGCCGCGCACGGCTCCCGCCCGATGCTCGGTGACAATGCCATCGACCGGCTCTGGGAGGCCGTCGGAACCGTTCGACGACGGCTCTCGCGACGACGCTTGTCGCTCGACCCTGAGATCGAACGGATCGTCGAGGAGTCGGTCGAATACTATGAGCCGACGATGGGCGCGGCGGCGCGCGAGCTGTTCGAGCAGCCAAGCGTCAACCTCGGAACGTTCGAGGGCGGCGAGGCGATAAACACCGTTCCGAGCGACGCGACCGCACGGCTGGACGTTCGGCTGACTGCCGGAGTCGACACGAGCGACGTGCTTGCGGACGTTCGCGACTGTCTCGACGAGCACGACGGCGTCTCGATCGCCGAGGTGAGCTGGTCGGTTGGCACCTACGAACCGGTCGACGAGCCGATCGTCGAGGCGGTCGCGGCGACCGCTTCCGAGGCGATCGGCGACCGGATCTATCGCCGGAGTGCGACGGGCGGTGGCGACGCGAAGACGTTCCGGAACGCGGGGGTTCCGACCGTCGAATTCGCGTTCGGAACCGACACGGTTCACGCGGTCGACGAGTACACGACCCTGGAGGCGCTCACGCGGAACGCCGAACTGTACGCTCGCCTGCCGGCAGTCTGGCTCGCCGAGCGGTCACGTCACGAGGCCGACGGCAGCTAACCCCGCGAACAGCACGTCACCGTACGTCAACGAGACGACAATTCCGAGAAACATCGGCACGACGAACGGAAGCCCCGGCGACACCCACACCTCGTCCCGAGTCGCCACGACCGTGAGCCCCTCGCGAAGCGTCTCGGGGTCGGTGCCGTAGGCAGTGCCGTCGATCTCCGCGAGGAATCGTTCGGCCGCCCACGGATCGTCGAACGGTTCCTCGTCCGGGCCGGTGTCGTGGACCCCACCGTCCGTCCGCGGGCCGACGTGAGTACCGCCGTCAGTCGGCGCGAACGTCTCGGTGACGGTGGCCGGATCGCGGAGACGACCCGGCTCCGCACGGAGGTCTGCAAGGGTGACACCTCGCCATCGGAGGTACATCCGGAGGGCGTCGAGATCGAGGCCGTTACGCGTCGTCCCGTCCGTGTTCTCGAACAGCATCCCGTGCCGATCGATGAGCGAGGGGGTCGCCACCGGTCTGGCGAGCGGCGCGACTGGAGCGATCTCGCCGTTTGCGAGGTTGTACGCCCCGAGCGCGAGCGGGTAGGCTCCCCCGATCAGCACGGTGTTCGTGAGGATCGTCAGCGAGAACACGCCCAGATCCGTCACCACGAGCGGGAACACCGTCGAACCGACGGCGTACGTCGGGAACGTCGGAAAGACGACGGCGATCGCGATCAGCGCCTTCGCGTCGGCACCCCCGAACGCGCCGAAATACCAGAACGCGTAGCCGAGCGGCGCAACGAACAGCAGGCTCACGGCGGCTTGGACGACGAACAGTCGACCGTGGAGTCCGGCGATCGGCCACAGTCGAACGATCTCCCAGACGAGAAGCAGCAGTCCGAACGCGTAGATCGGCGGCCAGATTCGGTTCGGAAGCCTTCGCGTTCGGATGTCGCGGAGGGCCGCCCACGCGAACACGGGAACGACGAGCAGCCGCAGGAGATCCGACAGCGTTGCCAGCATACTCGCATCCGCGAGTGCGAGGGAATTAGGGGTTTGGGTTCGGCTCTCGGTCCTGTTGACCTCTCAGCATCCGCGACCGGCCGGGTCCTGCGGGAGTGGCGACGTGGACGCCGTGGTCGCTCCGGGACGGGCGGACGTGTGAATCGGTGGACGCACGGTTCGGAAGACGACGCGGCCCGTCAGCAGTTTCGAGGCGGAGCCTCCGGCCTTAAGTCGTGCGGGACCGTCGGTCCCGCTGACCATCCGAACGGGCCTATGGCCCGTGAGGAGAGAGCGAGGACTTCCGACGACAGTCGGAAGGACGACGCGAGTAGGCCGGAGAGGACAGCGAGGCGCTCCGCGCCTCGGGCCGTGCGAGCGGGCCTGCGGCCCGCGCGCAGAAGCCGACAACCCCGAAACACACCACGGACTGTTGCCGCCCTTTCTCCCCAACGTTGATAAACTACCAACCATACATCTGACGTATGGAGGTGCGGCGTACTGTCCCGGTGAAACTCGACGTGGACGGCGACGACGCCGCACTTCTCCGCGAGACAGTCGATGAGTTTCTATGGGCTGCCAACTACGTCGTTGACCACGCTTGGCAAGGCACCTACAAGACCACGAGCAAGGCCCAGTTGCAGGCGGAAACCTACGACGACGTGCGCGACCGGACCCGGTTACACGCGAATCTCGTCCAGAACGCCCGCAACAAGGCCGCCGACGCCGTACAGGGCGTCGTTGCTCGTTGGAAGCAAGGTGAGTATGCTGGCAAACCACACTTCTCGAAGCCGACCGTTGTCTACGACAAGCGGTGTGCGACGTTCCACGACGACCACGTTTCCCTCGCCACGATAGACGGACGCATCGAAGTCGAGTACGTCCTACCAGACGGCGACCGCGACACACCCCACAGCCGGTATCTCGACAACGACGACTACGAGGTGACGGGCGCAGAACTGCACCACAGAGATGGTGAGTGGTTCCTTCATCTCCGCACAAAGGCGGAGATGGAGTCGCACACGCCGAAGCAGGCAACGACCGAGCACAGCACAGTCCTCGGCGTTGACCTCGGTGTGAACCAACTCGCGGTCACTTCGACGGGCACGTTCTGGTCGGGCGACGAGTTCGACCACTGGCGGCGCGAGTACGAGAAGCGTCGGGGCTCACTCCAGCAGTGTGGCTCGCGTCACGCTCACGAGAACATCCAAGCGGTCGGTCGCAAGGAGACGGGTCGGTTCAAGATGATGCTCCACCGGATTGCGAACGGTATCATTGAGGAAGCCGCCGAAAACGGTTGTACGGTCATCGCCTTCGAGGAGTTGACCGGCATCCGCGACCGCCTCTCCGGTGCCTCGTGGGGGCACAAGTGGGCGTTCGAGCGGTTGTACGAGTACGTCGAATACAAGGCCGAACTCCACGGTATCGACGTGGATCAGGTGGACCCAGAGAATACGTCACGCCGTTGCTCACACTGTGGGTTCACCCACCCTGACAACCGCGACGGCGAGGACTTCGAGTGTCTGAAATGCGGCTACGAGAACCACGCCGACTACAACGCCGCCAAGAACATCGGCTTGCGGTATCTCCGCCGTAACCAAACTGGGGACGACGGAGGCGCACCCGTAGGCGTGCGCTTGAATCGCGGGACGTTGAACGCGAACGGAGGATATGACCCCCCTGCCGGAGATTCCGGCCAGAGCGGGAGTCCACGCGAAAGCCCCACCCTCAACGAAGCGAACGGCGAAGCCGTGAGCGAGTAGGGTGGGGTAGTTTACCCGCGGGCAATCGTGAACGCCTCAGATCCGTCCGGCTCGGCCGGGGTCGACGTCGATCGCGTCCACCGGACAGACGTCGACACAGAGCATGCAGTCGATACACTGGTCCTCGTTCGTCGGGTTCGCCTTGATCTCCGATTCGGGATGCCCCGGCGTGTCGACCCACTCGAACACGTCGACTGGACAGTCCTCAAGACACGCACCGTCGGCGAGACAGATGTCGAAGTCGACCGCGACGTGGGTGCCGCGAATGCCGAGCTCCTCCGGCGGATCGACCGGACCCCACACCGCGACGTTGTGTTCTTCGTCCACCTGTTCTCTGTTCTCCTCGAAGTTCGGGTCGATGGCCATCGGTAACGTATCACTCGTTTCGGGACTTATAAATTCGACGACGAGGACGCGGCCGCACCGGACGGCGCCGTGATCGATCCACCACGACAGCCGACCTATCACGACAACCGATCGACTTCGGACACCACGGCTACAGGAACGACTCCACCGGGGCGACGACGACCAGTTCGGAGCCGCCGCGGTTCGTGACGACTTCGCGGTGGCTGAACCCGTGTGCCCGGTAGAACTCGCGTGAGCTCGGCTGATCGCGCTCGATAGTCGCTCGAAGCCGTTCGACATCCCGCTCCGACAGCGACGACGCCACGCGTTCCAGTAGTCGGTTCTCGATGTCGTCGCCGACGTATTCGGGGTGGACCCACAGCGCGAGCAGTTCGGCCTCGGTACCGTCGTCGTCCGGATGAGCTATCGCCAGTCCGATCGGAGCATCGTCGTCCTCGACGAGATAACAGCAGTCCGCCTCGGAGGCCGCCTCGCGGACTCCCGCAGCTGAGACGTCGAGTAACGGTGCCCCAATATCGTCGAACACGGTGGTCTCGCGCGCTCGTGAGACCGCCGCCCGTAGCGCCTCGGCGTCGCCGGGACGCGCCGGTCGGACTCGCATACACGAGAGGAAACACAGCAGCCGTGTATAGCTTACGGGAATGGCAACCTCGACGCCGTCGGTGGAAACGAGCACTCGGGTTCGAGTCAACGTTCGGCCACGACACGTCCCCCGCGTCGACCACGGATGCTCGTCGTGCTCGACAGGTGGCCAACCATTACGCCCGGCTGGCAGGTACCATTACGCCCGGCTGGAGGGCCGCTACGCAACCGGTTCGATCCCGATGGTGACCGCGACGTCCTCGACGTCCCACGTCTCGAGCAGCCCTGTCGCTTCATCCACGTCGGTCGGATCGTCGAGCCAGGCGTCCGCGCGGACCTCTCCGGCGATCAGGTCCGCATGCTCGTCGACGAACGCCGCAACCCGGTCGTCGTCGACCGCGACGCCGACGCGGATCCGCGCCTCGACGTCGAGGTCGAGTTCCTTACGCATCTCCTGAGTTCGGCGGATCACGTCGCGGGCGTACCCCTCCGATTCGATCTCGGGCGTCAGGGACGTGTCGACGTACACCGTACCGCCGTCGAACTCGGCTCCCGAGACGTGTTCGGGGGGCTCCGCGACGTACTCGACCATGGAGTCGTCGAGCTCGACCGTCTCGCCGTCGACGTCGATTCCGGCCTCGACGGTCTCGCGAGTCACCCCCTCGACGGCCTCCATCACCGTTTGTGCGTCCGCGCCGAACGCCGGACCGATCTCCGCCATCCGCGGCTCCGCAGTCTCGACGAGCTCGTCGAACGTCTCCGTCACCGACAGCTCGCGAGCGTTCACGCGGTCGAGGATCAGCGATTCGAGGTTTCCGACCGCTTCGGCAACCCCGTCGTCGTCGGTCTCGACGACCACGCGCGGTACGGGCCATCGGAGCTTCCGGCCGGCCTGCTGGCGAGCGTTCGCGGCCGCCTCCTCGACGTCGCGCAGGACGGCCACGTCGCGTTCGAGCTCGGGGTCCAGTAGCCGTTCGTCCGGCTCGGGGTACGACAGCTCGTGGACCGTCGTCGCGGAGCCGTCGAGCGTCCGGTACATTCGCTCGGTGACGTACGGAGCGATCGGCGCGAGCAGCCGGATCACCTCGTCGAGCACCGTCGCGAGCGTCGCGTACGCGCCGCGTTTCGACGCGGAGTCCGACTCCTCCCACATTCGGTCGCGCACCGCCTTCACGTAGAATCGGGAGACATCCTGCGTGACGAACTCGATCAGCGCGTTGACGGCGTCGCTGACGCGGTACTCGTCCCACGCATCGGCAATCTCCCGCTCGACCGACTGGAGCCGCGAGAGCACCCAGCGGTCCACGACCTCGAGTTCCCCGTCGTCGAGAGTCGCCGCCGCGGGGTCGTACCCGTCGAGCTCCATGTACTCGAGCGGGAACCGAAACACGTTCCAGAGGATGTTGAGCTTCCCTTGGATCTCGCCGAGGCCGTCCCACTCGAACGCCAGATCGACGCCCTGCTGGTCGTGGGAGAGGAGGTACGTCCGGAGCGGGTCACGGCCGGCGCGTTCGATCGCCTCGTCGGGTGTGACGATGTTCCCGACCGACTTCGACATCTTGCGCCCCTCGCTGTCGTTGGCGAACCCGTGCATCAGCACCTGCTCGTAGGGCACCTCGCCGACCGCCGCGGTCCCCATCCCGAGCTGTGACCAGAACCAGCCGCGAGTCTGGTCGTGCGCCTCGATGATGAGGTCTGCGGGCCACAGCTCCTCGTGCTCGTCCGTTTCGCCCGGGTAGCCCAGCGTTCCCCAGCTGGCGACCGAGGAGTCGAGCCAGACGTCGAACACGTCCTCGACGCGTCGATACGTCGTCCCCTCCTCCGTGATCGTCAGGTCGTCCACGGAGGGACGGTGGAGGTCGATCGACTCCGGATCGACCGTCTGATCGACGCGCTCGGCCAGCTCCTCGCGAGTGCCGATCACGATCATCTCCTCGTCGAGGCTCCCGGGTTCTGCATCCTCCGGAACCCAGATCGGGATCGGAATCCCCCAGTATCGCTGCCGGGAGACGTTCCAGTCCGGCGCGTCCTCGATGAAGTCACGGAATCGGTTGTCGCGGGCCCACTGCGGATACCACTCCGACCCCTCCATGTTCTCCAAGAGCTCCTCTTTGACGTCCGTGATCGAGATGAACCACTGGTCGGTGACGAGCTGGACGATCCCCGTATCACAGCGCCAGCAGTGGCCGTAGCTGTGGTCGATCGTCCCGTGCGCGAGCATGTGACCGTCCTCGACCAGATCCTCGATGATCGCCTCGTTGGCGTCGCGGACGAACTCGCCGGCGTACTCGCCCGCTGCCGCCGTGAACTCGCCGTTTGGCTCGACCGGACAGAAGATGTCCAGTCCGAGCTCCGTCCCGCGCTGGAAGTCCTCCTCCCCGTGACCGGGTGCGGAGTGGACGAGCCCGGTGCGGTCGGCCTCGACGTACTCGGCGGCGTACACCTCGCCGGCTCCCTCGAAGTCGGGATATTCGGCGAGGTGATCCGCAAGCGGGTGGTCGTACGCCCAGCCGACAAGTTCCGCGCCCGACAGCTCAGCTTCGACCTCGTACTCCTCGTATCGCCCCTCGGAGAGGACGTCCTCGACACAGGGTTCGGCGACGTACAACAGCTCCGACTCCCCGGTCGTCTCGGCGCGAACGGCCTGATACGTGAGATCCTCGTCGACGGCGACGAACGTGTTTGCGGGGATCGTCCACGGGGTCGTCGTCCAGATGACGAGACTGCCCTCACGGTCGGCGAGGGGGAACTTCACGTAGATCGACGGATCCTCGACGTGTTCGTACTCAACTTCGTTGTTCGCGATCCCGGTCTCACATCGGGGACACTGCGAGATCGAGCGTTTCCCCTGTTCGACGAGTCCGTTTTCCGCCACCTCGGAGAACGCCCACCACGCAGCCTCCATGTACTCGGGTGAGACTGTTTTATACGGATCCGCCCAGTCCATCCAGACGCCGATCGACTGGAAATCCTCGTCCATCGCCTCGCGGTTCTCCTCCGCGAAGCGTTTACACTCCTCGATGAACGCCTCCATTCCGTACGCCTCGATGTCGCCTTTGTTCTCGAAGCCGAGCTTCTCCTCGACTTTGACCTCGATCGGCAGGCCATGCATGTCGTAGCCCGGCCGGTCGGTGACGCGATGGCCGGTCATCCGTTTATGCCGGATGACGGCATCCTTCAGCGCCTTGTTCCACGCGGTGCCGAGGTGCATCTGGCCGGAGGTGTACGGCGGCCCGTCGACGAAGAAGAACGGCGGGTCGTCGGCGTGCGCCTCCCGTGCCGACTCGTAGGCGTCAGCGTCGTCCCAGTACGCCTGGACCGTGGACTCGACGTCCGCGGGGGTGTACTGGTCATCGATCTGCTCCATACACTGTGACTCCGTCCCCGCGTATTTGAATACGGCGGAGTCGGCGGGCGGCTACGGCAGGCTCGATGGAACGGTAAGATGTCCACGATCGGAAACGACGGGGTCATCGGGGTTCTCAACGGTACGGGCGAATGTTATATACCCTTCCGCTCGGATCGCGGCTGTACGGACGTATGGACAGTCGAAACGTCTCCGGTCCGATCCGCGTGCTATCGGTCGGCCATCAGTCCGCCGGCTCGGACACGGGTGGATCGATCGACCATGACGATCGGTTCGTCGTCGACGTCGTCGACACCGTCGATGCGGGCCATCGCCTGCTTCGTCACCGCGAGTTCGACTGCGTCGTCGCCGCACGTGACATTCCGGACGGCACCGGCATCGAGTTCCTCAGGTCCGTTCGAGAGAATCGGTCGACCCTCCCCTGTCTGCTTGCGGTGGACGCGTCCGGCGATCGTGCACTCGACGACGAGATCATCGAGGGGGCGCTGTCGGCCGGGGTGACGGATTTCGTGGCGACGAAGCCGGACGGGAGCTGGAGCCGGATGGTGACCAACCGGATCGCGAACGCCGTGGCGGCGAGCCGGGTGATGTCGGAGGCCGAACGTCAGCAGCGACGCCTCGACCAGTTCGTCAGCGGGATCTCACACGACCTCCGGAACCCGCTCAACGTCGCGAAGGGACGGCTCGACCTCGAAGGGACCGAGCGGCAAAGCGACCACGTCGACATCGCGACGGACGCGATCGACCGCTCGATCGACCTGCTTGAGGACCTGGTGACGCTCGCAAAACAGGGTGAGCGACCCGAACGGCTCGAGCCCGTCGAACTTCGGACGATCAGCGAGCGCTGTTGGGCGACGGCCGCAACGGGCGATGCGACGCTCGTCGTCGAGACCGACCAGCGGATCAACGCTCATCCGAGTCGGCTGCGACAGCTCCTGGCGAACCTGTTCACCAACGCGGTCACCCACGGCGGTGAGGACGTGACGATCACGGTCGGCGACGTGGCACCGATATACACCGCGACCCGCGCCGACGACAGCCTTGCGTCGGGGTTTCACGTCGCCGACGATGGCCCCGGAATCCCGGAACAGCACCGCGACCGCGTGTTCGAGGTCGGCTACACGACCGACGAGGACGGTACCGGGTACGGTCTCAACATCGTGCGTGAAATCGCGACCGCACACGACTGGGATATTGCCGTCACGGAGAGTCGGGGCGGCGGCGCGCGGTTCGAGATCACGGGTGTCGAACCCGCATGAGACCGGTCCGGCTCCGCAAAACTGCTTGGACCGGTTGGGATCTCTTGTACTCGATCACGTTGCCAACAACTGTTACAGTTCGACGGAGAGTCCATCGCGGGCGACCTCCACGTCGCCGTCGAACCCCGCACGGCGAACGCTTTCGACCATCTCCCGCTCTCGCCCGGCGGTGTGTGGATACAGGTGTGACAACACCAGCGTGTCGATGTCGACTCCCGAAAGCGACTCGCCGAGGCTCGTCGGCGTCGGATGATTCGACACGTCGACGTCGTCGGGAAACGAGCAGTCGTGAACCAGCAGGTCGCTGCCGTCGGCGAACGCTGCGAGCCCGGCGAACGCTTCGGTGTCGCCCGAGAGCGTCAGCGGCCCGTCGGTCGGCTCGACATCCTCGCTCGGCGGCGCAAACCGATAGGCGTGACACGCCGGCATGGAGTGACGGACCTCGCGAGCGGCCACCTCGAAGCCGGCCACGGTGAACGGCCGCGCGGGCGACACCTCTCGCACCGCGAGGTCGACGCGCCCGTCGAGGTACTCGTGGACGTCGAGCAGTCCGTCGATCAGCGACTTCGTTCCGGACGGACCGACCAGTTCGAGATGCTCCTCGCCCGCGAGCCAGCGCGCTTTCAACAGGGGGAGCACGTCCGCGACGTGGTCCAGATGATGGTGGGTCACGAGCACGGTCGACACTCCCTCGTAGCCGGGGTCCGTCGCGGCGAGTCGCTGCAGAACCCCGCTGCCGCAGTCGACGAGGAGGTGTCTGTCCTCGTCGGACAGCAGGTATCCGGCCTGTGCACGGTCCGGGACTGCCATCGCGCTCCCGGATCCCAGAACGGTGAGTTCCATGGTGGCGGCGTCTCGATCGATCACTTGATAAGGAACACGGGAACCGTCGCGTCGTCGGTAACCCGGTCCGAGACGCTTCCGAGCGCCTGTATCCGCTCCCGCGGGGACTTCCCTTCCGGACTCATCACGATCACGTCGATCCCTTCCTCGTCGGCGTACTCGACGATCTCCCTGTCGGGGGTGCCGTGACACACCGCGGTTTCGACGGCGAGGCCCGCGTCGCTCGCCCGTTCGGCGACCGCCGCGGTCGCGTCGTCACCCTGTGATTCGAGGTCGGCGATGATCTCGTCGTGGAGATCGCCGGAGTTCGCGGTCGCGATCCGTCGGTCGACGACGTACAGCGCGTGTATCGTCGCGTCGTGGTCCGTCGCCAGGCGGATCGCGTGATCGAGTGCTCGCTCCACGGCTTCGCTGCCGTCGGTCGGCACGAGTACGTGATCGTACATGGGTCACCGTTCACGCGGCAGGATGTTAACCGTACGGCTCGCGGAGAGGATGCTACATCGATCGCGACACTCGGCCCCAGCGAACCGGCGACGGTCACTCGCCTCGCCACGGGTCGCCGACTTCGGACCGCAGTTGGCTATCCGCCTCGCCGTCGTGGAACACGGTCACGCGACCGGTCTCCTCGCCGAGAGTGACCGTTGCGACTACCTCCGGACGGATCGACGTTTCGATCGCGCTCATATGTCGTGACCCCATCCACGGCTCGTACTCGACATCGCCGACGAGATCGGACTCCCAGCTCCGCGTGCCGAGATCCCTGAACCGGACCATCTGGGACTCGATCTCCCCGTCGACGGCGACGACGATCCCACCGTCCTGTTCGACGCTGACCGGACGAGCCGCCTCGACGAGTGCGTCCTCGTCGAACGCCGACGCACAGACATCTCGTGGCCAGCGGTTATCTCCCATCGGGTCCGCGTAGGAGCCGTAATCCCTGTCCGCGACGACGGCGAAGTAGAGCCCCGGTCCCTTTACGTGTGGCTCGTCCCAGCCGTCGAACCCGATGCTGATACACTCCGCGCAGTACCGCAACCGTTCGACGATGTCCTGCACGTGGTCGTGCGTGCCGTAGTCGATTTCGAGTTCCGTCATCGAGCCCAATCACCCGATCGGTCCGTCTCACACTGGTGCATGTCTCTCCCTTCGTAATCGGCGATATAAGTGGAGACTGGTCGCGACCGCTCCCGCAGTGACATTGGCTCGGAGTTGACGAAAGGGACGTCGAAGTCGAACTCCGCAGTCAGACGAGAACGTCCCGGCTCACGCCAGGCGCTGGAGCCCAAACCACTTACATCGGGCCGTCGCCCGGCTCGGTGCCCGCGTCCGACGACCCGTCGAGTTCGGCTGCCAGCTCCGCGACCGACTCGCGGGTGACCCGATCGGGCGCGGCGTGGACGACGACCGACTGCTTGCCGAGCGAGACGAAGCCGCAGTCGAGCCGATCGGCCGTCTCGCGAAGCCCGAGACCGACATCGGCTGCCCCACCCATCACCTTTCGCGCGGGGCTCTCGAACGCCCTGACCGTCAGCTCGTACCCGTCGATCCGTTCCGCAAGCGCGCCACGGGACGTCGCCCGGTCCTCGGCAAGCTCCGCGAGCAGCTCATCGAAGCTTCGACGCAGCCCGGAGTCGGTCGACCGATTCACGAATCTGATCTCGTCGTCGACGAGGTCGGCCACCCCGCTAACGTCGTCCGGGTTGTCGGCGGGGACGACGAGCCCCCACTCGCGATCGAAGCTCCCGAGGATGACCGCGTCGACGTCGCGGTCGACGGGACCGGCGGTGACGGCGACGTCCGGGACGCCGTCGCGGAGCCGACGCAGGCCCTCCCGCGAGCCCACCGGGAGATACCGGGGGTTCTCAAGCCGGTCGAGCACGCGATTGATCGTCGGGTCGTCCTCGCCGACGCCGAGCAGCGTCGGGGGACGGACCTCGGGGGAGAACAGCCGCACCGTAACCCGTTCGTCGACGTCGAGATACTCCGTGTCCGGATCGACCGCGACGACCCCATCAGCCTCGACCAGACTCGTCGTCGCGCCCGAGCCCTTATCGACCGGGTAGACGACCGGCAGCTCGGCGTCGCTCACCTCCAGGAGACCGACCGGCATCAGCCGAAGTCGTCCCTCGCCGTACCGCTCTCTGATGGCCATCCGCCCCTCGACGGTCGCGGTCCGGGGCTCCGGCACGCCGGCGGCTTCCCGGATCGCGGGCGCGACGAACGTCCGAAAGATCGTGAGCGCGGAGACGGGGTAGCCGGGAAGGCCGACGTACGCCGACTCCTCGCCGTCCTCGCGGTCGAGTCGGCCGACCAGCATCGGCTTCCCGGGTTTCACCGCGACGCCGTGGACAAGCAGCTCGCCGCGCTCCTCGATCACGCGGTAGATGACGTCGACCGCGCTGGCGGATGTCGAACCCGACGACAACACGAGGTCACACTCGTCGGCGGCTCGCCGGAGCAGTCGCTCCATCTCGGCGTAGTCGTCGCCCGCGTGTGGATACAACACCGGGTCGCCGCCGGCCTCCGCGACCCCTGCGGCGATCGTCGTCGAGTTGACGTCGTATATCTCTCCGCGTTCGGACGCGAGCTCCTCACCCGGCCTGACCAGTTCGTCGCCGGTGGAGACGATCCCGACCGTCGGCTTCCCGCGGACCGGCACCGCCTCGACGCCCAGCGCGGAGAGCAAGCCGATCTCGCGGGGCGTCAGCCGGGTTCCGGGCCCGAGCGCGCGGGCCCCAGCAGCGATGTCGGCGCCCGCGACCATCACGTGGTCGCCGGGCGCAACCGAGGTACGGATCGCGATCCGGTCGGCCGGCTCCGCGGCCTCGGAACTAGCGTCCCGACGCTCGTCGGTCCGCTCGACCATCACCACCGCATCGGCTCCGTCCGGCATCACGGCCCCCGTGGAGATCTCCGCACACGTCCCGGGCTCGACCGTCACGTCCGGGGCCGCACCCGCGTGGACCGCACCGACGAGGTCGAGTTCGGCGGGATCGGCCTCGTCGGCTCCGAACGTGTCCCGGGCGCGGACCGCGTACCCGTCCATCGAAGCGCGGTCGAATCCCGGGACGTCGATAGCGGCGTCGATCCGCTCGGCGAGCACCCGGCCACGGGCATCCGTAAGCGGGACCGACTCCGGCTCTGCGGAGAGATCGAGCGATTCGATCGCCTCGTGAACCGCCGCGGGCTCCACCAGATCCCGAAACTCCTTCCGGTCGCTCATTCCGTCACCTCCCACAGCTCGACGTCGACGAGCTCGCCGGCGTCGAGCCCCTCCCGTGGCTCCGGGACGACGACCCAGCCGGCCGCGAGCGCGACGCTCGAGAGCACGCCCGAGCCGCTCGCACGCGTGGGGGTCGCGACGAACGGCGGGTCAGCATTGCCGTCCGGCCCGCCGTTCGACGAACTGGCGTTCTCGGTCGACGCTCCCGACTCGTCGCTATCGGCGTCGGCCGGATCGAGTTTGACGCGCGCGAACGTCCGCGTGCCGGGCTCGCTCGGGATCTTCCGATCGAGCCGTGCCCGGCGAACCGGGAACGGCTCCGCCGCCGTGCCGCCGACGAGTTTCTGGACCGGTCGAAGGAACTGGGCGGCGTTGACGATACACGCGACCGGGTAGCCGGGCAGCGAGACGATCGGCGTGCCGTCGGCCACGCCGAGACAGACCGGGTGGCCGGGTTTGAGCGCGACGCCGTGCACGAGCACCTCGCCGAGCTCGTCGACGACCTCGGGAAGCAGGTCGCGCTCGCCGACGGAGGAGCCGCCGGTCGTCACGACGACGTCGGCGTCGAGGTCGTGTTCGATGGCTGCGGCCAGCTCCGCCTCGTCGTCGGTTACGACGTCCCGGTATCGGCTTTCTCCACCCCATCGCTCGACGAGTCGCGAGACGGTGAGCCCGTTCGTCTCGATCACCTCGCCCGGGTCCGGGTCGGCCTGTACGAGCTCCTCGCCGGTCGGGATCACGGCGACCTGCGGCGGAGCGTACGCCGACAGCTCCCGGAGCCCGACCGACTTGAGCAGTCCGAGATCGGACGGTCGGAGCACGTGGCCCGGTTCGTACAGCCGCTGTCCCTCGGCCACGTCCTCGCCGGCGTCGCCGACGTTTTCTCCTTCCGCGACGGCGTCGAACGTCTCCACCTCATCGCCGACCTCCTCGATCTGCTCTATCATCACCACCGCGTCCGCGCCCTCGGGCACGTCGCTTCCGGTGTGGACCCGTGCCGCCTCGCTCGGTCCGACTGGTCCGTCGCGGTCGGTTTGCCGGAGCACGGCTGGCGAGCGGTCCGATGCACCGAACGTGTCGGCGGCGCGCACGGCGTATCCATCCATGGCCGCGCGGTCGTAGTTCGGGACCGGCGCTGGCGCGTCGATCGGCTCGGCAACGACGCGCCCGTCGGCATCGGCGACCCGTACCGTCTCGGTCCGGCCGTGCGGCTCCGCAGCATCGAGCAGCGTCGCGAGCGCGTCGTCGACGCGGGTCCGACGCTTGAACCCGGCTTCGCGTCTGTCGTGACTCATGGAGAGTCGTAGCCGCTCCGGGTGGAAAAAGCCCGCTCTCCCGGCGGTGCCGGGTCGGTGTTCATCCGCCGTCGCCTCGATCGATGCTCCGGACAGTCAGATGACCCCGAGCGCGGCCATGATCTGGTTGCCGAAGATCATCGTGACCAGTCCGACGAGCATGATGACGCCGGAGGAGACGGTGACGGTTCGAACGGCGGCGTGGCGGTCGCTGATCGGGAGACGACTTGTGACGGCCTCCGCGGCCATCCTGAGGATCCGTCCGCCGTCGAGCGGGAACGCCGGCAGGCAGTTGAAAAGCGCGAGCTGGATGTTGATCCAACCGGTCCAAAACAGCACGTTCGCGAGGAGGAACGCCCCGCCGCCGAGCACCGCGAGCCCACCGTCGACGACGTAGAAGTTCGTCACCACTCCGGTGAAGCCGGCGAAGTTGTACGGCAGCCCGAACAGACTCCCGAGCGGAAGGATCAGCGCGACGAACACGAGTCCGAGCGGGGAGTCGACGAGACCCCCGACCGGGACGCCGTTGAGGCTGCTCTCACCACCGTCGCCGCCGAGCAGTTCGAGGTACGCCCCCGCGGGGTACTCGTCGACGCCGAAGTCGTCGAGCGCGAGCCCGCTCGTTCCGGGGAAGATGTTGACGCCGACGAAGCCGCCCTCGCGGTTCGGGTGCGGGTCGAGTTCGACGTCGTAGCTCACGCGCTCGTCGTCGACGGTGTAGGCGACGACCTCGACGGTGTCGCCCGGCTCCTGAGTTTGCAGCGTCGCCGAGAGCTCGTCGTCGTCCCGGATCCGGTCGCCGTCGACCTCGACGATCGTGAGCGGCTCCGCGAGTGGCGCGCCCGCCTCGTGGATCGGGCCGTCCTCCTGAATACCGACGATGTACGCGCCGATCGGGATCTCGACCTCGCCCGTTTCGATGTCGGGATCGACCTCGTGGGCGTCCGTCGAGACCGTGGCTCGCTCGTCGTCACCGACGGCTTCGAAGAACTCGGTCTCGGTTCGGATCGGCTCTCCATCGACCGCCTGGATAGTCACCGGCTCGTCGGTTATCGTGACGCCGAGCTGGTTGCCGCCGGCAGAGCCGACGATCTGGAGCTCGCGGGCGACGTCCACCTCCCGTTCGGCGTCACCGTCGTCGATCGTCACCGTCACGTCGGTTCCAGCGTCGGCGATCGCCGACTCGAACGCGGCGGCGGTGTCGACGGGGTCACCGTCCACCGCTACCAGTCGGTCCCCGTCGGCGATGTCGGCTGCGTCGGCGGGTGAGCCGGGGTTTACCTCGCCGACGGCGTAGCCCGGCGCAACGGAGATCGCGCCAACCACGGGGCCGAAAAGCAGCGCGAACACGACGATCGTCAACAGCGTGTTCGCGGTGACGCCGGCCGCGAACATCCGGGCACGAGCGCCCCGCGACGCCTCCTTCGTCGTCTCCTCGTTGGGCTCGACGAACGCACCGACGGGGATCAGCGCGAAGAAAACGAGCCCCATCGACTCGATATCGATCCCTTCGACCCGGCACAGCAGGCCGTGTGCGCCCTCGTGAACGACCATCGCGATCGCCAGTCCAACCACGATCTCGGCGGCGACTTCGAGCGGGAGGAACTCGTTGACGCCGGGGATGATGAGGAAGTTCTGCGGCTGCTGGACGGCGGCGGGTTGGGGGGCGGCGAGCGCCGAGAGGCCGGAGGTGACGATCAGCAGAAACGAGCCGACCATCGCGACCAAGGCTCCGCCCAGACCGAGGTTCGCGACCGCGCGCCAGAACCGCTTCGGGGCGGAGATCCGGTCGAGAAACGCTCGACCGCGGCGTGTGTGAACCGTCGTGAGCGGCCCGGAGACACGGACGGAGTCGGGGAGAACCCCCCGATTCCGGAGCCACATCGTGGCCGCGGTGTACGCGAGGATCCCCGTCAGGATCCACAGCAGGGTACTCATTGCACATCGGTTGGCGTTGGCCGTGTGTAAGGCGTTCGGTTCGCCGAACCGATCCGGGAGTGCGTGCGAACGCCAAACGCCACGCGCATTCAGTTTATGAACCCAGGTATCAGTCGATCACATCGGATTTGAGTGAAAGTGTCTGCTTGGCAAAAGTGTGAAACCTACCGAAGCAGACAGCGAGATAGAGGAAGAGCACCTGCTTAATTTTGTCGTCAACAGCCTTGACGAAGAGCTTGCGATAGATCTCGGTGAGGACATCGAGGTCACGACAGAGACGTTGTACGAGGTCCTCGCCGGCGCCAGCGCCGGCGGGACCTCGATCAACCACGTCTGCGAAACGACCGACGACTCGCCACACGCCAACACCGTCCGGGGACATCTCACTGAGCAGTTTGAGCTTGACTCGGTTGAGGCGGTTGGAGACACGCTCCTACAACGAGATGCCCTCGAGACACTCCCGGATCGACCGGTGGAGGTCTGCGTAGACCTCCACCTTGATCCCTACTACGGTGACGAGGACGAGACGGAGGCGCTGTACTTCTCGCAAGCGAAACGAGGAACAACTGCGTTTCACGCCTATGCGACACTGTACGCGCGGGTACGTAACAAGCGCTACACGCTGGCGGTTCGCCAGCTGGTCGCTGGCGATACCACCAGCGATGTCCTCGCTGAGTTTCTCGAACTGCTCGACGGCCTTGACCTCGGCGTCAAGGCCGTCTACCTTGATCGCGGCTTCTACAACAGCACCTGTCTCGGGCTGCTGTACGCGCACAACTACGCCTACGTTATGCCGATCGTCAAGTGGGGCGAGACGATTCAAGACGAACTCAGCAGAGGTTGGAGCCGCGAGATCGAACACGATCTCGCTGGCAAGGTAACGTTTCCCGTGTTCATCGATTGTGTGTACCAGCAGGGGCGGTACGATGAACACGGAGTGGCGCGTCACGGCTACGCCGCTGACGCGCCGTTCATCGACACGCCACGCGATGCCCGAGAACACTACAGCAAGCGTTTCGGCATCGAATCGAGCTATCGGTTAGCCAAACAGAGCCTCGCGTTCACCAGTTCTCAAGACGCTGGCCTGCGGCTGGTGATGTTTGTGGTGAGCCTGCTGTTCCAGAACAGTTGGCGGTATCTCCACTGGAAGTACGTGGCGTCGCCCCGCCGAGGGGGGCGACGCCTCTGGGACTGGTCGTTCACGGAGTTCTGTGAAATGGTACTGCGGGCCGCTTGGACAGCTCTAGGTGTCCGCAGGGCTGTCCCAGCGAATCAACCACTCGACGACCGGTTCTTCCGGTAGCTGTCCACCAATCCGGACAGCGGTCGTGAGTGGCGACGCTGTCGCGTCGGCGGCGATCTGCCGCCGACAGCGACTGACTAACGCCTCGACAGCCGAGCAACGCCAGAATTCAGCCGCTCCATCCTTCCGAAGACTATCGAGGGGCCGAGGACAACGATTTAGCGGCTACTGGACGGAGTCGTGGGCCTTCTGATGTGATCGACTGGGTATGGATAGCGACGCGACTGATCGATCCAAACCGTCGAGATGCGTACGTACCTCACGTAGTGACATACCGGCCAAGTGACAGCGGATCCCTACTTCAATCGCCCAGCGCGGCGTCGGATCTCGCTCCACAAACGACAACGCTATCCAGGCGATCCGTTCGCGGACGCGAGCGTTGAAGCGAACTCGCGGCAGTCGAACGGGCAACTCACCACTCGATGCGGACGTTCAATGTCGAAACAGATGGATCGCGTCGTCGTCGCGCACCAGACAGAACGGCGCGCCGTCGTTGTCGGGGAACCGCGTCGACCGCTTCCGAGTGGTGAACAGGCGGTCGAACGGCTCGCCGCAGGCGGGGCAGGGAATCGACTTCCGATTCTCCCAGAGACGCGTCTCTCCGGTGTCACGAAGCTGTTTCAGCGCGTGGCGGTGATCGTGCACGTCGAACCCGGTCATACGCGGTCGCTCTTTCCGCCCGGTGTTGAATATACCCCTCCAGCTCTCACGAGCGGGAATCGGCGTCTCACGAGCGTGAACTGACATTCACGAGTGTGAACTGCTGTCGTCGATACGGGCTCGCGCGGTCGCGAGCGACGCTTCCGTTCCCGTCCGAACGTACTCGCCGATCGCGTCAGCGGCGTCGACGATCCCGTCTGCGACCTCGGGGTCGACGTCACCGTGGAGCGCCTCCACACGCTTCGTGCGGTCGCGGAGTCGCTCGAGCGCCGCACGTGCGGGAGCGATCCGCGCGGCCGGGTTCTCCCCTTCGACCGTAACCGGCGGAGCGGACCCGGTCGCGGATTCGTCATCGCCAGAGGCTCCGGTGCCCGCGGTATCGAGCTCGTCGAGGAACGAAAGGAGGTCCGTTCGGTATGCGTCGACAGCGCTCGCGGCAGCCATGCCGCGTGCCTCGCGGAGCGACTCCGGAACCGCGGCCGCGGGTGGTCGATCGCCCGCTTCGACGCCGGCAAGTAGCGCGAGCAGATACTCCCGGTCCGAATCCGTCGGATCGATCAACCGGTCGAACGCGTCGGCCGCCTCGAGGAGTTCCTGCGCGGTCAGGTACGTATCGTCGAGCGGGCGGAGCTCACCGCCGCGGATGAACCCCCGCTTCCGGACGTACTCGCGGAGCTCGCGTTTCAGCCCGTCCACGCTTTCCGACGGAAGCCGTCCGTCCGCGTCGCTGACCGCCTCGCGATGGGAACTCACGTCCAACGTGGCGGGGGAGTCCGTGTGAGCCGTTCGGTCGTCGACGCCGACGCTCCGGAGGCTCTCGCAATCAGGGCAGGCGACGCTACCGGTCTCGTAGTACGACCAGCGGGCCCCGCAGTCGCGACACTCCCGTTCGCCACGGATCTTCATGTCGACGACGTTCGTCGCGTTCGCGGTAAAACGCTGCGTCTGCGTCCCGCCTGCAACGCCGTCGTGAGGTGATGATATTTAAGCGATCCCGAAGAACGCGGACGTATGACCTGGCACGCCGTCGATGCCGTCGACGACGCCGTCGGTGCCACTCGTCGGTTCCTGTTCCCGTTCAGCGTCGTCCGGTGGACGAAGCTCATTCTGCTCGTGCTGTGTATGGGTGCCGGAGTGAGCACGAGCGTCTCCGTACCGCCGGTTCCGACCGTCGAGACGGGAACCGCAGGAATAACCGACTTCACCGCGCTCGCGACCGAGGTCGGCGTCGGGACGGACGTGCTGATCGGGCTCACGGTCGCCATGACCGTCGTTACCGTGCTCGTTGCGGTCGTCTCGCTTACCCTCCGGCTCGTCTTTTATGACGCGCTGCGAACGAACGACGTTCGGCTCCGCAGCCCGTTCAAACGCCGGCTCCGGCAGGCTGTCGGACTGTTCGGCTTCTCGCTACTCGTCGGACTGTTGCTCGGCGGCCCGTTCGCACTCGCCGCGCTGGCGAGCGAGCGCGGTGCGGTGTCGTTCGACGCGCTGTCGACCGGCGCGCTGATCGGTGCGGCTGGTGTCGCGGTCGCCCTCGTGGTCGTCGGGCTACTCATCGCACGGCTGACGTACGAGTTCGTCGTGCCGGTGATGGTGCTCCGGAACGACGGGGTGTTCGCCGCCTGGCGTCGATTCTGGGGGACGCTCCGCGCGTCGTGGACCGATTTCCTCGTCTATCTCCTGGTTCACTTCTTTCTCGCGCTCGGAATCTCCATCGCCGAGAGCGTCGTCGTGCTGTTCGTCGGCGGCATCGCCGTCGTGCTCGCAGCCCTCGTGCTGCTCGTCGCGGCCGGGGCCTTCGGCGGGATGACTGCACTCACCGGGACGACGACCGGACTCGCCGTGATACTCGCGGTGGTGATCCTCACCCTTCTCGCGCTGCTCGTGGTGTTGCTTCCGATCCGACTGCTCACGCGGACGTACCTGATCGCCTACGAGGTGTCAACGCTCGGCGGCATCGACGCGAACCTTGCGCTACTCGCGTCCGAGATCGACCCGTCCGTGGACGAGGGAGTCTCCCCCGAGCCCCCGTCGAGGGAGTCCGCTCGCGACGGCAACGGCTGATGATTCCGCACTCCGACGTCACACAGTTGCTGACACCTCCCTCGCCGCTCCCGAATCGGACGATGCGACCGCGGACGAATCGGACACGATCGGGCACGGCGTGCCGAGTCGACGGACGGCACGACACGGATCGACATCCGTCGAACCGTCAGATCGACAGGTCGAACAGCTTTTTACCCTCTTCGTGAAAGCGGTAGCACATGGGACTGGATGACGACGCGCGGGAGTATCACCGCCAGGAGCCGCCGGGGAAGATCGAGATCTCGACAACGAAGCCGACGAACACCCAGCGTGACCTCTCGCTGGCGTACTCTCCCGGTGTCGCCGCACCGTGTCGCGACATCGCGGAAAGCCCGGACAGGGCGTTCGAGTACACCGCAAAGGGGAACCTCGTCGCGGTCGTCTCCAACGGATCGGCCGTGCTTGGGCTCGGCGACATCGGCGCGCAGGCGTCAAAGCCGGTGATGGAGGGAAAAGGCGTCCTGTTCAAGCGGTTTGCCGACATCGACGTGTTCGACGTCGAACTCGACATCGACGACGTCGAGCCGTTCTGTGAGGCCGTCTCCGCGATGGAGCCCACGTTCGGCGGCATCAACCTGGAGGATATCAAGGCACCCGAGTGTTTCGAGATCGAGGAGCGACTCCGCGAGGAGATGGAGATTCCGGTGTTCCACGACGACCAGCATGGCACCGCGATCATCTCCGGCGCGGCGCTGATGAACGCGGCCGAGATAGCCGACAAGGAGCTGTCGGAGCTCGACATCGTCTTCTCCGGAGCGGGTGCGTCCGCGCTGGCGACCGCACGGTTCTACGTCTCGCTCGGCGCGAAACGGGAGCACATCACGCTGTGTGACTCCTCGGGGATCATCACCGAGGCGCGCGCGGACGCCGGTGAGGTCAACGAGTACAAACGAGAGTTCGCCCGCGACGTCGAGGGTGGCGACCTCGCGGACGCGATGGAGGGGGCGGACGTGTTCGTCGGCCTCTCGGTTGGCGGAATCGTCTCCCAGGAGATGGTGCGGTCGATGGCCGACGACCCGATCATCTTCGCGATGGCGAACCCCGACCCGGAGATCACCTACGAGGACGCAAAACGGGCCCGTAAGGACACCGTTATTATGGCGACCGGGCGCTCCGACTACCCGAACATGGTGAACAACGTGCTCGGGTTCCCGTTCCTCTTCCGAGGCGCGCTGGACGTGCGGGCAACCGAGATCAACGAGGAGATGAAAGCTGCCGCCGCGGAGGCGTTGGCGGAGCTCGCGCGCAAGGACGTCCCAGACGCCGTCGTGAAGGCGTACGGCGACGATCCGCTCCAGTTCGGTCCCGACTACGTGATCCCGAAGCCGCTGGATCCCCGCGTGCTGTTCGAGGTTGCGCCGAAGGTCGCGCAGGCGGCGATGGAGTCCGGCTGCGCTCGAACGAGCATCGATCTCATGCAGTACCGCGAGCGTCTCGAAGCCCGGCTCGGCAAGTCCCGCGAGATGATGCGGGTCGTGTTGAACAAGGCGAAAAGCGATCCCAAACGGATCGCGCTCGCGGAGGGAACCGACGAGAAGATGATCCGCGCCGCCTACCAGCTCGCGGAAGAGGAGATCGCGGAGCCCGTGTTGCTCGGTGACGAGACGGAGATACGACGGACCGCCGAGCAGCTCGGGCTCTCGTTCACGCCGGAGATCGTCGACCCCTCCGAACGGGACGTCTCCGTGTACGGCGAGAAGCTCCACGAACTCCGCAAACGGAAGGGGGTCACGCGCCGTGAGGCGGCCGACCTCGTCGAACACGACACGAACTATCTGGGAAGCGTGATGGTGCGAACCGGCGACGCCGACGCGATGTTGACCGGATTGACGCACCACTACCCGTCGGCACTCCGCCCGCCGCTCGAGGTGATCGGTTCGACCGCGGACACCGACACCGTCGCCGGCGTGTACATGCTGACGTTCAAAAACCGCGTGGTGTTCTGTGCGGACACGACGGTCAACCAGAATCCGAGCGCGGAGACGCTCGCGGAGATCACTCGACACACGGCGGGGCTCGCACGACGGTTCAACGTGGAGCCACGCGCCGCAATGTTGTCGTATTCCAACTTCGGCAGCGTCGACAACGCCGGGACGCGCAAGCCGCGGGAGGCGGTCGAGATCCTCCACAACGATCCCGATATCGATTTCGCCGTTGATGGCGAGATGCAGGCCGACACGGCCGTCGTCGAGGATATTCTGGAGGGAACGTACGAGTTCGCGGAGCTCGATGAGGCCGCGAACGTGCTCATCTTCCCGAATCTCGACGCCGGCAACATCGGCTACAAGCTGCTCCAGCGGCTCGGCGGCGCAGAGGCGATCGGACCAATGCTCGTCGGCATGGATGAGCCAGTTCACGTCCTCCAGCGAGGCGACGAGGTGAAAGACATCGTCAACCTCGCCGGCGTCGCGGTCGTCGACGCCCAGGAGTAGCGATCGGCAGGATCCGGTACCTCACACACCGACCCGGCCCGCTGTTCAGTGCGTCAGGACGGCCCTGCGTACCACTCCCGCGAGGGAGATAACGGCTGGTAGTTGGTCGGTCGCTCGCGGAGCGCGACGTTTTCAAGCGTCGGCGACCGAACGACACCATGAGCTTCGAGGCGCTGCCGGACGGGTGGGAGATATGGAACGAGGAGCCCGAGGGGCGGACGATCCTCGTGTTCCGTCCCGACGTGTTCAACGATGACCGGCTTCCACCGGAGTGTCTTCCGACGATCTACCTGACGAACGGCTCACGCCGAGCACGACCGGGAGCCGGCCAGTACGTTACCGAGGAATGGCACGTCGTGCTCTTCTTGGAACCCGAGATCGAGGCGGCCGCCGAGACGTACGACGAGCGGTCGGTAGCGGTCGATGCCGCGGTCGATATTGCAGCCCGGTTCGTCGAGGGTGACGTGGAGTATCGCGCCGCGTATCAGGTGCCACGAGATGCGTACTTCGAGCGGTTGGACGAACTCACCGGAGACGGGTGAATCTGAGGGCGTTCCGGGAGTGGATCTCGGCGTAGTCGCAGTTGCATCGGGGGAACGACCGATGCACCGTCGAATATACATATTCTTGCATAAATAGTTGAAACTACACCCTATTCAAACCACGAACACGAGGGTTTTTATCGACCCCTGCCGATCTGATCGTATGGACTCCGGTGGGGATCAACGCGTCGACGACGCGCCGCGTGAGAAATGCGGCGTCGTCGGCGTCTCGCTCACGGACCGGGCGGCTGCACGGCCGTTGTACTACGCGCTGTACGCGCTGCAACATCGCGGTCAAGAGTCAGCTGGCATCGTCACGCACGACGGGTTTCAACAGCATAGCCACGTCGAACGCGGACTCGTCGGGGACGCGTTCGAGCCCGGGGATCTGGAGACGCTGTCGGGCTCGACCGGGATCGGTCACGTACGGTATCCGACGGCCGGCAGCCTGGATAAAAGCTGTGCACAGCCGTTCTCCGTCTCGTTTAAGTCCGGATCGCTGGGACTTTCACACAACGGGAACCTCGTCAACGCCGACGAGGTTCGCTCGGAGCTGGCGGCGTCCGGCCACGCGTTCACCTCCGACGGCGACACCGAGGTGATCGCCCACGACCTCGCGCGTAACCTCCTCGAGGAGGATCTCGTTCGCGCGGTCAAACACACGATGCAGCGCATCCACGGCTCCTACTCGCTGACGATAACCCACGACGACACCGTCCTCGGGGTTCGAGACCCCCTCGGAAACCGTCCGCTGTGTCTTGGAAAGCTGGAGGACGGCTACGTACTCGCGAGCGAGTCGGCCGCGATCGACACGCTCGACGGAGAGCTGATTCGAGACGTTCGACCCGGCGAGTTGGTCGTGCTCGATCCGGACGGAGCTGGATACGACACGTACCAGCTCGTCGAATCCCCCTCGACTGCCCACTGCTTTTTTGAGCACGTGTACTTCGCACGGCCCGACTCGGTAATCGACGAGAATCTCGTGTACGAGGTGCGCCGGAACCTCGGTCGGAAGCTGTGGGAGGAGTCGGGCGTCGAGACCGACGTCGTAATGCCCGTCCCCGACTCCGGACGCGCGTTCGCGTCCGGCTACGCGGACGCCGCGAACGAGACGACTGCCGACGGCGACCCGCGAGCGGACGGTGACGTCGGCGTCGAGTTCGCTGAGGGGTTGATGAAGAATCGATACGTCGGTCGGACGTTTATCATGCCGACCCAGGACGAGCGCGAACGCGCAGTCCGGCTGAAGCTCAACCCGATCCGGTCGACCGTCGAAGGAAAAACCGTCACGATCATCGACGACTCCATCGTGCGTGGAACGACCTCGACACAGCTCGTCGACCTCGTTCGCGAGGCCGGTGCGGAGGAGGTTCACCTGCGGATCGGGGCTCCGGCGATCGTCGCGCCGTGTTACTTCGGCATCGACATGGCGACGCGCGAGGAACTCATTGCCGCCGACAAGTCGACCGAAGAGATCCGTGACGCCGTCGAGGCGGACTCACTCGCGTACCTGTCGATCGACGCGGTCGCGGAGGCGCTCGACGCGAGCCGTGCGGACCTCTGTCTGGGGTGTGTAACCGGCGAGTATCCCTACGATGTCGAGGGAGAAGCGACCGACCGCGAGGTCGACCGGCCCGAAGCCGGCCCCGCACCGGCCGACGACTGACGGGGATCCGTCGAACTCGACCGACCGACTCAGAACACGTGATGGAGCATCAGGTACACGCCGATCCCCATCGCGAAGGAGATCAGCCAGAGGACGGCCGCGACGGAGCCGGCCTGTGCGTGTCGCGTGTGGTACAGCTCCTCGTACGGACGGGTCGCCGCAAGCAGGAGCGCGTAGAACACGAACGGCACACAGAGGATCGCGAGCAGGATATGGACTGCGAGAAACGGGAGGTAGACGAACGTGTACACCGTCTCCGGACCGGGGAACTCGGCGGTGCCGACGAGAGTGAGTCGGTAGAGGTACGCGACGAGAAACGCCGCGAACAGCGCGAACGACGTGAGCATCAACGCCCGATGACGGCGAACGTCCCCGCGACCGATCGCCCGCCAGCCGGCGACGATCGTGACGATCGCGGCCGCGGAGACCGCGGCGTTGAAGTGTGGGATCGCGGCGAGCACGTCGTCGCTCGCACGGGGTAGCAGGCTGCTCGGAATGACGCCGCCGACGGCACCGAACACGAGTGCGAGCGACACGACCGAGAGGACGGCGGTGAGGAGGGGAACGTTCTCACGGGCCCAGTTCTGCATACGTGGATCTCCGAGCGCGCGACCATAACGGTTGGCGATACGGTCGCGCTTCGTGGCCTCGATCCCAACGCACGGCGTGAGATGACGACGTGGATAGCGTGGGATGACGACGTGGACAGCGTGGGATGACGACGTGGATAGCGTGGGATGACGACATCGGCAAGAATCGAAGAGTCCGATCTTCCATGACACCAGTGTCGCCGAGAGTGAAATCTTGCTTTTTGTATCACAAACAAAATTGTTTTTACGCAGCGGTCGGAGAGTGCCCGTAATGCCCGAGGTAGCTTTGCCACACGACGCGACGGCCGGACCGACGAAGCCGGAAGTCCGGGCAGTGACGCTCGAAAAGCTCGCGTTGGAGCCGACGGACCACTTCGTCGACGTCGGTTCCTGTACTGGTTCGGTCAGCATCGAGGCGGCCCACCGCGTTCGACACGTAACTGCCATCGAGCGCGACCCGCAGCGATTAGAAATCACAAAAAAGAATCTCGCCGCGAACGAGTACGACGCGGAAGTGGGCGTCCGTGCAGCCGAAGCGCCCGAGGGGATCCCCGAGGAGGCGGATGCCATGTTTCTCGGCGGGAGCCGAAACTTTGAGGCCGTACTCGACGTCGCCGTGGAGGCGGGGATCGAACGCATCGTGATGAACGCCGCCCGTCTCGAAGTCGCCGGCCGTGCCGTTGAAGCGTTCCGGGAGCGCGGTATCCTTGAGGAGGTCGTCCGGTTGCAGGTAAGCCACGGATACGAGCTCGCCGGCGCGACGAGCTTCGACGCACGGAATCCGGTCTACGTGATCGTTGGCCGCGGTGAAGGGGGTGGGTTGGCGTGACCGTCTACGGCGTCGGCCTCGGCCCGGGCGATGCCTCCCTGGTGACGGTTAAAGGGAAGCGGGTCCTGGAGAGCGTCGAGACCGTCTACTCCCCGGGGCGGCTCTCCCGGTCGGTGGCGCTCGAACACGTCGAGGAGTCGACGATCGGAGAGCTGGAGTTTCCGATGACCCGGGACCCAGAGGCACTTCGGAGTGCGTGGAAGGAGGCCGCCGAGGAAGTGGCCGAACGGGCTCGCGAGCAGGACGTGGCGTTCGTCACGCTGGGTGATCCCAACGTCTATTCGACGTTCGGTCATCTTCGTCGCACTCTCGACACGTTCCATCCCGACGTGGATCTCGAGGTGATCCCCGGGGTAAGCGCGATGACCGCGTTCACCACGGCGTTGGGTGTCGAAATCGAGTCGGGTACCGGTCTCGCGTTGCGCGAGGCGGCCAACGGGTCGGCGCCCACGGGGCCCGATAGGTTGGTTCTGTTCAAGGTTACTGACGCACTGACCACCCACGAGAAACTGACCGAGGCGGGCTACGAGGTCCGCTTCGGTCGTCGGCTGTTTATGGAACGGGGCGAGACGCTCGTCACGGATGACCCAACCGACTTGGAGGAACGCGACTATTACACGCTCGCGTATGCGGAGCGAGAGGGGCTCGAGTGCCAGCTCGCGACGGCGAATTTTCACGTCGACGAGGACGCTGACACGGAGATCACCGTCGAATCGGAAGGTTCCACATGACCGACGAGAACTACACCGCGGGCGACGTCCGCGAGGGGGTCCCGTTCATCGGAGCCGGCCCGGGTGACCCGGGTCTGCTGACGGTTACGGGCAAACGACTGCTCGAAGACGCCGATCTCGTGGTCCATGCCGGCTCGTTGGTCAACAGCGCACTCCTCGAGGCGTACTGTGCGGATGCCAGACAGGTCGACTCCGCCGGAAAGGATCTGGAGGAGCTGATTCCGCTCATGGCTGATGCCTACCACGCGGGACGCTCGGTGGTTCGCCTCCACAGTGGCGACCCCGCCATCTACGGCGCTGCACTCGAGCAGATGGACGCCTTGGAGGCCGAGAACGTGCCGACGTACGTCGTTCCCGGCGTCACGTCCTCGTTCGCGGCGAGTGCGGCTCTCGGTACCCAGTTGACGCTGAACGAGGCCGCCAACCACGTGGCGTTCACCCGCCCGCAGGGAAAGACTCTGAGCGAGGAGGAAGACCACATCAGCGAGTTCGTCGGGATGGGAGACGTGACGACCTGCATCTACCTGGGCACTCACTCCGTTCGTGACACGATGGACCGGTTGCTCGAGGACGGTCACGATCCGGAGACGCCGGTCGCGGTCGTGTATCACGCCTCCTGGCCCGACGAGGACGTCATCACGGGAACGATCGCAACGATCGCTGACGCCGTCGAAGCGGCCGGGTACCGTGCTTCCGCACTGGTCCTGATCGGCGAGGCCGTCACGGGCGCGGGGTACGAGCGCTCGTACCTGTACGGGGACTGGGCGAGCCGGAGTGCGAGCAACGCCGAGGGAGACGAGAAGGGGTCCGACTGAATGAGTACCGACGACATCGATGGGAGGCAGCGTAAGACGCCCGACTCGGACGGGGAGGCCGCCGAAGCGGTCGCTATCATCGCGTTCGAGCGAAAGATGAACGCCGCAGAAGCGATCGCCGGCGGCCTCGGCGATCGGTACGACACGGTGGACGCCATCAGCTACCACGCTGACGTCTTCGAGGAGCATTGGGCCGAGTACGACTGTTTCGTCGGACTGATGGCGAGTGGCATCGCGATTCGAAAAACCGCCCATCTGCTCGAGGACAAGTGGGACGACCCGGCGATCGTCGTCGCCGACGAGGAACTGACCTGGGCGATCCCGATCATGGGAGGGCATCACGGTGCGAACCAGGTCGCGAAGGATCTGGCGACGATGGGCGCGATCCCGGCGATGACCACCGCGAGCGAGGCGGCGGGTAAGCAGGGTGTCGAGGCCCGCGCGAAGGCGATGGATCTCCACGTCGTCAACGGTAGCTCGACGGTTGCGACGAACCTCGCCGTCCTCGACGACGAACTCGGTCCCGTCGCGCGACTCGACGGCCCGAGGGCGGTGCTCGTCGGCGACGACGTGACGGTTCTCAAGCGCAACGCTGACAATGGCGTCGTCATCGGTACCGGGAGCGTCTCCGGAGCGCAGAAAGAGACGTTTCTGGCAGCCTGGAAAACCGCCCTCGAGCAGACGGAGTACGATATCGAGGACGTCGAGTTCGTCGCGACGGCGACCCGGAAGGAAGACGAGGAGGGACTACTCGAGGCAGCAGAGGAACTCGGCTTCGGCGTCGTCGCCTTCGAGAAGGAGACTCTACTTGAACACGAGGGGCCGACCCCTTCGAGATCCAGGGAGTTGCTCGGCTGGCCGGGCGTCTCCGAGGCGTCGGCGATCGCCGGCGGCCGTGAGCATGAACTCGTGCTCGAGAAGGTCGGCTATGAGGGCGAGGTAACGGTGGCGATCGGCCGATGAGCGGAGCCGACGACGCTGATACGGCTGACGACACCGACGCGACGGGGACGCCGGAGGAGTACGGTACTCTCTACGTCGTCGGTATCGGCCCCGGCCTGCCCGATCACATGACCAAGCGTGCCAGGGGCGTCATCGAGACGGCCGACTGCGTGATCGCCTCGAGCCTCTATCAGGCGTTCCTCCGCGAGGACGGAACGTTACCGCCTGAGGATGCGATTGACGACCGCGGGTTCGTGACCCGCGCGGACGGCCACGAACAACGGATCGTTCGCTCGTCGATGGGACGACAGATCGAGCTGGCAAAAGAGGCGTTCGAGCGCGTTCGTGCGGGCGAGGACGTCGCCCACGTCTCCGGTGGCGACCCCTCCGTCTACGGCAAATCTGACCTTCTCTTCCTGATAGCCGACGAGGAGGAGGCGTCGGACGTCCCGATCGAGATCGTCCCCGGCGTGACCGCCGCTCTCGGCGGGTCTGCGATGGTCGGTGCACCGCTTTGCAACGATTTCTGTACCGTCTCGCTGTCCGACAAGTGGCGAGGCTGGGACGAGATCGAGGAGAAGCTGCGCGCCGCGGCGGCCGCCGACTTCGTGATCGTCTTATATAACTGCTGGCGAAACTACGAGAAAGCTGTCGATATCGTCCGCGAGGAGCGCATGGACGACGCATACGTGGCGATCGTCAACGACGCGGGGCGAGAAGACGCCGGGCGGATCGGCGAAAGTCACGTCGTCACGACGCTGGGCGACGCCGCGAATCACGAGAAGGACGTCTCCGGGATGGGCAGCTCGCTCATCATCGGCAACTGCGAGACAAAGACCTGGAGCAACGACGACCGAACGTACCTGGTCACCCCGCGCGGCGGGCGTGACGTCGGCGAGTTCTAACTATCATGACTGACACCACCACCGACTCCGACGAATCGACTCCGAAGCATGGAGGAACAACCGACGACGGCGAGAGCTCCGACTCGCAGTGTGGAGCTTCGGGAAAGAGGGCACGCATCGAGAAGAAAGTCGGCGCGACCGTCGACGAGTTCGACGCCGAACCCGGCCAGCTGATCGCCGTCGGTCTCGGTCCCGGCCACCCGGACGGGATGACCCAGCGTGCGAAAGATACGCTGCTTGCGGCCGACCACATCGTCGGCTACACGACCTACGTCGACCTCATCCCGGACGAGATAATCGATGAGACCGACGACGTGTACGACACGCCGATGTGTGGCGAAGTGTCGCGTACGGAGGAATCGGTCGACCGCGCGCTCGCGGGCAACGACGTGGCGATCGTCGGCAGTGGCGACCCGAACGTGTACGCGCTCGCGGGACTGGTTCTCGAGATCCTCGAATCGAAGGGTGCGACGGCTTCGATGGTTGACTTCGAGGTCGTTCCGGGCGTCCCCGCCGCACAGTCGTGTGCGGCCCGTCTCGGCGCACCCCTCGTCAACGACACCGTCTCGGTCTCGCTGTCGGACCACCTCGTACCGATGTCCGAGATCGAGTCCCGGCTTCACGCCGTGGCCAAGGAGAGTTTCATCATCACGATCTACAACCCCTGGAGCCGCAAGCGCCGGGAGAACTTCGAGAAGTGCTGTGAGATCCTCCTTACCCACCGTGACCCGGACACGCCCGTGGGAATCGTCCACGGTGCCGGTCGCGAAGACGAGCAGGTGATGATCACCGAACTCGGCGAGCTCGATGCGCTAGGTGAAAGCGAGATCATCGATATGACGACGACGGTCGTCGTCGGCAACGAGGAAACATACGTCTGGGACGATCGGATGGTCACTCCCCGTGGCTACGAGACGAAATACGACTACTGAGACTCCGTCTGCGAGCTCGTTTTCGAGGTCAACGCTCGTCGTCCCTAGCCGTCGCCGCCGTTTCGGCGACCCGTTCAGCAGACAGCTCCGAAAGCGGAATGCGCCGACTACCGGTCTCGCTCG
This sequence comes from Halorubrum luteum, assembly GCF_054652935.1. Lineage (NCBI taxonomy): Archaea > Methanobacteriati > Methanobacteriota > Halobacteria > Halobacteriales > Haloferacaceae > Halorubrum > Halorubrum luteum. The sequence continues at coordinate 504,140 of NZ_BAAIGT010000002.1, forward strand.
CAAGGACGCCGATCAGTCCCGTCCGGTCGCCGTCGTCGCTCGCGTCGACGACGACGGTCTCGCAGTCGGCTCGAGCCAGCCGTCGGGCCGCCTCCCGTGTCTTCGCCGTTGGACTCCCCTCGGCGACGTTCGCCCGGCCGTCGGTCACGACGACCACGAGACTCGCGTCAGCGTCGGCTCGAGTCACGAGCCGGGTGGCTTCCGCGAGGCCCGAAGGAAGCGGCGTCCGGTCGCCCGTGGGAAGCTCCTTCAGATGGCGGGCAGCGAGGGTCACGCTGTCAGTCGGCGGCAGGACGATCTCGGCTTGTTCGCCGGCGACGGCCACGAACGCCACCTCATCGCGTCGTTCGTAGGCGTCCTGTAAGAGGGACATCACCGTCCCCTTGGCGTCGGCCATCGCCGGACGCATCGAGGCACTGGCGTCGACGACGAAGACGATCAGGGTGCCCGCTCGAGACCGTCTGACTGATTTGCGAAGGTCGTCCGCTGCGACGTGCGTTCGGCCGTCTGCCGCGGCGGCCCGGATCGAAGCGGCTGCGTCGACGGCCTCGTCAGCGGTTGCGCGTTCGGTCCGCACCCGTGCGCCACGGCCCCTGTCGGAGGGCTCGACTCGCGCCCGAGAACCCTCACTCAAGGCGGCCGTCTCCGACTCGACGTCTTCGACCGGCGGGCTTCCCGCATTGCCGATCTCGGCCCGTCGCTGGCCAGGGAGGAGCGGTGTCGCCTCCGGTTCGTCGTCATCTCGATCCGGGGAGTCCTCACCACCCTCCGGCCGGTCGTCACCCGTGCTGCCGCCGTCAGCGGGGACGTTTTTCGAGGACCCGCTCGACTCCCCACCCCCGCTTCCGGAGCCGTCGTCGCCACCGTTGCCATCGTCGTCGACCGTCGCCGTCCCATCGGCCTCGTCCGCCTCCCCGTTCCCCGAGTCGCGGTCCTCGTTCCCAGAGTCGCGGTCCTCGTTCCCCGAGTCGCGGTCCTCGTTCCCAGAGTCGCCGTGGTCGTTCCCAGAGTCGCCGTGGTCGTTCCCCGAGTCGCCGTGGTCGAAATGATCCTCGAGGACGTCGTCCGGGTCCGGGGCGTCCTCGAACGGGCGGCTCTCGAGGCGGTGGGGGAGCGCGAGACGGGCGGCCTCAGTGAGGTCGGTCTGGATCACCTTCCCTCTGCCGTCCAGGGCGGCCAGCGTTCGGGCAGTGCGGGCGATTGCGATGTCGGCACGGTGTCCGTCGACGCCGGCCTCGAGACACAGTTCGGCGATGTCGCGTTTGAAATCGGCGGGGAGGGACACGTCCTCGAGCAACTGCTGAGCCTCGAGTACCTCCTCGGCGAGGGCGGCCGTCTCGCCGTCGTACTCGTCGACGAACTGCTCCGGGTCCGCCTTTCGCTCGAGTGCGCGGTCGATGACCTCGATCCGGTCCTCGGGGTCACGACAGCCGGCGACGGTTGCCTGCAGTGCAAAGCGGTCCCGAAGCTGTGGGCGCAGGTCGCCTTCCTCGGGATTCATCGTTCCCACGAGCGTGAACTCGGCCGGATGTTCGATGCTTACGCCGTCGCGTTCGACACGATTGACGCCGCCTGCGGCCGCATCGAGGATAACGTCCACGAGGTGATCCTCGAGCAGATTCACCTCGTCGACGTAGAGGATGCCACGGTGGGCGCGAGCGAGCAGGCCGGGATCGAACTCGGCCTCGCCCTCGAGCGCATCGGCCACCGACAGGGTCCCGACGACGCGCTCGCGAGTGGCCCCGAGCGGAAGCGTCACCAGCGGAACGGGACGGGTCTCGACCGCGAGCTCCGTGGGGTCATGGGACCGACACTCCGCACACTGCCGACCGGGGTCGTCGGGCGGGCAGCCGTAAGGACAGTCCGCGACTGCGTCCTGTTCGGGCAACAGGTCCACGAGCCCGCGCACGGCCGTCGATTTGGCGGTCCCTTTCTCCCCCTGGACGAGCAGCCCGTCGAGGGCGTCGTTGGCTGCGACGGCCAACAGCGCTCGCTTCAGTTCGTCCTGTCCGACGATCGCCGGAAACGGCGTTCGATGACGCTCCATGTCGATGTGAAATCTTATTTGAACTACCGAAATAATGCTTTACCATCGATGTCGACGATCGGGGTATACACTGCGACGGAAAACGAGTTGGGCGCACTGCAGGAGGCCGCGACCCGACTCGAGGGGATCGACCTGGTGGTTCGCTCCGAGAGCGATCTCGAAGACGAGACCGAACTCGAGGCTTTTCTTGCTGCCCTCGAGTCGGCCGACGCCGCCGTCTTCTGGCTTCACGGAGGCGAAGACAGCATGCCGGGGTACGATCTGGCGACCGACCGACTCGCCGACGCTGGCGTCCCGCTGGTCGTGAAAGCGACCGGCGGTGCCTACGCACTTGAGGACACCACGGTTTCCGAGACGGACCGCGAGCAGGTGTACGAGTACGTGGAGCGTGGTGGCGTAGTCAACCTGGAGCACTGCTGTCGGTATCTCGCCGCAGTGTACGGCGACTACGACGGGAACGTCGACGACCCCGTCTCCCTGCCGACGGAGGGTGTCTACCATCCGGACCATCCAGCCGTCGGGTACGAGGAGCTACTCGAGACCCACGACGACGGGAAGCCGACGGTGGGCATCTGGTTCTACGAGTCCCACTGGACCCACGCCAACACCCGGTACGTCGACGCGCTCGTCCGGACACTCGAGGCGAAGGGCGTGAACGTCCTTCCCGCCTTCTGTAACCCCGCGACCGACGAGAAGGGCCAGCAGAACGCCGAGTGGGTCGCGAGCAACTGGTTCAGCAACGAGGACGGACCGACCGTCGACGCCGTCGTGAGTAGCTTCATGTTCTCGCTGGGGATGAGCGAGCGCGGCCGATCGGCAAGCGACGAGGGTGGGACGAAGAGGATCTTCCTCGAGGAGCTGGGCGTCCCCGTCCTCCAGGCGATCACGACGATGCGTTCCCGGTCGCGCTACGAGGCGAGCGACACGGGCGTGATGGGGTTCGAGCTCGCTCTCTCGGTGGCGCTCCCGGAGTTCGACGGCACCGTCATCACTCACCCCATCAGCGGCAAAGAGCGCATGGACGATGCGGCCGGCGTCGGCAGCGCGCCCGAACAGCACCTGCCGATCGAGGACCGCGTCGACCACATCGCCGCCCTGGCGGTCAACTGGGCGCAGCTTCGACACACTCCCAACGAGGAGAAACGGGTCGCCGTCGTCCTCCACAACTATCCGCCAAGCGACGACGGTATCGGCACCGCCTTCGGACTGGACACTCCAGAGAGCACGATCAACCTGTTGAACGAGCTCGAAGCTCGCGGCTACGACCTCGAGAATCGGCCGGAGGACGGACGGGCGTTGATCGAGGCGCTGTCCGCACAACTCACCCTCGATGACCGATGGGTCGCCCCCGACGACGTCCGCGAGTTGAGCGTCGACGTAGTCCCACCGGAGCAGTACGCCGAGTGGTTCGACAGGGCTGACGAGCGGTTCCGGGAGCACGTCGTCGAGGAGTGGGGCGAACCGCCGGGACGACCGTTCGCCATCCCCGGCATGGAGTGTGGTAACGTTTTAGTGACCGTCCAGCCCCCTCGCGGATTCGGAATTGACCCCTCGAAGGTGTACCACGACTCCGATCTGCAGCCCCCACACGACTACTACGCCTTCTACGCCTGGCTACGCGAGCAGTACGAGGCAGACGCCGTCGTCCATCTGGGGACTCACGGCAGCGTCGAGTGGCTTCCCGGGAAAACGGTCGGCTTAAACGGCGAGAGCGCCCCCGACGCCCTCCTCTCCGACCTCCCGAACGTCTACCCCTACATCGTCAACAACCCCGGCGAAGGGACCCAGGCGAAACGCCGCTCCTACGCCGCCGTCGTCGACTACCTCACGCCGGTCATGCGGGCGGCGGGGACCTACGACGACCTGGCCGAACTCGAGGAGCTGGCGAGTGAGTACCGTCGGGCCGGGCTGGAAGACGCCCGAACCGACGACGGTGAACACCTCGAAACCCTTCTGCGGGAGACGGTCGAGGAGCTCGACCTGGCAGTCGAACTCGGCATCGCTGGCACCAGCAACGAGAGCAGGACGCTACGCGACGCGGGAAACGGCGACGAGGTCGACGGCGGCGAGGTCGACATCGACGAACTGGTCGAGCGGATCCACGAGTACCTCACCGACGTCAAAACTACCCAGATCCGGATGGGCCTGCACACGATGAGCGAACCTCCGAAGGGCGAGCGGCTGGTCGAGTATCTGGTCGCGCTGACCAGATTGGAAAACCCCGGCGCGCCGAGCCTCCGTGAGAGCGTTGCGGGCGCGCTCGGGGTCGACTACGAGACCATGCTCTCCTCGCCGGGCGCCTACGACGTGGACCTGGGCATGACCTACGCCGAGGCCGCCGACGTCGTGTACGAGCAAAGCATCGAGTTGATCGAGACGCTGGCCGACCACGAGTTCGACGTTCCGCGCTCGGAACGCGACGGTGGTCCCGGCGACGAAGTGAATCTCAACCTCCTCATCGTCGACCTCGAAACGATCGGCGACGCACGTGCGAAACCGGGCGCACACGACGACCTGCGGAAAGTGCTGGCGTTCATCTGTAAAGAAGCCGTCCCGCGTGTCCTCGGAGCAGCGGACGAAGTTCCGCGAACGGCGGACGCCCTTGCGGGCGAGTACGTTCCGCCGGGCGGATCGGGTGCACCGACCCGCGGCGGCGTCGATCTGCTGCCGACCGCGCGGAACTTCTACACGCTCGATCCCCGCAAAGTGCCGGCGAAATCCGCCTGGCAGGTCGGTCGCGAGGTCGCCGGAGGCGTCCTCGAACGCCACCGGGACGAAAACGGGGAGTACCCCGAAGAGATCGGCGTCGTCGCCTGGGGAACCCCCACGATCCGCACCCGCGGGGAGACCATCGCCCAGGTGCTCGCGACGATGGGCGTCCGACCGGTCTGGACCGACGCGGGCCGGATCGACGACGTGGATCCCATACCACTGGACGAACTCGGACGACCGCGGATCGACGTGACGACCCGCGTCTCGGGACTCTTCCGGGACGCCTTCCCCACCGCGGCGGGCGTCATCCACGACGCCGTGGACGCAGTGGTCGGTCTCGACGAGCCTCACGAGATGAACTACGTAAAAAAACACGTCGAGAAAGAAGCGGAGAAACTCGCCGGCGAGGAGAGTCTCGGGGACGAGGAGGCCCGAAATGCGGTCATGGACCGTGTGTTCACCACGAAACCCGGCGGTTACGGTGCCGGGACGAACAAGGCCGTCGACGAAGGGAACTGGGAGGATCGGTCGGATCTCGCGCGTGTCTACACCCAGTGGGGCGGCTACGCGATGGGATCGCGCGGTCGGGTTGCTGACGCTCACGACTCCTTCGAGCGACGACTGTCGAGCGTCGAGGCGACGGTCAAGCTCGAGGACACGATGGAACAGGACGAGTTCGACTCCTCGGACTGGTACGCCTTCCATGGCGGCTTCGTTTCGGCGGTGGCGGAGGTATCCGGCGAGCGGCCAGCCGCCTACGTCGGCGACTCGTCCGATCCCGACGACGTGGCGGTGTACACCAACGAGGAGAAGGTTCGCAAGTCGATGCGTGCTCGCGTACTCAATCCGGACTGGCTCGAGTCGATGGAGGAACACGGTTACAAGGGTGCGGGCGACCTCTCGACGACGGTCGAGGTCACGCTAGGGTGGGACGCCACGACGGGCGTCATCAGCGACCGGCTCTGGGAGGACGTCGCCGAGGCGTACGCCTTCGACGAGGATCGTCAGGAGTGGATGACCGAGGTGAACCCGTGGGCTCTCGAGTCCATCACGGCGACGTTACTCGAGGCCATCGACCGGGACCTCTGGGATGCGAGCGAAGCGATCGAGGACGGACTCCGGGACATCAACCTGTCCGTCGAGGGCGAGTTGGAAGCCCGAACCACGAACGAGGCTGAAGGGGTGACAATCGATGACTGACACGGACGGCGAACACGAGGACGACTACGCGGATCTGGGGGCGACGACACGCGAAGCGATGAACATCGCCGAAACGAGCATGGAGATCGTCCGGCAGTTCGTCCCCGACGAGACGCTTGCCGACCGTATCAGACAGAAGTCGGTCCACTCGATGGGAGACATCGAGTTCCAGCATTTGCTTCGGCTAACGGGCGAAGACCATCTCGGGGACGACGAGGACGCACCCGTTCGAGCAGGTGCACGAGCCGTTCTCGAGGAGGCGAACATCGTCACGGACATCACGATGTCTCAAGCGGGGATCACTAGCCGGGGCCACGACTGTGACAACCACAAGGCGATCGGCCACGGCGGAGAGCTCGCAAAGGAAACCGGGATCACCCGGACGGCTGCGGGGGTACTCGAACTCGACGGAAACTCGATGTACGATGGTTCGATCGCGACGGTCGGCAACGCCCCGACGGCCGCCTTTGCACTCGCCGACTGTATCGAAAACGGCACTCGACCGGCCGTTATCGTCGCGACCCCCGTCGGATTCGTCAAGGCCGAAGAGAGCCGTCAGCGGATCCGCGAGGTCAGCGAGACGTACGACATCCCTGCGATCACGAACGTCGGCCGGCGCGGCGGCAGCGGCCTCGCGGCCGCGCTGACCAACGAGCTGATCCACGTCGCAAAAGACGTCCGGACGGGGAAACTCGAACTCGACCACACGGCAGACGAGCGAAGAGGGGACCGGAGGGAGAGATGAGCGGTGAGTACGACCTCGATTCCGGTCCCGATCCGGCGACGTTCGCGGCCGAGCGAGCGGAGTCCGATATCGACGAGGAAACGGACGACCCGGTGTACGTCGTCGGCATCGGGCCGGGGAACCCGGAGTACTTGACCCCCCGGGGGGAGCGAGCCATCCGAAAGGCGGACGTCGTCGTCGGCTTTACCACCGTCGTCGAGTGTATCGCCGATCGGACCGGTGCCGACCTGTTGACCTGTGGGTACAAAGACGAAGCCGAGGCCCTCGAGGAGTTCGGCCGGCGAGTCGCGGGCGGCGAATCCGGAACTGCCGTCGCGATGGGCGACCCCAACCACTCCGGCTACCAGTTCGTCGGGAAGGTGCAGGACGCCGTCGAACGCGCGGATCCGGAACGTCCCATGCGGGTGATCCCCGGAATCTCCTCGGTCCAGATGGCGGCGAGTCGCGCTCGGACGCCGATCGAGGAGTCCGAGTTCGTCACGCTGCATAAAAGCGGTGACGTCTCGGAAGAGCTGTCTCGACTCGCCAACGCCGTCGGCAAGCGTCATCTGCTCGTGCTGCCTCGTCCGTACGATCTCATGCCGGGGGAGATCGCACAGTTCCTGCTCGAGCGTGGTGCTGACCCCGATCTCGACGCGCTCGTGCTCGAAAATCTCACGCACGACGACGAGATCGTGCATCGGTTTACGCTTACGGGGCTGTCCGAGCACGCCGGTGGCGACAGCCGAGACGAGACGCCGTTTTCGGACATGGTGGTGCTTGCGGTTCGTCGAGAGGTGACGGTCGGCTGAGAGTTCGCGGCACCCCCGCATCGGAACCGCCGGAGTCCGAGGGGATCCGGCCGGACGCACGGTGTCGACTCGCGTTCCGAAATTCTTTATAAGCGGCCGCGTCGCAGCTTTCGATATGGCCGAGATCATCGACGGCGAGGCGGTCGCGGCGGAGATCCGATCGGGTGTCGCCGACTGCGTCGACACGCTGGTGGACGCGGGCGTCGAACCGGGACTGGCAACCGTCCTGATGAGCGACGATCCCGCCAGCGAGACGTACGTCTCGATGAAACAACGCGACTGCGAGGAGGTCGGCATCGAGGGGATCCACGTCGAGATCGACGCCGACGCACCCGCCGCCGAGCTGTTCGACACGATCGACGAGCTCAACGAGCGCGAGGACGTCAGCGGGATCCTCGTCCAGCTTCCCGTTCCGGACCACGTCGACAAGCGAGAGGTGCTCCGGCGGATCGTCCCTGAAAAGGACGTCGACGGGTTCCACCCGGAGAACGTCGGGCGCCTCGTCGCGGGCGACGCCCGGTTTAAACCCTGCACTCCGCACGGCGTCCAGAAGCTGCTCGACGCGTACGACGTCGAGACCGAGGGTGCCGACGCGGTCGTCGTCGGTCGCTCGGATATCGTCGGCAAGCCGATGGCGAATCTGCTGATCCAGAAGGCTCCAACGGGCAACGCGACGACGACCGTCTGTCACTCCCGGACGCGAGACCTCGAGGCGAAGGTCGGCGACGCCGACATCGTGATCGCGGCCGCCGGGCTCCCGGAGTTCATCGACGGCTCGATGATCGCGGAGGGCGCGACGGTGATCGACGTCGGCGTCAACAAGGTCGACGCGGACACCGAGAAAGGGTACGAGCTCGTGGGCGACGTCGACTACGACTCCGCCAGCGAGGTCGCGGGCGCGATCACTCCCGTCCCCGGCGGCGTCGGCCCGATGACCCGCGCGATGCTCCTTTATAACACGGTGAAGGCGGCCGGCCTCCAGCACGACGTCGACGTCGAGCTCCCGTAGCTGGGACCGGCTTACCGTCCCGCGACGCTCGAAACCGTCGTCTCCTGTTCGACGCCGCCGTCGACGGGGAACTCGTGCCACGATCGACCGATGACGGAGTAGGCGGCGATCCCGAAGTGGAAGCCGACGAACGCGCCGACGATCGTCCCGAGAACCGGGACGACGTTGAGGATCGCGGCGACGAACCCGCCGATCACCAGCACGAGGACCATCGTCCCCCACGCGATGGCGTACGACCGCGAGAGCCAGATGGTTTTCAGTCTCGCGACGTCGAACCCGGAGCCGATGGAGCGCTCTTGAGCGAAGTTCGCCACCGCCGCCGGGAGCAGATACGCGACCACGATCGCGAGCGCGAACCAGACGAACCCGCCGACCAGGATGCCGAGCACGCCGAGGCCGGCCAGCGCTCCGTCCCCTCCGGCACCGATACCGACGATCCCGACGAGGACGATCAGCCCGCCCACGATCGCCGGAACGAGCGTGTAGGCGAACCCGATGACGACCGCCTTGATGCCAGTGACCGCCAGCTCTCCCCACTCGTCGAACGTCGGCGGCGTCTCGTCGCCGTCGGCGGTGCGATCGAGCACGTGGACGACGTAGCCCGCGAGCAGGAACAGCGGCACGATGAGAACGGAGAACAGCGAGAGCAGTCCACCGATGAGGATCGTTTTCACGAACTCGTCGCCCTCGGCGGGGTATCTGATCGCCCGCTCTATCTCGCCGATAACCCCGTCGTACTCGCTCTCGATCGGGTCCTGTCGGTCGACCGGATCGGCTCGATCCGTCCGCACCCCCGTGTCGGTCGGCGCTGCCCGGTCCGCCGACTCTCCCCGGTCCACCGACTCTCCCGAGTCGGTTGGCTCTCCTGAGTCCGCCTGCTCCTCCGTGTCCCCCGAACTGCCGGGGGATCCTTGATCTGTTGTCATATATCCTGCGGGGAACGACGCAACACGCATATATAGTTATGCCGTGGGGACCGTCAGTGAGATCCGTGTTCCGGACGACATCTTGCGTCGGCCCGGACGACCGCTCGCGTCGATGCGGCTACTCCGCCGTCCGGCGACGCCACACGATCGCCTCCGGGTTCGCCAGCGTCACCGACGTGGTGTCCGATCCCGGCTCGGCATCGAGAGTCGGCGCCGCGATCGCGACCGTCCAGTCGGACGAGTCGGCGTCGGCGGAAGTGGTGTCGCTCCGGCCGTGATCGACGTCCATCTCGCCGAGCAGTCCCGCGACGTCGACGTCGACCGGCGTCCCCTCCACGTTACAGGCGACGAGGAGGTCCTCGTCGCCGTCGGGACCCCGGCGGAGCGCGTAGTAGAGAACCGTTCCATCGGTGGGATGGCGATAGCCGAACGCCTCGCCGGCGTCGGGATCGACGTCGTCTCGGAGCCACGGACGCGCCTGTCGGAACTCGCGTACCCTCCGGTCGAACGCGGTACGGTCGTCGTCTTGGTCGTCGAGCCAGTTGGTGAGATTCATATACTCGCTCACGTCCGCGGTCCACGCGAACGAGAACCGCTGGAGGTCCGTCGCGTCGATCTCGTCGCCCAGCGGCGTCCCCTGCACGGAGAGGAGTTCGGCGATCAGGTCGACGTCGTAGTCGGTGGCGTCGACGAGCGAGGCGAGCGTCCGCGCGAACCGCTTCAGCTCCGCTCGTGTCTCGAACCCGAGTGCCTTCAGCCGGGGGAACTCGTCGCCGGCGGCGAACGATCCAGCCGGAATATGCCAGTCGATCCACGGGGCCTCCTCGGCGACGACTTTCACGTTCCACATGGGGTCGGTGTCTCGCACGAACCCCCACGGCGCACGGTGGTTCGCGTGCAGGAAGTCCATCGGAACGCCCGGCATCGCGACGTGAAACCAGACGATCGCGGCCGGACTATCGTACGCCTCGCGGAGCGTCTCCGGCGGCGAATCCGCGAGGTGCGGATTGATGAGTGCGCCGCTCCAGTCGTCGGTCACCTCCACCTGTGACCCTCGTCTGAGTGTGTCGTGGTTCGCAACGCCGGTGATCCACTGGCTCCCGAACTCGCCGACCTCGCGCATCCGCCACCACTTCGTGGCCCAGAACGTCAACAACGCGGGCTTGTTGTGCGCGAACGTGACCGGCGACCACTGGAACGCGTGCGGATGCTGGTCGATCAGCGTCCGGTACGTCGACGCGAGCTCCCAGTCTTCCCGTGGCCACGGACGGCCGTCCTCGTAGATCATCCACGGGCGATACTCCGTGCCCGCTACGGTCTGTGTCACCGCGTCCATCTCCGCGAGGAACGCGTCGTCGTGAACGTCCTCCCCCGTCTCCGGGTCGTGATACGTGAAATCCTGTGCGCCGTCGACGCGGATCCCGTCCGCGCCGAAGTTCATCTTCCGTCGCTGCAGCTCCAGCAGGATCGCCCGGACCACCGGCTGCCGGTAGTTCAGATGGAGGCCGTACATCCCGGGCCCCTCGAAAAACGGCGACGGGAGGAGCCCCTCGGCGGCAGTGTCCGCGTGGCCGAGCGCGACGTCGAACACGACCCGGACCGGGTCGGGCATCGCGTGACACGCCGCGATGAACTCGACTAGCTCGTCCGGGCGACCAGTTTCCAGAATGGCCGGATTCGCGGCCGAGAATCCGCTCACGACGACATCGTATCCCCAGTTCGTCTGGTCGGGTCGGGTTACACCGACCGTGACGGTTTCGGCGTCGCGGTCGCGATCGAACGCCGAAACCGGATCGATCGGGTCGGCGTCGACTGCGGGCTCCGGACTGGCGTCGTCCGCCGTCCGCTCGTACGTCCCGCCGGGCCGCCAGTACCACTGTCTGTCGTACGCCTGCGTAAGCGGCTCGACGGGCATCAGCTGAACGGCGTCGTAGCCGGCGTAGTTACGTTCGTGGGGGTCAAGTGGCTCGTTGGCGCGGAGCTTCTCGCCGATCTCGCGGAACCGCTGTGCGAGCGCGGCGAGCGACCCCTCCGCGGTCGACGTGCCCGGATGGATTTCAAGCATGCTCGTCGCGGGATCGACCCGGGGAAGCCCGTCGTCCGATGACGTCGGGAGTGACTCCGATCCGGTTCCGAGCGACTCGAAGTGATCGCGGTCCGGACGCGTCGCGTCGAGCCGCGGCCAGTCGTACACCTCCGCGGGCGCGAACGTGCCGAACGGAACGGAGTACGGCACCGGATCACGGACCGTCTCCCACTCGCCGTCAGGCTGCTCGTACACCAGCTGATACAACGCCCCGAGGCGGTCGCGGGTGCCGACCCGAACGTCCTCGGCGGCGATCCAGTGGAACGCGCCGTCGCGCACGACGGACAGCCGATCGACGCGGAACTCGAGTTCACGGAGGTCGTCGCGTCCGGGGTCGACTCGGCGCGTCGGCGCGAACAGCTCGAGTTTGACGTTCGTGGCGGGGACGCCGGCGTCGACGACGTCAGGCGTCCAGAAGCCGAACGCGACACCCTCCGGGACGGTGTCGGCAGGATCGGCACCTTCGGGCCGGATGGGCCGTGCGCCGAGCCGAGTCGCGATCCGTTTCGCCGCGTCGAACTCGTCGGCTGCGTCCTCCCGGTCGCTCCGCGCGTGCTGCACGAGCTCGGCCGTGTGCCTCGGGAGCCGCGAGGGGGATCGCGACGGTGAACGAGGGGAACCGTCCGACATCGGTTACTGGCGGACTGAGACGATCGCGACGTCGTCGGCCAGGATACGGTCGGTGCCGTCGCCGTCGGTGACGACGCAGTCCTCGCCGGTGACGACGTTCCAGTCGGCGTGATCGACGTCGACCGCGACCGCCGCCTCGCCCGGCGCGAAGTTGAGCACGACGACGAGCGTCTCCGTATCGTCCTCGCGGACGAACGCGACGACGTCGTCCGGATGGACGACCTCGCCGTCAGCCTCGATCGGTCGTTCGGTGAGGTCGCCGCTGGCGACGTGGTAGTCGACACGGTGGAGGTCGCCAGCCGGCCCGAGCGCGGAGTGGTCCGCGCGAGTCGCGAGCAGTCGCTCGTAGCGCTCGCGCACCTCCTCGCGGGCGTGGTCCCATACGATCTCGTCGCGTCGGCCGCGCTGGCCGATCTCCTGGCCGGCGTACACCATCGGCACGCCCGGTAGGGTGATCGTCGCGGCCCCCGCGGCCGCCGCGGCCGCGTCGCCGCACTCGACGCGGTACCGCGTCTCATCGTGGTTCTCGATGTACTGGAGGAAGCCGGCGTGCTCCGGGAAGCCGACTCGTGCCCGCTGGTTGATCGCGTCGAGCATCGACTCCGCCGACGCCACCCCACGACCCACCTGTCGTAGCTGGAAGTACAGCGTCGCGTCGAAGTGGATGTCGAACATCCCCTCGTGGAAGTCGGGGATGTACGGGATCGTCTCGTCCATCAGCAGGAACTCGGGATCGATCGCTTTCACGCGGTCCCGCAGCTCCCGCCAGAAGGCGTCCGGGACCGCCCACGCCATATCACATCGGAAACCGTCGACGAGCGGTGCCCACTCGTCGACGACGTCGAGCAGGAACCGTCGTACCGAGAGGTTTGCGTGGTTCAGGTTGGCGATAAGCTCCCAGTCGAAGTACGTCCCCGGCTCGCCGGACTCCTGCCACTCGTAGCGGTCGCGGTACGGCGACGCCGGATCTCCGTAGGCGTCCTCGAACCACTCGTGGTCTCGGGCGGTGTGATTCGCGACGAAATCGAACAACACGCGCAGTCCGTGGTCGTGTGCCGTCTCGATCAGCGCCTCGTAGTCGGCCCGATCACCGAGGTCGTCTGCGACGTCGAAGAAGTCCGTGATGTTGTACCCGTGTGGCTTTCCGTCGTGCTGGAGCACGGGGGTGAGCCACAGCGTGTCGACGCCGAGGTCTGCGAGCTCCGGGACCCGATCGGCGATCGCGTCGAACGTCTCCCCGTCGCCGGCATCGCCGGCAAACGTCCGAACGTACACCTCGTACACCCGCGCGTCCTCGGTCCACTCCGGCGGCTGGTTGAGCCGTACCGTCTCGAATCTCGCAGCGGTCGGGGAGGCCGAGGCGCGGGCGTCACCGGGCTCCTCGAGGCGGTCGATCGCGATCGAGTCGGCGACGCTGAACCGGCACGTTCCGTCCGGATCGCGGGCCGTCGAGACGGCGTGCACGCGAAGCCGGTCGGCGACGACATCGGTCGGGAGCCGAAGCGTCGCCCCGTCGGCAGTCAGCGACGTTTCGAGCGCGTCCCGCGGGTTCGTCCGCCCCTCCGCGACGGCGGCCGCGACGTCGCGATCGTCGACGAGAAACGTCACGTCGAGGTCGGCGGCATCGAGCCCCGAATCCGGATTCGGTCTCGCGGTCGCGGTTACACGCAGCTTCTCACCGTCGGCGTCGACGGCGGCGTCGAGGCGGACGCGGGGCGGACCCGTCTCTTCGTGTGGCTGCGCATCGGCGTAGTCGATCTCTCCATGTCCGGCGTCTCGGGTTCGGATCGCGGTGCCGCTACCGCCCGCGACGTCGGCGCCCTCGTAGGTGACGTCGAACGCGCGGATCGTGAGGAGATGGTCGCCGTCCGGCGCGGAGAGTCCCAGGGTGTATCGGCCCGGAACGTCGGGGGTAAACTCGGTGACTGGCTCGACTCCGACCGTCGCCTCGCTGCCGGGCGGCGCGTCGACGACTCGCCACTCGTAGGCCGCTTCCGGATCCGGGTCCCGTGGGGCGATGCTGGTCGTCTCGCCGGTGGCGAGAAATCGCGGTGGTCCGGGATGGTGCATACCACACCGTATGCATCAAGCACCTTCGGTTTTGCTCTCCCGGCCGACGCCACCTCTCCCAGTCAGCCCGTCAACTCCACCTCTCCCCGTCAACTCTATTTCGTCCCTGTCAGTTCGCCGACTCCGCCAAGGCTTTTATCACGGAGCACGGCGGAACGAGCATGAGACTGCGAACCGCCCTCACGGAACACAGACGTCGAAACGGGGAGCGATTCCCCGCCGAGCGTCCGACGACCGGTGGGGCGTTCGCCGGCGACGACGGGCGACTCGTGTACGTCGGTCCGAACGGAACGTTACACGACTGTTCGTATCCGCTGTCCGGCGTCGGCGGAATCGACTGGCTACGGCTCGGCCTCGACGGGAGCGGGACCGTCAGATGGTTCGACGAGCTGGACGCGACCCGACAGCACTACGACGGCGAGACGCCACTCGTCGAGACGGAGTACGACGCCGGACGATTCACGGTACACCAGTTCGACCTCACCGTCGGTGACGCCCACGTCACACACGTCGAACTCCGCGGTGCGCCGCCCGCCGACGCCGAGCTCGTCGTCGCCTGTGCGTTCGCACCCGAGATGGTCGAGGGACGCGTCGGCAACCTCGTCCACGAGGAGGCCGGCCCGAACGGCGGCGACGTGATCGAGGCGTTCCATCGCCGCGAGCACGACTTTCTGACCGCGTCGACGGGGCTCTCGGCCGCCCACGGCCGACGCCAGGACACGATCGCGGAGCTGCTCGGCGAGGGGCACGACCCGTTCCCGCGCCGCGGAGAGATCGACGAGCGGGAGGACTCCCACCTCACCGGCGAGGTCATCGTCAACGCTCCGTTCGAGCGGGACGGCCGCATCGAGCGGGTGACGCTCGCGAGCCGCGCGGTGCTCGACGACGCTTCCGCCGCCGACCTCGACGAGTCGGTCGAGCGAGCCGATCGGATCGACGCGGTCTCGCGAGTCGCAACGACGTATTCGACCGCCGACGACCTGCGTGCTGCCGCGTCCGAGCGCGCGCCGACGGTGCCCGAGGGAACGCCGAGACGGAGCCTGATCGCGAGCGATCTCCGGAGCCTCGATCTGCTCACCGCCGAGTCGGGAGCACGAATCGCCGGGCCCGAGTTCGACCCGTTTTATTCGACGACGGGCGGCTACGGGTACACGTGGTTCCGTGACGATGCCGAGGTGTCGAACGCCCTGCTGTCGGCCAGCGAGGAGCTCGGCCTCGACGTCCGCGAGGAGCTGGTCGCAGCCGCCGAGTTCCTGTGTCGCACGCAGGACGCCGAGGGAGGCTGGCCGCACCGAGTGTGGGCCGACTCCGGGGAGATCGCGCCCGGCTGGGCGAACTCGCGGATCGAGGGAGCACGCACCGAGCCCGGCCCCGACGATCAGCTCGACCAGCCGGCGGCGGTCGTGACGTTCCTCGCCCGACTCAGACGCACGACCGATCTGTCGGCAGCACGGGAAGCGCGGATCGACGAGACGATAGCCGACGCGGTCGCCTTCCTTCAGTCGACGACGGAGTCCGACGGGCTTCCGCGGCGGTGCCAGAACTGCTGGGAGAACGCACACGGGCGATTCACGCACACGGCGGCGACGTATCTACGGGCGTTCTCGGCGGTTGCTCGCGCGCCCGTCGCCGACGATCTTCGTGCGAGTGCGGCTGCGGCGGCCGACGACGCCGTCGGGGGGTTGCTGGACCGGTGGATCCCCGACGCGAAACGGTTCCCGCAGCGCTCCGACGGCGACGTGGTCGTCGACGAACGCGCCGATGCTAGCACGTTCGGGCTCGTGAACGCGGTGACGGAGTACGTCGCCCTCGTCGAGGAGCGGATGGAAGCGGATGGGTCCAGCGTGTCGGAGCCGGACCGCGTCTCGACGCTGGTCTCCCGAGTCGCGACGCACGTCGAGACCTCGATCGAGGAGCTTCGCCGCGAGAGCTCGGACGTGGAAGGGCTCGTCCGGTTCGTCGGCGACGACTGGCGGACCGCGGAGCAGGGCGGCGCGAAGGTGTGGTCGGTCGCAACGCTGCTCGGGGCCGAGGCGGCCGCCGAAATGGGCGGACTCCTCGCGAGCCGTGGCGAGGACGGTGGCGATCTGTTCGCGGAGGCCCGCGAGCTGTACGCCCTGTGTGGGCCGGACGGTGACCTGACGAACCACGTCGGACTGCTCGCGGAACAGGCGTTCGACACGGGCGAGCTCGACAGCGCGACCCCGCTCGGCTGGTCGCACGCGCTACGACTCACGACGACGGCGACGCTCGCTCGATACGGCGCGCTTCCCGTCCCCCACGACGAGCCGACCACGCCGGAGGCCGCGCCCAACTGGACGACTGGTCGGAAGTTCGGCGTCGGCACGCCCGCCGACCACGAGGACGCCGACCCGGTTCCCGTCTGGTTCACGCTGACCGAGGGGGCGTTGACGGAAGCGCGGTTCCCGCGGATCGACGTGATGAACCTCCGTACGTTCGAGTTCCTCGTAACGGATCCGGAGACGGAGTACACGATCCGAACGTTCGACGAGACGAGCCACGTGACCGCGACGGAGACGATCGAGCGGACGACCGAGCCGAGCGTCGACGACGCGCTGGCGTACACGCAGACGATCCGGGAGACGGGCGACGGCCACGGCCACGAGTGGACGCTGACCGTGGAGTACGCGGTCAACACCGACGGCGACGCGATCCTCGCGGACGTCTCCTTCGAGGGGTGTCGCGAGTACGACGTGTACGCGGTCGTCGACACGACGATCGCGAACGTCGGCGTCGAAGACTACGGTCTCCGCGTCGGCGAGGACGGCTACCACCTCCTCGCGCGCAACGAGCACATGAACAGACATCCCGGAAAGCTGGTCGACGACGACGGTGACCCGTTCGAGGTCGCGCTCGCGATGACGAGCGACGACAGGTTCTCGTGGGCGAGCGCGATGGGCGCCGAAAGCGACGCGCTCGAGACGCTGTTCGCGACCGGCGAACGCGTCGAGGGATCCGCGGAGGCCACCGGAAACGTGGTGTTGACCGGGCTCGTCGGGAGCGGTCGGTCGGTGTCGAACACGGTCGCGATCGGGTTCGCCGAACGGGCCGACACCGCGGCCGCGCTCGGCGAGGCCGAAGGCGCGATCGCGCGGGGATTCGACGCCGTTCGGGACGCCTACGTCGAGACGTGGCGGGAGTGGCTCGCCGGGCGGCCGCTTCCCGACGCCGTCGCCGGCGACACCGACCTCGAAACCCAGTACCGATTCGCGTTGATGACGCTCGCCGCCGTCGAGGACAAGCGCCACGACGGCGCGGGGATCGCGAGCCCGTCGGTGCCGTGGGGTGAGACGGAACACGCCGTGGAGGACCGCGGATACGGATACAACTTCGTCTGGTCTCGCGACCTGTATCAGGTGTTTACGGCGCTCGTCGAGGTCGGCGAGACCGAGCGCGCCGCCGACGCGCTGACGTACCTGTACACCACCCAACAGGACGAGAACGGGTTCCTCCCGCAGAACACGTACATCGACGGTCGCACGCGGTGGGGTGGCGAGCAGATGGACAACATCGCGTATCCGGCCGTGATGGCGTGGGACCTCCACAGGCGCGGCGTGACGCTGTCCAAGGCGGCGTACACGTACGACCACGTGCGAAAGTCGACGAGCTACGTCGCCACGAACGGTCCCGAGACGGCCCAGGAGCGCTGGGAGGAGGAGAGCGGCTACTCGCCGTCGAGCATCGCCGCGGAGATCGCCGGGCTGACGTGTGCGGCGTCGCTCGCGCTCGCGGAAGCCGACCGGGTCGACACCGCCTCGGGGGCCGCAGCGGACGGCGGCGAGGCAACGTCGGAGAGCGGGTCCGACGACATCCCGACGACGGAGACCGACGACACCTCGTCGACGGGGAGCGACCTCGATCCGGACGCGCTTCGCGCCGACGCGATCGCGTGGCTCGCGCTCGCCGACGAGTGGACCGAGCGCGTCGAGGAGTGGTGTGCCACGGAGACGGGCAGTGAACGTCACACCGAGACGCCATACTACCTCCGGATTACGGCCCACGGCGACCCCGAATCCGGCCGCCCGCGGACGATCGCGAACGATGGACCGACGTACGACGAGCGGGAGATCGTCGACGGCGGGTTCCTCGAGCTCGTCCGGCTCGGGATCAAGCCGGCTGACGATCCGGTCGTGCGGAACTCCGTCGAGATCGTCGACGAGTCGATCCGCGTGGACACGCCGCACGGTCCAGCGTGGTATCGGTACGTCGGCGACGCGTACGGCGAACTCCAGCGCAGGGACCCCGGCGGTCCGTGGGCGGGTGCCGGCAACGGGAAGGGGCGGCTCTGGCCCATCTTTACCGGTGAGCGCGGGGAGTACGAGCTTCGGGCTCGTGCCGATGGCGACGACGGCTTCGGCGGGACGGACGAGCCCGCAATGGAGCCGGAGAGGCTACTCGAGACGATGGCCGGATTCGGTAACTCCGGACGGATGCTTCCCGAGCAGGTGTGGGACCGTGAGCATCCGACCGAGTACGGCTGGGAGTTCGGCGAGGGAACCGGCGGGGCGACGCCGCTCGCGTGGTCGATGGCCGGCTTCATCCGACTTGCACACGGGATCGACGCCGGAGAGCCGATCGAGACGCCCGCAGTCGTCCGCGAGCGGTACGTCGAGCGCGACCGATCGACCGGCCCGGAGCTTGATGCCAGTATCGAGTACACCGGCGACCGACTCGTCGTCTCCGGGACGACGAACGGCGCTCGCGTCGCCGTCCACGCCGCGAACGGGTCGTGGCTCGCGGAGCCGACCGACGAGGAGTTCTCCGTATCGCTCGACGCCGCGTTCGACGCGGACGTTCTCGTCGTCGCGGCGGTCGGCGACGACGACATCGAAACGGCCGGCACGGCAGTCGAGCGACTGTTCGTGTGAGAGTCGCTCGACTCCTCATCCGGTCGCCGCCGACAGCTCACTCCAGTGCGGCGTCGGTCACCACGAGGTGGCCGCGGTCGCCCTCCCAGACGGCGTCGTACGTCACGTCGATCCGTCGGTCCATATGCGGGCCGTCGACCACGAACGTCTCGAACTCCCCGCCCTCGCCGAGAGGATGGACGCCGTACTCCGCGCGAAGGTCGAGCAGTTCGGACAGTGCCGCAGCGTCGTATCGACGACCCACCCACGACTCGTCGAGTCCGTAGGCGGCGACCTGGACGATGAGGATCTCGAACTCGGCGTCGAACATCGCCTCCGCGAGCTCCACCGGATCGGCCTGCCACAGCGGCGCGAAGAGGTCGATCCCGAGTCGGTCACACATCCCCCGGATCCGGTCGGTCTGAAACGCGCTTTCGACGGCGCCGGCGGTTACGCCGGCGAGATCGATCTCGTCCTCGGCGGCGATCTCCCGGAGCGCTGCCTCCATCGGCTCGAGCTCGGCGTCACCCTGCTGTCCCGAGTCGTCGACATCGTCGGCGCCGAGCTCGCCAGGTTCGACCTCCGTCAGCTCGATCCCGACGCTCTCGGCTGCGAGTCCGGCGAGCCGTGTCGCCGGCGTGTGGTACATGTACGAGTCGCCTTCGGGGTGGACCGTGAGGAGTCGGGAGACGTTCAGATCCGCCTCGAGCGCCCGGTACAGCGCCCACGAGGAGTCCTTCCCGCCTGAAAAGAGACTCACCCAGTCGCCAGTCATTAGAGAGACGACGGGAGCGTCGGGTAAATCGGCTCCGGTCTCCCAGTGTCTACGGATCGAATCGGCGGAAACCGTACGACGATCGATGCTGGCGCGAGGTTCACTCGCCACGCGAGAGCAACAGGAACACGGCACCGATCAGCAGGCTCACCCCACCGATGAGCGGATATGCGATCTCCATGCCGAATGCGGTCGCGAGGTATCCGAACAGTGCGGGCCCGACTGCGCTCCCGATCGCCGACGATGTCTGTGTCAGCCCGAACAGGCTCCCGCTGAACTCGCGTTCGGCCTCCGAGGAGATGATCGCGTTTTTAACGGGCACACAGGCGTACATCGCCAGCCCGATGAACAGGAACAACACCATGAGCGCGCCGATGAGCAGATTCTGCGGGAGCGCGCCGCTTCCGCTAACGAGGAGATACGTCACGACGAGCAGTGCGGCCGTCGCGACCGACACCCCCACGCCGAGCGCGCCGCGGTGTACTCGGTCGGCGAGGCTTCCCGCCCACAGCGACGAGACGCTGCCGGCGACGAGCATGGTGAAAAACACCGCGTTCCCGACCGTCGCGGTACCGCCGGTCGTGTCGGCGACGTACGACGTCGTGAACGTCATGATCGCCCGCGTCTGCAGGGAGACGAGAACGGTCATCGCGAGAAGCAGCACCACCGTGAGCGTCAATGGTACTCGAAGCACCTCCACGACCCGCTCGCGGAGCCGCGAGAGCCGCGTCCCTCGAGGCGCCGACGTCCCGGCAGCGCCGGTGGAGGATCCGCGGTTGTCGGTGCCGTCAGGCCGGTTCCCGTGGTCCTCGAGTCGTGTCTCGTCGGTGTCCGCCTCGTCTTCTGACCTTCCGTCGTCCCGGTCGGGGTCGGCAAACAGCACGGCGAACACGATCGTGAACGCCAGTCCGAGCGTGGCGGCGACGGCGAGGCCGAACCGCCAGTCGAGCACGCCGGCGAGCCCGCCGATAACGAGCGGTGCGCCGGCGACGCCGACCATCCCGAAGAAGCCGAACACGCCCATCGCTTTCCCCTCTGTCGTATCGGTTTCGAAGTCACTTATCAACGACATCCCCGTCGGATGGTACGTACTTCCACTGATCCCGGCGACGATCTGTGACGCGACCAGCGCCTCGTAGCTCGTCGCCATCGCGGCGAGATAGATCCCCGCGACCATGCCGACCAGTCCGGCGACGAGGAGCCGTTTCTTCCCGACGCGGTCCGCGACCACGCCGGCCGGAAGCTGAAACACGGAGTACATCACGAAAAACACGGTCAACAGCAGCCCGCCCTGCGTGTACGTGATGTCGAGATCCGCCACGAGAAACGGGATGATCGGCGGGATGGCGATCGAGAAGAACTCGTTGACGCCGTGTGTCGCGCTGATGAGCGTCACGTTCCGGGGCTCCGAGAGGTCTCGGAAGCCGCTCAGCGGAGAGTTCATTCGTTCAGCACCTCATCGTTAAGACGTATTTGTATGTCCAAACCGGTCGTCTTTTCCCCGAACACCCCGATCCGCCCGTCGGAGGACCGTCGAGTGTTCGCGGGCGACGGGGGATCGTCGTGGACTCCGTTCCGACTACGGCGTGGATTCGTCGTCCTCGACTACGGCGTGGATTCGTCGTCCTCGACTACGGCGTGGATTCGTCGTACGTGAGTATCGCGTACAGCATCGAAACCGGTATGGCCGCCCCCAGCGCCGCCATAATGGCGGGAACGGGGGAGGCGTCGATCTGCATCAACAACGTCACCGCGATCGCCGCGGCGAGAAGTCCGGGCGTAGCCACCTCGATGGATCGTCGCATATCGAACGGTTGCCGTCGGAAGCCGAATGGATGACGCTCCCGGAAAACGGGGAGTCGACGCGCTCGACGTGGAAACGGTGGTGACGGCTCCAAAACGAACGCTGCCGGACGAAGTTAACTGATGAACTTGTTGTCTCGCCAGTTCACGCCGCCGTCGCCGTCACCGGCGCCCTGTGGGCTCTCGACGACTTCGACGCTGGCCGGGCGCGGCTCACCCTCCACGATCCGCGTCGCCTCGAGATCGCCGTCGGCCTCCGTGATCGCGGTCAGCGTTCCCTTCTCGGCGAGCAGTGCCAGCTCGCGCAACACGAGGAACATCGGATACTGGAGCGCGGTGTTCTGCAGGACGGTTTCGCGATCGCCTTTAAAACAGGCGAACTCGACGAGCTCCGATGGGATCTCCTCTTCCTCGTCGTCCATCCACTGAGGGCCACCCGCCCGCGGCGGCTCCTCCTCGTACACCCGCGTCTCCGTCACCGACGCCTTCAACTGGGCCGTCGGCGTGTACTTGCTGATGCTCTCGTCGTCCGAGAGCGCCTTGATAATGAGGGTGTTGTTTCGACGCGTGATATCGATATCGTCGATCTCGGGCGGGAGATCTGGGTCTTCATCGAAGTACGTCTCTACGTCTTCGAGGGGCAGTTCGAGCGTCGAGTGAAGTCGGAACACGCGGCCTGACATTGTTGATAGGGATTGGTGGAACCGAACCGATCGTCGCGACCCGGGCGGGAGCGACTGCACCTACCCCATCTAGGAGGCGTAGGCTTATATGGGCTGTCCTTCGATATCCGAGCTTGGATCGTGGTTAGGTCAGCCGTTTTCCGTGACCGCGAGAACCGAGACCGACCCGATCGGTCAGTAGTCTCAAGTCCGTTCGGCCGCACGCATCCGGCATGAGCCTCATCGGGTCGCTCGTCGCGTTCGTCGTCAGTCTCCTCGTCGGCGGGCTCGCGATCTTCATCGCCGCGAGCGTCGTCACCGGAACCAAGGCGTACGGACACGCCGTGTTCACCGCGCTGGTCGGCGCGATCGTGTGGGGGCTCTCGGAACTACTCCTCTCGTGGATCCCGCTCGTCGGCGAGTTCGTTCCGCTGATCGCGTGGATATGGGTGATCCGACGCCGGTACGGGACGTCATGGCTGCACGCCGGGATCATCGGGTTCATCGCGTGGGCGTCGGCGATCCTCGTTCTCTCCATCCTGCCGCTCGCTGGCGTCACTGACGCCGTCGGCGTCCCGTTCGTCTAGGCTCACGCTCCTGCCCGAACCGATACATTCGACAGGCTCCGACGCTTACGGGAAGTATGACGGACACGTCACGGACGTCCGACGTCGCGGTCCGATACGAGGAAACCGACGACGAGCGCCGCCTCACCTTCTCGGTTGACGGTCGCACTGCAACGGTTGCACAGAACGCCGACGGGTACGCGATGTTGAAAGTGCGGACCGGGCCCGACGGTGATGAGCTGGAGCGGTACTACGGGTTCGACATGGCGCTCGACCACGCCGCGGAGCTGCTGGACGTCGCCGTCGCCGACCTCCCCGTGCCCGATGCCGCCACCGATATGGGAATCTGACGGCGGCGCTGCTGCTGACTCCGCCCGCGCCGATCCGAATTCGGTCCCAGGGCGGACGAACCGACCGCACGGTTTTAATCGAACGTATATTGCAGGCGAAGCGTTAGGCTACGAACGGCCCTACCATCGATCGTCTCATTCCCCGTCCCGACCGTACGACGGCGCGTGGCGTCGATGGGGACGTCACGCAGCCGACACGCTCGGGTTCGGTCGGGTGGGAGTGAGACGGCGTCGACGGGTTCGGAGGGCCGATCGACGTGCTCGCACAAGGGTTCACGGACCGAGACGGCGTCCACCTGCGGACGCCAATTTCAATGATATGACGGGTGTGGACAGTTGAAGGGTTTCTTCGAGTGGTCCTCAGCTGTTGAGAGCCGCTTTACTCGCGTTAGCGGCGTGATTCCAGCGATCTGAAAAACCACGGCGTTTACTAAACGGTCGAAGTCGAACGGGATGGTATGACGTCGACACACTGCGCCTCCGGCTCGCTCGCGGAGCCGCGCACCGACGACCGCGAGGGACTTCGGGCAGAGCTTCGCGTGCAGCCGCGCAGCGGCCACTCGTGTCCCCTCAGCGGCGACAACCGCGAGCGGACCGTCGTCGCCCACGATCTCGTCTGTCCCGACGGGTCTTGCGGGGGCGCCTGTGAATGCCGGGCGACCGTCGAAACGTCGTCCGGAACGCGCATGGTCGGCAAGCGGCTGGAGGACGGCTGTATCTGTCCGGTGTTCTGCGAGCACGACTGTGTCTCGTCCGTCGAGGCCGTCTCGAGAGGAGAGGTAGTTGTGTCCGTCTCGCTTCCGTCGAGAGCGGTGCTCTCGTCGATCATCGAGGCGCTCAGGGATCGCGGCGCGACCGTCGAACTTCGGAGCATCGCACGCACCGAGTCATCTCGGTCTCGACGACAGATCACCCTCGATGCCGAATCGATCACGGACAAACAGCGGGAGGCGATCGAGGTCGCCTTCGAGGAGGGGTACTACGAGACGCCGAGAGATGCCGACCTCAGCGATCTCGCGGCACGACTGGACGTGTCGCGTTCGGCGGTCTCCCAACGGCTCACGGCCGCGGAGTCGACGCTCATCGAACAGCTGTACGAACTCGAATCCACCGTCGGAACGCGGTAGCACAGCTCGATACAAACGGCGACCGTGAAAACGTGTACGGCGGCCGCTACTCGACGGCCGCTACTCGACGCCGTCGGTTGCGTGGTTCCCCGACCGATCCGGCGCGATCTCGCTCACGACCCGCTGTGCGATCGTCGCTTCCGCCTTTCTGAGTCGCTGTGACACCGCCGACTTCGAGACGTCGAACTCATCCGCGAGGGAGTCCAGACTCACTGCTCGCGGCGTCGAGTAGTAGCCGGCCTCGACCGCACGAACCAGCGTCTCGCGTTGAACGTCGGTTAACACGCTCGTGTCGACGGTCACCGTCTCCCCGTCCAACGTCCGGACGTCGCGGATCGCGAGATCGGTCCCGTCGATGCTCGCGATCGCTTTGAGCACGTCGCCTATGCCACCCGCAGCTCCGGCGTCGACGGTGATGGTGTACGTCTCGTCAGTGTGGTCCATGTCCGGGTCGTCGATCATCGTTCTGTTGGCGGGGTCTGTCGTCTCAACCGAGTACAGCTTCGAGACGGACGGGCAAACGGTTCGGGCTGTAATATAAACCCCTTTAGAACTCACCGACGGAGCGAGCGCCGGCCGAACCGTCCTCAACGACGAGCTATTCGGTCAACTGACTCCGACCGGATTTGCCGCTAACTCAACGCGGCCCGTTCGGACGACGCGAGCGCCCGCCCGATCAGATAGCTCGCCACGCCGGCCGCGGTGGCTGCAAGGACGGCGATCCCGAAGGACTCGAGCGGTGACGCTACGGCGGGCACGGTGTCAAACGGGCCGATCAGCGCCCCAACAAACGGGCCGACCAGTGCTCCCGCGAACGGACCGAAGGCGAGCAGCACGGTGGGACCGACGCCCCCACCGATTCGTGCAAAGGCGATCGCCGCGACCGCCGTGAGCGACACACAGACAACGAGGAGCCAGTCTGTCGGCGGCGCACCGAAGCGGGCGGCAGCCTCGAACGCCGCGGCGGTAAGCGCGAACCCGACCGCACACCAGACGGTCGCTCGCTCGAATCCGGACTCGCCGACCAGCGTCGCGTTGAGACTCGTCATTCCGGTCGGGTCGCCCCCCGTCCCTCACGGTCGGGGGTGAGGTTTCCGTGTTCGTCGATCTCGCCGCTGACGATGCGCGTCGAGGAGATCCGTTCGCCGTCCGCGGCGGGAACGTGATCGACCACGACGATCTCGAGCGGGTCGTGGCCTCGGTTCGTCCGTATCTCGTTGATGCGCTTGCCACCCTCCTTCGTCTCCGGCGAGACGATGAGCGCATCGAACTGTGGCTCGACGGCGATACCGGTCGGCTCGTCGAGCCGACGCACCTCGAACTCACGGTCGTACGTCTCCGCGAACGACTGCAGCTCCACTTCGAGATCGCGCTTTCGGGCGTCGAACGGGCGAACGTACCGCTCCACGTGACGAGTCCGCGGAGCGAGCTCATCGGACGTGAGGCCCACGGTGACGTCGCCGATCTCGAATGCCCGCTCGAACAGCTTCCGGTGGCCGTCGTGGATCGGATCGAACGTGCCACCCAGCGCGACGTTCATACCTACCGGTCCGGTGGCAAACCCTTAAAACGTCCCGAAGCCGACGCGATACGCGAAACGTCTCCACGTTCGGGCCGGAGTACAGGTGTGTTCTCTCGCACCGAGCTACGAGTGGACGTACCGCTGACGGCTCACTCCCGCGAGTCGGCGGTCGACTCGCCATCCGGGACGTCATCGTCGTCTTCGGAGCCAGCCTCGTCGTCTTCGGAGCCAGCCTCGTCGTCTTCGGAGCCAGCCTCGTCGTCTTCGGAGCCAGCCTCGTCGTCTTCGGAGCCAGCCTCGTCGTCTTCGGAGCCAGCCTCGTCATCGACGGACGACTCGGAGTCGACACCGTCGACCGAGATCTGTACGGGCTCCGCATCTCCCTCGGGCGACTCACCACCGAGACGGCGGTCGAGGTTGAACACTGCGTTCAACTCCTGTTGCACGTCGCCGACGACGCGTTGCACGAGTTCGCTCGGCGCGATCGCCTCGTACTCGTACGGGTTGTTGCCGGCTCCGCTCGCCTCCCGCTTGCGCCGTTCGAGTTTCTCCTCGTCGTGAAGTTCGGCAAGCGCCTCGCGGACGGTGCTTGGGTACAGCCCCGTCCCGTCCGCCACTTCCTCGCTGGTGCTGTTCGGGTGTTCGCGGAGAAACACGTAGATCCGGGCTCTCGTTTCCGTATCCAGCAGCCACGAGAGGAGGTCAACGACGTTATCGTCGAACCCCTTGACCGCCTTGTCGGCTCCCTCTCCCAGTCGCTCCTTGGTTTTTCGGAGCTCCTCGCGAGTCCGCTCCGTGGGAGAGTCCTCCTCGCTCTCGTCGTCGACAGTCATGTCGGACACTGGGCTCCGCGTGCTCAAAAGGGTTTCTCGTCGTCTTCGAGCCAACGAAACCCAGGGCGGGCGCGAGCGCGAACGCGAACGCCGTCACGGCGAGACCAACAGGTCCGCACACAGCGCGTCCATCCCCTCGGCGTCGCGGATCCGGCGCTGTCGCGCGCTGCCGCTTTCCCCGTCGTACACCGCGGACAGGCGATCGACGCCGAGTCGGTCGGTCTCGGACGCGACGACCTCGCCGAGCGATACCGTGTCCTCACCGTCCCGGGTGACGAACGAGGCGTCGTGGCCGTGCCGGATCGCGCGCCACTTGTTTTCGTCCAACAGTTCGCGGCGAAGCGTCGGCGTCGACTCGTCGTTCTCGTAGCGTTCCGCGAGGTCGACGACGAGCGCGTGTACGTACTCCACGAACGCCAGCGTCACGTCCGGATCGGCCTGTGCGTCCGGGGCCCGGACCTCGACGGTGCCGTGGGCCGTGTGTGGGCGCACGTCGAACCAGAGTTCACCGCGGTCCTCGATGGAGCCGTGTTCCAACATGCGCCGCTCGAACCGCTGGAACGCCTCGAAATCGTCGAATGCGGACGGCATCCCGGTGTTCGGTAGGTTCTCGAACACCTTCGCTCGGGCGGATGCGAGCCCAGTGTCGAACCCGTTCCAGAACGGCGAGTTCGCCGACAGTGCGAGCAGAATCGGACTGTACCACCGGAGTTCGTTCGCGATCCACACGGCCTTATCAGCGTCGTCGATGCCGACGTGGACGTGGAGTCCGGACGTCGTGTTTCGGTGCTGTGGGTACTGTATACGATCGAGCTGTGACCGGTAGCGGGGTTTCTGGGCGTGGTCGAGCTCGCGCCATTTCGCGGCCGGGTGAAGTCCGGCCGAGGCGATCCCGTACCCGTGGTCGGCAGCGTGGTCGACGAGCGCCTCCCGAACCGCCGCGATCGCCTCCGGAGCCTCCTCGGGGCCCGACAGTCTGGGGACCTGCGCTTCGATGGTGCATTTAAAAAGCTCGTGGTCGAACCCGTTTGGAACCGCGTCCGGCGGTTCGCTGCCGTACACCAGATCGTCGGTTCCGGAGGTCGGACGCCCGTCGGCGTCGACGATGAAAAACTCCTCCTCGATACCGAGCGTCCCCATGCGCTCGAAGGCGTCCCGCGAACCGAGTTCCATTACACCCCCATAACCCCCGGCCGTTCTTATAAGGTGTGAAGCCGGACGCGCGTGTCGGTATCGATCCGTGCGGCCGACGACGTCCTCCCCCGGAGAGCGCTCATCGGGGCGTCGCCACGACGCCGAGATGGTCCTCGTGGTAGCGGTCGAGTCGTCCGGTGTCGAGAATCTCGTAACGACTCCGAAGCTCGTCGAGGACGCGATCGAACACCGAGTCCGGGTCGGCGGTCACGTCCTCGCTTCGCGCTTTCACCGCCAGCAGGAGTCGCCCATCGTCGGCGAGGAATCGAGCGTTCCGAACCGCAACGGCGGCCTGCCCGCGCGTGGCGACGTCCTGGACGACGACGTCGACGTCGCTCTCGACGACGTGGGCGTACGTCTCCGGCTTGCGGGCGTCCTTCAACAGCGGAAACAGCTGCTCGCGCGATTCGGCTGCCGCGAGCAGGTCGCGTGCGGGCCGTGGCGCGAACTCGATCGCGTACGTCGGACCGGCGAAGTCGGCGACGTGGCTCACGGTCGTCCCTGCGGCAGCGCCCAGATACAGAGCCGTCTCCCCGCCGGAGAGGCCGGTGTCGAAGCCGAGTTCCAGCATGCCGCCCAGCTTCGATCGATCCGGGTTCCACGCTCGCCACGCACCGTCCGTCGGCTCGCCGTAAACCGGCTCGCCACGCGTCGCGAGTCGCGCTTCCCCGTCGAACTCGCGGTGCTCCACGCCGTCCGGGAGGGGAGGTTGCTCACTCATCGCCGACCCCCGTCGTGCCGTCATCGTCCGCGCCGGCAGCGTCCGCACCGTCGGAGTGAGTCTCCGCGCGCGCTCGGATCGTTGCCATCCGCTCGCGGAGATCCTCGTGCAGCTCCTCGCGGAACGTTCCGGAGTAGTGGTCGACCCGGGCCGCAAGCGTCAGCTTGCCGGCGAACGCGCGCGCAGCCGAACCGCGATCCTCTGTGCGGGTGTTGCGGACGAACTCGTGCGTGTAGATGACGCCGTGTTTCGGAGAGGGAGCCCGGCCGGAGAGATGTGCGAACAGCGCGTCCTCCGCGCCGAGCAGCTGCACCGTTCCCGACGGCTTCTTCGCCAACGACTCCAGCCCCCCGGCGAGATCGATGAGCCGCGCGGCGAGCTCCGGGCCGGCCATCGCAGAGAGGTTGGGAGCAACCGCCGGCGCGACGCGCTCGACGTACGCCGCCAGCTCGTCGCGCTCGTCGGCGAGGTCGACGACGCGGGTCGAAAGCGACACCGCCCGCCGCTCCGCGTCAGTCTCGGGCTCCCGCCGCGCGACCTCGCGTGCACCGTCGATCCCCGGCGACGCGTCGTCGAACAGTCCGCCCGCCCACTCCGCGGCGCGTTCTGCCAGCTCGTTTGCGGTTCGTTCACAGTCGTCCACGGCGCGGATCGCGTGGATCAGCTGTCGGTCGTCGGCCCGCTCGCGTTCGCGAACCGCCTCCCGAGTCGCGGTCGTCGTCGCCTCGCGGAGCCGATCGTAGTACTCCTGCTCGTCCGCTGTGAAGCCGCTCTCGACGGCGAGTCGCGGCCAGTCCCGCGGCGAGTCGGCGGTTCCCTCCTGGACCGCGGTCGCGCCGGACGCCGGGTCGTCCGGGTCGACGCCCGCGAACCATCCGGCCTCCGTCCCGCGGCTGTCGTCGGTCATGCCGCAAAGTTACAGCCGGGTATATAAAGACGTCCCGACCGGGTTCTGACTCATGCGTGGACGTTCGCCGTCCTAGGGAAAGATATGTCTGGCTGAAAAATACCGTTCACTGTAATCGCTTCGTCGTCTCCACGAGCGGGTGTCGCGCGTAGTCGACGATCTCGATATCGGCTATCTGGGAGAGATCCTCCTTCTCGGCAGTCTTCGCCATCCCGAGCTCTACCGGACTGTTCGGTATGATAACGTACGCATCCATCTCCGCCAGCCCCATCTCGTGGGCGGCCATCACGCGATGGTGGCCGTCGGCGAGATACAGCTTCCCGCCGTTGTCGATGACGACGAGCGGTTCGGCGAGCCCACGCTCCAGTTCGTACTGTCGCCCCTCGAGCTCGTCGGCGTACACCCGCGCCTGTGTCGGCGTGAGCTTGTCGAGGCGGATCTCGCGCCGCTCCTCCTCGATCTCGACGCCGTGGATCTGCTCGAGCGTCCGCATCAGCTTTCCCACCTTTCCGGGCGTCGCCCGCTCGATCTGTGACCGAACGACGTCGGTGTTCGAGATGATCCCGACGAGGTTGTCCGCGTCGTCGACGACGGGGAGCTTCTGGATCCCGGAGCGTAAGATGACGCGAGCCGCGTCCGTTATCTTCATCTCCGGATGCGCGACGACCAGCTCCGCGGACATCACGGTGAACACCGGCGCGTCCTCGTCTTCGGCACCGAGGAGATCACGAGCCGACACGAACCCCTCGACCGTCCGACCGCTCGTGACGGGAAACCCGTTGTGACCGGCGCTTTCGATCATCCGCGCGGAGACCTCGCCGACGGTGTCGTCCGGCGAGACCGTCTCGACCTCGCGGGTCATATACTCCTTGACGGTCGGTTTGCCGCTCATGTCACCGACGTAGGTGACGGCGTCTTAAAAAGAGGTGGGAGGCGTCGCCCGGTTTCGACCGCCTACGACGTCCAGAACGCTTTCGTGAACAGCACGAGCACGGGGATGATCTCGATCCGCCCGATCCACATCAACACGATCATGACGGCCCGCGTGCTCAGCGGGAAGGAGGCGTACGTACCGTACGGTCCCGCGTCGCCGAACGCCGGACCGATGTTTAAAAACGTCGAGGCAGCCGCACCCATCGCCTCGAACTCGGAGACGCTGATCCCGACGCGAGCCGCGTCGACGACGACGAAGACGGTGAGCAGAAAGAAGATGATGATGCTCAAAAGCAGGTACGCGTAGATGTCGCGGATCACTTCCTCGTCCACCGGTGACCCGGACACGCGAACGGGTCGCACGGCGTCCGGATGCACGCTGGTGAACAGGTTCCGCCGGAACGCCTTCAGCGCGACGAGCCACCGGAGCGATTTTATCGAGCAGGTGGTCGACCCGACCATCCCACCGATGAACATGCTGAGAAACAGCATGTTCTTGGCCGCGGGTGACCACAGCTCGAAATCCGTGCTCGCGTAGCCGGTCGTCGTCACGAGGGAGGCGACGTTGAACAGCGCGTGACGGACCGTTTCCTCGAACCCGAACTCCGTGCCCGGATCAAAAAACAGCGACAGCGCGACGATCCCGGAGATCGCGGCCAGCGCGCCGAGATAGAAGTGGAACTCCTCGTTGCGGAGCAGCCGTTCCGGATCGCCGTTGATGAAGAAGTACAGCAGGACGAAGCTCGTCGACCCCACGATCATAAAGGGGATCACCGCCCACTGGATGACTGGGTGGAACGCGCCGACGCTCAGCGGCTCCGGGGAGAAGCCGGCGGTCGCGACCGAGGTGAACGCGTGTGCGACCGCGTTGTACAGGTCCATGCGCGGGTCGAGCGCGAGCCCCAGCGCGAAGTAGACGCCGACCGCGAGCAGCGTGATACCGACGTACAGTCCCCAGAGGAGCCGCGCGGTCTCCGATATCTTCGGCGTGAGCTTGTTGAGGTCGCGGGTCTGTGTCTCCGACTCCATCAGCTGTGCGCCACCGACGCCGAGCTCGGAGAGCACCGCGGTCGCCAGGATCAGGATGCCGAGCCCGCCGAGCCACTGGATCACCTGCCGCCACATCATGACCGACCGCGAGTGGACGGAAAAGTCCTCGAGCACGGTCGCGCCGGTCGTCGTCAGTCCGCTCATCGCCTCGAACATCGCGTTGACGGGATGTGCGATCGTTCCGACGCCGGCGACGACGAACGGGATCGCGCCCACGGCGGCGACGAGCAGCCAGATCAGCGCGACCGCGAGGAACGCCTCGCGCGGGCCCAGATCCGCCTCGGCGTCCCCGACGTACCGGAGCCCGCCGCCCAGCGCGAGGGTGACCGCGATCGCCGCGACGAACGGGAGCACCGACTCCCCGTAGTACACCGCCAGCAGGAGGGGGAACGCGAGCGGTCCCGCGAGATACGTGAGCACGGTGCCGGTGAGGTCGCTGCTCGCGCGCCAACGGACGCGGATGCGGATCCCGTCGAGCCGGTCGCTCACGCCGAGCATCTCAGGCCATCGACGCGAGCTCGCTCACGAACGCCGACTCGACGAAGACGACGATGTGGTCGCCCGGGCGAAGCACCGTGTCCCCACGGGGTGTGACGAGCTCTCTGTCCCTCGTGATCGCGCCGACCACGAACTTCGCGTCGATCTCCTCGACCAACTCGCTGATCGGCCGCCCGACGAGCGCGCAGTCGGCGGCGAGTTCGAGCTCGAGGACTTCGGCCTGGTCGTTCTCCAGCACCGCGATGTTCTCCGCGGTG
Source organism: Halorubrum luteum (assembly GCF_054652935.1). Taxonomy (NCBI): domain Archaea; kingdom Methanobacteriati; phylum Methanobacteriota; class Halobacteria; order Halobacteriales; family Haloferacaceae; genus Halorubrum; species Halorubrum luteum. Next base: position 536,422 of record NZ_BAAIGT010000002.1, read on the forward strand.
CTCTCGAAGGTGAACCGCGTGATCTCCTCGGCGGTGACCGTCCGCGGGTTGACCGCGACGTCGATGCCGATCTCCTCGAACACGGTGACGTAGTCGGAGCTGTCGACGACGGCGACGACCCGATCGACGCCCAGCCGCTTCGCGAGAACCGACACGAGGAGGTTCTTCTCGTCGGACTCGAGCGCCGCGACGACGATGTCCGCCTCGTCGACGTGTTCGCGTGAGAGAAACTCCGTGTCGGTCGCGTCGTGTTCCATCACGACCGTGTTCGGGAGCTTCTCGGCCAGCCAGCGGGCCCGATCCCCGTCCTCCTCGATGAGCCGTGGTTTCAGCCCACGTTCCTCGAGGAGGCGTGCGGACTGATACCCGATCTCGCTACCGCCCACGACGACGATCTCGTCGGCGCTGTCCGGCGTCGTCTCGGGAGCGATGTCCATCGCGAACGCCTGGACGCTCTCCGGACTGCCGATGACGACCGCCCGGTCGCCCGCCTCGATCACGGTGTCGCCGGCAGCGAGGATCATCTCACCGTCCCTGAACAGGCCGGCGAACGTGAGCGACTCGAACCGGTCGGCCTCCGCGACGGTCTGGCCGGCGACCGGACTCTCCGAGCCGACCTCGAACTCGACCATCTGAACGATCCCGCCGGCGAACGGGTCGACGTCGATGGCCGCCGGGAGCCCGATGACGCGAACGATGTTCTCCGCGGTGAGGAGATCCGTACACACCATGAAGTCGACGCCGTAGGCGGTCTCGTCCCGCTCCCACGTCCGGAGGTACTCGGTGTTTTTCGTCCGCGCGATCGTGAACGCGTCGCCGAGCGTCTTCGCGGTGCCGCAGGCGACGAGGTTCGTCCGGTCGTCATCGGTGCAGGCGATGACCATGTCCGAGTTCGGGACGTCGGCCGCCTCCAGCGTCGCGGTCGTCGTGCCGTCGCCGGCCAGCGTGAGCACGTCGAACTCGAACTTGAGTCGCTCCGCGGTGTTCGGGTCGATATCGACGACGACGACCTCGTGGTCGGACGCGAGATTGGCGGCGATCGCCGTTCCGACCTCGCCAGCGCCGATGATGACCACATGCATGGTCTCCACGAGTCACGGGAGCGTAAAGTGGGTTACTATCGGGGTGCGGACGGTTGCAGCCAACGGATCACCGATGCCAACGGATCACCGAGGCCGACGTGCGGAGTCGTGCACGCCGGACACGAGGGGCCGGGCCCGGCTTCCGGGACAGAGGCGTGAGAGGACTCCGTCGGGAGCGGTCGTCGTGGATCTCGATCGGTGACGACGACGGGACGAAGCGGTGCGATCGGTCAGCGGGTTTTTTACCCGGGACCGAGAACTACCACGCATGCCCCAGATACACCTCGACGAGGAGACGGTCGAGCGGCTCGACGCGCTTCGGATCGACGACGAGGAGTACGACGAGATCGTGAACGAGCTGATCAACATCTACGAAGCCGGCGAGCTGGCGCTGTTCCGCGGAAGCGAATGGGAGTGAGCACGCCACTCCCTCCGGTTTACTCCTGATAGGAAACGCGCACCTGCTCCCATTTTCCGGCGTCCTCGAGATGACGCTGTAGTTCGTCGGCGTACTCCTGGAGGAGCCGCTCGGCCGCCTCCAGCTCCTCGTCGTCCGGGCCATCGCCGCCCCCGAGTCCGATCGCGTCCCTGATCGAGTCGAGCACGCCGCCTGAGGAGCCGCTCTCGCCACCCGGCGCACTGCCCATCGCGGCGACCTGTGACCGGACGTTCTCCAGTTCGGGCATGATCGCGGGCAGGTTCGACGTGTCTGCCACGATCCGCGCCGCGTCCGGGTCGTCCGCGTTCTCGATCTCGAACTCCGCCGCGGTCATGATCAACCCCCACTCCTGGCTCGAAAACCGGGATGACGCCAGCCGGTCGTTGAACTGTCTGTCGACGGCCATCCGCTCTCCGACGATCGCGTCCGTCCAATCGCTCATACCGGACGTTGGCGGGTGAGAATAAAAAGGCCGTTCCTGCACCGGACCACCACTGCGGCGCGTCGGACGTCCGCGTGACGCCGACGCAACGTCTATAGGGACGCCGGGAGTTGCCGTACGTACCGATGGCGTCTCTCACCGATCATCTCGCCGACCTCGTCGACGATGCGGACGCGGTGTTCCTGTTCTCGCCGACCGGCTCGTTCCACGAGCGGTTCACTGCGGACGAGACGGACGTCGTCGTCGTCGCACCCGACAACGACGTCAACGCGGAGACGTTCGTCGAGCTGCCGCTCCAGTTCGAGAACGTCCGCGACCGGATTCGGTTCGGGATCGAGGGTGCGATCGACGGCGATCTCGTCGCCGAGGGCGATTCGGTCGTCTGTGTCGCGTCGGTCTTCGACGGTGAGACCGACGCCGTCGTTCGCGTTTCGGTCGACGACGCGTTACATACGGGGATCTACGATCTGTTCGTCAACTCCCGAGCGGACCCCGGCGTGATCCGCGACGTGTTCGAGGTCGCGATCGAGCTCGGCAAGAAGGGACAGAAAGGGAAGCCGGTGGGCGCGCTGTTCGTCGTCGGCGACGCAGGAAAGGTGATGAACAAATCGCGGCCCCTGAGCTACAACCCGTTCGAGAAGTCACACGTCCACGTCGGCGATCCGATCGTCAACGTGATGTTAAAGGAGTTCTCGCGGCTCGACGGCGCGTTCGTCATCTCCGACTCCGGGAAGATCGTCTCCGCGTATCGGTATCTCGAGCCGGCCGCCGAGGGCGTCGACATCCCGAAAGGACTCGGTGCTCGCCATATGGCCGGCGGTGCGATCACCCGCGACACGAACGCGACGGCGATCGTGTTGTCGGAGTCCGACGGGCTCGTCCGGGCGTTTAAACGCGGTGCACTCATCATGGAGATCGATCCGGAGGAGTACTGATGACGCCGCAGACCGTCTCCCGACTTTCGGAGCTTCTGGATCCCGTCCCGGACCGAATCTGGCTCGCCCTGTTCGTTCTCATCGTCGGGCTGTTACTGGCGTATCTCGTCGTGGTGGTGAACCGGCGGCTGTTGCGACGGGCAGGCGTGCCCGAAGCGATCGAGGGGACCGCGTTCGAGCGGACCGCCCGGGAGTTCGGCACTTCGACGGTCAGCATCGTCGCGAAGCTATCGGGATACTTCATCGCCGGCGTCACGATCATCGTCGCGTTGACAGTTGCGAACGTCGAGTACGTCGATCTGTTCTGGTCGGACGTCGCCACCTTTCTCCCCAAGCTGTTCGTCGCCGCTCTCGTGTTGATCGTCGGCGTCGTGCTCGGCGACAAAGTCGAGCTGCTCGTCGCCGAGCGGCTCCGCGGCGTCAAGCTCCCCGAAAGCGGACTCTTCCCGCCGCTCGTCAAGTACAGCGTCGTCTACGTCGCGGTGCTCATCGCGCTCGGACAGATCGGCATCGAGACGCTGGCGCTCGTCGTGCTGCTCGCGGCGTACGCGTTCGCAGTCGTGCTGTTCACCGCGCTGGCGACGAAGGATCTGCTCGCGTCGGCCGCCGCGGGCGTGTTTCTCCTGTTGCGGCAGCCGTACGGGATCGGCGACGAGGTGAAGGTGGCGAACCGGCGCGGGATCGTCCAGGAGGTCGACCTGTTCGTCACACACATCGAAACCGACGGCGAAGAGCACGTCGTGCCGAACCACGTGGTGTTTCGCGACGGAATCGTCCGCATCCGGGAGTGACCACTCGCCGGCGCCGGCCCCACGGACGACCCACGACGGCGGCTCCACCGACGACCCACGACGGCGGCTCCACCGACGGTCTACGACGGCGTGTCGTAGCGGCCGTTTCGACTCCGCCAGAGAGCTCCGTCCGTGGCCCCGTTCGGGACCGAAATAGTCTTGTACGTATATTCCAATTTAAACCAACATGATACGAGCGTTTCTCACGGCGATCAAATCGAACCTGATCTACGTCGTTCTCGGGTCGCTCGTGGCCGGACTCGCGTTCGGGCAGGTCGTCGGTGCCGAGGCCGAAAGCGCCCTCCAGGCCGCGGTCCTCCCGGTGTTGTTCCTCATGATCTATCCGATGATGATCAACATCGACCTCAAGGAGGTCGTGAACGTCAGAAGCCACGCGGGAACGGTGTTTTTGAGTCTCGTCGTGAACTTCGGGATCGCGCCGCTGGTTGCGGTCGGGCTCGCACGACTGTTTTTCGACGGCAACGTGGGCTACGCGATCGGTTTATACTTCATCGCGCTGATCCCGACATCGGGGATGACCGCGGCGTGGACGGGGCTCGCGAACGGCGACCTCGAGTCCGCGCTCGTGGCGATGGCCGTCAACCTCCTCGTCGCCGTCGCCGTTCTGCCGGCGTACCTCGCCGCGTTGATTCCGGCGGAGGTCGGCTTCGATCCGAGCGCGCTGTACCGCCAGCTGGCGCTGATCGTCGTCGTCCCCATGGTCGCGGGCAATCTCACGCGCAGAGGGCTGCTCCGCCGCTACGGACAGCAGGGGTTCAAGCGGCTCAAACCGACGTTCGGCGGCCTCAGCTCGTTCGGCGTGATGCTCATCGTGTTCATCGCGATGGCGATGCGCTCGGAGAGCATCCTCGCGGACCCGATCGCCTCCGCGCTCACTGTCGTCCCGCTCGTGCTGTTTTATGCGGCGATCCTCGCCGTCGGCGCGGCGCTGGGACGGCTCCTGCTCGACACCGCCAGCGGGGTCGCGCTCGTGTACGCGACGAGCATGCGAAACCTCTCGATCGCGGTGGCGGTCGTCGTCGCCTCGCCGACGATACCGCAGACGGCGGTCCTCCCCATCGCGCTTGCGTACGTGCTCCAGCCGCCGCTCGGAGCCTTTTATATGCACTACCGGCGCGACGTCGTCGACGAAGGACTGAGTCTTCGAGAGGCGATCTCGTCGGTGTTATAACGTCGTCATCGGGAGCTGGCAAGCCGAAAACGGTGGATCGGTGGGTCGGTGTGCCGACCCACTCAAACCCGGCACGACTCGACGAGTGAGCGAACGAGCTTCCGCTCGACGTTGCTCAGCCGCTGTGACACCGCCGAGTTCGACACGTCGAACTCCTCGGCGAGCTCGGAGAGCGACGCTTCCCGGGGCTTCTCGTAATAGCCCCGCTCGACGGCGACTTCGGCCGTCTCGAGCTGCTGCTCCGACAGGTCGTCGACCGTGATCACGCACGGCGGCGACCCCTCCTGCGTCACGCAGTCGATCGACAGTGAGATCCCGGCGTTGTCCCCGAGACACACGAGCAGGTCGCGAGCGGCTTCGGGGTCGGACACCGAGAGACTCATTCGAACCTCGCCGCCGCGCCCCTGCTCCGACGGGTCGACCTCACACGACGAGCTACTGCTCATCCGTGGCGTCACCCCCATCCGCACCTCCTTCGAGAGCCGTCACCGATCGCTGCACGACGGTTTCGAGCGTCCGAGCCGCCCACCGGTGGAGCGCCACGTCGCTGGTCCGTTCGATGCGTTCGCGGAGCGCCGGCATCCAGTCGAGATGTGTCTCGGCGAACGCGACGTACTCCGCGTCGGCCCCGCGCTCCAACAGAAGACTCGCGTACTCCAGTTCGAGCGCGACGTGGTCCGCCGGATACGCGTCGGGCGTCTCGATCCCGACCGCCTCGTATCGGCGCTCCATGTCGTGTGCGGGCGGACCCGAGAGGATACCGCGGTCGGTCCCGTCCCACCACGGCTTGTAAACCGACTCCGCGGGCGGTGCGTACCCGCCACCCTCGAACCCCTCGAACGTCCGGAGATACGCCTCACTCGGGCGGTCCGGAAGCTCGGGCCGGTCGAGGTCGATCTCCAGGCCGTCGGCTCGCTCCCGAATGTGCTCCACCACCGCGCCGGACCGGAGCGCCTCGGACGTCTCGTCGCTCGGCTGCTCGAAACACCGCGCGAGCAGCGTGTGCAGCTCCGCGAGCGCCTCGAGAGGGGGTTCCTCGTCTGCAAGGTCACCGCCGGCAGGTTCGTCGGCGACGTCGTCCTCGCCGAGTCCGTCCGTCGCGACCGCCTCGCGTTCGGCGGCCGTCATGCGACGACCACCACCGGGTGCTGTTCGGCCGCGAGCAGGAACAGGATCCGCATCACGAGCCCGCTCACCGTGAGGAGCCCGAAGGAACCGATCAGTATCGGGCCGCCGGCTCGCTCGACGGGCTCGGGTAGCCGTCCCGCGACCGCGGCGACGCCGAACGCGATGCCGGCCAGCAGTGCCAACACCAGGCCGATGACGACGACCCAGACGCCGATCGCCAGCGTGCCGCTCGTCAGCGCGCCGTAGGAGGCGCTCGCGGCCGGCGCCTCGCTTCCGGCGAGGAGCGTCCAGCCGTACCCCGCGATCAGCAAGCTCACGCCGGAGAGCACGCCGACGGCGACCGCGTAGCCACCGAACACCGGACCGATCTCCCGCTCGAACAGCATCGTGACCGCGAGCGTGAGGCCGATCCCGGCTGCGACGCCGCTGGTCAGGAACAGCGCCGGAACGATCGCCGGCTCGTTCCACAGCGGCACCGTCTCGACGATCGACAGCTCGAATCCCGTGTAGATCGTCGCCAGCGCGAAGAGGCTCCCGAGCACGTGTAGCGCCGCGAACCCCGCCATCGGCGGGCGAACCCGGTCGACGAGTCGGTCGACCGTTCCGAGGATCCCCAGCTTCGCGACGATGACTCGCGGCCAGAGGCTCGCACCGTCGTCGGCCGCCGCGGACTCGCCGAACAGCTGGAGCACCAGACACACCGTGGCGAGCACCGACAGGATCACGAGGATCCACGTCCCGATCGTGATCCACGAGCTGAAGTTGGTGAGATACACCGGAAACAGCAGCGCTCGGTACACCACCGCGAGGTGTGATATCACGGCCAGTCCCGCGCCCGCGGCGCTGAACACCGAGATCAGGAACCCCCACCGGGCGATCTCCGACTCCAAACAGCAGGCTCCGGACCCCCGCCACGACCGAATGAAGCAGGCGGACGCGCCCGTGAGATACGCACCCCCGGCGAGCGCCGCGAGGTAGAGATACACCGGGATCGACAGATCCCAGTAGTCGGCCGGGAGCCACCGGAACCCGACGAACGTCTCCAGTGCGATGAGTGCGGTCGTCATCGTGATCACCCGTTGAGCCAGTCGGACTCACGCCCATCGACGCCGCCCCCGTCGACCGAGGCGGTCGCGTCGGTGCCGCTGGCGTCCGCCGCCGCATCGCCGGCCTCGCCCAGCGACGCGGTCGCGTCCTCGTCCATCGGCTCCACGATAACGCGTGAGTCGTATGCGCCGTTCCTGAACCGCTGTGCCGCCGACTCGGACGCCTCCTCCATCACGTCAGTCACCGGACCGGCCTTGATCGCGTCGCCGACGCAGTTGTCGACACACGAGGGTTTGGCGCCGCCGTCCTCCGGCTTCCGTTTCGCCGGCTTCCCGTGTCCGCTTCCGGGCCCCTCGCCGAGACACATGTTACATTTCGACATGAGCCCCTCCTCGCCGTACGTCGGCGCGCCGTACGGACACGCCCACGCACAGTAGTGACAGCCGATACAGAGGTCCCGGTCGACGGTGACGATGCCGTCCTCTTCGCGCTTTTCGATCGCGTCCGGCGGACACACCTTCTCACACGGCGCGTCGTGACAGTGCATACACGACATCGACACCGGCACCTCCTCGAAGTCGGGGTACTCCCCCCTGCTGAGGTGGGTCACCGTCCGCCAGTCGTCGGCGTCGGCGTCGCGGTTGTGTCGCTGACTACACGAGATCGAACAGGCGTGACAGCCGATACACCGGTTCGGGTCGAAGTAGAACATCCACTGTTCTCCCATCGTCAGTCACCTCCCACCTTCGTAACGTCGGAAGCGACGTGTCTGTCGGGCTGTCCCGTGATCGGATCCATCTGTTTGTCGTGTAGTAACATCGTGTTCATCCCCTCGTCGTCGGGTCGGAGCGACCCCTCGCCGAACCCGTACTCCGACGTGATGAAGCCGGGCTGGGTTCGCTCGCTCACGTACGCCATCAGCTCGCCGCTTCCGGTCTCGGATTCGAGTCGAACCGTGTCGCCGCTCTCGATCCCGCGCGGTTCGGCGTCCCGCGGGTTCATCACGAGGTAGTTCCCGCGGTACTCCTCGCCCTCGAGATCGTGTCGCTCGGCGTACTTCTGGAGCAGTCGGTCGAGCGCCTGGTCGCTGCCGTGCGAGAAGTACACGGCTCGCGTGTCGAAGAAGTTGAGCGGGTACTCGTCGCTCAGCTCGTCGCCGTACGTTCCCGGCGGGATCCACTCGGGAGCGGTGTCCATCCCGGCCTCCTCTGCCGCCTGCACGAGCGGCGGGATCCGGTCGAGATCGAACTGGAACTCGTAGTCGTCACCCCACTGCTCGTACGGGTACTCGTCTATCAGCTCGTAGTTCTTCTCGCCACTGCTGAGCTCCGCGAGCGTGAGGTCGTGGATCGAGAGCTGGTCGTCGATGAACTCCTCGGCGTCGTCCCACGGGAAGTACTCGCCCCAGCCCATCGCCTCGGCGACCCCGACGAGGATGTCGTAGTCCGGCTTCGTGTTGAACTGCGGCTCGACGGCGGCCTGCCCGCCGGTCACCCACGTCTTGTCGCTGTAGGCGTTCCAGCTACCGTTGTTCACCGTATCCTTCTCGAGCTGCGTCGCGTCCGCGAACACCACGTCCGCGTTCCGGGTGACCCCGTTCCAGTACGCGTCGACGGCGATGACCAGATCCATCTCCTCGATGGCATCGAGCCAGCCCTGCGCGTTGCCGTCCTTCAACGGCATGTCGTGGTGGCAGTAGATGCCGTTGATGTGGCCGTTCTCGACCATATCGGGTACGAGGTTGTGGGCGATCCCCTCGATGTGGCGTGCCGGGTACTCCGAATACTCGTCGTACTGCTGGAGCGCCGGGGTCTTCCCCTCCGCGTTGTTCGGCAGGTCGATGTCCCGCACCTCGAACGGGTCCGCGAGCTCCGCGGACTGCCACATCCGGAGTCCGCCGGGACGGTCGATGTTGCCGACGAGCCCGTTCAGCGCGGTGATGTTCTGGGCGTTCTTCCAGCCGTTACCGACCTGTGCGACGCCGGTCCAGATGCTGATCCCCGCCTGCGGCGCTGCCTCGGCGAAGCCGATCGCGACCTCCCGGATGTCGTCGGCGTCGAGGCCGGTGATCTCGGCGGCCCACTCGGGGGTTTTGTCCTCGACCGCCTCGCGGTACGCCTCGAACCCGTACGTGTGGTTCTCGACGAACTCCTCGTCGTACAGCTCCTCCTCGATGATGACGTGCGCCATCGCCAGCGCGAGCGCGCCGTCCGTCCGCGGCTTGATCGGGAGCCACTTATCGGATTTCTGGGCGGTCTCGGTGTGTTGGGGGTCGATCGTGACGAGCGTCGCGTCGTTGTTGTCGATCGCCTCGAGCACGCCTTTCGGCTCGAACTGTCCGGCGAACGCCTCCATCATGTTTCGCCCCCAGGCGATGATGTACTCGGAGTTCTGGTAGTCGGGCATCCGGTTGTTCGAGCCGACGCCCATCATGCCGCCCGCGACGAACGTCGGACCGGCACAGACGTGGACGCCGCGACCGATCCGCTCCGGCGTGCCGTACAGGTCCCGCCAGATGTTGCGGAAGATGGGGGTTTCAGCCCAGCTCCCGGCGTCGAGGAACGTCTCCGCACCGTGTTCCTCGTCGAACTCCTCCAATCGTTCGGCGGTGTACTCGAACGCCTCCTCCCACGACGCCTCGCGAAGCTCGCCGTCCTCGCGGATGTACGGCTGTTTGATCCGGTCGGGGTCGTGCGTCTTATCGAGCTGGTTCAGCCCCTTCGGACACAGGGTTCCTTCGGTGCCCGCGCCGGCGCTTCCTCGTGGGTTGCCGTCGACGCCCGTGATGTCCACGACGGTTCCGTCGTTGACGAACGCCTTCTGGCTACAGTCGTGACAGCACATCCAGCAGTTCCCGAACGCGACCTCCGCGTCACCGAGGCGGTTGAGGTCGCGGTCGGTGTCCCCCTCGATGAGGTCGGTACAGCCGCTCAGTCCCGCGACTCCCGCGGCCGCACCGGTGGTTTTCAACAGCGTCCGACGGGAGAGGCTCAGTCCGCCACCCTGGTCGCTACTCATCGTCGATCCCTCCTGGCGCGACGTAGTCGTCGCCGAACTCGGCTTTGAAGCGTTCGTGGTACTGCTCGTGGAACTCCTCCTCGGAGAGCTCCCCGTTCGCGACGCGCATCGCGGCCTCGCCCACCTCGCGGCCGAGCTCCTGATCGTACTCGCTCGGTTCCGGCTCGGTGTCGAGCGATTCGAGCGTTTCCAACGGATCCAGTTTGTCGTTTCGGGACATCAGTAGCTCACATATCTAACAAGGGGACCGATCCCCATAGCCGACACTCGGGACCGATGAAGGTTTTATAACCACCCCACGTGCGTTGGTACGAACACCGAACGAAGGGAGATCCGTAAAGAACCATACATTCCGGGTTTTAGGGCCTAACACCGCCGCTCTCGATTTTCGCGCGTTCGCGAAGCGGATTTAATGATTTAAATACTGATCCGACAGAAGATGGCCGAACGTTCGAGGACCGTTCGGGATCCACCATCGGCGCTTCTTTCGAGACTCCGACGGGATCCGTCGAACGTCGGTCGCCGCGGCCGGAGTGGGAAGCGATTAGCAGCCCCAGTCGCCGCCTTCGCCGTCCTCGCCGTCGCCCTCCTCGATCTCGCCTCCCATGTAGCCGATGTCCTCGGCTTCGACCTGGTTGGCTTCCGCGGACTCGAGGTCGGGGATCTCGTCGACGGCGACCTCGATGTCGGCCCACTCCTCGTCGCCATCGGTACGGTCGTGCATGTCGACGCGCCACTCGTCGGGCACCTCGTCGCCCGCGTACTGGATCCACTGCCTGCTGTAGGAGCCGTCGTACACCATCACGTCGTCGTACTCGAGGATCCCGTCGAGTGCGAAGAAGCTCTTGGTGGCGCGGTAGCCGCTCCCACAGTAGGTGAGAACGGTGTCGTCGGGGCCAACGCCGAGCTCGTCGTAGTGAGCTTCGACCTCGTCGGGATCGAGCCACGTCGCGGTGTCGTCGTACATCCCGCGGTAGTGATCGTGGCCGTGGGTGGCGGTCGCGTCGTCCCAGACAGCGTTCGAGATCATTATGTCCGGCTGCGGGTGGGTGCGGTTTTCGAGGATCACGTCGTCGCTTTCCCCGTCGTTCAGGTTGTCGACGCGCTGGATCATCTGTGCGACGCCGAGGCGGAGGTCGTTGTTCAGCTCGTCGTTCGCCTGGACGCTGAAGTCGGCGTCGGCGGTGACGCCGGGGTCGAACTCGCCCTCCTCGAGACCGTACTCCTCGCCGTAGGCGTGGTAGCCGCCGTTGAGGAGTTTGACGCGCTCTCTGGGGAATCCCCAGTAGCGCAGCGTCCAGTACACGCGTGCGGTCCGGAGCGGACTGGACCCCGAGACGACGACCGTCGTTTCGGGACAGACGCCGGCTTTGTCCATCACGGCGTCCATCTGGTCGCCCGTGGCGACGAGCGGAGCGGCCTCGGCGAGCCCCTCGAGCCGCATCGCGTGGATATCGTCCGCCTCGATCGGGACGGCCCCCGGAACGTGACCCTCCTCGAACGACTGAATTTCTGCTTCCTGATCCGCGTCGACGTACCAGTCGTCGACGCGCAGGATGACGACGCGGTCCTCACCGTCCACGTCCTCTTTGTTTACGAGACCCGCGTCCTGCCACTCTTTGAGCGTCGCGGGCTCGATGAGGGCGTTCTCGGTCGCCTGTGGGTCCGGAAGCTCCTCCTCTTGTTCCTCTTCGGGCTCGGGTTCCTCTTCTTCGGGCTCCTCCTCTTCGGGCTCCGGCTCCTCTTCAGGCTCGGGTTCCGGCTCGTCGTCGGCACAGCCGGCGACTGCGGCTCCGATACCGATGCTGGTCGCCGCGAGCACCGACCGGCGGTTGAGGCTAAGTCGGTCCATGTGGGAGTCGTCGTTCATATCTCTCACAGGTAGACGTTTATTCCGTCCGGCCATAGGAGATGCTCGGGACCGATTAAGGTTTTATATACGCTATCCGGACTCAGTGATCGACACTGAAGCGCCGGGTGCGAGAGAAACGCGGGTTCAGTGCAGCGAGCGTCGGTTTCTGCGGTTCTTCGTCTTCCCGGCCGCGACGACGGCGGTTTAGAATGTTATATACGCCACTGCGACGTCGCAGCCTCGTCAGGAGTCCTGCCAGCAGCTACACTCGCAGTTCAGCTGTCTGAAGACGTTGCCCTCCGCGCGCTGGAGACGCTGGGAGAGCGCCGACGTCGAGATGTCGAGCTCCGCGGCGACGTCGGAAAGCGACGTGTCCGAGTCCGGATCGTAGTGGCCGCAGTCCTGCGCGATCGAGACCGCCTCGCGCTGTTTCGGCGTCAGCGAGGTGAGATCCACCGAACACGACTCCACCCCGTCCGGACCCTCGGTCGAGGTGAGCGACCGGACGGTGACGCTCGCGCAGCGCTGTCGGATCTCGTTGACGATCGTCGAGAGCGTGTCGACGTCGTCGATCCGCGTCTCGACCACGAACGAGCCCTCGCCGGTCTCTAAGAAGCGAGGGATACAGCCGTAGCGTGAGAACACGATCCCCGGACAGTGCTCGCAGATCGGCGAGGAGAACTGCTTCGTCGACGAGCTGGTCTCGCCGCACTCGAGCAGCTCGACCTCCGCGAGACACTGCCCCATCTGGTATCGAACGTCGACGTCGAGCACGTTCCCCTCGAACTCGTCCATCGGACAGAAGCCGCCGCGCTCGACCTCCAGCACCGCTCGGACACCACGATCTTGATACGGCGATCGTTCCAACCTGGTGCAAGCCTCCGCGATCGTCGACTCCGATGACGATCCGGTGTCGTGACTCGTGCGGGGGTCAGCGGCCGTTTCCTCGTCGGATATCGCGGTGCCGTGGTTCGCCATCTGCCTGGCGACAGATACGGCTCCGGGAAGGATAAGTGAACGACGGATTCTCAACGAGTAGGAACGGGACCGGACGACTGCGCTTCGGTTGTCAGTGTGTGAGAAATCCTCGTGTGAGCTCTTCTCGGCGCTCGTGCGAGTCGAGCACTCGGGTACGTAAACAGCCGTCATACTGAGGCAAACGTTTGTGCTCGTACAGGCCATTCGTCCACGTGCCGGTTTCACACCGGCGACGGAACGACACCCATCCATCGTGGTGACAGCCGTCCTCGACCGGCACTCGTGAGCGACCCTGTCTCCCGTCGTGGTCGGGACGACCGCCTTCCTCCCCTGCGGTCGTCGCGACGACACCCTCCCACCCGACGACCACAATCTGTTAGCCGTTGCCGCCCTTTCCGGAACCGTGGACGACGTCATCGACTGGCTTCGCAGCCGCCCGTACTACGAGGGACAGATCGCGGCGCACAGACGCATCCCAGCACGCGATCCGGAGTTTGCGGACGTCGACGTCGACGCTCGGCTCGCAAGCGCGCTCGCCGACCGAGGGGTCGATCGGCCGTATCGCCATCAGGCCGAGGCGATCACGGCGCTCCGCGACGGCGACGACGTGGTGCTCGCCACGGCGACCGCGAGCGGCAAATCCCTCGCGTACACGATTCCCGCGTTCGAGGCCGCGATGGACCACGGCGGACGGACGCTGTACATCGGTCCGCAGAACGCGCTGATCGCCGACCAGGAGGAGACGCTCTCCGAACTCGCTCGCGGGCTCGGCTTCGGGAGCCGCGTCTCCGTCGACTCGTACACCGGACGACTCTCGCGAGCGGAGAAACGCGACGTTCGCGACCGCCGACCCACGGTGCTTCTGTCGAATCCGGATATGCTCCATTACGCGCTGTTGCCGTACGCCGGACGGCTGTGGGAGTGGTTCTTCGCCTCGCTGGAGTACGTCGTCATCGACGAGATCCACACCTACCGCGGCGTGTTCGGCTCGCAGGTCGCGTTGACGCTCCGGCGACTCGCGCGTACCTGCGAGCGGTTCGACGCCGACCCGCAGTTCGTCTGCTGCTCGGCGACGATCAACAACCCCGTCGACCACGCCGCGACGGTCACCGGCCGCGACCCGGAGCGGATCGCGCTCGTCGACGAGGACACCTCCGGCCACGGGCCCCGCGACTGGGTGTTGTGGAACCCGCCGGAGTACGACGACGACTGGCGGGAGCGAGGGAGCGGCCGACGCCGCTCGAGTCACACCGAGAGCAAGCGGCTGTTCGTCGACCTCGTTGCGTCCGGCCGGCAGACGCTCACGTTTACGCGGGCCCGACAGACGGCCGAGCAGTACGCCACCGACAGCGCCGGCGAACTCCGCGAGCGGGGGCACAACGAGCTCGCTGCGAACGTGGGGGCGTATCAGGCGGCGCTGTCGAACGAGACGCGCCGGGAGATCGAATCGCAGCTGCACGCGGGCGAGCTGCGTGGCGTCTGGTCGACGAACGCGCTGGAGCTCGGCGTCGACGTCGGCGGGCTCGACGCGGTGATCCTCGACGGCTATCCCGGCACGCGGATGTCGGCGCACCAGCGGGCTGGGCGCGCGGGCCGCGGCGACGACCCGGCGCTCGTCGTGATGGTCGCCGGTGAGGACCAGCTCGACCAGTACCTGATGAACCATCCGGACGATTTCTTCGATGCACCGCCGGAGGACGCGATCTGCGACCCGGAGAACGACCGACTGCTCGCCCGTCACGTCGCGTGTGCCGCCGACGAGAGCTGGCTGTCGCCGGACGACCGGAGCCGTTTCGGCGACTCGTTTCCGGCGGTCGTCGCCGACCTGACTGAGGAGGGGCGGCTGGACCAGCGGAGCACGGCGAGCGGGATGCGGTGGACGTTCGACGGTGCAGCGAGCCCCCAACACGAGATGAGCCTCCGAACCGCCGAGGAGCGCGAGATCGACCTGCGGGACCGCTCCTCGAACGAGACGGTGGCCTCGCTCGGGTTCGCAGACGCGCTCCGCGACGCACACCCGGGTGCGATCTACCATCAGCAGGGGCGCACGTACGAGGTGACCGAACTGGATCTCGACCGCGATGTCGCGCACCTCCAGTCGTCGTGGGCGGACTACTACACACAGGTGCTCTCCGAGAAGGACGTCGTGGTGAACGCTGATCTCGACGAGCGGAGCCTCGCCGGACGACCGGATACGCCGATCCGGTTCGCCGACGTGACGGTCACCGAGCAGATCACGGGGTTCGTTCGGAAGGACGCGGCGACCGGCGAGTCGCTTGGTGAGTCCTCGCTGGATCTGCCGGAGACGACGCTCCGGACGCGAGCGCTCTACATCCCGGTTCCAGAGGGGATCGAGGCTGCGATGCGGTCGATGTGCGACGGTGACGGAGCCGGGGAACACGCGTTCAACGGCGGGATCCACGCCGCCGAACACGGGCTCATCTCGCTTTTCCCGTTCCACCTCCTGTGTGACCGCGCTGACGTCGGCGGGCTCTCGACGCCGTACCACCCACACACCGACGGTCCTGCAGTGTTCGTGTACGACGGCTACCCCGGCGGCGTCGGGCTCACCCGGCGGGGCCACGAGCGAATCGAGGAGCTGATCGGCCGGACGGCCCGCCTGATAGACGGCTGTGATTGTACGGACGGCTGTCCGGCCTGCGTCCAGTCACCCCACTGCGGGAACGCGAACGAGCCCCTCGCGAAGGCGCCGGCGGTTCACCTGCTGGAGGCGTTGACGGACGTGGAAGGCGGGACCGACGATGCGAAGACGTCTACCGTCCACGATTGAATCCACGGATTGCCGGCACGCGGCGCGCGGATCCCCCGCAGCATTAAGCGGCTGGCCGGCGAACGTCGACGTATGACTGAACGATCGCTGACGCTCCTCGAGATCCATTTCGACGAAGCGAGCGTCCAGCTCGGCTCGAAGACGTTCGGAACGGCAGCCGACGAGAGCGACGACCACGAGGCGGCCGCAGCGTCCGGGCCGGACGACGGCGACTCCGGATGCGCTCTCGGACGCGCGGTGGGTGGGGCGATGCTCCTCGTCGCAGTCGTCGTTGCGCTCGCCGTCATCGCGTGGAAGCTCCTCGGGGATACCGACCTCGAGGCGGCGGCCGAGCTCGACGAGCTCGCCGAGTACTGATCGTTCCGGGACACGTTCCGCGAGCGCCGTCTCGTGCTCGACCGTGTCGTCGTTGGGGGGACACAAGCGATTTGAGGCCGGCACGCCTCGATCACATATGAACGTACTTCGAAGTCTCCGCGCGATCTCCGAGGCGTCCGGCACGGGCGTCGTCGACTGGGATCGTGCCGCGGAGGCCGCGAAGGCAAGCACCGAGCCGGGGTCGATCGACCTCACTACGGCCGACCGAGAGGGGTACGCGGCCGACGTCCGAGACGCTCGAACGCGGGTTCGGGACGTTTCGGGGATCGAGTTCGACGTCCCCGACGCCGTCGAGATCCAGAACCGACACCACTGGATCGACGCCAGTCTGACGACGTTCGAGAACGTGATGGGACCGATCGAGGAGGTGGCGACTCCGGCGATGCCGGACGTCTCGCGGGTCGTCAACACCGGATCGATGGCGATGACGCTCGGCTTTCTTGCGCGGAACGTGCTCGGCCAGTACGACCCGCTGCTGTTGGCGAACGAGCCGGACTCCGAACACGGACTCTACTTCGTCCATCCGAACATCGTCGCCGCCGCGACGGAGTTACGGGTCGAGTATCCGCGGTTTCGCAGATGGATCGCCTTCCACGAGGTGACACACGCAGCCGAGTTCGGGGCGGCTCCGTGGCTCCCCGGATATCTCGAGTCCCGGCTCGAGGAGAGCGTCCACACGATCGTGGGCGGCGGGCTCGATCGTGAGGCGTTCGTGGATCTTCAGGTCGCGATGACGGCAGTCGAGGGGTACGCGGAGCTACTGATGGACCGCGCGTTCGACGACGAGTACGATGATCTCCGTCGCAAACTCGACGAGCGTCGCAGCGGCGGAACGCCGGTCGAGCGACTCATGCGCCGGCTGCTCGGTCTCGACCTCAAGCGCCGACAGTACGAGCGTGGCGCGGCGTTCTTCGAGCACGTCGCGGACGCTCGCGGGCTCGACGCGGCGAGTGCCGTCTGGAAACGTCCCGAGTATCTGCCCACGAACGCGGAGCTCGACCACCCCGAGACGTGGCTGATCCGCGTTGACCCCTAGCAACTTCCGGGGAGCTTTCCGTAGCCGGGGGGCCACTGGCTACTCGATCCGGCGGTCGCGGACCGCTTTGATCACGTCCTGTCGAGCGATGATACCCACGAGCTGACCCTCTTCATCGACGACCGGAACCCGGTTGATGTTCGGGTCGTCGCTCGCGAGCAGACCGAACACCTCGTCGATGTCGGCGTCAGGAGTGACCGTTTCGACGTCCGTGCTCATCACGTCGGAAACCGGTCGGCCCGCGTTGCGGACCAAGTCGACGCCGATATCAAGGTCGGTCCACGGCGGCTTCACCTGATACGTGAGGGTGTCGACGAACGGGGGGAGACCGATCGGGATCCACAGCGTCTCGTCGTCCGGCTCGAACAGGTCGACGAGGTCCGACTCCGTTACCACACCGACCACGAGCCCTTCCTCCACGACGGGGAAGCCGCTGAACGGGTGACGGGCGAACCGCTTGAACACCGTCGACACGTCGTCGTCGGGAGCAACCGTCTTCACGTCGGTCACCATCAGATCACGAGCCTGCATACGTGACTCGTCGCCGCCGGGTGCCGTAGTCGTTACGGCACGCTCGGATGTCTGCCAGCGCACGCACGCCCGCCACGTCTGCCAGCGCACGCCGACCCACTGGCCTGCCGGACTTGCCACCCCCGAGACGCCGGTCATTCCCCGGCAGCAATGCTCGGGTTCATCCACTCGTCGACTGTCATCGTCTGACATACAGGGCCGGGAGTGACCGCGCTATGTATACCCAGCGTTCACCGCGGAGATTCGAGGACAATAGTCCTCAGTACTCCCGATACGACTGTGGGGAACGTGTGTTCGAGTTGAGGAGGCGTTCGATCGCGGCGATCGAACCCACACGCGGAATGAACCTATACACGGGGTCGAACCCAGACACGCGGTCGAACGCAGACACGAAGCCGGGCCGCATCGGGACCGTCGCTGTTCATCGCAACGAGAATACACGAACGCGACTCGCTCCGGATCAACCAACTCGTTCCGTCCCACTGAATCGCACCGTCGACTCGTCGGTGCGCACAATCAGTTCAAATGTGACCCATCCGTTTGTGCTCCGGACGAGCCCGACGGTGTCTTCGTCCCACGTGGCTCGTTTGGATTGGCTGACCGTCTCACCAGCCGCGATATCGGTGACGACTGTGGTGTCCGTCCAGAGCTGTGGTCCATCAATCTCTTGGCCGGCATACACACTAGTCCTAATCGAGACGTTCGTTGCCGGTTCCGGGCCAGTGTTCGTGAGTTGGATCGTCCCCGTCCCACAACTAGGTCCGCACGGCCTGATCTCCTCAACCGCGAGATCGATCTGCTCGGTGTCTCCTGAGACGGTGTCGATATCCACCTCGCTGCCAGCAGTAAGCATGGCTCCGGGACCGAGCATGTATGCCCCGAGCAGGACCACGACCACCACGATCAGCGCCCACCGCATCATTTGTGAGATCGTACTGGAGATGCTAATAGCCTGAGGTGAGGAGACACCGTGAAAATGCAAAGTATCATTCCGTCCCGGACTGGATGATGTTCGCATGGTTGTGGTCCGCGGTGAGCGGCTAGATCGGTTCCTGATTCGGCGGTGGGAAGCAGGGACACCGCATGAACTCGGGGATCGGTCGGGCCGGCTGTGCGTGACGGCAGGGTCAATTGCGGAACGAAATGTGAAGCGGTCGCTGGTGGCGGCCGGCGTGCCGGCGTCACAGGCGGCGGAATACACCTCGATTGAGGAGATCGCGCGAGCAGTCCTGTCAGCTCATCATGGCTCGCGTGCGGCGCTGGGGGACGGATCGTTGCGACAGCGGACGATCGTCGAAATCGTCTCGGCGGCAACGTGTGAGGATCCGGAGACGGAACTTGAGCGGTTTGTCAGCCGCATTGAATGGGACGAGGATGCATACGCACGGCTCACCAAGGAGCTTGCGGGGTATTTCCGGGCGTCAAACATCGGAGCCCCCGATGAAGCCGCTCGGGATCACGCGTCGGTGGCGGCAGTCGCCGAGGACCTGTCGGACCCGTTTGCGGCATGGAAATCATCACAGGGAGTGGCCGCCTTCGCCGAGATCCACGAGGCGTTACAGGATCGAATGCAAGCGCTACCGCCGACCGTGTATTTATAAAAGAAAACAGCGCGAGTACCCCGACCCACCGTGGTCGAGGGTGAAGCGCATCACATCACGAACTTTTAACAGATAGCAAACCATACTAGATTACAGTGCAGTCGTCCAAACTCACCCACACTCTCTCGTTCGGATTGGACATTGGAACGGGGAGCGGAGACGATCTGCAAACGGGCTGTTTTGAAGCCCGCCGTATCCGCAACGAAACCAATCGGCTTGATCGACAAGGATGGGGGTGGGGTGACATCAAATCGACTGTTGTTGCCAACGCCAACCACGTCAACAACACCACTCAACTCATCGTTGACAAGGCACTCGGTGAAATCGAAACCTACCACGACAACAAAGATGGTGGATCAGTCGATCACATCGGGTTTGAGTGAAAGTGTCTGCTTTGGGAAGATGTGCAACAACCCGAAGCAGACAACGAGTTAGAGGAAGAGCACCTGCTTAATTTTGTCGTCAACAGCCTTGACGAAGAGCTTGCGATAGATCTCGGTGAGGACGTCGAGGTCACGACAGAGAAACTGTACGAGGTCCTCGCCGGCGCCAGCGCCGGCGGGACCTCAATCAACCACGTCTGCGAAACGACCGACGACTCGCCACACGCCAACACCGTCCGGGGACATCTCACTGAGCAGTTTGAGCTTGACTCGGTTGAGGCGGTTGGAGACACGCTCCTACAACGAGATGCCCTCGAGACACTCCCGGATCGACCGGTGGAGGTCTGCGTAGACCTCCACCTTGATCCCTACTACGGTGACGAGGACGAGACGGAGGCGCTGTACTTCTCGCAAGCGAAACGAGGAACAACTGCGTTTCACGCCTATGCGACACTGTACGCGCGGGTACGTAACAAGCGCTACACGCTGGCGGTTCGCCAGCTGGTCGCTGGCGATACCACTAGCGATGTCCTCGCTGAGTTTCTCGAACTGCTCGACGGCCTTGACCACGCCGTCAAGGCCGTCTACCTTGATCGCGGCTTCTACAACAGCACCTGTCTCGGACTGCTGTACGCGCACAACTACGCCTACGTTATGCCGATCGTCAAGTGGGGCGAGACGATTCAAGACGAACTCAGCAGAGGTTGGAGCCGCGAGATCGAACACGATCTCGCCGGCAAGGTAACGTTCCCCGTGTTCATCGGTTGTGTGTACCAGCAGGGGCGGTACGATGAACACGGAGTGGCGCGTCACGGCTACGCCGCTGACGCGCCGTTCATCGACACGCCACGCGATGCCCGAGAACACTACAGCAAGCGTTTCGGCATCGAATCGAGCTATCGGTTAGCCAAACAGAGCCTCGCGTTCACCAGTTCTCAAGACGCTGGCCTGCGGCTGGTGATGTTTGTGGTGAGCCTGCTGTTCCAGAACAGTTGGCGGTATCTCCACTGGAAGTACGTGGCGTCGCCCCGCCGAGGGGGGCGACGCCTCTGGGAGTGGTCATTCACGGAGTTCCGTGAGATGGTACTGCGAGCGGCCTGGACAGCCCTGGGCGTACGCAGGGCTGTCCCAGCGAACCAACCACTCGACGACCGGTTCTTCCGGTAGCTGTCCACCGATCTGGACAGCGGTCGTGAGTGGCGACGCTGTCGCGTCGGCGGCTGACCGCCGCCGACAGCGACTGACTAACGCCTCGACAGCCGAGCAACGCCAGAATTCAGCCGCTCCATCCTTCCGAAGACTATCGAGGGGCCGAGGGCAACGATTTAGCGGCTACTGGACGGAGTCGTGGGCCTTCTGATGTGATCGACTGAACTTTTGACCCCGTGAATCGATGCCTTATGGAAAAAGCTAACCAATCAGTGGTCAATAATATTCAGATATGAAACGCCTCCTGCGGTATATGCTCTACCGGGAGGTCTATCGACACCTCCGCAAAGCGATGCGGGATTCTGGCTCAAACGACGATTCTCAGCCAGTTGAACCTGACAAAGCCGTTGAAGAGCGTGGGCCGGAAGCGGTCTCCTCGAATATGGACCCTTCTGCGTTCCCTGCCGATGGTACTACGATCGACGACCCGGCGCAGCTGAAATCTGTTCTGCAACAGATGGATGCCTACGACTTTGAGCACTTCGTCGCAGACATCTGGGAGCGGCTGGGCTGGAAGACGGAGGTATCCGCGGAAGCCGCTGACAAGGGCGTCGACGTCATCGCCAGAAAGCAGCGCCCCTACGAGCAAACCACACTGATCCAGGCCAAACGCTACGGTCCGAACACGACCGTCGGATCGCCTGAAGTTCAGCAGTACGCCAGCCTCAAAAACCAGTACTCGGGCGTCGACAAGGTCGTGATCGTGACGACAAACGAATTCACCGGTCAGGCTCGAGAACTAGCCGATCGGCTGAACGTCAAACTCGTCAATGGAGATGATCTCATCGAACTGCTCAACGATGCCGAAGCAGCGGATCTCGTTGCCAAATACCTCGATTTCATCGAGATCGTCGAAGAAGAAGAAGAAGTAGAAGAACCGGCTCCAGATCAGCCAACTCCGGCATCGGCGTCGGGAACGTCAAGTTCCGAGACGGAGTCCGAGGCCACAGAATCGGCTCTGATTCCGTCGACAGGCTGGCACAAGGCGACCGCCGTAGCGACAGTCGGCTGGCTTGTCCTCATCATAGACGGTGGTCCCGAACTCCTCCCAGATGCACTGTGGGGTCTCCTCTTTCTGGGATCGTGGATTCTCCTTCCAGTCGCGATCTACAAAGACGTCAAGTCGATTCCTGATCAGGTCGACTGGCCGAATTACACGTGGGCCTACGTGATTGGCGCACTACTCTGGTTCGTCGCACTGTTCGCCGGAGCGATCTACCTGTGGCAACGGCGACGTCGCTCGTCCTCGCTGACCGAGTCGACTACGACGGCTGCGGCCAACCAATCTACCGCCGAGACCGATCCCGAGTCCAAAACGACATCTCCCTCAGCTCCGGAAAGCGCGACCGAAACCGGTCCTACACCTGAGCAGGAACCAGCCGCTACTCAAAACGAGTCTCATCAAGCCCAAGAAGACGACGAGATCAGGACGATCGGCTACGAGGACGAACGGTATACCTGCGAGGTGACGTGGTCGCCGGATCACGCTTGGACGGTTGCGTACGGGCGAAGTATGGATGGCAACCAGTATCGACTGTTCGTCTACGACGAGGACGGGCTCCGATTTTCGGAACAGCTTGCGGATCCGGTCGATGCAGAAATCGCGAACACAGGCCGAGCGATCGTCATCGAGGGCCTCGATCCCGACGAACAATCCGGGAAGATCACCGTCTTCGAACCCAACAGCGAAGAGCAACTCACCCATTATTTCAACGCCAACGTTGCCGACTGCGCGATCACTCCTGATGGGAACTTCGCTGCAGCGACGACCTACAATCCTGACTGCAGCACGTACGTGTTCGACGTCGATGCCGGTCAACTCCAAGCTAAACACGAAAATCTTCAGGGCCTCAAGCAATCAATTGCCTTCGAACTGGAAAACAACGAGTGGCAGCTCTTGCTGCAGGACGATCACGGCAGCGAACCTCTCTATGCGATCGATGTCGACGGAGAAGTCGTCTGGGAGAGTACCCGGCTGCGTGGGGAGGATCATATCGATCATCTCCTCGAAAGCGACGACCTGTCGGATCTGCGAACGGCAATCGACCGATTACAGGAGCGATACGAAGCAATTGACGATGAACGCGATCGCAAGGAAGTTGCTCAGCAGCTGGCAGATACACACTGGTCGATTGCGAAGGCGCTTGAAAGGTCAGACGAGGAGGCAATGCTCGAGCATCTCGACCGAGCCAAGGAACTCTACTTCGAGTTGCTCCCATGGTACGACGGCAAAGCTGGCGTTGCGAAGGTTCTCCGAAAACAGGGAGAATACTACATAGACCGCGACAATCATGAGACGGCATACGAGTGTTTCCAAGAGATCGAACGCCTCGAAGACGAATACGGCGTTCAGCTATTGACGGAAGCCGACGAACAACAGCTCAACGATCTCTCCGAACAGATCGGTCCGGAACACGACTCGATCGTATAAGGCTCACAAATCCCTACGAATATGGACGAAGACGACAGTGAAGTACCACGGGCGCGGTGGCCCGTGGCTTCGCCGTGGTCTCTGGCGTGGAGCCAGCGAAACGACCGGTGGCGAATTTAATTCCGCCCGCGCTCGTCCCTGTGGGGGACTCGCGTGGAACCGGTAACACCCGAACACACCGGGAGTGCCACCGCAACAGAGGTCGTCTGTTGCAGCCGTGGCGGGTGTGTCCGTGGGCGTCCGCCCCTTCACGAGGGCGCGACACAGGCCCGGCGCACCGCGTCTTACCCCGAAGTGGGTGCGCGGGTTTTGCGAGGCCGATAACGTGGGTTCCATACTGTAGTAGGGCGTCCCGATACTTAAAACAGGGACGTAGCC
This sequence comes from Halorubrum luteum, assembly GCF_054652935.1. NCBI lineage: Archaea > Methanobacteriati > Methanobacteriota > Halobacteria > Halobacteriales > Haloferacaceae > Halorubrum > Halorubrum luteum. The sequence continues at coordinate 560,064 of NZ_BAAIGT010000002.1, forward strand.
GAGCGGACGCGCTTCACCCCCGCCCACGGTGGGGCGGGGAACTCGCGCTGCTTTTCGTTTCGATCAGTTCCTTGTTGACCAGAGTATCGAGATTTGGGTACAGTCGCCCGTGATTGATTTCGGCGTTGTAGTCTGTCTCGATCTCCTCCTTGACGCCCTGACCCGACGGCTGATCGGCACCTGCGATGACGTACAGCAGGTCGCGCTGGAATCCAATGAGATCGTCCATCGTACGTGAGTCTTCAACAGTCCTGTATTTGACCTCTTTTCATATTCACTTAGGAGTATAGATGCTGTGAATGTCTTGCTTTGATTGACATATACCTTCGCGTAACGCCAGACGATGTCGAGTACCCCTCGACACTTCGAATTACTGATAGAGCTTAGCGTAGACCCTCCTACTTTCCAGAAGGGCAGACAACGGATATGTTGAAATTGCCGTGCAAGATATAGAGGATGTATTCAGCAATCTCGTCGTTTACTCATCCCTGCTGGAATTTGTGAGGCCTAGATGGTTGACTGCGTATGTGGCGGAGACTGAACAGCTAGTGTTCATGAGTCCGCAGCACCCGTTTTCGCTCGCGGCGGTGCTGGAACAGATCGGCACAGGTCTTGAAAAAGATCAGAACGACGACCACGCCAAGCGGTTCTTGGGTGAGGTTGGCGGTGAGTCCCCCAATAAAGACCACACCAAACAGCGCCACGAACCGGGCCGCCGGTTCGACCAGCAACGAGACAGGGCCGCGGCGTTCGTACTCTCGGTTGCCGAGATACTCGGCCCAGTATGAATAGATGTGGGAGACAACGAGGCTAACGGCGATGAGAACCACGGTAAGTGGACTCGCAGGCTCGATCTCTAGAGCACCAACGAGCGGACCAGCCACAAACAAACCCAGCAGGAGCCAAATGACTACGTACTGCTCAAGGAGCGCGCCCAGAATGTCTCCTTTCGGCTTGCCGATGTACGAACGAGGGGGCTCGCCAGCAATATTCCAAAACGCCCGAATGGACTCGGGGTCATCGGTTCCCTCTGCTCGGGAAATCTTTTGAACGTAGATACCCCCGACAACACCAGCCTCAAGCCAGTAGGCTATCAGGAGTGCATGGACTTGCCAGTCGGACCACCAAATCACGGCCAGCGATGCGAGGTTTGCCAGGAGTACCCCGACGAACGACCACTCTGCTCGTTTCCACGACGGATGCACGCGTAATCGTGACAGTGGTGGGGGAGTTAATTTTGTGGATTTGACTGACCACTACAGAGAACACCATAGCTCGAGATATGCCACACTCGCGCGTTCCATCTTGCACGATATTTTTGACAAAAGTTGGATGGATCTACCGTGCGAAGGTTTCTATGCCACGCTCTTTCATAGGAAAAGATAGCCCAGGAATGGAGTACCCGACCCGATCGGATATTCGTTCGCTCTGTACGGAACAGTCCTTCGAACGGGGGGTCAAGTACTACGAGGAGGATAGGATTCAGAAACTGGAGGTCGAGGGCGGAGACATTACTGCAATCGTTCGTGGATCTCGCGATTACGATATCTCAATCGACATCGACGACGACACGATTCGGACCGTCTGTAGTTGTCCCTACGACTATGCTGGGGATTGCAAGCACATCGTCGCTGTACTCTTGGCCGTCGAAGATCGCTCATCCGAGTCAACTGCTGAGACAACCACTTCATCAGACAGCTCCGAGACGGTCGATGTTGAAGCCCTGACCGATCGGACGCCTGACGACGAGCTTCGGACTTTTCTCCTCGACCTCATCGCGGACGACCGTGATATCCGTGATCGCTTCGTCGCATTTGCTGGTGAAGAGCCAGGCAAGACGGTCTACGATTACAAACAAGAAATCGACTGTCTGTTCGAGGATGCAGCCGGTCGTGGTGGCATGATCGAATACGATACTCGTATCGACTTTTCCCAGTATCACGACCTGGCGGAAATGCACCGAGGCCGTGGGAACATTGGCACAGCGACCGATATCTACCGTGCGCTGGCGGAGGCAATCCGCGAAAACATGAATCGAATCGACGACAGTAGCGGGCACTACGGTCGCGAATTGAACCGTGCTATTGAGGAGTACGCTGAGACGATCACCGAACAAGGGTATGGACACCCAGAAAAGCGACCGCACATCGAATATCTCTTCGAGGAATTCATCGAGGCAGACTACGGCTTTGCCAGCGAGGACTACGACGAGGCATTACGGGCAATCTGTACGACGAGGGCGGATCTCGAATACTGGCTCGAACTGTTGGACGCACACGTTTCGGGTGTCGACCTTGAGCCAGAGGCCCTCGAAGCATCGGTCGGTTCTTCGACGGGGACGACTCAGGACGACGTTCAAGAAGACATGCCTTGTTGCGGGTCCGATCAGCGGACTGTGCAGTCGGTCTGCGAGTGATTTCGTGAAATTGACGGAGGAATTGGACGCTGTCTTGCGGTATGAGGTCGAAACGACCGCTGGTGAAGAAGTGTAAGCACCTTGCTAAACAGCACGCTGATAACCCAGACGAACCCGCTGCGCCGGACGGCGACAGCGGGTTCGCCGAGTGGGTTCAGATCGCCTTGATTCTCATGCACGCTGAACTCGACAAAAGCTTCCGCGAGACCGAAGCGTGGTTTAACGATTCTCTCGCCATCCGTGAGGAACTGAATCTCGAAGCCTCGCCAGACCATACGACCCTCTGTCGCTGGGAGAAAGAGTACCAGATGCGTGAACTCCGCCGCCTGCTCCGCGCTTCGGCGGAGCAGGCGGGCTGGAGCGGTGAAGCTGCAATCGACGCCAGTGGCTTCCAACGCGATCAGACCAGCTACCACTACCGCGACCGCGCGAACTACTCGTTCCAGTCGATGAAGACGACGATCTTGATCGACGTGAACTCACTAGCGATCAAAGACGTTCATTTCACCACGCAGAAGGCGTGGGACGGCCATATCGGGATGCAGGTCTTCCGCCGGAACGCGGAAGACCTGCGGGTCCTGTCCGCTGATGCGAACTACTCGTGGGGTGAGCTCCGCGAGGAGTGTCGCTCCAACTCGACGCGACCGTTGATCAAACACAGAGAGCAGACACCGCTTCAGAAGGCTCACAACGCCCGGATGAACGAGGACTACAACCAGCGGTGGATGAGTGAAACGGGCTTCTCGCAGTTGAAGGAAGACGACGGCGAGAAACTACGCTCCCGGACTTGGCACGGCCAGTTCCGGGAGCTCACGCGGAAGTGCATCGTGCATAACCTCACGCAGGCGGCGAGTTAGGGCTCGCCGCCTGCTCCCCTTCTCCGGACGTATCCGGGAGAGGTATCGCCGTCGTCATCAGAACAAGATCGCTAGCTACCATAGTTCTGACTCTTCGACAGCCACCTTTAGCCACCGCTACTGCATCTTCTGTATCCAGAATACCGCTTCTAACGCCATGGCTCGCCGAATTACTGACCCCGCCCCTATGCCGTCTTGCGATCAACAGGACATTTCGTCTTCAGGCGACATACTCATCGAATCTCCCTATCTAGATCTAGTCTAGTTTGTAGCAAACTTTTAAATGCGTTATCTAAAGAGCCTGATCTTTTCCTGTAATCGCTGTACGTCGTAGGGGTGCGTCCATTACACCCGGGTGCTCGTCCTTGAGTGCGGGTCATTCTTACATCCGCGAAGAACAGTGTAATAACCGGACGTAACGGGGAAAGAGAGCCTAGGCCGGGCTTTGAACCATACCTTCAATAGCCTACGTATAAAATAGGTATTTAGAGGAACCAAGGTTCAACGATGACAGACTCCCGAAATCAAATTGAGAATCTTCATCAGCGAATTGAGGAATCAGATGAGATTTCCGAAACCGATGCCGAACTCTTGATGGAGTTCAGCAGAGAGATGGAACTGAAACAGTCGGAGTATTCCGAGCTCCGTCATCGAGATCTTATCGGACGCTGTGTACGCATCATCGAAGAATCAGGCTGTAGCTTAGAAAAGGCACTAGAAGAGCGAAAAGAAGCAGAAGAGATCGTCCTCTGGATTAATCGCAACTACGAAAACGAATGGACGAACGCGGACTACCGCGACGCTCTTCGTGTATTCGCCGGCAACGTTACAGAAGGAGACGTCGAGGAGAAGCCGGACACGATCAGTTGGATCCCGTCTGGGACAAGTAACAGTCACGATCCCCGCCCTGATCCGGCAGACATGCTCGAGTGGAAGGACGATGTGAAGCCGATGATTGAAGAGGCTCGTAATCCACGGGATAAAGCACTGATCGCAGTTGCATTCGATACAGGTGCACGAAGCGGAGAACTCCAGGATCCGACTGTCGGCGACGTCTCCGATCATCAATACGGCTTGCAGCTTCGAGTCGATGGGCGACGCGGGGAACGGTCAGTACCGCTCATTCCGTCTGTTCCATATCTCAACCGATGGCTGAATGAACATCCTGCACCGGATGACCCAGATGCTCCGCTCTGGTCAAAACTGGACGAGCCCGAGTCGATTAGCTATCGGTCATTCAACAACGCATTCAAAGATGCTGCTGACCGAGCAGGCGTGACAAAACCGGCTACACCAACGAACTTCCGCAAGTCAAACGCAACATATCTGGCACGCCAGGATATGCCCCAAGCGTTCATCGAAGATCGACAGGGTCGCAAACGGGGAAGTGAAGCGACAGCCCACTACGTCGCAAAGTTTGGTGGTGAAGTAGACGATAAATACGCCCAACTTCACGGGAAAGAAGTCGAAGACGATGATCCTGAATTACACGCACCAATCGAGTGTCCGCGATGCCATCGAGAGACGCCGGCAGATGAAGCGTTCTGCGTCTGGTGTCGACAAGCGCTGGAACACGACGCAGTACGAGAAATTGAGGAGACAGAGGAAGAGCAGCGACGTAATCTGCTTAAAATCGCCCAAGAATATCCGGACTTGCTCGAATCGATGGAAGAGATGGAGCCTCTAATCGAAGCTCTTGGAGGGAATGCAGATTTGATTGATGCCGCCGCAAGCTTCACAGAAGCTGTCGAGTAGCCGTTTAAATCTCAAAACGACTGCTGGATCATCGATCCTGAAATTAGTGAGATTATTAGATGTTTATTTCTTTTATAGCATTTGCGATAATTGCTTGTTCTACTGATGATTCATCGTCAAGAGCGTATCGATGGAGTACCTCTGGTGCTTCATATTGATTTTGGTGCCGAATAGCTCCTACGAGATCACCCAATGCTGTTGTCTCCCATCCACTAGAAGATGAACCTTCAACCAAGGGATAATCTTTCCAAATATAAGAATACTCTTTTTCACCTGCAAGGATCATAGCATCGTGCATAGCGTCTCCAGACTCATCCTTGTTTAGATCATCGGGAGAAAGGGCTTTTCTTTTGGTATAGGTTTTATCCAATACTTCATCAGCATTTGATTTTAAAAATTCTAATTGGTAGAGGCTCTGTTCAACTATTTCTAAGAGATTTTCTATATCACATATTTTCGTATTTTCTTTTATTTCTTTTATATACTTATTAATTGGCTCTATCCCATCTAACTGATGGATATCTATTTCTATATCGTCTTCTAACTCACGTTTGCGCTCATCAACAGACTTTGATTCATCTAACTGATCCAACTGATTGACCTCTGGTCCCAACTTTTCTTCTAATTTGTTCATATATTCTGCCCCAATCTCCGTCTTATTTGTTTGATCAGAATTTGGCTGTACAGAATTCAAGGGAACAAGATCACACTTTTTTAGTATGTGGTTAATGAGGTATCTTGAAGCTGATAAGCCAGCATCTCTACTCGCTTGAGCAACAATTCTATATGTGATTAGAGTGTTTCTATGGTAGTTGGATAGCAAGACAAAGATACACCGCACAGTGATGCCTCTCGTCCTTACCGAAGTTCTCTCCCACCCAGAATTGACTGGAGCTGTTCAGGTGGATCAAGTCCTCGTCGTTTCCACGTCGCCAACATCGTTGTTATTGTCTCGTGAATCTGGACCCCTTCTGCCGAACGCAGGGTCCGAAACATCTTCCGAAGGACTACTTGCTCGCGCAGAGCCCGCTCTGCGCGATTATTCGTTGAATCAACACCCCGTTCGGTCACGAACGTCAGCCAGTGACCCAAGCCATTGCTGATCTTCTTGATCAGCTGCTGAACCTCTTGGGCCTCGTAACCTTCCCTCACCAGGCCCTCCAGGTGTAAGGATGCTTCCGCCCGCTTCTGCTCGCGGGCGGAAGCGGACGGATCTCCTTCGACGAACGTCGTTAGATCGTCGTGGAGTGCGTGCAACTCTTCAGACAGCCGCTCTGCTTCCTCGTACCGTTCAGCGACGTACTCAGCCTCCCGCAACAGGTGCGCCCAGCACCGCTGCAGTTTCGTGTGATAACTCGAATACGCCGACCAGCCGTCACAACTGAGCGTCGAGTCCTCGGCGAATTCCTCGCCGAGGACGTCTTCTAAGACTCCACTTCCTCGGCTTTCATCAACCCAAAACAGCACTTCGTCATCAGTGACGAACGTCCACGCCCAGTGTTGTTCTCCATCGACCGGAAAGCCTGTTTCATCGCAGTAGACGACCTCACTCTCCCGAATCTTCTCTTTGACATCCTCGTAAGCGGGTCGCAGACCGGCTGCGACCCGCTTAGTCAAGTTGTAGATCGTCCGGTGAGAGATCGGAAGGTCGAAGTCCCAGTCAAACAGCTCGGCCTGTTTCCGGTTCGGCAGTCGTTGATGGAACCGACCGAGAGCGGTTTGGGCCATGATATTTGGCCCAAACCGCCCCTTTTCGGGACAGTCAGGATGCTCAGCAACAACCTCGTTACCACAAGAACAGTGGTGTTTACCGAGCTTGTACTCGGTAACAGTGGTTGGAACAGGAAGCGGTACGTCAATAATAGTCCGTGAAACGTAGCTATCAGGGCTAGAGAGGATTTGCTCACAGTCTGGACAGAATCCCTGATCAACGAGGATCGTCTCTTCTGGTTCAGGTGCTGTTCGAGTTGTTCCCTCGTGACCTTCGCTGCGTCCAGGCGATGAGTCGCTGGCGGCGTCAGAGTCGCCGCCAGCGTCGTCTTCATCAGGTTCTTGGTCTTCGTCCTCGGTTTGGTCGTCATCGCCTGATGAATTAGCCGCACCACCCTGTCTACTGGGTGGTGTGTTTGGATTTTCGTACTGCTTGAGGCGAGCCTCAAGCTGTTCGATCTTCTGTTGTTGTGCAGTAATCTGGCGTCGCAGCAGCTGGTTCTCAAGCTTCTTGACTACGAGCTGCTGGCGGAGTAGCGAACTGTCGTCGGTGCGGATCACGGAATCTGTCGATTCCGTTGATCCGCGACTCCCCAGCGACACAGTAATTCAGCAGTAGTGAACGATCTATGAGACTGCTACGAAATCGTCTCGACATGGAACTGCTATCCAACTACGTTTGGGTCATTGAACTAGAAAAGTCACACAGTCTCTTTGTATGCGATTCTATGAGATTTGATAGCCCGTTGCACGGTTTCGAAATTAGCTCCGACCTATCGCGGTGTAGTCACTAGCGTCTAAAATAGTCACTTGGCTCTTGCATAACTCAGTGAAACACGTCGAGGACGAAGCAGTCAAGAAGGCCGTGTAGCGGTGCTCCAGCGAGGTTTAATGTCCGTACGAACCCGTAGGTTCGGACGGACTGCTCCAAGCCCTGCTTTGAGAGGCCGCGGAACTTCCGTAGCCACGGATTGACGAGTGACCAGAGGCATTCGACCTGGTTGATGTGAACGCCCTCATCAGTGACAAACTCTTCGGAGTGGACAACCGTTTGCTCGTCTTCGTAGACGAGTGGCGCGTACCCGCGCCACCCGTCGTGCCAGACTTCGTCAAGCTTCCCAGAAAGGATCTCGACCTCGTCAAGTGCCGGCTTGAGTTCCTCTGGTTGAGCTCCTCGTTCAGGGCGGATGACGCGGAGCACGTCACGACAGGCACCGATCAACGTCATGGTATCACCGGGGGCACCCTTCCACCGTGATCGTCCCTTCTTTCCAGAGCCGCCGCGGGAGAGCCCGTCCCGCGGCGGCGTCTGTCCCTTGTAGCCCGAGCACTTGTGACCGGTTTCGTCGATCTGTGTTGGGCCGTCGATGGTGTGTTGGATGCGTTCGAAGACGAGGTAGAAGCCGCGCTCGAAAGCGGCTTCTACCTCTCGAATTGTCGTGTGAACGGTATCGTAGACCGCTTCAAAGAGCCGAGCGACCTGGTTGATGCTGAGGAGTGTATCAGCGTAGAGAACGAACGCGATGACGACCTCTCCGGGTGTGAGAGTACGTCCTTCGAAGGGAGTGTTGCGTGTGTAGGTAAAGCCGTAGCGGCAGTTTCGACACCAGAGTCGGGGACTGTCGTCCCCGCTCTGGATGGCGGTTTCACCACATTCCGGACAGGGAGCTTCTTCCCAAGCTTGCTTACAGCGCCGCTCGATCTCCGCATCGAGCGGCTCTGGGCGCAACACTATTGAGGTGAGCTCAACAAGATCCTGTAGCATCCCGCCGAAGGCTGTCCGCTTGCACATAGCAACTAGCGCACGGCGGGATGCTGTAATTCTCAGGGTGCTGTTTCACTCAGTTCGGCAAGAGCCAGTCACTTTAACTAGACTAGAAGTCGGATCGATAGTATGTCCAGTACTAGATCCGACACGAGTGAAAACACAGCAACGCCTCATAAGACTGCTGGTCGTGAGTTCCTCCGCACCCACGGTGAGGTTGCTTCGAAGGAACAACTCCGCGCTGGCACCGAGGTGCCAGCGTGGTATATTGATCAGATCGCTTCTGAAGACTCCTTCTACACCTCGCTGAACCACAACGGCGGATACGTCGCTACCAAACACGTTGTCGGTCACCGCGCTACTCATGACGGGTTCTGGCGACCCGAGGTGGATGACGGCGTCGCCGTCTTCCACCGCAAAGAAGACACCAAATCGACGCTCAAACACCTCGCATTCAGGCGTCCATCCGGACTCACGCCAGCCGAAGCCCACGATCTTCTCGGTCGTCGCTGCTACCGTCCACTTCGTAAGCTCGCTGAAGAACAAGAGGTTCATGCCGTTGATTGGCAAAACACCACTCTCTACCTCCACAGCTGGCCGTCCCGACGGGACGACCAGCTGTCACAACGTCAGACCGACCAACCGACCGACGTCACGCCCGAAGAACCAACCGAAGACGGCTACCTCTACCGTGACGAACTCGTCGCTACGTTCCTCTCGGTCGCTCTCTCACAAATCCAGTCAATTCCTCCCGAACGAGCAGCTGCGCTCGTTCTTCGACAGTTCGAGGGCGACTCGTTCGACGCCCTCGAACGCCGTATTCGTCGGAATCACTCCTTCAGGGAGGCACTGGACTACGTCGAGCCAGAGGATGTCCCCGACGGGACATCCCTCTGGCGGGCCTTCGACGATCTCCAACCGGACGAACTCCGTGACTGCCTCCAGTCGATGTGTGGTGAGTTGCTCGATGATCACGACCACGCCGGAGAGTTCATCATCATCGACGGAACCCACATTGCCGCCTGGGCAAACACACGCGAAGAGATCGAAAACGGCGACGTTGAAGGGGCGAGTTGGGGGAAACACGAAGGATCATTCTACGGGTACAAGGTGTTTCTTGTCGTCGATGCCGCAACCGAGTTGCCGGTCGCCATCACGATGGAGACCGGCAAACGGAACGATACTGCGGCGTTTGAACCACTCATCGAGGAGTTCGATGAGCGGTACGATACCGACGAACTCCAAGCGGCACTGGCTGATGCCGGCTTCGATAGTCAGGCCAACCGTGAGTTCTGCCAAGACCGGCTCAATTGTCCGTTCCTGACGTCGATTAATCCCCGCAGATCGTCGCCGTTAGCGACGATCAAGGAGGAAATCAAAGAGCTCTTCGAGGAACACGGAGAGGAGATCGAGAGTCCCTACGATGCTCTGGAGCGACTCCCACAAGAGCAACTCTCTGAGTACGGCGTTGAGGCCGGTAGCGTCGAGGAGACCTACATTTTCCAGGCGATCAAAGAACGAATGCATCGACACCTGCGAGCAGGTGTCGAGCGGGTCTTCTCGCGGCTGAAATCTTTCACCGGCCTTGATCGCGTGCGGGCACGCAAGGAAGACAATGTTGAGACGCACGTCGTTCTTTCAGCGGTTGCACTCGTCGCAGCGTCTCTCACCGCAAAGCGGCAGGGAAAACCGGGGCTGATACGCTCGCCAGGACGGCTCATTTGATCGGCAACCCACCTGTCCGAAAACCAGGGTTCGCCGCCTGAGAGGCATCGCTCTCAGGCGGCTGTATTTCTTGACTGAGGCCCGATCAATCGGGGCAATCAACTGGCTGTGTAATTGTGATCCATCAAGAATTCGTCCTTCATCGAGCTAATTCAGCCGAGAAAGTGGAGTCTGGCGGGAACCTGCTCCCCTCTGGCGAACTAAGATTGAACGTGCAACAGGGTAATTTACTATGAACCCCATGATTGAGAGAGCGTATTCGTAAACGGACATTCAGTCATCAAATACTGTCCTTCAGCTCGGCAGGTAGTTGATCCTGGGCCGGTTGCAAAGCGATGATCTGATCGCCGTGTCGAAGCAGCGTATCTAGGGAATTCCTACCATTTCTGCAGTCAACGCATACACAAGGGGATCGATAGCGATGACTCGAGATATGCGTCGAAACGTGACAACCATATTTCCGTACATTCGTCGCGTCCAATGAAACGGAGAACGCTCGTGGCTGGACTCGGAACGGGGGCGTTCGGGAGCGTGTCCCTTGTCGGATCTGGTGCGTTCTCGAGGATTACTACCCGCCAAGAGACGAATATCAAAATCGCCGATGATTCGGACGCCCTCCTCGGGTTGGGGGAATGTCCAGAATTGGATGCGGAGGCGTTCGAAGGTGAGATTGACGTCGAGTTCGACGATAACCTCAAAATCGAGGGCGAACCGCCGGCAGATAACGTCACCTGGTTCGATAACGTGTTCGAGATCTGTAACCAGGGCAAAGAGGACGTAGGCGTCTGGATCGAAGCGGAAGACGATCTCGGACTCTCAGACGATGACGATGAGGACAGGGACCGACTCTGGTTCTACGAAGAAGACGAAAGGGAACAGAGTCGTGTCGATAGCATCGACGATGCGTTTCGCCTCGAAGTCGGTGTCTGTAAGTGCATAGGAATCCGTGTCAACGCAGAAGACCGGGAAGAGACGCAGCAATTCAAAGGTGAGATAGTCATCAATGCTGATGTTTCTGTAGATGCAGAAGAAGAATAACCTCCTTTGTTGAATACTCAGCTTTGCACGTTGAAGTAGGTGCATGACGTAGGCGGTGGCAAGGACGGATGATGCCGATTACGGAGTTCTTGTCGTGTACGCGTGTGTTCGACGAGTTCGAGTCGCTGTCTCCAGCCCAGCGCCATCACGCGAAAACCTACGCCACCGGTCTTGTTGCGGCCAGCAACAAGACCGTGGCAGGCATCGCACGCGAAGTCCTTCCAGCCAAGGGCAAACGCGCCCTCAACAAGTTCTTCACCGAGTACGACTGGGACGAACAGCAATTCAACCACGAACGCCTCGAAGAACTCCAAAAACACGGTGAAACGCGCTGGTCACAGGGTGGTTACATCATCCTCGACGACACGATCACCGAGAAAGCCGGGGACGAAGTCCCCGGCGTCGGCCACTTCTACGATCACGCTGAAGGTGACACTGTCTGGGGCCAAGACCTCATCTACGCCTTCTACGCCGACGATAAAACCGCCTACCCACTCACTTTCCGCCTCTACGAAAAACAGGACGAAGATGACCAAGACCACGACACCAAGTACGATCTCGCCCGCGAGATCGTCACCGAACTCGAAGAAGAGGTAGGTGTGCCTGCGGACACCTACCTCTTCGACTCGTGGTTCGCTCACGATTCTGGTCTCGTTGAACACATCGAATCCTACGGCAAGGACTGGATCGGCCCGCTCCGGAGCAATCGACAGGTGACCTACGGCGGAGAAGAGCTAAGCGTCGATGCGCTGGCAGAGCGCATCGACACCGTCGAGCGCAACATCGAGGACGATACCTACCACATCTGGACGAAGAAGCTTCCCGTCTCCCAGCTGGGAGACGTGAAGCTGGTTATCGCCGAGAAAGAGACCGATGAAGACGAAGAGAATCCGGTCAAGTACCTCGCTACGAACAAAATCGACGCACCGACCGAGCACGTGATCCGCTCTTACGGGATGCGCTGGCGCATCGAGACGTTCTTCGAGGACTCGAAGCAGGATCTCGGCTTTGGAGACTGCGAGATGCAGACCGACGAAGGTGCCAGTCGGCACTGGCACCTTCTGATGGCTGCCTACAGTCTCGTTCGTCTTGATCCTGAGTCGAGCGCCTTGGGGACTGTTCGCTCGAAGGCGTCATCGCTTCGAGCGAACCTCGAACACTCCCTGAAGGAAGCCGTCTACAACCTTCTCTCGTGGGTTCGAGACAACGATGATCGCGGTATCGATGACTTGATGACCGAGATCGACCACCTCTTCGTTCACTCAACCGCTGACGCTAACGTGCAAAGCTGAGTTGAATAGCTGCTGAATGAGGGTTAGAGTGGCTCACAGAGCTTTTCTATGTTGATGATGGCGAACATGAGGACGATTTCACGGAACTGTCGATACCAGCCCAGCGCTCGCACGGCATCGCCGAGCGAGCGCTTCGTCGTCGAGTACGAAGTTTCCGCCATCCAGCGCTGAGCGTAGCCTTTTGTCCGGATGAGCGCATTATCCCCTGTCGTGAGTGATCTCGATCCACGCTGTAAGATCAGTGGTTCGACACCGAGTGCGTAGAACTCGTATTTGGTGTGCCAGTTGTGGAAGGCTTTGTCAGCCGCCACGGAAAGCAGGTCGTCCGCGTTTCGGCGGACGACCTGCGGCCCTGTCTTCGTATCATGCTTCCACCGGGCCGAAATATGGACGTCAAGAACTGCGAGAGACTCTACATCGGTTAATGTGGTCACTTTCAGTGTCTGGACGTTATTCCCGGATCTCTGACGGTAGTACGATGAAGCAGCGCGTCGATCAAAGAACGTACTGTCGAGAGCGACGTGCCCAGATTGCGGGTGTTGCTGCGCTGAAACGCGCAGCAACGCCCGCCACACCCACATTTTCAGCCGATCGAACGACTTGTAAATCGTGCTGTAATCCGGCAGCTCGTCCTGATCGAGGTCAAGTACGTCACGAACCTCAGACATGTACTTCAGCCGGTTCGGCGTTTCACGGTAGCTATGGCCCTCTTCGAGCCGAAAACAGTGCAAAACGACGTGTACCCAGCGGGCGAACCCGCCGCTGGCGGGCTCGCCCGCGTGCTTCCCCAACGCTTGTTTAGCTAGGTCTCGACACTGCTCAACGAAGTCGAGGATGTCGATTTCCATATCAACCTCGATTTCCTCGACTTCACCCTTCTAACCCGTGATATCAGCTGATTAGATCGCTCTTCAACAGAGCACTATGCTCTCAATTCTAACGTCCGATGGCGATTCGCCACAGCCGATTATTTAGAAAGAATATACTCGACTGCGCTTTCGGCGGCGACTTTTCCAAAGACGGCAGCATTCGTCAGCCCAGTTCCTCCCGGATAGTTATTATAGAATAGACCTCCAGTCACATTGCCGGCCCCATAAAGTCCGGGGATGATAGAGTCAGTTGTATCTAGAACCTCTGCATCAGACGTGATCGCAATTCCACCGAAAGCAAAGGTCATTCCTCCGGTAACCGGATACCCCGTATACGGTGGTTCGTCGAGTGGAAGTGCCCAGTTAGATTTAGGGAGAGCAAGTCCATCGGTGGAATTCCCGTCCAGAACCTCGGGCTCATATTGCTCCGCGGCGTCTGGATCGCATGCATCGTTATATTCCTCGACTGTCTCGACTGCTTGCTCAACATTTTCAATGTCGAGTCGATGAATAAGACTCTCGATCGAGTCAGCGGTAATCGCTCTTGATGGACCCATATGAGCTACATCATCGACAACTTTTGAGTCAACTATAATGAAGGCCTCATGGTAGGGCTGCTCAAATATTCGCTGACCGAACTTTGCATACGTATGTGCTCGTGAATCTTCACCTTCGTCCACAAACCGCTCTCCATCGTGGTTTAGGATGAGCCCATATTGATATCCGTCGATGCGAGTGATGCCGCCCTCAACATCAGGCGAGCCAGCGTCGATCAGTGCCATGTGTGCATCCCCCCACTCGCCATCGGACTTAGCGCCAGCATCTATGGCTGCATCAATAACCTCCCCTGTATTGTACCGGCTTCCGCGAACCTTCATATTACCGTATCCAGGGCCGTAGTAGCGGGTTCGCTTCTCTTTACTTGAACCATAGTCCCCAGCGGCAAGGATCGTTGCTCCAGCCTCAAACTCTGTGCGCTGTCCGTCAAGGAAGACTGTAACACTGTCAACTCTGCCGTTGTCGTCGCGATTGACTCCCCTAGCCTCCGCGTTGTAGTAGATGTCGACACCCTTGTCCTCAAGCACGTCGACAAGCTCGTCGATCATCTCTTCTCCATCCAGCCAAACCCGGCCCGCTGTGTATCCTGGATGGGGGGCTTGGTACTCCCACTCCATTCCCTGGGCGGTAAGCCACTCAAACGTTTCAGCGGCTTCTTGAGTTACGACTTCCGCGAGATCCTCATCTGCGCGGTAGTGAGTGACCTTCATTATGTCCGAATAGAAATCAGAGGCTGAATAATCCTCAACGTTAAACTCAACGTCTTGCTCTAGTTCGATGTCTTCGGTCGGAATACGGAATGATTCAGTGAATTGTGTATGACCACCACGGTGTTTCTTCGGAGCCTTCTCGAGTATTGCAACGGAGAGATCTCGTTCTGCTGCACGAAGCCCGGCGGTAATTCCAGCGATTCCACAGCCCACGACGACGATGTCGTACGATTCAGTAGCTGTCATTTGCGATTACTGACTCCAGTAAATAAACGGAGTGATCCGAACATAATAAATTTACCCCAGTCGGATATTATCTCCTAAGACACTGTCTAGTACCGTCCCAACCGTCGAGTGACTAGTTCTGGGCCTCCTCAATAGTTGGATAGAGTCGGTGTAGTTTCGTTCGAGCGTCCTCGTTCGTGAATTGCCAATTGATCGTGGCATCCAACTCATTGCGCTCAGCCTCCCACGCAGCGACCTCCGATAGTGGTCAAGGGAAGTTATGAAGGTGGCATCTGATATGAGAGTATGCCTAGAGATCGCCGTAAAGAGATCGTCCATCACCTCAGTGAGGACGATCTCGACCGACTTCTTGCGGAGTCTACTGATGACTCAGCTTTGAACGTTAGCGTCGGCTGTTGAGTGAACGAAGAGGTGATCGATCTCTTCCATGAGGTCATCGACGCCACGATCATCGTTGTCTCGAACCCACGAGAGCAGGTTGTAAACGGCTTCTTTCAGGGAATGTTCGAGGTTCGCTCGAAGCGATGACGCTTTCGAGCGAACCGTCCCCAAGGCGCTCGAATCGGGATCAAGACGAACGAGACTGTAGGCAGCCATCAGAAGGTGCCAGTGCCGACTGGCACCTTCGTCAGTCTGCATCTCGCAGTCTCCTAGGCCGAGATCCTGCTTCGAGTCCTCGAAGAACGTCTCGATGCGCCATCGCATTCCGTAGGAGCGGATCACGTGTTCGGTCGGTGCGTCGATCTTGTTCGTGGCGAGGTATTTGACCGGGTTCTCTTCGTCTTCGTCAGTTTCTTTCTCGGCGATGACCAGCTTCACGTCTCCCAGTTGGGAGACGGGAAGCTTCTTCGTCCAGATGTGGTAGGTCTCGTCCTCAACATCACGCTCGACGGTGTCGATGCGCTCTGCCAGCGCATCGACGCTGATCTCTTCGCCGGCGTAGGTTACCTGTCGGTTGCTCCGGAGCGGGCCGATCCAGTCGTTGCCGTAGGATTCGATGTGTTCGACGAGGGCAGAATCGTGAGCGAACCACGAGTCGAAGAGGTAGGTGTCCGCCGGGACACCTACCTTGTCTTCGAGTTCGGTGACGATCTCACGGGCGAGATCGTACTTGGTGGCGTGGTTTTGGTCATCTTCGTCCTGTTTTTCGTAGAGGCGGAAAGTAAGTGGGTAGGCAGTTTTGTCGTCAGCGTAGAAGGCGTAGATGAGGTCTTGGCCCCAGACAGTGTCACCTTCGGCGTGATCATAGAAGTGTCCGACGCCGGGGACTTCGTCCCCGGCTTTCTCGGTGATCGTGTCGTCGAGGATGATGTACCCATCCTTCGACCAACGTGTTTCGCCGTGTTTTTGGAGTTCTTCGAGGCGTTCGTGGTTAAATTGCTGTTCGTCCCAGTCGTACTCGGTGAGGAACTTGTTGAGAGCGCGTTTGTCTCCAGCTGGAAGGACTTCGCGTGCGATGCCTGCCACGGTCTTGTTGCTGGCCGCAACAAGACCTGTGGCGTAGGTTTTCGCGTGCTGACGTTGTGCGGGTGACAGCGACTCGAACTCGTCGAATACACGCGTGCACGACAAGAAGTCCGTAATCGGCATCATCCGTGTTCGCTACCGCCTATGTCACGATCCTACTTCAACGTTCAAAGCTGAGTGATGAGAAACTCACTGAGCGGCTGATCTTCATCAAACGAGTCTACAAGGGAGCAACGCTGGAGGACGCTGCCGATGACGTCGGTAAGTCCTCCGCGACAGGAACGCGTTGGGCTCGACGATGGAACAAGGGCGGCCTCGGACTGCTGATGCCGAACTTCGGGGGCGGCAGGCCCCCGAAGCTCGGCGAGGACCAACAAGAACGCCTCTTGGAACTACTTCGTGACGGGCAGCCGTGGAAGAAACAGGAAATTCAGCATCTCATCAACGAGGAATTCGACGTAGAATTTCATCCGGTATACCTGAGTACGTTCCTCGAAGATCTCGGTCTCTCCTACGCGATTCCACGGACAAAGCGTCCATCACGTCCAGAGAACGCCGAAGAGATTCTCGACGAACGCGTCGGCGACGCGTTCGACGAGGGGGCTGATGAGCCGCACAACCAACGCGAAGGAGATGACGAAGAAGGGTGGGTCGTTGACGAGGAAATCTGTACGGACGGCGGAACTGTCCTTGGATTTCTCGATACGTCGCATCCCCAACCATGGGACAACTCACAGCGGCTCTACACGGTGGATGATCCACATATCACCCGACCGCTGGTGAAGCTAGACGAACCAGCGGTCGGGTTCTACGCACTCTCTGGTGAGAGTGTCATTCAGTTTCCGGCCAATCAAGAGAAAGAACGGATCTGTGGCTGTCTCGAAGGAATCCGCGAGCAGAATCCGGGCCAACGGATTCTGCTCGTCTTGGACAACTTTTCGTCGCATGTGTGTGAGTACACGCGTAGGCGAGCCCATCAACTGGGCATTGATCTCGTGTTTCTCCCAGTTGGCTCGCCTGACCTCAACCCAATCGAGCAGGTCTGGAAAAGCCTCAAATGGGAAGCATCGCCGTTGATCGTGGAGAGCGCGGCAGAATACCGCGCTCTCCTCACTAAGCTCTTTGAGGAACTTACGACTCGGCTGAGTTTTGCAGCCTCATGGATTGACGAGTTTCTTGGTGGATACCTTCAGAAGTTACGCTAGGTACTATTGCCGCCGACAGCGACAGTCCCTCTTCGATCAGCGTACTTCACCCTACTCGTGATGACTCGTCAGGACGAAACTGGGAGACTCAGATCGAATTAGCTGGTAACGCTTTGTGAGGTACTGATCCTGGATTTTGGCTGGTGGAAGGCCTGATTTGTATTTGAGCTCCGCCACAAGACGCTTAATCTCTTTGGGACCACGCTCCGTGCCCAGTTGCTCGCGAAACTGCTCCTCGCCGGCACCGACTAACTTTCCACCATATTTCATCATATCTGACTATACGCGCCCTGAATCTATGAGTTAGACTTCACTCCCTATACGCACATTCACAGCAAGTAAACGCTCTAATTAACAGCTTCACGACGTAGTGATAACTCGACCTCAGGGAGCGAAAGGAATGTCATGCAACCCTTGCTATGGCTCTCACACCATATGCAAAATCGAATAAGTGTCGATAACGAAATCTTTATAAATGATAAATCATACTGTTGGGATGAAGGATGACAGAGAAAGACAACCTCACAGTAGTGAGTAGGAAACGGCGACAATTCTTGAAGACTTCAGCAGCAGGTGCAGCGGTCGGCTTGGCTGGATGTCTCGGCGGTGGTGGGGAAGGTGAGTATCCTAATCAACCATTGCGGTTCATTATCCCCTTCAGTCAAGGCGGTGGAACGGACACAATAATGCGCCAGCTTGCCCCTGCCTTGTCCGATGTAATTGGACAAGACATTGAGATCGACAACATTCCTGGAGGTGGGTCTATGAGGGGAACTGAAGAACTAGTGCGAGCAGATCCTGATGGTTATACTTTTGGTGGCTTTAATCCACCGGGAACAGTCTCAACGGCAGTTGTAGACGATCCTGGATTCGATATCACTTCGCTCCAGGGAATCGCGATGTACACTTATTCGGCACAAGTAATTCATGCTCATGCCGACCATGATGTTGAAGATTTAGATGATCTTTTTAGTAGGTATGAAAGTGGCGAATTTGAACTCTTTGCAGGAGATAGTTTAGGAGGTAGTACCCACATCACAGCTGAAATACTCAACGACTTTGGCCTTGAATACGATGAATTCATACCATATGACGGAGGTGGCCCTACGGCTGAAGCAATAGCTAGTGGAGAAGTACCAGCCGGTATCGCTACAGCAGACGCTGCTCGAGGGTTTATTGATTCCGGTGATATTGATCCCATAGCAACGGGGCCATCCGAACCTGACCCGCCTTCACCTATCCTCCCTGATGTTCCATCTTCCTATGAGTACGACCAGATTGAGGACTCGTTAACATGGGCGTCACGTCTATCTCGATGTATGTTTTTCCCAGAAGGGGTTGAGCAAGATAAAATTGAATTTTTAACAGAAGCAGTAGAAGAGGCCCTACAAGATCCAGATTACCAAGAATGGGCAGAAGAGAGCGGTACTGCCATTGAATATGGTGGACCAGACGTAGCGGATGATGCGCTTCAGGGACCTGTTGAAGAAATGCCTGAACGGTTAGATATGGACGACTTCAGAGAACGTGTTGTTGGTGATTAATAAATATTGAATAAATCAAATAGAGGACCAATTAACAGCAGAATTGTGGTTTAAGCAGAATGGAAAGTTAACAGCAGAATTGTGGTTTAAGCAGAATGGAAAGTTTAAATTTCCGTGTGGACGGGCGTACAGTTTTCACGAATAGTTCATACTGGTCAACAACCAATATCCAGGTAATCAGCAATGACTGAGCATAGGGAAAATCACCAAAAAGACCTATCAGAGAAGGCGCTACTAACCTTAATGGGGGCCATTGGAGGATATATGTTCATTAAATCCTTTTCTTTATCTCCAGGGTCTGTGGCCACATTTCCCAAATATACAGGAGCAGCTGTTTTACTCGGGTCCACTTTTTTGTTCCTTCAGGAATATATGCCCAGTGGCTTCCGAAATAAATTACCAAGTGGAATCGAATTACTTGATTCTCCTAAGGACATTAGTGATGGAGAGCTAGACGATGAAATAGAAAATCAAGAACCTGCGTTGGATGAGCAAGAAAATGGTTCTTCCACTCGCTATGGGGTGGATGATAAAATTGTTGTGTCGGCAACTATCATAACCTATCCAACTCTTAGTTATATGTTTGGCTTTTTATGGATAACTCCCATAATGATAGGAATCTACTTATACTGGTTCAAGCAGCCTTGGAAAATAATAATTCCACTCACTATTGCTGGATTCATAATACCCTATCTATTCATGGAATTAGTCTACGTTCGATTTGATATTGGAATGGTTCATGAGTGGGTGATGGGCTAATGGTTGTAGAGCCACTAAGCAATGCATTAGGCATTGTGTTAAGTTGGCCAACACCGTTCTGGCTAGTCCTTGGACTAATAATTGGAACTATATTAGGAGCAGCTCCTGGTATTGGGCCTACCTTAGGAATGGCAATTGTTCTTCCACTCACATTACCCCTCAACAGCGCAGATGCAATAATATTCCTCACAACGATCTATGGTGGGGGTATGTACGGCGGGGCAATAGCCGCAATATTGCTTAACGTTCCAGGAACAGCATCCGCAGCGGCATCTACATTTGATGGGTACCCAATGGCAAAGCAAGGATCGGCAATAACTGCTCTGGCACTTTCGGCTACGGCCTCATCTCTAGGGGGAATACTTGTGTTTGTATTATTAATACTGCTGTCCCCTCTATTAATAGAGGTTGTACTAATAATTGGTACTGTGGAATACTTTTTAATTGCTTTATTAGGTTTAGCAATGATTACTGTTGTAAGCCGGGGTTCAATGGTAAAAGGGTTGACTGCAGGCTTTTTTGGATTAGCACTTACGACTATTGGAATGGCACCGGCAGCGCCTACTCACCGTTTCACGTTTGGAGTACCAGGTCTCTATGATGGTCTCGACTTCGTCGCTGCATTGATTGGTATCTTTGCTATCGGTGAAATGATTGCATTAGCAGGACAGTCTGGTGGTATTGCGAGTGGTACCTCCAAACTAAAAGGCAGTCGAACCAAAGGAATACGGGAAGTAATCTCAAGACCAATACTATTAGTAAAATCTGCTAGTATTGGTGGATTTATCGGATCTGTTCCGGGTGCAGGAGCGTCTGTCTCGAACTTCATATCATATACAGAAGCAATGCGCTCTTCCGAAAATGCCGATTCTTTCGGATCCGGTAATCCAGAAGGTCTAGTCGCATCTGAAGCTGCCAATAATGGTACAGTTGGAGGCTCATTGATCCCGACGATGTCATTCGGGATCCCAGGAAGTGCATCTACAGCCGTGTTATTGGGTGGACTAATAATGCACGGGTTGCAACCAGGTCCTGATCTCTTCGCGGATAATCTTCAAATTACCTATGCAGTATACATAGCGCTAATTATCGCCGGATTGCTTATACTAGTAGGAGGGATAGTTTTTATTGTATATCTAGGGTACATAACGAAAATAGACACCGCAATAATTATACCATTAGTAATAGGGCTAGCTATGATGGGTGGCTTCACCCTCAATTATAACTGGATAGATGTGTTTGCGATCGGTATTTTAGGCTTCATCGGTTACTTTATGAAGGTCCATAATTATTCGATAATAGCATTCATTTTAGGAATTGTCCTAGGCCCTATTGCCGAAGAAAACTTAGCACGAGCACTAAGGATTTCTGACGGGTCCCCCATGATATTTGTCTCAGAACCGTTACCGCTATTTTTGGTTGTTATTATCTTCCTCATTGTTGGAGGACCTTATATTAGAATTGCACTAAACAAAGTCGATAACTATCTTAGATGATATTTATAATCTCCTGATTATCATGGGAGTAGTTGGATAGCAGTTCCATGTCGAGACGATTTCGTAGCAGTCTCATAGATCGTTCACTACTGCTGAATTACTGTGTCGCTGGGGAGTCGCGGATCAACGGAATCGACAGATTCCGTGATCCGCACCGACGACAGTTCGCTACTCCGCCAGCAGCTCGTAGTCAAGAAGCTTGAGAACCAGCTGCTGCGACGCCAGATTACTGCACAACAACAGAAGATCG
Organism: Halorubrum luteum; assembly: GCF_054652935.1. Taxonomy (NCBI): domain Archaea; kingdom Methanobacteriati; phylum Methanobacteriota; class Halobacteria; order Halobacteriales; family Haloferacaceae; genus Halorubrum; species Halorubrum luteum. The sequence continues at coordinate 581,726 of NZ_BAAIGT010000002.1, forward strand.
AACAGCTTGAGGCTCGCCTCAAGCAGTACGAAAATCCAAACACACCACCCAGTAGACAGGGTGGTGCGGCTAATTCACCAGGCGATGACGACCAAACCGAGGACGAAGACCAAGAACCTGATGAAGACGACGCTGGCGGCGACTCTGACGCCGCCAGCGACTCATCGCCTGGACGCAGCGAAGGTCACGAGGGAACAACTCGAACAGCACCTGAACCAGAAGAGACGATCCTCGTTGATCAGGGATTCTGTCCAGACTGTGAGCAAATCCTCTCTAGCCCTGATAGCTACGTTTCACGGACTATTATTGACGTACCGCTTCCTGTTCCAACCACTGTTACCGAGTACAAGCTCGGCAAACACCACTGTTCTTGTGGTAACGAGGTTGTTGCTGAGCATCCTGACTGTCCCGAAAAGGGGCGGTTTGGGCCAAATATCATGGCCCAAACCGCTCTCGGTCGGTTCCATCAACGACTGCCGAACCGGAAACAGGCCGAGCTGTTTGACTGGGACTTCGACCTTCCGATCTCTCACCGGACGATCTACAACTTGACTAAGCGGGTCGCAGCCGGTCTGCGACCCGCTTACGAGGATGTCAAAGAGAAGATTCGGGAGAGTGAGGTCGTCTACTGCGATGAAACAGGCTTTCCGGTCGATGGAGAACAACACTGGGCGTGGACGTTCGTCACTGATGACGAAGTGCTGTTTTGGGTTGATGAAAGCCGAGGAAGTGGAGTCTTAGAAGACGTCCTCGGCGAGGAATTCGCCGAGGACTCGACGCTCAGTTGTGACGGCTGGTCGGCGTATTCGAGTTATCACACGAAACTGCAGCGGTGCTGGGCGCACCTGTTGCGGGAGGCTGAGTACGTCGCTGAACGGTACGAGGAAGCAGAGCGGCTGTCTGAAGAGTTGCACGCACTCCACGACGATCTAACGACGTTCGTCGAAGGAGATCCGTCCGCTTCCGCCCGCGAGCAGAAGCGGGCGGAAGCATCCTTACACTTGGAGGGCCTGGTGAGGGAAGGTTACGAGGCCCAAGAGGTTCAGCAGCTGATCAAGAAGATCAGCAATGGCTTGGGTCACTGGCTGACGTTCGTGACCGAACGGGGTGTTGATTCAACGAATAATCGCGCAGAGCGGGCTCTGCGCGAGCAAGTAGTCCTTCGGAAGATGTTTCGGACCCTGCGTTCGGCAGAAGGGGTCCAGATTCACGAGACAATAACAACGATGTTGGCGACGTGGAAACGACGAGGACTTGATCCACCTGAACAGCTCCAGTCAATTCTGGGTGGGAGAGAACTTCGGTAAGGACGAGAGGCATCACTGTGCGGTGTATCTTTGTCTTGCTATCCAACTACCCGGCAGCTAATATGATGTCCCGTAACGTGATTTCACCAGAAGGCGATTCTGTAGGTTTCGAACCAGGAATTGAACAAGATGGTGAACGAGCACCGTCCGGTTACATCGGGAGTATGAGAGTTGCAAATCATACGTTGGCCGTAGCTCTTCAACGTCTTATCGACGAAAATCTGTTATTTGAAGCTGATTTCTACACCGTGCTCTCACTAATTCCGGGAATCTCGATACATGATGAAGCGTTCCTCACAGACGCGCTCATCAACTTTTTCGAAGAAAAATACGCCGAAGCAATTCACTTGGCAATACCTCGGTTAGAGAGTGTTACAGCAAACGTCTACGAAGAGATGGGTAAAGCACCAACCAAAAACCAAGGAAACGTCTACCAGCAAAAAGGGTTAGGTGGCTTGTTCGGACTGATCGAAGAAGATGTCAGTCTGAACTTCGGAAAATATCTTCAGTACAGATATACCAACACCTCAGGCCAAAACATTAGAAATCGTGTAGCACACGGACAAATCAGATACGGTGCAAACGACTACAAACTAGCCTCAACACTACTATTAGACATATACAGAGTCGCAGCCAGAATCTCAGCCACTTACATCGAAAGTAATGACTTGAATTGAATCTGGATGATCTGTTGAACAAAGACCGCTCTGTACAAGAGATCGTCAAACAAGACAGAAATATTATACAACGGAGAATGTCGGAGAACAATGTACGGAGAGTCGGTAACTGAATGTCGTTCTAGGATTTGAAGGAAATGTTATAAGCCTAGGCCGGGATTTGAACCCGGGCTCTCGTCCTTACCAAGGACGCGCTTTACCGCTAAGCTACCCAGGCGCGTTCGTTCGTTGACCGGAGCCGACTTTAGGGGTTTCGATCCGGGTCCGTCACGAGACGAATACGCACGCCAGCGACGGGAAGAGACGGCGTCCCGTAACGGAGTTATCGATCGGTCGCGCTCACGGTCCGCTCCGAGATGTCGGCGATTCGATCGGCGGTCGTCTCGGGGAGCGCTCGACCCGGCGGCGGGAACTCCCCACCGTAGTCGGCCGCGAGCTCGCGAGCGTACGCCAACAGCTCCTCGGGGGGGTCGCCGCCGACCGCGGTGGTGCCGGCGATCACGGCGAGCTCGAGCGCGTCGACCTCCAGGTTGCGGTCGAGCGCCGTGGCCGTTTCGGGGTCGACGGTTTCCCGACTCCGGATCGTCTGGTCGCGACCGAACGCACGGACGACGTCGACGGCGGCTGCCGCGGCGTCGGTACACGCCAGAAGCGAGAATCCGCGGGAGACGAGCACGTCGGCGGCGAGCATCTCCATGTCCGCGTCGATGTCGGCGTCGTGAGTTGCGGCGGTCGCCCACGGCTCCTCGTGTGCTAGCCGGCGGGTGAGCCGGAGCCCCTCGTATATCAGCTGCACTCCGGCAGCACGGTCGACCACCTGCTCGGTCGGTACGGTCGCTTCGAGAGCACGGGCGGTGACGAGCGACAGGACGCCGGGTGTCACCGCCGCGTCAAGCAGTCGCTCGTCGATGGCTGCACGCAGTTGCTCGGGTTCGACATCCACGAGCGCATCGCGTGCGGCCTCACGCGCCCGCGCGGCATCGTCCATTACGTCAGCGTAGCGCCGGCAGGGGCAAAGACCTTTGGAAACGACGGAGGGATCACCCACGATCCGCAGCCGTGACGGCGACGATCGGAGGCAACGATCGGGGGCGACAATCGGGTCCGATCCCGACTCTCGCCCGAGCGACGAGCAGCCGAACGACAACCGCCGCCACCGACCCTGCACGACGACCGATTCCCGAACGGTTAACCGCGCTCCGGCCGCGACGAGAGATATGAGTGAAGCCGCGGACACGGTGTTCGTGAACGCCGAGGTCCACACGGTAACGGGTCCCGACGAGACGTACGAGGCGGTCGCGGTTCGGGACGGTCGGATCGTCCGCGTCGGGTCGACGTACGACGTCACGTTTCTCGCCGGCGTCGACACCGATGTCGTCGACCTCGACGGTCGGGTGTTGCTGCCGGGGTTTATCGACGCACACACGCACCTGACGACCGTGGGCCGATACCTCGTGCACGCGGATCTCTCGGCCGCCGACTCCCCCGAAGCGGCGGTCGATCTGTTGACCGACCGCGCGGCGGAGCTGGAGGAGACACGGGACGCGTGGGTGCTCGGCTACGGCTACGACGAGTCGACCTGGGAGGACGAGCGCTATCTGACGCGTGCGGACCTCGACCGCGTCCCCACCGACCGTCCGGTTGCGGCGTTCCGAGAGGACATGCACGTCGCCACGGTGGACTCCGTCGTTCTCGATCGGTTCGCGGACGCCCTCGCCGCGGAACCGGACGGAACCGTGCCGACCGACGAGAGCGGCGAACCGACGGGCGTTCTGCTGGAGACGGCGATCGACCCGATCTACGAGGCCGTCGAGCCCGGTCGTCGGAACACTCGGGAGCTCGTCGAGGCCGCGCTCGCGGACTGTGCGCGGAAGGGAGTCACCGGATTCCACGATATGGTTCGAGGCTCGGAGGCACCCGGCGTGTACCGCGACCTCGACCGCGAGGGTGAGCTCACCGCACGGGTCCGGCTCAACTACTGGAGCGACCACCTCGACGCGTTGAACGAGGTCGGGCTCCGAACGAACGCCGGCTCCGAGCTCGTCGAAACCGGAGCGATCAAGTCGTACACCGACGGAACGATCGGTGGTCACACAGCGAAGCTCTCCGAACCGTATGCGGACCGACCCGACGAAACCGGTCGGTGGGTGGTCGCTCCGGACGAGCTGCGGAACATGGTTACGGACGCAACCACGAACGGGTTCCAGTTCACCGCCCATGCGATCGGCGACGAGGCGGTCGACGCCGTACTCGACGCCTACGATCGTGCCGCAGTCGACGACCCGGGCGACGCCCGGCATCGGATCGAACACGTCGAGCTCGCCACCGACGAGGCGATCGACCGTATCGCCGATATGGGCGTCGTTGCGAGCGTGCAGCCGAACTTCCACAAGTGGGCCGACGAGGGGGGATTGTACGACTCGCGACTCGACGACCGCCGGACGGAGACGAACCGCTTCCGAGACATGCTCGATGCGGGCGTCAAGCTCGCGTTCGGCTCCGACGGCATGCCGATGGACCCTCTGCTCGGCGTGCATCACGCCGTCAACGCGCCGGACGAGTCCCAGCGACTCACGGTGAGCGAAGCGATCGAGGCGTACACGACCGGCGCGGCGTACGCCGGCTTCGACGAGGACCGACGTGGAACGATCGAGACCGGAACGGACGCTGACCTCGTCGCTCTCGCGGAGTCTCCGTGGGAGCACCCGGAGCGAATCCGAGAGATCGACGTGTCGATGACCGTGGTCGGCGGGGAGATCGTCTACGACGGTCGGTGACCGTAGCTCGCAAGCACTGCCACAATACAGTAGTTATTAATCATGTAGTTCCAACGTGCGCGTATGGCAGAGATAGCGGTCGAGTACGCGACGGGTAAGCGCCTCTGGACCGAAGCTGAAACGGCACGGCGGCTGATCGACGCGCACCTCGGCGATCGGTCCGACGTCGACGACGTGGTGCTGTCGCCGTCGTCGGAGTCGATATTCTGTGTCAGCGTCGAGGGCGACCGTATCTGGTGTACGAACCCCGGCGAGTGGATCGATTCGATGGAGGCGGTATCGGCTGCACGGCGGCGGCTCGCGGAGCTGGCTCGATCCGACCCACAGTGAGTACGATCACCGGCCCGCCGGTCTCAACCGGCTACCGCCGCCCGATGTCGAACGAACTCCCTGAGAAGTTTTCCGGCGACTGCGGCGGCCTGTCCGTCGTCGCGGTCGTTCACCTCCACGACGTCGAAGCCGTCCGCGTGGGGTGCGACCGTCCGCACCAGATCACGGACCTCCCGAGGCGATAGTCCGAACGGCTCCATCGTCCCAGTTCCGGGAGCAAACCCCGGGTCGAGACCGTCAACATCGACGGAGCAGTACACGGACTCCCCGGCGAACGTGTCGGCGTCGAGCCCGTCGAGCCAGCCGTGAGCGTCCCCCGGCGCGACGACCTCCACGTCCGCGTCGGCAACTCGTTCCCACTCCGCCGGGGAGCCGGTCCGTGCCCCCACGACGACGACGCGGTCGACGACATCGAGCGCGCGTCGAGTCACGCAGGCGTGATTCCACCGATTGCCGTCGTACTCCTCCCTGAGGTCGAGGTGCGCGTCACAGACGACGAGAACGTCGGGAGCAGTCGCCTCGACGCCGGCGTACGTGATCGTGTGTTCTCCACCGACGAGGAGTGGAACGGCGTCGTCGAGGACGATGCTCCGGACCTCCGCGGCGAGATGATCGAGATACGCCGGCACGTCGTCCCACGGATGGACGTCACCGGCGTCGTGGACGCCGAGTTCGGAGAAGAACGTCTCCGTCCGGTGGTCGTAGTCGTCGTACGTGCGTGAAAACCGCCGGATCCGGTCCGGCCCGAACCGGGTACCCGGCTGAAACGTGGTCGTGGCGTCGAGCGGAGCGCCGACGACCACGTAGGAAGCAGCCGCGCGGTCCGCCGTCGCTCCCGGAAACATCGACTATCCGACGACTTTTCGCTGACCCTCGTACTCGAGGTACTCGATGTTGTCGTCCGAGGAGAACTCCTCTTCCTCGGGGATGCGCATGGTAAACGTCTCGTACGTGTCCAAGTCCATCACCTGTGCGTCGTTTCCGGAGACGGAGACGACCTGTCCCTGTTTCCGTTGGATGATCGGCACCCACACCTTCGCGTCGACCGGTTGCGAGAGCGAGCGTTTCCTGTCGTCGAACACGCCCTTCCCCTCGATCCGGGCCTTCGCACTCCCGTGTTTCCCGGGTTTGGCGGTGCTGTAGTGGTTGATCTTGCAGGGGGCGTCGTCCATCATGACGTAGCTTCCCTCCTGTAGTTCGCGAACCTGCTTCTGCTCTCGCGGCATATCACCGTTTTCCCGCGGGGCAGGTATAAACGGTTTGGAACGTCGTCGGAGGAGAAACGATGTCGTCGGAGACGCCGACCGGTCGGGGATCCGGTAGCGCTCGCCGAGCCACCCGCGCTCGTCCCGGCAGCTCACTCGGACGGTGTCATCCACTCGCTCGCCTGCGGCTCGTTGGGATCCGTGATCACCTCGACGAGGGCGGGGCCGTCATGGGCGACGGCGGCAGCGACCGCATCACCGAGCTCGTCGCGGTCACGGACGCGCTCACCGGAAACGCCCATCCCCTCAGCGACCGCGACGAGGTTGAGTCCCGACTCATCCCAGCCGTACGCACCGGTCTCGAATCCGTACGACCGCTCGGCCTCCTCGCTGATGATCGCGTAGTCGTCGTTGTTCAGGGCGACGACCGTGACGTCGAGTCTCTCGGTCGCCAACGTGTGGAGTTCGTGGACACACATCATGAGTCCGCCGTCGCCGGTGAGCGCCACGATCGGTCGGTCGGAATTCGCGAGCGCAGCCCCGATCGCGGACGGAACGCCGGTCCCCATCGTCGCCCACGAGCCCGGATTGACGTACGACCGCGGCCCCATCGCCTCGAACGCCACGAGCGTCCAGATTCTGAATCCGCCCGCGTCGGCCGTGACGATCGCCTCGTCGGGGATGACCGACCGAACCTCCCGAACGACTTCGACGGACCGCAGGGGTGTGTCAGCGTCGCGGTCTGCCGCGAGCGCCTCGAACCGCTCGCGGTCCGCCACCCGAACCGAACGTGCCCGGGATACGCCGTCCGTCGAGGCGTGCCCGTCGTCCGGGTCGGAGCGCTCGACGTCCGGGTCGGGGCGTCCGCTCGGCAGCTCGTCGAGAAGCGCCGACAGGAATCGGTCGGCGTCGGAGACGACACCGAGGTCGGTGTCGTAGCCGAACCCGATGTCGTCGGCCTCGAGCGTCACGTGGATCAGCGACTCGGGGAGCGCCACGGACCACGTCGACGTCGCGACCGCGTCGAGGTCGGAGCCGACGACGAGTCCCACGTCCGACGCCGCGAGCAGTCCGCGAAGCTCGGAGCTTGCCCCGCCACAGAGCACGCCGGCGGACAGCGGATGCGACTCCGGAATCGACCCCTTTCCCTTATACGTCGTGACCACCGGGGCGTCGAGGTGCTCGGCCACGCGACGAAGTCGCTCGGTCGCGCCCGATCGTCGAACGCCGCCACCGGCGAGCACGACAGGGGTCTCCGCCACGGACAGCAGCTCGCTTGCTCGGGTCACGGCAGACGCCGAGGGGGTGGGGGGCGTCCGCACGGATCGCTCGGCGGGAGCCGCCTGCGGCGTCCGGCTCGCGAGCACGTCCTTCGGGATACCGATCCGAACCGGTCCCTGCGGGTGTTCGCGAGCGGTCCGGATCGCCTCGCTCACGGCGGCGACTGCGCCCGCCGGCGACTCGACCAGAACGTTCCTTTTCACCACGGTGTCGTACGTCTCCGGCGGTGTCTCGTGGATCCCGTCCCCGCCGCGAACGTCACGTTCTGTTTCGACCGCGAGGTGGACCATCGGGACTGCGTCGTTGAGCGCGTTCTTCAGTCCGTTCATCGCGTTCATGTCGCCCGGGCCCGGCACGACCACCGTCGCGGCCATCGCTCCCGGCTGGCTCGTCTCGGCGTACCCCCATGCCTGGTGGGTGACGGCCGTCTCGTGACGAGCAACGATGAACTCCGCGTCACGGTCGGCAAGCGCCCGATTCAACGGAAGCGTCTGCTTACCGGGAATCCCGAACACCGTGTCGATCCCGGCGTCAAGAAGACGGTCGACAACCGCCTCGGCGACGGAGGGGCGCTCGTGACCGTCAAGATGCCGGTGTTCGGCGCTGTCGACACTCGTTTCCGGATCCGTGTCATCCATAGTCGGCGCTTGCCGGACACGATGTTGAAAGCTTCGGCCGTGGCGTTCCCCGTGAGCGGGCGGTCAGGGCGACGGAGCTCGGCGCTTCGCGGGCGGCAGACGAACCGCTTCCGTCACCGGCTCTTCGAGCGGGAGCTCCATGCGGATGTCGCCGTCGCGGTCGACCACGGTGAACCCGATCCGGCGATACACCGAAAGGGCGGTACGGTTCGAAGCCTCGACGTGGAGTTCGAGCGCCTTCCTGCCGTGTTCCGACGCTGCCGCGACTGCGTGCCGACACAGCTCCGTTCCGATCCCCCGCCCCTGAAACTCCGGATGGACGAACACCGCGAGCTCCGGTCGCGGATCGTCGGTCGCCGTGTACACCACGTGCCCCACGAGCCGGTCCCGACCAGCCGCGACTACGTTGGTGCCGTCCGAAAGCAGCGTGTCGATCCACGACCGACGACGGTGGTCGACCGCCGGCGGCACGCCCTGAGCGCGGTCGCGAACACCGAACGCCTCGTACATCTCGTCGAGTCGGTCACGATCCCCGTCGCGTGCCGGACGGAGCGTCCATCGCGCGCCGTGTTTGTCGACGAACCGAGGACAGCGAGGGGGACAGTGCTCCGTGCCCACGCATTCGGAGCTGTTCCAGCCGTCACACCCCACGCCGGTCGGGTCGCTCATACGCGATCGTTGGAGAGCCCGGAACTTATGTACCGAGTCGCGGTATCAGTTTCTGAGAATCGACAGTAAAAAAGAGCATAATACAGCCCAGCGTACTCGCGTGTCCGGAACGAGGACTACTCCGATGACATCGACTGAAACACTTCCCCGTCCGGTCCAAGAGCTGCTTGACCGGCAGCCGGATTCGCTTCGTGCGATCGTCGTCTCGACCGACGAGGGCGTCGAACCGCTGTTCTTTCGGGACGACGTGGAGGCGGACGCGGATCCGGACACGCTGGAGCGAAAAGCTGGAGTGCTCTCTTCGGTCGTCGAGTCCGGTGGCCAGCGAACGCCGTTCGGAGCGTATCGCACCGGGATCAGGATCTACGACGAGGTCGCCGTCGTACACCTCCCCGTCGACGGTGAAACGGACGGAAGCGTGGTGATCTCGGCCGATGCTGACGGGATCGATCCGGCGGCTGCGGTGACGTCGCTGCTTTTCGAGTGGGAGTGAGCGTCGGTTCGAGGACGAGTGACGGCCGGTTCGGAGCGAACGGCTAGTGATCGCCGCCGCTTCGGACCCGATTACCGTGTGCTCTGCGCGCGCGTGCACCTATCGCATCCGCAATGCCCGACGCAAGCGAGTCGAACATCGTCGAGAACTCGTGGTCGGCCCAGACGACCGGCGTCCCGTACTCCGTATCGATAGCTGCCAGATCAGGGATGTGACCGAACACGGGAAGCTTCGACCCATCGGTGAGTCGCTCACCGCCGAGATGCTCGACGCGCCGGTCCGTCTCCTCACAACCCGTACCGTTCGACATCTCGATGACGCCGAGCGGCGGCCGCACCCATCCATCCGCTCGGTCGGGGCGTTCCCATCCGTTCGCGGTCGACGTACTCGATTCCGAGGACACCGGTTGCGATTCCCGGGCCGATCTCGTTGACGCCGCGACCACGACCGGGCCCGTCGTCGAGAGACGGTCGGAACGCGCGGTTCGGAGTTCGCTTTCGTCGGACTGGACGGCGACGAACAGGTAGTCCAGCCCGCCCCATTCGATGTCGCGTGCAGCCCGCTCGATCGTCGACGCCCTCGCGACTGACACGCCGTACACCGTCGCCGGCGTCCCCGACGTGACCGAGGCGTCCGTCACGGCTCCGTCCGCCACGTCGTCGCTGACCCCGTCACCCAGTGCGAGCACGCCGACGCGGGCACCGATCCGGGAGAGCGCGAACGCCACGTTGACCGTCACCGTCGAGACGTCGACCGCACCCCCGCGACCAACGAACGGAACGACGTTTCTGATGCTCGGAAGTCGCCCACGCCGGGCACGTGCCCGTCCGCGTGTCCCAACGACCGTAACGATCTCCCGGTCGAAGAAGCGCAACGCCTCGTGGACATCCTCGACGATCCGTCTTTCGTTCGGCGCGTACGGTGCGTACAACCCCATCTCGACGACGATCAGGTCGCGGTCGACGCTCACGTCGTCGACGAGCCCGAGCGACACGATGTCGTCGCCGAGGACGGGGTCGTCGACCGTTCGAAGCTGGGCGTACAGTTCGTCACACGTCGGGGGCCCGATCCCGTCCGTGACCCGAGGGTCGGAGATCCGACACCCTGCAGTCGGGGGCTGTGGCGCGTCTGACATGGGTGGTCAATACGAACATCTTGTCTTCCGTCCGTATCCCCGTTCGGCTCCAATATCCAGAATGTTAAAAGATGAAGATCGTCGGAGGGAAGCGGGTCGAGGGTGCCCGCTGAGAGCATGTCGGAGCGACTGCACGAACGAGTCGAACGAACCGCACGAACGAGGTGGACGGATCCAGGTGCGCGACCGAAGTTGGTCGGTAGATTTTAGCCGGTTCCGAGCACATGATCCGATATGAGCACGAAAGCGAAACTCGTCGTCGTACTGGCGCTCGTCGTCGTCGCGTACTTCCTGTTTGCCGGTGACAAACAGCCGGTCGAAGTCGAGTAGCGGAGCACGTGAACGCACCCCGGGGTCAAGCCCCGGGGCAGTCGCCTTGTACCGCTTGTACACCGAGCAGAGTCGATCCGCAACACCCGAATTTTTACCCGTCTACCTCCCTAGCGGCTCGTATGTACGGGGTCGTCACGCGCAACGCCGACGAGGTGGAGATGGATCCGTTCGACGTCGGCTTCTACGAGGTGAAAGACGTCACGGGACGGGCCGCGGCACCGCTTCCGAACGCCGTGAACATGGTGTCGTGTTTCGGGGACAACGCGGCCGCGGGCGAGAACCCGGAGCTCGTTCCGGTCGACGAGCGCGGCGAGCCCGCGACACGCGATCGCGAGTACTTCGACTGGGCGTACATCTGTCCGACCCATCCCGAGTACCGACGGGGGCTCCTCGAGATCATCGAGGACTGCGCCGCGGAGGCAGACGACGTCCGACTCGACGATGTCGGGTTTCCGCGGGAGGGGTTCTGCCGCTGCGACCGCTGTGAACGGCTGTTTACGGAGAGCGACCACGACGACCGCACCGCGTGGCGAGCCGACGTCATCACCGAGTTCGTCGCCGACGCCAGCGACCGGATCCCCGGACGCACGCTGCTGACGCTGTACCCCGACCCGTACCCCGGCCACCTGTGTGAACGGTCGGGACTCGACATCGATCGCCTCACGGAGCACGTCGACGAGTTCGTCGTCCCCGTGTACGATACGGCGTACGGAACCACCTACTGGCTCGAATCCATCGCTCGCGGGTTTCGGTCGCTGCTCGGCGGCGACTACGACGTCCACGGCGCACCCCCGGACACCCCGTTCTCCTTGGAGCTGTACGCCGTCGACGTCGACGTCGACGAGCTGATCCACGCGACCGAAGTCGCCGAGACGTACGCGAAAGACGTCCTGTTCGGCTACGACGCCAGCAACGCCGCAGCCGCGCTCCGCCGCAAGGATGCCGATGCGCGCGAGGGGAAGATACACCGGCCCGAGTGAGGCTACACCGGCCCGAGTGAGGCTACACCGGCCCGAGTGAGGCTACACCGGCCCGAGTGAGGCTACACCGCCCCCGAGTGAGGCCACCACGCGAGTCACATTCCGGCACCGACGGCGCACGTTTTTACGTCCGGCACGCGTCCTCGCGGCACGATGACCGAACCAGCGGACGATGCGCACGTCGAACGTCGCGAGTACGATCCGAGCGCGGACCACCCGTTTCCCGACGAGCGGCTCAACGCCGTCTTAGAGTCGATCACGGCCGACGAGGAGATCACGACGTATCTGGAGGCGCAGAACGTGAACGCGGTCACTCGGAAGGGGTACAACGACCACGGAACGAAACACATCGAGATCGTCCGTGACCGCGCACTTCGTCTGTACGAACTGTTGAAACGCGGCGGCGTCGAGTTTAACGGCGCACGCGATCAGGGGCTGGACGAGGCCGACGAGCCGGTGATCATCGCGCTGGCGGCGACGCTGCACGACATCGGCCACGTCGTTCACCGCGACGACCACTCGTACTACTCGCTGCCGCTGGCGGCGGACATCCTCGATCGGCTGCTCGAGGAGTTCTACGACACGGCCAAGCGAGTCCGGATAAAGTCGGAGGTGTTACACGCGATCCTCTGTCATCACACCGAAGAACAACCCCTCACCCGCGAGGCGGGCGTCATCCGGATCGCCGACGGACTCGACATGGAGCGCGGTCGCTCGCGGGTACCCTACGAGAAGGGAGGACGCGGGATCAACACCGTCTCCTCGCAGGCGATAGAGCAGGTCCTCCTGTGTGAAGGCGAGCGATCGCCGGTCAGCGTGGAGATCAGGATGTTGAACGCCGCGGGCGTGTATCAGGTCGACTCGCTTCTCAAAGCCAAGGTCGACGGCTCCCTGCTCGAACAGGAGGTTCGTATCGTCGCCATCAACAGCAAGGAGAACGGGGACGACTCGATCGTCGAGCGGATCGAGCTGTAGCCGCCTTGCTCGCGTCGTCAGCGAAACTCGTCGAGTCGGCGCTGAGCCGGCGGCACGCGCCGGGTGTCGCTCTCGCGGTCGACTCCGAGTAGTCGCGGCAGCGCCGTGTCGGCGAACGTGAGCGCGATCACCAACACGATCGGCGCGAGAAAGAGCCCGTGAAAGCCGAAGACGACCGGGCCGAACACGTACGCCAACATCAGCAGCCCGACGTGGGTGGTTTTGCCGCTGAAGTACGGCCGGAGAACGATATCCGGAATCGTATCGACGACCACGACCACGACCGCGAGAAAGCCCGCGACGTACACGAGTAGTCCGAGTTCGTTATCGAGGACGATCGGCGTCGCCGCGGCCGCCGCCAGCGGGAAGTAGACGACTTTCATGCCGACGACCGGGATCAGACTCGCGATCCCGGTGAGCGCACCCGCAAGCGCGGGATACGGAACCTGTGCTGCAGTCGGGACGGCGAGATTGTACGCGGTGTACGTCACGACCGCGATGAGCGAGATGGCGATGACGTTGAGCAGATTCCCGTAGAGGACGGCCTCGAGCTCCGCGTCGGCCGCTTCTAAATACTCCCTGACGATAGCCTCGTCGTCGAACGAGAGCAGCCAGTCGTGGAAGCGTGAGCCGTCGAGAAGCAGGTAGTAGGTAACGATCACGGCGATGAGTGCGTTGAGCGCGAACCCGGTCACCGTGTTCGTCAAAAGCGCCGCGTGCTCGGCGAGGAGTTCGATGAGCGGGTCGAAGTCGCCGGAGCGATACGTCTCGATCAGGCCTTCGAACGTGGGGTCAGTGAGATCCGCCAACCCCTGGATCCACGCCTCCTCGGCACCCACCGTCTCGGCTACGGGATACTGGTCGATGAAGCGTCGCGCCTCGAGTACGATCAGCACGACCGTGTAGCTCAACAGCCCGATCAGCGGGACGCCGATGAGCGAGATGGCGGCCGCCGCGCGGATCCGTGCGGGGAGCCGGAACCGTTCGAGGCCGTGGTAGAACCGTCGCGTGGAGTAGTACAGGAACACCGCGACCGTCAGCGGGGCGACGAATCGGTAGGCGATGTAGCCGGTGATTCCGGCGACTGCCAGTCCGAAGAGGGCGATGACGAAACGCTTCTCGTCCATGAAGGCCCGTCTTGGTGGCCCGGCTTCAACTTTGCCCCGAAAGAGGCTCCGATCCGAGCGTCACCTCGACGACGACCGTCGCCGAGGCCGTGCCAGGGCTTGAGGAGACGAGACCGCGACAAAAACGGCCCGCCAAGGGACGAGACCGCTACAGTAGCGGCGTTAGTCCGAACGCGTCGACGAGCGGCACGCCCGCAACGACGGAGCCCAGGAGATATCCGCCGATCGCGCCGCCGTTTAACAAGGGGAGTCCGGCGTGGGCACGTCCCTTCATCACCCAGCTCATGAGCACGAGCAGTCCCAGAACCGTGCCGCCCATGGCAAGCAGCGCGGGAAGGTTGATCCCGATGAGCGGCACTGAGAGGCTTGGCGCGGGCGAGAACGTCGCCGCGCTGGCGACCAACACTGCGGGAATGACCGCGTCGCCGAGACCGATAAAGAAGGCGTCACGGGAGCCGTCCTCGGGAGGAGCCGCGTCGTCTTCCCGATCGCTTCCTGTATCGTCCTCCACACTAGCCGTCGGGTCGGCTTCTCCCCGGTCCGGTGTGTCACTCGCCGCGCCAGCCATCGTATCGTCCACCGTCTGCGCCTCGGTCTCGTGAACGTCGGCAGCACCGGAGAAATCGTCGTCGAGCAGCGAGTACGACAGCGACAGTGGGATGACGAGCACCACCGGAATGTTGAGATCCATGACGCCCTCGGCAAGCGACAGCATGTGCTCGGTTCCGTACACCGAGATCGCGTCGTACACCGCGAGGAAGACGAGCAGGATCAACGCGGGTAAAATTCCGAAGGTGATCCCGAACAGGCCAGCAGCGCCGGCGCCCATCAACACGCCGGCAGCGTCGATGACGTACCACTCCGGATGGACCAGCAACCCGACAGCGACGGCGACGGCCGGAATTGCAGCGAGAAGCGGCGGAAGCACCGCAGCGAACACGTACCACGCGAGCCAGCCGGAAACGCCGACGATCAGGAGCCGGATCGCCCAGTCGAACTCGTATCGGAACGCCGCCAGCATGAGCCCCGTCATGACGAGAATGGCGGCGATGTAGATCAGACTGTTCGTCGGGTCCTGCGGGTCATCGACCGGCTGGTAGCCGCTCTCGGCGAACTCCGGAACCAGCGCGAGAGCACCGATCTGCACCACGACGAACAGCGCGACCGCGAACGCAACGCCGCGGTACTCACGGGGGAGCATCTGTGTATCCGTAGGCGAACGGGGGGTTTCGTCCTTGCGCTTTCTCCGCGACCACGAACATCGCGGATCGAAGCCCGTCGCGTCAACCGTCCGGAGCGGACGCCACGTCGTCGAGCAGTCGATCGACATCGGCCTCCGTGTCGATATCGACCGAAACGATCGCCGTGCATCCGTCGAGGACGGCACGGTTCGGGGTCGCGACATCGCCGACGGCCACGGTCACGTCGGCGGCCGTCGCAAGCTCGCGAGCGCGAGACACCGCCTCGGACCCGGATCCAACGCGCTCGAACGGCGGCACGGTGACGACGGTCGCTTCGGCTGCGTCTCCCGCTCGCGCCGCAACGTCTCCCTCGGGAACGACGCCCACGGAGAGCGTGTGTCCGGCGGCCGAAAGCCGACCGATCGCGCGGGCCGCATCCGGGCCGGTGCCGATGACGTGGACTCGTCGCGCCGCGGCGTCAGTGGCGGGGAACGACGTCACGGTCGGACGACCGGTCGTTGGGTTGCGACCGACGAACGCCTCGGCGTCGAACGCCGTTTTGAGGCTTCGTGCCGTCAACACGGCCTCCGGCGGTCCGGCAGCGCTGACCTCGCCGTCGGCGAGCAGAACGATCTCGTCACAGTATCGCGCCGCCATCTCGAGGTCGTGAATCGCGGCGACGGCGGCTTTCCCCTCGACGACGCGCTCGCGCACGAGTTCCAGCGTCCGGATCGCGTGGTTCACGTCGAGGCTCGCCGTCGGCTCGTCGAGCAGGAGCGCCGGCGTCTCCTGTGCGAGCGCCCGAGCCAGCAGGACGCGGCCACGCTCACCGCCAGACAGCTCCGTGATCGGACGGTCGGCGAACTGCTCGACGTCCGCGGCGGCCATCGCCGCTCGAACCGCCGCCGCGTCGTCGCCGTCGTGACTCCCGAAGCGGTCGACGTGGGGCGTTCGCCCCATCTCGACGACGTTCCGAACGGGAAAGTCGAACGAGAGACTCGTCTCCTGTGGCACGCTTGCGACGCGTCGACCCGTGCGCTTTGCGGACAGCTCCGACACCGGATCACCGGCCAGCCGAACCTCGCCCGCATCCGGAGTCAGCGTCCCCTTGATCGCCCGCAGCAGAGTCGTTTTCCCCGCCCCGTTCGGGCCGACGAGCCCGACGAGCGTTCCCGACGCAACGTCGACGTCGACGCCGGACAGCACCGACAGCTCGCCGAACGAGACGGAGAGATCTCGAACGCGTATCACCGGCGTTTGTCCGCCAGCGTGGGTGCCGGCTTTCGGCCCATTCCCGTCGCCGGGCGTCTCCTCTCCGGCGTCCGTGTTGGGGGTATCGTCGGTGCTCACAGCTCGTGCACCTCACGTTTCGTAAGCAGGTAGATGAAGAAGGGTGCGCCGACTGCGGCGGTGACGACTCCCACCGGAAGCTCCGCGCTTCCCGACCGGGCGAGCGTGTCGGCAGCGACGAGAAAGGAGCCACCGGCGAGAGCGGCGGTCGGCAGCAGAACGCGGTGGTCGGGGCCGACGACGAGTCGGAGCATATGTGGAACGATCAGGCCGACGAAGCCGATGACGCCCGCAAACGCCACCCCGGCGGCAGTGATCAACGAGGAGGCTGCGAGCAGGATCCGCTTGGTCCGTTCGACCTCGATCCCGAGCCCCTGTGCCTCCTCTTCACCGAGGAGGAGGACGTTGAGATCGCGAGCGTACGCGAGGAGGATGATGAAAAGCGGCGGGACGATGAGCACCGTCACCGTCACGTCGCTCCATGAGGCGGCCGAGAGATGGCCCATCAGCCACGCGACGATCCGGCGGAGCGACTCCCCGGCCTGTAGCTGGAGGTACGAGATCACCGCGCCGAGGAACGTCTGCACGGCGACGCCGGCGAGAAGCAGCGTCGCAACCGGCGTCCGACCGTGGCGCGTCGCGATGGCGTACACGCCGAACGCCGCCGTCACCGCGCCGACGAACGCGAAGATACTCACTCCCGCGCCGTGCGAGAGCCCCACGTTGACCGCGCCGACGACCGGAAGAGCGAGCGTCGTCGACAGCGCCACCGGGAACACGATGAACGCGACCGCGCCGACGGCCGCGCCCGAGGAGACGCCGATTATCGACGGGTCGGCCATCGGGTTCCTGAAAAACCCCTGCATGACGGTGCCGGCGGCCGCGAGCGCGAAGCCGACGACCGCCGCGAGCAGGATCCGCGGCAGCCGGACGTACATCACGATCCGATGGTGGACGTCATCGACCGGGAACGAGAACGGCGACCGGTAGACGATATCCAGCGTCGGCACGAACAGCGCACCTGCCTCCCGAGAGCCGGTCTCGACTCCCGCAGGTACGACGAGCGCGTTCAACGCCACCTTTAGCACCTCTCCCGGCGGGATCCGGACTGGCCCGATCCCGGCGCTGACGACCACGACGGCGACGAGCAGCGCGGCTAACCCGGCGGACCACGCCGTCGCTCTCGCGGTCGCTCCCATTCGGTTACCAACAAAACTTGTAGTAGATAAATACTTATTGGACGGGCACGGCCATCTTTGCGATGCGAAACAGTTCAGGAGTCGTCGTCGCGGTGCTCGTCGTGACCGCCTTCGTCGGCGGGTTCGCGGGGGTTGCGGCGGGATCCGGACCGTCGACGGCCGCGGTCGACGCCCCTGCGGCGGCCGACACCGCCGAACAGTGCGAGTTTCCGATCACCGTCACGGACGCGACCGGCGAGGAGATAACGCTCGAGGGGCCGCCCGAGCGGATCACGACGACGAACCCGTCGGCCGCGCAGACGCTGTGGGCGATCGGCGCGCGGGACCGGGTCGTCGGCGTCACGCAGTTCGCGATGTATCTCGAGGGGGCCGACGAGAAGACCGACGTCTCCGCCGAGTTCGGGATCGACGTGGAGCGAGTCGTCGACACCGAGCCGGATCTGGTGTTGGCACCCAACGCCTCCGCGGAGGACGTCGAGCCGCTTCGCAACGCCGGCGAGACCGTCTACCATTTCCCCGAAGCGACCGACATCGACGACATCGCGCACAAAACCGAGCGGATCGGGCTGTTGACGGGCGAGTGCGAGGCCGCCGCCGAGACG
The DNA here is from genome assembly GCF_054652935.1 of Halorubrum luteum. Lineage (NCBI taxonomy): Archaea > Methanobacteriati > Methanobacteriota > Halobacteria > Halobacteriales > Haloferacaceae > Halorubrum > Halorubrum luteum. Next base: position 599,925 of record NZ_BAAIGT010000002.1, read on the forward strand.
AACGAGTGGATGTACGAGGAGGTCGAGGCCGTCGAGGACAGGACCGCCGACATCGATCGACCGGCCGCGCTGTATCCGCTCGGGTCCGGATTCGTCGCCGCCGGCAACACGTTCATCGACGAGATCATGACGATCGGCGGGGTCGAAAACGTCGCGGCTGCCGAACACGAGGGGTACCCACAGCTCTCCGGCGAGGTCGTCATCGGGATGGATCCCGAGCTGATCCTCGTCACCGATCCCGATGCACCGATACTCGACGAGGAGCCGTACGTGCGGACGACCGCCGGACAGGAGCGGAACGCGGTCGTGATGCAGGTGCATTACCTCAACCAGCCCGCACCGATCAGCGTGGTCGAGTCGACCGCGACGCTCGCCGACGCGGTCGAGGAGTACAACGCCGCCGCGGAGTCGGATGACACTCCGGAGAGTGACGAGACCGACGACGCGGACGACACCGACGCCGAGGACGCCGAGGACGACGCAGTCGACGACGAGGCGCCCGGATTCGGCGTCGTGACCGCGATCGTCGCCGCGCTGCTCGCGACGCTCGCCGCCGCAACGACGGCTCGTCGAGAGCGGTAGCAGCGACGAAGCCGCTCGCTTCCGTCGATCCACTCGTGGCCCATCTCGCGTTTCGTCCCGCAGTCGAAACGACCTTACCCCGCGCGCTCGCTGTGTCGGTATGGTCGAGAACGTCGTGTATCCCGCCTACTTCGACGCGGAGTGCTCCCGGTCGGAGGGTCGTCGCGTGCCGACGGATCTCGCGGTCGAGGACCCGACCGTCGACGAGATCGCGAAGGCGGTCCAGCAGGTCGGCTACGACGCGGTGATAGAGCGCGAGAAGACGTACTCACGGGAGTTCGAACCGCGCGGCGCGGTCGTCGTCCAGGGTACCGAGGACACCGCGAAAAACGACCTCGTCCAGGCGATCGCCGCGTATCTCGGACTCATTCGGGAGTGACGATGCGGCGCGTTGGAACGGTCGTCAGGACCGCACAGGGGCTCGCGATCGCCCGCGTCGACGCCGAGAACGAGAGCGAGCCACCCGAGATCGGGCTGATGGTCGTCGACGAGTCGCTCTCGACGGTCGGTCGCGTGGTCGACGTGTTCGGACCGGTCGAGCGCCCGTACGTCGCCGTGACACCCGCCGATGGTATCACGCTCGCGTCGCTTATGGGTGGGAAGCTGTACGCTCGATGATCCGATCCGGTCTTTATAAAAGAAAGGGCGGTGAGACGAGAGACGACGGCGTCAGCGAGCGCGTCTACTCGAGCTGGACGAGGGTGTCGTCCTCGAGGTAGTGCTCGAGGTGGTGGCCGTGTTCCTCGACGGTCTCGAGCACGTCACGCAGCTGCTCCTCGGTCGTGTAGTCGCCGAGGCTGCTCGCAAGCTGGATATGCTCGCGTAGCGTCTCCGTGATGTCACCGAACATCTCCAGGTCGTTTTCCAGCGACGTCCGGATGTCGTACGCGTCCTTCCCCTCCGGACTGACCGGAGCGTGCTCCTCGTAGTTCGCGCCGCCCGAGAGCGGGACGCCGCCGAGCGCCTGCGCACGCTCCGCGATGACGTCCGCACCCTCCTCGAGATCGGCAGCGACCTCGCCGAGATACTCGTGGATGTCGAGGAACTCCGCGCCCTCGACGAGCCAGTGGTGCTTTTTGATCTGGTGGTACAGCACGTACGTCGCCGCGAGATCCGTGTTGAGCGCGTCGACGAGCTGCTCGGCTTTCTCCTCGGGGATCCGGATCGCCTCGCTCTCGTGAACGTCACCGTACTGCTGACGGGCGTGCTTCTGGGTACTCATTGCATCCCTACGTTCGGCTGCATTCCACTTAAGCGTTGTTACGAACAAAACAAGAGTTTCTAAACTCGAAAAATATTTTTATATATTGGTACCACATCGCACGATCGCTAGCTTGACATCCTGTGCCGGAACCGGAACGCGCTCGGGGTCGTTCGCGTGCCGATGATCGTCCGTTTACCGAAGTAGCGACTCGCCGGTCATCTCGGACGGCTTGTCGATCTCCATGAGTTCGAGCAACGTCGGCGCGACGTCACACAGGGAGCCGTCGGCTCGGATCGAGCGGCCGCCAGCGTCGCCGTCGGGCGTCACGTACACGAACGGGACCGGATTGTACGTGTGCGCGGTGTGTGGGTCGTCCACCGTGCCCATGTCGTCCGCATTGCCGTGGTCCGCCGTGACCACCGCGTGGCCTCCAGCAGCTGCGACGGCGTCGAGGAGACGGTCGAGCTGGTCGTCGACAGTTTCGACGGCCGCCACGGCCGCCTCGAAATCGCCCGTATGCCCGACCATATCCGGGTTCGCGTAGTTCAACACGAGCAGATCCGGATCGTCGCTCTCGATCACGTCGATGGCGGTGTCGGTCACCTCGAGTGCCGACATCTCCGGTTTGTGGTCGTACGTCGCCACGTCGGGGCTTTTCACGATCTCGCGGCGCTCGCCGGGGAACTTCACCTCGCGACCGCCGTTGAGAAAGTAGGTGACGTGGGGGTACTTCTCGGACTCGGCGATCCGGAGCTGTGTGAGCCCCACCTCCGAGACCACCTCGCCGATCGTGTTGACCGGAATCTCCGGCGGGAACGCGACGTCGAACTCGAACGTCTCGTCGTACGCCGTCATCGTTACCAGCTTCACGTCCGGCGCGTCGACGTCGAACGCCCATTCCGGTCGCGTTTCCGACAGCACCCGAACGAGCTGGCGGACGCGGTCAGCACGGAAGTTGAAAAAGACGACCGCATCGCCGTCGCGAAGCGGCTCGCCGCCCTCGACGAGCGTCGGCTCGATGAACTCGTCGGTCTCGCCGCGGGCGTGCGCCTCGCGTGCCGCTGCCTCGGCGGTTGCGGCCGTGTTCGGGGCTTCGCGGTCGACGATCGCGTCGTACGCCCGTTTCGTCCGGTCCCAGTTCTCGTCCCGGTCCATCGCGACGTACCGACCCATCACCGTCGAGACGTCGTCGGTTCCCCGGTCGGCCGCGTGCTCGCTCAGCTCGGCGAGGAACTCGTCAGCGATCTCCGGGGCGGTGTCACGGCCATCGGTGAACGCGTGCGTGGTAGCGGGAACGCCGACCTCGGCCGCCGCGTCGATGAGCGCCTTGAGGTGCGCGAGATCGGAGTGGACCCCCCCGTCGGAGACGAGTCCCATGAAGTGTACGCGACCGTCGTGGTCGGCGGCGTGCTCGAAGGCACCGGCGATCGCGTCGTTGTCGACGAACGAGCCGTCGACGAGCGTGTCCGTGATCCGTGTGTACGCCTGCTTGACCACGCGCCCCGCGCCGATGTTCAGATGCCCGACCTCGGAGTTCCCCATCTGTCCGTCCGGCAGTCCGACCCGCCGCCCGTGAACGACGAGTCGTCCATGCGCGCCTCGATCGGCGGCGGCGTCAAACGTCGACGTGTCGGCGGCTTTCACCGCGTCGCGTCGATCGTGGTCGCCGAGGCCCCATCCGTCGAGAACGATAAGTGCGGTGCGCATACGTCTCCGTTCCCGGCGCAAGGTAACTACTCTTTGCTTCGCGCGATTCGTGACTTTGCTTCGCGCGATTCGTGAAGTCAGCCTTTTACGTATCGGACGCTAACCACACGTTAATGGACTCCGCGGTACTGCTGGATCTCCTCGGGAACGAGAACCGGCGGCGAATTCTCCGGCTTCTCGCCCACAAACCGTGTTACGTGACGGAGATTTCGGAGTACCTCGACGTGAGCCCGAAGGCGGTGATCGACCACCTTCGGAAGCTGGAGGAAGCCGGACTGATCGAGTCGACGACGGACGACAAGCGCCGGAAGTACTTCCGGATCACGCGCAGTCTCCGGCTGGAGGTGAGCGTTTCACCGTACGGCTTCGGTGCCAAGAGCGCGTATCCGGCGAAAAGCAGCCTCGATATGTCCGGACGCTGTCCACACATCTCGATCGACGGTCCTCCCTGTTCGGATCCCGAGCCACCGGACGATATCGCCGAGCTAGCTGCCGAGTACGGTCGGCTACAGGAGATCGACCGCGAGCTCTCGCTGGCTCAGCGATGGGTCCACGGTCGGGTCGAGGACACGCTGGCCGCGATCGACGAACGGCTCGGGACGGAGGTCGACAGCCGGTTTTTCGCCGCCGTCCTCGCCGCACTGGCCGAAACCGATGGGACTCCACGGTCGGTCGCCGACGAGGTCGGTGCCCCGGAAGACAGCGTCGCCGACGCGCTAGAACGTCTCTCCGATGTCGGCGTCATTCGTCGAGACGGTGACGGGTACGCTGTTCGGTGACTCCCCTACGGAACCGACTCCTCCACGGAACCGACTCCCCCACGGAACCGACTCCCCCACGGAACCGACTCCCCCACGAGACCGACCGGTTTCGGAAGTTTTTGAACCGCACCCGTCGGAGTGTTCCCGTGACCCGCTACCGGAACCTCGCGCTGTTCCTCGTCCTCGCTGCGGTGTGGGGCTCCGCGTTCATGGCGATCAACGCCGGGCTGGAGTACTTTCCGCCGGTGCTTTTCGCGGCCCTTCGGTACGATATCGCCGGTGTGATAATGCTCGTATACGCGTGGCACGTCGTCGACGACCCGATCCCACGCGGCCGGAGCGAGTGGACGCTCGTCGCGGTCGGGGCGACGCTGCTAATCGCGGCGTACCACGTGTTCCTCTTCGTCGGCGAGAGCGACCCCGCAGTGACGAGCGCGATCGCTGCCGTGATCGTGAGTCTCTCCCCGGTGCTCACGACGGTGTTCGCGCGAGCGTTTCTCCCGTCCGAGCGGCTCACGCTCGTCGGCGTGATCGGCCTACTCGTCGGACTCGCCGGAGCGACGGTGTTGGCCGCGCCGGATCCGTCAAACCTGACCGGCGACGGAACCGTCGCGAAGTTCCTCGTGTTCCTTGCGGCCGCCGCGTTCGCCCTCGGGAGCGTCCTCACCCGGGCCGTCGAGGCGGAGCTGCCGATAGAGACGATGGAGGCGTGGTCGATGGTCGTCGGCGCGCTCATCATGCACGCCATCGCGGTCGGCGTCGGGGAGTCGATCGACGAGATCGTCTGGACGACCGAGGCGCTGCTGGCACTGGCGTATCTCGCGATCGCGGCCAGCGCGGTCGGCTTTCTCATCTACTTCGATCTCCTCGACCGACTGGGCCCGATCGAGATCAATCTCGTCTCCTACGTCGCACCGATTTTCGCCGCGCTCTCCGGCTGGATATTTTTAAACGAGGGGATCACGCTCACGACGATCGCCGGATTCCTCCTCATCTGCGTCGGGTTCGTGCTCGTGAAGCGGTCGGCTCTCAGGGATGAGCTCCGGCGTCGCGGGCTCGTGTCCTGACTGTTTTAACCGTTTCAGTCGCGTTCGACGGTCGCGAGCGCCTCGGCGTCGACGTACACGACGACCCGGAACGACCAGAGCCGGAGGTCGTGTTCGCGGTCGACGTAGCCGTCGAGATGTGGGTCGACTGCGGAGCGATTGTCGGCGTGGGCGACGACGACCGGCGGCGGATCCGCGAGCGCCTCGGCGTGGTCGGCGTCGGGGGGCACGCTGTCGACGGACGCGTCCGCCCGCTCGAAGTACCACGGCAGCGGCAGTCGGTCGTACCAGCCGCCCGGCGCACCTTTCGTCTCCGCGGCCGTCTCGTCCTCGATATAAAAGGATCCGTCACGGCTGTCGATGTCCGCGCCGACGAACAGCACGTCGACGTCGCGGTCGGCCGTAGCGATGACGGACTCCGCGTCGTCGAGCGACTCGCGGAGGTCGTTGTGCGGCTGTGACCACTGCACCACCTCCGTGTGGTCGGGATCCGCGGAGTTCCAGTACAGCGCCGTCGGCGCGACGACGCCCGCGACCGCGACGAGCAGGACGGCGCTGGCCGCGATCGTCGTCCGGCGGTCCGCCCGATCGACCGCGGCGACCGCCTCGCGGGCCACGTAGGCGACCCCGACCGCGGCGGGAATCGTCAGCGGGAGCACGACGTGGACCGCCGACCACGGGGCGTTGATGTCGGTCGCAGCCGGGTAGCCGACGAGGCTCGCTAGCGCCCAGTAGCTCGCGAACGCGACGAGCGCGCGCGACCGTCCCGACGGCACGTTCGATACCCGACCGTCGTCCACATCGTCCCCGCGTCGGCCGTATCCGTCGACGACGAATCCGACGAGCGCGAAGACGCAGACGACTGCCGCCCCGTGCGCCAGCGTCTCCAGCTCGTGGCCGAGATACTCGAGATACGGGTTATCCTGCATGTCGCCCGTGATCCAGAGGTCGACGAGTGCACGAGCCGATCCGACGGTCGCCTCGTGGACGAGCTCACCCCACAGCGAGGGCGTCCCCAACGCGGTGTACAGCAACGGACGCGGGGCATACAGGAACACGACCACGGCGAGAAACGTGGCCGCAAGCCCGATAGCGTGACCGGGGAGCACGAGGACCGCCGATCGGTCGCCGGAGAGTGTACGAGCCGCGTCGCGAACGCTCGACGCCCACGACCGAAGCGCGTGCGTGAGCGAGTCCCCATCCCGAACGCGCCGAACGAGCCGGTGATCCGCCACCAACACCGCCGCACCGGCGAAACACAGGACGTACAACAGCGTGTTCGCCTTCGTCGACAGTGACAGGGCGAGAAACGCGGCGCTCGGATACAGATACCGAACCCGTCGCGTGTCGAGCGCTCGAACGGCGAACCCGAGCGCGACGAACGCGAACGCGCCGACGAGCACGTCGTTACGCATGAATCGCGAGTAGTACACGAGGAGGGGGTTCGCCGCGAGCAGCGTCGCCAGTGCGACGACCTCGACCCGGTCGAGATGCTCACGAAACAGCCACGCTGCGAGGGGTAACAGCCCGCCGACCACGGCGACGACGAGCCGTGCGGTCGCATCGGTCGGTGGCAGCATGCCGAAGACGGTCGCGTTGACGATACGGAGGAACGGCCCGTGGATGATCGGATCGTACGCGAACTCGCCCGTCTCGGCGTACCGGAGCGTCCAGTACCCGACCCGCCCCTCGTCCCAGTGGAACACTCGCTCGCCGAGTTCCCACAGGCGGACGACGAGCGCGACGAGCGAAACGGTCGTCACGGCAAACAGGAGCCGGGCGTCCGGCGAACCACGGGATGCGGCCGATCGGAGACGACTCCGCAGTGGGGACCGCGACATGACGTGTCGATGCGGGCGGGGAGATACAACTCTTTTCGTTCGCCACGGTCCCGATCCCGCCGGGTATAAGACGCACGGCAGTACACTCCAGCACGAATGGCAGCCGACGGACGACGGAAGCGGAGTCGATGGACGGGCATGCAAACGATGACGCTCGACAAGCTCCGAGAGCAGCGATGACGCTCGACAAGCTCCGAGAGCAGCCATGACGCTCGACAAACTCCGTCCGCTGTCCAACAAGGCGATCGGTCCGTTCGTCTCGGCTGCGAGGCGGCTCGGCATCTCGGCAAACGCGATCACGGTCACCTCGGTGGTCACCGCCGCGGCCGCCGGCTACGTGCTCGTCGTCGCCGGATCGAGCCAGTCGTGGTACCTGCTCGCGTCGGCGCTCGTCTTATTTACCGGGTTTCTTGACGTGCTCGATGGCGCACTGGCTCGCGCGACCGACACCGCGACCGACGCTGGCGACTTCCTCGATCACGTTCTCGACCGCTACGGCGACGTGTTGATCCTGGGCGGCCTCGCGATCGGTGCCGACCAGTACGAGCTCGGCATGCTCGCGCTCACCGGCGTGCTGCTCACGGCGTATCTCGGTACGCAGGGCGACGCGCTCGGACTCGGCCGGATCTACGGCGGGCTGCTCGGGCGGGCCGACATCCTCGTGCTCGTCGGTGTCGTCTGTGCGGTCGCCGCCGTCGCGAACCCGACGCTTCTGTACGGGCTCGACCTCGTCGACGCGACGCTCGTCGTGCTCGCCGTTTTTACACACGTCACCGCGCTCCAGCGGTTCGTCTGGTCGTGGCGCGAACTCACCGAGCACTGACCGCAACGTAGAAAAAACACACCGGGGGCTGGCTGGCCGATCCCGCCCGAACGCCGGCGTGAAGCCTACTCAGCCGTGAGTCGACCGGTACTCACCATGTTTCACGCCGAGGAAAAACGCCACTGCACCGAACGCGATCATCGACGGTGCAACCATCATCAGCGTCGTTTCGAGCACCATCATGCCGCTCCCGACGAGACCCGCGAGACCGACTGCGATCACGAGTACGAGCAGACCGGCGGCGCGTGGAAAGTCGAACTCCATACGATCGCGGATCGGTGTTCCGGAGTCGTAAGGCGTTCGGTCCGGGACGGCTCCGGGGCAGTGCACCGGTCGCTCACGCGACTATCAGGTCGTCGTCGTCCGCGTCGGGGATCCGGATCTCGCCGTCGAGCGAGACGGTCGCCCGGCCGCCGACCCGGACGTCGTCGCCGTCGAGCCGCACCCGGACCGACCCCGGCCTGTCGAGGAAGTGCCCCTGTTCGAGCCGTAGCTCCTCGGGAAACTCGCCGTCGAAGGCGGCGACCTCACGGAGATAGGCGGCACACGCCCCGCTTGCGGTTCCCGTCACGGGGTCCTCGTCGACGCCCAGCGCCGGGACGAACGCACGTCCGTGAAGGGTGGCATCGGCGTCCAGCGCGTCGAAGGTGAACGCATACACCCCCGCAACGTCGAACTCCTCCGACAGCGCCACGACGGCGTCCGTCTCCGGATCGGCCTCCCCGAGCCGCTCGAGGAAGTTGACGGGAACGATGAGAAACGGCAGCCCGGTCGACGCGACCGCCGCCGGAAGGTCCGCGCCGACGTCCCGCAGCGCAGCGGGATCGACCCCGAGCGCCGCACCGAGCCGGCCGTGCTCGACGTCGACACGTCTAACGGTCGGCGGCTGCTGACGCATCCAGACCGTGCCGTCGTCGTCGGCGGTGACCGTCAGCTCCCCGACGTTCGTCTCCAGCGTCTCCTCGCCGGGCGCGAGCGCGTCGTCGGCGACGAGCGTCGCGTAGCTCGCGATCGTGGCGTGGCCACAGAGGTCGACCTCCGTCGTCGGGGAGAAGTACCGGATCCGTCGGTCGGCGTCGCTACCCGCCGACGACTCGGTGAGAAAGGCGGTCTCGGACGCGCCGAGCTCCGCGGCGATCCGTTCCATCTGGTCGTCGCTCAGCCCCTCGGCGTTCGGTACGACGCCGGCGACGTTGCCGGCGAGCGGCTCGTCGGTGAACGCGTCGACGAGCAGCGCGCGTCGCGTTTCCATACCGTCTTCTCTCGACCCGGACCCAAAAGCCTACCCGAGAGAAACGGTCGGACGTTCCCACCGGTCCGAACCGACCGGCCACGCGATTCGAGTGCGGTCGGGAACGAGCGTACAGCCGATAGATCGGATGTCAACTCTTTTGGGCTCTACACCGGAAGGGGTGGTATGGGGCTATTCGACCGGTTACGAGGCGACGACACGCCACGGGTCGCGTTCATCGGGATCGACGGCGTCCCGTACGACCTCGTCCGGAAGGAGCCGGAGACGTTCTCGACGCTGACGACGATCGCCGAGACGGGCTCTAGCGGCGCGATCGACAGCATCATTCCGCCGGATTCCAGCGCCTGCTGGCCGGCGCTCACGAGCGGCGTCAACCCGGGCGAGACGGGCGTGTACGGATTCCAGGACCGCGAAGTCGGCTCGTACGACACGTACGTGCCGATGGGACGAGACGTTCAGGCCAGCCGCGTGTGGGACCGGGCGACCGACGCCGGGCTCGACGCAACGGTGATGAACGTCCCGGTGACGTTCCCGCCACAGCGGGACGTCCAGCGGATGGTCTCCGGCGTGTTGGCACCCGGCGTCGACGAGGCGGCACATCCGGAGGAGCTCCGATCGTACCTCGATGAGTCCGGATACGTCCTCGACGTCAACGCGAAGCTCGGTCATCAGTCGGATAAGTCGGCGTTTCTCGACCACGCACACCGGACGCTCGACCGCCGGGCGGCGGCGTTCGAGCGATACGTAAAACGCGACGACTGGGAGCTGTTCGTCGGCGTGTTCACGACGCCCGACCGGGTCAACCACTTCCTGTGGCGCGAGTACGTCGAGGACGGTCAGTACCGCGACGCGTTCCTCGAGTTCTACGAGACGCTCGACGATCGGATCGGCGAGATCCGACGGGCGCTGCCGGACGACGTTACGCTGGTCGTCGGCTCTCCACACGGGTTCACGACGCTCACATACGACGTCTACTGCAACGAGTGGCTCGAGCAGGAGGGGTGGCTCTCCTACGAAACCGATGACGACCACGCCGCACTCGCCGACATCGACGACGACACCCGGGCGTACTCGCTCATGCCGGGTCGGTTCTATCTCAACCTCGAGGGGCGCGAGCCGCGCGGCGCGGTCCCCGAAGCGGAGTACGACGAGGTCCGCGCCGAACTGAAAGCCGAACTGGAGTCGATGGAGGGGCCGAACGGTCGCTCCGTCATCAGACGCGTGGTCGAGCGGGAGGACGTCTTCCGTGGCGATCACGACGAGATCGCGCCCGACCTCGTCGCCGTCCCGAACGACGGGTTCGACCTCAAATCCGGCTTCAAACCCCACGAAACGGTGTTCGATCCCGACGGCCCCCGAACCGGGATGCACACGTTCGATAACGCGGCGCTGTTCGTGGATCATCCGGATGCGACCGTCGAGGATGCCGATCTGCTCGACGTGGCACCGACTCTGCTGACGCTACTCGACGTCGACTACGGTCGGACGGACGTCGACGGCGCGAGTCTCATCTGACCGCTTTGCAGCCGTCCGTGGAGGTCTCTCAGTCGTCGAGCAGCTCCCGCGTCCGTGCCAACAACGCCGACATCGATGTCGCCTCGACCGAACTGCACACCCGTAGTCGTTTTCGGGGTCGCCCGACTGGCTGGCCGACCCGGTCGGTCGTCACGACGTCGGCGTCGACGAGTCGACGTTTCACACCGGTGAACGTCGCCGAACTCCCGATTCCGGCGTCCTCGCAGGCCCGACGAACGGTGTGGTCGAAACGCTCGTGCCGCGCGCCGACGAGGTACGCACGGATCCGGGGGCCGACGACGTCGGCGTGGGGGTCGGGCGACGCGTCGAGCGCACGCACCACGTCGTCGGCCATCTCGCGCCCACAGCGGTCGAAAAACGCCGCGTACAGCCGATGTCGGCTCGGTGCTGGGATTCGAACGGGGTCGGCCTCCGCTCGTGTCTCGGCGTATCGCCGTCGGAGGCTTGCGTCCGAGCCGACTGCCAGTCGACCGTTCGGCGTCTCGACGACCGCGAACCCCTCGTCCCGCCCGGCGACGACGGCGTTCGGTTGCGGCGTGTCGAGCCGGAGCGGGGCGAGCAGCGCCGCGTCCACGAGCGCCGCGACGCGGCTCGCCTCGTGAAAGCCGTCAATAAGCCTCTCGAACACCTCCTCGCGTACGAGGACGGAGACGGTTGGGTGCGCGTCGACCGCCGACCACGGGGGCACGTCAGCGGCTGCGGCAGATCGGAGCTCGTCCAGTCCCGGATCGGCGAGCGACGGATCGACGTCTTCAAGCGCCAACACGACCGTTTCGAGAAGCCACGGATCGGGGTCGACGACCAGCGGATCGGCGAGCTCGCCGAGCGAAACGGCACCCGATGCCAGCGGAAGCTCCGCCGTCGTCTCCATGACGATGAGAGTGAACCCGTCGGTGGTTAAATCCGCGGTCGATCAGTCCGTCTTTTAGGTCGGCGGCGCGTACGACGACCGTGACCCCGGACGCAGAGTTCGGCTACGAGCTGACCGTCTGCCGGTACGCCGAGCTGGCGTGGCATCCCACGGAGGGGCCTCGTCCGGTCGTCGTCTCCAGACAGCTCGGGACCAAACGCCGACGCTGGGATACGGTCGTGATCGAAATCGATCCCGAAGCGTTCTCGCGCCGTTGCGCGTTCGGCGAGCGCGCCCTCGACTCCGATCTCCTTCACGTGGTTCGCCATGCTCCCGCGGAGTGGGAATGGTACCGCGACGCGCTGCCGCACCCGGGCTACCCGTGGCGTCACGTCAGGCAAGCGGTCCATCGCGCGGACGGACGCGACCTGATCGAGAAGCGTCGACGGGGAAACCGGATCGAGCTCCGGCGGAGACGACCGTATCCGGACTGGGTTCGCCGGATCGTCGCCATCGAGAACAAGCCGGACCTCGACGCGAGCGCGGCCGACGCGCTCGCCGACCAGCTGACACACGACATCGACGTTGCCCTCGCGGACGAGGTGTGGCTCGCCACCGAGACGACCGGCGACGCCGTCGAACCCGCACTCCTCCACACGGTGCCCGTGGAGGCGGGCGTCCTCACCACCGATTTCACCGACGGCGTCGACGCTGGCGGCGCTCGGGTCCACTGGCTCCCGAGCAGTCTCGCACCCACGGAGCGCGAGCCCGGCGTCGTCACACGTCGCCTCGAGATCGCCGAGCGGGCCTACGGAAAGGGGTGGCGGTCGTTCCACGAGACGATGCGACCGGACTGTCGGTCGTTCGAGCTTCGGCGGAACGGACGCGGGCTGGTCCCGTACTGCGCGGCCAAAGAGAAGGTCCCGACCGCCCGGGAGTGTGCCGGCTCCTGTCCGTCGTTTGCGCCCGAACCGCCCGGCTGGCGAACCAACGGGTGGCCGATAGCGGGCGGACCGGGTGCCGGGATCAGGCGACTTCTGGAGCGACGTCGCAGGCGGGAGCGAACGTTCGAGAAGTGATCCGCGTCGAAACGTGACGGCCCAGCTAGGGCCAGAGACCTCGTGCCTCGTGTGCGTCGGCGATCCGTGACAGCGCGACGACGTAGGCGGCGTCCCGCCACGTTCCCTCGTGGGTCTCGTACGCTTCACGGACCGTCTCCCATGCGCCGTCCATCTCGCTTTCGAGCTCCTCGTTGACGCGTTCCAGCGACCACGACCGTCGGTTAATGTCTTGAAGCCACTCGAAGTAGCTCACCGTCACGCCCCCCGCGTTCGCCAGAACGTCCGGGATCACCGGGATCCCCCGGTCGGCGAGGATCTCGTCCGCGCGACTCGTCGTCGGGCCGTTCGCACCCTCGACGACGAGCGCGGCTTGGATGTCGCTCGCGTTCTCGCGTGTCACCACGTTGCCGATCGCGGCCGGGACGAGGACGTCAACGTCGAGTTCGAGAAGCTCGTCGTTCGTCACCGTTCGCGGCGCGTCCTGTCGCATCACGGCCTCGGGCTCCTCGTCGTGTGAGGGGATCGATCGCGTCTCCAGTCCGTCGGGATCGTACACTCCGCCGTTCACGTCGCTGACCGCGACGACGTTCGCGCCCCAGTCGTCGAGCAGGCGGGCCGCGTTCGCACCCACGCTCCCGTATCCCTGCACGGCGATTGAGGTGCCCTCGAGCCCGTCGTCGTAGTACTCCACCGCCCGTCTCGTGATGATGGCGACGCTGCGGCCCGGGGCCGCGTCCCGTCCCTCGCTACCGCCGACGGACGGCGGCTTCCCGGTGACGACGCCGGGCGTCGTCTCGCCCTCCTGCATCGAGTACGCGTCCATCAGCCACGCCATCGTCTGCGGATCCGTCCCCATGTCCGGTGCCGGGATATCCGTGTTCGGTCCGATCACGTCCCGAAGCTCCTGTGTGAACCGCCGGGTGAGCCGCTCCCGCTCGTCGTCGCTGAGAGACTTCGGATCAACCGCCACGCCGCCTTTCGCGCCGCCGAACGGGATATCCATCACGGCACACTTCCAGGTCATCCACATGCCGAGCCCGACGCATTCGTCCCGCGTCACCTCCGGATGATACCGGATTCCACCCTTGTACGGTCCGCGGACGGAGTCGTGTTGTGCGCGATATCCCGTGAACACCTCCACGGAGCCATCGTCGAGTTCGACCGGGACCGCCACTTCGTGGACGCGCTTCGGCTCGGCGAGCCGCTCGACGACGTTCGGATCGATGTCGATCCGGTCGGCGACGCTGTACAGCTGCCGTTGTGCGGTCTCCAGCGCCGTCTCGGTCGGCTCGGCGTCACTCCGATCCTCGGTCGCGTCCGGATCGTCGTCGGTCGAGTCAGTGCTGCCGCTATCGTCGTGGATCGCGCCGCTCGTGCTCGTCATCACTCGATCGGGAGACTTCGGTTTCGCATCGTCCCGCCGCAGTTCGGGCACGCTCCCGGGTGGTCCGCCTCGTCAACGATCGTCGCACAGTCGAAACACTCGTACGGTGTCGTGTCGGCCGTCTCGAGGTCGGTGGGTAGGTCCATCATGGTTCGAAAGCGAGCGACGTCACGTCGGCGGACGTGCTCGCCTAGGAGTAAAAGGTGTATAAGGTAATGCTGAACGGTTCGATGACGAACCCCAATGCACCAAGAGGGTTTGATAATCAACCCTGCTTGGCGGTCTCTACCATGGCGGCGTTCTCCTCGAAAAGCACGCTGAACAGCTTGCTCTGGGCGGATCTGACGTGATCGTAGAACGCAGTCGAGGAGATATCGAGCATCTCTGCCACCTCCTCACCGGTGTTCCGTCGCGGCGCGTCGAAGAATCCGCCGTAGTAGGCAGTCTGAACCACCTCCATCTGTCTCGGCGTGAGTGCCTCGAGGAACCGCGAGCGAGTGGTTCGGTCGGGGACGCGGTCGTGACTCCGCTTCGAGCGCAGTTCGACGCCGTCGAACGACTGCCGAACGACCGAGGTGACGTGACGGACGTCGACGCTACCCGGGACGTCGACGGTGATCGTCGTCGTCTCCGGCGTGGCGGATGCGCTCCGGAACACCGCCCCGTGGTCCGCCAGATTCGTCGCCAGAAACGGCCGCGAGAGCTGGAGCCGGAGGACGCCGCCGTTCGCGTCGGCCGCGATCTGCTGGACCGACTCGACGTCGACTAGCGAGGCCGCGACGTCCGCAACCGCGTCGACCGAGGCGTCGTCGACGGTGACGAACACCCCAGTTCCGTCCGGCGTCCGCTGCACTCCGCCCTGGTACGTTAGCGTACAGTCCGCGTCGCGGGCGAGTCGCGTGAGAACGAACGTCGGATCCCCGACGGCGAACTCGACTCGCGTCATCGACGTCGACACCAGCGCGTTCGTCCGTTCGACCGCGCTTATCGCCGAGGCGATCGTCTCGCCGAGCTCGGCCAACACCGCCTTCGAGGTGTCGTCAAGCGCGCTCTGTGAGTCGCCGTACACGGTCAACACACCGTAGGAGACGTCGTTGTACACGAGCGGAATGCTCGACACGGAGAGGAAATCGCGTGCGAGCGCGTCGGTTCGCCACGCCGCCTCGCGAAGGTCGCGTCCGACGTTCGAGATCGTCGTCACGTCGCCGGTCGCGAGCGCTCGACCCGCGGGCTCGACCCGGTCGGCCGCGATCGGGATCGATCGCTCGTCGAGATAGCCGCGTCCGTCGCCCGCCCACGCCCGCGGCTCGACGACCTCCCCCGCGGCGTCGGGGGCACCGATCCACGCGAACGAAAACCGGTCGGCGGCAGTGAGCAGGTCACAGACCGCGTGGTCGATCTCCTCGCGCGTCTCGGCACGAACGAGCGCGCGGTCGACCTCCCGGATCGTCTCGTTGATCCGATTCAACGCCGACAGCTGACTGTTGCGCCACTGCAGCTCCCGCTCCTGGCTCCGAAGCCGGGCCTCGCGAGCGACCCGATCGAGCGCCGCCTCGGCAGTCGCCGCCAGCAGATCGACCAGCTCGCGTGCAACCTCGTCGAACGCGTCCGCGGACGACGACCCGGCGAGAAACACCCCGTGGTCACCGAGCGGAACACACGCGAGACTGGCGAGGCCGGTCGAGGGGTTCGACAGTCGCTCCGCCCCGTGGACGTCGCCGTAAAACAGGGGTTCGTCGGCGACGAACGCGTACCCCGGAAGCGTCTCCTCGTCGATGCCGACCGGGGAGAGCGGCCCGTGTTGACGCTCCATCTCCCGCGTCGATGCAGCCGGGCGAAGCACGTTCGACTCCTCGTCGAACAGGTGTATCGCGGCCGCGTCGATACCGACGACGTCCGACGTGTCCCGGACGACGCGCTCCGCGATCCCGTTTTCGGTTTCCGCATAGAGAAACTCCCGAGCGGTACCTTGCAGCGTCGCCAGCGCGTCCTCACGCTGTTTCCGTTTCGTGACGTCCCGACAGCTGTACAGCAGCGTCCCGTCCTGGATCGACACCTCGCGGACGTTCACGAGCAGGCTGTGCTCGCGTCCCGCCTTGTCGGTCGCAGTGCACTCGATGTTCTTCAACACGCCGCGTTCGGCGAGCTCCTCGCGGTCGAACAGCTCCTCGCCGAGCAGCGCGTCGATCGTGCCGAGTTCGCGGATCTCCTCGGCCGTGTAGCCGAAGATGAAGTTCACGTTCGGGCAGACGTACGTGTACTCGCCCGCCTCGTTCGTGATCAGGACCGTATCCGTCATGTTGTTGAGGGTGACGCGGTGAAGCTCCTCGGACCGTCTGAGCTCCCGCTCGAGGCGAACGCGGTCGGTGATGTCGACCGCATCGACGACGACACCGTCGACCCCGCCACGCCCGTCCAGCGCCGGCCGGACCGACAGCTCCGTCACGCGAGTGTCCTCGTCCTCGTCCCCGCCACCATGCTCGACGACCACCTTTCCGGTACGCCCGTCCATCGCGTCCTCGATGGTGGTCCGCACGTCTCGCCGGACGACATCGTCCGTCCAACACGGCAGCTCCCAGAACGGGACCGGTCGCCCGGACTCGGACGACGGACCGTCGGCGACATCCCCGTTCGTACCTCGGATGGACGCGTCGCCGCTGTCGAGGAGATCGCGTGCGGTCCGATTGGCGCGCTGAACCGTACCCGACGGAGCGAGCATCAGCGTCGCGGATCGGTCGTCATGAAACACCGCCTCGAACCCGCGCGCCGACCGCTCACGTTCGCTCCGTCTCCGCCCGCGGTCGAGCGCCCGCCCGATCGCGTCACGGAGCGTCTCGAAGTCGAGCCCGTTGGCCATCAGCTCGTCGGCGACGACGAACTCGTCGACGCCGGCCGAGACGGCGTCGCTTGCGACGCGGTCGTCACCGGCCGTCGAACACAGCACGAACGGAACGGCTTCCTCGCGGTCACGAACCGACCGGAGCAGCGTCAGCCCGGTTTCCGAATCCGGGCCGAGATCGTACGCCGCGACCACGACATCGGGGAGTCGGTCGTCGATCGCCGCGAGCGCCTCGGAGACCTCCTCCACGGAGCGAACGACGCTCGGCGACGTCGACTCCGAGCACGAGTCCTCCCGACTCGCCTCCGAAAGCGACGTCGCCAGGTCGTCGGGGCCGACGACCAACACGTCTATGTCGTCGCGTGGCGTCGCATCACCGATATCCATTGACGACGCTTCGATCCTCAGCCGGTTGAGCGTGTCGGCCGTCGTCGTCGGGACGTTTTTGGTCCCGGTCCGCCCGATCCGAATCATGGATCCACTCGACCTCCGGGCGGAGACGCCGGGGTTACAGGACGCGACGTATCTCAACTTCGGGGCGCACGGTCCGAGTCCGACACGCGTCGTCGAGGCCGCGTCGTCGTTTCTGGCCGACCACGAGTACGACCCCGTGTCAAAAGGCCCCTACGAGCGCGCGTTCGAGACGTACGATCGGGTGCGCGAGCGGGTCGCGTCGTTCGTCGGTGCCAACCCCGACGAGATCGCCCTGACCGAGAGCACGACCGACGGAATAAACCGGATCGCCGCCGCGATCGACTGGGAGCCGGGCGACGTCGTCGTCCGGACCGACCTCGAACATCCCGCCGGGGTCCTGCCGTGGCAACGGCTCGAACGCGAAGGCGTCGAGGTCCGCGTGATCGAGACCGACCGCGGCCGAATCGACATCGACGCGTTCGCCGACGCCGTCGCGGACGCCAGACTCGTCTGCTTCAGCGCGATCACGTGGACGCACGGGACCTGCCTTCCGGTTCGAGAGCTCGTCGAGATCGCGTCCGACGCGGGCGCGTTCACGCTCGTCGACGCCGTCCAGCTACCGGGCCATCGGGCGATGGACGTCGCCGAGTGGGACGCGGACGCCGTCGCGGCCGCCGGTCACAAGTGGCCTCTCGGTCCGTGGGGTGCCGGGTTCCTCTACGTCGACCGCGACTCCGCCGCCGATCTCGTGCCCGGCGCGATCGGCTACCGAAGCGTCGAGACGCCGACCGCGGAGTCGATCACGTATAAACCGGGCGCACGCCGGTTCGAGGTCGGCAGCACGACGCCTACCGCACACGTCGGGCTCGCGGAGTCGCTCGACATCGTCGAGGAGGTCGGTATCGACGAGATCGAGTCTCGGATCGCCTCGTTGACCGACCGACTCAAATCCGGTCTCGACGACGACCGCCTGTTGAGCCCGCGGGAGTTCCACTCCGGGCTCGTGACGATCGCCGCTGACGACCCCGAACACGCCGTCGACCGGCTCGCAGACCGCGACATCGTGGTCCGGTCGCTGCCGCATCCGGAGGCGATCCGCGTCTCGGTCCACGCGGTCTCGACCGAAGCGGAGATCGACGCCGTCCTCGACGCGCTGTCGACGATCGATTGACGACGATCGGCTACCGTCGAACGGTGCAACCCTTATATACGATGCCGGGGCCAGGTCCGCCGTGACCTGATACGACCACCGCGCGGCGGGCAGCGGGTGTGCGACACGTCGCCGCGTGAACGCCGACACGGGTGTCGCCTGTCAGCCATCTCGCTTGGTTGGCTCGTATCGACCGCAGACGCCGCCGGCTCGGACGCGGTCCGTGCCCGTCACCGCACCGGATCCCGTCATCGAGCCCGGCAACATCGGTTGTGAGCGGAGCGTTTTCCCGGACGCGACGCACAGAGCCCGTATGAACGAGATCACGCTGCTCGCCGAGGCGCTGTTCCCCAGGGGGTGGGACCACTATCTCCTCGGCGGACTGCTCATCGGACTCGGCACCGCGATCATCTACGTGGGGACCGGCATCCACGCCGGTGCGAGCACGTTCCTCGAGTCGACGCTGTCGTACGGCTCGAAGCTTCGGCGCTTCCAGCAGCCGCGGTTCGTCTCGTCCCGGGATTGGCGGGTCGTGTTCACGCTCGGGATCGTGTTCGGGGCCGCCGTCTACTCGGTGGCGACCGGCGAGTTCGGCTGGACCACGGAGGTACAGCCGTGGCGGCTGTTCCTCGGCGGGATCCTCATCGGCGTCGGTACCCGGCTCGGGAAGGGGTGTACGTCCGGGCACGGCGTCTGCGGCGTCGGGTCCGCCTCACGGGCATCCCTCGTCAACGTCGCCACGTTCATGCTCGTCGCGATCGGCGTCGCACAGCTGGTGATGGCCGCGGGGGTTCGGCCATGAGCGGTGGCGGCGTCGTTGCGGACCACGAGAGCCATCCGCTGTTCCTTCCGCTCGTCTTCCTCGGCGGATCGGTGTTCGGCGCTGGGCTGGCTGTGAGCCAGATGGCGCGTCCGGAGATCGTCATCGAGTTTCTCCAGCTTCGGGATCTCGGACTCCTGTTCGTGATGGGCGGCGCGAGCGTTGTCGTCGCCGTCTCGTTCTGGGCGCTCACGCTGTCCGGGAGATCGGCACCACTGACCGGAAAGCGGTTCGGACGCCGCCTGAAGTCGATGGATCGCGACGTGATTCTCGGCGGCGGCGTGTTCGGTGTGGGATGGGGACTGTCCGGGATCTGTCCGGGTGCGGCGTACGCGAGCCTCGGGATCGGCAACGTCGTCATCCTCTACGGCGTCGCCGGGATGTTCGTCGGCGCATACTTCCACGGATACCTCCGCGAGCGACGCGTCGACTCGACCGCTCCCGCTCCGGCCGACTGAATCGTAACACCGCTCCGTCCCCTCCCGTCGAGACAACGCATCAGTCATCCCTCCGACGAAAGCGCAAAGGTGGCTCGCGGACACGGGCCCGTATGCGACTCGAGGATTACTGGGGGATCGGCCCGAAAACGAGCGAGACGCTGCGCGAGACTCTCGGCGTCGAGCGCGCGATCGATGCGATCGAGGCCGCCGACGTTCGGACCCTCGTCGACGCGGGACTCTCGCGAGGACGCGCGACGCGAATTCTTCGGCGGGCGAACGGCGAAGCGAGCGTCGACGTGCTCGCGACCGGCGACACCCGGTCGGTGTACGACGAACTGCTGACGCTGGCAGCGAGCTACGCCGTTACCGAGCATGCGGGCGACCGGATTCGCGTGTTGACGCCGCTGTCCGACCGCGAAGCGATCGACGCCCGGCTCGATGACGTGCTCGCGGCCCGGACTGCGTGGGAGCGTCTCGATGAGGCAGACCGCGAGACGCTGCTCGATGCCTTCGCCGACTACGACGCGGCCGGTGGGACCGATCGGGCAGCCGTGGAGGCCGCGATCGCGCTCCGGGAGGCTGGGTTCCAGGGAGACACGTTCGAGGCGCTCGACGGACTGGATGGCGACGCCCTCCGTGACACCGCCGACGCGCTGGCCGCGATCCGCGGGCCGGTCGACGGAGACACCGCGGAGATCGTCGTCGTCGAGGGAGCCGACGAGGAGCTCGACCGACGGCGAGACCGACTCGAGGCCGCTAAAGCGCTCGAGAGCTCGGCGTTCGACGTGATCGACAGCGTCCGAGACGGCTCGGTTCGTGACTTCGAGGCGTTCAAAAGCGGCGTCGTCGACCACGTCGCGACGGAGGCGGGAATCGATCCGGCTACCATCCGATCTTCGACTCCTGACGAGGCCGTCGACGCTGCCGATTTCGTCTCCGGAACGCTCCGCACGCTCGTCGCCGACCTCGACGCGTCCGTAACCAAGCGGGAGAAGGCGGTCGCCGAGGAGCTTCGCGACCGAGTCGGCGACACGGACGGCGACGTCGACCGCGCTGTCGACGCCGTCTCCGACATCGCCTTCCAGCTCTCTCTCGGACGGTTCGCGGCCGAGCACGATCTCACGCGGCCGCGGCTCGTCGACGACGGGATCGCCGTCAGGAATGCACGGGCACTGTTCGTCGACGGGGAGGTCCAGCCGGTGTCGTACGGGGTCGGCACGCACGGGATCTCGGAACGCTCCGAGCGCGCCGATGCCGTAACGCCCCCGTCCGGCCAGCGCGTGAGCGTCCTTACCGGCGCGAACTCGGGCGGCAAGACGACGCTCCTCGAGACGCTGTGTTCGGTCGCACTTCTGGCGTCGATGGGGCTTCCCGTACCCGCCGACGACGCCGAGGTCGGTTGGTTCGACCGGATCGTCTTCCACCGCCGTCACGCCTCGTTCAACGCGGGCGTACTGGAGTCGACGCTGAAATCCGTCGTCCCGCCGCTCGTCGAGGAGGGACGAACGCTCATGCTCGTCGACGAGTTCGAGGCGATCACTGAGCCGGGACGAGCCGCCGAACTCTTGAACGGGTTAGTCGATCTCACCGTCGACAGGGCAGCGCTCGGCGTGTACGTCACGCATCTCGCCGACGACCTCAGTCCGCTTCCCGACGCGGCCCGCATCGACGGCATCTTCGCGGAGGGGCTCACGAACGACCTCGAGCTCCGCGTCGACTATCAGCCGCGGTTCGGCACCGTCGGACGTTCGACGCCGGAGTTCATCGTCTCGCGCCTCGTCGCGAACGCGACCGATCGCGGCGTCCGAGCCGGATTCGAACACCTCGCGACCGCCGTCGGCGAGGAGGCCGTGCAGCGAACGCTGTCGGACGCCAGATGGGCCCCGAACGATGGGTGAGGAGAACGATCCCACTCGAATACGGTCGATCGCCGTCCATCGCGAGGACGTCGCGACGGCCCTCGAAGCGACGATCCGAACCGACAGGCAGGTCGTGCTCCGGATCACCCCTCCCTTTTCAGGCCGGATGCGAGCCAGACTCCACGAGGCCACCAGCGACACCGTCCACGAAGGACGCGACGAAGGAAGCGAGGATGACAGCGAGCACGATGACGGCAACGAGCCCGATCCGATCCACGTCGATCCCGGAGATCTCGTAGCCGATCCACCGAGCTATCCGGAAGTCGACGAGACGGCAGCCGCGTTCCCGGACGCCGACGTCGAAACCCGGTACGAGCGGCACGCCGACGCCGTCGACGCCTGGCGCGAGGCGGTTCGCGACTCCCTCGCCGAACGAGTGACGATCTCGATCGACGGCACCGCCCACGAGGTGGACGTTAGCGTTCTCGGTTGAGTCGCGAAGCGTTAGCAATTCGCCAGAGCGGCCGGTTATCTACACGTTCGCGGTGAGAGTGATGAATGAACGGTGCTGAACAAGACTGCCGAGATATTCCTTCAGGAGTCCGGAAGCCGATGAAAACACGAAGATACGCTCTCGATCGCTTCCCTGTGTCTCTCAACTCATCGGGCACAACGACGACTAGCGGTGGCGGTAGGATCACCGAACGACGAGATCAGAGTCGCTTGGAGACGTACGGGCCGTCCTGACGGTAGCCGAGCTTGTTTCGGTAGTACTCGCGGGCTCCGATCCCGGAGATAACGGCTATCTTCCGATAGCCGGCGTCGCGGGCGATCTCCTCGGCGTGTTCGAGCAGTCGACGGCCGTACCCCTGATGTTGCCAGTCTCCGTCACCGCCGATACCGACCTCGCTGCCGTACACGTGGAGCTCGCGCACGAGCGCGGCCTCGTCCAGCTCCGTTCTGATCGGGTCGCCCTCGGCTCCCGGTGCCCCCGGCTGGTCCGATGCGAACGAGGGGAAGCGGAGCCGACAGAACCCGATCAGCAGGTCACGAACCGGGTCTTCGAAGGCGATGAACCGCTCCGTGCCGCCACCGGCCTCGTACGTCAACACGTCGAGTTCGACGTCGTCGGGGTCCGGATCGGCATCGTTCATGCCGACCTCACGGGCGCGAATTTCACCGATCTCGATCCCTCGATCGTCGGCGCGTTGGGAAGCAAGCTGTCGGAGGTTCGACTTCCAGACGCCGCCGTCGATGTAGTCCGCGGGGATGTCGCGCTGGACGCGCTGTAGCCTCGTGTACTTTGGGATCATCCCCATGATCTCGGCGATCAGATCCGCGGCCTCCTCGTTCGAGAGCGGCTCAAACTCGTCATTGTGCCACCAGTCGTACACCCGCGTTCCGCGTACGACCAGCGTCGGATAGATCTTCAGATAGTCGGGTCGCCAGTCGGCGTTCTCGAAGATCTGCCGGAAGTCCTCCAGACACATCTCCTTCGTCATCCCCGGCTGTCCCGGCATCATATGGAAGCCGACCTTGAACGCGGCGTCTCGCAGGCGACGGTTCGCGTTTCGTGAGGCCTCGTTGCCGTGTCCACGATGCATCTCCCGGTTGATCCGCTCGTAGGTCGTCTGGACGCCGACTTCGACTTTCGTCCCGCCGAGATCCAGCATGCGGTCGATCTGCTCGGGGTCACACCAGTCGGGTTTCGTCTCGAACGTCGTCCCGATGTTGCGTATCGCGTTCGTCTCGTTTTCGGCAATTACGTCCTCGAGATACTCGAACTCGACTTCGTCGGGAGCGGGCGCGAACGACTCTCCCTCGGCAGGCTCGGGCGCTTTGTCGAGGTCGTACTCGTTCATCGCCTGCAGCGCGCGCTTGACGAACCACTCCTGATAGTCGTGTGAGCGAGCGGTCATCGTCCCGCCCATCAGGATGAGCTCCACCTTGTCGACCGGATGGCCGATCTTGCGGAGCTGTTCGAGCCGGAGCGTCACCTGCCCGTACGGGTCGTACTCGTTCTGTTTACCGCGGGCGGCGGCGGGCTCGTGGCCGGTGTACGCCTGCGCGGAGGAGAACTCCGAGGCGGGACCGCCGGGACAGTAGAGACATTTCCCGTGGGGACACGTTTTCGGCGATGTCATGATCGCGACCGGAGAGACGCCCGAGGCGGTCCGCACCGGCTTCCGGCGGACGACGTCTTTGACGTCCTCGCGGGCGTCCGACGGTGCATGGTCAAGGATCTCCGTGTTCTTCGGCACCTTCGGCGAGGAGAACTCCGAACAGACGTCGAGTTTTGCGGCCTCGAGGCTGTCGCGGTCGACTTCGCCCGCGAGGATCCGGTCGACCAGCTCCTCGCAGGCGTTCGCGAACGCTGCCGTCTCCGCGTCGGCCGCGGACTCCTCGTCGCTCGACGCGTCGGTACGCATTATCCTCCGTTCGACGTGTTTCGGAGTTAAGGGTGTCGCCATGACAAGACCTTAGGTCCGCCCCGGAGAGATACTCGATATGGCCGACCGGTTGCCCCCACTGTACGATGTCCACGAGCAGCGAGGCGCGAAGTTCACGGGTTTCGGCGGATGGGAGATGCCCGTCGAGTTCGACTCCATCGGCGAGGAACACGCCGCGGTCCGTGAGGCGGCCGGAATCTTCGACGTCTCCCACATGGGCGAGATCGAGGTCGCGGGGCCCGACGCGACGACGCTGATGGACCGACTCACGACCGAAGACGTCACAGCCGTCGAGCCGGGCGACGCACAGTACGCCGCGATCACGAACGAGAACGGGATCATGATCGACGACGTCATCCTGTATCGGCTTCCCGACGGGACCGAAGTGGGCACGGTCGCGGCGTCGATCGACGAGATGGACGACCTCGATTCCGGAGCCGGCGATCCCGCGTATCTGTTCATCCCGAACGCGGGGCACGACGCGGAGACGGCGGAGCGGTGGGTCGACTACCGGGACACACACGACCTCAACGCCGAGGTGGCAAACACGACGACTGAGTGGGCGATGGTCGCGGTGCAGGGTCCAGACGCCGAGGCCGCGGTCGACGCGGCGACGGCCACGGACGCGGCGGCGTCGCTGCCGCCGTTCGACGCGACGTTCACCACGGTCGCTGGCGTCGACGCGCTCGTCGCCCGTACGGGGTACACCGGCGAAGACGGGTTCGAACTCCTCTGTTCTGTCGATGATGCCGAAACGCTGTGGAACGCGTTCGAGGTGCAGCCGTGCGGGCTCGGTGCGCGGGACACCCTTCGAATGGAGATGGGCTTTCTCCTCTCCGGACAGGATTTCGATCCGGACGAGGAGCCGCGGACGCCGTACGAGGCCGGGATCGAGTTCGCGGTCGACCTCGACACGGAGTTCGTCGGTCGCGACGCGTTAGCCCGTAAACTCGAGGAGGGGGTCTCGGAGACGTTCACCGGTGTCAAGCTGCTCGAACGGGGCGTCCCGCGCGGCGGGTACGCCGTCACTGACGGCGATCTCACCCGGATCGGACATCTGACGTCGGGGACGATGAGCCCGACGCTGAACGAGCCGATCGGGCTCGGCTACCTCAACGAGGAGTACGCCGAGGAGGGCACGGAGGTTAGCGTCGTGGTCCGTGGTGACGAGAAGCGAGCCGAGGTCGTGACGCCGCCGTTTCTGAACGGATCGTAGTCGGTCGAGAGTTCCGCTTCGAACTAGGTAGCAGGGCTGATTCCCCGCCCCACCGTGTGCGGAGCAGTTGACCTCTGACGGTTCCGTTCACTCACCACCGTCGGTCTCGGCCGGACGAACCGACTCCGCACACCAGACGTTCCCTCGACGGCCCGCGCGTGACAGCTTCATCCGCACGACCGACCCGACCGGCAGGTCCGAGACACGCTCGCGAGCCGTCTCGTCCGCGTAGTCCACGACGTGGTAGGTCGCATTGCGTGGATGTGCACGTACAGTCACACAATCATGATCGTTCTGCTGGGAAGCCACGGTGAAAGTACCTGTTGATGGCATCTTACTCCCGAAAAAGTGGACATCACGTATCAATGCTTCGTATAGCCAATACGGTGCTCCGGGAGGTCATTAAACGCATATAAGGGCCGACCGGGGTGAGCACTCCGACTGCCGCGGCGTGGCCGCCACGGATCAGTACCCCTATCTTCGCGGCGACGATACGCCCGGCATGGACACCACCGGTCGGGGTGACGACGAGCCGGTCGGCGTCGCGCTGTTCGTCGACGGTCCGAACGTGTTACGCGAGGAGTTCGATGTCGACCTCGACGACGTTCGGGAGGCGGCCGAGGCGGAGGGGCCGCTCGTGACGACCAGACTGTACGTCGATGAACACGCCACGCCGGGGCTCATTCAGGCTGCGGAGGCCCGCGGGTTCGAGGTCGTCGTCACCAGCGGCGATGTCGACGTAAAACTCGCCGTCGACGCGGCGCGATTCGCCGCAGAGCGGCGGATGACGACGCTTGCTATCGCCTCCCGGGATACGGATTTCAAACCCGTCATCGAAACCGCTAACGGCTACGGGATCCGCACCCTCGCGATCGCACCCGGCGCGTTCGGTCGCTCGGACGCCCTCCGCAACGCGGCCAACGACTCGGTGACCCTCGAGGGCGCGTCCGACGAGAATGGAGACGCTGCCGCCGAGGATACTCCTAGCGAGGAGCGTAGCGAGACCGCGACCGCGGAGCGATCGGCCCCCGACGCTGAGGAGTGAGCCCGTGACGTCACGTCGGTGGATCCTCCCAATCACGTCGGTGGATCCTCTCGGAGCCGTCCGAGAACGATGGAGCCGACTCCCCCGAGAACTGCACCGCTCCAGACGACCGAAACGAGAACCGGAGCTGTCCCGAACCGATCGATGGCGACGTCCATCGCCAGTCGGGGCCAGCCCGCGTTCGGGATGGTTGCTACTGCCTTCGCGTCGATCCACGTCGGAGCCACGACCGGCGCGATGCCGGCGCTCTGGTCGTACTCGTCGTTCGCGTCGCCGTAGGTGACGTATCCGCCGTGAGGAGCCGGACAGTACCGGAGTTCCTCACAGTCCCCGTCCGTTCGTTCGGGGTCGGCGCGCCGCGTCCAGTCCTCGCCGGCCTCGACGGCGAACGCGACTCGGTGGAGGATCGGCGCACCGTCATCGTTCGGTCTCGTGAACACGATCACGTCGCCGGTGGCATGCTCGTGATCGTCAACTTCGCGGTCGACAGGGCCGTGAGCGTCGGGGGCCTCGGTCCCATCGTCGTTCCCGGCTCCCCCGCGGATCTCGTCGCCGTTCACGCCACCCCATGGGAACCGATCGACGCTGGCGACGACGACGAGATCGCCACGTTCGACCGTCGGCTCCATGCTTCCGGTCTCGACCGCGACGAGGGGCGGCCATGCGCCGAGCGCAGCGGCGAGAAGCGCCGCTCCGAGGAGCACGAGTAGAGCCGGTACGGCGACGTCCGTCGCGAGACGCTCGCTCACGGGCGTGTATCGGGTTCGGAGGGCTTCAACGCGTCGCTCGGACGTGGTGAGAGCAGTTTACAGCCCGGTCGGATGACTCACGTAAGTCGTCTCGATCCCCCACTCCTCGGTGAGAGTCTGCAGGGCGCGGACGCCGAACGTCTCGGTGGCGTAGTGGCCGGCGAGAAACACCGTGATCTCGGCTTCCCGTGCGTCGTGGTACACCTGCTGTTTCCCCTCTCCGGTAACGAGCGCGTCGACTCCGGCGTCGACGGCCTCGTCCAGCCAGTCGACGCCCGAGCCGGTGACGACCGCGACCTCCTCGATCGTCTCGGGGCCGAACGGGAGCACGTGGGTGTCCGTCATGCTGCCCTCGAAGCGGTCGAGCCGCTCGCGAAGCTCCGCGGTCAAAAGCGGCTCGGAAAGCGTTCCCGCCGTCCCGATCGTCACGGGACCCAACTCGCCGAAAGGTCGACGGTCGACGAGGTCGAGTTCGTCGGAAACACCCGCGGCGTTGCCGAGCTCTTGATGCCCGTCAAGCGGGAGATGTGAGACGTACAGCGCCGTCTCCGCTTCGGACAGCGCCGCGATCCGGTCGTACGTACGTCCGGTCACGTGGTCGATCCCTCCCCACGAGATTCCGTGATGGGTGACGAGAGCGTCCGCGCCCGCCGCGGTCGCTGCGTCGATCGTCTCCATCGCCGCGTCGACCGCGAAGGCGACGTGGTCGACGTTGCGGTCGACGGTCGGACCGGACGGCCCGACCTGTAACCCGTTGGCGCTGGCGTCGACGTCAGCGTACGCATCCGTGTCGAGTCGGTCATCGAGGCGTTCGACGTACTCCGAAAGCTCCATGCAACCGCGTACGCCGCTCGTGTGGTTAAAAACGGCGACCTCCGGTGAAACGGATGTGGGCGGCGTCCACGGACCGGGTCGGACACCGATCGGATGGCGCGGGCGTCGTCGATCCGTATCAGTCCCCGACGACGCCGGCGATGGCACCGCCGGCACTCCCGAACACGGCCGGATACACGACGCCGGCGAGCAGGACGGCGGTCACGAGATCGGGTGCGATCGATCCATCACCGATCGTGTACGCGAACACGAACACGCCGGCAATCGCGAGCGGCAGGTACGCGAGAGTGACCGACGCACCGACCGGCACTCCCACGGCCGGATCGTCGACGTTGGCGAGAAACGCCGCCGCGAATCCCGCGGCGAGCAGGAGAAGCGGCGGAACGAGATACAAAAGCGTCAGAGATCCGTCGTCCGACGCGGCGATGAAGTTTCGCACGCGCGCTCCGCCGAACCCGGGTATCTCGGTGTCGACGAAGTGGGCGTTGTAGAACAGCCAGCCGACCGCCTGCCACGCGGGGATGGGGTCGCTACCGAACAGGTCGGTGATGAAGTTGAACGCGCTCAACTGCTCTTCGACGTCGTTCCGTTGGGTCACGTACACGAACAGGTAGCCGAGCACGTATGCGATCGCGCCGATTCCGGCACCGGCACCGACGCTACGCGCGTCTATGCGGTCTGTGAGGGCCATACGAACGACCGTAACTCCCCCGACATAAGTGCTTGGTGGAAGACGCTCCGGTCCGTCGCAGCTGCAGACCACGCGGATCTCGTCAGCCTCGCAGTCAACCGGCGGTCGACGGGCTTTTTGTTTCTCCGGCCGTTGCTGTACATGTATGAACGTAAACGTCGGTGCGACCGATCGACGAGTGAGAACGGCCGTCGGTGCGCTCGCCGGGGCGGCGTCCCTCGGCACTCTTGCTGGGCTGATCCCGGCTTCTTCAGTCGCGGCGCTCGTGTTGGGTATCGTGGCGATCGCCATGCTCGGAACCGCCGTGACCGGTGTTTGCGGACTGTACGCCGTACTCGGCGTCGATACCTGTTCCATAGACTCCTGACCGGTTGGTCGGTTCCCCGTCACCGGCGGGTTTCGCGAACGTGGTCGCCCGCAGTTCATAATCGTTTCAGAGTCCATGAACCGCGAGCGAAGCGAGTGGTGAATGCGTTCTCTGTACTGGTCGCTCAGCGAATCCTTGGTAGTCTTTCTGTGACAGGCTACGGTAACGTGATATCCACAGTGGCGGCATTCTCGATCGTCGCTCGATCCGCGTTTGAGGCGAGTCATGGCAACCTCCAGAGCACGGATTCTGGGTGTCTAAAACAGATCTGGTCGCTCCTCGACAACGCTGACGGCGAAATTACGCTGTCAGTCTCCGGGAAACGACTCTCTGCTATCGAAAAACAGCTTCGTTCGGCTGTCACCGTCGACAACGGGTTCAAGTGCCCGCTCGTCAGAGAAACGACCAGCAATGGAGCCGCCGGAGATCGAACGGTTAGACGAACGGACCATCCAGCGGATCGCGGCGGGCGAGGTTGTCGAGCGTCCCGCGAGCGTGGTAAAGGAGCTGATCGAAAACAGCCTCGACGCCGGCGCGAACCGGATCGCCGTCGCCGTCGAGTCCGGTGGTGTCGAGCGGATCCGCGTCCGGGATGACGGCGTCGGAATACCGGCTGACCAGCTCGAAGCAGCGGTCGACGAACATGCTACGTCGAAGATCTCCACCATCTCGGATCTGGATCGGGGCGTCGGAACGCTTGGATTCCGTGGCGAGGCGCTGTACACGATCGGCGCAGTCTCGCAACTCACGCTGCGATCGCGCCCGCCCGACGCCGAGTCGGGGGCGGAGATCACTGTCGAAGGTGGAAACGTGGGCGAGATCCAACCGGCCGGCTCACCACGCGGAACGGTCGTCGAGGTCGACGACCTCTTTTATAACACGCCCGCTCGAAAGAAGTTCCTCAAACGGACGGCGACCGAGTTCGACCACGTGAACACCGTCGTCACGAGCTATGCGCTCGCGAATCCCGATGTGGCGATGTCGCTCGAACACGACGGGCGCGAAACGTTCGCTACCGAGGGGAACGGGGATCTCCGCTCCGCGGTGCTGGCGGTGTACGGACGCGAGGTCGCGGAGTCGATGGTGGACGTCGAGTGGGTGCCGACCGGGGAGACATCAGAGCCCGGAGACGGCGACGATGCGGACTCTGCGGTGCCCGTGCGACGCGTGAGCGGGCTCGTGTCGCATCCGGAGACGACCCGAACGAGTCGGGAGTACCTCGCCACGTACGTCAACGACCGGTACGTCACCGCGAGCGTGCTCCGTGAAGCCGTCATCGACGCGTATGGCGGTCAGCTCGCGCCGGATCGATACCCGTTCGCCGTGCTGTTCGTCGAGACGCCACCAAGCGATGTCGACGTGAACGTCCATCCACGAAAGCTGGAGGTCAGATTCGACGAGGAGCATGCCGTGCGATCCGCCGTCGAGGAGGCGGTCGAGACGTCGCTTCTCGACCACGGACTGATCCGATCGACGGCACCGAGGGGTCGATCGGCTCCCGAAGAGACGACCGTCGTTCCCGACTCGCCCGATTCCGAAGCGCTCGGAGGGTCCGGCACGGGCCATGAAGCGGCCGCAGCCGCCCGTCGGAGCACCGATCGCTCGGAGGGAGACGAAGAAGTCGACCGGCCGTCGGCGACTTCTGATCCGACGGCGGCAAGCGAACTCTCCCCCGCCGACGAGGAGGCGTGGACGATCGACGATCTTGACGACGGCACTCCGTCGAAGTCGACGATCGATGAGACGACGCGCACGGACGCGAGTGAAACACGTGACGTGAGCAAGGCACACGACGCGACGAGCGAACTCCCCGACCACGTGACCGAGAAGGCGAGCGAGGGGCGTCCCTCGCCTCGCGAGTGGCAATCCGACGCCGAATCCGACGACGCCAGTAGCGGCTCCGGATCCCGGTCGACCGAATCGGAATCCGGGGACAACTCGTCCGACTCCCGAGGTGAATCGTTCGCCGCGAGCGGGACACAGAACGACGACCAGCGGACGCTCGGCGGAGGGACGACGAGCGACGAGCGGGCGTTCGATTCGCTCCCGAAGCTCCGCGTGCTCGGACAGTTCCACGACACGTACGTCGTCGCCGAGTCGTCGGACGGACTCCTTCTGGTCGACCAACACGCCGCCGACGAGCGGGTGAACTACGAGCGGCTTCGTCGCGAGTTCTCCGGCGGCGTCGACGCACAGGCGCTCGCGACGCCCGTATCGGTGGAGCTGACCGCACGGGAGGCGGCACTGTTCGTGGAGTTCGTCGACGAGCTTTCCGAGATCGGATTCCGAGCCGATCGGGTCGGAGACCGGGAAGTCGTGGTCGAGGCGGTCCCGGCGGTGTTCGATGCAGCACTCGATGCCGAACTCCTCCGCGACGTGCTCTCGTCGTTCGTCGGCGACGCAACCGAAGCAACCGATCCCGTTGACGATGTCGTCGACGAACTGCTCGCGGATCTAGCGTGTTACCCTTCCGTAACGGGGAACACGTCTCTAACCGAGGGGAGTGTCGTCGAGCTGCTCGACCGGCTCGATGACTGTGAGAATCCGTACGCGTGTCCGCACGGCCGGCCGGTCGTCATCAGGTTCGATCAGTCGGAGATAGAGGACCGGTTCGAGCGGGACTATCCCGGTCACGTTGGACGGCGCGCGGAGTGAGCAGGGGACAGTGACGGAACTGGGGACGGATAGCGGCTATCTGGCCGCCCGTCGGACTGAGATACGACGGCAGCACGCTTGGCGAACAGGCGACACTCGACTCTGCGTTCACGCGGCGACGTGTCGCTCACCCGCTACCCGCCGCGTAGTGGGGACGTTAGGCCATAGCGTGCGTGGCCTCGGTATCGTATATAAACGACCGGCAGTCGGAGGGGTGGTCGCGGCGGAGAAGTCGGCGAAACCCGATATCAGGTGGTCGATCCGTCGTCGTTCGGTCGTGCTTCCTCGTCGGCGAGTGACTCGTCTCCGCTTGGCGGCGTATCGAGAACGGTGACGCGCGCTTTCATGATCCGAGTGTTATCGACGCGTTCGATCCGGATCCGGACTCCGTCGAACTCGATCTCTTCGCCCTCCTCGACGAGCCGACCCGCGCGGTTGAACACGAACCCGGCGAGCGTCTCGAACTCCTCGCCTTCGGGGAGATCGATGTCGAGCATCTCGTTAACCTCGTCGATGTTCACCTCCCCTTGCACGAACGCGACGTTCTCCTCGACGAACTCGATCGGCTCCGGCTCGTCGCCCTCCAGGATGTCTCCGACGATCTCCTCGACCATGTCCTCTAACGTGATGATCCCCTCCGTCGTGCCGAACTCGTCGATAACGATCACCATCTGAAGACGATTATCCTGCATCTCCTCCAGCAGCTCGTCGGCGTTTTTCGACTCGGGAACGTGGAGCGTCGGTTTGACGACGCGCTCGAGAGAAGGCTCCCCCTCGGAGTAGCGGAGTTCGCGGACGAGGTCACGAACCTGCACGATCCCGACGATGTTGTCGAGATTGCCGTCGTAGACGGGGACCCGTTCGTGGTCCGCGTGGACGCATTTCTCTATCGCCTCCTCGACAGACGCTTCCTTTGGAACGGCGGTGACGTCGAGCCGCGGCGTCATCACCTCCTTGGCGATCGTGTTGTTGAACCGGAAGATGCGGTCAAGCATCTCCCGCTCTTCCTCCTCGATGACACCCTCGCGCTCGCCGGTCTGGATGATGTTCTGGATCTCCTCGCGGGTGACGTACGTCGACTCGATCGCCGCCCGGCCCCCGGTGATCTTGTTGACCACGCGCGTGAGATAATCGAAGACGACGACCAGCGGATACAACACGGCCTCGGAGTATTTCAGCGGGCGTGCGATCCGCAGCGACCACGACTCGGTGTGTTCGACGGCGTACGACTTCGGAGCGGTCTCGGCGAACAGGAGCACGACCGCCGTGATCCCGAACGTCGTGAGGACGATGGTCAACAGTGCGCTCTCGACGTAGATCCCGATGAGTGCGGTCGCGATCGACGTCATCGCGATGTTGACGAGGTTGTTGCCGACCAGAATCGTCACGAGGAGTCGGTGGGGGTTATTTTTTAGACTCTGGATCGTCGTCGCGCTTTTGACCCCCTCCTCGACCAGACTGTCGACGCGGTGTTTCGGCAGCGAGAACATCGCGATCTCCGACGAGGAGAAGAACGCCGACATCCCGATCAGTACGGCGATCGCGACGATACCGAGAAGCGTCACGACGGGGCCTTCCAGCATCGGTAACTGGGGTACCCCGGCGAGCAACGTGATCGACGACAAGCCCATACTCGTTACACGTCCGTCGGGCGACGGTTAAAGGGTTACCCTCTGCGCGTCGAAGCGCATCCGTTCCGCCCCGACTCGCGACCACGATGTCGATAGGCGCCGTCGACACGGTTACACCGCTGGGGGTTCCAAGGGAAGTCATGCCGGAGCCAGCGATCACTCTGTATCGACTGCAGGCGTGTCCGTACTGTGAGCGAGTCGTCCGCACGCTCGATCGACTCGGACTCGCGTATCAGTCGCGGTACGTCGAGCCGATGCACTCGGAGCGGAACGTCGTCAAGCGGATCTCCGGGAAGCGGAGCGTCCCGGCGATCGTCGATCGGGAGACGGGCGTGACGATGTCGGAGAGCGCCAACATCGTCGAGTATCTGGAGCGTACGTACGAAGACGCAGTGCACGCCACCGACGGCGGAGCTGCGGTTCGAGCGACCGACGAAACCATCGAGGGGGAGTCGTAGATGCCCGACTTCGACGTCGTGACGCTGCCGGAGACGGAACACCTCGAACCGGGCGACCCTGCACCGGAGTTCACCCGTCCGCTTGTCGGGCCGGAGTTCTGGGAGGACCGGTCGCTGTCCGACGCCGTCGACGGGCCGTCGCTGCTCGTCTTCCACCCGATGGACGGGGCGTTCCAGACGACGTACCTGTACAACGAGATCGACGACCGAGGCTGGGCGGACGACGTCGCGGTGTTCGGCGTCTCGATCTCCTCACCGTACGAGCACAAGCGCCTCCTCGCCGAGCGCGGCGAGGGCGTGCGAGCGTTTTCCGACCCCAGCGCCGAGGTGATCCGCGAGTACGGAGTCGACCACGACATCGATGGCATGGCCGGGATCACGGAGGCGCGGCCCGCGCTGTTCCTCCTCGATGCCGATCGAACCGTGACGTACGCGTGGATCGCGGGTGAGCATCCCGAGTTTCCGGAGTACGACGCCGTTGATTCGGCCATCGCGGCGCTCGTGGATAGCTCATAAACG
Organism: Halorubrum luteum; assembly: GCF_054652935.1. Classification (NCBI taxonomy): domain Archaea; kingdom Methanobacteriati; phylum Methanobacteriota; class Halobacteria; order Halobacteriales; family Haloferacaceae; genus Halorubrum; species Halorubrum luteum. Next base: position 634,109 of record NZ_BAAIGT010000002.1, read on the forward strand.
CGCGATGATTCGAGTGCAGTAGCGGAAAACGTCCCTCCGCCACCCACCGCTGGGCGCACTTCGAATACTCGTCACTCCCGGAGCCGCTCCAACTCCCGGCGAACGTTCTCCCGGACGCGTTCGCCGACGTCCGACTCGGCCGGGGCGGTCTCCGCGTCCTCGGTTTCGAGGAGGCGGTCGAGCTTTCGCTCGAACTCCGTCTCGTCGATCTCGCCGCGCGCGTAGCGCTCGCGGAGGGCGTCGAGCGCGGTGTCTTCGGGGCGATCGGCCGCTGCGTCGTCGTCGGCGTCCGGCAGAGGTTTCGCGAGCGTGTGGAACAGCGGGAGGATGATGAACAGCCCCAGAAACCAGACGAGCGGCAGCGTCCACCAGAGACCGGTGAGAAACGGGGCGAGAACGCCAGCGCCGATAACGAGGAGGGCGAACACCCGCCGCCACCGATGACGGAGGTTCCAGAACACACGAGCAGGGAGGCTCCGCATACGCGTGTGGATGCGAGCGACCCCCGAAAGCGTTTCGTCGCGCCGCGGTCAGGGAAGCTCGAACTCGATCCGGTCGCCGACGTCGACGTCGTTTGCGGCGCTCCAGCCGTACGGGACTTCGAGCACGTACTGGCCGTGACCCTCGTACGTCGTTAGCGGTCGAGACTCCGGTTCCGCCTCGTGGATCCGTGTTATCTCGCCGTTGGATTCGACGAACAGGATGTCGATCGCGAACGCCATATCGCGCATCACGTAGCCGTACTCGCCGGGCTCGTCGTGGACGAACAGCATTCCCTCGTTCTCGTCGAGCGCCTCGGTGGCCGAGAGGCCGACGTAACGCTTCGTGAAGCTATCGGCGATCCGGACCTCGGCGGTCGCGAGCCGGTCACCGGTGTCGCCGTCGACCGCCTCGACCGTGGTCGTGTCGTAGCCCGTGATCAACAGCGCTGGGTTCGCGTACACGGCGGCGACAGCCAGTGCGACGGCCAGCAGCGCGACGAGCGCGAGACGGCGGCGAGTCACGGACGACCTTGGCGGCCGAGAAGGAAACCGTTTTCCGCTCGCAGCGGGTTCAGTCGGGTGAGGGCTCGTGGTCTAGCTGGTTATGACGCGGCCTTTACAAGGCTGAGATCGGTGGTTCGACTCCGCCCGAGCCCATTCCTGTGGCGAACCGAACGGTGAGCCGCAGGGATGGAGCGGGGTCGAATCAGGGAGCGGGAGGTGAGCGAGCATGGCGAGCGAACGGGAGCGACCGTGGTTCGACTCCGCCCGAGCCCATTCCTGTGGCGAACCGAACGGTGAGCCGCAGGCGTCACCTATCGGGCATCCTCGAGCCGCTCACGCTCCGCTCGGAGGATCCGCTCCCAGAGTCCGAACAGCGAACTGGACAGTCCGTACGCTCCGTCGACATCGCGTACCCATTCGTCGTCGGTGAACAGCAGTCGCTGGAACTCTCGGACGTCGTCCGAAAGCCGGCCACGGTCTCCGGCGTAGTAGCCGAGCGACTCGCGGCGGGTTCGCTCGACGAGCGCGCTCGGCACGTCGATGCCGTCCGCGGCGGCGACGTGGACGAACCACTCCACGTGCAACAGTGCGTCGGCGAGTAGGAATCGATCACGGAATCCGGAGACACGGTCGAGCGCCGGCCGACCGTCGACCGAGACGTCACGGGGACGCGAGAACCGCGGCGCGGTGACGGTGACGTCGGCTGCGGACGCCACCTCGCGAGCGACGCGGCGAAGTCGCCACTCGCCGTAGCGAATCGGCGGGAGCAGCGACAGCTCGTACCACAGCGGCATCCACTCGCAGTACGGCTCCGAGAACGCGCCGTCGGCCAGCAGCGTGGCCGCCACGGAACGGGCTTCGGACGGCGACAGCGACGACGGCGCCTCGCGGAGCCGGCTCGCGGTCGCTTTGCCGTCGACCGCGTCAACTCCGTCGAACTCCATGCCATCGGCGACGCGGCGGGTGTACGCTCGGCTCGCGACGTACCAGTCGGCGAACGATCCGGGTGTGGTCAGACGGAGCAGACGAAGGACGGTGATACGTGGCGTACGGACCGCGTCGACAAAACCGGTTCGGCGGGCGGAGTCCGGCCGCTCGACCCACCGTCAGCTACCCACCGGGCTCGCCGGTGGCGTCAAGCGCGTCGTCGAATCCCCACTCCTCGGCTCGCGAGCGGGCCTCCTCACGAGCCTGCTCGCGGATCGCCTCGATCCGATCGTCGTCGTCGAGAAACGCGGCTACGGCGTCGGCGTCGTCCGTGTCGTCTTCGGTGAGCCGCTCGTCCGGAGCTGCGGCTCGTGTGCGCTCGGCGAGCTCGGGGTCGTCAGCCAGTTCGGTCGCGACGCTACCGGGTGCAACGCGAAGCGGGTCCGCTTCGTGCGCGGGTTCGAGGTCGGCCGGAGCGACGTCGTACAGCTCGACGCGGTACGGTCCGGGGACGGCAAGCTCGGCCAACGCATCCCCGCCGCCGTTGTCAGTGACGGTGTTGTACGCGAGCACGGGCACGCCGGCCTCGAACGTGATCACACCGCGGATATCACCGGCGAGAAGCAGCGTTTCCTGCGGGATGATCGTCGCGTACCCGGTGAGGTCGCGGTCGAGCGCGGTCGATAGCGGCGTCCCGAGATCGGAGACGACCCGGGAGCGAAGCAGCTCGCCGCGGGGGATATGCAGCTCCGCGTCCGATGCGGCCGTCATGGCGTGTCGGGAACGACGGCGCTTTTGAACCGATCCGCGACGGCGTCACCGTCGCCGTCACGCACGTCGAGCCGGTCGGCTGCCTGCCGATACGCGACCGCAGCGTCGCTCTCCGGTGCGTGCACGAGGAGGGGTTCGCCGGCTCGTCGCGCCGATCTGGCGGCGTCGCTGTCCGGAATCTGTGCGAGCACCGGACCGCCGAAGTGGCGCGTGGCCTGATCGGCGACGTCGCGCGCGTTCTCGCGGACTTTGTTGAACAGCACGCCGGCGGTCTCAGTACCGTATGACCGCGCGTACTCCTGTACCTTGAGCCCGTCCGACAGTGCGGGGATCGTCGGCTCGACGACGATCACGGTGCGGTCGGCGAGCACGACCGGAAGGACGGCGGACTTCGAGCCGAGTGCGGCGGGCGAGTCAAGCAGGAGGACGTCGGCGTCGGCGGCGAGTTCGGCGACGACGTCACGAAGTCGAGCGGGATCGGCCGCCTCGAACGCCGCCAGCGACGTGCCGCACGGAACGACGGCCATTCCGAACCGGTCGTACGTCGCCTCGGAGACGTCCGTCGCCGTACCGTCGACGAGGAGGTCGTGGAGGGTTACTGCGGCGTCGTCGAGGCCGGCGTGAAAGAGCAGGTTCGCCATTCCCGTGTCGGCGTCGACGACCGTGACGTCGTAGTCGGTGGACAGCGCCATCCCGAGCGCGAGCGTGCTCGTCGTCTTGCCCGTCCCGCCTTTGCCGCTGGCGACCGCAAACGCCTCGACCATATCACCTCTCGACGGCTCTACCTGTTAAGGATTCCCGTCCGGTCGCTGATGCGTATCGAGCCACGCGGATCAGGGGGTGACGCGTCCGTTACTCCCGAGTATTTCGCGGTGGAACACGTCCGATCGATCGATGAGCGACACCAACGCAGATGTCATCGTCGTGGGCGGTGGCCCCGCGGGATTGAGCGCGGCACTCTTCACTGAAAAGAACGGACTTGACACCCTCCTCTTCGATACGGACTCGACATGGATGCACAAAGCGCATTTTGGTTTGCTTTAACGTTCAATAAGTAATTACCCCGATTCTGTTTGACTCAAAAACACAAAACAACCCTTTGGGACCACAATACAGGATAACTTGTTAATCTCAACTCATGGGACCACACTATCACTAACCCCAAAATCGCATGAAGGGACGGGGATTTAGATTAATCCACTCTTTATTTAGTGAAAAATATACTATCTACAAGGAGATAAAGCATATGCAAATTAGTATGAAAGATGCTTACGGAGTTTAATTGGTGTATCAAAGTCAGAAAGGGATCGGGGGTTATCCTATCCGAACCGGGATCTACTCTCTCGAAGGGGTAGGGGGTTGATGGGTGGGATGGGTATCAGCATGACTCTCCCTTTGACTGAACCCCTGAATCACGTCACAATCTAATCTATCCGGGTATAGTCTATCCTATGAGGGTCTTTTGTGTCCTAAGTGGTTTGGGTGTAGTTGGATAGCAAGACAAAGATACACCGCACAGTGATGCCTCTCGTCCTTACCGAAGTTCTCTCCCACCCAGAATTGACTGGAGCTGTTCAGGTGGATCAAGTCCTCGTCGTTTCCACGTCGCCAACATCGTTGTTATTGTCTCGTGAATCTGGACCCCTTCTGCCGAACGCAGGGTCCGAAACATCTTCCGAAGGACTACTTGCTCGCGCAGAGCCCGCTCTGCGCGATTATTCGTTGAATCAACACCCCGTTCGGTCACGAACGTCAGCCAGTGACCCAAGCCATTGCTGATCTTCTTGATCAGCTGCTGAACCTCTTGGGCCTCGTAACCTTCCCTCACCAGGCCCTCCAAGTGTAAGGATGCTTCCGCCCGCTTCTGCTCGCGGGCGGAAGCGGACGGATCTCCTTCGACGAACGTCGTTAGATCGTCGTGGAGTGCGTGCAACTCTTCAGACAGCCGCTCTGCTTCCTCGTACCGTTCAGCGACGTACTCAGCCTCCCGCAACAGGTGCGCCCAGCACCGCTGCAGTTTCGTGTGATAACTCGAATACGCCGACCAGCCGTCACAACTGAGCGTCGAGTCCTCGGCGAATTCCTCGCCGAGGACGTCTTCTAAGACTCCACTTCCTCGGCTTTCATCAACCCAAAACAGCACTTCGTCATCAGTGACGAACGTCCACGCCCAGTGTTGTTCTCCATCGACCGGAAAGCCTGTTTCATCGCAGTAGACGACCTCACTCTCCCGAATCTTCTCTTTGACATCCTCGTAAGCGGGTCGCAGACCGGCTGCGACCCGCTTAGTCAAGTTGTAGATCGTCCGGTGAGAGATCGGAAGGTCGAAGTCCCAGTCAAACAGCTCGGCCTGTTTCCGGTTCGGCAGTCGTTGATGGAACCGACCGAGAGCGGTTTGGGCCATGATATTTGGCCCAAACCGCCCCTTTTCGGGACAGTCAGGATGCTCAGCAACAACCTCGTTACCACAAGAACAGTGGTGTTTACCGAGCTTGTACTCGGTAACAGTGGTTGGAACAGGAAGCGGTACGTCAATAATAGTCCGTGAAACGTAGCTATCAGGGCTAGAGAGGATTTGCTCACAGTCTGGACAGAATCCCTGATCAACGAGGATCGTCTCTTCTGGTTCAGGTGCTGTTCGAGTTGTTCCCTCGTGACCTTCGCTGCGTCCAGGCGATGAGTCGCTGGCGGCGTCAGAGTCGCCGCCAGCGTCGTCTTCATCAGGTTCTTGGTCTTCGTCCTCGGTTTGGTCGTCATCGCCTGATGAATTAGCCGCACCACCCTGTCTACTGGGTGGTGTGTTTGGATTTTCGTACTGCTTGAGGCGAGCCTCAAGCTGTTCGATCTTCTGTTGTTGTGCAGTAATCTGGCGTCGCAGCAGCTGGTTCTCAAGCTTCTTGACTACGAGCTGCTGGCGGAGTAGCGAACTGTCGTCGGTGCGGATCACGGAATCTGTCGATTCCGTTGATCCGCGACTCCCCAGCGACACAGTAATTCAGCAGTAGTGAACGATCTATGAGACTGCTACGAAATCGTCTCGACATGGAACTGCTATCCAACTACGCTGCCGGTGTCTCGCCAGCGTTTTCTAACGACTTCTCAAAATTTCCTTGTCCGATCGGTGCGTACAGCAGCATCGCGAGCGCTTCCCAAGAACTCGTCTCTTCTCTCACCTCTTTGAATCGCTCAACAATACGGGAAACATCATCACCTACGTCCACCTCGTGCTCGATTCCCGGCATTTCATTGACTGCTTCTCTATTGAGTTCACGGATTCGCAGTCTCCACCTGTTCTCCTTCTCATCAGAAAGATATGGTTGACACGTTGCGACAGCTCTTTCTAAAATATCTGCTTTCAGAAGGCTTTGCGCCGAGTTTTTCTGCTCTAATTCGTTCTCAAACGACTCAATCATCTGTACCTGCTCGTCGGAAATATCCTTATCCAAGTGGCTCTTGATAGTGATTTGGTATTCGAGATAGTCGCGTTCAGTCATGTACCTCTTATTTTCTCTCAAATGCTGCGCCCGATCTTCCACAAGCTGCAGCAAGGATTGGATGGAGACGTCATCCATTTTATCAAGGTGCTCAAGCATTTTCCGTACGTGGGTTCCAAGTTGACCAAGGTGTACATCAGACTCCCCTAGAAAATTCGAGTTCAGAAAGTCGAGAACATCCTCAAACTGGTCTGCAGGATCGAATCCGCCCAGCTCTTCACGAAACTCAATCGATTTCAACAGGGAGTAACTGGCTACACTGTTCCAGTTCTCTTCCAGAGACAACTCGTATAGATCGTCCAAGGCATCCAATGCAGAACTCATACCGGACTCAAATTCCTGATGACCAGACTCTTCCCAAACAGCAAACGACTCGATCAAACGGTAAATCGGATGTAGTTGGATAGCAAGACAAAGATACACCGCACAGTGATGCCTCTCGTCCTTACCGAAGTTCTCTCCCACCCAGAATTGACTGGAGCTGTTCAGGTGGATCAAGTCCTCGTCGTTTCCACGTCGCCAACATCGTTGTTATTGTCTCGTGAATCTGGACCCCTTCTGCCGAACGCAGGGTCCGAAACATCTTCCGAAGGACTACTTGCTCGCGCAGAGCCCGCTCTGCGCGATTATTCGTTGAATCAACACCCCGTTCGGTCACGAACGTCAGCCAGTGACCCAAGCCATTGCTGATCTTCTTGATCAGCTGCTGAACCTCTTGGGCCTCGTAACCTTCCCTCACCAGGCCCTCCAAGTGTAAGGATGCTTCCGCCCGCTTCTGCTCGCGGGCGGAAGCGGACGGATCTCCTTCGACGAACGTCGTTAGATCGTCGTGGAGTGCGTGCAACTCTTCAGACAGCCGCTCTGCTTCCTCGTACCGTTCAGCGACGTACTCAGCCTCCCGCAACAGGTGCGCCCAGCACCGCTGCAGTTTCGTGTGATAACTCGAATACGCCGACCAGCCGTCACAACTGAGCGTCGAGTCCTCGGCGAATTCCTCGCCGAGGACGTCTTCTAAGACTCCACTTCCTCGGCTTTCATCAACCCAAAACAGCACTTCGTCATCAGTGACGAACGTCCACGCCCAGTGTTGTTCTCCATCGACCGGAAAGCCTGTTTCATCGCAGTAGACGACCTCACTCTCCCGAATCTTCTCTTTGACATCCTCGTAAGCGGGTCGCAGACCGGCTGCGACCCGCTTAGTCAAGTTCAGTCGATCACATCGGATTTGAGTGAAAGTGTCTGCTTGGCAAAAGTGTGAAACCTACCGAAGCAGACAGCGAGATAGAGGAAGAGCACCTGCTTAATTTTGTCGTCAACAGCCTTGACGAAGAGCTTGCGATAGATCTCGGTGAGGACATCGAGGTCACGACAGAGACGTTGTACGAGGTCCTCGCCGGCGCCAGCGCCGGCGGGACCTCAATCAACCACGTCTGCGAAACGACCGACGACTCGCCACACGCCAACACCGTCCGGGGACATCTCACTGAGCAGTTTGAGCTTGACTCGGTTGAGGCGGTTGGAGACACGCTCCTACAACGAGATGCCCTCGAGACACTCCCGGATCGACCGGTGGAGGTCTGCGTAGACCTCCACCTTGATCCCTACTACGGTGACGAGGACGAGACGGAGGCGCTGTACTTCTCGCAAGCGAAACGAGGAACAACTGCGTTTCACGCCTATGCGACACTGTACGCGCGGGTACGTAACAAGCGCTACACGCTGGCGGTTCGCCAGCTGGTCGCTGGCGATACCACCAGCGATGTCCTCGCTGAGTTTCTCGAACTGCTCGACGGCCTTGACCTCGGCGTCAAGGCCGTCTACCTTGATCGCGGCTTCTACAACAGCACCTGTCTCGGGCTGCTGTACGCGCACAACTACGCCTACGTTATGCCGATCGTCAAGTGGGGCGAGACGATTCAAGACGAACTCAGCAGAGGTTGGAGCCGCGAGATCGAACACGATCTCGCTGGCAAGGTAACGTTTCCCGTGTTCATCGATTGTGTGTACCAGCAGGGGCGGTACGATGAACACGGAGTGGCGCGTCACGGCTACGCCGCTGACGCGCCGTTCATCGACACGCCACGCGATGCCCGAGAACACTACAGCAAGCGTTTCGGCATCGAATCGAGCTATCGGTTAGCCAAACAGAGCCTCGCGTTCACCAGTTCTCAAGACGCTGGCCTGCGGCTGGTGATGTTTGTGGTGAGCCTGCTGTTCCAGAACAGTTGGCGGTATCTCCACTGGAAGTACGTGGCGTCGCCCCGCCGAGGGGGGCGACGCCTCTGGGACTGGTCGTTCACGGAGTTCTGTGAAATGGTACTGCGGGCCGCTTGGACAGCTCTAGGTGTCCGCAGGGCTGTCCCAGCGAATCAACCACTCGACGACCGGTTCTTCCGGTAGCTGTCCACCAATCCGGACAGCGGTCGTGAGTGGCGACGCTGTCGCGTCGGCGGCGATCTGCCGCCGACAGCGACTGACTAACGCCTCGACAGCCGAGCAACGCCAGAATTCAGCCGCTCCATCCTTCCGAAGACTATCGAGGGGCCGAGGACAACGATTTAGCGGCTACTGGACGGAGTCGTGGGCCTTCTGATGTGATCGACTGAAGCCCGTTCTGGCATGATCGGTGCATCTGTGCTCTCTCACGAGGACTCGGGTCGGTCTCCAGCCACGACTGGAGACCGACAAACATCTGTTTGAGATACCGGTGAACCGGCTCTGCCTCCTCGTGGTCATTAGCAGCGTCTTCGGCTTCCCGGAGAAGATGTGCCCAGCACCGCTGTAAATTACTGGTCGTGTCCCAAACTCGTCTAGAGTCGTAACTGACTCCTGTGGAAACAGGGTCACCTCTGGTACCTACCCCGAAGTGACCCATGCACGCCACAATCGACGCGCAAGTCACGGTTAGTATCGACTTAGACAAAACGCTACCGCTTGCCACTCTCGCTGAATCTTTCACAGAGCTTCACCTCGAGGCGACGATCCTCGAGGAGCTTGTCAAAAGCCTCGACGAGCGCCTCGTCGAGGCGTACTGTGGGGAGAAGCACGCGCGCGGAAACGGCGATCGCCGTTTCCAGCGCGCCGGAACCTCAACACGAACAGCTGTGACAACCGCAGGAGAGCACGAATTCACCCTTCATCACGTCAAAGATACCGCTGCCACCGGTGACAATCCTACCTACTTCCGCCCTCTCGAAGATCTCATCAAATTCGACGGGCAGCGCATCTATCAAGAGGATATTTCACTCCAGAGTACCGAACTCGCTACGTCGCTCAGCTTTCATGATGCCGTCGCCCACGGCGACGGCTTCACTCCGATGCCTTCGAGAACGACGATCAACCGCCGAGTCCGTGAGTACGGCAGCAAACTCGGAGACTTCGTTCGTGATCGGCTTCCTGGGACGAATGCAGACACTATCGTTCCTGACGGAACGAAGTGTCATAGCCAGGACGATCACTGCACGTACCACGACGTCAACGTCACTCTCGGACAGATCACCGAAGACAACGCGGAAACCACGCTCTTAGACGTCAATGTCAACGAGCCGTGGGACGATACAGCAGAAGATCTCGAAGAGAACGAGGCGATCACTGACGACGCGACGGTCGTCAGTGACGCCGAGGAATCCCTCGTCGACGCCTTCGAGACCAGCTATCGATCTCATCAGCTCGATCTCGTTCATGTCGGTCGAACGCTTGGATACAAGCTGTGGAAGGACGGTACCTTTTCGCTCGAAACGCGGAAAGCGATCGCCTCAGACGTCACAAACGACTTGTTCCATCTGAAGAACTCGGTTGCGCTCCATGCACCGAGGAATGAGTGTTTGGCGATCCGCGAGCGGATCGACCAAACACTCGAGAACCTCACGAAGGAGGCGTGGCGCTTAGAGCAACAGGACTCTCCAAAAGCAGCGGCGTACCTCCGAAAATGGGCAGAAGCAACAGTCACGTTCGCCGAACTCGCACTCGAGGGACAAGAGGTTCTGTGGACGTCGAACGTGGTCGAACGAGCCATGGGCGAAATCTCGAAGCGGTGTAAAAACCAGTGGATGAGATGGACAGAGTCCGGCTTAGAATCGCTCCTCTGGCTCAATCTCGTGAGATATGCCGATTCCGAGCAGTTCGCGGCGTTCGCCGACGAACTGCTCGAGCGTTCAGCCAAAACAGCCATGACATTGGAGGTGTCAGTTGACGCTACCAGAGGCGAACTCTAGACGAGTTTGTGACGGGACCAAATTACTGCTGAACGCTGGATATGCCGTCCACCCATCGCAGATGACCGTTCCCGCGAAGTCCTCGCCGAGGACTTCCGCGGGAACATCACTCCCACGACTCTCTCTAACGGCGTATAGCGTGTGTTCGCTCGTTCGAAACGTCCAGATCCACGCTTGCTCACCCTCACGTTTGATACCGGTTTCGTCGACGTGAACGATCTCTGCTTGCTGAATCTGTCTTCGAATCTGTTCGTATTCGCAGCGACCGGCGCGCGCAGCGCGCTCGGTCGCGTGCCACGCGGACGCACCCGAGAGTTCTAATCCATGCAGTTGCTCGAAGCGATCAGCTATTTTCCGGTATGGAAGGCGGTGATCGTACCGAGAAAGTGCTGCTTGAGCGATGACGTTCACCCCGAACTGCCCCTCATCGGGGCAGTCGGGGTGTGTAGCAACGGTTTCTGTTCCACAAGAGTCGCACTGGTAGCAGTGGCGGTTGTACTGGGTGACTTCAGGAGGCTGCGGATCAGGAACCTCCTCGACGAGTCGGGGGCTGACGCCCACCGACTCGTCGAAGTGGTCGCCACACTCGGGACAACAGTCACGGGTGACTTCGATCTCTTTGTCGGGGTCAGCTGTTACACGCCACTCTGGATCATGACCGTCCTTCCGTCCGGGAGTGCCGCCGTCGGTTCGAACATTCTCGTCTTCGTCGTCCTGCGAGGTCGGGGACTCGTCAGTCCCCGACCGTCGCTTACTGGGCGGTGTATGCGGATTTTCGTATTTGCGAAGACGTGTTTCGAGTTCATCTATCCGCTCGTCCTTCTGGTCAAGTTGCTCTTGCAACTGATCGATCTTCTTGTCCTTCCACTTGTTTTCTTGCTCAAGTTCTTCGACCCGCTGCTCAAGCTGAAGCAATCGAGAAAAGAGCTCTTCTTTGGTGAAATCGTCTGCGTTCATAGACTCCACCAACCAGGTATGACAGCAGAGGCAACGGGATGGGCTCCGCAGCGGAGCCCATCCCTGAGAGTCGTATCCGATGTCTGCTGCCTGTTCATATCGCGTCCGTTGAACGCTTCCTACGAGACAGTATGCCTTGTTGCGGGTCCGATCAGCGGACTGTGCAGTCGGTCTGCGAGTGATTTCGTGAAATTGACGGAGGAATTGGACGCTGTCTTGCGGTATGAGGTCGAAACGACCGCTGGTGAAGAAGTGTAAGCACCTTGCTAAACAGCACGCTGATAACCCAGACGAACCCGCTGCGCCGGACGGCGACAGCGGGTTCGCCGAGTGGGTTCAGATCGCCTTGATTCTCATGCACGCTGAACTCGACAAAAGCTTCCGCGAGACCGAAGCGTGGTTTAACGATTCTCTCGCCATCCGTGAGGAACTGAATCTCGAAGCCTCGCCAGACCATACGACCCTCTGTCGCTGGGAGAAAGAGTACCAGATGCGTGAACTCCGCCGCCTGCTCCGCGCTTCGGCGGAGCAGGCGGGCTGGAGCGGTGAAGCTGCAATCGACGCCAGTGGCTTCCAACGCGATCAGACCAGCTACCACTACCGCGACCGCGCGAACTACTCGTTCCAGTCGATGAAGACGACGATCTTGATCGACGTGAACTCACTAGCGATCAAAGACGTTCATTTCACCACGCAGAAGGCGTGGGACGGCCATATCGGGATGCAGGTCTTCCGCCGGAACGCGGAAGACCTGCGGGTCCTGTCCGCTGATGCGAACTACTCGTGGGGTGAGCTCCGCGAGGAGTGTCGCTCCAACTCGACGCGACCGTTGATCAAACACAGAGAGCAGACACCGCTTCAGAAGGCTCACAACGCCCGGATGAACGAGGACTACAACCAGCGGTGGATGAGTGAAACGGGCTTCTCGCAGTTGAAGGAAGACGACGGCGAGAAACTACGCTCCCGGACTTGGCACGGCCAGTTCCGGGAGCTCACGCGGAAGTGCATCGTGCATAACCTCACGCAGGCGGCGAGTTAGGGCTCGCCGCCTGCTCCCCTTCTCCGGACGTATCCGGGAGAGGTATCGCCGTCGTCATCAGAACAAGATCGCTAGCTACCATAGTTCTGACTCTTCGACAGCCACCTTTAGCCACCGCTACTGCATCTTCTGTATCCAGAATACCGCTTCTAACGCCATGGCTCGCCGAATTACTGACCCCGCCCCTATGCCGTCTTGCGATCAACAGGACAAGACAGTACCGAAATCAGCTCGGGCTAAACACATACAATCTCGGAATTGTACTTGAGAAGCACCAGCTAGTAGTATTAGTTCTTAGCACGTGCTACCGAAACCTTTTATCGAATGGTTCTACTACTACTAATTGGTAGAGCGTCGGAGCCCGAGTGTGGACTCGGTGCCCGACTTCTTACAGGGCGATACCTAGTGCGATAGCGACCGCTGTGCTGAGGATTGCTGTGGCCCGTGGATCTGTTGCCACCTCGAGTTGGAGCGAAAGTTTGACCTGATGCGGCCAGGATGTGCTCTCGGCCGCGCCCTCTCGGCATTCGCGGTCACTGTGTTCGTTTTCGGCAGACATGTTTGTGTTCATACTCAAGGACATAAGTACGTAAAGACATTCGGCGGTTCGATGTCGTCAAGCGCGGTCAGTGCAGCCTCCTGAAGTTCATCCAGCGTGTTGAACAAGCGGTTGCCGAGTGCTTGATTGAGTCGTCGCCAGCACTCTTCCACGGGGTTCAGCTCTGGTGAACCCCGTGGAAGGTAACACAGTTCGATCGGAGTTCCTTCGGCGAATTCCTGCACCTTGTTCGCCGTAAAATAGGAGGCATTATCTAAGACAACGCAGATTTTCTCGCCGAACTCGGTTTGGAGAGCGTCGAGCAACCGGATTGTGGTGTCGCTGTTGAAATTCTCCTCACACGGGAGAAAGAACGTCTCGTCGCTATCGCTGACTGCCCCGAGGAGTTTGATGCTGTCCCACGCGCCCGTCACCGGGAGTGACGGGCGCTCCCCTTCTGGAAACCACGCGTAGATCAGCGTCGAGAGAATCTGTCGCGTCTGATCGATGGTCAGGATCGTGTATTCATCGTCCAAGTTGTCGCGCTTTTTTTGAACCCTTCCTCCCAGGCCTCTTGGGCTCGTTCGTCGGACTTGTGGAACTCCGGCCGGGCTGTCTTCCAGGACAGCCCGGCCTCGGACATCAGTCGTCGGACGTGACGTTCGCAGTACTCAACACCGAATTCTTCGGAGAGATAGTGACGCGCTAGTGAAACAGACCACGCGGGCGCGTCGTATCCAACGTCTTCGGGAGACTCGTGAAGTACCTCAACAAACTGCTCGTGCTCGTCGTCAGAGAGTTTGGATGGTCTGCCCTCTCGTGGTTTGTCGTAGACGACCTCCTCGAACGGCTCGTCGGCGAGCCGTTCGAGTCGATTGAACCATTTCGAGGCCCAACTGCTGGAAAATCCATAGAGTGCGGCGGCTTCTGCTTGCGTTAGATCTTCTATCTCTTTGTAGGTGATCGCGGCCATGAGCCGCTTTGTTGCATCGGCATCATCGACCTCCGCCAAGATCTGGCGGAGGTCTTCGACAGAGACGTTCTCCAACGTCGCCATACTATTCCCCCGCATCTAGAGATACATGAAGTTTTAGCCATCAGTATCAGTAGCCGGTCGGAGAACGGGACCGAAGTGGTAGAGCGCCGGAGCCCGTTCTGAACCAGGCTACGGATTTCGATATGGCCGGTTATCATAAAAAGCCACCCTTTACGCCGCACTCAAGCGATATTTTCGGACGATCTGGCATCATATTCAGGTATTGGTCGAATCATGAGTGCTAATATCGGAGAAGGGTTAAAATTCAACTGTAATTCGCAGGAGGAATGTTTGGCTACGCGAAGAACCTTGATTTTATATTCTTTGGGTTATCTGACCACCCTATTCACTTTCACCGCGGTGCGAGAACTCTTATTCGCGACACGTACGTGACACTCATGGACGGTGATTCAGAATGAAATGGAACGTTCCCGAAGAACTCCCGGTCGTAGTGGCTGACGCAAACGGTACCGTTGAAGACTGCTAGCTCTGTGGCGAGACTCACCGTCACGGTTCAGTTGGCCCAGACGACAAATTTCAACGTTGTGAGCTACTCGGTCCAGGGTACTACTACGCGAACATCCCGACGCGTAGATCTCTATTCGTTATGAGGGTCCAGAATCATATCAAGTGCTTCGTCAGTAAGATTAGATACTATAGGATGGTTGCTGTCGAACTCTTGCATAACGAACTTAGAGGAAGTCTCATTGACTCCCTCAATTGCAACAATCCGGTCAATAAGTTCGTTAAGTTGATCACGTGATTGTACTCGGCTAATGACAACAAAATCGATGTCACCCATTGTATAGAAGACCTGTTCAACACCCTGTAGCGCACTCAACTTTTCTCCAATGTCCTCAGAATAGCCGGTTTCGTGGGTGACTGAAACATCAGTAATCGCAACCATCTCTAAGCCAAGCGCAAGTGGATCAACGTCAGCCGTCACCCCTTGAATTACGTCGTTATCCTTGAGTTTATTTATCCGGTAATGAACTGCAGACTTCGAGATTTCCAGTTCTTCGGCTAATGTTTCGAGATTAGTGTCAAAGTCTTCCTCAACTCGTTCGAGGATAGCGAGATCAGTTTCGTCGAGATCCGAGTCGATGCGGAGTGTGTCGTCCATATGCATAGTCGTTAGGGCACTAAGATCAAGAATCCTCGCTTCACATTCGAGCGAAAACTGGAACAAGATTCAACATCAGTTTACATTGTTACAGTCAATACTCCATGGCTGCATCGGAAACGTCAAGGCCAGCATCAATCGCTTCGATGGCCTCATCGATCTCATCTTCAGTAATCGTCAGAGGAGGTGCAATTATTAGCGTATTAATCATGTTCGCAACATAGGCGCCGTGTTCGGCGGTGGTTGCGGATACCTCATCGACTACGGTTGATCCGGGGCTAATCTTGTCCTCACGCTCGCCGAATGGAACGCGCTTCTCAGGATGTTTTGTCAGTTCAATGCCCCGGAATAGTCCGACGCCGCGCGTATCGCCAACACTTGGATGTTTCTCTGCGAGTTCGTCGATTCTCTCGCCAAGATACTCACCGGTCTCACTTGCACGATCGATAAGACCTTTTTCCTGATAGGTTTCGATCGTTGCGAGTCCTGCTGCGACCGCTGCTGGGTGGCCAGCATAGGTATGGCCGTGACAGAGCATGTTTTCTTCAAAGTGATCAGCAATCTCGGAGTTGACTATCGTCGCACCCAGCGGTTGGTACGCGCCGGTAAGCCCTTTGGCCATCGTCATAATGTCTGGTTCGACGTCGAACACGTCGCACCCGAACCATTCACCGGTGCGTCCAAAGCCAGACATCACTTCATCACAGATCAGTAGGGCGCCATGATCATGGGCGATCTCTTTCAGTTGGGGAAGATATTCTTCAGGTGGCACCAGGATCCCATTCGAACCGACAATTGGTTCAACGAGGATCGCCGCGACTGTATCGCCCTCAAGCTCAAGCATCTCGTCAATGTATTCAACACTCTCCATCGGGTCAAGCGTCGACCCGTACGCATACGGGTCGGGTGCCTTGATCGTCCCAGGAATTCCAGGCTCAGACTTCAGCCGGCGGGGATCACCAGTGACACTGATTGAGCCGTAAGTTGCGCCGTGGTATGACCGGTACCTCGAGATAATCTTTTGTTTACCAGTGTAAAATCGCGCAATCTTGATTGCCGCTTCAACGGCCTCAGTTCCGCTTGTTGAGAAGAATGTCTTTGAAAGATCGCCAGGAGTTACTTCAGCGAGTTTCTTCCCAAGCTTTGCCCGATTTTCAGTTGTGTAATTTGGCGCAACATACGCGGCTTCCCGAAGTTGCTCATCGACTGCGTCCGCAACCTTTTCAGCCGAATGGCCGAGATTTGAACACATCAGCTGGCTTGAAAAGTCGATGTATTCGTCCCCATCAGCGGTGGTAAATCGGACCCTATTTGCGTCGACAACTTCAGTCGGCTCAACCTCTCTCTGGTAGGACCAGGTTCCGAATACGTACTCCTGATCCATCTGTTCCATCTCATTAAGATCTGTGGCGGCCGGAGGTTCTTGTTCTGACATCCGTATCTGTCCTCTTTTGGCCGAGTATTGATTAATCTTTGCCTCAAAACGATTTCTATAGAACACTGTTTTACCTTTTACCTCTTTTAGAGTGTTTCTTCCCGCAAAATACGCATTCGTTCGTACATAGGTCGGAAAGGCTTATTGTGCAAGAGGTACAGTTTCAGATGTCCAATGGCTCTCAGTACCACCCCTCCATGGGATGACGTACAGAATTATATTGATGGCGAATGGCGTACGCCAACCAGTAACGAAGGACAGGCTGTTATCAATCCTGCAACAGGTGACGAGATTTCATACGTTGGTTTCAGTTCTAACGAAGATATAGATGCCGCTGTTCAAGCGGGCCAGGAGGCGTTTGAAGAGTGGAGCACGCGTGCTGTTGAAGAGCGTATCCAGCCCCTGTTTGAACTTAAACAGTTGTTGGAAGACCATCAGGATGAACTTGCTGAGATCCTCGTACAGGAGCATGGGAAGACATTTGATGAGGCAAAAGGCGAGCTCCGACGCGGAATTGAGAACGTTGAGGTTGCCTGTGGCATTCCCTCAATGATGCAGGCAGGCCATCTACCCAATGCAGCGCCGGATATCGATGAAACGGCCGTCCGAAAGCCTCTCGGCGTGTTTACCGCGATCACTCCTTTCAACTTCCCCGGCATGATTCCATTATGGTTCCTGCCGTACGCGGTTGCGACCGGAAACGCGTTCATTCTCAAGCCAAGTGAGCAGGATCCTGTCGTTGCACAACGTATCTTTGAGCTTATCGATGAGGCTGGCTTCCCAGATGGGATTGTCCAGCTTGTGCACGGTAGCGTTGATACCGTCAATACACTCCTTGATCACGAGGGAATCGAAGGTGCCTCTTTCGTTGGTTCTACACCCGTCGCAAAGATAATCTACGAGCGCGCGGCAGCTAATGGGAAACGGGTCCAAGCTCAGGGCGGCGCAAAGAACCACATAATCGTTTCTGAAACGGCAGATCTCGAATTCGCCGCGAAAAAGACCGTTTCATCGGCCTGCGCCTGTGGGGGTGAGCGCTGTCTCGCTAACGATGTTGTCGTCGTTGAGGAAGGTGTTTATGACGAATTCGTCGACCTTGTGCTCGAGCAAGCCGAGTCCCAGACTGTAGGCTATGGCCTCGACGACAAGACCGACATTGGAGCATTGATTACATCTGAACACGAGGAAACCGTGCGTGGCATGATCGCGACCGGCATTGACGAGGGCGCCGACCTATTGCTCGACGGCCGCGAGGTAGAGGTCAATGGCTATGAAGACGGAAACTTCCTTGGGCCAACAGTATTCGGCAATCTTGATCCCGAGATGACGATAGCCCGTGAGGAGATTTTCGGTCCTGTGCTCGGTCTTATGTCGGTTGAGAATATAGACGAGGCAATCAACGTACTGAACCGTAGTGACTTCGGAAACGCTGCCAGTCTATTCACCAGCAGTGGTGCCGATGCCCGCAAGGTACGTCACCAGGCCGATGTCGGCAACCTTGGGGTCAATGCGGGAACAGCCGCCCCAATGGCATTCTTCCACTTCGGTGGCTGGAAAGATTCGTTCTTTGGTGATCTACACGCCCAAGGACAAGACATGATCCACTTCTACACAGACGAGCAGGTGTACATTGAGCGCTGGCCGGACTCCTGATTACCTCTAACAGTAGTTCCGAATTTGAGCGCTATATTTCAGTCGCATGGACTAACTCGTCGACTCAGCTTTGCACGTTAGCGTCAGCGGTTGAGTGAACGAAGAGGTGGTCGATCTCGGTCATCAAGTCATCGATACCGCGATCATCGTTGTCTCGAACCCACGAGAGAAGGTTGTAGACGGCTTCCTTCAGGGAGTGTTCGAGGTTCGCTCGAAGCGATGACGCCTTCGAGCGAACAGTCCCCAAGGCGCTCGACTCAGGATCAAGACGAACGAGACTGTAGGCAGCCATCAGAAGGTGCCAGTGCCGACTGGCACCTTCGTCGGTCTGCATCTCGTAGTCTCCAAAGCCGAGATCCTGCTTCGAGTCCTCGAAGAACGTCTCGATGCGCCAGCGCATCCCGTAAGAGCGGATCACGTGCTCGGTCGGTGCGTCGATTTTGTTCGTAGCGAGGTACTTGACCGGATTCTCTTCGTCTTCATCGGTCTCTTTCTCGGCGATAACCAGCTTCACGTCTCCCAGCTGGGAGACGGGAAGCTTCTTCGTCCAGATGTGGTAGGTATCGTCCTCGATGTTGCGCTCTGCGGTGTCGATGCGCTCTGCCAGCGCATCGACGCTTAGCTCTTCTCCGCCGTAGGTCACCTGTCGATTGCTCCGGAGCGGGCCGATCCAGTCCTTGCCGTAGGATTCGATGTGTTCAACGAGACCAGAATCGTGAGCGAACCACGAGTCGAAGAGGTAGGTGTCCGCAGGCACACCTACCTCTTCTTCGAGTTCGGTGACGATCTCGCGGGCGAGATCGTACTTGGTGTCGTGGTCTTGGTCATCTTCGTCCTGTTTTTCGTAGAGGCGGAAAGTGAGTGGGTAGGCGGTTTTATCGTCGGCGTAGAAGGCGTAGATGAGGTCTTGGCCCCAGACAGTGTCACCTTCAGCGTGATCGTAGAAGTGGCCGACGCCGGGGACTTCGTCCCCGGCTTTCTCGGTGATCGTGTCGTCGAGGATGATGTAACCACCCTGTGACCAGCGCGTTTCACCGTGTTTTTGGAGTTCTTCGAGGCGTTCGTGGTTGAATTGCTGTTCGTCCCAGTCGTACTCGGTGAAGAACTTGTTGAGGGCGCGTTTGCCCTTGGCTGGAAGGACTTCGCGTGCGATGCCTGCCACGGTCTTGTTGCTGGCCGCAACAAGACCGGTGGCGTAGGTTTTCGCGTGATGGCGCTGGGCTGGAGACAGCGACTCGAACTCGTCGAACACACGCGTACACGACAAGAACTCCGTAATCGGCATCATCCGTCCTTGCCACCGCCTACGTCATGCACCTACTTCAACGTGCAAAGCTGAGTCGTCGACAGAGAATGTCTCTGAAGAATGACTTCAGAAGAAAGTCACGACTCGAGCAAGGGGCGACGGAAGAGGGAATCACCGGATATTCCACCGGAGGGGGTTACAGAAGGAGACACCCGTTCATGGCGTCGAGATTTTGCTGACGTCGGCGGTCGTCCAGACCTTCTTCGAATGGAGTTTGCTGGCCCGGATTCCCCAATCGATTTTGATACCGTGAAAGCTCAACGGGCGATCCGATATTTCGACCTCACTCTGGCTCAGAGGAGCGATCTCTTCGAGGGGTGGACAACCTCCCATAATGATCAAGATAACTTTTGCAAATATGGACTGAGGAACTGGTCGATCCAGGACTCAGTCGATCACATCAGAAGGCCCACGACTCCGTCCAGTAGCCGCTAAATCGTTGTCCTCGGCCCCTCGATAGTCTTCGGAAGGATGGAGCGGCTGAATTCTGGCGTTGCTCGGCTGTCGAGGCGTTAGTCAGTCGCTGTCGGCGGCAGATCGCCGCCGACGCGACAGCGTCGCCACTCACGACCGCTGTCCGGATTGGTGGACAGCTACCGGAAGAACCGGTCGTCGAGTGGTTGATTCGCTGGGACAGCCCTGCGGACACCTAGAGCTGTCCAAGCGGCCCGCAGTACCATTTCACAGAACTCCGTGAACGACCAGTCCCAGAGGCGTCGCCCCCCTCGGCGGGGCGACGCCACGTACTTCCAGTGGAGATACCGCCAACTGTTCTGGAACAGCAGGCTCACCACAAACATCACCAGCCGCAGGCCAGCGTCTTGAGAACTGGTGAACGCGAGGCTCTGTTTGGCTAACCGATAGCTCGATTCGATGCCGAAACGCTTGCTGTAGTGTTCTCGGGCATCGCGTGGCGTGTCGATGAACGGCGCGTCAGCGGCGTAGCCGTGACGCGCCACTCCGTGTTCATCGTACCGCCCCTGCTGGTACACACAATCGATGAACACGGGAAACGTTACCTTGCCAGCGAGATCGTGTTCGATCTCGCGGCTCCAACCTCTGCTGAGTTCGTCTTGAATCGTCTCGCCCCACTTGACGATCGGCATAACGTAGGCGTAGTTGTGCGCGTACAGCAGCCCGAGACAGGTGCTGTTGTAGAAGCCGCGATCAAGGTAGACGGCCTTGACGCCGAGGTCAAGGCCGTCGAGCAGTTCGAGAAACTCAGCGAGGACATCGCTGGTGGTATCGCCAGCGACCAGCTGGCGAACCGCCAGCGTGTAGCGCTTGTTACGTACCCGCGCGTACAGTGTCGCATAGGCGTGAAACGCAGTTGTTCCTCGTTTCGCTTGCGAGAAGTACAGCGCCTCCGTCTCGTCCTCGTCACCGTAGTAGGGATCAAGGTGGAGGTCTACGCAGACCTCCACCGGTCGATCCGGGAGTGTCTCGAGGGCATCTCGTTGTAGGAGCGTGTCTCCAACCGCCTCAACCGAGTCAAGCTCAAACTGCTCAGTGAGATGTCCCCGGACGGTGTTGGCGTGTGGCGAGTCGTCGGTCGTTTCGCAGACGTGGTTGATTGAGGTCCCGCCGGCGCTGGCGCCGGCGAGGACCTCGTACAGTTTCTCTGTCGTGACCTCGATGTCCTCACCGAGATCTATCGCAAGCTCTTCGTCAAGGCTGTTGACGACAAAATTAAGCAGGTGCTCTTCCTCTATCTCGCTGTCTGCTTCGGTAGGTTTCACACTTTTGCCAAGCAGACACTTTCACTCAAATCCGATGTGATCGACTGGGCTTAGATCGCTCGTTGAGCGGTCAGTAACCGACGAGGCAGTGGCAACACTACTCGGGAAGATCGAAGGAGGGATTGACCACTGGCTCACCTTCGTCGGTGAGCCAGCGGTCTCCCCGACGAACAACGCAGCTGAGAATGCACTTCGTGAACCAGTCGTTCTCCGGAAAATCATCGGGACACTCCGGAACGATCAAGGTATGTTCGTTCACGAGACGATCTTGTCCCTGCTGGCGACATGGCGCCAGCAGGGACGCAATCCTACGAAGAACTTCGCCGAGTCGTCAGCAACAATGAGATGATCTCACGGGCTCACGCTGTACCGGCTGTCGAGACTTCGGGGTAAACTCATACGTAATAGCAAATTAGACGTTTTTAAAGTCAAGGCTTCAGGTAGGGTTGGATAGACAATCATCTTATACGCACCGGTCAGGGACAAATAGACTAAATATTGTTGCAATCCCAGCAAGCAACGCAAGAAGAAAAAAAGCTTCTTCAAAGTATCCCATATCAGCGAAGAAGCCAACGATCGCTGGACTCGTTGCGCCAATCAGAAGCCACACTGTTCGAAGCAAGCCAAGTCCAGACCCTTTTAACTCCTCTGGTAACGTTGTGGAGATGAAAGTATTAGTGATCACACCAGCACCGCTCCTGCTACTGAGAAAGATTGTTAGTATACCAATTAATATTGCCCCGTGTATAAAAGGCAGCAACAACAAACTCGCACAATAGATCCCAAGCAATGCGACTAGCGTTCGCCGGGGACCAAATTGGTCACGAACCGTGCCCA
Organism: Halorubrum luteum; assembly: GCF_054652935.1. Classification (NCBI taxonomy): domain Archaea; kingdom Methanobacteriati; phylum Methanobacteriota; class Halobacteria; order Halobacteriales; family Haloferacaceae; genus Halorubrum; species Halorubrum luteum. Next base: position 656,164 of record NZ_BAAIGT010000002.1, read on the forward strand.
CTAGAGGTTGCACGACAATCCCGAAAGCGAAATACAAGCCATATAGGATTGCCCCCACACTCGGCGAGAGCCCTTTTATTTCAACCAAATAGGTCGGATATAGTGCCAAAAACCCTTGACTCACGAACGCTGCAATCACATGAGCAGATACTAAAACAGGAATTCCTTCCCTACACACCGATACAAAAATATCCCGGATTAACTCCAACGATGGGGTGTTGTTTATTGGTGTGCTTGTTCGTCTCGGAACAAGTAGCCACAACGTAATTGATAGAAAGATGAATATCGGAATAAGTGCACCGAACCCAAGCCGCCATGAGGTATATGATGCAATAGTAGCAGCCACCACTGGAAGCAGAGTATTTCCGACACTTCCTACGGCCATTGTGAACCCAACGGCAGTCCCCGAACGGTCTGGATAAATGTCAGTGAAAATCGTAAATCTAGTCGGACCGTATAGTGCTGTTGCAAGTCCAAAAGCAATAGTTCCGACAAATAGTAAATAAACTGTATTTGAAATAGTTACTAAGGCAATTCCTACTACAGATAGAAGAGTACTGACGACAAGTATATTTCCTTCTCCAAACCGATCACCAAGGACGCCACCTGGAAACTGCCCTACAGCATATGCTACCCATAGAATTGATACTAAAAGACTTGCCATCGAAAGGGAGATCGAAAATGCATCTTGGAAAAACGGTAGTAGTGTTGGGTATGCAAAACGGACTCCAATAGAAAAAAACCAACCTATACTAACTGCTAAAAGAATCCATCCCTTTCCATCCTCCAATAGGTCAGATGTGATCCCATAGACACTAGTTTCTGTCTTCTCAATCACAAGCGTTTCACCGGCCATTCGGCCACATCATTGATACTACAAATAGGAATTCGGGGCACTATTTGTCTTGATACTACCATGGCACCGGTAATGTGGTACCCATTTTAATAACCACTTTAGATAAGCGATAAATTAATGGCTAAGGACCAGAATTCACTTCGAATTCAAGATATTCATTTTCGCATGGGGGACCCCCGGTAATCCACATTCTTTTATTCGTAAGATCCATTATGGAACTATTATTTGTATATGATATATCGTTCAGTTCCGGTCTAGAATGTCGACAGAGGCTTTTTGGTTTGCCACTATGGTCTGAAAGAATGCTCTTAATATCAGAGATAGATATATCTTTATCAACATTATCAAACATCCTTTTCATTCTAATATGGCGAGTTACAGAATGCGGCTTTTTTTGCTCAAGTGTGCTTTTAAAACTATTCTCGCCGACAAAATGGTTAGTATGAGTGATAAGACTGTTTTCTGGATGGAGAAAATCATAATTATCAGGTGTAGTTTCGATATCCACCATTTCACCATTCCCGTTTGCTACTAGATAGTTTCTAGAGGTAGGTCGATTACTGTCAATAATTGCTCCAACAGCTTGATCTAGTCGGTTAGCATTCAGAATCTCTCGACTCCGTACGTGAGAGGGCTTTCGAAATGGATCTTCCCCATCTTTAGGAGTAGATAAACCATTTACAACAAATCCGATACCATGTTCATTTAATCCAAATTTTCCTCCTACCATGCCTGCTTCCGTGAGCATCAATAAGTTCGGCTTGTTTGGTCGTCTCACGTCTAAAACAATTGATTCTACTGGGAGTTTCCAATCCCAATTTTGACCAATTAGGGAAATATCGTCTACAGTCTTTTCCGGTTGAACACCAAATGAAGAACAGCCATCTGGATCACTAATTTCATCGTTTTCATATGCACTATAAATTATCGTGTGCCTCATATTAACTAATACAATATCAGAAAGAGACTGACCACTACCCTCTGCCACGCCTTTCATTTCCTTTAAGTAATCACTATTAGTCTCCTCGACTATATCAATAAATTCCTTACTTTGTCTGTTCGCAGTACCTTCATCAATCCCATATTTTGAAAAAAAATCATAATAAAAATCAATGTTACTTTTTATTTCATCGGTGAATTTTTTTCCATGCTGTCGGCCGATTTCGTACGGCTCTCCAGAAATCATTGCTTTTTGGACTTTAGCCATAGTTAGTAATCTATTTGAAGCCACATTAATATTGTGATATTTGATACAGCTATTGCCCCCCATATACGATATCTAGTACAATATTAAAACAAAATATCCTATTGTTTTATAATAATTGTACGTGTTTACCCCCAGAACGATTTCGCCACTCTCTCGTAAGTTGCCCCTGACCTCGTAGTAGAGCAATGCAGACGACAGGGTATTCCCCGAGGGACGGTCTCCGGCAGGGAGACCGTCCCGTGTCTTCTGCACTAGCCGAGGGGGGTTCTGATGGTTACTGATGAGAAAGTGAAGCAACTGCTTGAGCGGATCACTGCCCTCGAAAACCGCGTTGATGAACTTGAGCAGGAGAACGAAGAACTGAGGCAAGAAAATCAGCAACTCCGTAAAGAGAACAAGCGCCTCAGAGCCAAGATCCGATGGTACGAAGGACCACATACACCGCCGAGCAAGGACCAGTCGGAGCAAGAGGAGTCGTCCTCGTCCGACGGGGACGAGGACGACGAACAGCCCCGTACTGACGGTGGCACGCCCGGCCGAAAGTCCGGACATGACCCGGAATGGCGCGACGCTCCCGATCCAGATCAAGAAATCGAGGTCACCTGTGACTGCTGTCCAGACTGTGGTGAGGCGTTCGACGAGTCGGCGGGCGTCAGCCCCCGACTCGTCGAGGAACTCCCTGACCCACAGCCACCGGAAGTCACTCAGTACAACCGGCACCACTACGAGTGTCACTCCTGTGGAGCTGAAACCGTCGCCTCACACCCCGACTGCCCCGATGAGGGGCAGTTCGGGGTGAACGTCATCGCACAGGCAGCGCTCTCTCGGTACGACCACCGTCTTCCATACCGGAAGATCGGCGACCGCTTCGAACAGCTCCACGGACTGGAGTTGTCTGGCGCGTCTGCATGGCACGCGACCGAGCGCGCTGCGCGCGCCGGTCGCTGTGAGTACGAGCAGATCCGCCACCAGATCCAGCAAGCCGACGTTGTCCACGTTGACGAGACTGGAATCAAACGTGACGGCGAACAGGCGTGGATCTGGACGTTCACTACCGAGGAACATACGCTGTACGCGGTCAGGGAGAGTCGAGGAAGCGATGTTCCCGCAGAAGTCCTCGGCGAGGACTTCGCGGGAACGGTCGTCTGTGATGGCTGGACGGCGTATCCGGCCTTCAGCAGCAACCTCCAGCGGTGCTGGGCGCATATTCTACGGGAGGCTGAAGACGCCGCTGAGAAGCAACCGGAAGGCGAACCGATCCACCGTGCTCTCAAACAGCTGTACGTCGCTCTCCAGATTCGACTGGAGAGCGACTTGACAGTTCGTGAGCGAGCAGAACTCCAGCACGTGGCCCGGAGAGAGCTTGAGTCGCTGATAGAGCGGTCAGTGCCCGACGGACCAGTGGCAACACTACTCGGGAAGATCGAAGGAGGCCTCGACCACTGGCTCACCTTCATCGGTGAGCCAGCGGTCTCTCCGACGAACAACGCGGCTGAAAACGCGCTTCGTGAGCCGGTGGTTCTCCGGAAGATCATTGGAACGCTCCGGAACGACCGCGGTATGTTCGTGCATGAGACGCTGCTGTCCCTGCTGGCGACCTGCCGCCAGCAGGGACGTAATCCCTACGAAGAATTCAAGCGAATCGCTCGAAACAATGAGATGATTTCACGAACTCAGGCAGTGCCCGCTGTTGCGTCCTCGGGGTAAATACATACTAATAATTTTACTTATTTCCCTATTGTTTAAATTGACAAAAGTTGTCGCAAATCAGATTATCCCATGAGTAGTTGGATAGCAAGACAAAGATACACCGCTCAGTGATGCCTCTCGTCCTTACCGAAGTTCTCTCCCACCCAGAATTGACTGGAGCTGTTCAGGTGGATCAAGTCCTCGTCGTTTCCACGTCGCCAACATCGTTGTTATTGTCTCGTGAATCTGGACCCCTTCTGCCGAACGCAGGGTCCGAAACATCTTCCGAAGGACTACTTGCTCGCGCAGAGCCCGCTCTGCGCGATTATTCGTTGAATCAACACCCCGTTCGGTCACGAACGTCAGCCAGTGACCCAAGCCATTGCTGATCTTCTTGATCAGCTGCTGAACCTCTTGGGCCTCGTAACCTTCCCTCACCAGGCCCTCCAAGTGTAAGGATGCTTCCGCCCGCTTCTGCTCGCGGGCGGAAGCGGACGGATCTCCTTCGACGAACGTCGTTAGATCGTCGTGGAGTGCGTGCAACTCTTCAGACAGCCGCTCTGCTTCCTCGTACCGTTCAGCGACGTACTCAGCCTCCCGCAACAGGTGCGCCCAGCACCGCTGCAGTTTCGTGTGATAACTCGAATACGCCGACCAGCCGTCACAACTGAGCGTCGAGTCCTCGGCGAATTCCTCGCCGAGGACGTCTTCTAAGACTCCACTTCCTCGGCTTTCATCAACCCAAAACAGCACTTCGTCATCAGTGACGAACGTCCACGCCCAGTGTTGTTCTCCATCGACCGGAAAGCCTGTTTCATCGCAGTAGACGACCTCACTCTCCCGAATCTTCTCTTTGACATCCTCGTAAGCGGGTCGCAGACCGGCTGCGACCCGCTTAGTCAAGTTGTAGATCGTCCGGTGAGAGATCGGAAGGTCGAAGTCCCAGTCAAACAGCTCGGCCTGTTTCCGGTTCGGCAGTCGTTGATGGAACCGACCGAGAGCGGTTTGGGCCATGATATTTGGCCCAAACCGCCCCTTTTCGGGACAGTCAGGATGCTCAGCAACAACCTCGTTACCACAAGAACAGTGGTGTTTACCGAGCTTGTACTCGGTAACAGTGGTTGGAACAGGAAGCGGTACGTCAATAATAGTCCGTGAAACGTAGCTATCAGGGCTAGAGAGGATTTGCTCACAGTCTGGACAGAATCCCTGATCAACGAGGATCGTCTCTTCTGGTTCAGGTGCTGTTCGAGTTGTTCCCTCGTGACCTTCGCTGCGTCCAGGCGATGAGTCGCTGGCGGCGTCAGAGTCGCCGCCAGCGTCGTCTTCATCAGGTTCTTGGTCTTCGTCCTCGGTTTGGTCGTCATCGCCTGATGAATTAGCCGCACCACCCTGTCTACTGGGTGGTGTGTTTGGATTTTCGTACTGCTTGAGGCGAGCCTCAAGCTGTTCGATCTTCTGTTGTTGTGCAGTAATCTGGCGTCGCAGCAGCTGGTTCTCAAGCTTCTTGACTACGAGCTGCTGGCGGAGTAGCGAACTGTCGTCGGTGCGGATCACGGAATCTGTCGATTCCGTTGATCCGCGACTCCCCAGCGACACAGTAATTCAGCAGTAGTGAACGATCTATGAGACTGCTACGAAATCGTCTCGACATGGAACTGCTATCCAACTACTTCTCTCCTTTGAGGGAGAAAAGTAAGTAGAGATCCTTTCGAGAATACCGGGGTTTTCCTTCGGTTTCTCCTTTGGATTCGTTCAGCTTACATTTGAACTGTTGAGAGAGTCGTTCAAGGCTCTTCAAAACCCGTCCCCGTGGGGTCTAATAACGGGGCTTCAACCCTCCCGGTCGGGGGATATACACCGGGCATAGTGGATTTCACATTCCCACTACTTTTGTTCCTTTCCCGTGTGTGGATAAGATTTAAAAGTGGGTACGTTCAAGCCGGGGATAATGAGTAGTGAACTAGAAAAGAAGGTCGAAGAGTATCAAGAGGATCTACGTACTGTTGCTAATGCTGATTGTTCTGCTTCATGGATAGCACATACTATCCTAGGGCGTTTCGATATGGATACGATGGATACTTCTTCCCAACCAGAAAACCCACAAGAACCGTCTACAGAAGCAGATATATCACCTCAAAATCCATCTGAACCCGAAGGGTCTATCTTTGCTTATTGATTCTTGAGTCTATCAGCTAGTTCATCCATCAATTCAGGATCACTAGCGATTTCATCAATCAGGTTCTCTTTGATGTTATCAAGTGATTCCTCTTCTTGTCCCTCAAGTTCTCCCTTTGCTTCATATACATCTTCTTCAATTTTGTCTTTAGCGGCTTTAGCATCGGGAGTAAATATCTCCCCACAATTCGGACAAGCCTTAGCTTCGGGTGGTAGATTCTCATAGCAGGTAGGGCAAATTTCAGGGGTAAGAGTAGACGACTCTTCTTTCTCTTTAATCCCGGCTCCTACCTCTGCTTTCGAGATATGATCATCCGCCGTTAAGTGACTATACGTCGTTTCCATAACGTCTGAACCGGGATTATGTCCGATGATGAATTTGATTGTACTGTCGTCTAAATCGTAATCTCTCTTGGCGATAGTGACAAACGAATGCCTGAAATGATGCACATTAGTCGGTTTATCGATTTCAGCATCTTCACCGATCAACCTAAGTCGCTTATTGATATGTTGAGCCGACAGAGCTTCACCAAAACGGTCCCCGTATCTATGCTCATATTTGGGCAAATGAGTAATAAAAGCAGATTCGGGTTCATCCGCCGTGGGATGTTTATTCAACCAATCTAAACAGGCTTGTCTCGCGCCTAACAAGGGACGTTTACGACTTTGTGAATCGGCTCCTTTCAACCCTGTAACCGAATCGTTCAGATAGAATATACCCTCTTGAGGTTTCACGTCCTTCACTCGAAGCGATTGTAACGCTCTTACTCTTTGTCCGGTATTCAGAGCCAACTCAAAGATCGCCCGGTCCCTATCGTTCGGGATTACGTTACGCATGGCTTCAATATCTTCACGGTCGAATATATCCGTTTCATCCACTTTAGTCGGTTCGTCTTTTACGATATAGACTTTATCGGGATCTACATTCAAATCCGTATGATAGCGATAGAACGAAACGATAGCACATTGGTATAGTTGAACCGTGGTTTTTGATACTCTCTCTAGTTGCTCTTCCATGAACTGATTTATTTGGTCCGTATCAGCCTCAAGGAGAGATTGATCTAACCTCTTAGCAGTCAGACGGACGTTATCACCGTATGTGTTGAGACTTTGTTTCTCAAGTTCATTCCCATCGGGATCCGGGGTACTGATTTTATCTTTGTCCTTTGCGTCTAACCATTCACGGATGTATTCAGCCTCTTCGGGAGAGATATGCTCTTTATCTTCGGCTTTACCGATTCTCTTTCTCATACGGGTGTATTCCTCTTCGGGCTTTGTAGCCATACTACAGCAAATGAGAGTCTACTTATTGAATGTTCGGGAGTATCAAAGCGCATCTGTTCAACTATCTGGGGGTCGGCTCGGTCGACGGGTCGGCGTTCATGGAGACGGCGAGAACCCAGGTCGACGGCTTCGGCGTCGACCGACGACAGGGCGAGGCGGTTGAGGACGTCGCCGAAGTCGACGACGGGTTCGTCGTCGAGACGGCAGAGGGTGAGTACACGGCGTCGTACGTCGTGCTCGCGACGGGTGCGAACCGCGAGTTAGCGGAGTCGCTCGGCTGTGCGTTCGACGGCGACGTCGTCGATGTCGGCGTCACGATGGAGACGAGCATCTCGAACGCGTACGCGACCGGCGCGATGGTCCGCGCCGAGGAGTGGCAGGCGGTGATCGCGGCCGGCGACGGCGCGGCGGCCGGACTGAACATCCTCTCGACTGAAAAGGGCGACCGCTACCACGACTTCGACGTTCCTGCCGACGCGACCGCCGTGTTCGGCGCGATGGGCGACGAGAAGTAGTCCGGACGACCGATCGGTCGCGTTAACCCGGAGTAGATAGCCGCCGGGTGCTGGTCCGTCCCCTGCCGCACGATGGCTTTGGTCTCCTCGAACAACTCCTCGCACAGTGATTCCAACTTCTCCGAATCGCCCCGAGAGCTGTCGTTCATGATCGGAAAGTCACTCCGTTCAGGGCAAAGCAATTCCTGATACAGTCTGCGGGCGAGTGGGTCGTACAGATTGGCGACACGCTTCCAGTAGCTACCCGCCCCCGTTCGTCCGACTCGCGGGGCCGACATCGCGGTGGAGATACATGTACAACAGCACCGGCAGTATCGTGAACACGAGCGTCGCGAGAAACCAGACGAGCGCCCGGTCGCTTCCCCGGGCCTTCGCGTCTCGGTAGATCCACACGGCGACCGCGAGGACGATTCCGTAGATCGCCCCGTAGTAGAGAAACGACCGAAACGCGTCGAACTGGAGGACGACCGGATCCATGCGGACGGGTCGGAGACGAACTGAAAAGAGCGTAGCGGTTCGGAGCTGGCCCGCGGCTACTCGACGCTCCCGACGGTCGGATCCGTGAGATCGGCGCGCAGAACGAACTCCGGCTCGGCGGCGATGTCGACTCGGTTCGCGGCGGTGTCGCTTACGTGGAGGGTCGACTCGGGGATCAGAACGCGGGTCGCGTCCGCCCCACGCTCGGCGGCGTCGGCGGCGATCGCCGCATACAGGGCTCCGGCGGCGTCGACGTTGCGCCACGCGGCGACGCCGTACACCGCGGTTCGTTCGATCCCGTCCTCGCTCTCCTGCTCGTCGAACCGCGTCCGTACCGCACAGGCAGCGATACCGTCGTCCTCGACGGCGATCAGCCGCCCGTCGTCGGCCGCGGTCGACAGCCGGGCTCTGGTGAGCTCCGAGCAGGCCCAGCTCTCGGCAGGGTCGAGTGCGAGCCCACGGAGTCGGTCGCGTGCGTCGCTGCGTTGCCAGAACCCCCAGGCATCGTCGGGATCGGGGTCGTCGATCGCCGTCGATGGCGTTCCCGGTTCGGGCCTCGGGCGGGCGAACCGAAACTCGGCCGCGGGATCGAACCCGGCCGCACGCGACTGGCCGAGTCCGGCGGCGTTCCACGAGAACACCAAGTTCCGGCAGACGGTTGCGCCTGCCGAACGCGCCCACTCGAGGGTCGCCTCGGTAAGCCGGGTGCCGACGCCGAGCCCGCGAACGTCGGGATTCACGCGGATCCCCTGTGCCCACGCCTCCCACTCGGAGAGCAACACACCCTGCACGCAGCCGACGACCGCTTCCGGCTCACCCGTGGCCGCCGCGCCCGTGCCGTCGCCCTCGACGAGGATGTCGGAGTCGACCTCTCCGCCGGTCGTCGCCTCCGCGGCCGCCTCGGGGGTCACCGTCGCGATGAGCGTTCGCTGCTCGTCGTCGTCCGTCCGTACCCACTCGGCGAACACCCGCGGGATGTAGTCCTCGTGGCGGTCACCCCACGTGTCGTCGGTGAACGCCGCGACTGCGCCGGCGTCGACCTCGCGAGCGTCGCGGATCGTAATGTGGCTCATGCTTCAGCGGTCACCGCCACGGCTGTGACTCCTCGGTCAGCTCGCCGGCCAGGTTCCGCCGCATCGCCCCGGCCGGGTCGCTCGTGTTTGCGAGCGCCCACATCAGCTTCACCTTCGCCGTTCCGGGGAGCGTGTCGCCCGCCTCGACCACGCCCGCGTCAAGGAGGTCGCGACCGGTATCGTACACTCGGTCACAGACGCGCCCTTCGAGACACTGGCTCGTCATCACGACGGTCGTGCCGGCGTCGACGAGTTCCTCGATCCGAGGGATGAGATCGGTGTGAACGTGTCCGAGTCCGGTTCCTTCGATCACGACGCCCGCCTTCTCGTCGAGGTACGCCCATGCTTCGGGGTCCATCCCGGGCGTGAACTTGACGAGTTCGACGTCCCGCTCGAGATCGGTGGCGCTCGTGAGCTCCCGCTCGCCGCGGTCGATCGGCTCGCGATGCCACGTGATCGCCTCGTCCGCCGCGCTCCCGTCCGCCCCGGCCTCGCTCGCGGCCGCGTAATCGATGACACCGAGTGGTTTGGCGCCGACCGTCTCGAACGCGTCTCGACGGGAGGTGTGGTTCTTCCGAACGCGCGTCCCGCGGTGGAGCGCGCAGGCGTCGTCGGACGGGGTCGCGTGCATGCAGACGAGCGTCTCCGCGTGGTTCGCTTTCGCCGCCTCGACGGCACACACCGCGTTCATCACGTTGTCCGAGGAGGGGCGGTCCGCGGAGCGCTGGCTTCCCGTGAACACGATCGGGACGGGTGAGTCGAGCGTGAACGCGAGCGCAGAGGCGGAGTACTGCATCGTGTCGGTGCCGTGCATCACGACGACGCCGTCGGCTCCGGCCTCGATCTCCGCCTCCACGGCTGCGGCGAGCTCCTGCCATATCGTCGGATCCATGTTCTCCGAGAGGATGTTGGCGACCACGCGCCCGCGGTAGTTCGCGCGACCGGCCAGATCCGGAACTGCACGCAACACGTCCTCGGCGTCGAACTGGGCGGTCACCGCGCCGGTCCGGTAGTCGACCGTCGACGCGATCGTGCCGCCGGTAGAGATGAGCGAGACGGTTGGGAGATCCCCGTCGAAGACGATCTCGGAGACGTCATCACCGTCGGATCCTCCGCCGGCGTCCACGTCGCGCGCGCCGGATTCGACCACCTCGACATCGGCCGTCTCACGGTCGATACCGACGTTGTAGCCGCCGTCCAGCTTCACGACGAGATGGTCGTTCGTCGTCGATGGCAACAGCACGCCCTCGTTCGTGACGTCCCCGTGGTCGACGCGGACTCGATCTCCCGGTTGCATGCACACGGCTATCCGGGCGTCGGACTTGAATCCAACCGTTCCGTCACTCCGACTCGCCGGTTCATCGATCCCGCGGCACGGCCCGTCGGCTACGGGATAACGGGTGGAACCCGAGCGAAAACGCCGGAACACGGCGCGGACGAGACGCTCGGGCAAGACGCTCGGAAGGCGGTGGCGGGGTGGGTTCGCTCCGATCCGGGCGTGGGTCGAATCAGTCGGCTCGGGCCGTACGCTCCTCGCCGAACACGGCGGTGCGCTCGGAGTCGGTTACCTCGATGCCGCGGCGCTCAAGCTGCTCGACGAACTCCTCCTCGCTGAGGCCGGCCTGTTTGGCAGCCTGGGACAGTGTCAGCGTTCGGGCACCGTACAGCGTCAGCGCACTCGACAGCCCGTGTGTGGCCATACACGACCATCGAATACGAACGATTATGAAGGTTACTAATTCTTAGAGGGGCATGATACACCTTATACGATATTAATAACCATGCGCATTTCGCGGTGGCAACTAATGGCACTCGGCCGAGTCCCGGTGGAATTATCAGTCTCGGCGGCCGATTCGAGGTATGGACAGACAAAAACTGTTCGCGCTGTTCTTCGCGTTCCTCATGGTGAGTTCCATGGTCGCGTGGGGCGTCACCGCCCTGTAGCTGGCCGGTCGCACCGGCACGCTGCCCGCGTCTCGCCGGGGAGCGTTACTAGCGACTCAGGTCGTCCGTCACTCCTCGCCCCACACGTCCGAGAGCGGATGGTTAGCGCGGCGTTCTGCATCCGACTCCGACCGCGTCCGTGTCTCCGATCCGGACGACCCGCCGGACCCTACGTTCCCGTCCGCGGAAGCGGCATCTCCCCTACCCGATCCGCGCGTGGTCCGTCCCGATCCGCGTCTGGAGTCTCCCGATCCGTACCCCGTCGCCGACCGATCCACCCGCGAGACGCCCGTGGGCTCGGCGTCGATGCCGGCGAGCGCGGCTGGCGGGTCGAACTCGGGGAGCGTCGGCGTCGTCATCGCCGCGATCTGGTCGCGGAACCACGGCGGCGTGTCGGATCGCGCGCGGTCGAACAGATCCAGAAGCGAGTCGTCCGCAAGATACGTCGCGCCGTGATCATCGGGCGACCTGACGACCCGTCCACACGCCTGTATCACCGTGCGGAGTGCGGCCCGGTGGTACCACGCCCACTGCCCCTCCTCGAGCCGTCGCGCGACGCGCGAGTCGTTCGTGTTGAGATACGGGGCCTTGCAGATCACCTGCCAGCGACAGAGGTCGTCGTGGAGGTCGAGCGCCTCCTCCATCTTCACCGAGACGAACACCTCCGGCTCCGCGCTCGCCTTCCAGGTCTCCAGTTCGGCGTCCCGGTTCGTGCTCGTGTGTCGACGGAGACGCGCAGCCACCCCGAACTCGCCGAGCTTCTCGACGAGTCGGTCGGCGATCGCGTACGAGTGTGCGTGAACCAACCCTTTCTCGTCCGGATGTTGGGCCATCAGTCTCACGATCAGGCGAGCGATCCGCGGGATCGTCTCGTCGCGGTGTTCGTACGTCATCGACCCCTGCGTGACGTCGTACAACGGGCGATGTTCGAGCGGGAACGTGTGTTCGACGTCGACGAGGGCGACGTCAGCCGGATCGAGTCCGACGCCCCGACAGAACGCCTCCTTCGAGAGGATCGTCGCCGACAGCAACGCGAAGCGGTTCCCCCGGTCCCACACCGTGTGACGGAGGTATCGGGCAGGATCAAGCGGCTTGATCGTCACCGCGCCACCCTCGCCGTCCGGCTGGTCGACGACCCAGGTCGTCGGCGAGTCCGGATCCCGGTAGTCCTCGAGGAACCAGCCGAGCTCGGAGATCAGCTCTCCTAGCCGGTCGCGGCGCGCGACCTCCTCGCGAGTAAGCTCCGGGCGACCCACAAGCTCGTCTTTCGCGCGCTTGGCGACGTCTCGAAGCGTCGCGGCGAAACGCGCGGTGCGGTCGAGCGCGTCCTCCTCGGCGCTCGCGTCACGCTCGACGTCAGGAACGCCAACATCATCCCAGACGGGGACGCGGTCGGGCGTGAGCTCGATCGTCGCGTACATCTCGGCCCATTCGGCAAGCCCGTGCGCCTCGTCGATCACCACGACGTCGCGCTTCCGGAACGTCTCGGAGCCGGCCGTCTGCATGAAGTACGCGAGCGTCATGGCGGCAAAGCGGTTCGTGGAGGCGATCGCACGGTCGGAAAAGTACGGACACCGATGTTTGATCGTGCAGTCGAACCCCCGTTCACGAACGCACGGTGCCCGATCGACCGGCGTGTCGTGCTCGCCCGGGAGGACACAGTCGTAGTTCGATTTGCCGCGGATCACGTTGAACTCCTCGAGCAAGTCGTCCGTGGCGACGTCGTCGAGCTGAGACACCTGCGGCGTCGTGTAGTACGCGCCGGTGGCCTCGCGCGGTGCCGCGTCGGCGACTTCGCGGGCCGCGCCCATCACGGCCCGGGCGATAAGCGACTTACCGCTGCCTGTCGGTGCGCGAACGAGCACCACGTCGTTGCCCGCCGCGAACGCCGCACGGACGTCCGAAAGCGCCTGTTTCTGCGCGCCGCGAAAGCTCGGAGCCGGGAACTCCGCGGGAATCCGGTCGGGGTCCACAGCCGACCCTGACGCCCTATCCGCCTAAAAGACTCGGACCGCGACGCACGATCGAGGTCGACACGGGCAGTGGGGGTCGAAGCAGTGAACGCACCCCGGGGTCAAGCCCCGGGGCAGTCGCCTTGTACCGCTTGTACACTGCCCCGACCCATTCCCGCTCGCGTCGCAAACTCATCCATCGGCACATCACCGAGTACGAAGCGGCTGCCGCTCGCCGTACGTCAGCGTCCGCCAGAGCCACTCGACCGGCCCGAACCGGAAGCGACGGAGCCAGAGCACGGACAGGGGGATCTGTATCGCCCAGATCGCGACGACGACTCCGAGCAGCTCCACGCGCGCGAGTCGTCCGAACAGTCCCAGCCCATGACCGTAGAAGATCGAGGTCGCCAGCACGGTCTGCAGGAGATAGTTGGTGAACGCCATGCGGCCGACGGCGGCGAGCGCGTCCGTGACGACGCCGCTCGGCCACCGGAGACACCACAGCGCGACGATCCCGATGTAGCTGGCCGCGAGCGGAAGGCTCCCCCAGTAGTTAAACTGGCGCCAGAACACGCCGGCGGCCCCGGTCCAGTCGTTCGCCTCGATGTACGCGACGCCGGCGAGGATCGGCACGAGTCCGGCGACCGCGCCCGCGGCGACCAGCCCCCGATAGAACCCGCGTGATCGCTCCGCGCTCAACACACCCCACTTGAAAACTGCCATTCCGAGAAGCATCGATCCACCGACGCGCCAGACGGTAGCGCCCACGAATCCGGTGGTCTGTCGTTCCCAGGCCGCTGCGGCCCGATGGTCGAACTGTTCGATCCAGCCGCCTCGATAGGCGGCGACCTCGGCGCGGATCGTCGCCTCCGCCGGCCGCCACAGCTCGGCGACGAGCTCCGGCGGCACCGTGAGCGCCGCGGCGACTTCGAGGATCGACGGCACCGCGATGAGCGCGATACCGACGAGAAGCTGCCGTGTCGGGGGCCACGTTCGGAGCGCGACGATCCACAGCGCACAGATCCCGTACGCGACGAGGATGTCGCCGTACCACAGGAGGTACGCGTGGGCGAGTCCGATGAGGACGAGCCAGATGCTCCGCCGATAGTGGAGCCGAAGCGATGTCGACGCGGAGCGCTTCTCACTGCTCATAAACAGCACGACCCCGGCACCGAAAAGCACCGAGAACAACGTGATGAACTTCTCCTGAAAGAACACGTGTCCGAGCAGCCATGCCCAGTAGTTTACCCCCGAGAAGTCGCCGTACACGGTGGGGTTCAGAAGCGTCGCCTCCGGCATCGCGAACACCCACACGTTGACCATCAGAATACCCAACACCGCGACGCCTCTGAGCACATCGAGGCTTACGATCCGTTCAGAGGGTGGGGTCGGCTCCGGCGCGGCAGCGTCCGACGACCGGGAGGAGGACTCGCCGCCCGACGGTTGCGTCGAACTCGCATCGCCCGACTGCATGGAGGTGGTCGAAGTCACTAGCTCTCGGAACGGACGCGCCGCAACGACGAATAAGTTCGGTGATCGGAACCGGAGTACATGGACGATGACGCCGAGCGGACGGTACGGAACCAGCCGAGCGGACGATGCGGAAACAGCCGAGCGGAACGAGCATCAGTCCAATCGGATCGCGCGGCCTTCTTCGGCGGAGCGGTAGATAGCGTCGATGACGCGCTGGACGGTCAGGCCCTCCTCGATCGTGTTGATCGACGGGGGCTCGCCTGCGGCGACGGCGTCGAGAAACACGGCCTGTTCGGCGGCGTGGCTGTCGCCCGCTCGCGTCTCGACGTCCGTATCCGAGAGATGGTGGCTGCCGCCGGTTGCCGCCTCGTGAAGCGTGAGTTCGTCGCTGCCGCGGTCGAGCGTCGC
This sequence comes from Halorubrum luteum, assembly GCF_054652935.1. Classification (NCBI taxonomy): domain Archaea; kingdom Methanobacteriati; phylum Methanobacteriota; class Halobacteria; order Halobacteriales; family Haloferacaceae; genus Halorubrum; species Halorubrum luteum. The sequence goes on from NZ_BAAIGT010000002.1 coordinate 671,220, forward strand.
GCCGGCTTTCGTTCCCCGGACGACGAACTCGTCGTTCGTCGGGCGGTTCGTCGCCCACGCGACCTCCAGTGACACCGTGTTGCCATCGGCGTCGCGGATGAACGCGGACGCGGAGTCGTCGACGTCGAACTCCTCCGGCCCCTCGTCTTCGCCCCACATGTGGACGAACGCGTAGTCGTCGCGACCGCCGAACTCCGATCGCGTCTCGCCGGCGACCTCGACGACGTCGGGGTGGTCGAGGAAGTACAGCGCGAGGTCGATCGCGTGGACACCGATGTCGATGAGCGCCCCGCCGCCAGCAACCGCATCCGACGTGAACCACGACCCCCGACCCGGAATTCCTCGGCGGCGAACGTAGTTCGCCTCGACGTGGGTCGTCTCTCCGAACCGTCCCTCGTCCTGATAATGTTTGATCACCTGGACGGGCTCGGCGAATCGGTTGTTGAACCCGACCATACAGAACCCGTCGGCGTCGGCCGCCGCCTCGGCGATCCGCTCCGCGCTCTCTAGGTTATGCGCCAGCGGCTTCTCGAGGAGGACGTCCAGCCCCGCCGACAGCGCCGAGACGGCGTACTCCTCGTGGAACCGGTTCGGCGTCGTGATCAGGACGGCGTCACACGCCTCGTAGAGCGTCGACTCGTCCTCGTACGCGTGGACGCCGAACTCCTCGTGAAACCGGCTTCGGGCGTCGGCGTCGATGTCCATCCCGCCGACGAGCGTTCCTCCATGCTCGACGAGCCGGGACGCGTGGTGCTGCCCGATGCCGCCGAGCCCGACGATACCGACGTCGACGTCGTTTGCGCTGCCCATGTGCACAAATTCACAACAATCGTTGTTAAGGCTCACGCTCCGTCGATCGGCTCGCCGGGACCCGATAACCGGGAGTCCAGTTGCTCTTCGGTTATCGGTTGTCGGTTATCGTCGGCAGAACGAGTTGTCGCCCGGTCAACGGTGTTAACGCGTCACAGTGAAACGGCAGGTGAGGACTCGGATGCGGCAGGGAACGGATCGAGGGTCCGCGGGTCAGGTGCGGCTCGGCTCACCGGTCGTCGCTCGTCACCTCCGATCGCTCCTCGGCGGGCGGTCGTTTCGGCCGGTACGTTCGTCCGCCGTCGAACGAGCGGGTCACCGGATCGCTGACGTACTCCACGATGTACGACGTCATGGCGTGTTACAAAGTAACGTGGTTTGGATATATAAACGCTGCGCTAGAACTGTTTATACACTTATTAATATCGTGTAATTGTGAATGGAAGATGCGCTCAATCGCTTATTTTGTGATAAATGTATGTATTTTGGTGGTATTTCTCAATAAAGTCTGATTCTAATGCGCGGCGGTGCTGACACGGACGGGAGGGGTGTGTCGTGATCGGGAGTAACGGTCGATTCGTGATCGAGAGACATGACCGACAGAGGAAAGTCGTACGGACGTGAACGGGATCACATGAGTACCGAGGAAGACGACGTCGTGTCGCCAAGCGATCTAGGTGGCGAGGGGCCGCCGGTGGAGGAGAAGCCGTACAAGATCGTTTTCGAGGCGAACAAGTGCTTCGGCGCGGGCAAGTGCGCGGAGGTGTCCGACACGTGGGAGATGGATATCGCCACCGGGATCGCGAAACCCAAGACGTACTACATTGGTGAGGAGGATCTGGCGGAAAACATCGAAGCAGCGGAGGCGTGTCCGGCGAAGAAGGACCGCGGGATCATCCACGTCGTCGATCGACGCACCGACGAGGAGGTCGCGCCGGACCCGCACGGTGATGGTACGCTGTCGGTCGACTGGTGAGCTGGCAACCGCATCCGAAAGGGGTTTGAGCGGCCCCTGAAAAATGAGGGGTGCGCGGGGGTGGCTGAGCCTGGCCAAAAGCGGCGGACTTAAGATCCGCTCCTGTAGAGGTTCGAGGGTTCGAATCCCTTCCCCCGCATTGCTGCTGCGAGCAACTCGCGAGCAGCAGGAATCGAACCTGAAAGGATTCGAATCCTTCCCCCCACATGCCGTGCCGCTCACCGGAACGCAGACAGTACGATGAAGGCGTCATAGCACTGTTCGCACGGATCTGGTTACCCGACGACCCAACCGTCAGAACGAGCCTGCTTCGTGATCGATATCGGGCGTACGTCGCTCACGAGGGTGGATGGTTGGTTTATAAGCGATACCGTGGAGGGGTTGGTGTTCGTTTATAAGTGAGTCGCGAGAGCGATAGCTCCGCGACGAACGATCCGAAAGCCCCAGCCGCGACGGCTCGCGCGCCTTGCTGCGCTCCTCGGTCGCTCACTGCGTTCACTCCCTGCGGTGCTTACTGCGGCGGGCGTCGCCCCACCGGGAGACTGCGTCTCCCGAGCCCCCGCTCGCTCCGCTCGCGGGGATCGCGACTGCCCCTTTCAACCCCACCCGACCGCACCGCAACCGCACCTCACGCCTCCCCAGCCTCGCGGTTCGCGCTCTCCGAGCGCTCACCGCGTCCCTCGCGCGCGCTCCTCGCGCCCGACGGGCGCTCGGAGGCGCGCGCCGACCGCCTCACGGCCGGTTATAAGGGAGACATGCGCTGTTAGTGCGGTGGCGCGCGCCGCGAGCGGGCCAGCGGCCCGCGAGTCGCGAGGGCGACCGGAGGGAGCCCTCGGACGCGAACGGCGAAGCCGTGAGCGAACGCGCGAGGGAGACCGGAGGGGCCGCCGAGCGGTTCCGGCGGCCCCTCCGGTCGAGGCTGGGGCGGTCCGAGGCTGCGGTGCGGGGCGGGACTGGAAGGGGCAGTCGCGAGGGCGACGCCCGGCGACGAAAGCACTGCAGGGAGCGAAGCGACCGAAGCGCGCAGCGAGCCGCGCGAGCCGTCGCGACTGGGGCTTCCAAGTCGGTCTCTGCTCCACTGCTCATTTATATACCACTCTTCACCACGCTAAATCCGTCTTTATAAGCATCTACTCGAACTCACACTGCGCAATATACGCCCGAACTCGATCGCCGCGATGGCTGCACCGAGCGATTCTCGTGTAGGCGTGTGGCCTGTGTCATAACACCGTCCACGTCTCCTGTCTGTTATTGCCTTCCGCCCCACCACCTCCCGTCTCCCACCTCCTCCGTGCACAGACGCCTCCCGTTACCCACGCGTCCCAGCCGCACACCCTTTTATACGATCCGGGGACGACCGTTCGGGTATGCTTCGGGGTGCGCTGACGACGCCGACGCGGACGGACGATGCGGCGGGCGTCCTCGTCGTCGGGTCGGTCGTGACGCTGCTCGCGTGGACGGTCACGCCGGTCTGGTTGGTCGCCTCGCTCGCGTTCCCGCCGCTTTTCGCGGCTGCACCTCTGATCCTCGCTCCGGTCCTCGTCGCTCGGGGATATTTCGTCCGGGTCGTCGCCGGCGGAATCGCCGACGGTAACGCGGACGGGGCTCCCTCGTTCGTCGAATGGGGGCGGCTGTACCGCGACGGGCTGAAGTCGCTGCTGCTGTCGGTCGTGCTCCTGTTGCCCCTCGTGGCGCTGGCCGCGCTCGGGGTTGCGGCCGGCGCGGTCGTCGAGCTCGGCCGGGTCGACCCCGAGCCGGTCGTCGAGGGGGCCGCCGACGTCGCCGTCGGCGATACGGAGGCGACGACCGCGCTCCTCGGCCTCGTCGGCGGGCTCGTCGGCGTGCTCTCGGTCGGCTATCTCGCGGCGTTCGTGTACGTCCGTCCCGCGGCACTCTCGCTGTTTGCCGACTCCGGACGGCTCAGGGACGGGCTCCATCCCGGACGGCTCCTCTCGGTCCTCACCTCCGGCGACTACGCGGTCGGCTGGACGCTCGCGATGGTCACGCTGCTCACCGGCTACGCGCTCGCCGCACCGTTCGTCCCGCTTCTCGTCGGTATCACGGTCGTGTTCGCCACCCGGATCGTCGCCCATGCGCTGTACGGCCACGGCGCGTCGACGGCGGCGGAGGCGTCGACGGCGGCGGAGGCGTCGGATTCGGCCGGCGCGAGCGACGCCCCGGGATCGACGGTGCCGAGCGATGGCGGCGGAGCGACTGGACGGCACAGACGACGTTTCGACGAGGCCCCACCCGACGTACAGACGGGACGATCGGTCCCGTTCCAGAATGTGATCGAGCCGGAGTACACGGCGGGAGGTCCTCCGGACGAGGAGACGACCGCGGAGTCGGATGCGGCCGCGGAGTCGGATGCGGCCGCGGAGTCGGATGCGACCGCGTTCGAGTGGGGGCCAGCGGTGAAGGACGCGACCGAGTGAGGAGCGACGACGCGGCGGCGGACGAACAGCCCGATCTGGACGTGAACCGCAAGCGCGGTCGCGTTTCGGGCTCGCACGCCACGCCGTCGGCGTGGATGCCAAGGGTTGATAGCCCGCGGGGCGAACGGTCGCCCATGCGTATCGCCGACCGGGGTTACGGCGAGGAGGGCCGCGAGCGGCTCACCCTCGTTCCCGAGAACGTCGACGACCTCTGGCATCTCGCACACGTCCTCGAACCGGGTGATCTGGTCGAGGGCGACACCACAAGACGGATCCAGCGCGACGACGACCGAATGAGAGACACGGGCGGACAGCGCGAACATCTCCACGTCACTCTCGAGGTGGAGTCGGTCGAGTTCGCGCGGTTCGCCAACCGGCTGCGGATCGGCGGGGTGATCGTCGGCTGCTCCCGCGAGGACCAGCTCGGCCAGCACCACACGATAAACGTCGAGGAGCACGACGAGCTGGTCGTCGAGAAACGGTTCAAACCGGACCAGACCGAGCGGATCCAGGAGGCGACCGAGGCCGCAGAGAACCCGGACGTCGCGATCGCGACCGTCGAGGAGGGGGCGGCGTACGTCCACACCGTCCAGCAGTACGGCACGGAGGAGTACGCCTCGTTCACGAAACCGACCGGCAAGGGCGAGTACTCTCGGCCGCGCGAGGAGCTGTTCTCGGAGCTCGGCGAGGCGCTCTCGCATCTCGACGCCGACGCCGTGATCTTCGCCGGGCCCGGATTCACGAAAAACGACGCCCGCGACTACATCGCCGAGGAACACCGCGAGCTCGCCGACCGGATCACGACCGTCGACACCGCCGCTGCGGGCGACCGCGGCGTCCACGAGGTGCTCAAGCGCGGCGCGGTCGACGAGGTACAAAAGGAGACGCGGATCTCGCGGGAGGCGAACCTGATCGACGAGCTCACCGAGAACATCGCGCAGGGCGCGAAGGCGACGTACGGACCCGAGGACGTCGCGGAGGCCGCGGAGTTCGGCGCGGTCGAGACGCTGCTCGTCGTCGACGACCGCCTCCGGACGGAGCGACAGGGCGAGGGCGACTGGGCGATCGACATCAACGAGACGATCGAGACGGTCGAACAGCAGGGCGGCGACGTCGTCGTCTTCTCCTCGGAGTTCGCACCCGGCGAGCAGCTCTCGAATCTCGGCGGGATCGCCGCGATCCTCCGATATCGGCTGCAGTGAACGCCTCCACCGGTCAGTTCCCGTCACGGTCAGTTCCCGTCACGGTCAGTTCCCGTCACGGTCAGTTCCCCGTCAGTGCCTCGCTCGCGGGCGCGAACGTGATCGGCTCGCCGCGGTCGGCCTCGACCGCGCGCTCGTACAGCATGTACGCGGCGGCGGCGGTCTCGACCCCGGTGCCACCCGAGTCGAACACGGTCACCGCCTCGTCGCTCGTCCGTCCCGGATGCGCGCCGGCGACCACCTCGCCGAGTTCGGCGGCGACGTGGTCCTCGTCGATCAGGCCGGCGTCGAGCGCGGCGAGGAACGAGCCCGCGTCGTTTCTCACTCTGTCCGCCAGGTCGGGAACGTACGTCGCTCGCGCGACCAGCTCGGGCGGCAGCTCGTTTTTCTTCGGGTGGTACTGCCCCATCGCCGTGACGTGCGTCCCGGGCTCGACGTCCGCATCGTCGATCACGGGGTCGCTCGCGGTCGTCGCCGTGATGACGACGTCCGCGCCGGCGAGCGCTGCGCTCGCGCTCTCGACCGCGGTCACCTCGGGGTCGAGCTCCGCGTCGAGCTCGTCGGCGAACGACTCGCGGCGCTCCGGCGTGGGCGAGAAGACGCGGACCGCCTCGAACTCGCGGACCGTGGCGGTCGTCCGGAGCTGGCCGCGCGCCTGCGCGCCGCTGCCGATCACGGCGACCTCGGTCGCGTCCGCGCGGGCGAGCGCGTCGACGGCGACCGCGCCGGCCGCGCCCGTTTTAAACGGGTTCATCGCCGCGCCGTCGAGGAGCGCAAGCGGCTCGCCGGAGTCGGCGTCGAAAAGCGGCGTCATGAACCACGCGTCCTCCGCCCCGAAGCCGGCCGAGTAGGTGTATCCGCCCATCGCACCCGTCTCGGGGAGCACTGCGGCGTACGTGGTGAGCATCCCCGGCGGGTCGCGGTTGAACAGCTTCGTTCGCGGCTCCGCGTCGCCGACCCCCGTTCCGATCTGGCGGTACGCGTCGCGAACGGCGGCGACGTAGTCGGCGGGCTCGGCGAGGTCGTCGACCTCGGCACTCGTGAGGAACAGCGCGTCCGTCATACTCGCCCGGTCGGACGCGAGCGACTAAACCGTGCAGGCCGCGGCAGAACGAGGGGTCAGTCGGAGGCGCCGGGGGACGCGGAGGCGCCGGGGGACGCGGAGGCGCCGGGGGACGCGGAGCCGCCCGACGGAGTCGAACCGCCCGAGGTCGAGCCGCCCGGCGCGGACGCTCCGGCGGCCGGGCCGTTCGGCGACCCGGGTTCGGCGGGCGCGGTGACTGGATTCCTGACGAACATCGCGTGGGCCATGAGCCCGATCGCGACGGTCGCGCCCGCGGGGAGAGCCGCCGTCAACGACAGTCCGACCAGGTTCAGGAACGCGGTGATTCCTAACAGGGCGGCCGGAATGAGCCCGAGGACGTAGTCGTAGTACCCAGTCATATTTCATTGGATACTATGGCAGATCCCATTATAAAATTTTCCCATACCTATCTCGTTACGAGAGCGGCTAATCTGGAGATAATACACATAACTTATACAGTGATGTCGGACACAGAGAGGGATTCGACGGCCCGTAACGAGTAGTTCCGAGATCCGTTTTGTATCGACCACTGGGTGGTCTGTCCGCTCGACGCGTGTCAGATCGTCCGAGTGATCGAGGGTGGTGTATAAAAGGCGATCGCGACCGGCCTCGGTCGATCCGCGAGCGCTTACCGGAGTTTGAAGTACAGCACGCGCCAGGCGCCGAGCACGACCATCCCGCCGACGAGGGTGATCGCGACGAACGCGGGGGCGACCCCGCCGGTGAACACGAACGTCCGGAGCACGAAGCCGATCACGGCCGCCGGGATCCACGACCGAACGACGAGCGGGACGGAGGATTTCGCGGTCTCGGCCGCACCCGCGGAGTACGCGCCGACGAGCGGGGCGGCGATCGCCCAGCCGATCAGGAACGGCGCGAGCACCTGCGCGAGGTACAACGGGTTCTCGATCAGGAACTGCGTCGTCGTGTGACTGAGCGTGCCGGCGGTCAGAAACGCGACCAGCACGAACACGTCGCCGACCGCGAGCGGCGCCGCACCGCGATCGACGCGCGACGAGAGCAACGACTGTAGGTCCATACCGGAGCGTCGGCTCCGCGGTACTTTGTACGTACGGATTCCGATTCGGGGTCCTCCGGATCGGTCGCCCACGCCCATCCGAACCGTTATCCGACCGCTGGGACAATCTCCGCCGGGAATGGACCCGGTCGAACGCTACGCACGGGCCGTCGTCGCTCACCGGAGACTCCTCCTCGCCGTGGTCCTCGTCGCGACGGCCGGGATCGGCGCGGGCGTGACGGCGACCGACTGGGAGTTCGGGGTCGCGGAGTTCGACGTCGATTCGGAGGCGACGGAGGCGCAGGCGTACGTCGACGACGCGTTCGAGACGGACGAACGACCGATAACGCTCCTCGTCGTCCGCGGGGACCACGCCGTCACGCGGGAGGGCGTGCTCGAAAGCATGGACGCACAGGAGGCGATCCGGACGAACGAGACGGTCGCGCCGACGCTCGCGGACGACGCATCTACCGTCGGGATCGGGAACGGCCTCGCGGTGGCCGTCGATCCGAGACTGCGAATGTTCGGCGGTTCGCCCTCGATCGACGCCAAGCGGTCGGTGCTGGAGGGCCGAACGGACGACCAGTTCGAGCGCGACCTCGAGCGGCTGCTCGCGAGCGACGACGTCGCCCCCGACGGGTATCCGCCCGCGTCGTCGCTGCTCCCGCGGGGATACCGACCGGGCGAGTACCGACCGGGCGAGAGCGACGCCGCACACCTCGTGGTCGTCGTACACGGTCCGGACGCGACCGACGAGGAGCTGCTCGCGGCACAGCGAACCGTCGAGGCGATCGGCGACGACCGGATCCGCAGCGCCGACTCGTTCGTGATCGGCCAGCAGCTCGCGTTCGACCGGGCGAGCCAGGCCACTGCGGACGGGTTCGCGCTGGTCGGTCCGTTGCTTTTCGTGACCGTCGTGGTCGCGCTGGCGCTGGCGTACCGTGACCCGGTCGACGTACTCGTAACGCTCGGCGGACTCGGCGTCGTGCTCGTCTGGCTCGCCGGCTTCCTCGGGTGGACCGGGATCGGTATCAATCAGCTCCTCGTCGCGGTTCCCTGTCTGGTCGTCGGGCTCGGCATCGACTACTCCCTACACGTCGTGATGCGAACCCGCGAGGCGGCGGAGCGGTTCGGTGGGGACGGGATCGACGGAGGCGCGCTCGACGGAGGCGCGCTCGACGGAGGCGCGCTCGACGGATGCGCGCTCGAGACAGCCGCGAGCGACGCGGAGCGAGCGGCCACTGACGGGCTGTCCGGGGTCGCGTTCGCGATCGGCGCGACCACCGCGACGACCGCGCTCGGCTTTCTCGCGGGCGTGGCGAGTCCGATCGCGCCGCTCAGGGAGTTCGCCGTCGCGAGCGCGTTCGGCATCCTCGCCACGTTCGTCGTCTTCGGCGCGGCGCTTCCGGCGCTCCGCGTCGAACGGCGGCGTCGACTCGCGGGGCGCGATTCGATGACGACCCCGTCACCGATCGGGCGAGTTCGCTCCGTCGAGCGAGCCGTGGGCGTCGGTCGCCTCGCCGCGGTGGCGATGCCCGTCCTCGTCGTGATGCTCGCCGTCGGCCTCGCGGTCGGCGGCGCGTACGGGGCGACGACGATCGACACCTCGACGGACCGGAACGACTTCCTCCCGACGGAACAGCCCGCGTGGGTCACGTCGCTGCCGGAGCCGGTCCGACCCGCCGAGTACGGGCTCCGCGAGCAGGCGCTGTACGTCGACGAGACGTTCGACCGGCCGACCGACAGACGCGCGTCGGTGCTCGTTCGCGGCGACGTCACCGATCCGGACGTGCTGGCTGCCGTCGAGCGCGCGCACGGAGCGGAGATCGATCCGGCGATCACGGCCACGCCGATCGGCGGCGATGCCCCGGTCCGGACGCCGCTGTCCACCGTCGAGCGGATCGCCGCGGAGGACGACGCGGTCGCCGAGGCGTACGCCGACGCGGACACGACCGGCGACGGGGTTCCCGACCGGAACGTCGAGCGGCTGTTCGACGCGGCGTTCGAGGCCGACCCGGCGGCGATGGCGGCCGTCGTCGAGCGGGACGACGATGGGTCGTACCGCTCGGTCCGGACGGTCGTGACGGTCAACGAGGGTGTGGACGACGCGGTGGTCACGCGCGAACTCGACGCCGTCGCGGCGTCGCTGTCCGCCGAGGGGGTCGACTCGACGGCGACCGGGGAGCCGGTGCTCGCCCACCAGCGGGCGACGGCGATCCTGACGACCGCCGTGGAGACGTTCGTGCTCGCGTTCGTCGCGATCGGGGCGCTCCTGACCGCCGCCTTCCGGCTCCGATACGGGACGTGGACGCTCGGGCTCCTCACGGTCACGCCGGTCGTCCTCGCGCTCGCGTGGCTGCTCGGGACGATGTCGCTGCTCTCGATCCCGTACAACGCCGAGACGGCGATCATCACCGGGATCGCGCTCGGGCTGGGAACCGACTACGCGATCCACGTGAGCGACCGGTTTCAGAAGTGTCGGGCGGACGGAGACCCGACGACTACTGCTCTCGACGGGACGCTCCAAACCACCGCCGGGACGCTCGTCGCGAGCGCGGTGACGACCGCCGTTGCCTTCGCCCTGCTGGGTCTCACCTTCGTGCCGCCGCTGCAGCGGTTCGGCCTCATCACGGCGCTCGCCGTCGCGTACTCGCTTTTCGCCGCGGTCGTCGTGCTCCCGTCGCTGCTGGTGTTGCGCGAAAGGATCGTCCAACCCACATAAATACCCCGAGTGATTATAAACACCTGAATACTCAAGGGGAGAACTAAGGCCTCCGCGGGTGAATGCTCGTACTATGGTGGAGTCACCACCCGGCGACGATGAGGAACCGGACATAACGGAACTCGAGGACGACGAACTCGTCGAGCAGTTCGGCGGCAAGCCGACGTTCCCGGGAACGGCCTCGAACACACACCGGCGGCGACTGCTCCAGGCGATAGGGGGAGCGAGCACCGTTGCGGTCGCCGGGTGTCTCGGGCTGTTCGACGATCCGGACGAGGAACCGCCCGAAGAAGAGACGCCCGAGGAGACGCCCGAAGACACGCCCGATGAGGAGCCGGGCGAGGACGAGGGGCCACAGCGCCCGGACTACACGCAGATAGACCACATGACGCCGGACTGGGCGATGAAGGACCTCGTCATCTCGCTCGACATGCAGGCAGCGTACAACGACGAGGAGATCTTCTTCCGGTTCGAGTGGGACTGGGACGTTCCGAACGGTTGGTTCCACGACGTGTTCGTGTTCGAGGACGGCGAGTGGGTGCGCTACGGCGAACCGAACCCCGGCGCGGCGGATCCGGACTACGGAGTCGGCGACATATTCGGCGGTTTTACCGAGGACCGGATCGCGTTCATGATCGACGACGGCACGGTCGAGGGGTTCGAGAACTTCGGCGGCTGGCTGACGATCCACGAGGGGACTCGCACCCTCCCCAACGCCGCCGCACCCGACGAGGTCGAGGCCGATCCCCACCACGGGGACATTCTGGAGAACGACGACGTCCGAAAGTACATCCCGCAGTCCCGCGAGGGCGAGTGGTGGGAGAACGCGTGGGACGGCGTCAGGGACCAAGACGAACTCGACGAGATGCTCGAGAACGGCGAGTATCTCGACATGCCGATGGTACGTTGTGCTCGGGGCGTTCCCGGCGGCTACGCGACGCCACACACGATCCTCGATCACCGACACGGGGCGATGGACGAACCGTCGACTCGGATCCGTGACAGTCAGGGACTCGACGACGACGGTCGACCACAGTACATGTTCGACCCGGACCTGGTCGAAAACGGGGCACTGGAGCTCGACGATCTCTACGATGGGAACGTCCTGCAGACCGACACCCACGCGCTGATCCACCGCGACGAGGACCGCGACGACGACGCGTGGCCACCGGACGTCGAGGACACGACCGCGGAGTTCGACCCAGAACTCGCCGAGTTCGAGGGCGCAGTGGTCCCGCGGCGGATGGTGTTCCCCGACGAGGTCGAGGGCCCCGGCGGGCTCTGGAAGGTCGACGGGACGTGGGAGGACGGAACGTGGACGATCGAAATGCATCGTGAACTGGAGGCCGGGTATCTCGGTGAGACCGACTTCGAGCCCGGTGAAGTGTACGACTTCTCCCCGGCCGTTCACGGTGGAGGTGCCCAGCGCTGGCACTGGGTCGGCTACCCGTACAAGCTCGGGCTCGGCGTCGAACCCGACTACCAGGGCGAAGGCGACCAAGTCGGCAACAGCGAACTGGTCGCCGAGGAGATCGACGGCGAGCCGGACTGGGGGTCCATCGAGACGTACACGCTCCCATTAATGTATCCCGGACAGACCGATTGGACGTGGCTGACCAGCGGCGAGCACCCGCGCGTAGACGACGTGCGGAACAACGAGATCAACATCTGGGAGTACCACGACGAGGATCCGGAGTCGTTCGGCCAGCGAATGATCGACCTCGAGGAGCGGGAAGCGCCACGAAGGTAACGGCGTCCCTCCGGGGTCCGCCCCGGTTCGACACCGCGTGCAGTCCACCATAACACCCATGTATGACGACGTGGCCGGTCTTCGAGTGACGCTCGACGGCGACGGGTTCGACAGATTCGAGACCGTCGCCGACCGTGACGAGTCGGGAGTCCGCCGTTCGCTCAGCGAGACGGCGGGCGTCGAGGCGGCGTTCTCGCTGGAAACCTGCCAGCGATACGAACTGTACGCGTACGGCCCGAACGCTCGCGACGCGCTCGCGGAGCTCGGCCGCTCTTTGGCGCTCGACGTTGCTCCGGACAGCGACCATCTCGTCACCGGGCGAAGCGCTGTCGAGCATCTGTTCCGTGTCGCCTGCGGGCTCGAAAGCGGCGTCCTCGGCGAGGACGAGATCCTCGGACAGCTCCGGCGCGCGCACACCTCGGCCGTGGACGCCGGTACACTCGACGGCCACCTCGAAACGATCGTCTCGAAGGCGCTCCGCGTCGGCGAGCAAGCCCGCACGGAGACCAGCATCAACGAGGGCACCGTCTCGCTGGGCAGCGTGGCCCTCGAACGCATCCGCGAGGCGCTCGACGACCCGGGAACCCCGGACTCGCTACGGGGGTGCGAGACGATCGTCGTCGGGGCCGGCGAGATGGCCACGCTCGTCGTCGACGCGATCGCCTGCCGAGTCGGTCTCGACGCCTCGGTGACGGTGGCGAACCGGAGCGTCGAGGGTGCAAAGCGGCTCGCCGACCGCGTCGACGGCACCGCGATCCCGCTTTCCGCGCTGTCGAACGACCAGCTCGCGGCCGCCGACGTCGTCGTCTCCGCCACCGCCGCCCCCGACCGAGTACTCACGATGGGAGACCTGGTCGGCCACGAGCTGGTCGTGGTCGATATGGCGAACCCCCGCGACGTCGACCCCGCGGTCGGCGATCTGGCGGACGTCTCGCTCGCGAGCATCGACGACGTGCTCGCGGTGCAAAACGACGAGCTCCGCCGCCGCGAGGCCGCCGTCGAACCCGTCCGGCGGATCGTCGACGAGGAGCTCGAGCGCCTGACCGAGCGGCTTCGCGTCGAGCGGGTCGACGACGCGCTCGAACGCTTCTACTCGCAGGCGTACGAGATCAGGGAGTCGGAGCTCCAGCAGGCGTTCGACCGACTCGAGGCGAACGGGGAGCCGCTGACGGACGCCCACCGCGAGGCGATCCGCGACTGCTCGGAGGCGATCGTCAACAAACTGCTCCACCCGAAGGCGGCGACGCTCCGGCGTGCGGCCGCCAACGACGACAGCGATACGGTCGACGCGTGGCTGCAACTGTTCGGGCAGGCGTCCGAGGACGGCACGAGAGCGGACGGATAGCCGCGTCGGTGTCCGGCCGATTTTCTCATACGATCTTCAAGGGCGTCATAGCACAGTTCACACACGGTCACACGAGTCGCCCAGTGCAGCTATCGCGGTGATCGATGTCGGGCGTACGTCGCTCACGAGGGTGGATGAGGGGTTTATACGTGATTGCGTGATGGATCTGGAGGTGATTTATAAGTGAGTCGCGGGAGCGATAGCTCCGCGACGAACGATCTGAAAGCCCCAGCCGGGAGGCGGGCGCACGCTCGCTGCGCGCTTCGGTCGCTCACGTCGTTCGCTCCCTGCAGTGCTTGTGTCGCCTGCGCCCGCCTCCCGGCTGCCCCTTTCAACCCCACCCGACCGCACCGCAACCGCACCTCGCGCCTCCCCAGCCTCGTCGGCGGCTCGCGCGTTCCGCGCTCGCCGCCGCCTCCCTCGCACGCGCTCCTCGCGCTCTTTCCAGAGCGCTCGGAGGCGCGCGCCAACCGCCCGCCGTCACCTGATATATAAATCATGCTCTGCGGTGTGGTTGCGGTGGCGCGCGCCGCGAGCGGGCCAGCGGCCCGCGAGTCGCGAGGGCGACCGGAGGGAGCCCTCGGATGCGAACGGCGAAGCCGTGAGCGAGCGCGCGAGGGAGACCGGAGGGGCCGCCGAGCGGTTCCGGCGGCCCCTCCGGTCGAGGCTGGGGTGGTCCGAGGCTGCGGTGCGGGGCGGGACTGGAAGGGGCAGCCGCGAGGGCGAAGCCCGGCGACGTAAGGACCGCAAGGAGCGAACGTAGTGAGCGACTGAGGACCGCAGCGAGCCGCGCGAGCCGTCGCGGCTGGGGCTTCCAAGTCGGTCTCTGCTCCACCGCTCATTTATATACCACTCCTCACCGCGCTGAATACACCTTTATAAACCACACATCGATTCTCGTATGCGCAATATACGCCCGAGATCGTTCACGGCGCACGCAACGTCGCACGGCCGATTCGGGTACGCGATCATGGGATACCCACCAGACCCGGAGTTCTATCGAGGTCCCTCACGGAGGTCTCGACCGTATCCGACGAGAGCGACCGCGATCGTCGCGGCAGCACCAGTCGGTAACACGGTGAGCCAGCCGACCGTTCGGCCGACGCCGAATCGCCCGGCGACGCCGACCGTGACCCACAACGACGCGAGTGCCGCCAGCACGAGCAGGCCGCCGGTCACGCGCCGGTCCTCTCTGCCGAGAGCGACGCCCCCGGCCGCGCTCGCGGCCGCGAGGAGGTGGAACCCGAGCGCGACCGGCCACACGCGGATCGAGCCCGGTAACACGCCGATCGGCAGGGTTCCGTCGAGGAAGAACGACCAGACGGGATACAGCTGGACGCCGGTCGGCACCGGTCCGCCGCTCGTGTTGAGAAACCCCCACAGCGTCACGAAGGTGAGACCGTCGCCGGAGGGGACGACGGTCATCGGCACGAAACACAGCGCGCCGACGGCGACCAGTGCTCGCCCCGAACTGACGGCCGGGTCCGCGTTGCCGACCCCGGACGTCCGCTCCCGTTCGCCTCCGTCGCCGGACTCGACCATATCCGACGTCGGGGACGCGTTGATAAATGTGGTTCGGCCACGCTCGTCGTCGCTCAGTTGGCCGCGGTCGCCACTCCGGCCGGCGTCGTCCGCGCTCTCGGGGAGCCCACCGATTGTGGTGGTGAACAGGATGTGGCGAGCGGCCGTCAGACCCTACAGTCCCGGTGTCGTGCCGTGCCGCTCATTGTGAAGCGCGGTCGGGACTCGAGGGGTGGACTGTACAGAAATCACAGCAGTGAGACGGGTTTGCGGCAGCCCAGCGGCAGCATCACACGGTGGTGTCTCCTCGCCAACACCACGGATCACAGCGAGATATTGCCAAACACTGCCGAAAATTAGAACGGTCCGCCGGTCGATGTCGAGACTCACTCGCTCGAGGAGCTCCGCGTACGCCTCCTGCTGCCGGATGTTCGAGGAGACGATGGCGTCGAACACCTCGCCGATCAGTTTCGCCGTGAACTCCGCGAACTCGAGGTCCTGTAGGCGCGTCGCGCTCTCGACTACTTGTTCTGATGCTGACATCTTGAGATCCGATATGGTATACTAGTGAGATGTATTAAATTTATGCTTTATATAGATATTTTCCCGTTTGAGGTATACAATAGTCCGGTGTCGGTTGTTCAGATCGTTTCGACGTGGACCCACCGGTCTCGCGTGGTGCGGTTCGCTGGCGTGATAGCTTCTGGCGGTCCACGTCCCGTCTCACTTCCGGGCGACGATCCGAAGCACGTCCTCGTCCGCGAGCTCGTGGCCTTTCCCGACCTGCTGTTCGTCGTGTTTGGCGCTCGGACCGGTGACGCGTGCGAACTTGAACCGTTCGTCGAACTCGCCGCCGATCTTCGTGCATGCGTCGCCGACCGTCGCTCCCTCGAAGAGGATCAGTGGCTCCTCGTAGTCGACGCCGCGGCCCGGTTTGTCCATGTAGATGCGGATCAGTCCGAGCTCCTCCCAGAGCCGCTCTTTGAGCCCGTCCATGCCGCGCTCTTCTTCAGCGGAGATGAAGACGACGTTCTCGGGATCGAGATCACGCTCGCGGAGCTCCGCTTTGACCGTGGGGAGATACTCCCGATCGATGAGATCCGCTTTGTTCACCGTCACCATCGACGGAAGGTACTCCCGGTTGTCCATGACGCCGTCGACGAGCTCGTCGATCGTGAGGTCGTGCGGTATCGTCACTTGCGCGTTGACGTACCCGTACTCCCGGAGCACCTGTTTGACGGTCTCCTCGTCCAGACTCACCGCGTCGCCCATCGTCACCTGGATCCCGTCTTTGTGCGTCTTCCGGACGTTGATATTCGGCGGCTCCGTGTCGATCCGGATGTTGGTGTCGTACAGCTCCTCGGCGAGCCGATCGTACTGCTCGATCTCGAACACGGAGAGCACGAACACGACGAGGTCCGCGGTTCGTACCACCGAAAGCACCTCCTTGCCGCCGCCACGTCCTCCGGCGGCACCCTCGATCAGCCCCGGCACGTCGAGCATCTGGATGTTCGCACCGCGGTACTGTAGCATGCCGGGATTGACGTCGAGCGTCGTGAACTCGTAGGAGCCGACCTCGCTGTCGGCGTTGGTGAGCGCGTTGATGAGCGTGGACTTTCCGACGCTCGGGAAGCCGACGAGCGCGACCGTGGCGTCGCCGTGTTTTTCGACCGCATAGCCGTGACCGCCGCCCGCGGAGGACTGGTTCTCCAGCTTCTCCTTTTTCTCCGCGAGCTTCGCCTTGAGCCGTCCGATATGCGCCTCCGTGGACTTGTTGTACGGCGTCTCGGCGATCTCCTCGCGGAGTTCCTCGATCTCTTCCTCCAGTCCCATTACTGTACGCTCGGCCGTTCGGCTCGTTAAAGGTGTTCCTTCGTGACCGGTCCGGAGGCTCCCGGTGACGAGCGCGTTGGTCCGCAGTGTTCCACGGTCGTCCGCCTGCTGCGGGAAGCGTCCGTCAGGACGGGTCGGAACAGGCAGTCGATTCGATCGACTCGGCCACGTCGAACAGCACCGGCTGCGTAACCTCTCCGTACACCGTGTACTGTAATCCGTCACACTCCCAGTGGACCGCGACTCCGGACATCGTGTTCGTCACCGTTGCCTCCCGGTCGCCGACCTGGGCCGTCACTCCCGTCGGCTCCGTCCGCTCCTCGGCGATCGAAACCGCGACGTCGGATTCCGCTCCGCCGGAGTCAGCTTCGCGGCCGTCCGAGTCGGTTTCTGAGCCGTTCGTCCCGGTTTCGGAGTCGTTCGCGCCGGCTTCGGAGTCGGGATCGGTGTCGTTCCTCCCGACCGCGCCAGCGTTCCGGTCCTCGGTGTCGTCCGGGCCGGATTCCACGTCGACGGTTTCGGATCTGTACGTGACGCGTACGGTGGTGTTTTCGTTTCGGTTCCTGACGGTCACATCGTCGACGGCGAGCCCGTCCGGGGCGGATGCCGCCGCCAGTTCGAACGACACCGTTTCGGCCGCCGCATCGATCGAGTCGAACGAGGCCGTCTCTCCGAACTCGTGTTCCGTGACATCGGCGTCGGTGGGTGGTTCGAACGTGAACCGGTCGTCGTCGAACTCGGCGTCGAACCGAACCGATTCGAGCGTACGGGCGAACGTCGTTCGTTCGCCGTCGGCGTCGGCGAGATGCACCCGTTCCGCCAGCGGATACGCGCGTTCGACGTCCACGTACAGCGAGTGTCCCTCGAACACGTACTCGTCGTCGACGGCGGAGCCGACGGGAAACGCGTACTCCGTCTCACCGAGTACCACGTGTATTCCGTCCGGCTCGCTGGTCGGCAGCGTAAACCGAACGTGGTGTGCGTCGCGGCCGGCGATCGTCTCTCGACCGACGTACTCGAGCTCGAACGAGCCGGTCATCTCCCCGTAGTGGGTGTACTCTGCCTGTGGAAACGTCACGTTCCCCTCGTCGAGATCGTACTTCGTCGCCTCCTCGTCACGCGGGTCGTACGTGTACAGAGTCTCGCCGTCGCTCACGACGAGCCGACCGTCCGGCGACCGGTCGTCGGTCGACTCGTGGATCAGGTATCTGTGGTGGTCCGTCCCGTCGCGGTCCCACATCTCGCTTCGACGCTCGTGCTGCTCGCCGTCGGCGACGTACTCCAGAGTGAACGTTCCGTGCACGTCTCCGTGCTCGTTCGCCTCGTCGACCATGCGCTCGACGATCTCGTCGGGTTCCGGTTCCGCGGCGTCGCCGGTGGGAACCTCTGCTCCGCCGATCACCGCCCCACCGACGACCGCGGCTATCACACCGACAGCGAGCAGGACGGCGATACGTCCCGGAAGGAGGGCCTCACGCGAGGACATTCGCTTTCGCACGTGATGTTTCGACAAACAAATAAGTACCGTGATGTTTGGTGACATAGTTCACTGACGACCCCCTGCCCGATGCGGCTGGCGGAGACGGCAGAGTGGTCGCCACCGTCGTCCGTCACGAGTAGTTAGCTCGCCAATATTTCGACACGGTTATATTACGCAGGTCCGACCGACGAAACGTCGAATGCCCGATCCGTCGAGTCTCCGTGATAGCACGCAGATCGTTCTCCCCCGTCACGCGCTCGACGGGCTCCGTGAGGAACTTCACGAACGGGTCACCGTGACCGTCGTCGAGTCGGACGAGCAGTGCCGGATCATCGGTAGTCCCGTGGAGATCAAAGCCGCGAGCGAGTTCCTCACGAGGCGTGGCGTCACCCTCGCCTGAGATCAGCATCTTTCGAGGCGGATCCTCCGGTCTCAAGTCGCGCGGGACGTTCGGTCCCGCCGACCATCCGAACGGCCTGCGGGCCGTGCGAGCGGGCAAATCCCGCGCGCAGAAGCCGACATGATGGGAACTGGACAGTTATCGACGAGTGAGTGTTCGCACTCCGAGCACGTCCGCCCGAACGGATTTCGATTAACTCGCGCAGAACGGTCCGGTCGGGAATGGAAAACTCGAAAGCAGCTCGCACCGTGCGAGTTACCGTGAGCTACGAGCTTCGGGACCACACGGCCGACATCGCCGTCGAGGCCACGGCCCCCACGCTGTCGGCGCTGTTCGAGGCGCTCGCGGAGGGGTTCACCGCGGCGAGCTGCGACGCCGTTCCGGCGGATGGCGACCGATTCGATCTGCGCGTGACCGCCGAGAGTCGGGAGGCGCTGCTGTTCGACTACCTCGACCAGCTGGTGTACGAACGGGACGTTCGCGAGGTACTCCCGGTCGACCACGAGTGCGTTGTCGAGGCCGGGACCGTCGAGGCCGGAGCCGTCGACCCGGACGCGTGGACCGTGCGAGCCAGTGCTCGCGGCGTGCCTCTCGACCGCGTCGCCGCGCGGGAGATCAAGGCGGTGACGTACTCCGAGATGACGCTCGAGGAGCGCGAGGACGACTGGTACGGCTACGTCGTGTTCGACGTTTGATCGCACGTGTCGCGGTCGCCACTCGGCCGATGTCGATGATCGGACCGGGCTCGTCGGGTCGACCGGGCTTGCCGAGTCACTCGATCCGCTCGCGTGCGGCGGCGACGAGCAACGGCAGCATCACCGTGGCGTCGCCGTAGACGGAGGCGTTGCGGGCGTCCGTTTCCAGTTTCCCCCACGAGCGGGCCTCCTCGAGCGTCGCGCCCGAGAGCCCCCCGGTCGCCTCCGGATCCATCGTGAGCTGGACGGCGTAATCGTACGCGCGCGGCGTGACGAGCATCGTCTGCAGCGTGAAGTTCTTCGGGACGCCGCCACCGACGAGCAGACAGCCCGCCTCGTCCGCCTCGAACGCCAGATCGGTCAGCCCGTTCATATCCGCGAGGGCGTCGAGCGTGAACGAGGCGGTCTGACCGTACATCCACGCCTGCAGCCCCAACACGGAGTCTTGTACCGCCGGACAGTAGATCGGCACGTCCGACTCGTACGCCGCGGCGGCGACCCCTGGGTCCTCCGGAACTCCCTCACGCTCGTTGACCTCGAGGTTCGCACGGCCCAGCTCCGCACACAGCTCCGCGATGGAGACGGCGTCGCCGTCCGACGCCTCCTCCAGCGCCGGGAACACCTCTTCGCGGAGGTGGCCCTCGAACTCCGCGAAATGCTCCTGTGGAAGGTACACGTTGTAAATGCGGTCGACACCCTCCTCCCGTAGCGTCTCGTCGTGGTCCCGGGGACTCTTCTCGGGGTCCTGGGTGCGACCGTGGTGGTGTTTTCCGCCGATCGCCTCGATCGTGTCGTGGGTGAGATTCGCACCGGTCGTCACCAGCGCGTCCACGTAGCCGTCGCGGATCAGTTCGGAGACGACCCGGCGCATTCCGGCCGGGACCATCGCGCCCGCGAGCGAAAGGAACACCGTGCAGTCCTCCGACCCCAGCATCTCCGCGAGCACGTCGCCGGCCTGGTGGACTGACGCCGCACCGATGCCGGCGTGTCCGTACGTCTCGACGAGCTCGCCGACGGTCATCCCCGGGTCGGCACGGGCGTGTCCAACCGGGTCCTCCGCGAACTCCTCGCGGGGCGGCCGATGGCCGTGGTCGTCCTCGCCACCCGATGTTTCGTGGTCGTCATCGTCGCTCATGGACGCTACTGCGACGGCCGGGCGTTTGAAAAACGCGATCCGTCCGTCGTCGCGCGTCGGTCGATCCGTAGCACGGACGACGCGGAGCCGGCGATGTCAGCCGGTCGTGCTCACTCGCCGCCAAGCTTCGTCTCGCCGACGGAGTCGTGTCCGTCGATGCGCTCCGTGCCGTCCATGTACGGCCGGAGCGGCTCGGGAACGGTGACCGTCCCGTCGTCGTTCTGATAGTACTCCATGATCGCAACGACGATCCGCGGGATCGCGAGCCCGGAGCCGTTGAGCGTGTGGAGATGCTCGGCCGACTCGTGGTGCTCCTCGCGGTAGCGGATCCCCGCCCGCCGCGCCTGGAAGTCCTCGAAGTTCGAGACGGAGGAGACTTCGAGCCAGCGACCCCCCTGCTCGGGGCCGTCCGTCATGTCGTCGGCGGGAGCCCACACCTCCAGATCGTACTTCTTCGACTGCGTGAACCCGAGGTCGCCGGTACACATCTCCAGCACTCGGTAGGGAAGCTCCAGCCGGCGTAACACCTCCTCGGCCTCGTCGACGAGTCCCTCGAAGCGCTCGTAGCTGTGCTCTGGCTTCACGAAGTTCACCATCTCCACCTTGTTGAACTGGTGGACGCGAACGATCCCGCGGGTCTCGGTGCCGTGCTCGCCCGCCTCCTGTCGGAAGTTCGGCGAGTACGCCTGATACTTCAGGGGGAGGTCCTCGTCGAGCAGGATCTCGTCGCGGTGGAGGTTCGTGACGGGTACCTCCGCGGTGGGTAGCAGCCAGAGGTCGTCGTCGTCGTACGGCTCCTCGTTCGACCCCTCCACGCGATAGGCGTCCTCCGTGAACTTCGGGAGCTGCCCGGTGCCGCGCATCGATGCGGAGTTGACCGGCAGCGGCGGGAACACGTCGTGGTACCCCTGTTCGCGATGCACGTCGAGCATGAACTGGACGAGCGCGTACTCCAGGCGCGCGCCGTCGCCCTTCGCGAAGTAGAACCCGCCGCCGGACACTTTCGCGCCGCGCTCGAAGTCGAGGATCTCGAGATCCTCGCCCAGGTCGTAGTGCGGGACGACCTCGTCCGGGAGTTCACGGAGATCGTCGAACCCCTCACGGCGGCGCTCGACGTTCTCGGTTTCGTCCGCGCCGATCGGAACCGACTCGTGGGGGATGCCGGGAAGCTCCAACAGCGACGTCTCCAGTTCGGCCTCCAGCTCGTCGGCGCGCTCCTCGACCTCCTGTAGCTCCGCTTTGATCGCCTGGGAGCGTTCGATCGCTTCCTCGGCTTCCGCGTCCTCGCCCGCGGCTTTCAGCTCGCCGATCCGCGAGGAGATCTCGTTGCGCTCGTGTCGGAGGTCGTCGCCCCGCTGTTTGAGTTCGCGCCACTCCTCGTCGACGTCGAGTATCCGGTCGAGATCCGCGTCGACACCCTTGTTCGCGAGCGCCTCGCGGACGGTATCGGGGTTCTCCCGGACGAACTGTCGGGACAGCATTACCCCGGGTTTCCGGCGGACGACTCAAAACCGTATCGGAGCGACGATGACGTTTCCCACGACACCCGCCTCGAACCGGTACGATTTATCCCCTCGCCGCCGACGGCCACACCATGCTCATCACCGGCGCGGAGCTGGCGGACGGACGCGTTCGTGACGTACGGGTGCGTGAGGGGCGGATCGTCGCGGTCGATCGGGGTCTCGATCCCGTCGCCGGCGAACGCGCGGTCGACGCCCGCGGTCGACACCTCCTGCCGGGAGCGGTCGACGTGCACGTCCACTTCAGAGAGCCGGGCGGAAGCCACAAGGAGACGTGGGGTACGGGGTCACGCAGCGCTGCCGCCGGCGGCGTGACGACCGTCGTCGACCAGCCGAACACCTCGCCGCCAACCGTCGACGGCGCGGCGTTCGACACCAAGGCGTCGATGGCGTCGACGGCGTCGTACGTCGATTTCGGGATCAACGGCGGCGTCACCGCCGGCTGGGACCCCGATAGCCTCTTCGACCGCCCGCTGTTCGCGCTCGGTGAGGTGTTCCTCGCCGACTCGACGGGCGAGATGGGGATCGAGATGGGCCTGTTCGAGGAGGCACTCGCCGAGGCCGCCGCTCGCGACGTCCCCGTCACCGTCCACGCGGAAGACGCCACGCTGTTCGACGAGTCCGCGCTCGACGCTGATCTGGGCGGCGTAGGGACCGCCGCGAACGCCGACCCGTGGTCCGCGTATCGGACCACCGCGGCCGAGGCTGCCGCGATCGAGCGCGCGGTCGACGCCGGCGCGGACGGCGACGCGCAGGTGCACATCGCACACACCTCGACACCGGAGGGGATCGACGTCGTCGCCGACTCGGAGGCGACCTGCGAGGTCACACCGCATCACCTGTTCCTTTCGCGAGAGAACGCGCGTCGACTCGGCACATTCGGCCGGATGAACCCGCCGCTTCGGTCCGAGGAGCGCCGTGCTGCCGTCTTCGAGCGGCTTCGCGACGGCGACGTCGACGTGGTCGCAACCGACCACGCGCCCCACACCGTTTCGGAGAAGCGCCAGACGCTCTCGGACGCCCCGAGCGGCGTCCCCGGCGTCGAGACGATGTATCCGCTTCTCCTCGAGGCCGTGCGGACCGGCGAACTGTCGCTGGAGCGGGTTCGCGACGTCGTCGCCGCGAACCCGGCGTCGATATTCGGACTGGACCGCAAGGGACGGATCGAGGAGGGCCGGGACGCCGATCTCGTGCTCGTCGACCTGACGAATCCGCGCGAGATCGAGGCCGGGGCGCTCCACAGCCGCTGTGGCTGGACCCCGTTCGAAGGCTCACAGGGCGTGTTCCCCGAGCTCACCGTTGTCCGCGGCGAGGTCGTGTACGAACGAGATCCGGTGACTGGTGCGGAGGAGTTCGGTGAAGCGGTCGGGCGCAACGTTCGGTGAGGCGGTCGGGCGCAACGTTCGGTGAGGCGGTCGGGCGCAACGTTCGGTGAGGCGGTCGGGCGCAACGTTCGGTGAGGCGGTCGGGCGCAACGTTCGGTGAGGCGGTCGGGCGCAACGTTTCGAAACACGGAGCCGCCGCTGGTTTCGCTCTGTCACGGAGCTACATCCCCGATTTCGCGCGATACGCAGCGTAGCGTGTGCGAACGCCTGTGCAGTTTCGTCTCCACCACTCCCGACACTATTTAATACCGGGGTCCAGTATCTCGGATCGTAATGTCGGAAGTCTGCTCGACGTGCGGGCTGCCCCAGGAACTCTGCGTCTGCGAGGACGTCGCCAAGGAGTCCCAGCAGATCAGCATCCGCATCGACGAGCGCAGATACGGTAAGGAGGTAACGGTCATCGAAGGATTCGACCCGAAGGACGTGGACATGGATTCGCTATCCTCGGACCTGAAATCGAAGTTCGCCTGCGGCGGCACCGTCGAGGACGACGCCATCGAGCTGCAGGGGAACCATTCGGGTCGCGTGGAGGATTTCCTCCGCGATAAGGGCTTCAACGTCGCGTGACCGTCACCTAACCACCCGCACTCGAGCGTTTCTCCGCAGCGAGTCTCCGTCGCCAGCCACCGCCGTAGAGGGTGTTATAGACACTTCATACACCGACACGAGAACCGCTCAGTGCATCCATCGCGGCGATCGGTACCGGGCGTATATTGTGCAGTGTAAGATCGAGTAGATGCTTATAAAGGCTCACTCGATGTGGAGAGGAGTGGTATATAAATGAGCGGTGGAGAGGAGAGTTCCTTGGAAGCCCCAGCCGCGACGGCTCGCGCGGCTCGCTGCGGTCCTCAGTCGCTCACTGCGTTCGCTCCTTGCGGTCCTTACGTCGCCGGGCTTCGCCCTCGCGGCTGCCCCTTCCAGTCCCGCCCCGCACCGCAGCCTCGGACCACCCCAGCCTCGACCGGAGGGGCCGCCGGAACCGCTCGGCGGCCCCTCCGGTCTCCCTCGCGCGCTCGCTCACGGCTTCGCCGTTCGCATCCGAGGGCTCCCTCCGGTCGCCCTCGCGACTCGCGGGCCGCTGGCCCGCTCGCGGCGCGCGCCACCGCAACCACACCGCAGAGCATGATTTATATATCAGGTGACGGCGGGCGGTTGGCGCGCGCCTCCGAGCGCTCTGGAAAGAGCGCGAGGAGCGCGTGCGAGGGAGGCGGCGGCGAGCGCGGAACGCGCGAGCCGCCGACGAGGCTGGGGAGGCGCGAGGTGCGGTTGCGGTGCGGTCGGGTGGGGTTGAAAGGGGCAGCCGGGAGGCGGGCGCAGGCGACACAAGCACTGCAGGGAGCGAACGACGTGAGCGACCGAAGCGCGCAGCGAGCGTGCGCCCGCCTCCCGGCTGGGGCTTTCAGATCGTTCGTTGCGGAGCTATCGCTCCCGCGACTCACTTATAAATCACCTCCAGATCCATCACGCAATCACGTATAAACCCCTCATCCACCCTCGTGAGCGACGTACGCCCGACATCGATCACCGAGATGGCTGCACTGAGCGACTCTGCTATCAGTGTGAGCTGCTCTATGACGCCCGCACCCGTTCGGTTCGAGACGCGTTCGGTTCGGAACCCGTTCCGTTCGAGACCCCTCGGTCGCGATCGTTCCGACAGTCGTACCGAGAAGTCGCTTTGACGGACTACGCCACGTCGGATTCGGACTCGACGTCTTCCTCTCCCGTGTCGAGTCGCTCGATCACGTCGTTGATCAGCACGACGTCACCGACTGCGCGAACCCAACGGTACGGGACGATGACGCCGGTGTTTCGATCGACGCGTCCGGCGAACAGTTCGTGGTTGAGTTCGCCTAACGCGAGTCCGGTGACCGACTGCGCGTCGAGATCGAGGCGGACGTCTTCCACCTCGCCGACGAACACTCCGTTGTTCGAGTACACCTCACGACCGACGAGCGACGTGATCTCCTCCGGTGGACCGTTCATACTCCGTACGGTCTGTAGCGCGCCTATTAAGCGTTCGTTGTCGAACGACGTTCGTCTGACGCGGAGCTGCGGTTCGGCTCGCGACGCGGCGGCCGATCCGTGGACCGAACGCGAAGCCGCGGCGTACCCTTTATACGACCGGGAGCGTTACCTCCGCGTATGCCCCAGTGTGAGATGTGTGGTGCCGACCAGGCCTCGCTGACGACGACGAAGGTCGAAGGCGCGGAGTTGGAGCTGTGTAGCTCCTGTACCGACTTCGGAACCGAGGTCCGACAGGAGTCGAGCGACTCCGGCGGCAGCAAGTACTCGACTACCTCCAGCTCGGGGACGGCCTCGTCGTCGTCCGGCTCCTCGTCGAGCTCCGGCTCTTCCGGCGGCTCCAGTCGTCGTCGCGACATGTTCGACGACATGGACGAGGTCGCCACCGACTACGACGACCGGATCCGGAACGCCCGGGAGGCCGAGGAGCTCAGCCAGGAGGAGCTCGCCGATCAGCTCAACGAGAAGGCGAGTCTCATCCGAAAGCTCGAACGCGGCGACACGCTGCCGACCGACGAGGTCCAGCGAAAGCTCGAACGCGCACTCGACATCTCGCTCGTCGAGGGCGAGGAGGTCGACGCCGAGTGGGAGTCGAGCGACTCCGGCACGATGACGCTGGGCGACGTCGTCAAGCGCAAGGACTGACCACCGGATCCGCTGTTGCCCGTCCGCGCATCGTCGTCCGGCCGACCACGGTACCTCATGGACCCACCTCACGTCCCGTCCGACCGGCTTGCGGGCTGGCGACGGGTTACAACGACCGAGGAGCGTCCGTTCTCGGCCGGCCCCGTCACCGTCACTGCGGAGACGGTCCGGTACGAACGGGTTACTTCCGACGAACCGGCGGACGCCGACGCACGTACCACCTCCGATGGGCTTCGTCCGTTCTTTTTCGCTAGCCACCTCCGCATCCGTCCGCCCACGTCGCCGAATCCGCCGCTCACGCGGCTCGTGGAGCACCGCGCCCGAGACGGCTTCCGGGAGCGTCTCGCGGACAACGCGATCGAGGATGTCACGCATCGGGAGAACCGCGAGATCGTCGTTGACGACCCCGCAGCCTCGCCAGCGACGCTGTCGACGTTCCGCGGGCGTTGTCGCGTCGAGGCCGACTCGGGCGTCGGCGAGCGCGTCGTCCCCGTCGAGGCCTTGCTCGCGGTCTGGTCCGTCGAGGAGTATCTGCTCGCAGGCGGCGCGTATCCGATCGACGAGTCGCCTGACCACGCTCGCCGCGACCTGCTTCGGCTGATCCGCGGCGTCCGGCCCACTGGATGAACACCCAGACACGGTCGCGTCGCTCCGTTCGTTCACGGCCGGTCGTGTCCTCCCGTTGATCCACTGCCGGTCGTGTCCTCCCGTCAGCGACGACGGCATCGACCGCCGGGGGACGGGACGATATTTAACACCGGAGCGGTAACGCTCCGCTAATGCTTCAGGGGGTCAACGTCGCGCTCGGCGTGTCGGGCAGCATCGCGGCGGTGAAGGTCGTCGAACTCGCACACGAACTCCGCCGTCACGGCGCGAGCGTCCGCGCCGTCATGACCCCGGCGGCGACGAACATCATTCATCCATGGGCGGTCGATTTCGCGACCGACGAGCCCGTCGTTACCGAGATCACCGGCGACGTCGAGCACGTCGAGCTGTGCGGCCACGACGGCTGGGCCGACGTGCTCCTGCTCGCGCCGGCGACCGCGAACACCGCCGGAAAGATCGCGGGGGCCGTCGACGACACGCCAGTGACGACCTGTGCGACGACCGCGATCGGCGCCGGGACGCCGGTCGTGATGGCGCCGGCGATGCACGAGCCGATGTACGACCACCCCGGCGTACTCGACGCGCTCGACACGCTTTCGGCGTGGGGCGTGCGGTTCGCCGACCCCAGAGTGGCCGAGGGGAAAGCGAAGATCGCGGCCGAGTCGGAGATCATTACGGAGCTCGCCCGGGCGACGACGCCCGACTCGCTGTCGGGACGCCACGTGGTCGTCACCGCGGGCGCGACGAAAGAGCGGATCGACCCGATCCGGATCATCACGAACCGCGCGTCGGGAAAGACCGGTCGTGCGGTCGCTCGCGCGCTGTACGTCCGCGGAGCGGACGTGACGCTGATTCACGACGGGTCCGACGTGGCGTACGCCGACGTGATCGGCGTGGAGACCGCAGACGAGATGATGCGGGCATGCCGGGAGGCGGCGTCGACGGCTGACGCGCTGCTGTCGGCGGCCGCCATATCCGACTTCACGGCCGACGCCGTCCAGGAGAAGATCCGGTCCGGATCGCCGCTCGCGCTGGATCTGGAACCGACGCCGAAGCTCATCGACTCCGTCCGCGAGGCGCATCCCGACCTTCCGATCGTCGGCTTCAAAGCCGAGACGTCGGGCGACGATGCGGCGATGATCGCGGAGGCCGATCGGATCCGCGAGCGCGTCGGACTCGCGTTCGTCGTTGCCAACGACGCGAGCGTCATGGGAGACGACGAGACTCGCGTTCTGCTCGTCGGTTCGGACGCGGATGAGCCGGCGGTCGCCACCGGTACGAAGGACGTCGTCGCCGGCCGGATCGCCGACCGATTGGCCGAGGTCTTGAAAAAGGATCATCACACGGAGTAGATTCAAAACACTCGATCACCAAAAGCCGGAGAGAGTTCATCCCTGCCCGACACATCGCCGTCTCACCGAAGATAAGAACTGTTTTGGGCCGGTAGGATCACCCCTCGGATAGATACCTACATGTGCACCGTCACAGTCGTATCCGACCCGCCCGGGGGTGGTCCCGGTGGCTGACGCCGACTCCATGCCATCCGGAGCCGTCGTGGTGCCGGTCGAGGCGACGTCGACGCTTCGGTCGACCGTCGCGTACGTCACCGAAGCCGCAATGCGCGACGAGTACGCGGCGATCCACTTCGTGGTTCTCGCCTCGTGGCGCGAGGAGGACCCGGAGACGGCACAGCGGCGTGCGGACGCACAGCGAATCCTCGAACGCGCTCGTGCGTGGGTCGAACAGGACCTTGCCGATGTCGGGCGGAGCGTCGACGTTCGAACCGCCATCGTCGGCGAGGAGAACTACATGTTCGGCCCGAGCGAGTACGCTCGCCAGCTGGCGGCGTACGCCGCGGCGCACGACGCGGACGCGGTCGTGTTGGACCCGGAGTACACGCCCGTCGGTAACACGACGCTGCTGCAGCCGATGGAGTTCGAGCTCTCCCGGACGTCGTTGTCCGTCACCGAAGCCCCTGTCGAGCGCCCCACGCGACGCGAGCGGCTCGCGAAGGAGCTGACCGGCGTCCGGTTCGCCTCGCTTTTCGGCGTGTCGCTGCTGTTCTACTTCGTGCTCGGCGACCCGCTGTACTGGTTCGACTGGGTGACCGGCGTCGCCAGCGCGGCGATCGTCGCGATCACGCTGTCGCGGATCAGCCTCGACAACGAGCCGTCGTTCCCGGAAACGCCCCTCCGGATCCTCCGTGGGATGGTGTATCTACCGGTGCTGCTCGCCGAGATCATCAAATCGAACCTGCTTGTCGCGCGAGTGATCCTCGACCCGAAGCTCCCGATCGACCCGACGATGAACCGCGTCCGGGTGCTCGTGGGTCGCGGACTCCCGTTGATGACGCTGGCGAACTCGATCACGCTGACGCCGGGGACGCTGACGACTCGCGCCCGCGACGAGAACCTCTACGTCCACTCGCTCATCCCGTGGGCCCGAGAGGGGTTGTTCGACGGTGGGCTCGAGCGCTGGACTCGTTTCGTCTACTACGGCCGCGCGGCGGCGCGGCTACCGTCGCCGCGCGAACGCGACGATGTCGCGATCCTTCAGGGTCCGGACGCGACGGAGGAGCTTCCGATCGCACAGGCGGACGGCGGCACGACGGCGGAGACCAGTGGTGATTCCGACGAACGCAACGCCGAGAGCGACGCGGAGGTGACCGACGAATGAGCTTCGTCGACGTCACCGTGGTTGCGGGCTACACCGTCGGCGACTTCCTGCTTGCGGCCGCGGCCGGATTCGTCGTCCTCGCACTCGGCATGCTGTACCGAGCGGTGAAGGGGCCGACGATGCAGGACCGCGTGCTCGCGGTGAACGTGCTCGGCACCAACACCGTCGTTATCCTCGCGATGCTCGGCGCGGCGCTGTCGGAGCCGACGTTTCTCGACATCGCGCTCATCTACGCCCTGCTCAACTTCCTGATGGCGATCGCCATCTCGAAGTTCACCGTCGAACGAGGTGGTGTGCTGTGATCGACGCGCTCGAGCCGGTTCGGCTGGCGCTCGTCGTCATCTTCGTGATCGTCGGGCTGTTTTTCACCTTCGTCTCGATGACCGGCGTGATCCGGCTGCCCGACGTGTACTCGCGGGCCCACACCGCCTCACAGGCCGACACGCTCGGTGCCGGCTTCGCGCTGGCGGCGGTCGCGCTCGTCATCGGCTGGGAGGGTGCGGGGTTCAAATCCGTGATCCTCCTGTTTTTCATCTTCGTGACGAACCCGACGGCGGCACACGGGATCGCCAGGGCCGCCTTCGAGCAAGGGTACGTACCGTGGACGGAGGGGGATGAGCGGCGATGACGGCCGTTGCCACCTCGTCGAGTTCCCCGCTTGCCGCCCCGCCGGCCCCGGTGGTCGCCGAGATCACCGCCGTCGAGGCGAGCCTGTTCGTCTTCGTCGTCGCCACGGCGATCGTGACGGCGCTGGCGCGTGACGTGCTCGCCGCGGTCATCGTCTTCGGGGCGTACAGCCTCGGGATGGCGGCGCTGTACACGTTCTACCGCGCACCCGACGTCGCGATGACGGAAGCCGCCATCTCGGCGGGCGTCACGACGATCCTGCTGCTTCTCACGCTCGCGAAAACGACCCGGATCGACCACGACGTCGCCTTCGAGTCGGTACACTGGCCGGCTGCCGGGGCCGTCGGCGTGCTGTTCGTCGGGATGCTGCTCGTTGTCTCGGAGATCCCTGCAGTCGGGGATCCGGACGCACCGGCGTGGAGCAACGTTGATGTCACCCAGTACTACATCGCGAACACGTACGTCGACACGGGTGTCGAGAACGCGGTGATGGCGGTGTTGGCCGCCTACCGCGGATTCGACACGTTCGGCGAGGCAGTGGTCGTGTTCGCCGCCGGCGTCGCCGCGATGGTTGTGCTTCACCGGGAGGTGTTCGCATGAGCGATCCCACGGATTCGGTCGACGCACCCGACGGCGGTACCGCGAGAGACGTCACTGACGACGCGACCGTGGATCTTGCCGGCCACGATGGCCGACCGCACCTTTCCGATGTCGAGCGGCAGGGGACGCCGTACACGGAGAGTCAGGTCATCATGCCGACGGTGAAGATCGTCGCACCGTTCGCGTTCACCTACGGGCTGTTCGTCACGTTCCACGGTGCCGGATCGCCGGGCGGCGGCTTTCAGGGCGGCGCGATCATGGCCGCGGTCGTGTTCATGATCGCCTTCGCGTTCGGCATCGACGCGACGCGCCAGTGGCTCGCGAACACGGTCGTCGTCGGCCTCGCAGTCGGCGGAACGGTGATATTCGCGGGCATCGGGCTAGCGACGATGGCGCTCGGCGGCGCGTTCCTCCAGTACGAGCTGCTCCCCATCCCGAAACCCGTCACGTACGGGATGGAGGGCGTGGAGATCCTCGGTATCGCCGCGATCGTGAGCGGCGTGCTCATGGGGCTGTTCTTCCTGCTTGCGGTCGGGTTCGACCGGAGCGGCGGGATGGCCGTGGCCGACGGCGGCGACTCGACCGACGGAGGTGACCGATGACGTCCCTGCTCACGTTCGACGTACCGATGATGTCCCTACTCATGTTCGACGTACTCACCACACGCCACGCCTACGTGGCGTTCTCGCTCCTGTTGTGTATCGGCCTGTATATGATGATCGCGAACCCCCATCTGGTGAAGAAGATAATCGGACTCAACCTGTTCCAGACGGCGATCTTCCTCCTGTTCGTCGTCTCGGCGTACGTCGAGGGGGGTTCGATCCCGATCATTCCGCCGGGGACGGAGGCGGGTGCCGCCTACGTCAGCCCGCTCCCGCACGTGATCGTTCTCACGGCCATCGTCGTGGGCGTGAGCCTCACCGCAGTCGGGCTCGCGCTCTGTATCCGGATCCACGACGAGTACGGGACTCTCAGAGTGGACACGCTCCGCGAGATGATGCGCAAGGAAGGGAGTCTTCCGGACAGCAACGAGTTCCGTACCGGAGGTGAGAACCAGTGAGCGACCTCCTGCTCCCGCTTTTAGTCGTCGTCCCCATCGTGGCCGCGACGCTTCCGCTCGCGCTCGGATTGAAATACGACGACGTCGGCTGGTCCGTCGCGGCCGTGACGACGGTCGGCCTGACCGCTGCCGCGACCGCCGTCGCCGCGGCGGTGTACACGGGCGGCGGATTCAACCACGAACTGGGCGGGTTCGCGCCGCCGGTCGGCATCGAGCTCGTCGCCGACGAGCTGTCGGCGGCGGTCGTGCTCCTCGTCGCGGTCGTCTCGGTGCTCACCCTCGCGTTCTCGCGGGTCGCCGGCCCGCGAGGGAACGCCTTCTACAGCGGCTACCTGCTGCTCACGGGCGGGCTGATGGGCGTCGTGCTCACGGGCGACCTGTTCAACATGTTCGTTTTCCTCGAGATCGTTGGGCTGACGACGTACGCGCTCATCGCCGCGGACCGGTCGGGCGCGAGCGCGTACGCCTCGGTGAAGTATCTCGTGTTGGGAACCGTCGGCGCGTCGCTGTATCTCGTCGGCGTCGGCTACGTCTTCTTGGCCACGGGAACGCTGAACATGATCGATCTGCAGTCGGCGATCGCCGCCGCGGGCTACACCGACCCCCTGATACAGGCCGGTTACGCGTTCATCGTCGCCGGGTTCGCGCTGAAGATCGCGCTGTTCCCGGTGCATACGTGGCAGCCGGACGCCTACCAGCGCGCGCCCGACGCCGTCACGGCGTACGTCGCCGCCCTGGTGTCGACCGCGGCGGCGTACGCGCTGATCCGGGTGACGTACACGGCGTTCACCGTCGACTTTCTCGCCGCGAACGAGGCGATCACGCTCGGCGTGCTCGTCGTCGCCGGCGTCTCGATCCTGACCGGGTCGGCGCTGGCGGCGATGCAGTCCGACCTCAAACGGATGTTCGCGTACTCCTCGGTGGCGCAGTTCGGGATGATCGCCGCCGCGGTCGCGCTCGCGAACGAGTGGGCGCTGCTCGGTGGGATCGTCCATCTCGTCGGCCACGGACTGTTGAAGTTCGGGCTGTTTCTCGCGGTCGGCCTGCTCGCGCTCGGTTACGGCGCGCGACAGGTCGGTGACCTCGCGAGCCTCGCACGACGCGCCCCGTACACGGCGGGGTCGCTCGCGGTGCTCGGGCTCGCGCTGGTCGGTATTCCGCCGTCGATCGGCTTCCTCGGCAAGTGGTACATCGCGTACGGAGCCGTCCAGGAGGGCGGTGCCGGCGGCGGCGTCATCGGGATCTCGATCGCGGCCGTGATCTTCATCAGCACGCTGTTCACGCTCGCGTACGTCGCGCGGCTGATAGAGAAACTGTACTTCGCCGGCGTCGGACTGCCCGACCACGGACATGGCGAGAGCCACGACGATCACGGCCACGGCGGCCACGGCGACCACGGCGACCACGGCGACCACGGCGACCACGACGTCGTCGCGGCTGACGGCGGTCACGCGACCGACGGCGGTTACGCGGATGACGACGGGCAGGCGGCTGATGGCAGTCACGTCGACGACGTCGGCCACGCGGCAGCGGGCGACGAGCCGGTCGCGCCGGAGCCGGACGCGCCGACGACGACCGGCGTTCCGGACCGCGTCCCGACGGCCGCGTTCGTCGTCCTGATCGCGACGACGATCACCGCGGTCGGTCTCGGCTTCGCCGGGATGCTGTTCGCGGATCTGCTCGACCCGTTCCTCACGGAGGTGTTCGCATGAGCGACGTTCCGATTCAGGACCTACGACCCCTACTGGCGGTGCTCGTCTCGTTCGTCGCGACGTTCTTCATCGTCGCGTCGTACCGCAGCCCGAACGTTCGCGAGGGGTGGACGATCCTCGCGGCGGTCGTCAAGTTCGCCGTCGTCGCGTCGATGCTTCCGGGCGTGCTCGACGGCCAGGTGTACGAGACGACCGTGGCGACGTTCCTGCCCGGGATCGAGTTCGCGCTCCGTGCCGACGCGCTCGGCATGCTGTTCGCGTTCCTCGCGTCCGGGCTCTGGATCATCACCTCGTTTTACAGCATCGGCTACATGCGCGGCAACGACGAGATCAACCAGACCAGATACTTCGCCGCGTTCGCCGTCTCGCTGTCGGCGACGATGGGGATCGCGTTTGCCGGCAACCTCGTGACGATCTTCGTCTTCTACGAGCTGTTATCGATCGCGACGTATCCGCTGGTCGCTCACGACGAAGACGAGAAGGCCCGGTCGGCCGGTCGGAAGTATCTCGTGTACACGATGTTCGGCGGCGGCGTGCTCGTGCTGGCCGGCACCGTCATGGTGTACTGGCTCGCGGGCACGGTCGCGTTCACCGCCGGCGGGATCCAGGAGCTGGCGAACGCCGACCCCGGCCTCGCGATGCTCGCGTTCTTCCTGCTCGCGATCGGCTTCGGCGTGAAAGCCGGGATCATGCCGCTTCATCAGTGGCTTCCCGAGGCGATGGTCGCACCGACGCCCGTCTCCGGGCTGCTTCACGCGGTCGCGGTCGTCAAGTCCGGTGCGTTCGGCGTCTCGCGAGTGATCCTCGACGTGTTCGGGCCCGAGCTGACGTTCGCGCTGTCGCTCCCGTTCGGCTTCACCGCCGGACTGGTGATGTCGACGATCGGCGCGATCACGCTCACGGCGGCCTCGCTCATCGCTCTCCGCAAGGACCATCTGAAACAGCGGCTCGCGTACTCGACGGTGAGCCAGCTGAGCTACATCATCCTCGGGCTCGGTCTGTTCGGCTGGTACGGGCTGATCGGGGCGCTGTTGCATATCCCCGCACACGCGTTCATGAAGCTCACGCTGTTCTTCTGTGCGGGGGCGATCCACGTCGAGACCCACACCGACTACATCTCGGAGATGGCGGGGATCGGCAAGCGGATGCCGGTCGTGATGGTGGCGTTTACCGTCGCGGCCGCCGGGATGGCGGGGATCCCGTTGCTTGCCGGCTTCGTCAGCAAGTACTACATGCTGATCGGCGGGATCCAGATGGGCGCGGAGCTGACGCCCGTCGCCTACTATCTCGTCGGCGCGCTGTTGCTTTCCGGCGTGTTGAACGTGGCGTACTTCTGGCCGGTCGTGTACACGGCGTTCTTCGAGTCGGAGGACGCTCACGACGCCAAACCCCTCGTCGACTTCCGGATGGGCGGTGAAACGCGGTCGACGCTGGCGGCCACGGACGGTGGTCGCGCAGCGGACGACGCGGCCACGGACGGTGGTCGCGCAGCGGACGACGCGGCCACGGACGGTGGTCGCGCAGCGGACGACGCGGCCACGGACGGTGGTCGCGCAGCGGACGACGCGGCCACTGATGGTGGCCAGCCACGAGATGACGAAGCGGGGTCTGACGACGAAGAAGACCACGACGAGTCGGCGGCTCCCATCGGCCGTGCCGAGTCGGAGCCAGGCAGCCGCGACGACGACGACGCTGATTCGGCCGACGTCGACGAGTCGGCGATTCCGGACGCGGAGGACGACGACGAGACTGCCGAAAGCGACCTCCCGACCGACGAGGACGGGGTCATTCGACCCGACTTCGCCGCCTCCGAGCGGGACTTCTCGCAGCCGGCGGACCGGGTCGACACCGGCGACTACGCCGTCGACCAGAAGCCGTCCGACGCCGACGTCCCGTTCGGTCCCGGCGGCGCGCCTGTGGAGTCGACTGAGGACGACCACGACACGGCTGACGGCCACGAGGTCGTCGATGACGACGCTGGCGATGCCACAGACCACGACGCCCACGGCGGAGACGACCACGGCCACCACGGCGGAGACGACCACGACGACCACGGCCACCACGGCGGACCGCCGCCGGGCGGGTGGGACCGGGTTCGCGGCGTCGACGCGCTGGTCGGCCGCGAGTCGACGTGGTTCATGCTCGGTCCGATCCTCACGGCGATGGCGCTCGCGGTGCTGCTCGGCGTCATTCCCTACGAGATGGGCTTTCTGGAGCTGATCGAGCGCATCGTCGACACGCGGCTCCCCGAGGAGGTGGCTCGACCATGAGCGCGATCGAGACGCTCGTGACGACCGTTCCGCCGTGGCTCCTGTTGACGCTCGCGGCGGCGCTCGTCGTCGCGCTCCCGCGGGCGCTGGGGCATGCGGCCGGCGCGCTCGCGACCGCGTTCGTCTTCGTGCAGGCGCTGATCGCGCCCGACGGCACCCACCTCGCGACGGAGTTCCTCGGGTTCGCGGTCGTCCTGCTCAACGTCGACCAGTTCTCGGCGATGATGGGGTTGGTCGTCGGCTTCCTCGCGACCGCCGCGGTGCTGTACGCGTACGGCAGCGGCGCACCGCGATGGATGACCAGTTTTGCGCTGCTGTACGTCGCCTCGACGGTCGGCACCGTCTACGCCGGCGACTGGCTCACGGTGATCTTCTTCTGGGAGCTGATGGCCGTCACCAGCACGCTGCTCGTGTGGCACTACGGCGGCGAGGCCGTCCGGGCTGGCTACCGCTACGCCATCTTCCACGGGATCGGCGGTACGATCCTGCTCGGCGCGGTCGTGCTCCACGGCGCGGCGCTCGCCGGGACCGTCCCGGCGGGCGAGCTGTTCCTGTTCACCCACGAGACGGGGATCCACGCCTCCGCGGCGCTGCTGGCGGCGGTCGGGATCGGGATCAACTGCGGGTTCGTGTTCTTACACACGTGGATCCCGGACACGTACCCGCGGCCACACATCGCGGCGTCGGTGTTCCTCTCGGTGTTCACGACGAAGACCGCGGTGTACGTGATGTACCGCGCGTTCCCCGATGGCGGCTGGTGGCTCGCGTATCTCGGCGGCTTCATGGCCGTCTACGGCGTGTTCTTCGCGCTGCTCCAGTACGACCCGCGCCGCCTGCTGTCGTATCACATCCAGGCCCAGGTCGGCTACATGCTCGCCGGGATCGGTCTCGCGACGCTCGGCGGACAGTGGGGCGAGTTCGCCGTCGCCGGCGGATTCGCGCACCTGTTCAACAACGTCCTGTACAAGAGCCTGCTGTTCATGGCGGTCGGCGTGGTGATCTACCGCACCGGCTCGAACTACATCAAGGAGATGGGCGGGCTCTGGAAGGTGATGCCGCTCGCGTTCCTCGTGTACGTGATCGGGGCGGCCTCGATCACGGCCGTGCCCGGGTTCAACGGGTACGTCTCGAAGGGACTGGTGTTGGACGCCACCGAGCAGGTGAGCAACGTGCCGCTGCTTTTCGGCTACGACCTGCTGTGGTGGCTGCTGATGGTCGGCGCGGTCGGCACGTTCATGTCGTTCATCAAGCTCGGCTACTACATCTTCTTCCACGGTGAGGCCTCGCGCGAGCACCGCGGGCTCGCGGACGCCACGCCGTTCCAGCTCGGCGGCATGTCGCTGGCGGCGGTCGCCTGCGTCGTGCTCGGCGTCTCCTGGCAGACGCAGCTCGGGCTCATGCCGTTCGCGGAGTCGACGTTCGCGCTGGCGGAGCCGTACAGCTGGTACGCCGACCCGCTGCAGTTCGGCCACATCGAGAAGGGGCTGGCGCTGATGGCGGCCGGCTTCATCGGGTTCTTCTCGCTGAAACGCCCGCTCGGCTGGCTCGCACACCACGTGCGGGACGTCGACGTCGTGCTCAATCCGGCCGTGTTCTATCTCGGCCGCGGTGCGGTGTGGGGCGTCACGGAGCTGTGGGCCGCCGTCGACCGACTCACGATGTCGCTGGCCGGCGTAACGATGTGGACGGCGATGCACCCGCGAGAGCTGCTCGTTCGGGCCGGCGTCGACGCGGAGATCCGCACCGGGATCGGCCGGAGCGTCCTGTTCGTGACGCTCATCGCCGCCGCGGCGCTGTACGTGCTGCTGTTGGGGTAGCTCGCGTCGAGGACGCGATCCCGACGTCTCGCCGCGGCGGACCGGACACGGAACGCGAGCTATTTCCGGTCGGCCGGAGTACGAACGGTCACCAGATGTCCGACGACGACTTCATCGACCTGCGTTCCGACACGGTCACCACGCCGTCCGCGGCGATGCGCGACGCCGCCCGGGACGCCGAGGTCGGCGACGACGTGTACCGCGACGACCCGACGGTGAACGAGCTCGAACGCCGCGCCGCCGAGGCGGTGGGCATGGAGGCGGCGCTGTACGTTCCCTCCGGAACGATGGGCAATCAGATCGCCGTCAAAGCGCACACGGAGCCCGGCCAGGAGCTTCTCTTGGAGCGTGAGTCACACATCTACCGCTGGGAGCTGGCGGGCGCGGCACAGCTCGCCGGCCTCCAGACGCGGACGATCGACGCCGGCGACCGCTGCGTACCGACGCCGGACGCGGTCGCGCGCGAGCTCGTGGGCGAGGATCTCCATCGCCCCGGCACCGGGCTGGTGGCGTTCGAGAACACCCACAACTACCGGGGCGGCACCGCGGTGCCGAAACGGCGGATCGACACCGCCGCCGAGGTCGCTCACGACGCTGAGGTTCCGGTCCATCTCGACGGCGCACGGCTGTTCAACGCGAGCGTCGCGCTCGACGTTTCCGCCCCCGAACTCGTCGATGCGGTCGACACCGTCACGTTCTGTCTCTCGAAGGGCCTCGGCGCACCGGTCGGCTCGATCCTCGCCGGGAGCGAGGCGTTCA
This sequence comes from Halorubrum luteum, assembly GCF_054652935.1. Classification (NCBI taxonomy): domain Archaea; kingdom Methanobacteriati; phylum Methanobacteriota; class Halobacteria; order Halobacteriales; family Haloferacaceae; genus Halorubrum; species Halorubrum luteum. The sequence continues at coordinate 709,325 of NZ_BAAIGT010000002.1, forward strand.
TCGAGGAGGCGCGTCGCGTGCGGAAGCTGTTCGGCGGCGGCATGCGCCAGGCCGGGATGATCGCCGCGCCCGGGCTGCTCGCGCTGGAGAACGTCGACCGGCTTGCCGACGATCACGCCAACGCCGAGCGACTCGCCGCCGGCCTCGACGCGTGTGACGGGGTCGACGCGCCCGCACCCGACACGAACATCGTCGTCGCGTACACCCGCGAGTCGGAGATCACGGCCGCGGATCTGGTCGACGCCTGCGCTGACGCGAACGTCGGTGCCGTCCCGTTCGACACGTACACGACCCGATTCACGACCCACCTCGACGTCGATACCGACGACGTCGACGTCGCGATCGATAGGATCTCGGCGGCTCTCGAGGAGCTCCGAGCGCCCGCGTGAGCGCCGCCGACGATCGTCGGAGCCCGGTGGTCCCGATTTGGAGGGCATAACTGGCGTAGCTATCCGGTATCGAACGCAACGCCGGTGATCTCGAATCGTGCGCCGCCGCTGGCGCTTTCCGTGACTCGCAGCTCCCAGTCGTGGGCATCGACGACCTGCGTGACGATGTTCAGTCCGAACCCGGTTCCGTCCCGTGCCGTCGAGTAGCCCGCTTCGAGGATGTCATCCCGGTCGTCTTCGGGGATACCCGCTCCGTCGTCCTCGACGACGAAGCCGTCGTCCAGCTCCGCGACTGTTACGGTCACGTCCGCACTCCCGTGTTCGATCGCGTTACGATAGAGGTTCTCGAACAGCTGCTTGAGACGGCTCTCGGTGGCGTATATCGTCCCTTCCGCTTCGGTGATGAGCGTTGCATCCGCCGTCTCGATGGTCGCCCAGCAGTCGGTGGCCATCGTCGCCAGATCGACGGGTTCGACATCGGTGACCGTCTCGCCCTCCCGGGCAAGCGTGAGGAGATCCTCGATCAACGACCCCATTCGATCGTGTGCTCGACTCACCGCTTCCAAATGGTCGCTGTCACACTCCTCGCGTGCGAGCTCCAGCCGACCTTCAGCGACGTTCAGTGGATTTCGAAGATCGTGAGAGACGACGGATGAGAACTGATCCAGACGCTCGTTTTGCGTTCTGAGCGTTTCCTCGCGTTGCTTCCGATCGCTGATGTCGGCTTGGACGGCGACGAACGCGGACACCTCTCCGTCGGTGATGATCGGTGAAATCGTCTGTGACGCATGGTATCTCTCACCACATTTTCGACGGTTAACGATCTCCTCGGTCCAGGTGTCACCCGAGAGGATGGTTGTCCACAGCTCCTCGTAGTATTCCGCGTCCATCTCGCCGGATTTCAGAATGCGAGGTGTTCGTCCGATAGCGTCTTGGGGCTCGTACCCCGTCACATCCACAAACGCCTGATTCACGTACTCGATACGGCCACTGTGGTCGGTGATGAACACCGCGTGAGCGGTGGATTCGACCGCCCGTCGGAATCGTTCCAGCTGTTGTTCTCGGCGTTTTCGCTCGGAGATCGCCCGCGTGTTGATCACGTACTGTCCCTCGGGGGTGGGGTTCGTTGACGCGATGGACTCGACCCACGTGTACGTCCCATCGGGCCGCTCGTGTCGATACTCGACGGCTTCGACCGTGTACTCCTCGCTCGAAACGACGGCTTTGAACGCGTCTACGACGCGCTCGCGATCCGACGGATGAAAGTACTCGGCAACGTGCTCGCCAATCAGCGCCTCCTGATCGAACCCGTACATCCGCTCGATGGAGGGACTCTCGTATCGAATGATGCCGTCCGTATCAAGTACAGTGAGAAGATTCGTCGAGTGGAGCGGGATGAGATCAAGTGGAACTTCGCTCTCGGAGTTCGCGGCGTTCGTCACCCCCGACCGCTCGTCATCGCTCATGAGCTACGTTCTTTCGGAGTGTATTTGAGTGCTTTGTTAATGTGTCACAAACAAATACACTCGCGCTCCGGTGCACGATGATTATGAATCAAGCATAATTTAATATTTACTACATGGTGTGAGGATGTCACAGAACCGTGCGCACGGATTTGATATCATACGTTACCCGACGGATCAATCGTCAGAACGAGCCTGCTCCGTGATCGATGTCGGGCGTCCGTCGCTCACGAGGGGGAATGGAGGTTGTACGTGATCGTGTAGTGGCCGTTGCGGATAAGCCTCCACCGGAAACGAGGTGTGGATCCGGGCGTCACGGAGGATGATCCTGCGTCTCGAATCGGGAAAGCGCGTTCCTACGACTCGCTTCGTTCGTACGTCACGAACGCGAGCTCCCCGTCGTGTTCCCGGCCGACCTCGATCCACGCCTCCTCGTCCCACTCCGGGAATCGGGTGTCCCCGTCCGGCGAGTCGGGGATTTCCGTGATCACCATCCGGTCGGCGTCCGGCAGAAACTCGGCATAGACGGCCGCACCGCCGATCACGAACACCGTCTCCACTCCGAGGTCGGCAGCGGCCTCGCCCGCTCGTCGAACGGCACGGCTCGGATCGGACGCGACGACGGCTCCCTCGGGGAGATCGAGATCCTGTGTCGTCAACACGACGTTGTACCGATCGGGGAGCGGACCGCCGATCCGGTCCATGATCGTCTCGTAGGTGGTCCGACCGACGATCACCGGATGACCGGTCGTAAGCCGTTTGAAATGTTCGAGATCGGCCGGGTAATGCCACGGCATCCCCTCCTCGGATCCGATGATGCCGTTCTCGGCGACGGCGGCGACGAGCACGAGGTCGACGCCTTCCGTCTCCGGGGGCCGCGAGTTGGCGTCAGTCATCACTCCGCGACCGCGAACGTCAGTCCGTCCGCGCAGTCGTAGTCGGCGAGCTGGATGTCCTCGTACGTCAGCTCATCGAGCGGCTTATCCGCGATCTCGATCCGCGGTCTCTCGCGCGGCTCACGCGAGAGCTGTTCGAGCAGGCCGGGAACGTGGTCGTACCCCTCCTCGCCGTTCGCCTCCGCCGGCGCGGCATCCTCCAGCCACGCCCGCACCGACCGATAGTCGGTATCATCCTCGACGTCCGCTAGTCGGCTCTGTAGCGCTGAGAGGTTCTCGGCGTACCACCGGCCGCGCTCGCCCTGGCCGCAGTACACGTGTGCGTCGACGATCGTGTGTCCGAACGCCCCGAGCTCGAAGTCGGTTTGTCCGGCGATCGCGTTCGCGAGCAGCGCATAGGCGGCGATGTTGAACGGGATCCCGAGCGCGACGTCGCCGGACCGCTGTGTCAGATGGAGGTTGAGCCGTCCGCCCTGAACGTTGACCACGAACGTGTAGTGACACGGTGGCAGCGTCGAGACGGCGGCGTTGGCGGGATGCCAGGCGTTTACCACCATCCGTCGAGAGTTCGGATGCTCCTCGAGCGTGTCGAGCACGTACTGGATCTGGTCGAACGTGCGGCGCGGCGCGTCGTCTGCGCCGTACTCCGCTCCGCTCGGCTCCTCGACGGTGATCCAGCGATCCGCGTCGTCGGGCCACGCTTCGCCCGGCAGCCCACCGTCCGGAACCGGGTATCGACGCCAGAAGCGGCCGTACGCGGTGTCGAGTCGTCCCTCGTCGTCGGCCCACGCGTCCCAGATGCTCGTCTCCTCACGGAGGGATCTGATATGCTCCTCCCCGGAGAGGTACCAGAGCACCTCGTGGATGAGCGAGTTCCAGCGATACCCGTCCATTCGCTTGGTCGTGAGGAGGGGAAACCCCTCCGAGAGGTCGACGGTGTGGTGCGCGCTGAACGTCGCGATCGTGTCGACGCCGGTTCGGTTCGGCTTGTACGTGCCCGTCGAGAGCGTGTCGTCGACGAGGTCGAGATACTGTTGCATGGTGGTCGGGATCGCCCGCGACGGTCGTGTCGGCGGGTGGACGGCGCTACCGACGCATGCGTTCCGGGCCACCTAAATACACACGGCATCGACCGGCCAGGCCGGAGCGAACGCGAGTTCCCTGGGCGCGGACGTATCAGGCCGCGATTCCAAGCACCTGCCGGGCGGCGTCGCCGACCGCATCTCGGTGGCGCTCCGGACAGTAGACGCCGAGTCGCCAGCGGCTACGCTCCGCGGCACGCAGACCGGACACCAGCTCCGAAGCGTCCTCGAGCCGTTGCGGGACGCCGTCGACGACGACCGTCGATCCGGACTCCTTCAGTCCCGGCCGCGAGGGGATGTCGACGACGACCAACTCGGCGTCGATCCCGACCGCGTCGGCGATCTCGCGTTCTGCGGCCAGCTCGGCGTCGTGGTCGGCGTCGACGGTTCCGGCCGGCACGTCGTCGAGCGCGACCCACGCCGCGCGCTTGAACAGATCCCGTTGCTCTATCCGCCGACCGAGCTCCGGCACCGTCTCGCGGAGCGCGACGAGGAGGTCGTGGTCGGCCATCGACCGAAACTCCGGAACGGTCGTCTCCGACCGGTCGAGATAGCGCTCGCAGGCACGCTCCAGCATCGCGCCCGCGATCCGAGAAACGTGGTGGCGATACACGATCGCGTTCATCAGCGACCGCGCGAGGAGGAGGCTCTCCGCGGTTGCGACGTTCCCCTCACCGAGAACGAGGTCTGCAGTGGCGACGCCTGCCGTCGTCGTCGACATCGTCGCAGAGACATCCCCGCCGTCGGCCAGCCGAAGCTCGTTCACGAGTCGCCCGGTGTCGACGGTGCCGTACGGCACTCCGGTGTGATGGGCGTCACGAACGAGATAATCCATCCTGTCGACGTCGAGCTCACCGGAGATCAGCGCCCCGATCCCCCCCTCTCCCGCGATCAGGGTCGCAACGCGCTCCGGGTCGAGCCCATGTCGTTCGAGCACGTCACAGACCTTCCGGTTCGGGTCGGTGAGCAGCCACGCGACCTCGTCGTGGTCCCGCCCGGTTTCGCGACGGATGATACCCTCCGTCTGGTGGCCGTACGGCCCGTGACCGACGTCGTGAAGCAGCGCCGCGGCCCGGACGTGTGCCGCCGTGTCCTCGTCGAGCCCGAGCCCCTCGACGGCCCGTCGAGCGAGCTGGTACACGCCGAGACTGTGCTCGAAGCGGGTGTGGTTCGCGGAGGGATACACGAGCCGGACGGTGGAGAGCTGCTTGATGTGCCGGAGGCGCTGGAACGCGGGCGTGTCGACGAGATCGACGGCGACGGGGTCGAGACGCACGTGACCGTGGACGCTGTCCTTGATCGCTTTCATTGTTGAGGGGTCGGCCGGGGACGAGTTGGTCGTTTCGGCTCGGCGCCACACGGATGGAGTGATGACGAGCGGTCTCGGTCGACGCGCATACCACACCCGATAAATCCATGCGTCCGTAAGAATGAACGTGAACGGTCCAAGACTGAGCGTCCGGAAACGGTTCGCTCGGTTATCCTTCGATCGAGATATCGATGCGACGACGTAATCTCCTCGCGACGCTCGGCGGACTCGGGGTGGTCGGGAGCGGTGTCGCCGTGTTCCGGCGACGCGACGACGACGCGGTGTCACCGGTACGTATCGAGACGCTCGATGCGCCCGGCAGCGACGCGGGCCACCGACGCGTTCCGGAACCCGGCGCGGTGACGGTGCTCGAGTTCTTTGCGACGTGGTGTTCGACGTGCGCGACGTACATGGAGACGCTCGGGACGGTGCACGACGCGGTCGACGCCGAGTTCGTGTCCGTGACGAACGAGCCCGTCGGCGTCTCAGTCGAGCGCTCCGACGTCGTCGACTGGTGGCGTACTCACGACGGCGCGTGGACCGTCGGCCTCGACTCGGAGCTGGAGCTCACAACGTCGCTCGACGCCTCCGCGGTCCCGTACACCGTCGTGTTCGACGCCGCGAACGAGGTCGTGTACGCGGATGCCGGCGTACTGGACGAGGAAACACTGATCGAGGTCATCGAGACTGCATGAGCGCCGTGTCGACACGACCATGACGGAGCCGTTCGGGACGGTCGCGTTCGCCGCCGGCGTCGGAGTGGCGGCGTTCTTTTCGCCGTGTGCGTACGCGCTGCTTCCCGGCTACGTGGGGTACTACGTCTCGGCGACGGACGGAGACGACCCGCCGCTCGCGGGCGCTGTCGTCCGCGGCGGCGCGGCCGTCGTCGGAGCCGTCATCACGTTTGCGGCACTGGCGGCGGTCACGGCCGTCGTCGGAAACACGCTCCGGTCCGTGCTGCCCGCGCTCGAAGTCAGCGTGGGCGTCGCGCTCGTCCTGCTCGGAGCCGTCGTGCTTCTCGATGTCGACTTCGGCGCTCACGTGCCGCTTCCGAAACGGCGAGCGACGGTGACCGGGTTCGGACTGTTCGGTGCGCTGTACGCGGTCGCCGCAGCCGGCTGTGTCGCGCCGCTTTTCCTCGCGGTCGTCGTGCAGTCGCTCGCGCTCCCGCCCGTCGAAACGGTCGGGGTGTTTGCCGGACTGACGGTGCCGTTCGCGGCGCTTCTTCTCGCAGTCACCGTCGTGCTTGCCGCCGGATACGACGCCGGAGTCAGGTGGGTCTCCGGTTTCTCCTCGTCGATGGTTCGGGTCGCCGGCGCGCTGATCGTCGCGGCCGGTGGCGGCCAGCTGTGGCTCGTGCTCGCGTGAGGTCGATCACGTGTAGTTTCAACCGTGGACCTGCGAGTACAGCATCCCTCAATCAAACTGCCAGATCCAACTTGTTTTCTAGAATCTGTGCAAGATGCAGGGCGCGTATCGGTCACTCTGGTTGATACGGGTTCGTTGCGATGTCGAGACGGTATACATCTTCGGCAGCATCAAAATCGTCGTCGAACGCGTAGAGATACCCGAGCCCCTCCGCCTGCATGTACGCGACAATACAGGCATTAACGAACGAGAAGCGTTCACGCTGCCGGAAGAGCGCTTTTGCCGCGGCGAACTCGTCTGCTGTCAGGGAGTCGATGTGGAATCGTGTATTCTCCTCCACCCGATTGAGGAAATCGACAGCGGCCTCGTGACTCGTATGCGTCGTTAGGCCATTAAGGGTCTCTGCGAGTACGTAATCAAGAACTACTGCTTCCGGGAGATCGGCGGTGTCAATGCCTCTAAGAATAGGCAGGGCATCATCATGTGCACTGTCACGGCGGTACGCTGCCGCGAAAAGAACAGTCGTATCCACGAGTGCGCGTGGCATTTATTCGACACCGACGCCCCATGTGTCGTGGTCACTCTGGAGTTCAGTCGTCTGATCGCCGTCGTAGCCGTCGAAGTTGTCGAACGTACCGCTCCGCTGCTGGACGATCTGGACGCGGAGCGTGCCGTCGTCCTCAATGTGCCAGCGAAGTTTGTCCCCGTCGTCAATGTCGAGTTCCCGGCGAATGCGGGCAGGAATGTTCGCCTGATTCCCCGAGACCTTGCTCTCGGAATCAACGCTTTCACTACTCATAGACGAGACTATGAGACCACCACTGATAAATTATAGTGTGCTTACACACTACCATGATTGGGGTAATATATACACCCTCTGAGGGCACCGCAGAAAGGGGTGCTCTGACGAGAACACCCCGCTCCCATCACCAGTGATTATCTCACCAGAAGCGAGCCGTCACCACAGAAGCACCAGCAGACAGCGATAAACGATACTTTTTGCCCGACTATCCTGCCGATTTCTCCCGCTTCGCCTCCGATTCCAAGTCTTGCAGCCAGTTTCTGTCAAGAGTTGGTATGATCTATCCATTGAAGACGTGGGGAGACTCGCAACTTCGGACTTGAAGCCACACGCAGATCGTTCGTGGCCAGGTCGTCGTTCGCCGATCGCACCAGACCGGTTATGCGCGACCAGTCCGTAGCTGACGCGTGGTCGACGGAACCTCGCCGCCCGGCGTCGCTCGCTCGCGATCTGCGGCCGACCCCTCACAGTCGGTCATCCATTCTCCACGATCGACTGCCCGTCTCTCACCGACCCGCTGCTCCCGTTCTCCGACGCCATGATGTGCACACCGTCCGACTCGATACACGCGTCGGAACCGCTGGGACTCGTCGTGTTCCTCCTGATCGGGCTGCTCGGTGGGGCCCACTGCATCGGGATGTGCGGTCCGCTCGTCACGACGTACGCCGACCGGATGCGGGCGGGAGGGAGACGCGGCGACGACCTCACCGTCCACCAGGTTCGTCAACACGCGCTGTTCAATCTGGGACGGACCGCGAGCTACACGCTCATCGGCGGGCTGTTCGGACTCGCCGGCAGTCTCGTGTTCGTGACGGGACGGGGCGTGACGACGATCGCACGGGACGTTCACGCAGTCACCGGCATCGTTGTCGGCGGCGTCATCATCGCCATCGGCGTCCGGTACGCCGCGCGACTGGAGCTGCAGTCCATCCCGGTCCCGGGGCTGGACAGGCTCTCCGGAGTCGTCACCGGTCGTATCGTCCCCCGCGTCGACGCGTGGGTCGGTGACGCGCGGATCGCCGGTCTGGGTGCTGCCCACGGACTGCTCCCGTGCCCACTGCTGTACCCCGCGTTCCTGTACGCGTTCGTGCAGGGGAGCCCGACCGGCGGGGCGGTCGCGCTGGCCGCGCTGGGGCTCGGAACGATCCCGGCGATGTTTCTCACCGGGACCCTGTTCCAGTCGGTGAGCCGCGAGAGTCGATTACGGATGCACCGCGTTCTCGGCGTCGCGTTCGTCGCCCTCGGCTACATCCCGCTACAGCACGGGCTCGCGACGATCGGCGTGCCGCTTCCACATCCGCCGATCCCGTACTACTCGCCGCTTTGAACGGGCGGAGTTGCTCCATCCCGAAGCCGCGTTGCGCGCGTCCTCGCATGGTGCCGTCGGCGGTCTCCGCCCGGCCGTTCGTCGCGCACACCAGACGCGTTAAACGCGCTCACACCGTACCACGCGGTGTATGAACCGTCGGTCGCTGCTCGGGAGCGTCGGCATCGCCGCCTCCGCAGGACTCGCAGGATGTACCTCGCGGCTGTTCGACGACGCCCCCGACGGGGTCGTGCTCGACCCACAGGAGGACCAGCTCGCCGACAGCGATGCGCTGGCGTACCCGGCGTACGGGCAACCGCTCCCGGAGTTCGCGCTCGAGGACCCGATCCGCGGAACGACGGTCGACACCGCGGAGCTCAACCGAACCGCGCTGTTCACCGCCTTCTTCGCGTTCTGTCCCGCGGAGTGCGGGATCCTCCTCAACCAGCTCGTCGGCGTGCAGGGTCTCGTCGCCGAGGCGGGACTCGCCGACGACGTCGGCTTCTATCCGATCACGTTCGACCCCGAACGCGATGACGCGGAGACGCTCCGCGAGAACGCCGACACCGTCGGAGCGGATCTCGACGCCGGCAACTGGCACTACCTTCGTCCTGAGACGCCCGCGGAAGCCAAAGAGATCGTCCAAGAGCGGCTCGGGATGGGGTTCGAGCGCGAGACGGAGAGCGACCGCGTCGAGGGGTACGACTTCGCGCACGTCGTCGTGACGCTGCTCGTCAATCCTGACGGGAATGTCGAGCGTGCGTATCGCGGCGAGGATTTCGACCGAAACCGCGTCGCAGACGACGTCCGGGCGGTCGTCGAGGCGTTCGACGCCCGGTAGACGTCTCCGCCGCCCTCAGTGATGGGCGTGTCCGCCACCGAGGGGCTGGTAGTGCGGCAGCTCCGGGTGCGGAAGGTGGACGCCGAACGACATCAGTCCGTGCGCGAGGAGGACGTAGCCGAGGACGACGAACGCAACGCCGAGCAGCCGGTGGACTCGTCGTCGATGCACCGCGTCGACGCTCCCGATGACGGTTCCGTACGCGAACACGGCCGGAAACGTTCCGAGTCCGAGCGCACCTAGCGCCACGGCACCGCTGAGAGGATCCCCAGTCGCGAACGCGTACAGGAACGCGGGGTACAGAATCGGACACGGAAGCAGCCCGTGAAGGGCGCCGAGCCCGACGATCCCTGGACCGTTCGCGAGGCGGCTCACCCGCTCCGTGAGCCACGCGACGAGCGTCGAGGCAGGCCCGAGCGACAGCGGGAGGCCGGGAGCTGCCCGTCCGAGCACGTACCGAATCCCGAGCAGGACGATGATGCCGCCGATCGCGACGCCCACGACCCCTCGAACGGGGTCCGTTACTGCGACGAGGGTGTCCGACGCGACGAACACGAGGCTGCCGACGAGCCCGAACAGTCCGCCGATGAGCGCGTAGCTCGCGGTCCGTCCCAGATTGAAAAGCGCATGCTGGCGCACCTCGTATGTCGTCAGATGGCCTCGCGACTCGGACCGGTTCTCGTTCATTTTTCCGGCGTAGACGGTGACGAGCGGACCGCACATCCCGATACAGTGGGCTCCGCCGAACAGCCCGATCACCAGAAACAGAGCAACGTCGACGCGAAGGAGGGTATCGATCATGCTCTCGGCTTCGAGTGTGCTCTAGGGAGACCGCGTAGTAACCGTTCTGGTATGCTGCCCGAACGAATTTTCGTTATCCGCGGTCCGAACGGGTTCTGCCCCGCTCGTGTTCGACTACTCCGACACCGTCGTCTTCACGATGCTGACGGGTGCAGTCGACATTCGGGAGACGCGCTCCGTGACGGAGCCGAGCATGCGTCGGTAGTCCCCGGGCCGGTTCTTCGAGCCGATCACCGTGAGGTCGATATCCTGCTCGTTGACGTACCGAAGGATCTCCTCGTGAGGCGTCCCGTGGATCACCGCGGTGACGGTTTCGACGCCCGCCTCCGCAGCCCGTTCCGCGACGCTTTCCACCGCCTCTTCGCCGAGATCCTCCAGCGTGGCTTCAGCTCCCTCCGCCTCGTGAACGTACTCGTCGCCGGGATAGGCGTTGACGATGTCGCTGTCGACGACGAACAGCACATGCAGCGTCGCGTCGTAGCGGTCCGCGGCGTCGATCGCGTGGTCGACAGCTCGGTCCACACCCTCGCTTCCGTCCGTCGGTAACAGGATCCGATCGTACATATCTGGACGTTCGACCGATGAGATGTTAAATTGCGGGGCAAGCGTGGTTGTGCGACGCTAGTTCCTCGGTTCGACGGAGCGCCTCGTGTGGATCGGATCGGGACGGGTCGGGTCGCGAAGGACGGGACGGGTCGGGTAGGGGAGGTCGGGGTGGCCTGGGTCTGGTCAGGACGGTGCGGTTTGTATCGGGCGCGAATTGCACGACGATAAAAGGATTTCCGGAAACGCTTATCAGTGATCGTGGTAGAGGATACCTCGCACAGAATGTTCGAACGCTTCTCGAGCGGATACTACCTGGGGGAACTGTACGTCGAGCCACATGACGGCGACCATGCCGTCATCCAGCGGACCGACCACGAACGCGTAAACGAGCAGCTGTATGCCGATGGAACGGGGATAGAGCGACTCGACACTCCGCTCGTAATGAAACTCGATGCGGGACACATCCCCGTTGGCGGCGACGACGGCGTTCCGAGCGGCACGCTGGCGGTTCCCCGAGCGATCGCGGACGAGCACCTCCCCGAGACGCGCAACGTGTTGCTCGCGGACGCCGACCGGGCGGAGCACCTCCTTCGGTGGGAGGGATGGGAGCCGTTCTCGAACGCCTGATTGCGTGCTGATCGGTTCGATGTGCCGACATCGAGCGATCTCGCCCGAATCCGGTCGGAGCGGACGACGGGACTTTTATCCGACGCGGCCGACCGGTCGGACATGATCGACAGGCTGCTCGGTCGCGCCGAGCTGAAAGAGCAGATCGAGGAGCTGGAAGAGGAGAATCACCACCTCCAGCGGCGCGTCGAGGCCGAATCGGAGCGTCGGTCGGACGCCGTGGCCGACAGACAGCGCGCCGAGGAGCGAGTGAACCGGCTCGAGGACCGGATCGAGTCGATGGAGGATAAACTGGAGCGTGCCGAGTCCGACGAGGACGACGTGGAGTTTCGTCGCGTGGGCGACCTCCGTGGTGACCGCCTCGTCGACGTGCTCGAACGAATACGGGGGATCGAGTCGACGGATCCGGAGGGACTGCTCACGGCAGCAGTTCCCGACGCGGACGGCGTCCCGTCGTCCGTAGTCGAGCAGTTCGGGGACCGTAGTCGGCTGGTTCGCCGTGCGGCTCCGGCGGTCGTCGTCGCGGACGACGCCGGCGTTGTCAGCGCCGCGCTCTCGCCGCCGCTGCCGCCGGACCCGTTCGACGCGTGGAGTGACCGGTTTCGGCTGGACACCGAGTGGTTCCGTCCGACCGGACGGTTCGCGTTCGCACTGGTCCGTTCCGACACGTTCGCTCTCGGGACCTACAAGGGCGACGAGCGCGTCGACTTCGAGGGGTTCACATCGGAGATAACGGAGGCACACTCGAAAGGCGGATTCTCGCAGGGGCGGTTCGAGCGACGACGCGAGGGACAGATCGACGACCACCTCCGAAAGGCCGAAGACGCCCTCTCTGCCGTCGCGTCCGACGTCGAGCGCATCGTGGTCGTCGGCGAACGCAGCGTGCTCGGGAAGGTCCGCGAACACGCCGACCACACCGACGTCTCCGACGCCACCGGACCGCCCAAGGCGGCGCTCGAGGACGCGTTTCGCGATTTCTGGACGACTCGCGTGCACGCGATTTAATCTCGACGCGTATCCGAACGCACTTGTCGGCGCGTATCCGAACGCACTTACGTTCCTGTGACGGACTACCGCACAATGTCTGTACGAGTCGGTATCCTCGGTGCGACCGGTGCGGTGGGACAGCGATTCATCCAACTGCTCGACGACCACCCGACGTTCGAGCTCGCGGCAGTCACCGCGAGCGCGGACAGCGCGGGACGGACGTACCGCGACGCCGCCAAATGGCGAGTCGACACGCCGATCCCGGACGACGTTGCCGAGATGGAGGTCGTCGAAACGTCTCCCGACGGAATCGCGGACGCGGACGTCGACCTGCTGTTCTCCTCACTCCCGTCCGGCGTCGCCGCGGAGATCGAACCTGCGTTCTTGGATGAGGGGTACGTCGTCTCCTCGAACTCCTCGAACGACCGAATGGCCGAGGACGTTCCGCTCACCATTCCGGAGATCAATCCCGACCACCTCGGGCTCATCGACGTGCAACGCGACGAGCGCGGCTGGGACGGCGCGCTGGTAAAAAACCCGAACTGCTCGACGATCACGATGGTGCCGACCCTGGCCGCACTCGATGAATTCGGCCTCGAAAGCGTTCACGTCTCGACGCTGCAGGCCGTTTCCGGTGCCGGCTACTCCGGCGTCACGTCGATGGAGATCATCGACAACGCGATCCCGCATATCGGCGGCGAGGAGGAGAAGATGGAAACGGAGTCCCGGAAGCTGCTCGGATCGTTCGACGGTGCGGAGCTCTCCCTCCACGACGCCGACGTCGCGGCCTCCTGTAATCGGATCCCCACGCTCGACGGCCACTTGGAGAACGTGTTCGCCGAGCTCTCGGAGGATCCGTCGCTCGACGCGGTCCGGGAGGCGATGGAAGGGCTCGAAAGCGCCGACCTTCACAGCTCGCCGGACCAGCTGATCAAGGTGTTCGACGACGACGACCCCGACCGTCCACAGCCGCGGCTCGACCGGACGTACGGGAACGGGATGGGGATCGTCGCCGGGGGTCTCCAGCGCTCCGCGACCGGCCTGAAGTACAACTGTCTCGCGCACAACACGGTTCGCGGTGCGGCGGGTGCATCGTTACTCAACGCCGAGCTGCTTGTCGAGGAAGGGTACGTCTAGGCGGGTCGATCGCCCCGCCGCGACGGATCGCAGTCACACCGACTCGATCGCGTCCGCTCGCGCTACTTCCCCTCGAACTCCGGCTCGCCGTCACCCATGAACGCCGTGATACCCTCCATGAGGTCGTCAGTGTTCATGAGCTGGCCGAACGCCTGGGCCTCGACCTCGAGTCCGGCCTCGCCGTCCGTGCGTCCGGCGTGCATCGCGCGTTTGGTGTATCGTTGAGCGATCGGCGGTCCGGCGGCGAGGTCCGTCGCGAGCTCCCACGCCCGTTCGTCGAGCTCGTCGCTGTCGACGACCTCGTTGAGGAACCCGTACTCGGCGAGCGTTTCGGCGTCGTACCGCTCCGCGGTGAAGATGATCTCCTTTGCACGCCCCTCACCCACGATCCGGGCGAGTCGCTGGGTGCCGCCCCAGCCGGGAAGGAGGCCGAGGTTATGCTCGGGCTGGCCGAGCTCCGAACGGTCCGAGGCGACCCGGAGGTCCGCCGCCGTCGCGAGCTCCATGCCGCCGCCGAGACAGTAGCCGTCGATGCCGGCGACGACCGGCTTGTCCGACTCCTCTAGCTTCCCGAACGTCCGCTGTCCTTTCCGTGATAGCTCGACCGCGTGGATCGGGTCGCCGCCGCCCGCGGCCATGCTCTGGACGTCCGCGCCGGCGGAGAACGCGCGGTCGCCGGCTCCGGTGAGCAGGATCGCCCGGGCGTCGTCGTCGCCGTCGAGACGATCGATCGCGTCCGCGAGCTCGTCGAGCAGCTCGTCGCTGATCGTGTTCATCCGGTGGGGACGGTCGATCTCGACGTGTCCGACCCGCTCGTCGACCGACACCGAGATCGCGTCGTACGCGTCGTACGCACCGGCGTCGCCGTCATCGGCCGCCTCGCCGTCCGCCGAGCCATGGAACCCGCCGGAGTCCGCTGCCTCGCGCAGGTACGCCGTCGCCTCGTACCGCTTTTCGCCCGTCTCGTCCGCAAGGTCGTCGAGGACGTCGACCAACCGTTCGAGTCCCTCGTCGGCGGCGAGCTTCGCGGGCCCGTCGGGAAAGCCCGCACCGAGCTTCACCGCGCGGTCGATGGCGTCGGCGTCGGCCACGTCGTTGCCGATCAGTCCCGCGACCTCGTTGGCCATGAGCCCGAGCAGGCGGTGGCGAACGTCCTCATCGACCGCGTCCGTTGGGATCTCCGCGCCGCCGTTCTCGTAGTCGTAAAACCCCTTGCCGGTCTTTTTCCCGAGCTCTTCGGCCGCCACTTTCTCTGCGAGCAGCGGGCACGGGCGATACGCCTCGCCGAGCTCCTCGTGCATGTACTCGAGGACGTGATAGCCGACGTCGATGCCGACCTGATCGGCGAGCTCGAACGACCCCATCGGCAGTCCCATGTCGTACTTCGTCGTCGAGTCGACCGTCTCGATCGTGGCATCGCCGCTCTCGACGATCCACGCCGCCTCGTTCATCAGCGGGACGAGCACTCGGTTGACGATGAAGCCGGGGCTGTCCTTGTGGACTCTAACCGGCGACTTCTCCATCGACTCGGCGAGCGACTCGATCAGATCGAGGGTCTCCTCGGCGGTGTGTTCGCCGGCGATGACCTCGACGAGATCCATGCGCACCGGTGGATTGAAAAAGTGCATGCCGCAGAACCGCTCGGGCCGGTCCGTCACCTCCGAGAGGCCAGTGATCGACAGGCTGGACGTGTTCGTCACGAAGACGGCGTCCTCGGGAGCGTGCTCGACGACCTCGTCGTACACGTCCTCCTTGATCTCCATCTTCTCGGGAACGACCTCGATCACGACGTCCGCCCCGTCGAGCGCGTCCGCGAGATCCACGAACGGTTCGACCCGGTCGAGCGCGGCGTCGGCCTCGTCGTCGTCGATCCGGTCTTTCTCGGCGAGCTTGCCGAGCGACCACTCGATCCGGTCGTAGCCGTCCTGAACGAGCTCTTCGTTGATATCGCGCAGCGACACGTCGTAGCCGGCGAGTGCAGCAACTTCGGCGATCCCGTGGCCCATGTTCCCCGCGCCGAGCACCGCTACACGGTTGACGTCTTCGAGCTCCATGTTGGTCCGGTCGGAACCGTTTCGGTTCAACGTTTCCCTTTTTGGAACGAGAAACTTACGTAGTGTTCATTATCGAGCGTGACGTCCGGCGGACTCCACCGGTCGATCGGGGTCGCGAACTGACGGTTTCGACGCCGTCGGTCGCGAGCCGGTGGTACCGCAGTGTCACGCAAACCGGTGGGCAACGCGGTGTCACGAAAAACGGTGGACAACGCAGTGTCACGAAAGCCACTTGCGCGTACGGCACCAACGCCGGACGATGAACGAGGAGGTCGAGCGAACGCTGCGCTCCGATCCGACGATGGCGTCGCTCGTCGACCGACACGGACGGCTGACCGTCGAGCCCGCGGACGACGCGTTCCGGCGACTCTGCGTGTCGATACTCAACCAGCAGCTATCGACCGCCTCGGCGACCGCGATCCGCGAGCGAGCGTTCGCGGTACTCGACAACGACGTGACGCCCGATCGGGTGCTCGACGCCGACGCCGGTCGCCTCCGAGACGCCGGGGTCAGCGAGACGAAAGTACGATACCTGCGCGCCGCCGCACGAGCGTTCCGCGAGCGCGACCTGACACGGGAGGGGTTCTCCGGAGTCGACGACGCGGCGGTCCTGACGGAGCTGACGAGCATCACCGGCATCGGTGGGTGGACCGCGCGGATGTACCTTCTGTTCGCGTTGGGGCGGGAGGACGTGTTTCCGCTCGGCGACCTCGCGGTTCGGCGCGGGATCGAGGAGCTGTACGCCGACGGCGAGGAGCTGTCGCGCCCGGCGATGCGCGAGATCGCCGAGGCGTGGCGGCCGTATCGGAGCTACGGAACGCGATACGTCTGGGCGGCGTACGAATCGGAGTGAACCGACGAGAAAGCGCGGTGACGGCGCAGTCGCTCTCGAGTGCGGGTGGCGAACAGCCGACGTCTGCGAGACGGACGGTCCCGGTGCTCCGCCTCCGGTCCCCGTAGAGGATCACGCGACGGTGACGTCGGACACCCGCGGCCCGTCGCGTGGTTGCGGTCAGGTCACGCGGCGGGATGTGTCGACTTCAGATATAAGATCAGGGAAGATGTCGGGGTGTTCGGCCGTCGGCTACCGCTTCGACTACTCCTCTTCCTCTTCGAGCCGTTCCGCAGCTTCGCCGCGCTCCGCAGGGTCGGCATCGGCACGTTTGCGCACGTCGACGCTGTAGTGCTCGAGGATGTCGCGGCCGAGAAGCAATGGATACTCCATGTGGCCACGGTCCTCGACGCTCGCGGTGACGGTGTGTTGGTTGCCGCCGACGCCGATCACGAGGTCGACGACCGGGCGAGCCTTCCCACCCTTGACGCTGCCGGACTTCACGCGTGTCATACTTTTTATCGGCCCCGCACCGATCTCCGCCGCGAGCGACGTGTCGATGCTCGTTCGCGTCGCGCCCGTGTCGGACTTCGCGAGCACCTGCGTCGACCCGGAGGTGCCGGTCGCGACGACCTCCTCGATGTAGCCGATCGTGGGCTGTTCGTCCGGGATCTGCTTCGGCACGGGCGCACACGACGGACGGGAGTCGTCGAGCGTCGCGGCGAGTCGGTCGACCTGCTCGTCGTCGACACCGCCGTCGACCGTCTCCACGGCGAGTTTGGCGATGTACGGGGCCGGACTCCGACCCGTCGCCTCGAACAATCCCTTGAACCCGGCCGTCGGGTTCACTTCCAGCACGTACCAGCCGTCGTACCCTTCGATGAGGTCGACGCCGGCGTAGTCGAGTCCCATCACCTCTGTTGCGTAAAGCGCGGTTTCTGCTGCTTCCTCGGGCATGCCGTCGGTCGCGTCTTCGACCGCGCCGCCGAGCGCAACGTTGGTCCGCCAGTCGCCCTCCGGCGCGTAGCGGTACATCGAGCCGACGATCTCGTCGCCGACCGTGTACACGCGGAGGTCGCGGTGTTCCTCGTCGTCCCGGTCGATGAGTCGCTGGAGAAACGCTTGTCGATTTCCCACTTTCGGGTTGACGCGGTCGGTAAGATCGACCTTCCACGTGCCGCCGCCGTGGGTCCCGATCGCGGTTTTGTACACGCCGACCTCCCCGAACCCCTCACGACCCTCGTTGAGCCGGTCGTTCGACAGCGCGAGGAGTGCGTCGGGGACGCGGATGTTCCAGTCGGCGAGGGTGGCGGCGGTCGCGAACTTGTGGATCGCCGTGAGAACGGCGTCGGGCTCGTTCAGCGTCGGACGGATCCGCTCGAACGTCTTTGCCAGCCCGAGGAGCTCGGCAGGCTGGTCAGTGTTCGACAGCAGCAGACGATTCACGATGACGTCGACTGCGGGCTCGACGGCGACGTCGCCGTCGTCGACGCTGATCGCGACGTTCTCCTCGCGTAGCCAGACGGGCTCGTGACCAAGGTCCTCAACCGCGTTGCAGATCGCTTTCGTCTCCTTGCTGTTGTGTAGCGCGAGCACACCCACACGGACCGGGTCCTGAGTCATGATATTCAGTGTGGGTGCCGCCGTAAAAATACGTCCGATCGACTCGCAGGGCGGCGACGACGGCGGGTCGCTATATATAAACGCCTGCTCCTGCTCCGATGTGGCATGAGCGATGACGGGGGTTTCACGTACAACGGCGGCGCGGTCGCGCCGGGTGAAACCCAGAACATCCGCTACGGAATCAGCGAGACGTACCTCGGCGATCCGGTTCGGATCCCGGTGACTATCATCAACGGCGAGCGGGACGGACCGACGGCATTCCTCTCCGCGGCCGCTCACGGGGACGAACTCAACGGTATCGAGGTCGTTCGCGAGGTCGCCCACGAGTGGGATCTCTCCGAACTCGCCGGCACGCTCGTCTGTCTGCCCGTGCTGAACGTCCCCGGCTTTCTCGCACAGCAGCGATACCTCCCCGTGTACGACAGGGATCTCAACCGGTCGTTTCCGGGCAAACCCGGCTCGACGAGCTCGAACCGAATGGCCCACCGGATCTACTCGAACTTCATCGAGCCGTGCGACTTCGGGCTTGACTTCCACACGTCGACGCGCGGGCGGACGAACATGTTGCACGTCCGAGGAGACATGGCCGACGACGCGGTCTACCGGCTCGCGATGTCGTTCGGCTCCAGCGTGATCCTCGACAGCGAGGGCCCGAGCGGGACGCTCCGTGGGGAGGCGACCGACGACGGCACTCCGACGATCACGATCGAGATGGGCGAGGCGCATCGATTCCAGCGGGAGCTCATCGACGACGCGCTCGCGGGCGTCCGGTCGGTGTTCGCGGAGTACGAGTTGCTCACAGCCGACACCGTGCGGTGGCCGGGGTGGCGGACGATCGTCGCCGGCTCCGGCGAGAAGACGTGGCTTCGCGCCGACTCCGGTGGGATCGTCGATACCCATTACGAGAGCGGCTCGCTCGTTCGCGAGGGTGACCGGATCGCGACTATCACGAACCCGTTCAAGGAGGCCGCAGTCGCCGTCGAGGCACCGTTTACCGGCCTGCTGATCGGCGTGTTGGAGAACCCGGTGGTGTATCCCGGAAACCCGCTGTGCCATCTCGTCGAGATAGATGAGCCGACGCGACGTGCGCTCGAGACGGAACGGTCGCTGACGGACGAGTCGTGACTGGAGCGCTGGTTGGGGAGTCGCGAAACGGTGTCGGCGGCTCCCGGGTCCCGGCTGGGCCGATCTCTGCCCGGGCGCGAAGGAGTCGCCTACCGACAGTGTATTTACATGCCGCGTGCGTCGGCTTTGGTATGAGTTTGGTCGTGGTTCCGGTCCGATATCCGCCGTCGGCACACTCGGAGGCGACGCTCCGCGAAGCGGTCGCGGTGGCGGAAGAGCGTGACGCCGACCTCACAGTCCTCCACGTCGACCTCTACCAGAACAGCCACAACGTCACGCGGACGGAGCTGAAACGCGCCGTCGAGCGCCGCCTCGGGCCGATCGACCGCGCCCGCTACGTCGTCCGGAAGGGGTTTCTCGTCGAGGAGACGATCCTCGAAGAGATCGCCGCGGAGGAGGCCGACGTCGTGGTCATCGGCTCGAAGCAGGCGGGTCGCTGGCGACGGATGGTCCAGAAGCTGCTCTCGGACCCCGACATCGACTCGTACCTCCGGGAGAAGCTCGACTGTACGGTCATCACCGTCGACGGGTCGGGGGCCGAACCCGTCCGCTCGGACGCGACGTAGCCCCGACTCCGTTATACGACCTCATATCGGCGCTCGTATTCGGTGACCGTCGCGACGCGGTCGGCGATCGTCTCGCCGAACTCCCGTTCGACGACGTGTAAAGCGAGGTCGAGCCCGGAGGTGATCCCGCCGGCCGTGAGGAGGTCGCCGTCGTCGACGACGCGCGCATCGACCACGTCCGCGCCGGCGTCGCGGAGGTCGTCGATCGCACCCGCGTGGGTGACCGCACGCCGGCCGTCAGTGATCCCGACCTCGGCGAGCAGCATCGAGCCCGTACAGACGGTGGCGATCCGGACACCGGCCTCGTGGTAGTCGGCGAGCGCCGCCGGGATCGCCCCCTTCTGTGCTTCCGCCCACGCGCTCGCTTCCTCATCGCGGGCGTTCCAGCCTCCGCCGGGGACGACGAGGAGATCCGGCGCGTCCCGCGCTTCCGGGTCGGGGAGCACGCCGTCGACGCCGACACGAGTCCCGTGGCTCGCCGTCACCGTCTCCCGGTCCTCGAGCGTGACGTAGCGGACGCGACCGGCGTCGCCGCCGGACGTCTCTCCGGCGTAGCCGATCGCGTAATCGAACACTTCGTACGGGCCGATCCCGTCGAGCTCGTCGAACCCGTCGTACAGCAGCACGTCGATATCCATGTGCCCTTACAAACTACCGGCGGGCAAGTGTGTTGCCCACGACCGAGCGGATCACGGGTACGACGACGACCGGTCACTGACGGAGCTCGCAGTGGATCGTCCGCGTTACTCGTCGGGATCCTCGCCGCGAGCGCGCTTGAACATCGCGAGCGCCGCCTCCCGCCGCTCGCCATGGTCGACGATCGGGTCGGGGTACTCCGGCGCGGCGTTCGCGCGCTGGACGGCCATCAGATCGGGCCACTCGTGGATCAGCTCGGGGTCGACGCCACGCAGCTCCGGGACGTGCGTTGTGATGTACTCGGCGTCGGGATCGTAGCGTTCTCCTTGCGTCGTGGGGTTGAATATCCGGAAGTACGGCTGGGCGTCCGTCCCGGTCGAGGCCGCCCACTGCCATCCGCCGTTGTCGTTGGCGGTGTCGTGGTCGGCGAGATGCTCGCGGAAGTGGTCGTAGCCGTGCCGCCAGTCGGAAAGCAGGTCCTTCGTGAGGAAGGAGGCGACGATCATCCGGACCCGGTTGTGCATGTACCCCTCCGCGAGCAGCTGCCGCATCCCGGCGTCGACGATCGGATACCCCGTCTCGCCGCGCTTCCAGGCCGCGATCTCCTCGGGGTCGTCGCGCCAGTCGATCCCCTCCTCGTACGTCTTGTAGTTCGCCGTCACCACCTCGGGGTTGTGATACAGCACCTGGGTGTAGAACTCCCGCCACGCAAGCTGTGCCTGGAACTCCTCGACGCTCTCCTCGGCGTCCGTCTCCGGGCGGTCGGACGCCGCGACACGCGCCTCCTCGGTCGCCGCGTACGTCTCGCGAACGCCGATCTCGCCGTACCGCAGATGCGCGGAGAGCCGCGAGGTCGCCGCCCGCGCGGGGTAGTCGCGGTCCTCGGCGTAGCCGAACACGTCGTCGTCGAGGAACGCCTCCAGCCGCTCGCGAGCCGCGTCGGTGCCGGCCGGATCGAGGTCGACGTCGGGTTCCGCGAAGCCGAGATCCGCCGGCGTCGGGAGCTCGCCGACTGCGACGTCGACGGCGTCGGAGCGGGTCGACGTCGTCTCCGTCGACGTCGTCTCCGTCGACGTCAGCTCCGACAGCGCCGCCGTCGAGGCGAGCGCGTCGCCCTCGGGCGTCGGTGCGGGCGGGTCGACCGCGCGGTCGCGCCACTTCTTCCAGTAGTACGAGTACACGGAGTACGGGTCGCCGGCGTTGGTGCGGATCGAGTCGGGTTCGTGCAGGACGGCGTCGTGGTGTGCCTCTCGTCTGACGTCGACCGCGGCGAGCGCGCGGCGGACTCGCGCGTCGCGCTCGCGAGCGAGCCCGGAGTAGTCACGGTTCCACACGACGCGTTCCGCGTCCACACGCTCGGCCAGGGCAGGGAGGATCTCGGCCGGGTCGCCGCGGGCGACGAGGAGGTCGCTCCCGCGCTCGCGATACGCCGCCCGAAGTGCCGCGAGCCCGTCGAGCAGCCGACGAACCCGGACGTCGCTCGCGTGAGCGAGCACGTCGTCGTCGAACACGAACACCGGCGCGACGGGGCCCGTCTCGTCGCGGTCGGCCGCGGTCGCGAGACCGACGTTGTCCGCGATGCGCAGGTCCCGTCGGTGCCAGAACAGCTCCATGCGATCCGTTCGGGTTCGAGCATCCTGAAACCACTGGACGAGAGGCACGGATCGTCGCATTAAGTCGAGTTCGCCACGGCGCCAGCAGATCGGTACTCGCAGTTCGGTGGGAGTACAGCGTCGGCGACGACGGCTTATAACCCGAGCGCGTACGACTCGTATGCCGTATCCGGTCACCTACTACTGTCCGCACTGCGAAACGCTCGTCGCGGTCGAGCGCGAGGGGTATCTCGCCGACAAGGCGGTGACGCCGTACCCGCTTGCGGGATGGAGCTACGTCGAACCGACCGAGCCGTTCGACGACGACACCACCGCTGTCGACGGCGTTCGCTTCGTCTGTGGCGACAGCGACGGCGTCGAGTGGCGACCGTCGCAGGCTACCCAGCAGAACTCGGACGGCATGCCGAAGCAGGTGGAGCCCGATCAGCCGGACACCGGACGATCAGAACCCTCACAGCCGGACGCCGAACGATCGGACACCGATCGACTCGGCTGCGGCGAGCCTTTTTATCTATCGTTCGTTCGCTACGAGGACGGCCGCGAGGTCGACCCGCGACCGGAGCCGGAGCTCGTCGAGATCGATCCCGACCCGCGACCGTCGGGGCCGGGCGGGCCGGGCGAGCCCGATGGCTCGGACGGATTCTGGTGATCCGGCGGTGTCGGTCCGAACCGACTGAAAAACCCCTTACGCCCGGAGCACGCAGGACCGGTATGGAGAGCATCAATCGGACCGCGATCGAGCTCGTCGACGAGGCGCTCGACTTCGCGGGTGAGCTGGACGTGGTCGGCTACGAACTCGACAACGGCGCGACCGTCATCGACTTCGGCGTCGACGCGGTCGGGGGCGTCGAGGCCGGACTGCTGCTGGCCGAGATACAGACGGCCGGACTCGCGAACGTCCGGACGCGCATGGGTGAGGTCGCCGGCGCGCCACGGGGGTACGTCGAGCTGTCGACGGACCATCCTGCGGTAGCGCTGCTGTGTTCACAGAAGGCCGGCTGGGAGCTGGCGTTCGAGAACGGGTTCGAGGGGCTCGGCGCGGGACCGGCCCGGGCGCTCGTCGGGCGCGAGTCGGAGTTCGAGGAGATCGGCTACTACGACTCCTCGGAGTTCGCCACGCTCACCATCGAATCGACCGCGCTGCCCGACGACGCCGTCGCCGAACACGTTGCCGACCTCTCGGAGGTCGACCCAGAGGGCGTGTTCCTTCCCACGTACGCCACGGGCTCTACGGCGGGCTCCGTCGCCACCGCGGCCCGGGCGGCAGAACTTGCCGTCTTCCGGCTGTTCGAGATCGGGTACGAGCCGACGGACGTCCTTCACGCGTCCGGAGCCGCACCGATCGCGCCGGTAACTCGCGACGAGGACCTCGCGATGGGACGGACGAACGACGCGCTGGCGTACGGCGGCGAGGTCCACCTCCAGGTCGCCCGCGACGACGACCGATTCGATCAGCTCGTCTCGACCGTGCGTGACGACTACGGAACGCCGTTCATCGAGGTGTTCGAGGAGTCCGGCTGGGACTTCTACGAGGTGCCCGAGAGCGTGTTCGCTCCCGCCAAAGTGACCGTGGACGTCGTCGACGGACCGGTGTACACCGCCGGCGAGACGGACGAGGAGCTGCTCGCGGAGTCGTTCGGCTACCGCTGATGCGACTCAAGCCGGTTCCCGAGCCGCCGGCGGAGCTCTCCCGAGTGCGGGAGCTCCAGCGGGCGGTCCCGCTGGTCCCCGGCAGCGAGGACGACTGCTGTGTCCGTCTCCACGACCGGTGTGGCTTGCCGAACCGGCAGGCGGCGAACGACTGGCTCGCGTTCCTCCGAATGCTCGGGCTCGTGGAGGAGACGCCCCGAGGGTTCAGACGGACCGAAGCGGATCCCACTCCGCAGCGGGTTCGCGAGCGGCTCACGGACGGGGTGTTGCTCGCGCCGACGGCCCTCGAGGTCGTTCGAGACGCCGCTCCGTCCGACCCGGTGACCGCCACGGAGCTGTTCGAGGCGACGCGCGACGCCGTCCCGCGACACGATCGGGCGCGGGATCCCGACTGGGAGTCGGCGTGGCGCGACCGTGCCGACCGACTGCTTCGTTGGTTCGCGCTCGTCGACCTCGCGAGGCCGGTCGAGACGGGCACGACGGAGAGAGACGTCGCGGACGACGTGACGATCGGGTACGTCGCCGGCGACGCGGTCCGGTAGTCGGGCTCGGAACCGGCGCCGACTGCCGATCGACGCGGCGTGACAGGTGGCCGACTGCCCATCGATACGGCGTGACAAGTCTTTTACTCGGAGCCGATGAGTTGTGACGCATGGGACGATTCGAGGGACGCGACCCCCCGCAAACGGTCGAATACGAGCCCGCGAGCGTCAAGGACCTGCTCGTGGAGATGAAAGACACCGCGGAGCTGCTCATCGACCTGTCGTACTCCGCCGTCCTCCACGGGAGCCCGACCGTCGCCCACGAGGTGATAGAGCTGGAGAACAAGATGGACGTGCTCCAGATGCGCGCTCGAATGAGCCTGATGCTCGCGGCACGCAACCCGAACGAGGTGGAGAAGCTGGCCCCGGTGCTCGGCGTCGTCGCTGCCGCCGACAAGGTGTCCGACGCCGCGGGCGACATCGCGAAGATCGTGTTAGAGGAGATCGGACTGCCGGACGCGATGCGCGGCGCGCTCTCCGAGGGCGTCGAGACCCTCGTCCGTGGCACCGTCGACGGCAACTCGGGATACGTCGACCGGACGCTCATGGAGATCGATATGGAGTCGGAGACCGGCGTCCGAGTGATCGCCATCCGCCGCGACGACGACTGGATCCTCAACCCCGGCCCGGAGACACGGATCGAGGAGGGAGACATCACGCTGCTTCGCGGCCCGGAGGCGAGCGTCTCCGAGGTGTACCCAGAGCTGACGGGCGAGGCGTTCGAGCCGAGAGAACCCGTCGAGCCCGCGATCGACGACCTCGAGCGGGCCGTCGACTCGATCGTCTTGATGAAGAACCTCTCCGAGCTGGCGGTCGATCTGGCGTACGGCTCCGTCCTCTTCGACAACGAGGAGCTGGCCGAGGAGGTGACGAACCTCGAGGTCGAGGTCGACGCACTCCAGTCGCGGTTCGAGGCGTGGACGCTCCGTGCTGCCAAGGAGGCGGACGACCCCGTCTCCCTCCGTGGGCTCATCCATCTGGGCGTTGCGACCGAGGAGATCTCCGACGCCGCACTCGAGATCACGGAAGGCGTGGTTCGGGATCTCGACGTCCATCCCGTCGTCGAGATGGCCGTCAAGGAGTCCGACGAGATAATCACCCGAACGACGATCCGAGAGGGAAGCGATCTCGCGGGAACGCAGGTGAGCGACGGCGTCCCGGCAACCGACATCTCGACGAGCGTCCTCGCGATCCGGCGTCCCGATGAGGGGTGGCTGATCGGTCCCGATATCGACACGACGCTTGACGTCGGCGATGTCGTCATCTCGAAGGGCACCCGAACGTCGGCCGCGGAGTTCGACGATCTCGCCGTGTAGTTGATCGACTCGACTCTCCCGTTCGACTCGACTCTCCCGTTCGACTCGACTCTCCCGTTCGACTCGACTCTTTTCTACCACTCCGTGACTCGCCGGACAACCTGAATCGCCGACCCGCTCGCTTTTCAGTCCCGTTCCCGAACGTGAGATCATGGACGAACACGTCGCCTCTGACCGGTCGAACGAGTCGGCCGAGGGCGGTCGGGCAGCGGACGGTGACCGACCGGACGCATCCGATCGAGCCGATCGGACGGTTCGGGCCTACTACGCCGCGATCGACGCTGGCGAGTATGACCGCCTGGCCGATCTCCTCGATCCCGAGTTCGTCCACGACCGGCCGGATCGGACGCTCGATGGCAGAGGGCGGTTCGTCGCGTTCATGCGGGATGAGCGGCCGATGACCGCCACCGAACACGTCGTGGAACGAACGTACGCAAACCGGGGAGGGAAGGCGGTTCAGGGTCGACTGCTCGCCGACGACGGCGACGAGCTGTTCGGGTTCGTCGACGTGTTCGAGTGCACCGCCGACGGCGACACGATCACCCGGCTCGAGACGTACGTGTCGAAGCCGGAATCGACGACTGAATGACCGCAAGCTGGAGACCAGGTTGATTCTCGGCGGGTGTCCAGCGGTCGACTCGGCGGGTGTCCAGCGGTCGACTCGGCGAGCGATCGGCACGCGCCGAAGCGTCAGCCTTTATCAGTCGGCCCGTCTCTTTCCGCCGATGAGCGTCCCCTGCGTCGCCGTCGACCGCGAACGTGGCGAGACCGTCAGAACGCGGCTCGCGGACGCCGGCGCGCTCGACGGAGACCACGAGATCGAGGTCGTCGACGAACGGATCTTCATCCCCGTCACGACGCCGGACGCGGTCCCGGCCGACCTTCGTGACAGCGTTGTCGAGCGCGATCCCGACGAGCGCGAGCGGCCTCGAACGCCGGCCGAGATCCTCGGGTACGACCCCTCGCTGGAGCGGCTCGGCGACCTCGTGATCATCGACGAGGAGAACGACGAGCGCGCTCGCGAGATCGCGGACGCGGTCATGGCGTCGGACGTCCCCTGTGACACCGTCCTCAATCGGGCGTCACCGATCGAAGGCGAGCTTCGCGTCCGTCGCTGGGAGGTGCTGGCCGGGAACGGAACCGAGACCGTCCACCGCGAGTACGGCCACGAGTTCCGTCTCGACGTCGCTGAAGTGTACTTCTCCCCCCGGCTCGCGACCGAGCGGCGACGGATCGTCGAACAGGTCGAGCCCGGCGAGTCGGTCGTGGACATGTTCGCCGGCGTCGGTCCGTACGCGATTCCGATGGCGGCTCGGGGGGCGAGCGTCGTCGCCTGCGATCTCAACGAGCGGGCGATCGAGTACCTCCGCGAGAACGCCGAGCGCAACGGCGTCGTCGACCGTATCACCGCCATCACGGGCGACGTCAGGGAGCTGGACGCGACGTACACCGACACCGCCGACCGGATCGTGATGAACCTGCCACACTCCGCGGACGAGTTTCTCGACACTGCCGTGCGGGTTGCCGGCGACGACTGCGTCGTCCACTACTACGACATACAACACGAGTCCGACCCGTTCGGACCGGGAACGCGCGCGATCCGCGAGGCAGCCGGCGAGGCGTACGAGGTGGCGGTCGAAACGGAACGCGTCGTGCGGTCGTACGCGCCACACGAGTACAACGTTCGGCTGGACGTCAGACTGACGCGGCAATGACATCCTCCGCGCCGTGAACGAACGCCGACGAGAGGAGGGGACCGTAGCACCTATCCTCGCGGCACTCGGAGCCGGATGTATGCGTATCGATGCGTTCGGCCTCGAACGGTGGTTCGCCGAGTACGAACACGAGGCCGACATCATGTTGGCGGAAAGCGGGATCCGGTCGCTCGCCGCCGACCGCTTCGATCTCGACCCCGGGAAGCTGGGCTACGTCATCCCGACCAACGGCGATCCGACGTTGCGGGAGTCGGTCGGGGAGCGGTACGATCGCAGCCGCGACGGGGTGTTGTTCACCTGCGGCACGCAGGAGGCGAACTTCCTCGCGTTCCTCTCGCTTCTTGGCGACGAGAACGCGGTGGATGTGGACGCCGGAGCCGACGAACCCGGCGAAGGGATCGGCACCGGCACCCACGCCGTCGTCGTCACGCCGACGTATCAGGCGCTGCACGCGGTGCCCGAGGCGCTCGGCGAGGTGACGCGCGTCGAACTCGAGCCGCCGGAGTGGACGCTCGATCCCGACGAGGTTGCGGACGCCGCCCACGACGACACCGCGGTCGTCGTGGTCAACAACCCGAACAACCCGACGGGACGGTACCACGACGAGGCCACGATGCGTGCCGTCTACGACGTCGCCGTCGACAACGACGCATACCTGCTTTGCGACGAAGTGTACCGGCTGCTCGCGGAGCGACCGCACCCGCCCGTCGCGAGCTTCGGTGCACACGGAGTCTCGACGACGAGCCTGACGAAGGCGTACGGGCTCGCCGGACTCCGATTCGGGTGGATCGCCGGCCCCGAACCCGTCGTCGAACGCGCGTGGCGCTGGAAGGATTACACGACGATCTCGCCGAGCCTGTTCGGACAGCACGTCGCGAAGCAGGCGCTCGGTCGGCGCGAAAGTCGCATCCTGGAGGAGAACCGGGAGCTGGCACGTGACCACCGCAAGCGCGTCGGGGAGTGGGTCGACGGGCTGGGCCTCGACTGGTACGAGCCCGTCGGGGTCAACGGGTTCGTCACCGTTCCGGAGCCGTTCGCGAACGCCGAGGCGTTCTGCCGAACCGTCGTCGAGGAGGAGAGCGTCGTGCTCGCACCGGGGGGCCTGTTCGGATTTCCGGACCGGTTTCGGATCGGGTTCGGCCTCCCGACCGAGGAGCTCGAGGAAGGACTCACCCGAGTCCGTCGCGTCATCCGCGACCGCGGAGGTGGATGAGATGGGCCTCCTCGAGGAGATCAAAAGCGACCTCAAACAGGTCGCGACGGATCCGACCGACGAGCAGAAGGCGATCGTCGCCGCAATCGTCGGGATCGTCATCGCCGATCGCTACTTCCTGTGGATCGAGTGGCCGTTCGTCGTCCGCACGACCGCCGCGGTCGGCGTCGGATTCATCGTGTTGTTCGTCGTGAGCTACCTGCTGACCGGGCGACTCGTCCCGCCGGACGAGGAGGACGAGGAGGAGTACGACGACGAGTTCCACCGGTGACCGGCGTCGTCGTTCCCTCGGAGCCGTCACCCCTCGCTCGTCCGGTCCCGCCCCACGGACGTACGATCAGCTAATCGTCGTATTCCGTACTGAGCACGCTTGAAGCGACGATTTTATTGGTCGCTGTCGTGCTTGTACTTGTGTAATGCACTCAGACTTCGATCGACGTCGCTTCATCAAGGCAGCGAGCATAGCGGGCGTCGCTGGACTCGCGGGCTGTACCGGAGGCCCCGAAGACGAGGCGAGCGACGACGCCGCTGACGACGCGGACGACGGAACCGACGACGGAACCGACGACACGGCAGACGACCCCGCGCACAACGTCGGGATGGTGTACGCGCTCGGGGGGCTCGGCGACGAGTCGTTCAACGACGCCGCCCAGCGCGGGATCATCGAGGCGTCCGAGGAGTTCGACCTCTCGTTCGACGAGTCACAGCCCGCGGACGCCGGGGAGTTCTCGCAGTTCCAGCGCCGGTACGCGGAGTCGACCGATCCGGACTACGATCTGGTGTCGTGTATCGGCTTCGCGCAGCTGGACGCGCTTACCGAGGTCGCCCCCGACTTCCCCGACCAGAACTTCCTGCTCGTTGACGACCAGCTCGACGAGCCGAACGTCGCGAGCTACGAGTTTAAAGAGGAGGAGGGGTCGTTCCTCGTCGGCGCGCTGGCCGGCCTCCTCACCCAGGAGTCGTTCAGCGCGGGTGACGGTGAAACGGATCCGGACGAGTCGACCGTCGGCTTCGTCGGCGGCGTCGAGGCCCCGCTCATCCAGCGATTCGAGGCGGGGTATCTCGCCGGCGTCGACTACGTGGGCGAGGAGCTCGACGTGATCACGAGCTACGTCGGCGACTTCGCGGATCCGGCCGGCGGACAGGAGGCGGCGCTGTCGATGTACGGGAGCGGTGCCGACGTCGTCTACCACGCGGCCGGCGGAACCGGCGTCGGCGTGTTCCAGGCCGCAGAGGAGGAGGGTCGGTTCGCGATCGGCGTCGACTCCGACCAGTCGCTCACGCAGGCCGAGTTCGCCGACGTGATCGTCGCGTCGATGGTGAAACGCGTCGACAGCGCGGTGTTCGAGGCCGCCGAGAGCGTCGTCAACGACGCGTTCCAGGGCGGCTCACAGGTCGAGCTCGGGCTGGAGGACGAAGGCGTCTCCTGCGTGTACGGCGACACGCTCGGCGACGAGATTCCGGCCGCGATCGTCGACGAGGTCGACGAGATCCGCCAGGGGATCATCGACGGCGACATCGACGTTCCGGACGACCCCGACGCCGTATAAACAACTGGGACGCAGGTGAACGATCCCCACAGCCGACCGATTTTTATGCGCCGCCGTCGCCGGAGTAGGTGTGACGCTCGATCCGATCCACGTCGAACACATCGCGCAGCTCGCGTACGGGATCGCGAGCGACGTGGACACGACGGACCACGACGACCTCGCCGGGCGGGTGTGGGACGACTGGCTCCCCGAACTCCGTCGGGACGGCCGAGTCGTCATCGAACCCGTCGCCGACCACGAACGGCGGCGCGTCGACGTCGACGATGTTGCGCTCGCGGACCGGCCGTTCGAGACGGTTCACGGGCTCGATTCCGGCACGATCAACCCGACGACGTTCAAGAACGGGCTCGTCGTCGACGTCGCTCACGCGGCGATGGCGGCCGAGCCGAGTGACCTCGAGCTCCACCGTGCGCGGACCATCGTCGCGACGGTCCACGCCGGCGACACCACGAGTGACTTCGACGACGCGTGGCGCGAGCGTGACGCGGGGTACACCCGCCAGCGCGTGCTCCACGCTCCGCGGGTGAACCGGTACGCCGAGGGAGTCGTCCACGCGCTCGCGTTGTATCTGGCCGAGGGGACACACGCGCTCGACCACGTCGGCGACGTCGAGGAGCTGCTCGTGCTCGACGGCCCGATCTATCCGAAGGAGCTTTTCACCTGGGAGGATCGTGATCCGGAGCTCGGCGCACTCGCCCGTG
Organism: Halorubrum luteum; assembly: GCF_054652935.1. Taxonomy (NCBI): domain Archaea; kingdom Methanobacteriati; phylum Methanobacteriota; class Halobacteria; order Halobacteriales; family Haloferacaceae; genus Halorubrum; species Halorubrum luteum. The sequence goes on from NZ_BAAIGT010000002.1 coordinate 740,015, forward strand.
AGGCGAAGCCGCGTGCGGTCGTCGAGAACTACGTCCGGCTCGTCGAGCGCTGTATCGAGCGCGACGTTCCGCTCGCGGGGTTCGTGAAGAACCCCTCCAGTCGGACGATCGTGCGGACGCTCTCGCGTGCGGGGTTCGAGCCGCCGTGGCCCGACGACACTGCTCTGTTCACCGCGCTGTTGGAGCGGTACGCCGACGGCGATCGCGTCGACGACGAGCTGTCGTTTACGACGTGGTTTCACAGCCGCGGCGGGCCGGACCGGCGGATGGCCGCCGGCGCCGACGCGCTCGGCATCGACCGAAAGCTCGACCCCGAGCAGTACGAGCCGACGTTCTTCGTCCTGTACGACCCCCGGACTGACGTGACGTACAAGCTGGAGGCTCCGTACGCGTTCGCTTGCGACCCGGACATCCGAGACGCGCTGACGCGACAGGTGCTCGCTGACGTCGCGACGACGCGCGGTCCGCCGGAGGCGGTCGGGAAGGCCGACGAGCTCGCACGGATAACTGCGACCGAGACCGCCGCGCTCCGCCGGAAGTTCGAGGAGCGGTTCGACAGCGACCGTCAGAGTACCTACGACGACCGTCGGTGGGGGAAGGAGCCGTACTGACTCGCCGGGCTACGGGAATCGCGCTGGCGGGAGAGCCGTGAGCGCGACGTGATCCGGGAACGACTAAGTTCCGGCGGCCCAAGCAGTGGTATGGTCGAGGCTCCACAGACCGACGAGGGCTGGTTCGCGCTGCACGACTTCCGGTCGATCGACTGGGACGCGTGGCGCGCTGCGCCCGAACACGAGCGAACCCGAGCGATCGATGAGGGGCGATCCTACCTGCACCATCGCGAGCTGGTCGCGGACGCCGACGCCGGAGACTCCGCGGTGTTCTCCGTGCTCGGACACAAATCGGACCTGCTTTTCGTTCACTTTCGGCCGACGCTCGACGACCTCTCCGCCATCGAGCGAGGGTTCGAGGACACTGCGCTTGCCAACTTCACCACACAGGAGACGTCGTACGTCTCCGTGACGGAGGTGTCGGGGTACGTCTCCGACGACTACTTCACCGGCGACGAGGAAGACGTCGATGAAGGACTACGCCGGTACATCGAAGGGAAACTAAAACCCGACGTGCCGGACGACGAGTACGTCTGCTTTTACCCGATGAGCAAGCGTCGCGGTGAGGAGTACAACTGGTACGACCTCTCGTTCGACGAGCGCGCCGATCTGATGGCGAGTCACGGCGAGACCGGCAAACAGTACGCCGGACGGATCAAGCAGGTGATCGCCTCCTCGGTCGGCTTCGACGACCACGAGTGGGGTGTCACGCTGTTCGGCGCGGACCCGACCGACATCAAGGATATCGTCTACGAGATGCGTTTCGACGAGGCGACCTCGCGATACGGCGAGTTCGGGAGCTTCTACGTCGGTCGTCGGTTCCCTCCCGAGGACCTCGGTGCGTATCTCGCCGGCGAGAAAGTGCCGACCGCGGAGCACGACGAAGCCGACTCAGATCACGACCACGGCGAGGGGAGTCATCCCCACGAAGAGACCGGTCACGATCAGGAAAGCTCCGGCCACGGTGGCTCCGGCCACGGCCACGGCGGCTCCGCCCACGGTGACCACCCGCACGGCGAGGAGGAGTCCGGCGGCGAAGGTGATCATCCGCACGGCGACGCGAGCGGTAGTGGTGCGGACGGCGAGGCGGAGTCCGACGGCATCGACGACGCGGAGATCCGCGGTGAGCTCGCCGATCTGGATATCTATGCGGGCAAGCCGCACGGGGAGGACGTGTACGCTACCGTTCTCTACAGCGAGGCCGACGTGGACGACCTGTTCGACGAGGTCGACGGGCTTCGCGGCAACTTCGACCACTACGGCACGCACGTGAAAACGGCGGTGTACGACGGTCGGGAGACGGATCGCGCGGCGGTCGTCTCCGTCTGGGACACCGCCTCCGCGGCCGAGACCGCGGCGGGGTTCCTCTCGGAGCTACCGGGGATCGTCGCTCGCGCCGGCGAGGAGTCCGGCTTCGGAACGATGGGCATGTTCTACACGACGAAATCGGAGCACCGCCAGGAGTTCGTCGACGTGTTCGACGACGTCGGCGAGCTGCTCGCGGAGATGGACGGCCACGTCGAAACCGACCTGATGGTGAACGTCGAGAACGACGACGACATGTTCATCGCGAGCCAGTGGAACTCGAAGGAGGACGCGATGGTGTTTTTCCGGTCCGACGAGTTCAGCGAGACCGTTCGGTTCGGCCGCGAGGTGCTCGCGGATCGTCCGCGACACGTGTTCCTGGCGTGAACGGGGCTCGAAGACGGCTCGCGTGAGCAGGGCCGGAAGACGGCTCGCGTGAGCTGTGTCGTCCAGCCGCTTCGGTCCGTGTCGCACCGCCGGTCGACTCGATGGGCGTCAGCCATCGGCCGCTTTTAAGTCCACGGTGGGCGAATCGGAGGTATGTTCGACAGGATCGTGATCGCGACTGACGGCTCCGAGAGCGTCCAGCGAGCCGTCGACGTCGGGATCGATTTGGCCGCTCGGTTTAACGCATCCGTCCACGCGCTGTACGTCATCGACGTGGGAGAAGTCGAATCCTCGCCGGACGAGGTCAGAACGGACCTGCGGAACGCGCTCGACAGCCAGGGCGAGGTCGCGCTCGACAGCGTCGTCGACACGGCCGAAGCGGTCGACGCCGACCTCGACGTCACGGCGGAGATCCGTGAAGGACGTCCCGCGGCGATGATCACTGATGCAGCCCGCGAACTCGACGCCGATGTCGTCGTGACCGGGACGCGCGGGCGACACGGCGAGAACCGCTTTCTCATCGGCTCCGTCGCCGAGCGCGTCGTTCGAACGTGCCCGGTTCCAGTGTTGACCGTCAGACAACTCACCGGCGAGGATCCGCGTCGGACGACGGTGTAGCGTCGGAGCCACCGCCACACCGAGCGCGACTCCCCGCCACACCGAACGCGACTCCCCGCCACACCGCTCCTACCGGCCGAATCGGCGCTGGCGGTCCTGGAAATCGAGCAGCGCACGGAGGTAATCGCGCTTGCGGAAGTCTCGCCAGTTCACGTCGGTGAAGTACAGCTCCGAGTACACCGACTGCCAGATGGCGAAATCCGAGAGTCGCTCGGCCCCGGTTTTGATCACGAGATCCGGCTCGGCGGGAAACACGAGCCGGTCGGCGACCTGTTCCTCGTCGATCGCGTCGGGGTCGAGCTCGCCCGCGTCGACGTCGGCCGCGATCTCGCGGACGGCCGCGGCGAACTCGGCTTTCCCGCCCAGTCCGACGTTCACGCGGATCGGCGCGTCCGTCGGTGCCGTGTCCTCCGGCGTCCGAACCGCGAGCGGTCGTGGCGCGTCGAGGTCCCGGAACTCTCGGACGAGCGTATCGATCACGGACTCGTCGAGCACGGAGACGGAGACGGTCACCCGCTCGGCGTCGTAGTCGAACGCCCAGCGCAGTGACGCCGAAAGCGTCTCGTATGCGCCGTCGGCGAGCAGATCGCGCTCCGTTATGACGATCGCGACGTGCTCCGGCGGATCGCCTTCGTGGAGGCGGTGACGGAACGCGAGATACGCGTCGTACAGTCCCACTGCACGTCGATCCGGGCGGTGTGCGTAAAAAGACCGCGGGCCCGTTAGCGGTCACGGGCGATGAGACGCACAGAGCCACGATGCGGCGAATCAGTGTCGGGACCGTTAAGTGCGCGTCGGGGGTACTCCGGGACGTGACTCGGAGGCTCCGACGGGCGAGCGTGTTTGCCGCGATCGCCGCGCTCGCGGTCGGTTCGCCCACGCTCGGCGAGGCGACCGTCGTCCCGTTTCTCGCCGTCGCCGGGATCGCGTTCTTCGGGATCCGGGAGGGGCCGTTGTTCGAAACCCTCGCGCTGCCCGGCGACCGCGAGGATGGGCGATTGTACGGGGTCGTCGCGTTCGCGCTCGCGATGAGCGGTCTCGCGCTGTTCGCCACGATCCCCGGCGAGCCGCTTCCGTACGGGGCGTTCGTCGCTGCGGCACTCGTCGTCGGCGTCGGTCGCCTCGGCCGCGCCATCGTCGCCACCCGCTCGGACGCGGAGTTTCCCCTCGTGACCGGCTACCTGATCGTGGGCGCGACCGCCGCCGTCGTCGGGCAGACGCTCGTCGCGGCACAGCTCGTGCTCGGTGTCGATCCCACCGCCATCCACGCCGTCTCGACCGCCGTGATGAGCGACCTTCCGACGTTCGTCTTCCTCGGATCGGTGGCAGCGCTGACCGCTGGCCTGATCCGCTCGCTCGTGTACGACCGCGACGCGCATCTCACGGTCGTGATCGTCGCGTTCGTCACGTGGGCGTTCGTCCTGCTCGATCCCGCCGTGAGCGCGGTCGGAATCGCCGCCGCACTCGGGGTGACCGTCGCGCTCGGCTACGCCTCCTACGCGCTCGACACCGCGTCGGTGCCGGGGATGTTGACCGGCGTCCTGCTCACGCTTTTGACGATCGTGCTCGGCGGAGTCGGCTGGTTTCTCACCCTCACCGCCTTCTACGCGGTCGGCGGTCTCGCCTCGAAGTATCGATTCGACGAAAAGACGAAACGGGGCGTCGCCCAGGAGAACCAGGGCGCGAGAGGGACCGGGAACGTGCTGGCGAACTCGGCAGTGGCGCTTGTCGCCCTCGTCGGCTACGCCGCGACGGACCACGTTGACGTCTCCGCTGTGCTGTTCGGGTTCGCGTTCGCCGGCGCGATCGCGACGGCGCTCGCCGACACGCTCTCCTCGGAGATCGGCGGCCTCTATGACGACCCGCGACTGATAACCACGCTCGCCCCGGTCGAGGCTGGCACTGACGGTGCGGTCACGTGGCAGGGTGAGCTCGCAGGACTCGCCGGCGCGGTCGTCATTGCCGTCATCGCCGCGGTCGGCATGCCGCTCGGCGACCCGGTCGTGGCCGGCGCGGTCGTCGTGGCTGCGGGCGTTATGGGAATGACCGTCGATAGCCTCCTCGGGGCGCTGATCGAGGGGGACCGCATCGGGAATCAGGCGGTGAACTTCCTCGCGACGTTCGCCGGCGCGGTCGTCGCAGTCTCGGTCGCGGTCGCGGTGGTGGTGTAGATGCCCGCCCGCCGTCCGCCGGAACGGCCGCACGATCCCCGCGTCAGAGTGGCGAGACCGACCGATGCCGGTCGCGTTCGCGAGCTACAGTCGCTGTTACGGGAGCCGAGTCCGGAGCTCCTCGAGTACGGACTCGCGGTAGGGTCGGCGCTCGTGAGCGTCGCCGACTCGTCCGAGCCATTGGAAGCTGAGCACGCGGTCGGGTATCTGCTCGCCGTCGACTCGGCGGACCGGCCCAGTACGCATCTCGCGGAGCTCGCCGTCGACACCGACTACCGGCGTGAGGGACGTGCTCGCGGCCTCCTGTGGACGACGATCGACGACGCCGACGGACCGGTGACGCTACAGGTCCACCCGGACAACGACGCGGCTCGCGCGCTGTACATGGCCGTCGGGTTCGAGGTCGTCGACAGGCGACCGGGGTTCTACGACGACGGTGACGCGCTCGTGTTGCGTCGGGAGCCACGGCTCGAGTGAGGTGCCGGACCGGTCACGCGACTACACTCCAACACACGACGCAGCTACACTCCAACACACGACGCAGCGACGGCCACACCATACGTGTCAACGACCGTGGACCCGACAGACACAAGGCCTATTCGCGGCCCCGTCGTTGCGGGAGGTATGACGAACGTCGATACCGGTCCCGGCGTCGGTGCTGGCTCCGGCTCCGACGACGACCCCATCGATGTCGACTTCGGCGAGAACGGACTCGTTCCCGCAGTCGCACAGGACGTCGAGACCGGGGAGGTGTTGATGCTCGCGTACGTCTCCCCGGAGGCGCTCCAACGGACCCGCGAGACGGGAGAGGCACACTACTACTCACGGTCCCGAGAGGAGCTGTGGCACAAGGGCGGCACCTCCGGTCACACGCAGGCCGTCGAGGAGATCCGGGTCGACTGCGACGCCGACACGCTGTTGTACCTCGTCGACCAGTCCGCGGGCGCGTGCCACACCGGCCACCGCTCCTGCTTCTATCGAACGATCGACGGCGAGAACGTCGGCGAGCGCGTCTTCGATCCGGGCGAGGTGTACTGATGGCGACGGGCAAGAACGGAGGTTCGGAACGCGAGTCGGCCGCTGGCGGTCCGGTGGCGGCCGCCGGGGAGTCGGCAGCCGAGCTCCGGGAGCGGTACGACGAGCTCGTCGCGGTCGAGTCGCGGATCGAGCGCCTCGGCGAGGAGCGCGTCGAGGCGGCCGCGGACGCGTATCGACAGGCCCATCGCGTGCTCGAGCAGTACGAGGAGGACGCCGTCGGCACCGGGGATTTCGGCTCGTACGTGAAGTTCGAGGGGGCGTTCGCGGCGGCGACGGACGTCGACGACGACGCGCTCGCGGCAGAGGCGTTCACGGCGGCAGACGAGGCGGTCGAAAAGCGGCGGCTCTCCGCGAGCGACTTCGAGGCCGCCAGAGCAGCGCTCGAACCCGCCGCCGAGTACGTCGAGCTTCTCGGCGACCGCGACGACGCGGTCGACGCGTATCGTGCTGCACGGAAGGAGACCCGGGAGGCGCGTGACCGTCTCGCCGAGCATCTCGACGAGCTGCGGGCGGTCGCCGGGATGGCGGACGCGAATCTCGAGATCGAGATCGACCGCCTTCGCGAGCCGGTGCTGACGTACAACGAGTCGGTGCTGGAGGGGTTCCGTTCGTTTTATAAGACCGAGTCTGCGAGGGCGGTGTTCGACCTGCTCGAACGCGCGGACCGGACGCCGTTCGTCGACGTCGACGTTCCGCCGACGGATCTCCGTGAGTACGTCGACGACAACGCGGCCGGCGAGGAGCCGCTCGCGACGCTGCTGGAGTACGCGGACTACTCGCCGTCGAAGCTCGACCACTACGTCGACGACCCCGGCGCGTTGCGGACGGCGGTGGCGGTCCACCGGACGTACATCGAACGGCTCGACGGCGAGCCGTTCGCGCTTGCGTGGCCGCCGAAGCCGGGCGAGGAGCTCGCGTACGCGATCGACGAGCTCGTGCCGCTGGTCTCCCGGTTCGCCGACGAGGAGACCGTCGCGACGCTCCGGACGATCAGGAAGCTGGCCCGCTCGGACGAGTACGAGGCGCTTCGACGCGCCGCAGAGGTCCGAGAGACGCTCGACGGCGAGGAGCTGGAGCTGCTTCGGAGCGGTGAGATCGACGACCGGGTCGCGACCGCCGAATCCACGCTCGCGCTCGTCGAGGACGTGCTCGCGGAGACGGAGCGGGAGTAGGCACCGTCGGGTCTGCCGGCTCCGTGTATGCTTTTCAGTTTCGGCGTGCAGAACCAGATATGACGTTCAGCATCTGCGTCCGCGAGCGATACACGAACGACGAGGGCGAGAGCCATCTCCGGTTCGGCGTCGCGGTGACGACGCGGCTCCCCGGCGTAGGAACGCTGTGTCCGTTCGCCTCCGAGCACGGCGCGGTGGCGACCCAGTCGCTCGTCAACGTCGAGCTCGGTCGAAAGGGACTGGAGTACCTCGCGGACGGGCTCGCGGTCGACGACGCGCTGCAGGCGCTGTTACACGCCGACGACGGAAGCGAGAACCGGCAGCTCCACGGCGTGGACGCCGACGGGACGTTCGCGTTCTCCGGCGACGCGTGCAAGGGATGGTACGGCCACGAGGTCGGCCAGAACTTCACCGTCGCCGGCAACCTGCTGACCGGTGAGGTGGTGATCGATGCGGTCGCGACCGCCTACGAGTCGGACGCACACGGCGACGCGCCGCTCGCGAAACGGCTGATCGACGCGCTCGAGGCGGGCCACGAGGTCGGCGGCGACAAGCGGGAGGATCTGCCCGTCCAGTCCGCCGCTGTAAAAGTGGTCAACACCGAGGAGGGGAAGCTCAGCGACCCGTACTTCAACGACCTCCGCGTCGACGCGACGGAGACGCCGATCGCGGATCTCGAGGAGACGTTCGAGACCGCCACGCGCGGGTGGGCGGACGCCATGGAGAAGTACGAGGAGGCGTACGAGACGGACGACATCGACGCTGCCGAGGAGTGAACGGCGGGTCGTCGGACGTCTCTCAGCGCGGTCGATGGCTCACAGGTCGAGTCCGGCGAGCACCGGCAGGTGGTCGGAGGGGTACCGGCCTCGATCGTCGCGGTCGGCGAGCGTCGCGAACGCCGCAACCTCGATCGCCGGCGAGACGAGCACGTGGTCGATTCGGCGGTTGGCGATCAGCTCGGTGAAGTCGGTGATGCTCGTCGTCGGCCCGTGTCGGAGCTCCGCGCTCGCGGCCGCGTCCTTGAGCCGCGGACCCGACCGGTCGTCGTTGCCGTCGGTGAGCACGGAGAGCGGAGTCGACTCCGCGATACAGTTGAAATCTCCTAGCAGCACGACCGGGTCGTGAGTGGAGTCCTCCCGTTCGGCGTCGGCGAGCTCCGGGATCCGCCGGCGGAGAAGCCGCGCGGCCTCCTCGCGAGCGCGACTCCCACGATGATCGAGGTGGGTGTTTATCAGGACGAAGGAGCTGCGGTCGCGACGTTGCGACGTCCCGGTAGCGGGCCGCGACTCCACGCGGGCCCACGTGGCGATCCGCGGGTGGGACGCGTCCCAGCCGGTCGACGGCTCGTCGGGCGTCTCGGAGAGCCAGAACGTGTCGTGGTCGACGATCGTCCATCGGTCGGTTCGGACCGCAACCGGACAGCCCTCGCCCGCATCGTCGACGCGCCGCCCACGACCGACGAGCTCGTACTCGGGGAGACGGTCACGGAGATCGGATCGCTGGTCGGGGAGGGGCTCCTGAAAGCCGACGACATCGGGAGCGTGAAACCGGACGAGGTCGGTGACCCCGTCGCGACGAGCGTACCATGCGTCGTGGTGATCGTTCCGGTTAGCGTACCGCACGTTGTAGCTCATCGCCCGGATCCGGGTCATCGTTCGACGCGTCGACCGGAGGCTGGTTAAAAGGCCCGACCCGATCGTCGGAAGGCGGACGAACGGACCGGCCCGATAGTCGGCGGTGCGGTCAGATCGAGAACTCGTACAGCTCGTCGCCGACGTGGTGGATCGACTCGACGACTTTCCCGCTGTCGCCGACCATCGCGTCGCCATCGACGAGCGCGCGGCCGATCGCGAGCACCTTCCCGTGGGTCTCCTCGGCGATCACGACCAGGTCGTCCTCGCGGATCGATCGGTCGGCCTCGACGATGCCGGGACGCATCACGTCAGCGCCGTCCGAGACGAACGATATGGCGCCGGCGTCGACGGTGACCACGCCCGTTTCGGGGTCGTGCTCGTTCGCGCCGCGCACGGTGAGGAACGGCTCGTCGTCGTCGACGTAGAAAACGAGCGGGTCGCCATCGACCAACACTACCTCGTAGTCGGCGTCGACGAACTCGACCAGCTCGAAGCTGTCGCCGTCGATGTCGACGCCGAGCCCGTCGGCGATCTCCTCGCGGATCTCGTCGATGTCGTCGCTGCGAAGGTGGTGGCGGGATTTCACCTGCATGCCCGACGAGTCGACCGCTCGGCCGATAAAGGGACCGTTCCGTTTCGATTGTAGCCGTGAGCGGTGCGCTCGTGGAACGTTATAACCGGTCGCTCCGGCCGGCGGCCGTCCACGGGTCGGCCGGCGCGCCGTCGGACACTCGCACGCTCCGGCCCTGCAGACGTTCGACTCGGCCGGCGAACGACCACCGGTCCCCGTCCCACGACGGCTCCGCGTCGCCGTCCGCCGCCGCGGCCGCGGCTGCCTCTCGGTCGCGCAGGTGAGCTGCGACCGCGACCGCAATGGCGGCGGCCTCAGCGTCGTTCGCGTCGTCCGGGATCGAGAGCCCGTCCGGGAGGCTCATCTCTTTCGCCGCTTGGTTCGTGCCGGTAGCCATCAGATCGGGATGTTGCCGTGTTTCTTATCCGGTGTATCCGTTCGTTTCCCCTTCAGCACGTGGAGATCGTCGACGAGTCTGGCACGCGTCTCCGCGGGCTCGATCACGTCGTCGACGAAGCCGCGGTCGGCTGCCGTGTACGGGTTCGCGAACTCCTCGCGGTACTCGTCGATGAGCTCCTGTCTGCGAGCCTCCGTCTCCTCGGCCGCGGCCAGCTCCTCGCGGTACAGCACGTTCACCGCGCCCTTCGGCCCCATCACCGCGATCTCGGCAGTGGGCCACGCGTAGTTGACGTCACCGCCGATGTGTTTCGAGGACATCACGCAGTACGCCCCGCCGTACGCCTTGCGGGTGATGACGGTGAGCAGCGGCACCGTCGCCTCCGAGAACGCGTACAGCAGCTTCGCGCCGTGCCGGATGATCCCGTTGTGCTCCTGGTCGGTGCCGGGCATGAAGCCGGGAACGTCCTCGAAGGTGAGGATGGGAACGTTGAACGCGTCACAGAAGCGGACGAATCGCGCACCCTTCTGGCTCGCCTCGATGTCGAGCGTGCCGGCGTTCACGCGGGGGTTGTTGGCGACGACGCCGATCGAGTGTCCGTCGAGCCGGGCGAAGCCGACGATCACGTTCTTCGCGAAGTTCTCGTGAACCTCGAAAAAGGAGCCCTCGTCGACGACTCCACCGATCACCTCGTGCATGTCGTACGGCTTCCGTGGGGCGTTCGGCACGATCTCCTCGAGCTCGTCGGCCTCGCGTTCGGGGTCGTCCCACGGCTCGACGCGCGGGGGGTCCTCCACGTTGTTGTCGGGGAGGTACGACAGCAGCCGAGCGATGTCGTCGAGCGCCGCCTCCTCGGTTTCGGCGGCGAAGTGGGCGACTCCCGACGTCGACGAGTGGGTCACCGCGCCGCCGAGCTCCTCGAAGCTCACCTCCTCGCCCGTCACCGTCTCGATGACGTCAGGGCCGGTGATGAACATGTGGGAGGTGTCTTTCACCATGAACGTGAAATCCGTGATGGCCGGCGAGTACACCGCGCCGCCGGCACACGGGCCCATGATCGCCGATATCTGCGGGATCACGCCCGACGCCTCCGTGTTCCGGCGGAAGATCTCCGCGAAGCCGCCGAGCGAGGCGACCCCCTCCTGGATCCGTGCCCCCGCGGAGTCGTTGAGTCCAACGACCGGCGCGCCGACATCCATCGCCTTATCCATCACTTTACACACCTTCTCGGCGAACACCTCGCCGAGCGAGCCGCCGAAGACGGTAAAATCGTGTGCGAAGACGAACACCTTGCGGCCGTTCACCTCACCGTACCCGGTCACGACACCGTCGCCCGGGATCTTCGTCTCCTCCATGCCGAACTTGTGGTTTCGGTGGGTACGGAACCGGTCGAACTCGTGGAACGTCCCGTCGTCGAGGAAGTAGTCGATCCGCTCGCGCGCGGTTTTCTTCCCCTTCTCGTGTTGGGACTCGATCCGCTCTTTACCGCCGCCTTTCGCCGCTCGCTCCCGGCGTTCTCGCAGGTCCTCGATCCGATCCTCCATCGTCACGCGGGACCACCCTCGGTCATTGGATCGAGGGTCGGTAAGCGACGGCAAAAGGGTTCCCCTATGCGACGAGATCCGGGTTCGACGAGCGTCGTATTCATCGTCGACAACAACGGACCGAGCATCTCGACGGCTTCGTATCCCTTCGACAGCGGGACATCCGCCCTGTGGCCGTCTGGCACGCGGAGGCCGGCTTCGACGGCTTTAAACGTCTCATGGGCCACTCTCCGATGAGACAGGCTTCGCCTGTTTCACTGACCCGTAGGAGCTACCTGCGTACTACGGAGGTGAAAAATGGCAGACACAATACAAGAGGCCGTATCTCTCGCACTCGAGGAAGCCCCCGAGCGGAACTTCCGTGAAACGGTGGACCTCGCTATCAACCTGCGAGACCTGGACCTCAACGATCCGTCGAATCGCGTCGACGAGTCCGTCGTGCTGCCGGCTGGAACGGGGCAGGAGACACGTATCGTCGTCTTCGCGGAGGGTGAAACCGCCGTCCGTGCCCGGGACGTCGCTGACGAAGTGCTCGGCAGCGACGACCTCGAGGATCTCGGAGACGACGACGACCGCGCAAAGGATCTGGCCGACGAAACCGACTTCTTCGTCGCCGAAGCCAACCTGATGCAGGACATCGGTCGGTACCTCGGTACCGTCCTCGGTCCGCGCGGGAAGATGCCTACCCCACTGCAGCCGGACGACGACGTCGTCGACACAGTCAATCGGATGAAAAACACCGTGCAGCTCCGGTCTCGCGACCGGCGCACGTTCCACACCCGCGTCGGTGCGGACGATATGTCAGCCGAAGAGATCGGCGACAACATCGACGTCATCATCCGCCGTCTCGAGGCCGACCTCGAGAAGGGACCGCTCAACATCGACGGGATCTACGTCAAAACGACGATGGGTCCCGCGAAGGAGGTGCCCGTATGAGCTCGGTCCGTAAAACCGAGACGATCCCGGAGTGGAAACGGGAGGAGGTCGACGAGCTCGTCGAGTTCATCGACTCGTTCAACTCCATCGGTATCGTCGGCGTCACCGGTATCCCGAGTCGCCAGCTGCAGGCGATGCGCCGCGAGCTGCACGGCTCCGCCGACGTCCGGATGAGCCGTAACACGCTCACGATCCGTGCGCTCGAGGCGGTCGACGATGGCGTCGAGGAGCTCGTCGACTACGTCGCCGGACAGGTGGCGCTCATCGGCACCAACGACAACCCGTTCGGCCTCTACAAGCAGCTCGAAGCCTCGAAGACGCCGGCCCCGATCAACGCCGGCGAGGTCGCCCCGAACGACATCGTCATCCCCGAAGGTGACACGGGGGTCGACCCCGGTCCGTTCGTCGGCGAACTCCAGACGGTCGGCGCGGCCGCCCGCATCATGGACGGCTCGATCAAGGTCACCGAGGACTCGAAGGTGCTCGAGGAGGGCGAGGTCGTCGACGACGACCTCGCGAACGTCCTGACCGAGCTCGGCATCGAGCCGAAGGAGGTCGGACTCGACTTAAAGGGCGTCTACTCCGACGGCGTCCTCTTCGAGCCCGACGAGCTCGCGATCGACGTCGACGAGTACCGCGCGGACGTCGAGTCCGCCGCGGCCGCCGCGCGCAACCTCTCGGTCAACGCCGCGTACCCGACGGCCAGCACCGCCGGCACCCTTCTGGCGAAGGCGTCCGGCGAGGCGAAATCCGTCGCGCTCCACGCGGAGATCGAGAGCCCGGACGTCGTGCCCGACCTGATCGGGAGAGCCGACGCCCAGCTGCGCGCGCTCGCCGCCGCGATCGACGACGACGAGGCGCTCCCCGAAGAGCTACAGGGCGTCGAGGCCGCCCCGGCCGTAGAGACCGCGGAGCTCGACGAGGACGAGGCAGAGGAACAGGCTGACGAAGAGACGGAAGACGCCGAGGAGGCCGACGACGCCGACGACGATGACGACGGCGACGGCGGCGAAGGACTCGGCGCGATGTTCGGATAATACAACGAGGATACACCAATGGAATACGTTTACGCTGCGCTCATCCTGAACGAGACTGGCGAAGAGATCAACGAGGACAACGTCACCGGCGTGCTGGACGCCGCCGGCGTCGACGTCGAGGAATCCCGCGTCAAGGCGCTCGTCGCCGCGCTGGAGGACGTCGACATCGAGGAGGCGATCGAGACGGCCGCAGCCGCGCCCGCCGCGGGCGCTGGCGCTGCCGCTGCCGCCGACGACGGCGAGGACGACGCCGCCGCTGACGACGACGATGACGAAGACGACGAGGAAGCGGCCGCTGCGGAGGAAGACGACGAGGACGACGACGCCGGCGGCGAAGGTCTCGGCGAGCTGTTCGGCTAATCCGGACCATCCCGCGACCGACCGACGCGACGAGTTCGGTCTCGGAATCTGACTTTTTATACGACCACGAGCGACGTCCGTAGCGTTTGCTTCGAAACGCCGTCCTCTCTCGTCCGTGCGCTTTTATTCTCCTGGAACCCATCACCGACGAGCGACATGAAAATCGTCGATGGCGACAAGGCCGAGTGCGACCGATGTGAGTCCGTACTCCCGCTCGCGGAGGTCTCATTGCTCGAAAAGGAGACGAACAGGAACTACGAGAAAGTCGTCTGTGAGACGTGTCTCGGAGCCATCGGCGTTCCGAGCGGGTACACGCTTCGGCGTGACATCACGCATCTCGAGCGGTGAGGCCGAGTCGATCCTGTGACCGACACCCGTGGTGACCGTACTCTCGCAAGCGTTATCTCGGAACCGGTCGTACGTTTGTATGCAATGGCAAACGGTAAGGTTGACTTCTTCAACGACACTGGCGGCTACGGTTTCATTTCGACTGATGACGGCGATCTCGACGACGACGAGGACGTGTTCTTCCACATGGAGGACGTCGGCGGCCCCGATCTCGAGGAAGGGCAGGAAGTGGAGTTCGACATCGAATCATCCCCCAAGGGACCCCGCGCGACGAACGTCGTCCGACAGTAGACGCTGACTCCTCGGCCGCCGCGTCACGCGACGGTCGACGATGACGTCTTTTCACGCTTTTCGCCCACGTAGCGACTGTGCCGTGTGTCACTGGTCCGAACGACGGATGCGTGTCCTTTCGAGCGTCCACGATCGACCGACGGAGGCGTTCAATAGACGATCTCGGGCGTATACTGTGCATACTAGAATCGGTACGCAGTTCATATTTTGCTCCTTACGGTCAGCCCCCACACCTATCTAACCGCCAGCCGAACGCAGTACTATGACCGACACACCTCCGACGACGGGACTGCATCACGTGACGAACGTCTGCACGGATATGGACGAGACGGTCGCCTTCTACGAGGACGTGCTCGGCTGGCACACCGTCAAGCGGACGCAGAACTACGACGACCCCGGGACGCCGCACTACTACTTCTCTTCGACGTCTGCCGGCGAGCCCGGAACGACCGTCACCTACTTCGAGTATCCGGACGCACAGGGCGCGCCGGGACCCGGTGCGAGCCACCACTTCGCGTTCGGCGTCGCGGACGAGGAGACGCTTCGTGAGTGGCAGCGCCACCTCAGAGACCACGACATCGAAGTCTCACAGGTGAAAGACCGGACGTATTTTAAAAGCATCTACTTCACGGACCCCGATGGGCTCGTGTTCGAACTGGCGACCGAGGGACCAGGGTTCACCTACGACGAGGACGAGCCCGGCAGCCAAGAGATCGACCCGTTCGAGAACGGAGACGAACGGTAACGATCACGGTAGTCGATTCGGAGTGTGACACCGGTGACCGACTGAGAGCGCGCTCACCGGCCCGGAGCTCCGAATCGCGGACCGACGGTCACTCCCGCACGAGCAGTTCGATCTCGTGGCCGTCCTGGTCTCTCGTGAACGCGTAGCGGTTGTCACACGACTCCGGATCGCGGTAGTCGGGAGCTTCACGCTCCATTAGCGTCTCCCACGTCTCCTCGAGGTCGTCGACGCGGACACAGAGGTGTCCCCACGCGTCGCCCATCGCGTACGTGCGACCGTCGTAGTTGTAGGTGAGCTCCAGTGACATCGCCTCCTCTGGGGCGTCCTCGGGCTCCATGAAGTAGTTCGCGAACGTGTCGGCCTCCCAGCGACGCGTCTGATCGTACTCGAACTTCCGTGTCCAGTAGCCGAGCGCCTCGTCGGCGTCCTCGACGCGGATCATCGTGTGGTCGATGCTCCATTTCGTCCCGTACTCCCGCTTGACGATCTCGATCTCGTGGCCGTCGGGGTCTTTCACGAACGCGTAGCGATTGCCACACGACTCCGGATCGCGATAGTCGTCGACACCCTCCGCCATCAGCTGGTCGTACGACTCCTGCAGCTCGTCCTCGGGAACGCGTACCGCGATGTGGCCCCACGCGTCGCCCATCTCGTAGCTCCGGTCGTCGTGGTTGTACGTGAGCTCCAACATCGCACCGTCGTCGTGCATCTCCTCGGGGCCGAGATACACGTTAGTGAACGTGTCAGCCTCCCAGCGGCCCTTCTCCTCGTAGTTCAGATGGGTTTGGTACCAGTCGAGACTCTCCTCTAACTCCTCAACGCGGATCATCACGTGGTCGAACAGGCCAGTCATACGTCACCATGCGACCGCTCTCCTCAAAAAGGCTACCAACGTGGACGGTAACGAAAAATTCCGTTTGTGTCATCCGCGGTTATTACACCCTCCCAGATCGGCACGTATCTAGCGGACCTTCGCGATGCGGACACCTCCTTCGAGGTGGAGCCATGGTCGTACTCGAACGCGACGACGTGGCGAGTGCTACCTGCCGACTGAGGCGTCTGCCAGCCCATTGCACCGTTCGTGGGCCGACCTCGAGGATCCGCTAGCCGGCTGCGGACTGCATATCAGTCGGCGGTTCGACCGGGATTCCGGGTTCGGCAGGCACAAGTCGCCTCCGAATGAGGATGTCGACATGAGTACTACCACGTATCTCCCGTACGCGCTGCTTGCGATGGGCGCGTACGCCCTCGTCTCGCCGCTAATGCGAGTAGCGACGACCGGTCCGAACGCCGTCCCGAGCGACGCCGCCGTCGTCATCTCGAACCTGCTGCTCGTCATCATGGCGGTCGGCGTGGTGTGGTACACCGGACAGGGGTTTACCGAACATCTGTACTCGCCGAAGCTGTTCCACGTGCTCGCCGCGGGAGTCTTCCTCGGCATCGGTATCCTCGCGCTGTACCGGGCGCTTGCGCTCGGACCCGTGAGCGTCGTCACGCCCATCTTCGCGATGTTTCTCGTGTTCTCGTCGGTGATCGGCTTTCTCTTTTTAGGCGAGTCGTTTACCGTGCGGAAGGCGCTCGGGATCGTGTTCGCCGCCCTCGCCGTGTATCTCGTCTCCGGAACCTGACCGTGACCGGCGACAGCCACCGTGTGATGTCGAGTTCGCTTTCCAGCCGTCCCGGAGACGACTGCCGCGTGACGAAATCCCTTTAGTTCGCCCCGGAAAGTGACCGTGTCGGAGTGTCCCGCGTCCCCAACCCGTTTCGACTGCTCATCCTCTCCATCGGGCTCGCGCTTGCTCGCGCCGGGCTGATCGGCCGTGAGCGCGTCGTACGGACGACCGACCTCGCGTGGCCGCGGATCGTCACCGGGATCGCCCGCATGTCCAAGAACGCGGTCGACGTGGCGTTCGTCGGCGTCGCCGTCGGGACGAGCGCGGTCGCTGGCGTCGGGTTCGCCGGACCGTTCTGGGGACTCGCGTTCGCGATCGGCGGCGGCGTCGCCGGCGGAACCATCGCGCTCGTCTCCCAGCGATACGGTGCCGAGGCGTTCGCCGAGCTTGGCGACGCCGTCCGGTCGAGCGTGCTGCTCGTCGTCGCCATCACCGTCCCGGTAACGGTCGTCTTCTGGACGTTCCCGTACGAACTCATCTCGCTCATCAGCAGCAACGAGCGAGCCATCGCACTCGGAGCGGCGTATCTTCGGATCGTCGGTCTCGGGGTGCCGTTTGCGGGCCTCAACCTCGTCGGCAGTCGGGTGCTCGTCGGCTGTGACGACGCGTACACGGCGATGCAGATCCGGGCCGGCGGAGCCGTCGCGAACGTGTTTCTCAGCGCGTGGTTCATCTTCGGACTCGGCCTTGGCGTCGAGGGGGCGGCGTGGGGGACGGTGCTCTCGAACGTCGCCGTCGCCGGAGCGTTCGCGGTCGGGCTCACGTGGGGTTGGCTGCCCGGAGCCGGCGCGTTCCCCGTCGCGATCGACCCGTTCGGATCGTACGCGAATCCGGGGATGGTCCGCGATCTCGTGGAGATCGGCCTCCCGGTCGGGCTCCGAAATCTCGTCTGGACCGTCGCGGAGTTTCCCATGCTCGCGGTGCTCGACATCTTCGGCGAGAACACGGTGGCGGCGTTCGTCATCGCTCGCCGGATCTACGGGATCATGAACACCCCCGGATGGGGGTTCGGACTCGCCTCGTCGAGTCTCGTCGGCCAACAGCTGGGTCAAAGCGATCCGGCCGAGGCGGAGGCGTACGCCCGCGATATCATCCGGTTTTCCGTCGCAACGTACGTCGTGAGCGCGGCGCTCATCGCGGCGTTCGCGACCGACATCGTCGTCTTGTTTGCCGACAGCGCCGACAGTCCGGAGGTGCCGATCGCCGTCAACCTCGTGTACGCCGCCTGCGCCGCCGTGGTGTTTCAGGGTATCTCCGGCGGCGCGGCCGGTCCGCTCGATGCGGCAGGTGACACGCAGATACCCTTCCTCAGCCAGTTCGTCGGGATGTTTCTCGTGGCGATCCCGTTGGCGTACGTCGGCGCGACGACCGTGCTCGGGCTGTGGGGGCTGTATCTGGCGTTTCTCGCGGAGACGACGATCCCCGCCGCGATCAACTACTGGCGGTTCCGGTCGGGTAAGTGGAAGGGGATAAGCGAGGCGTATCGTCCGGACGCTGCCGGACCCGACTGAACGGGATCGCAACGATCCGTGTAGCCGTTCGTATGACCGCCGATGGCGGTGATGCGATCCCCGTCCAGGACGTTGCGGATGAATGTACCTACGTTCCGGAACCGCCGTCGTCCGCAGCGAAGTAGCTCGTAAAGAAGCCGCTGAGGAACGCCGACACGGCCACCGAAAGCGCGACGTCGGAGAGGTCGTACGTGTCGCCGTCCTCCGCGAGCGCGACGGTGATCGCGACGCTGATGACAAGCGAGATGATGCCGTTCACGAGGTGTTTGATGAATCCCATACGCTCCGTTGACGAGCCACAATAAAGAGTCTCACTCCGTTCGTCTCAGTCGTTACTCGTTTTGATCTCCGCGGAGAGCCCCTGCGCCATCTCGATGTCGTCGGCGTTGTTGAGCGTCCAGGCGGTGCGGTCAGTGACGGCTTCGATCGCCTCCCTCGCGCTCGGGTAGCCGTTGCCGGACTTCTTCACGCCGCCGAACGGAAGCTGGACCTCCGCGCCGATACACGGGAGGTTCCCGTACGCGAGACCGATCTCTGCGCGGTCGCGGAACCGGTTGATCTGCCGATAGTTCTCGGAGACGATGGCGCCCGCAAGCCCGTACTCGGTGTCGTTGTGGATCGCGATCGCCTCGTCGACGTCGCCATCGTACTCCAGCAGCGCGACGTGTGGACCGAACGTCTCCTCATGGGTACAGCGGAGATCCGCGTACGGGTCGGCCTCGTAGACGAACGGACCGATCCAGTGGCCGTCCTCGTGGCCGTCCGGGATCTCCGCGTCGCCGAGCTCGGTGCGATCGACGAGCACGTTCACGCCCTCCTCGCGTGCGAGCTCGTTGTATCCGCTCACCTTCTCGTGGTGGTCGGCCTCGATCAGCGGCCCCATGAACGTGTCCTCATCCAGTGGGTCGCCGACTGCGACCGACTCGGCGACGTCAACGAACCGGTTTTTAAACTCCTCGTAGACATCGGTATGCACTATCAGCCGCTCCGAGGAGACGCATCGCTGCCCGGTCGTCTTAAACGACGACATGACCGCCGAGTGGATGGCGACATCCAGATCGGCGTGTTCGGTGATCACGATCCCGTTTTTGCCGCCCATCTCGCAGGCCGCCCGCTTACCCGCAACGCCACCCAGCTTCTCCTGGATCGCGTGGCCGACCTCCGCGGAGCCGGTGAAAAGCACCGTGTCGACGTCGTCGTGTTCGACGATCGCGTTGCCGGCGTCGCCGAACCCCTGCACCAGATTAAACACTCCGTCGGGGATCCCGGCGTCGTCGAACATCTCGGTGATGATCTCCGCACAGCGGGGGGTCTGCTCGGCCGGTTTGAAGACGACTGTGTTGCCCTCGACCAGCGCGATGGCCATGTGCCAGTAGGGGATCGCGACGGGGAAGTTCCACGGTGTGATACAGCCGGTGACCCCGCGCGGCTTCCGGCGCATGTACGCGTCCTTGCCGGGAATCTCCGACGGGACGACGTCGCCCTTCGGGTGGCGCGCGTCGCCGGCCGCCCACTCGACCATGTGTGCCGCCTCGACGACGTCCGCCCGTCCCTCGCTTATCTCCTTGCCAGCCTCCCGCGTGATGACCTCACCGAGCTCGTCGGTTCGGTCGCGCAGTTCGTGATACACGTCCCAGAGGTACTCAGCCCGCCGGATCCGCGACAGTTCGCGCCACTCGACGAACGCCTCGTCGGCGGCCGCGACCGCGCGGTCGATGTCTGCTGGCGTCCCCCGTCGAAACTCGCCGACCGTCCCGCCAGTCGCCGGATTCTCGCTCTCGAACCGCTCGGTACCCTCTCCGTCGGTCCACTCGCCGTTGATGTAGTGTCCGCGTGGCTCCGCCATGGGATGGATTGGCGTCGGGACGGGCCAAACTTCCCACCCGACCATGGTCGGGTCGTTCCGGGTGTGAGGAACACACACATTACCGCTCGATGTATAGATCCGACATGAGCAGCACCGACGACTGGTCCGGCACCCGGCTCACCCTCGATCTGTGGCACCCGAACTGCTGGGCCATCGAGGCGACCGCGGACAACGGCGGTGGCATCCTCGCACACGCGGTGTACGACTCGCCGACCGTGCGGGAGGCGTCGCCGGACTCCGTCAACGGACTGTTCACCGCGTTCGGAGAGTCCGAGACGGAAGTGACGGCCTTGCTCGACGCGATCCGTGAGTCGGACCGCTCCGGGGATCTGCTCGAGTTACAGCAGCGGTTCGGTCGCGCCCGGCGGACGCCCGGCAACGTCGTCCGCGAGTTTTTCCTCGAGTACGACCCTGCCGAGATGGTGTGCCCGACCCTGCTCGAACACGGCTTCGTCCATAGCGCGCCGGTCCGGATCGAGGACGGCCGCGAGGAGTGGCAGGTGTGGTTCGCTGGCGAGCGCTCGGCGCTCCGCGAGGCGCTCGACGGCGTCCGCGAGGGAGCCAACGCGGAGGTACGCGTCGAATCGCTCTCCTCGTCGGGGACGCCGGCCGGCACTGCCCGCGAACAGCGCGTCGACACGCTGACGAGCGCCCAGCGGGAGGTGTATGAGCACGCGCGCGAGACGGGGTACTACGAGTGGCCCCGGCAAACCTCGACCCGCGAACTCGCCGACGACCTGAACGTCTCGAAGACGACTCTGCTCGAACACCTGCGAAAGGCGGAGTCGAAGCTGCTTGATCCCTGACTCGGCTGCCTCCGGACGGAAGCCGTCGGCGTCGCGGTGGGGCTCGAGCTACGCGAGGTCGACGGGGGTACGGGGGTGGAGCTGCTCCGTGATCTCTCGGGATCGAATGATCAAGGACCACAGATACGGCACGGCGATCGACTTGAGGAGGTACGACCCGTCAGTCGTGTGGATATCGAGCTGTCTCGCCGCACTCCAGACAGCGGACGACGACGTGGCCGGGCTGCAGCCGCACGCGGCTCGTCTTGCCGGGGCGGAGATACACGTCGCAGGCATCACACGTCCGGCGCTCGAACTCGCGGGGGACGCCACAGCGGTTGCGCTCGGCGATCCGCCGGGCAAGCCGGACGTATTCGCGTGCGCGGTCGTACTCGTCGTCGACGACCGCCTCGCGAGCGAGTCCGAACAGTCGGTCGATCCGCTCCGCCGGAATACCCATGTTTCGACCGGCGGGACGCCGGGGCAAAGGCGTTGTCATCGACGGTGCTGTCGTTGTCATCGGTGGTGCCGGAGACGACGACGCGTACGGGAGTCAACTCGGAGCCAACCCGCAGGCTTTTGACCGACCCAGACGAACCGCGCGGTATGAAGGAGTCGCTGATGGATATCATCTGCTGCCCGCTCGATAAACACGATCTCAAACTCGACGTCGACGAGCGCGACGGCGAGGAGATCCTCGAAGGAACGCTCACCTGCACCCACTGCGGAGAGACGTTCCCGATCGAGGACGGTATCCCAAACCTCCTCCCGCCGGAGATGCGAGAGGAGGCTGCAGCCTGAGATACGGGAGTCGAACAACATGGGCCCGGCCGGTCGAACCGGTCCGAATCGAGCGGGACTCCCCTACTCGAACGAATCTTTTTTAACGCTGCCTTCGACGGGTAGCGTGTGCCGACTCTGTCCGTCGAACTGAACGGTGACGGCGTCCACTCGATACGGGCACCGGGCCAGTTCACGACGACACGATCGTTCGCCGTCGAACTCGAGAACCTCGGCCGAGCGACACACGTCCATCTCCATCTCGACGACGAGCTCGACCGGGTGGCGTCGATCGATGCGGTGAACCATTTCGTCGACGAGAAGTCGTTCCGCCGTATTCACGTGTCGACGGCCGAGGTCGTGGATCCGGTTCGGGGAAAGCTGAAGATCGTCACCGGCTACGGCTCGGGCGTCGAGTACGTCGACGTTCGGATCGAGCCGGCTCCCGACAGGGGCGAGGACGAGGTCGTCGTCGACGAGACGCTTTCGAAGCCACCAGCGGATCCACCGGACCCACCGCCGAGCAAGCGAGTTCAGCTGGCGATCGAGCGGGCCGTTGAGGCCGGCGGCCTCCCGGCGATCGTCGTCGCGTTGGCCGCCGCCGCGGTCGCCATCGCAGTCGCCGTTGCGGTCGACAGCCTACTCGTGTCGGTCGCGGTCGCGATCGTGCTGGTCGCCGCAGTCGCGGCGGTGATCGCCGCATTCTGGCCCACCTGAGGAGTCGTCCGATCTACCCGAGACGCGGTGCCGGTGGCCGATGCGGATCCGCGCGCTTTTAGGCGTCCCGATGGAACGAGGTTCATGAGCTTTGAGAAGGACGACGATGTCGTGCTCAGCGACAAACACAGCGAGTACGACGGCGAGACCGGTACGGTCACGCAGGTGATGGAGACGATGTTCGGCGATGCGACGTACACCGTGAGCTTCGAGGACGGCCAGGAGACGGGCGTCCCCGAGGACGCGCTCGAACTCGTCGCGAGCGAGAGCGACGAGAGCGACGAGAGCGACGAGAGCGACGACGAAAGCGACGACGAAAGCGACGAGGCGTAACTGTCGATCCGTCTGACGCAGCGTCATGCCCAAGATACCCTTTCACTACGTCGACCTCCGGACGTTCGCATACGCGACCGAGGACGAGAAGCGCGTCGAGGACGCTCTGCGGTCGTTCCTTCCGGAAGACGCCGAGATCGACCGTACCGAGAGCGACGGCCACCACGGCGATCGGATCGTCGTCCTCTCTGCACGGATAGAGAACGCCGACGGGATGCGATACGTACTCGACCGCATCTCCGAGCTCGACGATCTCGACCGCGTGCTCGCGGAGCTGGACGACCGCGTCAACGACAACTGCGCGTTGTTCTTGCGGCTCGACAAGCAGGCCGCGTTTCGTGGCGACGTCCGACTCGGCCCCGGAATCACGTTCCGGTCGAAAGTCGAGGCGTATCCCGCCAAGAAGGCGGCAGCCGTCGAGAACGCACGCGAAACCCTTCGTCGCCTCGCCGACGGCGACCGGGTATAAATACGTTCGACCGGCGGCCGCGCCGTACAGGTCCTCCCGTCGACAGCGCTTACCGAGTAACGCACGCTGTCGATCCGAACTGTTTGAAACGTTCACTCGGGTTCGACTCAACCGTGTGTCTTTTTGCGTGCGTCCGCCGAAGACGACGGTATGCGAAACGCCAAGATCGTCTGTACGCTGGGACCAGCGTCGGACGACCGGGAGACGATTCGAGCCCTCGCGGACGCCGGGATGTCGGTCGCCCGGCTCAACGCGAGCCACGGAACGACGGCACACCGCGAGGACGTCATCGACCGTATCCGGGAGGTGAACGCCGAGACCGACGACCCGCTTGCCGCCATGGTCGACTTAAAAGGACCGGAGATCCGGACCTCCGAAATCGACGATCCGATTCAGCTGGTGGCTGACTCCGAGGTGTCGTTCGTCGAGGATGACGACGCGACGCCCGACCGCGTCGGTCTCACCCACTCCATCGCTGCCGCCGAACCGGGCGATACGGTGCTGCTCGACGATGGCCGGATCGAGTGTCGCGTCGAGCGCGTCGACGGCGAGGCGGTCGTCGCCACGGTCGAATCGGGCGGCGAGCTTGGCTCGCGAAAAGGGGTGAATCTCCCGGGCGTCGCCATCGACGTCGACCTGATCACGCCGGCCGACGAGGACGAACTCCGGCTCGCGGCGCGCGCCGACGCCGACTTCGTCGCCGCCTCGTTCGTCCGCGACGGCGCCGACGTGTATCGGATCGCCGACCGGTTGGAGGAGTACGGCGGGGAGGAGATCCCCGTCATCGCCAAGATCGAACGGGCGGGCGCGGTCGAAAACCTCGAGGAGATCGTCGCCGCCGCCGACGGCGTGATGGTTGCCCGCGGCGATCTCGGCGTCGAGTGTCCGCTGGAGGACGTTCCCATGATACAAAAGCGGATCATCCGCAACTGCGTCAACGCAGGCGTACCGGTGATCACGGCAACGGAGATGCTCGACTCGATGGTTAACTCCCGTCGCCCCACGCGCGCTGAGGCGTCGGACGTCGCCAACGCCGTTCTCGACGGCACCGACGCGGTGATGCTCTCGGGCGAAACCGCGATCGGCGACCACCCCGTCACGGTCGTCGAGACGATGGACCGGATCGTCCGGCAGGTCGAGTCGAGCGAGGAGTACGCGGAGACGCGCGAACAGCGCGTTCCGACCGCGGACGACCGGTCGCGTACGGAGGCGCTCGCTCGCTCGGCACGGTATCTCTCACGCGACATCGGCGCGTCCGCGATCGTCGCCGTCTCCGAGTCCGGCTACACCGCCCGCAAGACGGCGATGTTCCGTCCCGGCGTCCCGGTCGTCGTGACGACACCGAACGAGCGCGTTCATCGTCAGCTCGCGCTTTCGTGGGGCGTCCAGCCCGTCACGACCGCACACGCGCGCGACATGGAGACCGTCCTCGACAACGCGGTCGAGGCCGCACTCGACGTCGGCGGGGCCGACTCCGGTGACACCCTCGTCGTGCTCTCCGGCATGATGACGGAGGTAGAGGGGACGAACACGACGAACACGCTCAAAGTCCACGTCGCCGCGGAGACCATCGTCACCGGCAAAGGGGCCGTGGGAGGACGCGTCGCCGCTCCGGTGTACCGGACGACTGACGGTGACGTCTCGGCGATCCCCGACGGATCCATCGTCGCGCTCGGTCCGGAGTTCGACGGCGAGTTTGACGGCGATCTCGACCGAATAGCCGGCGTGGTTGACGCGCGTCCCGGTATGACCGGATATCCTGCAGTCGTCGCTCGAGAGCTCGGCGTTCCGATGGTGTCCGGCGCGCCGCTCCCGGACTACGTCGCGAACGGAGCCGTTCTCACCGTCGACGGCGAGCGTGGCGTCGTCTACGAGGGTGACATCACGGACGCAAGCCGGAGCCGCTGAGTCGGCGATGCGACCTCGGAACGGAGCGTGGACGGTCAAGATCGCCGCACGCAACCGTCGCGGATAGTACAACTCCAAGAGTTGACGCGAGCTTCGCCGACGTTCCCCGCCAGCCATTTACCGCGGTGTCTCGTAGCCAACACATGAGCAGCGACGAGCCCCGAAGCCGCGCGAACGAGACCCGCGACGCGGCGGACGCCGACGAAGAGCGGGAATGGCGGTTTGCGGTCGAGGACGTCGGTCCCGAGGGTGTCACGGAGGACACCGCCACGTCGGAGACGGAGCCGATCGAGCCCGAGCCGATCGACGTCGAACACGCCATGTTCGTCATCCTCGGCGTCGCGATCACCGTCGGCGTACTCCTCGTCGGCCTGTAAACTACCCCACCCTACTTCGCTCACCCACGAGGGATTCGCTCTTTGAGGGTGGGGCTTTGATGTGGACCCCCGACGATCAACTATCGACCGCCCGATAGCCGTCGCCGTTCACCATCCCACCATTCAAACGCACGTCTACTGGTGCGTCTGCGTTCCTCGACGTGGGCGAAGAACGCAGGCTGTGTTCTCGCTTTCGCATGTACCGCAACCCGATGCTTTTCGCCGCGTTGTAATCCACATTCACCGCATACCCGCACTTCAGACACTCGAACCGCTCACCATCCCGATTGTCTTCGTGCGTGAACCCACAATCCGTGTGAGAACATCGCTGTCTTGTGTACTTCGGCTCTACGTCCTCCACTGCCACACCTTGTTCGGGCGCTTTGTACTCGACGTATTCGTACAGCCGACGAAACGCCCAGATGTGATGCCAGTCGGCATCCGGGAGCCGCTCCCGGATGTCTGTTAGATCCTCGAACACGATCACGTCGCAGTCGTGATCAACCGCTTCCTCAACGATCTCGTTGGCAATCGTGTGGAGGTACTGTTTCCGCCATGCTCGCTCCCGCTTCCCGAGTCGAAGCATCGCGTTGTGGGAAGCTTGCGTGCCGCACTGTTGCATCTCTGCTCGGCGCTTCTCGAACTCCCGACACCAGTGATCGTACTCGTCACCGCTCCAGAACGTGCCCGTTGATGTGGCGGCCAGACTGTTCACACCGAGGTCGATACCAAGGACTGTTTGGTGCTCAGTATGTCCGGGTCCTCGATTGTCACAGCCTCTCCATCATCGTCGACGTTCCGTGTGGTAATGTGGAAGTAGAACTCGTCACTCGCTTTGTCGTACTGGAGTGTGCTTGTCCGGAATTCGTAGTCATCCGAGAGGACGTATTCCTCGTATGGAGTTGGACTGCCAGCTGGCAACTCAAACTCACACTCCACTCGCCCGTCAACTGTCGAGAGCGAGATCTTGTTCCGGTAGAAGGTGGCACTCCGTTTATCGTAGACCATACTCCACGAGGTGAACTCAGGCTTGTTCGTCCGCTTGCCCTTTTTCCACCGGTCAACGCCACTGTCAACGGCGTGGACGGCACGCCGGATGGCTTCTTGGACGAGGTTCGCCGTGAGATCCGTTTCCTCGCGGAGACGGTCGTAGAGCGCGTTTCTGGCTGTGTTGTTGGATGTGACGCAGTCTTCGTAGCTGATGTTGTCCCAGCAGTAGTCACTGGCTTCGTTCGCGCAGTAGAGGAACTGCTCCGCAGTTTCGTGGAGGTCATCATGGTACTCGTCAGGAACCACGAGTTTGACCGGTACAGTACGCTTGACCTCCATATTTCAGGTATAAGTTTGGGGATTTATAAAATTCTGGGAGTCAGGCGGCTACTGTCTCGTGGGTTGTGTCCTAGAGTGTCGGCTTCCTCCCCGGCCTACTCGCTTCGCGCTTCCGACCAGTCGGAGCTCCTCGCTCTCTCCTCACGGGCCGTAGGCCCGCTCGGATGGTCAGCGGGACCGACGGTCCCGCACGACTTGAGGCCGGGGGCTCCGCCTCGAAGCTGCTGAACGCTGATCTCGTCGGTGGTGCTCGGCGAGAGCGTTCGCACCACAACTTATTCACGTCGCAGCCATAGGTGTCGGTATGGACGTGCTCCTGCAGGCGGACCTCTTCGGGCCCGAGACCCTCCCCTTGCTTCTTCTCACGGCGGGGTTGCTGTTGTCGATGGCGGAGGCGCTCGCGCCCGGGGCGAACTTCATCGTCGTCGGGATCGCGCTGATCGGAGCCGGACTCGTGGGGCTGGTCCTGGCGACGCTCGGAGTCGCTGGAACGCTCCTTACCGTGTTGTTGGCCGTGTTCACGCTGGTTTTCGGCGCGGCCGCGTTCTACGGCTATCACGAGTTCGACCTGTACGGCGGCAAGGGCCAACAGCAGACGACCGACCGCGACTCGCTAAAAGGCAAGCTCGGGACCGTCACCGAGCGGGTGACGCCGCGCGGGGGCGAAGTGAAACTCGAGGGCGGCGGGTTCAATCCGTACTACTCCGCACGCTCGATCGAGGGAACGATCGAGGAGGGAGAGGAAGTGATGGTCGTCGACCCGGGCGGCGGTAACGTCGTCACCGTCGAGTCGATGAGCTACGTCGAGGACGACATCGACCGCGAACTCGCCGCCGACCGCGCAAAAAAAGAGGCAGAGGCGAAGGCGGACGCCGATTCGGACGCTGACCCTGCTACTGACGCGGATGCCAAGCGGGGCGTTGACACCGATCGCAGTTCGAGCCCGGAGACCGATGTCGAGACGGACACCGAACGCTCGTAATTCCGACGTGGATGCATCCGTTCCGATAGGAGACGATTCCGTCCTGACGCGGTGTTGATCGCGTCCGACCCGACTCGTTTCGTTTTCAACGCAGGACGGTACGCCAACCGAAACGAGTTAGCCGCCGAAGAGGCGGTCGAGGAGCACGCGCTGGATCAGGCCGGTCTGTCGTTGGTCGGCTGGCTGGACCATGATGGCGGTGATGTCGACGGTGTCGACGAGTCGGTCGCCGGGGCGGCCGAACACCGCACCGCGGAGCCCGCGCCGTTCGGTCGTCGTGACCAGCAGGTCGGCCGCGTTCGCGTACTGTGCGAGCCCCTCGACGCGGTCGTCCGTCTCGAGGATCCGTGAGTCCGCGGTCACCGTCAGCACCCGCCGCAGTTCGTCGTGGTACTGTTGGACTGCTCGCTTCCGCTCGTCGGGCGCGCCCTCGGGAACCGTCTGCAGCAGCGTCAGCGTCGCTCCCGTCTCCTCGGCGATCGCGTCCGCCACCAACAGTTTCTCCGGATCGTACACCCCTCGACTCGTCGCCACCGCTATCTCGTCGGCCCCCTCGAATCCGCGATCCTCCACCAGCAACACCCCACACGGCGCGTTTTTCAACACGTGCTCGTTGAGCCCCTCACCGTACAGCTCGTGTAACTCCTCCACCCGGCGCTCCAACAGAATGAAATCCATATCCTCGAACGCCGCAAACTCCACTATCGCCGACCCCACCTCCTCCGTCCGGATCGTCCGGAAATCGACGGTTGAGCCGAGAGGCTCGGCGCTCGCGTCCCCGCCTGCCGTCTCGGTTCCGAGAGCATCGCTCGTCTCGGTTCCGGGAGCATCATCCGCGCTCGGAATGCCGCCATCCGTCGAACCTCGTTTCCGGAACGACGGGTGAACGGCCGCAGTACGGGCCCACTCGGGCGGATCCGTGTGGGTGATACTCGTGTCACCGGCAGTGAACACGCGATGCGGAACCTCCTCGAACGTCGCCACGGTGACCTCGCCGGTTTGTAGCTCGGACAGGTCGGTCGCGATCCGGAGCATGTCGGTCCGGGTGGGCATGGACGTCTCGTCGGTAATAGCGACGAACGAGTCGTGGCGGCGGCCTTCGGCGAACAGTTCGCGGGTGCGCTCGACGGCGGTTTCGCCGACGTTCCGGCGGACCTCGGTCCGTGCGGCACCTTCGCGGTCGATCCGCGGCCGGACGTACAGATAAAAGTAGACGCTCCCGATGGCGGTGATCAGCGCGGCTCCCGCGAGCGGGACGGTGCCGACCTGGGTGAGCACGACGAAGCCGCTGGCCATCCCGAAGATCTGCATCCACGGGTACAGCGGCGAGGTGAACTCGGGGCTGTAATCGTCGACCGCTCCCTCTCGGAAGCCGATCAGCGCGAGATTCACCAGAATGAACACGATGATCTGGAACGCGCTGCCGAACTTTGCCACCTGGTCGATCGGGAAGAACACGATCAACACGACGATCACCGCCCCCGACAGCGAGACCGCGAGCACGGGCGTGTTGAACCGCTCGCTCACTCGCTCGAACGCACCCGGAGCCAGTCCGTCACGCGCCATTGCGAACGGGAACCGCGACGCCGACAACAGCCCCGCGTTCGCCGTCGACGCCAACGCCAACAGCGCCGCGCCGACGACGGCCGCGGTCCCGACCGTTCCGAGCGCCTGTTGGGCGGCGAGTCCCATGATCGGTCCTTCTCCGTCGGACTGGAGTTCGCCGGCGGCGATGGCGGCGTCGATGTCGACGACGCCGACGGCGACGTACACGACCGCGACGTACAGCCCGGTCGTCAACAGAAGCGAGCCGACCATCGCTCGGGGGATCGTCGTGCCGGGGTCTTTGACCTCCTCGGCCACCGCGGCGATCTTGATCACGCCGGCGTACGAGATGAACACCAGCGCGGTCGCCGCGACCAGTCCGCCGGACCCGTAGTTGAACGCGCCCGCGGTTCGTTCGGGGACGATCTCCGGCGTTCCACTGAGAATGAACCAGCCGAGAACGAGCACCATGATCCCGACGATGGCGAACTGGAGGCTGCCGGCGCTTTTGGTGCTGACGACGTTGATGAGGGTGAAAAACACGGCGAGGAGGACGGCGATGGGGAGGATGTACTCGGCGATGCCGGGAGCGACGAACACGAGATAGGGGACGCCGCCGATCAGCGCGAGCGCGCCTTTAAACGAGAGCATGAACCAGTTACCGATACCGGCGATCGTGCCGAGCAACGGCCCCATCCCCCGCTCGACGTACACGTACGATCCGCCGTCCTCGGGCATCGCGGTCGCCATCTCGGAAGCGGAAAACGCCGCCGGCAACACCAACACTCCCGCCAGCAGAAACGCCAACACCACCGCCGGCCCGTCCACCGTCACGTACGCCACGCCCGGCAGAATGAAAATTCCCGATCCGACCATCGCCCCGATGGCGATCGCCATCGTCGAAAGCAGTCCTAAATCACGCTTTAATCCTGTTGGCATGTTACTCGGCTCCGGGCGCAGGTTCGATACGTCCGCTACGGCGGACGGCCAGTGCACCGTGATACAGGATCACCGAACAGACGAGCAGTGCGGAGCCGATGAGCAACACGAAGCTGATCTGATCGAGGATCGGCCTCGCGAGCCAATCGGCCAGCTCGCCGAGTCCGACGGCGACGGCTGCTATCAGGAGCATGACGCCGAAGTAGATGGTGACGTCGTCCTCGTCGACGTATGCGGTCGCGCTCGACCCGATCCGTGCGCCGAGCGCGCTTCCGATGAGGAGTGCCGTCACGATTCCGATGTCGATCACGCCCGCACGGCCGTACGTGAACGCTCCGACCGCACCGGACATGAGCGCGCCGAACAGGCTCGTGCCGACCGCGATCGCGAGCGGCGTACCGATCACGTAGTAGATCGCCGGCATTCGCACGAAGCCACCGCCGATACCGAGAAAGCCGGAGATCACTCCAACGCCACCTCCGACGCCGGAGATCGTCCACAGCGACGCCCGACTGCCGTCCTTGAGCTGCATCATCGGCGGCAGATTGTACGACTGGATCCGCTTTGCGATCTCCGGGACGTCGTCCGCGTCGGCATCGTCATCGGCGTCGTCGTCGCTCTCGTTGAGCGCGCTCCGGGTGAACAACACCCCGATCGCCGCGAGGAGCAGGACGTACGCGATGCCGACGACGAGGTTCGCGATTCCGAGCACTTCGAGCCCGAAGACGAGTCGACTACCGAGTTCGATCCCGACCGCGATCCCGACGAACATTAATCCGCCGAGACGATAGTCGACCTGACCGGCGTCGTAGTGTTTGATCGTCGCGATCACGGCCGTTCCGAACACGAACGCCATCGAGCTCCCGATCGCGACGGGTGCGGGGTATCCGAGGATCAGCAGCGCGGGCGTCACCAGGAACGACCCGCCCATGCCGAAGAAACCGAAGAACACCCCGACCATGAAGCCGAAGAGGATAAACAGGGCGAACAGATCGGCTCCGAGACCAAGTAGCTCGAACATTTACGTTTGCCTGAGACGCTCGAAGACGGTCGGAGCGACCGCGTCCTCTACGAGCCCGTACCCGACGTACAGCAACGCGGCCTCGACGAGCACCACCGTTAGCAGAACCAACGCCTGAACGGTCGGGGATGCTCCCGCGAGCAGCTCCGTTCCGGTCATCGGCACTCACCAACGGTATTGTGGAGTATTGTCGTTTTCATGTTCCGTCGTTACTTCTCCGTAGTCGCCACCCTGATATAACGGTTTTGGACTTGTTGCACAATACTATATTTGAGTGAGGGACGGATATCTCCCGATAACTTATTGATAAGTTATTGCACAAAACCGACGGCTGGGAGCAGATGAGGTATCGATGG
Organism: Halorubrum luteum; assembly: GCF_054652935.1. NCBI lineage: Archaea > Methanobacteriati > Methanobacteriota > Halobacteria > Halobacteriales > Haloferacaceae > Halorubrum > Halorubrum luteum. The sequence goes on from NZ_BAAIGT010000002.1 coordinate 771,772, forward strand.
CGACACGTGAACGTTCGATGTCAATACACGAACGTTCGATGTCAATACACGAACGTTCGATGACAATGCGCGAACGATCGATGGTAAGTACGAACGAAGCCAATGGTGGCGTTTATCGGAACGTGTTGGTTTGCAGGGCCGTGACAGCGGTCCGGCAGAGACGGAGCGCAGCCGAGAACAGGGAGCCCGTTACAGCCGGGCCCGCTCGACCGGGATACTTATTATGCGTTGTCTAGTATTGTGCTATATGAGCAATTTCAACCACGTCGTGCGGAACGGCGGTGAGAGGGATACGGAATGACGGGACGGTCAGCCGTGCTCGCGACCGATCTCTCGGACGCGAGCGAGACGATGATCCGCTCCGAGACGGGGCTTGGCTGTCTCGATCGGATCGGCGTCGAGCGGATCCACCTCGTCACCGTCGTCCCGTCGAACGTCCACTCGGGTATGCCCGGAATCGACTTCGAGAAACGACGGCGACGCGCGCTCCGGCGGTACAGTTCGACGATAGAGGAGGCCGGATTCGGCGTCGAAACTCACGTCGTCAGGGGAACGCCCCACCGCCGTATCAACGGGATCGCGGGGGCGGTCGGTGCTGACCTGATCCTCGTCGGATCGCGAGGGAAGAGTCCGCTGGATAATCGCGTCATTGGATCGACGGCACGGAACCTCGCACGGACGACCGTCGTCCCCCTTCTCGTCGACCGGATCGAGCGTAGCGTCGACGATCCGGAGCCGATCCGACGCCATCTGTTCAAACGCACTCTGTTTGCGACCGACTTCTCGGAGAACGCGGAGCGGGCGTTTCAGGCGTTCGAGTATCTCCGCCACGCTACCGCGGAGGTGACGCTCGTTCACGTCGAATCACCGAAAGATGAAACGGGCGAGGGTACCAAAGACGTCGACGCAAGACTCGACGAGCTGGTCGAACGGCTCGGTGACTGGGGACTCGACGCACGCACGGAGGTCCGTCGAGGCGATCCGGCCGAGGAGATCCTCGCGGCCGAACGCGAGCACGATCCGAGTACGCTCCTGCTCGGCTCGCGAGGTCGGAGCCGGCTGCGACGGCTGCTGCTCGGAAGCGTCTCGGAGGAGGTCGTCGCAAACGCGACCGGAAACGTGTTCCTCGTTCCGCCGCCGCGGTCGTCGTAGACGACAGTCCTGACCAGCAACGCCGCGATCCGGACGACGACCGCCACATTCAGGACGATGACGGCTAGCTACGTGTCATCAAACACGTCACCGACGGCGTCGGCCGCGAGGTCCACGCTGGCCTCGATATCGGGTCCGATCGGCGAGCCGACGACGAGTCCGTCCGCGTGCTCGGCGACTGCAGTCGCCCGATCGCGGACCGTCTCCGGCGTTCCTGCCATACAGAACGCGTCGACCATCGCCGGCGTCACGCGCTCGAACGCCTCCGAGAACTCGCCGGCGGAAACGTGGTCGCCGATCGCTTCGGCGGCGTTGGAGTCGATCCCGTGTCGCTGTAGAACGGGCGGCGCGGCACCCGCGGTGATGAACGCGACCGGGGGACGCGCGGCTTCGCGGGCCGTCTCGCCATCCTCCGCGATGCTGACTGCGGCGTACGCGATCAGGTTGAACTCGCCGCGCGAGTCCGGGCGCTCCGTCAGCCCGTCGTCGACCTGCTCGCGGGCCCACGCGAGATCGCCGGGATGCGAGCCGTTGTACAGGAGGCCGTCGGCGTGTTTCGCGGCCATCCGACACATGTGTGGCCCCTCTCCGCCAACGTGCACCGGGATCTCCGCACCCTGTGGCGGCTCGTAGTTGAGTCCAGCTCCGGCCGCGTCGAACGTTCCCTCGTGGTCGACGCGCTCGCCGGCCCACAGTCGTTGTGCCGTTTTGAACGCTTCGAGCACCGGGCGGAGCCCGCGCTGATCAGCCAGACCGAGATTCTGCAGCGTGGACGGGTCGCCCGGACCGATTCCGAAGACGGCGCGTCCCGCCGACGCTTCGTCCAGCGTGGCGACGCTGGAGGCAAGCGTCACGGGATGGGTCTCGTACGGGTTCGCGACGCCCGGGCCGAGACGGACCGAGTCGGTTTCCGCGGCGAGCCGCGAGAGAAACGCCCACGGGTCGCGATTGTTGTAGTGACACGTCGAGTAGACGACGTCGTAGCCGGCCGTTTCGGCGCGGACGCCGAGATCGACGAGACGATGCAGGTCGTGTTCGGGGGTGAGTTCGATGCCGAGCATGGGTGCGTGAGTTGGTGTGATCGGGTCGTCGGGAGTCGATGAGCGGTGGTCGCGATGGTCGCGGTCACCGCTCCTCGTAGCGCCACTCGCGAAGCGCCTGTCGCACGAAGTCGCCCTCGACCTCGCGGAAGTGGTTGTCGGAGCCACCGTGGTCGCCGAACGTCCAGTCGCGGACGACGACGACCGGCGTGCCGCCGTCGCCCTCGCCCGCGACGAGGTTGGCGGCACTCGCGATCTCGTCGATCACGTTCTGCACGGTGACGCCGAGCTCGCGACCGTCGCGGTCGCGTTCGCCACGCCAGTCGCGACTCGCTGGCAGCCCCGCCCAGCCGATCGCGACCCCGCGCTGGCCGTGCCGAAACGGTCGCCCGCAGGTGTCGGTGACGACGACGCGGTCCACCGGTAACCCGTCGCGGAGTCGAGCGGCGCTGTCGGAGGGGCGTTTCGGAAGCAACAGGAGATCGCCGTCCGGGACGTTCGACCGGTCGATGCCGGCGTTGACGCCGACGTGGCCGAACCGAGTCGCGGTGAGCAGGAACGGGGCCTCAAGCAGAAGCTCCGTCGACTCCTCGAGCACCGCCTGCGCGAACCGCGGATCCTTCTCCTCGTCCGTGAGCGCCGCGAGTCGGTCGGCGATCTCGGTCGCACGCGGACTCGGCGGGAACTCCTCGAGGTCGAAGACGCGCCCCTCGGCCTTGGAGACGACCGTGCTGGCGACGCAGACGATGTCGTCCGGCCGGAGATCGACCCGGTCGTCGATCATCGCTGCGAGGTCGTCCCCCTCCCGGATCTCCGGGAGGTCCGGAACGGCGAACAGCTCCATATCCACCGGTGGGGTCGGTGACAAAAAACCCCGCCGATACCGGGGGCGCTTGACGGTGTCGTCGTTCAGGACGAACAACCCACCGATTCGGCGCGTTAGCTGATTACAGGCGGTAAGCCCCCTTCCTCAAGGAGCAACGCAGGCCGAAGGCCGAGTAGCGCAGTAGGGAGGGGATACACCGCCGTCATCATCTATCATGCGCCTGCTTGTTGCTGGCCCACAGGCCCACGAACCGATACGTTTATGTTGAAACAATGTCTAAACATAGGTGATGGATAGACACGAAATTGAAGGCCACGAAGTCATCGAAGGCGAGGTAAAAGCCACCGGCAACGGCGCACACGTCCTCGTTCCCAAAGACTGGCGTGGCGCAGACGTGAAGATCGTCCGAACGTCAGAACCAACCGAGTAACCGATGCACTACGCCTACAGGTTCCGGCTCAAGCCAACCACCGAACAGCGTGAGTTGTTGGATTACCACCGAGACACCTGTAGGCAACTCTACAACCACGCTCTCAGGGAGTTTAACAAAATTCCCGAATCAGAGGGTACACTCAACCAACGAGTGCGACAAGTCCGCGATCAACTCACTGACCTCAAAGGGTGGTGGGACGAATTGAACGACCTGTATTCAACGGTTACACAGGCCGCTGTCATGCGGATCGAAGACAGTATCACGGCACTCGGTGAACTGAAAGACAAGGGCTACAACGTCGGGAGTCTAAACTGGAAAGCTCCCAGAGACTTCCGCAGTTTCACATACGTCCAGTCTGGCTTCGAGTTCGACAAGAAGAACGGTCAGACTGTGCTCTCACTGTCGAAACTCGCGGATATTCCAATAGAGTGCCACCGAGACATTCCCGACGATGAAACAGTCAAAGAAGCCACGCTCAAGAAAGAACCAACCGGGGAGTGGTATGCCTCCTTCGCCGTTGACGACAAAGAGGAACCGCCCAAACCGTCGCTGGCGGAGATCGACGCCGACGAGATGGTTGGCATCGACGTGGGGGTTCTGAAGTATGCCCACGACACTGACGGCACGGCAGTTGGTTCACTCGACCTTTCGGAGGAACGCGACAGGCTTGAACGAGAGCAGCGGAACCTCTCGCGCAAAGAGCATGGGTCGAACAACTGGGAGAAACAACGGCAGACGGTAGCCGAGTGTCACCAACAAATCAAGCGCAAGCGGCGTGACTTCCTGCATAAATTGTCGAACTACTATGCTCGGGAATACGACTTGGTGGCCGTCGAAGACCTTGACGTGAAAGGAATGCTAGAATCGCCGTCGAACAGCCGCAACACCGCATCGGCGGCGTGGCGAACGTTCCTCTCGTTGCTCGAATACAAGTGCAAACGTGAAGGCACGCACTTCGTGGACGTGGAACCCGAAGGAACCACCAAAGAGTGCGCTCAGTGTGGCGTCGAAACCGACAAACCACTTTGGGTGCGTGAGCACTCCTGTCCTGCCTGTGGCTTCGAGGCAGACAGGGACGCAAACGCAGCGTGGAACATTCTTTCTCGCGGTCTCACCAATCTAGGAGTGGGTCACTCCGAAGGAACGCCTGTGGAGACTGCGCTCCCTGTGGACACTGCGGTTGTGTCTGCAAAGCGCGTCGTTGAAACAGGAAGCCCCTGCCTCAAGGAGACGCCAACGGCGGCGAGTAGGCAGGGGTAGTTCACCTGGCGGGATTCGCCGTATTGCCGGTCGGTGATGCGATCCACATTCGAACCGTACGAGCCGGCACACGACTTCGGCGGTAGTTGAACGACATGGGGTTGACAAGTTTTCGAGCGATCTGGGGTAATGAGGATGTCATAGAGCCGTCTACACGGATCTGATCCCATATACTATCCGAGGAATCAACCGTCAGAACGAGCCACGCCAGTTCGGGACGGGAGGCTTATATTTCTCCCCTCCGAATCCGATCCATGGCGGAAATCGACCCGGAAACGGTGTTTCCGAACAGTCGGACGATCGAGGCCGTCGCCGCAGGTCGGATGACACAGATCCACCGAGGCCAGCAGTATGCCGAGGAGGGTGACTGGTTCGAAATCGACGGCGACCGATTCGAGGTCATCGACATCACTGAGCGAACGCTGGGCGATATGACCGACGAGGACGCCCGCCGGGAGGGGTCACCGGATCTCGACGCCTACAAACAACGGATGATCGACGCCCACGGCGGGAACTTCGAGTGGGATGACGACGCCGACGTGATCCGTCACCGCGTCGAGTCCGTGTGAGCCAACGCCTATTACTCCCACGACGATAGATCCGGCATGCGCGAACTCGTGTTCACACTCGAGTATGAGGCCGGCCACAACGCCGTGGCGGACGTGCTTGCGGCTCACCCCGAGGCCCGGATCCGGTCGCTTTCGTTACACGCGACACAGGAGAGCCTCTGGCGCGTCGATCACGCGACGGGAGCGTCGGCTGCGCTCGACGATATCGAGGACGCGTTCCTCACTGGCGACTACTACGCCGACTGTCTCGCCACTGAGGACTGTGGAGCGAGACAGACGACGCAGGTTCTGGAGCACACCGACGAGACGCTCGTCTGTTACTCGTACTGGCGGCGGACCGCTACGTGTGTCTCCGTCCCACATATCGCACTGGACCATCTCGGAGAGGGTGCGCTGTTCGAGACCCGACACGAAGGTCGCGAGTACACGTGGCGCGTCATCCACTCGGGGAGTGGTGACGTCAGAGCGTTCATCGAGTCGATCGAAACCGCCGTCGGGGACTGTGCCGAACTGGAGCTTGAGCGGTTGACGGACGCCTCGTCACCCTCGTCGCCGACGGGTCACGGCTCCGGTGAGCTCTCCGCGGTGCAGGCGGACGCGCTCCGTGCGGCAGTCGAACACGGCTACTACGAAACGCCCCGTGAGATCGGTGTCGATGAACTCGCCGACGTGCTCGACGTGCCGCGATCGACGCTGACGTATCGGCTACGACGAGCCGAGGCTTATCTCGCCAAACGGCATATGGCTCGCGGGCGCTCATCGGAGGGCGCGTCGACGCCGCTTTGAGACGAACTGCGGTCGGCACAGCAGTACTGCCAACACGACATTGGAATATTCCAAGCAACTCGTATCGGGATCCCCTTCGTCTCTACCGGTAATGAGTCGGAACGGTGACGGGGAAGACGGCGTCGAGGATGGAGAGCCGAGACGGTACGCCGTCTCTGTGTCGGTTCCGGAGATGGACTGTCCCTCCTGTGCGGGGAAAGTCGAAAACGGACTCGACCGACTCGACGGCGTCGTCGAGACCGATCTTCGGCCCACCGAGGGCACGGCGACGGTGACCTACGATCCGGACCGCGTGGCGGAACCGGATGTGGTCGCCGCTATCGAGGGAGCCGGCTACGCGGTAGAGGGTGGACCGTCCGGAGGCGACGAGAGCGGGACGACGATCGCTCCGCCGTCCGAGGTCTGGACGAGTGACCGAGCGGTCAGGACGTGGATCGGGGCCGTCTTCCTCGCCGTCGGGCTCCTCACCACGTTCGTCGTCACCGGGTGGGATCTCGCGGTTCTCGTGACGCCGGTGATAACGTTCACGATGGCGGATGTGGCGTTCGTCGTCGCCATCGCGGCGAGCGGGGCACCGGTCGTCCGGAGCGGCTACTACTCCGCGCGTGCTCGGAGCCTCGACATCGATCTCCTGATGGGGACGGCGATCGTCGCCGCCACCGCGATCGGGCTGTTCATCGAGGCCGCGACGCTCGCCGTCCTGTTCAGCATCGCCGAGCTGCTCGAACGGTACGCGATGGACAGGACCCGCGATTCGTTGCGCGAGCTCTTGGAGCTCGCGCCGAACGAGGCGTCCGTGCTCCGAGACGGCGAGGAGGTCGCCGTACCGGTCGAGGCCGTCGAACTCGGAGAGATCGTCGCTGTTCGTCCGGGAGAGAAGATTCCGGTCGACGGAGTCGTTCGGGACGGCGCGAGCGCCGTCGACCAGTCGCCGATCACCGGCGAGAGCGTCCCGGTTGACAAGACGGAGGGTGACGAGGTGTACGCCGGAACCCTCAACGAGGCAGGGTATCTCGAGGTCGAGACCACGGCGACCGCGGAGGAGTCCACGCTCGCACACGTCATCGAACTCGTTCGCAACGCGCAGGCGAAACGCACGGCAAAAGAACAGTTCGTCGACCGGTTCGCCGGCTACTACACGCCAGCCGTGGTCGTGCTGGCGGTGCTGACGGCGGTGCTACCCCCGCTGTTGATCGATGGGGCCGTCTCCGTCGGGGTCGCGGGGTTTACACACACGTTCGTCGGTGAGTGGCTGACGTGGTTCGTCCGCGGACTGACGCTTCTCGTCATCGCGTGTCCGTGCGCGTTCGTCATCTCCACGCCGGTCAGCGTCGCGTCCGGCGTCACCTCGGCCGCGAAAAACGGCGTGTTGATCAAAGGTGGGAACCACCTCGAAGCGATGGGTGGCGTCGAGGCCGTCGCCTTTGATAAAACCGGTACGCTGACGAAGGGTGAGCTCGCGGTCACCGACGTCGTTCCCGTCAGTGACGCGTCCGAGTCCGACGTGTTACGGTATGCTGGTGCGATCGAGCGCCGGAGCGAGCATCCGATCGCGGACGCGATCCTGAACCGTGTTGACGAGAGCGACCTCCGGCTTCCCGACGTGTCGGAGTTCGAGAGCGTCACCGGAAAGGGCGTCCGGGGTCGGATCGACGGGACGACGTACTACGCCGGCAAGCCCGGCCTGTTCGAGGAGCTGGGAATCGATATCGGTGGAGCAGGTCCGGAAACCCATGGATCCGGTCCGATCTCCGACGGTGGCGTCGTCGAGTCCGGGGTCGCGGATGCGCCGAGCCGCCATCGAGACGTGATCGCCGAGTTACAGGATGAGGGGAAAACGGTGGTGCTCGTCGGGACCGCCGACCGACTGGTCGGGATCGTCGGGGTCGCTGACGAGCTTCGGCCGGAGGCCGCTCGCACCGTTGAAAACCTTCGACGGCTCGGCGTCACCTCGGTGATGCTCACCGGAGACAACGAGGGAACCGCACGAGCCGTCGCGGCGGAGCTCGGCATCGAGGAGCATCGGGCGGAACTGCTGCCCGACGAGAAGGTCACTGCGGTCGAGGAGTTACAAAGCGAGTACGGGGAAGTGGCGATGGTCGGAGACGGGATCAACGACGCGCCGGCGCTGGCGACCGCCACCGTGGGCGTCGCGATGGGGGCCGCCGGAACCGACACGGCGATCGAGACGGCCGACATCGCGCTGATGGGCGACGACGTCGGCAAACTCCCGTACCTGTGTGCGCTGTCGAATAAGGCGAACGGCGTGATCCGACAGAACATCTGGAGCAGCCTCGGCGTGAAGCTCCTGCTCGCGGTCGGGGTACCGTTCGGTTACGTGAGCGTCGCGATCGCCGTTCTCGTCGGCGACATGGGAATGAGCCTCGGGGTCACCGGGAACGCGATGCGTCTCTCACGTATGACGCCCGAGCAGTTTCTTCGCGAGTGAGCGTTCTGACGACCGCCGATAGAGACCACCTCCCCAAGCGTCGAAGTTTGTTGTCGTCTCGGCGAGCGCTACTGTAGGTGGCCTTCTTCGCGAAGCTGTTCGGCCTCGCTTTTCTCGTAGCGCCACGAGATATCCGCTTTCTCGTCCTGCCAGTCCCACGGTTCGACGAGCACGATGTCGTCCTCGCGGATCCACACCCGCTTTTGCATGCGACCCGGGATCCGCGCCGTGCGCTCTTTTCCGTCCGCACAGCGGACTTTTACGCGGTTCGCTCCGAGCATATCCACGACCTCGGCGAACACCTCGTCGTCGTCGGGCATCCGGAGGTCACGTCGACCGTCGCCGTCTCCGTCGCTCATGCGTATGCGGCGATACGTGTCTCGGGGCTTAAAAGGACCACTCTCCGTCTCACATTTAAACCGTGTCGCTGCCGACCGCGTTCGTCCGAGCGTCCGGACGGGGTCTTTTTACCCCCGTTCAGAAACGTTGACGTATGCGAAAGACACTCGGCTTCGAAGGCATCATTGGCGTGATCGTCGTCTTTCTCGCCGTGGCGCTGTTGACGATTCACGACCCGGTCGTCGGCGCCGGCGTGATGATCCTTCTCGCTGGACTCGCGCTCATCGCGAAGGGGATCGCCGACTCGACGATGCGGGCGTTCGGTATGAAGTAGTCAACAGCGGAAGCATCGTCGTGGATACGCCGCCGAAACGGTCGTCGTCCGCTTTGGTGTCGATACGGTCGTCATCAGCCGATTCGGGGACGCTCACATCGAGATCGATCGGTTGCAGGACCAGGTCGAGAAACCCATCGTCGACGTCGACGGTTGGCCGGTCGGCCAACGCGATCCGCGTTCGACAGTCCACGAGTTCGGGGCACCGAGTGCATAGAGAACATAGCTCCTGGGAAACACTCATGTCGACCGACATCCGATGGTCGGTATGGAAAGGCTATCCGGGTTTCTCGCGGAGCTCGTGGAGCTCCTCGTTATCGTCATCGGTGCTGGAGCCGCCGCGGTGGCCGGCATCGCGCTCGAGCTGTTCGGTCTCGGAGCCGTGACCGGCGGCGATGTCGTCGTCGGCATCTGGTCCGCCGGGATGGGGGCGATCGCACTGTACGTCGGAGTCGTCGCGCTCGGCTACGAACATGCGCTTCCACGGCTCCGTCGACTCCTCGAAGCGGAGTGACTGACGGGAGGGCGACGGTGGAGAGCGGTCCTCCGAACATGCCGACCAACCCCTTTTTTACCTTGTCCAGTCGAGAGTCGGATATGGAACGCGTACTCACGAACTGGCTTCTCGGACTGATAGCCGCCCTTCTCGCGGTGCTCGTACTGGACACGACCGGTCAGCAGTTCCTCGATCCGCTCGATCCGATCGCGAACGTGCTCGCGCTCGTGACGTTCCTCTCGTTCGTCATCCTTACCGGCGCGTTCCTCGTGTACACGGCCTCGTTCCGGAACGAGTGAGTTACTCAGCGCCGTGAACGGCGGGGTTCTCGCGGTGTATCAAGACATCGACTGTTCGGCGTGCAAGTGGCTTCCATCCCGGCGTCCCGGAGTCGGTCTTCACGATCGCGCCCACATTTTTGTATCCTCCGGTCGAGTCCCGCGGTATGGAGTACACGACGCTCGGCTCCACGGGTACGACCGTCTCGCGGATCTGTCTCGGCTGCATGAGTTTCGGGGATCCGCAGTGGCGCGAGTGGGTCCTCGGCGAGGAGGAGGGACAGCGGCTGGTCGAGCGCGCGCTCGAACTCGGTGTGAACTTCTTCGACACCGCCAACATGTACTCGAACGGGGAGTCGGAGCGCGTTCTCGGCGAGGCGCTGGAGGGACATCGCGAGGAGGCGGTCGTCGCCACGAAGGGGTACTTCAGGATGGACGATTCGAACCCGAACTCGGGTGGCCTCTCGCGAAAGGCCATCGAGCAGGAGCTGGCGAACAGCCTCGACCGACTCGGGATGGAGACCGTCGACCTCTATCAGATCCATCGGTGGGACGATGACACGCCGATCGAGGAGACGCTGGCAGCACTCGATGACGCGGTCCGTCGCGGACAGGTGCGGCACATCGGAGCCTCGTCGATGTGGGCCCACCAGTTCGCCGAGGCGCTTCACACCTCCGACCGCCAGGGGCTCGAGGAGTTCGCGACGATGCAGAACCACTACAATCTCGTCTATCGCGAGGAGGAACGCGAGATGCTCCCGTACTGTGAAACACAGGGCGTCGGGGTGCTGCCGTGGAGCCCGCTCGCTCGCGGCTACCTGACCCGGCCGCACGAGGAGATCGACGCGACGACGCGCGGAGCCTCGGAAGAGCACATGTACGAACATCCGTACCGCGAGGGCGGCGGCCGCGAGATCAACGAACGCGTCGAGGAGCTGGCCGCCGAAGCGGGCGTCAAGATGGCCCAGATCGCGCTGGCGTGGCTGCTTCACAAGGAGTGGGTCGACACTCCGATCGTCGGCACCTCGAGCGTCGAACACCTGGAGGACGCCGTCGAGGCGCTCGATATCGATCTGTCCGACTCCGACATCGAGTGGCTCGAGGAGCCGTACGAGCCCGTCAACGTTTCGGGCCACGAGTGAATCCGCCCGGTCGATCTCGGCTCGAATGAGCCAGCTCGGTCGATTTCTCCCCGAGTGGACCCCGATCGTCGGTTCCCCGCTCGGGCTGACTGCGAAGTTGGTTATATAAACGCTCCGGCGCGGTCGGAGCAACAATCCTTTTCGGAGGCCGTCCCGAACCGGGAGTCATGACGGACGAAGCGACTGACGACGCCGGCGACGAACCGAGTGACGAGGAAGCGACCAACGGGAACGACGGCGACGAGGAGGAGAAGTCGTTTCGCGAGCGCGTCGAGGAGATCCGTGAGCGACGCGAGCAGGAGCGCGAGGAGGGCGACCGGCCGGGTCCCGAGGAGATGATGGGCGGCGGTGGCCCGCCCGGGATGGGCGGTGGCGGCGGCAACCCGTTCGCACAGATGATGTCCGGAATGATGGGCGGCGGGCCGGGCGGTCCGGGCGGCTCCGGCGGTCCACCGGGCATGGGTGGCGGCCCGAGCGGACGCGAGGAAGGTGGTTCCGAGGTCGGAAACGAGGAGCTCGTCCGTGAGGTACGTCAGCTCCGCGACGAGGTTCGTGACGTCACACGTCAGCTGCAGCGCATCGCGCAGGCGCTCGAGGACGACTGAGACGGCCCGGCTGCGGCCGGTTTCTCCGATCTGTTGGAGCGAGCGAGAACCATCTTCGTCGTCCGACGCGTCGCGCGACTCACCCGACCGTGTCGGTCGCCCGGCGAACGCCGAGTTCGTCGAGCGCCCGCAACGTCACGAGCGCCTCCACGATGTCGCGATCGTCGGTGTGTGGGTCCTCGGCCGCCCGCAGCGTCGCCTCGGCGTCGCTTTCGACCCGCGCTTCGAGCTCGGTCTGGTCCGTCGCTGGCTTCGTCGCGGTGAAAAGCGCCTCGTGGTCCTCCCGGAGGTCGAGCGAGACGTGGGCGGCGTTACACCGCGAGAGGGGGTGGGCGTCCATCTCGATCGCGAGATCCCGCACGAGCTCCCAGTCGCTCTCGCAGAACCGCAGCGTCACCGTTCCCACGACGTCCCGCCACGCGATCGGGTCGCCGTTCTCCATCAGGTTCAACGCTCGGGGTGGCAGCTCGATCCGCGTGTGGGTGTCGTCACGACCACAGAGACAACACGGCGTGTTCTTCAGTCCGGCGTACACGCTCGTTCGTACGGTCCGCAGGGTCCTTTCGGTTTCGGCCGGTAGTCATCCTAACGGCGTCGACGGGCACCCAAACCGCGAAGAGAGCGTATCGCCGAGTTCGGTGCTCGGCGTACGCTGTGGCCCGACGTACGCAGTGCTCGACGAACCCAGTGCTCGACGGACTCAGTGCTCCACGAACTCCACGAGCACACCGCCGGTCGATCGAGGGTGGAGAAACGCCACGTCGTGCCCCCACGCGCCCGGGCGCGGCTCCTCGTCGACCAGGTCGATCCCGAGGTCGCGAGCGCGGTTAAGCGCCGCCGCCACGTCGTCGGTCACGAGTGCGACGTGGTGGATCCCGGGACCGTTCCGGTCGAGATACTCCGCGACGGGTCCGCTTTCGACGGGTTCCAGTAGCTCGACGTATCCGCCGTCGCCGTCGAGCTCGAGGAACGCCACTCGGAGCCCGTCGAACGTCTCCTCGTGGACGACCGGCGCGTCGAGGAGCGGCTCGAACAGTTCGGCCAGCGAGCCGGCGTCGTTGGTAGCGACCCCAACGTGATCGAAGCGCATGGCGGTCGTCGTTCGCGATGTTACTTAAAAGGCGACGACGTTGAACGACCGTGTTGCACGGACCGATCGGTCGATCCGAACACACCCCAAGCCGAACACACCCCAAGCCGAACACATCCCAATCCGAACACACCCCAAGCCGAACACACCCCCGGGTCGAACACACCCCAAGCCGAACACACCCCCGGGCCGAACACACACCAAGGCGATGACTTATGCCGTTCCGGCGGGACGGCCGGGCATGGAGCTCTCCAACACGGACGGCGTCGCCGGTCGCGAGATACGCGAGACGCTCGGCGTCGTTCGCGGCAACACGGTTCGCGCACGAAACGTCGGTCGGGACATAACGCAGGGTCTCAGAAACCTCGCCGGAGGCGAGCTGAAAGGCTACACCGAGCTGATGACCGACGCCCGCGATCAGGCGCAGGACCGGATGATCGCGGAAGCCGAGGCGCTCGGCGCCGACGCCGTCGTCAACGTCCGGTTCACCACGTCGTCGATCGCGGACAGCGGAGCCGAGATCCTCGCGTACGGCACGGCCGTCAAACTCGAGTAGAGACGTACCCGGATCTCACCGATCGGGCTCCGTCGCGGCGCTCGACTCCGCGTCGCGGTCGGTCGCGTTTGCCCTCCCATCGTCGTCCCGCGTCCGGTCCATCCACTCTTGGGCGTCCGTGATCGTCTCCGTCTCCAGCAGGCGGTCGAGCTTCCGCTCGAACGCTTCGTCCGTGAGTTCACCCGCAGCGTATCGGGTTCTGATCAGTTCGAGCGCGTCGGTTCGACCACCGGCGCTCGCGCGAGTCCGTCCCGCTCTCGCCTCGACGGCGGAGTCGTTCACAGTCTCCGGATCCTCGTCGTCGAACAACATCGCCGTCACGGGGACGATGACGATGTAACCGAACAGCATGGCCGCGAGCCACCAGTCGGCTCCGAGCATGAGCGCCGCGAGCCACGTTCCGGTAACCGCCGTTGCCACGATCCCCGTCGCGTTCCGTCTTGCACGCTCGAGAACGGTCGTCTCGTCGGTCATCGAGCGACCGGTTCACACGGCGAGGTTAAAAGCGCTCGTCACACCTGCGGTGGGAAAGCGGTCCGGCAAGCGGTCGATGGGTGGATCGGCCCGGCGGCAGCAGCGCGCCTCAGTTCGCGACCTCGACGGTCACGTCGTCGCGTTCGACGGCCAGCTTGAACGTCGGAACGGTCCGGTAGATGACCTCGACGACGTTTTTTCGCCGGAGGCTCTGGAGCGCTCGCCGGACATCGCCGGCCTCCGGGTCGATGTCGTACTCCGCGCGAAGCTTGTTGAGAACGCTGACGACCGACTCGGAGCGGTCCTCGGGCCCCGCGACGACCGCGAACACCTGCGCCTCGAGCTCGGGCACGCGAACGGTGTTCGGCACACCGCCCTTCGCGTCGTCGTCCGCCTCGATACCCGGCTCGACGTCGACGAGGTCGTTCGCCTCCGTGGTCGCCCGGATGAGGCTGTCGTCGTCGCGGTAGTAGTACTCCTTCAGGTGGTTCTCGAGGTATCGGTGCACCTCGCTACCCCCGTCGACGCCCCACGCCTCCTCCAGCTCCGCGTTCTTTGTCGGCTGGAGGCGGACGATGTCCGCGAGCCGCTCTAGCTCCTCGTCAGTCAGGCTCATTTCGTCTCGACTGCGCTCGCGGCGCGAACGATCGTCTCCTCGTCGAACTTCGGCCCGACCAGCTGGAGGCCGACCGGTAGCCCGTCCGCCTCGCCCGCGGGAACGGAGATTGCGGGGAGGTTCGCGAGGTTCGCTGGCGTCGTGTTCGCGTCCGCGAGATACATCCGAAGGGGGTCATCGAGGCTCTCGCCCAGCTCGAACGGCAGGACGGGCATCGTCGGCGAGGCGACGACGTCGACTTCCTCGAAGGCGGCCTCGAAATCCTCGCGGACCCACGCGCGGGCGTCCTGTGCCTTCTTGTAGTACTTGTCGTGGTATCCCGCTGAGAGCGCGTACGTGCCGAGGAGGATCCGGCGTTTCACCTCCGCGCCGAACGCCTCGCGGGTTTCGGCGAACGCCTCGTTCCAGTTCCCGTCGGAGTCGGCGCGGTGGCCGTACCGAACGCCGTCGAACCGCGCGAGGTTCGAGGACGCCTCGCTGGTCGCGATGACGTAGTACGCCTGGACGGCGTGCTCGACGGAGGGAAGCGAGATAGCAGTCGTCGTCGCGCCCCGTGCTTCGAGCCCCGCTATCGCCGCCTCCACCGTTTCGACGACGCGCTCGTCGGCTCCCTCGAACAGCTCCGTCGGCACGCCGATCGTGAGTCCGTCCACGTCACCGTCGGCGGCCGCGGCGTACTCCGGATCGTCGCTCGCGCCGTCGACGTCGCGCGGGTCGCGGGTCGTGCCGTCGTTGGGGTCGGGTCCGGCGATGACGTCGAGCGCGGCCGCCGCGTCCTCGACGGTGTTCGCGATTGGTCCGATCTGCTCGAGCGAGTTCGCGTACGCGACGAGCCCGTATCGCGAGACGAGCCCGTACGTGGGTTTGATGCCGACGACGCCACAGAACGCGGCCGGACATCGCACCGAGCCGCCGGTGTCCGACCCGAGCGCGATGTCGGCCTCGCCGGCGGCGACTGCGGCCGCGGAGCCGCCCGACGAGCCGCCGGGGACACGCTCCGGATCGGCCGGATTTCGGGTCGGGCCGAACGCGGACGTCTCCGTCGTCGTCCCCATCCCGAACTCGTCCATGTTCGTCTTTCCGACGATCGTCGCGCCCGCGTCGGTCAGGCGGTCGACGACCGTCGCCGAGTACGGCGGCACGTAGTCGGCGAGCATCTCCGAGCCGCAGGTCGTCCGCACGCCAGCGGTGGAGATGTTGTCCTTGACGGCGACCGTTCGGCCGGCGAGCGGTCCGTCGTCGTCACCCTCGATCCGAGTCTCGGTGATGAAGGCGTTGATGTCGGCGGACATCTACGACACCTTCGGTCCTTTGAAGAAGCCGTCCTCGGTCTCGGCGGCGTTTTCGAGCGCCTCGGCCTGCGTGAGACTCTCCTCGAGTTCATCGGCGCGCATCACGTTGACGAGCTCCTCCTCGCGGTCCGTCTCAGGGACCTCGTCGAGCGCCTCGAAGTACTCGAGGATCTCGGCGAACTCCTCGGCGAACCGTTCGACCTCCGTCTCGTCGAGGCGCACGCGGGCGAGCTCCGCGACGTGTTCCACCTCCTCCGGATCGACCGTGGGGGGATCGCCACCCGACTCACCGTCCGGGTTCGACGTATCGCTCATACGGTCACCTGCCACGGACCGGGAGTAAGGGTTTCGGAACGCCGGTTCGGGTCACGTGACCCGAACGGTCGGTCGCCCCGTCAGCTTGACCGGTCAGTCGTCCGTCTCGGCGCCTCGAACGGTCACGACCGGCGCGTCCGACATCCGGACGACCTTCTCGGTGACGCTACCGAGTAGATGTCGGTCGACGCCGGTTCGGCCATGGGTCCCCATCACCACGAGGTCGATGCCGTGTTCTTCCACGTGGTCGACGATGGCCGTATGCGGGTTCCCCGTGAGGACGAACGACTCCGTGTCGACTCCCTCGAACGTCTCCGCCGTTCGATCGACGAACTCGCGGCCCTCCTCGACCAGCTCCTCTTTCGCCTCCTCGGCGTCGAGCCGATCCCCGATCATTCCGGGCTGGCCGCCGGTAATGTGGGTTCCGCTCATCCCCGGACCGTCGCCGCCGTGATGGTCGCCGCTCATCCCGAACCCGAGGTGTCTCGCGTCGACCACGTAGAGGACGTGTACCGTCGAATCGAACGCCGAGGCCAGTTCCCGTACGTGAGCCGCGGCTACCTCCGACCCAGTGCTCCCGTCCGTCGGATAGAGGATGTTGTCGTACACGGACTTTCACCCATGTTGACATTCGTTTGATCTTGTATTAAATCCTCCCGCCGAATCCGGGAGCTGATCGTCCGAGAGGCCGTTCGAGCGGCCCCGCAGATCGGAACGAGCCCACGCTGTATCAGATACTGTTTACGCCGGTGGTGAAAATCGTGAACAAGTTATTTATTCGTGTTCCCCGTGGGTGGAGACATGACGGCAGGACCACCGATCGACGAGATCCACTTCGAAGACGCGCCGGACGTGGGTTCGGTTCCCGGACCGAACAGTCGACGGCTGATCGAGAAACAGCAGCGTATCGACAGCAGCGCGGTCGCGTACCCCGAGGACATCCCGATCGCGTTTAAAGAGGGGAAGGGTGCGACGGTTCGCGACGCCGACGGCAACACGTTCATCGACATGTTCGCGGGGATCGGCGTGTTGAACGTCGGCCACGCCAATCCGTATGTGCTCGAGGCGGTGCAAGAACAGACGAGCCGGCTGGTTCATACGGTGGACTTCCCCACGGAGGCTCGGCTGGAGCTCATCGAGAAGCTCGACGAGATCGCCCCCGACGGGCTCGCCGGGCAGAACCGCGTCGTTTTCGGCGGACCGACCGGTAGCGACGCGGTCGAAGCGTCGATCAAGCTGGCGAAGTACAACACCGGCGGTGACGGACTCATCGCCTTCCGCGGGTCCTATCACGGGGCGACCGCCGGTGCGATGAGCGTCACGTCGAACAAGGAGTTCAAACGACAGTACACGCCGCTGCTCGGCGACGTCGTCCACGCCCCGTACCCGTACCCGCTCCGTGACGGCACGTCACCGGAGGCGTCAGTCGAACACGCCTTACAGGAGGTCCAGTCGATCGTCGAGGACCCGTACGGCGGTCTTGCGAACCCCGCCGGGATCTTCGTCGAGCCGATTCAAGGTGAGGGCGGAATCGTGACGCCGCCGGAGGGATTTTTACAGGGACTCCGGGACATCGCGACGGACAACGACATCCCGCTCGTGTTCGACGAGATCCAGAGCGGGTTCGGTCGCACGGGCGAGTGGTGGGCCAGCGACTGGGCGGGGGTGACGCCGGACGTGATGACCTCGGCGAAGGCGCTTGGCGGCATCGGCTTCCCGCTGTCCGCGACGATGTATCACGAGGATCTCGACACGTGGGGGTCGGGCGACCACGCGGGCACCTACCGCGGTCACGTCGTCGGCATGCGCGCCGGCAGTCGGGCGATCGAGTACATTCAGGACCACAACCTGCTCGCTCACGCCCGTGAACTGGGGTCCGCGATCCGCACACGGCTCCGCGATGTCGGCGAGAAGGTCGACACGCTGGTCGAGGTCCGTGGGACCGGGCTGTTCATCGGCGCGGAGTTCCGCGACGCGGACGGCGAGCCACTCGGCGATCTCGTCGACGACCTCCAGGACTACTGCTTCGAACACGGCGTGTTAGTGTGGAAGGCGGGCCGCAACGGCAACGTCCTCCGGCTGCTCCCGCCGCTCGTGATCACCGAGACGCTCGCGGAGACTGCCCTTGACGTGATCGTCGAAGGGATCGAACACGTCACCGCCCAACACGTCGCCCCGGCGTAGCCATCGGAGCAGCCGGCGCGACCGCGAATCGTCCGCGGGCTCCGCACAGGGAGATTAAATAGCTCTGTGGCATACCCTCGCCAAGATAGATGTCCCACGACGTGCGAACCCGGCTTCCGGAGCTCCGGCGGGCGTTCCACAGGCATCCGGAGCCCGGATGGTGTGAGTTCCGGACGACCGCCCGGATCGCTGAGGAGGTCGATCGGATCGGCGTCGACGAACTCGCCGTCGGCTGGGAGGCGATCGACCCGGAGCACCGAATGGCGGTTCCGGACGAGGAGACGCTCGACGAGTGGTACGACCGGGCGGTTGAGGCCGGCGTCCGACCGGACGTCCTCGACCGGACCGCCGGGGGCCACACGGGAGCGGTCGCCGTTCTGGAACGGGGGGACGGCCCCACCGTCGGCCTCCGCGTCGACATGGACGGCGTGTCGATCACCGAATCGACGGCTCCCGACCATCGACCGGCGGCCGAGGGATTCCGATCGGAACACGATGGGTATATGCACGCCTGCGGACACGACGCACATCCGACGATCGCGCTCGGCGTGCTCGAAGCGGTGAAGGAGAGCGATTTCTCGGGGCGGTTCGTCGTCTTCTTTCAGCCGGCCGAGGAGATCGCCGGCGGCGGTAAGGCGCTCACGGAGGGCGGCTTCGTCGACGAGGTCGATTACCTGTTCGCGTTCCATCTCGGGTTAGACCACCCGACGGGAACGGTCGTTGCCGGGGCGGTGAAACCCCTTGCGATGGCCCACATCACCGCGACGTTTGAGGGCGCGAGCGCGCACGCCGGCAAGGATCCGAGCGGCGGGACGAACGCGATGCAGGCGATGGCGACGGCCGTCCAGAACGCGTACGGTATCCCCCGCCACAGCGAGGGGATGACGCGAGTGAACTTCGGTCGAGTCGAAGGTGGGACCGCGAGCAACGTGATCGCCGAGGAGATCACGCTTCACGGTGAGGTCCGCGGCGAGACGACGGCGCTGATGGAGTACACGCGCTCGGAGCTCGAACGGATCCTCTACGCGGCGGCCGAGACTCACGACTGCGACGTGGTGCCACGGCGGATCAGCGAATCGATCCGGGTCGACAGCGATCCGGTGCTTCGCGAGTTCGTCGGCGAGGCCGCCCGGCGAGTCCCGTCGGTCGACACGGTCGTCCCGACGGCCGAGCTAGGTGCAAGCGAGGACGTGACGTTCCTGATGGAGCGCGTTCACGAGAACGGTGGCCGGTCGACGTACCTGATCGTGGGGACCGACCACCCGACCTCACACCACACGCCGACGTTCGACGTCGACGAGCGGAGTCTCGAGATCGGCGTCGACGTGCTCACCGAGGCGGTTACGTCGGTCGGTTCGCAGCGACCCTGAGACGGTCGGTTCGCAGCGACCGACCTGGCGGCGACCGAACTACTGGTGACGCGCCTTCGAAATCGACCGCTACCGGAGGGTACATTTCATCGCGTGGGCAACCCCGGGCATGGACCGATCCCGGAGGCGGTCTCCCGCGTGAACTGGCAGTACCGGTATACGGTGTTGTCGCTGTGTATGCTCGCGTTCTTCGTGACGTACTTTGCGCGGATGGCGATCAGTCCGGTGGTCCCGTTCATCGTCGACGACTTTTCGGTGTCGAACACCGCGATCGGCGTGGCACTGTCCGGCATGTGGCTCGCGTACGGCGTTTCGCAGTTCCCGAGCGGGATCCTTGCCGACCGCTTCGGCGAACGTCGGGTGATCCTCGTTGCCGTCGGCGGCACGACCGCGATGAGCGTCCTGCTCGCGTTTGCACCCGTGTTCGCGGCGTTCGTGGTGGCGGCCGTACTTCTGGGACTCGTCGCCGGCCTCCACTACGCGGTGGCGACGACGCTGCTCTCACGGACGTTCGACGACCTCGGGACGGCGGTCGGGTTTCACTCCGTCGGTGGCCCGCTCGCCGGGCTGGCCGCGCCGCTCGCGGCCGCGTGGGTCGGCGTCAGGTACGGCTGGCGGCCCGCGGTGGCGCTGTCCGCGCTCGTCGGCGTCCCCGTGTTTCTCCTCTTTCTGTGGGGCGTGCGGCCGACCGAGCCGCGGCGTCCCGACCAGCCGATGCGGGATCGACTGCGACTCGGCCCGCTCGCCGAACTGCTGTCGCGGCCGGAGATCCTGCTACCGCTTTTCATCGCGATGATCGGGACGTACGTCGTTCAGGGGATCATGTCCTTTCTGCCGACGTTTCTCGTCGCGTTCCGGGGGTACTCCCCGGCCGCGGCCGCGACCGTCTTCTCCGGGTTCTTCGTCGTCCGAACGGTCGCGCAGGTCGCAATCGGCCGGCTCTCCGATCGGTTCGGACGCGACTCCGCGATCGGAACCGCGATGCTCGCCGGAGCGGTCGGAACCGCAGGGTTCGTCCTCGTTCCCGGGGTCGGTGGCGTCGTCGTCGCGGTGGTGTGTGCCGGGTTCGGATCCAGCTTCTTCTCGGCGATCGATCCCCGATTCATGGACGTGCTCGGCAACGCCGAGCGGGGTGCCGGCTTCGGGCTCGTGCGAACCGCCTACACCGTCATCGGGGCGGCTGGATCGGTCGGGGTCGGGCTGGCGGCCGACCTGTTCGGGTGGGGCGTCTCCTTTTCGATCCTTGCCGGGCTGTTCGCGGTCGCGTTCTGTGTCCTCCTCGCCAACGAGCTGCTTGGAACCGGCTACTGATCGCCGCCGCTGGAGGCCCGACCGTGGCTCCGACCACAAACGTTAATCCGGTGAGCACCCGCGTTTCGGGTATGTCACAGGACGACGTGCCCCCCTCGCTCGAAACGGCCGCCGACGCCGATCGTCCCCGCGGCATCCTGACTCCGTCGGACCGGGAGTTCCTCCTCGGTCGGAAAACCGACTACACGGACCACTCGAAAAAACAGAAGCGGAACCGGATCCGCCGCCGAGTGCGGAACGCGATCCTCGATTTTAGCATTCTGTACGAGTGTCTCGAGGACCGGGACCGCAAGACCGTGTTCGATCCGGACGACGAGGATCGCGAGGCGTACACCCGGGGGATCACGGATATGCTCGCGTTTCTCCATCTCGGCACGATGGGGTACGTGACGCCGTTCAAGGATATGCTCTCGGAGGGGGTCGCGAAATCCGAACAGCGGCTCGCGGGCTCCGACTACCGAATGGTATCCGTCGAGTTCAACGTCGATCCGGTCGGTCAGATCGACGTCGACGAGGTGATAGCGAAGATCGAGGCCGACGAGTTCGAGCGGATCACCGACGAGGAGCTCCGCGCGTTCGTCCGGCTGCTGTCGATGTCCGAGGAGTTCTCGCCCGACGACGCAAAAGAGGGGATCAAAGAACGAGTCGACGAGTACGTCGAGGAGATCCGCGACGGCAACGCCGAACGCGAGCGTGCCGTCGACGAGCTCACGAACTGACGGCCGATCGGAATCTTTCGACGCGGAGCCCCCGGCCTCAAGTCGTGCTGGACCGTCGGTCCCGCTGACCATCCGAACGGGCCTCGGCCCGTGAGCAGAAGCCGACATGATGGGAAACGGACAATGTGGCTTCTGCCATCTGACTCGCTATCCGATACACTTTTTTCGGGGGCCGACGTGCCAATAACTAGTGATACCGTCGCACAAGTCGCCGGTATCACGGGCCGCAGTAGCCCGGCCCCAGGATGGTGGGGATACCGACCCCGAAGGTCGTTCGGTACGGGCGAGGAACGACCTTCCTCCCCGGCGACAACTGGCGGCGAGTCCCACATCAAAGCCCCAGTGCAGGCGCAAGCCTGCACGTCGTCAGACCTCGTCTGACGGAACCCTCAACGAGCAAGGTCGCAAGACCGAGCGAAGTAGGGAGGGGTCGGTTACTGATTGAGTACCTTCAACTTGTCACGCTGGCGCTCGAGCGCCCGCTCGTACTGTTTGAGGTCGATCAGTCTCGCGCGTACCCCAGCACTGCGTCGTCACCGTTCTCCGACATTTGATACGGTAGCTTCGTCGTCCGTAGGATGCGTGTCTCGCCGTCCGCCGCCGTTAGCTCCTCTTCGGAGATCTCTTTCGGCTCGCCCGAATCGATAACTTCCACGTCGTCCGCACGGAACTGCTCCGAGTCGTCGACGTTTGGAATGATCTCCGCTTCGCTCCTGCCTTCGACTTCCCGAGGAGTCAGTCCGTACGCCTCTGCGGTCGCCTTGTTTGCCAGTTGGTACTCGCCCTCTCTGTATGCTTCTTCGAACTGGGTGGCAAGGCGGATTCTCCGCCCCACCGTGGGCGGGACAGTTGACGAGTGGGATGGTGTCATAGCACAGTTCACACGGTGTTAATTTCACAAGTTCAGTGATGAATTACCTGCTACACTGCTCCTGCTTCGTGATCGATATCGGGCGTATATTGCGCATACGAGAATCGATGTGTGGTTTATAAAGGTGTATTCAGCGTGGTGAGGAGTGGTATATAAGTGAGCGGTGGAGCAGAGACCGACTTGGAAGCCCCAGCCGCGACGGCTCGCGCGGCTCGCTGCGCGCTTCAGTCGCTCACTTCGCTCGCTCCTTGCAGTGCTTGCTTCGCCGTGCGTCGCCCTCGCGGCTGCCCCTTCCAGTCCCGCCCCGCACCGCAGCCTCGGACCGCCCCAGCCTCGACCGCAACCACACCGCAGAGCATGATTTATATATCAGGTGACGGCGGGCGGTCGGCGCGCGCCTCCGAGCGCTCTGGAAAGAGCGCGAGGAGCGCGTGCGAGGGAGGCGGCGGCGAGCGCGGAACGCGCGAGCCGCCGACGAGGCTGGGGAGGCGCGAGGTGCGGTTGCGGTGCGGTCGGGTGGGGTTGAAAGGGGCAGCCGGGAGGCGGGCGCAGGCGACACAAGCACTGCAGGGAGCGAACGACGTGAGCGACCGAAGCGCGCAGCGAGCGTGCGCCCGCCTCCCGGCTGGGGCTTTCAGATCGTTCGTCGCGGAGCTATCGCTCCCGCGACTCACTTATAAATCACCTCCAGATCCATCACGCAATCACGTATAAACCCCTCATCCACCCTCGTGAGCGACGTACGCCCGGTATCGATCACCGCGATGGCTGCAGTGAGCGGTTCTCGTGTAGGCGCGTGAACTGTGGTACGACACCCTCCGAGACGGAGTCAACGGAACCGATCCGCAGCGATATCAGTCTCGCTGATGAACCCAGAACTCCTCGGACTCCGTCGTCTCCTTTTTAAATATGGGGACTTCGTCTTTCAGTCGGTCGATGCCGTCCTTGACCGTCCGGAACGCCTCGTCGCGGTGCCCCGCGAGGACGACGACGAAGACGATGTCCTCGCCGTCCTCGATGACGCCGGTTCGGTGGTGCATCCGGACCGCGAACACGCCGTCCCGGTCGGTTAACTCGGCGGAGATCGCGTCCATGCGCTCGCGGGCAACCCCCTCGTACTTCTCGAACGCGAGGTGTGTGGTTCGGTCGTCGTCGGGTGCGTCCTTCGCCCGAACTCGACCCGTGAACGTCGCGATCGCTCCGGAGCGTTCGGCGCCCGGAGCGTCCCGGACCCGGTCGACGAGCTCCTCGAGCGTTATCCACGGCTCCGCCGCGGCGAGCTCGTCCACTACCTCGTCGATCGGGAGCGACTCGGGAGTATCCGCGCTCGCTATCACCGTTCCCGGAACGTCGTCCGGCTCCGTCTCCTCGCCGAGCAGCACGGTCGGAACTCGAAGCCGGCTGCATCCGGTGGCGACGAGGTAGTCGTGGTCGGGCGCCAGTCGATCGAGGGCGTCGTCGAACCCATCGACAGTGCCGCGTCCGGTCCAACTGCCGTCCGCACAGAGCTCGATCGCCGTGTCGCCGTCCGGATCCGCGCTGTCGTCGGGGCGATCGACGGCGACACCGCCGTCTGTCGTGCCGTCGGGTCGAGTAACGACTGCCACACGCCCGTCGAGTCGGGCCACGAGGGACGGCACGAGATCCGTCGCGCCGGGACCGAGAACGGATATCGGTTGCATATCGGAAGGCGGGGGGCGAACGGCTTAGGCGTTTCCCGCCGGAGCGCCGGCGGACGCTCGGGGGGAGAGCTCCGGTCGACGGCGACCGATGCCGGCGTCGACGCTGCCGAGTGGTGGTTGGAGAGACCGGCTTCGCGAGGCGAAGCTCTTTGAGGTCAGCGTCGTCTGTATACGATATGACCGACGAGGAGACGATCCACGTCGCGGACGTGAGCGACGGGATCGGTGGGGACGCGACCGCCGAGGAGGGGACTCCCGTCGAGCTTCCGGTCGTCGACGTGCTCACGGGTCGTTCGTTCATCACCGGAAAAAGCGGCTCCGGCAAAAGTAACACGGCGTCCGTCGTGATCGAAAACCTACTCGAGGACGGGTTCCCCGTCATGATCGTCGACACCGACGGCGAGTACTACGGATTAAAAGAGGAGTTCGAGATCCTCCACGTCGGTGCGGACGACGAGTGCGACATCGTCGTCTCGCCGGAACACGCCGAGAAGATCGCGTCGCTCGCGTTAGAACAGAACGTTCCGATCATCCTCGATGTCTCCGGCTATCTGGAGGAGTCGGTCGCCAACGAACTGCTGTTGAACGTCGTCAAACAGCTGTTCGCAAAGGAGAAGAAGTTAAAAAAGCCGTTCCTGCTCGTCGTCGAGGAGATTCACGAGTACATCCCGGAGGGTGGCGGGATGGACGAAACGGGGAAGATGCTGATCAAGGTCGGTAAGCGCGGCCGTAAACACGGGCTCGGGATCGTCGGTATCAGCCAGCGGCCGGCCGATGTTAAAAAAGATTTCATCACCCAGTGTGACTGGCTCTGCTGGCATCGACTCACCTGGGACAACGACACGACGGTCGTCGGCCGGATCCTCGGATCGAAGTACGCCGACGCCGTCGAGGAGCTCGACGACGGCGAGGCGTTCCTCATGACCGACTGGGACGAGTCGATTCGCCGCATCCAGTTTCATCGCAAGCGGACGTTCGACGCCGGGGCGACTCCCGGACTCGACGACTTCGAGCGGCCGGAGCTCAAATCGGTGTCGGGCGACCTCGTGAGCGAGCTCGAATCGATCTCCGACGAACGCGAGCGTCGCGAGTCCGAGCTGGCCGATCTCCGTCAGGAGCTCGACAAAAAGCGGTCGCGAATCGAGCAGCTCGAACGCGAACTCGAGGAGGCGCGCGACCTCAGCAACATGGCCGACCAGTTCGCACAGGCGCTGCTCGGCAAGGCGGAGGCCCCGTATCGTGGCGGATCCGGCCGAACTCCCGAGAGGTCGACCGACCGGGGGCAGGCGGAGTTCGCCGACTACGACGAGTCGAACCCGTCGGAGCGCATCGAGGACCCCGGCGACGGGGAGTCCCCTTCCGACGAGCAGTCGGACGTCGAGCCGGTTACCCGCGCGGACGTCGCCGAGGGGGCGCTGCGGTTCGACGACGCCGTGGAGCTCGGCACCCGCGCGGCCGTCATCGAGGAGCTCCGCAGCCGGATCGAGTCGCTGCCGGAGCTGTCGCGAGCGATGCTCCGTCAGTATCGCCGGGAGGGCGTCAGCGAGCCGATCGCGGCCCACATCGACGCCGGTGGGGACGGAGACGCCGGACACGCGTACAGCCGTCATCGACCGATCAGGAAGGCAGGGCTCATCCGACACGCCGGACGGGGCCACTACGCGTACGCTATCCCCGACCTCATCCGCGACGCGTATGCGGACCGTCTCGACGACGACGAGATTCGGGAGATGGTCCGCGAGGTGGAGACTGCGTTCGTCCCACCCGCGGAGCGGTCGTATCCGCCGGATGCGGAGCCGTCGTATCCGCCGGATGCGGAGCCGTCGGACGTCGATCGGTCGGAGTCCGGAGCCGACGGGGTTGACGAGCCGGACGCTGACGGGACGGTGCCGACTGCCGAACCGGGAGAGCTCGCGGACGGGTTGAGCGAGACTGCCCGGCGGTTCGTCGAGCGTGGCCGCCGGTCGTCGGGGACGCCATCGGAGGAGTCGACGACCGACGACTCGGGGTGACTGGCTACGAGGAAGGTCGGCGTCTCTCGACGGTTCCCGGAGAACCGATCGCCACGATTTCCCGACGAGCGGCGGCCGGAGTCAGTCTCTAGCGGTTTTTTCGTCGGCATGGTCCGACGCAGCGGTTCGCTCCGTACGCTCTCGCCACCCGGTCGCCTCGTCGATGCGTGCGAACGCCTCCCGTTCGCGAGGACCGCCACAGCGGTCGACGACGTCTGCGAAGTACCGGAGTCGGTCGATCAGGTCGTCCGTGTCGAACGCGTCGACGTCGAGACGCGAGGCGGCCACCGTGGCGTCTATCACCGCGCCGAAGCCGCGGTTGATCGTCGGGACACGCTCCGTGACGACCTCGAACTCGATCGGTTCCAGTGCCCACGTCCGGATGGTGGTGTCTCCCTCGACACGCTCGCCGGTCTCGGCGACGCGGACTCGCACCCACGCGTCGGCGTTCGGCAACACCGGTTCGTCCGATTCGCGGATCGTTAACGCGGCGTCGACGAACTCGCGGGGGTCGACGGTGAACTGGACGACGCCCGAGCCGCGCTCGGTGAAGTTGCGCCACGTCCGGGTACGGCCGTACGTGCGCGCGGTGGCCGGCGCGTCGGCGTCCGCTGGCGCGTGTATCCCGAGCGCCGCGTGATTCCAACGGTCGTTCGGACCGAGCGTCGCGACGACGGACTCCGTGACACCCCGCAGATCGACTGGCCAGCCGTCGGCCCCCACCTCGTTGCTGCGTTCATCGTCGCCGTCGCGGGGGCGGTCGTCGTCGCCGCCGCGGGGGCTGTCGTCGTCGCCGTCGCGGGGGCGGCCATCCCAAACGTCGCGATCCGCGGAGCTCCGGTCGGGGTCGGTCACGGGCGCACCTCCACGCCGTGACGGAGGGCGACGTACAGTGCCGCACAGGTGAGGTCGGCGGTCGTCCCCGGGTTGATCCCGTCCGCGACGAATTCGGCCGCGAGCGACTCGGCGGCATCGAGGTCGATCCGGTCCGCAAGCGACCCGCTCGCCGGTGCGACCGGCGCACCGTCGATCAGCGACGCCGCTCGCCGACTCACCTCGTGAGCGACTCCCGGGTCGTGGTCGGTTGCCACGAGCGTGTCGGGCTCGCTCGCGAGCAGCAGTATAAACGCGCGAGCGGCTCGGTCGGTCACCGGCCCCTCGTCGTTCAGGATCCAGTCGGCGGCGCGGAACGTCCGTGGGAACCCCTCGATCCACTCCTGTGCGTTCCGGTCCGGGATCCGGTCGACGTCGGCGTTCCGTTTTCCGTCGTCCTCTACTCTGCCGTCGGCTCCGAGTGCCATCACGTCCCGGAGCGTGAGCCCCCGATCCCTGAGCGTCGATTCCGCCTCACTGCCGCGCCGAACGTCCAAGTCGACGGCGTCTGCTGGCGGGTCGTCGACCGCGACGTCGACGTGTTCGAACGCAGTATAAAAGGCGACGGCGTCGTCGACGGTCGTCGCGCGCGTCACACGGTCGACGCCCGTGCGAGAACAGTCACCTTTGACTCCCGTGCGAGAACAGTCACCCTTGACTCCCGTGCGAGAACAGTCACCCGAGGTCGCAGGGTCGCTCGAGGCCAGACGGTCGTCCGCGGCCGGATCGTTGCCCGCGGCGGTCGCTTTTAAGAGGGGTACGAGGAGGAGCAGACAGCCGAACTGCGTGTTCGTCCCCGCGCGGTCGGCCATACCGGCGACGGCGCGCTCGAACGCGACGCCGACCGAGCCGTCTCGGGCCGCGCGCTCCAATCCGCTTCTCGCGCCGACCGCGCCGCCGAGAAACGACTCGAACCGGAGATCCTCGAGATCACGAGCGCGGTCGACGTTGCCCGGCTTTGGCGTGCCCGCGACCTCGAGCAACAGCGCCAGTATCGCGTCGTCGACGGGGGATCGTCCGGGGAGAGAGCCGGTCATCGACACCCCTCCACGCCGGTTTCTTGCGTTGCCACGTGTAGCTTGCCGGCCCGCCACGCCGCGACCGCGTCCGCGACTCGCGAGAGCACGCGGGGGTCGTCGCTCGGCCGACCGACGCTCACCGCGTCCGCGCCGTGGGCGGCATACTCCGCGACCGTCCCGCGGCCGCGAACCCCGTTGTTTGCAACGAGCGTCATCCCGAGGTCGGCCGCCTCGATCGCCGTCGCGAGGTCGCCGACGACCGGTTCGGAGTCCATCGCGTCGACGTGGAGCCAGTCGGCTCCGGCCGTCGCGACCGCCTCCGCGACCGCGACCAGGTCGACGCCTGGGACCTCGGTTCGCACCTTCACGCTCGTCTCCGCGCCCGCCCCCGACGCGGCGGCGACGTAGTCGGCGAGCCGGTCGACGTTTTCCAGCAGTGACTCCCCGCAGCCGACCGCACACAGCTCCGGCTGCCGACAGTGGGCGTTGATCTCACACACCGCGTCGTGGTCGGCACACACCGCCGCCGCCTCCCGGATCGGGTCGACGGTCGAACTTCGGACGTTGAACCCCGGACGGACGGAGGCGTCGGTGAGCGCGCGGAGCTGGTCGTCGATGAACGTGACGGGCGAGTCGGGAAGGAACTCCGCACGGTCGCGCTCGACGAGGTCTCGCGCGGCCGCCCGACTCGCAGGATCGAGCGCGACCCCGCCCATGAGTGCGACGTCGACGTACTCGCCGGCCGTCCGGGCCCACGTCGCGTCCGCCTCTCCGCTGAGACTGGCGGCGACGAGGAACGGATCGGACGAGGTGTCCTGTGCCGACGGTCCAGCCGGTGGCGTCATCCGATCACCTCCAGTGGCTGCGTCATCCGATCACCTCCAGTGGCTGCGTCATCCGATCACCTCCAGTGGCTGCGTCATCCGATCACCTCCAGTGGCTGCGTCATCCGATCACCTCCAGTGGCTGCGTCATCCGATCACCTCCAGTGCCCGCCTACATGCGAGCGCGACCCGTTCGGCGTCGTCCGCGTCGTCGATCCGGGTGTCCGTGTACTCCACGTGTCGGTCACGGGTAACGGTCGTCTCGAGGGCCGTCTCGCGGTCGGTGTTCTCGCCCGGATCCTGTGTCGTTTCGGGAGCCGCCTCGAGCTCGGTGTCGTCTTCGTGGTCGAGGACGAACGCATCGGCAAACGGATACGCGGCCGCGACGCCGGCTGTCGACGGTTCGTAACCGACGCCCGACATCAGCTCCGCCGCGGGGCCGGAGAACACCCGGTCGCCGACGAACGGGGAGACGGCGACGACGGGCGTCTCGGCGAGCGCCGACTGAATCCCCGGGATCGCGAGCATCGGGCCGATGCTCGTGACGGGGTTCGACGGACCGACCACGACCGGCTCCGCGAGCGCGTCCAGCACGGCGTCGGTGGGGTCGGCGTCGGCCGCGCCGCGGAACTCCACGTCCGCGACCGGCGGCTCCGCGCGACGAGCGACCCAGTACTCCTGGAAGTGGATCGTCTCATCCGACTCGGTGTGAACGAGCGTCGCGACGGGGTCGTCGGACATGGGAAGAAGGTCGATGTCGAGGTCGAACGCCGTCGCCAGCGTCCGAGTGGTCTCGGTGAGCGTCCTCCCCTCGTCGAGCAGGCTCGTCCGAGTCAGGTGGACTGCGCGGTCGCGGTCGCCGATCTCCATGAACTCCGCGACGCCGGAGAACCGTCGCCAGCGAGCGATCCGACGGCCAGCTGTCTGGGCGTCGTCGTCGAGGTATCGCGGCGCGGCGGTCGCGGGGCCCGAGTCGTCTGAGTCCGTGGGGCCCGAGTCGTCTGAGTCCGTGGGGCCCGAGTCGTCTGAGTCCGTGGGGCCCGAGTCGTCGGAGTCCGCGGGGCCCGAGTCGTCGGAGTCCGCGCCGTCAGTCACCCCGGCCGCCGCCGCCAGCCGGTGGAGCTCCGCGTGGGTCGCGGTCGTGTCGCCGTCGATCCCCCACCACGTCTCCCGGTCGAGGACGTCACCCTCGGCGAAAAGCACCGTGTCGACGTCCGGACAGACTAGATGACCGCCCAGCTCGACGTCGTCGCCCGTGTTGGCGATGACGGCGATGTCGTCGGAATCCCACACGCGAGTCGCGCCGTCGAGCAGCTTCGGCGTTCCCGTCCCGCCGGCGAGGAACGTGACCATACCGGCGCAAGGTCGTGAGCGGGTTTGTATCCTCGCCTCCCGCTCGTCCCCTCCGGGCGGTCCGCCCTCGTTCGTGCGTCCCGGACGGCCGATTTAAGTTCCGGTCGCCCGCCTGACCGAGTATGGACGTCGACATCGGCAACGCCCTCGGAACCATGCCGGGGCTCACGGAGGAGACGCTGGAACGACTCGACGACCGCGTCGCGGACGCCCACGAGCGCATCGACCGCGGAATGGCTGCCGACGAGTTCGGTTACGCCGCACTGACGCTGCCCGAAACCGCCGATCCGAACGCGATCCGCGCGGCGACCGAGCCGTTCGGGGAGCCGGAAGCGGTGCTCACGGTGGGGATCGGCGGGAGCGCACTCGGCGCGATGACGCTCACGGATGCGCTCGACAGCGACGTCGACGCGTACGCGCTCGACAACGTCGACCCCGACCACGTCGACCGGTTTCTCTCGTCGCTTCCTCTCGAGGACACCGTCGTCAACGTCGTCTCCAACTCGGGGACGACCGCGGAGACGCTCGCGAACTTCCTCGTCGTGCGCGAGGCGATGACGGCGGCGGGCGTCGACTGGACCGATCGGACGCTCGTCACGACCGGCGACGAGGGGAACCTCCGGCGGCTCGCCGACGAACACGACCTGCCGGCGCTCGATGTCCCTGCGGGCGTCCCGGGACGCTTCTCCGTGCTTTCGACGGTCGGGCTCGCGGCCGCGGCGCTGTGTGGCCACGACGTCGAGGCGGTGCTGGCGGGCGGCCGAGACGGGATGGACGCGCTCTCCGGATCGCTTTTCGAGTCGCCGGCGTACGCGTACGGCGCGACGACGTACGCCCTCGCAAAGCGGGGAGCGGCGACGAACGCGTTCATGCCGTACGCGGAGTCGCTGGAGACGTTCGCGGAGTGGTTCGCCCAGCTGTGGGCCGAGAGCCTCGGGAAGGATGGACTCGGCCAGACGCCGGCGCGCGCGCTCGGCGCGACCGACCAGCACTCCCAGCTCCAGCTGTACCGGGCCGGTCCGCCGAACACGCTCGTCACGCTCGTCCGTCCCGAGGAGCGCGCCACGATCCCGATCCCGGAGACCGAACTCGAGGGGCTGTCGTACCTCGGCGGCGCATCGCTCGGCGAGCTGCTCGATGCGGAGTTCGAGGCGACGGAGGCGAGTCTCGCGGCGGCGGACGTCCCGAACGTCAGAGTGGAGATCGACCGCGTCGACGAGCGCGCGCTCGGCGAGCTGCTGTACGGGATGGAGGCGGCTTGCGTGCTGTACGGGGAGCTGGCGAGCGTCTCGACGTTCACCCAACCCGCCGTCGAGTGGGGAAAGCGCGCGGCACGCGGTCTGCTCGGCGACGGCGAGTTCCCCGAGGCCGAGGCGGTCGCCGACAAGCGGGAGCTGCGTATCGAGCGGTCGTAGGTGTCGAGCCGTCGGTATCCGGAGCGGATAAACCGATCCCACCCATAGCACGCGGTAATGAGCGGTGGGTCTCGGAGCGAGGAGGATGTCGCCGCAAGCGGCGACGGCGCCGATGGTGACGAGGAGAACACCGGAGACGCTCCGACCGACGACCCAGCGCTTCCGATCCGACGACTCCTGCGGGTCGCCAGCGCGGTGTTTGCGATCGTGTTCGCGCTGGTCGTCGCCTCCGCGATCACCGCTCCGGTCACGGGGATCGCAGTGCGCGTGGGGCTCGTGAGCGAGGAAACGAGCGCGTGGCAGGTCCTTCGAACGGTCGTGCAGTTCGGCGGGTTCTTCCTCGCCGTGCTCGGCTACTTCGCGTTCACGGACGAGTGGGATCTCGTCGACGTCGAGTGGCTCACGCGCCGGGACGCCGGCCTCGTCGCCGTCGTCGCGGTCGCGCTGTTGGCGCTGCAGTACGGCGCGCTGTACGTCCTCGGAACGATAGGGATCACGACCGGACAGAACACGGCGACGGTTCCCGCGGGCGACCCGGTCGCCTACTACCTCGCGATGATCGCCGTGTCGATCCTCATCGTGGGTCCGGTCGAGGAGCTCCTGTTTCGCGGAGTCGTGCAGGGTGGCCTCCGGAACGCGTTCGACGCGACCCCGGCGGTGCTGCTCGCGAGCGCTCTTTTCGCACTCGTCCATCTGCCGGCGATCGAGGGTACGACGACGGAGCAGTTCGCGTACGTCGGGATCGTCTTCGCGCTCGGCTGTCTGCTCGGGTATCTGTACGAGCGGACGGGCAACGTGCTCGTTCCGGGACTAGCACACGGCGCGTACAACGCGGCAATCTACGCGATCCTCCTGGCCGGCACGGTGAGCTAACGCTGGCGACCGTCGTGTGCGTTCGGCGACCATCAGTCACACCTCCCACGAATGGAGCGTAGCGGAGTGATCGAGTACGACAGAAACACCGGCCTCGTCACGCTCACGTTCGGTACACTCGTCAGCGCCGGATCTGAGCGCCCGTCTCTGCCGCTATCCGTCCGCGGCACCCATCTCTGTCGCCATTCGTCCGCGCGAAACACCGAAGACGGTCGAGCGACAACCGTTCTCGTATGACGCCGGACGGTGAGGAGAGCGATCCCGTCTGTGCCGAGCCGGACTGCACCGAAGCCGTCGCCGTTCGCCTGTCGATCCCGTGGGAGGCGAACCGACGCGTCTGCCCGGCGTGTGCCCGTGCCGCAGTTCAGCAGGACGGGGTCGTCGCCGAGCCGATCGAGGGCCGTGAGGAGTCGTGGCCGTGAGGAGTCGTGGCCGTGAGGAGTCGTGGCCGTGAGGAGTCGTGGCCGTGAGGAGTCGTGGCCGTGAGGAGTCGTGGCCGCGAAATCGCCGTCGTCGAGGGTGCGAGCGCCAGTTCACGGCTACTCCGGCATCTCCTCCCGATTATCCGGACCGATAACTGGATCCGGGGGTTCATACTACCGTTTCATCGACGGTCACGTATGTCGATGACAACAGCGAGGAGCCTCGACCTCGGGGATCGGTACGAGGCGCTGCTCTGGAAGACGATGGACGCGATCGGCGTTTTGGAGTCGATAGAACGGAAGGTCGTGGCGGCCGTGGTGATCCAGTTTCTCGCCACGGTCGGTATCTTCATCGTTCCGTTCGTCCTTTCGGGCACTGCCTGGTACCTCGTCTCCGGCACGCTGTTTCTCGGGGCGCTCGTCGCGATCTACAACACGCTTTTGATCGTGCGGCGAGATTTCACGACGCCGATCCGCGAGCTGGAGCGGCATGCTGACGCGATTGCGTCGGGAGCGGTGTCCGCCGAGATGGCCGCGGGCGGGTCGGCAACCGGGGGGTCGGCGACGCTCTCCGCGAGCGACCAAACTGACGAGATCGGGAGTCTCACGAACTCGTTCGTATCCCTGCAGTCGTATCTCGAGACGGTATCCGGCCAGGCCGAGGCGCTCGCAGCCCAGGAGTTCGACGATCCGGTCCTCGACGAGGAGGTGCCGGGCGCGTTCGGGGAGTCGCTCTCGCGGATGGCCGACAACCTCGAATCGTACACGACCGAGCTGGAGTCGCTGATGGACGCGTTCGGCGACGCGACGGAACGCGCTCGCGAGGGCGAACTCACCGCCACGATCGACGCCGAGGAGCTGGCGATCGACGACGCGGACCGATACACGGCGCTCGTCGACGACTACAACCGGCTCGTCGGGACGCTGGCCGACACGCTCGCGGAGGTGAAATCGTTCACCGCCGACGTCGACGCCGCGAGCGACGACGTCACTGCCAGCATGGACGAGGTCGACAGCGCGAGCGAGGAGGTCGCGCAGTCGGTGCAGGCGATCTCCGACGGTGCAAGCGAGCAGACCGAGGAGCTGCAGGCGGTCGCCGACGAGATGAGCACGCTGTCGGCGACCGTCGAGGAGATCGCCGCCTCGGCGGACGACGCGGCCCACACTGCACAGGGTGCCGCGGACCGGAGCCAGTCCGGCCGCGAGGCCGCGGAGGAGGCGATCGCGGAGCTGGACCGGCTGGAGACGCGGATCGCCGAAACCGCCACCGCGGTCGACGACCTCGTCGACGAGATCGACGAGATCGACGAGATCGTCTCGTTCATCGACGAGATCGCCGAGGAGACGAATCTCCTCGCGTTGAACGCGTCGATCGAAGCGGCGCGGGCGGGGAGCTCCGGAAACGGGTTCGCCGTCGTCGCCGACGAGGTGAAAGGACTTGCCGAGGAGACCCGCGACTCGGCCGCGGAGATCTCGGGACGGATCGACGAGGTACAGTCGGCGTCCGCCGACGCCGCATCCGACGTGCAGGCGATGGAGTCACAGGTGTCCGACAGCGTCCACACGATCGAGACGACCTTACGGGAGTTCGAGGAGGTCGGCGAGGAGGTGACGACGGTGAACCAGACGGTTCAAGAGATAAGCAGCGCGACCGACGATCAGGCGGAGACGACACAGGAGGTCGTCGACATGGTCGACGAAATCGCCGAGATCAGCCAGCAGACGGCTGGGGAGTCGGAGAACGTCGCGGCCGCGGCCGAACAGCAGACTGCGACCGTCTCGGAGGTGACTCGCCGGACTCACACGCTCTCCGAACGGTCGGACGACCTCCGGTCGCTGCTCGACGAGTTCGACGTCGAAGCGGGTGACTCCTTCGGCGGGAATGAGCAGGACTCCTCGGAGGATGGCGGATTCGACTTCTCCGAAGGCGGCTCGGAGCCAGCGACGACCTCCGTCGACACACCGTCTACCGCACCGATGGAAGCAAGCCAAGACTGAGAATCGCGCGGATCACGGGTAGCCACGATTATCAACCCCGTGAATCGGCGTGTAATCCTTTTTACCCGTGACAACGAGCGTCGGGTATGGAGCTTTCTCGACGCGGCGTCGTCGGCGCGCTCGGAGCGGTGTCTGCGGTCGGGGTGATCGGGCTCGTCGGCGCATCGACCGTCAACGAATCGGAGGAGCGGTCGGGCACGGCCGCGGCCGGGAGTGACGGAGTCGACGGTGGCTCCGACGATGACTCCGACGTGGCGTACGTCGATGCGGATCCGAACGCGCCGTTCGCGGCCCGGCTTGTCGGCGACACCGAGGATCGGCTGCTGTTCGACGCGAGCGGGCTGGTCCACGTCGAAGGCGTGCATCCCGAAGGTGACGAGCATCTCGTCATCATCGAGCTCGGCGATGACGCCATCGACGCAGTCCGTGCTGCGATGGGCGACGAGGACGTCGTCGACGCTCCCGATGCGTTCGAGATACGGATGACGCTCGACGGGACCGAGGTGCGTCGCATCGACCTCGACGAGGAGACGGCTGCGGCCCTAACCGACGACTCGTGGGAGGGGATCGTCACCCTCCCGTTCTCGGAGCCCGCTGTCGCGACGGACGTGTACGAGTCGCTTGCCGACGAGTGACGGAACCGACCGGTTTGCGGTGAGGGGTCGGGAGTGTGGTCAGTACGACGCATCTGTGCGACCCGGCGACGGGAGAGTTAAACCTCGGGACCCCGTGGTGTGTCCATGCAGGAATCGGGCCGGGCGAACGACACCGACTCGGAGACGAAAGGCGACCGCCCCGAGCGCGGAGGCGGTCGTCCCTGTCCCCTCTGTTCGGAGCCGATGTACCACCGACACTGTAAGTACGTCTGTCCGTCTCACGGCGTCGTGTATGACTGTAGCGACACGTTTTACTGAGTACTCGTCGAAGTGTCGGAACCCATGTATTAATCAGCACGGTTCGGACCCGTGTGATACCATACTCGTACGTACGAACTGTTATGTCGATGGAGGCCGTTACTTGATTTCATGACTGACCCGCTCGTAACCCTCCGGACTGATCCGTCGAGGCCACCATGGTAGGACGAGGCCAAGTCGCCGAGGGGAAACGGATCCAGCGACGGACGGGGAAGACGTTCCACGTCGCAACCCGAGTGCTTCCGGAGCGGATACGCCGTCCGACGTACGTTCTATACGGCTTCTTCCGGATGGCCGACGAGGTGGTCGACGCCGAGGAGACGGCACCCCCGGAAGAGCAGCGTGCCGAACTGGATCGGCTTCGCCGTGCCGCACTCGGCGAGGAGCCGACCGACGACCCGGTGCTCGACGCGTTCGCAACCGTTCGCGAGGAGCGCGGCATCGCCGACGAGGACGTGAACGCCTTCGTCGACGCGATGGAAAGCGACATCGACACCGATCGGTACGAGACGTACGCCGACCTCGAGGCGTACATGGACGGGTCGGCGGCCGCGGTGGGGCGAATGATGACGGCGATCATGGATATCGACCGTCCGGAGACTGCGCTCCCGCACGCCACCAAACTCGGCGAGGCGTTCCAGATGACGAACTTCATCCGGGACGTGCGCGAGGACGTGATCGAGCGCGACCGGATCTACCTGCCGCTCGAGACGCTGCGCGAACACGGCGTCGACGAACAGCAGATCCTGGACCTCGAGTTCGACGAGAACGTCGCGGCGGCGATCCGGTCCGAGCTCGAACGCACGGAACGGCTGTACGAGGAAGGGGTCGCCGGGATCAAATACCTCCCCGAAGACTGTCAGTTCGCGGTGTTGCTGGCGGCGGTGCTGTACGCGGACCACCACCGGCTGATCCGGAAGCTCGGATACGACACGGTGTCGACGACGCCCGATCTCACGTTCCGCCGGAAGATCGCGTTGCTCGTGCGAACTCGCTGGAAGTGGCAGTGGAACCGCGACCCCGAGGCGGTGTTCTACGAGGTCACCAACGGGTTCGATACGGATCCGAGCCACCACGGACACGGTCGGCCGGACCCGACGTTCGCCCGCACCGACTGAGAGCTCGACTGCCGTTTTCGTCCAGTATCGACTGCCGCTTTCGTCAGTGTCGGCTCTCGGTCCGCCGTTCGCGTTCGTTCCTGGTCGCTTCCGCTCTACTCGGCCTCGATTCTCGCCGTCGTGGACGTCGTGTTCCGCATGCCGTGTTCCGTTTCGTGTGTGCCGAGTACGGCCTCCGGAGGGCCGATCCGCGTATCTCGAGAGCCTGATCGGCCGCCCCGAACATGTTTTTGGTCAGCCTAAATCGGAACGCTTTTTCTTTTAGGCCAACCTAAATCAAATATGGAGGACGAATCCCCCACCCGCTCCGCCGAGCGTTCCAGTCGCCGACGGTTCCTCGGACTCACCGGGGCGGCCGGCAGCATCGCCGTCGCAGGCTGTACCGACCTGTTCGGCGGCGGTGGCGAGGACCCGTTCGACGACTACGGGCCGCAAGGCGCCGCGCTCACGTCCTCGGCGGTGACGTGGGACGAACTCGGCGATCTGGAAGGTGAGCTCACCGTGTACTCCGGTCGGACGGTCGACCAGATCGATCCGCTGTTTCAGGCGATCGAAGACGAGTACGAGGGGTTCACGATTAGCACCGACTACGACGACAACTCCGCCCAGCTCAACAAGATCAACGAGGAGGGGGAGGGGAGTCCGGCCGACGTGTTCTACACCCAGTCGTCGGGCGCGCTCGCGTCGCTCAAACAGGACGGACTCGTTCGAACGCTTCCCGAGGACGTGGTCGACGCCATCGACGACAACTACAGCGACCCCGACGGGACGTGGACGGGCGCGTCCGGCCGAGTCCGCGCGGTCCAGTACAACACGGAGCTGTGGACCGAGGACCTTCCGAACGACATCTTCGCGTACGCCGAGGAGGAGCGGTTCCGAGACGTCATCGCGACGCGGCCCAACTCCGGCACGTTCCGGTCGTTCATCGTCGCGATGATCGAACTCGAGGGGGAGGACGCCACCCGCGAGTGGGTGCGAGCGATGGTCGAAGACCAGAACGCGACGCTGTACTCGAGTGGCTCCCAGCAGGCCGAGGAGGTCCACGCCGGAAACCAGGCGGTCGCGCTCGGCAACCAGTACTACGCCGGGCGGATCCTGGGTAACGATCCGGACTCGCCGCTCGACGTCGCGTTCACGGAGAACGACGCCGGATCGCTTTTCAACGTCTCCGGCGTCGGCATCCTCGAAGCGTCGGATCGGCCGAACCTCGCGGCGGAGTTCTGTCGCCACGTCCTCGCCGCGGAGGGCCAGGAGTTCTTCGTCGAGACGAACGGCGAGTACCCCGTTATCGACGGCGTCGACTACGTCGGCGACCTCCCGACGCTCGAAGAGATCAACCCGCCGGCGTTCGACCTCAACGCCCTGGCTGACGTCGAGCAGGCGGTCGATCTCCTCCGCGAGGAAGGGATGACCGTTTAAGAGTCGTTCCGCGCACCGAGCCCACATCTTGCGAGCCAGTTTTCAGAAGCCGTATATTCTCTCACGGTGAACTCAGGTACAGCTACTCGTGTTCGAGACCGTCCGGCGAGATGACGACGAAGAGGAGCGGTCAGCTCTCGGGCTCCTGTTTTTAAGCGGCGTCATCGCCGTCCTCGTCACGTCGCCGCTGCTGTGGCTGTTCCTCCGCGCGGTGCAGGTCGACCCGGATCGAGCGGTCTCGCTCGTCGTGTCGACCCGGACGGTCGAGATCCTTGCGAACAGCGTGGGGCTCATGGCCGCCGTGACCGCCTTCTCCGTCGTGATCGGCGTTCCGCTCGCCGTGGTGACGACCGGCACCGATCTCCCGTACGACCGGTTCTGGACGATCGTCGCCGCACTCCCGCTGGTCATCCCGAGCTACATCGGCGCGTTCGCGTTCGTCCGCACGTTCGGCAGCGGCGGCGAGGTGAGTCAGGCGATCGGCGTCCCGCTACCGGCCGTCGAGGGGTTCTGGGGCGCGACGCTCGTCATCACACTGTACACGTATCCGTACGTGTTCCTCTCGACGCGGGCGGCGTTGCTCTCGCTGGACATGGAGCTCGTCGAGGCCGCTCGAAGCCTCAACGTACCCCCGATCGAAGCGTATCGACGCGTCGTGTTTCCCCAGATCCGACCGGCGATCGCCGCCGGGTCGCTGCTCGTCGCCCTGTATGCGGTCTCGGACTTCGGTACCCCAGCGTTCATGCGCGTGAGCGTGTTTACCTACGAGATCTACGTGGAGTACGGCGCGTTCAACGTCGAGTACGCCGCGCTGCTCTCGATGCAACTGCTCGCGGTGACCGCCGTCATCCTCCTGATCGAAGCGCGGGTCGGTCGCGACTCCGGCTCCTCGGGCGGCGGCCGTACCGCCCGGATCCGGCTCGGGCGCTGGAAATGGCCGGCGATGGTCGGGATCGCCGCGATCGGCGTCGTTACGCTCGTCGTCCCGGTCGCCATCTTCGGCGCGTGGGCGCTCCGTGGCCCCGACGGCAACGTCCCCTCGCTCGCGTTCGAGTGGGGTATGGCGCTGAACTCCGTCTACCTCGCGACGATGGCCGCGGCGGTCGCGTGCCTGTTCGCGATCCCCGTCGCGTACTACTCCGCCCGCTCCGATACCCGGCTCTCGCGGCTGTTCGAGCGCGCGACGTACGTAGGGTTCGCGGTCCCCGGCGTCGTCATTGGTCTCGCGCTGGTGTTTTTCGGCGCGAACTACGCGCCGTGGATCTACCGGACGGTGCCGCTTCTCGTGTTCGCGTACGTCGTCCGCTTCCTGCCGCAGGTCGTCGGCACGACCCGGTCGGCGGTGTTACAGGTCGATGACCGACTCGTCGAGGCCGCCCGGACGCTGAACGCCGGCCCTCTCGAGACGTTCCGGAAGGTGACGCTGCCGCTGATCCTCCCCGGCGTCGTCGCCGGCGGCGTCCTCGTCTTTCTCACCACGATGAAGGAGCTGCCGGCGACGCTGATGCTCCAACCGATCGGCGTCGACACGCTGGTGACGGTGATCTGGGCCGCTCACGAGACGCTGTACTATCAGTACGCGGCCGTTCCGGCCCTCATTCTGGTGGTTATCTCCGGGCTCTCGATGGTCGTCCTGTTGAGACAGGAGTCCGGTCTCGGATGAGACGGTCGGTCGTCGTCACGATCCGCGACCGTCAGCGACGTGTTACGGCCGACGAACCCTGAGCGTGCCGTCGGCGGCGACGGTGACGAACAGTCGACTGCGGACCTCCCGACCCTGCACCGCGTCGCCCGCGCGATCGCCGATCGTCTTCATCAGATCCGGGGCCGTCTTGTTCACTTTCACGCCGGCCTCGTCACAGGCGTCGTACACGAGGTTCGGTGTGTCGTACAGGTCGGTCCCACCCTCGATCTCGACGCGAACCGGCGCCGACAGCGCCTCGGCGAACGCGACCGTCTCCCTCGCGCGCTCGACGTTGTCGCGCGCGCTCGATTCGACGCTCGAAACGTTCGCCCGGGAGGTTCCGAGCCGATCGGCGATATCCGACTGGCGGAGCCCCTGCTCGCGGAGCGCCAACACCTCCGCTTGACGGCGCGTTAACACGCTGTCGTCGGCGTCGAACCCCGCACGCTCCAGCAGCTCCGCCGCGTCGACGTCGTCGATCGGGCTCCCGTCACCACCGGGCTGCCCGTCGTCTGCGACCATACGCGTACAGACGTGGGCAGGCATCAAAAAGGGCAGGCGTCACAAAGCAGCCACAAAAGCAGGCGTCAACAAGAGACGTCGTCGACGTACGTCGGCGGTCGACACGCGAACGGTCGTCGGTCGGGGAAAACGACGGCGTCCGGACTGTCCGTAGGGGCGTCTTGCCCGCGATCGACTCACTTACCCCAGAAGTTCTCCCGGCTTCCGAGCCGCTCGCGGTCAGCGCGAGAGGGTCGATCCCGCTCCTCCTCATCCTCGCTCGCGGATGCTTGCTCGTCGTCTTCCTCCTCTTCGTCACCCTCCTCCGGGAGTCGCTCGACGATCTCCTGTGCAGTCGCGTGGTTGGATTTCACGCGGTGGATGGTAACGCGCGCGCGCGCCGGCGGGAGCAGCCCGTCGACGAGGACGATAAAGCCGTCGTCGGTTCGACCGACCCCGGCCCCGCTTTCGTGCATGTCGTCGACTTCGATGACGACCTCCTCACCGGGCTGAACCGGCTGCTGTTTGAGCTCGTAGATGGGCATGTCGTAGTGGTTACACCACTCCGCGCCACCTTTGTTGCCGTAGTGTTGACACCCCATCCCCTGGATGCGTTCGTCGAAGCTGGGGCAGTCGTCGGCGAGTGGACAGTCCGCCATGGGGTCGAATAACCCGGGCGCGTTCTAAACGTTTCCGACTGGCGAATTCGGCCGTACGTCCATTCGGAACGTCGCTTCGCCGGCTCAGAGGAACTCTCGGACGTCGGAGTACCACATGTCGTGATGGTCGACTTCGCCGACGCCGTCGGCGATATCGACTGCGAGCGAGTGCCAGCACCGTGCGTCCGGGTCGTCGCGGTCGAGGTTGTACGTCGCGTCCGCGCAGTCGCAGCCGCCGTCCTCGACGACGTACTCGTCCTCGTGGCCGACGACGACGGTGAAATCCCGGTACCGTTTCACTCGCTCCTCCGCGACCGCCTCGATCGCTCGCTTGCCGCGGTCGCCGTGCGTCTCGACGATGGCGGCGGCGATCGGTGCCGTGAGCTCGCCAGCCGCGTCGAGCGCCGCGCGCCAGTCGTCGACCGGCTCCATACCCCGTCGTTCAGGTGCGTCCACCTAAACGGCGTCGGTGCCGGAGACGCTGCTGCAGTCGTTCGGCTCCGCCGACTGGAGCCACGGGGATATCGTCGCGACGGGAGTCAGTAGTCGTCCGCCTCGGGGTCGTAGCGGTCGCCGTACTCCCGAACCGGGTCGACCGGCTGTCCTTCGTCAGTTTCGGGCGCGATGTAATCGATGAACTCCTCGACGGACGGCTGACGAACCCGGACGTCGACGTCGATGTCGCCGAGCTCGTCCGGGTCGCCGACTGAGAAGTTGACGACGTCCTCGAAGGCGGCCTGCTTTTTCAACGCGAAGGAGAACCCGTCGTCGGTCATGTTCCGGCGGAACACGCGGCGTGCGGTGTCGAGGATCTCCTGTTCGTGGAGCACGTCGGAGAAGGCGTCAAGCGTGTGCGTCTCCGCGACGAGCCGGCCGTCCTCGTGGGTCGGATCGGCGTTCGGGAACACGTTCTGCACTGCGTCCGCGACGCGGTCCGTCACCTCCGTGTCTCGAACCGGCGTTTCGATCCGGACGTCGATGCTGTATATCATGCGGGGTCACCTCCGACGTTCGCGTCCTGCCCACTCGCCGGACGAGAGGCGGGCGAGGCGTCGTCCACGTCGAGTAGCTCCCGGATCCGGTCGCGGAACTCGGCGAGGCTTCCGGTGTTGTCGACATCGACGTCCGCTCGCTCGATCGTCTCGCCGAGGCCGAGCTCCAGCTCCCGTTCGTCGCGCTTGCGGAGTGCCTCGAGGTCCGAGTCGGAGTCGTCACGGCCCCTGTCGTCGAGCCGCTCGGCGCGAGTCTCGAAGGGGGCGTGGATCGCCACGAGCGTGAACCGGTCGCCGAACGCCTCGCGGAAACGTTCGAGCTCGACGGTCGACCGGAGGCCGTCGACGAGGACGGCGGTGGAGTCGTGCGTCTCGCTCGCCTCCCGGACCCGGGGAAGCGTTCGCTCGGCGACCGCCGCCGCACCCTCCTCCTCCCGGAGAGTTTCGGCCATGCGGCCGTGATGTTCCGCCGGGTCGAGCCCGCGTCGGCGACACTCCTCGCGGATCACGTCGCCCATGACGACGACCGGGACGCCGACTGCATCGGCGACGTTTGCCGCCTCGCCTTTCCCGCTACCGGGGAGGCCGACCGTTCCGAAAACCTTCATTACCGCCGGATACTGCCGTCGCGGACTTATGTCTGCTGTTGGACGGCCGACCGCTTCGACGGCGTCGGCCCCGTAGCGCCGATCCGAACCTCGGAGCTTTTTATGCGCCGACGCCAAGCAACGCACCGAGGGCACGTAGCTCAGCCAGGATAGAGCGTCGGACTTCTAATCCGATGGTCGTGGGTTCGAATCCCACCGTGCCCGTTGCCTGCGAACGACGTGCATGCGTCGACTCACAGCTCCTCGACGCCGTTGTCGGTGATGATCGTGTCGATCATCCCGATCGGGGTCGCGTCGTAGCTCGGGTTCTCGATGGTGACGTTCGCGATCGGTTCCCGCATCACCTCGACGGCGTCGCGGAACTCGTTTTCGAACCGGAACTCCTCGATCCGCTTCGCGCCCGACCCGACCGTCGTGACGGGAACGTCCAGCTCTCGGGCGGTGACGACGA
Source organism: Halorubrum luteum (assembly GCF_054652935.1). NCBI lineage: Archaea > Methanobacteriati > Methanobacteriota > Halobacteria > Halobacteriales > Haloferacaceae > Halorubrum > Halorubrum luteum. Next base: position 815,096 of record NZ_BAAIGT010000002.1, read on the forward strand.
GGGGGAACGTGCCGACCCGGTTGTAGTACGTGCCGCCGGTCATACACGTGATCCCGAGGAGGACGCGGTCACAGTCCCGGAGCGCATACCCCATCGCGCCGTCGACGACCATCCGCGTGTCGACGCGGTCCATCGCCGCACACGCCCGCGCCGTCTTCCGTCCGAGCGTTCGCGGGCGAGCCTCCGTGACGTACACGGTGAGGTGTTTTCCGTCCATCGCTGCCGTCTCGATCGACTCGAGGACGGTCGTCGAGTAGTCGTGCACGAGCAGCGTCTCGCCGTCGCCGATGCGTTCGGCGGCGTTGGCGGCGGCGGCCGCCTTCGACGTCTCGACGTCGTCGACGACGCGCTCGATCGTGTCCTCTAGCAGCTGTTTGACGCCCTCCACCGTCGTCGCCTCGCCGACCACGGAGCGTTCGACCTCGCGCATGGCGTTGTGGAGCGCGGCGTGAGAGGGGTTCGACCGGCGCAACACGCCGGCGTTGTGTTCGAGATCGCGCTCGAACTCGTCGACGGTGATGTACTCGCGGTCGAGCAGCTCCCCGAGCGCCCGCGTCGCCTTCACCGCAACCACCGACGTGCTATGTGTCTGCATCGCCCGGATCTCGGCGACCGTCTCGTCGATCATATCCGATCGGTCGGCGGGAGCGTTCAAAGGGGTTCCGGGGTCGGCGACGCGGGTCCCACGCCGCGGGACCACCCCCCGAACGTTTTAAGCTGACGGTGCGAACCGCTCACGTATGACAGACTCGACGCTTTCGGCCGACGAGCTTCGTGAGTGGCTCGAGCACGTACGCGACCGGTCGACCGCCCGATGGCTGATGATCGCGATCGCCAACGAGGAGGGCGTCGACGTCGACGACCTGGCGAGCTGGTACGACCTCTCGGCCGGCGAGATCCGTGACTGGATCGACGCGCTCGACTCGCGTCCCATCGTCACGATCGCGGAGGCGGAGGGGGTCTCCTTCGAGGAGCTCGCGGCGGGATACGGGCTCGCACCGGAGACGATCCGTCAGTGGTTCGACGACCTGGAGTCCGAACCGGTCGACCGCGCGGCCGACGTGATCGACCGCTACAGCCAGCGGGACGCCGCGCCGGTCGTCCGACGCACCGATGCGCGCGTCGAGTGGCTCGACTACGACGCGATCGAGGCGCACGGCTGGTCGATCGACGACGAGGATCTGTTCGCAAAGGCGTCCGACGCCGGGCTCAGCACGGAGGAGTACGGGCGCGTGCTCGTCGAGCCCGGAGAGACGATCCTCGAGGCGGCCGAGAACCGCAACCTCACGTGGCCGTACGCCTGCCGTGGCGGCGCGTGTGCGAACTGCGCGGTGTTGGTGAAAGAGGGGGACGTGGCGATGCCGGGCAACCACGTGCTCACCGACGAGCAGGTGTCCGGGATGAACGCCCGGCTCACCTGCGTCGGCGTCCCGGTTACCGACCGAGTGCGGCTCGTGATGAACGTCCAGCGGCTCGACCAGTTCGAGGGGTTACGGCTCCCCTCGCCGCTCTCGGAGAGCGAGTCGACGCTACCGTAGCCGGGTTCCGTCGTCGCTCGCGGCGTCGCCCGCGCCGTCGTCCGCGCTGGCTCCGCGTACGTGTGCGCGTCGGCGGCGCCGTCCGACCTCGTCCATCACGTCGCCGGCCAGCCTCTCGAAGATCGCTGCCGTCTCACCGTCGCCGTACACGATCGGTTCGCCGGTCTCGCCGGCGTCGCCGATGGACGGATCCAGCGGGATCCGACTCAACAGCGGAACGTCGAACTCCGCGGCGAGCGTCTCGCCGCCGCCCGACGCGAACACCTCGTGGGTGTCCGCACAGGTCGGACAGACGAACGTGCTCATGTTCTCGACGACCCCGAACACCGCGGCCTCGTGCGGCTCGAACTGGTTTACTCCCTTGCGTGCGTTGTCGAGCGCGACGTCCTGCGGGGTCGTCACGGTGACCGCACCCATCACCGGCATCTGCTGGAGCATCGTCAACTGCGCGTCGCCGGTTCCCGGCGGGAGGTCGACGACGACGTAGTCGACGCCACCCCAGTCGACGTCGTGCCAGAGGTCGGTGAGCATGCTGTCGACGACCGCACCCCGCCACACCACCGGGTCCGTATTTTCGACCAGGAATCCGACGCTCAACACCTTCATCCCGTGTGCGTCCACCGGCAGGATCGTGTCGTTCGGTCCGGCTTGGACCATCTCCTCGCGCACGCCGAGCATGCGCGGGACGTTCGGGCCGTACACGTCGGCGTCGAATATCCCGACGTCGGCCCCGCGGTCGGCGATCCCGGCGGCGATGTTCACCGCCACCGTGCTCTTCCCGACGCCGCCCTTTCCGGAGGCGACGGCGATGACGATCGGCGCGTCGTCCGTCCGTCCAGCGGGCGTCTCGTCGTCGATCGCCACCGACAGCGCGGGCTCGTACCCCAGATCCTCTATCGCCTCGCGAACGCGCTCGGCGAGCGCCGTCTCCGCGGGGGAGTGCGGCGCGCCGACCGCGAGCTCGACGTGTGCGGTCCCGTCGACGACGTCGATCGCGCCGACGAGGCCGCGAGCGACGATGTCGGCGCCGGACTCGGCCTCCTCCCCTCGTTCGCTGGCGGCTTCGTCTCCGAGCGCTCGATCCCCTGCCGTATCCTCGGTAGTCGCCGGCTCCGGTGCCTCGATCGCCCGTAATCGCTCTCGGACCGTGTCTTCCATGCTGATATCGCCGTGATCGGGAGATGAGGGCGGCGAGGGTTTGACTGTGTTGCATTCGCCATCCCGCCGTGAGCACGGACGACTCCGTGGCTGGCGTTCGATCCAGCGGGCGTGACGCGGACGCGACGCGAGAGAAGCGGACGGGGTTCGGGAAGCGGGCACGATGCGAGAGAAGCAGGCACGATGCGAGAGAAGCAGGCACGATGCGAGAGAAGCAGCCGCGGTTCGAGAAACGAGTGGGCGGCTTCCGAGTCAGAACGGCGTGAGGAACCCGAAGACGACACCCATCATCGCCGTCGACGAGATCATGAACACCGCCATGGCCGCCATCACACCGAGGCCGATTCCGGCGGTCCGGAAGTCCCGCGGTTCACCGAGCAGCCATCCGGCGAGGACGGCGTATATCGGCAACAGCAGGATGCCGAACAGCACGTAGATGCCGATCGTGGTCGTCATTAGTCGCTCACCTCCGTTCTGACGTCGGCGGTCGCGTCGATCTCGCTCGGCTGGCGGCTCATCGGGACGAGCCGGGTCGCGACGGTGAAAAGCAGGATCGCTACCACGATCGCTCCGATCGCGATCACCCACTCCACCAGCGTCGGCACGTACGTCCCGACCTCGTAGGGGAGCCCCGAGGGGTACAGCAGCGGCTCGATGACGACGAGCTGTTTTTTGACGAAGACGGCCCACAGCATCGGGACGCTCACGATGGCGAGCCCGACGCCTTTCACGATCATCCGCTCGCGGAACGCCGCGAGGATCACGACCGGGATCGCGATCGCCGCCATCGCGAGCCAGAAGTCCGTCGCGAAGTGGCCGTACAGCATCGCCTCACCGATACGCGACTCCGCGAGCGGAGCCATCGGGAACAGCTTCGGCAGCATCTCGTTGAACAGGATCACGAGGTAGACGAACCCGAAGAGCGTGAGCGCCTTCCCGACGCCGACGAACACCTCGGTCGGGAGCAGCTCGTCCCAGCCGTACAGCGCCCGGAGGATCCCGGCGATCAGCGCGATCGCCGCCACGCCGGTCAACAGTCCGCCGGCGAGGAACGAGACGCCGGCGATGCCGCCGTAGTAGCCGGCCTGCGCGCCGACGACGCCGAGCAGCCAGCCCGGCACCATCCCGCCCGTGAACGCGAGGATGAGCAGCGCGAGGCCGAGCCACCGGAGCATCGACGCGAGCTTCTCGTCCTCGTCGGGCTGGTACCCCGCGGTGAGCGCCGTCCCTAGCAGCTTCGCGTGGACCGGCAGCTCGTCGAGGTTCATCCCGCTGAAGTCGCGCCGCAGCGAGAGGATAAGCATCGTCGACGTCATCACGAGCAGCGCGGTGACGAACGTCACGTCCCACGCGAGCGGGGAGTACTGGACCGTGACGAACCACGCGGTGAGGATGTTGAGCACGCGGTCCGGCCGCCCGAGGTCGAGGACGATCAGGTACGCCGCCGAGAGCCCGGAGATGAGCCCCCAGATCTCGCCGATCCGAGCGATGACGTCGTATCGGTCCAGCTCGCGGTAGCGGATGAAACCGACGACCGCGATACAGCCGACGGCCATGCCCGCGAACCACTCGAACGTCCCGATGTAGATCCCCCAGGTGACGCCCTCCTGGGTGCCCCAGCTGGCCAGGTCCGTAACGACCAGACCGTGGCGGAGCTGGTGGATCACCGCCTCGAGCATCACCAGCGAGACGAGTCCGAGGACGGCGACGAGTCCGATGAACTTCTTGCTGAACGTCGTGAGGGGGGCGAACACCCCGTCAGCTGCGGTCGCCATCAGTCGTCACCTCCGTGGCTGCCGAGTTCGATCTCGTCCCTTCCGGGACGCTCCCGGGTGAGGCCGTGCTCGTCCTCGCCGGTCGGTCCGTCGACCTGCGTCGCGGTCGGCGAGGGCTCGTTGCCGACGTAGACGACGTTCGGCTCCGTCCCCATCTCCTCTAAGAGCTTGTACGTCGGCTGGTCGCCGATGTCCTCCGAGAGATGCTGGCGCGGCGCGCTCTCCTCGTCGTTCATGTCGCCGAAGTGGATCGCGTCGACCGGACAGACGTCCTCGCAGGCGCTCGTCCCCATCAGGTCCTCGTCGCCGCTGTCCTGACGGTGGGCACAGAACGTACACTTGCCCATCGTCCCCTGCGGGGCCGGACCGGCGGCGGTGACGCCGCCGACCTCGGTGTCGTGGTCGAACGCCTCGCCGGCCTCGCCGGGGTCGGCCCACTGCAGGTAGTTGACGCCGTACGGGCACGCGACCTCGCAGTACCGGCAGCCGGTACACTGGTCGTAGTCCGTGAGAACGATCCCGTCCTCCTCGCGGGTGTATCGCGCGTTCGTCGGACACGCGGTCTCACACGGGGCGTCGCTGCAGTGCTGACAGGGACGGGTGAGGAACTCCTCGTTGTCCGTGTAGTCGTCCTCCTCGTAGCGGAGGACGGTCATCCACAGCGCCTCGGAGGGGTTGTCGTTCTCCTCGTTACAGGCGTCCATACACTGCAGACAGGCGATACACCGTTCGGTGTTGATCGCCATCCCCATCTGGACGTCGGAGTCAGGGTTCGACCCGCCGTCGTCCGCGGCGACGCTCCGGCTCGCCTGCTGGACCGCGCTCAGACCGACCGCGGCCGCGCCGACGCCCGCCGCCCCTTTCAGCAGCGAGCGGCGCGTCGGGTCGTCCTCGCCGGGGACACCCGGAAGCGACGAGCCGTCAGGGGCCTCGGGCGGCGAGCCGCCGTCGAGCAGCGAGGCGTCGGCGGCGGCCGCTCTCGTCGGCCGGTCGTCGACGCCGAACTCGGCGAGCGTCTCCGCGTGGTGGTTCTCGTGGTACTCGGCCTCGTCGAGCGACCCCTCCGCGACGCGGCGCGCGCCGCGGGCGAGCTCGATCCCGAGCTCGGTGTCGTACTCGGTGTCCGCGAGGATCTCCTCGGCCCACGCCTCCCACTCGGGGTCGTCCGGGTCGAGCGGGGGAGCCTCCCGATCCGGTGCGTACTCCTCGGCCATCCGTGCTCGGTCCTCGTGGTACTTCGCGTGGAACTCGGCCTCGCTCAGGTCGCCGTCGGCGACGCGTTCGGCGTCCTCGGCCATCCGCTCCATGAGCGAGTCGACCCACTGGTCCCACTCCGGACGCTCGGGATCGTCCGGGGGACCTCCCTCAGTTCGTTCGTCGGATTCCCTCATCGTGGCTCACAGTACGTTGTTCCGGCCTTACCCCCTTCACCCCGATTGTGTACATTGAAGCCATTTATAACTGGAGCGCCGAGGACCACATCTCTCACGAACGATCATAGGGGTCGTAGCACCGTTGTCTCGGTGGGTATTCCACGATCGCCACCCGAACCAGTCGTGTGACGCTGCTTGGATCGTGAGAGATCGCGGGCGTACGTCGCTCACGAGGGTGGATGAGGGGTTTATACGTGATTGCGTGATGGATCTGGAGGTGATTTATAAGTGAGTCGCGGGAGCGATAGCTCCGCGACGAACGATCTGAAAGCCCCAGCCGGGAGGCGGGCGCACGCTCGCTGCGCGCTTCGGTCGCTCACGTCGTTCGCTCCCTGCAGTGCTTGTGTCGCCTGCGCCCGCCTCCCGGCTGCCCCTTTCGATCCCACCCGACCGCACCGCAACCGCACCTCACGCCTCCCCAGCCTCGTCGGCGGCTCGCGCGTTCCGCGCTCGCCGCCGCCTCCCTCGCACGCGCTCCTCGCGCCCTAGAAAGGACGCTCGGAGGCGCGCGCCGACCGCCCGCAGTCGCCTGATAAACGAACAATGTTTTGCTTGTGGTTGCGGTGGCGCGCGCCGCGAGCGGGCCTTCGGCCCGTGAGCGAGCGCGCGAGGGAGACCGGAGGGGCCGCCGAGCGGTTCCGGCGGCCCCTCCGGTCGAGGCTGGGGTGGTCCGAGGCTGCGGTGCGGGGCGGGACTGGAAGGGGCAGCCGCGAGGGCGAAGCCCGGCGACGTAAGGACCGCAAGGAGCGAACGCAGTGAGCGACTGAGGACCGCAGCGAGCCGCGCGAGCCGTCGCGGCTGGGGCTTCCAAGTCGGTCTCTGCTCCACTGCTCATTTATATACCACTCCTCACCGCGCTGAATACACCTTTATAAACCACACATCGATTCTCGTATGCGCAATATACGCCCGGTATCGAGCACGAAGCACGCAGCGTCGCACGGCTGATTCGAGTATGAATTCATGCAACGAACACCATGGCAAAAGTTCTATGACACCCTAACCGCCGCGTCTTGCGAGCGACGGGTTCGCGCTTTCCCGCGAGTGACGGGTCGCGTTTTCCCGCGAGTGACGGGTTGCAGCCTCCTGCGGTCCGCGCGTCGACGGGTCGCTGTCTCCGGCGGTCCGCGCATTCACGGCTCCGAACCGGTTATACCCGCCGCCGGCCAATCACCGGTGTGGACCTGCACGTCCGATACGAGGGAGACGACGACCCGAATAAATGCACCGCGCGCAAGCTCGCGCGATTCGATCTCGCGGAGCTGCACCGCTCGGACCGCGCCACACCGTACGGATTCGTGTTGAACCCGCACGCGGAGCGCGCGCTGTCGCCCGCGGACGCCGACGCCGCCGCGGCGGAGGCGCTCGTCGCGCTCGACTGCTCGTGGGAGTCCGCCGGCGAGAAGCGCTTCACGCTCCCGGGCGACCATCGCGCGCTTCCGTACCTCGTCGCCGCCAACCCCGTGAACTTCGGCCGGCCGATGCGGCTCACGACCGTCGAGGCGTTCGCCGCCGCGCTGTGGATCCTCGGCGAGCCGGACCACGCCGAGCGGATCCTCGCGAAGTTCACGTGGGGCGAGACGTTTCTCGACCTCAACGCCGAGCCGCTACGGCGGTACGCCGCCTGCGAGGACTCGGCCGAGATCGTCACGATCCAGCAGGAGTATCTCGACCGGGAGTAGGCGGTCGCGCGGACACGCCCTGCCCGTCGCCCTCTCGCGTCCGCGTCCCCACGTTTAGTAAGACAGTTACCCCGTCGGCCGCTGGTGTCGCCATGGACGTACTGGAGGTCGCCGCGGACGCGACCGCGACGGGACCGGTGTGTGACGCCTGTCTCGGTCGACTCGTCGCCGATCGGAGCTTCGGACTGTCGAACGCCGAGCGGGGAACGGGGCTCCGTGTGTCGCTCGCGCTCGCCCGCGACGACGACTACGACCCGGTCGACGTCGCCGACTGCTGGGTGTGTGAGGGGCGCTGTGGAGCGTTCGACGCGTGGGCCGAGCGAGCCGTCGACGCCGTCGAGGACGTCGAGTTCGCCAGCTACAACGTGGGCACTCGTCCGCCGCCGCTGATCGAGGAGAACGAGCTCCTGCTCCGCGAGGAGGTCGGTCTCGACGAGGACGCCGGCGAGCCGTTCAAATCCGAGTTCAACCGCGAGGTCGGCAAACGGATCGGCCGGCGGACGGGGACGGAGGTGTCCTTCGACCGCCCGGACGTGCAGTTCACGATCGATCTGGCCGCGGACGAGATCGACGCCAAGGTCAACTCCACGTTCGTGTACGGTCGATATCGCAAGCTCGAACGGGGCGTCCCGCAGACGGAGTGGCCGTGTCGGGAGTGTCACGGCTCCGGCCGTCAGGGTCGAGAGCCGTGTGACCACTGCGGCGGATCCGGCTACCTGTACGACGACAGCGTCGAGGAGTACACCGCACCGATCGTCGAGGACGTGATGGACGGGACCGAGGCGACGTTCCACGGAGCGGGCCGCGAGGACGTCGATGCGCGGATGCTCGGGACGGGCCGTCCGTTCGTGATCGAGGTCGAGGAGCCGCGGCGGCGGCGGGTCGACGTGGACCGGCTTCAGTCCGACATCAACGCGTTCGCGGATGGCGCGGTGGAGGTCGAGGGACTGCGTCTCGCGACGTACGACATGGTCGCGCGCGTGAAAGAACACGACGCGTCGAAGCGGTATCGCGCCGAGGTGGCGTTCGACGACGACGTGACCGCCGAGGCGCTATCGGACGCGCTCGACGAGCTGGAGGGTGCAACGATCGAGCAGTACACCCCGAACCGGGTCGACCACCGCCGCGCGAGCATGACGCGCGAACGGGAGGTGTACGAGACGGACGGCGAGCTCGTCGACCCCCGTCACGCGACCGTCGAGATCCACGGGGCGGGTGGACTGTACATCAAGGAGCTGATCTCGAGCGACGAGGGACGGACGGAGCCGAGCCTCGCCGGACTGCTCGGCGTCGACGCGGCGGTGACCGCGCTCGACGTGCTCGCCGTGGAAGGCGAGACCGAACCGTTCGAGCGCGAGGAGTTCTTCAGAGACTGACGGGCGGATCCAGCGAAGACTGATCACACATCATCATTTATAAACAGCAGCCGACCCTACGGGCCGGACATGGCGGGGTCGACACCGCAGCGGCTCACCGACGTCGGCGTTCGGCGTGCGCTCGTGTACGGGCTCCTCGTGGGGGCTGCGGCGTATCTTATCGCGACCGCGTACGGGCCACAAGGAGTGTACACGCGGGTGGGGATCGCGACGGTGCTCGCAGGCGCATACGTCGCGATCGTACACGCGGTCGGTGTTCGGCGAGCCGATCGACGAGTCCAACGTCGGTGAGGTCGCGGATTCCACGGTGCAGCCGCTTTCGATCGGTCGGTGCGACGGCCAGAAACGGATCGGCTCAGTTGTCGCCAGCTTTCGACTGCCAGGCGTAATCGCGGCGCTCGGCGGAGTTACCGAAGCCGCACGAGGCGCAGCGCTCCTTTTTGAGGTGGTAGGACGTCTCACCGCAGCGGCGGCACTTCACGTGGACGGTCTTGTTCTTTTTCCCTTGAGAGGGCGTACCGGAACCGGTCATGCTTTGATGGTGACGACGTTATCGCCGCGTATAATCGTTGTGTCTTCGATGGCGACGGCGAACTCCCCGTCGAGATCGTCGTCGACGCGGTCGTCGACGGTGGACTCCGGTTCGATAACGACGTTCATATGCTGGTCGTAGCCGGAGAGCAGTCCGTAGTACGTCGTTCCGTCCTTCAGATGTACCGTCACGGGCTCCTCGAGCGACGCTTCGAGCACGTCGAGGGGTCGTCCACTCATTACGTACATCGCCGCCCGTCGCACTATTAAAAATACCGGGTACGATCGAGCCGCGAGACCGACTAACGCGGCTGCAATCCACCGATACGACTCGACCAACCGGCGCTGACGACGGTGGAACCCGGTAGTTTTTAAGATGGGGCCCTGTATCGTGACGTATCACACTCCCGCGGGACACGGTGAGCCGACGTCGGCTCGGCCGTAGCGGGGCCTTCACCGACGCGCTGTAAGACGCCGGGGCTGACGGCCCCTCCATGCGGGTTTCAGTGACAACACGCCGCTTCGCGGCGTCACAACCACACACCATGGAAATAGAAATCGCAACGATCGGCGGATACGAGGAAGTCGGTCGACAGATGACGGCCGTCCGTGCGGGCGAGGACATCGTTATCTTCGACATGGGCCTGAACCTCAGTAAGGTCCTCATCCACGACAACGTGGAGACCGAAAAGATGCACAGTCTCGACCTGATCGACATGGGAGCGATCCCGGACGACAGGGTCATGAGCGACCTGGAGGGCGACGTACAGGCGATCGTCCCCACACACGGCCATCTCGACCACATCGCGGCGATCCCCAAACTCGCCCACCGGTACGACGCTCCCGTCGTCGCCTCCCCGTACACGATCGAGCTCGTGAAACAGCAGATCGAGGGGGAAAGCAAGTTCCAGGTCGACAACGACCTCGTGAAGATGGAAGCGGGCGGCACGATGCGGATCGGGGACTCCGAGCAGGTCGAGATGGAGTTCGTCAACGTCACCCACTCGATCATCGACGCGATCAACCCGGTGTTACACACGCCGGAGGGCGCGATCGTGTACGGGCTCGACAAGCGGATGGACCACAGCCCCGTGATCGGCGACCCGATCGATATGAAGCGGTTCCGCGAGATCGGCCGGCAGGACGAGGGCGTCCTCTGTTACATCGAGGACTGTACGAACGCCGGGCGAAAAGGCCGGACACCGTCCGAATCGGTCGCCCGAAAGCACGTGCATGACACGTTCAAATCGATGGAGGACTACTCCGGCGGCATCGTCGCGACGACGTTCTCCTCACACATCGCTCGCGTGAAGTCGCTCGTCGAGTACGCCCGCGAGATCGGCCGACAGCCGGTGCTTCTCGGTCGTTCGATGGAGAAGTACTCCGGTACTGCCGAACGGCTCGACTTCGTCGAGTTCGAGGGCGACATCGGCATGTACGGTCACCGGAAATCCGTCGACCGCGCGTTCAAGCGCATCATGAAGGAGGGGAAGGGGAACTTCCTCCCCATCGTGACGGGCCACCAGGGCGAGCCGCGCGCGATGTTGACTCGGATGGGCCGCGGCGAGACGCCGTACGAGCTGGAGGACGGCGACAAGGTCGTGTTCAGCGCTCGCGTCATTCCGGAGCCGACGAACGAGGGGCAGCGCTACCAGTCGGAGCAGCTGTTAAAGATGCAGGGAGCACGCATCTACGACGACATCCACGTGTCGGGGCACCTCCGCGAGGAGGGCCACTACGAGATGCTCGATGCGCTGCAGCCACAGCACGTCATCCCCGGCCACCAGGACCTGAAAGGGTTCTCGCCGTACGTGAACCTCGCGTCCTCGCAGGGGTATAAGCTCGATCGTGACATCCACGTCACGGAGAACGGAAACACGATCCAGCTCGTCGAATGACGAGTAAGACGACGGAGGCGCGGGTGCTCGACGCCATCCGCGAGCGGCGCGAGCTTGTCAACGCCGCTATCGACGAGGAGCTGCCGATACAACGCCCCGAACGACTGTACGAGGCGTCACGGTACATCCTCGAAGCCGGTGGAAAACGTCTCCGCCCGACGGTGACGATGTTGGCGGCGGAGGCCGTTTCCGAGGTGGAGCCGATGAGTGCCGACTATCGGTCCTTCCCGACGCCGGACGGCGAGGAGATCGACCTCATGCGCGCTGCGGTGTCGATCGAGGTGATCCAGTCGTTTACGCTGATCCACGACGACATCATGGACGAGGACGATCTCCGGCGCGGCGTGCCGGCAGTCCACGAGCAGTACGACACCTCGACGGCGATCCTCGCCGGCGACACCCTGTACTCGAAGGCGTTCGAGATCATGACCGAGACGGGGGCTGACCCCGGAGACGGGCTGGAGGCGATGCGGTTGCTTGCAACGACGTGTACGGAGATCTGCGAGGGGCAAGCGCTGGATGTCGCCTTCGAGTCCCGCGACGACATCCTCCCCGACGAGTATCTGGAGATGGTGGAGCTGAAGACCGCCGTGCTGTACGGCGCGGCCGCCGCGACGCCGGCAGTCCTGCTCGGGTGTGACGAGGACGTCGTCGACGCGCTGTACCAGTACGGGATCGACTCCGGCCGTGCGTTCCAGATCCAGGACGACGTACTGGATCTGACGGTGCCATCGGAGCAGCTCGGTAAGCAGCGCGGGTCAGATCTCGTGGAGGAGAAGGAGACGCTGATAACCCTCCACGCCCGCCAGCGCGGTGTCGACGTCGACGGACTCGTCGACGCGGAGACGCCCGCCGAAGTGACGGAGGCGGAGGTCGACGAAGCCGTCGCTGCGCTAGAGGAATCCGGGTCGATCGCGTACGCCCGCGAAATGGCCGAGGAGCTCACGACGAGGTCGAAAGACCATCTACGCGTGCTGCCGGACACCGAGGCTCGATGCCTGCTCGAGGACATCGCCGACTACCTCATCAGCCGCGGCTACTGACCGACGCTTTCGAGCCACCACGGTCCCTGCCCACACCCCCCAACGACGAAACGGACACCGATTTATTTGCCGGCCTCGTGAGTTGATTCGTGTCCCGCTATCGCAACGTTCTCCTGTTTTTTACGCTCTCGGTGCTGTGGGGTGGGTCCTTCGTCGCCATCGAGGTCGGCCTCGACTACTACTCGCCGGTGTTGTATGCGGCGTATCGGTTCGACATCGCCGCCCTGTTGCTCGTGACGTACGTGCTGGTCACCGAGGACGCACCGCTACCGCGAACCCGCGGAGATACGGCGGCGATCGCGCTCAGTGGTGGTCTCTCGGTGGCAGCCAACAACTCGCTGCTTTTCGTCGGTCAGCAGTACACGACGAGCGGGATCGCCGCGATCACGTACAGCCTCGTTCCGATCGTCACGGCGGCGACTGCCGCGGCGTGGGTCGGTGCGTCGAGCCTCGACGCACGCGGAGCGATCGGCGTCGTGTTGGCGTTTCTCGGGGTGTCGCTCGTCGCACAGCCGGATCCGGCCAACCTCGTCGGAGGCGTGACCGTCGGCGTTGCGCTGATCTTCGTCGGCGTGATCGCCGTCTCCGTCGCCAGCGTCGGGCTCCGGGTTGTCGAGACGAGTTTCTCCAGTATCACGCTCACCGGATGGGCGATGCTGTTCGGAGCCGCGGCGATGCACGGGATCAGTGTCGGCCTCGGCGAACCACAGCGGCTGCCGGCGACGGAGCTTCCCGCCGTGGTCGCGCTCGTGTTCCTTGGCGTGTTCTCGTCCGCGTTGGCGTACAGCATCTACTTCACGCTGCTCGACCGGCTTGGCGCGTTCGAGATCAATCTCGTCTCGTACGTCGTCCCCGTCGTGGCAACCGTCGGGGGCGTCGTGCTGCTGTCCGAGCCGGTAACGTGGCTCACCGTCGCCGGATTCCTCGTGATCGTTTCGGGGTTCGTCCTCGTGAAACGACACGCGATCGCCGAGGAGGTTCCGAAACTAACCGCCCGAGTCGGGGGGATCCTATAATATTCTCCGAGACGTGGACATGGCGGAGGAGCCACTCGATCCCTCCGCGATTCGCGGCCAGAATCGTCGGACACGAGTCGTCACCGGACGGTGCGGCCGTTCGACCGGGAGTTCGACATCGGCCGGAACCGTCCCCACCGCAGGTCACTCCGAGTCGGCGTCCCGAAACAGTCTGAACGACCCCTGTCCGACGACGACATCGGTCGTTTCACCGTTCGTCGCACTCGTCACTCGCATCTCGCTGACGCCGATCGATCGGCCGGAGCGTACGACGTCCGCCTCCGCGCGTAAGTCTCCCGTCGCCGGACGCAGGTAGTTCGTCGTAAGGTTGATCGTCGCGACACCGCCGGCGAACGGATCTTCGAAGGCGGTCCGCTGTGCAACACCCCCCGCGGTGTCTATCAGCGTCGCTGCGACGCCGCCGTGGATGGTTCGTCCGTCCGCATTCGTCAGCTTTTCGTCGAACGGAATCGAGAGGACGACTCGTCCCCGCTCGACCGTTTCTACCGAGGTGTTCAGCCATGAGAGATAACCGTGCTCCGACTCGATCCGCCGTTTCACTGCCGACACCGCGTTCGACGGCAACGGATCCATCGCACCGGGATCGAACTCGCTCATACTCGCCCAACGATGTCGTGATGCTTGTATCTCGGGGAACGGCGGCGAACGCGCGCGACGTGCATTCAATTTTAAGCCGGATACCGCAACCAGACGTTCCATGAGCTGAGTCGTCGTCCGCGGTGGTCAAGGCGGGTGTCCGGCACACCACCGCGGGAACAACCGTGCCGGCTGTTCGCCATTCCGTCAGCCTCGTCTCTCGTTTCTCATCCCACTCCGAGTCGGACCGGATCGTCGGTTTCACGGAGCGTTACCGTCACCGACTGCCCAACGGACAGTCCCAGATCGGAGCCGACGATCTTCACGCCGGCCCGGCCGTTGCGAGTCGCGAAAAGCGACAATCCAACCGCTCGTGTGCCGTTCACGATGACTGCAACCGGCTCCCACTCGACCGATCGGTCCCGAACGGTCCCGATGGACGTTCCGAGCAGAGACAGGTCGCCGTCCGTCGGTGCGAACGTGCCGCCGCCCGCGTAGTGCGTGAGTCCACCGTCAAGCGGCACCCCCTCGTCGCTCGCGAGCGCTACGAACGACCGACCGGGCGTCGGATGCGACGGCGCGTCGAGGACGACGTACGTCGGACCGCGCTCGACGACATCACCCGTCCCGTCCCACTCCATCGGGAGCACGTCGACATCAGTCTCCACCGGAAGCGATCCGCTCGCGCGGAGCGCACTTACACCGGGCGGACGGAACCCGAGATGCACGTGGTTGTCGACCCACGGTCCGAAGAAGCCTGACCGCGTCATCGGACCAAGCACGTCACCGACCGAGACGTGATCGCCGGCGTCGACCTCCGGAGTTACGTGAAGGATGCGTGCCGTCGTTCCCTGCTTGACGCCGGCGCGACGACACCACGCCTCGTCAAGATCGACAACGATGAGATGATCGGTGGCTGCGGCGTACGACCTCTCCGGACAGCCGACGGTACGAGTCTCACGTACCGTTCCGGACACGGGTGAAACTCCCTCATCTCCCGACGGATAGAGATCGACCGCACGTCCGCAGTCGTGCGCGGGATACGGGGAGTTGTACCGCGAGAACCGATGATATCGATCGAGCACGTCCGACGGGACGGTAGCCATCATCTCTCGGACCCGGTGCCCGTTCTCGCCGTTTTGGTTTCGGCAGGATCGACGCCGGTAACTTCGAAACACGCACCGTCGAGGGGTCCGTCTACGAGTTCCACCGTCCAGCCGTGTGCATCAGCGATGTCGCCGACGATCGAGAGTCCAAGTCCCGGCCCGTCGTCGGCGACACGAAGCCGGACACCGCTCTCGATCGCGTCGATCGCGGCGCTCACCCGGACCGTCACGCCGTCGCCACCGTGTTCGATCGCGTTCCGGAACAGGTTCGAGAGTAGCTGTTGCAGTCGGTCTCGATCGGCGCGTACGTCGAGGTCAGCGTCGAGTTCGAGCGTCGCATCCACGGTTTCGAGTCGCGACCAGACGGTTCTGGCGCTCGCATCCAACGAGACGGTCTTGAACGTATCCACGGTTTTCCCGGCAGTCGCAAGCGACAACAATCCGTCGATGAGATCGTCCATGCGGTCGTGTGCGTCGGCCGCCCGTTCGAGCGCGTCCTCGTGCTGGCCGGTGGTCCGCCGAGCCAGCTCGACGGCCGCCGCCGCGGCGGCGAGGGGATTTCGGAGAGCGTGAGAGACGACGCCGGCGAACGCCTCGAGCCGCTCGTTCTGTCGTTCGATCTGTGCCTCCCGGCGTTCAAGCTCCGTCTGACGCCGCTCTCGTTCGGTAACGTCGTTGAACAGGACGACGTATCCACGGTCCGAACCGCGGGGATCGGTGATCGAGTCCATCTGGACGTCAAACCGGCGGGTACCGACCGCAAGCGGTCCGCCGTCGTCGCCGTCGAGAGCAGGAAGCGCCTCGCTAAGCGACGTTCCGATCGGATTTGCGGAAAGTAGCTCGCCGGCAGCGGGGTTGAGATCACGTATCCGTCCATCCGATCCGGCTATGATGACCGGGTCCTGCATCACTTCGACGGCAGTGTCGCGCGCGGCTACCGACGCCTGAAGCGTGTCGAGCCAGAAGACGGTTCCGTACAGGAACGCCCCGTGGATCACGAATCCGACCGCCGTCCGTTCGAGATGGCTAAAGCTTCCCACGTCGACGATGGTCGCGAACCCGGCTACAATCGGGAACAGCGTGCCGAGCAGTGCAAGGAACGTCTGGAGACGGAATCGATTACCGGTCCGACGGTACAGATCGGCGATCGCGAGAATGCCGACCGCGTACAGCGTGTACGCGTACAGCACGAACGCGATGCCGATCGGTCCGAGGCCGAGTTCGATGAGCGTAAACGAACCGTCAGAGACGGGCGCGAACGATCGACGTGCGAGACCGTGGGTGCAGTTTGACCACGCGGCCAGCACCCAGAGGAACGCCGGCGTCGACAGCGCGACGATCCGCCGTTCGGTTCGCCAGCCGTCGTACCCCGCGTACCTGAGCGCAAAAAGGACGAACAGCACCGGCATCGCGGCGAGAATCGGGGTCGCGAGCTGGACGGCTATCGACATCATCGTCGGGTCGGAACTTGCGATACGGAGCGCGTACAGCAGCGACAGCGCACCACCACACGCGAGGTAGAACACCACCTCGACACCGCCGGGCTCCTCACGTTCCGACCAGGACTGATGAGCGAGCCAGAGGCCGATCCCACCCGCGAGGAGGCACGCAAGGAGATACCCCTGCACCGGGAGTGCGCCCAGATCGCTCATCGATACATCATGCAGTGAAACGAGGGTGAAAACGTTTGCGTCATACACGGATTCGTACGGATCCCGTTGCGCCAGCTGACGACGGTCGCGGAGTCTCGTGCCACCCGTCACCGGTCACCAAGCCGGTCCATCGCCACGAGATGAGAGCTGCATACTCCACGACGACGCTCTCCACCTGCCATGAACATTCAAGTTTCGAGAACCGGAACAACGCCTGATGGACGAGCACGGGACTGTCGTGGACGCTGTCGATGAACTATTGGCCATCTTGGAGTCGGATACTCGAGTGTCGTTTGCGGAAGTTGGTGGCGTCACGAGGGATGCGACGGAAATCGTCGGCACGACGAAGGGCGTGCGGAGCGCGAACGAGTGGATCACGACCGGCGTTTGGTGCCGTGTATTCGCCGACGGCTCCGCAGGGTATCGGTTCAGCACCGAACTCTCGCCGGAGTCGCTCTCCGAGATGGCGAACCGTGCAACGACGGGCGGCGACCAACTAGCACAATCGCTCACCGGTCAGGTCGACGTTGCATCGACGTACCGCGGCGTCCACGACGGCTGGGAACGCGAGTCGGTCACGGAGCGGCCCCTCTCGGAGAAGCGCGAGCGACTAACGGAGGCGCTCGACAACGTGACGACCGCTCTGGACCGCGCACGAGTGCAGTACGCCGATGAACGTGTGGACTGCTCGGTCGCGACGACCGCAGACAGCGCCGTTAGGACGACAGTCGATCGTGCGCGTGTCGACGCGACAGTCGTTCCTGATGGCGGAACGAAAGTTCGACGCCACTACGGGAGCACCCGAGGAGCGTCGCTTCTCGACGAGGTGGCCGATCACATTGCGGATGCCGACCGTGACGCACGCGAGATCGCGGGCGCGTCCGACGCCGCTCGTCCGTCGGGACCGACGACGGTGCTTTTGAGTCCGGAAGCGGCCGGGCAGCTCTGCCACGAGATCGCCGGATACCTCGCTGCTGACGTGGCTGCGTTCGGCTTTTCCCCGTTCGAGAGGGGCGATCGACTGACGGACGCCCCACTGACTATCGACGACGAGATTCGCGCGGGATCGTGGGCTGCAGTGGCGTACGATTTCGAGGCGCGACCATCGACGCCGGTCCGACTGGTCACTCAGGGACGCGTGGAATCGTTTCTGCACGACACGACGACGGCATCCGAGGCTGAGCAGATCCCGGCAGGAAACGTGATCCCGGCAATCGGGTTCGAGCAGCCGCCGCGGATCCATCATCGGCATCTGAGCGTGCATTCCGGTGCCGCGAGCCAAGAGTCGCTGTTATCCGAAGCGGACGTATACGTCCGCCGATTCGGATCGCCGTTTTATCGCGACGAGTTCGAGCGGACGCAACGCAGTGGAGCCATGCCACCGAGCTCACTGTACGCGCACGACGTCGCCGAACGTATCGGGACCCGTCCCGATGCTGGGACCATAGAGCTCCCGATAGCCGAGGGGTTCCTCGTCGATAACGGCGAACTCGGTGCTGCCGTCGACTCGACCGTCGTCTGGACGGCCGACGCGCTCGAAACGATAGACGGTATCGGGCGGGCGCGGTCGACGATAACGGGTGTCGCGTCGAAACACAAATCGCGAATGCCGTACGCGGTTACGGCACCAGCGATCCGAATGGAGCTACAGTGTGAACCGTGACTTCTCCGCGTTCGCGTCAGGTTTCGGCGGGGTCGTACAGGTGACACGCGACCTCTCGGTCGTCATCGAACTCCACTTTCTCCTCGAGTGGGGGTGATTCGGTTTCACATATCTCGCCGATGTACTCGGGACATCGCTCGTGGAACCGACAGCCCGAGGGAACGTCGATCGCGTCACCGACCTCGCCCGCGAGTTCGACCCGCTGGCGCCCGATGCCGGGGTCCGGAACCGGGACCGCGTTGATGAGCGACCGAGTGTACGGATGCTTCGGATTCTCGATCACTCGCTCAGTCTCGCCCTTCTCCACGATCACGCCCATGTACATGATCGCGAGTCGATCACACATGTGACGAAGCAGGGAGAGGTCGTGGCTAATGTACACCACCGACAGGTCGAACTCCTCCGTCATCCGCTCCATCAGGGACAACACTCCCGCACGAAGCGAGACGTCGAGCATGCTGACGGGCTCGTCGGCGACGATGAAATCCGGATCCAAGACGAGCGCTCGCGCGATAGCGACCCGCTGCCGTTGTCCGCCGGACAGCTCGTGTGGATACTGGTCGAAGTACTGCTCCGGTGGCTGGAGCTCGGCGAACTCCAGTGCACGCCTGACACGGGCCGTCTCGTTTCCTAGGTCGTGGATCCTGAGTGGCTCCGCGATCGTGTCATACACGGTCATTCGAGGATTTAACGACTCGAACGGATCCTGAAAGATCATCTGTGCGTTCTGACGGAACTCTGCTAGGTCGGTGTCGTCCGGATCGGTGAGATCCTTGCCTCTGAACTCGATCCGACCGTCCGTCGGTTCGTGGAGTTTCACGAGTGACATCCCCGTGGTCGTTTTACCACAGCCCGACTCTCCGGCTAGACCGAGCGTTTCGCCCTGTTTAAGATCGAAGCTGACGCCGTCGACGGCGTGGACGTAGTCGGGTTCTGACCGCGTCGCCGCACGGAGAAGACTGGATATCACTCCCTCGTCGGTCTGGAAGTACTTTTTGAGTCCCTCGACTCGAAGCAGCGGACCGCCCTCGGAACGAGGAGATGGGTCGGCGTCGCTCATCTCAGTCGTCCCCCTCCGCGATCTCCCGAACGCTTCGGGCAGCCTCGGTATCGGCCCACGTTTGCGGTTCATCGGCCCGTGGTCGGAACTCACCGTCTATCCGATCGGTGTGGTGACAGTACGTCCTGAGCTCACCTTGTTGACGTACCTCCGGTTCGTGTTCCCAGCACTCCTCGGTCGCCATCGGACACCGCTCGGCGAACCGACAGCCCGTCGGCGGGTCTGTCAGTTCGGGTGGATACCCATCGATCGACAGGAGATCCTGATTCGACTCCCGAATGTTCGGGAACGCTCGCTTGAGTCCGATGGTGTACGGATGGTACGGCTGTCCGAAGATCTCTTCTACCGGACCTTCCTCCGCGATCTTTCCGGCGTACATCACGATGACACGGTCGCAGGTTTCGGCGACGACGCTTACATCGTGCGTGATCACCATCATCGAGGAGTTGATCTCAGACTGGATCTCGCCGATCCGCTTGAGAATCTGGTCTTGCATGATCACGTCCAGCGCCGTCGTCGGCTCGTCCGCGAGCACGAGCGACGGCTGGAGAGCCAGCGCCATCGCGATCATCGCACGCTGTCGCATGCCGCCGGAGAACTGGTGTGGGTAGTCGTCCGCCCGGTTCGGGTCCAGACCGACGAGATCGAACATCTCCGTCACGATCCGTTCGGATTCGGTGCGTCCGGTCCCCGGACGATGCGTCTCTATCGCCTCGACGATCTGTTCGCGAATCGTATACACGGGGTCGAGCGCGTTCATCGCGGACTGTGCGATCATGGAGATCTCTTCCCACTTGTATCGACGACGCTCCGGGTCGGATAGTTCGGTCAGATCCTCGCCGTCGAACTGGATCGAGCCGCCGTTGATGTAGCCTTCTTCGGGGAGGATGCCGATGATCGCCTTCGCCAGCGTGGTTTTTCCACAGCCGGACTCACCGACGATACCGATGTTTTCGCCTTCCTCGATGCTAAACGACACCCCATCGACCGCTTGAGCCGGACCGTCCTCCGTTTCGTAGTACACTTCGAGATCGGAAACGTCGAGTACCGTCATTTATCTGAGCTCCGGGTTCGTGATTTCTTCGTACCCGCGGCCGATCAGGAACCCACTGATCACCACGAGACCGATACAGATGCCCGGCGGAACGAACCACCACCAAACGCCGAAGTCGAGCGCTGCGTACGCGCGGGACGACTGCAACATCGTCCCCCAAGAGACGGTGTTCGGGTCACCGAGTCCGATGAATGAGACTCCGGCTTCCGTGAGGATCGCCCATGCGATCGCGAACGCCCCGTACAGGAACGACAGCGGGAGCACGTTCGGCGCGAGATGTCTCGAAATGATGTGCCAGTCACTCGCGCCAGCGACCTGTGCTGCCTTCACGAATGGTCGCTCGCGTAACGAGAGCGCCTGCGACCGGATCACACGCGCCGTGGACCGCCACTGCAACACGATGATCGCGAAGAGGATGTTCCACAGGCTCGGCCCCAGCAGAGCGACCAAAATGATCACCGTCGGAAGCAGCGGCATCCCGTACAGGAAGTCGACGATCCGCATCAGCGTATCGTCGATCTTGCCACCGTAGTAGCCAGCCGTTAATCCCACGAGAGTACCGATGCCAGCGGTGAACACCGCCGCCACCAGCCCCACGAGCAGTGCGGCACGGGAGCCGTACACGAGCTGGCTGAAGATGTCGAACCCCTCGGCGGTCGTCCCGAGAAGATACTCCGACTCCGCCGACATGAACGACGGATCTTTCCAGTCCGCGATGATGATCTCCGCGTCCGTCTCGTACTGCCGGTCAAACGGCTGGTGTGGCGCGATGAACGGAGCCAACACCGCGACGGCGACAAAGAAGCTTATCGTGATCATCGCGAGACGGACCAGTAGGTCATCGGTGAGCATTCGCCACTGTCTCGCGAGCGTCTCGCGCCACAGCCGAGCGCTCCGCTTCCAGCGGTTGACGCTTTCCTCCGATCGTTCCACGTCTCCATCTTCGATATCCGAGAAGATCGAGGGTTTGTCTTGAGTTGCCATGGTTAGTCGTAAGTCACCCGCGGGTCAAGGTAGCCGTACAGGAGGTCTGCGACGAAGTTCAGGATGATGATCGTCGCGGCAAGGACCATGAACGTACCCTGTGCAACCGGGAAGTCCCGCCGTAACACGGCGTTGACCATCTCCCGTCCAAGTCCCGGCCACCCGAACACGGTTTCGATGAGGACGCTCCCGCCGACTGCATAGCCGAGCGCGATCGCGGCGGCCGTGATGATCGGCAGGAGCGCGTTCCGTGCCGCGTGTTTGAACATGATCGCCCGCTCGCTGATCCCTTTCGCGCGACAGACATCGATGAAGTCCTGCGAGAGCACTTCCATCATGCTCGAGCGCATGATCAAAAGCGGATACCCCATGTAGTAGAACGCGAGAACCGCGGCCGGAGCGATCAGATGATGCAGGAAGTCCAGGGTGAACACCCGTGCCCAGAACGAATCGTACGTCTGACCGGCGGTCCCCATTCCGCTCATCGGAATCACGCCGAGCGTCGCACCGAAGATCCACAGGACGATGAGTCCCACGTAGAACGTCGGCACGCTCCGTGCGGTCAGGGCGGTCACGACGGTCGTCTTCTCGAATCGGCTGCCTCGGTACCAGCCGGTGAGCACCCCGAGAACGATTCCAAGGATGTACGCGATGACGAACGCGGTCAACATCAACACCAGCGTGTTCGGGAGATACGTCCATATCACGTCCCGGACAGGTTCGTTCGTGTGAAACGACTGGCCGAAGTTGAGCGTGAGTGCGTTCTCGAGGAACCGGAGGTACTGCACGTGTAACGGTTCGTTGAGGCCGTAGCTCTCGATGATCCGTTGTCGTGCCTCCGGTGTCATCTGCGCGGAGACGACGAACGCCGTCGGATCGCCCGGCATTAGCCGAAACAGGAAGAACAGCACCGTCCCGACGGCCCAAAAAGTCACGCCAAGCTGAAGCGTCCGCCTGACGACGAAGCTTGCTTTACTCATTTCCTCTCATGCGAGCCTTGTGCGAGTGGATATTGTACCTTCCGGAGGGCGGTCAGTCGGCCGAGTAGTGGAGCATTCCGTCCTCGTCGTACACGTACCCGGCGTTTTGGAGCCGTTCGATCCCGACATCGAGATCCTCTTCGTACTGAGGAACGTCCTCCGTGTGAAGCGGACCGAACGCTTCCGTGACGACGTTGAACCCGGGCTCCGGGACGCCAAAGAGGACCTGCTCGATGATCGGGGTCCGCGGAATCGCGTTGAATGCCGCCCGACGGACCTCGGGGTCGTCGAGGGCGGGCCTCCGCTGGTTTGGAGTGCAGTGCCAGAACGAGGTCGCAGGCACCGACTCGACGCTGATCTGGTCCAGATCCCGGTTTTCGTCGAGCTGACGGTCGATCCGTCCGAACGGTTCGTAGTTGAGATCGCCCTCCCGGAGGTTCTCCCACACCGTCGACGCCTCCGGGATGATCCGCCAGAACCGCTGCTCGAAGTCGACCGGCGCGAAGTGGTCGTCGAACCGCTCGAGTCCGAGTTCGGCGCCCTGATCCCAGTAATCGAACTGGAGTGGCCCGGAGCCGACTGGCTCCTGGACGTTCACCTGGCTCGGCTCGTCGCGGTCCTCCCACCGGTGCTCAGGAAGGATCGGGATCTGTGTGCCGACGAGCAGGTTGAACGGACCGAGCGGGTTGTCTTCGGGCATGTGGATCCGAACCGTGCTGTCGTCGACAACCTCGGCTTCCTCGATGAAGTTCGCCTGCACCGAGTACAGCGGTACCTCGTTGTCGTTGATGTAGTTGTACGAGAAGGCGACGTCCTCGACGGTGAGATCCTCGCCGTCGTGGAACGTGTGGTCGCGGATCGTGTACTCCATCGTCGTCGCGTCCACTCGCTCGAACTCGGTGGCGAGACTGACATCGGTGTCGATCTCGCCTTCGTTGTTGAGTCGGACGACGCTGTCGTACATCACCGCGAAGTTGTACGTGTGTTTGTTCTCGTCGTTGTGCCCGAGGACGTTCATCGTGTCGAGCGCCTCCGGCCAGTAGCCTTTCAGGGTGTCCTCACCACCCTGCATCTCGAGATTGATCATCGTCCAGTAGGAGTTATACCCCAGCGGCAGATCCGCCTCCCAGTTGTCGACCTGCTCGTTGTTGTACACTGCAAGGAACGGCATGTCGACGACCGGCATCTGCGGCAGATCGTCCATCAGGGTCCGCTGCAGTTCGTGGACCAGCTCGATCCGGGTGTCGGCGTCCGGCTCCTCGAGGTACTGGTCCATCAGATCGTCCGCGTCCGGATTCTCGTATCCGGCGAAGTTCCCCTGTCCCGGATCGGTGTTCTCGGAGTACATCGTCGAGCTGAGTTCCAGCACCGGATCGATGCTGAAGAACGTGTGCCACAGGGAGAAATCGTACTCATACTCCACGTCGACGCGGTTGAACAGCGTCCCCCACTCTAACACCTCTACCTCCATGTCGAGGCCGAGCTCTTCGAATCTGTTGGCGATCAGGTTGATCGCGTCGTGTCGTGGTGGGTTGTAACTCTGTGCGTTGTTGAGGAAGTTGTAGGTCGGTAGCTGGTCACCGAGTTCGTCGGGATCGGCCGCTTCGGTGTCGTCATCGTCCGGATCGGCTTCCGGTTCATCCTCGAGACAACCGGCAGCCGTCGTAAGTCCGACGAGCCCCGCCGTCGCACCTGCCTTGGTCAAAAACTCTCTCCGATCAGTCGTGTTACGGGATCGCATATGCATGTGCTACCGGCTGTTAGTGATAAATCTGACGGTGATCTGCGGGTTTGTAGACATTCCAAACTAATACGGGAGTAATCGTCCAATAAATATGTACAGCCACGTCTGAAGTTCAAAACCGACTTCACCTCGACAAACGTTCCATTCAGATGTATAAGATTATAAATCGTTATTATTTCCGCTCTCGGCCCGCGCGGCGCGTCGAACGTCCTTGATGCGACGTCTGTACTCCCAGTACCCGGCACCGATCAGCAGCGCGGCGAGTCCGATCCCGGTACCGGGCTCGCCCTGATACCAGAACCAGGCGATAGCGACCGCAGCGGCGAACACCGAGAGACCGAAAGCGATCCTCGCCCGGCCCCTGGCCCGTGCAACGTTCACCATCCTCCTACCGCTTCCCACGGGCGCGGAGCGCCACCGCTCGCTCCGAAGCGTACTTCACCGTCAGCGACGCCGGCATCCCGTGGTGTCCGATCCGACGGTATGCGATTCCGTGTCATCGTCGGATGTAACGGCCTCCCGCGGCTGCAAAACGGTTGTGCATTCGTGTCAGGACTGGCCTCCGCTCGGCCGAACGGGCGAAAATTCTTTCCTGAGGAGTCCACCGCGTTGGTTCCGCCGGATCCGGCGTTCATCGAGACGCCGCGTTCACGCCGATCGGTCGTCCCATGGCCACGAGCGGGAGTCGCCCCACGGCCACGTGTCCGTCGCCTTCATCCCGACATCGAACTCCGCTTCGACCGCCTGGTCCCGTATCTCCTCGCTGGATCGTGCGTCAACCGGACGGTCCGCCTCCGCAAGCTTCGCGATCCCCGCGGCACACGCTATCGACAGCTCGCGCAGGTCACGACGATCCAGCTTATCGAGCGTGTCGCCGTGTGTGTGTCCCCAGCCCCGCCCGCTGTCGTCCGAGGTCGACCGGGCTTGGGCGGCAGCGACGCCGCGCTGTACGAACGGCCAGTGGTCGCTGTGTGGACGCAGGCCGTCCTCCGTCCGTATCGGGACGCCGAGTTCGTCGCTCACCTCCTCGAACGCCTCGCCGATCGCCTCGATCCCGTGCGTGTGGATCTCAAGATCACGGGAGTATCCTGCCCCGTCGGCGTTGACAACGCATTTGACTCGGTCGAGATCGTGTGTGTGGGTCCAGTAGTACGAGCCGTACAGGCCGGTTTCCTCCGCGCCGAAGACGGCGATCCGCACGCGAGTGTCGAGCTCCTCCTCGATCGCCGAGAGTATCCGAGCCACTCCAACGGCAAGCGCGGCACCGAATCCGTTGTCATTGGCACCGGTGCCGACGTCGTGTGCGTCGACGTGTGCAGTGAACAGGACCTCCTCGTCCGTTTCGGGACCGAGGACGGCCTCGACGTTTTCGGAAGTTGCGGGGTCGTTTCGCGCGTCGACTGACAGCGTCGCCTCCGCGCTACGATCCCCCGAGAGATCCTCACAGTATCTGACGAGACGCGCACCCACCTCTTTGCTCAGACCGACCGCCGGGATCGGTCCCGACTCGGTGAGACGCCCGACATCACCTGTCGGCGGGAGTGCACCCGGAAGATGATTGTAAAACAGAAACGCGTCCGCTCCGGAGTCGGCCGCGTAGCTGTACTTTTCGCTTCGATGCACCCACCGCCCGTAGTCGTCCGGCGTGAGACTCGATGCCATCGCGATCGACCCCGAGAGATCGACTCCTGCAAAATCCTCCGGGAGTCCGTGACCCATGTCGACGATTTCTCCGGTGACCGTGCCGGACGGCGTTCCCGGCAGGCCGACCAGCTCGTGAGTGTCCTCGAAGACGGCGTCGCGACGCTCGCGACGAACGGTTAGCGATGCACCCCCGCGCCACCACCCGGGAATCGGAAACGATGTCCGCGTTATCTCGTCCAGCCCGGCCTCGCGACACGCATCCGCGATCAGCTCCGCCCCGACCGACTCCCCCTCGTGGCCGGGCAGTCTGTCGTCGAGGTCCGACAGTTCGGTAAGCAGCTCCCACGCGTTCTCGTCGGCGTACGCCTCACCGATCGCCGTTGGCGACAGTGACGTCATACCACCACACAGCAGCGACAGAACATGATGGTTTGGAAGCCGGCGTACGACGCTGCAACCGGCGTGTGCGTCGAACGTCAACGACCTCAGCCACCTTCGCTCGGGCAGGTGAGTGCGTGTCCATCGGCACGTTCCATCCCACAAGCGAGCGACTCTCTGACGTCGACCGGCCGTACTGTACTCCGCGTCGGTTCACGGCGTCGATCCACAACGTCGATCCACAGCGTCGATCCACAACGTCGATCCACGCGGTATCTCGTCACGGCACCAGAAGCAGTACGAGGGCGACCGAGATGAACAGGATCTTCATCACGGTGTTGACGACGATCACTTTCGTGCCGAACTCCGCGCCCCAGATCCCGTACTGGAACGGAATCGATCGTTTGAACGTCGACACCGCGAACGAGACGATCCCGCCCAAAAGCAGCGTTGCCACCGCGGTACGGGGCGTGAACGCCTCCTCGAGTAGCGGCGCGATCGTGATCGCACCGGCGGTCGTGTCCAGGGAGTAGACGGCGATCACCGGGATCGCGGCACCGGGAAGGCCGATCGCCGAACTGATCGGCTCCGCAAAGCTCGTGAGCGCCTCGACGTCGTAGTACGTGACGAACGCGACGACAAGCGTGTAAACGACCGCCAGCCGAGGAACGATCCGCCGGAGCGTCCCCCACGATTTCTCGGCGGCAACGCGGATCCGCTCGCTTCGGCTCCGGTCGTCGTCGGCCGGTCCTCCGTCCTCGGCAGTGCCCTCGACGTCGGCCAGCGCCGACCGGTCGACGTTGCGTCCCGAGAGGACGACCCCGCCGATGAGGACGCCGGAAAGCGTGATCGCGAGGGCGATCCCGGCACGGAACGAGACGTACAGCGTGCCCGTGTACCACCCGAGGATCGGAATCATGACGGGGATATAGTAGGTGAACACGTGTTGCACGAATCCGAAGAACGTGTTTATCATCACGGCGACGAGCGTCGCCCGATCGTCGAGCAGTCCCGACTCACGGTACTCCGCGAGCGTCGCATAGCCCGCGGTCGTCGACGCGGCGGTCGTCAGGATCGCCGTGCCGACCTCATCCGGGAGATTGGCCGGTCGAGTGAGATACCCCGCAACCCCCGCAATATGGCGGATCGCCCCGAACGCGACGGCGACGTTGGCCCCGAACACGCCGACGGCGATCAACAGCGTGATACGGACAATTCGAGGGATCACCTCCGAGAGGAGCGACTGCGCCTCCGCGAGAGCAGCGCTGGGTTCCGCGAGAGCAGCGCTGGGTTCCGCAAGGGGGGCAGCTATCACCGTCGGAGGGAGCAGGGTCAGGAGGAAGCGAAAAGCGAGATCGAGGACGGCCGAGTGCACGTTCGTACAGGGGGGTTGACGAAACAAAATCGCGTCGATGACGGCGAGTACCGACCTCTCGATCCGCCCCCTCTCGCGATCCTTTTGTCGGCGGACGACACAAGTGGAGCCATGGCACCCGCGGAGGACGATATCTCGATCGAGGAAAAACGCGTGTACGCCGCCCGAGCGGGTCGGACGGACGCCTACGTGGCGGCCGAGATGGGCGTGGTCCGCGTCGCGATCTCCGGAGACGTGATCGGCGAGTTCGAGCTCGCCACCCGCGAGCCAGCACGCGACCTCGCAGTTCTCGACCGCGCTGGCGAGCCCGGAACGATCGCGGTCGCGGCCGACGGGAAACTCCTCGTCGGACGTCTCATCGGCCCGGACGGTTCAATCGGTTCGAACGACGCAGCCGAGGCGGATGACGCGACTCGTGCGAGCGACTCGATCGATCTGACCGCGGTCGACGGGGTCGAACCGCCCGTGGCAGTCGGCGTCCACGACGGATCGTTCCTCGTCGCGAGTCGGACTGGTTCCGTCAGTCACGTCCGGGTGGCCGGCGGATGGGAGGGAGGTCACGCCGAGGAGGCGGCGATATCGACCGAGCGGCTCGGCACGGTGGCGGAGCCCCGAGCGGTCGACGGACCGCTGGTCGCTGGCGAAGACGGCGTCCATCGCGTCGTGGACGACGCCCGCGGGGCGCGGATCGAGCCCGTCGGCTTGCAAGACGTTCGCGACGTTGCGGGGGCGGGCATC
Source organism: Halorubrum luteum (assembly GCF_054652935.1). NCBI lineage: Archaea > Methanobacteriati > Methanobacteriota > Halobacteria > Halobacteriales > Haloferacaceae > Halorubrum > Halorubrum luteum. The sequence goes on from NZ_BAAIGT010000002.1 coordinate 843,521, forward strand.
CCGCTCGCGGCGACGTCCGAGGGACTCTACTGGCTGGCCAACGGATGGATGAACGCGCTCGCCGGCTCGTTCGACGCGGTCGCTGCGGACGGTGACGGCCACGCCATGGCGGCCGGGAGGGGGACGCTGTTCGTCCGCACGGAGACGACCGACGCGAGCGCTACGGGCGGCGAGACCGTCCGTGGATGGAGCGCCGACGCGTGGACCGAGGCGACGCTCCCGACCGACGGGCGGGTGGCCGCGCTCGGCTACGGTCCGGGGTTGTCGATTGCGGTCACTGACGACGGGACGGTGTGTGTCGACGCCGGCGACGGCTGGCGGCATCGCAGCGTCGGCGTTCCCGGCGTAACGGGCGTCGCGCTCACGACGGTCGACGCCGACGTGGCGGAACGAGCCGCACGGTGAGCCGGAACACGGAATAAACGACCGTTTGATTTTTCACCGTTCCACACCCTTTTAAGCAGGTAACGGAACTGGGATCGCTCATGACGGACGACACCACGCCGGTGATCGCGGCCGCGTATCGAACTCCGCAGGGACGGGAGGAGGGGGTCTACGCGGACGTCCGGAGCGAGGACCTCTCGACGCGGCTTATCGACCACACGCTGGCAGAGACGGGACTGACGAGTGACCACGTCGACGACCTGATGTGGGGTGTCGCCCAGCAGCGTGCCGAGCAGGACAACAACGTCGCCCGCGTGATCGCGCTGCTGTCCGAACTCGGCGAGTCGACGCCGGCGACGACGATCAATCGCTGGTGTGCCTCCTCGATGCAGGCGGTGATCTCCGCGGCGGACGCGGTCGCCGGCGGCAACCGCGACTGCATCCTCGCGGGCGGCGTCGAAAGCATGAGCCGCGTGCCGATGGACGGCGACTCCTACCAACATCTCCATCCCGAGCTCTCCGAGCGATACAACGTGTTCCAGCTCCAGATGGGGATGACCGCCGAGAAGGTCGCCGAGGAGTACGGTGTGAGCCGCCAGACACAGGACGAGTACGCCGCGCGGAGCCACCACCGCGCCGCGGCAGCGACCGAGTCGGGCCGATTCGACGACGAGCTCGTCCCCGTCGAGACGGAGGCAGGCCTCGTGGACGCGGACGAGGGGATCCGCCCGGACACCTCCGTCGAGCAGCTCGCCGACCTTCCGCCGGCGTTCACCGGCGACGGGACGGTCACCGCGGGCAACGCCTCGCAGATCTCCGACGGCGCGGCGATCACGCTCGTGACGAGCCGCGCGTTCGCCGACGACCACGGGCTCGACGTGCTCGCGGAGGTCGGAACGAACGCGGTCGCGGGCGTCGACCCAACGGTGATGGGGATCGGCCCGGTCCCAGCGACCCGCGGCCTCCTCGACCGCGCAGGGACGTCGATCGACGACTACGACCTCGTCGAACTCAACGAGGCGTTCGCCTCCCAGTGTGAGTACTCCCGCCGCGAGCTCGGCGTCGACGAGGACCGGTTCAACGTCAACGGCGGGGCGATAGCGATCGGTCATCCGCTGGGTGCGTCCGGCGCGCGCCTCCCGGTCACGCTGCTCCACGAGATGGCGAAACGCGACGCCGACCGCGGACTCGCGACGCTCTGTGTCGGCTTCGGACAGGGCGCGGCGGTCGAGTTCCTGCGGTGAAGCGACTCGCGACGTCCGGCGTCGAGTCGATTCTGACGATCGACGTCGTGACCCGCTGCGGCAGGACACACCGTCTCTCCGCCTTTTAAATACGGTGGTCTCGGATCCTCGGGTATGACTCTCTCCCTTGGCGTCCACGAGTCGGTCGACGTCGTGTTCCCGCCGCGGGCGTTTCTCGACGCGATAGACGACGACGCGACGGCGACGAGCACGGAGCTTCGTCTCGTCGGAGACGGAGATTCCGAGGCGCTCGCGGACGTCGACGCGCTCGTGACGTTCGCGTACGACGAGGCGTTTCTCGACGCCGACCTCGACTGGATCCACTCGATCCAGACCGGCGTCGACAAGTTCCCGTTCGACGAGCTGAAGGCCGCGGGGGTCGCGCTCACGAACTCCACGGGGATCCACGGCGACGCGATCGGCGACACGGTCGCGGGGTACATGCTGTCGTTCGCGCGGCGGCTCCACGTCTACCGGGACCAGCAAGGCGCTCGCGAGTGGCGGTGGCCCGATCCCGACGAGCCGTTCTCACTCGCGGGCGAGCGACTGTGTGTCGTCGGCCTCGGTGTACTCGGCCGCGGGATCGCAATGCGAGCGAGCGGACTCGGCATGGACGTGGTCGGCGTCAGGCGCACGCCGACCCCCGTCGCGAACGTCGACGAGGTGTACGGACGCGACGCGCTCGGGGAGGCGATCGCAGACGCGCGGTTCGTCGCGCTCGCGCTGCCGCTCACACCGGAGACGGAAGGGTTGATCGGCGAGGCGGAGTTCGAGACGATGCGCTCCGACGCGTACCTGCTGAACGTCGCTCGCGGCGCGATCGTCGACCAGGCCGCACTCATCGAGGCGATCGAAGCCGACGCGGTCGCGGGTGCCGCCCTCGACGTGTTCGAGACGGAGCCGCTTCCCGAGTCGTCGCCGCTGTGGGGCCACGAGGAAGTTATCGTCACGCCACACGCTGCGGCCGCCCACCACGAGTACGCCGACCGCGTCGCCGACATCGTCGCCGAGAGTCTCCGGCGGCAGGAGGCGGGCGACGGCTTCGCGAATCGGGTCGTGTAGCACTCGCCCCGCTGCCGGATCGCGGTGGCGTCGCGTTCGGAGTTCGGTCAGTCCCGAAACGATTCGACCGCCGACCGGGAGGGTAACGCGGCCATCGCGCCCTTCTCGGTCGTCGACAGGGCGGCGACGGCGTTCGCGAACGCGAGAGCGTCGTCGAGGGAACTCCCGTCCGCCAGCGCCGCCACTGCCCCCGCGGTGAACGCGTCGCCGGCACCAGTGGTGTCGACGGGGCCGACCGCGTAGCCGCCGTGGTCGACGACGACGGTCTCCTCCTCCGTGCTCCACGGCGCGTCCGGCTCCGCCCTGACTAGCGCTCCGTCGGCTCCACGGGTGATGAGCCCCGTGTGTGGCCCCTCGGCACAGACGCGACGGGCGAGTTCGGCGGCGTCGTCATCGGTGGCGTCCTCGTCGACGAGACCGGCCGCGATCAGGTCCTCGGCGGTGGCTTTCACGACATCGGCCAGAGCGAGCGCCCGACGGCACACCGCATCGAACGCGACGTCCTCGAACAGCTCCGGGCGGGCGTTCGGGTCGAACGAGACCACCGTCTCCGGCGTTTCGCTCGCTCGCCGCATGAGATCAAACGTCGCCGTCCTGCTCGGCTCGTCGGCGAGCGTAACCCCGCCGGCGTGGACCCACTCGACCGCGGCGAGCGTCTCGGCAGAAATCCGTCCGGGCTCCATCCGGGTGTCGGCCGTGCCGTCGCGGTGAAAGCTGAACGAGCGGTCGGCGTCCGGATCCAGGCTCACGAACGCGAGCGTCGTGTCCGCGTCCGGATCGCGCTCGACGAACTCGTCGTCGACCCCGGCCTCCGCCAGCGTCGTGACGAGGTGGTCGCCGAACGGGTCGTCACCGACACGCGTCCAGAACAGCGGTTGCTCGTCGAGCCGTGCGAGCCCGACGGCGACGTTGGCAGGCGCGCCACCTGCCCGGCGGTGGAACGTCTCGATCTCGCGGAGCGGTCCGCGGCCCTCCGGGATGAAGTCGATCAGCGTCTCACCCGCAACGAGGATCCGAGTCATGGTCACATCTCACACCCGCGGAGTAAGTTGGTTCGGGTTCGACTGCCGGTCGCCCAAAAGGATAAGTCGATTTGTGCGGAACTCCGAATCATGTCTCCCGAGAAACACGGAACGTGGGGAGGGAGCCGATACGGCTCCGATGCCGCCGGGAGTTCCGTTCGCGGCGGTGCCCTCCACCGCGATGCGGACCCCTCCGACAGCGACGGCATGGAGGCGTAGATGCGCCGACGGACCGCCATCCTCCTCGTCGGGCTCTGCGTAACGTTCGGGATCGCCGCGGGAGTCGCGGTCGCCCAGGAGGACCAGTTCGTTCGGGGCGAACCGAACATCGACGTGTACGCCCCTGACGCGACGCTTACGGTCGGAACCGTCGACGAACTCCGACTGCAGGTCGCGAACGACGGCGACGTCAGATCCGGCGCGGTGTCACAGCGAGGGATGGTGACGACGGCGCGAGCGGTCACCGTCGATCCCGACAACGAGAGCGTTCCGTTCGACGTCACCACGCGCAAGCAGTCGATCGGCACCGTGCCGGACGGCGAGACGATCGATGCCCCCCTTGCGGTCACCGTTCCCGAAGACGTCGAGCCCGGCGAGTACAGTCTCGACGTCACCGTCCGTTACTCGCACACGTTCCAGTACGCGCCGAACGCCAACGTGGTTCAGGAGCGTTCTCGGACCGTCGATCGGTCGGTTGACGTGACCGTCGAGCAACGGCCGCGGTTCGCGCTCACCACCGTCGAAAGCGACGTTCAAGCGGGCGACTCGGGGACGCTCGTCGCGAACGTAACGAACGTCGGCAGCGAGCCGGCACGCCACCTCCGGGTCCGACTGGAGTCGGAAAGCGCCGACGTGACGTTCGGTGACGCGCCGTCGAACACGGCGCATATCGACCGACTCGACCCAGGCGAGAACGGAACGATCGCGTTCCGAACGACCGTCGGCGACGACGTCGACCCCCGTGACGTCGCCGTCGAGGGATCGGTTCGGTTCGTCGATCCGGACGGAATCGAGCACAGGGAGGCGGAGCTTTCGACCGGGTTCCGTCCGACCGCCGAGCAGTCATTCGATCTCTCGATCGAGGTGTCGACGCTTCGCGTCGGCGAACTCGGTGCCATTGCGGGTGTCGTCAGCAACGACGGCCCGGCCGACGTCGACGACGTCGTGCTCTCGCTCGGCGATGCTCGGCTCGAACCCCGAAGCGGAACGTACGCGGTCGGAGCCCTGGACGCGGGCGAGAGTGCTACGTTCCGCTTCCGTGGGACCGTGCCCGCCGACGCCGACCCGGTGGCTCAACGGATCGACGTGACCACACGCTACCGCACGGCCGCGGGCAACGACCGATCGACGGTCGACCCGGTTCGAGTCGAGGTCGCCGAGCGTCGCGACGCCGTCGACGTGACCGCCGTCGGCCCGAGATTCGCCGCGGGAGAGAGCGGTAGGCTGGAACTGGAGGTTCGGAACCAGCGCGACGTCGACATCCGGGACGTTCGTCTGACGCTGGAGGTGGACGATCCGCTGGAAAGCGAGTTCCGGGCGACGGTCGTCCCGGAGCTTGTCCCCGGCGAGAGCGACACGGTCGCGTTCGACCTCGAGGTCGACGGGGACGCGCCGGCCACCCGATACCCCGCGACCGTCGCCGTCGAGTACACCGATCCCGATGACGAGACCGTGACGGCCCGTCCGGCCACCGTCGCCGTCGAAGTGACGGATGCGGAAGACGTCTTACCGGCGATCGAGATCCTCATCTTCACCGTCGTTGCCGTGCTCGTCGCCGCCGTCTTCGTGTGGCTGTACCGGAGGTGACCCGGCCTCTCATGCCAACTATCCGTACGAGCGAGCTCACCAAACGCTACGGGGATATCGCCGCGAACGACGGCGTCACGTTCAGCGTCGAGTCGGGAGAGATATTCGGGTATCTCGGTCCCAACGGCGCGGGAAAGACGACGACGATCCGGATGCTGCTCGGGCTCATTACGCCCACGTCCGGCACGGCGGAGGTGCTCGGAGCCGACATCCACGATCGGCGCGAGCTCACCCGAGTCAAATCCGAAATCGGCTATCTTCCCGACAGCCTCGGGTTCGACGACCATCTTACCGGCAACGAGGTGCTCGACTACTTCGCGCGCATGCGCGGCGACGAGCGGCGTGCGGAGCTGTTGGAGCTTTTCACGCCGCCGCTGGACAAGCCCGTCGAGACGTACTCGGCGGGGAACCGACGGATGCTCGGAATCGTCCAGGCGTTCATGCACGATCCGTCGTTCGTGATCATGGACGAGCCGACGTCCGGGCTCGACCCGCTCAAACAGGACCGGCTCCGGGCGTTTCTCGAGGCCGAGCGCGACGCCGGCACGACCGTCTTCTTCTCCTCGCACGTTCTCAGCGAGGTCCAGCAGGTGTGTGACCGGGTCGGGATCATTCGTGACGGCAGGCTGGTCGCGCTCGAGGATATCGACGACCTGCTCGAACGAAGCGGTAAGGAGGTCCGAGTGCAGCTCGCCGAACCGGTGCCGACGCAAACGTTCGCCACCGACGAGATGATCGATCTCGAGGTCGTCGAGGGGACGTTCCATTTCACGTACACGGGCCACACGGGAACGCTGCTCGACCATCTCGTGGCGTTCGACATCGAGGACGTCGACATCGGGAATCCGCAGCTGGAGACGATATTTAAACACTACTACACGGGGGAGAGCCGGCCCTACTCCGCGGACTCCGACGGAGCGGCGGACGACCCCGCCGGCGACGCGGACGGTGACCCCGCCGGCGACGCGGACGGTGACCCCGCCGGCGACGCGGACGGTGACCCCGCCGGCGACGCGGACGGTGACCCGCCGTGACGGCGATCCTCCGCGCGGAGTCGACGAGACTGGTCCGAAGCTCGACGGTGCTGACCGGCGTGCTCGCCATGGTGACCGCGATGTTTCTTGCGGTCTTCCCGGCGATGAAAGACGAAGCCGACGCGATCGAGGCGGCGTACCCCGACTACGTGCTCGAGCTGATGGGGATAACGGAGCTGAACACGATAGAGGGGTTCGCCGGCGGCTACATCTACCCGTTCGTCTGGATCCTCTTTGCCGGCATGTACGTCGGCTACGTCGGTGCCGGCACGATCGCCGACGACGTCCGAACGCGGAAGATGGATCTCACCCTGTCGAACCCGGTGTCCCGGGAGTCCGTGGTCGTCCAAAAGGTCGCTGCCTTGTGGGTCCCCCTGGTGGCGGTGAACGTCGGGCTGGCGTTCGTGATGGCGGTCGGGGCGTCGCTCGTCGGCGAGTCGCTCGATCCGGGAGCGCTCGCATTGGCACATCTGCTCGGTACCCCCTATCTGCTGGTCTGTGGCGGGGTCGGCGTTCTCCTGTCGGTCGTCACCGATCGTGGAGGACGAGCGCGGGCCGCGACACTGGGGCTCGTGTTCCTGCTCTGGCTGCTGGACGGTCTCGCCGCGATGGAGCCGGAGTACGAGTGGCTCGCCGAGCTCACGCCGAGTCACTACTACGACCCCACTGCGATCCTGCTTCACGACGAGTACGCGTTTCTCGACGCGACGCTTCTGCTCGCGACGTTTCTCCTCTTCGTCATCGTTGCAACCGCCGTCTTCGTCAGGAGGGACATCTGACATGACGGCGGTCCTCCGAAACGAGGCGAAGCGGCTCCGCCGCGGTCCGCTCGCACTCGTCGGCGTGCTCGGGCTGTTCGGCGTGCTGTACTTTTCGATCTTTCCGGAGTTCGCCGACGACGCCGAGGCGGCCGCCGACGTGCTCGAGGCGTTCCCGGAGGGGATGCTCGACTTCTTCGGGATCGAAGCGCTCCACACGATAGAGGGGTTCATCGCCGCCGAGATGTACTCGTTTTTCTGGGTCGTGCTGGTCGGGATCTACATCGCGTACGTGAGCGCCGGCCTGATCGCAGGCGACATCGAGCGCCGGAAGCTGGATCTCACCCTGTCGAACCCGGTGTCTCGGGAGTCGGTGATCGCCCAGAAGGCGGCCGCGATGGCGGTTCCGCTCGCGGTGTTGAACGTTGGCGTCGCCGGAGTCGTACTCGTGGGGTCACGCCTCATCGGCGAACCGATCAACCCGGTGGCGATCGTGATGGTCCACCTGCTGAGCATCCCCTACCTGCTCGTCTGTGCCGGGATCGGTCTCGTGTTGTCGGTCGCCGCCGAACGCCGGCGAACCGCTCAGGCGACGGCGCTCGTGACGGTGTTCGCGCTCTGGCTCGTCGAGGGCGCGTCCAACGTCGACCCCGACTACGAGTGGATCGGGTTCGTCGCGCCGAGCCGATACTACGACGAGACCGCGATCCTCGTCCACGAGGAGTACGCGTTTCTCGACGCCGCGCTCCTGCTCGCCGTCTTCGTGCTCCTCGTTCTCGTCGCGACCGCGCTGTTCGTCCGGCGGGATATCTGATCACTCCGCGGCGTTCGTCTCCCGCACTCGAACGCCCTTCCGTGCGAGGTGCCGCATCCGGCGCTGTGCGAACTCCTCTTCCGCGGAGCCGCGGGTCGCGAGGACGTACACCAGCGCGGAGCCCGACGGACGCATCGTTCGCCCGGCACGCTGAGCGCCCTGCCGACGGGAGCCGCCGAGCCCGGACGCGACGACGGCGAGTTCGGCGTTCGGGAGGTCGATCCCCTCGTCGCCGACGCGGGAGACGACGAGCGTATCGAGCGGGTCGGCTCCGGAGCCCGCGGCGTCGTGATCCTGCCGGAACCGCTCGAACAACCGGCTTCGTTCGTGGTGTGGCGTCTCGCCGCTGACGAACGGGACGTCGAGCGCCGACGCGATCGCCTCCCCCTGATCGAGATACTCCACGAACACGAGCGCCTTCTTCCCGGCGTGGGCCGCCAGCAGGTGTCTGGTCTCCTCGATCTTGGCCGGGTTCTCGGCGGCGAGCCGTCGCCGTTCCCGACCGTCGGCGCTGACGTACGCGTTCCGGGCCATCTCGTCGCGCCAGGGGACGTATCGGATCTCCACTTCGGGCTCCTGGACGAAGCCGGCCTCGAACAACGCGTCCCAGTCCGCGCCGATCGGCGGGCCGATCAGGGTGTATATCTCCTCCTCGCTCCCGGTCTCACGGACCGGCGTCGCGGACAGGCCGAGCCGATGCGTCGCCTGAAGCTCGGCAGACCGGGAGAACACCGGGGCGGTGATGTGGTGTGCCTCGTCGAAGCAGATCAATCCCCACCGCCGGGAGTCGAACAGGCTTCGATGGCGGTCCATACCCGCCGTCTGGTAGGTGGCGATCGTCACCGGGCGGAGCTCCTTTCGACCGCCGTGATACTCGCCGACGTCTGCGGGGTCAAGCGTCGAGTGCTCGAGCAGCTCCGTTCGCCACTGCCCCGCGAGCTCCCGGGACGGGACGAGCACCAGCGTCTCGCCGCCGACGGCCGCGATCGTCGCGATCGCCGCGACCGTTTTCCCCGACCCGGGCGGCCCGACGTACACGCCCGACCGCTTCTCGAGGAACTGCTCGACCCACGTCTCCTGATACGGTCGCAGCTCCGTCATCAGCTCGATATCCACCGGATCGCCGGCGTCGAGGTCGCGGTCGTCCTCGACGGGATAGCCGGCGTCGTACAGCGCGCGCTTGATCCCGGCGACCGCGTCCTCGTTCACCCACGCCTCCGTCTCCGAGATCGGCGCACGGAGGTGGTCGTCATCGAGATGGTCGTCGGCGACGTTGCCAAGCAGGCTCTCGGAGGCCGCCTCCAGGACGACGTAACCGTCCTCGTGGGTGTACAGCCGGAACCGGTGCGCGCGACGCCACTGGTCCTCGATCCACCCCTCCAATCCCTCGAACCGGCGCGGCAGCACGGACCGAACGGCTCCGAGCAGCCCGTCGAGCGCGTCGAACGGCGCGGCCCACACGTCCTCCTGCCGGATCCGATAGAGATATCCGCGGGTGCCCGGGTCGGTCCCGGTCGTATCGACGAGGTGGGCGAACTGTGACAGCCGTGCTCGCGTGTACTGGGTCGGTCGGTCGACGACGATCTCCCGACGGTTCGGAAACGCGACGACGCGCTCGCGACGCGCCAGCTTTCCCCAATCGTCCGGATAGAACACGACCGGATCGCGCTCGACGTCGAGGCGGGTAACGTCCCCGCCCTCGACGAGTGCACCCAGCGCGTCCCGGGCCCGCGCCTGCGTCGTTCCCAACCGCGTCGCGATCTCGCTGGCGGTCGCGATCGGTCGCCCCTCGGCCTCCAGCGCCGTGTGAAACTGCTCCACCGTAAGCTCTCCACTCGACTCCTCGTCGGTCGGGTGCGACTCCGTGTCGGTCGACCCGGTCGGTTCCTCGGTCGACTCCGTCTCCTCGCCCATCGTCCGTGTTCGGAGGTCGATCGGGAAAGAGGTAGCGTCCGCGACTCCGAACCCCGCCGGTCACTGCCCGCTCGACGACCGACACCGACGGGCCGTGAGCTCGTCCTTCGACCGGAACCGTCGGCCACACTGTGTGCAGCGGACGAACGGCTCACCGGGTTCGGTTTCGAGCTCGTGTCCGCCAACGACGAACGGACGGGAGACGTCGCGAGGCCGGAGCCGGTCCGGGATCGGCGTCGACGACGATTCGCTCAGCGCCGTCCGAACCGCGATCGTGTCGACGTCGGTCGCGTCCCACCGCGGCGACGCGAGCGCGACCGCCCGATCGGCGATCTCCGTCCACGCGGTGACGACGACGGGGGAGGCCGTCTCGGTGTCGCTCACGACGACGACGAATCGAACGCCGTCGCGGACGACGGCGAATCGCCAGCCGTCCGTCCGGTTCCAGCGGAGCTGGCCGTGGCGAATCGCGTCGCTTACCGTCCGCGTGGAGACGTATCGGCCGGGCTGGCCGAGTCGCTCGTGGAAATGGTCCGTGAGCGCGTACAGTTCCGGATCGCGAAGCGGCGGGTCCGACGCAGTCCGCCGACTCGCTTCGGAGTCCGCTTGGCGATGGAACCCGTGCGGAGGTCGCCGGGAGCTGTCGGATTCGGACCGTGAGAAACCGGCGCCCGGGCCACCCCCGTGGTGAGGGTTGCCCACCGGAGACTCCGGTCCGAACGGGTCCGTCGTGCCGGAGCCGGGAGCGTCGTCGCGTCCCGGTCCGCCCTGTCGGGATGCCACTACCGTCGGTTACCCACCCGCCTCTTAAGTGTGTTACGCCGAACCACGACACCGAGGGGAGTTCCCGGGTCGGCGGCGGCGAGGAGCCGCGACGGCAGTGGTGGGTGTTTTTGTACGGCGGAGCGCGTACTCGCGACAATGAGTTCGAAGTCGGACGGGAAGCCGAACAGCAAGGTCGCGAACGTGATCGAACGGTACGACCTCACGGGCTGGGGCGACCGACTCGAACGCGAGTGGCTCGGCGAGACCGGCGAGCGAACGAGCCTCCGTGATCTCGCCGATACGTTCAACAGGGCAGTGCTGGCGGCCGCCTTACGCGAGGCCGGCGAGGCCGTCATCGAGGACGACGTCGCGAGCACGTACCGCGTGTTAACCGACGACGACGTGTCACGGGCGGACGCGCTTCGGAAGGAGCGGGAGCTCAAACGGCTCGGCGTCGACGTCGAGGAGGTCAGATCGAACTTCGTCACACATCAGGCGATCCACACCTATCTGACGAAGTATCGGGAGGCGGAGCTCTCCGATCGGACGCCGGACCCCGACGCCAAGATAGAGACGCTCGAACGGCTTGAGGGTCGAACCGCGGCGGTCGCGGAGTCGACGCTCGACGGGCTCGTCGGAGCCGAGGCGGTCACCGACCGGAACTACGAGCTGTTCGTCGACGTCCGAACCGTCTGTGAGGACTGCGGCACGGACTACGCGCTCGTCGACCTCATTCGGCAGGGTGGCTGTGACTGCGAGTCCGGAGCAGCGGAGTGAGCGGTCCCCGACGATCGGATCGACGATCCCAGGTCGTCCAGCGCCACCACCTGCGCCCGGAGGAGCGTGCGACGACCCCGACCGTCGACCTGTGTCGTCCGTGTCACAAGTGCAAGCGGGAAGGCACGCACTTCGTGGAAGTTGAGCCCGAAGGAACCACCAAAGAGTGCGCCCAGTGTGGCGTCGAAACTGACAAACCGCTCTGGGTGCGTGAACACTTCTGTCCGGCCTGTGGATTCGAGGCGGACAGAGACGTAAACGCAGCGTGGAACGTTCTTTCTCGCGGACTCTCCAAACTAGGAGTGGGTCACTCCGAAGAAACGCCTGTGGAAACTGTGACCGCTACGGACGCGGATGCCATCCATGAAGTGTCTGCACGTCACGTCATCGAAACAGGAAGCCTCGTCTCGTGAGAACAGGATTCCCCGCGCCACCGTGCGCGGGGTAATATTCAAACGAAAAGCAGCGCGAGTTCCCCGCCCCACCGTGGGCGGGGGTGAAGCGCGTCACTCCGGCGTATGTTCCGTCTCCTCGATATACCGTTCAACCACTTCCTCCGATACTGCTCCCGTCGTTCCCACGTAGTATCCAATCTTCCAGAATCCACCGCCCCAGAAATATGACTCTCGAATCTCGGGATACCGTTCCAGCAAGTGCTTTCCAGAGTACGACTTGAACTGCCATGCTACCTCAGCAGGGCTATGTTTCGGGTCTGTTTGCACGAACAGATGAATGTGGTCGTCTGCAATCTCCAACGCCAAAATCTCGTGGCCGAAGTGGTCGGCAGTCTCCGCAAACAACTCTCTCACGTCCTCCTCGACCACACCGAGAACAGAGTGTCTATACTTCGGACACCACACGAAATGATACTTGCAGGAACTAACCGAATGTGCGTGACTGCGGTACTCTTCCATCCCTAATCCCTACATTTATGACAATCTGGAACGATTGTCAATGCATGGGTGAAGAAGCCACGAAGACGATCCAGACGCGGCTCCACATAGCGTCTGGTGAACGATCGTGGCTTCACGATGCCCGCCTCGCCTCTCGCGAGATCTTCAACCAAACCATCCGCCTCAAACAACAGGGGCACAATCGCACCGAGATACAGCAGGAGGTTGACCGCGACGACTTCCTACGGAACAACAAGTGTGCGGTCGTCGGCAAAGCCCTCCAAACATGGGGCTCCTATCAATCACTCAAAGACTGGTGGGAGAATCAAGACGACCCTGACCGAGGGAAGCCGACGCCGCCGAGTACGGACAAATCTGGTGCCTACCCGCTTGTGATGGCGCACACGGAAGGCTACCGCCTCACCGTGAACGACAACACGAACCGCGTCCAGTTCCGCATCAGCCCGAAACCCTACAAGAAGGTCAACGGCCATCTTCGCGGTGAGCCGGACGCAATGGACGAACTTCGAGACGCCCTTACGTCGGATGAGGTGGATATAGGGCAGGCCGAACTCCTGTACCGCGATGGCGTGTACTACCTACACGTCACGGTCACACGCGAGTTCGACGTGCCCGCACCCGACACCGCCGATACGGTAGTCGGCGTGGACATCAACGAGCGCACCGTCGCTCTCACCGCCCTCGACCGCGACACGATGCGGACGAAAGGCACGCTCGTCCTCGACTACGGACGGGTGAAGCAGGAACGCCAACGCTACCACACCATTACGAAACGTTGTCAGGAACACGGCAAGACGAGCATCCACCACAGACTCAGTGATAGAGAAGAGCGATTCACCGAGTGGGTGTTGCATCGACTTTCCCGTGCTGTCGTGGAGTTCGCAGAGCAGTTCTCGAATCCGGTTATCGTGTTCGAGGATATGAGCGGTATCCGCGACGAAATCAAGTACGGGACGTATATGAACCGCCGGTTGCACAAACTGCCGTTCCACAAGTTCGAGAAATTCGTCTCGTACAAGGCGACGTGGCGAGAGATTCCGACGGACACGGTGGATGCCTACTACAACTCGCAGACGTGTTCGTGCTGTGGTGAACGTGGGTATCGGCAGGGACGGCGGTTCCGCTGTACGAACGACGAGTGTGACGTGGTGCAAGACCACGCTGACCGCAATGCGTCAGTGAACATCGCGTGGCGTGAGAAGGCGAAACTCGATGGTAACGAATCGAATTACCGGACTCACAAAACCCAGCCACAGGTTCGGTTGGTGCGTCTGTCCGGGTCGGGGCGCGTAAGCCGCCCAACTTCATCCCGCTCGCTTGCCGAGCAGGGAGTGCTAGCACACAGCTGAGGGAACCAACAAAAGCCTCGGGCCACCGCGCCCGAGGTTGTTTACGTCCCGGATGAATTTCATCCTCGTCGAGTTGGTCGAGCGTCCGGTCGGAGAGGATTCGGTGGCGGTAATCGACGTGTAGGTAGGCGGCACGCGTGGGGAGAACCTCAACGGTGAGGTTGTACCGCTCGTGTAGGCGGAATCGTTCTTTCTCGATGACTGGGTCGATCTCCAGGATTTTATTGATACCGTGGATGTCGTACTGGTCGCGTTTTGCGTCCTTCAGGACTTCACCGAGCATTTCACCCAGGATTTCCCGGTCATCCTCGTCCGCATAGACGACCGGTCGGGTGCCGACCTCGTTGATTTCGAAGCGAGGAAGATCCACTCGGTCGTGTGCGAGTTTCACCAGGGAAACGAGTTTGAACGCGCTTCCGACGACGACCGGTGTGACATCGAGTTGTTGCCGGACTTTGCGACGAGGCTTATACGTTGCCCGAAGCGTGTTCTCACCAGAGGGGCGGAACCCTCGCTTTGGAACGAGTTCGTACTCGTAGACGTCGTAGTCCGGAAGATCATCCATAGCCCGGAACGTCGTAAGGCCATGGTCGCCGCTGTCAGCGGACGTGTCAGGAGTTTCGGCGAGCCCGTCTTCGAGGGCTTCCTCAGTGGTCGGGGGACCCTCCATTTCGAGGAGTGTGGCATCACTCTGGACGGTAAGGTTCTGATATTCCGTCCCGCCGTTTCCTTCGTCGATATCGTACTCGACAGCGGTGATGAGGTAGGTGGCTCCTCTGTCGTAGTCTTCGTCGTAGATCTCCACTGGTGCGGAGTTCTTCCACATCGTGATAGTTCGGTCGTCGCCGCCGCCGTCTGTGAATTTCAGGTTACGGCGTGGGTACTGACCTTCGTTATCGAAGACTGCGTCGTGGGTGAAGCGAACGGCGTAGGTGTCTCCGACCGGTACGTCGTTGAGTGAGTTCTTGTCGAGATTGAGTGGTTTCATTGTGCGGCCTCCGTTGCTGGGAGACATTCTGCAGGCGCTTCGACCGCGACCTGTTTCCCTTTCAGATGGTCGAAGTTCACGACAGCGTCCTCGGTCACTAAAATCTGACCCCGGACTCCGAGAACCTCTGACTGTAGTCCCTCGTCCACGGTGATTTCTGGAAGGGTACTGACGATCCCATCGTCCCCGGTGAAGTGAACGGGAACTCGGACAATTCGGTCTTCGAGAGCTGTCTCGTCACTGGGAAGCGTCGAGAACGGTTCCAGCGGTCCTGTGAGGACATCTCGGCACGAATCGACGGCGTCCATAAGTGCGTGGGGCGGCTCGTCCAGCGGTTCGTACCACTCTTTTGTCGATTCCGTCGACACGACGGCCTCCAACGCGTCCTCGACGGTGCCGGCAACGCGCCGATTCGGTGTCCGAGCAACGATCATACCGTGCGTCGCGCCCTGTTCCGCCCAACGACTCGCAGCGCGGTCCGCTTGCGTGATGCCAGCCTTCACGCTGTCTTTGGCGACGAGGTAGACGACGAAGTTGTGCGCGCAGGATCGTCGTTTGAACGATGGGAACGGGCAGTCCTGATACGTACAGGATGTTCCAGGCGTGTAGACACACTGTTGGAACGGTGGCTTCGACTGGCACTCCTGACACGGGGAGGTGTCCGCTCGGTCACCGCAGTGTTGGCAACGGAATCCGGACTGGATGTCGATGCGGATCTCTTCTCCGACGAGGCCGGCGAGGTCAATCGGTCCGTCCGTGTCAGCGAGGTACAGTCGGGGTTTCCCCCGCGACCAGGAGACCATCGTCGGGTGGCCACTCACGGGCATCCGAGAGTCCAGCTCGGTCGGTTGCTGACCCGTCATTTGTACCCTCCAAGAGTACCCTGGAAGTCAGACGGGCTCCTATAGGGATCGATAATCTCATCGGTCAGGTACCGCATCGCCTCTGCCTGGATCGCCATCTCGATTTCACGGCCGTAGAGCGTGATGCGACCGGTGTCGTCGAACCCGACTTCGACCGCGATGTTTCGATCCGGGAGATCGACACGAACCTGTTCGAACGTGTCCCCGAAGTACTGTTCCCACCAGTCCGTGTCCCGCAGGTCACCTCTGTCTTGAGCCGACACGTGGTCCGGTCGTTCGCGTTTGTTCGGGCTGACGTCGACACGTTGGACGCGGCTGGATTCCTCGATGACTGTCCGAAGATCCTCTTCGTCGAACTCTACAGTCTCGAATTTCACGTCCTCATCGAGAACCGCTGCGAGTGTCGTGAGAACCTCCTGTTCGACCTCCTTCGTTGTCTTTTGGATTGCAACGTAACCGTTCTGGAGAAAGAGTACCGCGTACCGTTCGGCGCGTTTTGTTTGCTCGGTGCCTTCGAGCGTGGTCAGGTCGTAGTACGTCTCACGACCGTATTCCGCCCAGCAGATCCCGTCTGCTCCCACTTCGAACGTCTGTGGAAGCATTCCACTGCGAAGATCCGCGTCCGAGTTGAATGCCGAGGTAGCCTCGATCCCGGCCTCGATTGCTTCCGTGTCGATGCTCTCGTCGCGTAGTGGCACAACCTTGTAGCTAGCCATCGAACTCGGCCTCCTGGTTGATTCGTCGTTGGATGAACGGTTCCAGCGTCTCGGTCACGCTATAGAACGCGCGGCGGCCCTCCCGGTCGCGTTCGACAAAGCCTCCGTCGCTGAGTTCCCTGAGGTGATAGGAGATGGTCGATTTATCGCGGTGGAGTTCCTCAACCAACGTGCCCGGTTGGACACCCCGATCATTTGGCAGCTGGAGGATCTGTTTCAACACCGTGAGCTTCGACTCGGAGAGGTCCTGGACGCGAGCGCTCGCATCGACCAGGTGAAGTCGGTCGGCAGCCGAGTTCGTGGCTGCTACGTCCCCTGGCTCCAGTTCTTTCCGAAACGCCTCTTGAAGCGACTCCAAGGCCAGCGTGTGGATCAACCGCGGGATCCCCTCGCTTAGTTCGTGGATGCGCCCCGTGGTTTCCGAGGGGAGTGTGAATTCGTTCTCGGAGAGCTGCTCGAAGACGATGCGCAGCGTCTCGTCAGTGTCTTTGCGGGGGAACGCATCGAGGTGGATCTCGTTCGAGGGCGGGAGCGCGTCTTGTACGCGCCCTCGGTTGACGCCCCACCGTTCGGGCGTCCAAGTCGTTACGAACAGGCCGCTGTCTACGGCTTCTCGAAGTTCGTTGAGTGAGTGTTCGATTCGTTTGTCTAGGCCGCAATCATCGATGCAGATGATTGGGGTTTCAAGCTCGGTCAGATCGTGAGCGAACTCACCGAGGAGGAATCCGTTGTCGGCCTTTTTTCCGAGATCCGTCGCGTCAATGTGTTTCGTATCGATGTCTTCGGAGAGTTCCGTGAGAAACGAGACGACCGTGTGGAGTAACTGCGTCTTCCCGATCCCGGACGGCCCGATCACGGGAGTGTGGTAGACATCCTGTTGCCGGGTTACAAAGCCCGCGTACTCGCCAATTTCGTCCAGCGCGTCTTCGTGATCGACCGCTTTCGCAGGGTGGTCACGGAAGAACGCTGTGAGTTGGTCACGGGTCGCTAGTTCTGGTTGGAACTCGTGATCGGACAACCAAACTTCGTAGCTTCCGACGCGCCCCTGTTGCCCGCGTTCGAAGGCTTCTCGGAAGCGGTTTTTCTTATCTTCGTCGTCGTTACCAGAGTCCATCAGTTCCAACTCCTCAAACTATTCAAGACAGGCAAAACTATTAAAACCTATTGGTTAGATAGACTGTACGTGGAAGTCCCCATGTTAACGCTGACTCACATCGCGGATACGCACCTCGGCCACCGACAGTACGGGTTGAAACAACGAGAGGACGACATGGTGTCAACGACGCGCGCGGCATTGCAAGAGATGGTCGGCGAGCGCGACACGGACGCCATCCTGCTCCCCGGGGACCTGTTTCACTCCCGGGATATCCGCCCAAAAGTCCTTGACCAGGTCGAACGAGAGCTCAGCCGAGTACCGGACGACGTACCGGTGTTGGTGTCCCGAGGGAACCACGACGAGAACCTGACCCCGCGCGAGGTAACGTGGCTCAATTACCTGCACCGGCGCGGCCACATCGTGTTTCTGAAGGCGGATCTGGAGGCAGACTCAGAGACTGCCCGCTTCAAACCGTACGACCCGGAGGGCCCCGGCGATTACGCCGGGTTCTACGATATCGAGGTGCCGGAGTTCGACGGTCCAGTTCGAGTATTCGGGCTTCAGTGGCGAGGCGCGCGAACGGGGCAAGCGTTGCAACAGGTGGCACACGGAATACAAGCGACGAACGCCGAGCACGGCGAACCAGCGACGACCGTGCTACTGGCACACTTCGGCATGGAGGACGAGGTTCCGACGCTAGGCGGGACGGTGACCCACGCCGAACTCCGCGACGTGAAAGAGCACGTCGATTACCTCGCACTCGGGCACATTCACAAGCAGTACGACGCTGCTGGGTGGATCTACAACCCCGGATCCCCAGAAGCCCACAATACGCGCGAGGGCCACCACGACTGGGAGCACGGCTACCATTCGGTCGCGTTGACGGCCACCGAAGACGAGGCCGAGAACGCGGTCGAGTACGAGGTGGACCATCACCCGACCAAGCGGCGACCGTACTGCCGGGTCGAGTTCGATGTCACGGAGTACGACTCACCAGGCAAACTCGAAGCCGGGTTTCAGGACCACGTCCGCGGGGAGCAATCACGGATTGATGAGTACTGTCGGAAGGAGGACTTCAAGGCGCAGGGAGAGCCCCGAGCGCCGATCATCGACCTGCGGTTCAGCGGAACGTTACAATTCAGTCGAGGGGACTTCCGGACGGATGAACTCGCGGAGTGGGTGAAAGAGGAGTACGGGGCCCTGTACGTGCAAGTGAATACGGGGATCCGGACGGCGGACGTCCAGCAACTGATCTCAGAGATCGACGAGGACGAGGTCTTTCAGGATGGCCGGTTGAATACGGCGGCGCTGGAACACCGCGTGTTCGAGACGATAGCGAAGGAATCCATCTACGACGAGCAGGCCCAAGACGTCGCCGACATCCTGGGGAACGCACACCAGATGGCGCAGGCCGAAGAGGCCGTCGAAGACATCCGTGAATCGGTGAGTTCCGCACGACGAGACTTGTTCCCGGAATTGGCTAACGATGTGGTGCTCGACATCGATGAGGATCCGTTCTCGGACGCGGATGCTGAGGGCGAGGCGGAGCCTGGTGATGGTGAACCGAGTGGAGAAGCCGACGATGAGGCGGAGGTGATGCAACAATGAAGGTTATCGAGGTTGCGTTAGAGGACATTAAGTCGTACGAGGGACGGACAGTCGTACCGATTGAGGGTGGTGTGACCGCGATCCTCGGTGAAAACGGCGCAGGGAAATCGACGATTCAGGAAGCGATTGGCTTCGCACTGTTCGATTCGCTGCCGTTCAACAACAAGGACTTCGTGCGCGAGGGCGCGACCTCCGGAACTGTCGAGGTCACATTTGAACAGGAAACCTCAGAAGGCCAGCAGCGGTTCCGCGTGACACGCTCGGCTGGCCGGTCGGGCTATGGTGTGCACCGCTACGATGCCGAGAACGACGAGTGGATCGACCAGGATATCGATTCCAAATCCCAGCTCGTCAAGTGGTTGTGCGCCCAGTTCGATGTCGAAGACAAAGACGAGCTGCAGAGCCTGTGGGAGTCGTGTATCGGCGTTCCGCAGACGCGGTTCCTCTCTGACTTCGCGCAGCGACCCGCCAGTCGGAAGGCGACGTTCGATGCGCTGCTGAACCTCGACGCGTACGAAGAGTCCTGGAACCGGCTCAAGAACATTCCGGACGCGATTGAGCAGGAAGAGCAGAAGCACCGTGAGAAGATTGCAGGGCTCACGAGCACGGTGCAGGACCTGCCAGACGAGCGGTCGAAAGCGAAATCGCTAGCTGATGAGGTTGAATCAATCGAAGCCGAGATTGATCGGAAGACCGACGAGCTGACTGAGAAAGAAACGGAGCACGAAGAGTTAGAGGCCGTCCAAGATGAAATCGACAGCCTCGAACAGGAAGTCCGGTCACAGGAGCAAGAGATCGAGGCGACCGAGGGTGAGCTGGATACTGCAGAGAAGGAGCTTCGCGCCGCTCAGAAGGCACAAAAACAGTGTGAGGTGAACCGAGAGGGGTATCAGCGGCACGAGGAAGCGAGTGAGCGGCTGGACGAGCTGGAGCAACGAGAGAACGAACGAGACGCGCTTGCTGAGCGGAAAGCCGAGCAGAAGCAGGAGGTCTCGTCGGTCGAATTCGAGGTGAACCAGCTCGAAGACGAATTAGAGACGCTGCAATCGGCCCAAGAGACGCTGGAGGAGCGCGAGGACGAGAAACAGCGGTACGAGGAACTCGACAAGAAAATCAACTCGCTACAGCAGCGTGAAGACGAGATCGAGGAACTACAGGATCGAATCGACGAGCTCGCCGGAGACATCGCCGAGAAGCAAAAGAAGGTCGAGTCGCTCGAAGCGAAAGTCGAGGCCATCGAGGAAGACTGGGAGGCGACGACGCATCCGGAAGAACTCGACGAAGAGATTAACCAGCGGAAGGCGCGGCGGCAGCAACTACAGAACGAACGGGAACGGCTCGAAGAGCAGTTGGAGCGGTTACAAGATACGGATGTGGACGCGCCGTGTCCAACGTGTGACCGGCCACTGAAAGCGGAGCACCGGTCGGACGCAATCGACCAGCGCAAAGACCGGATCGAAGCCATCGTCACAGAACGTGCGGAGCTCAGCGAGGAACTCTCCGATCTACGCAACCGTCGGGAGGAAGCCCGAGATGTCAAGCGACGCGCCGACAAGCTCCCGGTTCACCGTGAGAAGATCGAGTCATTGGAAGCAGAGATCGAGGATCTCCAAGCAGAGAAGTCAGAGACGGAGGAGACGCTAGAGGACCTCGAAGAGAAACTGGCGGAACTGCCTGAGCTCAAAGCAGAGCGAGAGGAACTACAGGAAGCGTATGACGAGTACGAGACTGCGGAGTTCCGCGTGCAGGAGCACGCGGACGTTCCTGACGAATTAGAGGAGAAGCGTGCAGAGCTTGATGCTGCCAACTCGAAGTTGGAGGAGATCAACGACGAGTTGGCTGGGCTCTTGCATAACTCAGTGAAACACGTCGAGGACGAAGCAGTCAAGAAGGCCGTGTAGCGGTGCTCCAGCGAGGTTTAATGTCCGTACGAACCCGTAGGTTCGGACGGACTGCTCCAAGCCCTGCTTTGAGAGGCCGCGGAACTTCCGTAGCCACGGATTGACGAGTGACCAGAGGCATTCGACCTGGTTGATGTGAACGCCCTCATCAGTGACAAACTCTTCGGAGTGGACAACCGTTTGCTCGTCTTCGTAGACGAGTGGCGCGTACCCGCGCCACCCGTCGTGCCAGACTTCGTCAAGCTTCCCAGAAAGGATCTCGACCTCGTCAAGTGCCGGCTTGAGTTCCTCTGGTTGAGCTCCTCGTTCAGGGCGGATGACGCGGAGCACGTCACGACAGGCACCGATCAACGTCATGGTATCACCGGGGGCACCCTTCCACCGTGATCGTCCCTTCTTTCCAGAGCCGCCGCGGGAGAGCCCGTCCCGCGGCGGCGTCTGTCCCTTGTAGCCCGAGCACTTGTGACCGGTTTCGTCGATCTGTGTTGGGCCGTCGATGGTGTGTTGGATGCGTTCGAAGACGAGGTAGAAGCCGCGCTCGAAAGCGGCTTCTACCTCTCGAATTGTCGTGTGAACGGTATCGTAGACCGCTTCAAAGAGCCGAGCGACCTGGTTGATGCTGAGGAGTGTATCAGCGTAGAGAACGAACGCGATGACGACCTCTCCGGGTGTGAGAGTACGTCCTTCGAAGGGAGTGTTGCGTGTGTAGGTAAAGCCGTAGCGGCAGTTTCGACACCAGAGTCGGGGACTGTCGTCCCCGCTCTGGATGGCGGTTTCACCACATTCCGGACAGGGAGCTTCTTCCCAAGCTTGCTTACAGCGCCGCTCGATCTCCGCATCGAGCGGCTCTGGGCGCAACACTATTGAGGTGAGCTCAACAAGATCCTGTAGCATCCCGCCGAAGGCTGTCCGCTTGCACATAGCAACTAGCGCACGGCGGGATGCTGTAATTCTCAGGGTGCTGTTTCACTCAGTTCGGCAAGAGCCAAAGTAATATTGAGGGATGGAGCCCAATCCGAAATTACTGGAGTGATTGGACGCCGACCAGTGTCGATCAGCCGTGTCTGATTTTTACGACCAACGATTCACTGCCGAAGTCGGAGTTCCGGAACCGAATGAAGATCCTCAGTATGGACGTGTCGTTCCCCTCGAATCCAGAAGATCCGGGATTCCATGAGGCCCAAGACGATCTCGCAGAAGTGCTAGAGCGGGAGAATCCGATATTCAGTTACGTGGCTCGCCGCATGCTAGCAGAGCAGCCGCGGACCGAAGGTAATGGCACAGTGGAAGACGTCCGGCAGATCTTCTGTGACTTCTACGAGGAGGCTGGTCGAGAACCCCCGGAGTACTTCCCTGCTAATGAGCCAGCGGAACAGATGTACGATACGGGACGGCTCAAATGGCAGCGCGACATCCAAGGTGGTCGTGTCCAGTTCGAATCGGAACCCGATGGGATGAACGCTGACTTCGACCGCGAGGATTGGGAAGTCTACGACTACGAGAAACGCCTTGACAAGCGGTTTATGTCCGATAAATCTGGGACAAGTGTCTATATCGGTGCACCGGAAGACTTCGCTGAGTGGATTGGCTACTCGGTTGAAGAACTACTTGACGGACCAGTAGAAAACGGTGAAGCCGCTGACCAACCAACTGGTTCAGAGGAGACAAATTCACCGGGATTCTTCAGACGTCTACTCGGTAGCTGAATATTCGGCTCAAATGATATTATGGAGTTTATGCCGACCCGTCGATTGAACGAACCAAGACCACGCGAAAATAGTTCCCCGTACATCTAGTTTCTATCTCGCCTGGTTCCCTCGTCAGGTTCGGTGTCTTGGTCGTAGTGCGAGAATCATTCCGGTGGGGGTGGCCACCCGAATTCTTAAGTCATTATCGCGGTAATCATTATCCTAAGTATGACCTTCTACGACCGGGAGGAAGAACTTGATACACTCACCGCTGCGGTGGAGTCACCCGGTTCGGACTTCGTTGTCGTCTATGGTCGGCGTCGGGTCGGGAAAACGGAACTCCTCAAAGAATTCTGTGCTGACCGTCCCCACATTTACTTCCTTGCCGCGCAGGAAGCCGAGCATCGACAGCGCGAGAAGTTCCTCGACCAAGTTGCGGATTACTTCGACGAGCGCGTCCCGCGAATCGACAGTTGGGACGAAGCGTTCGAATACCTCGGGGAGAACCTCCAGCGAGAGGATCTCGTCGTCGTCATCGACGAGTTCCCGTACCTCGTCGAAGAGAACGACTCGCTTCCATCGTACATACAAGCGTTCGTTGACCAGGCGCTCGATGGGACGGACTCGATGCTGGTGCTCTGTGGGTCGAGCGTGAGCACGATGGAGTCAGAGATCCTGGGTCACGAGAGTCCACTGTACGGGCGACGAACGGCCCAACTCGACGTAACGCCGTTTTCCTTTCAACAGGCACGAGAGGTCATCTCATACGACATCACGGACGCGGTTCGCTCGTATGCCGTCACGGGTGGCACCCCGATGTACCTCACGCTGTTCGACTACGACCAGTCGCTCGCGGCGAACATTCGATCACACGTCCTGTCACCATCTGCGGTACTGTATAACGAACCCGAGTTTCTCCTGCGCACCGAGCTCCGAAACCCAGCCCGGTACATGAGTATCCTCGAAGCAGTCGCATTGGGCCATACGACACCGAACGAGATCTCCGGCGCAACGGGGATCGATTCGGGACCGCTCTCGAAGTACCTACAGACACTTCGCCGACTCCGCCTCATCGAACGAGATGTCCCAGTCACGGCCTCGGGGAAGAAATCGAAGCGGTCACGGTACCGGGTTGCGGACGAGTTCCTTCGGTTCTGGTTTCGGTATGTCGAGCCGCATCGATCCAGTATCGAGGAAGCACCGGAGATCGTGTACGACGGGACGATTGAACCGGACCTCCCAACGCACGTCGCAACCACGTTCGAGGACGTGTGTCAAGAAGCCGTCTGGGAAGGGATTCGACGCGGTGCATTCGAACCGTACTCCGAAGTCGGTCGCTGGTGGTACGGAGAGGAGGAGATCGATATCGTCGGGCTGGCACCGAACGACGGCCGAGTCCTCCTCGCCGAATGTAAGTGGACGACAGATCCGGTTGGGGAAGACCTCGTCGAGAGTCTGCGAGCAAAGGCGGAGAACGTCCGATGGGGACCGTCGGATCGAGACGAGCAGTTCGCCCTGTTTTCGAAAAGCGGCTTCGTCGACGGTCTCGAAGCACAACTCGATGACTCGTGGTCGTTGTTTACTGTCGCGGACATCGACGACCTACTCACGCCGTCCTGAGTACTCCAACACCAATCGTAGGGAAGTATATACGACGGACAATCAACATCAGATAGTTAATTCTGGAGGGGATTCTGGCTTGCTTTAGTTCGGACAGGCCCTCTGATTTGCTGAGTTGAGTGGCGGGAAGACGACCAAAGTCTCTCGCGCGCGCCGCCAATTACACTCTCTACCCAAGTATTATGTCCCCACAGTGTCATTCAAATGTAAGCGAATCGCATGACACCGGCGACCCCCGTTCCGCAGCGTGATGAAATCCAAACGTCCGAAGAGGGGTTTCTTTATAAGCGTCGTGCCGCCGTCTGCCAAATGTTGCCCGTCACGCAGAATGATGGGCGCTGCAGGCTCTCGGTCACGAGGTGAACGAAGTCCCTTGCTGGCCCTGAAACGGCAAAAATCGGCGATCTGAGATCGGTGGTTCTGACCTCGAGTTCGCACCCAGAGAGCCATGAGTCTCGAACCGATCGAACCGGAAACCGCGCTCGAACTGTACCTGGCTGACAGGGAGAACAACGTCACCGAAGCCACGATTCGCTCGCATCGCTCTCGGCTGAGTCATTTCATCCGGTGGTGCGACAACGAGGGAATCACGGACCTGAACGACTTGACCGGACGGAAGTTACACCGATACCGACTGTGGCGGCGCGACGAGGGAGATCTCTCCCCTGCGACCGAGAAGACCCAGATGGACACACTTCGCGTCTTCATCAGGTGGGTGGAATCGATCGACGGTGCACCGGAGGATCTCCACGTGAAGATTCGCTCGCCGACGCTAACCGGCGACGATAACGTGCGTGACGAGATGCTCGAGGAGGAGCGCGCCGAGGAACTGCTCCAGTATCTCCGTCGCTACGAATACGCGTCTCGACACCACGTGGTGATCGCACTGATGTGGCATACGATGATGCGAGTCGGGGCGATCCACTCGCTTGACGTGGGCGATTTCGATCCCGAAGAGAAATCCTTGGAGGTCGTCCATCGTCCTGAGACGGATACACCGATCAAGAACAGCACAGACGGTGAACGGTTTATCGCGCTGTCGGACGAGGTGTGTCAGCTTCTGATCGACTGGATTGACCAGCGACGACCAGCGTCGGTTGACGAGTACGGGCGTGAGCCACTTATTACGACGTCACAGGGGCGAGCCCATACGACGACGCTTCGAGGAGACTGTTATCGATATACGCGGCCATGCATTCGGTCTGGTGAGTGTCCACATGGACGTGACATCGATGACTGCCCAGCGACTGATTACGAACGTGCTTCGGAGTGTCCGTCGAGCGAGAGTCCGCATGCACTTCGTCGCGGTGGGATCACCCACTCGCTCCAGCAAGACTGGCCGATGAAGGCAGTCGGCGATCGAGCGAACGTCTCCGAGCAGGTGCTCGAGATGCACTACGACCAACGCACGGAGAAAGAGAAGATGGAACAACGGAGGGATTATCTGGATCAGCTATAACACGACACTCTGGTCGTATCGGTCAGTAGTCCATTCTTGCCATCCCTTTCTGGCATTGCTTGCAGATACGGCCCTAAGATGACGATGGACATCCTATATCGCTTGGTTCGAAAGACGCGCTGTCCAGGTGGACTCTTTCAGTCTATTGAGTACCGCCCCCGGCGCTGTCCGTACAAACAGCCAATTCGTGCGGTCCTGTCTCAGCAAAGTTTTTGCGTATTGCGTGCAATTCGCTACTAAGGATGGCAACGAGAGAAGCGAACTGGGAAACTCCGCTCGATACTGGTGGCGAGGTGTTTGCACTCCTTGGAAACGCCCGCAAAGCGTGGATCTATACGTATATCCGCCATCATCCGGAGACCACGATCCAAGCAATCGTCGAGACGCTCGAGCTCCCCCAGCGGACAGTCTACGAATACGTCGACGACCTCGAAGCCGCAGGCTTCATCAACCAGTCAAACGAGGACCGACCGGCGGAGTATACAGCTCAGGCAATCGATCTCCAACTGGTAGAAGACGACGCCGAACGGCGAATCACTCCGGAGCTGATCGAGGCAATTGCTCGCCGAACCCAGGACGACGACATCGATACGTACATCGATCGCCACGGACTGGACGGGCTCGCCGTCGCCCTTGAATACGCGCGTGAATACGTCGACGGATCTGTTACGCACCAGATCATGGCTCGTGAACAAGAGCTCTCGCCCCTGGAGACTGGAGTCATTCTGGATGCACTACGGCCCGTCGTCGAGGACTGATCGATATGGAAAGTGACAGCGACATCGTTTTCATCGATTCCTCAGTCCTCATTAGTTGTGGGCGCCGGGAAAGCACACGCTTCCAAGCGCTGGCCCGTGAAGCCCGTCAGCGTGATACCGTCTTTCGAATCTCGCCACAGGTGTATGCCGAAGTGACTGGCGATCCAGCCCTCGAGGAGTATACCGCCGACAATACAGCTGTCGACGAGGCACTACAGGAGGGATGGATGAAGGTCACCGAAAGTCCGTCCTATTCGAACTCGGAGGTTTCGAACGTGATGGATCAGGCGCGGAGTTTCATCGCAAGTGCCAGCGATCGACCAGAAGACGCCGTCGAAAAAGCGGATGCGGAAATTGTAGGTCTGGCGCTCGAACTGCTCCTTAATGACAACGCTGATCGGATCACGATCGTAACAAACGATATCCCGCTTGGCGAGGCAGCCGAATCGCTACTTCCGCAATACGGTTTCGACGACGATCAAATAACCTGGCTTACTGGTGGTGAACTCGCTGATGAACTCGCTGAGGACTTCGTTCCCGAATTCGATTGAGTACTTCGATACTGTCGGTATTGACGAAGAGCCGGAGCGGGGTCGTTTTCTCGCAAGACCGTCGGCTTGGCCCCTTGGATCTGTGGGACGGATCTCACAATTAACCAACTATTGTGGAAGCCAACATCAGATCTCAGCAGCTGTGTTCATCCAGAGAACGTGGAAGCAATAAGGACGATATCGAAGCAATCGATGGATCAGTCATTCGAAACAATCGTGGCGACGAATGATGCGGCGCGAGGAACGGAAGAGCAAATGTCTACATGTGGGGGGAACGAAAATGGGCGTATGGCGATCTACCGATTCAGAGTCCTGCTGTTGCCCAACCCGCCGTTAGAGTTCGAGCCGGAAACCGAAGTCTATCGCGAGATCGAGATTGACGGATCCAGTACCTTGGCGGACCTTCACGAGGCGATTTTCGACGCATTCGACCGCTACGATAGCCACGCCTACGAGTTTCTCACCCGTGACGAGCGTGGGATTGCCACCCGGAGCTACGTTCATCCACAGTTGTACAGTGGCGAGAAGAGCTGGCAACCGATGGACGACGAGGAGATCGATCGGTTTCTCGACCACGCGATTCCTGACGATGAACCCGAAGAAGCCAAAGACCGATTCCGGGAGCTCCGGAAACACCCACCAGAAGAGGGCAACGCTGCCGAGACCACGATCGACGACCTCGAACTCGACCAGTCACAGACGCTGTTCTACGAGTTCGACTTCGGTGACGGCTGGGAGCACCACATCGATATCGAAGCGATTCGGGAGGGCTCGCTCGATGACGATTCGGTCGTCGTCGAGAAACAGGGAGCGGCACCACCGCAGTATCCCGATCGCCAGGGCAACTGATCGACGATGGCACGTGACATCGCGACGCTGACGACTGCACTCGAAGAGACGACGCCCGAGAACCAGACGGACGTGTACACGCTGCTCGCTGCGTGGGACAAATCGATCGAGACTGCGCTTGAGCGTGGAGGTGGAGACCGTTTCCGAGAGGTAGCAAGACAATACCGTCCGCAAGTTATCGACGTGGTCGATACTGCAGCAACTGACGGGCCCCGAGACATCGACTGGCAGTTCCTCCAGGAGTGTGCCGAGGCGTATCCGCCCGGAGTCGGTGATCACCACTGTTCGCAGGTGCTCGCCAACGTGGTCGCCCGGTGTGTGATCCGCACCCGAATCGACCAGGACCCCGACGCCATCCCCGGGTGGACAGTCGACTATCTCATGGGGATCACTGTCGAGGAAGACACCGAGTGGGCATGGGAAGGAGCGGCGGCTCTGGGGTGGGCAGTCGGTCATTCGGACATTGCGATTCTCGATCGGGTCGTCGACCAACTCGACACGAAAAGCGAACCCTGGGCGATGGGAATCCTGAAACACGTCGCATTCGCCGATCCGGAAACTGCCCTGGTGCTCCTCGAACGGCTATTGCAGTCCCCGGATACTAGAGAGGATCTGGTGTATCTCAGATCACTCGAAAAAGTGACAAAACAGGATGTGCCGGACTTTCCACAGTACTGGGAGCCACAGTCCGAACTCGACTATTCCGTCACGATCACGGACGAGCAGCGCGAGCGGTTGCTGGCCATTCTCGGAGCGGCCATCCATCCCGAGCGTCTCCGCAAATTCGACGAGCAGTTCGAATTCGATCTCCAGCGGGCAGCCGATACATACGGTTCGGAGTAACTGAACGGAACGAAAACCTGGCGACCGTGAGGTTGATGGCAGATCCCAGAGGAGAGTGTGATGATGGCCGAACACGAACGTTTGGTAGCTGAAGAAATATCGGCCACCCTCGACAGAGCCGGATTCGATACACTGTCTTCAGACTCGTTTCGTATCGAAGTGACCGACACGTTCCAGCGGAAGCTCGGCGAGTGTCAGCCAGTCCAGGGACCGGCCAGCGAATCAGACGCTGCGTACTACCAGATCCGGATCGCTCGCCGGTTGTTCGAGGACACCTGCGACGTTGACTGGCGGGACACTGTCCGTCACGAAGTCGCCCACGCATACGTCTTCTCGACGGTCGGACCGGGAGCGAAGCCACACGGCAAGGAGTGGAAAGACGCAGCACATCGGGCAGGGGCAGATCCAAGTGCACGCTACGAGGGTGACGACCTCGTCGACGCAGAGTATATTCTGGCTTGTCCAGACGGTTGTTATGAACGCGGGTATCTCAAGCGGTCGAAGCGAGTCAAATTCCCCTGGAAATACGCCTGTCCCGAGTGTGAACAGCGACTGGTAAGCTATGACGCTTCCGAAATTCCGAGTGCACTCGAGCCAGGAACGTGTTACGTAGCGAGCATCCCCTGGAATCGCCCAGACGACCGGACAACTCCCGAGGCGTCACGGTCAACGACGTACCTGCTTGCCTGCCCGAACGGCTGCACCGAGTGGGGTTACGAGCAGCGCTCGAAGCGCATCAAGAACCCATGGCTGTATACCTGCCCCGAGTGCGAGACGACACTCGTCAGCTGTGATGGACGAGACACACCAACCGAATGCTCGCCAGGGACATGCAACGTCGAGAGCATTCCCTGGACCGAACCACAGATCGCCCACGCCTGCCCGAACGGCTGTTTCGAGGTCGAATATGCCCAGCATTGTGAGGAGACCAGACATCCCGAACAGTACCGCTGTGGCGAGTGCGAGAGCCGAACCGTCTCGTATCCGGCTGACCAGCGCCCGACCGATCCGACGCCAGGCACAAACTACGTCGACTGAGGCTGTCGGTCAACCATTCGTGATGTCCGCAGGGCGCAGTAATAATACTGCACCTTCTCGTAGCCGTTCATAACATGAGTAATCGAGGTTGGCCGCCACTGACCGAATCGACAATCAGAGAACTGGCCAGATCCAAATCCTACGACCGCGGCCAGTCCTACTACGAGCGCGGCGCAGTCAGTAATGTGGTTCGACGGGGAGAGACGATCAGAGCCGAGGTCGAGGGGAGCCAGTACCAGCCGTATACGGTCACGATCGAGTTTGACGACGCGGACGTTTCGCGTACGGAGTGTTCCTGTCCGTACGACCACGGCGGTATCTGCAAACACCGCGTTGCCGTGTTGTTGACCTGTCTCCGCGAGCCCGACGACGTACGTCCCCGGCCACCGCTGTCGGAACAACTCGGCGACGCAGATCGGGAGACACTGGAAGCGTTGCTCGTCGATCTCGCGGAGGATCGCCCCGAAGTAGCAGACTGGATCGAAACCCGTCTCGAAACCCGTGCAGTCGCCGAGGAGGCAGCAACCGAAACGTCAGTATCGGTGAATCTGGAATCGATTCGTCGGCAGGCCGAACACGCACTACCAAAGCCAGGCCAGCGTGGTCACAACGACGCCTACGCCGAAGCACAGCGCATGGCCGGAGAGCTGGACGAACTGCTCGAACGAGCCCGGCTGGCCCTGGAGACTGGCGACGGCGAAACGGCGCTCGATGTCCTCGAAACCATCACCGAGGTACTCGTCGAAAACAGGTGGCCCGGTCTGCTTCCACACGATGTTCCTGAGCTCTTCGAGACGATCGACGATCTGGGTGAATTGTTTATCGAGGCAGTGCTGACGGCTGACTTGGACGAGAGCGAACGAACTGACTGGGAACATCAGCTCAGAGAGTGGGACAGCGAGACACCGATCCAACATTTCGTGGGTAGGCCGGTGCTAGACCCCGCTGCGGACGCAGCGATGGAAGGGTGGGACGACGACGCCGTGCAGAGGGCGATGGAGGGTGAGTTCGACCACGGGGAGTACCAGAAGGGCAGTTACGACTGGGGGACCCCCGACGTGATCGACGTCCGCCTTCGCATTCTCGAACGCGAGGACCGCATCGACGACTATCTCGATCTCTCGCTGGCGGCTGGAGTCGACACTGCTCACGCGACGATGCTCGTCGAGACAGGGCAAATCGAGGACGCGGTCCAATTCGGAGTCGACCACCTATCGGAGCCCGAGGCGCTGCTCGAACTGGCCAGAGCTCTCAAAGAAAACGGACACACAGCAGCAGCGTTCACAGTAGCTGAACACGGGCTGACAGTCGAGGGATACGGAAAGAGCGACTTGGCAACGTGGCTCCGTGACCGTGCCAGGAGTGCTGGTGAAGACAAACTCGCACTCGATGCAGCTATTACTGCCTTCGAACTGAATCCGTCCGTGAGTTCTTTCGAGGCAGTCGAAGAGCTCGCGGGTGAGGACTGGGAGATGATCAGGAATGATCTACTCGAGTTTCTCCGAACAGAAACCACCAGTGGCAGAACTGCTTCCCAGGCAGTGGAGGTATTCCTCCACGAAGAACAGTACGACGATGCCATCGACCTCGCGGATCGGACGGGCCAAGCCAGTGTGATCGAACCCGTCGTCAAGGTCGTTACCGAGAAGCGTCCCCAGTGGGTGATCCGTACGTGCAAATCGAGGACCGAGCCGATCGTCGAGCAGGGAAACCACGATAGCTATGAGACTGCTGTCCGCTGGCTCAGATACGCGGGCGAAGCCGCCCGGGAAGCCGACAACCTCGACGAGTGGCGCGAGTACGTCGAAACGATGCGTGACGAACACTATCAAAAGTACAAACTGCGACCGATGCTGGAGGACCTGCTGGACGAGTTTGACTCTCCAGCCGATAGCGAGGTGAGCTCTAATGGCTGAAATGGGATTGACGCCGACGGGACGATGGCATCTGCTCGGACGTCATGCCTGCCATCACGCCGACTCGACGGAGGTCGTCGAAACCAGATCCTTCGACGAACTGGCGTTGACAGATCCCGAATGGGGGACGATCAGTGTCCCGAGGGTCGCTGGCGGTCCGGACGCGAAGTGGTGTAGCCACTGCAAGAGCACGATCGAGGAGATGCGATCCAGGCGGTACGACGCTATCGTTACTCTGAAGCGACGAGTACCATATCGTGACGTCTCGTGGACGACGATCGATTCGGACGACGATTGTGCCTGGTGTGGCAAGGCCAGTAGTGCGAGACGGTACAACGACGACCTTGGCGAGCAGGTCTGTCCGGCCTGTGCCCAAAAGTACAACAGCCGAAGCATCGAGATACGCGATCCGCCGGAAACAGATCGGCGGCGGGAAACGCCGAACAGTAACGTCGAACCGATCCGGTGGACATACTCCTCGGGCGAGGCAGAGTCGTCAGACCGCGAGCAGGCGCGTCAGCGTGCTGCCGAAGAGGGACGTCCGTACGTAGAAGTGAAACTGAAACAGAAGTACGCCGACGTGATCTGCGATATTGGCGGGACGGGCCATCGGTTCACTCCGGCGGCGATCGAGGAGATCGAAACTCTCCAAGCCGAACAACGAGAAACGGCAAGCGCCAAGCGGGAGCACAAGTCGTACGTCGGGACGAACGTCGATGGGAGTGGGACGCACGTACAGACGAGATCGTTGTTGCCCGACGACGCG
Source organism: Halorubrum luteum (assembly GCF_054652935.1). Lineage (NCBI taxonomy): Archaea > Methanobacteriati > Methanobacteriota > Halobacteria > Halobacteriales > Haloferacaceae > Halorubrum > Halorubrum luteum. The sequence goes on from NZ_BAAIGT010000002.1 coordinate 876,024, forward strand.
AAACGGCACGCAGACAGACTTGCAGAGATCGCTGCCGATCCGGAGAACTGGCAGTGAACACTACTGTGTCGGTTTGTTGACGCCTCGTCGCTGTCGGAATCCTAGCGACGAAGTTATAGGGATTAGCATAAGTAGTGATACACTTTTGGTGCAGTGAGTCTCGGGATTGTTGCTGTGAGGAAGCGTTTCACGTCGTCAATCGTCTCGAAGAGCCGGTTCTTTCGAGCGGCTTTGAGCTGGAGCCAGCAGTTTTCCAGTGGATTCAGTTCAGGCGCATACGGTGGAAGATACTCAAGAAGCAGGCCGTCGACAGCGGCCTGCTTCTTGAGATCCTTGGCGATGAAATACGGCGCGTTGTCCAAGACGATCACGAGCTTCTTGCCGAAGCGATGGCGGAGTGCTCGCAAGAAGTGCTTGCTGACCTTGGCGGTGAACGAGTCGGGCGTAAGCGCGACGAAGTGATCGCCAGTGTCAGTAACCGCACCGAGCATATTGATCGCCGCTCGCCCGCCCGAGACCGGCAGTCTCGGGTGGGAATTCACCGGAAACCACGTCGGTTTCTGATTCGTCGAAACCGCCTCTGTATGCTGATCAATGACCGCAATCGTGTACCCTTCAGCCTTCAGCGCCGACCACTTTTTTTGAACTCGCCACGCCAGCGTGCTTTCTCAGCGGGATCGGCTTTGTAGTGGTACGGCCGGGCTGTCTGGCGCGACAGCCCGGCCTTTTCGAGGAGTCGGTACATGTGCGCGTGAGAGTACTCAACGCCGTAGGTGTCGAGGATGTGTGACCGGAGAAGTTCAGGCGACCACGCAGGATCGTCGTAGCCGGCCTCTGTCGGCGACGCGTGCAGCGTCGCCGTCAGTTCTGTCCACTGTTCAGCGGATAGCCGAGGTGGTCGCCCGGCCTTGTGTGCGTCGCCGAGCGCGGTTACATCGCGCTCGGCGACCGCCTCCAACCAATTGTATCCAGTTTGGGCAGGAACACCGAGCAGGTCTTCAATTTCATAGGCAGAAAAGCCTGCATCGTAGAGAAGCGCAACCGTCAGTTGCTTGGTCGCTTTCGCATCAGTTTCCCTTCGCAGTTGCTGGCGCAACTGCTCCGGATCGACACCATCCAATTTTGCACCTTCACGAGTCATACTGTTTCTACGCGCTCAGAGAGCATCAACACCTCTGCTAATCCCTATTAGTCGGTTGTCGGCTCGAATCCTGGTGTACGAATGTTTGCCCCACGAACCGAACCGCCGTTTGTACGGCGACGGTGACTGCCGCCGAGTCCAGTCATCTGTTTAGCGTGCGACGCCACCTGCTCGACAAAGCGGAAGAGTATCTTGGCCATGACCGTATCTTCCGCTTTACGCACCCCCTCCTGACGAGTCGTAGATATTCTGGCGTAGCTCTTGGAGTCGGTCAGAGCGGTCAAGTACTAGCCCTTCGTTGAAGATCTCTTCCAGTTCTCCTCCGTGGGAGACTGCAGTGTCCGGCGTTTCGACAAGTACCTCGAACTCATACCGGTGGCCGTCGAACGATCCCTCCTCAATGTCACGTGCGAGCGACGTGCAAATACGCCGTCCGTAGGTAAGATCACCGTCGACGATGATGAGGAGGTCGATGTCACTGCGGCGGTCTGCTGTTCCGCGAGCGACGCTCCCAAAGAGGACGATCCCAACGAGTTCGTCGAGTTCCTCGCTCTCCTGAATCCGTGTCTCGAGTTCGTCGAGATAGGCCTGGACTGGCTTGCGGAATTCCGACTGTGGTATCATGAAGACGGGATCCGGTCGCTGAAGGTGATCTATGTCGATTGTAATGCGGGCGGGACGCTGTTCACTCACTGCGATTACGCCCAGTTTTTCGAGGAGTTCGACCGAACGCGAAATCGACGAGACGTCCGCGCCCGTAATCGACGCGAGTTCCTGCTGTGTGAATTCCTCGAAGGGATTGTTCGCGAGATGGTGCAGGATGTCCTGCATCGCCTGGTACCGGAAGACACGTTCCTCCGGGAACGGGAAATCGAGGAGTACTTTCGAAGTTTGCATATTCTGCAATTATTTGCACACTATGAAAAGACTTCGGGAGTCATATAGATCACACCGGGGCTGGTTGAGACAATTGCCATCTGAACGCCGGACGACATCGAGACCTACATTGATCGTCACGGACAGGACGACCTGGTTGTCGCGCTCGAATACCCTCCTAATGCGCCGAAGGAATTGTTGCACATCAGATCATGGCTTGTGAGAAAGAAATCTCGCCCTTGGAGACTGGAGTCATTCTGGATGCACTACGGCCCGTGGTCAAGGACTGATCGATATAAAAATCGACAGAGAGGTCGTTTTCATCGATTCCGTGGTTCTCGTCAGTGAGACGCTCCTAGGATTAGCCTCGATACCCACAGACACCGGTTCGGGGAGAGTTCACTTTCGGGAGATAATTCGGGCGTTCACAGTCGTCTTCGTGGTCGGACGCACAGCTCTCGCACAGCCAGGCGTCTGGTCCATGTTGCCACAGACAGGTTTGACAGACTTTGGTTGCCGACGTGCCACAATTCCCACACTTGATCTCGGGCGGGTTGTTCCGGGCCAGTAGCACGATTCCGTCTATTCCTGTCTCGCTTGCGTCGGTTTGCTGAATGTCAAGCTCGTCAAGCGGCCAGCCCCCTCCGTCGAGAATTTGTATCTCGAGTTCCGTCGTTGATCCGAAGTCGTACTCGTAGGTAACCACCTCACCGGGGGTCACACTATCGATTGATTCGAGGGGGAGATCCATCGACCGTCGTTCCCCGCCGAGACCGATCGCTGGCTCCTGGTCATCGTATGGTTTCTCATATCGGGTCTTCCCGATCGTGAACGCACTCATGTGGCCACAGCACTCAAGCCAGAACTCTCGAAGGAACACATCAAGATCTGAGAGCAGCGTCTCCGCCTCCACCAGTAGATGGAGCCAGTAGTCGGGGCGTTGTGCCCCAGTAATCCGAAGATGGTACGTTGTTGTTCCATCACTCGGTTCCGGAAGACACGACCGAAGATGGCGTGATATCCCACGTTTGGTGTACGAATTCCCACAGAGGTAGCAGTCGCCGTCAGTCATCGTTTATTGAACTCGGACGTGGCTCAGTTCTCGAATGTAGCGGTTGAAGTATCGTCCAAGTGAATCTGCGGCCAGAAACTCCTGGTAGGTGCTCTCGGGCACCTGCCTGTACTGGTATACCCGTCCGTTCTCAAGTTCAACTTCCAAAACCTCTTCATCCGGATCGTAGCCGACACTCTCGACCAGCGACGAGGAGACTGGCTCTCGTTCCATACGGTCAGATTGGAGGGTCGAGCACTTAGTACGTCGTTGTTATACTCGATGTCGTAGACTGGCTTCGGCTACCAGATCAGCTATGCACACGGTCGCTAAATCAGAGTGAGATCATCGTCCTCCTCATCGATCAGATCCCAGAGCGTAATAATAGAAACTTGACCAGAGTAGCCTAACGACGATATTGCGATTTCAATCGCCTCACAGGCAATCCGATCAGCGGTGATCACCGTCACGGTATCTGCCGTCTTCTTATCGAGGAGATATTCGACAGCGAGACCGGCGAACACCGGATCCGCTTTCTCGACGTCATGCTCGTCTTTGTCTACAGATTTGGAAGCGATCGCCCGCCGTGCAATATCCTGAGCGGTCGTCGCCTTGCTGTGTGACACAGTCGGTGCATCGACGGTCTTGGCCCACCCCTCTTCTCGAGCGCGCTCCAAGGCTGGTTTGACGCCTCCCTGTTCGATTTCTTCTTCGACGCGGGAAGGAACCAAGAGAGTCACGCCGGCACGTCGAACGACTTGACGGAACCGACGGTGTTTGGACGTTCCGGGATTCCCTGCGCTGATGAAGACATTCGTATCGACCAATGTGACGTGCTCGGGGGAGAGAGGAGATAACTCGTCCATGAGAGGGAGTCGAATTACGATTCTGAGTTCGGAAGCGGGGCGGCCACGTCGAAATCAGTCTCGAACTCGATGTCGCTTGCGATTTCTGGAAAGATGACATCGAAGTATGGATCGTATTCTTGCCCGACCGCGAGCGCAGGTCTCAGAGCGAGAACGATACTGATTGCCTCGCCGGTCGGAATGTCAAGTGGATCGGCAACCATCCGCTGTGTAATCTGACCTGCATAGTGTAACCCGGCCTGTCGGACTGCAGCAGCCAATTTCCCGACGCCATGTCGCTCCACGAAGTACGAGACGTCCTCGTCGACCTCTTGAAGCGCGACTGCATGCAGGATCGTCGGTGTCACCACAATGCCGTCGGTCGTGATTTGCACTGGCTCCGCTATTACTTCGACAGGTCGGTCACCTTCCAGCGTGACGATGCCGAGTGCCTCAAGCGTCTCGACGTGGTCGTAGACCGTGGTCTTCGGGATCTCCAGGGCTTCTTTAATCTGCGGTCGAGTGGCTGGCCCGTAATAACAAACGTAGACGTAGACACGTGCAAGCTCTGGGTGATCTAACAGCCGCCCAATAGTTGCAAGCTGATTTATCCCAGCTTCGAGATCCTGCGAAGGCGTTTCTGAGACGGGACGTGGGGTCATACCCCCTAGTACGAAATCCGTGAACTTCAAACTAGTCCCGCCGAACGAACAAGCAGAGACACCACCAAATTAGCGCTCTAACCAGTAGTGCCAGTCTTCAATGGCCTGTTCAGTGTCGTCGTTGGGGTCAACTGGCTCCAATTGCTCCAGTGGGACGCCGAGTTCTCGATCCATCCATTCGACCGTCACGAACATCTGACTGAGAGTTGGTTCCGTCGATGACATACCCACTACACGCACCGTTTCGCCCTCCTTCAGCGGGGATTCCTCGCGCTCTTCGACACAGCGAGCTTCGAAGGGGAAGTCGAGGAAATCACCCAGATACGCATACCAGCCCATCGCTGCCTCTTCAGGGCTATATGTATCGACGGTAATCCTCGTCTTGATTCGCTCTTCGCGTTCTTCATCTCGGTCTGTTCGTGTCATGGCCCTCCTCCTGCTCGGGTGTGGTAGGCCTGACCGGACTTGAACTCAGTCAACTCATCGATACGAGCTTCTAGATCCTCGATCTCCTGTCGGAGTTCCTCGGCCTCTTCTCCCTCCGTGGCTGCGAGTTGATCTTTCAGGCCCTGAAGGCGACTCTCTTTTCGTTCTTCGTCGACCTCCGCCTTGCGAACATACTCGCTTTCTTCGACTTCGTACACGTCGCTCTCGGAGAGTTCAGTGACGTCTAGTGCGTCGTCGACTTTATTTCGATCCACACCAAGTACACGCTCTCGGTCGATTCCGGCTTCTTCGAGCGTTTCGAGTACCACCTCGTCGTCTTTTAGCGTTCGACTGCGTCTCGTCGTCCGCTGAACGGAGCCAAATGGTCCACTGACCGGTCGATCGTGATGAAGCCGCTGTAACAGTACGTCCGCAACATCCTGACGGAGATCGTTCGCATTACGCTGGACATCGGACAGCAACGTGTAGAGATTGACCAGCGCATCCGTGTCCATCTCTTCGAGGACATCTACTTCGTGGCGTTCGAGTGCGTCGACGAGCAACAATGCGTCGGCGTACACGTCCAGATCTGGTTCGGTCCGCTCTTCGCTGCTGGACCCGGAGACGTCCTCAGTATCGAGCAGCTGGCTGGTTGTCGCACCTTCTTTTTCTACGATTATGCCCTGGTCTTCGTTGATCTCGAACCGCGGATGAAGACTGAGGACTGCCGGATACGGATCGGCGTCCGGCGGGAGTCGGTCGAGTTCGAAGCCTCCCGATTCCTCAGTGATTCGTTGATAGAGTGTTTCGAACTGGTCACGCTGGAGTGGTCGTGTCTCGTCGATCTCACGGTCGAGGAACTCGATGACGACCCGCTGTTCCTGGACGTCAGTAACGCGAAATCGGTCGTGGGATAGCGGCGTAAGCAACGTAGCTCCCTCCGGGAGCTCGTCGAGTTCCTCGAGAAGCGTGTGCCACGAGACGCTGAACGGAGCCATACGGTACCTCTCGGGGAGGATGCTACTAAACCGTGAGGGACAAACCGGCTCCGTCAACATTCGATTCTCATTCGTTCGCCTTCGTTATGACACATTCCTACCGAACGACAACTGTATCGACTGACGTGGATTCAAGAGGTACCTCCACGAACTCTCGATATGGCCGACAATTCGGGTTCCGAAACGACGCCTTCGTTTCTCTCGTCGGTACCGGATCAGCCGATCACGGATGACATCGTGAAGCAGATTGGCGAAAGCAACCACCCGAAAATCTACGGTGCAATGGGGTTTCCCGGCTCGACACCGGGCACGATCGAAGCGTTTCTCCTGAATATGGAAGGAGTGACGCACGTACTCGTGTTCGACTCGCCTGCGGAACGATGGCGGGTCTACGAGTCGTTCGACAACACCACCATGGATCACCAACAAATGATCGATCATGCCACCGAGATTGCGAACGACTGGTTCGCAGAGAGTCTTGCCGACCGTATTGCGAGTGCAGAAGATGACGACTCTGGACCATGAAGGTACGCTACTACGCAGACGCGGAGATACGAGAGATGCACAACCACGCGATACGTCTGCTAGCGCAGCTCCATGACGACCACGACATTACCGTCGAGATCGATCGGATCGACGAACAGCACGATCCGATTACTGACTTCCCCGGTGAAGTACGGCGTCTCACACCTGAAGAGGTCTACGAGCGCGATCTCAAGCGCAATCGTGCCCTGAACGCGGCCATCGAACAGACGCCGTCGGAAGCTTTCAAACGCTACGGGAAACTCGACATCGCTGGGAACGTCGCCGTCGTTGATGAGGAGGGAACCGTCCAGTGGGCCTCAACCCTTCCAGGATATGCGGACGGGTACGGACCAGGAGCCGAATCACAGACAGCAATGGACTTTCTCGAAGACATCACTACATCGCCGAGTAACCGTATCTGTGTCGAATGTCTACACCTGTTGGACGGCGATGAGAACTTTTGTCCGAACTGTGGAAACGATCTTCCGTAGGTGTAGCAATCGTTTTAAGACCCGTATATAGCTCAGCGAGACAATAATCTCTCTGCTGGTATTGCTACCGTAGTTTGCATAGGGCTCTCTTACATCTGATCAGAGTTCGTGTTTGGGTTGACTATTCAAATTTATCTCTCTATATTGACTTAAACGGGTTTATTTCAACTCTAAGTCAACTAAATAGGCATTAACCATACTTAGACAGCCGATTCGATTTTTCCACCCTGATTCTTTCTGTGAACAATACGTACTCTTCCCTAGCGATCTCTAACGGTATCATGCCCTACCCGAGATACTAGCGTCAGCTAGTGATAGTCCGGGTTCTGAAGTATAGTTCACCCTATTAGAAGCGACAATCGCATAAACTATTATACATCAAGAATACATCTCATCCAATATATCAAAACATGCTGCTATCTGGTAAAAACCGAGTGTCGGAGGGTGATTCCATACGGTTACGGCTGCTTTACACAGAGGATGAGACAATCAAGGTTGACCGACCGTTTCGGGATCAGCCTCTCAAAGTCCATCTTCCAGATACCACACTTGATTCTGTTTTCGATGAAGTGGGGACGTACGAACTCACCGGAACAGTCGGGAAAATGACCTACGCCGAACATCAGGGGCCAGATCATCTGTTTTTCCGACCCAAGAACTAGGATACCATACCGCTGCTCACCTGTTCCTCCACCTCGTGGCTGATGTCGGCGGTGTCAACCCATCTATGCTGTTCTATGGCCTTGACCCCGAGGAAGGTATCGTGTTCATCTTTGAACGGACCGAAGGCGGCCAAGGGATCGTCGACCTCGTGTCCGACGAGTTAGAACACGACCCGGGTACGATCCTCGATTCTCTCGTCCGTATCACATACAACACCCAGGTCATCAACGAACAGCTCTGGACCGACCCGGACTTCGTCGAGAATCTCCCTGACGGCGATATCACCGAACCCGCAGTCGAACAGTGTGTCGACACCCACCTCGAGAACCACCTCGATATCGTGTTCCCGTCCATCCGGGACGACGTCATCGAAGAGGTTCTTTCCACCTGTGACCGTGCTGACCAGCTCAGCGACGACGAAGCCATCTCTCTCCGGGACGCATACACTGTGAAACACACCGTGGCCACCGCCCAGATCGAAGGGGTTGATGCCTTCCCCCTGGGTCGCATCGAGGACCTAGCAGTAGCTATCGATGAACCAAACAAGGTGGACTCACTGTTTTACTCCCCGGACATCGATGGCTGTGTCGAGAACCTCCACACCGGGGAGTGTATCTCCGGCCACGACCAAGAAGAAGTCCTGAGCCACGTCATCCTCCAAGAACTCCGATCCCACCTGATCGATACAGTCGAGCAAGACGACGCTGTTGATGAGATGTTTGACCGTGAGCGAATACCTGCAGGAGAGATCAATGACACGAGCATTTACCTTACCTTCTGACAAACTCGCGTACTTCATCGGGTACACCCTCCTCCACGCGGACAGGGTCGTTCTCGTCTCACCGTGGCTGAGCGACGTCGAACTCCGCTTCCCGGTCAACGACCAGACCTCCAGCCGCGAACTTCTCCTCTCCGAGGCCATCACCGAACTCGATGACACGGAGGTCATCTTCCTCATCAACGGCAGCGAGGACCACAACGACTACATCAAAAACCGGGTCGAACAACACGCCGAAATCGTCGACGTCCGTGACCTCCACGCCAAAGCTGTGATCACCGACGACTGGATCTATGCCGGCTCCGCCAACATCACCCGCCGCGGCCTCCTCGTCAACCGCGAACTCTGTAAAATCGTCGAAAACAGCCACAACGACACAGACACCTACGTCACCGAAGAGCTCGGCATAACCCTTTGACCGTCGTTCAAGATCGCACTCCCAATCTCCAGTGGGAACACGTCCTGTTTGAGGGCTGATCGGTACGTCCTGCGACTCACAATTATTTAAATGAACGACAGTGCAACGGTTGGACTATGTCCCCGTCTGACGACGATGACTCCGACACGTCTGATACCGGCCAGGATGATGATCCCACCTCCTCATCTGTCTCGGCGCTGCAAGCAGTAAGCCAGCTACAGGGGCTTCGACGATCACTGGTTGCCACACAGAACCTAAAAGAGACACTCACGGGACTCGACCGGATGCAACGGGAGCTCGCCGAACCGGTCCAGCAGATGGAACAGACTGCCGAGGATGTCGCCGAAACGGTTCGTGGGGTTGAGAGAATGCAGGAAGAGGCGATCGAACCGATCCGTGAACTCCAACAGACCGTTGATGCTGCGACCCAGCCCTTCGCTGATTTACAACAAACGGTTAGTGCTGTCCAGAGCGCGCGGGCATTCTCCCAGGCGTACAATCAGCAGTGGGAAGGTCTCCGCGAAACACTGGAGGAGCTACGTGAGGGGATCCGCATTGCTGTTGAGGATCAGATCTGGTTGGAAATGCCGTGGGAGTATGAGTCCGTTGAGCCGGATCCTGCTGCCAAAGCTGTGGCCGAAAACTGGGCTACTCAGTTCCTCGACGAGCTGGAAGACGTGGACGATGATTACTTCGAGCAGCTAACCACCCGGATGGAAGACGGCTTGGACGAGTTCCAGAATGACCCCGAGCGACCGTATGCTGCCATTCACATCTTCATCTCGATGCAGGATCAGTCGATCACATCGGATTTGAGTGAAAGTGTCTGCTTGGCAAAAGTGTGAAACCTACCGAAGCAGACAGCGAGATAGAGGAAGAGCACCTGCTTAATTTTGTCGTCAACAGCCTTGACGAAGAGCTTGCGATAGATCTCGGTGAGGACATCGAGGTCACGACAGAGACGTTGTACGAGGTCCTCGCCGGCGCCAGCGCCGGCGGGACCTCAATCAACCACGTCTGCGAAACGACCGACGACTCGCCACACGCCAACACCGTCCGGGGACATCTCACTGAGCAGTTTGAGCTTGACTCGGTTGAGGCGGTTGGAGACACGCTCCTACAACGAGATGCCCTCGAGACACTCCCGGATCGACCGGTGGAGGTCTGCGTAGACCTCCACCTTGATCCCTACTACGGTGACGAGGACGAGACGGAGGCGCTGTACTTCTCGCAAGCGAAACGAGGAACAACTGCGTTTCACGCCTATGCGACACTGTACGCGCGGGTACGTAACAAGCGCTACACGCTGGCGGTTCGCCAGCTGGTCGCTGGCGATACCACCAGCGATGTCCTCGCTGAGTTTCTCGAACTGCTCGACGGCCTTGACCTCGGCGTCAAGGCCGTCTACCTTGATCGCGGCTTCTACAACAGCACCTGTCTCGGGCTGCTGTACGCGCACAACTACGCCTACGTTATGCCGATCGTCAAGTGGGGCGAGACGATTCAAGACGAACTCAGCAGAGGTTGGAGCCGCGAGATCGAACACGATCTCGCTGGCAAGGTAACGTTTCCCGTGTTCATCGATTGTGTGTACCAGCAGGGGCGGTACGATGAACACGGAGTGGCGCGTCACGGCTACGCCGCTGACGCGCCGTTCATCGACACGCCACGCGATGCCCGAGAACACTACAGCAAGCGTTTCGGCATCGAATCGAGCTATCGGTTAGCCAAACAGAGCCTCGCGTTCACCAGTTCTCAAGACGCTGGCCTGCGGCTGGTGATGTTTGTGGTGAGCCTGCTGTTCCAGAACAGTTGGCGGTATCTCCACTGGAAGTACGTGGCGTCGCCCCGCCGAGGGGGGCGACGCCTCTGGGACTGGTCGTTCACGGAGTTCTGTGAAATGGTACTGCGGGCCGCTTGGACAGCTCTAGGTGTCCGCAGGGCTGTCCCAGCGAATCAACCACTCGACGACCGGTTCTTCCGGTAGCTGTCCACCAATCCGGACAGCGGTCGTGAGTGGCGACGCTGTCGCGTCGGCGGCGATCTGCCGCCGACAGCGACTGACTAACGCCTCGACAGCCGAGCAACGCCAGAATTCAGCCGCTCCATCCTTCCGAAGACTATCGAGGGGCCGAGGACAACGATTTAGCGGCTACTGGACGGAGTCGTGGGCCTTCTGATGTGATCGACTGAGGATGCATTGCTGTGGTGGCTGTGTTATCAAGATGAGGAGATAACCACGGAGGCGACGAACGATATCGACTTGCCGAAATACGGGACCGAGGAGAAACAGGATGCACTGCGGAAACACTACCAGGCGTACTTCGGTGTGGAGGAAGATGATCCTGCCCGAATCTCGGACGTAGTTGGATAGCAAGACAAAGATACACCGCTCAGTGATGCCTCTCGTCCTTACCGAAGTTCTCTCCCACCCAGAATTGACTGGAGCTGTTCAGGTGGATCAAGTCCTCGTCGTTTCCACGTCGCCAACATCGTTGTTATTGTCTCGTGAATCTGGACCCCTTCTGCCGAACGCAGGGTCCGAAACATCTTCCGAAGGACTACTTGCTCGCGCAGAGCCCGCTCTGCGCGATTATTCGTTGAATCAACACCCCGTTCGGTCACGAACGTCAGCCAGTGACCCAAGCCATTGCTGATCTTCTTGATCAGCTGCTGAACCTCTTGGGCCTCGTAACCTTCCCTCACCAGGCCCTCCAAGTGTAAGGATGCTTCCGCCCGCTTCTGCTCGCGGGCGGAAGCGGACGGATCTCCTTCGACGAACGTCGTTAGATCGTCGTGGAGTGCGTGCAACTCTTCAGACAGCCGCTCTGCTTCCTCGTACCGTTCAGCGACGTACTCAGCCTCCCGCAACAGGTGCGCCCAGCACCGCTGCAGTTTCGTGTGATAACTCGAATACGCCGACCAGCCGTCACAACTGAGCGTCGAGTCCTCGGCGAATTCCTCGCCGAGGACGTCTTCTAAGACTCCACTTCCTCGGCTTTCATCAACCCAAAACAGCACTTCGTCATCAGTGACGAACGTCCACGCCCAGTGTTGTTCTCCATCGACCGGAAAGCCTGTTTCATCGCAGTAGACGACCTCACTCTCCCGAATCTTCTCTTTGACATCCTCGTAAGCGGGTCGCAGCCGGTCTGCGACCCGCTTAGTCAAGTTGTAGATCGTCCGGTGAGAGATCGGAAGGTCGAAGTCCCAGTCAAACAGCTCGGCCTGTTTCCGGTTCGGCAGTCGTTGATGGAACCGACCGAGAGCGGTTTGGGCCATGATATTTGGCCCAAACCGCCCCTTTTCGGGACAGTCAGGATGCTCAGCAACAACCTCGTTACCACAAGAACAGTGGTGTTTACCGAGCTTGTACTCGGTAACAGTGGTTGGAACAGGAAGCGGTACGTCAATAATAGTCCGTGAAACGTAGCTATCAGGGCTAGAGAGGATTTGCTCACAGTCTGGACAGAATCCCTGATCAACGAGGATCGTCTCTTCTGGTTCAGGTGCTGTTCGAGTTGTTCCCTCGTGACCTTCGCTGCGTCCAGGCGATGAGTCGCTGGCGGCGTCAGAGTCGCCGCCAGCGTCGTCTTCATCAGGTTCTTGGTCTTCGTCCTCGGTTTGGTCGTCATCGCCTGATGAATTAGCCGCACCACCCTGTCTACTGGGTGGTGTGTTTGGATTTTCGTACTGCTTGAGGCGAGCCTCAAGCTGTTCGATCTTCTGTTGTTGTGCAGTAATCTGGCGTCGCAGCAGCTGGTTCTCAAGCTTCTTGACTACGAGCTGCTGGCGGAGTAGCGAACTGTCGTCGGTGCGGATCACGGAATCTGTCGATTCCGTTGATCCGCGACTCCCCAGCGACACAGTAATTCAGCAGTAGTGAACGATCTATGAGACTGCTACGAAATCGTCTCGACATGGAACTGCTATCCAACTACTCTCGGACTTCAAGTGGGACTGCTTCTGGGCGCATCGCCATGCCATCATGCACGGTGACCTGTATGCGACCTACGACATAAACATCGCGACAACTGCCCTCCTCTTTTTCGCCCTTGCTGCTCACTCTGTCCTCCACGTCATCGAGGACTACGACGACGAAGGCGAAGACATCCCCTCCATTATGGACGAAATCGAACAAGCCCAACAGGAGATCAAATCAGAGGATGTCGATCCTGCGGAAGCCCTCGGTACGTTCAGCGCACTCCATCAGTCCACTACTGAGGAGTAACCCATGCATCCCTGGCTGGATCATGCAACGGCATCCTTGAAACAATCGATAGAAGAGTGTTGCCACGGCTTCGAGCTACTCCGATTATCGAAGGTTGAGGGTGTCTTCCTCGACATAGTCTGAGAAGAAGTCACGTACGCCCTCTTTATCGGAAGGATTGATCGAGGTACTTACTTAACGACTGACCGGTACAATTACATCTCCGCGCGCACAGCTTGGATGTAGCGAACCGCAGGACAGCACCGCCGTATTTCAGAATCGTTCGATAATCGAACGAAATCAAATCCGCACACCGGGGGTCTTTTTATAAGTGACCCGCCGCTGTCTGTCGGATTCTAATCGTTCGAAAATCGGATGGGCGCTGCAGGATTTGAACCCGCGACAGCTTGGTCCGAAGCCAAGTACTCTGTCCAGACTGAGCTAAGCGCCCGCACTGTGAGATACTCCGTTCGTCCGTTTAAGTCCCGCGATTCGTCGCGGTAGAGACGGAGCAGTCGTCTATTCGTTACCATCGAGGCTGGACTGAATGGAGCACCGGTCGAGGAGAGACACACCGGACACATTCTATCAACTAGACTACAGTATCGTTAATCAAAAAGAATATTATCCGGAGCGGAGATGTATTCACCAGCCGATGTCCCCCGGCCGGCCGACGTTGTCATCAGACCAACCCCACGCACGGGTGTATTTGTGCTGAGGACCAGTCATGTATGATCTCACACCCCATCTCGATATCGACGCCGATCCGGGGACGAACCTGCTTCTCACCGGTCCGCCGCTGACCGGAAAACGGAGCATGGCTCTGGATATCCTCGCGGACGGAACCGATCGGGGTGACGGAGCGATCGTGGTCACGACGAAGGACGGAGCCGATCGCGTGCTACAAGATTACGAGACACGAACGGCCTACGAGGGGCGTCCCGTCGCAGTCGTCGACTGTGTCACTCGACAACAAGGCGTCGACGACGTACGTGATGACGAGCGGATCAAATACGCCTCTTCCCCGGTGGATATGACCGGTATCGGGATCAAGCTCTCGGAGTTCCTCCAAGCCTTTTATCAAGATCGTGATATTGAGCGGAACCGGATCATGGTTCATTCGCTGTCGACGCTGTTGATGTACTCGGATCTCCAGACCGTGTTTCGGTTTCTTCACGTGTTTACCGGTCGAATTCAGAGCGTCAACGGATTAGGTCTGTTCTGTATCGATTCGACGGCCCACGACGATCAGACGATGAACACGCTCAAACAGCTGTTTGACGGGATCGTCACGCTTTCCGAGGACGATGCGCCCGAGGTGCGGCTCGCTCAGTGATCCCGGCGTACCCAACGAATGCGGGTTCGTCTGTGGCCTATGCGGAGCGTTAACATCGCTGCGGTCGATACGTTACGCATGCCCATCTCCGACGACGCCCGGCTCCGAGAGCTACTGGACGCCGAGACGATCGCCGTGGTCGGCTGTTCGACGACGCCAGGTAAGGCTGCACACGACGTGCCGGCGTATCTCCAGCAACAGGGCTATCGCGTGATCCCGGTGAACCCGTTCGCGGAGGAGGTGCTCGGCGAGTCGGCGTACGACGACCTGTCGGCCGTACCGGCTGATATCGATCTCGTGGACGTGTTCCGTCCGAGCGAGGAAGTGCCGGAGATCGTAGAAGCAGTTCGAGCGCGACACGCCGCACGCGGAGACGCCGGCATTCTCTGGCTCCAGCTCGGGATCCGCGACGACGATGCCGTCGCCGAGGCGGAGACCGACGGAATCGCGACCGTGCAGGATCGGTGTCTCAAGGTCGAACACCGCCGACTGCTCGGATGACCGGTTGTCGACGCGAGCGAATCCACGATTATCCTTCCCACTCCTCGAACGAGCGATATACGCCTTTCGAGAGGTAACGCTCCGAGGAGTCGGGGAAGACAGTGACGACGGTGTCGTGCGGGGCGTCGATCTCCCCGTCGGCGATCGCCTCAGCCACCGCCTTCGCGGCGACGCTGTTCGCCGCCGCCGACGAAGCGGCGAGATGGCCTTCTTCGGCGGCGAGACGGCCCATCTCCTCGTGTACGTGACGGTCCGAGATCGCTCGGATCTCGTCGACGAGATCGGGGTCGAACAGCTCGTTTGTCGCAATGTCGTGGGTGCCTATCCCTTCCGTCTTGTACGTCTCGTGTGCTACGTCGTGGCCGAGAAACTCGCGATACGCCGATCCGTCCGGTTCGACCGCGACAATGTGTGTGTTCGCGTCTCGCTCACGGAAGTATCGAGCAGTCCCCATCAGCGTCCCGGCGGTACCACAGCCGGCGACGACGGCACCGACCGCGCCGTCGAGTGCCTCGTCAATCTCGGGAGCGGTAGTCTCGTAGTGTGCTTCGGCGTTGAGGGGGTTCGAGAACTGCTGTGGCACGGTTGCGTTGTCGAGCTCCGCCGCAAGTTCGTGAGCGCGGTCGATCGCGTAGCCCATTCCTTCTTCACTCGGTGTGTTGACCACGTCAGCTCCGAGTGCCCGCATGAGCTGCTGTTTTTCCACCGAAAACCGCTCCGGAACGACGAACACCGCCTGTAGTCCGAGCTGCTTCGCGGCGACCGCAAGCCCGATACCCGTATTGCCCGCGGTCGGCTCGATCACGGTTCCGCCCGGATCGATATCACCCCGTTCGAGCATGCGCTCGAGCATGTGCTTACCGATGCGGTCCTTGATGCTCGCACCGGGATTAAACGACTCGAGCTTCGCGTACACGGGTGCAGAGTCGGGGGAATCGTGGACCCGAACGAGCGGCGTCTCCCCGATCGTCTCGAGCACGGACGGGAGGGGTTCCCGATGGGTCGTCATGATCGAACCCACAGCGTCTCAAGGTTTGTGTGTTTTCATCGTTTCCCGGTGGCGCTCCGATTCATCGAGATTTCTCGGGATTTCGCTGCCTCGTGTCACTCCCGGGTTCGATTACTCGCTCCGACGAAACACACCGGCTGCGATCAAGCGTCCCAACCAGCCCGCCGGTCACTCAGTATCGTGCGCGGCGTCGCTCTCGACCCCGTCTTCGGACTCCGCCTCCACGATATGTGCTTCCGTACTCACGGAGTCGAGATCGACGCCGACTTCGCGGGCGACGGCGTCGAGCACTGCTCGCTGCTCGGCCACCTCGTTTTCGAGGCCCTTGACCCGTTCGGCGGTGTCTTTCACCGTCGTCTGGGTGTCCTCGACCTCGTCCCGAAGCTCATTGAGCTTCTGATACGTCTGTTCGGCCTTATCCGCGAGCGACTGAATCCGTTTGGCCGTATCGCCGAATCCCATGTGTCGCTGTTGGCGTCCCGGCTACCTGTGCTTTTCCGTTCGTCAATCTTCGGCGGAACGGAGTCGCCGGGTGAACGGCCGAAGCAGTAACCGCTGAACGGTGAACGATCGGAGACGCTCCGCCGTCCGATGACGGTTCCTTTTTATTTCGACCATCCCATCCTTCGATATGACCGTCGACCGGATCCTGTTAACGAACGACGACGGCATCGACGCTGTCGGACTCCGTGCGATGCACGACGCGCTCGCGGACGAGTACGAGGTTACGGTCGTCGCGCCGACCGAGGACCGGTCGTCGATCGGTCGTGCGGCCTCACACGAGGTGAACGTAGCGGATCACGAACTCGGCTACGCAGTGGCGGGCACCCCGGTCGACTGCGTGATCGCAGGACTTGGAACGCTCGTTCCCGACGCCGACGCGGTCGTCGCCGGCTGTAACAAAGGCGCAAACCTCGGCGGCTACGTCCTCGGCCGGTCCGGAACCGTCTCCGCGGCGGTCGAGGCGACGTTCTTCGACGTGCCCGCGATCGCTGCATCGATGTACGTCCCCGGGGGTGACGACTGGTGGCGACGCGATCTCGGCCGCAGCCGATTCGCCCATGCCACGCAAGCGACGCGGTTCCTCGTCGACCATGCGATCGGCGGCGGCGTGTTCGACCGTGTCGAGTATCTCAACATCAACGCGCCGATCGCGGACGACGGAAGGGAGATGGTAGCGAGCGGCGGCGAGACCGGCGATAACAGGAGCCACGACGTCGACGATATCGGAGATGACAACGACGCCGACACCGACCGCGCACCGATGCGTGTGACGCGGCCATCACCGTGGTACGGTATGGACGCGGAACGGAACGGTGCGGACGAGATCGTCTTCCGTGACCGAATCTGGGACCGGATGCGCGATGACGACGTTCCAGATCCTGTCGGCACCGACCGGCGGGCAGTTCTCGACGGCGAGGTGTCCGTTTCGCCGCTGTCGGCTCCACACGCAGCCGTGGACCACGACGCACTCGACGAGTTGGTGACTGCGTGACTGCGTAAACCAACGAACGTCGAGGCGAATGGCGCCTACTCGTCACCGTTGCTGACCGTCACTTGCGCCTCGGCGATCACGCGGTCGCCCATCTCGTACCCGGGCTCGTACACCTCGTCGACGGTCCCTTGGGGTCGGTCACTGTCCACGCGGAGCATCACCTGATGACGTTCGGGATCGACCTCCTCGCCCGGCTCCGGCTCGATCGGTTCGACACCCTCCTCCGCGAGCACCTCGTCGAACTTCTCGACGGTCGACTCCACACCCGGGCGAATGTCGCTGTCGTCGTCCTGGTCGAGCGCCCGCAGGAGATCGTTTCGCACGGGCGTAATACGCTCGACGAGCGACTCGGAGGCACGCTCGCGGATCTCCGCCTGCTTCCGTTTGGCCCGCTCCTTGTAGTTCTTGAAATCCGCCCGCACGCGGGCGATCTTGCTCGTCAGCTCGTCGACCTCCGCACGGCGATCCTCGAGCGCCTCCTGCGTCTCCTCGAGTTCGGCTTCGAGCTCCGCGACCTCCCGAGCGAGCCCCTCGTCGTGGTCGGCGACGCGGTCGACGAGCGGCGGCGTGGTATCATCCGTCGCTTCTGGGTCGGTTTCGTCGTCGTGCTCGACGCCAATGTCGGTCTCATCGTCCGCCGGGTGCTCGGTCTCGGCGGCGGCATCCTCGCTCATACTGGTTCGAAGTCGGTCACCGTGCATAAGCGTTGCAAAACGCGACCGGGGCCAGCGGGGTCGCCGACACCTCGACCTGCGGGAGTATATAAATCGCGACGCCGTACCCCGATGCATGACTGCGCCGAACCGGAACACGTTGTGGGCGGATGCGATCGTCGAGGAGCTCGTGGCCGCGGGCGTCGACGCCGTGGTGATCTCGCCCGGAAGCCGATCGACGCCGCTGACGGTGGCCGCCGCGCGCAACCCCGACCTCCGGGTGTTCTCCCAGCTCGACGAGCGGTCGGCCGCATACTTCGCGCTGGGGCGCGCGCGCCGGACCGGTCGAGTGACGCCGCTCGTCTGCACGTCCGGCACCGCCGCCGCCAACTACCATCCGGCCGTGATGGAAGCGGACAACGCCCGCGTCCCGCTGCTCGCTCTCACCGCGGACCGCCCACCGGAGCTCAGAGACTCCGGCGCGAATCAGACCGCTGACCAGGAGAAGCTGTACGGCGACGCCGTCCGGTTTTATAAAGATCTTCCGGAGCCGGCCGCCAACGACCGTGCGCTCCGGTCGCTGCGAACGACGGTGTCCCGTGCCGTCGCGGTCGCCGAAGGCGCTGACCCCGGGCCGGTCCATCTCAACGTCCCGTTCGCGAAACCCCTCGAGCCGACGCCGGTCGCTGACGACGTGCCCGACGCTCTCGAGCCGGCGGCCGAGCACGGTCGCGACGGTGCGTACGTCGACGTCACCGGCGGCGTGCCCGAGCCCGGAGACGCCGAGCTTCACCGACTCGCCGAATCGCTCTCGGTTGACCGGGGGCTGATCGTCGCCGGACCGGCGGATCCGCCGGGAATCGACCCGGAAGCGGTGACCGCGCTGTCACACGCGACCGGATATCCGGTGCTCGCCGACCCGCTTTCCGGGGTCCGACACGGCGGCCACACCCGCGTTGCACCCGTCGTCGGCGCGTACGACGCGTATCTATCCGCCGAGCTCGCCGACGGGAGTGCCGACGCTGAACGCGCGGCGGAACCCGGCGGTCGAGTCGCCGCCGACGATCACCGCGCACACGACGAGTGGGCCGACCCCGAGGTCGTGCTCCGACTCGGGGCGTCACCGACGTCGAAGCGGCTCCGAAAATATCTCGCCGCGACGGACGCCGACCAGTACGTCGTCGACCCCGGGGGGCGGTGGCGGGAGGCGGAGTTCACCGCGACGGATCTCGTCGTCGCGGAGCCGAATCGACTGTGCGCCCGACTCTCCCGGATCGCCGCGGGGGGCGGCAACGAGCAGTGGAAACGGCAGTGGGTCGAAGCGGATCGCGTCGCCGAGGCGGTCCATCGTCGAGACCCCCTCGGCGGAGCTGAGGGAAAAGATACGAGCATCGAGGGGAGTGAGTCGTCGGTGCCGGCCGGATTCCACGAAGGCGACGTTCTCCGCGCGGTGGTCGAGGAGCTCCCTGAGCCGGCGACGTGTTTCGTCTCGAACTCGATGCCGGTCCGCGATCTCGACCGGTTCGTCCCGCCGGCGGCGAGAAACGTCACGGTGCTCGGCAACCGCGGCGTCTCCGGGATCGACGGGGTCGTCTCCGCAGCGCTCGGCGCGGGCTCCGCGACGACCGACGACCTCACGCTGGTCGTCGGCGACCTCGCGTTGTATCACGACACGAACGGGCTCCTCGCGCTCGACCGGTGTGACGTCGAAGCGACGGTCGTTCTCGTCAACAACGACGGCGGCGGGATCTTCCATACGCTCCCGATAGAGCGGTTCGAGCCGGAGTTCACCGAACAGTTCAAAACGCCGCACGGGGTCGATTTCGAACCGATGGCCGAGCTCCACGGGCTCGAGTACGCCTGCATCGACGCGCGAGAGTCGGCTTCCGGCGATCGGACGGATACGATGGATGACCGGTCCGACGCGATGGACGCGGTTGCCGAGGCGTACCGGACCGCCAGAGACGACGCCGGATCGCACCTCATCGAGATCCGCGTCGACGCGGAGTCGAGCCATCGGAGTCGCAAATCCCTCCGGGAGACGGTCGAGCGCGCGGTGCACGGGCGTGTAGTGGACGGATCGCGCCTCGACTAGGCTCGACCGCAACCCCTTTTATATACGGTCGCACACTCCGAGACATGGATCTCACCGGAGCGCGGGTGCTCGTCACGGGTGGCGCGGGACTGATCGGGAGCCACCTCGCGGCCGACCTCGTCGGCGACGCGGCGCACGTCCGGGTGACGGACGATCTCTCGAAGGGTGAACGGGATCGGGTCCCCGACGAGGCCGAGTTCGTCCGAGCGGATCTCACCGATCCGAACGCCGTCGCCGACGTCGTCACCGACGACCTCGATATCGTCTTCCATCTGGCCGCGTACACCGACACCAACTTTGACGACGACCGAACGCTGTTCGAGGAGAACACGACGATGACGTACAACGTCGCCGATCGGATGCGCGAGGTCGACGTTTCCAACCTCGCGTTCACCTCCTCGTCGGCGGTGTACGGCGAGGCACCGCGCCCCACACCGGAGGATTACGCACCCCTCGAACCGATCTCGGTGTACGGCTCCGCGAAGCTCGCGGACGAGGCGCTGCTGTCGACGTTCGGTCACTCGTACGGGTTCTCCGTCTGGACGGTCCGGTTCGCGAACGTTGTCGGTCCGTACCAGCGCGGCACCGTCATCCCGGATTTCATCGAGAAGCTCCTCTCGGATCCGAGCGTCCTCACGATCCTCGGTGACGGTCGTCAGGAGAAGTCGTACATGCACGTTTCCGACTGCGTCGACGCGTTCAGACACGTCGTCGAGCACGCGGACGACGACGTGAACACGTACAACCTCGGCACGCGAACGACGACATCCGTGACGACGATCGCCGACGTCGTGAGCGACGAGCTGGGCGTCGACCCCGACTACGCGTACACCGGCGGCGACCGCGGCTGGACGGGCGACGTTCCGAAGATGCGGCTGTCGATCGAGAAGCTCTCCGCGCTGGGATGGGAGCCGACGCTGTCGAGCCACGAGTCGGTTCACAGGGGAGCCCGGGACCTGATCGCGGAGCTGGCTCCCGATCGGCTGGATTCCGACGACTTATAACCCGCGCGGGCGACGTTCCTGCCGAACGATGTTCGACCGGGTGAGCGCCGGATGACCCTCGACCGATTTCGACCGGTAGCCGACCGTCTGCTTGGCCCGTGGGTGACGCTGGCTCAGCGGCTCGGGCTCTCGCCGGACGGCGTGAGCGTCGTCGCGTTCGGTGCCGCAGTCGCTGCGGGCGGCGCGTTCGCGGTCGCCGAGCCGACGTTTTATGTTGCGGGAGCGATCCTCGTGTTCCTCAACGGGTGGCTCGATCTCGTCGACGGCGCGCTCGCCAGACGTGAGGGGATCGCCTCGGACGGCGGCGACTTTCTCGACCACGTGCTCGACAGGTACGCGGACATCGTCGTCATCGCCGGGTTCACCGTCGGCGTCGACGCGTACGCCCTCGGCTTTCTCGCGGTGACCGGCGTGTTGATGACGTCGTATCTCGGGACGCAGATCCAGGCGGTCGGGATCGGTCGGGAGTACGGCGGCCTGGTCGGCCGGGCCGACCGGCTCGCGCTGATGGGAGTCGTCGGCGTCATCGCCGCTGTCTCCGCCGGTCCGATCGTCGTCGGTCTGACCGTCGTCGAACTCCTCCTCGCGCTGCTGGCGATCGTCGGGCATCTTACTGCCCTCCAGCGGTTTCGTGGTGCATGGGCGGATCTGTGACGGGCCGCCACGCCCGCCCATCGGGTTTAAAAGTCTCCGCACGCAACGGGGGGTATGCCCACGTTCGAGTTGAACCTCTCTGACGACGTGTACGCGGAGTTCCAGCAGCTCGCCGAACAGGAGTTCGTCTCCGAGGAGCAGGCCGCCGAAGAGCTCATCTCCTCGGGGATCGAGGCGTACAACGTCACCGTCGTCGACGACGACCCTCGCGACGAGATGCTCGATGGCGCCGAGAACAACATGTTCGACACCGCACAGGACCCCGGCAGCATCGAGGACGACCGCTTATAACACGCCACCCGCCGCTGCGGAGCGTGTATGACACATCGCCGCCCCACATCGTTGAGCGACGACCATCGCGGGGAATACGAAACCGATTTCCCCGTCGCCGCCGGGGAGTTAATATGCGCGAGGTGACGTTACGGATTCGACACTGCGGCGAACCGGAACACGAGATAGGTGTCCGCTATCCGGACGTCACGATCCGTTCCGCATCGTCGATGACGGGTCAAGGAACGGAGCGCAAGCGTATCAACGAGTTTCGCGGTCCGAGCGAGTCGATCGCCGGCTTTCTCGCGGAGTTTCGTGAGACCGAGCCGGTGATCGAAGCGGAGCCGCTGTCGCCGCTCGAGGACGGCCGCGTGTACGTGGCGATCGTCGTCGACGCCGAAAAAAAGGACAGCATCTCCGAGCGACTCGCCGATATGGGAGTCCACTACCGGATGGGAACGACGGTCAAAGCGGGCGTCGAGACGTGGACGCTGTATCTGGATCCCGACGATGATCTCGCGGGCGTGATCCGAACGCTGGAGCGGGCCGGGAACGAAGTCGAACTCGTCCGGAACGTGGGGCTCCCGGAGGTCGACCGTCCTCCACAGCTCGAGATGACGCAGTTTCTCGACGATCTCACGCGGCGACAGCGTGAGGTGCTCTCGACGGCCATCGAGATGGGATACTACGACCACGGCGGGGACGTCGGCGTCGAGGATCTCGCGGCTGCGCTGGATCTCGGGTCGACAACCGTCTGGGAGCATCTCTCGCGCGCGGAGTCGAAGGTGATGTCGGGACTACACGAACGCATCGAAAGCTAACCGTCGTCGCCAGGGACAGGCGTCGAGCAGTTCGAGGAATCGTTCGCCGGCGATCGGGTCCGTGTCCGCAGCCGTCGCTCAGCGGTCGAACGTGGTGGCTCGGTGAATGGATATCATCACACGGGGCTCAGAGGGGGTAACGGATCGTCATGGCCACCACGAACAAACGTACTCACTGATCGGTATAAAGTGGCTATGATCGGAACGACGTATCTCGATCGCGGAGTCGTCCAGTTCGAACGGCAACACGCCGAACACCGGGAGAACCGTCGAAACCGCAGTGGCCCACCGTCGCAGTGTGTTGTTTGGTATCATTGATCTATTGATCTGCAACAGTTTTTACTTATAATTCGTTGAATGGCCACTATGGGGTATATTGTCCGGATGCCAAAGCTCGGTCTCGAGATGGAGAGTGGGGTGCTTCTCGAGTGGCACGTCGACGAGGGGGAGTCGATCGACGAGGGAGAGCTCGTCGCCGAAGTCGAATCCGAGAAGAGCGTTGGTGAAGTCGAAGCCAGAGAGGACGGTGTCCTCCGGCGGACGTATCTCGAGGTGGGCGGAGAAGTGCCACCCGGGACGCCGATCGGAATCGTCGCACCGGCCGATGAAGCGATCGACGATCTCGAAGCGGAAGCGGAAGCGGATCTCGGCGAGGAGCCGGTGGCCGATGCGGCGGCGACGGCGGACGAATCCGACTCGCCGAGCAGCGACGCACCCAGTGCGAGCGACGAACCCGGGCCCACGACCGAGGAGATTCGGGCGTCGCCACGTGCTCGGGAACGCGCGGACGAGCTGGGCGTGAATCTGGAGACGGTCGACGGCACCGGCTATCAAGGCGCGATCACGGAGCAGGACGTCGAGACCGCCGCGGCCGGTGCCGGTGGGGAATCCGAAACCGATCAGCCGGACGCCTCGCCGCGAGCCCGAAAGCGCGCCGAGGAGCTGGGCGTCGAGCTCACGACCGTCGACGGGAGCGGGTATCAGGGTGCAATCACCGAAGCGGACGTCGAAGCCGCAGCCGACGACGCGGCGGACGTGGCCGCAGAAGCTGACGAGCGAACCCTCGTCGAGGAGCGCTCGTTCGACGGCATGCGCCGGACGATCGCCGCCCGGCTGAGCGAGAGCTATCGCGAGGCCGTTCACGTGACCGTCCATCGCGAGGCCGACGCCGAGGAGCTGTTCGCCGCCGTGGACGTAGCGGACGACGCGCTTGAGACCGACGTCTCCGTACAGGACCTGCTCCTGCTCGCGGTCTCGGCAACTCTCGAGAGCTTCCCCGCGTTCAACGCCACCTTCGAGGACGACGTCCACCGACTCTGGTCGGAGCACAACATCGGCATCGCGGTCGACATCGAGCAAGGCCTGATTACGCCAGTACTGCGCGACGTGGGGGAGAAATCGCTATCCGAACTCGCCGACGAGCGCCGGGACCTCGTCGACGACGCGCTGAGCGAGAACTACACGATGGACGACTTGCGTGGTGGGACGTTCACGATCACGAACCTCGGCGTGCTCGGCGTCGAGTCGTTCGATCCGATCATCAACCCGCCCCAAGTCGCCATCTTGGGCGTTAATGCTGTCGCGGAGCAGCCGGTGCGACGCGGTGGTGACGAACTCGACACCGACGAGGCGATCGAGTGGCGTCGCCATCTCCCGCTCGATCTGTCGTTCGACCACCGCGTCGTCGACGGTGCCGACGCCGCTCGCTTCCTCGAGACGCTGGTCGAGCACCTCGAGCATCCGTGGCAGCTGCTGCCGGCAGCGGTCGACGAGGGGGCACGAGAGCGAGCGAGAGAGGAGACCGAGATGCCCGGCCGCACCGTCACTGCCACGAACCCCGACGGGATGCGAGGACGGATCGACGCGGGCTCTTTCGAGTGGCAGTTCGACGAACCCGAGGAAAGCGGCGGGACCGAAACCGGCCCGACACCCGTCGACGTGTTCCTCGGTGGACTCGCTTCGTGTCTCTCTCTGAGCACACGCTATCAGGCCGAGAAGCGGGACGCCGACGTCGGTGAGATTTCGGTGACGACCGACGCCGACCCCGAACACGGCTCGGTGGAGTCGATCGAGGCGATCATCCACCTCGAAACTGACGAGGACGATGCGACCGTCGAGCGGATCGTCGAGCTCGGTGAGCGTGGCTGCAACGTCTCGAAGCTCCTCCGAGAGGACCTGGACATTGAGCTCTCGTGGGATCGCCAGTAGCGACCACTAACGGACCGCTCCGCGGGAGGTCGGTCGTTCGACGCGGAGCACCACCGCGGTCAGATACGGATCAGTCTCGATCCGCTCGCTCCGTGTCGACGTCGAATCCGCGGCGTCGCGCTCCGACCTCGAGCGCTCGCTCGACATCCACGAGCAGTGGCCCATCCTGAAGCGGCCGCAGTTCGACCGTCGCCTCGGTCGCCTCGAGTTCGCGCTCGCCGTCAGCGCCGACCACGTCGTCGGCGATCTCGAACGAAACCGAGTCGTCGGGTTCGAGCCGGCTCCACGATTCGACGCCGACCGTCGCGAGGACGCCGGGCGCAACGACTGCCCGCACGGACCTGTCGGCTCGATCAGGGTCGCCGAGCCGGACGGCGACGCCGCCGGGATCGTCGCCTCCGAGAGGCTCCGACACCACCGCGCCGGCGACGGCCGACAGACCGACATCGCCCGGGTGCGCGCGAGAGACGACGCCGCCCCGCAGGTCGGCGGGGTCGAGCAGCGCTCGCGTGCCGACGAACGAGCGCGACGACAGCTCGGCCGAGGCGAGCGCGGTCAGCCGTCGCTCGTCACCCGAATCGTTCGGTCGAACCGTCGCTTCGACCGTTCCGTGCCGCGTCGCGACGTCGTCCGCCGGTGCTGCACCCGTGGCCACGAGCCCGGCCGCGACGCCCGCGAGCGTCCCGTCAACCGGTGACGGAACGACGGTGTTTGTCCCCGTTGCGACCGCGACGACGGGGACCGAAGCGATCTCGAGCGCTACGTCCCGTGTCGTTCCGTCCCCTCCAAGGACGACGACGGCATCGGTGGTCTCACGAAAGCGGGCCGCTGCCCGGCGGGTGTCGGCGGCAGATCCGTCGGGTCTCACGTCGAGCAGCCCCACCGGGAAGGCGTCGCCAGCCACCTCGGACTCCTCGAACGCGTCGCGGACGATTCCGGTCCGGGTCGGCATCGCCGTGATCTCGATGGCGTCCGCGACAACGGTCAGTCCTTCGAGGACGCACTCGGTGACGCGGCGCTTCGCGTAGTTGTCGACGACGCTCGCCCCGCCGGTGAGCCGACGGACGTCCCGTCCTGCGGCGGGATTGACGACGAGGCCGATTCGGGCACGGTCCGAAACGGAGTCGTCCACGGCGTCGAAGGCGGAGTCGTCCACGGCGTCGAAGGCGGAGTCGTCCACGGCGTCGAAGGCGGGGTCGTCCACGTTACGCGATCCGCTCGATCGCCGCCCGCACGTCGTCACCGTCCGGTAGCACTTCGTTTTCGAGCGGCGTGCTGAACGGCATATGCGTATCCGGTGTGCCGACCCGCTGGATCGGCGCGTCAAGGCTGAAGAACGCCTCCTCTTGGACCCGCGCGACGATCTCGGCGTGAGTGCCGTAAGAAAGCGGGCTCTCGTCCGCGACGACCAGCCGGCCCGTCTTGCTGACGCTCTCGACTATCGTCTCCGTGTCGAGCGGGTACAGCGATCGCGGATCGATCACCTCGACCGCAACGTCGAGATCCTCCGCGACGCGCTCCGCGGTCTGAAGGCTCTCACCGACGAGTCGCTGGGTGGCGACGACGGTTACGTCGTCGCCTTCACGTTCGATCGACGCCTCGCCGATCGGGACCGTGAACTCCTCGTCGGTCGGCACCTGCCCGGTCTGCTCGTAGATCATCTTGTTCTCGAAGACGAAGACGGGGTCGTTCGAGCGGATCGCGGCCTTCGTCAGCCCCTTCGCCGCCGCGGCGGTCCCGGGTGCGACGGCCTTCAGTCCGGGGAAATGCGCCATCCAGGTGTGGACCGTCCCGGAGTGCTGGCTCGCAGCACCCATCCCGCCGCCCTCGGTCGTCCGGACGGTGACCGGCATCTCGGCTTTTCCGCCGAACATGTAGCGCATCTTCGCCATCTGGTTCATGATCTGTTCCATTGCGACGCCGCTGAAATCCGAGAACATCAGTTCGACGACTGGGCGGGTTCCGGTCGCCGCCGCACCGGTCGCGGCACCCGTGAAGCCCGCCTCGCTGATCGGCGTGTCCCGAACTCGCTCCTCGCCGAACTCCTCGTATAAGCTCCCGGTAACCTCGAGCACGCCGCCGAACTCGCCGACATCCTCGCCCATGAGGAACACGTCATCGTCACGGTCGAGCTCCTCCCGCAGCGCCTGTCGGATCGCTTCTCTGACGGTCAAATCCTCCGTTTTGGTCTCCAGTTCAGGTTCGGCTTGTGCAGTCATTGTCGATCACCTCTCGGGGTCCCCCCGTCGGTTTGCGCGGCCGTGGCGAACCGTTCGATCTCCGGCGGCATGTCGCCGAACATGTCTTCATACGCCGCGCTCGGGTCCGGCGGCGCGGCATCTTGTGCGTAGTCGACGGCGTCTGCTATCTCGGCTTCGACCTCGTCGCGCATCCGCTCGAACGCCTCCGCAGTCAGCTCGTCACGGTCGATCAGCCGCTGTTTGAACGTGTCTATCGGATCGCGCTCCTTCCAGCGCTCGATCTCCGCCTCGTCGCGATACGGTTCCTCGTCACCCTCGTAGTGGCCGCGGTATCGGTACGTCTCGGCCTCGACGAGCGACGGACCCTTCCCGTCGCGGGCCCGCGAGCGTGCTTCGTCGACGGCCTCGGCGACCGCGGTGACGTCCATCCCGTCGACGGTTACTCCCGGAATGTCGTACGCCTGTGCCGTGTCGCTTAAGTTATCGACGTTGTGCTGGTCTTCGACCGACGTCCCTTCGCCGTAGTGGTTGTTCTCGACGACGAAGACGGCCGGGAGGTCCCACGTCGCTGCGAGGTTGACCGCCTCGTGGACCTGACCCTGTGCGACCGCGCCGTCCCCGAGGAAGCTGACGGCGATCCGGTCTCGATCGTCGTAGTCGACGGACAGCGCTGCACCCGTTGCCAGCGGCGGCCCCGCACCGACGATCCCGTTCGCGCCGAGCATGCCGGCGTCGACGTCCGCGATGTGCATCGAGCCACCCTTGCCGTTACAGTAGCCGTCGGCCCGTCCGTACAGCTCGGCCATCATGTACTTCGGATCCAACCCCTTCGCGATGCAGTGGCCGTGGCCCCGATGGGTGCTCGCGATGTAGTCGTCCGGATCCAGGGCCGCGCAGGTTCCGACGCCGACCGCTTCCTGACCGATGTAGAGATGAACGAACCCCGGTATTTCTCCGTCCGCGAATCTATCCCCCGCCTCCTCTTCGAACGCGCGGATCAGAAGCATCCGGCGCAACGCCTCTACTCGCCCCTCCGAACTCTTGAGGTCGTAGTTTGCCATGGGGCAACATGATAATACATGAGGAATTAATTTATATCTATGGTCTATCACTTAATAATATCACTGAGTTATACTACGACCAACTGATTGATGGCGACGAGTAACGCGATTCGTTGGGTAGTTGAGCGGCCCTTGTCCTGGAAAATCGCCTCGGGATCAGTACTCCCATTCCTCGCGCGTGTAAGCCATCTCCCAGAACTGATATTCGAGCCGGGCACTGGTTAGAAACGCCTCTCGCATAGCATCGTGTTCGCCCGGATACTGTTCTCCGCACCGGTCAACGAAGTCACGCATGAGTGTGACGACTTCGCGGAACTCGTCGCTCGTGTACATCTCGATCCACGGCGTGTACCGGTGCTCCTCCGTGGCGAGCGCTGCCGTGTGCTCTCCGATGTCGAGAAAGCCTTGTCCGCATGGGAACAGTGCTGCGCTGATCTCCGCGATCGACCCCTCGTATGCCGTCCGGAGCAAAAAGCTGGTGTACGCCTCGCAGGTCGGTGATTTCTCGACGCGCTCCAGTTCCTCTCGCGAGATACCGTAGTCGCTGGCGAACTCCCGGTGTAACTCCATCTCGTTGCTCAAGGTGCTGTGTGCGATGTACAACAGATCCGTCATCGTCTCCTCGTCGCGCGCCTTCGCTCCGGCGATGGCGAACAGTCGAGCGTAATCAAGGAGATACCGGTAGTCCTGCTTGATCCAGTAACGGAAAGCCTCCTCATCGAGAGTGCCGTCCGCGAGTTCCTGCACGAAAGGGTGTTGCTTCTGTGCCTCCCAGATCTCGGACCCGTCGTCGAGTAGTTGATCGCTGTATGCCATCGTACGTCTTCCAGTAGCCGCCGATCAGTAATATGGGTTGGTGATACAACTGGATTGTATCACCGTCGAGCGTTACGGTTGGCTTCCCGGAACGGGCCATTCGTCCAGTCGGCCGTCGAAGAACGTGGCTTGCTGCCGATCGACGTACGCCCGCTGCATTCCATGGATGGCCTCCTTCGGATCCGACCCCGCATCGAGTCTCGCAGCCACGGCTCGCCGCTTCCACTCCGCCGGGGTCACGCCGCGGTCGACTCGGCCACGGAGCGGAGCGATCACGTTCGCCGCGGTTTTTCGATCGAACCCCTGCAGCTGGAGCCCGTCATTTGCCAGGTCGAGCAGCTCGGTAAACAGTCGATCGGAGTCGTTGGTCCGATCACCGTCCGCGCTTATCCACGTGAGCTCCGCCTCGAGTCCGTCGTCGGCTGCCAGATAGAAGTTGTCTCTTGCCGCCTCCCACGAGAGGTCGGCGATCGGATGCTCCCGTTCCGGGACCGCAACCAACAGGCCAGCAACGGCGGCCAGAAGCGCGCCAGTGTCCCGGAGCGTCGGTTGGGCGGCCAACGGGCGGAACTCGATTCGGGCGTTTGCGGCGTCCTCGGTCGCGCCGTCGAAGACGGGCCTGATCCACCGCCAGAAGCTGCCGTGCTGGTGTCTGAAATGAACGAACTCGTCATCGAACCGCTCGCCGGCGTCGATCGCAGCCGGCACCAACACCGGATCCGCGACGATCCGGTCGACGGCTTGCTCTATTCTGTCGATATCCTTCGGGAATCGGACCTTTCTCGACCGATCGATGGGGTTCATCATCTGTTCGTACACGGAGATTCTGTTCTCGGCGTGAGCTTCCTCGAGGAGCGTCTGCCGATCGGGATTCGGGGCATCGTAGAGGCTTGGCGGGAAAAACGGCGAGTTCACCGCGAGTGCAAGCAGCGGACCGGCGACTCGAAGCGCGGCCCCAAACCGCTCGGGGAGATCGTTCGCCCGCCGAAGTTGGAAGTGGGGCTGGATCGAGGTCGTGAGGCTCACTGCGCCGGGTTCGCTGGGTTCGAGCGTGACGCCGGGAACGTCGATCGTACAGTTGATCTCGCGCCCGCCGCTGGCGAAGCCGTGATATCTGACCGCGTTGCTCACGTTGATCGACAGCACGAGCCCCTCCTCGTGGGTTGCCTGCGTCAGATAACGTGCCGCCTCGTGGTGCTCCGGACCGATCGTCCACATCCCGTCGCTTACGAGTCGGAGTCCATGGGCGGCCGCCTCGCGATCGATCGCATCGACTTTTGCTTCGACATCTTGCAGTAGCGCCTCGATTCCGGGTGCGGTGTGTGGCTGCACTCCGGTGTTGAGCTCCGCGTTGTGGAGGCCGAGTTCCCTTTCAAACCCGAGCGACGACAGGAGTGACCGCGGAACGCGTCGCAGCTTGGTCGTCTCTCGATCGACGGCATAGAACTCGTGTTCGAGGCCGAGTGCTCGCTGGCTGTTGTCGAACGTCCCCTCCGAGAGCTCCCGTTTGATGAACTTCGCTTCCTCGCGGACGCGGTCGTTGAACGCGTCAAAATCGATCTCCGGCGCGTTCCGGAGTTGATCGACGGTTTCACGATCCTTTTTGCTCATTGAGTATCGTTAACTAATTACATGACATTAAATCTGATCGTATTCTGCACCGGCGAGCCGCAAGACCGCCAAAGTGAGAGCCAACCGACGACTCATCGTCCAGAGCGGAGTGAAAGTGAACTCACGCACCGTTGGTACCATCACGTCATGTGGTTTCGATGAGAAAGGTTGGGGTAACGTAACTGTTACTGAATCCAGTAAAATTCGGTAGTATTCGATGGTTTTCAGTAGCATGCCACCGCCGTAAAACACTTATATAAAAATAATATATTGATAAGTAATGGCCGAACGTGAAACGACCAACGTAAACATCGAACTACCTCAAGAGGACTTCGAGTTCCTTCGAGACTACAAAGACGAGATGGGCCTAACGTGGGAAGGTCTACTGAAAACTGGAACCCCGTTTCCCGAGTGGAAAAAGAATCAGTACACTACCGACGAATGACACAACTCACCGAGCAATTTCACATCCCGGAAGAATACCACAACGTCTGTGATCGGGTGACGGCACTCGTTCAGGCACACACCTGCCGGTTACTCACCGAAACATACTGGAGTGACGACCATCTCGACGCCATCAGCGATCACACAGGCCAGTCCTACACCTACATCCGCGACGACGACCACGACGCCTTCGAAGATGTCGAAGAATACGTCTACAGCCGATTCAAACGGTGTATCTATCACCGTGTCACGCACGTTCTCGATGCCCACATCGACGAATTTCAGGCGTTTCAGTTCGTGACTGACACGGTTGCCGAGCGCAAGATCCGACGCATTGGGTGGCACAGACTCCGTCAACGATTGTTCGATGAGGACACTCCATACATCGAATGGCGCATTTTGGAGTCCGTCGTCGAACAACTCAACAACTACTACGACCGACACGGACGCTTCCCCGAAGAGTACACAGAACTCGTCAAGACCCCGGAACCGAACGGCACACTGCCATACGCACCGGACAAAGGCGACTACCACGTCCACGAACTCTCAATCGAAGATGGCGAACTCCGCTTCACACTAAACGCGCCGGACTCGCTCTCACCGGAGAGTTACCACGACTGGACGAAACACGAACTCCGCTTCCCGACCCATTCCCGGTTCCAACAGATGGTCGAATCGGGAGACGTGAAAGCACCAACACTGCACGCCTCCGAGCATGGGTACACGCTCGACGTGCCTGTTGCCGTCCCCGAACAGAAAGTCGAAACAGCTGCCGGCCGCGTACTGGCGGTCGATCTCGGCGTCAAAAAACAGGCGACTGCGGCCGTCATCGACAGCGGTGGCCAGAGACACGAGCAGGTGGTGCCGCCCCAGTTCATCGACCATCCAGCGAAGGAGAAACTGTTCCGGGTGAAAGCCGACGCCGAAGGAACCAACGACCGGCTTGCAGAACTCCGGCGACAAGGCAAAGCACACACCGAACGGTTCGACCACTTACTCTGTGAGTACCGCCAGACACGACGGAAGGAACGGCGGTTGCGCGAGCAAATCCAGCACGACGTAGCCAACGAGTTGGTATGGTTGGCTGTCGAGAGCGGCTGTGACACCATCGTGTTCGAATCGCTGGGCCAGATTGACTCGCCAGAGACGAGTGGAACAGTCGCGTGGTCAATCTCCTCGTGGGCACGAGGGGAATTGTTGGATTACGTCGAGTACAAGGCTGGCCTGCTCGGGATTGACTTTACAACGGTGAATCCGTGGGGAACGAGTCGATACTGTCCTCGGTGTGGGGAACGTGGCCAGACAGTCAACGCACCAAACGACCACGAGGAATGCCGTCACGGAGGACACTTCCACTGTCCGACGTGTGGCTACGAGTGTGACCGAGACGTGGTTGGGGCAGTGAACGTCGGGCGGAAGCATCTCTCTGACAGCAAGATGGAGGAGGCGAACCCTGTTGAGTATATCTCGGCGGGGAATCACGCCAGTTTTCCATCACACGTCGAGTGTGCCCGTTCTACTGGCGTTCAGTCCACGACCGACGAACAGGATGTGGCGAGCGGTCGTCAGACCCACCTGTCTCGGTACTGTTCGTCGTCACTCACTGCGAAACGGCGAGAGACAGCTATGGGTGGACTGCATCAAAACCACGGTAGTAACACGACCCAGCAGTGGGTCAGCGGGAGTATCACACAGTACGTTCTTGCCAGTACTACTGAATGTGGTCAAACACTCCCAAATACTACTGAAAATTAGAACGGTTAGCGACGTACAGCGCGACACGATCGATGGGGCGGGTCAGTACGACGCCGCCTGCTTGTCGAGGCCGGCAGCCTCGATATCCTCTCCGTCGACGGAGGTTCGGAGCGCGTCCATCCCGTCGTCACGGTCGATGTCAAAGTTGCGCGCGTACAGCCGTTCGAGGCGCTCGTACTCCGCGTCGGAGAGGGGCGGGACGTCGCTGGCGGCGCTCCACTCCGCGATGTCGTCGCCGTCGCGGAACGTCGGCGTCACGGAGGCGACCTCGTCGTGGGCAAGCAGCCAGCGGATCGACGCCTGACTCATCGTACGGGCACCGTCGGCGTGGTCCGGGTCCTCAAGGAACCGGATCGCCTCGACTTTCTCCCACCCCGTCTCGTACCACTCCTGCGGGCGGTGTGAGCGGTGGTCACCGTCCTCAAGGACGGTGCCGGGCGTCACTTGCTCGTTGAGGAGCCCGGATGAGTGAGGGACTCGGGCGATGACGGAGGTGTCCGAACCGGTCTCCCGGATCGTGTCGATGAAGTGACGGCCGGGCTCCTGCTCGAACAGGTTAAAGACGGTCTGGACCGCGTCGAACTCCTCGAATTCGACGGCGGCGTCACCCTCTGCCAGCCAGCCGATGGAGGGACCGAGCGCCCAGCCGAGCGCGCGAACACGCCCCTCGTCTTTCCACTCGCGCAGGAGGTCGCGTACCTCCGGCGTCACTTCCTCGACGTTCGCGTTGTGGAGCTGGAGCAGGTCGACGTGGTCGGTGTCGAGTCTGTCCAGCGAGCGCTCGAACGCTTCCGTGAGATACTCGCGGTCGAGCTCCTTTGGCAGCTCACCGTGGCCCGCCTGGGGGTTGTTGTAGAAGTCGTAACCGATCTTCGTCGCGAGCGTCACCTCCTCACGCCGTCCATCGATCGCCTTGCCGACGATCTCCTCGCTGTCGCCGTGGCCGTACACGTCTCCC
The DNA here is from genome assembly GCF_054652935.1 of Halorubrum luteum. Lineage (NCBI taxonomy): Archaea > Methanobacteriati > Methanobacteriota > Halobacteria > Halobacteriales > Haloferacaceae > Halorubrum > Halorubrum luteum. The sequence continues at coordinate 910,000 of NZ_BAAIGT010000002.1, forward strand.
GTGTCGATGTACGTGACACCCGCGTCGAGTGCGTTCTCGACCATTCCGATCGCCTGGTCCTCGCTTCGGTCGCCCCACCAGCTGGTTCCAACGACCCATGCACCGAAGCCGATCTCCGACACTTCGACCCCAGAAGTTCCGAGTTCGCGATACTGCATACCATCCGTTGGGGAGCCGACCACTTATCCGATGCGGTTGAGAGAGTGTCGCACGTCTCGAAACAACCTGTCGGTACGGTAGCGTCCTAGCCGCCGAACTCGGACTCGCTTACGCGGACGGCGACGGTGTCGTCGACGTCGCGGAGGTCGTACTCCGGAATCCGTCCCTGCATTCGCCGGACGAACATCGGCTCGACGAGTTCGCCGTCGACGAGCCCGAACAGCTTGAGTCGCTGATCGGTCTCCTCCGGCGGAAGGGTACCCTCGCGGACCTCGCTTGCGAGCTCGCGGGAGAGCCACTCGGTCTCGGAGATCGACGGCTCCAGCACGAACGCCTCGTCGACGAATCTGACGAGATACCAGTTGAGATCGTTTAAAAGTGCAACCGCGGTGCCGAGGCTCACGGTGTCGACGGCGACGGAGTTCGCGAACGGCTCGTGGATCTCGTAGGTCGCGAGCGCGTCACGGGCGGTCTCACGGGAGAGCAGTTCGTACGTGAGACTCACCTCCGGGTCGCCGACGAGACACACTCGCGTCATACACGGTATCTCTCACCGTCGGCGCAAATCGGTTGCGGTCGCGCCGAACCGTCCACCCCTCAGCTCAATCGATCAGCCGACCGAGCCAGCCGTCCGGCATCCCGGCTCGAACGAGCCGGTCGAAGAGGCCGGTTGGAGTCACGGCACCGAGTCGCGGGAGCCAGCGCGCCCGCCTCCCAACCCGATACCGTGCGTTCGGGCGGCTCGTCGTTGCGGCGTGGACGACGGTTTCGGCGACCGCTTCGGGTGCGACGGATGCGGGGCTGTAGTGGTCGAACGCCTCGTACGCCTCGGCGTATGCCGACTCGCCGACGTCCGCAGCATCCGCCTCGGACAGCGTTGCCGCCGCACGCTCGTTGAGTCCCGTCCGCGTCGGTCCCGGCTCGATCAGGCTCACGTCGACTCCATATACGGCCGTCTCGCGACGTAACACGTCGGCGTACGCCGCGACGCTCGCTTTCGCGGCGCTGTACCCTCCGTGAAACGGTAGCGGGACGGAGCCGACCGTCGATCCGACGATGACGACTCGTCCGTCGCGGTCGCGGAGCGTGGCCAAAAGCGGCTGCACGACCGCGTGCACCGACGCGAGGTTCGCGTCAAGATGCCGGCGAAACCGGTCCGGCGAGCAGTCCTCGAGTGCGCCGATCGCGTACCATCCCGCACACGTGACGACCACGTCCGCGGCGATGCCGTCGAGTTCGGTCGCGACCGCGCTCGGTTCCGTGAGGTCGACGACCCGAGCGTCGACCGGTTCCGGCAGCGAGGCCATTCCCTCCTCGTCGCGGTCGAGACCGGTCACCCGGTGGCCGGAGTCGACGAGCGCGCTCGCGACGCGTCGACCGATCCCGCCGGCTACCCCGCTGATCACGACGTGCATGTTCGTCACACCGGTCGCGGAAGGGATATCTTCTCGGTTCGCGGTCTACGCCTCGCCAAGCAGACTGTCGACGAGCGCCTCGGGGTCGAACCGCCGTAGGTCGTCGTACTCCTGTCCGGTGCCCAAAAAGAGGATGGGCTTCCCGGTGACGTACGCGACGGAGATCGCGGCTCCGCCCGAGGAGTCCGCGTCGGCCTTCGTGAGGATCGCACCGTCGATGGCGGCCGCATCGTCGAACTCTCTCGCGCGGTTGACCGCGTCCTGTCCCGCGACCGCCTCGTCGACGAACAGCGTCATATCCGGGTCGACGACCCGGTCGATCTTCTCGAGCTGTGCCATCAGGTCGTCGCTGGTGTGGAGCCGTCCGGCGGTGTCGCCGAGCACGACGTCGACGTCGTTCGCCGCCGCGTACTCGACCGCGTCGTAGATGACGGCCGCCGGGTCACCGCCCTGTTCGTGGGATATCAGCTCCCGATCGAGCCGCTCGGCGTGTTCGCGTATCTGTTCGTTCGCGCCCGCTCGATACGTGTCGCCGTTTGCGAGCACCGACGAGTAGCCGCGGTCGGCGAGCCACTCGGAGAGCTTCGCGATGCTCGTCGTCTTGCCGACACCGTTGACGCCGGTAAACACGATCGTGACGGGCTTCTCCGCCTCGGCGATCCGCGCCTCGAAGTCGAACTGTCCGACCGCGATAACTTCGAGGAGGGCGTCGTGCAGCGCCTCTTCGACGAGTTCGCCGGTCGTTTCGACCTGCTTGCGCGACTCGCCGAGCATCGTCTCACGGACGGAATCGAGGATCCGTTCGGCGACGCTCATCTCCACGTCGCTTTCGAGAAGCGCCATCTCGAGGTCCCACAGCGGCTCCTCAAGGTCCTCCTCCTCGATGATTATTCGGCCGGTTGCGAACGCTTTCGCGCGCTGGAACGTGCTCGGATCCGTGTCACCGACATCGTCCGTATCACCGACGCGGGACGCCTCGTCGACGTCGCTCTCCGCGTCGACCGGTTCGGCCTCCTCGGCCGACTCCTCGACGTCCTCTCGGAACCCGTTGAGCTTGTCCTTCAGTCCGTCGAACACGGTCGGCTACCTCACTCGTCGTCCGCCTGCTGTTGCATCTGCTGCATCTGCTGTTGTTGCATCTGCTGTTGCATCTGCTGGGCCTGCTGTTCGAGCTCCTGGCTCTCGGACTCCAGCTCGGAGACGTCCTCACGGGTCTCCTCGATGCGCTCGTCGAGCGCCTCCTGTTTGCGTCGGAGGACGTCGATGGCGTCATCCTGCTCCTGCTCGGCGGAGTAGTTGCCGCCGAGCGAGACGATCACTTCATCGATATCCTGCACCTCGGCGCGGACGTATGCGCCGCCGCCGAGCGGGACCTGCACCGTCGACCCCGTCTCCAGCGTCTCGATCGCTTCGACCGCGTCGTCGATGTCCGATTTCTCCTCGCGCAGGTCGGCGATCTCCGCCTCGAGCGCCTCGATCTCCTCGTCGAGCGCCTGCAGCTCCTGTGAGAGCTGCTGTAGCTGCTGTTGTCCGCCACCCATCATGCCGCGGACACCTCCTCGATCTCGATCTGGGTGCGCTTGCGGTTGTGCTGGCTCCCGACGTTCGTGTAGATCCGCTCGCGAGCGAGATCCTCGTTTTCGGCCTCGATCTCCTTCGTGAACGCTTGGTATCCCTCTCGACTCTGGAACCGTCCACTCACCGTGTAAGTACTCATACTCATGGATGCGGGAAGGACAGGGAAGTATCTTCCTAAAAGCTCACGTGCTCGTCGTCCTCAGACATCGACCGGAACGCGGACTGTCCGGCTCGCCCCGAGGTGCTTCGAGTCATCCCCACTGCCAGCGATCGTGAAGCGACCGGATCGTCAGGTCGAGCCAGTAGCCGATGAACCCGATCACGAGCATCACCGCGGGTATCTCGGCGTACGCGAACCGGTCGCGGGCGTCGAGGATCAGGTAGCCGAGCCCCGTGTTGACGCCGAGCATCTCCGCGGGCACGAGAATGATCCAGAGTATACCGACGCTGAGCCGGATCCCCGTCAGCATGTCGGGGACAACCGCCGGAATGACGACACGCCGGAGCAGTGCGGGCGTGTCACCGCCGAGCGACTCGCCGACCGTGATCCACTCGTCGTCCAGCGTCGCGATCCCGTGAGCGGTGTTCAACACCACCGGCCAGATCCCGGCCATGAACATCACGAACACCGCCGAGCGCGTGCCGACGCCGAACACGATGATCGCGATGGGGAACCACGCGAGCGGCGATATCATCCGCATGAACTGGAACAGCACCGTCGTCGCGCGCTCGGCCGACCGGAAGTACCCCACGATCACCCCGAGCGGGAGCCCGGCGGCGAGACACAACGCGAGCGCGAGCCCGAACCGGTAGACGCTGACGGCCACGTGGTCGTAGAAGCCTGGCGAGACGACCAGCTCCGCGAGGGTCGCGAACGTCGCCGCCGGAGCGAAGCTGGTTATGACGCCGCTGCCGAGCGTCGTCACCGCCCACCACACCGCCAACCCTCCGAGCAGTCCGACCGCCGGCAGCAGCCGTCCGGCGTCCCCGACCAGCTCAGAGCCGTATCGTTTCGGTTCTTTCGTAGCCATCGTCCTCCGGAACGTCGAACGCGGGCGGTCCGCCGGCGTCCTCGAGCGCCGTGCGGATCGGGTCGTACGCGACGAGGTCCTCGGCCACCGTCGCGGGCGATACGTCGTCGAGGAACGCGTCCTCGCCTTCCACACGCGTCTCACGCATGCGTCGGACCAGCTCCTCGGTGTACGACGGGTACGGGTACGGATAGAAGCCGATCCGCTCGGTCTCCCAGTCGGCGTTCCGGATCGCGCCCGTTTCGACGTACTCGTCGTGGTCGGCGTAGTGGCTGAACGAGCGGCGGATCGGTTCGGGTTCCTGCGGCAGCAGTCCGGTGTCGGCAGCCGAGAGCAGTTCGGCCGCATCGGCGCGGTTCTCCCGGAGATACTGCTGGGCGTCGACGAGTCCACGGAGCACGTCAGTCGTCCACTCCGTCTCCGTCTCGATCAGCTCCTCGTGCATCACAACCACGCAACAGGCGTGCTCGCGCCAGACGTCGCCGGTGAACCGCAGGATCTTCCCGCCGGCCTCCAGCTCGCCGATGGCGTTGAACGGGTCCGCGACGATGTACCCCTCGATGGAGCCGTTGTCGAGCGCCGCGGGCATGTCCGGCGGGGGGGTGACGACGAGGTTCACCTCGTCGTCCGCAACCGTGTCCGCCGAGGCGTCGGTTCGCGGCGTGAGCCCGTGCTCCCGCAGCGCCATCTGCAGGATGACGTTGTGGATCGAGTACCAGAACGGGACGGCGACCGTGCCGCCACCGAGGTCGGTCCACGCGTCGATATCCGGCTGCACGGTCATCGCGGAGCCGTCGACGTGGTCCCACGCGACGACCTTCGCGTCCGCGCTCAGCTCGTCGCCGTACCGCATCCACACCGTCATCGGCATCAGGAAATGTGCCACGTTGACGTCACCCGAGAGAAACGCCTCCGCGAGGTCGGCCCAGCCGCGGAACAGCGTCGGCTCGGCCGCCGTCACGCCGTGGTCGGCGAAATGGTCGTTGGCGTACCCCGCGAGCAACGGGGCGGCGTCCGTGATCGGGAGGTAGCCGATCTCCGCGGTGGGCGGTCCGTCGTCGTCGCCGAGACAGCCCGCGGTCGATCCGATCCCCGCGGCCGCGAGCGACGCGAGCCCCGACTCCGCCATGAACTCCCGTCTGGAGAGTCCACGCGTGCGGGCCTTCTCGGAGGGGTTTCGCCAGCCGGCGCCGCCGATCAGTTCGCGTGCAGTCTCCACGACCGCGGGATCGACGTCGTCGTGGCTGCCCGCCACGGGATCCGACGCGTTCTCGTGAGCGTGGTGGTGGCGGTGGTGATCGCGACCCATCAGATCCCCACCTCCTCCAGCTGCTCGAACAGCCTGCGTCGCTCGGCGATGAACGCCTCGTCGTCGCGGGCACGTGTCTCGCTCGCTATCGGCTCGGTGTGGCGGATCCCCTCGGGTATCGTCCCCATCACCGCCACGCGGTCGCCCAGGTACACCGCCTCGTCGATGTCGTGAGTGACGAAGACGGCGGTGACGCCGATCTCCTCGACGATCCGGAGCAGCTCGTCCTGTAGCTGCATCTTCGTCAGCTGGTCGAGCGCCGAGAACGGCTCGTCGAGCAGGAGGACGTCCGGGTCGTTCGCGAGCGTTCGGGCGAGCGACGCGCGCTGGGCCATCCCCCCGGAGAGGCTCGCGGGGTCCGCGTCAGCGAAGCCGTCGAGGCCAACCAGTTCGATCAGTTCGTCGATATGCGCCTCGTCGGGCTTCTCGCCGCGGAGCTTCGGGCCGATCGCGACGTTCTCACGGACCGTGAGCCAGGGGTATAAGAGAGGATCCTGGAACACGACACCCCACCGGTAGTCGGGGCCGGTGACGGGGTCGCCGCCTATCTCGACGCGGCCGTCTGTCGGCTGCTCGAGACCCGCAAGCAGGTGGAGCAGGGTCGTCTTTCCGCAGCCGGACGGGCCGAGCAGGCAGCACACCTCTCCGGGAGAGACCCGGAGGTCGAGCTCCTCGAAGACGAGCGTCTCGTCGTATCGCTTGGTGAGGTCGCGAGCCTCGACGGCGACGGCGTCGGCCTCGTCGACGTGAACGGTTCCGTCAGCGGAGACGCGAGAGTCGGCGTCGACGTCCTCGACGGACGCCTCGAGACCACGCAGCTCCTCGTCGGACGTCGATCGGTCGACTGCTGACGCGTCCGCGTCGGTTGCGGCGGGACGGGCGTCGGTTCCCATCGGATCAGTCCGCCGTGGCCTCCGCGTCGAGCTCCTCCTCGTCGCCCCCGGCCTCGTCCTCGGGCAGGACGTCGTCGCCGTCGACCGCCTCGACGGTGCCGATGTCGGCGTCGTCGTGGACGAACCCTTTCTCGCGCATCCACTCCGTCGTCGCACCGATCCGATCCTCGTCCGGCGCGCGAACGGGAAGGAACTCGCGGAGCTCGAACTCCTCGCGGAGGCGGTCGAAGTTCACGTCCCCGAACGCCTCGTCGTCCGCCGCCTCGGACTCGAGGAGGTCGACGTAGCGGTCGGTGAATCCGTCGAGGTCGTCGTTGATGTCGGCGACCGCGCGGTTCAGCGCGCCGAGGAACCCCTCCACTTGTTCCGGCTCCGGCTGTTCGCGAGTCGTGATGGCGGCGCGGCACGGACCGTCGAACACTTCCTTCAGCTCCTCGTCGTAGCGACCGAGCGTGACGAACGGCTCTAACACGGCGATCGAGTCGACCTCACCCGCCTTTACCGCCTCGAACCGGTCCTCGGCGGAGCCGACGTGTTCCAAGACGATCTCGTCGCTTTCGAATCCCTCGTTTTCGAGCATCTCGCGCATGGAGTAAAACGAGGTGGCGTACTTGTTGATCCCGACGGAACGCCCGCGCAGGTCGTCTATCGTCTCGGCGTCGTCGTCGGCGTCGACGAACACCACCCGGTCCCACTCGCTGTAGGAGCCGATGATGTCGCGGTCGGTCTCCGAGGCCTCCTGAACCGCGTTCCACTCGCAGACGCCGTGGGTGCCGCCGTCCTCGTCCATGTCGTCCCACCAGTCGGCGTCGTAAGCGTTCTCGCCGTCGAACTCCTGGGTCCCCGGCGCGAAGTACGAGAGGTCGGGATCGACGCCTTCCGCCTCGAAGTAGCCGTTCTCCTCCGCCACGTCCTGCACGAGCTTCCACGTGAAGTATTCGTGCGAGACATTTAGATCTGACATCGAATGCGTGTTGGTATTACGTTATAGTAGCCCTTCGCGAACCGACAAGCATGGGCGGTGCATCCGTGCTCGCGCAACACTTGCGTCCTCTCCGAGGATCACGCCACGAGCCGATCGAGATATGCTGCCCTCACAGCGTCTCTCGAGGCTCTTTTCCGTAATGTCGGCGTTTCTACGCCCGGCGTTCGTCACACGTACCAGCAATTTTTGTCATGAGTACGGCCGAACCCCGAACGCGTTCGGAGAGAGTATATAAACTGGTGACGCCTCATCCGTCGCTGTGGCTCGGTCGGCACACGAGACGGACGCCCGTCATCGTACGGGCGAAGAGCGCAACGCGGAGTCGCTCACGAGGAGAAGCGATCGGGACCGACCGGTTGCTCAGTCGATGAAGCCGAGCGTCTCTTCGATGCGACCGAGCTCCGGACCGGTGGTGTCCTCGCCGACGACGTACCCGTGGTCGTTGGCGACGAGCCCGGAGCCGACGAGCGGGCCGCCGTAGTTGATCGTTCCGAGGTCGGCGTACACGTCGAGGGCGTCCTCGACGGCCTGCAGCTCGGACTCGCTTGCTTTCGGGTGACACAGCACACCCGTGTCGTTCGCGACCGCCGCGGCGCCGACGGTTCTGACGCCGCCGAGCGCGCCGCGCTCGACCGGCACGTCCAGCGTCTCCTTTATACTCCGGATCGATTCACGCGGGAGGTCGGGATGGACGTACGCGCCGTAGTCGTTCGCGAGGACGACGTTTCCGGCGGCGTTGATCCGGCCCGGGAGCTCTCGGACCGGTCGGTCCGTCGCGTCGTCGATACGTTCGCGTTCGCGTTCGGTGGCGCGTTCGGAGAGGAGGATCCCGTTCTCGTTGCCGACCGCGAGCGACCCGACGGTGTTCGACCCCCCGACCGTCGTCGCCAGCGGCTCGGCGTCGAACTCCGCGCCGAGGTCGGCAGCGAGGTCTTCGTCGACATCCGGCCTGACCAGGAGGAGGTCATCGAGCACGCGGGCGAACACGCCCACGTACGAGGAGCCGGTGAAGGTCGCCCGTAACACGCTACTCCGCGTGTTCGGCTTCGACGACGGGGTCGCCGTCCTCGACGAACCGGGCCGCGCGGATGCGCAGTTTGCTCGGCGGGTTCTGACGGCCGTTCGCCCACACCGCCTCGTTGACGGAGGCGTCGAGGATCACGTCCTCCTCGTCGACCGAGAAGTGTTTCGCGAGGTGGCCGCGAACGATCTTCACGGCGTAGTCGGCACGCTGCTGGACCGGCTTCTCCTTGGCGTCGCGGAGCGGGACGGTGACGACGCGCTCCTCGAAATCACTCGTGCTCATCTACTCGTCGAGGTCGTTCCGGCGCCAGTTGCGCCGCTTGGGGTTTCGCGTGACGTTCATATCCGTTTTCATCATGACCCACGCCGGGACGCGGGTGTTCTGGCGCTCCTTTTTGGCCAGACGCTTCTTTTTGCCCTTCGATTTGTCTCCCATAGTGGCGCACACTTCCCGCGGGGCGCATAAAACCCCTTCCATACGGGTCGGCGGATCCGCTCCGTCGTCGCTCTCACCACGACCGCTCGGCGATCCCGCGGTGGATCGCCCGGCAGCGTCGCAACACGTCGATCGACGCGCTCTCGGTGTCCGTATGTGCCTGCCCGGGCTCGGAGGCTCCGCAGACGACGCAGGCGGTTCCCGCGTCGGCGAGCCAGCCGGCGTCCGTCGCGTGTGGCTTCGTCTCGTGTTCCGGGCGGTCGAGTCCCAGCTCCGCGTGGACCTCGCGGGCGACGTTGAGCGCCGCGTCGGCGAACGCGTCGTCCGAACACGCCATCGGCGGTAGGTCCTGATCGACGGTCCACGTCACGCCGTCGATCTCCTCGGTGCGCTCTAAGTCGACCCGTTCGCCCGGAATCGTGCGCTCGTCGATCGTCACCTCACAGCGGTCGGGGACGGTGTTCCACTCCTCGCCACCGTCGATCCCCGTCACCGCGATCGACCCGGGAACCGTCTGGCCGAGCACGGTCGCCGCCGGTACGTCCAGTTCCCGCACCACGTCGACCGCGTCACACGCGCGGTACACCGCGTTCTCCCCGACGGCCGGTTCGGAGGCGTGTGCGCTGACGCCCTCGGCGACGAGCGTCGACGCTCGACGGCCCCGATGCGCGACCACGACGTCGGTGACGCCGGGTTTCGAGTAGTTCGTCGACCCCTCCCCGATGACGGCGTACTCCGGAGTGAACCCTGCGTCGATAGCGTGACGTGCGCCGGTGCCGCCGACCTCCTCGCCGACGAACGACGCGAACGACAGCTCCCGTCCCGGCGGCACCTCGGCGTCCCGGAACGCGAGCATCGACGCCGCCACCGTTCCCTTCATATCCGCCGTGCCGCGGCCGTAGATCCGTCCGTCCCGCCGCTCGACGACGTACGCCGCGGACGATCCGTCGCCGCTCGTCGCTTCGTCGTCACCGGCTGCCGGTCCCGGCTCCGCGACCTGCCGTTCGGCCGGCGGGACGACGTCGTGATGGCCGACGAACGCGAGCGACGTCGCCTCGGGATCCCCGACCGCACCCCTGTACGCGAGCACGTTGCCGACGTCGTCGCGCTCGACGCGGGCGTCGGTCTCCGTCCGGAGCCACGCCTCGATGGCGTCGCCGGCTGCGGTTTCGTCCTCGTGGCTCGGGATCGCGACCAGTCGCTCGGTGAGGTCGACGAGTTCGCTCATGTATCGACCGGTGTACCGGCGTGCGCTTAAAATGGAGGTCGGCGGCGAGACTGGAGCGTGCTCCCCATCCGGTCGGCCCGAAACGCAGTCCCCGGTCAGCCCGGAGCGTGCGCTCACTCGACGACGAGCCCCGACCGTGCACGCACCGTGAGCCGATCGCCGTCCGGTGGGGTGAAAACGACCTCGTCGTCCCGGACCGTCACCGGCCACCGCATCAACTCGGCGAACTGGTCCCAGCCGTCGCCGACTCCGAGATCGTCCAGACGGTCAGCGACCGGGGGTCGATCGGCGGCGGCGTGAAGCGGGTGCGTGATCCGCTGCTGGCCGCAGACGTCACACGCGAACCGAACGAACGCGGGATGCCAGAGTCCACAGGCGTCACAGAGCCCGTCCTCGTGCACGGCGTGATCGCGACAGGGGTCGAGCGTCGCCGTGACGCTGCCACCACACCGCGGGCAGAACCCGTCGTCCATCATCGAGAGGATCCGACCGACGCGACGATGTGCGCGCTCGAACGCGACGTCGATCGTCTCCGCATCCTCTATCCCAGAGGGGGGATACGTGAGTGCCGTAAGCGTTCCGGACGGAAGGAGTTCACGCGTGAACAGGCCGGGGCAGTCCGGACACACCGTTATCAGGTGTCCGTGTCGGTAGCCTACCTGGACCGTCGATCCGCAGCGATAACACGCCGCATCGACCGGTCGTGGCTCGACCGTGGGACCGTTGGTGAGGACGCCGGTTCGACGAAGCATGACCACCTTCCTACCGGGTTCACGGAGCTGATACCCGTCGTCCGTCTTCGTGACGAACCAATCGGTGAGCTTGTCGAGATGATAGCTGAACCGACCGCTGTCGGCGACACCGGCGTCCTCGCGGATCGCCGAGTAGGTCGCGCTCTCCGTCATAGGCCCGGCGACGACGGTCCGGTCGTACAGTGACTCGAGGATGGCGAGTCGGACATCGTTGTCGAGAAAGGCGAACGCCGCCGACACGTCTTCGGCCGCGCCGCTGTTACTCCCCATGAACCCGTTCGACGCCCGCCGGTGATTTAGCTATTTCGTAAATGATACTTCACCGATCCGAACACGTCTCCGATCCGGGTGTGAGGCGCCTCGTCATATCGCTCCCTCGAGCTCCGCAAGCGGGACGAGCTCCGCGTCGACGTCGACGGTCGGTGATTCCTTGAATCCGGAGCCCGTCGCGACACAGACCACGTCGTCGTCGGGCGCTATCTCTCCTCGTTCTGTGAGCCGTTTCACGCCCGCCAGCGACGTCGCGGAGGAGACCTCGACCGCCAGCCCCACGTCGTCGGCGAGACGCCGCTGGGCCGTCCGGATCGCGTCGTCGTCGACGGCCAGTGCGCCACCGCCGGTGTCGCGAGCGCCGTACAGCGCCCGGGTGCCGCTCGGCGGGTCGGGGTTCGCGATCGAGTAGGCGATCGTCTCGCCCCGCTCGACGCGCTCCACACGGTCGAGTCCCCGCTCCGCTGCGTCCGCGATCGGCGAGCAGGCAGCCGCCTGCACGAGGTACAGCCGCGGGAGCTCCGCCTCGGCGACCAGTCCGGCGTCGACGAGCTCCCAAAGCCCCTTGTACGCGCCGGAGGCGTGACCGCCGGAGGAGACCGGCAACACGACCGCCTCCGGGAGCTCTCCGTCGTTTCGAGCGCGATACTCCGCGAGTACCTCCAGCACGGTCGTTTTCTGTCCGGCGACGCGTCCCGGCGTGTCGGAGTTCACGAACGGGACGCCCCGCTCCGCGCCGATCGACAGCGCCTCGTGATACAGGCGGCCGTAGTCGCCGTCGACGCGAACGATCCGGGGCCCGAACCGCGCGATGTTCCCGAGCCGCTCCTCCGGGATGTTTGCGGGGACACAGACGACACAGTCGAGGCCGAGCGCGGCCGCCATCGCCGCCGTGGAGATCGCCATGTTGCCGTGCGAGACGGTCCCGACGGCGTCGGCTCCCGCGTCGGCAGCAAGCGCGACGCCGACCGCGCTTCCACGGTCCTTGAACGAGCCGGTCGGATTCCGGCCCTCGTCTTTGACCGAGACGCGCGCGCCGGCGAACGCGTCCAGCTCCGGGGTCCGGACCAGCGGCGTCCCGCCCGGCGCGGTCGTCATCCCCGACGACGGTGGGTCGACGGGAAGCAGCTCCGGGAACGCCCACATGCGGTCGTCGAGGTCGGTCGGCCACGTCAGGGCGTCGAGCCGATCCGGGTCCGCGTCGAACCACCGCGGCTCGCCACAGTCGCATCGCGGCGTCGGAAGCCCCGTCGGCGAGTCCGGGGCCGTCGGCACGGGGACCGACTCGTCGCAGGCGTAGCAAGTGAGCTCCGTCATACCGGTTCGGACGCCGGAACCGACTTAAACCCTCGTGCGTCGGCCGGATCCGCCGAGTCATCCCCGTCGTCGTCGAGCAACCGGGCCGACGACGCCGGACCGCGAGACCGACGGGTACACAAACGGCCCGCTACGACTGGCACGCATGGACGAGATCGACGTCGAGCCGGTGGAGCGCGTCGACGACGCGGCGAGCGTCGACGCGGAGGTGAACGCGAACCTGCCCCAGGGCGTCGACGCGCCCGATTACGTACTGTACGGCGGGAAAGGCGGCGTCGGGAAGACGACGATGGCGGCCGCAACGGGGCTCTCCTCGGCCGCGGGGGGCGTTCGCACTCTCGTCGTCTCCACGGACCCCGCACACTCGCTGTCGGACACGTTCGAGGTCGACGTGCCCGCGGAGCCGACCCGGATCCGCGAGGAGATCCCGCTTTTTGCGGTCGAGATCGACCCGGACGCCGCGATGGAGGACGGACTGTTCGGCGGCGACGGCGACCCCCTCGGCGGGATGGGAGAGATGGGCGACGCGATGGGCGGGCTCGGCGGCATGGGGGGCATGGCCGAAGATGCCGCCGAGGGGATGGCCGACGCCCCCGGATCGCTTTTCGGCGGGCCGATGCCCGGTGCCGACGAGGCGGCCGCGATGCGACAGCTGTTGGAGTATCTCGACGACCCTCGGTTCGATCGCGTCGTCGTCGACACCGCGCCCACGGGCCACACGCTCCGTCTCCTCCAACTGCCGGAGATCATGGACTCGATGATCGGTCGCGTGCTGAAGCTCCGCCAGCAGTTCTCCGGGATGATGGAGGGGTTAAAAGGGATGTTCGGCGGCGGCGAGACGGACCCCTCCGCCGACCTCGACGAGCTCAGAGCGCGTATCGAGCGTCTCAGATCGGTGTTGCGGAACCCTGAAAAAACCGACTTCCGAGTCGTGATGATCCCCGAGGAGATGAGCGTGATCGAGTCCGAGCGGCTCGTCGACCGACTCGACGAGTTCGGCATTCCGGTCTCCACCCTCGTCGTCAACCGGGTGATGGAGAGTGTCTCCGACGTCGCCGACGTCGATCCGGAGTGGATCGTCGAGCCCGATCCCGAACACTGCGAGTTCTGTGCACGGCGCTGGGACGTACAACAGGCGGCGCTTCAGCGTGCGACGGAGCTGTTCCGCGGTCGAGCGGTCAAACGCGTGCCGCTGCTCGCCGATGAAGTCCGCGGTGAGGCGGCGTTGCGCGTCGTCGCGGCGTGTCTCGAATAGGCTCGTCACGACGTGGCTCTCGGCTTCGACGTACCGGTCACCCGGCTTCGACCGTGCAGGTGGCGGCTCCGTCGTCCACCTCACAGTCGCTCCGGTCGACGGCCGCTCTCGCGTTTGCTCGCAGCACCGACTCGGACCGGTGGTCCTCGAAGGCGAAGCTGAACCCGTGTACGCCGAGGTCGACGCGCTCTCCGGTGTCGTCGACGACAGCAACCATCTCTGCTGTCACCGCCACTTCCGTTCGGACGTGTTCGTGTGAGTCCTCGAGCTCGTCGACGTACCCTCGGTCGATCTCGACGCGCCGCTCCATCCGCCACCGCCGATCGACCGTCCCGGTGTCGTAATCGACCCTGAGATCCGCGTGCTGTTTCGCGAGCATCGCCCGTCGGATCTCCGTCGTCTCGTGGATTCTCGTCCACCCGTCCGCTCCGGATGCTGGGTCCGTTCGACGCTCGATCGCGAACACCGGCTCCGTCAGCACGTCGGCGATCCTGTACCCCCGACGGAACGCCAGATCGCGTTTCGTGGCGGAACCGACGGTCACCGACTCGGTTCGGCGCTCGACGATCTCATGTGTCACGTCGACGTCAACGAGTCGGCGATATCCCGCATTCACGATCGTTGCATCGGGGTCCACCGCGTCGGGGTCCACCGCGTCGGGGTCGATCGCATCCTCACCGCCCCGTGCGTCCGCCGGCTCGACCTCGATGAACAGGGTGTCGGCGTCCGACCGCCCGGCGTCGTCGATCACGACGAGCGTCGCCTCGTAGCCGCCGGTCGACGAGACGTCGAACGACGTTGTCGGCGCATCGCCGCTCGACCGGTGGATCTCCTTCCCGTCGGAGTCCGCCACCTCCCACTCGTACCGCTCGATCACGCCGTCGGGCGCTCGCGAACCGCTCCCGTCGAGATGAACGGTGGTTCCCTCCGTCACCGTCTGGTCGAGTCCCGCGTCGGCGAGCGGCAGCGTCCTCACCTCGGGTTCAGCCGTCGTCCCGTCAGCGACCACGTCGGCGGCAGCCGCGTCGACGGTCGCGGCCCCCCCGACCGTCATCGCCACTAGCGCGAGCCCGAGCGTCAGGACCGCGACGCAGCGAGCGAACGCTCCGAAGGGTGGCGACCCGGCCGATCGATCCATCGCTACGTCCGGATTGCTCCGGTTTCGGTGATAAATACCCTGATCGACTTCTCCGAACGAACGCCCTTATATTCGCGACGCTGCTGTGGTTCGATATGAACTGTCGGCGGTGTGGGACCCCGATCGAGAAGCCCGGGGACTACTGTCTCACTTGCAACACCGCCAACGCGGACGCCGTCGTCGTCGAATTCGATTCGGACCGCGCCCAGCTCACGATCCTCGACGAGGACCGGGTCGTCGGAACGACGACGGTGACGACGCGACCGGAGCGTGCCGAACGGTTAACGGAGGTTCAACTGCGAAACTTCGCCGGACGGGTCGCCGACGAGATCCGGCGGAAACGTCCCGAGACGGTGTACGCCGCCGGCGAACGCGCTCCGCTCCGGGAGACGCGCGCACAGATCCACCACGAGTTCTACCGCGTGCCGGACGACGACGCCGTCGAGTGGGTGCTCGACCGTCGCGGCGACCGCGCACTGGAGGTCGTCGAGACGCCGCCCAGAGAGAAGATCGGCGGGTCCCACTCGACGCTGATCGGCGGCCGAAAGGGGCGAAAGGCGGTCGGGACGGTCGCCGAACATCCGCACGTCAAGAAGATCGTTCCCGGGCCGATCGACGCCGGCGGCACCGGCTCCCGGACCGGGCTCAGAGCGAAGGCGACCCGCGCCGGGACGAACGGCAACGTCCGACTGCTGCTCCGTGATGGATCGAGCGTTCAGGAGAACCGGATCGTCACCACGGCGATGGACCGGGAGACTGGCGAGCGCGTCCGCACGGACCTCAACGACGCGCTCAGCGAGGCGGGACTTCGAGAACGGTAACCCGCATCGATCCCGCGATGCTCGCCGTGGGCTACACTCCGAACGGGTTCGCCAGCAGACCGGCGGTGGCGATCAGCACGACCGAGAGTGCGGTCGCCACGTAGAATAGCGTTTTCGCCTCGCGAGCTGCCTCGCCCGGCGTTCCGGCGTCGAGGCCGCCGACCACCGTACCGCCGGCCGCCTCGACGAGCCCCGTTATCACGAGCCAGAGGGCGATCATCGTCAACACGAGGTGGCCGCTTCCGGTCCCCGTGAGCGTCTCGACCGTGTACACGTTTCCGGCCATATGGCCGCCGGAGACGACGAACGCCACCGCGGAGATGCGGGTGATCCACCGCAGCCGTCCGACGACGTACGTGAGCGCCTCGGCCCCGATCTCGCCCCGGGTCGCGGGCGGGAGCACCGCCGCAGTCACGAACAGCACGCTTCCGGTCCAGAGGATCGCGAAGCCGACGTGGATCGACCACATGACCGAATGGATCAGGCTCATATTCGCTGCTGGGACCGCCGAACCTTATAAGCGGGCGATGCCGATCGACGGATCGGGCTCCAATGGACCGTCCGGTTCGCTCGCTCGGACCGTCGAGCCGTTCAATCACTCTTAAGGCCGGCGGTCGCCGAGCACGGGTATGCACCCACGGGATCTCTCATCGCACTCCGCGTACGTGCCCGGTCGGGGGGTTGAGGAGGTCGCTCGCGACCTCGGACTCGATCCCGACGACCTCATCAAGCTCTCGTCGAACGAGAACCCGCACGGCGCGAGCCCGGACGCCGTCGCCGCGATCCGCGACCACGCCGACGGGATCAGCGTCTACCCGAAAGCCTCACACACCGATCTCACCGCCCGGATCGCCGAGCGGTGGGACGTCGACGACGAACAGGTGTGGCTCTCGCCCGGGGCGGACGGCTCCATCGACTACCTCTCGCGTGCCATGCTCGAGCCCGACGACGAGATCCTCGTTCCCGATCCCGGGTTCGCGTACTACGGGATGTCCGCACGCTACCACCACGGCGAGGTGAACACGTACCCCGTCTCCGCCGAGGACGACTTCGCTCAGACCGCCGAAGGCGTGCTCGACTCCTACGCCGGCGAGCGGATGGTGTACGTCACCTCGCCGCACAACCCGACGGGCTCCGTGATGGGGCTCGACGAGATCCGGACGCTCGCGGACGCAACCGCTCCGGAAACGCTCGTCGTCGTCGACGAGGCGTACGGGGAGTTCGCGGAACTCGACAGCGCCGTGCGCCTCCTCGACGACCGCGACGACGTCGCCGTCCTCCGGACGTTCTCGAAAGCGTACGGCCTCGCCGGGCTGCGGGTCGGCTACGCGGTCGTCCCGACGGCGTGGGGCGACGCGTACGCCCGCGTCAATACGCCGTTCGCCGCGAGCGAGATCGCGTGTCGGGCCGCGCTGGCCGCGCTCGACGACGACGACCACGTCTCGAACAGCATCGACACCGCGCGCTGGGCCCGCGAGTACATCGCCGCCGAGCTCGACGCACACACGTACGACTCCGCCGGCAACTTCGTGCTCGCGGACGTCGGCGACGCCGAGCGTGTCGCGGAGGCCGCCCAGCGAAACGGCGTGATCGTCCGCGACTGCAGCTCCTTCGGCCTCCCGAGCTGCGTCCGGATCTCGACCGGCACCCGGGAGGGGACGAAGGTCGCGGTGGAGCGGCTCAACGAGACGCTTGCGGAGCTGGAGCTGGGTGTTCACGCGTGAGCGGTGAGATCCCCGACTCCGACGCGGCGTCACCGATCCCTGACCGCGTCGCGGTGACCGGGACGCCCGGAACGGGAAAATCGACCGCGACGGAGCTACTCGAAGACGAGTACGACGTGATCCATCTCAACGACCTGATCACCGGGGATGCGTCGCTGTGGACCGAACGCGACGACGAGCGCGACACCGTCGTCGCCGACCTCGACGCGGTCGCCGACCGGCTCGGCGACTGGTCCGGCGTGCTCGATTCGCACCTCGCACACCGTTTCGACGTCGACCGCGTCGTGGTGTTGCGGTGTCACCCCGAGACGCTCGAACGCCGGCTTCGCGAGCGCGGCGAGCCTGACGCGAAAGCGCGAGAGAACGCGGAGTCGGAGGCGCTCGACGTGATCCTCTCGGAGGCAGTCGCCGAACACGGCCTGGAGAACGTGTACGAGATCGATACGACCGACGCCGACCCGGCGGCCGTCGCCGACGCGATCCGCGACGGTATCACGGGCGACCGCGAGCCGAGCGCAGGAGACGTCGACTTCACCGAGTATCTGTGAGAAAGCGGCCGGCTACGAAACCGTAACCGTCGTCACCGCGGTCCCCGTCGCCTCCTCGGCGAGCAGCTCGCCGATGACGCGGTACCGTCCCGTCGAGGGGTCCGTCCACGTCGCCGCGTACGTCGCCGTCTCACCCGGATCGAGCGTTTCCGTCTCGATCGCCTGCGTGAACAGCCGTCCCTCGCCGTAGCGCCACACGACTCCGTCGTCCGCCTCGCCGCTCGCTTCGTCGTCCGCCTCGTTGACGGTGAACTCCGCTCGCTGGCCAGTCCGGAACGTGAGCGTCACCGGCTCCGTCGCCGGGTTCGTGACGGCCAGAGCGAACCGGAGCGAGTCGTTCTCCGCGGTGACCGTAAGCGACAGGTCGAGCATGGACGACTCTCCGTCCCGGCGAGCCTTATAAGCGAGTGGCAGCCGTGTTCGGGGAGATCATAACAACAGCCGGACCGCGACGAGCGCGAGCGCGCTCACGACGAGGAGGTGGACGAGCACCGCGCCGAGCGGCGCGGCTCCGACCCGGCGCATCTCGCGGAGCCGGATCGAGAGGCCGAGTCCGACGAACGCGAGCGTGAACAGGAGGTCGGACGCCACGCCGATCGAGTCGAGCGCGGTCGGAGACAACACGCCTGCGTTGGCGACGGCGGCGACGAGGAGGAAGCCGAGCAGGAACTTCGGGAACTCCGCCCACAGCTTCCGGACGCCCGGCTCCGTCGCGGAGCGTGCGGCGTACGCCATCGAGTAGGCGATCGCGACCCCGCCTAAAAGGGAGTTACGGGCGAGCTTCGTCACGGTGGCCCATTGGCCCGCCTCCGCGGAGTGAGCGAATCCGGCGGCCGCGACCGGTCCGGTCGAGAACATGCTCACGCCGGCCCAGACGCCGAACTGTCTCGCCGAAAGGTCGAGCCACTCGCCCGCGATCGGGAACGCCACGAGCGTGACGGCGTCGAAGATCAGGATCGTCGCCGCGGCGAACGTGAGCGCCGACCCTCTCGCGTCCAGCACTCTCCCGACGGCGACGACCGCGGAGACGCCACAGATGCTCGCCCCGGCGGCAAGCAGCGACGGCGTCTCGCCCTCGAGCCCGAAAAGGAGGCGTGCGACTCCCTCCGCGAGGAGGACGCCTCCCGCGACCGCAGCGACAACGAGCCCGAGGACTGTCGGACCCGCAGCGAGGAACTCCTCGACCACGACCGCCGCGCCGAGCAGCACGATGCCGGTCTCCAAGAAGAGCTTGTGGACGCCGACGCCCGACTCCGCGGCTTCGGGGACGCCGAGCAGGTTGCCGACGACCACGCCGACCGCGACGGCGACGACCAGCGGCTGGAGTCCGGCGACGACGTCCGCGATGAGATGTGCGGCCAGCGCTCCGACGCCGAGTATTGCGAGACCGGGGAGGTACGGTCGAGCCGCGCCGATCACTCCCATCAGAACGGCTGGACGACCACGTGTGCGACGACGATCAGGAGTCCGAACCAGAGCGCCTGCCATCCGCGGTCGAGCCCGGTCCAGTACGCGACGACCACGTCCCCGACGGGTCGCGTAGTGTCGTCCCCGACGGACCGCGCACTGTCGTCTCCACCCACTGGTTCCGCGTCGTGCGCCGTCTCCTGTTCGCGGTCGTCCATTCCGTGTTCACCGGCCGGTTCAGGTTCCACGATTACGTACCTTCCGGTTCTCGACTCGACCGCGATCGATCGGCACCCCGTTCGCGCCGATACCGATCCCGGAGCCGCGCGAACAGCGCCCGTCCGGTCTCAGTCCGGAGCCGCGTCGCGGTCGTCGCGAAGAACTCGTCGAGGTCGTCGTACTCGCGGAAGGCGTCCGGATCCCCGTCGATCGGATCGTATCGGTCGTCGCGCTCGTACAGTACGGCCTGTAGACAGGTGTCGAGCAGGTCACACTCCTTGACGAGCACGGCCTCCGGTGTGTCACGGCGCTCGTACGCCTCCCAGGCGTCGCGGACGCGATCCGGAAGCGGCCCCGCCAGCGCCGTCATCGCGGCGCGTTCGGCCCGCGTCTTCGCCTCCCGATCGACGCCGTCGACGGTGTCGTCCGCGCGGGTCGCCACGTCCCCGGTTTCCGCCTCGGCGACGTCGTGCACGACCGCGAGCCGGAGCGCCCGGTCGAGGTCGACGTCGGGCAACTCCTCGCGAAACCGATCCCCGAGCGCGAGTACGAGATACGCGACGCCCCACGAGTGTGCGGCGACCGTCTCCGGATCGTCGACGCCGCGGAGCTGCCAGCCAGTGCGTCGCTCGTCTTTCAGGTCGTACGCGTTGACGATCGCGTCTAGGATGTCGTCGGCGTGGCCATCGGTGTCGGCGTTGCGGTCGTTGTCGTCGGCCTTCTTATCGTCTCCCCGATCGGAGTCTCCGGGTCCGCTCATCGCACACCTCTCCCGGAAATCCCTCCGCGAGCGTCCATCACTCCGCGAGCGTCCACGCGTCGTCACGGACCGTCTCGACCACGTCACGTCGCTCCATCTCCGAGAGGATCTCGTCGAGGCGGCCGGGCTGGGCGATCTCCATGCCGATGCGGTCGATGTCGTGATACTCGTCGAGGTAGTGCCGGATCGACTCCCGGTCGAACGTCTCCTCGTCGGCCCGCTCCATCGCGCCGGAGGTCAGGTCGATCATGTCCTCGAGGAAGTTCCACGGGTAGACGACCCACGTCCACTCCTCGAGCTGCTCGCCCACGAAGTCGGGCTCGAACTCGGAGGTCTGTAGCAGCTGGAGCGTCGCGGTGCGGATCTCGGCGGCACCGCGCTCCTCGACGTACTCCTGTGCGCGACGGATCGACCCGCCGGTGTCGGCGATGTCGTCGATGATGAGCACGTCTTTGCCCTCGACGCTCCCTTCGGGCATCGGATATCGGATCTGCGGTTCGTCCGCTTTGACACCCGTGCCGACGTAATGCTCCATCTTGAGGCTCGTGAGGTCGTCCAACCCGAGGAAGTCACAGAGACACCGACCCGCGAACCAGCCGCCACGCGCGAGCGCCACGACGACGTCCGGCTCGAAATCGGCCCGCTTCACGTCGTCTGAGACGGTGCGACAGAGGCCGTAAATGTACTCCCAGTTGGTGATGGTGCAGTCGAAGTCGTCCGGGAGTTCGCTCATATAGCTGCGGATCGTCGTTCCGTTGCATAAGGGTTTGCGGAACGCGTCGCCGAGCGGAAAGTCATCTCCAGCCCGAACCGGCTTTGATGATTCCCGTCCGGGACAGCTCTCCGGCCTCGAGCGGAGGCTCCCTCGTCACCCACGCCGTTCGTCGATCCACCCTTTTATGAACGGGCCGAACAGTATCGCACAGATCATCACCACGAGGATCGGTGAGAGCCACCGACCGTAGGTGAACGGGTCGATAAATATCATCCACGACCCGTCGGACAGCTGTAACGAACGATACAGGTTCCCCTCGGCGATATCGCCGAGGACGACTCCCAACACGAATGCGATAACGGAGTAGTTGTACCGGACCATGTAGAAGCCGATTACTCCGAAAACGATGATCGTGAGGATGTCGATCGGATTCACTCTGAGCGCGTACGTCCCCAGGAACGAAAGTACGACGACCATCGGGATGATGTAGTCAGTGTCGATCTTCGTGAGGTATCCCAGTCGGGTGACTGCCGAGAGTCCGAACGCGAGGATGATCACGTTACCGACCAGCAGCGCGAGAAGCATCGTGTACGTTAACTGGAGTTCGCCGTCGACTTGGAACATGCTCGGACCAGGACGAAGGCCGTGCATCAGCAGGCCACCGATCAACACGGCCGTCGACGAGGAGCCGGGAATGCCGAACGAGATCGCCGGGACGAGCGATCCCGCAACCGTCCCGTTGTTCGACGATTCGGAGGCGATCACGCCGTCGGCGTTTCCGCTGCCGAACGAGTCCGGGTCGTCGGAGCTTCGAACAGCCTCGGAGTAGGCCACGAAGTTTGAGACGGTCGCTCCGGCACCGGGAATCGCCCCCACGAACAGCCCTATCATGCCGGACTTGATCGAGAGGTATGGTCGTTGTAGCGTCGTCTTGACGCCATCGAGGATGTTGCCACCGATGACCACATCGTCCTCGGCGATTCCGCCCTCTTGTCCGGCGAGTTTCATCATCTCGGCGATCGCGAACAGTCCGATCAGGACGGCGACGAAGTCGATACCATCGTACAAAAGCAGCGTTTCGGCGTATCGCCGGTCGAGCGTCATGGGAGCGGAGCCGACCACGGTCACCAACAGTCCCGTCGCCCCCGCCAGCAACCCCTTCGCGATCGAACCGCGGGTGATGACGGTTATCATCGCCAGTCCGAGGACTGCAACAAGGAACCGCTCGGGAGTCCCAACAGCGAGGACGACCTCGATCAGCACCGGTGAGAACAGCAACAACGTCGTGATGGTGAACAGCCCGGCGAACGCCGACGCAGTAGCGGAGATCGACAGCGCAGTTGCTGCTTTCCCTTGCTTGGACATCGGGTAACCGTCAAACATCGTCGCAGCCGACGACGACACGCCCGGCGTGTTGATGAGGATGGCCGCGATCGAGCCTCCGTACATCGAGCCGCTGTACACGCCGATCAGGAGAATGATCGCGTCCGCCGGTGTAAGCGGAATGGTCAGTGGAAGGATGATCGCCATACCGAGCGGCGGACCGAGTCCGGGGAGCGCCCCGACGACGATACCGACCATGACGCCGGCGATCACCCAAAACATCGTATCAATCGTGAGAAGCGCACCGAGAGCTGCAAACAGGGTTGAAACGCTCATCCGCTCTCACCCGTGTGTTCGATCGTTTCTCCGCCAGTGTCGATAGTCGTGGCGACGGCGTCGATCAGGGTTCCGACGGCATCGATCGGCGTACCGACGAGGAGTTCGGGTACCGGCAGCTCCCAACCCGTCAGCCATCCCTCAGCGATGTCCGGTGAGATCACCGCGAAAAAGAGGTAGGCAACGATGAAGCTGAGCAGCGTCAACGCGACCAGTCGTTTTCGCTCCATCCCTGCCCACAACGCATACGCAGCCACGAACACGGGTGTCGAGTACAGCATACCGATACTGAACGTCAACAGCATGTATCCGACGCACAACACACCGACAACCGCCGGTCCGCGTGGGTCGTCGATGTCGTAGCTGTACGTCCCGGCCGCTTCCTCGTCGTCGGGGATATCTCCGGTCAGATCCTCTTCGCCCGCCAACTGCATCGGCTCTGCGACGACGCGCCGGAGCGGACCGGGAAGGTAGTTTCTCACGAGAAGTGCGGCTGACAGGACGATGGTCGCTGCCGACAACACTCGAGGAAACACGGCCGCGGCCTCGGCAAACTCGTCCGCACCGAGGTACATGTACGTTCCGACCCCGAGAAACAGAAGCAGCAGGACGTGTTCCATCGTTGGTGGCTCACGGAGCACCCGCTCGATACCGTTCTGGACACGTGACGACACCCCCTCGTTTTCTCGTCCAGCCCCGTCAGTGTTCATTGTGATACCGGGTCAGCAAAAATCCGCATGTGGTCGGCGTTACGACTCCTCTTCGACCAGTTCGAGGAACTCGTCGAAGTCGACGTTTGCTTCGAGCTGATCGACGATTCCCTGATATCGATCGGCAGCTGCGTCCATGTCGCCGTACTCGATGATGTTTCCGGTGTCCTCCTCCCACTGTTGCGTCTCCTCGGTGGTACACGCCTCTTCGACGGCCTCGGATATCGTCTGTCGGACATCCTCCGGCGTTCCGGGCGGAGCGACTTGCGTCTGCGTAAACTCGGAGATGTACGCTAGACTATCACCGTACTCGGTGATACGGTCGATGCCGGGGAAGGTATCCGACAGATCGATGTCCATCAGGTTCACCACGGCACTCACCTCGCCGGACTCCTCGGCTGCGATCGCTGACGTGTTCGTCGCGAATCCGGCGGCCACCTCGTTGGATATCACGGCTTCGGATGTCGGTCCACCGCCGTCGTACGCGACCGCAGTGTCGTAATCGAGTCCGTACTCATCACGCAACAGCAGCGTTATGAGGTGGCTGTCGCTGCCAACGCCCTGGAAGCCGAATCCGCTTATCTCGCCGTCGGCGTAAGCGTCTCGAAGCTCACCGTACGTGTCGATGTCGTGCTGGTCGTTGACGATCAGCGTGTATCCGAAGATGCCGGCGTAGCTGATCGGATCGAAGTCCTCCACGTGCCAGTCATCCACCTGCTCGGCTCGCCACGTGAACACCCATCCCGGTGGGTTCACCGTTCCGAACGTGTATCCATCGGTGTCCTGACCGTGGAGCCATTCGGAGCCGACGAGGCTTCCCGCGCCGGGGCGGTTGTCTATCTGTATCGACTGATCGAGCGCGTCCTCCATATGCGGCGCGAGCTGGCGGGCGTACGTGTCGGTTCCGCCTCCCTCTCCCCAGGGGATCATCCACGTCAGGTCGTCAGTGGGGAACTCACCGTCGTCGTCGTCGGCACAGCCGGCGAGCGCTGCCGTTCCGACGGCACTGATCGCACCGGTCGTCTTGAGAAACCTTCGTCTTTGCATGACGTTCCCAAGCAGACGCTTATACGTTAATACCTTTTCGCTTTTCAACACTAGTAATAAATATTATTTATTATGTAGTTTTGAGCGCTTACGCTAGTTGTTCGACGACTCCGTCCGGTCCCGACACGGTTTAGGGGGCTGACGCGCAACGACTCGTCAATGAGCACGCAGGCCGTGACGGAGGAGACGGCGGTCGTGATCGGGCTGGAGGTCCACGTCCAGCTCGAAACCGACACGAAGATCTTCTGCGGCTGTTCGACCGAGCCCGCCGAGGACGAAGCGCCTAACTCGCGGACGTGTCCGACCTGTCTTGGACTGCCGGGCGCGCTCCCCGTTCTCAACGAGGGCGCCGTCGAGGCCGCCGTGAAGATCGGCAAGGCGATCGACGCCGACATCCCCGAGACGACGACGTTCCACCGGAAGAACTACTACTACCCCGACCTGCCGAAGAACTTCCAGCTCACCCAGTACGACGCGCCGATCTGTGCGGGCGGCGAGCTGGACGTCAGCGTCGAAGGGGAGCGGCGAACCGTCGGGATCACGCGAGCCCACCTGGAGGAGGACCCCGGCAGTCTCCAGCACGCGGGCGGCTCGATCGAGTCGGCGACACACACGCTCGTGAACTACAACCGCGCGGGAACGCCGCTCATGGAGATCGTCACCGAGCCGGACTTCCGATCGCCGGCGGAGACCCGAGCGTTCCTCGCGAAGCTCTCGGAGGTGCTCGAGTATCTCGGCGTGTTCGACGCGACGCGTGACGGGAGCCTGCGCGTCGACGCCAACGTCTCGCTGGTTCCGGCGGCGGACGTGGCGCCCGACGGCTCCGTTTCCGAGGAGATCCTCGCGGACGCGAACCGCGCGGAGGTGAAAAACATCTCCAGTCATAAGGGTGCGGAGAAGGCGATGGCGTACGAGATAACCCGCCAACGCAACGTGCTCCGCCGGGGCCACGAGATCGAACAGGAGACCCGCCACTGGGACGAGGGGCGCGGCGTCACCGTCTCGATGCGCTCGAAGGAGGCGGAGAAGGATTACCGCTACTTCCGCGAGGCGGATCTGCCTGCCCTGGAGGTGTCCGACTGGAAGGATCGGATCCCGATCCCCGAGCTACCGGACGCGCGACGCGAGCGCTTCCGCGAGGAGTACGGGCTCGACCGGGAGTCGGCATCGAAGCTCACCTCGACGAAGGCGGTCGCCGACTTCTTCGAGGACGTCGTCGCCGAGTTCGACCCCGACCTCGCGGCGACGTGGGTCGCGGACAACCTGCTCGGCGAGCTCAACTACCGCGAGATGGCGATAACCGACGTCGAGGACCGACTCGACGAGTTTAAGCGGCTCATCGAACTCGTCGACGCCGAGGAGCTCACGGTGAAAAACGCCGAGGAGGTCGTGCTCCGCGCGATGCTCGACGCGGGCGACGACCCCGAGACGATCATCGACCGGGAGGGGCTCGGCAAGGCCGACTCCGGTGAAGTCGAGGCCGCCGTCGAGACCGCCATCGACGAGAATCCGGAAGCGGTCGCAGACTACCACGACGGCGACGACGGCGCGATAAACTATCTCGTCGGGCAGGTGATGGCCGCCACCGGCGGGAGCGCCGACCCCGGGCAGGTGAACGGACTACTCCGCGAGCGACTGGACGGATAAGCGACGAGAGACCGGTTGCCGATCGCTGCGTAATCGAGTTGCGAACTCCACTACCAGCCGTCGACTGCGAAACGCACGCCCGAAATCATGAATTCGTGGAACGGGTTGGGCGGAGTGTCCGCCGAATACAGGTCCGAGTCGATGTTCTCCGGAATCTCGTTCTGGTGGCTGTCCTCCTGCACAACGACCGGTTGACTGCGAACGGTTGTAGAATCGTCTTCTCGTTCTGCCGTGGAGCAGTACATATCGTTGCTGCTGTTGCGATATCCGTATTTCGGTTCCGTCGAGCTACCGTCGCCGACTACTGCCAGTCGGATTCCGGGATACAGTCGTCGACGTCGGCTGTGATCCACCGCGTCGTCCGATCCTCGGGGTCGCGGTCGGGTTCGTAAAACGTCACCTCGGTGTCGTCGGACCCCTCGTCGCTCGGTCGGCAGACGAGCTCCGGCGACTCCGCACGGAACGCACGCGTCGGTGACGTAGCCATGGCTGTACGTAGGACCTCCATCACATAAGAAGCGTTGGTTTCAGTCGAGATACAACAAAAAACACAGGCTAGTATCTGTGAGATGAACTGTTGGTTGTGATCGATTGGGCAGAAATGACACTCGCCAATCGCAGGGGGCAATGACTGAGGTTCGCGTCGAGCCGAACGATAGGTGAGTTCCCTTCCGGTTCGAACCACGAGTGGTATTGCTGTCGGACGATTGTAATCGGACTCGGGTGTCATGGAACGCTTGGCATGGTGGCTACCATGATCGGATACCCGAACCAGCCGCGTGACGCTGCGTATTGTGTGCTCGATATCGGGCGTACGTCGCTCACGAGGGGGGATGGGTGGTTTATAAGCGATACCGTGGAGGGGTTGGTGTTCGTTTATAAGTGAGTCGCGAGAGCGATAGCTCCGCGACGAACGATCCGAAAGCCCCAGCCGCGACGGCTCGCGCGCCTTGCTGCGCTCCTCGGTCGCTCGCGGTGCTCGCTCCCTGTGGTGCTTACAGCGGCGGGCGTCGCCCCACCGGGAGACTGCGTCTCCCGAGCCCCCGCTCGCTCCGCTCGCGGGGATCACGGCTGCCCCTTTCAACCCCACCCGACCGCACCGCAACCGCACCTCACGCCTCCCCAGCCTCGTCGGCGGCTCGCGCGTTCCGCGCTCGCCGCCGCCTCCCTCGCACGCGCTCCTCGCGCCCTAGAAAGGGCGCTCGGAGGCGCGCGCCGACCGCCCGCAGTCGCCTGATAAACGAACAATGTTTTGCTTGTGGTTGCGGTGGCGCGCGCCGCGAGCGGGCCAGCGGCCCGCGAGTCGCGAGGGCGACCGGAGGGAGCCCTCGGATGCGAACGGCGAAGCCGTGAGCGAGCGCGCGAGGGAGACCGGAGGGGCCGCCGAGCGGTTCCGGCGGCCCCTCCGGTCGAGGCTGGGGTGGTCCGAGGCTGCGGTGCGGGGCGGGACTGGAAGGGGCAGTCGCGAGGGCGAAGCCCGGCGAAGCAAGCACTGCAAGGAGCGAGCGAAGTGAGCGACTGAAGCGCGCAGCGAGCCGCGCGAGCCGTCGCGGCTGGGGCTTCCAAGTCGGTCTCTGCTCCACCGCTCACTTATATACCACTCCTCGCCGCGCTGAGTACGCCTTTATAAACAACGCACCGATTCTCGTATACGCAATATACGC
Source organism: Halorubrum luteum (assembly GCF_054652935.1). Taxonomy (NCBI): domain Archaea; kingdom Methanobacteriati; phylum Methanobacteriota; class Halobacteria; order Halobacteriales; family Haloferacaceae; genus Halorubrum; species Halorubrum luteum. The sequence goes on from NZ_BAAIGT010000002.1 coordinate 937,710, forward strand.
CCGAGATCGAGCACTGCACAGTTCCTGTGTATGTGTGTGGACCGTTCTATGAATCCTCATCGGGCCCGAACCGCTCCGTCGTCGTATCTATTAAACGCGAACCGGTATGTTGCGCTCGTCGAGATACTCCTTCGTCTCCTCGATCGAGTACTCGCCGAAGTGGAAGATGGAGGCGGCGAGCCCGGCGTCGGCGTTCGCCTCGGTGAACACCTCGTACATGTCTTCAGGGGAGCCACAGCCCGAGGAGGCGATGACGGGGGTCGAGACGGCGTCACAGATCGCGGTCATCAGCGGGATGTCGTAGCCATCCTTCGTCCCGTCCATATCGATGGAGTTGACGAACAGCTCGCCCGCGCCGCGCGACTCGGCCTCGCGCGCCCACGAGACGGCGTCGATCCCGGTGCCCTCGCGACCACCCTTCTTCGTACACTCGAACCAGACCTCCTCGCCGTCCTCGTCGGTGAAGAAGTGGTCGCCGGCGTCGTCGTACCGCCGACGAGCGTCGACGGAGATGACGATACACTGGCTACCGAACGCGGCGGCGCCCTCCTCGATCAACTCGGGACGCTCCAGCGCGCCAGTCGTGATCGACACCTTGTCCGCGCCCGCCCGCAGCGTCTCCTTGATGTCCGCTTTCGTGCGGATCCCGCCCCCGACGGTGAGCGGGATGAAACACTCGTCCGCCACGGCGTTGACGACATCTAGCATCGTCTCGCGCCCCTCCGCGCTCGCGGTGATGTCGAGGAAGACGAACTCGTCGGCCCCCGACTTGTTGTACTTCTTCGCCAGCTCGACCGGATCGCCCGTGTACTCGAGGTTCTCGAAGTTGACGCCGGTGTAGACGGCGGCGTCGCCGTCGTCGTCGAGATCGACGTCGATACACGGGATGATACGCTTCGTGAGTCCCATTCGTTGTCGGTCGTTGGCGACCGGCGTGGTTAAAAGGCGCGGGGTCGGTCGATCGGAACCGTCGTTTTCACCTGTTCCTGATCCCCGAGCCACGTCACATCGAAAACTGCGGAAACGGCGGTCAGAACCCCTCGCCGAGCAGCTCCCGGGCGACGATGTTCTTCTGGATCTCGGTGGTTCCTTCGTAGATCTGGGTGATCTTCGCGTCGCGGTAGAACCGCTCGACGTCGTGGTCGTTGACGAATCCGGCTCCGCCGTGCACCTGGACGGCCTCGTCGGCGACGTCGACGGCGACGCGGGAGGCGAACTCCTTGGCCATCGACGCGAGCGCGGTGAGACTCTCCGACTCGTTGTCAACGGCCCACGCCGACCGGTAGGTGAGCCACCGGGCGGCCTCCGTGTCGGTGTACATCTCCGCGAGCTTGTGTTTGATCGCCTGGAAGTCGCTTATCGGCCGGCCGAACTGTTCGCGCTCCTCCGCGTACTCCAGCGCACGCTCGGCCGCGCCGCGGGCGATCCCGACGCCCTGCGCGGCCACCGCCGTACGGGTCTCGTCGAAGAACTCCATGAGCTGGAGAAACCCCATCCCGCGCTGGCCGATCAGGTTCTCCTCGGGCACGCGGACGTCGTCGAAGACGAGCTCGGCGGTGTCGCTCGCGCGGATGCCGAGCTTGCCCGTGATCTTCTCGCGAGTGAGCCCGTCGCGGTCGGCCTCGACGAGGATCTGTGAGAAGCCGGTGTAGCGGTCATCGATGTTCGGATCCGTCTCACAGACGACGACGAAGTAGTCGGCGACGGTGCCGTTGGTGATCCACATCTTCGAGCCGTTTATTACCCACTCGTCACCGTCCTTCTCGGCGCGCGTCGCTACCGACGTGACGTCCGACCCGGCCTGTGGCTCGCTTATCGCCGATCCCATGATCGCGTCGCCGGCGGTGAGTTTCGGGAGGATCTCCTCTTTCTGCTCGTCGGTGCCGAACCCCATGATCGCCTCCGCGCCGAATCCGGCACTGGAGATACAGAGCCCGATCCCGGGATCGGCTGCGAACAGCTCCTCCGTCAGAATGGCGTTCTCGAGGGCGGTGTAGTCGACGCCACCGTACTCCACCGGGACGTGTGGAGCCAACAGCCCCATCTCGGCCGCCTTCTCCATCACCTCGTGGGGATACGCCTCGTCGACGTCGTACTCGGTCGCGACCGGTCGGATCTCCTCGTCGGCGAACCGCCGAACCTCGTCGCGAAGCTGCTGTTGTTCGTCGGACAGCTGGAACTCCATATCCGACCCTGTGGCCGCGTCCGTCATATTCGTTCGCAAACGGCAAAGAATCTTTAGTGCGTTTACTGTTGACCCGAGGATGACGAGGTCGAATCCGTCGGATTTCACGGCCCAACGCGGCTGACGACCGTCAGTTCGGACGACCTCCCCGGCCGCGGAGTCAGTCTCGGTCGGCGACGAACTCGGCGATCCGCGAAGTCGCCTCCTTCAGTTCGCGCATCGAGGTCGCGTACGACACCCGGAGATGTCCCTCGCCGCCGGCGCCGAAGACGGATCCGGGGACGACGGCGACCCCCTGCGCTTCCAGCAGCTCCTCGGCGAACGCCTCGTCGTCGCCGCCGCAGTTGGGGAAGGCGTAGAACGCGCCGGTCGGCTCGAACGTATCGAGCCCCATCTCGTTGAACCGCGAGACGACGAGCCGGCGACGGCGGTTGTACTCGTCGACCATCTCGGTCACCTCGTCGTCACACCTGTCGAGTGCTTCCATCGCGGCGTGTTGAGCAGTCGTCGGTGCTGACAGCATCGTGTACTGGTGGATCCGGTTCATCGCGCCGATCGCGTCGGCCGGCCCCAGCGCGTAGCCGAGTCGGAGCCCCGTCATCGCGTACGCTTTCGAGAACCCGTTGATCACCACCGTTCGCTCCCGCATTCCGGGCTGGGTCGCGATCGAGGCGTGGTCGCCGCGGTAGGTGAGTGCGGCGTAGATTTCGTCGGCGACCACTCGGAGGTCGTGGTCACGGCAGAACGTCGCGACCGCCGCGAGCTCCTCGTCGGACATCGTCGCGCCCGTCGGGTTGTTCGGATAACAGAGCACGAGGAGGTCGGCCTCCTCCGCGCCCGCAGCCGACAGGCGTTCGGGGGTAAGCGCGAAGTCGTCGGCTGCGCGTGTCGGCACCGGGAGGGTCTCACCGCCCGCCAGCTCGACGCCGGGACCGTACGAGATGTACGTGGGCTCATGTATCGCCACCGTATCGCCGGGGTCGACGAGCGCGCGGAACGCCAGATCGACCGCCTCGCTCGCGCCCGTCGTGACGATGATCTCCTCGTCGGGTTTGTACGCCTGATCGTACCGCTCGTGGTGGGCGGCGATCCGCTCGCGGAGTTCGGCCATGCCGCGATTTGCGGTGTACGACGTTTTTCCCCGCTCCAGCGACTCCATGGCCGCGACGCGCGCGGCCCAGGGCGCGGAGAAGTCGGGCTCGCCGACGCCCAGCGAGATCACGTCGTCGCGCGCCTCCGCCAGCTCGAAGAACTTCCGGATCCCCGAGGCCGGAAGGTCGTTCGCGCGGGCCGACAGCCTCATGGTGACACGGAGAGCCGATCGTCGTCGTCGCCGTCCTCGAACCGGATCCCGCCGTCCTTGTACGTCTCCATGATGTAGTGAGTCACCGTCTGGGTGACCTCCGGCATCGGCGCGACCTGCTCGGAGATGAACCGGGAAACGTCCTGCATCGTCTCGCCGAGCACCTCGACCGCGAAGTCGTAGTCGCCGGAGACGAGGTGTAAGGCGTCGACTGCGGGAAACTTCGCGATCCGATCCGCGACTTGCTCGTACCCCGTCTCGCGGTCGAGTTCGACGTTGATCTCGACTATCGCACGAATCTTCCCCTCGTCGACGCCGTCCCAGTCGACGACCGCCTGATAGCCGTGGACGACTCCGTTCGCCTCGAGCGATGCGATCGCCGTCTCGACTTCGTCGACGTCGAGACCGGTCTGGGCCGCGATGTCGTCGGCGTCCTCGCGGGCGTTTCGCGCCAACACGTCGAGTACCTCGCGCTCGGCTTCCATACGTCGTGTGAATCGGGGGGAGGATTTGAATATGGCGACGCGCGCAAGCACGGCTGGTTCGATACGTCTCTCCGGCTCGTACAGATCGACTACTCGTCGGTCTCGAACGGGTTGACGAGTTCGACGGTCTCCTCGCGGTCCGGGCCGACGCCCACGGCGTACACCTCGGCGTCGACCTCGGCAGCGAGGAACTCCAGATACGTTCTCGTCGCCGCCGGCAAAGCGTCGTATCCCTCGGCGGCGACGGCCGTCCAATCGACATCGTCCCACGTGTCGAACTCGCGGTACACCGGCTCACAGCGTTCCCACCGCTCGGTCGTCGTCGGGACGGTGTCGATCTCCTCGCCGTCGAGCTCGTAGCCCGTACACACCTTCAGCTCGTCGAGATCGGCGAGCACGTCGACGTGGTTGACGGCGAGACCGGTGAATCCGGAGACGCGCGCCGCGTGGCGGACCATCGGGAGGTCGAGCCAGCCGATGCGACGGGGGCGACCGGTGACGGTGCCGAACTCCCCGCCCTTCTCGCGGATCTCGTCGGCGAGCGCCTCCTCGTGGTCGTCGCCGTCCAGTTCCGTCGGGAGGGGCCCGGAGCCGACTCGGGAGAGGTACGCCTTCACGATCCCGACGACTTCGCCGTCGCCGACCGTCGTGACGCCGACGCCGGAGCCGACTGCCGCGCCGCCGGCGGTCGGGTTCGAGGAGGTGACGAACGGGTAGTTCCCGTGATCGATGTCGATCGACGTCCCCTGTGCGCCCTCGAACATGATCCGGTCGCCCGCCTCGTGACGACGGTACAGATAGTCGCTGCAGTTGACGGTCATGCCCTCGTCGGCGAGCCGCTCGCCGATCGTCGCGAACTCCTCGTGGAGCGCGTCGACGTCGAACGCCTCCTCGCGGTCCGTTCCCTCGATGTCGAGGCCGTAGATATCCTCGACGGTCGCCCGTTTTTGTGGCACCACGTACTCCAGCCGCTCGCGGAGCACCTCCGGATCGAGGAGGTCACCGACGCGGATCCCGCGGCGGCCGGCTTTGTCCTCGTAGGTTGGACCGATCCCTCGTCCAGTGGTGCCGACCTCGACGCCGGCGTCGTCGTCGGCTTTCACCGTCTCTTCGATCCCGTCGAGCACGCGATGGTACGGGAGGATCACGTGTGCGCGTCGGGCGACCCGGACGTCGGGATCGAGCCCTCGGTCGCGGAGCGCGTCTATCTCCGAAAACAGCGTGCGCGGGTTGACGACGCAGCCGTTGCCCAGAACACCCACTTTCCCTCTGACGGCCCCGCTCGGGACCAGCGAGAGCTTGTACTCCTCGCCGCCTTCCACGACCGTGTGTCCGGCGTTGTCGCCGCCTTGATAACGGACTACGACGTCCGCGTCCCCTCCCCACCGGTCGACGAGTGCACCCTTGCCCTCGTCTCCAAGCTGGGAGCCGACGATGGTGACAGTCATTCCGCTCTCCAGTTTCAAGCGGGGGATAAAACAGATTACGGTCCGCGTCGGCCGGATACCCATCTCCATGGATCGTCGTGGAACGTGCGGTGCACGAATGGTGATGTTCGTGGGTGGTCGCTGTCGGCCCGCCGTTCCCGTTCGTTATTGGCCCCGCCGTTCCCGTTCGCAGTCGAGAACCGAACCGTTAACTACTCTCACGATGTACTACCGAATTGGGCAGTTCTCTCTCGGACGCCGACAGCAACTTTTAAAGGGGGCCATGACAAGTTAACATATGCCATGATAGACCGACTTGAGAAGGAAGTGGATATGCTTGAACGCCACTTACAGGTGCTGAAAATGGTGATAGAGAACGAACCGATCGGTATCGTGAAGATGTCGAACGAGACTGGCTACCCCCATCACAAAGTTCGCTACTCGCTGCGCGTGCTCGAGGAGGAGAACCTGATCGAGCCGTCGAGTCAGGGAGCTATCACGACGGAGCGAACCCACGAGTTCGTCGACGAACTCGACGAGAAGCTCGACGAGACGATCGAGAAGCTCGGTACGATGCGGATCGACGACGCGGCCGAAGTCGAGAACTGAGCGTTTCCGGACGTACTGACCGTCGTTCGTGACCGTGTTTTCTCCTACTGAGGACGCCCTACGACCGATCGACGACGTTCTATAAAGAATAGCAGCGCGAGTACCACGGGCCACCGTGCCCGTGGGTGAAGCGCGTCACACCACGAACTTTTAACAAGTATCAAACCATACGAGAATACAGTGCAGTCGTCCAAATTCACCCAAACTTTGTCGTTCGGACTAGACATCCACACGGGGAGTGGCGACGACCTGCAAACGGGCTGTCTTGAGGCCCGCCGCATCCGCAACGAAACCAACCGCCTCGACCGCCAAGGTTGGGAGTGGAACACCATTAAATCGACTGTCGTAGATAACGCCGATCACGTCAACAACACCACGCAACTCATCGTTGACAAGGCACTCGGTGAACTCGAAACCTACCTCGACAACAAAGACGATGGGTGGGGACGACCCTACCCGTACATCGACGAGTCGTACCCGATGGTGATGAACCACGGCGAAGGCTACCGCCTGTTCCTCGAAGACGACGGGGCGGTTCGCTTCCGAATCACTGCCACGAGAGGCACGCACGTCAAAGGCGGACTCCGTGGCAGTCCAGCTCATTTCGACCGACTCCAAACCGCATTCACCGACAAAGAGTGGCGGGTTGGAACCGCTGAAGTCGTACACAAACACGACGAGTGGCGACTCCACGTCACAATCACACACGAGGCTCATCACGTCGCCAGCAAGCACGATGCAGACACGATTGTTGGTGTTGACGTGAACGAGGACTGTATTGCCCTCGCTGCGATGAGTCGGAGTGGTTCGGTGGAAGACTCTGTGGTGTTTGAGTATCCGTCAGTGAAAAAACAGCGTCACGAGTGTTTCACCAAGCGCAAGCGGATGCAGAAAGCCGAGCAGACCGCGTTCGAGACGGTCGTGAAGACTGAAGAACGCGACTACGTTCACGATTGCCTGCACAAAGTATCGCGGGAAGTAGTCGACTGGATATTTCAATTTACCGGCCCGGTAATCGTCTTTGAAGACCTCAAAGACATGCGAGAGTCCATCGACTACGGAACGCGAATGAACCGTCGGTTACACTCACTGCCGTTTGCTGCACTCCAAGAGATGGTGTCGTACAAAGCTGCGTGGGAAGGGATTCCCTCAGATGAGGCTGACCCTGAGTACACGAGTCAGCGATGCCCACGGACGGAGTGTCAGCACACAGAACGAGCGAATCGTCGTAAGAAGCGATTCAAATGTAAACGGTGTGAGTTCCAAGATCACGCAGATCGGAAAGCGGCCGTATGCGTGGTGCAGAATTGGTTAGACGAGCAGTATGGGAATGTGCCGTCTCTCGAAACCCTTCCAGGAGTTCGGACGGTGAGACGGGCGGCATCGGGCCGTGGTGGAGCGACCGACTCTCACGGACACGATTTGTGTTCGGGTGTTACCTCCGCAGAGGAGGCGCAACCAGAGATGGAAGCGCGAGAGGAATTAAAGTCCGTTGCTTCAGCAGTGCCGGAGTAAACACGGACGCCCCGCGCCACCGTGCGCGGGGTACTTCACGACGTCCTATCCGCTTCGAGTATGAACGGTGACGGGTTCGACACGCCGTGCGGCGTACCGCCGGTCACTCCGTCGCGATCCGCGATCGGAACTCCGGGCGGCCCCGGACCCCGACATCGGGCACGCGGAACAGCGCTCCCGCGCCTGTCCCCTCGGTCGTCCGGTCGCCGTCCGTCAACGCAGTCGTGAGGTACAGGTCCTCGTACGCGGAGCCGCCGAACGTAACCGAGGACACCTTTCTCGCGGGCAGTTCGATCGCGTCGCGTGGACGCCCCGCCGGATCGTATCTGACGACGCGGTTCCCGTTCCAGCGGGCCGACCAGACGTGGCCAGTGGCATCGACGGTCAACCCGTCCGGCACGCCGTCGTCGGCGGGTACCCCGACGAACGTCCGACGATCTGAAATCGCGCCGGTGGAGCGATCGTAGTCGTACGCGTCGATGCGGCGCGCCTCCGACTCCGTGAAATAGAACGTCGATTCGTCGGCGGAAAACCCCATCCCGTTCGGGATATCGACGCTGGGCATGACGAGTTCGGCCGACCCGTCGCGGTCGATCCGATACAGGTCACCGAGCGCGGTCTCGCCGGGCATCGTGCCGGCGAACACGCGCCCCTCGGGATCGGCGATCACGTCGTTGAACCGCGTCTTCGCGTCCACGGTCGCAACCCGCTCCGTTGTGTCCGCGCCGGGGACGAACCGCTCTATCGCACCGTGGGTGAAAACCAGGAGTGCCCCGTCAGCCTCGATCGTGTAGCCGCCAAGCGGAGTGCCATCCGTCTCGTAGGCCGTCTCGTTACGGCCGGTCGATGGATCGTATCGATACAGCCGGCCGGCGGGGATGTCGACCCAGTAGAGTCGCTTCTCGTCGGCATGCCACAGCGGTCCCTCGCCGGTGTGAGCCGCGGTGTCGGCGACGCGCTCGAGATCGACCTCGTCCGCGATCGCCGGCTCGCTGTCGTCGGTATTCATACGGACGTCTCGTGACGCTCGCCACTTCACTGTTCCAGTTCAGTTTCGAACGGGAGCCGTCTCCGGGCGTTCGAGCGCGGACCCGTCACAGGTCGCGTGTCACCAACGACCCAGACGTTATCAGTGGAGGCGGGGTAGTCGGCGTATGGTGGACAGAGTTCTCGTGGCCGTGGACGATTCGCCGCTGGGCCGTGACGCGCTCGCGTATGCGCTCGAGGTGTTTCCCGATGCCACCGTCGTCGCCGCACACGTCGCGTTCCTTGAGTACGACATGCTGCCGTCGGACACCGAGGAGGTGTTCGAGGCTGGACTCGACGAGCTCGACGACGTCGGCGACGAGACGGCACGCTCCGTTTTCGACGGGATCCGTCGAGTCGCGGACGGTCGGACCGTCGCGGTCTCGTTTCTCACCGGCGATCCGGAGGATCGGCTCGTCGAGTACGCGACCTCCGGCGAGTTCGATCAGGTCGTGCTGGGAACACACGGGCGAGACGGCGTCTCGCGGCTTCTCATCGGCAGCGTCGCCGAGGGCGTGGTGCGACGAACTGAGATACCGACGACGCTGGTAAAGTAGCTCTCGACGGAACGAGCGGTGAGGTGGGCTCCGATTCGCGCCGTCGTAACGACTAAGAACGAAACGCTCCTCCGTCACGATAATGAACTACGAGTTTTTGTCGCTCCGGGGTGGTCGCCGTGGGCGTCGAGATTAAGGAGACGGAGGTGAGCGACGACGATTTCGCCGAGATGAAACGGTTCGTTCGGGACTATCTCGCCGCGAGCGTCGAAAGCGAGGACGACGGCGGACGAATGCGGTGGTACCCGTGGCACTCCGCGGAGTATCGGTTCAACCACATCCGCAACGTCGTCGAGCTCGCGACCGAGATCGCCGAGGCGGAGGGGGCTGACGTCGACGTCGTCCGCGTCGCCGCGCTCTTTCACGACGTCGCGAAACTGGAGGCCGATCAGGACGTTCACGCCGAGGCCGGCGCGCGCGTCGCCCGAGAGTACTTACGGAGCCGTGGAAGCTACCCCGAATCGTTCATCGACGAAGTGTGTGACGCGATCGTCGACCACTCCTACACCGGCGACCTCACGGACGTTCCACTCGAGAGCCGGTGTCTGATGGAGGCGGATCTCCTCGATAAGGTGGGTGCCAACGGGGCAGCGCTGATGCTGCTCCGGATGGGATACGAGTCGCGGACCCACATGGACGCCGCGAAGATGGTCGATCGCGTGCTCCAGCGTGGCCGCGATCACACGGACCGCGTCGTCTCGGACACCGCCGAGAGCATCGCCCACCAGCGGATCAAACGAGTGAAATGGTTTCGCGAATGGCTCGAAGATGAGGTCGCCGGCGTCGACGCCGGTGAGCTCCGTCGCGGGAACGGTTGACACCGTTCCGGGATCGAAGACGTCGATCACTCCTCGATGACGACCCGCGGCAGCATCGCGTCGAGATAGCGATCGACCGCCGCGTTCGTCTCCGCGACCCATTCGCGGTCGGTCGTGGTCGTTCGCCGAAACGTGGCGCCCGTCGCGAGCGTTTGCACGGTGGCGGCGACCTCGTCGACGGTGACGGCGACCTCGTCGACGGTGACGGCGACCTCGTCGACGGTGACGTCACGCGAGGACGATCCCGATTCCGGACCGGTCTCCGTGGCGGCCGCGGCGACGGTTTGCTCGAGAAACTGGCGAAACACGCGGTCGCTCCGGTCGAAGTGGGCACGATACGCCTCGTCGTGAGCCGCCTGTGCGCGGAGCTCGACGAGCGCTCGCATGAACGCCTCGTCTGGACCGGCGGCTCCAAGCGCCTCTGGGTCGGTCGTCGCGCGAACGAACGTGTCGAGCCGATCGCGTGCAGACGTCACGGACGGGTCGTCCGAGAACGCTGACGCGGCGGTGTCCTCCGAGAGCAGCGTCTCGAATCCCTCGAGAAGGAACTCGAGCAGATCGATCAACAGCTCGTCTTTCCCGTCGTAATGATGATATACGAGCGACGGGCTCTTCTCGAACTCGTCGCCGATTCGCTGGACCGTCAGATCCGCGTAGCCGTGTGCACACAGGGCGTGAAACGCCGCCCCGAGAATTTCCTCGCGCGTGTCGCTCGGATCGGTGAACGGGGCGTAGGCGTCGGCTGCGGAGTCCGTCCCGGAGTCGGTCATGGTCGTTCCTCCGACCGGAAGCAACGCACGCACCCGTCCGACGGGCGTCGGTCGGTCACGGAGACGACCACGGACGCATGGAAGTCGTTCCGGTGTTCCGCAGTCGCTTCTCCCGTAGCACGCATACGCCACCTACCGAGTCAGGTGGCATAACCCTCCTGATTGAACGTTCATTCAACACGCTTATTATCGCCGACTGCGAGTGACTGTGCATGACTGGAACGGACGTTCGCCGGAGTCTACGGATCCGGACCCGATCGGCACGCTGCCCTCCCTCCTCCCGACTGCGACCACGGATCGGAGTTACCGAATGACACGGAGGCTCGCGGGGAGCGGGTGGATACAAGCGTGTTTCACTCTCGCTGGTATCTGCCTGCTCGCCGTTGGAGTCGCTGCCGGCGCGGCCAGCGCGTCGACGGCGCCCGTCTCTACGACCGTATCTGACGCGCCGACACCGGCACCCACCACTTCGTCGACGTCGTCCACCGAGTTGGCTGCACTTACCGGCGGGCCTCTCGACGACGCCGTCGCTCAGACCAACGCGACGCGCTCCGGACAGGTTCGGGGGTCACCAGTGCTCGATGCGTACCTCTCACAGCCGACCGTCCGGAGTGGAACGGAGACGACGATCACCGTCGACCTCCTGAACTCAGGCGAGATGCGGACCGGAAACGATCTCGACCCACGGGTGACGACCGCCCGGAGCGTTCGCGTCGAGGCGGACGCGGACGGCACGCCGCTCGCGGTGACCTCCGGGGAGACCGCGGTCGGCGACGTGCCGACCGGGACACCCACATCCGTGCCGATCGACATCGCCGTCCCGGACGACGTGGCTGACGGCGAGTACGACATCGAGGTGACCGCGAGATACCGGTACACCAGCCAGATCGTCCCGCAGTTCAACAACCACAACGACCGGCGGAGCACCGACAGCTTCGACGTCACCGTCGTCGTCGACGACGGGGCCCGGTTCGCGATCGTCGATGTCGACACGGCGGCACAGGTCGGCGGCAGCGGCGACGTCGCCGTAACGATGGCGAACGTCGGCGAGGAGACGGCCAGAGACGCGTACGTCACCGGCAGCGCGACCGGCAGCGAGATCGTCATCGGGGACGGGCAAAGCGACGCGTTCGTCGGGCACTGGGATCCCGGCGAGAACCGTACCGTGAGATTCGACTCGACGGTGTCTCCGGAGTTCGCCGGCGACGCGTACGCGCTGCAGTCGACCGTCCAGTACCGCAACAGCGACGGCGTCGAGACGGAGTCACCCGTCTCGCGAACGGGAGTAACGCCGATCCCGAAACAGGAGTTCCCCATCGACGACGTGGTCGGAACACTGGAGGTCGGCTACTCGGGAACGATCGACGGCACGCTCACCAACGACGGACCGCTCGACGTCGACGATGCGGTGCTCGTTGTCGAGCCGCAAAGCGAGCGGATCCAGCTCGGCGAGACCCGGTACGCTCTTCCGGAGCTTGCCGACGGCGAGGCGACCGAATTTACTCTCGACGCCGACGTGAGCGGACAGGCCGACCCCGGTCCTCGACAGGTGCGGTTCACCGTCGAGTACACCAGCGGCGACGAGACGGTCGCGATCAGTTCGACCGACCGCGTCGAGGTTGCCCCCCGACAGGCCGAGTTCGCCGTGACGACGAGAGACGCCACGGTCCCCGCCGGTGAAAGCCGACGGATGACGTTTGAGATCACCAACCAGCGACCGGAGACGTTGTCGTCGATCAACGCCGGGCTGTACGCCGACAGTCCGCTTACGGCCGTCAACGACGAGGCGTTCATCCCCGAACTCAAGCCGGGAGAGACCACCGAGATACGGTTCGAGGTGGCCGCTGCCGCCGGCGCAACGATCGAGACGCATCCGATCGAGCTGGATTTCCGCTACGACGACGAACGAGGGAACGACCGGATCTCCGACGTGATCCAGTACCCCGTCGAGGTGACAGAGGCACCCGACGACGACGGCGGGATATCGCTGCCGGTCATCGTCATCGGGTTCTTGGTCGCGCTCGCTTTCGCCGCGGGAGTCGTCCGGTACAGGCGGCGATAGCGCCATGATCGGTCCATCAGGGTCACGCTCGGCGAGGCGAGCGTCGTGGGCTCCGTATGGTCGTCCGCTCCGGTCTCGCCCCCGTGGTCGTCCGCTCCGGTCACGGGATCGTCGGCAGCTTCGGCGTCGGAGGGGATCGTGAGCGCCGCAGACCGGTTCGTCGAGGGCGTCAACGCAGCAGTCACCGATCGGCCGGCAGTCGTGGTCGTCGCGTTCCTCCTGGTCAGCGTCGTTGCTGCGGGGGGCCTGACGGCGATAACCACCGCGGCGGGAGCGGACCAGTTCACCGAGGATATCCCGGCACAGGAGGCGCTTGACGAGATCGACGAGGAGTTCGAGACGGCGATCGGAACCGACGTCACGACGGCACAGCTGATCGTCTCCGACGACAACGTGCTGTCGCGGAGCGGGCTGGTCAGGATTCTGGAAACCCAACACCGGCTGGAGTCACGCTCCACGCTTCGGGTCTCCTCGTCGACCAGCCACGCGAACGCGGTCGGACAGCAGCTGGATCCGACCGCCGAAACCCCCGGTGAGCAGCGGACCGCGGTCGAGGAGGCGACGCCACGCGAGCTGGAGACGGCGATCGCGGACGCCGACGAGACGGGAGCGGTCGGCACACAGGTGTCCGCCGAGTACAATCCGACGGCACAGCGGGCCGGTACGGCGATCGTTGGGATAACCTACGACGTGCCGGGAGCCGCGACGACCGACCGAGTGACGGCCCTGCAGACGCGAAGCGTCGAGATCGTCGACACCGTTCCCGGCAACGAGGCGGGTGAGAACGCGATCCTGTTCGGCTCGGGGATCCTGCAGTCAGAGATCAACGCGCTGTTGACCGACACCGCGACGCTCGTGTTCCCCGCGGCGCTGGTTTTCATCCTGTTTTTCCTCCTCGTCGCCTACCGCGACCCAGTCGACATGACGATCGGACTCTCCGCGCTCGTGATGTCGGTACTGTGGACGTTCGGTTTCATGGGGTACGTCGGCATTCAGTTCTCCGACGCGTTGATCACCGTCTTCCCGCTGCTTCTCGCCGTGGGAATCGACTTCGGGATCCATATCATCAACCGGTATCGCGAGGAGCGACTGGCTGGCGAAGCGATCGCCGACTCGATGCGGCTCACGACGGACCAGCTCGTGATCGCCTTTCTCCTCGTGACGATCACGACCGTGTTCAGCTTCGCCGCGAACCTCGTGAGTCCGTTCCAGCCGAACCGCGATTTCGGGATCGTCGCGGCGGTCGGAATGGTGTTCACGCTTTTAGTGTTCGGAATATACCTCCCGGCCGCAAAGGTACTCGTCGACCGCTGGCGTGGTCGGCTGCCGATCCCAGAATTCGGATCCAGTCCACTCGGCTCCGGCGGGTCGAGACTCGCTCGGCTCCTCCGAGTGGGCGTCGATCTCTCCCGGATCGCACCCGTCGCCGTCGTCGTCCTCGTGCTCGTGACGGCCGCGGCCGGCGGCGCGTACGGGACCGGCGTCGACACGGAGTTCTCCGAGGAGGCGTTTTTCCCCGACGAGGACCGACTGGAGCTGTATTCTACCCTCCCGGAGCCGTTCGCGCCGAGCGAGTACACGTTCCTGCAGGTGCTCACACTCTTCGAAGAGGAGTTCGAGCAGGACTTCGTCGGGTCGGTGACGCTGTACGTCGACCAGTCGATACGGGACGACGACGCCCTCGAGTTGATCGACCGGACGACGCGGAACCCGCCGGATTCGTTCGAGTCGAGCGACAACTGGCGAGCGGACGCGACGAGCATCGTCACGATCATCGACGACCACGCCGCGCGGGACCCGGCGTTCGCCCGCACCGTCGATCGGAACGACCGCCTCGGGACGGGCGTTCCCGATCGCAACGTCGACGCGGTGTACGACGAGCTGCTCGCTTCCGAGGCGGAGACGGAAGCCCGAGGGTACATCGCCGCGGACCGCGGCAGCGCGCGGATCGATTACACGATCAAGCCCGGTGTCGACGGCTCCGAGGCGGTCGCCGACCTCCGGGAGCTGTCCGATCGGACTCCGCTTGAGACGGTGCCCACGGGCCAGCTCGTTGTCGATGAGGCGGTCGTCGACATTCTGCTCGATTCGGCCGTCCGGAGCCTGATCGCCGCGTTCCTCCTTACGGCGGTGTTTCTCATGCTCTCGTATCGCTATCTGGAGGGAAAAGCCGTGTATGGGCTGATAAACCTCATTCCGGTGCTCGCGACGGTCGGGCTGCTCGTCGGCTCCATGCGACTGCTCGGGATCTCGCTGACGCCGATCAACGCCCCGATACTTTCGGTGTCGATCGGACTCGGCGTGGATTACACCGTGCACTTCGTCCACCGGTTCGTCGATGAGTACAAAGCCGGACGCGAGCTGCAAGACGCCCTCGACGTGACGATCCGTGGAACCGGCGGCGCGCTCACGGGGAGCATGCTCACGACCGTCACCGGGCTCGGCGTCCTGTGGCTCGCGGTTATCCCCCTGATCCAGGACTTCGGCGCGCTGCTCGGGCTCGGCGTGTTGTACGCGTACCTCTGTTCGATCGTCTTAGTTCCGTCGCTCGTCGTCGTCTGGGACCGGTACGGCTCCCGGATCGGTCTCGGCCTCGAGGCGACGGTCGGGTCGGAGCCCGATTCGTGAAGAGAGTAGGGGCCGGACCCGTGAGGAGAGTAGGGGCCGGACCCGTGAGGAGAGTACGGGCCGGACCCGTGAGGAGAGTACGGGCCGGACCCGTGAGGAGAGTACGGGCCGGACCCGTGAGGAGAGTACGGGCCGGACACGCGATACCCGCTGGCTCGCGACGTAGGCCGGCGTCAGCCGCCGGCTCGACAGACAGGATCCATGCTCGTGCATATCATCACCGTTCCAAAACGTCTTTTACCCACGACCCCGCACTCTCGGACGATGACGGCATACACCGCGACCGTGACGGTTCGGCTGAAGCGGGGCGTCCTCGACCCGGAGGCCGAAACGACGAAGCAAGCGCTCGAACGGCTCGGGTTCGATCTGGAGGCGCTTCGCTCTGCCGACCGGTTCGAGATCGACCTTGACGCCGCGGACGCTGACGCCGCGGCCGAGCGCGCCGACGAGATGGCCGAGCGGCTCCTCGCGAACCCGACGATCCACGACTACGAGGTCGCGGTCGCGGAACGATGACGGTCGCAGTGATCCAGTTCGGCGGATCGAACTGCGACCGCGACGCGGTCCGCGCGCTCGGGCACCTCGGAGTCGACGCCGAACGCGTCTGGCACGAGGACGGCGTTCCCGAAGACGCCGACGGCATCCTCATCCCTGGCGGCTTCTCGTACGGCGACTACCTTCGGGCGGGCGCGATGGCCGCCCGCGCCCCGATCATGGACGACGTCCGGGCGGCTGCCGGCGACGGCGTTCCGGTGCTCGGCGTCTGCAACGGCGCACAGATCGGCTCCGAATCCGGTCTCACCGCGGGCGCGTTCACGACGAACGCCTCCGCGCGGTTCCAGTGTGAGTCCGTCCACCTGCGCGTCGAGCGTGCGGACACTCCGTGGACGGCCGCCTACGACGAGGGCGACGTGATCGAGGTCCCGATCGCACACGGCGAGGGGCGGTTCGAGATCGGCGACGACGCGTTCGAGGAACTGCTCGACGACGACCGCGTGCTGTTCCGGTACTGTGATGCGGACGGTCGCGTGACCGACGCGGCGAACCCGAACGGCTCGACCGACAACGTTGCCGGGATCCTTGGCGAGCGCGAGACGGTCGCCGTGCTGATGCCCCACCCCGAGCGCGCGACGCTGCCGGACGTCGCCGACAGCACCGACGGCGCGGGGATCCTCGAGACGTTCGCGTAGCTCGTCGCACGCTTTCCGTCAGCCTCGACGCGTTTCGGCCGACCCCCACGGGCTCTCTTGCGTCGATTTAAGACCCCCGAGAGCCACGGGTGAGGTATGAGCAAACAGGAGCCACCCGCCGAAGACGCGGCCGACGTCGGTCGGCGCCGTCGCGGCGACGCCGACCGGTTCGCCGGCGAGAAGGACGACGACCTCCCGAGCAAGGACGTCACCGAGGGAGCGGCACGCGCCCCCCACCGGTCGATGTTCCGCGCGATGGGATTCGACGACGAGGATCTTTCTTCGCCGATCGTCGGCGTTCCGAACCCCGCGGCCGATATCACGCCGTGTAACGTCCACCTCGACGACGTCGCCGCGGCCGCGATCGACGGGATCGACGAGGCGGGCGGGATGCCGATCGAGTTCGGCACCGTCACGATCTCCGACGCCATCTCGATGGGCACCGAGGGGATGAAAGCGAGTCTCATCTCCCGGGAGCTGATCGCCGACTCCGTCGAGCTCGTCTCCTTCGGCGAGCGTATGGACGCGCTGGTCACCGTGGCGGGCTGTGACAAGAACCTCCCCGGGATGATGATGGCGTCGATCCGGACGGATCTTCCCTCGGTGTTCCTGTACGGCGGCTCGATCATGCCGGGCCAGCACGACGGACGGGACGTCACCATCGTCCAGGTGTTCGAGGGCGTCGGCGCGTACGCCCAGGGAGAGATGAGCGGCGAGGAGCTCGACGAGCTCGAGCGACACGCCTGTCCGGGGGCGGGCTCGTGTGGCGGGATGTTCACCGCCAACACGATGGCGTCGATCTCCGAGGCGCTTGGACTCGCACCGCTCGGCTCCGCGTCCGCGCCGGCCGAGGACGAGGAGCGCTACGAGATCGCCGAGCGTGCGGGCGAGCTCGTCGTCGACTGCATCGAAAACGACCGACGACCCTCCGATATTCTCTCGAAGAAATCGTTCGAGAACGCGATCGCCGTCCAGACCGCGATCGGCGGCTCGACGAACGGCGTGTTACACCTGCTCGCGCTCGCCGCCGAAGCCGACGTCGACCTCTCGATCGAGGAGTTCGACGAGATCTCCCGACGCACCCCGAAGATCGCCGACCTACAGCCCGGCGGCACCCGTGTGATGAACGACCTCCACGAGATCGGCGGCGTCCCGGTCGTGATCCGCAGACTGTTGGCAGCGGACCTGCTTCACGGCGACGCGATGACGGTCACCGGCAACACGCTCGCCGAGGAGCTGGCGGCCCTCGAGGCGGACGGCACCCTCCCGGACGACGACGCGATCGACGAGGAGTTCCTCTACACCGTCGACGAGCCCAAAGAGGCGGAGGGCGCGATCAAGATCCTCTCCGGAAACCTCGCGCCGGACGGCTCCGTGCTCAAGGTGACCGGCGACGACCAGTTCCATCACGAGGGGCCGGCCCGGATCTTCGAGAACGAGGAGGACGCGATGGCGTACGTCCAGTCCGGCGAGATCGACTCCGGCGACGTCATCGTCATCCGAAACGAGGGACCGCGGGGCGGCCCCGGCATGCGGGAGATGCTCGGCGTCACCGCCGCCGTCGTCGGGGCGGGCCACGAGGACGACGTGGCGCTGCTCACCGACGGCCGGTTCTCCGGCGGCACCCGCGGACCGATGATCGGTCACGTCGCGCCCGAGGCCGCCGTCGGCGGCCCGATCGGCCTGATCGAGGACGGCGACCACGTCACCGTCGACATTCCAGACAGGACCCTCTCCGTGGATCTCTCCGACGAGGAGTTGGCCGAGCGGCGCGAAGGGTGGGAGACGCCCGAGCCGCCGTACGAGGGTGGGGTGCTCGCGAAGTACGGACGGGACTTCGCCTCCGCGTCGGAGGGCGCGGTGACGAACCCACGGCTCACGAGAGAGTAGTACGATATCAAACAGCTTCTAAAAAAGATATAGATTCATAAATATTCAATTGGCGTCGGCATAGCCGTGGCAGGCACGGTCGCGACCGACGTGTGTGCCGTCTTCGTCAGGAATCGAGGCGGATACCTCGGGGGGTTGCCCCCTGGGCGGTTGACTATCCACCGTCGTTATCGACACCACGTGCAATCGTCGGGAAGCGCTGGAGGTTCAGCTCGGGGTACTCCGTCATCCACTCCGCTCCCTCGGTGGCGGCCGCCTCGTGAACGCGCTCGAGTTCGGTGACTGCGTCCGCGTGTTCGTCGACTCGCAGGTCGTGTTCGATCCGCGGCTGCTCCGGGTCGAACACCGCGAGCGCGGCGCTTTGCGCGCTGGGACCGCGCTTGTCGCCGCCCGCGTCCTCGCCGGCACGGAGCGCGACCAGCAATCGCCGGTCCAATGTGAGACCCGCAGCGTCCTCGAACGCGTCCGCAACGGCAGCTATCACCGATCCTCCGGCGAGCATGTTGCCGGCAACCGTGTACACTCCTCCGGAACCGTCGCTCCCGCCGATCGCGTCACGGTCGGTGCAGGTGTCGCCCGCGTACGGCTCACACTCCGACCCGGTGTGTGCGACCGTGTGCCCGTCCGCGTCGACGCCGTGAACCTGTCGCAATGGGGCATGCTCGTCGGCTTTCAGCAGCGCAGAAACGGTCTCGTCGATCGGCGTGCCCTGGCGCATGCGGTCGATCGAACGGACGCCGAGCGGCGTGTTCGTCATCGCCTGCGTGCAGACGGCTCCACGCCGTCCCACGAACGGAGCCGTCGACCCCACCGCGATCGCGTGCGTCGCTATCGCCGCGCCGTGCCGGCCATCGACCGACGCGCAGATCGAGAACGTCACTCTCCCGCCGCCGTCGGATCGTGTCCGTCCGTCGCCGTGCGGTCCCGACCGTCCGCCGCCTCGTCCGCCCGGTCCGCGTCGGTCGCATACAGCGGCTCACCCATCTCGGCCTCGCTCAGGTGACAGGCGATCCGATGGGACTCCTCGCCGGCGACCGGCTCGGGGACCGGCACGTCGGTCTCGCACACGTCGCCGATCTTCTTCGGACAACGAGTGTGGAACGAGCAGCCGCTCGGCGGGTCGAGCGGACTCGGAACGACACCCTCGAGCAGGATCCGATCGGTCCGTTGCTCCGGCGTGGGATGTGGCACCGCCGACAGCAGGCTCTCCGTGTACGGATGGTACGGCGCGTCGAACACCTGGTCGACGGAGCCGATCTCCGCGATCTCGCCGAGATACATCACCGCAACTCGATCGCAGATATGTTGGACTACGCTGATATTATGTGAGATAAACAAGTACGACAGACCGAACTCCGACTGGATGTCGTCGAGCAGGTTGAGTATCTGCGCCTGTACGGAGACGTCGAGCGCCGACACCGGCTCGTCACAGACGATCAGGTCGGGCTCGACGGCGAGCGCGTTCGCGATCGCGATACGCTGCTGTTGGCCGCCGGAGAACTGGTGCGGGTACTTCTCGGCGTCGTCCGCCTGGAGCCCCACTCGGGTGAGCAGGTCGGCGATGCGCTCGCGCTTCTCCTCGCCGCTGGCGATGCCGTGCTTCTCCATCCCGCGGCCGATGATCTGTCCGACCGTCTTCCGGGGATTGAGCGAGCTCTTCGGGTCCTGGAAGACGATCTGCATCTCGCGACGGAGGCTTCGGATCGACGACTTGTCGAGTTCGTGGAGCGGCTGTCCGTCGAAGTACACCTCGCCGTCGGTCGGTTCGAGCAGCTTGAGGACGGTTCGTGCGACCGTGGACTTGCCGCAGCCGGACTCCCCGACGAGTCCGACCGTCTCTCCGCGGTTGATCGTAAAGCTCACGCCGTCGACCGCCTTGACGTACCGGCGTTCGAGCGTCAGCCCGCCGCCGTCCGTCCGCGCCAGCGAGAGGTTGCCGAACAGCCCGTCACCGGAGGGGAAATGCTTTTTTAACTTCCTAACGTCTAACAGTGGATCGTCGTCGATCTCCTTTCGCTGTCGCGGCCCGTCGTCCGTCGTCGCGGGCTCGGAGAGATCCAGCTCCGCGGAGCGAACGCATGCGGCCGCCGACCCCGTCCCGTCCGAAACGGGCTCGAGTTCGGGGTCTCCGCCGGTTCGGCACGCCGGCTTGACGTGCGGACAGCGGTCGGCAAAGTTGCAGCCGTCCGGAAGCGTCTTGAGATCCGGCATCGACCCCGGGAGGGCGTACAGTCGGTTGCGGTCACCGTCGACCGCGGGGATTGCGTCGATCAGCGTCCGGGTGTACGGGTGGCGGGGACGCTCGAACACGTCCGTCACCGCACCGGTCTCCACGAGGTTGCCGGCGTACATCACGCCGACGCGGTCACAGGTCTGGGCGACGACCCCCAGATTGTGGGTGATCATCAGGATCGACACGCCGTGTTTCTCGCGGAGGTCGTTGAGCAGGTCGAGGATCTTCGCCTGTGTCGTGACGTCGAGTGCCGTCGTCGGCTCGTCGGCGATGATCAGCTCCGGCTCGCACGCGAGCCCGATCGCGATGAGGATCCGCTGGCGCATCCCGCCGGAGAACTCGTGTGGATACTCGTCGATCCGCGTCTCGGCGGCGGGGATCTCCACCTCCCGCATCGCCTCGATCGCGATCGAACGCGCCTCCTGGCGGTCGACATCCTGATGGAGCTCGATCGTCTCGATCATCTGTTGACCAACCGTCAACACCGGATTGAGCGACGTCATCGGGTCCTGCGGGATCAGCGTGATCTCGTTCCCGCGGACGCTTCGCATCTCCGCGTCCGACAGCGCCAGGAGGTCCTGATCGTCGAAGGTGACGGACCCGGAGACGATCTCTCCGGGGTACCGTATCAGCCGCATGATCGACCGCGCGGTGACGCTCTTTCCGGCGCCGGACTCGCCGACGATCCCCATCACCTCTCCGCGTTCGAGCGAGAACGAGACGTCGTCGACGGCGGTGACCGTGCCGTCCTCCGTGCGGAACTGCGTTCGCAACGAGTCGACCGACAGGAGCGGCTGCTCGCCGCCGTCGGTGGCTCGGTCACCTCGTCCGCCGGTGTCGTCTCGATCGCCCGTCTCGCCCGTCGTTCGCGGTGAGTTCGTATCGTGTCTCGTCATTCGATGATCTCCCCCTTCGGGTCCAGCACGTCGCGCAGTCCGTCGCCGAGCAGGTTGAAGCCGATCACGGCGATCGCGATCGCCAGCGCCGGGAAAAACACCATCCACGGCGCGTCACCCATGTACGCCCATCCGGAGTTTATCATCAGTCCCCAGGACGGCTCCGGCGGCTGCACGCCGAGTCCGAGGAACGAGAGGCTCGCCTCCAGAAGCATCGTGAACGCGATGTTTATCGACCCCTGGACGAGCAGCGGACCGACGCAGTTCGGCAGCACCTCCCGGAAGATGATGTACGGGTCGCTTTCTCCCCGCGCCTTCGCGGCCTCGATGTACGACTCGTTGCGAACCGACAGCGCCGCGCTCCGCGCCACGCGTGCGATGAACGGCGTGTACACGAACGCCAGCGCGATGATGACGTTGTTCAGGCTCGGCTCCATGACGGCGACGATCGTCAACGCGAGCAGGATCGGCGGGAACGACATCATTGCGTCCATCGCCCGCATCAGCCCCTCGTCGACGAGTCCCTGGTAGTATCCCGCGACGATCCCGATCGAGGTGCCCATCACCATCGCCGCGCTGATCGAGGTGAACCCGACGTACAGCGAGATCTGCGTGCCGAGCACGACGCGGCTGAACACGTCTCGTCCGAGGTCGTCGGTGCCCATCGGGTGCTCCAACGACGGAGCGGCCTCCCGGTTCGGGACGTTCGTCGCGCCGGGGTCGTACGGAACGATCTCCGGGATCAGGTACGTGACGATCGCGATGAGGAACAGCCCGACGACGATGGCCACCCCGATCATCGCCTTCTGGTTGCGTCGGAACTGTCTGGCGAACCGCGCGTAGTGTTCCTTGCGCTCCTCCGTGAGTCTGAACTCGTCGAGTCCCATTACTCGGACCCTCCGTATCTGATCCGCGGATCCACGTACGCGTAGAACGCGTCCGCGAGGAAGTTCGATATCATGTATATCAGTGCGATCACGATGATACAGCCCTGCAACAGCGGGATGTCACGGTTCTCGATCGCCGTCAACGTGAGCCGACCGATCCCGGGCCAGGAGAACACCTCCTCTAACACGACGACGCCGCCGAACGCGTAGCTGAACTGGAACGCGATGACGGTGATCACGGGGATCGCGGCGTTTTTGAGCGCGTGTCGCACGACGACGGTGCGCTCGGTGAGCCCCTTCGATCGAGCGAACTCCACGTAGTCCTCGCTCAGCTCGTCGATCATGCTCGACCGGGTCATCCGCATGATGTACGCCGTCAACGCCACGCCCATGGCACTGGCCGGCAGGATCAGGTGGTGGACCGCCGCAACCGGATCCTCCCACGGCGAGACGTATCCCCGGGTCGGAAAGCCGCCGAGCGACAGCGCGAACACGTAGATGAACACGAGCCCCCACAGAAAGATCGGCAGCGAGAGGCCGACGAACGCCAGCATCGACGCGGTGAGATCCGTCGGCGTGTTCTTTTTTACCGCGGCGAGCACGCCAAGCGGGATCGAAAGCGTCACCGAGATCACCGTTGCGGAGACGGCCAGCAGCAGCGACCGCGGCAGGCGGACCGCGATCTGGTCGACGACCGGCGTGTTGTACCGCAGTGAGGTTCCCATATCCCCCTGCAGCAACCCGACGATCCAGTCGATGTACTGGACGTACAGCGGCTGGTTCAACCCGAGCCGAGCTTCCAGCTGAGCGATCGATGCCTCCGTCGCGTTCGGACCGAGGATGAGAAGTGCGACGTTTCCCGGAAGGACGTTCGTGAGTCCGAACGTGATGAGGGTGACGAGAAACAGCGTCACCCCCATGAACCCGAGCCGTTTGAAGAGATAGTTGACGAATGCCATTTATAAGTCGTGTGTCGGAGTACTGCGAGTCGACCCGTTGGCCCGACCTTCCGGTGATTCCGGAGTCGGAATCCGCCGTACAACCCGCCAGGTAGCGGAGCGGCGTCCGGCCCACGCGGTAACCGAGCAGCGTGGGGTCCGCGCGATGCCAGAACAGCGTACGGACTGCCTGGTGGCGGGACGGTACACGCATCCCGTTGCGGATACGCTCCGTCGGCGACCGATCGAGCGTCGGTGGGTCACTCGCATCCGCGGCGAGTCACTCCAGCTGTGTGTCCTCGAACCGGAACGTCGACCCGTCGGGAGACATGACTTCGCCGGTGTAGTTGTTGTGGCGGGCCATGAGCGTCGGGGTCCAGTACAGCAGGATGTGACCGGACCGGCGCTCCTTGAGCAGTTCGGCAGCCTCGTGATAGATCGGCGCCCGCTCGGACATGTCGTACACCGTCCGCGCCTCGTCGATGAGGTCGTTGTACTCCTGGTCCTCCCATCCGGTGAAGAAGAACGCGCCATCGCTGTGGAGCGGCCGGTGGAAGCCGGCGTCGGGGAACCACAACGCCAAGTACGAGCTCGTCGTCGCTTGGAAGTCCCGGTCAGTGTACACGTCGCTGAGCCAGTTGCTCCACGTGATGAGCTGGATGTCGAGGTCGATCCCGACCTGCGCGGCCGACGCCTCGATGACCTGCGCGGCAGTCACCTGGTCGTTGTACTGTTCCGGGATCTGGAACGTCGCTTCGAAACCATCGGGGTAGCCGGCGGCCTCCAGATGCTCCTGTGCCTTCTCGAAGTCCTGTTCGCGCGGCTCGAGCGAGGGGTGCTCCCACTCGCTGCCCGGCGAGGCGGGACTGGTTGCGACCTGTCCCTGCCCGTACAGCGCCGCCTCCATGACCTCCTCTTTGTCGATGGCGTACTCCAGCGCGAGTCGAGCGTCCCGGGAGTCGAACGGCGGCTCGTTGCAGTTAACGCCGAGGTAGACGAGCGACTTGGGGAACCGGTTGATGAAATCGGCGTCCGGATCCTCCTCGAGCGACTCGGCGTGTCTCGGGGGCACGTCGTTGATGAAGTCGAGCTCGCCGGCGGAGAACGTGTTCAGTCGGTTGTCGTCGTCGGAGATCTCGAGTTTGGTCACTTTATCGAGATACGGGAGCTCGTCGTCCCAGTACTCGTCGAAGTTGGTCATGACGAACTCGTTGTCGATCTCCATGCTGTCGAACTCGAAGGGACCGGTGCCGATCGGCTCGCTGATCGAGTCCTGTCCCGCCTGCTCGGCGGTGAGGATATGCATGTCCGATGTCGCCATGCGGAACAGCATCGGTGCGAAC
Organism: Halorubrum luteum; assembly: GCF_054652935.1. Lineage (NCBI taxonomy): Archaea > Methanobacteriati > Methanobacteriota > Halobacteria > Halobacteriales > Haloferacaceae > Halorubrum > Halorubrum luteum. The sequence goes on from NZ_BAAIGT010000002.1 coordinate 962,472, forward strand.
GGCTCCTCGAGCCGCATGACGAACGTGTGGTCGTCCGGCGTCTCCATCTCGTCGACGCGCTCCATGTACTCGCCGGCGATCGCGCCGCCGTCGCGGATCCGCCGGAACGACTCGATGACGTCCTCGGAGGTGAACGCGGTGCCGTCGTGGAACACGACGCCCTCGCGGAGCGAGAACGTTATCTCGAGGTTGTCCTCGGACGTCTCCCAGTCCTCTGCGAGGAGCGGCTCTAGCTCGTACTCCCAGTTGACTCGGAGAAGACCCTGCGTGATGTTTTCGAGAACCCGAGCGGTGGCCGCCGCGCTCTCGAAGTGGGGGTCGAGGCTCTGAACCGGCACGCTCCCGCCCCAGATCAGTTCGTTCTCTCCCGACACGCCGCCGCTGGTCGGCGTTTCGACGTCCGTCTCCGCGTCACCGCTGCCGGCGTCGCCGTTTTCGTCGTCGTCGCCGAGACAGCCAGCGAACGCGATCGGCACACCTGCGGTGGCGGCTTTTATAAACAATCGGCGGCTCGGCCCCTCTGACGTCTCCGAAGCGGAATGACTACTGTTAGTGGCTCTCATTCGCTACCCCTGCGTTGCGAGTTAGAGTATATAAACATATGGGTTGCGACATCCACGACGCTCGTAACTATATAATGGCATACCCATGGTAGACGGACCCAATGCAGATCATCCGCCCGGAGGGCCCGAATCCGTCAAGCTCCTCGCCGCAAAGCCACCGACTACTGCACGACATCGCCATCTTCGTCATCAATGGACCACCAGCGTTACTGGCTCGCCACCTATCTCGCGAGATGCATGAACCCGACACTCATGTCGCGAGATCCGCGATCGCGCCGGCGAGCACGGCGGTCGCCGCAGTACAGTCCGCCCAGCTCGTCCATTCGAGCGGATTGTGTGAGACGCCGTCCCTCGAAACGGCAAACAGTAGTCCCGCGTCGGTCACGCGGGCGACGTTCATCGTATCGTGAGCCGCCCCAGAATGCAACGACAGAGTGGAGACGTTTGCGCGCTTCGCTGCAGTGCGAAACGCCGACCGGCACCGCTCGGCCATCGGCTCCGGAGGGACCATGTACGGTCGGCGGATGTCGACGTCGACGTGACGATCGTCTTCCAGCCGGCGAGCGCTCGCCTCGACCGTCTCGACGAGCGATTCGATCGACTCGTGGCTGACATCCCGAATGTCGACTCCGAGGGTAGCGTCACCGGCGATGACGTTCGTGGCGTTCGGCGACGCGTCAAGCTTTCCGACGGTTCCGACCGCGGTCGACGACGTCTCGGAAACGACCCGATTCGCCTCGGTCTCCAGCTCGAGAACCAGCTCGCTTGCCGCCGCGATCGCGTCGGTCCGGCGTCCCATCGGAGTCGACCCGGCATGGTCGGCGTGGCCGGAGATGTCGACGTAACAGTGCGTGATACCTGCGATATCGGTGACGATGCCGGCCTGTGATCCGGCGTCCTCGAGACGCGTTCCCTGCTCGATATGGAGTTCGACCCACGCATCCCATTTGCTCGCGTCGACCTGCCCGGCGCCGTGATAGCCGATCCGCTCGAGCGACTCCACGACCGTCGTTCCCGCCTCGTCGGTGAGCGTCAGGGCCTCCTCGGAGTCCCTGCGTCCGGTCGCGACCGAGGAGCCGAGGAGCCCGTTTCCGAATCGCTGCCCCTCCTCTTCCGTGAAACAGACGACGTGGATCGGCCGGGACGGCGTGACCGCCGACGCCTGTAACGCCCGGACCGATTCTAGCGCCGCGTACACGCCAAGCGGTCCGTCGAAGATGCCACCGCGTGGAACCGAGTCGAGATGGCTTCCTGAGGCTATCGGTGCGGCGTTCGGGTCCGCCGTGTCGGGCACCCACCGACCGACGATGTTGCCGACGCGGTCGACGCTGACGGCTAATCCGGCGTCCTTCAACCGTGTCACGAGGTGGTCTCGCGCGTCTCGGTTCGCGTCGGTTCCCGTAAGCACCGTCCGTCCGCGTCCCTCATCAACGGCTATCGACCCGAACTGTGCGTTGGCCTCGATGTCGGCACGGAGCCGTGTCTCGGAAACCGCGATCATCACCTTCCGGGTGGGAGTGATTATCTCTTAAATGTTCGTATCTCGTCGTTCACGGCGGTGAAACACCGTTTCCCACATGCGAACGAGTTATGAGCGTTGCGGTCGACTCCGATGGTAATGGCCACGGAGAACTCATCGCGTCGTCTCGAAACGGTAGCACGTGCGTGTGCCATCGTCGAGGCGCTTGACGAACTCGGGGGTGCCGGTGTGACTGTAGTCGCCGATCACGTCGGCATCTCGAAGAGTTCAGCACACGCATACCTGAACACGCTTCGCGAGCGTCAGCTGGTGGTAAAGGAGGGCACCACGTATCAGTTGAGTCTCGAGTTCCTGTATCTCGGAAACGGCGTCCGGCATCGGCACGTCCTGTTTCCACACGCAAAATCGGTCGTCGAATCCCTTGCCGAGCGGAGCAAGGAGTACGCACATCTGATGTGTGAACAACACGGGTTAGAGCGCAACATCTACAAGGTGGCCGGCGAGAACGCCGTCGGTAGCGAGTACCACACGACGAAAGAACGGAAAGCCGACTACTTGCATTTCACCGCGAGCGGCAAGGCCGTGTTGGCGTATCTCCCCGAGGAACGCCTCGAACGAATAGTGGATGCGCACGGACTCGTGCACAAGACATCGAACACGATCACCGACCGCGAACGGCTCAAGGACGAACTCGCCACGATACGGGAACGTGGATACGCCGTCAACGACGAGGAGGAGATCGTCGGGATACGTGCGGTTGGCGTCCCGATCCGCGACGAGACTGGGGCGGTGTTAGGTGGGATGAGCGTGTCCGGTCCGACCGGACGACTGACCGACGAAACGTGTCACGAGGAGTTCCCGGGACTGCTCAAAGAGAGTGCGAACGTCGTTGAAGCTCGCCTGAACATGTCACAGGCTAGCGAGTCGCTGAAATGAGCGACGAGCGATCGACCGTGGAGTTGTTCCGAAAGTCCGGACGTTCGCATTTAGTAAACAATGGCTACCTCCAGCCGGCCAAATTACAGTAATATATTCGTAAAGCTTGAGCGGCGGGGTAGTAGTTCCGATAACCCGGTTCGACGAGTCTTGGAATAATATCATTATTTCTACAAAAATATATTAACCCCAGATGACTTTTGTGAGCCTATACAAATCAGAAAATCATTTATTTACTTATTTTTCGGAAATATCTACAATATAAATAATCTATAGCCGTTTGCTGTAGAACTAAAACTAATCATCTGATAAGTGAACAAGACAAAATATTATTTGATTAACATAAAGGAAACAGATAATATGTTCATATGATTAAAATTCATCGAGCGTCGTTGGCATCGCCCGTCGAACTTCGCTCACCAGCCCCTCTGGGTCGAGCTCCAGCACCGCGGCGGCCGCGCGACCGACGCGGTCAGTTTCCGGGCGTGGCGCGTACACGCCGAGTCGCCACTGGTTCCGCTGTGCGGTGCGGAGGGCGGAGACGAGCGGCGACTGTCGTTCGAGTCGCCGGACCTCCCCGTTGACGGTCACGCGAGCCGTCGACTCCCGCATCGACGGCTCCGGAGGCACGTCGAGAATGACGCGGTCGAGATCGACGCCCGCCTCCTCGGCGATCTCGCGTTCGAGCGAACGCTCGGTCTCGTGATCCGCCTCGTGAATGCGGTCCGGGACATCGTCGTACTCCGCCCACACCGCGAGTTTGTACAGGTCGCGTTCGTCGTAGCGTCGACAGAGTTCGGCGGTGGCGTCACAGTCGCGCAGCGCGACGAGGAAGTCGTGGTCGTCCATTCGCCGAAGATCGGACGCGGTCGTCGCGGTCGATTCGAGCAGTTTGGCGGCCGCTCGTCGCAGCAATGCCTTCGAGATGCGCGCGACGTGGTGGGTGTACACGACGGGGTTCATCAACGCCCGTGCGAGAAGGAGGCTCTCGGCGGTCTGGACGTTTCCCTCGTCGAGGACGAGCTGGGGCCCCGTTCGCTCACCGCTCGTGGCTCCCGACCCGGCAACTGCTGGTGCGTCTCCATCGAAATCGGTGAACGTCAGCTCCCGGACGAACCGCCCGGTGTCGATCGTTCCGTACGGGACGCCCGTGTGATAGGCGTCGCGCACGAGGTAATCCATCCGGTCGACGTCGAGCTCGCCGGAGACGAGCGCACCGTACTTCCCCTCGCCGGCGACGAGCATCGCGATCCGGTCCGGATCGAGGTCGTGGTCACGAAGCACCTCTCCGACCTGCCCCCGGTGTAACAGCTCGGCGACATCGTCGTGATACTTTCCGGTGTGCCGGTGTGTGAGCGCCTCGATGTTGTGGCTGAACGGACCGTGTCCGACGTCGTGTAGCAGCGCTGCCGCCTCGATCCGTTCCGCGTGCTTCCCCGCGATGTCGAGATGTTCGAGCGCCTTTCGGGCGAGATGGTAGACGCCGAGGCTGTGTTCGAATCGGGTGTGGTTCGCCGAGGGGTACACCAGCTGGACGGTGCCGAGCTGTTTGACGTGTCGAAGCCGCTGGACCGCCGGCGTGTCGAGGAGATCGGCGGCAACACCGTCGATCTCGATGTGGTCGTGAACGGTGTCTTTGACCGTGATCATACCGCCCCCTTCGTCGCCATGCGGTAAAAACGACGGGCGAGCCACGCGACGGCGTGGACCGCTCCGGTCACGCTCGGCCGGGAACCGACCGATCGGCGGCCAGCGTTACCGAAATGCGAACGAAAGATGGGCGGGGACGATGCAGCTAGCGACCGGTGGACTCGGTCGGTCGCTTGGCACCGTCGGACACGACGATCCCGCAACCGCCACGTTTTATTAATCCGCCCGAGTACCGGCGACATGGACCAGTTGCGGCAGTCGCTCCTTGACGCGCCGATCATCGAGAAAGGCGAGTATCAGTACTTCGTCCACCCGATAAGCGACGGGGTTCCGATGCTGGAACCCGAACTACTCCGCGAGATCGTCATCCGGATCATTCGGAAAGCCGAGCTCGAGAACGTCGACAAGATCGTCACGCCCGCGGCGATGGGGATCCACATCTCCACCGCGCTCTCGTTGATGACGGATATCCCGCTCGTCGTCATTCGAAAACGGCAGTACGGCCTCGATGGCGAGGTGCCGCTGTTTCAGGAGACCGGGTACGCCGAGTCGGAGATGTACATCAACGACGTCGAGGCGGGCGACCGAGTGCTCGTGCTCGACGACGTACTCTCGACCGGCGGTACGATGAAGGCGATCCTCGACGCGCTCACGAACGAGGTGGGCGCGGACGTCGTCGACGTCATCGCCGTGATCAAGAAGGCCGGTGAGAACGAGCTCGACGACACCGACTACGACGTGAAAACCCTGATCAACGTCACTGTCGAGGACGGCGAAGTCCACATCGTCGACGCCCAAGGCGACGACTGACGGACGAGACGAGCCATCTCTTCATCAGCGGGCGACACCGTGAGAGCCACCGCGTCCGGGAAACACCGCAGCGACGGGAACCGAGACCGCGAGGGCGGCAAGCGCCAACACGACGCCGACGACGGCGACGATCAGCGTGATCCCGAACCCGGCTCCGATCGACTCCCCCCACGTCTCACGGAACGTGGTGCCGCTGCGGGAGAACGTGCTGAGAAACGTCGTGAGAAAGTACAACACGAACAGAACGAGATACTCCAGCCCGCTCTCGATCAGGTTCGCAACCAGAAGCGGCAGGAAAAACAGGAGAAAAAACGCCGCGCTGGCGACTCCCGCGAGAAGCGGAAACAGCACGAGCGCCGGGTAAACCTACGTATCTGCGAGCAAATGTGCAGTTCGTGATTGATACGCATCGTCTCACCGACAGGTAAGTTCATGATATCGACGAGATCGTACACGATCGTCGCGCATACAGCGGGGTTTTTGACCTTCCCGGTCGACCGGAGGCATATGACCCAACTCGAGATCGACCTCGTTCTCGTACCGGTCGACGGCAGCGAGGAGTCCCACGAGGCCGTCGACTACGCGATCGCCGTCGCAAGCGAGTACGATGCGAGCGTCCACGCGCTGTACGTGCTCGGCGAGGAGGTGGTGCGGGCGATCGAGACGGACGCGATCGACCAGACCGACGTGGCCGACGACACGGAGTCGTTCACCGAGTCGGTCATCCGGCGAGCTGAGGCCGCCGGTGTGCCACACAGCAACTCGATAGCGTCCGGATTCTCGACGCAAGTGAAAACAGTCCACCCCGGCTCGGTCGTCCTCGACACCGCAGAGGAGCTCGAAGCGGACTTCATCGTCGTTCCGCGCGAGCCTGTGACCGGCGATCCTGGAGAGGTACTGGAGAAAGCCGCCGAGTACGTTCTGTTGTACGCGAGCCAACCGGTTCTCTCGGTGTAGGCCGCCGGGTCGGCGAGGATCTCAAATAGTGTCCGTACGTACGTTCACGCATGGACCCCGACCGACTCGATACCGCGCTGGCAGAGGCGTTCGGCGGTACCGAGGCCGAACGCCGAGCCGTCGTGCGGGCAGCACGCGATCTGGTGGACGCGGAAAAGCCCGCCAGCGATCGCGGACACGCGCTGACCGTCGACGACGTGGTTCGGAACCTCTCGGACGCTCCGGACGGAAGCTCCGTCGCCGATCGGTGGAACTGGTGGATGGGAGCGCTTGAGGCCGCCTACGGCGGCTACGACTACTTTACGATCCGGTTCACGGCGAACGACGAGGAGGCCGGACTCCGGCGCTGAACGACGGCCGGTGTCCGGAACGTCGGCACGGGCTCCCGTCCGGACGCTTCACTTTCAGTTTCACTCCGCGCATGGCTCGGATATACGGCGTTCGCAGTCGATCACCCGGATATGAGCACTCGGAACACGAACGCTCCGCGCTACGCCGCACCGACCCGTGTGGACGTCACCGGCTGCCCCGCCGACGACGTTCCCGACCGCGTTCGGGCGAACCGCGTCACCGGCAGCGAGGTACACCTCGAGCGACGCGGCGGTCGGACGTTTCTCATCGCGACCCCGACGCGTCAGTCGGACCGGTGAGCGCCGAGCGTGAACACGGTAGGACAGTCCGTCTAGCAGTAGTCAGTACAGCAGCTCGTCGTTGTTCTCGATCATGTACAGCGCGCGCGCCGCGATGTTAACCGTATGGTCACCGACCCGTTCGAGATCGCGGATCGTCAACAGAAGACGCGAAACGTTCCGCATCGTCGACTCGATCTCGGTATCATCGAGCTGTTCGCGTTTGATCAGATCCCGGACGACGAGGTCGCTAGCCTGCTCACACAGCGCATCGACGTCGTCGTCCATCTCTGCCACTTCGTAACACCGATCCGGGTCCGACTGTTCGTACGCCATCATCGCGGCGTCGAGCATCCGCAGCGTCTCGTCGCCGATCCGCTGGACGTCGACGTCAGGGAACACCTCTCGTTCGGCCTGGCCCGCGTACTCGCCGAGGTTCGTCGCGAGATCCGCGATCCGTTCGAGGTCGGTAATGATCTTGAACGATGCCGCGATGAACCGCAGATCACCCGCGACCGGCTGCTGAAGCGCGATGAGGTCGGTACACTCCCGTTCGAGCTCGAGATACAGCTCGTTGATCTCCGCGTCGCCGGTTATCACCTCCTGCCCGAGCTCCTCGTCGCGTCGCTCCAGCGCGTCAAGGCCCATCCGCAGTCGCTCGGCGACGAGTTCGCTCATGTAGAGGACGTCGTCGCGCAAGTTCTCCAGTTTCGCCTGGTACTGTTCGCGTGGCATGCTCTTCGCTCGTAACGCACGCCGTATCCACAAAAACACGTCGCTACGATGGACCGTACTCGGCACGGCACAGGGAGACGCGATGTCCGAACCGGCGGTGTTAGGCCAGTTCGTGTCTGATCGCGTCGCCGCTTTCGGTGTCGAACAGGTGAATGTGCTTCCGGTCAAAGACGATCTCGACGCTTTCGCCCTCCTCGATCGAGGCGTCCGGGGGCAGGTTGATCAGCAGCTGTCCCTTTCCGCGACCCTCCGCGCTCGCTTCGACCTCGCGGTCGGAGAGGAGATAGGCGAACACCTTATCCCCCATCGGTTCGATGACGTCCACGACGGCGTCGAGCGTATGCGTCGGCTCGTCCGCTTTTTCGCTTTCGTGCGCGAGATGGACGTTTTCGGGGCGAACGCCGAGCGTGACGTCCTGACCGACGGAGACGTCCTGCGTCTCGGGATCGAACGAGACGTCCGTGTACTCTCCCTCGAACCCGTCGGTCGTGATCGTTCCCTCGATGAAGTTCATCGCCGGCGACCCGATGAATCCGGCGACAAAGAGGTTCGCCGGTTCGTTGTAACACTCGAGGGGTGGAGCGACCTGCTGGAGCACGCCGGCGTTGATGACGGCGATCCGGTCGGACATCGTCATCGCCTGCGCCTGGTCGTGAGTGACGTAGATGATCGTCGTGTCCAGCTGTCGGTGGAGCCGCTGGAGCTGCGTCCGCATATGGACCCTGAGTTCGGCGTCGAGGTTCGCCAGCGGCTCGTCCATCAGGAACACGTCCGGGTCTCGGACGATCGCCCGCGCGATCGCGACGCGCTGTCGCTGTCCCCCGGACATCTCCGAGGGCATCCGGTCCATCATCCCCTCGAGTTGGACGATATCGGCCGCTTCCTCGACCCGTTTATCGACCTCCTCCTGGTCGTACTTACGGAGCCGGAGCCCGAAGGAGATGTTGTCGTACACGTCCATGTGGGGGAACAGCGCGATGTTCTGGAACACCATCGATATCCCCCGGTCCTTCGGCGGGAGGTTCGTGACTTCCCGACCGCCGATGTGGACGTTTCCGCTCGTGGGGAGCGTTAGTCCCGCGATCGTCTCCATCGTCGTCGACTTCCCGCATCCCGAGGGACCGACGAGCGTGAGGAACTCGCCGTGTTCGACCTCCAGATTCATCTGGTCGACAGCCGTTACGTCCTCGTACTGCTTCGTGACGTTATCGAGTTTGACTTCTGCCATGGTTACTCCTTGACCGCACCTTGTGTCAATCCACTGACTATCTTTTCCTGCGCGACGATCACCAGTATGGCCACCGGTAACACTGCGACGATGCTCGATGCAGCCATCAGATTGAACAGAGTCTCGTACTGTCCCTGGAAGCTGAGGATCCCCTCGAGCATGGGTGCCCAGTCCTCCGGACGACCCGACGTCATCAACGAGGAGAAGAAGTACTCGTTGTACACCGTGATGAACGAGAGCACGCCCGCCGTCGCGACGCCGGGGGCCGAAAGCGGGACGATCACGCGGAACAGCGCACCCAGACGTGTCGTCCCCTCGACACGCGCAGCGTCCTCGAGGCCGTCAGGGATCTGTGCGTAGAACGTCATCAGAATGAAGATGGCGAGCGGGAGATACAGCGCCGAAATCGGGATGATCATCGCCGAGGGATGGTTGTACAGGGAGCCATCCGCCATGATAGGTCGGAGCACCTCGAAGTTTCGGTTGAACAGCCGGTTCAGCGGAACGAAAAACGCCGCGGGTGGGAAAAACGAGACGATGAGCACGAGCAGCAAAAGCGGGGTTTTCCCGCGGAAGCGGAGCCGTCCGAACACGTACCCCGCAAGCGACGCGACGAACAGGACGAGCACCGTCGAGATGGTGGCTATGAGGAAGCTGTTGAACACGAACCGGTGGAACGGAACGGTCGTGAACACCTCGATGAACGCTGCCGGATTCGTCCCCATCGTAACGTCGCCCTCGGCGAGCAGCGTCGGGTCGAATCCGCCGGGCGTGAGGATGATGCTATCTCGTCCGAACTGTCCTGACGGGGTCAACGCCAGCATGAGAAGCCAGTAGAACGGGAACAGCGTGGTGACGAGGAAGACGACCGTGGCGGTGTAAAAAACCGTCTTATACGCGCGGTCGGGGTTGCTGATCATCTTCGCCGCCCACCCTTCTATGATCCCGCGGTCGATCTCGGGCTCGTCGTTCGCGGCTTGCTGTGCGGCCAGATCCGGATGGTCGTTGGTGTCGGAACTCATTGCAGATCACCTCCGGCGTCTCGCAGGAACACCAGATAGACGAGGACGAACCCTGAGATGACCAACGCGGTTAAAAACGCCACCGTGGAGGCGGTCGCCCACCGTCTGGTCTGGTCCAGCGAGATGATCACGAGACACGTCATCGACGGCACGGTCGAACAGCCGACGCTGGCGTCGATGAGTCCGTAGATTCGCATCGCGTCCATCGTGCGGAACAGCATCGCGACGATGAGCGCGGGTGCGACTAGCGGGAGCGTGATGTATTTGAATCGCTGCCACGGCGTCGCACCGGACACCTTGGCGACGTCGTACAGCGACCGGTCGATGCTCTGGAGCCCGGCGAGGATCAGCAGTGCCATGAACGCCGCCGTCTTCCAGATGTCGGCGACCGTGACGATGATGAACGCGTCGCGGGTACTCGCCAGCGGATTCGCTCCGAAGAGGCCGATCGCCTGCATCGGTTCGGTGAGGAATCCGACGTTCGGGTTGAAGATGAGGAAGAAGATCATCCCTTGAATGACGATCGGGATCGCCCACGGGATGATGATCGCGACCCGTACCCAGCGACGGCCGCGGAACTCCTGGTCGAGGACGAGCGCCTGCCCGAACCCGATTAGCGTCTCGAACAGAACGCTGACGATCACGAACGCGAGCGTGACGAAAAGTGCCTGTCTGAGGAACGGCGTCCCCATCTCGAGATACGGGAACGCGCCCGTGGTCGAGACGTCGAGGAACTGCCGAGGAACCCGCGCGTTCCCAGTCAGCACGTCGATGTAGTTATCCAGGCCGACGAACGCGCCGAACGGCTCCGCCGCCGCCGTCTCGTCTTCGAGCAGCGAGAACCGAAACGTCTGGATCAGCGGATAAAACGCCACGAACGCCAACAGCGCGAACGCCGGTGCGAGGAGGATGTAGGCGTACACCGCCTCGCTGCGCGTCTCCAGCCAGTTGAGCGGCCGCATCAGGAGCCGCGTGTTTTCATCGGTTGGTTGGTCGGTAGCCATCGTTCAGTTATACACCGGCAGCCAGTGTGAGTGTGTCATGTGTTATCATTGGCGATGCGTGATAACGAGTTTTCGTATCGATATTCAATCTGCCGGTGGATCACCCGACGCAGCCGCTGAGCACCGACCGGCAGAGGATCGTCGGTTACGCCTCGGAGCCTTCCAGCTGCTCTTCAAGATCCGCCATCGCCTCCTCGGGCGTCTTGTCACCCGTGTAGGCGTCGTGGACCTCCTGATAGATGAGCGCGGACTGCTCGGGCCAGATGTCGGTCACTGGCCGGGGCACGGTGTTTTCGGCGATGAACGACAGTGTGTCGAGATGGTCGCCGATCGGACCGACGGCGTCCGGGTCCGCGTTCGCGAGAACCTCCGGATCCGGTGGGATCGTCCCCTCGAGCTCGAACACGGTGAGCATCACGCTCTCGTTGGCGAACGCCTCGAGCACCTGCACCGCCTCGTCCACGCGGTCGGAGTTCGGGTTGATCGTGTAGTGCCAGCCGCCGAGCGCGTGAGAGCTGCCCCCCGCACCGTCGTACGCGGCTTCACCCTCCTCGACGCCGTACGGGAGCGGCATCGTCCCGACTTCGCCCTCGCCCTCGTCGGCGTGGATCGGGATGACGTACGGCCAGTTGCGCATGAAAATGGCGTTGCCGCCCGTGAACGGCGCACGAGCCTCCTCCTCGCCGAACTCGACGAGGTCGCTGTTGGCGATCTGCGGATAGCCGTCGAGGGTGTCCTCCTCGTCGGGGCCGTACATGAACGACCGCATCATACGGATCGTGTCGTGAAGCGGCTCCTCGTTGACGGTGACCGGACGGTCGCCGACCGGGCCGAACAGGTTGTCGTGATCGCCGAAGTACGCGCCGCCCCACGACGTCATCGTCTCGTTGAACGTACAACACGAAAGTCCCTCGTACGCCTGCGCCTGTGTGGTGAACCCGTAGTCGTACTCCCCGTCCGGGCCGCCGTGGTACTCCCAGACGTCCTCGACGATCTCGGCGAACTCCTGCCAGCTCATCGGTTCGGTCGACCAGTTTTCAGCCTCCGGATCGTAACCCGCCTCCTCGACGAGATCCTTCCGATAGTTCATCATCGGGTAGTCGGGGAAGTACGGGAGCCCGTGCAGATCCCCCGTCTCCGGATGGGTAGCGGTGTCGACCGACGCCTGCAGGTAGTCGTTTTTCACGTACTCCAGCGTCTCGTCAGACAGCTCCTCCTCGAGGTTGAGAACCTGTTCCCGAAGGATGAACGGCATCGTCCAGCCCGAGTCCATCATCAGTCGATCACATCAGAAGGCCCACGACTCCGTCCAGTAGCCGCTAAATCGTTGTCCTCGGCCCCTCGATAGTCTTCGGAAGGATGGAGCGGCTGAATTCTGGCGTTGCTCGGCTGTCGAGGCGTTAGTCAGTCGCTGTCGGCGGCAGATCGCCGCCGACGCGACAGCGTCGCCACTCACGACCGCTGTCCGGATTGGTGGACAGCTACCGGAAGAACCGGTCGTCGAGTGGTTGATTCGCTGGGACAGCCCTGCGGACACCTAGAGCTGTCCAAGCGGCCCGCAGTACCATTTCACAGAACTCCGTGAACGACCAGTCCCAGAGGCGTCGCCCCCCTCGGCGGGGCGACGCCACGTACTTCCAGTGGAGATACCGCCAACTGTTCTGGAACAGCAGGCTCACCACAAACATCACCAGCCGCAGGCCAGCGTCTTGAGAACTGGTGAACGCGAGGCTCTGTTTGGCTAACCGATAGCTCGATTCGATGCCGAAACGCTTGCTGTAGTGTTCTCGGGCATCGCGTGGCGTGTCGATGAACGGCGCGTCAGCGGCGTAGCCGTGACGCGCCACTCCGTGTTCATCGTACCGCCCCTGCTGGTACACACAATCGATGAATACGGGAAACGTTACCTTGCCGGCGAGATCGTGTTCGATCTCGCGGCTCCAACCTCTGCTGAGTTCGTCTTGAATCGTCTCGCCCCACTTGACGATCGGCATAACGTAGGCGTAGTTGTGCGCGTACAGCAGCCCGAGACAGGTGCTGTTGTAGAAGCCGCGATCAAGGTAGACGGCCTTGACACCGAGGTCAAGGCCGTCGAGCAGTTCGAGAAACTCAGCGAGGACATCGCTAGTGGTATCGCCAGCGACCAGCTGGCGAACCGCCAGCGTGTATCGCTTGTTACGTACCCGCGCGTACAGCGTCGCGTACGCGTGAAACGCAGTTGTTCCTCGTTTCGCTTGCGAGAAGTACAGCGCCTCCGTCTCGTCCTCGTCACCGTAGTAGGGATCGAGGTGGAGGTCTGCGCAGACCTCCACCGGTCGATCCGGGAGTGTCTCGAGGGCATCTCGTTGTAGGAGCGTGTCTCCAACCGCCTCAACCGAGTCAAGCTCAAACTGCTCAGTGAGATGTCCCCGGACGGTGTTGGCGTGTGGCGAGTCGTCGGTCGTTTCGCAGACGTGGTTGATTGAGGTCCCGCCGGCGCTGGCGCCGGCGAGGACCTCGTACAACGTCTCTGTCGTGACCTCGATGTCCTCACCGAGATCTATCGCAAGCTCTTCGTCAAGGCTGTTGACGACAAAATTAAGCAGGTGCTCTTCCTCTATCTCGCTGTCTGCTTCGGTAGGTTTCACACTTTTGCCAAGCAGACACGTAGTTGGATAGCAGTTCCATGTCGAGACGATTTCGTAGCAGTCTCATAGATCGTTCACTACTGCTGAATTACTGTGTCGCTGGGGAGTCGCGGATCAACGGAATCGACAGATTCCGTGATCCGCACCGACGACAGTTCGCTACTCCGCCAGCAGCTCGTAGTCAAGAAGCTTGAGAACCGGCTGCTGCGACGCCAGATTACTGCACAACAACAGAAGATCGAACAGCTTGAGGCTCGCCTCAAGCAGTACGAAAATCCAAACACACCACCCAGTAGACAGGGTGGTGCGGCTAATTCACCAGGCGATGACGACCAAACCGAGGACGAAGACCAAGAACCTGATGAAGACGACGCTGGCGGCGACTCTGACGCCGCCAGCGACTCATCGCCTGGACGCAGCGAAGGTCACGAGGGAACAACTCGAACAGCACCTGAACCAGAAGAGACGATCCTCGTTGATCAGGGATTCTGTCCAGACTGTGAGCAAATCCTCTCTAGCCCTGATAGCTACGTTTCACGGACTATTATTGACGTACCGCTTCCTGTTCCAACCACTGTTACCGAGTACAAGCTCGGCAAACACCACTGTTCTTGTGGTAACGAGGTTGTTGCTGAGCATCCTGACTGTCCCGAAAAGGGGCGGTTTGGGCCAAATATCATGGCCCAAACCGCTCTCGGTCGGTTCCATCAACGACTGCCGAACCGGAAACAGGCCGAGCTGTTTGACTGGGACTTCGACCTTCCGATCTCTCACCGGACGATCTACAACTTGACTAAGCGGGTCGCAGCCGGTCTGCGACCCGCTTACGAGGATGTCAAAGAAAAGATTCGGGAGAGTGAGGTCGTCTACTGCGATGAAACAGGCTTTCCGGTCGATGGAGAACAACACTGGGCGTGGACGTTCGTCACTGATGACGAAGTGCTGTTTTGGGTTGATGAAAGCCGAGGAAGTGGAGTCTTAGAAGACGTCCTCGGCGAGGAATTCGCCGAGGACTCGACGCTCAGTTGTGACGGCTGGTCGGCGTATTCGAGTTATCACACGAAACTGCAGCGGTGCTGGGCGCACCTGTTGCGGGAGGCTGAGTACGTCGCTGAACGGTACGAGGAAGCAGAGCGGCTGTCTGAAGAGTTGCACGCACTCCACGACGATCTAACGACGTTCGTCGAAGGAGATCCGTCCGCTTCCGCCCGCGAGCAGAAGCGGGCGGAAGCATCCTTACACCTGGAGGGCCTGGTGAGGGAAGGTTACGAGGCCCAAGAGGTTCAGCAGCTGATCAAGAAGATCAGCAATGGCTTGGGTCACTGGCTGACGTTCGTGACCGAACGGGGTGTTGATTCAACGAATAATCGCGCAGAGCGGGCTCTGCGCGAGCAAGTAGTCCTTCGGAAGATGTTTCGGACCCTGCGTTCGGCAGAAGGGGTCCAGATTCACGAGACAATAACAACGATGTTGGCGACGTGGAAACGACGAGGACTTGATCCACCTGAACAGCTCCAGTCAATTCTGGGTGGGAGAGAACTTCGGTAAGGACGAGAGGCATCACTGTGCGGTGTATCTTTGTCTTGCTATCCAACTACGCAGACACTTTCACTCAAATCCGATGTGATCGACTGATCATGAAGATGTCGGGATTTCCGCGACCCGCGTCGAGCGCGCTCGTGTAGTCCGCACGACGGGAGTCCGTCTCGAAGTCGCCCGGGAGGATCTCGATCTCGACATCCTCGTCGAGACCGGCGTCCCACAGCGCCTGCTGCAGTTCGTCCTCGATCTCTGCGAAGTTCTGGTCCGCGGAGATCTCGATCGGTCCGCCGTCTCCGTCGTCGTCGTCGGCACAGCCGGCGATGCCCATGGTGGCACCCGCGGCACCGGTTGCCTGGATGAATCGTCGGCGAGACACTCCGCTCACTCGATCGTCCGCATTAATGTCATGCTCAACCATTACACCTGTAGTTAATAATCTTCTGTAATTTATACGTGCCGGAAAATATCATATCTATCCTTCTGAAAGTAACTGAAAAACGGACACCGTTCCGTCTCGTGGATGCTGAAACAGTTATACCTGTGGGGCTGAAACGCCGATCCGACCGTGACGGACGCAGATGACCAGGGGACGAGTGGGACGGTACGATCGCTTCTCGACTGGCTCGAGCGTATCTTCTTCGCCGGCGTCGAGCTGTCGGTGCTGGCGACGCCGGGTTACCTTGCCGTGTTTCTCCTCCAGTATCGACATCCGGACGCGATACCGATGGCCGGTCTGATGGCGCTTGCCGTCGGCTGTGCGTCCATCGCCGTGTTCCGCCATCGCACGATAGACGTCGGGAAGTGGCCCCGCCGCGGCGAGCTGCGAAGCGCCCCGCTTAGAGTCGTCTACTTCAGCACCGTCTTCTTTCTCGCCTCGTGGGGAGTCGGTACCGCCGCCATGGCGATCGGCTCCTACTGGTACACGCTCGGCGGGGGCGTCGTCATCGCGCTCGGAATGGCGGCGTTCCCCGCGGTGTACCGCGTCGTTCACGGCGATCCGACGATGAATCCGGCCGCGACGATCTGAGCGGCGACCGTTCTCGGATTTGGACCAACGCTTATTTCGAGCCGGGATCGAACTACCTGCATGAGTCGACGGAAGGGACCGCCGGGCCGTGAAACCGCAGCCGCGACCTCGCGAACGCGACGGACGTGGTACGGATACGGATCGCTCGCCCGGAGCGAAAAGAGCGGATTCGGCGTGTTCCTCCACGACACCACGCGCATCTTCGCCGAAGTGTCGGTGTTCTCGCTGCCGACGCTCGTGTACATTATGACCGTTCCTCCCGCGGGACCGCTCGACGCGGAGGCGACCGGGCTCCTCGCGTGGCTGACGATGACGCTCGTCGGCACGCTGATCCGCGGCGGGTGGATCACGCCGCTTCTCTCGGCGACGCCCGGCTGGGTGTCGCTGTCCCCAGTGCTGCTCTTACTCCGACTCGGCTACTTCAACGTCACCATGGCAACCGCCGCGTTCGGCGGCCTCACGCTCGGCAACGCGGTGTGGCCGGTGGTCGACGTGGTGTGGCCGGTAGTCGGCGTGGGGTGGGCCATCGGCAGCGCAGCGCTCGCGATTCTCCTGTTTCCCCGGGTTGCACAGGCAGTAGCGGCGCGGTGAACGGGTACGAGACGACGGCGGCGCTCATCCGTCGACCAGCCGCTCGACTCCCGGCACCGCGGTCCGCTTTCCGCGGGCCGCTTGCACCATCAGCCCGAGCCAGAGCCCGACGGTCGTGACCGCGAGGAGGAGCCACACGAACTCCAGAGCGACCGACACACCCCTCACGGACGCGATGATGAGCACGGTCTCGAGGATCGACAACAGGAAGCTGAGACCGAACAGGACGCCGAACACGGCGGTGCTTTGGGCGGCGTGAAACCGAACGAACTCGTTCTCCTCGAGCAGGTAGAACGCGAGGCCCGTGACGAACGTCAACGAATAGGTTAGCGCCGCAGTGACGTTCTGATCGAGGCCGATCGTCGTCCGCCGGGAGGTCCGGCGTTCGGCTGACTCCGTGGGTTCCGATCGTCCACCGTCGGCGCTCAGCGGAGCGGAGCGGACGCGACCGCAGTCGACACAGCGGTTCTCGTCGTCGATCGCGGCTCCACACGCGGGACAGCGCATGGTCGTCGATCACCGCGGGCGCTAATGACTCTTTATCGACCGCCACGAATCACGCGGGCTATCAGAGACCACAACGCGTCCCGTCTCCGTCCGGCGTCACGCGCGTCCCGTCTTCGTTCGGAACCTCCTCTGCCGTGTGTCGGCACTTTGCCTGTTCTTTTATTACGCTTCGCGACGCAGATGAAACCGATGTACGAGACAGCACTCGTATCGGTTGACGGCAGTGAGGAATCGCTGACGGCAGCCCGTGAGGCTGTCGAGTTCGTCGACGACGACGGAACGCTCCACGTGCTCTCCGTCGTCGAACAGCTACCGATGCACAAACGCTCCGGACGGGCGGAGAAGTTCGAGGACGACGAAGAGACGCGAGCACAGGCCGAGTCGGCCGTCAGCGAGGTGGAGGACGTCGTCGAGTCGGCCGGCGTCGACTACGCTCCGGCCATCGAAGAGGGAGTCCCGCGACACGCGATCGTCTCGTACGCCGACGAGGTCGACGCCGACGTGGTCGTCGTGGGCAAACGCGGCTCCGAGGACGTCGCGAACGACCTACTCGGGAGCACGGCCGAGTACGTCGTGCGGAACGCGTCCGTGCCCGTCGTCACGGTCCCGAACGCCTGACCGAGCCTTCCGATCGAGTCCCGAATTCCGTCGGGGTGCCAGCACGTAGTTCCGACCATAACCGGGGAGTGCTGCTCGTTCTGTACAAGCGGTACAAGGCGACTGCCCCGGGGCTTGACCCTGGGGTGCGTTCACGATCCTACACAAGAATCGCTCAGTACGGACATCGCGACGATCGATTGCGGGCGTACGTCGCTCACGAGGGTGGATGGGTGGTTTATAAGCGATACCGTGGAGGGGTTGGTGTTCGTTTATAAGTGAGTCGCGAGAGCGATAGCTCCGCGACGAACGATCCGAAAGCCCCAGCCGCGACGGCTCGCGCGCCTTGCTGCGCTCCTCGGTCGCTCGCGGTGCTCGCTCCCTGTGGTGCTTACTGCGGCGGGCGTCGCCCCACCGGGAGACTGCGTCTCCCGAGCCCCCGCTCGCTCCGCTCGCGGGGATCACGGCTGCCCCTTTCAACCCCACCCGACCGCACCTCACGCCTCCCCAGCCTCGCGGTTCGCGCTCTCCGAGCGCTCACCGCGTCCCTCGCACGCGCTCCTCGCGCTCTTTCCAGAGCGCTCGGAGGCGCGCGCCGACCGCCCGCCGTCACCTGATAACCGAACAATGCTCTGCTTGTGGTTGCGGTGGCGCGCGCCGCGAGCGGGCCTTCGGCCCGTGAGCGAGCGCGCGAGGGAGACCGGAGGGGCCGCCGAGCGTTCCGGCGGCCCCTCCGGTCGAGGCTGGGGCGGTCCGAGGCTGCGGTGCGGGGCGGGACTGGAAGGGGCAGTCGCGAGGGCGAAGCCCGGCGAAGCAAGCACTGCAAGGAGCGAGCGAAGTGAGCGACTGAAGCGCGCAGCGAGCCGCGCGAGCCGTCGCGGCTGGGGCTTCCAAGTCGGTCTCTGCTCCACCGCTCACTTATATACCACTCCTCGCCGCGCTGAGTACGCCTTTATAAACAACGCACCGATTCTCGTATACGCAATATACGCCCGGTATCGATCGCCGCGATGGCTGCACTGAGCGATTCGTGTGTCGATGTGTGAACCGTTCTATGACTCCCTCTAACGATCTCGTCGCCGATCAGGTGTTCTCCGGCTCCTTGGGAGCGTTCTCCGGCCTCCTCGAGCCTGTTCGATGAATCGTATGTATTTACCCCGAGGACGCAACAGCGGGCACTGCCTGAGTTCGTGAAATCATCTCATTGTTTCGAGCGATTCGCTTGAATTCTTCGTAGGGATTACGTCCCTGCTGGCGGCAGGTCGCCAGCAGGGACAGCAGCGTCTCATGCACGAACATACCGCGGTCGTTCCGGAGCGTTCCAATGATCTTCCGGAGAACCACCGGCTCACGAAGCGCGTTTTCAGCCGCGTTGTTCGTCGGAGAGACCGCTGGCTCACCGATGAAGGTGAGCCAGTGGTCGAGGCCTCCTTCGATCTTCCCGAGTAGTGTTGCCACTGGTCCGTCGGGCACTGACCGCTCTATCAGCGACTCAAGCTCTCTCCGGGCCACGTGCTGGAGTTCTGCTCGCTCACGAACTGTCAAGTCGCTCTCCAGTCGAATCTGGAGAGCGACGTACAGCTGTTTGAGAGCACGGTGGATCGGTTCGCCTTCCGGTTGCTTCTCAGCGGCGTCTTCAGCCTCCCGTAGAATATGCGCCCAGCACCGCTGGAGGTTGCTGCTGAAGGCCGGATACGCCGTCCAGCCATCACAGACGACCGTTCCCGCGAAGTCCTCGCCGAGGACTTCTGCGGGAACATCGCTTCCTCGACTCTCCCTGACCGCGTACAGCGTATGTTCCTCGGTAGTGAACGTCCAGATCCACGCCTGTTCGCCGTCACGTTTGATTCCAGTCTCGTCAACGTGGACAACGTCGGCTTGCTGGATCTGGTGGCGGATCTGCTCGTACTCACAGCGACCGGCGCGCGCAGCGCGCTCGGTCGCGTGCCATGCAGACGCGCCAGACAACTCCAGTCCGTGGAGCTGTTCGAAGCGGTCGCCGATCTTCCGGTATGGAAGACGGTGGTCGTACCGAGAGAGCGCTGCCTGTGCGATGACGTTCACCCCGAACTGCCCCTCATCGGGGCAGTCGGGGTGTGAGGCGACGGTTTCAGCTCCACAGGAGTGACACTCGTAGTGGTGCCGGTTGTACTGAGTGACTTCCGGTGGCTGTGGGTCAGGG
Source organism: Halorubrum luteum (assembly GCF_054652935.1). Taxonomy (NCBI): domain Archaea; kingdom Methanobacteriati; phylum Methanobacteriota; class Halobacteria; order Halobacteriales; family Haloferacaceae; genus Halorubrum; species Halorubrum luteum. Next base: position 982,559 of record NZ_BAAIGT010000002.1, read on the forward strand.
AGTTCCTCGACGAGTCGGGGGCTGACGCCCGCCGACTCGTCGAACGCCTCACCACAGTCTGGACAGCAGTCACAGGTGACCTCGATTTCTTGATCTGGATCGGGAGCGTCGCGCCATTCCGGGTCATGTCCGGACTTTCGGCCGGGCGTGCCACCGTCAGTACGCTGTTCGTCGTCCTCGTCCCCGTCGGACGAGGACGACTCCTCTTGCTCCGACTGGTCCTTGCTCGGCGGTGTATGTGGTCCTTCGTACCATCGGATCTTGGCTCTGAGGCGCTTGTTCTCTTTACGGAGTTGCTGATTTTCTTGCCTCAGTTCTTCGTTCTCCTGCTCAAGTTCATCAACGCGGTTTTCGAGGGCAGTGATCCGCTCAAGCAGTTGCTTCACTTTCTCATCAGTAACCATCAGAACCCCCCTCGGCTAGTGCAGAAGACACGGGACGGTCTCCCTGCCGGAGACCGTCCCTCGGGGAATACCCTGTCGTCTGCATTGCTCTACTACGAGGTCAGGGGCAACTTACGAGAGAGTGGCGAAATCGTTCTGGGGGTAAACACGTACGATGAATCTTTTGGGGCGGTTCCGCGACTCCGACGAAACTCATTACCCCGTTCGACTCCAACCGACAGTAATCGACACCGAGTCGCGGCCGCCGGTCGCGACTCCCTTAACACACCTCATGACCGAGACGCGATCCGCGGATGGCTGCACGCTCTGTGACCTCCCGACAGAGGGGGTCGACGTGGCCGACGCGGCCGGAAACCGGTTCTGCTGTGTGGGCTGTCGGGACGTGTACGACGCGCTCGGCGACGTCGACGTCGACCCCGCGACCGTCCGCGACGCCAGACGCTCGAAGGTCGAGGACGATCGGGGTTCCGCGGGTGTACCCGGCGACGGTGCCGCGGACGACGCGGCCGCCGTTCCGCCCGACCATGAGGCGACGTTTCTCGAGGTGGACGGGATGTACTGTGCCACCTGCGAGGCGTTCATCGAGACGGTGGCGACCCGAACCGACGGGGTGAGCGCGGCGAGCGCGAGCTACGTCACCGACACGGTTCGGATCGACCACGACCCGGACGCGGTCTCCTCTGACGACGTTGCCGAGGCGGTTAGCGGGCTCGGATACACTGCGTACGCCCGCGACGACGCCTTCTCGCGGCGACAGGCGGATCACATGGCGACCGCGCGGCTTGCCGCCGGCGTGCTCGTCGGGATGGCGGTGATGCTCCAGTACATCGTCATCATCTACCCGACGTACTTCGCGTTCCCGTTTTACGACGAGCGCACGCTGGAGTTTCTGAACCAGGCATTGGCGTCGCCCTCGGGCATGTACTTTTTCATCGTTATCGCCGTGCTCACAACCATCGTTCTCCTGTTTACCGGAAAGCCGATACTGCGAGGCGCGTACGTCAGCGCGCGCACGCGATCGCCGAACATGGACCTTCTCGTCGCCATTGCCGCAGTGAGCGCGTACCTGTACAGCACGCTCGCGGTGATCTTACTGGAGAACCCCTCGATTTACTACGACGTCACCGTCGCGATCATCGTGATCGTCACCGTCGGCAACAACTACGAGTCGTCGATCAAACGACGCGCGACGGAGCTGCTCTCGGATCTCACGGCCGTCCAGGTCGACACCGCGCGGCGTGTCCGTTCGGCTGAAAGCAGCGAGACGGAGACGGTGTCCATCGACGATCTCGAGCCCGACGACCACTTGCTCGTCCGCGACGGGGAGCGCGTACCGGTCGACGGCGAGGTCGTCGACGGCGAAGCCGCTCTCGACGAGTCCGTCGTCACCGGGGAGTCGCTCCCGGTCCGCAAGGCGACCGGAGACACGGTCGTCGGGGGGTCGGTGGTGACGGACGGCGCGGTCACGGTTGCGGTCGGCCCGGACGCGGCGTCGAGTCTCGACCGGGTCGCTGAGCTCGTCTGGGACCTCCAGAGCGGCAATCACGGCGTCCAGAAGCTCGCCGACAAGCTTGCGACCGTCTTCGTACCCGCGGTGCTGGCTCTGGCGGTCGTGGTCGCCGCCGTTAACCTCGGGCTCGGGAACGGGGTCGCGACCGCGATGCTGGTCGCGCTCACCGTGCTCATCGTCTCCTGTCCGTGCGCGCTGGGGCTCGCGACGCCGCTCGCCGTCGCCGCCGGGATCCGGGACGCCCTCCGACGCTCGATCGTCGTGTTCGACGACACGGTGTTCGAGCGGATCCGCGGAGCGGACACCGTCGTCTTCGATAAGACCGGGACGCTGACCACCGGCGAGATGCGTGTCGTCGACATCGACGTGGACGAGAACCTGCTCGGCCTCGCCGCTGCGCTCGAGGAACGCTCGTCTCATCCCGTCGGACGAGCGATCGCGGCGGCCAGAGCGAACGATGGGTCCGGAACACGGGCCCTCGCGGACGGCGGCGAGACGCCCGCGTCGGACGGCGGCACCGCGGTGTCGGAGGGTGTCGACACGCCGGCCGCAGACCGTCCGTCTCGGTCGATCGAGTCCTTCGAGACCCACCGGCAGGGCGTTTCGGGCGTCGTCGACGACACCGAGGTCGTCGTCGGCCACCCGGACCTGTTCGACGAGCGCGGCTGGACCGTACCGGACCGGATCCGCGAGACAGTCGACGACGCACGCGACGTCGGGCGGGTTCCGGTTGCGGTGGGTCGGGACGGCGCCGCCTCCGGCGTCGTCGTCGTCGGGGACGAGCTACGCGAGGGGTGGGCGGAGACGCTGACAGCGCTCGACGAGTCGGGCGTCGAGGTCGTCGTGCTCACGGGCGACGACGCACGGGCGGCGACCGTGTTCCGTGACCATGAGGCCGTTTCCTCCGTGTTCGCTGGCGTTCCGCCGGCGGGGAAAGCCGAGGCGGTCGAGCGGCTGAAGCGACGAGGCCGAACCGTGATGGTCGGCGACGGCACCAACGACGCCCCGGCGCTTGCGGCGGCGGATCTGGGCATCGCGCTCGGCGGCGGGACGGCGATGGCCGCGGACGCCGCGGACATCGCGGTCGTGGACGACGACCTCGCCTCGATCGAGACCGTGTTCGATCTCTCGCGGGCGGCCGGTCGCCGGGTCAAAGGGAACATCGGGTGGGCGTTCTGTTACAACGGGATCGCGATTCCGCTCGCGGTGACCGGGCTGTTGAACCCGCTTTTTGCTGCGCTCGCGATGGGGCTGTCGAGCCTGCTCGTCGTGACGAACTCCTCGCGGTCGCTTCTCGACGAGTAGCGCGTCCGCTAAACGGCACGCGACGCCAGCTCGGTTATAAACTCGTAGCCGGATCGTTCGGGTCGACATCGCGGGAGAGCGTACCACACCCGTCGCTTCGTCCGACGTGTCCCGCTGTGCCCCCAGTCAGATATCGACGTGCCTCACAACAGATGCTCCCGAGCGTACTGGGCGAGCAGGGGGAGGTCGTTGACGTGGAGCAGCTTCGCCATCGCGCGCTTGTCGCCACGATTCGCCCGTGCAAGCGTCTTATTGTCGGTCGTCCGGAGGTCGTGCATGAACCGGTCGTAGCGCTCGTTCGGTGCGAGATACAGCAGGTTGGTGAGCACGAGCCGCTTTTTCATCCGCGGAGCGACCTGCTCGTGCCACCGTTGCTCGTACACTGCGAGGCTCTCGGCATCCGTCGGCTGTTCGGAGTCGGTGAGACACTGGTCGATCGTCACCGCCGCGGCGCGTGCTGACTTCATCCCTTTGTGGATCCCTTCGCCCCACAGCGGGTCGATCGTGGGGACGGTGTCACCGATCGCGATAAACGAATCCGTGTGCATCCGTTCGGGCATTTGGATGTGCGCCGATCCTCGGTGGACCTTCCCGTCGATCCGTTCCGCGTTCGCGAACCGAGGATCCTCGTCGAGCCAGCGCTCGAGGTAGCCGTCGACGGTTAGTCCCTCGTCGGCGTAGCGGCGATGGCTATCGTTTTGGATGTAACAGAGGCCAACCTTCGCGCTCGACTCGCCGGTCGAGAAGATCCACGAGTAGCCGCCAGGGGCGATGTCGTGGTCGAGTCTGAGCATCATCGCGCGCCGTAAATCCGCGTAGTCGGGATGGTTCATCTCGACATCCTCGAGCTCGTACTCGATGCCGATCGCCTGATTCTCCCGCTCCAGATCGACGACGTCGAGCGCGCTCGCTATCGGTGCGGCGGGACCGGTCGCGTCGACGACGATGTCGGCGTACAGCTCCGCGTCGCCGTTGTACACGACTCCCTCGATCACCCCATCGTCGTCGAGGATCGGACGGGAGACCCGAGCGTCGAATCGGTACTCCGCTCCCGCCTCACGACCGTCGGCGACGAGGAAGCGTTTGAACTCGGCGAACTCAAGTACTGCGCCGGGCTGGTACGTCTCGTAGTAGTCGTTCGGCGACTCCAACACGACGTCGTCCGTGAACTGCATCACCACGTCGTCGGGGATGCCGAAGGAGGCCATCATCGACGGGAACGTCCCGGCCGTCGACTTGTTGCTCTGTCGGGGGAACTCGTCTGCGGACTCGGTTTCGAGGACGACGACGTCGTAGCCTCGCGCCGCCAGATCGCGGGCACACTGCGCCCCCGCCGGACCGGCACCCGCGATCGCGACGTCGTAGCGGTCGACCATACTTCTGTATACGGACCCGGGTAATTAGGTCTGCTGAAACCGGTCGTGTGGCGCCGCAGTCGAGTAATTTGACTTCACACGGAGGTCGGGTTCCCGTCGCCACCGACGCGGATCGGTGAACTCGAAGCTGACCGCCGACGTATGCGTGACAGATAACGCTGGCGACTCGAGGAGTGAATCGCTGTGGGATTCGGCCGACTCGACCGAGTCAGTAGAACTCGCGGACTAGGTCGGTCGCGCCGTCGGGCGCGCCGTCCGGGATCGCCGACATATTCTTGTCGACGCCGTGTCGCTCGCCGTACGGAACCGAGTTCTCGTCCTGGTAGATGACGCCCTGATACTCCTTATCCGAGTCGAGGATGACCTCCTTGGCGGCGTCGTAGTCGGTACGGTCGTGGTCGGTCTCCGCTAGGTCGACGAGCGAGTCGCGGAAGTAGTCGTACGTGTCGACGTCGTTGAACGTCACGCACGGTGAGTACACGTTGACGAAGCCGAACCCGTCGTGTTCGATCGCCTCCCGGACGATCTCCTGGTGACGAAGCGCGTCCGAGGAGAACGACTGCGCGATGAACGTCGCGCCGGACGCCAGCGCCAGCGCGTGGGGGTTGACGGGCGGCTGTTTCGAGCCGTCCGGCGTCGTCGCTGTCTCGAAGTCCTCACGGGAGGTCGGGGAGGCCTGTCCTTTCGTCAGCCCGTAGATCCGGTTGTCCATCACGACGTACGTCATGTCGACGTTGCGCCGGACCGCGTGGACGAAGTGGCCCGCGCCGATCGAGTAGCCGTCGCCGTCGCCGCCGGCGACCATCACCTCGATGTCGGGTCGCGCGAGCTTCACGCCGGTGCCGACGGGGAGCGCCCGCCCGTGGACGCCGTGAAGCGCGTAGCTGTGCATGTACGTCCCGATCTTGCCGGAACAGCCGATGCCGGCGACGACGAACGTGTTGTCCGGGTCGTTGCCCGTCTCGGCGAGCGCCTTCATCATGCCGTTCATGGTGCCGAAGTCGCCACAGCCCGGACACCACGTCGGCTGCTTGTCGGATTTGAAGTCGGTGAATCGAACGTCTGAGCTCATTGGTGTGCCTCCATGGTCGCGTCGAGGGTGTCTTCGATCTCCCGTGCGAGTTCGTCGGCCTTGAACCGCACGCCGGTGTACTTGTTGATGCGGTCGACTCGCTGTAACACGTCGTGTTCGACGAGATCCGCGAACTGTCCTTTCTCGTTACACTCGACGACGATCGTCGTCTCCGCGGCGTCGACGTCGTCGGTGAGGTCCGGTCGCGGGAAGACGTACGGCACCGAGAGCACGCGCACGTCGATCCCGTCGTCAGCGAGGAACTCGACCGCCTCCGCGAGCGCACCCTCGTTGGACCCCCACGTGATCACGAGCGTGTCCGCGTCCGGGTCGCCGAACTCCCGCGGGCTCCAGTCCTCCCGTTCGACCGCCGTCTCGACCTTCCGGTTGCGCTTGTCGACCTGCTCGACGCGCATCTCCGTGTCCTCCGTCCGACGGCCCTGTTCGTCGTGCTCGAGGCCGGTGGACATGTGCGCGCCGCCGGCCGTGCCGGGGAACGCGCGCGGAGAGATGCCGTCGTCGGTGATCTCGTGCGGTTTGAACCCGCCCGTCTCCGTCTGGTGTCTCTCGATCGTCGACTCGTCGACGACGAAGCCACGGTCGACCTCCACTTCGTCCATGTCGAACGTCTCCGGTGAGAACGTCTCCTCCGTGACTGCCATCGCGAGGTCCGAGGTGAGGTAGACGGGGACCTGGTACTTCTCGGCGAGGTTGAACGCCTCGACGGTTTTCCAGAAGCACTCGGCGACCGTCGTCGGCGCGACGACGAACCGCGGCACCTCGCCGTGGCCGCCGTACAGCATCGCGTTCAGGTCACCCTGCTCCTGTTTGGTCGGCATCCCGGTCGAGGGACCAGAGCGCATCACGTTACAGATGACGAGCGGCGTCTCGGAGGTGGCGACGAGCCCGAACGTCTCCGCCATCAGGTCGATCCCCGGCCCGGACGTCGCCGTCATCGCGCGTGCGCCGCCGCGAGCGGCTCCGAGCGCCATGTTTATGGCGGATAACTCGTCTTCCGCCTGTACGACGTGCCCGCCGTACTGCTCGATGCGGCCAGTGAGGTACGTCATCACGTCCGTCGCCGGCGTGATCGGGTAGCCGGCGTAGAACCGACAGCCGGCGGCGATCGCGCCCATCCCGATCGCCTCGTCGCCGTTGAGCAGGACGTAGTCGTTGTCTGTCGTCTCCAGATCGTAGTCGAACTCCTGGTCGCCGTAGTTGTCGGCGACGTACTCCTTGCCCGCACGGGCCGCTTGCTTGTTGTTGTCGACGAGCTTCTGACCCTTATCGGAGAACCGCTTTGTTAACGCGGAGTCGAGGTTCTCGATCGGGAAGTCGGCGACCTCGCAGGCGGCGCCGAGCGCGACGACGTTGCGCATGATCGCGCCGCCGGCTTCCTCGGCGAGCCGTTTTAAGGGCACGTCGAGACCGACCATCTCACCGGGGATGTCGACGTTCTGCATCGTCGTCCGGTTCCCGTCGTAGATGATCACGGAGTCGTCGTGGAGCTCGTCGAGGTTCTCCTCGATCGTCCGGGGCGTTAACGCGATGAGCACGTCGAGCCGGTCAACGACGCTCTGTACCTTGTCGACGGACGTTCGGATCTTGTATGCGGTGTAGCCGCCGCGGATCCGCGATGCGAAGTCCTTCGACGTGAACACGTGTCGACCCGAGCGGGAGAGCGCTTGGGCAAAGATCTTCCCCGTCGAGTCGATGCCGTCGCCGGCCTCTCCGCCGACGGCCCAGTTGAAGTCCCCAGCCATGCTATAGCCGGAGGTTCCACCGGCCCAAGCAAAAGACTTCTGGATGGAGTCGTCCCGGACTTTTCGATCGAACGTCCACTCTTAGGCGAATATTGCACCATCTAGCGCTCAAATATTTGTTGTTTGCTGATTCGACGCTCGAACGTACACCCTTAACTCGGTTCCGATAGTCAGTTGTCCTCCCGACCTTTCGACGGTTGTCGATTCTCTCCGGTCGCGAGGCCGGGGGACGGTTTGCGTGTCGTGTCACGGCGGTGTGAGCGCGGTTGGCGAGTCGCGCCGGGACGGGAACACGTTTGTGTGTGACTCCCCGATGAGCGGTATGGACGCGACAGTCACCGTCACGGCCGTCGACGAAGTCGGCCCGAACACGTACGCGATCCGGTTCGAGACGCCGGAGGGGTTTTCCGCGGAGCCGGGACAGTTCGTGAAGCTCGGAACGGAGATCGACGGCGAATCGGTCTCCCGGTTCTACACGCTCTCCTCGCCGACGGTAACCGACACCTTCGAGGTGACGGTCGGGATCGACCCGGCGGAGAGCGGTCCGTTCTCGACGTTTCTCGCGGCGATCGAGCCCGGCGTCGAGATGGATCTTTCCGGCCCCTTCGGCGACAGCCACTACGACGGCGAGGGACGGGTCGTGGTGCTTGCGGGAGGCCCCGGCGTCGGTCCCGCGGTCGCTATCGCCGAGCGCGCGGTCGACGAGGGCGGCGAGGCCGCGATCGTCTACCGCGACGACGAGCCGGCTCACGGCGCTCGGTTGGGCGCGCTGCGCGAGCGAGGGGCGACCGTGTACGTACTCGACGGAGACACCGACCTCACCGCGCCCGTCATGGACGTCCTGACCGGAGCGGACGGCGAGGGCGTGTTCGTGTACGGCTTCGCCGACTTCGTCGCCGACGCGGAGGCCGCCATCGAAGCGGCGGCGGGCGACGCCGACGCGGCGAGCGTCGAGAACTTCGGGTAGCGCCGGCCGGAGTCAGGCTCGCTGGTCGATGTCCCACGGAGCGTCGTCCGGGAGGTCGCCCGTTTTATAAACGCCTCGCCCGACGGCTATCTCCGAGCCGTGTGCCTCGTCCGCATCCACGACGGTCACGTCGACGACGGCGGTCTCGCCGCCCTCGCGGACGACGTCGGCGGTCGCGAACAGGTCGCCGGTCGCGGGCGCGAGGTAGTCGATCCGGAAGTCGATCGTCGGCGTCGGGAACCTCACGAGCGAGGTGGCCGCCGCGCCGCCGACGCTGTCGGCGAGCGAGAACGTGACGCCCCCCTGAGCGACCGCCCGCGTCCGGTTCGAGGAGTGTTTCTCGCCGAACGCGAGTCGGCCCTCGGCGTGCCCCTCGCTCGCCACCGTCACCTCGATGTCGAGCAGGTCGCGGTACGGACTCCGATTGAAGTACGCCAGGATCGGGTCGTCGTCCGTCATCGGTCCCCGAAGAACGCGGCGAGTCGTTCGGCAGCCTCGACGGCCCGCGGCGTCACGAGCGCGAACCGGATCCAGTCGTCCCGGGCGGTGCCGAACGTCTCGCCCGGCATCCCCGCGACGCCGACCTCGTCGATCAGGCGCTTGACGTTCGCCATCGTTCCCGGGTACCCGTCGAACCGCGCGAGCACGTAAAACGCTCCGTCGGGACGGGTGTACTCCGCGCCCGCCGCGTCCAGCGAGTCGGTGAACGCGTCGATCCGGTCGCGGAGCAGTTCGCGGTTGGCGGCGTAGTAGCTCGGGTCCGTCTCGGCGAGCGCGTGCGTGACCGCATACTGTGCGGGCCGCGACCCCGCGACGTTGACGAGCATGTGTCGGGTCTTCGCCGATCCGACGTGTGGCTCGGGGAGGATCGCGTAGCCGACTCGCAACCCCGTGATCGCCATCGACTTCGAGAAGCCGCTCGTCACGATCCGGTTCTCGGAGTCGATCGCGAGCGCCGACTCGAACGATCCCGAGAGGTCGAACGCGTCGTACACCTCGTCGACGACGACGAGCGCGTCGACCGCCTCCGCGACCGCGACGACCTCGCGGATCGCGTCGAGGTCGTACACCGCGCCAGTCGGATTGTTCGGCGTGTTCACCACGATCAGCGCGGTGTCCTCGCTGGCGGCGTCGCGGATCGCGTCGACGTCGAGGCTCCCATCGCGGTTGGTCGGGACGAGCGTCGGCGTTCCGCCGAGCAGCTCGGTCTTACCGGGGTAGTACGGATAGACTGGATCCATCAGTAGCGCCTCCGAGCCGGCGTCCCGCTCGAACGCGCGCGCCATCGCGAGGTAGTTCGCTTCCCCCGTCCCGTTCGTGACCACAACCCTGTCGACGTCGACGTCGCGGCGCGCCGCGATCGACTCGCGGAGCTCCCGAAGCCCCTCGCTCGGCGGATACTGGAAGGCGTCGGACGGTAGCTCGGCGTACTCCCCGAGCGCGTCTCGGAGCGCCGTTGGCGGCTCCCAGTCGGGGTTGCCGCTCACCATGTCGATGACGTCGCCGTCCGCGGCCGCGGCGTACTGCATCACGTGGAAGAACTTCGGCTCCTCGTACTCCATGGGGTCGCGTCGGCGTCGACCCCCGTGGCTCTTTCGACACCGGCGCGTTGCCGGCAGCTTTGAGTGCAAAACCGTGGTGTGTTCGATTCAGTATCGCGACCCGATGTCGGTCGGCGGATCCACACCTTTTGTACCCCCGAGCCCGACCCCCGAGCATGAACAAGCGAGGTCACGTGCTCAACGGACTCCTGCTCGCGATCGGGCTCGGGTTCGTCCTCGAGCCCGGCGTCGATACGGCGACCGCGACGAAGATCGCACAGATATCCGTGCCGATCGTGTTGGGTGCGCTGTTTCCCGACGTCGACACCGCGTTCGGCAAACACCGGAAGACGCTGCACAGTCTTCCCGTGCTCGCGGTGTTTCTCGCGTACCCGATCGCCTTCGACAACCTCCATTTCGTCTGGATCGGCGTGTTGACCCACTACGTTCTCGATCTGGTGGGTAGTCGGCGCGGGATCGCGCTGTTTCACCCGCTGTCCGAGCAGGAGTACTCGCTGCCGTTCGGCGTCACGACCAGCAGCAAGTACGCCGACCTCGTCACCGTCGTGATCACCGGTGTCGAGATCGCCGCGTTCTGGGCGGTCCACACGTACGTCGTCGCACTCGACGTCGAGATGTCGACCGCGGCTGCCGGACTGGGTTTATAAGCACGTTCGGTTCAGCGGTCGAACGCGCCCGTCGACAGGTAGCGCTCGCCGCTGTCCCAGAACACCGTGATCACGAGCGGCTCCGCGCCGCCGTACGCACCCGACTCTCGGAGTTCCGCTGCGACGTCCTTCGCCGCGAGGTTCGAGGCGGCAGACGACTGCCCGACGAGCAGCCCCTCCTCGCTCGCGAGTCGCCGACACTCGGCCTCGGCCGCCTCGAGGTCGACCGTCTGCACCTCGTCGATGAGATCGACGTCGAGGTTCGTCGGGATGAACCCGGCACCCATCCCCTGGAAGCTGTCGCCGGTGGGTTCCTCTCCCGACAGGACCGGGCTGTCGGCTGGCTCGACCGCGTCGATCCGGAGGTCGGGGAACGTCTCGCGGAGGCTGCGCCCGATACCCGTGAGCGTGCCGCCGGTGCCGACGCCGGCGACGAGCGCGTCGACCGTCCGGTCACCGACCTGTTCGAGAACCTCCGGCCCGGTCGTCTCGTAATGTGATCGGGGGTTCGCGGGGTTCTCGAACTGCCGGAGCTGTACCGCACCCGCCTCGCGTTCGATCTCGTCCGCGCGCGCTTTCGCGTCGGAGATGTCGCCGTCAACCAGCTCGATCTCGGCGCCGTATGCGCGCATGATCCGCCGCCGTTCGGGCGACTTCGAGCTCGGCATCACGAGCGTCACGTCGTACCCCTTCACCGCACCGACCATCGCCAGCCCGATCCCCGTGTTGCCGGAGGTCGGCTCGACGATCCGGTCACCGGGGTCCAGATCGCCACCAGCCTCCGCGGCTTCGACCATGTACAGCGCCGGGCGGTCCTTCGCCGACCCGGCGGGGTTCCGTGACTCGACTTTCGCGGCCACCGTCGTTTCATCCGGGGACTCGACACGGACGAGCGGCGATCCGAGTCCGTCCAGAACGTCGTCGTGCATGACTGATATCGACGGGGTACGCACTGAAAGGGCCGACGGACACCGGCAATCGACGACGGGAACCGTCCGAGCTCCTACAGGAGAAATCGATCCTCGCGCTCAGAGAGGTCGACGAACTCGTCGGCTGCCTCGACGAGCTCGTCGGCGGTGGACTGGCCGAACCCCATCGTCTCCACGCGCACGCCCTCGTGACGGAGGTACGTACAGAGCCGCGCGAAGTCGCCGTCGCCGGTGCACAACACGACGGTGTCGGCGTGGCTCGCGAGCGAGACGGCGTCGAGACTCATGCCGACATCCCAGTCGGCCTTCTTCGTCCCGTCGGCGAACGTCTTGATCGCTTTGATCTTCGTCTCGAAGCCGATCTCGTTGAGCGCCTCGAAGAACGTCTCCTCCTCGGGCGAGTCCGCACGGATGACGTACGCGATCGCACGGACGAGCGCCCTGTCGCGAACAGCCTCCTCCAACAGCGCCGAGTAGTCGATGTTCCGCGAGTAGGCGCTCTGTGAGGAATGGTACAGGTTCTGCGAGTCAACCAGCACGGCGACGCGCTGGTCCGGATGGGTCTCGGTCATATCTGCCGGTCACGCGGCAGGCGTTAGGGGTTTGCGGATCCGTCGTCTCGCGACCGTGCGGTCGTCGGTCGGTGATGGTTTTAACTGGTGTAGTAACTGTTTTCATGCGGGGTTCCGAACGGCCGGTATGACCAGCGAACGCGGCGCGCGCTCCGTCTGGACGCGGGGATCCGCCGCCGGACTCGAACGGACCCCGGAGCGAGTCGCTCCGATCATCTACCCGCCGGACGACGACGAGTTCGACGGCGTCCACGTCTGGGACACGTGGCCGCTTCGGGCACGTGACGGGACGATCGCGGAGGTCGACGGGTACCGGGTGCTCTGCTCGCTCACGACGACGGACGAGCTCCTACCCGGCAAGCGTCACGACGTCGCGGCGATCCACTACTTCTACTCGGCGGATGGCGAGTCGTGGCGTCACGGCGGACCGCTTTTCGACGGCGACGCACTCGGCTCCCGGCAGTGGGCCGGGTCGGCGATGTACGACGACGGCGACGTGTACGCCTTCTACACCGCGTCCGGACGTCGCGACGAGGACGAGCTGACGTACACCCAGCGGATCGCCGGTGCGACCGGCGGGACCGTCACCGCAGACGGCGACGGGCTCTCGATCGACGGCGACTGGAACCACCGGGTGCTACTGGAGCCTGACGGGGAGCTGTACGAGCGCGAGACACAGTCCCGAGGGATGACGTACACGTTTCGGGACCCATGGTTCTTCGAGGATCCCGCGAGCGGGGAGACGTATCTGCTGTTCGAGGCGAACACGCCGATTCCAGCGGGTACGGATCCGTGTGACGGCGATCCGGAGGCGGCGGCGTTCAACGGCAGCGTCGGAATCGCTCGCTCACCGACCGGCGACCCGATGGCGTGGGAGCTGGAGCCGCCGCTGCTGGACGCAGTCTGTGTGAACCAAGAGCTCGAACGGCCTCATCTCGTGGTTCGCGACGGGACGTACTACCTGTTCGTCTCCAGCCATCAGCACACGTTCGCCCCGGGTATCGAGGGATACGACGCGTTGTACGGCTTCGTCGCCGCCAACCTCCGCGGTGAGTATCGTCCGCTCAACGGGGACGGGATGGTAGCGACGAACCCCGCGAACGCGCCGTTTCAGGCGTACTCGTGGACTGCGTACGACCACGGCGACGAGCTGCTCGTCATCGGGTTTTTCAACTACTACGACTACGTCGGTGCGGATCTCGACGGGATCGCGGACCTGCCCGAGTCGGAGCAGTTCCGGCGGTTCGGCGGCACGCTCGCGCCAACGCTTCGGATCGACATCGAGGGCGACCGCACCGCGATCCTCGGCACTCTGACTCACGGGGCGGTGCCGCTCCCGAGTGAATCACTCTCACCCGTCGACCGTGGGGGCTACCCCCGCAGAGCGGCTCGATCCGGCTCGTATCGACGCTGACGGCGACGTCTCCTTCGTCCGGCCAGCTGAAACGGTCAACCGGATGGCGGTAGCTTGTGGTGGTCGACAGCGCCGACCGGATCGTCGACCGCTCGGCTCACGTCCAGCGTCGCGACCCGGAACGCGTCGTCAGCGCCGTCGACCGGAATCGGGCGGCCACCGGGGTTGATCCGGACCGTCCCGCCTCGTCGTTCGACACCGTGAGCGTGGGTGTGGCCGTGGAACACGTAGTCGTAGTCGCCGCAGTCGACCAGGGCGTCGACGACGACGTCGCTCGTCCCGTGGGTGACCGCGACGTCGATCGCATCACGGTCGCCGGAGTCGTCCGTATCGGTTGTCGAAAAGCGCAGTACGCCCGTCTCGCCGAGATACTCGCCGAACGACTCGACGGTCGACTGGACGTTCCACTCTCCGTCGTTGTTGCCACGGACGGCGTAAAACTCGAACGCGTCGTCGAACGGCGTCACTGAAAAGGGCGCGACGAAGTCGCCGCAGTGGACGACGGCGTCGACCCCCTCTCGTGTAAATACGTCAACGGCGGCGGCGATCGCGTCGAGATCGTCGTGGGTGTCGGAGACGATGCCGATCTGCATTGGTGTACGCTCGATCCCTTCGAAGGAAGCATATATAAATGACGGCGGGAGCGGCTCGGGGTCGCAATCGCTGGCGAAAGCGGCTCACCCATCCGACGGGAACTCGTACACGACCGTCGAGCAGCTCGTACAGGCAAGCACCGGCCGGTGAGGGTTTCTGTACGCCGTGCCGGGACCGCCACAGCAGTTCCGGATCGTCGTCTCGACGACGTCGCCGGCGCAGACGGGACACGTCCGGACGAACGTACGGAGCGGCTCGGCCGCCGGCGCTCGCAGCTCCGGCGCGACGTCGAAGTCGGCGAGCGTCTCCGCCGCGGCGGTCTCGGCGATCGCGACCGCCGGCGAGAGCCACACGTCCCGTCCCCCGGCGAGCAGGATCCGCTCGCCGTGCACCTCGGCGTCCGGCTCGCCCGGTGCGACTGCGGCCGCCCGCTCGGCGAGCTCTTGGTCGGATAGCGCTCGCAGCTCCGTCATCCGCGACTCGAACGCCTCCCGGTACGCCTCCGTGAGCCGGAGCTCCTCGCCGTTCTCGACCACGACGCCGGTCTCGACGAGCGTCGCGACCAGCGCTTCGGGATCGATGTCTTCCGCGATGGAGTCGCTCTCGACGTGCTTGTCGGGGCCGATATCGAACGGTAGCCGCTCCGTGAGCCGCGGTGCGAATCGCGGCGTGCCGGGCACCACGTAGCCGCGGAGATACACGAGCGTGCCCCCGACGAGCAGCACGAGAGGACCGAGCGGCGCGACCACGAACCCGGCAATCACCGCGACTGCGAGGACGACGACGAGGTTGATCGCGGTGCACGGCCAACAGCGGTTCTCCCCCGTGTAGGCGGGCCGCCGAAGCGAATCGAGCACTGTCACGTCCACCCGTGTGGCTCCCGCCGACAAAGGCGTTCCGAGGTCCGCATGCGAACGCGACGGGAGTCCGTCTCCAGCGACGCGAGTACGGCGGTTTTCACTGATCGGGAATGGTCATGGACAATTTGTTACTGCTTATCAAACACCCGGATGGAGATGGTCGGCTACTACGACGGGATGCTGGTAGCGATTCCGGCGGCGATGATCGCCGGCGTCGTAGCGAGCATGTATTCGTTCATCGGGATTCAGCAGGGACTCGCCGGTGGATGTCTGGTAGCGACGGTGATCCTGTATGAAATGCTTTTCAGGAACCCGCCGGCCGAGCCGACTCCATCCACAACCGCTGCCACGGTGTTCGTTGCGATAGGCTGGCTACTCACGGCGATCGCGTCAATATGAACGCTCCGCGCGTCCAAAAGCCGATCTCCTTCCGTCGGACCCCTTCACGCCGGACGCTGCCCGCTGGACCCCTTCACGCCGGACGCTGCCCGCTGGACGCTATCCGCCGGGCGCTACCCACCGGACGCTATCCGCCGAACCCGTACCGCGTCGTGACGTACGCGGCGATCTCTCGCCGTTCGAGCGCTACGAACCCCGCGAGGATCGCGGCGAAGCCGACGACCGCCTCGCCCTCGATCAGGTGACCGAGAAGTACCCAGCTTCCGACGGCAGCGATCATCGGCTCGACGTAGCCGACGAGGTGGAGCTGGGTCGGGCCGACCGCGTCGAGCAGCGCGAAGTAGATCAGGAACGCGACGACGCCCGACAGCAGCGTGAGGTACGTCAGCGAAACGATCGACGTCGCGTTCCAGACGATCGCGCCGGGCGACTCGCCGAGAACGCCCGCGCCGGCGAACAGAACTCCGGCTCCGAGCAACATTGCCCATCCCTGCAGCGCGGCGATCGGTAGATCCGTCCGAAGCGGGCGGAGCAGCACCGCCCCGATGGAGAAGGCGACCGCAGCGAGGAACGTTAATCCCACGCCGATCAGCTCCGGGGTGAGCACGCCGCCACTCACCCCATCGGTGAGTCCGACGCCCGTCGGGTCGGCGATCACGATCACGCCGAGGAGTCCGAGCGCGAACCCGGCGATCTCGAACGGGCCGAGCCGCTCGTTCGGGAGCAACACCGCGGCGAACGCCGCGGTCAACACTGGAGCGAGGCTCACGACGACGGCCGCGACCGCGCCGGAGACGTACAACTCGCCGACGTACAGGAACCCGTGATACGCGGCGATCACGAACGCGCCCGCGATGCCGACACCCAACCACTCGTGGCGACCGCTGGGGAGCCATCGGTCGGAGACGAGCGTGGCGTACGCCAACACGATGGCCCCGGCGATCGCGTACCTGACTCCTGCGAACAACAGCGGCGGAAAGTACGCTAACCCCGCTTCGATCGCAACGAACGACGTTCCCCACAGCGTCGCCAGAAGCAGAAACGCCCCAGCAACGAGAGTGGGAGATGAGAGGAAATTCCTCGAGTACATTGGTTATTCGTTCGGAATCGACGCGTGTATTTAAACTCTACTACGAAGTATCTCACAATATTGAATGTAAAAACGGACATATGGACTGAGATCAACTTCCCTTCGATCGTAGCAGGATATATTAGATATAACTTCAAGTTTGTCGGTCGTAATATATACCCGTTCATCACGTGAAGCCGGGATATGGACGAGCGCGACGTGCGTCTGTTGAAGGCGATCGCGGATCTGGGGACGGGTAGTCCGGAGCAGCTTCACGAGGAGACCGACATCCCCGTGTCGACGATCCACTACCGGCTCAACAATCTCCGGGATGCGGGCGTGATCGAAAACGATCTGTACGATTTCGATCACGAGGAGCTCGGACTCGGAGTGACGGTGATCGTCGAGGTGCTCGCGGACTACGACGGTCCGTACGAGGAGTTCGCCGAGCAACTGCTCACGGTCGAAGGTGTCACACAGGCGTTCTTCACGATGGGGGAGACCGACTTCGTCGTCATCGCACGGCTCTCCTCGTCGGATACGGTAGAGCGGCTCATCAGCGACTTCGAGCGGATCCCCCAAGTGGAGCGAACCAACTCGACGTTCACCGTCGCGACGCTCAGAGACGAGCCTCGCGCGCCCTCGACGTACGATCTGGAGACGCTGGTCGAGGAACTGACGGAGTAAGCCGCTGACGAGCGGGAACAGAGCGCGCCGGCGCCTACGACCGTTTCCCGATCTCCTCACGCAGCACGTCCGAGACCACCTCGCCGTCGGCTTTCCCGCGAAGCGCACCCATCGCCTCGCCCATCAACCCGGAGAAGGCGGCCATACCCTCCTCGGCGACCTGGTCGGCGTTGCGCTCGACCACCTCGACGACCGCATCCCGGACTTCCGCCTCGCTCACGCCCGACAACCCCGCCTCCTCGACGGCCGCGGATGCCGTGAGACCCGGGTTATCGGCGAGCGTCGTCAACACCTCCGGCACCCCCTCCTTCGCGAGATCGCCGCTTTCGACGAGATCGAACAACGCGAGGAACTGGTCGTCGGTGACGTTCTCGATGGCCGCACCCTCTCGCCGGACCTCCGTCGTCGTCGACTCGATGGTGCTGGCGGCGAACGTCGGGTCGACGCCGCGATCGACGGCCCGCTCGAACAGCGGGAACCGCTGACCGTACGCGACCTGTTCCGCAAGCCCCTCGTCGAGGTCGAACTCCTCGACGTACCGAGTCGTTTTCTCGTCAAGTAGTTCCGGCTGCTCGACGTCGGACGGGTCCGGCTCGACCGGCGGGACGTCCGTCTCGGGATACATTCGTGCCGCACCGGGTAGCGGTCGGAGATACCGAGTCGTTCCGTCCTCGTTGGCGCCACGGGTCTCCTCCGGCACGCCTTCGATGGCGGCGGCGGCACGCTCCGCGGCGGCCTCGATCGCGAGGTCGGCGGTTTCCGGGTCGGCGGCGACGATCGCAACCGCGTCCCTCTCGCCCGCACCGACCGCCTCGCGAAGCTCGTCGACCTCGGCGTCGGTGACTCCGTACGCGGGCAGTTCGTCGGTGTGGAAGATACCTCCCGCACCGTGACGTTTCGCGTGGTCGGACAGCTCGGTCCCGAGCCGCCGATCCGGCTGGATCTCACGGCCGACGAGTCCGTCGAAGCCGTACAGCGACACCGCAGTTACCTTGCCGCCGGAGTCGAGCGCTCCGCGGATCACGCCGGAGTCGGTGTCGGCGAACACGTCCGTCACGTCGTGCACGTCACCCACGCGTGCGTCGCGTGCGTCGAGCTCGTCGCGGATCGCGAGGAGTTCGGCCTGCCGACCCACTTCGCCGCGGACGATCTCCGCGATTCCCTGGAGATCCTGCACGCCTTTCACCTCGACACGAGCACCGTCAGCGATCGAGACGTTCACGTCCTGTCGGATCGTCCCGAGCCCGCGTTTCACCTTCCCGGTCGAACGCAGGAGCATCCCGATCCGTTCCGCGGCCTCTTTCGCCTGCTCCGGGCTCCGGATATCCGGACCGGTTCCGATCTCGACGAGGGGCACGCCAAGCCGGTCCAGCGAGTAGACGACGCCGTCGTCCGTCTCCTCGACGCGCTTTGCCGACTCCTCCTCGAGCATGAGGTCTTCGATTGAGACCGCTCCGTCGGCCGTACGGATCTCCCCGTTTTGTCCGAGGAGGATCGACCGCTGGAACCCCGAGGTGTTCGAGCCGTCGATGACGAGCTTCCGCATCACGTGTGCCTGATCGACGACGGAGACGTCGAGCAGGTCGGCGATCTGTAAGGCCACCTCGAGCGCCTCCTCGTCGATGCGGCGCGGCGGCTCGTCGTCCTCCTCGACGAGACAGGTGGAGTCGTACGCCAGGTACGTGAACTCGCGATCGACGCGGCTCTCTTCAACGGCGGCGTCGTCGAGCTCGCCAAGTTCGCTTTTCGTCGGATGGAGATGTCGCGTGAGCTCCCGTTGGGCGTCGGCGGGGTCGCGCTCCGTCGTCGGGGAGTCGCAGAACAGCTTCGTGTCGGTGTCGAGCTGCTGGTGGATCTCCAGACCGGCGACGAGCCCCAGCTCCTCGTAGTCGTACTCGGGGGTCGCGTCCGTGCTCATTACGCCTCACTCCGGCCGCGCGTGACTAAAAGGGTGGCAGTTCGTACTGGCGGCTGTGGCTTCGGAGTCGACCACTGGTCGACGGCGCTCGTCGATGAGCGACGGACGCGCGTTCAGGACGGGATCACGGGAGAGCGGTCGCTCGTCGCGTAGCGGTCGGAAAGTTGTGCGTGGGTGCTGTCGTGAACCGCCTCGGGGTCAAGCCCCGAGGCTTCCCGTGGGTTAGTCGGACACTCCCACGCGACCATCGGCCTGATAGCCTCGGGCGGTCGAGTGGGTCACGGTCGGGGCGTCCACGGCCCCCGATGCCTGCCGTCGCACCTTCCGAACAACGGGAAGGCTGTTGAGAGCAGGCACATTCCAATCCTGATGCTTCTCGATGCCTTTGACGGCGATATTGACGCTTGCACCTCGATCGCTATGGTCTTGATGGGAACAGTCCTTGCACTTGAACCGCTTCTTGTGCCGATTCGCACGCTCTGTGTGCCCACATAGTGGACACCGCTGACTCGTGTACTCGGGATTAATCCACCCGGTCGGGATACCCCTGAACGCAGCCTTGTACGACGTATAGAACTGGAGGGCACGGAAGGGGAGGTGGTGCAAGCGTCGGTTCATCCGCGTACCGTAGTCGATACTGTCGCGCATCTCTTTGAGGTCTTCAAAGACGATGCACGGCCTCTCGAACTGCTGGCTCCACTCCACGATGTGCCGAGACACCTTGTGGAGTCGGTCACGGACGAACCGTTCTTCGCGCCCTGCGAGCGTGTTGTGGATGCTGTCCTTCCCCGCGTTCTGGACGCGCTTGCGCATCGTGAAATAGCGGTGACGCTCGAAGTTGATTTCGGGGAAGTCGATGACCAACGTGTCCTCGACGCCATCCTCGGAGAGGGCGGTGAGAGCCACGTTGTCCTCGTTCACGTCTACACCGATGACAGTCCGGGAGTCCTGCTTGTCCCGGACGGTCTGTTCGGTGTTGGTGACGTTGACGTGTAACTCGGGGTTATCGTTGTGGAATAGGGCTTCTGCCGTCCCAATCTTCCACTCGGGGCTTTCGAGTGCGGTCTTGAGAATGTCGAGGTGGGCGTCGTCGCCTTCGAGGACACCTTTGACGTGCTTGTACGGCTTCGCGCTGATGCGGAACGCCACATCTCCGTCGTCGGTGAGCGACAGGTTGTACCCCTCCTCGTAGTTAGCTCGGAGCGGGTACGCGACACCCTTGGTGTGACTCGGCTGGTTGAAGTCGTCGTACTCGTAGTAGTTCTCCATCGCGCCAAGTGCTTTAGCGACGACGCGCTGAGTCGTGTTCTTCACGAGGTCAGCATCGTCGGCCACGCGGTCGGGGATCGTATCCCAGTCCACGCCGTTTTTGGCGAGTTGAATGGTTTCGTTGTACACCCGGCGGGCTTCGAACGTGGCGTCGTACAGCATCCCCTCGTTGTCACTCTGGATGTCGAGTTGGAAATCCAGCGTCTTAGTGAGGGGCTGTTCGTCCGTCATTCTGCGTCTTGGTCGCTGGGTTCTGAAGTGCGGACGACCTTCACGTCGGCCCCACGCCAGCGTTTGGGGACGGTGACGTGGGCGCTGTTCCCGAACGGCTTGACCTCACCATCGAGAACTTCTTCGCCGTCAATTTCAAAGCGATTCACCATACTTGTGTATATCCATTATATATACTTAACTGTGTCGGTGGTGTGTGTGTTCGATATGAGTGAGAAGCGGTCGAACCATACGGTGTACAACGTCAACTACCACTTCGTGTGGTGCCCGAAGTACCGCCACGCGATACTCGAACCAATTGAGGAGTCGTTGGAAGCGAGTTTCCACGACGGGTGCGACGAGTACGGGTACGAGATACTGTCTCTCCACATCTCGCCCGACCACGTACACCTGTTCGTTTCCGCCCACCCGAAGCACGCGCCGAGCGAGATCGTGAGGACGGCCAAGAGCATCACGGCACGGGAAATGTGGGAACAACACAAACCGTTCTTGGAGGAGTACCTGTGGGGTGGTGGGTTTTGGGAGGAATCGTACTACGTGGGGACGGCAGGCGATGTTTCAACCGACACGATTGAGCAGTATATCGAGCGCACGGAACACGTTTAGCGGAGCGTACGGCCTTCACCCTCGGGGTCAAGCCCCGAGGCACTCGGCCTGCTCCGCCTGTAGATACAACACCGTGCATCGGTCGGGGGTGTGCCCCGGTGCGATGCGTGGGACCGGATTTGAACCGGCGGACCTCTACAGGACAGCGCCCTCAACGCTGCGCCGTTGGCCTGGCTTGGCTACCCACGCTCGCGTGGTTCTGGTTCGTGTTCCGCACTCGGTCATACCCGAGGGTAACTAAAAGGGCTGTCGATTTTCCGGCTCGGTGGGACGATCACCCGTCCGCCTCGCGACGGACGCACGCACCGACGAACCGACGTGTCCGCTCCGGTCCGAACGGACCGTTC
Organism: Halorubrum luteum; assembly: GCF_054652935.1. Classification (NCBI taxonomy): domain Archaea; kingdom Methanobacteriati; phylum Methanobacteriota; class Halobacteria; order Halobacteriales; family Haloferacaceae; genus Halorubrum; species Halorubrum luteum. The sequence goes on from NZ_BAAIGT010000002.1 coordinate 1,004,060, forward strand.
TCCCGGCCGGGGACCCCCTGCCGAGGCCAACGAGTGGTCCCACTCGCGGCCTGATAAAGCGCCCCACGGCGGCGTGAAAACGGAACTGTTTTACTTCGGTCTTCCATACGCTTGGATGCGTTCGAACGAACGCGGACACACGCTCTGGTAGTGTAGTCCGGCCAATCATATTGCCCTCTCGAGGCAATGACCGGGGTTCAAATCCCCGCCGGAGCATCCGTTGTTCCACGCGGTCCTGCGACGTGTACCCGCCCGTACTGCAACGGTGTCGTGGTCGTACGAAGCCTGTATTCATCAAGAAGCAAGCAGCGTCTCATGGCTGATTCGAGTATGAATTCATGGAACGAACACCATGGCAAAAGTTCTATGACACCCTAGACGTATCGTGGAGTCGGTCAGGTGGCGTCCCCGTCGGCTCCGTCGTCAGCCGCACCCGAATCGCTTCGGAGCCGGTCAGCGATCGCGTTACCTGCAGACCGGGGGTCCGGCTCGACGATCCGGGCGACATCTCCGACGGCCACCGTACCGGGTTCGAGCACCGTACAGCAGAGTCCTCCCCGACCGGACAGTGCGGACGCGAGCCCCTCCTCGTCGGCCAGCTTCTCGACGTGGGCACACGGTGGTCGCCGCCGGGTTGGCCGAAGGCGTGCGTCACCGATCGTCAGCGTCACGCCGAGGAGTGCGTCCATGGTCTCGCCGAATCCCCGCACGACGACGTTTCGCCGATGCCGACCGTCGGAGACGTCGACCCCAGTCACCTCCCGCACGGCGTCCAGCGCCTCGGCGGCGACGAGCGTTACCGCACAGGCGTCGAGCGAGAAGTGGCCGCCGGACTCCGTCCCCTGGTCGCCCGTGCAGTACCGGTCGCCGGCGACGCCGCCGGAGACGATCTCGACGGCGTCGCGGAGCGTGGGATCCGCGCCCGCGGACGGCGCCGTGACCAGCGATTCGACGACGCCCGACGTGTCGTCTCGGTCGGTCACGGCTCCTCGAGGAGGTCGGGGCGATCCGGCGTCAGCCATTCTCGGTGTGTGTAGTAGACGATCGCGACCGGCGGGGCGACGAGCGCGACGAGAGCGTAGATCCATTTGAAGAAGCCGATGTCGGCGATGCCGCGTTCGGCCAGCGAGAGCGCGTCGAGGAGGACCGCAGCGGTAACGAGCGGCGCGAGGAGATACGCGTGCCCGAAGCCGACCACGGCACCCACGGGCGTTCCGGCCTCGAACAGGAACCGATCGAGTCCGTACAGGAGCGTCCAGCCGACGAGTCCGGCGACCAGAAAGCGAAGCCACGGCCCGTCGAACCGGCGCACTGGGACGTCGTCGCGGGTTGGTGCATCGGGTGTGTCCACGATCCGTCCTGGGACCGGATCGCAATAAACGTCTCTTCCATCCCGGCGACGCTTCGCGGACGTGTCCCGATCCAGTCCGCACGCGGAGACGTCTCTCGTTCGACCGCGTGGCGGCCGTTCGAAGAAATAACAGAAATACTCGAGGAGGGATCTGTCGAACTGGAGCAGGCCCGTGAACTCCGGGAGGAGGCGGACGAGCATTTGGAAGCGCTCCGTCACGAACTAGATGTTGGAGACGGTGATATTATTGAGATTGACGTTGAAGGCCCCGACGATTTGTGACTTGCTCCAACCCTACTCGCTCACTGTTCACGTAGTTCGCTCTTGAGGGTGAGGCAGTAGCGCCTGATGTTCAGTTAGATAGCACCTGTTCGCCGACGCGATATGGATCGTTGAGATGGAGCGTCGGTTTGAGCGTATCGTATCGGGGAAAAGGCCTTTGCGAGCCTGCATACAACTGTATGCATATGTCGAAAAGCATTCGTCTCTCTGAAGACGCCTACGAGCGGCTTAAGGCTCACAAGCGGGACGGTGAAACGTTCTCAGACGTTGTTTTGCGACTCGCTGGGGAGCGCTCGCTGCTTGAACTCGCTGGCGTCCTCAGCGATGCAGAAGCTGAGGCAGTCCGCGAGGCTGTCGCTGAGCGACGTGAGCGACGGAGAGACGAATTAGAAGAGATCGCAGTGGAGATGGAGGACGTGTAGCGTGCTGCTCGACACGTCGTTTCTTATCGACTTGATGAACGGGGACGATGACGCCGTGGAGAAGGCGAGAGAGTTGGAGACTGAACTCGTTCAGCAGCGGTTATCAGCGATGACGCTGTTCGAACTGTACTACGGTATCGCCCGTTCGGGACAGTCGGATGAGGAACGCGAGAAGGTTGAGAACGTTCTCGCCTCGAAACCAGTCCACCCTGCAGATTCCGCCGTCATGCGAAAAGCTGGTCGGCTCTCCGGCAACCTGGTGAACGACGGAACCATGGTCAGTGACGGTGATGTCATTATTGGCGCGACAGCCGAAATCGTCGACGAGCCGGTTCTCACGCGAAACGTCGACGACTTCGAACGTCTTGATGTCGAAGTAGAAACGTAGTGAACTACCCCACCCTGCTCGCGCTGACGCGCTCGTTGAGGGTGGGGCTTCCTGGTTCCGCGACGCGCTTTTTCACGGACGGTCGGCTTGCGCCGACAGTCCGCGCAGGGAGCGCAGTCTCCGCAGGCGTAGATTTGGAGCGTCCCACTCCTACTCGGTGGTGACGGCGGAATCTGTCTCGACCGTCCTTCTTGTCGGACTCTAAGCCGAGACGATGAGTAGTTGCCATCACGGTTCCAGCCTTCGGCTGGCACCGTTATAAATTCATGGAACAGAGTGCAAGCAACTCTGTGACGGCGCTGTATCCCCTCCCTACTGCGCTGCTTGTCCGCTACGCGGACTGCGCTGCTCGTTGAGGAAGGGGGCTTAGCGCCTCAATTCAGCTAAAATAGAAATTATACCGGATAGGCGGGTTCTGGAATTGTTTATAAATATACTCGGCCGAACGGTTTGATGAATACTCTATCATATGAAAATAAGCCAGCTGAGTTAAACAAATCCGAAATAAGGGGTACGGTGTAATTGCCCTAGAATGCCTCGATGAACAACGATCCGGGTGTTTACTGTATCTTATCGCCCTCACTACACTCTTCGGCTACGACCGTGTCGAATATGCGTGGGGCTTATGGAGAATCGAGGAGAAAGCGTCGCGCTTCAGCGCGGGGATGAACCGGCATTGATGTCGGGGACACTCTCACCAACCGGCAGTTTTGCCGAGCATGAGTAGGTGTCCACCGACAAGCCCCAGCCTCCACGAGCGAGTGGCAGTTCAGCTGCCCGAGCGAAGTAGGCAGGGGTTGTTGACGGATGCTGGATATCTCGACGAGTGCACGGATGTGGACCGTCCCGACGTCCTACCGATCGAGCGCCGCGAGCGTCTCCGCTGCCTCCCGAGCCGCTTTTAGATGTTCTCTCGCGCGCCGTGGATCGTCGGTCTCCTCGGCGGCACGGGCGAACCGCGCGAGCGTTCGCGACAGCGACGCACGAGCGTTCGCTTCGTCGTCGACCTGACCGGTGGCCATCCGGTCGTCGACCTGACTGGAGCCCGACCGATCGTCGATCGTTTCGTCGACCGGGCCGTCGACCGGGCCGCCGTCATCGGCCGATCGACTCCGTCGTCGTGTACCGCGAGCCGTCCCCGGAGCTCTTGCCGCGGCGCTCGTCGCATCCACGGTGGTCGTCTCCACGTCCGCCGGTGCGTCCGTCCCCGACCCGGTGCCCGCGTCACGACGTTGTGTGTCGACACCGTCATCGGCCGCGTTGGGAGCGTTTCCGGAGGCGTCGTCCCCGTTCGCGGGACGGTTGCAGGTCGGGCAGAACTCGCGTCCGTCGTGTCGGAAGATCGGATCGCTACACTGCTCGCAGTGTTTGTTCGTCATCGTCGCTCCCTTCAACAGGAGCTCCGACATCCGCTGTGTGTGTTCGCGTTTTTGTTCGTCTCTCGCGAACTTCTCGCGGAGCTTCTCTCGTTCGGCCTCCTTGTCGAACTCGTCGCTCATACGCGGGTGAACGTGGTTCGTGAGGAAAAGTCCCGTGGGCTCGGCCTCGCGCTACTCCTCGGTGCGGGTCCGGTCGACATCGAGCTCGCCACGATGGATCTTTGCGCCGTCCTGTGCGACCTGCCGCCCGAGCACTGCGCATTTTATTCGCATCGGCGAGATGTCGACGCCCAGCATCTCCGTGATGTCGTCGGTGTCGAGTTCGTCGAGCTCATCGACCGTCATTCCCCGGAGGCGCTCCGAGAGCATGCTGGCCGACGCCATCGAGATCGCACAGCCGTCGCCGGTGAACCTGACCGCCTCGATCGTTTCGCCGTCGTCGTCGAGTGCGACGTCGAGGCGGATCGTGTCGCCGCAGGAGGGGTTTTCGCCGACGTGTGTGAAATCCGGATCCTCGAGTTCTCCGTAGTTGCGCGGGTTCTTGTAATGGTCGAGGATCTGCTGTCGGTACATATCCGAGCCCAGTCCCATGCTTGGCGGATCTACTGGTGTCGCGGTCAAAAGGGTTCCGTCGGTCCGCCCGAGAGGTAACTATCGTCGGTTTCGGCCGCGGGAGAAAACGGCGGAACGACGCATACAACGACTTACGCGACGGGTCGAACGCGACGGGCAGAACGCGAAGGCCGGTTCACGCGAACAACTCGCGCGCCTCGCGCACCGCGTCGACGAGTGCGTCGATCTCCTCGGTCGTGTTGTACACGTAAAACGAGGCGCGGGCGGACGCGGCGACGCCCATCGTTTCGTGAAGCGGCTGCGTGCAGTGGTCGCCGGCTCGGATCGCGACCCCGTGGTCGTTGACGATGCTCGACAGATCGTGGGCGTGGACACCGTCGACGTTGAACGCGACGAGACCGCCGCGCTCGTCACCCGGCGGCCCGTAGATCTCTACGTCACCGAGCGCGTCGAGCTCCTCGTAGGCGTACTCGGCGAGCAGCTCCTCGTGTGCCTGTACGTTCTCCATCCCGACTTCCTCCATGTACTCGACGGCAGCCGCGAACGCGATCCCCTGTGCGATCGACGGCGTCCCGGCCTCGAACTTCCACGGGAGATCCTCCCACGTGGAGTCCTCGAAGGTGACGCGACGGATCATATCGCCGCCGTAGAGATACGGGCTCATTCGGTCGAGGATCGCCTCCCGGCCGTACAGTGCGCCGATTCCGGTCGGACCACACATCTTGTGCCCCGAGAACGCCATGAAGTCGACGTCGAGGTCGCCAACGTCGACCGGGCGCGTCGGGACCGACTGGGCAGCGTCCGCGAAGATCAGCGCATCGTGGTCGTGTGCCAGCGATGCCAGCTCGCGGATCGGGTTCACCGTTCCGAGCGTGTTCGAAACGTGGACGACCGACAGCATCTCGGTGTCGTCGTCGATCTTCGCCGCGGCGTCGTCCATATCGAGCGTCCCGCTCTCCGTGACCTCGATGAACCGAACGTCGGCACCGGTGCGCTTGCCGATCTGCTGCCAGGTCACCAGCGAGGCGTGGTGCTCCATCTCGGTAAGCACCACGTTGTCTCCGGGACCCAGCTCCTCGAGCCCCCACGCGTACGCGACGAGGTTCATCGCCTCCGTCGTGTTCTTGGTGAAGATGATCTCCTTGCGGCCGGCCGCGCCAACGAACTCGGCGACGGTGTCGTGAGCCTCCTCGTAAGCGACCGACGCCTCCTGGCTCAGCTGGTGAATCCCGCGGTGAACGTTGGCGTTGTAGCCGCGGTAGTAGTTCGCGATGGTGTCGACCACCTGGTCCGGCGTGTGCGTCGTCGCCGCGTTGTCGAGGTAGACGAGCGGCGTGTCGTCCCCCTCTCCCTGGCCGACGGTCTCCGGATCGCCGCCGACGAGCCGGTCGAGGATCGGGAAATCGTCCCGGATAGCCTCGACGTCGAACGGATACTGTTCTTGAACACCCATTACCGAACATTGGTGGCCCAGCAACAACACACCTTCGGTCCGGCAGCGCTTGCCTCGCTCCACGACGGCGGCGCTTGCCTCGCTCCACGACGACTTTTTGCGCCGGCACCGGAAACGACTCGACATGAGCACTAACCTCACGGAGAAAACAGACAGATACGAGCGCATGCTCGCGGACGCGCTCGACGAGGCGGAGCCACGACCGCCAGCGGATACGCCGCTGGGCGAGGCCGCGGCCGACGTAACGGAGATGGCCGAGTCGTATCTCGAGGACGGGCGACATTTCCGGGCGAACGACGACCCGGTCAATGCGCTCGCATCATACTCGTACGGCTACGGCTGGCTCGACGCCGGCGTCCGACTGGGACTGTTCGCGGTGCCGGAGGACACCGAGCTGTTCACGACCTGATCGGCGGAAGCGCGCTCCCGATCACCCACCGATCCGGCCGCCTCCGCCGCGACCGTCAGGCTTACCCACCGATCCCGTCTGCCATCGAGTAGTGGTCTCCGTCGTCGAGCGACTGCCCGCGTTCCGCTACCGGGATCGGGTGTTGGCACTGGTCACGTTCGCGTTCTTCGTCTCGATGTTCGGCCGGCTGGCTATCAGCCCGGTCGTCCCGCGGATCACCGACACGTTCGCCGTCTCGAACGCGGCGGTCGGGCTCGCGCTGTCGGGGATGTGGCTCGCGTACGCGCTCGCGCAGTTCCCCTCCGGCGTCCTCGCGGACCGATACGGCGAGCGTCGCGTGATCATCGTTTCCGTCGGCGGCACCGGAATCGCGGCGCTCGCTGTCGCGGTGTCGCCGATCTATCCCGCGTTCGTTCTTGCGACAGTGGTTCTCGGCGCGCTCGCCGGACTCCACTACAGCGTCGGTACCACGTTCCTCGCGCGGATCTACGACGACGTCGGCACCGCCATGGGTATCCACCACACTGGCGGCACCGCAGCCGGGCTGATCACCCCAGTCGTCGTCGCGTGGGTCGCCGTTCGGTACGGCTGGCGGCCCGCGGTCGCACTGGGCGCGGTCGTCGGGCTCCTCGGCGTCGCGCTGTTTGCCGCTGGCGTGCGCCGAACCGAGCCCCAGCGGCCGGACCAGCCGCTCCGCGAGCGGTTTCGGCTGGAGCCGCTCGTCGAACTGCTCTCGCGGCCGGCGATCGCTTTCACTGTCGTGCTGGCCGCGCTCGGCGAGTTCGCGTGGCAGGGCGTCGCCTCCTTCCTGCCGACGCTGCTCATCCAGCACCACGGCTACTCCGCGACCGCTGCCGGCGTCGCCTTCGGCGGCTACTTCGTCGCACAGGGGATCGCGCAGGTTGTCGTCGGTGCGGCGTCGGACCGGTTCGGCCGCGATAGCGTCACCGCGGCCTGCGTCCTGTTCGGTGCCGCAGGGATCGCGCTCGTACTCGCGACACCGAACGTGCTCGCCGTCGCGGCGGCGACGGGGTTGATCGGGATCGGCATGAGCTTCGGTGCGGCGCTGCTTCCGCGGTTTCTCGATACTCTCTCGGACGCCGAGCAGGGAGCCGGTTTCGGGCTCGTCCGCACCGTGTATATGATGATCGCCGCGTCCGGCAGCGTCGCCGTGGGGTTTCTCGCCGACGTCGCCAGCTGGGTCGTCGCGTTCGGCACCGTCGCCGGGCTCCTCGTCGTCGTCGCGCTCGCGCTCGGCGTCAACTACGCGCTCTCACTCGGTTGGTAACGCGACAGTCCGACCGTGGTCTCGCGACAGTCCGACCGTGGTCTCGCGGTTCGCCCCGACTTGCGATCGTCGACGGTCGAGTCGAACCGTCGTCACAACCCATTTGTCAGTGGGCCGCCTATCGCCGTCTCCGATGGTCCTCGCCGAGTACGACGTTCACCTGTTCGACCTCGACGGCACGCTCGTCGACGCGGAGTGGTCGTACACCCGCGGCGTGTTCGATCGCGTCGGCGAGCGCCTCGGACGGGAGTTCACCGACCGGGAGGCGTACGTCCTCTGGCACGGACTGGGCGGCGCGCGGGCGACTACTCTCCGGGAGATCGGCGTCGATCCCGACCGGTTCTGGCCGGCGTTTCACGCCGAGGAGGACCCGATAGCTCGGGCGGAGGCGACGTACCTCCACGACGATGCCGCACGGACGCTGGACCGGATCGACGCGCTGGAGGTCCCGACGGGGCTCGTCACGCATTGTCAGTCGTTTCTCGCGGAGCCGGTACTCGACGGACTCGACCTCGCCGGACGGTTCGACACCGTGGTCTGTTGTACCGACGAGACGGGCTGGAAGCCCGATCCGGACCCGCTCGAGCTGGCGATGCGCAACCTGGGGATCGACTCCGGCGACGCGCGTGGCTACTACGTGGGCGACGGTGAAAGCGACGTGAGCGCGGCGTGGAACGCCGGACTGGATGCGTTTCACGTCGAACGCGTCGGTCACGACGACCGCGGTCGGTGCGTGCTCGGCGATCGTCGTGTGGAGCGACTCGACGAGCTGTGGAGATAGCGGTCGGACGGGGTCCGAACTGCTAACTCCAAACCGGATATCCGCCGTTCAGGTATCAAAAGAACGCGCGCCGGACACCTTCTACAGCACGACGCGGTTCACGTCGGCGTGTTCGGCACGACGGACGATCGCCCGAACGAGGTCACGCGCGCCGCCGAGATTGTCGGAGTCGCCGTCGAGCACGAGCAGGCGTGCGTCCGCCCCCTCCTCGATAACGCCGCGGTTCAGTCCGGCGATTTCCGCGCCGTTGACGGTCGCCATCCGGAGGATCTCCCGCGCGGGAACGTCCGCGAGCTTCGCGGCGAACTCCATCTCCCGGAACATCGACGGGGAGTCGAGCATCACGTTGTCCGTTCCCAGCGCGACCGTCGTCCGCTCGACAAGCTCGCGGATCGGCGGCACCCCGACCTTCGTCACGAGATTCGATCTGGGGCAGACGACGACTGACGTGTTGCGGTCGGCGAGCCGGTCGAGATGGATCGGCTCCGCGTGGACCATGTGGACGAGGAAGTCGGGGTCCAGATCCATCGCCGGGTTGATGTCGTCGGCGTCGCGCTCACCGGCGTGGATCCCGAACAGCTTGTCGGCCGCCCGGGTCTCCCGTCGCACCGCGTCGAAGTCGGCGTCGCGCGCGCCGGATGCACCGTACCCGTCGGCGACGGAGAGAACGTCGGGATCGTCGCGTCCGAGCACCACGGCGTCGATGTCTCGCTCGCCGAACTCGACGCCCGACCCGGATAGCGCGTCGCTGAGCGCGGCGATACCGTCGATGCCGCCCTCGCGGAACTCGATGAACGTGCCCGTGCCGGACGACTCCATGTACCGGAGGGTACGTGCCATCGCAGCGACCTTCTCCTCGTGACTCGCCGCGCGAAGCAGTCGATGTTTGAGCCCGTCCGGCGGCGCGACGAGCTCGTCCAGCGAGAGCCCCTCGCCGGCCTCCTTCGCGATCGAGTCGCCGATGTGCGTGTGCGCGTTGACGAACGCCGGGAGCACGATATCGGTCGACTCCGTTGCACACTCCTCGACCGCGACGATCTCGCCGCCCGCGACGACGACCCGCCCCTCGACCGGCTCGAAATCGTCCCCGGCGAGAATCGTTCCCTCCACGTGCATATCGGATGGTCCCATCTCCCAAGGTAAAAACTCACCAGATCACACACGAATCTCGATCAGCAGGTCGGTCTCGGGAGACGCACCCATCATCTCGCGAACCCGATCCCACGAGAGGTCGACGCGTGCGGTCACCGCCTGTGCGGCGAGTGCCCCACAGGCGTTGCCGACGAGCAGGGGGGTCTGATACGCCCGCGGGTCCTCGGCGAACCCGTCGCCCGTGATCTCCGGTTCGCGGAGCGCGGCGGAGAGAAATCCGGCAGCGAACGCGTCGCCCGCGCCGGTCGTGTCGACCGGGTCGATCTCGAACCCCGGATGGGAGACGTCGCCATGGGGAGTCCGTACGGTCGCGCCGTCCGACCCGAGCTTGATGACGACGATGCGGTCGTCGGGTTCCCACGGGTCGATCTCCGTCGCGTCCGCGAGGGCTGCAGCCTCTCGTTCGTTCACGAACAGGACGTCTGCCGCGTGGACCGCGGCGTCGTACTCGCGGTCACCGACGCGACGCCCTGGGTCGAAACTGCGCGTCGCACCGGCCTCGCCCGCCGCGGTCGCGAGCGCCGCCGCAGCCTCGGGTCGCTGGCTGGTCAGGTGAAGGTGATCGGCCGCGTCGAGCGTGTTTCGGTCGAGCTCTGCCGCCGTGAACGCCTCGTTCGCCCCGTCGTTGGCGAGCATCATCAGCTCACCCGTCTCGTCAACGATCACGTACTTCACCGACGTCGGTGCGTCGGCGTCGATCAGCACCTGTCCGGGGTCGACACCCTCGTTCGCGAGTCCCCTGAGCGCGAGTGCGCCGGACTCGTCGCCGCCGACGCTTCCGTACACGACCGCCTGACCGCCCATATCGACGAGACCCACGGCGACGTTGGCCGCGCTGCCGCCGCCGGACTGTTCGAGCCGCTCGATCCGGGTCTCGCCGTCCGCAGCCGGAAGCCCCTCGACGTGCATCGTCACGTCCCAGTTGATATGCCCCGCGGAAACCACCTTCGGCGGCGCACCTGACGGGTCCGGGTCGAGATCCGTCTCGTCGGGGCTGGTTTCGGGATCATCGAGTATGCTCTCCGGTCCGTCCGTTTCGATCTCCGCGTCGTCGTTCGTCGGCTTCTCGCTCATGGTTCCGCCCACGGCTCCTCGGCGACCTCTCCGAACAGCTCTCGCATCAGGGTGACGATGCTCTCCGGCGGGAACTGTCCGTGTTCGGTGACGATCGCGTCCATATACCGGGGTGGTGTCACGTCGAACGCGGGGTTCTCGACGGCGATCTCACCGATCGACTCGCGGGGTTCCGCGTCGATCACCTCCGTCTCGTCACGCATCTCTATCTCGACGGTGTGGCCGGTGAGCGTCTCCGGATGGAGCTTGATCGTCTGAGCGGCGGTCATGATCGGGACGCCGCGCTCGCGAGCGTTAACGGCGAGCCCCGACGTGCCGATCTTGTTGATCACCCCGCCGTCGGCGGCGATCGAGTCGGCCCCGACGACGACGTGATCGACCGCGTCGAGATACCGCCGCGCCGCGGAGTCGACGATGAGCGTCACCGGAACCCCCGCCTCGCGGAGCTGCTCCGCGGTGATGTGCCCCTGGTTTCGTGGCCGCGTCTCCTTGACGATCGCCTCGATCTCCTTTCCATCCTCGACTGCGGCTTCGATGCAGGCGAGCGCGTCGGTGGAGTGACAGTGTGTCATCACCACGTCGCCGTCGGCGAGGCGATTCGCGCCGACCTGTCCGAGATCCTCCTGTGCGCGGTCGAGCTGGCGGACGAACTCCTCGCTGGCGTCCACGACGGTCCGACGAAGCCGTTCGACGTCGCGTCCCTCCATCCGCTGCAGAACGTACCGGAGGGCGTTCGGCAGCGAGACGGCCGTGGGACGGGTTTCACGAAGCGCCCGTGCGGCTGCGCGGATCGACGATCGAAACGCCGCCGGATCGTCCGTCTCCGTCTCGCGCGCCTGCGTCGCCAGCGCCTCCGCGGCCCCGGCGGCGATCGTCGCCGCCCCGCGGATCTCCATGCTCGCGATCGCCGCCGCCGTCTCCTCGACGGCGGGTGCCAGCTGGTCGTCGTACATACCGATCCCCTGTTCCGCTCGGTATTTATAAAGCAGGGCGAGGACCGCCGATGCGACTCCGACGACAGGTCTGCTCGACCCACAGCACCTGCCCAGTTCACGAACTGCAGCGTAGCCGCAGTCGGGGTGTGGCGTTCAAGACGTGCGACCCGATCGCGGCGGAACCTACTCGGCAGGTGATTCCACGGTATCACTCCTCGGTAGGCTGCTGTCCGTAGCTCTCGAACCGGGCTTCCACGGCCGTAAGCTCCTCGTCGGAGAGGACGTGCGGCTCGCCGATCGCCGACGAGCGGAGGTACAGTCGGCACAGGTCCTCCACGTGTCGGGTGTTCTCCACGGCGGTTTCGAGGTCAGGGCCGGTGACGACGAGCCCGTGGTTCGCGAGGATCGCGGCGTCCGACTCCGCTGCCGCCATCGCGGCGACGACGTTCGCGGCCAGCTCCTCGGTACCGTACGGCGCGTACTCCGCCACCGGAACCTCCCGTCCCACGGCGACGATCATGTAGTGGATCGGGGGGAGCGGACGGCGGAGCGTCGCCATCGTCGTCGCCCACGGCGAGTGGGTGTGGACGATCGCGCCCGGCGCGTCGTGTCGATAGATCCCCGTGTGCATCGGCACCTCGCTGGAGGGAGCCATCCGGCCGGCCTCCTGGGCCCCATCGAGGCCGACGACGGGCACGTCGGCGGGCTCGAAGGCGTCGTACGGCACGCCGGTCGGGGTGACTGCGAAGGAGTCGCCACGGCGGACGCTCAGGTTTCCCGTTCGACCGGGGGTGAGGTCGGCGAGCGTCGGCGCGTACTCGACGATCGCCTCCCGTTCGCTGGCGAGGTGGTCGGGGTTCGGCTCCGGTCCCGCTCCGCCGCGGTCCGCCGCCGGCTCGTCGCCGCTCATCCGAACACCCCCGTCAGCTCCCCGAACGCGTCGATCCGGCGGTCGGGTCGTCGGATCGACGACAGCTCCGCGTCCGGACCGGGGTCGGCGTTGAAAAGCACCGTCTCCATCCCCACCACATTGGCTCCCTCCACGTCCGTTTCGACGTTGTCGCCGACCATCACGGCGTCGCTCGGACGCAGGTCGAGTTCGGCGAGCGCGGTCGTAAACGGCAGCGCGGACGGCTTCTCCCGACCGACCTCCTCGGAGGTGACGAGCCGGTCGACGTGTTCGTCGACGCCGAGCCGCGTCAGCTTCTCCAGCTGGATGTGGGTCGTCAGGTTGGTGACGATCGCGACGGACAGCCCCGCCTCACGGAGCGTCCGGAGCGTCGGGGTGACGTCGTCGAACGGCTCCATCGCCTCCATGAACCCATCCCAGTAGGCGCGCCCGAGCTCGTACGCTGCCGCCGCGTCGTGGACGTCGGCGTGCTCGCGTAGCGCTCGCTTGAAGTAAATGAACCGCTCGTGGGAGGCCGCGGTGCCCCCGAGCTCGCGTTTCGTCTCGCGGCGCGCGAAGCGATACAGTTCGTCGAACGTCTCGCGATCGAGATCGTAACCGAGCTCCCGAAACGTCTCCAGCGCCGCCCGCTTGCCGGCCTCGTTGCACGGCGGATACGGATAGAGAGTGTCGTCCAGATCCAGACACACCGCCTCGTACGTCATACCTGCACCCACGCCGTGTCGGAACTTAAGCGTGGTTCGGATCGACCCCGAAGTTCCCTCCGGGAACGGCTCGACCTCCCGGTCGTCCGAGGCTCACGGCGCATCGACCGGTCGCCGTCCACAGATACTCACCAGGTCGTGGAGGTCGTCGATCTCGTAGGTAGGCTGCCTCGAGAGGTCGAACGACCGGCGGTGTGGCCGTCGGATAAACGCGGAGTCGATGCCGGCGTTGTCCGCCGCACGGATGTCCGATTCGTTGTCGCCGACGAACAGCGCCGTCCCCGCGTCGATATCCTCTAACGCGCGCTGAATGTAGTACGGAGACGGCTTCTTGCGCGAGAGGCTCGCTATCGACGGCTCGCGCCCGTACGCGGTCTCGAACCGCCCCGCGAGCCCGAAATGATCGAGCAGGAAGTCGACGGTCGCCTGCTGGTTCGACGAGACGACGCCGAGCGAGGCGTCGAGATGGCGGAGCACATCGACGTCGTCGTACGGCGTCTTCCGTCCCCGGCGGGTGGCGTCGATCTGTGCGTCGGTCGCACGCCGGTCACGAACACGCCAGAACTCGGTCGGTTCGATACCGTACGTGTCACAGATCTCCGCCAGTGTCGCCGGAGAGACACCTACCGCGACCTCATCGACGTGTGACAGCGCCGGGTCGCTGACGCCGACGCTCTCGAAGGCGTCCCACGCGGCCTCACGGAGGGTGTCGAACGGAGTGCGACCGATCAACACCCCGTCGTTATCGAAGACGACGGCGTCGTACACACGCCCACTCCGCGATCGAGCAGCAAAAAGCTTTCAATGGCTTTCCGTCCTTACCGTGGGTGGTACAGGAAGTATCTCACACGGCCGTCTCGACTCCCTCACTTTCAATACCCGTCCGATCTTACTCGCAGAACGGACTATGGACATCGCTGATATCGCAGTGCCGGAGTACGTCGAGGTCGACGCCGACGAGCGGCTCGCCAAGGTCCGATCCATCTTCGAGCGGGAGAACCCGAAGGGGATCGTCGTGACGGAGGATGGCGAGTACGCGGGCGTAGTTGGGGAAAAGCAGCTACTTCGCTCTCGTATGGAGGACGACACCAAGGTGTCGGTCGTCATGAAACCCGCGCCGGAGCTCGACCGTCACGAGGACGTCCGCGAGGCGTCTCGCCTCCTCGTCGAGGGCGACGTACAGATCGCGCCCGTCTACGAGGGCGAGAAGCTCTACGGAATCCTCACCGTCGACGGGATCCTTGAGGCCGTGATCGATAGCCTCGACGCCATCACCGTCGACCAGGTGGCGACGGAGGATGTGATAGGGATCAACGAGAAGGATCGAGTCGGACAGGCGATCAACCGACTCCGCGAGAACGGGATCTCTCGACTGCCCGTGCTCAACGACAACGGCCGGCTCTCCGGGGTCGTCACGACCAACGACATCGTCGAGTTCGTCGTTCGCGATCACGAGCGACAGGGAAGCGGCGACCGCGCGGGCGACATCGACCGAATGCTCGATCTTCCCGTCTACGACATCATGTCGAGCCCCGTCGTCACCGCGACGTCCGATGAGACCGCGAAAACTGTCGTCTCGCGGATGTTCGACAACGACCTCTCCGGGCTCGTCGTCACGCCCGCCGAGGACGACGGCGTCGTCGCCGGGATGGTGACGAAGACGGACGTGCTTCGCGCGCTCACGTTCACCGAGCAGGAGTCGATGGACGTCCAGATTACCAACGTCGACCTGCTTGGAACGACCTCGCGCGAGCATATCGTCGAATCGATAGAGCAAGTGGCGGACAAGTACGCCGCGATGCAGGTGATGCATGCGCACGTCCGCTTCCACCAGCACAAAGAGAAGCTTCGTGGCACTCCGCTGTTGCAGTGTCAGATCCGGCTCCGAACCAACGAGGGGCAGGTCGCCGGCTCCGGCGAGGGGTACGGCGCGGAGCACGCGTTCCACGTCGCACTCGACAAGCTGGAGCGGAACGTCTTGGAGATCAAAGGAATCAACGCCGACGAGGAGTACCGCGGCCAGCTGCTCCGGAAGCTTGGAGAGCTGTAAATCGGCTATACATCTCTACCTCCGCGTTTCCGGTCCGCTCGGACCGGTTCCGGCACGGCTTGGTCGACGTTTTCGTTCCTTTCATCCCGAACGAAGCTCCCTATCCACGCGACCGCACGGCCAGCAGCGCGGCCGCGATCAATGCGACGAGTGTGAGTATCGTTCCGAAGCCGGGAGCATCGTCATCGACCCGCTCGTCAGCCGGAGTCGTAGCCGGCGTTCGATCGATCGATGGTTCGCCGTCCTGCTCCGCGTCGTCGGAGGTGGGATCGTCGGCTGGCTCGCTTGGCGTCGGCGTGGGGGTTTCGGTGGGTGTCGGCGTGGGCGTTTCGGCGGGTGTCGGCGTGGGCGTTTCGGCGGGTGTCGGCGTGGGCGTTTCCGTGGGCGTCGGAGTCGGTGTAGACTGTGGCGGTGCCGCGCCGCCGCCTCCGCCGCCTCCGCCGCCTCCACCACCCCCACCGCTGCCACCGTCATTCGTTTCGCCGTTTCCGTCGTTCTGGGTTTCGAGTACGTCGACGGTAACGGTTCGACCGTCCGCCCGTGTCGTCACGGTCGCATCGTACTCTCCCGTCTCGGCGTCGTCAGGAACGTCGCCGGAGAGAGCGATCTCCGTTTGTTCACCCGGATCTAGATCGACTGATTTCGTCGGCGTGTCATCGAACACGCCAGGAGCCGAGAGCGTCACGGCATCGACGCCGAACGCCGCACCGTCGTTTTCGATCGTTGCGTCGACTGAGAGCGACTCCCCTTGCTTGACATCGTCCGGCGCATTCACGTCAGTGATAACGAAGACGGGCGGAAGTTCGAGGGTCGATGTCGTCTCTTCGAACCGGTCGGCGCTCACCGAGGTGGTCGCCGAGCCGAATCCATCCGCGGTCGCGGTCACATCGTAGCTTCCGTCCTCGATCCCTTCGACCCGGTACTCTCCATCGACGTCCGTCGAGACGCTCTCGCCGAACTCGTCGTCGACGGCCTCGATCGTCACCGTCGCATCCGAGACCGGATCCATCGTGTTTTCAGCGAGCACCGTTCCGCGTATCGTTCGGTCGACGACGTCGACGGTCCCGCCGTCGCTTCCTTCGTCGTCGTTGTCGGGACCCACTGCGACGATGGCGACCTCGCGGTCGGCACCGAGATCGAGTGGCTCCGGAACCACACCGCTCAAGACGACCGATATCGAATCCTCCGTCGTACGCATCGATTCGATCGTCGTATTATCGACCAGCTCGTAGTCGTCGCCCTCCGTTCCGTCCACATCAGTTCCGATCCGAAGCTCGACGGTCCGCTTTTCGTCGGCATCGTCGCCGCCGACGTTCTCCACGTCGGCGCTCGCCTCGAGGGCGTCTCCCTCCCGGTGGATCTCCTCGTCGTTCGCCGCGCTTTCGGGCCCGTCGATCTCGAACGCCGACACCTCGTAGAACGCCGCTTCCTCACCGTAGATCCCGAAAGTGCTGAACGAATCCACGGTGACGGAGAGCTCCCGGGCGTCCTCGTCTCCCGTCGTATCGAGATCGTCCCGGCTCCAATTATCATCAGCATCATCATCTTCATCGTCAAACCGGTACAGAGCCAGCGTCTCCTCGTCGAACTGCTTCGCTTCCGCTTCGGTGTACGGGACGGTAAGGTCGATCACTTGGTCGTCGTCCCCGCCCGACGCTTCGATTTCGAGAAACACCCCCAGCGGCGTCAACTCATCCTCCTCGTTTCGTGGCCGGATCGGATCGTCGTTGTCGTTGCCGTTCGTCGGCTCCGTCCCCTCGGCTACGGTCGCGTGCCGCCCGTCGACCACCACCGCCTTCTCGCGCTCCGTGGCCTTGAAGATCACCGAGATCTCGTTCGTGCCCACGTCCTCCACGTCGCCGAACTCGACTCCCGTATCGAGTTCCGCACTCTCCGCGATCGCGACGTCGATGTCGGCGTTCTCCACCCCGTCGAGGTGCACGCCGGTGGTCGCCTCTTCGACCGTCACCGCCGAGAAGTCGACGTTTCGCGAGTCGGTGATCGACAACCCGACGTCGCTGGCGGTCACGGTGACCCCGGATCCTCCGACGCCGACCGTGTTCTCGATCCGAACTCCCGTGTCTCCATCGGCCGTGAGATCGGTGAGGGATATCGTTCTGTTCTCGGCTGCTTCGATACCGGTTGCGCCGAGGCCGACATCGCGGATCTCGACGCCGGCATCGAGATCGACGCCGGTATCTTCACCCTCGACCGCCGGCCCGTCGACGTTCACTCCCTCAGCGGTGATGGCGATTCCGACGGGAGCGGTGGCGTCGTCGCCGTCGCTCTTCTCGACGGTGATCGTCTTATCGGACCCGCGCACCGTCATCGACCGGTCGAGGTCGATGCCGATCGGTTCGCTGTCGTCGACAGCGACCGTCGCGTCTCCGTCGACGGTCACCGTCGTTCCCCCGTCAACGAACCGGACGAGTTCACGGAGGTTCTTCTCCGTTCCTTCGAGCGCGTCGGTGGCGCTGACGGTCTCGGGTTGGATCGTCGTCCCTCGTGTCGTGAGTTCGACGCTCTCGGACTTCTCCTCGCCGAACTCGTGGTCGAAGACGAGCTTGCTCAGCGTCAGGTCCGCATCGGGAACGACCCGCACCTCGATCGTGTCGGTTCCTTCGGTCAGCTCCGTAGTTGCTTCCGGGTCGTCGTCTCCGTTTCCGAAGCGGACATCTGTGAACGCTCCGCCGTCCTCGGCTAGCCTGATGGTGATGTCATCCGCCGACACGTCAGCTCCGTCGAACATCTCCGTGCTCTCCCCGAACGAGACGGTGTACTCCTCGGCGTGTGCGCTGTCGAACTCGATCGTGTACCCGTCCGTCTCCTCGTCCTCGCCGTCAGTCTCGAACCGGCTCGGCGCGTCCATCGAGATACGCGCGTCGAGCCTCGGGTCGAGCGTGAAATCCGACGTGACGTTCTCACCTTCGGAGGGGTCGATCTGCGTACTTTCGGCCTCGAACCCGAACGCTTCGGTCGTAAGCTCCTGCTCTTCCGGTGGCACCGTCAACTCGTACTCGCCGTGCACATCCGTTTCGGTCGACGGCCCGGCATCGGATCCGACGGTCGCTCCCACGATCGGGTCTCCGGAGCCGTCGTCCGTCACCGTTCCGCTCACCGTGGGGTCTCCCAGCGCGTCGCGCGCCACCTCGATCGCGGCGTCGGCGTCGACGACGCCGTGCCCGTAGCGCGACTCCGGGTCGCCGCCGGTCGGTTCGCGTGCGCTTTCCGTGATCGCGTCCCGGATCGTCTCCTGGTCGGCATCGCCGTCGGTGTCGGAAACGACGAGCGCGGCGACGCCTGCGACGTGCGGGGCGGCCATGCTGGTTCCCTGTCGGGTCTCCGTCTCATCGTCGGTGCGTGCAGCCGCGCTCTCGACGGCAACCCCCGCAGCGACGACGACGGGCACGTCGTACGTGTCCGGCCACTCTGCGGGCGGGTCCTCCCAGTCGCCACTTGTGAGCGTCTGGCTACCCGAGAAAGTCGCGACCGCTTCCTGGTCGTCTACCGCACCGACGGAGATGGCATCGAAGACGTTACCGGGCGAGCTGGATCTCTCCTCGCCCGCGTTGCCGACCGACGCGACGACGACCTTGCCCTCCGCGTTGGCGTTCCGGACCGGCTCGATGAACTCGTCGAACGTTCCCGACGCGCCGAGGCTCAACTGGAGCACGTCCACGTCTTCTTCCTCAGTAGCCCACTCCATTCCGGCAGCGACCTGCGCGAACGTCCCGGATCCGTCGTCGTCGAGCACCTTCACACCGTACAGCGACGCACCGGGGGCGACGCCGTACGCGTCGCCGCCGCCGGCTGGCTCGCTCGACCCGGCAACGGTGCCGGCCACGTGCGTTCCGTGGCCGGTCTCCCCATCGTTCGGGTCGGAGTTCGGAATCTCGTTTCCGAACCGATCGAACTCGGCCCACCCGTCGACCGTCAGATCGGCGTGGTCGTCGTCGACACCGGTGTCGAGCACGGCGACGGTCGCGCCCGCACCCGGCTCCGTCTCCTCGAATCGGTCCCAGGCGTCCGGCACGTTGCTGGTTTCGAGCCCGTAGGTGACGCCCGTTTCCGTCGACCCAACCGATGCGAGTCCAGCTCCGGTGTCGACCGCGGCGCGGGACGTTCCACCCTCCGGCGAGGACGAGACCGCAGCCGTCTTTACCGACACTTCGAAGTTCTCGTGGACGCGCTCGACGCCGGGCGTGTCGAGCAGGTCGTCTCGTGACACCCGATCCGTGTCCACCTCGACGAGCGCCGCGTTCGCGAGCCAGAACTCCCGACGAACGCTGACTGCATCCGCCTCCGCCGACTGTATCCCGACCTCGTCGGCGCCGAAGCGGTCGCGGAACGGCCCTTTCGTCGCGTTCGCGTGGTCCTTGAGCTCCTCGGCCGACGGACTCTCGCCTGCCTCGCCTGCCGCATCCGCCGTTGCGATTCCGACATCGTGCGGCTCGAACCGGACGACGAGCGTGTCCGTTCCGTCGCTAGCGTCGGTCGATGCGTTTCCATCCGCATCGCCCCCGTCGTCAGTACTGCTCTCGCTACTCCCGGCGTCGGCGGACATCAAAATCGAGTCCGTTTGAGCGTCCGCGGGCGCGTTTTCGCCGATGTCCTCCGTCGATGGCCAGCCGGCCGCCTCCGGGGCCGGCCCCCCGTCTCCGGACGCGACTGCGGAATCGAACGCACCCACGGCACCAGTGGTGACCATCGCTGCCGCGATCAGTCCCACTACGACGAGCGTCGCTGCCGCTCGAGCGAGTCGGTTCGTTCGCTCACGGCGCATACGCGTACAAACGAGTGGATTCAGTCATTTCTTCGTTCCCCACTATCACGCTAGAGAATCGGACCGCCTCGAACGGCGCAGTGCTGATCCGCCCTGCCGGCTCCGTCGTCATCGTCGTTTCAGACATCTGTGCCTTCAGCGAGTCCGTCGTCGACGATCCGGAACGTGACCGTGTCGCCGGCGGCCTTCGACCGGTGTTTCTCCAGGGTCGCTCGTCGGTTGCCGCCACGGAAGCGATCGACTCGCAGGATCGCGCCGGTCCAGTGGTCGAGCGTGTTGCCGCCGAGCGCTCGCGTGCGGTCGCTGTCGGGATCGGTAAACACCTGATTCGTGATGACGACCGCGATATCGTGTTTTCGGGCCAGCGAGAGCAGATGCGTCACCTGTTTTGCGACCTTCCGTAACGAATCGCCCCCCTCGACGTCGTCGGCTCGCTCGATCCGGTAGAACCCGGTCGCAGAGTCGAGCACCATGAGCTCCACTTCCTCGGCGAACTCCTCGGCATCGCGCACCGCCTCGCGCTGGTCGTCGAAGTCGTACGCCTCCGTGATGATCAGTCGTCCCGCGAGTTTCTCGACGGAGTCGTCCGTTCCGACCGCCGCCGCGCGGGCGTCGGCGATCTGTCGGAACCGGTCGATCGAGAGCCCTTCGGTGTCGATGTACAGGGACCGGTCGCCGTCGACCGCTGTCTCGACCGCTGCCGCGAGCGCGACGTTCGTTTTCCCCGCCGCCGGCGGTCCGTACACCTGCGTGACGACGCCGCGCTCGAACCCCCCGCCGAGCAGGTCGTCGATCGGCTCACAGCCGGTCGGGATCGGATCACTCACTGTCGTGGCTTCGGGCGGTTTCGTATATAAGACGTGGGATCGGACGGAAACGGCGAGGTCGGGCGATTGACGTGTGGACGGACAGCCCCCGACTGTCCGGTCGAGCGATCGGATGCTACCGTGCGGCGAGCCAGCCGGCGAACTCCTCGGTGAGGAACTCGACGTATCCGACGACCCCGAGGTACAGCGAGACGGCGACGACGACGATGATCGGAATCCGAACGAGCCAGATCCATACGGTTCCGAGTCCGCCGATGGCGCCGACACCCTGTTCGAGTTCCTCGCGGGCGATGTCGGGGATCACCCAGCCGACGAATATTGCGAGCAACAGCGCGCCGAAGACGAGGAGCACGCCGTCGGCGAGCCCGTCGAGCAGGTCGAGGAACACCAGATCGATCGTCACCGGGATCCCAAGCAGGAACATCGCGACGCCGACGGCGATCGACGCTGGCATCCGCTTGACGTCGAGCTCGTCGATCAGGTAGGAGACGACGACCTCGAGAATGCTGATCGCGGACGACAGCGCGGCGATACCGACCATGCCGAAGAAGACGATTCCGATGACGCGACCGGCGGGAATCTCCGAGAACGCCGAGGTGAGGCTCACGAAGATCTCGCCCGCACCGCCCGACCCGGGTTCGAGACCGGCGGCGAACAGGAACGGGAACACGACGAAGCCGACGATCACGGCAATGAGGGTGTCGAGTCCGACGATAACACCCGCGTCCTCGGCGAGATTACGGTCCTCGCCCAGATAGGAGGCGTACGTTATCATGACACCCATTCCGAGCGAGAGCGTGAAGAAGGCCTGTCCGGCGGCCGCGGGGAGTATACTCGTCCAGTTCTCGGCGATGACGCCGAACTCCGGCGAGAGGTAGTACGCGTACGCTTGCGTCGAGGCGTCGAGCGTGAACCCGTACGCGGCGAGCCCGACGAGCAGGGCGATGATCAACGGCACCATCACCTTCACCGCGATCTCGATGCCGCTCCTGACGCCCGCCGCGATGATGGCGATCACCATCGCCATGAACACTGCGTGGAAAACAAGCGAGTCGAGCCCGGTAGAGACCGCACCGAACAGCGTACCTGCCTCCTCGGGACCCGCGAGTGCGTATCCGTCCGTAATGCCGATGAGCATGTACCGGAGGAACCAGCCGGCTACGACGCTGTAGTACGCGAGGATAATGAACCCGGTGATGACGAACAGCCAGCCGATGTGTTTCCACAGACCGCTGCCGAGCTCGCGTATCGCTCCGACCGGGTTTAGCTCCGTCCGGCGGCCGATGACGAACTCGACGAGCAGTGCCGGGAACCCGATCAGTGCGATGAACAGCAGGTACACGAGCAGAAACGCCGATCCACCTTCCTGTCCGGTGATGAACGGAAATCGCCAGATGTTACCAAGCCCCACTGCGCTACCGACCGCGGCGAGGATGAATCCGACCCGTGTCGCCCACGTTTCGCGTACCATGATCGTGAGATGGGTGTCGTCTCACTTTTAAAAGCATGTCCTTTCATCGACGGAGAAGTTCCAGATAATCGCATGATCGATCGTTTTAAACAAACGTATTCGACAAACGTAATTAGTTGGACACTCGGCGTAGCTTCACCGTCGTCCGGGGCACCGTCTCGGTCACGGGACCGTGAATTTAATACCCGAACGGGAACCTCTCGGAGTATGGAACGCGTCAACGTCGCGATCGTGGGTGGTGGTCCCGGCGGCTCCGCAGCGGCGTATACGGCCGCGAACGCCGGTGCTGACGCCATCGTTCTAGAGAAAGGGGTCCCGCGTGCCGACAGGGACGGACTGGGTCCCGATTCGACCGACGCTGCCGGTATTCTCGACTACTGGGTCGATATCATGGGGATCCATCCCGACGAGTTTGACGACGGCGTCCTCCAGTGTGAGCTGACCCGAGCGGAGTTCCGCGGTCCCGACGAGGCGGCGACGCTGTACTCGACCGGGATCGACTCCTCATACGACGAGTTCGGCTACACGTTTCACCGGGCACGTTTCGACGACTGGATGCGCGAGCGGGCCGAAGACGCCGGCGCGGAGTACCGAACCGGCGTCACCGTTCGCGACGTCGAGACGGACCTGACGGTCGACGTTGCCGACGGCGTCGGTAGGGGAGGCGGCGACGATCCTCGCCACGTCGTCCAGCTCGCGTCCGGCGAGGAGCTCTGGGCAGACTTCGTCGTGCTCGCGGACGGTCCGCAGCGAACGGTTACCAACCGCGTGCTCGACCGGTTTCTTCCCGAGGGCTCCGGCGCGTCGGACCGGCTCTCGCCGCCGAACGCCAACCACATTGCCTATCAGGAGCACCGCCGGGTCCCGGAGGCGGTGTACGAGGAGCTGAACGACGCGATCATCTTTTGGTGGGGTGTTATGCCGGGCGAAACGGCGTATCCGTGGATATTCCCGAACGAAGGCCGCGCCTGTCGGATCGGACTCACGATGCCGATCGGGCTCGACATCGAGACGTTCGACGCTGACGAGTACGAGCTTCTCGAGCCGGACGACGAGTCGATCCCGAACGGTTCGGAGTACATCCGACGGCTCCTTGAGTGGCAGTTCGGCGACGAGTACGACATCGAGGAGGCGTTTCCGATCGTCGATGAAGCCGGGAAGCGGAACGGGACGGAGACGTATCCGATCTCCTCGACGCGCCCGATCGACTCGCCGACGGACGCGGGGATCGCGGTCGTCGGTGGCGCGATGGGAACGACCTCCGCCTTCCACGAGGGGGGCGACCACGTTGCTATCCGTACCGGGTCCATCGCCGGAGAGCTCGCCGCGAAAGGGGATCTGGCTGCGTACAATCGACGGTGGAAGGAGGAGATAGGTGACGAGATCGTTCGGAACGTGACGATGGCGGATATGGTCGCCGACTACGACCCGGACGACTGGAACCGCGTCATCGGTGCCGCGGACGACCTCCTCGCGGCCGAAACGGGCGATGCTCTGCTCTCACAGCCGTATCGATCCGGATTAGAATCGCTGAAGCTCGTGCTCGGGTACAAATGGAACAAACGGAAAACGAAACGGAACTACGTCGGGATCGACGAGAACGAGTACGTGTACTGATCCGCCGATGACGGCGACACAACACCATCGAAGATGACCGACACGCCAGGTTCCGCCGATGGTGATGTGCCGGTATCCCAGGATCGCGAGCCACGATGTCGGCGCTGCGGCGAGCCGGTTCGGCGTGGAGCGATCGGGTCCCGGCAGCGCGCCTGCTGTCTCAACGCCACACCGATCGCTGGCGTCTGTCCGAACCACGGACCGCTCGGGCCGCATCACATCGTCGATTGATCGCTTTCGATTCCCGCCGTGAGTTCGGTCGGCGTTCAGGGATACTCCTCGAGATCACCGCGTGACGGGCGCGTGCAGCTCGAACGGCTCCGGATCGTCGAGGCCGTCGACTGCGACGGGGGCGACCTCGTGTGTGGGCCACCGCCCGGTTTTCGTCAACATCTCAGTTCGGTCGGTCGCGACGAGATGGGTGTCCTCACTTTTCGCGCCCTGCACGGTCGGGTTCCAGGCGTACCCCATCGGCTCGCGAACCGGCTCCGTCGCCCCGGGCGTGGCGATCCACTCGCGGCCGGCGTACCCCGCTGCACCGCCCTGATGATGGCTCCGCCACTCGCCGTCGAAGCCGACCGCGTCGTAGGCGGCCTGAACCGCCTCGAACACGTCGCCGGCCGTGCCGTCGCCGAGCGTGCCGGTCGCGGCCGCGCGAGTGGCCGCGAGCGCCGTCGCCTCGACCTTCTCGGCGGCCCGATGGCGTCGTTCCAGCCACTCCGGCGGGTCGAACGCGACCGTGCGGGTGAGAGAAGCGTACAGACCACCTTGCTCGGCCGTGATGGACACGAGCGCGTACGCCCCGAGTTCCGCGTCGCTCGGGGTGTAGTGACGAAACGACTGCGCTCGCTCCGAGCCTCCGACGAGCACGACGGGCGTGTTCACGTCACGGGAGGCAAGCGAGATCTCGACGCCGGCCGCGACCTCGTACTCCGGGTCGTCGGGTTCGAGGTTCCGACACACCGTCTCGACCGCGGCGGCGGCCTCCCGACCCAGCTCGCGATAGCGCTCCACGTCGGTCTCGATGAGCGGCTGTCGCAGGCGGGTCGCGTCGACGGCGTCGAAGCCGGCCACGTCGAAGTCGGCCGCGGCGGGCGTCGGCGAGCGCTCGGCGACGGCGGCGGAAAGCGAGTCGGCGTACCACGGGAACGACTCGACGGGCACGTCGTCGGGCAGTTCCTCGCTGGCGAGTCGGTCGGCTTCGACGTTGTCGGTCACCACGCGAAATGACCCGTCGTAGCCGGCGGCTGCGACGCCGACGTCCGCGTCCGCGTCAACGACGTTGTCGCCGCCGAGAAGCCACGCAAACCCGTTCGGACGGGCGAACCACACCGCCTCGAGACCGCGGGCATCGAGATACTCGTCCAACCGGTCGGCGCGGGCGGAAAGATCGACCATGTCAGAACCTGCTTGTCCGACCCAATAAAAGCGGTCGAAACCGACGAACCACCGGAACCGTCACCGCCGTCGGACCTATAAATCGGTGACGGAACTGCGGTGCCGGACCCCGATCCGAAAGGTTCAATTGTATCCCCGGGGAACGACGAAACGCGCCAGAAAGCCCCGTCGGGTTGGTAGTCTAGTCCGGTTATGACACCTCCTTGACATGGAGGAGGCCGGCGGTTCAAATCCGCCCCAACCCATACGGAGTACGTACGGACTCTAAGAGTCCGTTTTTCTCCACTCTCAGGCTTCGTGTCGTGGGAATCGTCATTTTCACCCCCGATTTTCGCACTCCCCAGAGTTGCTAACCCATACGGAGTGTGACCGGGGGTCGCCTCCTTCTTGGAGTCAGGTTAACTAAATCGGAGGATTATATAAAAGTGAGTATCAAATAACTAACTATAATCTGCAATCTGCATCTGGTTCCATAGCTGGATTTCATCATGGATTCAACGGTGAATGTTTCTGTGTCAGAAGTATTATTTTTATAGGGGTTTGGCTTCTCTTTCTCGTGGTCACTCCCCCGTGGCTGCTTGTGACTATTCCAATCGAGTGTGACAAGCCTGCCCATCCACGCTGGCTGTGAGTCACCCTGAGTGGGCTAACCTAGCAGCGATGTCCGGACAGCTAGCTGTATACCGTACGCCGCATCTGACAGGGGAAGCGTAGTTCATTCGGGAACTGCTGCATACACAGCGCAAATCTTGCGGACTGAAAATCGGCGCACAAGGGAGTAATCGGTCAGTACCTGCTTTTTGCTCACGATCCGAGCCGCATGTACTGGCGTTGGTGGAAGTGTCCGCCAGACTCGTTCGACCACGAGAAGCGTACCGCACCGACCACCACAACGACGACGGTTGCTCGGGGCAGCCTCCGACTGTAATCCGAACTTCTACGGCGTCGGTTACGAACGACGACGTATGGGACCCGCACTCGACTCCCTCCACGGAATCCGTCGACTCGCAGATCGAACGCCTGCCACGCTCACGGTGGTTGGAGTTCTCGGGATGGTCGCACTCGTCGCGTCAGTCGTCATCAGCGTGGTTCCCATTCTCGGTTGGCTACTGGGGATCCCCGTGTTAGCCTTCGGTCTCGGAGCCGCGTACGCGGTCACCGACCACGGCCTGTCCACCGGGTCGCTGTCGACGGGAGTCGGCGTCGACCTCGTCCGAGAGCGCTGGCTCTCGCTGCTCGGCGCGTACGCGCTGCTCATCCTCCTGTGGCTCGCCGCGTTCTTCGTGCTGTTCGCACTCATGCTCGTGCTCGTCATCGCGGGAACGCTCGTGGCGAGCGCTATTGCTCTGCCCGAGATCGCCACTACCGCCGCAGTCGGCCTTCTTTTGGTCGTGTTCGGTGGCGTGTACTTCTGCTGTGCGATGGTCGCGCAGTTCCTGTTTCCCGCTGTCGCCGTCAAGGGGGACCCCGCGGTTGACGCTGTGAAGGGTGCCATCCGTGTCGTTCGGGACGCACCGGCGTCCGTTGCCGGGTTCACCGTGATCCGAGTCGCGCTGGAGTACGGGCTCATCGTGGTCGGACTCGCTGTGATAGCCGGAGTGGGTGTTCTCGGACCCGTTATCACCGACGTACTTGGGGGTGCCGCCGACCCCGGCTTCCTCGTTGAGGCGGTGGACATCGTCGGTGTCCTCGCCATCCTCACCGTCCTACTCGGCAGTGTCGCCGTCGGACAGGCTCTCCAGATTACCTACACGACCGCGTTCTTTACCGACCAGATCCGGAGCTGACCGCCGCGATAACACAACCTACGCTCTCTATCCGGAATCCAACTTATCTGGGGCTCGTTAGGATCGCGAGTGCTGAATACAGCGCGCGTATCTCGCACAGCATCTCCTTCGGATTCAGACCGTTTGAGTCGGTTGGTTCGCTATAGACATCATATTCAATCCTGATCAGACTCACACGGCAACAACCGGCGCGGTCGGCGTGCGTTGTTTGCCCCGGAAAGCCACTTCCCGTTTCGACCCCTACAGTCTACTGATGGTTTCCAAGGAACTCGACAAAGTGGATAAAGGGATACTGTATCTACTCCAGAAGGACGCCCGACGTCACGACCGAGGACATGGCTGAGAAAGTCGGTGTTTCGTCCAGTACGGTCGCTAATCGAATCAACAGTCTTGAGGAGCGTGGCGTCATTATCGATTATCACCCAATCATCAAGTACAGTGAAACGGGGTTAGGTCATCACCTCCTCGTCACTGCAACAGTCCCTCTCCAAGACCGAGAGAAGATGGTGGATGACTTGATGGAGGTTTCCGGTATCGTAAGCATCCGTGAGCTATTAACAAACAGCGAGAACCTGTCACTGGAAGTAGTGGGCCGCACGTCGGAGGACATTGAGGAAACCCTTGAAACTCTGGACTCACTCGGAGCCGATATTGAGCGGATGGAGATGATGAAACAGGAACAAACAAACCCGTACAACCACTTCGGGGAGGAGCTTGCGAATGAAGGGGACAGTGGCTAATTTCCAGCCCTTCTTAAGTCGTCCCGGATAATATCAAATTAGCGATAGGTTCAAGAAGGGCGACGAGTTCACTAGCTTTCGTTCATTTCATTAGATTATAATGGTTCTGCACGGTTCCTAACTCATATCGCACCCCTTGCGAGAGAGGCCTGAATGGTAGTACTACATCCCTGACGTCACGTATTGACAAGTAGGTACACGTCATAACATATATGTCCCTCCCCGTCGAACGTCAATGTATGAGCGGATCAAGCTACGACAAGACGATTCAGTTTCGTGCGGGGGCGGAAAAAGAGGCTGCGGAGCTGCTTGATGAGATTCATATCGGTGGCGTCAACGTGAGCGAACTCGCCCGCGTCGGCCTGGTCGAAATGCTCCGACAGTCATTAGATGAACAAGACAAGATTGCGGTGTACGAACGATACAGTCGTGGTGAGATTGGTGAGGACGTGGCCCGTGTCCTTCTCGGTGAGAAACTCGATAGGATGGAAGAGGAGAAAGCGTCGTTCGAGGCGGCTATGGAACGAGACACGTCTGAATTCCTGACGGACAGCGATGGCGAGTGAGGCTCGCTATCCGATACTGGCTGATACGAGTTCCTTGATCGCGGTTGCGAACACCACTCAGTGGGAACGGCTGAAAGACGCGATCCACCTTACAACGACAAACGTCTGCAAGCACGAACTTCAAAACCACGTCAACTCGAACAAATACCCGCCTGAGGGCAGCCGTGAGTACTACTTGAAACAAGGGGGCCACCGTGTTCTTGAACATCTAGACGAGGATTCGTCGCCGTGGTCGTGCGTCACTGTCGTTCCCCGCCCGCATGGACCAGATGCAGGCGAGCAATCGCTCAAGCAGGAACTTTCTGAACACGGTTCGTCGTATCAGATCGTATCGATTCTTGACTCAGCTGCGAGACGGTCAATTCGGCGTCTCATCGATGACAACGGGTACGACATTGACGTTGTGGGACCACCGTATCTCCTCTACATCCTGCTTGACAACGACCTCATGGAAAAGCCTGAATTCTGCGAGGCAACCGTGAGGATGATTCAAACGGAAGGGTGGACTGGGTACGAGGTTGTGAAGAACGCGTGGAGCAGTATTCCCGTTAATTGTTCTGAAATCCTTGACGGCGAATATGATGACGCCCTTCCACCGAAATAATCTGGCTTATACTGTCAATCTGATCAGTACAGGTCATAGACATACCATCTATTGTCCAATTGTGCAGTTCTGTTTATGTGGTTGTCTGATGAGTACGTCGATAACGAACGCTAATCCTGCATATAGTGAGAGATACAGAATCCAGAACATAGGGGCGATACCGAAGGGGGTCGCATCTCCGCTGTACATTGCTATTATTAACCAAAATAACACGAGAAGACCCAGACCAATTAATGGGCCAATCCATTGTCGGTAAAGAAACACTGTCACGGGAACTCCGATAGAAAGAATGGTTCCGATCGGGAACGTCAGGAGAAAGAACACGTATTGGAGTGAAAGGTCGGGCGATGGGGCCACATACGAAACGTGTGCTGCAAAACGCACTCCGAGCAGTAACAGCGAGTAACCTGCAACTCCAGCCACAAAACCAAGAACAAGAGCATGGGTGAAAGAATATCGTCGCTGACTGGCCATGTATCTCGATTCGTCTCACTGGCTAGATAGTAGTGTGGTCGTTCAATACGCACACGCAGTTACCGTTCAGTACAGATGAAGAACTCAGCAGCAGGCCCAGTTAAAATATACTGAAAGCATCCAATATCCTATCAATATATTTGTCATACTTCCCTTCTTTCTCCTCCTCTTCGTCGAGCGGTTTTGTATCCTTCCTGTCGCCAGTCATAGATAAACGGTTGACATGAACAGAAATTAACCTTCTGGTCATAATAGACGTTCACTTTGCAGCCGTAGTGATCTGCGGTCTCAAGGAACAACATTTCGAAATGAAGTCACTCGGAGAGTTACTCCTTAGTGAAGAACTCATTATCATAACGAGAAGCAAGAGTTGATGTCGCACCTCATCACGTGCGGGGAGAGACCGGACGGCGTCCGGTTTGCTTGCGACCAGTGTAATAAAACATACCACTCACAGTTCGCAGTGAAGTACCACGGGCGCGGTGGCCCGTGGCTTCGCCGTGGTCTCTGGCGTGGAGCCAGCGAAACGACCGGTGGCGAATTTAATTCCGCCCGCGCTCGTCCCTGTGGGGGACTCGCGTGGAACCGGTAACACCCGAACACACCGGGAGTGCCACCGCAACAGAGGTCGTCTGTTGCAGCCGTGGCGGGTGTGTCCGTGGGCGTCCGCCCCTTCACGAGGGCGCGACACAGGCCCGGCGCACCGCGTCTTACCCCGAAGTGGGTGCGCGGGTTTTGCGAGGCCGATAACGTGGGTTCCATACTGTAGTAGGGCGTCCCGATACTTAAAACAGGGACGTAGCCGAGCGGACGCGCTTCACCCCCGCCCACGGTGGGGCGGGGAACTCGCGCTGCTTTTCGTTTAGATCGGCACGTTGAACGTAAGCATGGGAGCGAAACGAGCCAGGAGACTATCCATCGGTGTTCTGACAGTGGCGTTGAATTCGAATCAGCAATGAGTTTGCTCAAGCACAAAACAGACCACACTGAGCAATCGCACATCAGCACTGGTAACGACGGTTCACCGTCCGCTAACTATCCGGAAAAAGGAAGCGAGGAGTACGTTGTCCGGGAAGAGATCGGGACTGTCGCACATTACAACTCGGAAGAAAGGTACGGATTCATCGAAACGAGCGAGGTTTCTGACGACGTGTTCTTCAATGTCAGCGACGTACGTGGTCAAGCACCGACTGAAGATGATCTCATTCAATACGACATTCTGGAAACAGACCGTGGATACAAAGCGGTCAACATCACCCATCAGCGGCGAAAAGGGGTTTCTGAGGATCCGTTCGCTAGTACGCGGACACGATGGGGCGGCCAATAGATTCTCTCCTCAGTACGACGTTGCTGACGAGATCAGCCGAATCGGCATGGCCCGCCTTTGCTCTGCCCGTACGGGCAGGAGCCGCAACGAGTCGTTTCGTCAAGCGCAGCACGGTCGGGGTGATCGTCAGGGTCGGGCGAGGGGGTGGTTGCCAACATGATTCGACCGTTTTCGTTGCGTGTGAGCGACAATTGCGTAGTGACACGGTTCAGCGCGTCGTCGAACGTCGCGTGATCAACGGCGACATCGTGGGTTGTTCCGCCGTCGTGGACGTACATGAGGTGAGCGCCGGTGACATCGATATCGTAGAGTTCCGTGAGTAACCAGGCGTACGCTTGCAGTTGGGTTTTGTATCGAGCGGTTGCGTACTCGGCGTCGGACCGAACACCACCGGTTTTGTAATCGACGATGTGCCACCCGTCGTCGTCTTTGTACAGCAGATCGATGTCACCGCGGATCAGGGTCGTGGTCTCGCCGAGGTCGTGCGTGACATCAAACGTTTCTTCGGCAAGAATGTCTCCGTCAGCAACGCTCGTCTGGAGGCGTGTACCGGTGTCAGTGGCGTCGAAGTTCGGGATCACGGTGTCGGTGAGCTCATCAACCACTTCTTCTCCGTGTCGTGTGCGGACAGCAGCGAGCTCTGTGTCAAGGTCACGGCCGGCGACGACGTGTGCTTCAAGCACGTCGTGGACGACGGTCCCCCACTCGGTTGGGGCGAGCCCGGCAGGCGGTGAGATGTCCTGTTCGCGGGGCGGTGACATCGGTGTGACGTCTTGGACGTGTTCGTACTGATATCGACGTGGGCAGGACAGCAAGTCGTGGACGGCCGTCGCCGTCAGTGATTGTGGTCGTAACGGGAGCGCGTCAATCGTATCTGTCTCCGGTGTTCCGGCGAGGAACTCGTCAACAGCGGGTAACGATTCACGATCCTGTGAGACGCGCGGTGTAGCGTTGAGCGGCACGTCATCGATTCCGAGTGTGAACGGATCGTGACTACCGGTGCTGGCAGTGGTGTGTCCGGCACGATCATCGAGTCGGTCGTCGGTTGGCGTGAGTTCGACGGTCCCGGTTGGTGCGTCGGTGTCTGGGAAGAACACGTCTCGCATTGGTGCCATCCACGTGGTATGCTCGCCGTGGTAGATCTGGTCGGTACAGAGGCCGAAGAAGACGTGGTCGGCAGCGCGGGTGAACGCGACGTAGAGGTTCCGCCATGATTCGGCGACCTCACGTTCGAGGTGCCGGTTCAACGGGTTCCCGTACTGGAACTGCCCGTCGTCGGTTCGCTCGTCAGAGAGCCAGATCGGGCCGGTTGCCGTTGCGATCGGGCCGTTGGACCGATCGGTGCCGAGCCAGACGCCGTCATCGTCCGGACTGTCGATATCGACTCCGTCAGGGAACGGTGTCTCGCCCGGTTGCGGGCGGATGGCGAGCCCGTCGCGGCGACTGCAGACGAGCCGGCTGAGTTGTGTGCGCGGGAAGTTGAGGCGGTTCAACAGATCGACGAGGAACACGACGGGGAACTCGCGGCCTTTCGACGCGTGTACCGTGGTTAATATGACGGCGTCATCGTTCTCCTCGCTGGCGATCGGTGCGACGGTGAAGTCCGGCTGGTTCTGCGGAGTCAAATCCCGTAGCGTTGTGAGTCGATCGACGAGTTCCCGGTAGGCGAGGAGCTCGTCTTCTTCCCATTGGTCAATGAGTTCAGTGAGCGTCCACAAGTTCCCGTACTCACGGATCGCTTCCGGGTTTGTGAGCAGGACGGTCTCGAACCCTGAATGTCGGAGGATCTTGTGCACGAGATCGGATTTCGCCTCTTCACGACTCCACCGTAAGTCATCTCGGAGCGCGACGAGCCCAGCGATCCGGTCACGGTCGTCGGATGGGAGGCGTTCGGGCCAGTCGTCGAGCAACGCTTGGACGCTGCCGTTGAACCGCGGGACGGTCCGAAGCGTCTCATCGGAAACCGCGACCAACGGGGACCTGAGGATACGTAGTAACGACGGGCGGGAGTGTGGATTTGCGAACCATTCGAGAACGTCGATGATGAGTTTGATCTCGGTTGTTTCGAACAGGTCATCGCTCGCATCGACTGCGGCGCGGAGGCCGCGTTCTCGAAGCGCGGTGGCGTACTCCTCCATGCGAGACCGGGATCGGAACAGCAGCGTAATGTCTCCTGGGTCCGGTGGCACGGGCGTACTCGCTTCGGATTTCGTGTACGGATCGACCCGCACCGGCGGGTCGTCGTCGGGGTCCACGATCGTCGCAATCGTCGAGGCGATACGTTCTGTTTCGACGCGAACCCAGTCGTCACGTGTCGTGTTCCCGGAGAAATCCATCGCGTGAACACGCGCCTGATTCGCGTCGCCGTCGTCACGGAAGGCGTCCAACGGTTCGTACGCGATGTCGATGTCACCCATACCGCCGAGGCTCGGGTGTGAGAACACGTGCGAGAACAGTCGGTTGGCCGCCGCGATGATGTCCGGGTGACTACGGAAGTTCAGCGTCAACGGGACGTGCGTCAATCCGCGGATCCCGAAGTGATCATCGACGACGCTCGGCTCGACGTCTCGGTCACGGAGGTTGTCTGCGCGTTGTCCGGCATCGATCACGTCGCCGAATATCTCCGGTTCTGCCGACCGCCACTCGTAAATCGACTGTTTCACGTCGCCGATCAACAGCACTTGCGTCTGGTGTGCGTCGTTACGGATCACGTGAGACAGCACTTGACACTGCGCGTAACTCGTGTCCTGCACCTCATCGACGAACACGTACTGGTACCGTGAGGCAAGACTGTCTCGCCACCGATCGGCGACAGCCGACGGGAGCCGTCCCTCCAAGCCGTGTGCGTCGCCGGCGAGTTCCCTGACGAGGAGGAACGTCACGTCGGTGTGTGACAACGCGCCGGTTTCGAGCGTCAACCGGTCGTAGTGTCGTTCGAACGATTCGAGCACCACGCCGAACGCGTCGATCACCGCTGCCGTGTTCTCGTACGTCTCCTGGACGTGTACGAGTAGTTGCGCGAGGGCGTCGTCGGTATCGGACAGCATCGACGGATTCGGTACCAGTGACTCCAGGATTTCCTGTACGTCATCGATGGTTGCTGGCCGATCGTGCCCGGCGTGCATTTCCGTGAGGCTCTTTCGAAGGTGTCGTGTGGCTTTCGCCGGCGTCCAGCAGTACTCCCGGCACTTCTGTTGGATCTGCATGACCAGATCACGGTACCCGGCCGGCTGATCGTCCGTTGGCGGGAACGCGTCGCGGAGTTGCCTGAGTTCCGACGAACAGTCACTCCGCACGGCATCGAACACGCCACCGATGAGATCGGATTCGGTAACCGAATCGCGGATCTCGAACGATGCCGGAACCCCGATATCGACGGCGATCTCTTCGAGTAACCCTTGGAGGAACCCGTCGATCGTGCCGATGTCGGCGTTCGTTTCGATGTTCCGCCACACTGCATCACTCAAGGGGTCGGTCGCGGCGGCGTCGTGTTCACGGAGCTGCGTTTTCAGCCGCGTCTTGAGCTCGTGTGCCGCGTCGTTCGAGAACGTCGTCAACAGGATCTGATCGAACGGGTCACGCCCGGCGTCATCCTCCGCGACGACGGCTTGTGCGACCGTTCGGATCATCGTCATCGTCTTCCCGGTCCCCGCGCCGGCGTTCACACACACGCGACCGTACTGCGGGTCATGGAACCTGTCGAACACGGTTTGCTGTGGACCCTTCAACGAGACGCTACCTCGCGTCTCCAACGGCGGTGTCGCGGAGGTACGCCCCGTCATCGCTCGTTCACCTTCTGGGGTAGCTGACACAGGTCACGATACACACATGTCGCACAACCGTTGTCACCGCTTCCCGTGTTGTTCCCGTACCGATCCGTCCCTTCAGCCACGAACGCTTCGTCCACGTTGTACACGGCCGTCTCACCGATGTCATGCTGCATCGCTTCGAGGTGCTCCGTGAGATCCGCCCGCCACGATTCTGCCAAGCGCTGCCATGTTGCCGGTGTCACGCGTCGTTCCGTCTGTTCGACCACATCAAGACAGTCTTCCGTCCCTGGTTGCGTGACAAGGTACCCGTTCCGGCCGCTCGGTCCGCTCACGCCTTGTTCAACGAACACCACGCCGACCGGGTCAGCATACTCGACCGCGGCCCCGTGTAACCGGTGATCGAGATCGAATTTCGACCCGATCCGACACCACGCAGCGTCATCACACTGCCGGCACACGTCGTGACACTCCTGTGGCCGCAACGCCCCGTCACGCGGCGGCTCCCAGCACAACTTCGGTGCGTGCGTTGCTGCGCCACGTTCAGCAACGTAGAACACCGGGAGGTGATACGGTCCCGTGTCACGACCGTCGGCGTCCGGCTCATCTGCTGGTGGGAACGTCACGGTATCGACCCGGTGGGGGCCGAGCGCGAGCGATCCGTCGCCCGCATCAATCGTTCGCCCACCGACCCAGTCCCAGTTACGGGTTACCCCGGCCGCCAACTCGGACTGAACGCGCTCGTACTCCCGAATGAGCGACTGCGCGATCGACGACGGTGCGTTCGACGGCGCGTTCTCACGCCACCACGCGACGACCGCGCCAGGATCGTCGAACGCGTTCAAATCAGCCTGCCGGTCCGGGGCGAGCTCTTCGATCAGCACGCGGATCGCGTCTCGATACCGGTCTGTCACGTGCTGTTCACGAAGAACGCGCGGCACGCGCCCGAAGCGACTCGTCGGATTCGACTGCCGCCCGTCCGGAATCCGATCGCGGTCGATCTCGTCACCGTCCCGGTTAAACAGGTACTGGTAGAAGTAGTATTTCAGCTCACACTGTGCGTACAGATCGGCTTCAAACGACCGTGTCGGGTCACCCGTCACTGCTTCTCGGTCGATGTCCGGCGAGAACGCGGCGTCCGCTTCGTCAACGCCAACGCGGAACGTCGGGGTCGTCAACCGGTCAACCCGCGGGCGGATCGTCCCGTGGAACGCCTCGCCGTCCGTCCACAACGCCAGCCGCGTAAACGCGATCGGCGAGATAGACGGGCCGGACACGTGACCTGCGTCCGCTACATGAAACGCGTACGCTCGCAGCCGATCCCGCCCGGCCAACTCACTCCACGCCGACACCGCACCGTGCTTCGCTACCGAATCATCCGGGGTGGCCGTCCCTGCCGTGGCACCGGCAGCTCCACGCGCCGTCGGTAACCAGTCATCAACGGCGATCCGGGACACGTACGCGTCCTCCGTTGCCTCCGGATCGAGGTAATCGACGAACGACGACCACGCAACTGGGTCCGACGCCGAATCGAGATAATTGTGCAGCAACGTCACCGACTCAGCACTCACACCCGCCGCTGCCTCGTACAGATCGAGGTCCTGACCGTACTGGCTCTGCCGACTCTCATAAAATACGTACGGATCCACGTCTTCCGTCGTTTCGTCGTCACCTCCGTGTGCCTCGTCGTACACCGCGTCGAACAAGTCTTCATGCAGGAACGTCGGTGGTGTGAACGATTGCGGGAACGTCTCCGCGGACAACCCGAGCACGAACACGTGTGCTGCATCGAGGAAGTACGTGTTACCGGCGTCCACCACTCGTACCGCACTCGCGTCCGCGTTCCGCGTCCCGATCGACTCACTGCCCATCACGTCACCGACCGCCCGCGCAGCAAGCTCCCAGTCGCACCCAGCATCAGCGTCCGGGGTCAACTGCTCAGCTCGGTTCACGTACGCCCTGACTCGTCCAGCCTGATCCTGCACGCGTTCCGCGTAATGACTCTCGTGTTTCGCCGACAGATCCGAGCGGCTCGGATCCACCATCGGACCAACCGGGCTCTGCACGTCGGCCCCCACCGTCTGCTCTATGTGCCGCCCTAACAGTCGCTGAATCCACTCACTCAGCCACGCTCCGTCAGATACCGACCGGTCAGCTTCCTCCTGAATCCACGCTAGGTACACCGACGCGAACTCCCACTCACGCCCCGACCGGTCACCCACGAACTCCGCCCACTCCGGCACACCTCGCGGCCCAGACGCCTCTTCGGCCGCCGCGAACTCCTCTTCAAGCCGCAGAAACTCCGCCTGCGGCACCGGCCACGACCCCACGTCCGTGCCTGGAACACACAACCCGAGTCGTAACGGATCGATCACCGCCTCATATCCGACTGACGCGTCCGGCCTTTCCGACACCGACGCGATCAGATCGATCGTCGCCTTCACGAACCGGTACGCCGGCACGTTCCCCATCGGCACCCGCGTCTCGACGTGATACGGGAACTCATTCGTCGTGAACACGTCCTCGACCACCGACCGATACGCACCGGCATCACGCGCCACCACGACCACATCCTCCGGTACCACGCCGTCCGCGAACAACTCCCGTAACCGCGCCGCCACCGCCTCCACCTCACGCCGATGATCCGGGGCCTCAACCAACTCCACGCCACCCGCCGGCTCCTCCCCCTCAAACTCATTTTGCGCCACCGCCAACACGTCGTCAACGACCTCGCTCACCGCCGACCGTCCCGCCGTACCCTCAGTGACGTCCACCCCGACGGCCCGTAGCCGCGATACCAGATCCGTTCGCGTTCCCGACCGACCAAACACGTTCACCGTCGGCCCACCCGAAAGATCGTCTAGCGCCGCAAGCAACCGCGTCGTCGGATTATCAAACACGTTCACCGTCGCCACACCGACCCACTCAACCGTCGGAAATACCGCCTCCCATTCACCAGCAAGCTGCTCGCTCGCAGCCGCAACCAAATGACTCCGCGACAAATACACGTGCGCAGGCACCTCCCCCATCCGCGCACGCAACGCTGCGTGAATCTCTGCAAACGCCGCCAACCCCTGTGACGATTTCCACGCCGCAAACGGGTCCGACAGCCTCACAGCGACCGCCTTCAACGACTCGTGATTCCGATGCGCTTCAGATGGCGCTCCGACGTTCGACGCCCGGAAATACGCTTCAAGCTCCGATGACAAGCGCGCATACGCGTCCTCATCCCATTCGACCCGATCGACGAACCGCTCAAGCGGCGTTTCCGGCTTCTCACACGCAGCCTCGGATATGATCTCAACGATAGCTCGCCGTCGCAACGACGGATCCAGCACTGCCGCCCGTGACCCGTGGTGAGCGGAGAGGACCGCCCGCGCAATATCCTCGATAGACGAGTACGACGCCGCCTGCGACGCCGGCACTCCCTCTGACACGAGCGACCGCTTCAGATTCCGCTCCGCGATCGACCCGGCCGTCACACACAACCGCCCCGACCGCTCCCCAAGCCCATGCGGCACCCCGCTCTCCCACTGTCGCAGCAAGAACTGATCTAACCGCTCACCGCGAACCACAACCATACCCACACCCGACACGCCCGCCCCGAATGATACTTTGGATCGCTTGAACCCACCTGAACACGAAACGAGGGGCAATGATACGAAAAGAGTTCACGAAAAGACCGACCCTGATACTGAACGATCCACGTGAGAACGTGTATCTAGATATTGGTAGCAAACCGTTGAGTGGGATATGCCCAAGCCGCCGGACGACGGGAACCTGATCCCCGTATTAAATGAGGTCGGTGCGTGTGGTGACCCCCTAGTGGGTCAGTGGGTCAGGCGTCACACACCACTTGTTCGACCTTTGAGTCAGGGGGGTTCCGATCGGTGACCGGAATGACGACTGTCTCCCCGTTTATTGAAAATGCGGTACGGGAGCGGTGGCTTGTGAAATCCTTAGTATCGCATAACGGTGGCACCCTGTCATCGTTCAGGGGTTCAAATCAAATGAAATCCTCAGAATGGGGTTCTGAGTGGTTGCCCTAAACGTACAGTAGAAGCTCTGTATGTGCTGTTTCACGAACGAAGTGAGTGAAATGGGGCCGGAGGGATTTGAACCCCCGATCGACTGATATCTCCGGTGCGCCTCGGAACTCCAGAGGGTCGTCAACACGAACGATGATCAGTCGTCCGCTCGGTATATCAGTCTGGAGTGTCGTCCCGGGCGTAGCCTCTGGAGTCAGTCGCCATGCCTGGCTTGGCCACAGCCCCGCGTGATCCTGCACTCACCGGTTACACAAAGACGACTAAAGGGGTTTCGATCCTGAGCGATCCGTGGACGCGAGGGCCACGTATTCAACACTGAGACGAACACCGAGTCGTTCCGAAACACGCGTCAGGGGGCCCGAAGCGACCGAACCTACCGGTCGTCGTCGCTCCACTCACAGTCCTGGCATTTGTATCCGGTAACGAACTCGGTTACCGTCGGCATGTACCCGACGGAGATGACATCGCCACCGCAGTCGGGACAGTCACGGTCGGCGTCCTCGATCTCCTCGGTCTCCAACACCGACTCCCCTTCGACCAGCTCCGCGAGTTTTCCCGGCGTCACCATTCGACCCTGCACGACGCGATTGGACATGGGGCTTGTTGGCGACGACGACACCTAAAGGGCCGCGGATCGCGGCGGGGCATATAACCGATCGTGGTTAACGACGACGATATCCTGGAGTCGGGCGGGGCTCACCCCGTGACGTTGGCGATATCGGTCACAGCCACGGCGCGCGGGAGTCGTCGTCCTCGAAGGGGTTCGTCGACGCTTCCTCGTCAGTCGCATCGCCGCCGTTCGCCATCACGGTCACGTCCTCGCCCATGGTAGGCACCGACGGTCCGGCGCTACTATGCGAGTCCGACCCGTGCGGATCGTCGATGTCGCCGCTCGGTGCGTCCCGGTTTCGGACGTTATCAGCGAGTTTCTCGGAGTCGATAGCTCCGGGATCAACGCTAACACCACCGTCAGCGTCGTCGTCTGAATCACTCGCTGCCGGCGATGCGACGTGGTCGGGGTTCGGGTTGTACGCGAACAGCGCGGTCACTGCGAGCACGGCCAACGCGATCGGTGCCTCGGTCTGCATGATACCGAACGGGCCGAGCAGGATCGGGAGCGCGAGGACGCCGAGTGCGACCGCCGACCCGAACCTGAATCGGTCGATGTCGACGCGTTCTTTCAGCTGTGGCGACAGTAGCGCGACCGCCAGCGCGAAGCCGACACCGATCGCCGCGGCGGCCGTCCCGGGTGCGACGTACTCCATCGACGTCTCGACGGCGAACCCGGACGGCTCGAAGCTGGCGACGAGCCCGAGACCGACGATGACGGCGGGGCTCGGCAGATACTTTCCGATCTCCGAACTCGCGGTTTTGGCCGCGATCGCGAGGATCACGAGCCCGGCGAACCGCTCGAACACGGCGAGGTTCAGGAACCCCGCGAGCGTCGGTGCGAGCGCTGCCTCGACCGCGGCGACAGGGATGATCACCGCGCCGATAAGCAGCACTGAGGTGGCCATCTCCCTGCGGCTACCGTCCATCTCCGCGAGGATCACCGCGACGGTCGCTGAGCCGCCGAAGATGAGGATACCGGTCTCAACGACACCGGCTGGCGAGGCCAACACGCCAGCGACGACGAGCGCCGGGAAGATCCCGTCGATGAGCGGGAGCGCCATGACGGTCGCTAACAGCTTCGTCGCGCCGCCGACCTGTCGCTCCAGCCGTAACGCGATCGGATGCTGGGAGACGCTCATTCAGGGGCGATAACCCTGACCGGGGGGTGAACGGCGGGAAGCGGGCGACCCACGATGGCCGCAGACGCGGCGTGCGGAGTCGGATCCGTTCGGGGTCCGACCAGTCCACGTAAAGCGTTTGCGCGTATTGCCGGGTGTAAAGAAGGTGCCGAGTTTGCGCGTCGGCTGACCGGCAATGCACGCGGTAGCGGGACTGTCGGAGTCCATGGGTGTAGATACGCTTTCATTTGGGTTAAATATTGTGTGAGATGTGTCCGCACAACTTTGGAGAGTTATTCGTCGGTTGTATTCATGGAAAACGATCGGAGAAACTACTCTGGGGCGTGTTCACGTGGGGGGCTACGGTTCGTAGTCGAACGACTCCATCGCTTTCGGGACGCTCGATCACCATCGACAGATTCGATCGACGGCTGGCTATCAGCCCTGATGGTACAAAACCACGGACGTCCACCGGAAACGCGCATCGAACGGCTTTAAGGGCCACACGACGTTGCTTTGAGTGACCGATGGAGCTACTCGTCGTGGGGGCAGGGGAGATGGGTCGTTGGGTCGCCGACACCGTCCGCTCCGACGACTCGTCCGTCGAGGCCACCGTGGCGTTCGCCGACCGTGAGAGGGCGATCGCCGAGTCCGCTGCCAGAACGCGGGACGCCGACGTCGTTGCTGCCGATGGAACGTCGACGTTCGACGTCGTCTGTCTCGCGGTTCCGATGTCGGCGGTGCCCGAAGCGGTCGAGGCGTACGCGTCGCGGGCGACTCATGCGATCGTGGACGTCTCCGGCGAGATGACGGATGCGGTCGCGGCGATGCGTGAGCACGCACCGGAGATCGAGCGTGCAAGCTACCATCCGCTGTTCGCGCCGCCGCGCGTCCCCGGCAACGTTGCGGTCGTCGTCGACGAGCCCGGACCGCACGTCTCGGCGATCACCGGTGCGATCGAGGCCGGCGGCAATGACGTGTTCGAGACGACCGCAGCTGAACACGACGGAGCGATGGAGACCGTGCAGGCGGGTGCCCACGCCGCGGTGCTCGCGTGGCGACTCGCCGGCGACGACGTCCGCGAGGAGTTCCATACGCCCGTCTCGGAAGCGCTCGACGACGTCGCCGATACGATCACGGAAGGTTCGCCGGCCGTGTATGCCGAGATCCAGCGTGCGTTCGACGGCGCGGCCGATGTCGCGGAGGCGGCCGCCGAGATAGCCGACGCCGACCCGGAACGGTTCGCCGACCTCTACAAGCGCGCACGCGGGGACCGCGAGACGCGAAGCCGACACGAGTAGTCGCGGGTCGTCGAACGCCATGAGTAGTCGTAGCGCGTCGGCGAACGCCATGAGTAGTCGTAGCGCGTCGGCGAACGACACGACGGATCGGATCCGCGGATCCGTGCAACCGACGACGTGAGACCGAATGATACACCACACCGCCACTCGACGATGATCGACAGACAGGCCGTACGAAACAACGCAAACTACCTCCGTAACGTCAGACCGATCGACCCCGAGGAGATAGCGGAGTACATCGAGGGGCGACCGCATCCAGGAGTCGTCCGCGAGGCGCTCCGAGAGGAGGCGTTCGACCTGCGGCTCCGCGAGCGCGACGACGGGCGGTTCGTCCCCGTCGACGACGCTCCCGTCGAGCCGCCGGGCTGGGCTCCGACCACGTTCCCGGAAGCGTACGCGTTCGCTCTCGAGGATCTCCTCGTCGAGGAGTTCGGCGCGAACTGGCATCGGGGTGACTCAGGGGACCGCCTTCGCGAGGCGATCCGACGGCTGAAAACCGACTACTTCTTCGAAAACGACGTCGCATACGACCGCATCGCCGCGCTCGGCTACGCGATCTACCATCTCCCGGACTACTACGCCACGATCGGCTACGTGCTCGACGACCTCGTCGAGAACCGGCTGCTCGATCGCACGCTCCGCGTGCTCGACGTCGGCGCGGGTACCGGAGGGCCGGCGCTCGGGCTCCACGACTACCTTCCCGAGGACGCCATCGTGGAGTACCACGGGGTTGAGCCCAGCCCGGCGGCCGACGTGCTCGGCCGGCTGCTCGCGGAGACCGGACGGAACTTCCGGACGGCGATCCATCGCGAGACCGCGGAGTCCATGCTTGGGGTCGGCGCGCCGCGATCGGACGGGATCGACGCGGTCGCCGTCGGCGACGATGGCCGGCCAAAACCGTTCGATATCGTACTCTTTGGTAACGTTCTCTCCGAGCTGGACGATCCGGTGGCGGTCGTCGAGGCGGCGCTCGACGTGCTCGCGACCGACGGGAGCGTCGTCGCGCTCGCGCCAGCCGACCTCAACACCGCGACCGGGCTCCGCGAGGTCGAGCGCGCGGTCGCGACCCCGGACGGTGACGTGGAGGTGTACTCGCCGACGCTACGCCTCTGGCCGGGGGCCGCCCCGGAGGACGCCGGCTGGTCGTTCGACGTCGCCGACGAGCTCGCGATCCCCGCGTTCCAGCGCCGACTTGACGAAACCGCGGATCGAGGACCCGAGGACGAGCCGGGCGAGTTCATCAACGTCGACGTCCAGTTCGCGTACTCGATCCTTCGGACGGACGGGCAACGTCGGGTTGATGTCCGCGCAAGCGAGGACCGCTGCGCGCGGCTTGCCGACTCCGAGGAGCACGTCACGGACCGTGTGAACCTCCTCGCGGTAAAGCTCAGCCACGACCTCAGCGAGGGGGACAACGCCGTGTACAAGATCGGTGACGGATCACAGTTGGTCGAACACTACGCCGTCTGCACGCGCGAGACGGAGCTCAACCGTCATCTTCGTGAGGCGGAGTACGGGGCGGTCGTGTTCGTCGAGAACGGACTCGTTCTCTGGAACGACGACGAGGGCGCGTACAACGTCGTCGTCGACGGCGAAACGGTCGTGGATCTCGTCGCGCCGTAACGGACCTCACCTCGTTTCTTCTCCCTGCCTCCGTCCGCCATCGCCTCGTCCATAATCCGAGCCTCGTCCATGATCCGAGCCTCGTCCCGTCAGTGGAAGCCGATCGAACTCCTCTTGAGTCGCACTCGCGTCGGGTCGATCGATGGGTATCGGAGTCGCGGCGACGTCGACGCTGCAGCTCGGGTCCGTTGCGGATCCGGGAATCGGCCTTGCGCTCACCGCGGCCATCGTCTGGGGCGTGTACATCTACCTGCTGAAGCGGCTCTTCGAGGGATATCCGCCAGCCGCGCTCACCGTGCTGATCAACGCTTTCGCGATCGCGTGGTACGTTCCCGTCGTCGTCGCCGACGGCAGCGTGACGGCGGCAGCGCTCGGGAGGTTCGGGGTCGCGGAGCTCGGGGTCGTCGCGGTTACGGTCGTCGCGACCGCCGCCGCATTCGTGCTGTTTCTCGTCGCGATCGCGGACGGCGACGTCTCCTACGTCACGCCGATAAACAAGATCGTCCCGATGTTCGTGCTGCCGATGGAGATCCTGCTTCTCGGGCAGGTGTTGACTCCGCTGGAAGTCGCCGGCGTCGTCGTCGCGACGCTCGCGGTGTACGTTGCGAACTACGACCCGGGCGGGTTCCTCGAGCCGTTCGCGAAGGCCGCGAACTC
This sequence comes from Halorubrum luteum, assembly GCF_054652935.1. Classification (NCBI taxonomy): domain Archaea; kingdom Methanobacteriati; phylum Methanobacteriota; class Halobacteria; order Halobacteriales; family Haloferacaceae; genus Halorubrum; species Halorubrum luteum. The sequence goes on from NZ_BAAIGT010000002.1 coordinate 1,047,932, forward strand.
CAGACCCGCCCAGCTCGCGTTGTTGAGCGCCGTCTGTTACGCCGTTAGCGACGTGGGAAAGCGCGTCGCCCTCCAGGAGCTTGCGATCCCCGAGACGCTGTGGGTGCCGCTCCTCCTTGCTGGCGTCGCCACCGTGTTGCTGCCCAGCGCCATCCGCAATCGCCCGACGAACGTCCGGCGTGACCTGCCGAAGTTCGCGCTGGCCGGCGCTGTCGTCGCCCTCGGCGAACACGTGACGACGCTGTCGTTTGCGATCCTTCCCGCCAGCATCGCCTCGCCGATAATCAACACGCAGGCGATCGTGGCGGTCGTGCTCGGCGGGCTCCTGCTCGGCGAGCGCCACTTCCGGATCCGGATCCTCGCGGCCGTGCTGGCAGTGATCGGCGTGACGATGATCGCGGTTTGATCGTCTCGGGTTGCCTGTGGCCGTCTCGGACTCACCACGCCACAGTCGGAACTACGACGTCTCGCTCTCGTCCGACTCGGTCCCGTCGTCGGCTTCGTTTCGGTCGCCGACCGGATCGGGTCCGCGCAGCCGTCGGGCGAACATCCCGATGGCGACGAGCGGAACGCCGAAGGCGATGAGGTACGGTGCGGCGTACGCTGTCCCGACGACCGTTGCTCGGAGGACGGTTCCGACGCCGCTCACCGATTCGAGAAACGCCGCCGTGACGCCGGTGTCGTACCACGCCTCGGGTTCGACCGGCTCGCGTTCGGGCGGCTCCTCGGCGAGCTCGATCCGGATCGTCGACAGCGCCACCTTTTCATTGAGGTCCGCCTGTCGCGCCTCGAGCCGCTCGATCTCCGACTGCGTGCTCGACAGCTCCGACTGCACGGCGAGAACGTCCTGGGTCTCGTTCGCCTCGTCGTACAGCTCGCGGAGCCGGTCACGCTCCGCACGGAGGTTGTCGAGGCGCGCCTCGAGATCCGTCAGCTGGTCGGAGACGTCTTCGGTGTCGGTCTGCCGGCTTTCGACCTCGCCGACGGTCTCGAACTCCGCCATTGCTGCGTCGAACTCGTCGCTCGGCACTCGAACGACGAACTCGCCGACCGTGTACGGTTCGCCGTGTCGCTCGGCCGTTTCGCGGCTGGATTCGCTCACGAAGCCGCCGTACCCGTCCGTCACGTCTTGCACCTCTCGCTCGGCCGCATCGAACTCGTCGACGGTGAGCCGGAGCTGCCCAGTTCGTATCAGCTGTCGTTCGGCGGCCAGCGCGGCCGGATCCACGGCACCGTCCGCGGCCGTCGCCTCGACGTCCTCGGCGTCCGTGAACGAGGCGGCATCCTCGGCCGCGTCGTCGGGAGACAGATCCTCCTCGACGGCGACGTCGTCCGTAGCGTCACCGGCATCGTCGCCGCCGACGCAGCCGGCGAGCACGAGCATCGACGCGACCGCGGCGACGAGCAGCAGTCGTCTCGCGTTCATGCCCGGGTTGAGACGCGGTGCGGGCATAAACGGATCCGAAGCACAAACGTCCGTTTGTGTCTTCTCCGAGGCCGACCCGGTCGTGCCGTGCGGGTTTTCACCGTCCCGCTCCAAGGATCGATATGCTCGGACGCCGCTGGCTGGAGATGCGATGGCGCGACGGACTGTTTCTCCACTGGCCCGTCGATCCCGACGTCGTCGCCGAGACGCTCCCTGACCGGCTGTCGGTCGTCACCCACGACGGCGACGCATACCTCGGGGTCGTCCCGTTCGTGATGTCGGACGTTCGACCCCGCGGCGTCCCCGTGGGTCTCTCGTTTCCGGAGCTCAACCTCCGGACCTACGTCGACGGACCGAACGGTCCCGGCGTGTACTTCTACAGCCTCGACGCCTCGGATCCGCTCGGCGTCACCGTCGCCAGACGGCTGTTCGCGTTACCGTACTACCGGGCCGACGCGACCGTCCGGCGCGAGGGGAGTCGCGTCCACTTCCGGAGTCGACGCACCCACGCCGGCGCAGCGCCGGCATCGTTCGACGCGACCTACGAACCGGACGGCGAGGCGTTCGTCCCCGACCCGGGTTCGCGAGCCGCGTTTCTCCTCGAGAACTACCGCTTCTACGCGGAGGGAAGGCGACTGTACTGCGGCGCGATCGACCACGAGCCGTGGCGGCTGCGGGACGCGACGGTGACGGTCCGGCGAAACACGCTGTTCGCGGCGAACGCGTTCGATCGTCCCGACGGGGAGCCGATCGTCCACTACGCCGATCCGATCGACGTGACCGCCGACCGAATCCGTCGTGTGTGAGTGAGGTCGCGGTATGCGAGTTAGGGGAACAGCCCGCGGTACTCGTGGGCGCTCGCGGTCCGTTCGAGTGCGATCGTGTACGCGGCAGTCCGCAGGTCCGGGATGTCGCCCTCGTCGTACCGGGCGATCGTCTCGTCGAACGCGGAGCCGATCCGTCGCTCCAGCTCCGCGTTCACGGTCTCCAACGGCCACGAAAACTCCTGAGAGTTCTGGACCCACTCCAGATACGAGACGATGACGCCGCCCGCGTTCGCGAGGATGTCGGGAACGACCTGGATGTCGCGGTCCGTGAGCACCTCGTCGGCCGCGACCGTCGTCGGCCCGTTCGCGGCCTCAACGACCGCCGACGCGCGGAGTTCGTCGACGTTCTCGGCGGTGATCACCCCCTCGACGGCGGCGGGAATGAGCACGTCGACGTCGAGTGTCAACAGCTCCTCGTTTGCGATCCGGTCCGGCTCGTCCCACCGGGTTCGGTCCCGGCTGGCACCGCGAAGCGTCCCATCGGTGTACTCCTCGATGAGCCCGCCGGCCTCCACGTGTGCGGCGAGCGTCGGCACGTCCAGCCCTTCGGGGTCGTATGCGGCTCCGGTGACGTCCGAGGTCGCGACAACCCGTGCGCCGGACTCGTCAAGCAGTTTCGCGGCGTGCGAGCCGACGTTGCCGAACCCCTGAATCGCCACCGTCGCCTCCGAGAGGTCACGTTCGAGGTACTCGAACAGTCGCTCCGTAACGATCGACACGCCCCGACCGGTCGCCGCCGTCCGACCCGGCGTCCCGCCGAGCTCCAGCGGCTTGCCGGTGACGACTTTCGGCACCGTGTACCCCTCGTACATCGAGTACGTGTCCATGAGCCACGCCATCGTCTGCGAGTTCGTGTTCATATCCGGTGCGGGAACGTCCGTCTCGGGTCCGATCATTCGCCGGATCCCCTCCGTGTACCGACGGGTGAGCTTCTCGAGATCGTTTTCGGTCAGATCCTTCGGTTCGCAGATCACGCCACCCTTTGCGCCGCCGTACGGGAGGTCCACGAGCGCCGTTTTCCAGGACATCCAACCCGCGAGTGCCTCCACCTCCCGCTGGGTGACGGTGGGGTGATATCGGATCCCGCCTTTAAACGGGCCGCGTGCGCTGTCGAACTGGCATCGGTACCCCTCGAACACCTCGACCTCGCCCGAATCGAGTTCGACGGGGAGCGTCACCTTCAGCGTGCGCTCCGGATGTTTGAGCCGCTCGAACACCCCGTGGTCGACATCGGCGTACTCCTCGGCTCGATCCATCTGCGCCAGCATGTTCTCGAACGGGTCGTCGGCCATGGGCGGCGAGTCTCAGCCACGAGTGATAGCGGTTTCGGCAACACTCTCCACTGAGAGAGGATCTCTACCGTGCAACGATCGCGCGGTCGGCCCCCGTCCGGGTCGCGGGAGTTTTTACGTGCCCCGCGATAACGGCGACGTATGACTCTCGGAGACGCGACGGAGGGACGTCGATGACGACACAGCGGCTCAACCCGCGCGTCCGGATCGTCTGGGTCGTGCGCGCAGCGGTCCTCGCGCTGTTCCTGACGACCCCGTTCGCGGGCGCGTTCTATCTCGGATTTCTGCCCGAGTGGGCACCCATTGCGGCGGGCGCGACGCTTCTCGTGCTCGGGGCCACACACGCCCTGCTTCGCTACCGGCGGTGGAGCTACGAGATCCGCGAGGACGCGCTGTACCTCGACCGCGGCGTCGTTACGCAGGTCCGGACCGCGGTCCCGCTCGTCCGCATTCAACACGTCGACTCGCGACGCGGTCCTATCGAGCGGAGCGTCGGACTCGCGTCGTGTGTCGTGTACACGGCCGGCTCTCGCGGTGCCGACGTTCGGATTCCCGGACTGACGCCCGAACGAGCGGACGACCTCCGCGAGGAGTTGAAACGACTCGCGATCCGTGCCGACGGGGAGGACGCGGTGTGAAACTCGCCAAGCAGTCGATCCCGTATCGCGCGCTCCAGAAGGTGTCGGGAGTCGTCGTGCTGCTGTTCTTCCTCGCGACCGCCAACGAGTGGGGACTCGCGATCGCCGTGGGGGGCTCACTCGCCGTGTTGCTCGTCGCGGGCGCGTACGAACTGGCGTACTACCGACGGTTCGAGTACGAGCTCACCGAGGACACCCTCGACATCTCCTCCGGCGTGATCTCGCGTCGTGAGCGGGAGATCCCGTATCGGCGGATCCAGAACGTGGACGTGAGCCGGAACGTCATTCAGCGCGCGCTCGGGATCGCCGCGGTCGATCTCGAGACCGCCGGCGGCTCCAGTACGGAGGGAGCGATCCGCTACGTCGTCCCCGCGGAGGCGACGCGACTCCGACGGGAGATACAGCGACGGAAATCCGACGCGTCAACCGGCGTCGACGCGGACGGCGACCCCACCGGCCCGGTCGAAACGGACCTGTTCGCGATCACGCCCGGCGAGCTCGCGTTGGTTGGTGCGCTCTCGTTCGACGGCCGACTCATCGGTCTCCTCGCGTTCCTCGGCTCCGGCTCCTTCCCCGTCCTCTCCGGCTTCCTACCGGACGCGTCGGCGGCGATTCTGACGGCGTTCGCCATCGTCGCGGTGGGGGCGCTGTTTCTCGTCTCGTGGATTCTCGGAGCCGGGATCGCCTTCTCGAACTACTACGGATTCCGTCTCGCGCGTGCCGGCGACGAGCTCCGGTACGAGCGCGGACTGTTCCGTCGGTACAGCGGGTCGATCCCGCTGGAGAAGGTGCAGACGCTGATGGTGTCGGACAACCCGGCGAAGCGCGCACTCGGCTACGCAACCCTCTCGATCGAGACCGCCGGCTACGCGCCCGGACAAGGCGGCGAGTACGGGAGTCAGGCTGCCGTTCCCATCGCCAGAACAGAGCGCGTGTACGATCTCGCACGCGAGGTCGAGACGTTCGGCGAACCCGAGTTCTCGCGCCCGCCGAAGCGGATACGCTGGCGATACGTGTTTCGATACACATTGGTGCTCGCGGCTCTGACCGGCATCGCCTTCGCGGTCGACTGGTGGATCGCCGGGGAGATCCCGTGGTATCTGCTCGCCGGACTGCTCGTTGCGGTTCCGCCCGCCGCACATCTGAAGTGGAAGCACCGCGGCTACTGGCTTGGCGAGAACCATCTGCTCACGCGAAACGGGTTCTGGAGTCGAGAGGTCCGGATCGTCCCCTACTACCGGATTCAGAACGTCATCGACACGCGAACGGTGTTTCAGCGCCGCTGGCACGTTGCGACCGTCGTCGCCGACACCGCGGGCACGAACTCGATCGTCGGTCACGACGCTGCGGCCGTCGACTTCGACATAGAGGAGGCCGAACGGCTTCGCGAGACGCTACAGGAACGACTCCAAGAGGCGCTCCGGGATCGTCGCGCGCGCCGCACCGCGTTCGAGTGGTTCGACGGCGACGATGTCGACGGTGAGGGTGTCGACGGTGACGACGCTGGCGACGTTGACGGCATGGGGAGTGAGTTCGTCACTGCGGCTGATTCCGCTGCCGACACTGAGGCCGCTAGCTCGACCGACGGGCCGAGCACGTCCGACTCGGCACGGGAGCCCGATGACGACTCCGACCGCGGCGGCGTCGTTCGACCGGAGTTTACCCGGACCGAGCGCGACTACTCGGAGCCGGCCGACCCGATCGATACCGGGGAGTATGCTGTCGACCGATATCCGTCGGACGCGGACGTCGCTCACCGGAACGACGAGACGACCGACGACCGCGACGAGACGACCGACGACCGCGACGAGACGACCGACGACCGCGACGGCGACCGATGAGGTTTCGGCGACGGGCACGGTGAACTCCGTCGGTCATCCCTGGCGGTCGTTTCCGCTGGTTGTCCGCTAGTCGTCCCCGTCGTTCGTCCCGGAATCGGCTCAAAGCGGTGTCTCCTTGTATACGAAGCCCCCAGTGATGGATATGAGCGATTCGCTGTACGACCGGTACGGCCGCGGCGTGATCGGGGGGCTCATCCTCGGATTGGCGATCCTGTCCGTCGTTTCGGGATACTACCGGATCGCGGAGGGTGGAACGGACGCGATCGCTGACGTGCTGGTCAGTCTCTACATCGCCGGACTCGTGCTTTGGGGGTTCTTCCGCGAGGGGTTCGACACGTTTCGGTTTCGGGTCATGTTGTACGTCGGTCTCGTTTTATGGGGAACCGTCGACTATCTCGGCGGATCGGACTCGGCGTTCACGTTTCTGCTCATTATCGGCGGCTCGCTGCTGCTCGCGCGGGCCATGTACACATATGCGGACCGACAGCGGAAGCCAGTGTACGAGCGGTGACGCACGCCCGGCGAGCCAGTCGCGCAACCGCTGACCGACCGTCCCGCTCGACCGGCTACGGCCATAGCCGACCAAACAGCTATGAGACCGGGGTGAGTCCCTAGCGTATGGGCTCGGCGCGTACGGTGTTCCGGATCGACGAGACCTCGACGTGGGGATGGCGCTACTGGATCGGGGTGCTCCTGTCGATCGGGATCGCGGCGGTGAACCTCTACGTGGGGTACACCGCATCCGAACCGCCGATACTCGCCGTCGGAGTCAGCTTTCTCGTCGGCGTGGTGCTCTTTTTCACGCGCCTCTGGCGACCCGTGTTGTATCTCGTCGGCGTGCTCCACGTCACCGTGCTCGGCGTCATCTGGGTGCTCTCCGGACTGCAGTTTCTCGCGATCGGTCTCGTCAACGGGGTGCTCAGTCTCTCGCTCGGCGCCATCGCGCTCTGGCTGTTCATTGAGGAGGAGCGGTCCGCCATCTCGTCCGATACGTGACGCCCGACGCGACCCCGTCATCGACACGCTCATTTCGCTTGCGCTTATAACTCCACTCGTCATGCGCGTTCGAGACTGGCAGGAGATCCTGACGGACGTGGCCAGCGACTCGACCGACCCCGATGGCTGGCGGGCCGTTGCCGGAACCCGGCGCAAGGGGCTCGGAGAGGATCTCTACTTCGGCCACCCGAACGTCGGCGTCTACCATCTGAAAACGTACGCGAAGAACCCACGGGACCTCCGAGGAGTCGGGACGCGGGTCGCGCGGAAAGTCGACGACGAGATCGACCCGCTGCTTCCGGACGACGAGTCGCCGGGTCGGTTCGCAGTACGGACCGCCCCGGAAGACGAGAGCGAGGCCGAGCAGATGGCGACTCGCCTGGAGGAGACGCTCAGAGTTCACGCCGAAGCGCCGACGGAGCCGGACCACCTCTTCGAGGACGTGATGGACGCGCTCGACTCCCCGGCGTTCGGTCCCATGTCCTACGAGTTCGACGGTCGACCGGACGAGTTAGACGACCTCTCGGATACGTTCGACGAGGCCGAGGAGCTGCTCTCGAAGGAGCTGGACGACCTGATCGAGACCGACGACGTCGACAAGGGATTTTACTGATCGGTTCGGGGAGGGTTCACTGATCGGTTCGGGGAGGGTTCACTGATCGGTTCGGGGAGTCGTGATCACGCCCGCGTGCCGGGCGGAAGCGGATCCGCGTGCTCCGCGATCGCGTCAGCCACGCGATGTGGCTCCTCGTGTATCACCCAGTGGGTCGCGTCCTCGACCGTGTGGAGTCGGCCGTCGGCACAGTGAGCGACGCTATCGGCCGCCATCGACTTGCGAAGAAACCGGTCTCTCGCCCCCCAGATGACGAGCGTCGGCACCTCGACGCGCGGCGTGTCTGGCGTCGGTCGATCCCGAACGATCGCGCGATACCAGTTCACCATCGCCTCGAACGCTCCGTCGCGGTTCCACGCGCGACGATACCGTCGGAGATCCTCGGCGTCGAACGTGCCCGGGCGACTCGTGTCCTTGAGTCCCTTGGTCGCGAGCCGCCAGTTCTCCGCCCGGGCGACCGCCTCGGGAAGCTTCGGCAGCTGGAACGCGAGCACGTACCAGCTTTTCAGTCGCTGGTCCCACGAGGACCGGAGCGTGCGCTCGAACACGGTCGGATGCGGGACGTTGACGGCGACGAGCGACGAGAGTCGGTCGGGACGGTGGATCGCGAGCCACCAGCCGACCGCCGCCCCCCAGTCGTGGCCCGCGACCGCCGCGGTCTCCCGGTCGTACGCGTCGATCAGCCCGACCACGTCGCTCGCGAGCTCGTCGATCCGATAGTCGCGCACCCGCGGCGGCTTCTCCGAGAGGTTGTAGCCGCGCTGGTCCGGAACGACGACGCGGTAGCCGGCGTTCGCGAGCGGCGCGATCGTCTCGTGCCAGCCGTACCAGAACTCCGGAAACCCGTGCAACAAAACGAGCAGCCGTCCGTCCTCCGGTCCGGCCTCGACGACGTGGAGCCGCACCCCGTTCGTCTCGATGACTCGCGACTCGCCCGGCACCCCCTCGGGGATCTCGTCGTCCGGGATCGCCACGTCCGGCGTGGCCTCGACAGGGATCTCCGTCATACGTCTCGTTCGCACTCGACGCATAAATAACGCGCTCGCGACGGCGGACGAACACGACGAACGTGTCGACACCAAATCGGCACCGCGCGAACGGGAAAACGGGCGACTAGCTATAAGCGATCGTGATGTCATCTCCCATTATGGCTCGTACGGGACGTCTCAGCAGCCTCTGGAACCGATCGACGGCGGCGAAGATCGCGATCGTGACGGCGGCGCTGCTCGTCGTCTTTCTCGTCGTGATCGCGGGGTTCGTCGGGCTCGGAACCGCGCTGTTTTACGACTCCTACGAGTCGTCGTATCAGTACGAGGCGAGCGTGGAAGTCGACGGCGCGACCGAGGACGTGGTCGTCCTCCTCCCGATCGGCGTTCACGACGGCGAGGCGGTCGTCGACGAGCTGTACGTCGCCGACAGCGACCGGTTCGTCGGCGTCTCACACGAGGTCGTGGCGACCGACCACGGCCCGATGCTCCGGATCGAGATCGACGAGGTCCGCGAGGGTCGCGACACGCTCTGGTTCGACTCGCGGATCGTGTCCGACCGAACGATCGACACGCGGACGCCGCGCGGAACGGAGCCCGTTCTCTCTCCGGTCGAACTCAGCGAGCCCGAACGTGGGGCGGACGACCACGACGACTGGGCCGCGGACCGGTGGTCGGACCGCCGGACGTTCGACGCCACGAGCCCGGTGTACGTCGAGCACGGCGGCGACGACGACGTCAGCTTCGGCGTCACCGTGCGCTACGAGGGAACGAACGAGTGGTGGACGTTCGGGTGGAGCTGGAACACCTACGAGACGTCCGTCGCGGGCGACGTCGCCGGAACCGACCCGGAGGGTGAGTGGGTCGAGCTCCGCGGCTGGCACACGGAGGGCTCCGGGACCTACCCGCGGTTCCCGCCGACGCCGTCGTAATACGTCCCCAATTCTCACGCTGTACCGGATCGCGGTTCGCCGCTCGTGCTCAGCCAAAAAACGTCTCGTGAACCCGCATCCCGGCGGCCTCGTTCACCGGACCCTCGACCGCGGTGTCCCCACCCGACCGTCGCACGACCGCCTCGCAGGGGATGTCGATGACGCCGTCCGACAGATTCGCGAGCGTCCGTCCGCGGACGGCGAACACCACCCGATCGAGACCCGCATAGACGATGGCGCTTGCACACATAGGGCACGGCTCGGTGCTCGTGTACATCGTGCATCGGTCCAGCTCCTCGTCGTTCAGTTCTCGGGCAGCCCACCGCGCCAGCTTCAGCTCCGGATGCGCGGTGACGTCGTCGTCGCTCCGTGTCGTGTTGCGCGACTCCCTGACCACCTCCCCGTCGACGACGAGCAGCGAGCCGAACGGCGTGTTGCCGTCGGCGACCGCCTCGCGGGCGAGCTCGAACGTCCGCTCGATGTGACGATCACTGGGGCTCTGGTCGGTGTGACCCTCGCGGTCGGCGTTACCATCACGATCGGAGCAGCGTTCCTCGACCATGCGCCGTCGTCCACCCGACGGGAGTTAACGATTGCTTCGGTCGGGCTCGCCGTCACAGCAGACGGTGTACCGAACCTCGGTCGCGAGCAGTCTCCGTACCCGTTCGAGCGCAGCTTCGACGGAGTCGAACGGGCCATCCTTCGTCACCGTCGCGCCGTCGGCCGACAGCGCGGTCGTCCAGCGCGTCTCCGCACCCGGACCCTGACGCGGCTCCACGTGTATCTCGCGGTCCGGGAGCCGGAGCCGGACTCCGTCACCACGCTCGACCACGTCCCACACGATGTCCTCGTCCATCCCCGTCGCAACGGTCGACCGCAACCGTGCCCCGAGCTCCGGGATGGTTGTCCCGTTACTGCCCTCGCTGGAACGGTTTTCACTCATGTTCAGCGTCCCGTGCCGCGTCGAACGCCGTCTGGAGATCGGCTTTCAGGTCGTCGACGTGCTCGATCCCCACGGAGACGCGGATCAATCCATCCGAGAGTCCGGCTGCGAGACGTTCCTCGCGCGGGATCGCGGCGTGAGTCATCGCGGCCGGCTGCTCGATGAGGCTCTCGACGCCGCCGAGCGATTCGGCGAGGGTGAACACCTCGGTCTCCGAGACGACCGTCGACGCCTGCTCCAGCGTTCCATCGAACTCGAACGAGAGCATCCCGCCGAAGCCGTCCATCTGCTCGGCGGCGAGCTCGTGTTGCGGATGCGACTCGAGTCCGGGATAGTACACACGGTCCACGTCCTCGTGGTCGTCGAGCCACGCTGCCAACGTTGCGGCGTTCTCGCAGTGACGGTCCATCCGGACGGACAGCGTCTTCGTTCCCCGCAAGACGAGGAACGCGTCAAACGGCCCCGGCGTCGCGCCGACCGCGTTCTGGTAGAACCCGAGTCGCTCGTCGAGGTCGGCGTCGTCGACGATCAACGCGCCGCCGATCGTGTCGGAGTGGCCGCCGAGGTACTTCGTCAGCGACTGGGCGACGATATCCGCACCGTGTTCGAGCGGTCGCTGGAGGTACGGCGTCGCGAACGTGTTGTCGACCGCACACAGCGCGTGGTGTTCGTGGGCGATCGCCGCGAGCGCCTCGATGTCGTTGACGTTCATCAGGGGGTTCGTCGGCGTCTCGACCCACAGCAGTTCGGTGTCCTCACGGACGGCGTCGCGGACCGCGTCGTGGTCGGTGGTGTCGACGAACGTCGTGTCGAGATCGTACTGCTCGTACACCTGCGTGAGGATACGGTGAGTACCGCCGTACACGTCGTCGCCCGCAACGACGTGGTCGCCGGCCTCGAGGAGGTTGAGGACGGTGTTGATCGCGCCCATCCCCGACGAGAAACACCGCGCGTGACTGCCGGACTCGAGCGACGCGAGGTTCGCCTCGAGGTCGCTTCGGGTGGGGTTCCCCGTCCGCGAGTACTCGTAGCCGCGGTGCTCCCCCGGCGCGTCCTGTTCGTACGTGGAGTTGGCGTGGATCGGCGTCATCAGCGCGCCCGTCTCCGGATCGGGCTCTTGGCCCGCGTGGATGGCTCGGGTTTCGAACCGGTTCGTCGTCGAGGCGTCCGCTCCCCCGACGTCGTCGCCGTCGGAGACGGTGTCGGATCGCTGGTCGCTCATGCCAAGGTGTCGTCGCCCCGGCTGCCTGACTCTTGTCCTTTCAGGCAGCCGCCCGACCATGCCAGCCCGACGGGTACCACAAAGAGCTGTTTGTGTCTCTACAAGACACTTATACGGCCCGAGCGACCGTACGGTATGGACGGAGTACGACGTGCCTCGCGGACCGACCGGTCCTCAATGACGCGACGAGCCCTTCTCGCAGCGACCGGACTGGCAGCGGCAGCAGCGCTCGCCGGGTGTGCGGACGACGATCCGCCGGAGACAACGCCAACGGAGGCGACCGATCACCCTCCCGACGAAAACGTCGAAACGCCGCCGGAGCCGCCGGCCGAGTCGCTTCCGGAGGGCGAGCCGTCCGCGCCGACCGCTCGACTACGTGATCTCGTCGCCGGCAACGCCGACTTCGCGACGTCGCTCCACGACCGGCTCGTCGAGGCCGACGACGCCGATAACGTCTTCTTCTCGCCGTACAGCGTCTCGATGGCGCTCGCGATGACGTACGCCGGGGCGGCGGGCGAGGCGGAGGCGGCCATGCGCGAGGCGCTTCGGTTCTCGCTCGGCGAGGAGACGCACCCGGCGTTCGCGGCCCTGCAGGACGAACTCGACGAGCGAGAGACGACTGCTGGCGGCCCGGGTGGTGGAGACGGCGGCAACGGCGACACGGGCGACGAGGAGGATGACGACGCGGTCGACGCGTTCCAGCTATCGGTCGCAAACGCGTTGTGGGGCGAGGCGGAGTTCCCCTTCGCGGACGAGTACCTCGACACCGTCGACGAACACTACGGCGGCGGGTTCAACGAGGCCGACTTCGCGGGCGACCCGGACGGCGAGCGCGAGCGCATCAACGACTGGGTCGAAGAGGCCACCGATGAGCGGATCGAGGACCTGCTTCCCGAGGGGTCGATCACTCCGCAGACCGTGCTCGTGCTTACGAACGCCATCTACTTCATGGCGAGCTGGGAGCAGGAGTTCGACCCGGAGGAGACGGTCGACGGGACGTTCACGGCGCTTGATGGCACCGAGTCGACAGTTCCCATGATGGTGCAGGATCTCCGGACGAACTACGCCGAACTCCCTGGTGCGCAGGTGATCGAACTCCCGTACGTCGGCGGCGACGTGTCGATGGTGCTCGTCGTTCCCGACGAGGGACGGTTTGCGGAGATCGAGACCGAACTGTCGGGGGAGACGCTGTTCGGCGTGTTCGAGGCGCTCGGCGACGCCAGCGGCGACCTCCGGATGCCAAGCTTCGAGTACGAGTTCGACGCCGCGCTCTCGGAGACACTTCGCGAGCTTCGGATGGGTGCGGCGTTCGGTCCCGATGCGGACTTTTCACATATGGTCACGGGGGGGAACGGTCCCGGCGTCGACGAGGTGTTCCACGAGGCGTTCGTCAGCGTCGACGAGGAGGGGACGGAGGCCGCGGCGGCAACCGCGGTCACGATGGTCGAGAGCGCGCCGCCGGAGTCGTTCGATCTGACGATCGACCGTCCGTTCCTGTTTTATATTCGTGACCGCCCGACCGACGCCGTGTTGTTCGTCGGGCGTGTGACCGACGCCGGTGCAGCACAGGGATTATGAAAGGGTCAACGCCTCACGCGAGCGCGCTCTCGACGAACGACTCGGCAGCTTCCAGCTCCTCGCGGGTGTTGACGTTCTCGAAGGTTCGGTCGGTCGTCCGCGCGTGGATCGCATCGTCGCCGACGACCACGTACTCGAGCTCGGAAAGCGGATCGAGGATCTTGCGGTCGCCGCGTGCGAGCGCTCGGTCGCAGGCGTCGGCCATCGCTTCGGTGTTGTACACGGCTTGTGTCGTCTGGTACCACTGGTCGTCGAGCTGTGGGACTGCGGCGTCGCCTTCCGTTGCGTCCGCGAACAGTGACGCCGCGAACGCGGGATCGACGAACGGCATGTCACAGGCGACGACGAACGTGTATTCACCGCTGGCTGCTCGGCAGGCGTTGCGGATCCCGGCGATCGGTCCTTGGTCCGGCTCGTCGTCGAGCGCCCACGCGACCGAGACCGGGAGCCCCTCGATCGCGTCGGCGATCGCGTCCCGCTGATCCGGCCGGCAGTTGACGACGAGTTCGCCGACGACGGGGTCGCCGCTCGCCGCACGCTCGGCACCCGGCGGAATCGGATCGTCGACACCTGCGAGCCGGTTCGCAACCCGGCGGATCATCGGAACCCCGTTGAGCTTCGCGACTGATTTGTCCCTGTCTCCGAACCGCGTCGAACGCCCTCCCGCGACGATGGCTCCCGTCCTCATACGTTCCCCTACGGCCTCCCCCTTCTTCGCTTTTGAGGTCTCGCGCCGCGTTCGCCCGTCTGGTCGGCAGTGCGGGCGTTCGCGTCGTCGGCCTGTTCACCACGTTCCTCTTCGTGGTCGATTCGGCGCTCGCGGGTGCGATAGGGGGAGTGCTTGGCGACTGAGAACGGTGGCTGTCGGCCGGGGAACACGTCGGAACCGGTAGGTCCAAAGGAGTGGTTTCAAGCGGGCGCTCGTCAAACCGGCGTACATGTACGACGGACTCAAGGGGTTTCGTGATATCTACCCCGAGGAGCAGTCGGCGCGACGCGAGGTGACGGACGCGCTCGAGGATGCCGCCGCAAGCTACGGGTTCCGCGAGGTGGCGACGCCGGCACTCGAACGCACGCAGATGTACGTTGATAAGTCGGGCGAGGAGATCGTTGACGAGCTGTACGCGTTCGAGGATAAAGGCGGTCGGGAGGTCGCGATGACCCCGGAGCTCACGCCGACTGTCGCGCGCATGGTCGTCGCCAAGGGTCAGGAGCTGTCGAAGCCGATCAAGTGGATGTCCACCCGCCCGTTCTGGCGCTACGAACAGGTCCAGCAGGGTCGATTCCGCGAGTTCTACCAGACGAACATCGACATCTTCGGATCGTCGGCTCCCGAGGCCGACGCGGAGGTGCTTGCGGTCGCCGCGGACGCGCTCACGTCGCTGGGGCTCACCGGCGACGACTTCGAGTTTCGGGTCTCCCACCGCGACGTGCTCGGCGGACTCGTGCGAGCGCTTGCAGACGATCCCGAAGCGGTCGATACGGCAGCCGCGATCCGCGCGGTCGACAAACGTGAAAAGGTCGACGACGGGGAGTACGTCGGGCTGCTCTCCGACGCCGGGCTGGACCGCGCGACCGCTCGAGAGTTCGACGACCTGATCACGGACGTCGACGATGTCGGCGACCTCGAGACGGTCGCCGCGGCCGGCGGCGAGGACGTCGAGGCGGCCATTGCGAACCTCACCGACGTGCTCACCGCGGCCGACGCGTTCGGGGCGGGTGAGTTCTGCGAGATATCGCTCACCACCGCGCGCGGGCTCGACTACTACACCGGCGTCGTCTTCGAGTGTTTCGACTCCACCGGCGAGGTGTCCCGCTCCGTCTTCGGCGGCGGACGCTACGACGACCTGATCGAGAGCTTCGGCGGTCAGCCCACCCCTGCTGTCGGCGTCGCGCCGGGCCACTCGACGCTGAAACTGCTGTGTCAGCGCGCGGGAGTCTGGCCGGAGGAGGCGCTGTCGACCGATTACTACGTGCTCTCGGTCGGCGACACGCGAACGACCGCCGCGAGCGTCGCACGCGACCTCCGCGATCTGGGCCACGTCGTGGAAACCGATGTCTCCGACCGGTCGTTCGGCGCACAGCTCGGTTACGCCGACTCGATCAACGCCGAAACCGTGGTCGTCGTCGGTGAGCGCGACCTCGAGAACGGCGAGTACACGATCAAGGATATGGCGTCCGGCGACGAGACCACCGTGTCGGTCGACGAGTTTCCGCCGGAGTCGGGACGCCCGACGTACGACGACTACGAGTGACCGTCCGTCGGTAAGTGGTGGCTCCCGCGACTCACAGACGGTCGCCACACTCCCGGCACCGCCGCGCTCCGGGGAGGAGTCGAGTGTCGCAGGACGGACAGCGGCGCGACCCGGGATGTGGAGCGCTTGCCGCGGCGAGCACGTCAGCCGCCGAGGGTGACGGCTCCTCGTCGAGCACTTCGCGAGTCACGAGCGTATCGATCAGGGCGTCGTCGCGCAGCCACAGCAGGAACCGCCAGAGCGCGATGAAAAGCACCGTCGGTCCGACGATGACGATACTGGCGACGAACAGCCGGAACGCCAACTCGACCGCGGTGATCCCGGCCATACCGTTTCATGGTGTTCGGTAACAATGATCGTTTTGTCGGTGCGTCGACGTCGACCCGTCAGTCGTCTCTCGCCCACCGGACGCGGTCGAGCAGTTCGGCGGTCGACGCCGGGTCGAACCGCAACGGTCGACGCCACCACGGTCCGTTTCCGGAGTCGGAGGAGTGCTCGGTGACGAGGCGGTTCGCCTCCGACCCTGACTCGGGCGTGCTTAACGGTACGACCCGCTCGAACGGTCCCGACGCCGCCGGGTCACCGACCACGACGACCCGTGCGTCGAACGGGTCGCGTTTGCAGTGGGCGTTCGTTGGAGCGAGGTCGGTTGCGACCTCGCGGTCCGGCTCCGAGACGACGGTCGACACGCGGATCCCCGCGAACAGGTAGGCGCCCCAGTCGGGTGCGAGGTCGTCGGCGATGTCGACGCTGGCGTGCGACTGGAGCCACTCACCGTCACGGTGATCCGTCGCGTTCGCAGCCTCCACGGCGTCCGTAGCCTCGGCAGCATCTGCGTCCTCACCGTCATCGATACGCCCGCCACCGGGGCCGCGCCAGTCCGAAGGACGAAGCGTTAGCGTGGCGTAAAACAGCAGCCAGTCCCCGGGTTCCAGCTCGCCGATCGGCCCCGCCTTGACCGCGAACGGGTCGCCGTACGTTGCGTGATTGCGTCCGTGAACGCCGGGGAACTCGGGGTCCATGTGGACTGACGTCCGCCGGAGATCCTCCGGCACTAAAAAGGGGAGGTCGAGATCGGCGTACGTCGGAATCGGCTCGTCGACAGGGAACCGATCCCGCGGTAGGGTCGTCGCGGATTCCGGTATCGGAACGTACGTGAACGAGCCGTCCGGGTACACTGGTCCCCTGAATCCGGGCTCGTTCGTGTTCGCGGCTACGTTGACCGCGACCGCGCGAGGAGCGGACTCGGAACTCACGTCGGTCCACCTCTCGGGCTCACGTCGGTCCACCTCCGAACCGGTGTCGGCTACTGCTCATCGAACGCAGTACGGCGGTGCAGCTGAAAGCAGTTGGGGACGGGGGCGATCCGGGAGGCGTCGGTTCCGACGGGACATCTGAGTTCTCGTTCCGGCGGGTTCGTGGACGTTCGACTCGATGGTCCGAGCCCCGTTCCGGGCCGATATCCGCAAAACAAACTGCTTGTGAACCCGCCGAGGCGGCCAGCGTGCACAGACCCGACGGAAACGGGGGGTGCCCGACCGGTTCGCTCATCCGAGCCGCTCGTCCAGAATGAGCCGCGTTTTCGTCGATTTGACCTCGTCCAGCTCCCGAGCCTGAGAGATCAGGTCGTTGACTGCGCCGGTGTCGACGGCGTCGACGATCAGGACGACGTCCTCCTCGCCGGACACCTGCCAGACGAAATCGACCTCCTCCCACTCGACCATCCGTTCGCTGACCGCGGCCGTGTCGACGTTCATCTCCACGGAGATCTCGATCATCGCCTTCACGTTACCCGTCCGCGTCGTGACGGTGAACCGCTCGATGATCCCTTCCTCGGTCATCCGGTCGACCCGATTTCGGACGGTTCCCTCCGAGGTACCGACTCGGTTGGCGATTTCGGTGTACGGCGTCCTCGCGTCCCGTCGAAGGATCGAGAGGATGCGACGGTCGAGCTCGTCCATACTCCACCGTCGCCCTCCGCCGACTTACTCGTTACGAATATCGTAATGAATCTACGAACGACGCACTTATTAGTGTAGATGCGTACGTTTCTCGTAATGTCGGACGCCTATATCGCGCTGGCCGACGGACGCGTGCTCGAGGCTCGCGCCCGCGCACCAGGGCGGACACGTGGTGAACTGGTGTTCACGACCGCGTACACGGGATACGAGGAGTCGCTCACCGACCCATCGTACGCAGAACAGATCCTCACGTTCTCGTATCCGCTGATCGGAAACTACGGCGTCCGATCCGAACGATTCGAGTCCGACTCCGTGCAGCCTCGCGCGGCGATCGCCCGCGAGATGACGAGCGACGTCGCCGACTGGCTGGCCTCGGAAGACGTTCCCGCCGTCGACCACGTCGACACCCGCGAGATCGTCACGACGATCCGGGAGCACGGCGCGATGGCCTGCGGTATCGCCGCCGGAGCGGATGCCACACCGGAAGATGCCGTCGCCGAGATGGAGGCGTGCAAGCCGATGAGCGACCACACGGAGATCGGCGCGCAGGTCTCGGTGACCGAACCGACGGTCCACGAGGGGGGTGGCACAGCGGACATCGCGCTCATCGACTGCGGCGCGAAGGGGTCCATCATCAGCTCGCTCACCGAGCGCGGGGCGGACGTCCACGTGCTCCCGTACGACGCGACCCCCGAAGACGTCGCCGCCGTCGACCCCGACGTGCTGTTCATCTCGAACGGTCCCGGTGACCCGGAGAACTTCGTCGCCGCACAGGAGATCGTCGACGAGTTCGCGGGCGAACTGCCTATCGCCGGCATCTGTCTGGGCCAGCAAGTCGTCGCGAGTGCGCTCGGCGGGTCGACGAAGAAGATGGCGTTCGGCCATCGCGGCGTCAACCAGCCCGTGAAGGATCTCCGGACCGACCGGGTCGTGATGACGACGCAGAATCACGGCTACACGGTCGACGACACGGGTCCACTGGAGGTGACGCAGGTGAACGTCAATGACGACACCGTCGAGGGGCTCGACAGCGAGGAACTCGACGTGATCACTCGCCAGTATCATCCCGAAGCGAACCCCGGACCGCACGACTCGCTCGACTTCTTCGACGACGTGCTCGCGCTCGCGGACGACACGCAGCCGGTCGTCGCCGACTGACCGGGTCCTCACACGACCGGGTGCCGGGGGCTCCGGTCCACGTCCGGCACCGCACCACGGCTGGTGTACCAGCCTTCCGGTGACTCCGTTCGATCTTTGACTGCAGAGCTGACCACAACCGCCACCTCCGCGTGTCGGCGCAGTCGGCGGCGTTTTTACCCATCGGCACGCAGTGGCAAACGTGACCAGTGAGATCCTCCTGACGAACGACGACGGTATCGACGCCGTCGGTCTGCGGGCAATTTACGACGCGCTCGTAGCCGACCACGACGTGACCGTCGTCGCGCCGGCGACGAACCAGTCGGGCGTCGGCGGGACGCGCTCGTGGTGGGAGACGACCGTCGACTACTCGGAGGCGGGGCTCGGCTACGCCGTCAATGGTACGCCGGCCGACTGCGTCGCCGTCGCGGACGTCGCGCTCGATCTCGACCCGGATCTGGTCGTCTCCGGCTGTAACCACGGCCCGAACATCGGCGCGCATATCCTCGGCCAGTCGGGAACCGTCGGCGCCGCGCTGGAGGCGGCGTTCCTCGGTACGCCCGGGATCGCCGTCTCGATGTACGACCGCGGAAACCTCCCGATCGCGCCGACGGTGGCCCACGGCGACTTCGCGCTCGCCGGCGACGTCGTCTCGGAGCTCGTCGCCGCGTTCGAGCGGAGCGGACTCCCGCTCGGCGCGGACGTCGTGAACGTGAACGTGCCCGCTGCGGACGACGAGGCGGCCGCCGACCCGACGTACCGCTTGACGGAGCCGGCCCGCGGGTTCGACGTGATCGAGTTCCATCCCGGCGACGACGCACCGAGCGAAGCCGGATTCGACGACTCCAGGGGGGAGATGGGGATGGAGCTTCGCGACCGGTTCTGGCGGGAGTTCCTCCGTGGCGACGTGGCCGACGACGCCGGCTCCGACCGGCTCGCCGCGATCGAAGGAGAGGTCAGCGTCTCGCCGCTCGGGGCGTCGCGGGCGATCGCCGGCGACCGGGCCGGCGAGACGCTGGAACTCGCGTCGAGCGAGCGAGCACGTCGATGACGGCGGACCGTTAAGCCGAATTTACCCGGAATTTCGTAGCTCCCGGCAGTATGTGGATGATGATCCGGCGTGAGCGGGCTGACGGGAGCGAACGACGGCTCAACTACACCGGGTGACCGTCGACGATCGCAACGCCGGCGGACGCTCCGATCCGCACGGCCCCAGCCTCGAACATCGCCATCGCCTCCTCGTAGGAGCCGACGCCGCCGGACGCTTTCACGGGCAGGTACTCGCTCATCAGTTCGACATCGGGAACGGTCGCGCCGCCGTCGGCAAAGCCGGTCGACGTCTTCACCATGTCGGCGTCGGCTTCCACCGCCGCCTCGCAGGCACTGCGCTTCTCGGCGTCGGACAGCAGCGCCGTTTCGATGATCACCTTCACCGGGATCGGGACGGCGGCGACGACCTCGGCGATGTCTGCGGCGACGGCGTCGTCCTCGCCCGCCTTCAGCCGCCCGACGTTGATCACCAGATCCAGCTCGTCGGCCCCGTCGTTCCACGCGTTCACGGCCTCGTCGTGTTTCGACGCCATCGACGCCTGTCCGTGCGGGAACCCCACGACGGTCGCGATCGTCTCCGGAGCGTTCTCGTAGGCGACCGCTTCCTCGAGATAACACGGCGGGATACAGGCGTTCATCCCGTGGTCGGCCGCCTCGTTAAGGACGGCTTCGACGTCGCTCCACGTCGTCTCCGGACCGAGAACGGTGTGATCGATGCGGGCAGCGAACTCCTCGCGGTTCATGCTCGTGGCGTCGGGGTCGGAGGCCAAAGACCTACTGGCTCGCTACCGAACCGTCGCTACGACGACCTCAACACTCCGACCAGCCGCAGGACTCACACGTCTTGCAGCCCTCGGAGTAGTAGAGGTTCATGCTGCCACACTCGGGACATTCGGGCGATTCGCCGGCCGCGATCAGGTCCTGCGTGGCGTCGTCGCTTTCGGCCGCGTCGTGCGCGTCGACCGACGGGTCGACGGCGGTCGCGCCGCCGTCGGTCTCTCCCGGCGGCTCGGGCTCCGTCACTCCCACGTCAGCGCCGCTTTCGACGTCCGAGAGACTCTGCTGTTGGGGGATCCCTTTGTCGATCTCGTCGTCGAGATATCGGCGGAGCGCCGTCCCGATCGCGTCCGGGATCGACTGGATCTGTTCGCCTTTATCCCAGGCGACCTTCGGGCTCCGGGTCCCCTGCAACTCGTCGACGATCTCCTCGGGGTCGACTCCGGATCGAAGCGCCGTCGAGATGACCTTCGCGAGCGCCTCCGTGAAGGAGTTGGTGTATCCGCCGGAGTGGCCGATGTTCGCGAACAGCTCGAACGGTCGGCCGTTCTCGTCCTCGTTGACCGTGACGTACAGCTTGCCGTACCCCGTCTCGACCCGCTGGGTGACGCCGGACAGCGAGTCGGGACGCGGTCGCGTTTCCGTGTACTCGAAGCTCGGGTCGTCGGTCGCCTCGAGCAGGTCGGCGATCTCCGCATCGACCGCAGCCCGCACGTCCTCGTTGTCGAGGAACGACTCCACGCCGCCGAACACCTCGTTGATCTGCTCGACGATCGTCTCCGCAGCCTCCGTCTCGTCGGCGAACTCCGTGTTCTTCGCGCGGGTCGTGAGCACCTGCTTCGAGCGCGTCCCGTCACGATAGACGGTGACACCCTTCCCGCCGTGGTCGTAGATGTACCGGTACACCTCGTCCATATCCTCGATGGTGGCGTCGTTCGGGAAGTTACACGTCTTCGAGATCGCCGAGTCGACTCCCTCCTGACACGCACACTGTACCGCCGCGTGCTGTTTGCCGGACAGATCGCCGGTGACGACGAACAGCTCGCCGATGGCGTCCGGAACGGTGTCGAGCCCCTCGACGCCGTCGAACTCGTTTTCGGCCATCTGGGCCTGCGCCTCCGCTTTGACGGCTTCGACGTCGACGTCGTTCGCCTCCAGCGTCCGGAGGAAGTAGTCGTCGAACTCGACGAGCATCTCGTCGCCCTGGACGTCGTCGGAGACGTTCTTGTAGAACGCGACGTTGTAGATCGGCTCACAGCCGCCCGTCGTGTTGCCGATCATCGACGTGGTGTTGTGTGTCACGAACCCGTTCGCCACGTAGGTGTTGTTCGACGGGACGCTGATGTCCTTCGTGTACGCCCGTTCCTCAGTGATCGACTCGACGGTCGCGGCGTAGAACGCGGTCAGCCGACGGCCGTCGATCCGGACCGTACGTTCGGTCTCCGATTCGACGTCCCGGACGAGTTTTCGGGACACGGATCCGTTGATCGGCGACTGATTCACCCGGTTTTTCACCGGATCACGTACCGACTCGTACCCGTCCAGACTCCGCAGTTTCTCGACTATCTCCGGCGGGTACGTATCGTTCTTGTACGACTGGGCAGTGAGATCGAGTTCGGTCGACTTCGTAATGAACCCGATCTCGTCGACGAAGCGTTTATCCTCCCGTCTGTTTGCGCCACGAACGCTGTATCTCGGCCGATCCCCGTAGTGGTCGTCCATCGATTCGGTCTCGAGAACGTCCGTTACGAACACACATCCCAGCGACAACAACAACGTCTGGACCTGGTCCGCCAGCGTCTCCGAGACGGTAGAGAGTTCGACCTTCCGGGATGCGGTCCCGTCGGCCTCGAACAGCCCGCGGAGGAATGCCGTCGCGACTGCTTCGTCACCTCGAAGAACTGCTTCGGGAACGAAAGCGCTTGCCGCACCCTCTCCTTCGTTGCCGTCGTCTTTCGTCCAGCCGTTGTCCTCGAAGTAACGAGGCAGATGCCGTCCGCCAAAGGTGAGAATGTGTCGAGTGTCTCGGTCCTCGATGGTCGGCTCGACGCCGAAAAGCGACGTGCCGAGTGAACGGAGATGCTCGTCGAGACCCTCGGCCGTGGACTCCACGACGAGCTTCACGCCGACACCCTCGTGGACGTACCCGTCACCCATGAAGTAGCCGAGGAACTCGGCCAGCTCCGGGGACATCCGCTCGGGAAGCCGGAGACTCTCATCCGTGTTGTGATAATAGTTGTCGGCCTCGCTCGTGTCGAGTGCGAGCCGTGATCCGCCGTCGAACGTGTTGCGCTGCAGGAGGATCCTGTCTCCCGGCTCGAACTCGCCGGCTTCCTTCCACGCGTACTCGCCGTTGGGTCCAAGCGTTCGGAACCGGTGGTTCGGCGTCGCCGCGACGCTGAATCCGCCTTCGGTTTCGATCCGGCGGACGTCGGCGAAACCGTTGTCGTACACCGCCGTTGCGGTTTTCGTCCCGCCGTCGGTCGAGACGCCGACCTCGATCTCGTCCCACTGCTCGAACTCGGCAGTCGTCTCGTCGAGATCCTTGATCGGCCGAAGCCCCTCGTCGGTCGAGATCAGCGAATCCTCGTCGACACAGCCAGTGGGCGCGATCGTCGTCGTGTTGTGGTTGCGGACCGGGAACCCGTCTTCCCACTCGTCGGCGTCGAGGCCCGTGTGGTGCTCGAACCAGTCGCGATACTCGGTCGGATCGGCGTACTTCGACTCCTCCCAGTCGTTGAACACGCCGCGGTCCTCGGCGAGCTCGTGGGATGTCAGCTTCGACTCGTGGTTGATGTGGGCCATCAGCTGGCGGGCGACCTCGTTGCCCTCCTCGGAGCCGTACCGGATACCGAGCTGGATGTACAGCTGGGCGAGCCCCATGATGCCGAGCCCGATCTTCCGCATGTCTCGGACCGTCTCCTCAATCTCCTCGACCGGGAAGTCCGACATCGTGACGACGTTCTCGAGGAAGCGCGTGCCGTAATCGATCCGCTCGTCGAACGCCTCGAAGTCGATCGCCTCCTCGAGGAACGCCTCGACGGCCGCCTCGTGGGAGTCGTACTCGTCGGCGTGCTCGGCCGACCAGACGCGCCAGTCCGGCGCGTCCAGATCCGCGAGCGTCGAGAGGTTGATGTGACCGAGGTTACAGGCCTCGTACTCCTCCAACGGTTGCTCACCACAGTTATGTGTCACTATTCCGTCAGATACGAACGAATGAGTCTCCGGCTCGGTTAGATCGAATACCGCTTCATAGCCGTCGTATTCCACAGATTCGACGGTTGCGGTGAACGATTCAGACCGCGGCCCTCGAACATACGAATTAATATGATTCTCGAGTTGTTGTGTCTTGTTCTCGAGCAGGAACCCGATCTCGTCACGGAACCTCACAAGGTTGTCTTTCGAGATGACGAGATCGTGGAACCCCTTAGTTTCGTATTGTTTCGTTCCACCGTTTCCGTCCGGAAGCTCGGTCGTTCCGGCGGACTTCCGCTCCTCGTAAATGTTGCTCGCAATACCGAAGTTCAACAGGAGCTTCTGAACCCTTTTCAACAGATCGAGGCTGGTGTTTGCGAGGCGAACCGTCCGGCCGTTCTCTTTCCCGCCTTGAACACTACCGTCCGCTGAAAACAGCGCACGCAAGAAGCCGCGGGCCATCTCTTCGCTACCACGCATCACGGCGTTCGGGAGTTGGAGTTTCTCCTCCACGAGCCCGAACTCCTCCGCGATCTCATACAGTCGGGTGGATCGGATTCGCTGTTCGACCGCCTGCGCTCCTCTGTAGTCATTGCCTCTGGATACCTCGTTCGCACTGATCCCGTAATCGGCGTTGCCGACCGGGTCTCGGACGACCGCGTTGACGTCATCCGCGAATTCGTCCGCGATCTCGACGTCCTCGTCGTAGAAGTTGAGGACGGCACGCTCCTCGCCGTGCTTGAGGTGACCGTCACCGACCATCCAGCCGAGCACACGACCTTCCGCGGCCGTTCCGTGCTGACCGAACGAGCCTTTCCGGTTCTGAACGTGGACCGTGTCGCCGGCGTCGAGATCACCCGCTTCGACCCAGCCATCGTCGGTCATGACGCGATGATCGGCCGTGAGACGGAGTTCGTACCCCTCCTCCGTCGTGAGTTTATAAACGTCCTTCTCGCCGGTTTTGTAGACGCTGCTCGCTTCCTTGAGCGTCTCCTCACTGAGACGACCGTCGACGACGACGTCGCGAGCAACGCCCTGCTCGTACAGTTCTTCGGCCTCGACGAGACCGTTTTCAGTACTGATCAGCGTGTCACCGGTGACACACGGATTCGTCGCGAGGATCCGGTGGTCCGGGTGCTCCTCCACATCGAACGAATGCTTCTTGTTTACCCGTTCGAGATAGATGACCCCGGGCTCGCCGTTCTCGTGGGCACCATCGATGATATGCTCCCACAGCTCGGCGGCGGGCACGGAGAGGACCTCGCCGACCTCGACGTGGTGACCCAGATCGAACATCTCGTACAGCTCTTTCGTCTCCGGGGTGGCGACGTGCGGCTCCTCCGTGCGGGGGTTGGTGAAGACGAACTCCTCGTCGTTGTACAGCGCCTCCATGAACTCGTCGGTGACGCCGACGCTGATGTTGAAGTTCGAGAGGTGCCCCTCGACCGCGTTTCGGAGATGCTCGGGAACCCGGCCCTCGTCGTCGATCAGCTCGCGAGCCTCCGCCAACGCGTCCTTAAACGAGTTGTGCGTGAAGTCGTCGGGGTCGTTCAGCCGCAGCGAGTGAGCCAGAGATACGTCCTTGTTCTTCGCGTGGATGAACTGGATGACGTCCGGATGGGAGACGCGCATGACGCCCATCTGCGCGCCGCGGCGCGCGCCGCCCTGTGCGATCGTTTCGCACATCTGGTCGAACGTGCGCATGAAGGTGATCGGTCCGGAGGCGATGCCCCCCGTCGAGCCGACGGAATCCCCGTACGGGCGGAGCTTCCAGAACGCATACCCCATACCGCCGCCGCTGTTGTGCGAGACGACCGAGTTTGCGACGTACTCGTGATCGTCGGCGACGGTAACGTCGTACACGGTGTCCGTACCGGCTTCCGTCACCGAGACGACCGACTGCTCCCAGGTCGATCCCGTCACGCGACCGACGTCTGTCGGCCGAGTCTCGGTGTCCTCGAGCGCGGCCGCAAGCGTCTCGGTGCGCTCGTCGACGAACCCGATCTCGTCGGCGAACGGGCGAAGCCCCTCGCGACCGACCGGCGCGACGGTGAAGTACTCGCGGTCGTCGTTGTCGCTCCAGTCCCATTTGTTCGCTGGAACGCCGACTCCGAGCAGGAGCTGTGCGACCTCGTCGATCAACGCCTCCGACGCGCTGTAGAGCCGCGGATACTTCTCCTTCGAGAGGGTGCCGTCGGCGGTGAACAGACCCCGGAGGAACGCGGCCGCGACGCCGCGGTCGGCGGCGTGTATCGCCTCCGGCACGGTCGCTTCGGCCGAGGAGGGCTTCGCATCTCCGAAGTTTGCGAGCCACCAGCGTTTGATCTCGTGGCTGTGGATCACGACCTCGTAACAGCCCTCGCTCCACGTCCAGTCCGCCCCGGTGTCGAACAGGTCACGCGTCAGCGTGTCGACGCGGTCGAGGACCTCGTCACGGGAGACGTGGAATCGGATCCCGTCCCGGTGGACCGAGCCGTCGCCGATCCAGAGCCCGACGAGTTCGGCCAGGTCGGCGGTCAGCTCCTCCGGTTGGCTGACCGTCTTTACGGGTTCACCGTTGGGTTCGAGCTCACGAGCGCGTCGGAGACCCCCGATCGTTGCGGCGGTGACATCGAGTTCGGCGGCGATCTCCCCGTCCGTCCGACCCGCCTCGTGCAGGCTCGCGAACGCGTCCTCGTCGAAGCTCCGGCCGGCCGGCCGACCGCCGTCCCCGTTCGCGGGGAGGCCGAGCTCGTCGGCCCGACGGCGCTGTACCGTCGAGGAGGAACAGTCGAGCCGCTCGGCGATCTCGTAATCGGAGTGGCCGTCCGCGTGGAGCGACGCGATAGCCTCGTTGGAGACGGTTCGTGCATCGGCCCAGCCGGCACCGCTCCGGACCGACTCGAGCTCGACCGGAGCGGTCGACTCCGGGAGCCAGCCGAGACGAACGGCGACCGTGTCTCCCGGTTCGACGTCGGCGAGTTCGGTCCACTCGCCGTCAACGAGCAGGCGGTGGTTCGGAGTGCCGGAGAGCCGAATGCCGCTTTCGGTTTCGAGTCGACGCGTCGGCGCGTCGTCGTACGCGTGGATCTCCTCGACCGGTCGGAACCGGTACCCAGCACCGTCGCGCTGAACGATCTCGTCTCCGGGTTCGACGTCGGCGATCGAGACCGTCCCCTTTCCGTCGACGTGGACGGTCGCGTCCGCGGTCAGACACTGGAACACCTCCGCGGCCTCCTTTGCGGTCTGGTGGATGTCGGTGATGTCGTCCGCCGGCGAGTCGACGAAACACGCGGAGAGCTGCTGAAGCTCGTCGCCCGCGTTCATCAGGGTCGGCGAGTTCGGCATAAAGGAAAGCGACTCCATCCCCTCGCGGAACCGCTCCGCGGTCTCCTCGACGTGCGCGCGGACCTCCGCAGGCAGCTCGGGGACGACCGTCTCGTAGGCGAACTTGTTGACGTTGTAGACGGAAAGCGTCGTCTCCGCGTCGTCCTCGGCGGTCGTGCCCGCGCCGAACACCTCCTCGGCGAGCTCGTCGCGACGGGGATGATCCGGCTTCAGCTGGTCCGGCGTGACGGTGATCTCGACGTCGCGCTTTTCGGCCTCGAAGACGGCCTCGGCGAGCGCGACGTTACGCGCGACGCGGACGAACAGCTCCTCGGGGTCTTCGACGGGCTCGCCGTCCGCGTTCTTCCGGAGGTAGCGCGCGGGGAGGATGTTGTGGTACGCGTTCCCCGTGAGACGCTCCTCGAGGGTGTCGCCGGTTGTTCGTTTGATCGGTCGTTCGAGCTCGTTTGCGGTGACGCCGTCGTTGCTCATTCGACGTCGACCCCGCTGTGTTGGCGTGTGGTTCGGCTCATGTATCCTGATGGTATACTGGCGAAGTGGACCTCTTTAGGGTTCCGTTCCCGGTCCAGTGGGCGTGAATCTGTCCGATTCGTTATCTGTTCATTCGCTCGCGTCACGGCACAGAATCGGTTCCGTTGGATCGTCAGGGGATACGCGAACATAAGCGTAGCTAGACCGGAGTGAAAGTGGTGTAGAGAGATCAGTATCGTGGGACGTAGACGTTGTCGCAGTAGAACAGATGGGGGGTTTAGGACGGTCGCTACCGATCCCGGTCGAGCATATCCGACCGCACTCTCCGGAATCGGCAACGAGAGAGGTTCACGGCCCAGACGCGAATATATAAGAAATATTATACACGCTCGAGTCGGGCGTTTCGCCGGCCCACAAGCTTATGCCCCCGGTAGGCATTTTGGTGTCCATGACCGACTCGCCGACCGCCGCGTTCGGAGCCGTCCCGTTACAGCCCGGCGTCGCCGCCGATCCCGTCGGCCAGCTGCTGATCGCGCTCGTCGTGATCGCGCTCGTCATCATCGTCGGCAAGTTCGTGCTCTCGCTGGCGTGGCGGCTCGTCTCCGTCGTGATCGTTATCGTCGCCGTCTGGTTCCTCCTGTCGACGGTGGGCGTGATCTAGCCGACCGCCCGGGAGCCTCACGCGTCTCGATACACCGGTCGTGCGGAGTTCGTCACGACGAGCACGCTGCTCGTCGCCATCGCGAGCGCGGCCAGGAGAGGGTTCAATAGCCCGGAGATAGCGAGCGGGATCGCGATCGCATTGTACACGAACGCCCACCCGAGATTCTGTCGGATCCGGCGACCGGTTCCGCGGGTGACGTCGAACAGCTCGGGGACCGCACCGAGGCGGTCCTCGAGGAGGATCGCGTCCGCCGCGTCCGCAGCGAGGTCCGTCCCGCTCGCGACCGAGATCCCGAGGTCGGCCGCCGCGAGCGCTGGCGCGTCGTTGCTGCCGTCGCCGACCATGGCAACTCGCTCCCGAGCGCCGAGCCGTCGAACCGTCTCGACTTTTCCCTCAGGCGGCACCTCCGCGAACACCTCGTCGACCGCCGCGTGCTCCTCGAATCGGCGGGCGGCGGCCGTCGAATCTCCCGTCAGCACCACGACGCGTTTCCCCCCGTCTGCGAGCTCCGAGACGACCGCGTCCCAGTCCGCCCGAAGCTCGTCGCCGACGACGACGACGCCGGCAACGACGCCGTCCCAGCCGGTAAACACCGGAACGCGACCGTTCCGCTCTGCTCGCTCAGCCGCCTCACGGACGCGTTCCGAGACCGTCCACTCCGCCCCGTCGAAAAGCGATCGGTGCCCCACGAGCGTCTCGTGGCCGTCCACGCGACCCCGCACGCCCTTATCGAGCACCTCGGCGTTCGTCGCGCTGGCGTTCGGCTCCGTCCGCACGTCGGTGCCCCCGTCGGTTGCCGGGTCGTCCCGGCCGGCAGCGACCGTATCGTCTCGGTCGAGACCGATGGCGTCGGCTCCACTTCCGGCCACCGCGCCGGCCGCATCAGCCGCCGAGACGATCGCCTCCGCGACCGGGTGAACCGACGCCCGCTCGACGACGGCAGCGCGTTCGAGAACGTCACGGCGCGAGCACCCGTCTCCCGACGCGCGAGGCGGATCCTCGCCGACGATCACGTCCAGCACGTGCATCTCTCCGTCGGTGAGCGTTCCCGTCTTGTCGAACACGACCGTCTCGACGTCGTCGGCTTCCTCGAACACCGCGTCCGAGACGATCACGATCCCGCGGCGGGCCGCGTCGCGGATGCCGGCGGCGACCGCGAGCGGCGTCGCGAGTCCAAGCGCACACGGACACGAGACGATGAGCACGGTGAGACTCACGAGTGCCGCGGTCGTCGGCGACGCCCCCGTCGCGAGCAACACCCCGCCCACGACGGCCGCGACCGCGATCACGAGCGGGACGAACACGGTCGCCAGTTTGTCGACGAGCCGCTGCACGCCGGACCGTGAGCTTTGGATATCCCACAGCAGCCGGACCAGCGTGTCGAGTGTGCTCGACGCCTCCTCGCCGACCTCGACGACGATCGGTGCGTCCGCAACGACGGTGCCGCCGCGAACCGCGTCGCCGACGCGTTTCGTCGTCGGGAGCGACTCCCCCGTGACGAGCGCCTCGTCCACGGCGGCGGTCCCCTCGATCACGGTGCCGTCGAACGGTACGCGCTCGCCCGGCCGAACGAGGAGGTGGTCGTGCGGCTCGACGTCGTCGGCCGGGGCCTCTACACCGGAGGCGCGTCGGACCGTTCGCTCGGTCGCGGTCGTGAGCTCCGACAGCGCCCCCGTCGCACGCCGTTTGATCAGCGCCTCGTAGTGGTTACCCGCGACGACGACGAGGATGACGGCGATCGTGACGTCGAAGTACAGGTCGGTTCGGCCGATGAGCATGGCGAGCGTGCTGTACGCGTACGAACTCACCGCCGCCAGCGACACGAGCAGATCCATGTTCGGCTGGCGGGCGCGGAGGCTCACGTACGCGCCGCGGAGGATCGGGAATCCGGTGTAGAACAACACGATCGAGGAGAACACCCAGATGTGTGCGAACAGGTACAGTCCGTCGAAGCCGCCGAGGTCGATGAGGGGGTCGTAGCCGAAGTACGTGGGATACAGGAACACCACGTACCACAGCATCGCCATCATCCCGAAGAATCCGCCGCCGATGAGGAATCTGACCACCTCGACGTCGTCACCCTCCGGCTCGGGGTTCGCCCTGTCGCTCGCGGTGTAGCCGGCGACGGAGAGTCGTTCGGGCAGCTCCTCGGCGGTCACGCGGTCGGGGTCGTAGTCGACTCGAATCGTGTCGGTAGCGTAGCTCGCCTCTGCGGCCGCGACGCCGTCCTGTTTGCCGGCCGTCAGCTCGAGAAACGACTCACAGGTCGCACAATGCATCCCGTCGACGTGGAGGAACGTCGTCTCCCCGTCGAACGCGTCGGGCGGAGTCGACTCCGGCGTTCGGTCGTCGACCGCCTCGATGTCGTCGACGTCGTCGAGCGAGCGAGCGACTGCGAGACAGCCGCGACAGCAGAACTCGCCGTCGACGTCGGGGGCCGTGTGCGGGTCCGGATCGGTCGGAAGGTCACAGAGGGTGCAGTTCGACATTGAGCGGGTGCGGGCGATTCGGACGTACCGCTACGCGTTCGGAGCGTCCTCGCTCGCGCCGTCCCCGCTCGTACCGTCGTCGTCCAGTCCGAGACCGCCGCCGGTCGCGATCCGGAGGCTGAGGTAGATGAGCAGAACGTTGACCGCCGCGACCGCGATGAGCACGTCGGCACGTGCGCTCGCGTACGCGACGATGGGTACGAGCGCGGCCAGCGGAAGCAACACCACCCGCTGAAGAGACGGATCCATGAAGGCTCCACGGGTCATACACTCATGTATGTTCGGGTGGTTTTTCAGCGTTCGGGAACGCCTGTGTATTATATATTTGGAGCCGTAGAAAGACACGCATGAGTCGCAACGAGAACGTGCAGGCCTCCGTCAACGATCTCGGCGACGTCGACGATGTCGACGACGTTGCCGACGGCACAGAAGAGTTCGATCCGGTCGGAACCCTCGCGTTGATCCTCGTGTACTTCGCCATCCTCACGGTCGCCTGGGTGTACGTCTACTTCATCGAGTTTCTTAGTCGAGATCTCGTCATCGTTGGGTGATCCATAGATGCATGTCCACGCATACGAGAAGATCTGGCTCGCGCTGGCGGTTATCCTGATCCTCCTGCTCATCGGGAGCGTCACGTATGGGGCCGTCGGCCCGGGCGTCGCGATGGTGTCCGACCAGCAGGACACCCTCGATCCGGAGGCGCTCGACGAGGACGACCGCTTCGCCGAGCCGCGGGTCGAACAGGTCGGTGAAAACGAGTACGCGGCGTACGTCGTCGCCTATCAGTTCGACTTCGATCCGGATCCGATCGTCGTGCCCGAGAACAGTCGAGTGACGTTCTACGTCACCTCGCCGGACGTCATCCACGGGTTCGAAGTCGTTGGCACGAACGCGAACACGATGGTGATCCCCGGTGAGGTCGCGGAGATAACCGTCGAAGCCAACGAACCCCGCGAGTACGGTATCGTCTGTAACGAGTACTGCGGGGCGGCACATCACGCGATGGAAGGGAAGCTCGAAGTCGTTCCCCAAGCGGAGTACGATCGGATGACCGAGGAGAACGACGAAGCGAGCATGAGCGACGAAGCGAGCATGAGCGACGAAGCGAGCATGAGCGACGAAGCGAGCATGAACGACGAGAGCGACGACGGGGGTGACGCATGAGTTCGGCGATCGAGGCGGAGCCAACGTTCGTCGATAAGTTCCCCGAGGAGGCACGGCTAGTCCGCGCCGCGTTCCTGGGGTCGTTCCTCGCGCTCGCGTTGGGGGCAGTCTTCGGGATCATCCAGACGCTTCACCGGACGGGGATCGCCCGACCGTTCAGCTCCGTCGACTACTACACGTTCCTCACGGCCCACGGCGTGTTCCTCGTCATCTCCTTTACGATCTTCTTCCTCGTCGGACTGTTCACGTGGGCGGTCGTGCGCAGTCTCGACCGGTCGCTCGTCAACATCAAGATCACGTGGACGTGGTACGGGCTGATGTCGGTCGGGATGACGATGACCGGCGTCGCCATCCTCGCCGGGTTCACGGGAGCGATCGATATGAGCGCAGACGTGCTGTTCACCTTCTACGCGCCACTACAGGCGCATCCGCTGTTTTATGCGGGGCTCGCCGTGTTCATCGTCGGGACGTGGATCGCCGGCGCGGACTGGTTCCGGGCGTGGCTCGCGTGGCGCGATGAGAACCCGAACGAGCGGATCCCGCTGCAGACGTTCATGGTGTTGACGACGATGATCATGTGGTACATCGCCACCTCCGCGATCGCCGTCGCCGTGCTCGTCTTCCTGCTGCCGTGGTCGCTCGGTTTGATCGAGCAGGTGAATCCGACGCTGACCCGGACCCTGTTCTGGTTCTTCGGCCACCCGGTCGTGTACTTCTGGCTCATGCCGGCGTACCTCCTCTGGTACACCGTCCTGCCGAAGATCGCCGGCGGGCGACTGTTCAGCGATCCGCTGGCTCGCGTCGTCTTCATCCTCTTCCTGCTGCTTTCGACCCCGGTCGGGATCCACCACCAGTACCTCGATCCCGGCATCGCGGAAGGGTTCAAGTTCATCTCGATGACGAACACGATGTTCCTGCTGCTCCCGAGTCTGCTGACGGCGTTCACCGTCGTCGCCAGCGTCGAGTACGGCGCGCGAAAACGCGGCGGCACCGGGATCTTCGGCTGGCTCACCTCGCTACCGTGGCGGAACCCGGCGTTCACCGGGATGATGCTCGCCGGCCTGATGTTCGCCGCGGGCGGCTTCTCCGGCATGGTCAACGCCGGCCTGAACATCAACTACATGGTCCACAACACGCTGTGGGTCCCCGGCCACTTCCACCTCACCGTCGGCACCGCGGTCGCGTTGACGTTCATGGCGGCGACGTACTGGCTCTGGCCGCAGCTGTCGAACAAGCCGCTGTACAGCAAACCGATCGCTCTGTTCCAGGTCGTGTTGTGGTTCATCGGCATGGCGCTGATGTCGAACGCGATGCACGCACAGGGGCTGCTCGGCGTGCCTCGCCGAACGGCGGAGCCGGAGTACACCGGCTTCGACTACCCGCTCGCGTTCGGCGGGTTCGAGGAGCTGAATATCCAGATCGCCATCGGCGGAGCGCTGCTTTTCATCTCGACGGTGCTTTTCTTGGGCAACGTCGTCCTCACGATGGGGAACCCCAAGGTGTCCGGGCTCGCGGAGCCGCTCCCGCCGGCGCTGTCGGGACCGGCAGACGCGCCGAAAGTGCTCGATAACCTCCGGCTCTGGGTCGGCGTCGCGGTCGTCCTCGTCGTTCTCGCGTACGCGCTGCCGATCGTGGGAATCGTCTCACGCGGCGGGCTGTTCGGCCCCGGCGGCAGCGCGTTCCCGGTGTGGATCGACGTCGCGAGCGGGTGGGCTGATGTCGGGAGCGCGTGGATCGACGAACGCGTCGCGTGGCTCGCGGGGGTGATCGGATGAGCGTCGACATCTCGCGTGGCGGGATGTTCGTCGCGCTCGCGGTGTTCGGCGTGATCGCCTACGAGCTCCGGACGGTCGCCGACATGCTCGGGTTGAGCCTGCCGCTGATCCCGTACATGGCGGCCGTGTTCGTGCTCGCCGGGATCGTCGTGTGGCTCGTCGCGCTCAAGGGCGGCTGGCGGACGGAGCCGGAGGCGGACGAGGCGGCCTGATCCGGATGGCGACGGCGACCGACGCGACCGACCGCGTTCCCACACGCCTCCGCGGAGCCAGGGGTGCGGCATATCTCGGCGGGCTCGCCGGGTCGCTCGCGATGCTCGCGTACCTCGTCGTGCTCGTCGGCTATCTGGCGACGACCGGGACCGAGGTGATCGACCCGAGTCGGGCGATGTATCCCGCCGTGTGGTTCTCGCTGTCGGCGGCGGCGCTCGGGGCCGCCTTCGGAGCGCCGGACGCGACGACGGGTGAGGGCGCGACGCGGAGCGCTCGCTGGCCCGTCGCCGTCGGCGTCGGCTACGTGCTTCTGTTGGCGGGCGTGAGCGGCGGGCTCTCGATCGGCGTCGTGGGAACCGGGCTCTCCGTCTCCGGCGGCCTTCCGGGGTGGGGGCCGGTCGTCGTCGCGGACCTCCTCGTCGCCAGCGCGATCGTCGTCCCGTTCCAGACGACCGGCTACGTGGTGCTCGGCGCGCTGCTCGTGCGGGCACTGGCCGCGACGGCCGGGTCGCTTCTCGCCGGCGTGGTCGGGCTGTTCACCTGTGCCGGCTGCGTGCTGCCGGTCGTCGCCGCGGTGGCGTCCGCCGGGAGCGTGCCGCTTCTCGCCGGCGGGCTCTCCTACGCCGTCTCAACGGTCGCGTTCGCGGTGACGGCTGTCGTTCTCGTCGGCGTCATCGTGCGGGAACGGACGGGCCGCGACCGGTGTGAGCTGTGACCCGTCGTGAGCAGTGGGACCGATCGGCTCGGTCCGTGTTATACTCCTTCATTCACCCACAATTATATCAATAATGAAGGTGTTTATCAACTCGATCGCAGATGAGTAAGCAACCCGCGGAACGAACGCTGCAGTCGGAGCTATTCGGGCGTGACGTACGATTCAACTACTCGGAGACGTGGCTCGCGTACTCGATGCTCGGGTTACGGAAAGTCAAGGAGAAAGCCTCGCCGTTCACGGCGGGGATGAATCCGACAACACGGCCACAACCGCCGGAATTAAGCCTCTCGACAGCGTCTTGGTGGGTAAGCACAACGGGCAAAAACTGGTGGTTGGATTGGGGTCCGCCCGGGTGACGAAGGCCACCACACCGTTCCCGAGAGGGCGTCTCCGAGGCCGTGGCAACACGGCAGGCAAAAAGCGACCCTCGCCCGCTTGTGCCTGTCCACCGTGGCACGAAGGGCAGGCAGGCCGATGGCACGGCCCGTGCCCGGACGCAGGGAAACTTGCGACTGGGGGCATCCCCGCCGTCTCTCCGAGACGAACGGGATGCACGGTGCAAGCGGATACCGCGTCCGAATGGACGCCGAATACGCCACACCCCTCGCGGGGCCGACGTATCGCGCACGAACCCGGTATCGCCTCGCCGGATCCCGTTCGGCAGGCGAGAAGTTGCCAGCGGGGACGTAGGACCGGCCTGCTGTCCCACGTTGGAATCCTCGCGCTTCAGCGCGGGGAGGATGTCAAGTCTCGTGATCGCGTGGGTGTTCCTCCAGGCCGGGCTGTCGAAACTGCTCGAAGGCGGGATCGGTGACCCGCTCGCGTGGTCGTCGGCCGGGTTCTTACAGAACGCGGTGGCCGACGCGAACCCGCTGCAGGGGCTGTTCCTCTGGTTCGGGAACTACGCCGCGGTCATCGACCCGCTCGTGATCTTCGGACAGATCCTGATCGGGCTCGCGCTGCTTTTCGGCGCGCTCTTCCGCTTTGCCGCGCTGATGGGCGCGATCCAGATGTCGATGTTCTGGACTGCGGCGTGGGAGGGCGGTCTGATGGAGGGGTTCCCCGTCGAGAACGGCTACTTCATCGACAGCTCGTTCGTGTACATGCTCCTGCTGTTCGGGCTCGGTGCGTGGGGCGCCGGCCGGATCCTCGGCGTCGACCGCGTGTTGGAGGAGACGGCGATCGTGGAGTCGAACCCGTGGCTGCGCTACCTGCTCGGATGAACGCTGCACGAGTCCGGTGAATCGAACGAATCCCCGCTGACCGACCCACCGAACCCGCTGGACGACCGACACGGATCCCGATCCAGTGCCCGATATCGGGCGTATATTGCGCATACGAGAATCGATGCGCAGTTTATAAAGGTGTACTCGGTGCGGGGAGGAGTGGTATATAAGTGATCGATGGAGAGGAGACTCCCTCGGAAGCCCCAGCCGCGACGGCTCGCGCGGCTCGCTGCGCGCTTCAGTCGCTTTGCTCCCTGCAGTGCTTGCGTCGCCGTGCGTCGCCCTCGCGGCTGCCCCTTCCAGTCCCACCCGACCGTCCCGCAGCCTCGGACCGCCCCAGCCTCGACCGGAGGGGCCGCCGGAACCTCGGCGGCCCCTCCGGTCTCCCTCGCGCGCTCGCTCACGGCTTCGCCGTTCGCATCCGAGGGCTCCCTCCGGTCGCCCTCGCGACTCGCGGGCCGCTGGCCCGCTCGCGGCGCGCGCCACCGCAACCACACCGCAGAGCATGATTCGTTTATAAGCTGACGGCGGGCGGTCGGCGCGCGCCTCCGAGCGCCCGTTGAGGGCGCGAGGAGCGCGTGCGAGGGAGTCGTCGCCGAAGGCGACGACGAGGCTGGGGAGGCGCGAGGTGCGGTTGCGGTGCGGTCGGGTGGGGTTGAAAGGGGCAGTCGGGAGGCGGGCGCAGGCGACGTAAGCACTGCAGGGAGCGAAGCGACCGAAGCGCGCAGCAAGCGTGCGCCCGCCTCCCGGCTGGGGCTTTCGGATCGTTCGTCGCGGAGCTATCGCTCTCGCGACTCACTTATAAATGAACACCAACCCCTCCACGGTATCGCTTATAAACCCCTCATCCACCCTCGTGAGCGACGTACGCCCGAGATCGATCGCTACGGGGTCTGGATTGACCGCGGCCGAGTCAGAAAGCGTCGTTCTCTACGGTTTCAGTCAGGAACCCATCACGTCGGAAACCGGATCACCGTCGACAAGACACGGAGCACTCGACGTTCGGAGCGCTAGACGCCGCGACCCTGTAGCCGCTCTTCGTCAGGGATCGAGTCGTTGGACTGCCCTTTCATCCCTTTGCCGATTCCGGACGCGATGTCTGCCAGCTCGTCGGGGTCGTCCCAGTTGTTGACGGCCTCGACGATCGCCTCGCCCATTTCGACGGGGTCCTCCGCGCCGAAGATCCCCGACCCCACGAAGATGCCGTCACA
This sequence comes from Halorubrum luteum, assembly GCF_054652935.1. Taxonomy (NCBI): domain Archaea; kingdom Methanobacteriati; phylum Methanobacteriota; class Halobacteria; order Halobacteriales; family Haloferacaceae; genus Halorubrum; species Halorubrum luteum. The sequence goes on from NZ_BAAIGT010000002.1 coordinate 1,084,856, forward strand.
GCCGTGGTACATCATGAGCGCCGCGTCCGCCGGCGTCGCGATCCCGCCCGCAGCGAAGTTAACGACGGGGAGTCGACCGGCCTCTGCGGTTTCGTGTACGAGGTCACGGGGCGCGCCGTGTTCGCGTGCCCACTGCTCACGCTCCTCGTGATTGAGGCCGGTCAGCTCGCGGATCTGGCGTTTCATCGTCCGCTGATGTTGAACCGCCTGATTCACGTCGCCGGTACCCGCCTCGCCCTTCGTGCGGATCATCGCCGCGCCCTCGTTGATCCGGCGAAGCGCCTCCGGGAGGTTGCGTGCACCGCAGACGAACGGCGACGTGAACCCTCGCTTATCGATGTGGAAGTCGTCGTCGGCTGGAGTGAGCACCTCGGACTCGTCGATCATGTCGACGCCGAGCGACTCGAGGATCTCCGCTTCTTTCCGGTGGCCGATCCGGGATTTCCCCATCACCGGGATCGACACCTCGTCGATGATCTCGGTGACGTTCGTGGGGTCTGGCATCCGGGCGACGCCGCCACGCTTCCGAATGTCCGCCGGGACCGCCTCCAGCGCCATCACTGCGACCGCGCCCGCGTCCTCCGCGACCCGGGCCTGCTCGCGGGTGACGACGTCCATGATAACACCGCCCTTCTGCATCCGAGCGAAGCCGCGCTTGACCAGCTCAGTCCCTCGTTTCAGCTCCTCCAGATCGGTGGCCTCTGGCATGTAACTCGTTAGGGGCGGCGGCCACTTAACGGGTTGCTTTCGGCCCCAGCAGGCGTCTCCGTACCGTCGTCGGCAACGTTGCCGAGATCCAGTCGGTCGAGCGTTGCCGTCGTTGGGATCCCCTCGTCGGTCCACCCGCGGGCCTCGTAGTAGGCGTCGAGCAGTCTGTCGAGCTCCGCCGGGTCGACCCGGCTGCCCGCCGCGGGGCCGTCCTCGATTGGCTCCGAGAGCGCCTCCGGCAGGACGTCGTCGTCCCGGTCGACTCCCTCGCGAACGTTGAACAGCCGGATGAGCGTCCAGATCCGCTCCCCGCAGCGCCGGAGTTCCTCCGCCTTCCTCGGGAGCGAAACGTCAGTCGTCTCGGCCGCCGCCGCAGTGAACGCCGCGCCACAATCCCGCCACATCGTCTCGCCCGCGAAGTCGTCCGCAACGAGACTCCAGAGGATCGAACGGATCTCCTGTGCAGTGATCACCGCGCTCACCCGGTCGTCTCTGTCCCACGCCTCGAAGATCTCCTCCTCGATCGGCCGCGCTCGACGGTGACAGCCGCCACGATCGCTGGTCGCGTACGCGAGCGCCATTCCGTCTGCCGCGCGTGGGTCGTAGGACGGCAGCTCCATCGATTTGACCGTCGGAATCGCGTCGGTGTCGAACCGCTCGCTCGCGACGTCGACGCCCTCCCGAAGCGCGTCGAGAATGGCTGGCTCGATCCCGGTGTCCGGGCCGTCATCATCGGTGTCCGGGCCGTCATCATCGGTGTCCGGGCCGTCATTATCGGTGTCCGGGCCGTCATTATCGGTGTCGGGAGACCCCGTCGCGATCGCCTCGATGAGTCCACGTGCTGTATCGGGGTCACCGAAGCGTACGTCGACGTCGATGACGCCGGCGTCGCTCGCGTGGACGAGCCACGCGACCGCACTGCCGGCGCTGATGACGTCGATCCCGAGCCGGTCACACAGCTCGCCGAGCGCCGCGACCGCATCGAAGTCGTCGACGCCGAGGCCAGCGCCGAGCGTCATCGGCGCGGCTCCTCGCGGGACGGTTTCGCCCTCCTCCGTCTCGATTTTGAACCCGCCGGGGACGGGATCCTCCGGGCGCTCCCGACCGACCGCCGCCGATTTCGCGGCATCGATCCCGACGTCGTCCGCCCCCGAAAACTGACCCGACTGCCACCCCTCGGTCGCGAGCGCGCCCACCTCGTTGACGAAGTCGACGGTTTCGAGCGTCTCACCCGACGCCTGCCAGCGCCCGGTGTCGTCGTCCGCGTAGCGCTCCGCGTACACCTCACGGAGCGTAGCGAGCGTTTCGTTCGGTGGCTCTGCCTCGGGTCCACGTGCTACGACGGCTTTCAGACGTTTCGCGCCCATCACCGCCCCTGCCCCGCCACGGCCGGCATGGTGGTCGCCGCCGTCGCTGGCGATCGTCGCGTATCGGACGCCGTTCTCGCCCGCGGGGCCGGGACAGGCGACGGCTGCGTCCGGATACGCCTCGGCGGTCGTGACCGTGTCTTCGCCCCACGTCTCGGCGGGGAGGATCGTCCCGGAGCCGTCCTCGATCTCGATCCGGACGGGCTCGTCGCTCGTACCCGTGACCAGCAGCGCGAGGCAGTCGTCGAGGCTTCCGGCAAGCCGGCTCGCAAACGATCCCCCGGCGTACGAGTCGAGAAACAGTCCCGTCAGCGGGGATTTCGTTACGGCCGCATAACGGGGCTCGCCCGGCAGCGACCCCGAGAGCGGCCCGACACAGAACGCAAGGAGGTTCGCCGGACCGAGCGGATCGGCTCCTGCCTCGAGCTCCTCGTAGAGATATCGCGCACCGATCCCCTTGCCACCGACGAATCGCTGGCGCCAGCGTTCGGGAACGCGCTCTCGTTCCACGGTTCCCGCCGAGAGGTCGGCCCTGAGGACGTGGGTTCGGCCGGCCATCATTCGTCGACGCTTGGAGGCGGGGACGTTTATGATAATGGGTCGCGGAAGCATCGCCACCGGACGTGGTTCAGTAATGCCACGGGTACTCTCGGAACTCGGGCTCGCGATTCTCGAGGAAGGCGTCGCGCCCCTCCTGTGCCTCCGGGGTCATGTACGCGAGTCGGGTTGCCTCGCCGGCGAACACCTGCTGGCCGACCATGCCGTCGTCGGTCAGGTTGAACGCGTACTTCAGCATTCGCATGGCGGTCGGTGACTTCCGTGTCATTTCGTCGGCCCACTCGAGCGCAACGTCCTCCAACTCCTCGTGAGCGACGCTCTCGTTGACCATCCCCATCTCCTCGGCCTCTTCGGCCGAGTACGTCTTTCCCCGGAAAAACACCTCCCGAGCGTTCTTCTGGCCGATCTGTTTCGCGAGGTACGCGGAGCCGAACCCGCCATCGAAGGAGGCGACGTCGGGGTCGGTCTGGAGAAACTTTCCGTGTTCTGCGCTCGCGAGCGTGAGATCACAGACGACGTGTAGCGAGTGGCCGCCGCCGACGGCCCACCCCGGCACGACCGCGACGACCGGCTTCGGCATGAACCGGATCAGCCGCTGGACCTCGAGGATGTGGAGCCGTCCAGCCTGCGCCTCGCGGACGAGATCGTCCTCCTCCTCGCTCGCCTCGTCGTCGTCGCGATACTCGTAGCCGGAGCCTCCGCGAACGGACTGGTCGCCCCCGGAACAGAACGCCCAGCCGCCGTCCTTCGGTGACGGTCCGTTCCCAGTGAGAAGGACGCAGCCGATATCCGCCTGCTTGCGGGCGTGGTCGAGGGCGGCGTACAGCTCGTCGACCGTTCCTGGTCGGAAGGCGTTCCGGAGCTCGGGACGGTCGAACGCGATCCGAACGACCGGCACGTCGACGGCGCGGTGATACGTGACGTCGTCGAACTCGTCGGTGACCGGCTCCCAGGCGTCGGGGTCGAAGATCTCCGAGACCATACGCGGATCTGGGACGGGTGCCTTATAAACCGGGTGAGTGGAGGAAGCGACTGGATCACCGCGGCACGCTGCGTCCACCCGACAGGTATCACGACGGCGCGTGGTCGTCTCAGCCCTCGTCGGCGGCCACAGCGGCCTCGAAGCCGGCGACGATCCCACCGTTCAACGACCGCTCCGGATACTGCGCACGACTCGCCATGCCGGCGTAGTACACGCCGGGATGACCCGCCCCGGCGAGGTCGTACGGGATCACGCGGTCGAGATACCCGCGCTCGTAGACGGGGGCGGCTCTCGGATTTCGTGAGACGCGGAACTGCCGCACCGACTCCCGGTCGAACTCGGGGAACAGCTCCTCGATCCCGGAGAGCCACTGGTCGCGAAGCGTCTCGTCGTCCGCCTGCCAGTTCGACTCCTCGGGTGACTGGACGTAGCTCGCGACGTACAGCAGGTGGTCGCCGCCGTACCGCTCCGGCGGAACGAAGTTCGTGTGCTCGATGAGCGCACCGAACGGTGCGTCGTCCGCGACGTTGAGCCAGTACGTGTCCGTCAGCGGTTCCGACAGAGTGACGACGGCACACACCGCGCCCTGGAAGTCGATGTCGCAGGTGTACCCCGTCAGCGACTCCAGAACGTTCGGCATCGCCGCAACGATCACGCCGTCGGTGTCGACGGTCTCGACGCCCGACGCCGTCTCGACGGTCACCGTCGACGCCGAGCCACGCGATCGGTCGAAAGCGTCCGCGACGGAGTCGTCGTCCGATCCGAATCCGATGTCGACGACGCGGGCGTTCGTCGTGATCGCGTCCTCGCCGATCGCGTCGACCAGGGCGTCAAGCAGGACGCCGAACGAGCCGTCGAGGTAGCCGAGCACCTCGCCTCTGAGAAGGTCGCGTTCACCGCGGAACTTGATGCGTCCGAGCAGCCACGCCGCGGAGACGTCCTCGACGCGGTCGCCGAACTTCGCGCGCAACAGCGGCTCGAAGAAGCCGTCGTACACGCCGCGAGTCGTGTGTTCGACGATGAACTCCTCGACAGGAACGTCCTCGAACGCGGTCAGGTCGTCGTACGTGTCGAACCGCGGTCGACCGCCGCGAACATCGATCCCCTGCGTGAGACACGCCAGTCGGAACGTGTCGTACAGCCCCAGTCCGGGATACGCGAGGATCTGCCACGGGGTGTCCAGCGGATGGACGACGCCGTCGAGATAGTAGGCGTTCTCGCCGATCCGCCACTCGACCCGGTCGTCGACGCCCAGCTCCGCTGCGAGCTCGACGATCTCCGTTTCCGACTTCGAGAGGTGGTGATAAAAGCGCTCGATAGGATCACCGGCCGTGTCGTACAGCGCCGCGAGTCCGCCGACCGAGTCGGACGCCTCGAACACGCGTACCTCGTGGCCGAGCGACTGCAGGCGATGGGCCGCGGCGAGCCCGGCGATCCCGCCGCCGACGACTGTGTACATGTCGACTACTCGTCGATTACTCGTCGACGGTGACTCGTTCGATCTCGACCGAATCACGGGGCTCGTCTTGGCGGTCGGTGGGAACGGAGCCGATCTCCTCGACGACATCCAGACCGTCGATAACCTGCCCGAAGACGGCGTGTTTTCCGTCGAGGTGTGGGGTCGCATCCAGCGTGATGAAAAACTGCGAGCCGTTCGTGTTCGGCCCGGAGTTCGCCATCGAAAGGATTCCGGGACCGTCGTGGGTCAGGTCGTCGTGAAACTCGTCGTCGAACTGGTACCCAGGCCCGCCGCGACCGGACTCCATGGGGTCGCCGCCCTGAATCATGAAGTCGTCGATGACGCGGTGGAAGACGATACCCTCGTACAGCGAGTCGCCGCGGACCGCACCGGTTTCCGGGTCCTCCCAGGTGTTCGTCTCCGGGGCCGGTTCGGCGTCCGCGGCAGGGTCGTGACGAGCGAGTCCGAGGAAGTTCCCGGCGGTTCGTGGGGCGCGGTCGGCGAACAGTTCGAGCGTGATGTCGCCGTGATTCGTGTGAAGCGTCACCTGCGGGTTATCGGGGTTTGCAACGTCTCGTCCCATGCACCGATCCACGGTGTCCCACCGGAAAACCTTGCCCATCCTTCCTCGGTGGCCGCCGCCAACGGGAAGGGAATCGTTTTGTCGCTGGCAGCAGCCGGATCGACCATGCACGCGATCACCCGCTCGGGTTGGATCGAGGTCATCTCCGGGTCGATGTTCTCCGGAAAAACCGAAGAGCTCCTCCGGCGACTTCGGCGGTCCGAGATCGCCGGGCAGTCGGTCGCAGTGTACAAACCGGCCATCGACGACCGATACGGCGAGACGACGATCGGGACACACACCGGACGCCAGTGGGAGGCGACGGTCGTCGACAACGAGGGCGACGGACCCCTCGAGATCCTCGATGACGAGCCCCCGGCCGAGGTCGTCGCAATCGACGAGGCGAACTTCTTCTCCGACGCGCTCGTCGAGGTGTGTAACACGCTCGCGAACCGCGGCACCCGCGTCATCGTCTCCGGTCTGGACCAGACGTATCGTGGCGAGCCGTTCGCCCCCGTCCCGCAACTGATCGCGGTCGCGGAGTACGTCGACAAGCTTCAGGCGATCTGCACGCAGTGTGGCGAACCCGCGACGAGAAATCAGCGACTGATCGAGGGTGAGCCCGCCCACGTCGACGACCCGACGATCCTCGTTGGAGCCGACGAATCCTACGAGGCCCGCTGTCGCGACTGCCACGTCGTGAGAACCGGTCCGCGTCCGGACGGTCGCGATGGTGATCTTGCGAAGCAGGAATGATGCGTTCCCGAGTAGTTCGCGACGCCCGCTTCGGTACTCCGTGACTGCGCTGGCATCGCTTCGTTACTGCATAACTGCGCCGGTGCCAGCGCGATCCTGTTCGGCAAGACGGATCGGACCGCCGGAGAGATCCGGCCCGTCGTACGGGTCGCCCGCCAGCAGGAGCGACCCGTCGAGGTCTGCGTAATCGAGAAGTGGGGCGAGCTGTGCTCCCGCGGCGATCGAGGCGTTCGTCTCGATCATACATCCGAGCATCACTTCGAGTCCGTGTGCCCGAGCCGTCGCGATCATCCGCCTCGCTTCCAGAAGCCCGCCAGTTTTCATCAGCTTCAGATTCGCGATATCACACCGGCCGGCGATCGTCGGTACGTCCGACAGCGTGATACACGACTCGTCGGCGGCGATCGGCAGCGCGGACCGTTCGTAGGCGAACCGAAGCCCTTCCGGGTCCTCGGCCGGAACCGGCTGTTCGATGAACTCCACGTCGTAGTCGGCGAGCCACCGGCTGTTCGCGACCGTCTCCTTCGGCGTCCACGCCTCGTTGGCGTCGATCCGTATCGTTGCGTCCGGCGCTTCCTCCCGGACCGCCTCGATCAGCTCCCGATCGCGGTCGGTGCCGAGCTTGATCTTCAACACCGAGTACCCGGCGTCGACGGCGGCCGCCGTCTTCTCTCGAACTCGTTCGGTGGCGTCGAGTCCGATCGTGTACGACGTCTCCGGCGTCGTATCCGGATCGAGTCCCCACATCCGGTACAGGGGAACGCCGAGTCGCTTCGCTGCGAGGTCGTGGACCGCGATCGACACCGCGGTTCGCGCGGCCGGGTTGTCACGCACCGTCTCGCGCATTCGGGTCTCGATCTCGGCGAGCGCATGTGCGTCGCCGATGTCCTCGACGACCGACAGCAGATCCGGCAACACGGCTTCGACGGTGTCGGGAGTCTCCCCGTAGTGCGCGGCGGGTGCCGCGCCGCCGACGCCGGTCATACCACCTTCGTCCGTGACCCGGACGATCACGTTCTCGGCGTGCGTCTGGGTTCCGCGAGCGATCGTGAACGGCTGGTCGAGTTCGACGCTGACGCGCTCGAACGTCGCCGAGAGCGTCATTCGCCGAGCACCTCGTCGACGATTCCGTCGATGATCCGGTCGGCACCGTCGCGAACCGGGTCCGCTGCCGGCACGCCAGCCGCATCCGCATACGCCTCGACCGCCGCCGCAGCCTCCGAGTCGCCGTCGATATCTTTGGTGTTCAACGCGCCGGCAACGATCTCGGCGTCACGGACCGGTGCAGCCAGCTGCTCGTACAGTTCGACGTACTCCGGAACGGGTGGCAGATCGAACGACTCGTAGCCGTGAACGACCTCCCGACCCGCGACGTGACAGAGGACGAGCCCGTCGGCCATCGATCCGTGGAGAATGCCGCAGGTGACTGCGGAGTATGCGGGATGGACGATGCTCCCCTGTCCTTCGACGACGAGAAGGTCGTGGTCGTCGCCGAGCTCGAGGATCATCTCCTCGACTGCTCCCGCGGTGAAATCGGAGATCACGCGGTCGATCGGGTTCCCCCAGCCGGCGATCATGATCCCGGTCTGTCCAGTCGGGACGAACGCGGCGTCGATCCCGCGCTCGCGAGCCGCTTGGACGATCTCCAGCGAGGCCGTCATCTTCCCGACCGAGCAGTCGGTACCGACGGTGAGCACCACGTCCGCGTCGACGTCGGCGGATGAACCGGAGGCGACGGTGAGGTCGTCGTGTGGCTCGCGGACGTCGACGAGTTCGACGCCGTGCTCTTCGGCGAGTCGAGAGAGCTCCTCGTCCTCGCTAAGAAAGTAATGGAGTCCGCTCACGACGTCGCAGCCGGCCTCGATCGCCGCACGGACGTCGGCCCGCCACGACTCGTCGAACCCGCCGCCGATCGGCGCGATACCGATATATAAGGCGTCGACGTCCCCGTCTGCTGCGTCGGCGGCGTCCGCGAACGAGCCGACGATCGGGGCGTCCGGAACGTCGGGAACGTGGTCGGTCACGCGGTCACCGACGCCGTCTCGGTCGAGCACTGCCTCGACCGACTGGTCGCCGTAGCGCATGACGCCGAGTGCCGTTTTCGCACGCTCGGGGAACTTCTCGTGTGCCAGAATGACGATCCGCTCGTGGTCCATGCTCGACGGTCATCCTCGCCCGACTTAAACCAGACGGGGTCGGCTCGGCCTGCCGGTTCGAGCGGTCAGTCGCTTCGTCGACACCGAAACCTACGCCGAACCGTCGACGAACTGCTCGGGTCCTTCGTAGAACCAGTAGCCGCCCTCACGCATCGCACGACCGAGCTCTTGATGGAACTCGACGAAATCCTCGAACTCCTCCGTCTCGACGTACTCGAAGATCTCCTCGACGGAGACGACCGTCTCGAAATCGATCCGGATCGGATGGTCACCGTACTCCTCGACGTATTCGGCCGCCGCGAGCGGGAAATCCTCCTCCTCGTCGACCTTCTTTGCGAGGACCGCGTGCCCGTACTGACGCATTCCCTCGCTCCCCTGTTCGCCGTCAGGGTCGTGTGGCCAGTCCATACGACCCGCTTCGCCCGGCCCCGGCATAGTCGTTACGGGATTCGCGACACAGCACTGGTGGACGCGATCCGTGATCTGGGGGTCGGGGACGAGGACGCCCATCCCGTCCGCCACGGTCACCGCTGTATCCCGCCCTGCGCTTTGATCTGCATGATGTGCCGGACGTTGAGATAGATCTCTTCCGGCGAGGTGTCCTCCTCGGGGTCGTACAGATCGGAGACGCGGTACAGTATCGCCGATAGCTGCTTGCTCTCCGAGCTATCGCCTCGGATGTCGGCAGCAACCGTTCGAAGGCACTCGCGAGTCTCGGCGTCGGCGTGGATGTCACCGTCGCTTTCCGTAGCGTACTCAGTGTTCTCTCCGGTACCGGAGTCGTCCCCCGTCATCGACGATCACCGCATCGCGCTCACGTCGCGACGGCGGACGACACCGGCGTTGTTCGCCACGTTCTCGACGATCCGTTTGAACGCGTCAGCGGTGTCACCCTCGTCCAACACGATCGGTTGTCCCTCGTCACCGCCGGTCCTGACGTCCGGGTCGAGCGGGACGCCGCCGAGGTACGGCAGATCCTGTTCCTCGGCGAGCGCCTCGCCGCCGCCGGAGCCGAAGATCTCGTGGGATCCGCCGCAGTCGGGACAGATAAACCCGGCCATGTTCTCGGCGATGCCCAGCACGTTCGTGTCGTGTTTGCCGAACATCCGGAGGCCCTTCACGGCGTCGTCGAGCGCAACCTGCTGGGGCGTCGTGACGATCACCGCGCCGGTAAGCGGCAGCGTCTGGAGGATCGTTAGCTGTGTGTCGCCCGTCCCCGGCGGTAGATCCATCACGAGATAGTCGAGATCCCCCCATTCGACATCCTCGACGAGCTGCGTGAGGATCTTGTGGACCATCGGACCACGCCAGATCACCGGGTCGTCCTCGCCGGTGATGAAGTCCATGCTCATCAGCTTCATCCCGTAGCGCTCGGGCGGCGTGATGCTTTCCCCGTCCGTTCGTGGACGGTCCTCCGCGGCGACCATTCGGGGAACGTTCGGCCCGTACACGTCGGCGTCGAACAGCCCGACGCGGGCGCCGCGGTCGGCGAGCCCGGCGGCGATGTTGACCGACATCGTCGACTTGCCGACGCCACCTTTTCCGGACGCGACCGCGATGACGTTTTCCACGCCCGGCAACACGTCTTCTGAGGGGTCGATCTCGTTCGGCATCCCCGCGGCCAGCTCCGCATCCAATCCGGCGTCGCCGAGGACTGCCCTCACGTCGTCCGCGATGGCCGTCTCGTTCGGGGAGAACGGTGCGCCGAGCGCCAGCGACACGTGTGCGGTGTCGCCGTCGACCTCGATGTCGTTTATCAACCCGAGCGACACGATGTCATCGCCGAGATCCGGATCCTGTACGTCCCGAAGAAGCTCCCGTACCTTTTCAGCGTCCATGCGTCAATCGAGGCGTGTGGCCCGAATAAGGGTTCTGTACCGACCGCAGCCGAATCGGATCCGGATCTCCCGTCAGCCGATCCGGGTTCCAGGATTCTCTCCGCTGAGAAAACGGTTCAGACCGTCGATGCCGAACACGTGTGCCGGCACGTCGAGTTCGAGCAGCGCCGCGACCTTGCCTGCCATCCCCCCCGAGACGTCCGTCGCATCGCTCGCGCCGAGCACGTCGGCCACATCCTCGAACGTCCGGATCCGGGAGATAACCTCCCCGTCGCCGTCGAGGACGCCGGGAACGCTCGAACACACGCCGACGCGGTCGGCGTCGAGTTCGGCCGCGAGCGACGCAACGAGCTCGTCGCCGGAGACGACGGTCACGCCCTCACCGTCCGTCGCGACCCCATCGCCGTGTAACACCGGTACGAACCCCTCCGCAAGCAGCGTCGTCGTCGACCCGATCGGGACGTCGAGGCGGCCATCCGCTCCGTCCGGACGCGCCGACAGCGACAACGGATGGACCGGCACTGCGGGAACGTCACGCTCGTGAAGCCGCGAGAGGACGAACCGATTGAGCGTCGTCATCGCACCGTGGACCGCCATCACCGCGACGGCGTCGCGGGTTCCGTCGGTCGTCGACACGCCGTGCTCGCTCGCGTGATGGTGACCGAAGCTGCCGCCACCGTGCACGACGACCAGCCGGTCGGCGGCACCGGAACCCCGCACGTCCGCGATCGCGTCGGCGGCCGTGGCCAGCGACGCTCCGTCCAACGTCTCCGGGCGGTCCTTTTCAGTGATCACGCTTCCGCCGAGCTTGAGCACCACGGTCTCGCCACGCCCGTCGGCGTCAGGGCCGGACATTACGATTCCTCCACCCGGACGCCCTCCGTCGCGAGCTCCGCGCGAAACGCGTCCGCACACCCCTGCGTGAACGACAGTGCAGTCTCGGTCTCGTCGGTCGGATCGAGTGCCACGATGCAGCCGCCGCCGCCGGCACCGGTGAGCTTCGCACCGTGCGCGCCGGCGTCGCGGGCCGCCCACACCATCGCGTCAAGTGAGCGCGCGGAGACCCCGAGCGCGGAGAGCAGTCCGTGGTTGAAATCCATCAGCTCGCCGAGCTCCGCGAGTTGCTCGCGGGTCGGGTCAGCGCCGGGGACGGCGTCGTCAAGAAGCCGCTCACCCGCGCGGACGACGTCGCCGATCGACCGGACCGTGTCGGCCGCGAACCGGTACTCCTCTTTCAGCTCCCGGACGCCCGCGACGAGCGACCCCGTATCACCCGCGCCGCCGTCGAATCCGACGACGAACGGGAGGTTCGGGGCGTCGATCGGCTCGCAGTCGTCACCCTCGACGCGCACCGCGCCACCCATCGTCGAGCAGAACGTGTCCGCGCGCGACGCCTGTCCGTCCTGTACCTCGAACTCCGCGCGATACGCCCGGTCGGCCAGCTCCCGCCGGTCGATCGGCTCGTCGAGCGCCCGCGTCGCGGCGTCGATCCCGGCGACGACGACCGCGGCCGACGATCCGAGCCCCGCACCGAGCGGAATGTCGCTCTCGACGGTGATGTCGAACCCGGCGTCCGGGGCTTCCGCCGCGGCCCGTGCCTGCCTAACGGCGGCGTCGACGTACCCCATTGCGGCCTCGACGAGCGCAGGTTGGACGTCTACGTCGGGACGATCCCCCGTGCCGCCGGTGTATTCGACGGTGAATCCGTCGAGCGAGAGATCCTCGGCCGTGACGCGGACGTGGTCGTCGTCGCGCGGCTCGGCGGTCACTGTGGCGCGACGCTCGATCGCGGCGGGCACCGCGGGCTCACCGTAGACGACGGCGTGTTCGCCGAAGAGATACACTTTCCCCGGCGCGCTACAGACGGTCATACTCGTACTCTCCGTGCGGTCCCATACAGGCGTTGCGCTTGCGGCTCTCGACACGAGCCATGGTATCATCCACCGCGTCGATCGCTGTCGAGGGGTTTATATTCGACGCGGTCCGTGTGGGATACAGTGATGGTCTGCCGGAGTACCGGCGGACATCACCCTGGGGAACTGGGGAATGGACGCGTGTCCTCCACGGCACCGTCGCCGGATGGGTCGGGGAACCCTCCGGATCGTTTCGTGAACACCCGTCACACCGACCCACCTCCGTAGCGACCGCACCGTCGACGAAATGATTATATACTAGTCGACGGACCGTGCCGGTATGTCACAGTCGCCCTCCGTCGACGTGGCGAGCAGCGCCCCGAAGAACACGACGATGGCCGCGCTCACGCACGTGCTCGCGCTGTTCACGTGGGTCGTCGGCCCGCTCGTCGTCTATCTCGTCACGGACGACGCGTTCGTCAAGGAGAACGCGCGAAACGCACTCAACTGGCAGATATCGCTGACGATCTACACGCTGATCTCGTTGGTGTTAGTCCTGCTCGTCGTCGGGTTCCTCGCGCTGATCGTCATCGGACTCCTCGATCTGGTGTTCATCGTCATCGCGACGGTGAAAGCCGCCGACGGCGAGGCGTGGAGCTATCCGATCACGATCGACATCGTGTGACTCAGGTTCGTACTCGGCCTTCCGTCCGGCCCCGGCGTGGTCGCCGCTCAGCGCTTCGGCTCCAACGTGGTCGCCGCTCGGCTCCTCCCCGACGGTCGAATCGCCACTCCCGGCGTACCCGTCGGCCAGCGCGACCGCTCACGGGTCGGTGATCGGCGAAAGTCGAACTCGGAGAACTCGAAAGACGCTCGACTACAGCTCGTCCTCGAAGTCCTCGAGGGCGAAGACGGTGTCGGCACCGCGGCGATCCAGCGTCTCGTTGGCGAGCAGCCAGTAGACGACGGAGAGCGCGCGGCGACCCTTGTTGTTCGTCGGGATGACCAGATCGACGTTCGACAGCTGGTTGTTCGAGTCGCACATCGCGATGACCGGGATTCCGACCGTGATCGCCTCCTTCACCGCCTGCGCGTCACCGATCGGGTCCGTCACGACGACGACGTCCGGCTCGATGTAGCCGGCGTAGTCGGGGTTCGTCAGGGTGCCGGGGATGAACCGCCCGGTTCGAGCGCGGGCCCCGATGGCGTCCGCGAACTTCTCGGCCGGGAACCGGCCGTACTGCCGCGAGGAGGTGACGAGGATCTGCTCGGGGTCGTAGTTCGCGAGGAAGTCCGCAGCCGTCCGGATCCGGCTGTCGGTCGTGCTCACGTCGAGCACGTACAGCCCGTCGTCGCGGACGCGGTGGATGAACCGCTCCATATCCTTCGTCTTCTGCTGGGTCCCGATGTGGACCCCGGCCGAAAGGTAGTCCTCGACGGGGATCAGCAGGTCGACGTCCTCGTCGGGCATCACGTCGTCGTCGAACGGCGACGCGTCCGCTTCTTCGGCGTCCGCCGCCTCCGCTGCGTCGTCGGGCTCCTCCGAGACGCCGTCCGTATCGGCCTCGGCGGACGCCTCGTCGGCAGCCGCCTCGGCGGGCGATTCCTCAGTCGTGTCGGCCGCGTCCTCGGCGTCCGCTTCAACCGTCTCGGTCTCGGCGTCCGCATCGAGTTCGACCGCGTCGTTGTCTTCCGTCATGCGTGGTGTCGGTCCGTCATACCGCATCGTCCGCGATGCGGACCAGTTCGTTCAGCTTTGCCGTTCGCTCGCCGCCGACCGTGCCGGTTTTGATGTACGCGGCGTCGGTCGCCACGGCGAGGTGTGCGATCGTCGTGTCCTCGGTTTCGCCGGAGCGGTGGGAGATCGCACACTCCATGTCGTTCCGGTGTGCCAGCTCGACCGCGTCGAACGCGTCCGACAGCGTCCCGATCTGGTTCGGCTTGATCAGGATGCTGTTGGCCGCGCCGACGTCGATCCCCTCCCGGAGTCGCTCGACGTTCGTGACGAACAGATCGTCGCCACAGATCAGCGTCCGGTCGCCAACCCTGTCGGTCAGCTCCGCGAACGCCTCGTAGTCGTTCTCGTCGAGCGGGTCCTCGACGTACGCGAGGTCGTACTCCTCGACGAGACCGGCGACGTACTCGACCTGCTCGTCAGTCGACTTCGTCTCGTCGCCGTACACGTACGCGTCTTCCTGCTCGTCGTACAGCTCCGCGGCCGCGACGTCGAGTCCGAAACGGATCTCGAAGCCAACTTCGGACTCGACGAGTTCGACTGCCTCCTCGACGACCTCGAACGCCTCCGCGTCCGAGATGGGCGGTGCCCACGCGCCCTCGTCGCCCTTGGCAGCGGGGACGCCGCGCTCGTCGAGCACGTCCGCGACCGCCGCGTGGACGGCGGCGTTCGCGAAGACGGCCTCCGAGACGCTCGGCGCGCCGACCGGCGCGGCGAGGAACTCCTGAATGTGGGTCGCCTCCTTCGCGTGCTCGCCGCCGCCGACGACGTTACCGAGCGGTACGGGGAAGTTTTCCCCGCGGAACGCGCCACCGAGGTGTTGATACAGCGGTGCGCCGAGCACGTCTGCGGCCGCCTTCGCGGCCGCCATCGAGATGGCGACTGCGCTGTTCGCACCGATCTTCGAGAAGTCGTCGGTGCCGTCCGCGCCGCGGAGCGCTGCGTCGATCGCTCGCTGATCGCCGGCGAAGAGCCCCTCGAGGCGAGGGACGGCGTGTTCTCTGGCCGAGGCGATCGCCTCGCTCGGCTGGAGTTCGATAGCCTCGAACTCCCCGGTCGATGCGCCACTCGGTGCCGCCGCGCGCCCGAACCCCCCGGACTCCGTGAGGACATCGGCCTCAACGGTGGGGTTTCCGCGGGAGTCGAGCACGCGACGGAGCGAAACGGATGTGATTCGAGTCATTAGTTGGTTTCCCTCCGGACCGTAAACGGAAGCGCCCCCGCGTCGTACTCCTCCGCGGCGACGAGGATCGGCTCCGTCTGGTTCGTCTCGATCAGCACGGGTGCCCCGTAGGACACCTGCAACGCGCGTGCGCCGAGGATGCGAGCCTTCTCGTATCGATTGTAGCGTTGGCCTGACATGGTCACTGGTACGGGGAGACGACGTCGACGAGATCGCGGTGCGACACCATCATCCGCCGGCAGCAGTGGCGGTCGACGCCGAGATCGTCGAGAACCTCGCCGGGGTCCTCGTCGCCCTCCTTCGCCCGGGCCTTGAACTCCTCCCAGTGTTCACCCACGACGTTGCCGCACGTGAAACACCGGACGGGAATCATCATATCGTGACCACCTCAGCGGTACGATTTCTGGTAGCGAGCACGCGCACCCGGTCCGCCCCACTTCTTGGGTTCGGACTGGCGCACGTCGTTGACCAGCAGGGTGCGGTCGAAGCTCATGTACGCGTCACGCAGCTCGGCGTCACCGAGATGCTGGACGAGCCCACGAGCGATCGCGGTTCGGGCTGCATCAGCCTGCCCGCTGAACCCGCCACCCTCCACGTTGACGTCGATGTCGACGCCGTCGCGGAGATCGTCGCCCGCGATGCGGAACGGCTCCAGCATCTTGAGACGTGCCTGTTCCGGTTCGACCAGCTCGACTGGCTGGGAGTTGATACGAACGCGACCCTCGCCGTCACGCACGGTTGCGCGGGCGACGGCCGTCTTCTTTTTGCCTGAGGTGTTAGTTACCATGTGACGTTAGCTCCCAGTGACTCGGAGATCTTTCCGAGCGTCGTGAACTTGATGTTCGAGAGGCGATCCAGCGAGGTGCCGTCGAGAACGACGGACTCGATGTCCTCGTCGCGCTCGTACGGATTGCCCACGTAGACGCGGACGTTCGAGAGTGCCTCCTGTCCCTCCTCCGTCTTGTACGGTAGCATGCCGCGGATCGACCGCTTGAAGATGCGGTCCGGACGCTTCGGGTAGTACGGCCCGCTGTCGGAGCCGAGGTTCGCGCGGGTGTGGTACGTCTCCATCGTGGTCTCCTCGTTGCCAGTGATGACCGCGCGCTCGGCGTTGACGACGGCGACCGTCTCGCCGGCGAGCACCTTCTGGGCGACCTCCGAGGCGACGCGACCGAGAATGCAGTCACGGGCGTCGACGACGACGTCCGCGTCGATCTTCGCGATGCTCATCGGATCACCCGTACGTTGCTTCCCTCGGGGTTTCGTTCAACGAACTGTTCGAGCGTCACTGCCTCGCCGGCCTGGTCGATCTTCGTGCGGGCGGTTCCCGAGAAGTCGACGGCGGCGACCGTGACGTTCTTTTCGAGCACACCGCTGCCCAGCACCTTGCCGGGGACGACGACCGTCTCGTCTTCCTGGGCGTACCGCTCGATGCGGCCCAGGTTGACCTCAGCGTGCGTGCGCCGTGGCTTTTCGAGTCGGTCCGCGACATCCTGCCAAACGTTGGCACCGGAGTCGCGCGAGGCCGACTTCAGCTCGGCGATGAGGTTCTGTAGTTTCGGATTCGTTTTGCTGCTCATAGCTGTCCCTCCTGTGTGGAGAGTTCGTGAAAAACGGAGTGCAGGGAGCAGGATTTGAACCTGCGGACCTCTACAGGACAGCGCCCTGAACGCTGCGCCGTTGGCCTGACTTGGCTATCCCTGCGTGCACTCCTTCGTAATCCGGCTCCCTTCAAACCACTTTCGGTCCCGTCGGACACGTCGCTCGTGCCATCGAGTACGACGGGGGGCGCTGTGGCCACGCCGGCGTCCCGACTATTGGCCGCCGCGAGCGCCGGGATAGTGGTTCGAAGGGTGGACATTACGCTATACCGCGACTTTCGTTCGTAGTTCGTCGGCGCGCTCCTCGATGGAGTCGATCGCGCCGAGTAGCAGGTCCTCGACCGAAAGCGAGCCGTCGGTCTCGATGTGGAAGACGAACGCGCCGGGAACGTCCTCGACGCGCACCTCCTTTCCGGGGAACTTCTTCGAGAGGTCGTTGTCGAACTCGTCGGTGACGACGATCTCACCGTCGGGCGTCTCGACGACGCCGCGGAGGATCCGCGGCTCGTCGTCGTCGAACTCGCCGAGGTCGCCCTCGACGGTGACCCGCTGAAGGTGCCGATAACCGACCGAGACGCCGCCCTGATGTTTGGCGTGCGTTTTTCCGGTGTCTAACACCGCGTCGGCCTCGAACTCCAGACGCTGTCCCTCCTTCAGTTCGATGATCGGGACGTTACGGTCCGCCGGCTCGACGAGCGGCTCGGCGCTCTCGATGTCGCCCGAGTACGCCGTCGCCGGCCCCTCGACGTCGAGCGCGAGGGTGACCTCGTCACCGATCTCGAACTCGCCGGCCGGGGTCGTCAACGGAATCAGACCGAGCCGAAGGCCGATCATCTCGTCGAACATCACCGACGAGTTCTCGACGAACCGGACGGTGTCGATCGAGAACGTTGGGACGTCCGCGATCATCGCACGGCGAATGCCGTTGGCGAACGCGGGCGTTAGTCCACGGATCAACACCCGTGCGCTCCGGTCGTCTCGTTCGACGTACTCCACGTCGAAATCGGCGTCACTCATGTTAGACTCGCTTGTTCTTCGGGGCCTTCGTTCCGTCGTGCGGGATCGGCGTGACGTCCTCGATGCGGCCGATCTCGAGGCCGGCACGCGAGAGCGCGCGGATCGTCGCCTGCGCGCCCGGGCCGGTGGACTTGTTGAGGTTGCCGCCGGGACCGCGCACGCGAACGTGCACGCCCTCCAGACCGGCTTCCTTCACTCGCTCCGCGACGACCTCGGCCATCTGCATGGCCGCGTACGGCGACGCCTCGTCGCGGTTCTGTTTCACCACGGTGCCGCCGGACGACTTCGCGATCGTCTCGGCTCCCGTCTCGTCGGTGACCGTGATGAGCGTGTTGTTGAACGATGCGTACACGTGGGCGATTCCCCACTTTCCGTCTGCTGATTCACTCATGGGTAGTTACTCCTGTGACTCCGCGCGCTCGGGGTGGAGATCGTCCGCGAGCGGACTCGTCTCGTCGAAGGCGATCGAGCCCTCGTCGTCCACGTCCACTTTCACCGACGGGCGTGTGACGCGGGCACCGTCGACCGTGATGTGGCCGTGAACGATGAACTGACGCGCCTGCTGGGTCGAGGAGGCGAACCCCTGCCGGTAGACGACCGTCTGGAGACGGCGCTCGAGCAGGTCGGTGACCTCGAGCGACAGCACGGCCGAGATGTCGTCGTTGTCGCCGAGAATCCCGATCCGGCGGAGCCGTGCGACGAACTCCGCGCCGTTCTCGCCGGCGACGTCGACGTCACCCTGTGCCTCGCCGAGGAGGCTTCGCGCCTCGCGGCGCATGCTGCGGAGCTCGGACTGTGCGCGCCAGAACTCCTCTTTGTTTTTCAGGCCGTACCGCGAGAGGAGGTCGGACTCCTCGGCGATCCGCTCGCCCTGGTACGGGTGGTTCGGCGTCTCGTAGCCCTTGGTGTTTTTACCGGTGCTCATTCGTCGTCACCCTCTTCGTCCGCCATCTCCTCGCGGATCTCCTCGACGTTGACGCCGATCGTTCCCTCGGTACGTCCGGTGGACTTCGTGCGCTGACCGCGGACCTTCTGTCCGCGCTTGTGACGGACGCCCTTGTACGACTCGATCTGCTTCATCCGGTTGATGTCGTGACGACGCTTCTCGTTGACGTCCGTGCCCACGAGATGGGTCGTCTCCCCGGTGAAGAAGTCGCTCTGTCGGTTCGTCATCCACGACGGGACGTGGTCCTCGAGGTTCTCGACGATCTCGACGACGCTGTCGATGTCGTCCTCGTCGAGCAGTCCGAACGTGGCCGTGCGGTCCACGTCGGCTTCCTCGGCGACCAGCCGCGCCGTGCGCGTGCCGATGCCGTTGAGTTCAGACAGGCTTCGCTCGACCGTCTTCGTCCCGTCGAGGTCCGTCCCCCCGATCCGAACGAAGTACTGGAGGTTCTCCTCCTCCGGCGAGCCGTCCTGTGATTCTTCCGTGCTCATGTGTTGGTTAGTGTGAGCCCTACCGGCGCGAATCCGGCGGTACTCGATCCGTTCGAGCGTTGCGGCGGGGATTCGAACCCCGGAGGCAGTGACGCCACAGAGTTAGCAACCCTGCGCCTTGGGCCAGACTTGGCTACCGCAACCCGCGTTGTATCGTCGCCCTTGCGGACTCGGGGCCCGACACCCCTGCAGTTCGTGCATTCGGATCAACCGCGCTTCGCTACTTAAACATCACGAAAGCCGCGGCCGGCTGTTTCGGTGTCACACGGTGAGAATCCAGCAAAACGCGTTCGACGGTCACACGAGAGACGGTCACCGCTCGTATGTGAGCGTTCCGCGTTCGTCTGTGAGTTGACGGCCGAAGCGACCGCATGGCGTATCGTTTTACCGACGGGGCGGTGAGATCACGTATGTACGCCGTTCAGTTCGCCTCCCACGGCGACCGCGACGTGATCGAGTACGGCGAACATCCGGATCCGGAGCTCGCCGAGAACGAGGTGCTCGTCGACGTGAAAGCGGGCGCGTTGAACCACCTCGACGTCTGGACGCGCCGCGGACTTCCGGGGATCGACCTCGAGATGCCACACGTCCCCGGAAGCGACGCGGCGGGCGTCGTCGACGCCATCGGCGATGACGTGACGCGGTTCGACCCGGGCGACCGGGTCGCCGTCAGTGCGGGCGTCTCCTGTGGCGACTGCGAGTTCTGCCGAGACGGGGAGGCGTCGCTTTGCGTCTCCTACCGGATCATCGGTGAGCATCTCCCGGGCGTCCACGCCGAGATGGCGGCGGTTCCCGAGGCGAACCTCGTACCCGTTCCCGCGGGCGTCGACTGGACCGTCGCCGGCTCCGCCTCGCTGGTTTTTCAAACGGCATGGCGCATGCTTCACACACGCGCGAGCGTGACGGCCGGCGAGCGCGTGTTGGTACTCGGCGCGTCCGGGGGCGTCGGCCACGCCGCCGTTCAGATCGCCAACCACGCCGGCTGTGAGGTGTTTGCGACCGCCTCCACGGAGGAGAAGCTCCGTCACGCGGAGTCGTGTGGTGCCGACCACGTCATCGACTACGAGTCGAACGAGTTCGCCGAGGAGATCGACGCGTTGACCGATAAACGCGGCGTCGATGTCGTCGTCGACCACGTGGGAGCGGCGACGTACCCCGACTCGCTCGCGTCGCTCGCGAAAGGTGGACGACTCGTCACCTGCGGCGCGACCACCGGACCGAACCCGGACGCCGGGCTCAACCGTATCTTCTGGAACCAGCTGTCCGTGCTGGGCTCGACGATGGCGACTCCGGGAGAGGTCGACGACGTCCTCGAGCTCGTCTGGGACGGTACCTTCGAACCGCGGATCCGCGAGACGCTCCCCATGAGCGAAGCGGCGCGCGCCCACGAGCTGATAGAGAACCGTGAGGGCTTTGGCAAGGTAGTGGTAATCCCCGATAGTGAGCTCTGATACCGATGCGGACGAGGGGTACGTCCACACGCCGAGCGGCGATGACCCCGGTGGAAACGCTTCCGCTCCCGGCTCCGATCCGACGACTGTCGAGCCCGACGGGTTCGGTCGAAAGGGGTGGATCCTCGTGGCCGCGCTGGTTCTCTCGATGCTTGTGATCCCCGGTATCATCTACGCGTATCCGTACGCCGCGGGCTCGTTCGGTCTCACGTTCTTCGGGACGTATCTCCTGTTACCGTTGATTCCCGCCGTGCTGCTCGGCGTGCTCGCAGTGTGGTCATTGAGCGCGGCGGGACCCGAGTGAAGCGACGTCCGAGCGGGATCCGAACGAGGAGAGTGTAGGCGGGATCCGAACGAGGAGAGTGTAGGCGGGATCCGAACGAGGAGACATCCACACCCCCGCGAACGGATCACACCCACGAAGGCGAACGATAACCGTTTTGAAGGGTTGCCACCCACTTCGGATATGTTGATCACGGTCTCAGGCCCGCCCGGAAGCGGGAAGAGCACGAACGCGGCGGGCCTCGCCGAGGCGCTGGATCTCGAGCACGTCTCCGGCGGCGACATCTTCCGCGAGATGGCCGCCGAACACGATATGACGCCCGTCGAGTTCAACGAACACGCCGAGCAGGACGACTCGATCGACCGCGACCTCGACCGACGACTGTACGAGATCGCGTCGACCCGGGACGGCCTCGTCCTGGAGTCCCGGCTCGCCGGCTGGCTCGCAGGCGACCACGCCGACCTCCGTTTCTGGTTCGACGCCCCGGTCGACATCCGATCGGAGCGGATCGCCGACCGTGAGGGGAAACCGGTCGAGCGCGCACTGGAGGAGACCCAGCGACGTGAGGCGTCTGAGAAGAAGCGATACATGGAGTACTACGCGATCGACATCGACGACCTCTCGATCTACGACGCCGCATACAACACGGCTCGCTGGGGGCCAGACCGATTCCTCGACGCGCTCATCGCGACCGTCGAGGCGTACGAGCCCGCAGCCGACGAGGGAAAAGTACCGATCGACGGCATCACCCACGACTTTTAACTACCGAACACGTCGCTTTCGACATCCGAATGACTGACGCCGACGACGCGGACGTTCCGCTCCGATCGCCGCCCGACGAGCGATCGATCCCGGAGCTACTTCGGTTCGGCGTCGTCAACGTCGACAAGCCCGCGGGACCCTCCTCACATCAGCTCTCCGCATGGCTTCGCGACGCGGTCAACGACGCGCTCACGACGGTCGACCCTGACGGCACGCGGATCGGTGGCGTCGCTCACGCCGGGACGCTCGACCCGAAGGTTACGGGCTGCCTGCCGACGCTCACCGGCACCGCGACCCGAGCCGCGCAGGTGTTTTTGGAAGGCGAAAAAGAGTACGTCGCCGTCCTCGAACTCCACGGGGATCCGCCGGCGGATCTCCGGCAGGTCGTCGACGAGTTCGAAGACGAGATCTACCAGAAGCCGCCACGAAAAAGCGCAGTGAGCCGTCGCCTGCGGACGCGCACGATCCACGATATCGACGTTCTCGAGATCGAGGACCGGCAGGCGCTGCTCCGGATCGGCTGTGAGTCGGGCACGTACGTCCGCAAGCTCTGTCACGATATCGGCCTCGCGGCGGGCGTCGGCGCGCATATGGGACACCTCCGGCGGACGGCGACGGACCCGTTCGACGACACGAACCTACACACGTTACAGGATCTCACGGACGCGCTCGAATGGGCCACTGAGGGTGATGAGCGACTGCTTCGCGAGGTCGTTCGGCCCGCGGAGGAAGCGCTCGTCCACCTCCCCGCACTCACCATCGCACCCTCCGCCGCCCGCAACGTCGCGACCGGCGCTCCCGTCTACGCACCCGGTGTGATCGACGGACCCGATCCCGATGATGTCGCGGTGCACGACGGAACCGACGAGTCGGTCGGCGAAACCGCGGAATATCCGCTCGTGGCCTGCTACACGCCGAGCGGCTCCGCCGTCTGTCTCGGCCGGCTCGTCGATGATCCGGACGCCGTTCGCGGCGAGGTCGTTTCGCTCGAACGCGTGTTGGTATGATCCGAGTTCACCGAGGTGTCGACCGTGCGATGTCCGGATATGAGACGCCGTACAGGAGACCACCGACCGCGTCAGCATCGAAGCGAAGTCCTTAATTACGGGACTCTCGTTTTCTCGAATGCAGCACGGGACCGTGGGGTAGTGGTATCCTCTGCGGATGGGGTCCGTAGGACCTGAGTTCGACTCTCAGCGGTCCCATCAACATTTTTGTATAGTCGCGCGAGCTTCGATGACCTCGACCTGTTCGGCTTCGCACCTCCGCTCCGAACGACCTCGGCCTTTTATGCGACCGGAACGAACCCACTTCGACAGTGACCGCTCGTCTCCTCCTTGCGGCCGCCGTCTTCCTCGTGGGCGTCTCCGCGGACGTGGTCTCGACGTACGTCGCGGTGTCGTCGGGGCGATTCGTCGAGGGATCGCCGGTGGGACGCTACCTGATCGCTCGGCACGGACTTCTCTCCGGAATGGTGCTCACGAAAGCCATCGGGATGGCGATCATCGGCGTGCCGATCGCGCTGGCAGGCGGAACTCGACGGCTGGTCGCGGCTATGATGCTCGGCGGTGTCGGGGTGCTTTCGGCGGTCGCCGCGCTCCGAAACGTGCTCCTCGTGCTCGGTCTCTGGCCGTAGCGCTTTCTCGACGCCGCATCGGACGAAGCTACGTTCCCGAGTACAGCCGATTGGCGGTTCGGTCTGGCAGTCCCGCCGCTTCGACCGCGCTTCGAACCCGGTCACGGTCGTATTCGACGCGTCGCAGGTCAACCGTGGTGTCGTCGGTGTCGAGGACGGCGTACGCCGCGTCCGGGTCGCCGTCGCGAGGCTGCCCGACGCTTCCCGGATTGACGACGAGTCGTCCCTCTGGGGTGTCTTCGGCGGCCTGCACGTGTGTGTGTCCGAGAACGGCTCCATCGACCCCCTCGAGATATCTATCGAGCGTGGAGAACGATTCGGGATACACGTACGCACCCTGTCTGTCAGGACTCGGGTGTGAATGGGTCAGGAGGAACCTGTCGTTCCCGAACGTCGCACTCCGAGGAAGAGACCGAAGCCACGCGAGTTGCGACTCGGAGAGTTCGGCGTAGGCATGCTCGAGGCCGGCTTCGGCCATCCGGTTCGCCCGATATCGCTCCGGCGTTTCGACCGTGGCGTCGTGATTGCCGCGGACGGTTACCGTTGCGAGTTCGCGCACGCGGTCGAGGCAAGCAGCGGGCCACGGGTTGTATCCGACGACGTCGCCGGCGCAGACGACCTCGTCCACCGGCGGCATGTCGTCGATCACCGCCTCCAGTGCCGGAAGGTTCGCGTGAACGTCGGAGATGAGCC
The DNA here is from genome assembly GCF_054652935.1 of Halorubrum luteum. NCBI lineage: Archaea > Methanobacteriati > Methanobacteriota > Halobacteria > Halobacteriales > Haloferacaceae > Halorubrum > Halorubrum luteum. Next base: position 1,108,893 of record NZ_BAAIGT010000002.1, read on the forward strand.
CCACTTTCATCAGTCGGACGTTCGGAATGAGTTCCCGAATAGGTTGCGCCGGCTCACGCGCGCCCCAGCGACCGTCTCCGATCGTTCGGGTATCGTCGTGTTTTCGCTGAATGTAGGCGGTAAGATATCACTATGTTACCCACTGTACGAACGCAACCTATATATCGATTGCCGAACAAAACGGTCGTAGGTAACACCGATGTCATCGCAGGATCTCACTGAGACGAATTCGGGCTCGCCGTCACACGATGGCTCCGAGACGGAGGAGATGAACGACACAGCCGATTCGGGAGTCGAGACGCCGTGCCCGATCATCGACTCGATCGAACAGATCGGCTCCCAGTGGCGGCTCGTCGTGCTCCACGAGCTGTTGAACGGTGAGCGGCGTTTCAACGAGCTCAAACGCGAGACCGACGCCAACGCCCGGACCCTCTCGCGCGTGCTCGACGATCTCCAGGAGACCGGTTTCGTCGACCGACGAATGGAGGAGGACGCTCCCGTGGCGACGTACTACAGTCTCACGCCGAAGGGCGAGTCGCTTGCCCCGGTGTTCGAGGAGATCGACGCTTGGGCTCAAGAGTGGCTCGCCGAGTGCGAAAACGCCGTCTGAGGGGACCGCTCCGAATCCACGGAGTTGAACCCATGCATCCGACGACGAAACCCCTATTGCTGCCCACGGCCGAACACGGCTGTAGCTACACGCTTCGAGGACGACACCGTGGAGCCGCTTGAACCATCCGACGATCTGCTCGAATCGCTGTACGTCGTCAACAAAGTCGCCAAACAGCTCGCGGACGACGCGACCGCCGCCTACGAGCGCGGGGACGCGACGCGAAGCAACGTCTGTTCGGCGCGGAAGAACGCCCTGTACCGAACGAAGACGACCGTGCTGAGCCGCATCGTCGCGTACGACCCGTCGACGGTCTCCGGTGAGTACCACGCGATCAACGGGGATGCGTGGCTTCACCTCACCGTGAACGGCTGGCGATTCCACCAGCCGCCGCGCGCCATAGGCAGTGACCTCACCGACCGGATCGACGTGGCCAACTCGCCGTCCGACCCCCGGGACGCACCGTACGTGAGGGACTCGTCCGTCGAACGCACCGACCGGTCGTTGGAGGAGGCGCTCCGCCGTCTCGCCGACTGCGGCGTGGACGCCAACGACCACCTTTCCCGTCCGACGATCAGCGGAACTCACGACCGGATCGTCGACGTCAGATGGCCGTTCCTGTGACGAACGAGGGGATTGGCACCGTGACGACCCGGGAGTTATCATCTACTGAGCCCGTACGGGCGGACGTGATCCACGTCACTCGCGATCTGTTGACCGTGCTTCTCGATCACGCCGACGAGCGCGACCCGATGGCCGCGAACCTCCAGCTGTCGACGACGTCGGCAGCGGAGTTCGAGACGGATCTCGGCGTCGACCCGAAGACGCCGATCCTCACGCATTTCACGCTGGGAGACGTCGGCGGCTCCGTGAACGCGGTGTTCGGCGTCGACCTCGGGACCCCCGCCGGTCGCGGGCGTGCGAGATTCGTCTCGCACCCGCAGGGGCAACTCGAGCTGTCGAAAACCGACGACCTCGCAGCGGTCGTCCTCGTCGCCGTGCCACCGTACGACGACGAGCACGTGGCCGCGTTCGACAGAGCAGGCGACCCGATCGAACTCGCGATCATCGACGCCGAGCCACCCGAGGAGTCGGTGCCGGAGTGATGGCTCCCCAACGTCCGGTCTACCGAGCCGGACGAAACGAGCGTCCGAGGCGAACAGGAGGTTAAAGGCACACGAGCCTGTATCGGTCGACGATGGCTGCACGTCCACCCGGTGGCGGCGACACCTCGGAGCCCGAGGCGATCGAGTTCGGCATCGCCGCGCTCGACGCACGGCTGGAGGAAGCGAACGTGTCGTTTCCCGCGACGGACGAGGAGATCCTGCGGGCGCTCGGAGATCCCGAGGTACCGTACGACGCGAAGGGTCGGAGCATGGCGCTCGCGGAGGCGCTCGACCGCGTCCCACAGTCGCGGTTCGAGAACGAGACGGAGCTGCTCGACGCGCTCTATCCGGTGTTCGATGAGGCTCGACAGGGGACCGGCGGGTTCTTACAGGGGCTCCGGGACGCCCTTCCCTTCTGACCGCCGACGACAGCCTCCCCACGACGCCGATCGAGGAGAGCTCTGCCCGTCCCCGCGACGGATATATGTGCCACGGAGCCCTGGTGTTGATGATGGAATCTTCCGTCCGAACGGTGCTACTGATCGTCTGTCTCGTCGTGGCCGTTGGCGCCGGCAGCGTCGTTGGCGTCCCCGACGCCCGCATTACGGTTGACGAACTCGACGCGACGCCGAGCGAGCCAGTCGTCGGCGAACGGACGAGCGTCAACGTCACCGTCGCCAACTCCGCCGGGAGTCCCGACGCCGCGAACGTGACTGCGGTGCGACTGCTCGACGAGGACGAGGTCCGTGACGCGGCCGTCGCCCCCGGTGCGCTCTCGCCGGGTGACGACCTCGACGTGGCGCTCCGGACGCGCTTCGAGGAGCCGGGCGAGCGGCGACTGACGGTCGAAGTCCTCGCCGACGAACCGGCTGACGACGACGGTGATCGTGAGACCGTGCGGGTCGAGCGCGATATCGTCGTAGACGTGCAGCCGGCGTCGGTCGCCGTCGATCTCCGAGCCCGGGCGCTCGCGGACGACGAGCTTCGAACCGACGACGAGGACGACGGCCTCGACGTCGGCGGCATAGACGGTATCATCGGCGGGGGGAGCGAACTCGACACCGACGGTGACGACCCGACGGAGCCGATGGACTCGCCGGTGGCCGTCACCGTCGTCAACGTCGGGACGGTCCCCGCCGAACGGGTGTACGTGTCCGCCACGGGCGATCCAGTCGTTGGCGACGCGCATGCAAGCGAGCCAGGTGAAGACGCCGTCTCCACGATGGAGACGGCACCGTTCGTCGTGGAGGATGTCGCTCCCGGTGAGGAGCGCCGTGTCGTCGTGGACCTCGGCCGCGTGGATCGGAGCATGAACGTGACGCTGACGGCGACGTACGTCGCCTCAGCCGAGGCCGACGACGGGTCCACTGCGGAAGACGGGGGTGGCGACGGTAGCGAGCGGGTTGCACCCCGCGTTGCGGAGCACACCGTCGAGACGGAAATCCGGTATCCCCCCCGAGACGGCGACCCCGTCGTGACTGACGCGACGGTGACGCGGATCGGCGGGGGAGACGAGGATGACGCCGTGCTCGCGGTCGACGCCAACGTCGGAAACGTCGGCGAGCGTCCGATCGAGGGCGTCGTCGTGCGTATCGGCGGCGACGAGCTCGGAGTCGCTCCAACCCCGGCGGGCGGCGAGTACTTCGTCGGAACCGTCGGCGGCGGCGAGTTCGTCCCGTTCGAGCTTGAGACTCGCGCAAACGTCACCACGGCGGATACCGTTCCGGTCAACGTCGAGTACACCGACCGCGGTGTGCGGTACGTCGAGACGATCCCGATGGAACTCGAGGGGATGGGTGAGACTACCGGCGAGGGTGGCGGCACCATCGGCACGCTCGGATCGACGGCGGGCACCGGATCGCTCGCGACTGGTTCGGCCGGTAGCGTCGCGATCGTCATCCTCGGGGTGCTCGGAGCGACGGTCACCGGAGCGGTCCTTCGTCGCCGGAATGTTTAGTCTTGAGCTGCGGGGCGTCGTCAAACGTTATCGAAGCGGTGCCAAACCCGTGGTGGCGCTCGACGACGTCGACTTCGGGGTCACACCGGGGGAGTTCGTCGCCGTCGTCGGACCGAGCGGCTCCGGCAAGTCGACGCTGTTGAACGTCTGTGGCCTGCTCGACGATCCGACGGAGGGACGACGGCTGCTCGACGGAACCGACGTCACGAGCCTCAGCGAGCGGGAGCGGACGGCGGCACGCAAGGAGTCGATCGGATTCGTTTTTCAGGACTTTCACCTCATACCGACCCTCACTGCCGTCGAGAACGTTGCCCTGCCGACGGCGTTCGATCCCGGCGACGCAACTGATCGAGCGGCCGCGCTGCTCGGCAGGTTCGGTCTCGGCGACCGGCTCGACCACGATCCCGCAGAACTCTCCGGCGGTCAGAAGCAACGCGTCGCCATCGCCCGGTCGCTGATCAACCGGCCGGACGTACTGCTCGCCGACGAACCGACCGGAAACCTCGACACCGAGACCGGCGAGGCGATCCTCGAGGAGTTCGAGCGAATTCGCGCGGACGGCGTTGCCGTGGTCGCGGTCACCCACGATCCGCTCGTCGAGGAGTACGCCGATCGGGTGGTAGAGCTGACCGACGGAATCCTCGTCGGCGGCGTGAGCTCCGTCGGGGGCTCGAGCGGATCCGCAGGTGACACGGAGACGACTGCAGGAGAACCATCGGACGACGAAGCGACGACCGCGGACGGACGATCGGACGATGGAGAGACGGCACACGTCGTGAATGACGGTGAGAACGGATGACTCGCCGATCGTCGGACACGGATCCGGTGGACACGGATCCGGCAGACGCTGGAATCTCCTGGCGACCAGCACGGTCGTGGCGACCCGCAGTCGCGATGGCGTCGCGAAACCTGCGACGGAACCGCGTTCGGACGGTGCTCGCGATCCTCGGAGTGTGTATCGGCGTGCTCGCGGTAGCAACGCTCGGGATCTTCGGAAACGTGCTGGCGCTCGGTGCCGATGACGCCATCGGTGACATCGGCACGCAGGTCGTTCTTTCACCGAACGCCGACGCGGGCGTGGAGTCGCTCTCGGACGCCGACGTTGCCGCGATACGGCGTGCCGTCGGCGAACCGGCCGTCGTTCCGCTGTACGCCGATGGAGCGGTCGTCGACGGCGTTACGCAGCAGACGTTCGCAACGGTGTACGGGGTCGAGGAGCCCGCGCTGGCTTTCGAGGCCGCCGAGGGACGGCTTCCGGATCGACATCGACAGGGGGCGATCGTCGGTGCAGGGGTGGCCGACGAACTCGACCTCGACGCCGGCGACACCGTCGAGATCGAGGGCATGCAGATCCGTATCGTCGCCGTGTTGGCGGAAACGGAAACGTTCAGTCCAGTTGCGCCGGACGACGCAGTGTTCCTGCCGGAGTCCGCCTTCGCTGCCGACGGGTACGATCAGGTGCTCGTGGTCGCCGACTCGGGTGGCGAAGCACGTGCGGCCGCCGCGGCGGTTCGGGAGTCGGTCAACGCCCGCGAGGACCGCGTCGACGTCTTCGAGCTGGCCGCGGTCGTCGACGAGATCGACGAGTTCTTTGACCTCCTCGGCACGTTCCTCCTGGGCCTCGGAGCCATCTCGCTGGTCGTTGCTGGCGTCTCGATCCTCAACGTGATGCTGATGAGCACGGTCGAACGCCGGCAGGAGATCGGCGTGATGCGCGCGGTCGGCGTCCGTCGGCGCGACGTGCTCCGTGTCCTTCTCGCTGAGGCCGGACTGATCGGCGCGGCCGGGGCGGTGATCGGGACCCTCCTGACGACGCTCGTCGTCGCCGCGTTTCTGTTGGCCACGCCCGCCGAGACCGCCGTCGTGCTCGACCCGACGAACGGCTACTACCTCCTCCTGGCGCTCGTGTTCGGCGTCGGCGTCGGCGTCGTAAGCGGGGCGTACCCCGCGTGGAAGGCCGCAAACGAGCGGCCGGTCGAGGCGCTCCGGGACTAACTTGGGCGGCGTGAAGTGGATTCGTGCCCCCGAGTATCCGTGCACGCTGCCTCGGAGGCTCGCGTGCTTCCCGCGTGGTGTCGAGGGGTTTATTTCGCTGGACCCGTTTCGTGACTGAGGGTATGAACGATCTCCACGCGGACACGAGAGAGCTGCGGACCGGCTTAAGCTACGGAGACGTGCTGTTGGTCCCGAAACGCTCGCAGGTCGACAGCCGCGACGACGTCGATCTTGCGACGATGCTCACGCCTGCCGTCGAGTTGGAGACGCCGCTCCTGTCGGCGGCGATGGACACCGTCACCGAGGCCGAACTGGCGATCGAGCTCGGACGTGTCGGCGGGCTCGGGGTCATCCACCGGTTCCTCACACCGGACGAGCAGGCCGAACACGTGTCCCGCGTGAAGGCGGCGAACGAACAGGTCGGGGCGGCTATCGGCATCGACGAGGACTACGTCGAGCGGAGCGAGGCCGTCGTCGCGGCCGGCGTCGACGCGCTCGTCGTCGACGTCGCGCACGGCCACCTCGAGCGGACGCTAACGGCCGTCGAGACGATCGCCGCGGAGTTTCCCGACGTTGGCCTCGTCGCCGGAAACGTCGCGACGCCAGCGGGCGTCGAGGATCTTGCGGCGGCCGGCGCGGACTGCGTGAAAGTCGGAATCGGCCCCGGGTCACACTGCACGACCCGGAAGGTTGCCGGGGCGGGGGTCCCACAGCTCACGGCCGTCAGCGACTGTGCGAGAGCGGCCGCGGAGCTCGATGTCACTGTCTGTGCCGACGGCGGCCTTCGGACCTCCGGCGACGCGGTGAAGGCGCTGATGGCCGGAGCCGACACGGTGATGCTCGGGCGACTGTTCGCCGGCACGCGAGAGTCTCCCGGCCGAGTCGTCGAGGTAGACGGAACCAGATATAAGCGCTCGCGCGGGATGGCGACGACGGCGGCCGCGGACGAACGCGACGACAAGACGAACGACGTGACCGCCGACGAGGGAGTGGAAGCACTGACACCGTATAAGGGACCCGTCGCCGACGTCGTCGAGGAGTTCTGTGCCGGGATCCGGTCGGGACTCTCCTACTGTGGAGGCCACACGATTCCCGAGGCACGCGAGCAGGCGGAGTTCATCCGCGTGGCTCCGAGCGCCAAAGAGCGAGAAGGGTTCCACGCGGACCACGATTGGGAGGGCGTCAGCGTCGACAGCGAGGTAACGCGCGTCTCCGACGACCTCACGACCACGGTCGACGGCGACGACTGAGCAGAACGACGACAGGGCGTGACGACCGGACGGTCCGGATCGGGAACAAGCGTCGATGTCGGGCCGTCACTCCGTCTCCGGCGGGTCACGCTGAAACCGCCGCGCGACGACTGTGAACACGCCGACGAGAACGAGGTACAGCCGCCAGCCACGGTTTGCGATCGGGAACCGTCGGTCGATGACCTCCTCGTCGGCGAGTTCGGCGGAGGTTCCCGGCTCGACCGGGTTGTTCACGTGGACGGTCCCGGTCGTGCCGCCGGCTCCCGGATCGACGGCCCGCTCACCCGTCTCCGGGTCGAGGTCGATGTCGACGAACGTCTGGACGAACCCCTCGGAACTCGACCACAGCAGTTCACCCTCGAGCCGAAAGAAGCGGTCGTGAAGCGGCCAGAGCGCGTTGACGCCCTCCAGATGCGCCCAGTCGAGGAACACGTGCGCGAAGAAATGAACGAACAGCGCAACCCACGCAATCTTGACGCCGCGATCGGCGACCCTCTCTCGGAGCAGCGACGTTTCCCGAATTCGGGTGTCGTAGTACAAGAAGACGGCCGCCGCGGCGGGTACCACGAAATTATGCCCGACAGTCCGATGTGCACCGGGCATAACCGGTCCGAGGAGCGTGTCGATCTCGGGCAGCACGACGATCAGGAGGACGACGGCAAGCGCCTTGCGGTCGTACGCATCCTTCAACAGTCCCGCCGCGAGAAGCAACGCGAACCCCGCGTGGACGACCGTCGATGGCATTACGATTCACCCCCGAAGTCGGCTGCTGTCTCCTTCCCACGCACGTGATCCTCGACGAGCCGGGCGGTGAGCAGGACGACGGCGGACGCGACCACGACGGCCTGCCAGCCGCTTCGGACGAAATGGATCTCACGCTCCACGCCGAGCGCGAGCCCCGGGCGTCCGTCGGGGTTGACCCACGTCGGAACGACGTACGTCTCCGTCGTTCCGGGACTCTGTAGCGGAAGAACTCCCGGCCCGTCCGCTCCGAACGCGACGAACGTCTGCACTATCCCGTCCTGTGTAGAAAACAGGAGCCGTCCGCGAACGAGGTAGTAGGCGTCGTGAACGGGGTATAAGAGGTTGACCCCCGCGAACCCGAACAGTTCGGGTGCGACGCCGCCGACCAGAAAGGCGGCCAGCGCGACCCACGCGACGCGCACGCCGTACCAGCCGTATCGCTCACGGAGCCACGACCTCCCGTCACGTCCACGCACGATCGTATCCCAGTAGAGGACGGAGCCGACGATGATCGGAATCCACACGTTGTGAAACAACGCGTTCGTCGCACCGTCAACAGCGAGACTCGCGATCGCGTCGAGATCCGGGACGACCGCGGCGAGAACGACGATCGCTGTCGATCGCCGGTCGAAGGCGGCACCCAGCAGTGCGGCCGCCAGCAACGCCCCGAACGCGGCGTTCACGAGCGTCGGTGCCATATCGATCGCTGCTCTCGGACGAGGATAAGTGCTCCGTCGATGTCGTCAAAGGTCACACGAGGAGGCCGCCGAACCGCTTCAGTTCGACGTACGGCCGTTGCCCCGTCGCATTTTGATCCCCTTTAATATCCTTCGCGAGGAGCGTCGGTATGGTCACTCGACTGCTCGAGGAACTGCTCGTGCGCAACGATGAGCACGTCGCGTCACTTCCCGCGGACGCGTTCGGCGACTGCCGAGATGGTCAGCGTCCTCCCGTCGTCTCCGTCTGCTGTTCGGATTCACGAGTCTCACAGGAAGGAATGTGGGCCGCCGACCGTCCCGGATTCCTGTTCACCGCGGGCAACATCGGGAACCGGGTCCGAGACATCGTCGACGGTACTCCCGTGCTCGACGGAAGCGTCGCCTACCCGCTCGGCCACGCCGACACCGACGTCCTCGCCGTCGTCGGACACACCGGCTGTGGGGCGGTCGGCGCGGCGATCCAGGCTGCGAGAACGGGAACGTATCCCGCCGAGCCCGGCGTCCGCGCCGACGTCGAGGAGCTCGTGCCGATCGTCGAGTCCGGGCTCGAACATCCCTCGATCGATGCCGATGCGCCGGCCGGCGAGATTCACGACCCGCTCGTGGAGCACAACGTCCACGAGCAGGTGGCGTTCGCCGGCAACACCGCGGAGGCGGCCGATGCCGACGTGTACGGCTTCGTCTACGACTTCCACGGCTCCTACGGCGACCGGGACGGAGCAACGTACCTCGTGAACGTGAACGGCGAGCGCGACGTCGACGCGATTCGGGAGCTCGTCGACGAGAAGCACACGGACCACGTTCGAACCCTACTAGAAAAGTGAGGAAAAGGAGCTAGGCCCCTGCACCACAGATGCTAACACAGCGGCGCGTGAGTGTTCGGTCGTGCCACTGTTACAGTTCGACACGACGCTGTCTTTGTCGGCAAGCGAGAAGACGGCGCTCGCGGAGCACGTCACGGACCTGTACACCGAGGAGATGGCCACGACGGCCGGCCACGTCGCCGTCACGATCCGCGATCACGGCACCGGGAGCTTACATATCGGTCGGATGGTCGACGGGCCGTTGCTGTTTCTGGACGCGGAGATCCGCCAGGGACGCTCGCTCGATCGCAAACGGGCGTTCGCGCTCGGCGTCATGGAGCACGTCGCCGAAACGTACGACGTCCCCGAAGCGAACCTGAAGGTCGTGTTCACGGAACACGAGGGAACGAACATGATGGGAGTCGACCGCGTCGGCGGGGAGTGGTCACCCGAGGAGTGAACATCCCTTATATATGGCTGGTGTGGACCATCGTATGCCCTTGTGTGCCGTGTGTTGGCGTGTGAACACGTCTCCGGGACGAATGTTCAGGATTTAAGCCATCCACGGACGGCGTTGCACGTGGATGAAACTTCACGAACATCAGGCGAAAGGCATCTTCGCCGATGCGGGGATCCCGGTACCCGACTCCCGACTCGCGACGAGCGTCGACGAGGTGCTCGACGCGGTCGAGGAGATCGGCTACCCGGCGGCGATCAAAGCACAGGTGCACGTCGGCGGACGCGGGAAGGCCGGCGGGATCAAGATCGCGACCGACCGCGACGAGGCCGCACGGTACGCCGAGGAGATCATCGGCATGGATCTCAAGGGGTACACCGTCGACACGGTGCTCGTCGAGGCCGGCGTCGACTTCGTCGACGAGCTGTACGTCGGTGTCACGATGGACCGCGGCGAGGGACGACCCGTCCTGATGGTGTCGACGGAAGGTGGCGTCGACATCGAGGAGGTCGCAGCCGAGACGCCGGACGCGATCGCGCGTGAACACGTCGATCCCGCGTTCGGGCTTCACCCGTATCAGGCCCGGAAAGTCGTGTACGACGCGGGCGTCGACGCCGACGTTGCGGGCGACGTCGCGTCGATCGTCTCCACGCTGTACGAGCTGTACGAATCGAACGACGCCTCGGAGATCGAGGTGAACCCCGTGATGGTCACGAACGAGCGCGACGTGGTCGCCGCGGACGCCGTGATGAACATCGACGAGGACGCGCTGTTCCGCCAGCCCGATCTCGCCGAACTCGAGGAGTCCACGTTCGAGGACGACCTCGAACGCAAGGCCGGGGAGTACGGGTTCGATTACGTCCGACTCTCGGGGAACGTCGGCATCATCGGCAACGGCGCGGGCCTCGTGATGACGACGCTCGATCTCGTCGACCACTACGGCGGCGCACCCGCAAACTTCCTGGACATCGGCGGCGGCGCAAAAGCCGAGCGCGTCACGAACGCGCTCGATATGGTGTTCTCGGACCCGAACGTCGACAGCGTCGTGTTCAACATCTTCGGCGGGATCACCCGCGGGGACGAGGTCGCGAAGGGAATAAACGAGGCGCTCGCCGACTTCGAGGAGCTCCCCAAACCGGTCGTCGTGCGCCTCGCGGGCACGAACGCCGAGGAGGGTATGGAGATACTGAACACGGACCTGCTGGCGGTCGAGAAGACGCTGGAGGCGGCCGTCCAGCGTGCGGTGGCTGACGCCGAGGAGGTGACACAATGAGCGTATTCGTCGACGACGACACCCGAGTGGTGGTCCAGGGGATCACCGGCGGGGAAGGGAAGTTCCACGCCGAACAGATGATCGAGTACGGTACGAACGTCGTCGCCGGCGCGGTGCCCGGCAAGGGCGGTCAGGAGGCCGCTGGCGTCCCCGTGTACGACACGGTCGACGAGGCCGTCGAGGCGGAGGAGGCGAACGCCTCCGTCATCTTCGTGCCGCCGGCGTTCGCGGGCGACGCGATCTTCGAGGCGCTCGATACGGACGTCGACCTCGCGGTCGCGATCACCGAGGGGATCCCGACGCAGGATATGGCGAAGGTGAACAAGCGACTCTCCGAGGTCGACACCCGCCTCATCGGTCCGAACTGTCCCGGCATCATCACGCCCGGCGAGGCGAAACTCGGTATTCTGCCCGGCGACATCTTCGCCGACGGGAACGTCGGGCTCGTCTCCCGCTCGGGGACGCTCACCTACCAGGTCGTCGACAACCTCACAGAGCGCGGCATCGGCCAGACGACCGCGATCGGTATCGGGGGCGACCCGATCATCGGCACCTCGTTCATCGACGCGCTGGAGGCGTTCGAGGCCGACGAGGAGACCGAGGCCGTCGTGATGTGCGGCGAGATCGGCGGCGAGGACGAAGAACAGGCCGCGGCGTACATCGGCGAACACATGGACACTCCCGTCGCCGGATTCATCGCGGGCCGGACGGCCCCACCGGGCAAGCGGATGGGACACGCGGGGGCCATCGTCTCCGGGTCGGGAACCGGAACCGCACAGTCGAAGATCGACGCGCTGAACGACGCCGGCGTTCCCGTGGGCAACACGCCCGAAGAGGTCGCCGACCACGTCGAAAAGCTTCTGTAGGGAGCGCGTCGGCGGTCGATTTTCGTCTCCCCTCGCTGGAGAGTTTAAAAGAGCGCGTCGGAGTCGTCGAGGACGCGTGCGGGACCACCGACGCGCCAGACGTCGGTGTCGATCCCGATCTCGGCGATCCGCGATTCGACGGTGTCGACGTAGTCGACGCGGGTGTTAACGTACACTGACGCGCCGGTGTCGGTCGAGAAGTACACCGGGACCCCATCCTCGCGAAGCTCCCGAACGGCGTTGAACACGGCGATCGTCTCCGGCTGCCAGTACACCCAACCTGCCGGTCCGGTCATCGTCGTCGCCGTCAGCGATAACGAGTCGTGCTCCGCGAGCTCGAAGATCCGGCCGAATGAACCCGCACGAAGCGCGTCCCGCATCTCGACGAGCTGGTCTTGGACGTGTGCCGTCCGCGCCTGCATCATGTGGCTCGCTGCGGCCTCGCGATGCGCCTCCTCGGTCTCTTTGTACGCCGGTACGTGTGCGGCGACGATCCGGAGGTCTTCTTCCGGGTCGAACCCGTCATCACCCTCGCCGACGTCAAGTCGATACGACCGACAGTCAGCGTCGTTGAGTCCGGTTTCGAGCACCGAGTACGCGCCGGTGACCGCACGGGCGGCCGACGAGGAGCCGCGTCGAGCGATCGTCGAGACCTCCGGAAGGGAGCGATCGAGGCCGGCCGCCTCCGTCAGCGCGAGCGCCGCGGCTGCGAACCCGGACGACGAGGAGCCGAAGCCGATGTTCGACGGGAAGGAGTTCTCGCTCTCGAGCCGCACCGCGTGGTCGAACCCAGCCAGCTCTCGGACGTGGTCGACGACGGCGTCGATCCGTTCGGCCGCGCGACCGTCGACAGTCTCGCCGCCGATGACGTACGTGTTCTCGGTCGCGTCGGGCTCCCACTCGACGGTCGTCGTCGTCGCGGTCGGTGCCGTACAGAGGCTGATGCTGTCGTGATACGGGAGTCGAAGCTCCTCGTCTCGCATCCCGTGATACTTCACGAGCCCCTGGATCGGGTGGGCTCGCGCGGTTGCTTTTACAGACATTGTTTCCGACAGCGGTCGGCGAGGGATTAGTCGTTCCGATGGGCGTCGACGTTGCCAACCAGCCGTCCTCGAACAGCCGTGAGAACGAGTTTGTGCGTCGCCGAGGGGAACGCTTTTGAGTAGCCGAGCGGAACTCCGCTCCATGACAGAGTACACCGTCGAGTTCGTCGGCAGCGGCGACAGGATCGAGGTGTCGGACACGGAGACGATCCTCTCGGCGTGTATCGACGAGGGAATCGCCCAGGAGTACTCCTGCCGTGTCGGGATGTGTCTCGCCTGTTCCGCCGAGATCGTCGACGGCGACGTGACGCAGCCGGCTGCCCGCGGCCTCACGGACGAGGAGTCGGAATCGTATGCGCTGACCTGCATGGCACGACCACAGTCGGATCTACGGCTCGAACGCGGCGTGTACCCGCCGAGCATCGAGGACGCCAAAGCGACGACTGACGGCGGAACGGACCACCCAACGGATGTCGACGGATCGACCGCTGCCGACGACTGAGGGGACGGGCCACGGCATCCCGCGTCCAGCAGTCCGGATCGAACGGTCCGTCAGTCCGGATCGAACGACCGCAGCAGTGACGCGAGCGCGCTCGCAAGCTCCTCGAACCGGTCCACCTCCATCGAGTCGGTGGTTACCCAGACCCCGTGACCGTTCGCGATAACGCGCGTGAGGTAGCCGTTCTCGAACACGCGGACCGTGAACTGGTAGTCGCCGAGCTGTGTGTCCGCGTACAGCGCCTGCGCGTGGAATCCGTGGCGCTCGCTTTCCGCGAAGCCAACGAGGTCCGCGGTTCGATCCAGGTCGCTACGAAGATAGAGCTGTTCGACGTCCGATTCCGTGAAGTAGGTGAGACTTCGGAGCTCGTCGCCGACTGCCGTCCGCGTGGCGCTGAGCAGTTCCTCCTGCTCGGTCTCGGTGAGCTGTGGCATGGTAACACGTTCATCGGTGTCCCACATGAGAGTACCGGCGTCGGTGACGGAGTCCGGTCAAGATATAGTGGGATCGACGCCGTGGAGGGATAGAGTTTAGCGACCGCGCGGACACGACCCGCTAATGAGCGAGTACGACGACGTCTGCGTTCTCCTCCCGACGATGGACGAGGCGACGACGGTGGGTGATGTCGTCAGCGAGTTCCGTGAAGCCGGCTTCTCGAACGTCCTCGTCGTCGACGGCGGGTCCGGCGACGGAACTCGTGAGATCGCGCGGGAGGCCGGGGCTCGGGTCGTTCGACAGTCGGGACGAGGGAAAGGGCAAGCAGTCCGGGAGGCGGTTCGCGACCATATCGACGAGCCGTACGTGTTGATGGCGGACGCCGACGCCACGTACGACGCGTCGGACGCGGACGCGATGCTCGATCCGCTTCTCGACGGCGACGCGGAACACGTCATCGGAAACCGGTTTGCGGACATGCGACCGGGCGCCATGACACGATTGAACAGGATCGGTAATCGCCTCATCAATCTCACGTTCCGCACGATTCACGGCGAGCAATACCGCGACATTCTCTCGGGGTATCGCGCGTTCACTCGGGAGTCGTTCCTACGCCTGAACCTCACTGCCGATGGCTTCGGGATAGAAACTGAGCTCGCGGTCGAGTGCGTGAAAAACCGGGTGACCGTTCGAGTCGTCCCGATCACCTATCGGCCGCGTCCGGACGGCTCGGCGACGAATCTCCATCCGGTTCGGGATGGCGGCGTCATCTTTCTGGAGCTGTACCGAAAGGCGAAAACGAACAATCCGTTGTTCTACTTCGGCTCCATCGGCGCGCTCTCGACGGGTACCGGTCTCGCGATGGCGGCGTTCGTGGTTTACCGCTGGGTCGTTTACGAGGTCGGCCACGAGATCATCGCCGTCGGTGCCGTCGGCGCGACGATCCTCGGGATCCAGCTGCTGATCTTCGGATTCCTCGCGGATATGATTCTCACGCTCCATCGTGAACAGCTGTCACACCGGGAGCGCGTCACCGAGAGCGAGTAGCCGACGCGCGAGCCGGACCCGACAGCGTCGAAGTGAGTGTGGCCGAGCTACCTCGTTGGCCCCGCAATTCGGGTGTTCGGTCGCCGCCCTTTTTAACACGCGGTGCCGTCGAACCGCCAATGAGCACGGATCCGGACCTCGCGGCCGGCGTTCGAGAGGCACTCGACGTCGACCCGGACGCGTTCGCTGCGCGCGCACAGGAGGAGGCGGAGCTCGTCAAACAGCACGTTCGCGACGGTGCGTTCGACAACCACCAGTCGATCGTCGGCTTCGAGTACGAGTTCTACGCGGTCGCCGACGGTCGGTGGAGCGAGGAGTCCAGGGCGGGCGAGTACGCGCTGATGCGCGTTCCGCGTCGACTGCTGGAGCTAATGGGGTTCGAGAAGGAGCTCGGTTTACACAACGCCGAGATGTCGACGAGTCCACAACCACTGTCGGACCACGGGCTGCGTGCACAGCTCGCGGAGGTCCGTGCACGGCTGGAGGCTGCCGAGAACACCGCGGCCGTCGAGGGAATGCGACTGGTTTCGGACGGGCTCTGGACGATCCCGCCCGCAGGCGAGACCGCTCACGGCTACCTCACCGAAAGCGTCGAGATGAACGGCATCACGGTCGCCGTCAACATGAGCCGGGCCGTCCGGTATCACGCGATGACGAACACGCAAACGGAGGGATCAGGCGAGGTCGAGTTGACGGCTCCGGGCGTGTCGCTGTCGGCGGACACGGTGATGCCCGAGAGCCTCATCACCTCGGTCCAGCCGCACTACCAGGTTGCGCAAGCGGAGATGCTCCCACAGTACTTCCGTTACGCGCTCCGGATCGCCGGCCCCCTGCTAGCGCTCGGCGTCAACTCGCCGTTCTTTCCGCCCGAGTTGTACGACGACGAGTGGGACGCCGAACGCGTCCTCGCCGAAGGTGCACGCGAAAACCGGATTCACGTGTTCGAATCGGTGTTGAACGCTCGGACCGATGACGACAAGGTCCGCTTCCCGCGAGACGTCCACGACGTGTCGACGGCGATCGACCGGATCGCGGGTGACGCGACGATCATTCCGATGCCCGACGTGGGGGGAAGCGACCGGTTCGACGACGCGTTCGCCACGTTCCGAACGAAACATGGGACGTACTGGCGATGGGTCAGGCCGGTGTTCGAGGGGGCAAGCCGGTCGAGCGCGAACGCCCGGATCGAGTTCCGCCCGATCGCGGCCCAGCCGACGGTGCGCGACTCGATCGCGTTTCAGGCCGCGTTCGCGGGACTGATGGAGGAGCTTCCGAGACGAGAACATCCAGTCATCGGGCTCGACTGGGCGGTCGCCCGCGACAACTTCTATCGAGCGGTCGCGGACGGGATCGACGCCGACCTCGAATGGATCGGCCACGATGGGGAGCGAACGCACGCGACGGCCGCCATCTACGACGACCTCCTCGATCACGCCGCCGCGGGGCTCCGGACGGCCGGCTGCTCCGAATCGGAGGCGGAGTCGTGGCTCGCCCCGCTCCGCTGGCGCGTGGAGACGCGAACGACGCCCGCCAGCTGGAAGCGCGGCCGAGTTCGCTCGCGGGTTGCGGGTGGCGAATCGTTCGAGGAGGCCGTCCACGGTATGCAACGCGAGTACATCGGTCACCAAGCAGAAACCCTCGTGGAGGGTGGGTTCTCCGGGTGGTGAGCGCCGGCACTGCGGACATCGTGCCGTGTCGCTATCGACGGTTGCGCGAACGGGTTCGGCGACCCAACGTGGACGGCCTGCGATCTTGCGCGTAGTACCGACGGTACGACACCTCTCGCGAGCTACTCGTCGATAAAGTCGGGTTCCGTGCGCTTCGTATCACGCTCGTCCACGAGATGCTCGACGAACGCGTCGAGGTCGACATCGCCCTGCTGGTTCTCGAAGCGGTCACGGACGGACACGGTGCCGGCCGCCTCCTCCTCGTCACCGACGATCACCATGTACGGGAGTCGATCGTCGTGGCCTTGGCGGATCTTGCGACCGACGGTCCAGTCCCGGTCCTCCACCTCCACGCGGAACCCCTCGTCGGCGAGCGCGTTCTTCACCCGGTGGGCGTAGCCGAGCGTCTCGTCAGACACCGGGAGGATCCGGACCTGTTCGGGCGCGAGCCACAGCGGGAAGTTGCCGTCGAAATGCTCGATCAACACCATGAAGAAGCGCTCGTAGCTTCCGTACAGCGCCCGATGGATCATCACCGGCTGGTGCTCCTCGTTGTCCTCGCCGGTGTACGTCAGGTCGAATCGATCGGGCATGTTGAAATCCAGCTGGACGGTCGGTCCGTCCCACACCCGACCGAGCGCGTCCTCGAATCCGAAGTCGATCTTCGGGCCGTAGAACGCACCATCCCCGGGTTCGATGTCGTAGTCGTAGCCGCCGGATTCGAGCACTTCGCGGAGCTGGGCCTCGGCCGACTCCCAGATTTCGTCTCCGCCGACTGATTTCTCGGGTCGAGTCGCGAGCGCGACATCGACCTCGAGGTCCAGCGTCTCGACGACCTCGAAGATCATCTCGATGACCGATTCGATCTCCTGGCGAATCTGGTCGGGGCGGACGAACAGATGCCCGTCGTCGATGGTGAACGACCAGACCCGCGAGAGTCCGGACAGTTCGCCGCGCTGTTCTTTTCGATACACCTTCCCGTTCTCGAAGTACCGCTTCGGAAGGTCTCGATATGACCACGACTGTTGGTCGAATATCGTCGCGTGACCCGGACAGTTCATCGGTTTGAGGCCGTACTCCTCGTCGTTGACCTCGAGGAGGAACATGTCGTCCTTGTAGTTTTCGTAGTGGCCGGATTTCCGCCACAGCTCCGTCCGGAACACGTGCGGCGTCTCGACCTCTTCGTAGCCGTGCTCACGATTGAGCCGGTTCGCGAACTCGGACAGCTCTCGGAGGACGGTCTTCCCCGGCGGATGATAGAGTGGAAGTCCAGGTCCCGTCACCGTGGGGATCGAAAAGAGGTTCATCTCCTGTCCGATCTTCCGGTGATCCCGCTGCTTGGCCTGCTCGCGCAGATCGAGATACTCCTCGAGATCCGACTCGGAGTCGAACGCCGTCCCGTAGACGCGTGTGAGCGTCTCGTTGTCCTCGTCACCGCGCCAGTAGGCAGCCGAGATATCCAGCAGCGTCGCCGCGCCGATCTCGCCGGTCGACTCGACGTGCGGACCTTGACAGAGGTCTTGCCAGTCGTCCTGTTGGTAGAAGGTGACCTCCTGACCGGACGCCTCCTCGTCGAGGATCTCCCGCTTGAACCGGTTGTCCTCGTATATATCCAGCGCCTCCTCGCGGGACCGGACGACCCGTTCGATCTCGTAGTCGGCTTCGATGATCGACTCCATCTCGGCCTCGATCGCCTCGAGGTCGTCCTCGTCGAGGTCGACGTCGGTGATGTCGTAGTAGAACCCATCGTCGGTGTACGGGCCGATGGTGAGCGTCGCGTTCGGGTGCCGCCGCTGTAGCGCCTGTGCGAACACGTGCGCCGCCGAGTGGCGGAGCACCTGCAGATACTCGTCGGATTGGTCGGTGACGATCTCCACGCGCGCACCGTCGGAAACCGTCGCCTTCTTTTCGACCAGTTCGCCGTCGATCTTCCCCGCGACCGTGTCGCGGCCGAGTCCCGGCCCGATCTCGTAGGCGACGTCCTCGACGGTCGATCCCTCCGGTACGGAGAGCTCTGAACCGTCCGGGAGGACGACCGTCACGTCGGCCTGCGCGTCCGTCTCGCTCATACTCTCGGAAAGCCGGACAAGCGGCATAAGTGTTGTTTGATAGCCGCCTCCCGGCCCGCCTGCGGCTGTGGATCGAAGTCGTCGTCACACGTGTACGGCCCCTTCGTCGTCGCCGTCGCGATCGGTTTCATTCCTCCGCTCATCTCGCCCGTTTCCCCACTCGCCGTCATGCGTCCTCTTCAGCACCAGCACGCTCGCTGACGATCTCGGCCGGAACGCCGGCGACTGTCGTGTTCGGCGGTACGTCCTCGACGACGAGCGAGTTGGCCGCGACCCGTGCTCCCGCGCCGACCGTCACTCCTGGAAGCACGATCGCGCCGGCACCGATCATTGCACGGTCGTCGACGACGACGTCTCCGAGCCGATACTCCTCGTGAAGGAACTCGTGACAGAGCAGGGTTGCGTCGTAACCGATAATCGCGTCGTCTCCGACGGTGATCCGCTCGGGCCAGAACACGTCGGGTGTCGACTCCAACCCCCACGAAACGCCCGTTCCGACCGTCACCCCGATCCGTCTGAGCAGCCAGTTTTTCACCCGAAGGCTCGGCGAGATCCGCGCGAGCACGACGGCGACGTAGTTCACCGCCACGACGAGCGGCGATTTGGCGTCGGGCCACGACCAGAGGGAGTTCCGCGGTCCCGGCGTCGGATACCGGTCGAGTCGATCACGACGGGAGTTCTCGGCGGCGTCGCGTTCGTCAGTCACACGGACGGTTTCGTGCCGGCTCGGTATAAACGCACCACGAACGTTTATATCCAGTACCGCGGCCACCACCGCCATGACGTGACGAATCGCTCGCGGCCGGCCGAGGCCGGCGTGTGGTCGCCCGCCGCGAGACCGACGTAGACCGCCTGTTCGCCATTGCTCCGGGACTGGTGTCCGGTGTTCGTCTTACTCGCGCAGCGCCGCCATGTGCTCGATCCGTCGCTCGACGAGCTCGGCCGTTCCGATATCGTGACGTATCCGTACCCGGTCGCCGGCCGCGGACAGTGCTGACTCCGCCTGCGTTTCGGCAGCCGCGATCGACTCCCCGCGTCCGACGACGGCGAACGCCCGTGATGTCGTGGTGTACAGTCCGTCGTCGCGTTCGTCCACGCTTGCATAAAACAGGAGCGCGTCACCCACGCTCGACTCGTCGACCGCGATCCGCGCCCCCGAGTCCGGGTCCGTCGGATAGCCGTCCGGCACCGCGTACTTGCAGACGGTCGCTTCGCCGGAGAACTCGAGCTCCGGTAATCGATCGCCGTCTCGTGCAGCGGTCAGCACGTCGACGAGCGGCGTCTCTAACACGGGTAGCGTGTTCATCGCCTCCGGGTCGCCGAACCGCGCGTTGAACTCGACGACCTTCGGACCGTCGGCCGTTAGCATGAACTGTCCGTAGAGAATTCCCTTGTAGTCGGGAAGCGCCTCGACGACCGCTTCGAGAACGTCGACCGCGGCCTCGTAGTCACCCTCGGCCATGAACGGCAGCGAGCGGCCGGTGTCGGAGTACGACCCCATTCCGCCGGTGTTGGGCCCTTCGTCTCCCTCGTATGCGCGCTTGTGGTCCTGAACTGCCGGCGTCGTCCGAACATCGCCGTCCGCGACGAACCCTTGGATCGTGAACTCCTCGCCGACGAGCCGCTCCTCGAGGACGATGCGATCGTACGCCGACTCGCGCAGATACGTTTTCGCCTCCTCGGCAGTCACCTGGTCGCCGATCACCTTCACGCCCTTTCCGCCCGTGAGTCCAGCGGGCTTCACCGCGAGATCACCGTCGTACTCGTCGATGTATGCGCAGGCTGCCTCGGCGTCGTCGAACGTCTCAAAGTCGGGACAGCCGGGGATCCCCTCCTCGTGCATGAATCGTCGCTGGTACGCCTTGTCCGTCTCTAGCCGCGCCTCCGCAGCCTGCGGTCCGAACGTGTACACGCCCGCGTCGTCGAGCGCGTCAGCGACGCCTGCCGCAAGCGCCGACTCCGGCCCGATCACCGCTAGGTCCGCGTCGACTTCCGCTGCGACCGCGACGATTCCGTCCGCATCGGTCTCCTCCACGACTACGAACTCCTCGACGAGCGAGCGGATCCCCGGGTTCCGGTTGCTCGCACAGGCGTACAGCGTACAGTCGTCGGCGAGCGCGCGGGCGATCGCGTGTTCGCGTCCGCCGCCGCCGACCAGAAGCACGGTCTCGGTCATACGGTCGACGGATACACGCACGCTAGTGTAAACCTTCCCTTCCGATGAGATATTAATGGACACGTTCGTGCATCCAGTGTTACATTGGCAGCCGTGGGACGACGAGGCGTTCGAGCGCGCCCGCGAGCACGATGTCCCGGTGTTTGTCTCGATCGGCTACTCATCCTGTCACTGGTGTCACGTCATGGAGGAGGAGAGCTTCGCGGACGAGTCGGTGGGGACCGTTCTCAACGAGTCGTTCGTGCCAGTGAAGGTGGACCGGGAGGAGCGCCCGGACGTCGACAGCACGTTCATGACTGTCTGTCAGCTCGTCACTGGCGGGGGCGGCTGGCCGCTCTCCGCGTGGTGTACTCCGGATGGGAAGCCGTTCTACGTCGGCACGTACTTTCCGCCGGAGTCGCGCGGGAACCATTCCGGATTCCTCGGTCTGTGTCGCGTTCGACGTGTACACCGTCTCCGGCGACCCGGAGCCGCTCGGGTTCGCGCTCGAACTGGCCGAACAGCTGCTGGAGGCGTTTTACGACGCCGAGGACGGCACGATATACTTCACGCGCGACCTCGATTCGGGGTCGCCGGAAGCACGGTCGGGAGCCGGCGACGCGTTCCTGTTCGCACGTCCACAGGAGTTCACCGACCGATCGACACCGTCGAGTCTCGGCGTCGCGGTGGAGACGCTGACGGTCCTCGACGGCTTCCGAACGGACCGGCGATTCCGAGAGGTCGCACAGGCAGTGTTGGCGACACACTCGAACCGTATTCGTGCGAGTCCGTTGGAGCACGTGTCGCTCGTTCGTGCCGCGGAGCGTGTCGAATCCGGCGGAATCGAGCTGACGATCGCTGCCGACGAGATTCCGAATGACTGGACTGAGACGCTCGCCGAAACGTACCTGCCGGGCGCAGTCGTCGCCCCTCGTCCGCCGACTTCCGAAGGACTCGAAGAGTGGTTGAACCGACTTGACCTCGCGGAGGCACCCCCGATCTGGACCGATCGAGGCGCGAATGACGGCGCTCCGACGGTGTACGCCTGTGAGGGCTCCGTCTGTTCGCCACCGAAAACGGAGATCGACGACGCGATCGACTGGCTTGTTGACCGGTAGGAGACCGATACGTCGAGTGAGACGTTTATATACGCCGACGCGTTGGTGACGCGTATGCACGACTTCGTCGTCGTCGGTGCCGGTCCGTCCGGATCGCGATTCGCCCGCCTGGCCGCGGCCGCCGGTCACGACGTCGTCGTCCTCGAGAAGGGAACGGTCGGTGAGCCGCTGGCCTGTTCGGGGCACGTCTCGACTGACGTCTGGGAGTATGTCCCCGAGAGCGCTCGCGAGCGACTGCTTCAGAATCGAGTGTTCGGTGCTCGGTTCCATATCGACGGACCGGAGTCGCACTCGTACCCGTTTTATAAATCCGAGGCGGTGTCGAACGTGATCGACCGTGTCGCGCTTGACCGGACGCTCGCGGACGCCGCTCGTGACGCTGGTGCCGACGTCCGAGAGCAACACACGGTCATCGGGATCGACGAGCGATCGGACCGGGTCGTCGTGGAGGTGAGTGTCGCCGATGGGGAGACTGAGACGATAGACGCCCACATGGTCGCCGGATGCGACGGCCCCACGTCACGTGTTCGCCGAGCCGTCGACCTCGATGAGCCCGCGGAGACGCTTCACGGCGTGTTGGCGTTCGACGAGACGGTTGACGGCGGTGATTTCGTCGATGTCCATCTCACTGCGCCAACGTTCTTCGCGTGGCGGATCCCACGCGCGGAAGCCGGCGTGGAGTACGGGCTCGCGGCTCCCCCGAGCGACGACGTGACCGACCTGTTCGATCGGCTCACGAACGCGTACGACGTGCAAACGAATCGATTCTGTTCGGGAGCGATCCCGATCGGACCACCGGACTCGGTGACGACGGACCGGGTTTTTCTGATCGGCGACGCCGCCGCACAGACGAAGCCGTTTACCGGCGGCGGGATCCTCTACGGAATGACGGCTGCGGACGTCGCCGCCGAAACGATAGATCCGCGTCGCCCATCGACTCTCGCCGACTACGAGGATGGCTGGCGAGACCGGCTCGCGACGGAGATCCGTCTCGGCGCGTGGATCCGTCGCTGCTATTCGCTTCCGGAGTCGGTACAGCGGGTCGGTCTTTCGGCGCTGTCCGGCGAGATCGGCGTGCATATGGACCGACCATCCTCGTTCTTTTCGCGGGCGCATCTGCGCCGACTGTTTTCACGTGACAGCGACCGCGAGCCGGGTCGATAGCTGCGGACGAACCAATTTCGTTGCTACGGATTGGCCGACGCCGATTTCGCAAAACCCTGTCGCCAGTGGATTCGACTGTTTTGATTCCGGTTTCTCGATCGGATCCAAGGTGGATCCGCAAAGAATATAAAAGTTTACTGTAGTCCGAATTAATTATGAATCCATGAGCCGGAACTACGAGTCGCTACACGACCCGAACGCGGAGTATACGATGCGCGAGTTGTCGAGCGAGACGATGGGAGTGCGCAACGAGCGCGGCGGGACACGCAACGTCGAGATCACGGACGTTCAGACGACGATGGTCGATGGGAACTTCCCGTGGACGCTCGTGCGCGTGTACACCGATGCGGGCGTCGTCGGTACCGGCGAGGCGTACTGGGGCGCAGGCGTCCCGGAGCTGATAGAGCGAATGAAACCGTTCGTCGTCGGCGAGAACCCGCTCGACATCGACCGCCTGTACGAGCACCTGATCCAGAAGATGTCCGGCGAGGGCTCCGTCGAGGGCGTGACGGTCACCGCTATCTCCGGCATCGAGGTCGCGCTCCACGATCTCGTAGGGAAGATCCTCGACGTTCCCGCCTATCAGCTTCTCGGCGGGAAGTACCGCGACGAGATGCGGGTGTACTGTGACTGTCACACCGAGGCGGAGGCGGACCCCGAAGCCTGTGCGGACGAAGCCGAGCGCGTCGTCGACGAGCTCGGGTACGATGCGTTGAAGTTCGATCTGGATGTCCCGAGCGGACTGGAGAAGGATCGCGCGAACCGACATCTCCGACCCGGTGAGATACGCCACAAGGCGGAGATCGTCGAGCAGGTGACCGAGCGCGTGAAGGACGACGCCGACGTCGCGTTCGACTGTCACTGGACGTTCTCGGGCGGCTCGGCAAAGCGCCTCGCGAACGCGATCGAGGAGTACGACGTCTGGTGGCTCGAGGACCCCGTTCCGCCGGAGAATCTCGAGGTACAGGAGGAGGTGACGAAATCCACCGTCACGCCGATCGCTGTCGGGGAGAACCGCTATCGTGTCACCGAGGAGCGCCGGCTCATCGAGAATCAGGCGGTCGACATCATCGCTCCCGATCTGCCGAAGGTCGGCGGGATGCGCGAGACGCGGAAAATCGCGGACGTCGCCAACCAGTACTACACGCCGGTCGCGATGCACAACGTCTCCTCGCCCGTTGCGACGATGGCGGCCGCACACGTCGGGGCGGCGATTCCGAACTCACTGGCCGTCGAATACCACTCCTACGAGCTCGACTGGTGGGAAGAACTCGTCGAGGAAGACGTCATCGAGGACGGCTACATCGAGATCCCGGAGAAACCCGGTCTCGGGGTCACCTTGGATCTGGATACCGTCGAGAAGCAGATGGTCGACGGCGAGACGCTGTTCGACGAAGCGTAGCTGAAGCGACTCCCGTTCCCGGCTACCGCGTACTCAGCTCGTCTTTGTCCTTGATCACGCGGACGTTCCCCTCACCCGACGTGACTTCGTTGACGAGGTCGTACAGATCGTTTTGCAACCCGGCCGGGAACGTGAGCACCCCGACCCACGACCCGTCGTTTTGCCACTCCTCGCGCTCGAGGTCGCCGAACTCGCGAACCTTTGCCTGACCGGGACCGGCGTAGTCGGCCGGCAGTTGGACGGCCATCGTTACCTCCTCGAACCGGATCGGAATCACCGGACGAAGCGCGTCGAGCGCCTCGTCGACCTGATTCTCGACGGGTTCCATCGGGTCGACCTGGAAGCCGGCCTCCTCCAGCGCCCGCTCGATCCGTTCGGGCGGGTGCGGCGAATCGTCCATCTGTGGGTTGACTGCGTTTCGTGTAATCGTGTTGACGAGCTTGTTATGCTTCCGCTCTTGCATCTCCTCGCGCTGCTCGGCCGTGATCTGGATCTCGCCGCCCGTGACGACTTGTGGAATGATCTCCATCGGGTCGGTGGTGTCGAACACGGCCTCCAGATCCTCCTCGGCGGGACGATCACCGCGCGAGGCGTTCTCGAACACGTCCTCGGCCGCGATGACCTCCTCGAGGTTACCCTCGAACTCGCCACGCTTCATCGCGAGCGCCGCATCCGGGTCGATCAGGGCCTCGAACCGTTCACCGTGGGACTCCAGTCGGGCCGTCACGGCCTCGTCGAGTGATATCATGGGTGTCGCTACCACCTCTGGGGTCAAAAAGCCTCCCGAGACGCGGCAGTGACGTGCATCGCGTGCGCAATCGATTCACCTACGCTGCTGTGGGTCGTTCGTCGTCCCACTCGTTGCGACACTCGTCGTCACAGAAATGGCGGTGTTCGACGTGGTCGCCGTCCACCCACGTCACCGTCCGTCGCTCGTGTCCAAGCACCGGCTCCCCACACGCTGCACAGCGCGGCGCGGACTGCTCGTCAACGTCCTCTCCGAGATCGGAGGTCGGATCTACCATACCGGGCATCCACGTCCCGGATACTTCAATCCGCGAAGGGCGGCAGTTCTGGCCGCGGCAGGTCACCGAACGTGGAACTCGCCGATCTCGTTGAGCCGCTCGGCGATCGCCGGATCGAGCTGGGTGCTCGTGACGCGCCAGTCCCAGTTCCCGGCGAGCGTGCCGGGTTCGTTGAAGCGGGCGTCGCTACCAAGCCCAAGAAGATCCTGTACCGTCGTCATCGCGATCACGGCCTCGGATCCCCACACTGCGTCGATGATCTCCCACTCCACGTCGGCGGGGTCGTCAACGCCGATGTTGTAGTGGAGGCAGTCCCGCTGGCGCTCCGGAAGGTCCTCGTAGTATCCCATCCACGTGTCCGTGTCGTGCGTCGAGGTGTATCCGACGATCGATTCCGGGTAATGCATCGGCTGATACGGGTTCCCCTTCTCACACCAGTCGGCGTACTGCGGGACGCGCATTCCGGGAAAGCCGAACTCGCGGAGGATCTCGTCCATCCGGCGGTCCTCGAACCCGAGATCCTCGGCGATGAACGGAGCTTTGCCGAGTTCGCGTTCGACTATCTCGAACAGCTCCCGGCCGGGACCGTCTCGCCACTCGCCGGCTCCGGGATGGTCCGCGTCCGCCGGAATCGCCCAGTAACGGACGAATCCGAGGAAATGGTCGAGACGAGCCACATCGGCGAGATCAAGGAGTCGGCGAAGCCGCGAAACCCACCAGTCGTACCCGCGCTCGGCGAGACTCTCCCAGTCGTACACGGGGTTCCCCCACCGCTGCCCCTCGTCCCCCGGGTTCGGGGGAACGCCGGCGACCGCAGTCGGACGGTTCTCCTCATCGAGCTGGAACGTCTCCGGGTTCGCCCAGACGTCCGCCGAGTCGAGCGCGACGTAGATGGGGATATCACCGACGATCGACACGCCGTGGTCGGCGGCGACCGATCGCAGCTCGCTCCACTGCCGGTCGAACGTCCACTGGAGGAACTCGTGATATCGGACGTCGGCAACGTGATCCTCTCGCGCCTCCGAAAGCGCGTCGGGGTCTCGCGTACGGAGCGGCTTCGGCCACTCGGTCCAGACGTCCTCCGGACGGGTCTCCGAGAGCGCTCGAAACAGCGCGTAGTCGGCGAGCCACGGCTCCCGGTCTCTGAACGCCTCGAAATCGGGCCGGCGCGGCTCACCCGCACCCTCCTCGAACCGCTCGAATGCGGTCCGGAGCAGCGGACGCTTGTACGTTTTGACCGCGTCGTAGTCGACACGGTGGTCGGAGAACTCGGGCGTCGGAGCGAGATCGGCATCGCGCAAGAGCCCGTCTTCGACGAGTCGGTCGAGGCTGATGAGGAGCGGATTCCCCGCGAACGCCGACGGCGACTGATACGGAGAGTCGCCGACCGCGCCGATCGTCGGTCCGAGCGGACAAACCTGCCAGTGATCGACGCCGGCATCGCCGAGAAACGCGAGGAACTCCCGCGCCCCGTCGCCGAGATCGCCGACCCCGTGCGGGCCCGGCAGCGAGGTGACGTGACAGAACACGCCGTCGGAACGGTTGAATCGCATGCGTGGCGCTGCGTGGCCCACCGACTCAAGCGTTGCGTCCTATGTCTCCTCCGTCGAGAACTGCTTCATCGAATCGATCGTCGGGGCGATCCGATAGACGATGGGTAAAAGTGCTACGGCGATCAGCAGCTCCATCCCGCCAACTGCGAGAAACGCCGGCCGGTAGCCGAACGCCTCGGTCGTGCCCCCACCGACGAGGAAGCCGGCGAGAAAGCCGAGCGAGCCGAACACGTTGAACAGACCCATCGCCGCCCCTCGGCTCTCCGGGTCAACGAGGTCGGTGACGAGCGCCATCGTCGCCGGCGCGACCAGCGCACCGCACACTCCGACCAGCACCATCAGCGCAGCGGCGACCGGGTACACCGGTGCGAATCCGACGCCGACGATGACGAGCCCGTACGCCAGCGAGCCGCCGACTACCGGATAGAACCGGCCGATGCGGTCGGAAAGCGCTCCGAAGGGAGCCTGCAGCACCGCGAACGGTACGAAAAACAGCGCCAGCGTGGCACCGGCGCCAGCCGCGGAGAGTCCGAACGTGGTAGGATCCTGAAAGTAGTAGACGCCGACGAGCGAGAAGAACCCGGCCGTCAGCCGGTCGACGAATCCGAACGCGAACGGAACGAGAAGCGCCGGAGCATCGCGGATCCGAGCGAGTACCTCCCGAAACCCGACGGACTCGGAATCGGTACCGTCGCTGGCTCCGCCGATCCGATCGTCGACCGTCGCCGCAAGCAAAGCGGCCGTTCCCAACACGGCCGCGCCAGCGTAGACCGGATAAAACGGGTCGATATCGGCAAGCGCTCCGCCGACCACCGAGCCGGCTGCGGCACCGAGACCGATCGCGACGCCGGCAGCACCCATGTTTCGACCGTGTCCCCCGCCGAGATCCATCAGCAGCGTGATCCCCAGCGAGAACGCCCCGATAGTGAACGCTCCGCCGACGACCCGAACGAGAAGCGCGGCCTCGAATCCGCCACCCAGTGCCGGCACCGCGGTGAGCGCAAGATACGAAACGCCCCCACCGATCGCACCGATAACGACGAGGGGGACACGTCGGCCGAGCGCGTCGCTCAGGACCCCCCACACGACGGCAAAGGCGACAAACGCCGCGAACTCGGCGACGAGAAACCACATGCCGGCGTCGATCCCGGCCGGGGCACCCAACGCGACGACGAGATTCGGAACGCCGGGATACAGGAGCACCTGCGAGACCAACACTGCGAGAACGACGAGTCCGAGTCGTCGTCGCTCCCGACGGTCCCGACGAGTCGCCCGTGTCATCGGGCGATGTCGGGGGCGGTCGATGAAAAGCGCGGCGTTCCGACGTGGTCGATAGGAAACGCGACGGTCGGGCTACGGCTGCGCGGCGTCGACCGCATCCGCAACCGCATCCGCGCTCGAGTCCACGACCTCTCCGTTGACGAGCACCGTTGGGGTCCCTTGTATGCCGATCGAGACGCCGTCCTCTCGGTCGCTCATCAGTGCCTCCTCGTACGACCGTGCCTCGGCGTCGGCGATCGCCGCACACGGATCGGCCCCTGCGGCCTCGGCAGCGGTGCCGATCGCGTCGAGGCTGTAGCTTCCGTGGTGTCTGTACACCTCCGACGCGAAAGCCGAGAAGGCCTCGTCGCCCTCGCGAGCGCCGACGCCGCGGGCGGCGCTGGCGACCGGGACTGCCCACTCCTCGTTGACGGGTATCGGGAAGTCCCAGTGCTCGTACCGGATCTGCTCGGTGTCGATGTGTGCGTCGCGAATCGCCGGATACTCATCGAGTTTGAAGTTGGCACAGGCGCCGCAGGTGAAATCCTCGAACACCTGCACGACGATGTCGGAGTCGGGATCGCCGAGCACCGGTCTGTACTCGAGATCGGGGGACGCTGGCTCGGTATCGCAGTCGTACTCCCCGGTGTCCGGAGCGTCGTCGTCGAGACAACCGGCCGCACCGACGACGCCGACGGCGGTCGCGCCGGCAAGCACGGCTCGTCGCGTTCGCTTCATGCTCGTGACTGGGCGAGGACACACTTAACGACACCGAGAACGCGAAAGCATTGTGAAGTGGAAACCGCCGTCAGACGCGTTTCGAGCGTGCTTTTCGAACGCCGGCACCGTCACGAACCATATCCTCACAGTTCGGACAGACGCGAACGGTCTCGTACTCCGGAGGGGCGAACACTCTGACGTACCGCTCCGTAACGAACGAACTGCAGTTCCTACATTCCGGCATTTCAACCCCACGTATGTCTGCGCGAAAAATAGTGTTTCCGGCCGCCGAACGTCGAGGGTCGACGCCGCAAACGGTCGCGGTCGAGACCGCTCGTTGTCGTCGAGTTCGATCGCTTCGGCTCCGTTCCGCGCGACCGAACGCTTTTGCCGGCGTGGGGTGACGCACACGGTATGAGTGATTGGGATCTCGACCTCCGTGACGCCGAAGAGCAGATGGACGAGGCGTTCTCCGCAGGCGGCGACGTCGTCCTCGGCGTTCTCGACGGCACCACGGAGCCCGACGAGTGGATACGGTCCGTCGACTACGGCAACACGCTCGTGCTGTCGATCGAGGGCGATCTCAACGAACTCGCTGCCGGGTTCGCTCGCGAAATAAAGGATATGGACGGCGAACTGATGCATTTTCGTGGCTTCCTCATTATCACGCCCCCGGGAACGGAGATCGACACCGACCGACTCGACCGGTAGCTCAACGCTGGGTCCGCGGTAGCTCGACAGTGGGTCCGCGGTAGCTCGACAGTGGGTCCGCGGTAGCTCGACAGTGGGTCCGCGGTAGCTCGACGTTTCGACGCGGAAACGTGACACCGCCGTGACGACTGACGGGTTCAAATGGCTGCCGGTCCAACACGCGGTATGGGTATGAAAGGCACCGGTGACGCGGAGCTCCACGAGATCGACCGCTTCGACGGCGGAGTCGGCTGGATCGCCTATCCGGAGGAGACGATGGAACGTGCGAGCCACGCGCTCGCGGTCCCGAACGAGGAGACCGACGCCGACGACGTGTGGGTGATAGATCCGGTCGACGCGCCGGGCGTCGACGACCTGTTCGCCGAGTTCGGCGAGGTCGCCGGTGTCGTCTGCGCGCTCGACCGACACAAACGCGACGCCGCCGCGGTCGCCACTCGCCACGACGTCGCCGTGCACGTTCCCGAGTGGATGACGGGCGTCGCCGCCGATCTCGACGCGCCGGTCGAACGATTCGGCCGCAGGGTGGCGGACACCGGGTTCGAGGCGATCCGGATCCGGAACTCATCGGTGCCGCCGTGGCAGGAGGTCGGACTGTTCGACGGCGAGACGCTCGTCGTTCCCGAGTCGCTCGGGACGGCCTCCTACTTCCGCGGCGACCGGGAGCGTCTCGGCGTCCACCCGATGCTTCGATTCACACCGCCTCGCGAGCCGCTTTCGGGGCTTGATCCCGAACGCGTGCTCGTCGGCCACGGCGTCGGCGTCCTCGACGACGCGGCCACGGCCGTCGAACGGGCGCTCGACGACTCACGACGGAAGGCGCCGGGGCTGTACGCGCAGGTTGCGAAGTCGATGATCGGGCTGTGAGCGCGGGACCCATCCGTGGAGCCGTGATGCTGGGACGACGTTGCAGTCACCCATCTCGGTCGCAGAACTTCCCAGCCACCGTTTTTAAGCGATCACGTCTCCCTTGTCCGAACGGATGCGGGAAGACGACCTCGCGACGCGGATCGTCGATCACTATCACGCCGTCAACGACGATCCGGAGATCCGGCTGGAGGAGCCGTACGACGCCGACGGTCGGCGTGGGCTCGTCGACGTGTACGTCCGAACTCGGGTGCCCGAGCGGGTTGACCGCGTATTCGAGTTAAAAAGCGACGCCGCGGTTCGGCACGCCACCGGCGCGAACGAACTGCTCCGGCAGTACCGACGAATGGAACGCTACTTCTACGCTGACGAGCGACACGCAATCCGCCCGAAGCTCTCCCGGAGCGAGCCGGGCGTCCACTTCCTGTTGCTGTTTGCGCCGACACCGACCTGTGTCCACCACGTTGCGACCCACCGATCGCTGTACGAATCGGTCGACGTCGACACGCACGTCGGTGACGTGCCGGCCGTTCGGACGGTCGCATTTCTGATCGGTCTCGACGGCGACCCCGCAGAACTCGGATTCGTCTCGATCAACGGGGACGTCCGGTTCGGCTCCGCCGAATGTGTGGGTGCGATACCCGACGAGTCGCGACTCGCCGAGAGCCTGCGACGCGTCGACGACGAGCTCCTCGATCGGTGATCGACGCCGGGAACCGCCGGCAGTCGACGGAGAACCGCTGGAGCACGGCCTGGAGCCGCTGGACATCGCCTGCGGACTGTCGAATCGGAAACCGATCGGGGCGGCCCGGCGCGGCTTATAGCTCACATATCGAGCTCGCGACCGATCACGACGTGCTGGATCTCGCTCGTCCCTTCGCCGATCTCCATCAGCTTCGCATCTCGGTAGAAGCGCTGGGGCGCGAACTCCGTCGTGTAGCCGTAGCCGCCAAGCGTCTGGACCGCCTCCTCGGCGACCTCGCGGGCCGCCTCGCTGGCGTCGAGTTTCGCGAGCGCGGACTGTCGGGTGACCTCCTCGCCCGCGTCGTACGTGGTGGCTGCCTTATGAGTGAGCAGCCGAGCGCGCTCCGTCTGCCGGTGCATGTGGACTATCTTGTCCCGGATCGCGTCGAACGTCGCGATCGGCTTGCCGAACTGCTCACGCTCGCCGGCGTACTCCTTGGCGGCCTCGTAGGCACCCTGCGCGAGCCCGACCGACAGCGCAGCGATCGATATCCGGCCGCCGTCGAGCGTCTTCATCGTCTGGGTCCAGCCGTCCCCTTCCGCACCGAGGAGACGCTCTTCGGGAAGCCGAACGTCGTTCAAGCTGATCTCACAGGTCGGCGAGCAGTTGAGCCCCATTTTCTCCCACACCGTCGTCACCTCGAAGCCGTCGTCGTGTTCGGGGTCGACGATGAACGTCGATATCCCGTCGTAGCCGGCGTCCGGATCGGTGACTGCCTTCACGAGGACGCTGTTCGCGACGTTCGCGTTCGTAATGAACTGCTTCGTCCCGTTGAGCACGTACTCGCCCGTGTCAGCGTCGTACTCCGCGGTCGTGTCCATGTTCGAGGCGTCCGACCCGCTGTCCGGTTCGGTGAGCGCCCACGCACCGATCTCGCCGCCTTCCGCGAGCGGCCGGAGCCACCGCTGTTTCTGCTCGTCGGTGCCGAACAGCTCGATAGGCTTCGCGCCGAGCGAGGTGTGTGCGGCGTACGAGAGGCCGATCCCACCGGAGACGCGCCCGAGCTCCTCGGTGACGAGCGCGTACATGAGCTGGTCGCCGCCGAGCCCCCCGTACTCCTCGGCGATCGGTACGCCCATCACGTCGAGGTCGGCGAGCTCCGCGAACACCGCCGCCGGGAAGCGGTGCTCGTCCTCGATCTCCTGTGCGATGGGCCGGATCTCGGCCTCGCAGAACTCCCGCACCGTGTCGCGGATCATGCGGTGTTCCGCGGGCAGATCGAAGTCCATACGCCACGGACGCGAGCCGCGACCATAAACTGTACGAACGACCGTGATGATTCGTCGACCGACGATCGTGGCTCGTCGAGTTCCCTCCGCACGGACTGTAACCCCTAAATGCCCCCGACCACAGGTAGGGGTATGAACGGGAACCGATTCGGTCGCCTCTTTCAGGTGACCACCTACGGCGAGAGCCACGGCGAGGCGATGGGCGTCACCGTCTCCGGCGTGCCGGCCGGCGTCGAGCTCGATGAGGAAGCGATCCAGGCACAGCTCGACCGCCGCAAGCCCGGGCAGTCGATGATCACGACCTCACGCGGCGAGCCCGACGAGGTAACGATCAACTCCGGCCTGCAGGACGGGTACACGACGGGGACGCCGATCGGCATGGTGATCCAGAACAAGGACGCGCGCTCGGGGAAGTACGAGCCGTACGTCACCGCGCCGCGACCCTCCCACGGCGATTACACCTACTCCGCGAAGTTCGGCACGCGGAACTGGGGGGGCGGCGGCCGGTCCTCGGCGCGGGAGACGGTGAACTGGGTCGCCGCAGGCGCGGTCGCCGAGCAGGTGCTCGACGCCTCCGAATACGACGTCGAGATCAAAGCCCACGTCAACCGCATCGGCGATGTCGAAGCGGACGAGGTGAGCTTCGAACAGATCCTCGACCGCTCCGAGGAGAACGACGTCCGGTGTGCCGACCCGGAGGCGGCCGCCGAGATGCAGGAGCTGATCGAGCGGTATCAGGAGGCGGGCGACTCCATCGGCGGCTCCATCTACTTCGAGTGTCGCGGCGTTCCGCGAGGGCTCGGCGCACCCCGGTTTGACGGCTTTCCGTCGCGGCTCGGTCAGGCGATGTTCTCCATCCCTGCGACCACCGCCGTCGAGTTCGGACTCGGCCGTGAGGCAAGCGACGTGGCCGGAAAGGAGCGAAACGAGGACTGGACGTTCGACGACGGCGAGTCGTTCGGTCACGTCGTCAGCGAGGAAGGCGACCCGGTTCCCGTCGGCAACGACCACGGCGGCCTTCAGGGCGGGATCACGACCGGCGAGCCGATCTACGGCGAGGCGACGTGGCACGCGCCGACCTCGATCCCGAAACGGCAGCGCTCGGCCGACTGGGAGACCGGCGAGGAGAAGGAGATCCAGGTCGTCGGTCGACACGACCCGGTGCTCCCGCCGCGTGCGGTACCCGTGGTCGAGGCGATGCTGTATCTGACCGTCCTCGATTTCATGCTGCTCGCCGGGCGGATCAACCCCGATCGCGTCGACGGCAATCCCGGTCAGTACGACACCGAGTACCACCCGAGCAGCCCGGAGAACGAATAGTCGTCGTCCTGCGTCGTCTCACCGCTTCATCGCGGCGGCGCGACCAACGCCATCGGCTCATCGCGGCGGCGCGATCAACTCCACGGGGTGCCGCACGGGCGAGCCCAGCAGCGCGTCGAGCTGTTCTCCACAGGAGGTCCCGGCGGCGACGACCGTCCGATCAGTCTCGCCGAACTGCTCGACGAGCGGATCGCCCACGTCCATGCTTAACTCGTAGTAGTCCCGCTTGTAGCCGAACGAGCCGGCCATCCCGCAGCACTCGGTGTCCGAGACGCGAACGTCGTAGCCGAGCGCCTCCAGCACCGCGGTCGAGTACTCGCCGACGCCGACCGTCCGTCCCTGACAGTGCGGGTGGTACGCGACGCCGTGGTTCGCCTCGATCCCCGACGGCCCGGCGAGCGCGTCGGCGTCCGCGCCGTTCTCGATCAGCCCGAACACGTACTCCATGACGTCGTAGCTGGCGTCCTCGAGTCTCTCGTGGGAGACGGCGGGTAGAAACTTCTCGTACTCCCGCCGGAACAGCGCGAGGTCGCTCGGCTCGATCACGACGACGTCCCGCCCGGCGTCGACGTGTTCGGCGAGTCCGGCGTACACGTCGTGAGCCGCCGTCTCCGCCGTCTCGACCATCCCCTGCGAGAGCGGCGGTCGACCGCTGCCCGGGAGGTCGGGAACACGCACGTGGACGTCGAGTGCCTCCAGCGCCCGCACGGTCGCTTTTCCGCGGGCCACGTCGGCGTAGTTCGTCGCGGTGTCCGGATAGACGACGGCCTCGCGGGTCGCCTCCGCCGCGGGAACCGCCGGGCCGCCGCGAGACTCGAACCAGTCGACGAGGGTCTCGCGGGAGAACGCAGGTAGATCGCGTCGACGGTCGATGCCCGCGACGCGTTCGAGCAGCGCCCGGACGGGGGCCGCGTTCGCGGTCCGGTTGGCGACCGGCGCGGTAAGACTCCCCAGCTTCGCGAGCGTCTCGTAGTTCCCGACGATCCGCGAGCCGAGGTCGAGCCCCGCGGGCTCCTCGTCGGGCGAAAGCTCCTCGAACATCCAGTCGACCTGCCGTTCGGTCGCCTCGCCGCGGTTGATCCGGTCGCGAACGACGGTGTTGATCCATGGAATGTCGATGCCAACTGGACAGGCCGGGACGCAGCGCGAACAGCCCGTACAGAGGTCGTTGAACTCGGCAGCGACGTCGAGTCCCTCGATCCCGGTCTCCCAGCCGGTGGCGATCCCGCCGGAGTACGTCTCGCCGCCGAACGCGTGTCCGCCGACGCTCTGGAAGTTCCCGCAAGCGTTCGAGCAGGCCGAACAGCGGATACAGTACAGCGTCTCGCGGAGCTGGTCGTCATCGCGCATCGCCAACCGGCCGTTGTCGATCAACACGAGGTGGAACTCGCGGTCGATCTCCGCGCCGGACTCGGCCGCGACGCGCTCCGCGTCATCCTCGAAGTTCGGAACCGGCGCGTTCACCGGCGGCGTCAGCGTCGAGATGTAGGAGGTGACGTCCTGACCAGTGCCCGAGCGACCGATGAGCTCCACGAACGGCGCGAACTCCTCCACTGAGGGGACGAGCTTCTCGACGCCCGCGACCGCGACGTGGGTGTCAGTCGCGGCTACCGTCTTCCGGGCGTTACCCTCGCTGGTAACGAGCAGCATGGTGCCGGAGTCCGCGGCGATGAAGTTCGCCCCGGTCATCCCGACGTCCGCGTCCTCGATCAGCTCTCCGAGTTGCTCGCGGGCGAACATGGTGAGCTCCTCGGCGGTCTCCAGCGGCTCGTCCGGATCGAATCGCTCGTTGAGCAGCTCTGCGATCCCCTCGCGGGACTTGTGGATCGCCGGAGCGACGATGTGTGACGGCTCCTCGTCGGCAACTTGCAGGACCCATTCACCGAGATCCGTCTCGACCACGTCGACGCCATCCGACTCGAGCGCTTCGTTCACCTCTATCTCCTCGCTGGTCATCGATTTGGACTTCACGAGGCGGTCGCCGTCGCGCTCGTCGACGACCTCGCGAACGTAGCGGTTCGCGTCCGCGGCGTCGTCCGCGACGTACACCGTTCCGCCGTTCGCCTCGACGCGCTCGGTCACCTCGTCGATCAGCTCCGGGAGCCGTTCGATCGACGCTGCTTTGATATCCCGTGCCTCGGCTTTCAGCTTCTCGTAGTCGTCGAGCCGTTCAGTCGACTCGTATCGCCCGGCGTTGAATCCACGAGTGTTCGCCGCGACCGCGTCCCCCTCCGTCTCCATGAGCTCGCGGATTCGAGCGGCCTTGTTCGCCCGTTCCGGCGTCGAGTCGGACTCACTGCTCATCCGTCTTCCTCCTCGATCCCAGCGTCAACGTCCGCTCTCCCGGCATCAGTTATCAACACGACCACTACCTCCTTCGGCCCGTGGGCCCCTTTTACCAGCCCGCCCATGTCGGCGGTCGCGCTCGGCCCGGTCGCGAACACGACGTCGACGTCGGTCTCGCGCGTTCGGGGGCCGAGCCACTCGAAGGCGTCGGCCATCCCGGGGACGATGTCGGACTCCCGGATGAGAACGACGTGACGGTCGACGAACAGGCTCACCGGCTCCGTTCCGGCCGAATCGGACTCGATCGCCACGCTCCCGTAGTCGGCGACCCCGAGCGACGCCGCGGTAACGCCGGTGTGGGCGGCACGGAGGTCGGCGGCAGTCGGGTCGGTGTGTATCCGGTCCGGCAGCTCAAGCGCCGGATCCTCGGGTGAGATGCCGACTGCGGGCTCGCCCGCGGCCGCGTCCACGAGCTCCGCACACTCCGTGGCTCCGCCACTCCGCACTGGTACGTCGAGTGCGGTGAGTCGCTGCTTGAACGTCGCGGTGACCGTCTGGGTCATACATGATCGTTCGAGGACGAACATATCATTCTTCCTCTCGTCCGATCGATGGTGCAACGATCCGCGCTCTCGTCCGATCGATGGCACGATGCGGTAGGCGTACGATGGCGGCCCGTGCCGGCGTGCTCCCGACGGCATGCCGACACTTACCAACGAATCAACTGCCAGAACGAGCACGTTTCGTGATCGATGACGGGCGTACACTGCGCGGTTTCGGATCGAGTCGATCGGAGCGTCGAAGTCGACCGCTCAGTACTTCGACGCCGCGCCGGTCGTCTCGTATACTTTCCCCATCAGATCGTCGCGCTCGCGGGTCCAGTTGGCCATCGCGGCGGGGCTCGTCGGATACGACTCATAATGGGCGAGCAGCTCGTCGGCCAGCGACTTCGTGCGGTAGAAATCCATGATCGTGCTCCAGTAGCCGAAGCTTTTCACCGCGCATTTCAGTTTGAGGCCGAACGACATCGAGGTCGAACCCTCGTACAACGCTTCCGCGAGCTTCTCGCCGGGCAGCGCGGCGAGCAGGCCCATCAGATCGTCGACGTCGACCGCGGTCGACAACACGTTGTACACGTCGAGTCCGGCGTACCGACCGCCGAAGTGATCCATCACGCGCTCGTTGTATCCCCAGAGATTCTCCTCGCTCACGTCGCCGTCGCTCACCGCCTTCACCGCCTGCTCCCCCGCGTACTTCCCGGCGTACGCCGCACCGGCGATCCCGCCGCCCGTCGTCGGATTTACGTGGCCGGCGGCGTCGCCAACCGCCATATAGCCGGGTGCGACCGCTGAGTCGTACGGGCGGCGGGTCGGCAGCGCCGCACCGAGCTTATCGCGCACCTCCGCGCCCGCGAACTCGGGACGGTCCCGCAGATCGCGCCGAAGCGCCTCGACGAGCTGCATCGGCTCCTCGTTCATCTGGAAGCCGAGTCCGGCGTTGATCTCCGTGCTCGTTCGCGGGAAGTACCAGAGATATCCCGCCGCGCGCTCGGTCGGCTTGAACACGAGCGCGTCGTCCCACTCGACGGGTTCGGGTACCTCGACGATCTCCCGGTACGCGGAGCAGAACTGCGAGTACCGTACGTTCGTATCGAAGGTGGTCCCCTCGAAGTCGGCTTTATCCTGCAGCAGCGACAGTGCTCCCGCACCATCGATAACGACGTCGGACTCGTACTCGTGGACGTCGCCGCGTCGGGACGCCTTCAGCCCGGTAACGCGTCCGTCGGCGTCCTGTACGACGTCGTTTATCACCGTTTCGTAGTGGAACTCCGCACCGGCGTTCTCGGCGCCGGCGATAAGCCGGCGTCCGTACTCCCAGCGGTCGATAACCGCCAGCTCGCCCGGAACCGGGATCTCGAGGACCGTCTCCTCCTGTGGGATCTCGAACCGTCCGTGGTCGACGCCGGTGTTGGTGAACGCCGACTCCAACTGTGATTTCGGGATCGCCTCCGGAAACGCGTCCGCCCCCTTCAACGCGTCACCGCAGGCGATATGGCCGGCCTCCTCGGCGTCCTTTCGCTCTATGACGACGACATCGAGGCCTTCGTTCGCCATCGTCGCGGCGGCGTAACAGCCGGCGGTCCCGGCGCCCGCCACGACGACATCGTACTCGTCAATGGTCATGCTCAGTGGGTCATCACCGCGATGGCAAAACTCTTTATTACCGATGTGCCGAACGCAGGGGTGCGAAATCCGCGTCGATCGCCAGCCGATCGACGCGACCAATCACTCCGAACGCTCCGGTGCGGACGCCTCCGACCGTTTCTTCAGCGCGGAGTCGACGAGGATCCGGGTGCCGATCGACGCCGGGCTGATCACGGCGTCGGCCCCGGCTCGTTCGAGCTTCGCTACGTTCTCGTCGTTCGTCGCCGCGGCGACGACCCGGGTATCCGGCGCGAGGTCACGGGCCGAAAGAATGGCGAGCGCGTCGAATCGGTCCGTTTCCGTCGCCACGATCACCACCTTGCAGCTCTCGACGCCGGCCGCAGAAAGCATTCGGTCGTCGCCGGGATCCCCGGTGAGAACCGTGACTTCGTCGCGGTCGAGGGTCCAGTCGCCGGCATCGGTCGTGACGATGACGACGTCGTGGTCGCCGTCGAGCGCGTTCAGGATCGGCGTCGTGAGATCGCCGGTCCCGAGAATGAGCACATCCGGCGTCAGGGGTGCGTCGGGATCGACCATGCCTTCGACACGCGGCCCGCGAGATAAACGCCTACCGATCGTGGCGACCGGTCTCGGGGTCGCCAGCCGGGGAGTCACTCGCATCGTCACTGACGGAGGAGTCACTCGCATCGTCACTGACGGAGGAGTCACTCGCATCGTCACTGACGGAGGAGTCACTCGCATCGTCACTGACGGAGGAGTCACTCGCATCGTCACTGACGGGGGGTTCGGTCTCCTCATCGCCGGAGTCCGATCTCTCCTCTTCGACCGGATCGTCCGCATCAGCGTCCCGTCCCGTGACTGGCTCTGGATCCGCTGGCTCGAAGCCAGCACTGGAGAATCCTCGGTCGACGGGTTTCGGTTCATACCCGCGTTCTCGGAGCGTACTCCGAACCGCGCTCCGGTCGATCGTCCCGGACACCGTCCGCGGGAGGTCGTCCGTGAACGCGATCGTTCGTGGGAGCTTGAACCCGGCGAGCTGCTCGCGGAGGAACGAAAACAGCTCCGCCTCGTCGACCGCCGGCTCCGGGAGTCGCTCGGAGTCGGCGTGCTCCGTCTCCGCGTCGGTCCCACTCGTCTCGGAGCCGTCCGTGTCGGAGCCATCACCAGTGTCGCTCTGGTCGTCGTCACCGGAGATGTCGGGGTCGGAGTCACTTTCGCTCCCGTCGATGGGCTCGGAGGCGACGTTGGCGTCCGCTCCGACGTCGGGCCCGTCGACGAACTCGGCGGTCGACGAGGAGTCCGCGGAGATGGCGTCGGCATCGGCGACGAGGAGGGCGGCAACGCGTTCTCCCCAGACGTCGTCCTCGAGACCCACGACCGCCGCGTCGGCGATAGCGGGGTGGTCACTGAGCGCCTCGAACACCTCGCCCGGATCGACG
Organism: Halorubrum luteum; assembly: GCF_054652935.1. Lineage (NCBI taxonomy): Archaea > Methanobacteriati > Methanobacteriota > Halobacteria > Halobacteriales > Haloferacaceae > Halorubrum > Halorubrum luteum. Next base: position 1,148,589 of record NZ_BAAIGT010000002.1, read on the forward strand.
TTCTCACCGCCGGAGACGATCTGATCGTCGAGCCGGTTGAGGACGTACAGGTTCCCCTCGTCGTCGATGCGTCCGATGTCGCCAGTGTGAAGCCCGTACTCGCCGAACGCCGCGTCGGTGGTTTCGGGCATGCCGTAGTAGCCGGGTGTGATCGTTGGTCCGTCGACGACGATCTCGCCGGCGTCGCCGGGATCGACCGGCTCGCCCGACTCGCTTACGATCGTCAGGTCGGTTCCGAACAGTGGACGGCCCACCGTTCCAGGTCGATCGAACGTCTGCGTCGGTGTCGCGGTCGCGATCTGTGAAGCCGCCTCCGTCATCCCGTACGTCGGGTACACCGGGATCGAGTAGTTTCGGCATCGCTCGATCAACGAGTTCGGAGCGGACGCGCCGCCGAGCAGCACGACTCGCAGCGAGTCCGCGAGCGTTCCGCGCCGGTCGAGCGTTCGCTTGAGCATCGTCGGAACGAGCGAGACGCCGGTGACGTCATAGGCATCGATGTCGTCGGCCGTTCTGCCCGGATCGAACTCCTCGCGCAACACGACGGTCGTCCCGTACAGCGTCGACCGATAGATCGGCGCGAGTCCGCCCATGTGGTGCAACGAGATCGATACGAGCCACCGGTCGTCGGGATCGACGCCGAGGCGGAACGCGGACGCGACCGCGGAGGCGTACACGTTTCCGGCCGTCAGCTCGACCGGCTTCGGTCCGCCCGTCGACCCGGAGGTGAACAGTAGGCAGAGTCGGTCCTCGAACGTCCACTCCGGCGGATCGATCGGGATGGGGTCGGCGTCGTGGACTCCCCTGACCGAGCCCGTGGTCGGCTCGTCGACGGAGAGAACGGGGACGTCGTCGGTCGCGGCGACGGCGTCGGACTCGGTCGACTCCCCACAGACGAGCACCGTCAGGTCCGCCCGGTCGATCCGGTCGGACAGCTCCCGCGGGGTGAGTCGCTCACCGAGCGGAACGTACGTCGCGCCGAGGCGCATCGCGGCGTGGGCCAGCCCGACCGCCCCGACGTACGCCGGCATGAGCACGCCGAGATGGTCGCCGGGACCGATCCCGTGCGCCGCGAGCCGTCCCGCCGTCTCCGAAACGAGGCGGTCGAGTTCGGCGTACGTCCACTTCTCCCCATCCTCCGCCCGGATGAGCGCAGCGTCGTCCGGTGACGACACCACCCGGTGGGAGAGCCAGTCGCGCATGCTCCGGTTATTCGAGAGGGACTACAACTGCCTTGCGGTCCCGGGACGGACCGGCGCACGATACGGACGACTCACTCGTCACGAAACGTGAGTCCATCCCGAAGCTCTCGTGCCCGCGAGAGCAACGATTCACGACCCGACGAGTCGGCGTCCATATGAGTCAGCGTCAGATGCCCCATCTTTCGAAGGGGTCGTGCCTCCGCCTTCCCGTACCAGTGGACGTTTGCATCCGGTGTGGCCAACACGGACTCGACGTGCCGAAGCGTTGCCGGACGGCTCTCGTCGACGTCGCCGAGAACGTTCGCCGTAACCGTGGGGGAGACGAGATCGGTCGACCCCAGGGGCCAGCCGAGCACGGCACGAACGTGGTTCTCGAACTGCGAAGCGCGTGCCCCCTCGATCGTCCAGTGACCGGAGTTGTGCGGACGCGGCGCGATCTCGTTGACGAGCACCTCGCCGTCGGGCGTCTCGAACGTCTCGATCCCGTAGACGCCGCGTCCGTCGAGCCAGTCGAGCACGTCCTCGGCGACCGCTTCTGCACGACCGACCACGTCGCCGTCGGTCCGGGCAGGTGTGACGCTCTCGCGAAGGATCTCCTCGCGATGGAGCGTCTCCGTGACCGGATACGTCCGCGTCTCGCCGTCGGCTCCTTTCACGCCCATGATCGCGAGTTCGCGCTCGAAGGGAACCAGTTCCTCGGCCATCGCGTGGCCGCCGATCGCCGAGAGCGCTGACGCGGCCTCCGCCGGCTCCGTGACCGGAACGTTACCGCGACCGTCGTAGCCGCCCTCCCGCGCTTTCAGCATGACGCCGCCGAACTCCTCGACGACGCGCTCGAGCCCGTCGGCGGTCGCGATCGCGACGAACTCCGGTACGGGAATCCCGGCGTCCGCGAGCGCCTCCTTTTGAACCAGTTTATCCTGGATCGTCTCCAACGTCCCCGGGTCCGGGTGAACCGGCACGTCGTGGTCCGCGCCCGCCGCGGCGAGACGGTCGGGGTCCGCGAGCTCGATCTCGAAGGTGAGCGCGTCGACCCGCGCGGAGAGCTCGTCGAGCCCGTCCGGGTCGTCGAAGTCGGCGACGATCTGGTCGCGTGCGACCGGTGCGGCCGGACAGTCCGGCGTCGGATCCATGACGATGACCTCGACGCCGAGCGGCGCGGCCGCCTCCGCAAGCATCCGTCCCAGCTGTCCGCCCCCGACGACGCCGAGGGTCGGTCCGGGCAACGTGATCGGCATACCCCGATGTACCTTACGTTGCTGTATAAGAGTTGCCAACGACCCCGGCTGCTGATCCGCTTTCGTGGATCGGATACGATCTTCTCGACCGTGCGCGTCGGCGAATAACGTGTCGAAAAGCCGAAGTCTCTTCGACCACGACAGGGTTGACACTCGTGGAAAACGACGCCGCCTCCGACTCGTCAACGAGCGCCAGCGACCACTCGCCGCCGACGATCAGACGCCGAGACGACGTTGCGGGATGTGGCTGCGTACGGTGTCAGTCCGTCCACTTCGACGTCGTCCGGCGTTCCATCGCCGGCGCAGCGGCGTGGTGTCTCGGCGTCCTCCGACGTCACCCGTCCGTCCTGCTCGTGTTTCTGTTGCTCGGTGGCGTCCAGTCCGTCCTCGAACGCGGGGGCGTCACCGGTCCGCTCGCGGACGCCACACTCCCTCTCGCAGCAGTCGTCGGGTTTCTCGGCGTCTTCCTCGGTCGCGGCTACGCTGGGCTCGTCACGGCGGACGACCTGCGCGGAAGCGACCGATCGCGAACCGCCACCGTCGGGGCACGAGCGAGGGTCGCCGTTCGTCGGTTTCCGTCGTTTCTGGCCGCCGCAGTGCTCGCGATCGCTGGGCTTTTCGGGCTCATCGTGGCCGCGACTGCGGTCGTGTCGCCAGCGCTCAACGCGCTGCTTCCGGCGGTCGGGTTCGCCGACCTCGTCACGACCGTCGACGCGGTCCTGCTCGTCGGCGTGACGGTCGCAGTGGTCGTCGTGCTCGTCAAGCTGTGTTTCCTCCCCGAGGCGTGTTTCGTCGGCGGATACGGCCCCGTTTCGGCGCTCCGGGTGACGTGGTCGCTCACCGCGGTCCATCGGCGAAAGGCGATCGCGCTGACCGCCGGCCTCCTCGCGCTTTTCGTCCTCGGTACGCTGCTCGACGCTCGGATCGGCACCACTACGCGACCGGTCGTCCTCTCCGTGACGGTGTACGACACCACGGTTCCCGTACGCTCGATCGGGATCGCCACGTCGAGTCCCGTTCGACTGCTCGTCGACGCGACTCTTTCGGCAGTGTACTACCCACTTTTTGCTCATCAGTACGTCCACGCGCTGTTCGACGGACGATAACATCCTGCTTGCTCCGTGCGCTTCGAGGTACAACGGACCGCTTGCACAACGGTATTGGTCGTTCGTCTCGTGTGCTCACACGATGAGACGAACCGGGAGGCGAGGAGAGCGATGAACGACCGACGAACACGGCTCGGGCAGCGATGAGGCGGCTGTTCGGGGTCAACCCTCAGGTCCTAGCGCTGGCACTGGCGCGGATGTCCGAATCGGTCGGGAACTCCTTTCTCATCGTCGTCCTCCCGCTTTTCATCGCGACTGACTTCATCACGGGCGCAACGTTCGGACTGACGGAGGTGTTTATTACCGGACTGATCCTCTCGATATTCGGCTTCGTCAACAGCCCGCTCCAGCCGTTTACCGGCAGGCTCTCGGATAGAACCGGCAGGCGGAAGGTGTTCGTGCTGTTCGGGCTCGTGCTGATCGCCGCTGCGAGCTTCGCGTACTCGCTGGCGAGCAGCTACTGGCATCTGGTCGGACTCCGTGTGCTGCAGGGGGTCGCCGGCGCGTTCATCATTCCCACGACGGTCGCGCTCGTCAACGACCTCGCCACCGAGGAGAACCGCGGCGGGAACATGGGGACGTACAACACGTTCCGGCTCGTCGGGTTCGGCGTCGGTCCGATCGCGGCCGGCGGAGTCGTCGCCGCCGGCCCGTACTCGATCCCGCTTCGCGACGCGACCATCACGGGGTTCGACGCCGCGTTCTACTTCGCCGCCTCGACCGCCACGCTGGCGTTTCTCCTCGTTGTCTTTCTCATTCGCGATCCCGACATCGAGCCGTCGACGTCGGACGAGTCGGCGCTCGATGGGTTCGCGATCCGCGATCGACGCGGCGAGAACCTGTTAGATCCCGTGTTCGCGCTCGGCGTCGTGTCGTTTTTCATGGCCGTCGGCATCGCGGTGTTCGCGACGCTCGGCGACATCGTGAACACGCGACTGGACCAGGGGCCAGAGATGTTCGGCCTCCAGTTCGCGGCGTTCGTGCTCGCGCAGATCCTGCTTCAGGCACCGATCGGGCGCGCAACCGACTTCTACGGACGTAAGGCGTTCATTCTGGTCGGTACGGCGCTGCTGGTTCCGACGACGCTCGCACAAGGGTTCATTCCGGGCGTGACGCTGTGGGGATTCGTCTCCGACTCCTGGCTGATGTTTCTGGCTCGGTTCCTGCAGGGGGTCGCCGGCGCGATGGTGTTCGCTCCGGCGCTCGCACTCGCGGGGGATATTGCGCCAGAAGGTGAGTCGGGCTCGACGCTGTCCGTACTCACGATGGCGTTCGGGTTCGGCGTCGCCGTCGGACCGCTGCTCTCCGGGTTCCTCGTCGCGTGGGGGTTCGCGGTCCCGTTCGCGTTCGCGGCCGCGCTCGCCGGTGTCGGGGTGGTGATCGTCGTCACGCAGATCGAGGAGGTGATCGCTCCGAAACGTACGATTCCGCTCGTCGGTGACGTTCGCTGAGTCCGGATGGGAAGGCTTAATCCGCGAGCCAACGCGTTCAGAATCGTTTCCGTTCATGAGTGCACTCGACTCGCTTGCGGGCGGGATCGGCCGTCTTCTCGACGCGGGACGGGCGGTCGTCCGACACGGGCTGCGACTCGACACGAACCCGGTCCCGGAGTCCTGGTCGCACGTGACGAAAGTCGATCCCGAGGAACGCAAGAAGATCCCGGTCGCGTTTCCGCGGTACCTACGCCACACCGACGCCGTTTCGGTCGGCGGCTCCGCGGACGTCACCGACGAGAACACGGAACGGACGTTCGCGCTGCTTGGTCCGCTGTCCACGCCCGCGTTTCACGAGCCGAGCGGCGCGAGCCACGTCACGCGGGAAACGCTGTCGTCGGCGACGTTCCTGGCGGTCCCGCAGGTGCTCAACGGCGACGATGAGGCGTTCGTCGGCACGTTCGGGGCGGGCGTCGAGTACGTCCGCGAGGAGATGGCCCCGACGCAGATCGGTCGGCTCTCGTGGATCCCGGGCGTCGGGGACCGGTTGGTGACGACGCTGACGGACCTGCTGATCTCGAACGCCGTCGTCGAGGCGTACATCGTGCAGAATCCGGACAGTGCCGCAGCCCGGGAAAGCGGCGTCACGGAGGCTGATGTCCTCGATGCGGCGGCGGCGAAACGCCGAGCGATGGCTGCCGAGTACGTTCTCGGTGCCGAGGTGCTGTACGTCGAGTACTCCGGGACGTACGGCGGAACGGAGGGGATCGCCGCGCTGGAGGCGATCGACGACGGCGTCGACTGGACGCGAGTCTGGTACGGCGGCGGCATCGACTCCCGGAAGAAGGCGACTGCGATGCTTGACGCGGGTGCCGACGCCGTCGTCGTCGGCGACGCGTTCCACCGGATCGCGACGGAGGAAGCGGAGCTGGCTGCGGCGTACCTCGACGACATCGATCGAGCAGACGGTGGACGAGTCGGTGCGACGGAGTGGCTCTCGAACGCTCATGACGTCTCCGAGACGGCAGCCGCTGGCTATCTCTCGACGATTCCATCCGTGACGGACCCGGTCGAGGAGGCGCATCGGTGTCTCGCCGCGGGACTACGCGCACACCGAGCGATCGCCAGCGAGTCCCGAGGGTCGGCGCAGGAGGGCAAGCTCCGAGTCGGATCCGACACGGTCGATGCCGTCGAGCGCGCGGTCTGTGCCGACGTCGACGACCCGACATCGCTCGCGACGTGGCTCGTCGCAGCCGTCGTCGCCGACCGGGAGACGACGCTCCCGTCGTGGAAGTTCATCGATCCTGCAGACCGATCGTAGCGGCGCGTCAGCGCGGCCAGGAGTGGGGGCGAAGCGTCAGCGAGCCCACGAATAGGGGGAGCGTCAGCGTGGCACATATCGGCGGGACCTATTTGCGATCGTGGCCCGGAAGCACGCTCGGGTCGCCGCTGTAGAACACGTAGTTCGCGCCGATACCGGCAAGCGGGGAGTCCGTCTCGGCCGCGTATCGCTCCGCTGCCCCGAGATACTCGTTCGTCGCCTCGACGACGTTTCGGTACGCCTCGTAGTCGGCATCGGCGAGGAGATACTCGGCGGTGACTGGTGTCAGCTGGACGTCGGCGAGATCGTCCGCGTAGTCGTCGATGTCGTCGAGCCAGATCTGTGCGCCGATGATCGTGAACACGATCGAGCGTTTGAACGTGTCCTCCACGTCGACACCGGCGGCGCGATACATCTCGATCATCCCGTCGTAGATCACGCCGACGCGCCCGTACTGGGTTTTCAGATACGGGAAGGAGCGCTCCTCGTCGACGAACAGATCGGCGGGGCGGATGACCGACTCGGCGTCGCCCGGTCCATCCGACGCTCCGTCGCCGTTCGGATCGGCGAACGCGCCGTGTTTGTACTCCTCGCGGATCGCATCGAGCGCGTCGTCGTCGCCGTCTCGGGCGTCGGCCATCAGCTCCCGAAAGTACGGGTCCCGATCCTGATGTGCCTCCGACCGGTCGACCGCCTCCCGATAGGCGTCTCGAACGGCCTCGGGGAACTGATCGAACAGCTCCTCGACGTGCGACCGGAGCGCTTTCTGGGCGATCTCGGCGGCGTGTTCACGCTCCACCGCGACCCCCTCGATCAGGAAGTCCTCGAACTCCGCATCGTTGATCGCATCCCGCATGTCGCCGTCCAGAAGCGCGACCACGACCAGCTCCGTTACGGCCTCCGCACGCTCTACCGGCGTCGACCCGTCAGACCGTGCTCGTTGGTACACGTGGCCGAGCGTCAGCTCGGCCGGCATCGTGAGCTTCGTGTCGTAGCTGAACGAGACGGCGTCGGAGTCCCCCCCGGTTGTCTCGGCTATTGCCCGCTCCACGTCGTCGAAGGCGTCCGCGATAACCGACTCCACGAACGCGTCGACACGCCGCTGCAGCCGGACGGCATCGAGCGGGAGATCCCCCGTCGTCGCGTAGTAGTCGAGCACGGCACGAATCGACGTCGGGAGGAGTGAGGCGTCGGCGAGAGATCCTGCAACCCGTGCCGCGATCCCGGCGTCGTCAGCGGCGGATCGGTTCATCGTCTCGGGGTCGAACCCCTCCAGGATTAAACCATGTGGTCTTCCGTGGCGGATCCGGGCAACCACGCGTGGCGCGTATCGATCCCGGCCACACAGGAACGAAGCGTCCCGTGCACACCGCCGGCGACGCACGAAAACTTATGCCACGCGAAGGAAAAACCTCGACTATGGCCAAAGGCCTTGACGTCGGCACGATGAACATCCTCTCTGGACGACAAGAAGGTTCGGAGACGGTGTTCGTACAGCAGCGAAACTCGTTCGTCGAGATCGAGTACAGCGATATGGCCGAGCAGATGCTTGCCCGCAGCGAGGTCCTCCATATCCGGAAGGATGACAAGGTGTACGTCGTCGGCGACGACGCGCTGAACTTTGCCAACATCTTCAACAAGGAGACGCGCCGCCCGATGCAACACGGGATCCTCTCCAGCGAGGAGGCGTCGGCGATTCCGATGATCAAGCTCATCACCGAACAGGTCGTCGGCGAGCCGGAGCGACCGAACGAGCGCCTCTTTTACTCCAGCCCGGCCGACCCGATCGACTCGGATCTAACCACGTTGTATCACGAGAAGACGCTGGAGTCGATGCTCGGTGATATGGGGTACGACCCCGAGCCGATCAACGAGGGGATGGCGGTCATCTACTCGGAGCTCGCCGACAACAACTTCACCGGGCTCGGGATCAGCTTCGGTGCGGGGATGACGAACGTCTGTCTGGCGTACTACGCGGTTCCCGTGATGAAGTTCTCCATCGCGCGCGGCGGCGACTGGATCGACGAGCAGACCGCACAGGCGACCGGGACTGCCGTCGACAAGGTGACGAGCATCAAGGAGGACGATTTCAAACTCGACTTCCGCACGGACGTCGGGGGCGTGGAAGGCGCACTCGCCATCTACTACGAGAACCTCCTCGATTACGTCATCGAGAACATCGCTCGCGAAGTCGACGAGGAGGACGTCGAGGAGGGGCTCGACGTACCCGTCGTCGTCACCGGGGGCACGTCCAGTCCGCGCGGCTTCGAGGACCTGTTCGCCGACCATCTCGAGGACGCGGAGATCCCGTTCTCGATCAGCGGCGTCAGCTCCTCCGACGAGCCGATGTACAGCGTCGCCAGCGGCGCGCTGGTCGCCGCCCGCTCCGAGGAGGGAGACGCCGACGACGGCGGATCCGGAGCCGGCGACGCCGACGAGGAGTAGTTCACCACCGTCGGAGACACGAGGCGGGGACGGCGCCGACGGTATAAACTGCAGAAGAAGTTCGTCCTCTAGAATATAAACGTGCCGTCGAGAGGGGAACTCATATAGGGTTCACCCTAGTAGGGCCAGGTATGTCTGACGCCGCGGACGGTCCAACCAATCGCCGGCTTCGTGTGGACCTCGACATCGAACCGGGACAGGAGTGGGACTGTCCGATCGTGGACGAATCGGAAAGCGTCACCGATGTCAACGTCAACGCGGTCGGGACGGAGTGTAACGTGGACTTACAGTCGGCGGACGACGACGGGCTGATCCGGGCTACGGGCGAGGTGGGCGACGACTGTCTCTGTTACGCGTTCCAGCAGTACGGCTGCGTCCCACACATCCGGCGCGTCGAGGACCGAACGATGCTCGTCACGACGTACGTCGACGACAGGGCGATCATCCGGCAGCTCATCGAGGATCTCCAGGAGATCCTCGGGCACGTGCGGCTCGTACGACTCGCGGTCGTGGAAGGACCAGACGCGACCGAACAGGTCACGTTCGATCTCTCCTCGCTCACGACGAAACAGCGGCAGGGACTCGAACTCGCCGTGGTTCGCGGCTACTTCGACGACGAGCGAGAGGTCGACCTCGGTCAGCTCGCCGACGAACTCGATATCAGCAAGTCCGCGCTCTCGCAGCGACTCAGAACCGCACAGGCGAAGCTCGTCAAGGACGTGTTCGAGGAGTCCGAGACGTGAGCGGCCTCGGCCCGATTTTCTGCAGATATATAAAGTAGTAAACTTATAAAGGCATAGCCGGATGGGGGTGGGTATCGTTACCACTAGTATGAGCAAGGCGACTCCCCACGACGACGGCTCCGACGACACCCCTGGCGACGGGAGGACGGATGACGGGATCGCGACTGGCGAGCGCAGCGACGCCGGGCGCAGTGACGCCGGGCGCAGTGACGCCGGGCGCAGTGACGCCGGGCGCAGTGACGCCGGGCGCACCGATGGTGGACCCATCGACGGCGACCCCACCGACGACGGGCGGGAATCGGCGCTACCCGACGAGTTCGACCGAACGCCTCCGGTACCGGAGCCGGTGAGCGACGAGACGACCGTCGAACTCGTTCGCGACGCGATCGGCGTCGCTCGCGGCGAACTTTCCGACGAGCAGTTCTCTCGTAAGTACGGAACCGTGAGCGAGGGGGGAGAGCCGGAGTCGACGGCCACCGACGGCTAGCTTCGATACGGGTACGCTAGCCGACCGTCGCCAGCGTCGAGTCCGGGAAAAACGATTTCACGACCGTCTCCTCTGCACGGTGGAGCGTCTCGCTCACCGTCGACTTCGCGACTCCGAGCTCCGCGGCCAGCTCGGTGAGCGAACAGCGCCGCGGCGTATCGTAGTAGCCACGTTCGATCGCCGCGAGCACCGTCTCCCGTTGTCGGTCCGTGAGCGACTCCCGACGCGGGTTCGTCTCGCCTACCCGCTCGACTCGATACGTGAGACCGAGCCCCTCCAACTGCCTGTCGAGCTTAGGGAGTCGATCGGGTGACCCCACGATCGCGACGGTCGCCTCGCCGTCGTCGATCTCGACCGGCATACGGATCGGGACGCCGGCTCGTTTCGCGGCGCGAACGAGCATCGGCGCGCTCGTCTCGAACTGAACCGTCGCCTCGCGGTCCGTGCGCGCTAACACTGCAAGTTCGGTCATCGCCGGATGGTCGGCCATCGCGTCGAGCACGTCGCCGACGTCGGGAGCAGTAACGTGTACGAGCGCGTATCCGGGGCCGTCGCCGGGTAACGCCGCCGATACCCTGAACGAAGCGTCAGCGTGGCTCCGCGAGACGTTCCCGATCCACGACCCCTCCGGGAGTTCGACGACGAGTCGAGCGTGTGTCATCCCGACGCCTTTTCCTCCTTGCGGTCCGGCGTCTCGTCGACCTCCCAGCTCCACTCGCGGTCCGCGTCCCAGTCCCGGCTACGCTCGGTGTCGGTGAGATAACACTTGGGATCGGGTGCGAACGGGTCGTCGTGAGCGGCGAGCGCTCTGAGTCGGGAGCCCCCGCGACAGATGTCCTGATACCCGCAGTCTCGACACTTCCCTTTCAGATGTTGTTCGCGGTTTCGCAGCGCCGCGAGGAGCGGATTCGACTCGTCGGACCAGATGGCACCGAACGAGCGGTCGCGGACGTTGCCGAGCGCGTACCCCTGCCAGAACTGGGTGAGGTGAACGTTCCCGACCGGGTCGACGTCCGCTATGCGCTCGCCCGCGGGGTCGCCGCCGTTCCGGAGCAGGTACTCGCGGATCAGCTCGGCGCGGTCGTCACCGAACTCGCGTCCCGCATACTCCACGAGGTAGCCGGCGTCGGCGTAGTTCCCGACCAGCAGCGTCTCGATCTCCTCTCCGGCCGCGTGGTACTCTCGGGTGAGGTCACAGAGCCGCGTGACCGCCTCGCGAGTGGCCTCTGGCGTCAGGTCGACGTCGGAGATGTCGGCTCCACGGCCGCCGTAATCGAGGTGATAAAAGCAGAATCTGTCGAGGCCGACGTCCACGAGCAGGTCCACCACCCCCTCCAGATCGACGACGTTGTGTTCCGTGATCGTGTATCGCAGCCCCGTCTTGAGCCCGACGTCGAGACAGGCCTCGATCCCGCGGACTGCGGCGTCGAACGCACCCTCCTCGCCGCGGATCCGGTCGTTTCGCTCGCGGAGTCCGTCGACGGAGATGCCGGCGTATTTGAGCCCGGCGTCCTGTAGCCTCCGAGCCCGCTCGCGGGTGAGAAGCGTTCCGTTCGTCGACAGCACCGGTCGAAGCCCGCTGTCGTCCGCGTACGAGACGAGTTCGGCGAGATCCTCGCGGACCAGTGGTTCGCCACCTGAAAAGAGGAGAACGGGGATCCCGTACTCCGCGAGGTCGTCGATGAGCGCTTTCCCCTCGGCGGTGGAGAGCTCACCCGGTGCGCCTTCGGTGTCCGCGGCGGCATAGCAGTGTTCACAACGGAGATTACAGCGCTTCGTCGTGTTCCAGACGACGACCGGCTTCCGTTGGCGCCGCTCGGTGATCTGTGATTTCGACGAGTCGTCCGCGGCGTCGTATCTGAGCCCGTCGCTCTCGGCATCCAGACCACACAGGAGTTTGCTGACGGAGATCATCGGCTTCCCCCACCGATGTCGCTCACATCGTCTTCCGGCGCGTCGCTCACATCGTCTTCCGGCGCGTCACTCCGATCCGTCTCCCCATCGATCGGTGCGCTGCCACACGCGACCGTCGGAGTCCCTTCGGTCTCCTCGTACACGCGCGGCTCGTCGACGACGGTCGATCCGCCATCTCCGTTGAGGCCGACCGACCCGTCGGAATCGGTCTCAGCGAGCGACTCCGCCGAGTATCGGTGCATCTCCGCCGATGGACAGACCCACACGTCGCGAGCGTACCACGCGAACAGTTTGCTCGCCTCCTCGTGTGCGATGTCGGGCGTCGGGGCGGCGACCGTGCCGACGTGGCGAACCGGATCGGACTCCTCATCGCGAACGAACACCTCGAATCGTCGTCCGTCTGCCGATCGCGGTCCGGTCTCTCCGCCCGTCCGCTCCGTCTTCTCGACCATACGCCGGATTCGTGTCGTCCGTCCAATCCCGTTTCGTCCGTTCCCGACCGCCGAGAGGGGTGGGGAAGATGTTCGGGAGACGGTTAAAGGAGACGTGGATCGTACACCCGTCCATGTTTGCCGATCTCGACGTGACCGAGCGTCCCCTCGTGTTGATCTGGGAGGTCACGCAGGCGTGTGGCCTCGCCTGTCGTCACTGTCGTGCGAACGCGAACCCGACCCGACACCCGGACGAGCTGTCCACCGCCGAGGGGAAGGCGCTGCTCGACGAGGCGACGGAGTTCGGCGACGGTCAACTCGTCGTGCTCTCCGGCGGGGATCCGCTGGCCCGTGAGGATCTGATCGAGTTAGTTGCTTACGGCGACGACAACGGACTCCGGATGACGATCACCCCGAGCGGCACCGCCTCGTTGACGCCGGAACGGGTCCGGGATCTGGCCGATGCTGGAATCGCGCGGATGGCGGTGAGTCTCGACGGCGCGACGAAGGAGTCACACGACGCCTTCCGCGGTGAGGAGAGCTTCGACGATACGGTCGCCGCCGCGGCGGCCGCCCGCGACGCCGGCGTCCCGATCCAGATCAATACGACGGTCTGTGCGGACACCGTCGAGGAGCTTCCCGCGATCCGCGAGCGCGTGCGGGACCTCGGTGCCGTGCTCTGGAGCGTGTTCTTCCTCGTGCGGGTCGGTCGGGGCGGGATCCTCGACCCCGTCTCCCCGGAGCGGGCGGAGTCGGTGATGGAGTGGCTCCACGACGTCGACGCCGAGGAGCGGTTCGGCGTGAAGACGACGGAAGCGCCGTTCTACCGGCGGGTCGGTCTCCAGCGAGACGACGGCGCCCAGGACGGCTCCCGGCGACGAGCGGGAGTCACCGCCGGCTGCGGGTTCGCGTTCGTGAGTCACGTCGGCGAGGTGTACCCGTCCGGCTTCCTGCCGCAGTCCGCGGGAAACGTCCGGGACCGCTCCGTCGTCGACGTGTACCGGAACTCCGAGCTGTTCCAGTCGCTCCGGGATCCGGACGCCTTCGCCGGAAAATGTGGGGCCTGCGAGTACCGACACGTCTGTGGCGGGAGTCGGTCTCGGGCGTTCGCCGAAACCGGCGACCCGACCGGGAGCGATCCGCTGTGTCCGTACGTTCCGGAGGAGTACGACGGACCGCTACCGGCTCGTGCAGACTGATCGGAACACGATCCCGTGACGTTCATTGACGATCGGTGAAAACCGCGCGCGAGACCGTCGCGGACGAAAACGAACGTCCATTCCGCATATGAACGAACTTTTGAACCGTGATCCTCGGGACTGATACATGTGTGTTTGCATTGTATAAGGGCGCGTCGACCCGGCGCTGTCATGCGATCGCCGTTCGATCGGTTCCGGTGTTGGCGCTATCTCGGGCGGGTTCGATCGACTGGCTACGCAACGTTTAAGTATCCAAGCGCACTGATGCCAGTCGATGACAGACATCACGGAGGCTTCGTCGGACACCCCGGCGGATCGAGTTCTTCCAGGGCACGATAGCTTCTAACATCGACATTGGTCCCGTACGGATCTTCGATACGACCCTACGGGACGGGGAACAGTCTCCACGGACGTCGTTCAGTTATGACGAGAAACGCCGCATAGCGGCGACGCTGGACGACATGGGAACCCACGTCATCGAGGCGGGATTCCCCGTGAACTCCGAGGCGGAGTTCGAGGCCGTGAGCGACATCGCTGCAGCGACGAACACGACCGTCTGCGGACTCGCCCGGGTAGTCGAAGGCGACATCGACGCGGCGCTCGACTCGGGCGTGGAGCTGGTCCACGTGTTCGTCTCCACGAGCGACGTCCAACTCGAGGACTCCATGCACGCCACGCGCGAGGAGGCGAAACAGCGCGCAGTCGACGCCGTCGAGCAGGTAAAAGACGCCGGCGTCGAGTGCATGTTCTCGCCGATGGACGCGACCCGCACCGATCCCGATTACCTGATCGACATCGTCGAGGCGGTCACGGAGGCCGGCACCGACTGGATCAACATCCCGGACACCTGCGGCGTCGGGATGCCGACCAGCTTCGGAAAAACGGTGAAGGCGGTCGTGGAGGCGACGGACGCGCGCGTCGACGTGCACACGCACGACGACTTCGGCATGGCTGCGGCGAACGCGGTCGTCGGCTTCGAGAACGGCGCGGAGCAGGCGCAGGTGTCGGTCAACGGGATCGGCGAGCGCGCCGGTAACGCCGCCTACGAGGAGGTAGTGATGGCGGTCGAATCGGTGTACGGCGTGGACACCGGAATCGACACGACTCAGATCACGGAGCTGGCCCGCATCGTCGAGGACGCCTCGGACATCCCGGTGCCGGCGAACAAACCCGTCACGGGACGGAACGCGTTTGCCCACGAGTCGGGGATCCATGCGGCGGGCGTGATCGAGAACGCGGATACGTTCGAGCCCGGCGTGATGACCCCGGAGATGGTCGGCGCGGAACGCGAGTTCGTGTTGGGTAAACACACCGGAACCCACAGCGTACGGAAACACCTCGTGGAGGCCGGATTCGACCCGACCGAAAGCCAGGTTCGCGAGATCACGAAGCGCGTCAAGGAGTACGGCGCTGGCAAACGGCAGGTGACGGCGGGCGACGTGGAGCGGTTCGCCCGGGAAGCGGGCGTCGACCGCGAGGAGGAGGTCAGGATCTGATGTCCCCCTCGGGAAACGCCACCGACGATCAGCGACTGCATTCGGACTCGATCCGGGCCCTGGCTGACGGATCGTCGACGATCAGCGGGATCGGATCGACGATACGTCGGCATCGGTGCGTTTCCCGACAGGAATTTATAGGTGGCACTCGTTCCACCGAACGAGATGCGACGGCGACTCACGATCGAGACGACCGGCAGCGACCCCGTAGCCGCCGCGATCATTGTAGGGGTATAATCCCCTACACTACCCCTTCCTCACCGACACGACGTATCGACGAACGCCAGCGAACGGTTCGCCACGCGATGACTCCCGGACGACCGTACCACGGCGTGACCCGTGGACTGATGTACCACGGTGTGATCCGTGGACTGACGCGTCGGGCCGCGAACGCGAGACGGACGCACCGACGGTGGTCGAGCGACGCACCGTTCGTGGCGCCGGCGTTCGGACCGAACTACTCACGTGCAGAAACGATGCACGCAACCACACCACACACGCCACCACGACAATGAGCGACACAGCAGCACGGAACCGAGAGGACGACCCCGAGGGAACCGAGGAGCACGGCGGTACCGAATCGACATCCGGCGTCGAACCGACCACGGGAGCCGAGACGGCTGCCGACGAGTCGGCCGAAGAGACGACGTCGACCGGAGCGGAATCGGTCGTGACGGCGCTCGAGGCCGCGGGCGCGGAGAACGCCTTCGGCGTTCAGGGCGGCGCGATCATGCCCGTGTACGACGCGCTGTACGACTCGTCGGTCCGCCACATCACCATGGCTCACGAGCAGGGTGCCGCCCACGCTGCGGACGCGTACGGCATCGTCTCCGGCGAACCCGGCCTCTGTTTGGCGACGTCGGGACCCGGAGCGACGAACCTCGTCACCGGGATCGCGGACGCGGACATGGACTCGGACTCGATGCTCGCGTTGACCGGACAGGTGCCGACGGAGTTCGTCGGCAACGACGCGTTTCAGGAGACGGATACGATCGGCGTTACCCGCCCGATAACCAAGCACAACTACTTCGCAAGCGACGCCGACACCGTCGGTGACGTCGTCGGCGAGGCGTTCGAGCTGTCGCGTGCCGGTCGCCCGGGACCGACCCTCGTCGACCTTCCGAAGGACGTCACCCAGACCGAGACCGACAACGCACCCGGCCCCGCCTCGCCGCCGCCCGGAACCGATCCGGATCCGAGCGCCGACGCCGACGACGTGGCGGAGGCCGCACGCGCGATCGAGAACGCGGAGCGTCCGCTCTGTCTCTTCGGCGGCGGCGTGATCAAAGCCGAGGCGAGCAAGGCGGCCCGGACGTTCGCCCGCACGTTCGAGATTCCGGTAACGACGACGATGCCCGGGATCGGGTCGTTCCCCGAGGACGATGAGTTGAGCCTCTCGTGGGCGGGGATGCACGGCACCGGCTACGCGAACATGGCGATCACACACACCGATTGTCTGATCGCCGTCGGGACGCGGTTCGACGACCGTCTCACCGGTGGGATCGACACGTTCGCACCGGAGGCGGAGGTGGTGCACGTCGACATCGACCCGGCGGAGATATCGAAGAACGTGTACGCGGACTATCCGCTGATCGGCGACGCGAAACGCGTGCTTGACCAGCTGACCGCGGCGGTCAGGGAGGCACCCGACGCCGACGAGTGGCGCGAGCAGTGCAAGGAGTGGAAGGAGACGTACCCCATGCAGTACGCGACGCCGGACGACGAGCCGCTGAAGCCGCAGTTCGTCGTTGAGGCGTTCGACGAGGCGACCAACGACGACACGATCGTGACGACCGGCGTCGGGCAACACCAGATGTGGGCCTCGCAGTACTGGACGTACACCGAGCCGCGGACGTGGGTTTCCTCGCACGGACTCGGCACGATGGGATACGGCGTTCCAGCCGCCATCGGCGCGCGCGTCGCCGCGGACTCGATGGGCGAGCACGACCGCGACGTGATCTGCTTCGACGGCGACGGCTCCTTCCTGATGACGATGCAGGAGCTGTCGGTTGCGGTGCGTGAAGAGATGAACATCACGTTCGCCGTGCTCAACAACGAGTACATCGGCATGGTTCGTCAGTGGCAGGACGCGTTCTACGAGGGGCGTCATATGGCGTCCGACTACGCGTGGATGCCCGAGTTCGACAAGCTCGCCGAGGCGTTCGGTGCGCTTGGCATCCGCGTCGACGATTACGACGACGTCGCGCCCGCGATCGAGGAGGCGCTTGCGTACGACGGTCCGACCGTCATCGACTTCCACGTCGATCCGGAGGAGAACGTGCTTCCGATGGTGCCCAGTGGCGGTGCAAACGGACTGTTCGCGATGACGGAGGACCAGCTATGAGCAGCGACGCCGACCCGACCCCGCCGGCTCCGGAGGAACGACCGCATCCGGAGGGTCGACGGAACACGGAGGGGATCCGTATCGATCCGGTAGTCGAGGCGGAACACGACTCTCGACGGGCGGTTATCTCCGCGCTCGTCGAGGACGAACCCGGCGTGCTCGCCCGCGTCTCCGGGCTCGTCTCCCGACGACAGTTCAACATCGAGAGCCTGACCGTCGGTCCGACGACCGTCGAGGGACACTCGCGGATCACGATGGTCGTCGAGGAGACGGATCCGGGTATCGACCAGATCGAAAAACAGATGGCGAAGCTGAAGCCGGTCATCTCCGTCGGCGAAGTCTCCGGTGATGCGGTGACTTCGGAGCTCGTGCTGCTGAAGGTTCGCGGCGACGAGCCGGCCGAAGTGCAGGCGCTCACCGAGATGTACGACGGTCGGACGGTCGACGCGGGGCCCGACACGGTGACCGTCGAACTCACCGGCGACAAACAACGGATCGACAACGCGATCGGCGCGTTCGAGCAGTTCGGCATCATCGAGATAGCGCGAACGGGTCCGACCGCGCTCGCACGCGGAAACACGCCTACTGCACCAGGAGAGAAACCCGGAACGGCCGGCGAACCGACGACACCTAACGGACACTAACGACAACAATGACTGAAGACGACACACGGACGTTCGATTCGACGGTATACTACGACGACGACGCGGAAAGCGAGGCGATCGCCCGGAAAACCGTGGCCGTACTCGGGTACGGCTCGCAGGGGCACGCACACGCACAGAACCTCTCGGACAGCGGTGTCGACGTCGTCGTCGGGCTGCGTGAAAGCAGCTCTTCGTGGGATGCGGCCGAAAGCGACGGGCTCCGGGTGGCGACGCCGGACGAGGCGGCCGCACAGGCCGACATCGTGAGCGTGCTCGTCCCCGACACGGTCCAGCCGGACGTGTACGAGTCGGCGATCGAGCCGAACCTCGACCCCGGCGACACGCTCCAGTTCGCACACGGGTTCAACATCCACTACAACCAGATCCAGCCCCCCGAGGACGTCGACGTGACGATGGTCGCCCCAAAATCCCCGGGCCATCTCGTTCGACGGAACTACGAGAACGACGAGGGGACGCCGGGACTGCTCGCGGTGTATCAGGACGCGACCGGCGACGCCCACGACGAGGGGCTTGCGTACGCGGCTGCGATCGGCTGTACACGCGCCGGCGTCGTCGAGACGACGTTCCGCGAGGAAACTGAAACCGACCTGTTCGGCGAGCAGGCCGTGCTCTGTGGCGGGGTCACAGCGCTGGTGAAACAGGGGTACGAGACGCTCGTCGACGCCGGGTACTCGCCGGAGATGGCGTACTTCGAGTGTCTCAACGAGCTGAAACTCATCGTCGATCTGATGTACGAGGACGGGCTTGGCGGCATGTGGGACTCCGTCTCCGACACCGCCGAGTACGGCGGGCTCACGCAGGGTGACGTCGTCGTCGACGAGCACGCTCGCGAGAACATGGAGGAAGTCCTCGAGAAGGTCCAGAACGGACAGTTCGCTCGAGAGTGGATCGCGGAGAACCAGGCCGGGCGTCCCTCCTACACCCAGCTGCGTCACGCGGAGAAGAACCACGAGATCGAGGCCGTCGGCGAGGAGCTTCGCGGGCTGTTCTCGTGGCAGGAGAGCGAGGAAGACGAGGAGGAGACGGCGGAGGTGCAGGCCTGATGGCCGGTTCAGAGGAGGCGACCGAGATGCGGGCGGAAGAAGCTGATCGACCATCGATGGCCGATATCTCCCACGCGAATCCGTACACGGGCACGACGCTCGGCGGCGTGTTCCGCCGCGGTCCGGCCGTCGCCGACGGCGGCGCGGTGACTGACGAAACCGATGGGAGTGACGACGACGCGGCTGGCAGCGATCGCACGACGATGGCGGACGTCGACCACACGTCCCGCGCGTCCGGCGTCAACGACGTGTGGACCCGTGGAGTCGCTCGCGGCTCGATCAGTGGATGCGACGTAGGCGGTGACCGACGATGAGCGAAGGGACGCTGTACGATAAGGTGTGGGAACGCCACAAGGTCACCGAGCTTCCGAACGGGCAGGACCAGCTGTTCATCGGACTCCATCTCGTTCACGAGGTGACGAGTCCGCAGGCGTTTGGAATGCTCGAAGAGCGCGACCTCGACGTCGCGTACCCCGATCGGACGTTCGCGACGACCGACCACATCGCTCCGACGGAGGCCGAAAAGCGAGAGCGTCCCTTGGCGGACGACCAAGCGGAGGAGATGCTCTCGGCGCTGGAACGGAACACGAGCGAGAGCGGGGTCACCTTCTTCGGCTTCGACTCCGGGAAACAGGGGATCACGCACGTGGTTGGCCCCGAGCTCGGACTCTCCCAGCCCGGCATGACCGTCGCCTGCGGTGACAGCCACACGGCGACCCACGGTGCGTTCGGCTCCATCGGTATCGGGATCGGAACGAGCCAGATCCGTGACGTGCTGGCGACGGGCTGTATCGCGGCCGACAAACAGAGCGTCCGCCGAATCAACGTCGAGGGCGAGCTCGGCGAGGGCGTCTACGCGAAAGACGTTATCATGAAGATAATCCAAGAGCTCGGCGTCGACGGCGGCGTCGGGCACGTGTACGAGTACGGCGGGCCCGCGATCGAGTCGCTCGATATGGAGGGACGGCTCGCGGTGTGCAACATGTCGATCGAGGGTGGCGCGCGTGCCGGATACATCAACCCGGACGAGACCACTTACGAGTACCTTGACGGACGCGAGTACGTTCCTGACGGCGAGGCGTTCGAGGAGCTGAAGCAGTACTGGGAATCGGTCGCCTCCGACGCGGACGCGGAGTACGACGATATCGTCACGATCGACGCCGACGGGATCGACCCGCTCGTTACGTGGGGGATCAACCCCGGACAGGTGATCGAGATCTCCGAGACCGTTCCGGCGCCGGACGAGTTCGAGGCACGGACGGATCGAGAGGCAGCCGAACAAGCGCTGGATCATATGGATCTCGAATCGGGTCAGTCGATGCTCGGATACGACGTCGATGTGGCGTTCCTCGGTACCTGCACCAACGGTCGCGTCTCCGACTTCGCGGAGGCGGCGGCGGTGCTCGAGGGCAACACCGTCGACGATGGCGTCCGTGCGCTGGCGGTTCCCGGTTCCGAGACGGTTCGCCAGGAGTGTGAGGAGCTCGGCATCGACAAGACGTTCATCGACGCCGGATTCCAGTGGCGGCGAGCCGGCTGTTCGATGTGTCTCGCGATGAACGACGACGCGCTGGAGGGTGACGAGGTGTGTGCGTCCTCCTCGAACCGAAACTTCATCGGACGGCAGGGGTCGAAGGCTGGCCGAACGGTGCTTATGAACCCCGCGATGGTGGCCGCGGCGGCTGTGGAAGGGCAGGTCGCTGACGCTCGCGAGTATCTGGACTCGGATCCATCGGAGACTGCGGGCGGAGTCGAGGAGGTGGCGGACTGATGAGCGACGACCAACACATCACCGAGGTGTCCGGTACCGGCGTACCGATCCCGGGCGACGACATCGACACCGACCAGATCCTGCCGGCGAAGTTCATGAAGGAGGTCACGTTCGACAACATGGCCGACTACCTGTTTTACGACGCCCGGCGGGACGACGACGGCGAGTTCAACGACCATCCGCTCAACCGGTTCGAGGGTGCGTCGATCGCCGTCGTCAACTCCAACTTCGGCTGTGGCTCCTCGCGTGAGCACGCGCCGCAGGCGATGATGCGCTGGGGGATCGACGGCGTCGTCGGCGAGTCGTACGCCGAAATCTTCCGCGACAACTGCAAGTCGCTCGGCATCCCGGCGGTGACGACTGACCACGAGACCGTGGTCGAACTGCAGGAGTGGATCGAGGCGAACCCCGACGCGGAGATCGATATCGACGTCGAGAACGAAACCGTCACGTACGATGGAACGACGATCGATGTCGACATCGACGACGCGATGCAGGAGGCGCTCGTTGACGGGATATGGGATACGACCGCGCTGATGTACTCGAACATGAGCAAGGTCGAAGCGACCGTCGCGGAGCTTCCGTACGCCGAAAGCGACGACTGATCCGACGCGCGTTCCCTCAGCCATCGACGTGTCATCGCCGACATCGACACCCTCTTTTCGTTGACTCGCGCACTTCGTTTCATGAGTGAGCATATCACCGTTATCGAAGGCGACGGGATCGGTGCGGAGGTCGTCCCGGCCGCCGTCGAGGTGCTCGAGGCACTGGATCTGGGGTTCGAGTTCGTCGAGGCCGACGCGGGCGACGCGGTCGAGGAGGCGACGGGCGAGGCGCTACCGGCCGAGACGTACGAACTCGCCGCCAGCACCGATGCGACGCTGTTCGGTGCGGCGGGCGAGACGGCCGCGGACGTAATTCTGCCACTGCGGGACGCGGTCGGCTCGTTCGTCAACATCCGTCCGGCGCGGGCGTATCCCGGCGTCGACGCAGTCCGCCCGGAGACGGACGTCGTGTTTCTCCGGGAGAACACCGAGGGCGTCTACTCGGGCCACGAGAGCCGACTCTCCGAGGACCTCTCGACGTTGACGCGCGTCGTCACGTCGTCGGCGTCCCGTGAACTCGCGGAGTTCGCCTGTGAGTTCGTCGAGGACGGACGAGGTCCGGAGGGAACCGACGGATTCACCGTCGCACATAAGGCGAACGTGATGCGCGAGACGGACGGCCGATTCCGCGAGGACGTGCTCGCGGTCGCGGAGGAACGCGGCGTCGACGCCGACGAGGAGCTGATGGACGCGTTCGCGACGAAGCTCCCGCTGAACCCGACGCAGTACGACGTCGTCGTCTGCGGGAACCTCGCTGGTGACGTGCTCTCGGACCTCGCGGCCGGACTGGTTGGCGGGCTCGGGCTCCTGCCGTCCGCGAACGTCGGTCACGACAACGCGCTGTTCGAGCCGGTTCACGGAACCGCACCGGATATCGCCGGCGAGGGCGTTGCAAACCCCACGGCGGCGATCCTCTCTGCGGCGATGCTCGTCGAGTACCTCGGGTACGTCGACGACGGTCAGCGGATCCGGGACGCCGTCGAGAACGTCCTGCGCGATGGTCCGCGCACGGGTGACCTCGGCGGGTCCGCGACGACCGGGGAGGTAACCGACGCGGTCATCGACCGGCTGTAGGTCGAGCCACCGCCAAGGCCTCCGCACCGCGTCGAACCACAAGACACGAAACCCTGCGGTCCGTCCCTCGGGGTATGAGCAACTACTTGGTCGCGATGGAAGCCGCCTGGTTGGTTCGTGACGTCGAGGAGACCGACGACGCCATCGGCGTCGCGGTCAGCGAAGCCGGAAAGCGACTCAACGAGACGGATAAGCAGTACGTCGAGGTCGAACCCGGCGTCACCGGCTGTCCTGCCTGCGGCGAGCCGTTCGACGCCGCGTTTCTCGCCGCGAACACGGCGCTCGTCGGACTCCTCCTGGAGATCGAGATCTTCAACGCCGACAGCGAGGAACACGCCGAACGGATCGCGAAAAGCGAGGTCGGCGGCGCGCTCCGTGACGTGCCGCTCGAAGTGATCGAGATCGTCGAAACGGACGCGGACGAGAACGGCGACGAAGCCGAGTAGGTCGTCGCGAGCACGGCGCCGTCCGGTCAGCCGGCTCCCGGGCGAAACCGGCCGCCGCCGAAAGCTTTTCTAATTACCTATAGTTATTAGGCGTATGGAGCTCCCGACGCCACAGGACCTACGCGAGCGACGGACAAGCCTCGATCTGACACAGAGCGCCCTCGCGGACGCCGCCGGCGTTTCACAGCCGCTTATCGCCCGGATCGAGGGTGGTGACGTCGACCCGCGGCTCTCGACTCTCCGACGGATCGTCAACGCCTTGGACGAGGCTGAAGGCGAAGTCGTTCGGGCCCGTGATCTGATGCATGAGACCGTGATCAGCGTCGCGCCGGACGACGCAGTCGCCGCCGCCGTCGACCTGATGGAGGAGGAGGCGTACTCGCAGCTTCCGGTGCTCCAGAACGGCGTGCCGGTCGGGTCGATAAGTCAAGGTGACGTTATTCACGCCGGCGAGAACGTCGGCGAGCTTCCCGTGACGGAGGTGATGAGTGAGTCGTTCCCCACGGTCGCGCCGGACGCGACCGTCGACGAGATCCGTAACCTGCTCGACCACTACAAAGCCGTGATGGTGACCGACGACGGCGAAACCGTCGGTATCATCACGGAGGCCGACATCGCAGCGTACCTCTCGTAGGACGTTTTCGGGCCGAACCCACGGCGTCGGCTCCGGTGGCTCCCTCGTCAAGAACCGTCTACCTTGCCACGGCTTATATACGATACCGACCCAGACGACTTGTGGTCTGAGAGTCGACCGCGACGGTCGAGGCGGGTGTGCGGCGCGCCGTCGCGGAGTCGAGTGACGCCGCCTGTTCGCCACGCAACCCGGCACGTCTGGTCCGGCAACACTGCCAGTGTCGGTGATACCCCAGACCCCGGACTTACAGCTCCAACCCGCGGATAGCGACGCTGCTCCCCGCCTCGACACGGCCGATCACTCGTCCGTCGGTCGCCTCCGCCAACGCCTCGGCTCCGGCCGGATCGATGGCCGCGACGAATCCGGTCCCCATGTTGAACGTCCGGTGCATCTCCTCGTCGGAGACGTTCCCCTCCGATTGGACGAACTCGAACGTCGGGTGTACGTCGAACGGCTCCTCGACGACGTACCGATGGTCACCGAGTCGCTCGAGGTTCGTCCAGCCACCGCCCGTGATGTGGGCTGCACCGCGAACGCCGTGGTCCCGCATAGGGTCCAACAGATCGGCGTAGATCCGGGTCGGTTCCAACAACGCCTCGCCGATCGTTTCGTATCCCTTGAACGGACACGCATCCGTGTACGCGTGGTTCCGGGTCGTTGCCTCGCGAGCGAGCGTCAGACCGTTCGAGTGGATCCCCGACGATCGCCACCCGACGAGCGCGTCTCCGGGCCGCGCTCGCCCGTCAAACACCGCGTCCTTCGCGGCCAGTCCCGCGCAGGTTCCGGCCAGATCGAGTCCCTTCACGACCTCCGGCATCACGGCGGTCTCCCCGCCGACGAGTTCCATGTTCGCGAGCTCAGCCCCACGCGCGAGCCCCTCGCCGACCTGTTCGGCGAACCGCTCGTCCGGTTCGTCAACAGCGAGGTAGTCGACAAATGCGACCGGACGCACCCCGGCAGCGACGAGGTCGTTTACGTTCATCGCGATGCAGTCGATCCCCACGGTCGAGTAGTCGCCGAGCGCCTCGGCCACCAGTAGCTTCGTGCCGACCCCATCGGTCGCCAGCGCGAGATATCGGTCGCCGATATCCAACAACCCGGCGTAGTCACCCTCGCTGTCTCCGACCGCTCCGATCAACGCGGCGGTCGCCGCCTCGCTCGCGTCGATATCGACGCCGGCGTCGGCGTACGTGAGTTCCTCGCCGTCGCTTCCGTCCTCGTCGCTCATACTGTAGCGGGGTGTCTCACGGAGCAAAAACACACCGTTGTCCCGACGAGTGGATTCGGATGCGTCCCGCTCCGGATCAGAACGGTCCGCCGAACCCGAGGCCGAACATGAACACGAGCACGAACGCGAGCAACACTGACGGGATGAACGTCAGCGTCCACACGGATTTGCTCCATCCGATCACGGTCTTGCCGTCGAGTGGACCGTAGGGGATAAGATTGAACGCAGCAAGGAAGACGTTGATCGCTATCCCCCGCTCGCCGACTAACGCGAGCAGCTCGCTCCCGAGCGCGACGCCGACGACGAGCACCGGGACGAACGCGACCATCAAAAGCAGGTTCACGACGGGACCGGCGAGCGCGATGTGCCCGTGTTCGCGTTCGGAGAGTCGACCGCGGTGATGGACCGCTCCGGGAGCGGCAAAGATGAACCCGAGGAGGGCGCTCATCACCGCGAGAAACAACATACCGTTGTCGGCGCGGAACTCGGCGACCTGTTCGTAGCGGACCGCGACGACCTTATGTGCAACCTCATGCAGTAGAAACGCGATCCCGGCCGTAAGCAGGCTGACGAGGAGCGGCAGTACGACCCCGGCCGCGAGCAACCGATCGAATCCGGCGGTCCCGCCGACGAAAAACAGCATGAACGCAACTCCGAGCGCGAGCCATGCGACGAGCAAGTCCCGGAGTTCGGTACCGCTGAAATAGAGACCGCCGATCCGGCGACCGCGCACGTTCACACTCATGGGATCGTAACCATCAGAAAGCCGTAGATCAGCTCCGCGCCGGTTCGTGCGCCGTCGACCATGAGCCGGCCAACCTCATCGACGCTGCCGACTTCAGCGCCAAACATCGCCGGGAGGACGTACACCGCAAAGAGGAAACTGGCAATGATGCTTCCCACGTTCGTCATCGCCACGACCATGATAAGCTTGAACAGTGGGACGTCGAGCATCGCGCGCACGAGCTCCGAGGGCGGCCGCGTCTCGTCGGAGAGCAGCTCGTTGAGCGTTCCGATGTCGGCGACGTTCACCGTGAGATTCCGGAGTTCGACGTATCCGGCGAACCAGCCGGGCGCGAGCATCGGGTTGATCGACGTCATCCACGCCACCGCGCCGCCGACGCCGGCCGAGGCCCAGCGCGCTCCGGCGAGCTTCGCGAACGAGAACGCGAACACGGCGTTGATGAGGAACCACGCGCCGAACAGTCGAAGCAGGAATCCGTCCTCGACGCCGCCAAGCGCCAACAAGACGAAAAACGTCACGAACGCGACGGCGACGAGGTAGCCGATCGCTTTCCCCCACGGGAGTCGGCGACCGCTCTCCTGCCCGGTCAGACTCTTGACGGGTGGTAGCGTTTCGGGGTTCGCGAGGTATCGTTCGATCCCCGCACGATGGCCTGCCCCGACGACGGCGACGACATCGTGTCCCGCGTTTCGCAACGCAACGAGTCGATGCGCGATGAACGCGTCGCGTTCGTCGATGAGTGCCTCGGCACCGCCGGGTGAGAACTGTCGGAACTCCTCCATCATCATCGTCACGACGTCAGTATCAGTGAGGTCCTCCATGTCGAGCTCCTCGATCCCGCCGTACTCCGGCTCGGTGCGACCGCCGAGCGCGCCGATCAGCCCGGCCGCAACGACCCCGATGAGTAGCCCGAATCCGATCCCGATCCCGAGACTTCCGATCGCCCGGACGGTGAACCCACCGAGATACGTCGTCACGAGATCGGTCCCAACGCCGAACGCGCCGACGATCGCGCCCGCACCGAGTCCGAGTCCGGCGGCGGCGTACAGCCGCAAATCCGGTGATAATCCGGCTTTTCCGACCTGATCGACCACGAGGGCGACGAGGAGCGCCGCCAGCACACCGGCGGTAACGCTCGTCAACACTGTATCGGTCACTCCGAGGCTGTCGCCGAACAGCCCGATCACGGGTCCGGCGACGATGCCGACGATCAGCCCGGCCATGACCCCGGCGACGCGGGAGTCCGTCACGCCGAACGCGAGCCCGCCGACCATGCGGAGCTTCTCAAGGACGGTCATCCGCGCCCAGAACCGCTGGATCGTCGTCTGGATGTCCCGATCGACGAGGGCAACATCGATCCCGAGCTCGTCGGCGACATCGATGGCGGCCTGCATATCCGCACCCGGCTCGATGTCGAACCGCTCGCCGAGCTGTGTCTGGACGTACGAGAGCATCCAGTATGCCAGAAACTGGAACACGGTGTTTCCCTTCAGCAGATCACCCGCGTCGAGCTCCTCCGGAGTCTCTCCCTGCATCTGCCGATATCGCCCCTCGTCGAGTTCGACGGCGACGACGTCCGGACGCTCTCGGTCGATCGTCTCTTCGACTTCCTCGACGGAGCGTTCCGAGATGTGAGCGGTCCCGACGACCGTTACCGTCCCGGGCTCTCGGCGCGGTGGCTCGTCGGGAGGATCGTTCGCGGAGACCGATGGCGGCACGTCGCCGGGGCCACCGGGCGTTTCACTCATTGACGATCCGTACTCCCTGGTCGCGTTTAGGGTTTGTGAGTTTACCGTCGGACCGGTACATCGTCGCGTGAGTGGGTCGCCCGGGTGGCTCACGAATGGGCGAGACAGCCGTCCGCAGCTCGGGTGGTGGCACGTTTTGGAGGAGCACTGACCCAACAAGTTTGTATCCGTGGCTGTTCGACTGCCGGATATGTCCCGGCTGCTTCCCTCCCTGCCGGATCCGACGCCCGACGACCGCGATCCGCGCGTCGTCGGCGTCAACGACGAGGAGGCCGGCGAGGTTCTCTCCGTACTTGGCTCGGAGACCGCACGGGAGATCCTATCGACGTTGTATGAGGAGCCGGCCACGACCTCGGAGGTCGCGGACGAACTCGACACGTCGCTGCAGAATGCACAGTATCATCTCGGTCGCCTTTCGGAGGCGGATCTCGTCGATGTCGTCGGTACGGCGTATTCGGAGAAGGGTCGGGAGATGAACGTGTACGCACCCGCCGACGAGCCGGTCGTTCTGTTCGCCGGAGCCCCGGCCGACTCCGGCGGGCTCAAGGCGGCGCTCAAGCGACTCCTCGGCGGATACGGCATCCTTGGTCTGTCGGCTCTGGTCGTCCAGCGGCTTCTCTCAGTGTCTCCGTCCCCCGATGACGCCGTCGCGCCAGCCGTGACCGACGACGAGGTGGCCGAGGAGCCGGTCACGGACACCGACGACGCGGTCGACCGGGTCGACCTCGCCGCCGAGTACGCGCTCTCCGTGCTCGAGCCCGGCGTGGTGTTCTTCCTCGGTGCGGCGCTCGTGTTCACCGCCGCATGGCTCTACTGGCATCGAGGCTGGGTGCACGCGATCCGGTAGCGGTCGACGCGCACCGACCTAGATTCGGATCGCGGCGGGGACAGCTATTCATGCCGGCACACCGATGATCCGATATGGAACACGAAGCCGAGGTCGTCGGAGTCGGTGCCGGCTCCGCGCCCGGCGGCGACGTCCCGGCGGTCGTCCTCTCAGTGCGTGACGAGTACGTTCCCATCTTCGTCAGCGGCGACCAAGCCCGCTCTATCGGGATGGTGTTGGAGGGGAAACCGTTCGAGCGGCCGCTCACACACGATCTCCTCGTCGAGATCCTCACCGAGTTCGGTGGCGCGATCGACCGCGTCCGGATCGACGACCTCACAGACGGAACGTTCTACGCCAAGATCGACGCGGAGCGATACGAGGACGGGGAGCCCGAGCGGTTCGTGTTCGACGCTCGCCCGTCCGACGCGCTTGCGTTGGCCGTCCGAACTGAATGCCCGATCGTCGTTACCGACGAGGTAATCGACGAGGCGGGCCGACCGCCGGACTCCATCCAGTTCGGGGAGGGCGGCGAGGGGAACACGTGACTGATATCCGACGGCGAGTCGGCGCCCATCTGTAGCTTCAAGGGAGCCCGGGTACGAGTCGACGCATGAGCGATACAGTTTCCCTCACGGAGTCGTACACCGAGATGACCGAGATCCTGCTCCCGAACGACACGAACAATCTCGGTCGTGCCCTCGGGGGTGCGGTGTTACACTGGATGGACATCTGCGGCGCGATCGCGGGGATGCGCTTCTCGAGCCGACAGGTCGTCACCGCGTCGATGGACCACGTCGATTTCATCTCCCCGATCGAGATGGGAGAGGTCGTCGTGGTCGAGGGATACGTGTTCAACACGGGACGAACGAGTCTCGACGTCAACGTCGACGTGCGAGCCGAGAATCCGAAAACCGGCGAGGAGCGCCGAACGACGACGTCATATTTCACGTTCGTCGCGCTCGATGACGACGGACGACCGACCGACGTGCCGGATCTCGTCTGTCCCACCGAGCGTGAAACGGAACTTCGTGAAACCGCCCTCGAGGGCCGTCGCGAGCAGTTGCGGAACGTTATCGATCGATACGAACGTTAAGCCAGACGACCGGACCGGTCGCGACGGTCGAACTCCCTGGGTTTGCTATCGAAACTCGGCGTCCGCGACGACGGCGTCGTGAACGGCTTCAACCCGTCCCGAGAGCGACGCGACCTCGTCTGCACGAGCGAGATGGGTGCGGCAATCGCAGTCGGAGGCACCGAACCCCTCGACGGGCCCGTCCGGCAGTCGCTCCGCAACGCCACACTCGATGTCAACACCCTCGCTCCGAACAACCCCGACGATCCGCGTGTCGGGGACACCGAGCAGATAGTCCACGTGCCAGTGTCGGACGTCGTGTTCACCGCGGGCGATCCGACGGTGTCGATCCACTCTCGAGAATCCGCCCGTGCCGAGCGCGCTCCCGGTGTAAACGTATCCACCCGCCGGGAAGCTCCGTTCACCGAGCGCGCCAACGGCGATGGGTGTCTCCGTGGGGAGGTCGACGATCAGCGAGTACGTTCCGCCGACCACACCGTCATCGCTGGCGTTGCTCCGTTCGATTCCGCGTCCGGTGGCGGGGTCACTGCTCACGAGGTCGCCTCCGGCGGCTCGCTCGCTGCGGGCCTGAGATCGTCGACGAGTTCACTCGCCTCGTCGGTGAGCTCGTACTCGTCGTGGTAGTCGGCCGGGTCCCGGCCGCGTCCGGAGAGCTTGCCGACGGTGTCGGCGATGCGGTCGTAGTTATCCCTGACGAGCCCGCCGATGATCCCTGGCGTACCGGCTCTGCTTGCCAGCTCCTCGGCCGCGGAGCGCCCCGCGTACACCCGACGCTCCTGTGGGTCGACGAGCACCATCGCGAACGGGCGCGCACCGAACTGCGCGTCGAGAAATGGCCCGACGGGATCGGCTTCCCACGGCACGGCGACGACGCGCTCGAGTCGTTTCAGTGCCACCGCGGCGATCGAACAGTACGGGCAGTCACCGTCGAATATCAGAACCGGCGCTCCCACGTCCTCGCTCATACGATCCGTAGCGGCCGCTGCCTCTTAAGCGGTCGCTCGCGACAGCCCCGAGAAGCGAGGGAGATGAGATACGAGGGAGAACCGACAGCGGCTCGTCGCTCAGTGGGAGTGACCAAGCGCGTCCTGCAGCGACTGTCCGAACCGCTCTTCGAACAGCTCCTCGGCGGTCTCGTTCATCCGCTCGATATCCTCCGGAACCTCCCCCTGACTGTGGTGGACGATCGCGTGTGCCTGCTGGGCCATCGCCTGGACGACCACGTCGGTGACGACCGCGGTTTGGGTCTCGCCCTGTTCGCTCATGAGATCGACGAGTCCGGCGGGCAGCTCGAACGACTCCTCGTCGCCGTCGGGTCCGGTTACGGTGTACGTCTCGGTTTCGGCCATGAACATCACTGGGAGGCCCGTACTTAAGGGTCTATGGAAACGGGTCGCGCGATCCGCAGAAGCTCCCGGTGACGGGGGAGTCCGTCTTCGCCGGACCGGCTCACCCGTGTGCGGAGATCGCCTTCACGGAGAAACCGGAGGCGGCGATGGAGCCGAGATAAAGCACGATGGCTGTAACGACGATCGATCCGCCGGAGGGTAGTCCTTGACTGATCGCGAACGCGAACCCTCCGATCACAGATAGCTGACCGAAGATGACGGAGAGATACATCGTTTCTCGGAAGCTCCGGGCGATCTGTGAGGCGGCGGCAACCGGGATGACGAGCATCGCCGCGACGAGAATCACCCCCAGTACCTGCATCGCGCCAACGACCACGACTGCCGTCAGCACGACGAGCAGGGTGTTGTATCCGGTGACGTTCAGCTGTGCGACCCTCGCAGCCTGCTCGTCGAAGGTAATAAAGAGGAGCTGCTTGTACGTCAGTGCTATCGCGGCGACGACGAGTAGGGAGAGCGCCCCCATCATTCGCGCGCCCTCGACGCTGACGACCGACAGGCTCCCGAACAGGTACCCCTCGATGTTGATCGCGGTTAGTCCACGCCCGTAGCTGATGATGAGCGTCCCGACCGCGAAGCTCCCGCTCAGCATGATCGCGATCGGAACGTCGCCGTACGTGTTCGTTCGCTCAGTGAGCCACTGCACGCCGAGTGCACCCAGCACTCCGACGACGAGTGCGACCAAAAGCAGCGACCCACTCCAGCCGGTCGTTGCGCTCACCAGCAGTCCGATCGCGATGCCCGCGAACGCGGTGT
Organism: Halorubrum luteum; assembly: GCF_054652935.1. Lineage (NCBI taxonomy): Archaea > Methanobacteriati > Methanobacteriota > Halobacteria > Halobacteriales > Haloferacaceae > Halorubrum > Halorubrum luteum. Next base: position 1,179,991 of record NZ_BAAIGT010000002.1, read on the forward strand.
GTGCCAGCGTCTCTCCGATCAGCGCCATTTCGCGGTGGACGAGAAAGCTCCCGACGAGTGGCGCAACGACACCGATCAGAACGCCGGTCGCCATCGACTGCCACATGAACGGGTGCTGGAACACGTTGGTGCCGAGATAGAAGTCCAGCACGACTCCGAACGTACGGAACCCCCCGTACAGCTCCGCTGCAACGGGCAGATCTCGTGCCCAGTAGAGCACGATGAACCCGAGCATACACAACGCGAGTATCGCGATGACGCCGACCCCTCCGAGCTCGACCAGTCGGCGGAGATCGCGACCGCTTGACTGCGGGTTCGCCCTCGCCGCATTCGTCGGAGTAGCCGAATCGGCGTCGGAGACCCCGTCGGACCGTGTGAGCGTTCCGCCGGTCGTGGCCGCATCCGAGAGGGTCCCGCCGTCGACGCTGGCCTCGCCGTCAGATCCCGTCCGTTCGGGAGTAGTTGCCTCGTTTCGAGAGTCCGGATCTTCGCTCATCAGTGGTGGTGGTGGACGACCTGTCCGGTCGCACCGTACGCCTCGGAGAGCGCGTCGCTTTCGACGAACGACTCGGTGTCTCCGTGATGGAACAGTTCGGTGTTGATACACGCGACACGATCCGCCCTGTCGGTGACGACGCCGATGTCGTGTTCGATGAGGATGATCGTTATCCCGTCGCCGTTCAGTTCGTCGAGGAGGCTGTAGAACGCGTCCCGCGACTCGGCATCGACGCCGACGGTCGGTTCGTCCAGCGCGAGCAGGTCCGCCTCACTGGCGAGTGCACGGGCGATGTACGCGCGCTGTTTCTGACCGCCCGAGAGCTCGTTGACGAGCCGGTCGGCGAGATCCTCGATGCCGACGGTTTCGATCGCGTCGGCGACGATGCGCCTATCCGACCGCGTAAGCCGACCGATCCCCGCGTGTGCGAACCGCCCCATCGTTACACACTCCCGGACGGTGACCGGCATCGTGCCGCCCCTGTTCGTCGCCTGCTGGGAAACGTAGCCGATCCGGCCGCCGTCGTCGAACGACGAGACGGGCTCACCGAACAGTTCGATCGAGCCCTCGTCGGGGGTGTAGAGCCCGAGCATGAGATGTAGCAGCGTCGTCTTTCCGGAGCCGTTCGGACCGACGAGTCCGAGGAAGTCTCCGGTGTCGACCGTCAGTGAGACGTCTCTCACGGCGACCGTGTCGCCGTACGCGAACGTGACGTCGTTCATCTCGACTACCGGAGTCACTGTCGTTGGAAGTCTTTCATCGCCCGTCGGTTTATCTCTTACAGTTCGCGAGCGCTTACGCTCAGTCGGCACCGAGTGCACGCCGGAACGCCGGGACGTTGACTTCGAGCATCTGGTCGACGTAGCCGTACCCCTGCTCGTTCCACTCCTCGGTCGTCCCTTCGGCCGGAGAGACGGCCATCGTTTCGGTCGCGTCGCTGTTCTCGACGATGGTCTCCGCGAGAACGGGCGACTCGAAGCGGTCGTACAGGATCACGTCGATGTCGTTGTCGTTGACGAACTCGATCGTGTCGGCGATGTCGTTCTGGCTCGGCTCTTCGTCGGGCGAGACGCCGACAGGAGAGTAGAGCTCGAACCCGTACCGGACCTCGAGATACTGGAACGAGTCGTGTCCTGCCAGCACGGCGACGGTGCGTTCCGCGTCCGCCATCGTCGCCTCGAACGCCTCATCGACGGCGTCAAGCTCGGCGTTGTACGCGTCGGCGTTCTCGAAGTACTCCTCGGCGTTGTCCGGATCCGCACGTGCCAGTCCGTCCGCGATGTTGTCGACTATGTCCTGCGCTACCACCGGGTCGACCCAGACGTGCGGGTCGTAGAACCCGTGGTCGTGCTCGTCCGTCTCATCCTCGTGAACGACGGACAGCGCCAGCGGCGGGGATTCCCAGTCCGCGTGGTCGTCGTGATACAGTTGGAACACCAGCTCGGTGCGTCCGTGTTCCTCGCCGGTCACCTGGACGTGGTCGCCGTGGCTTTCCACCGTGACGATCTCGTCGGCACCGTCGGCGACGCGGGCGTGCAGCTGATACGCCTCGTCCTCGCCCAGATGGATGTGGTCGCCGTGGTCGTCCGTGAACTCCGCACCGAGCGGGAGATGCTCGCCCTCCGCTACGTCCGGCAGCCCGCCGTGCCAGTGGTCGCCATGGATGTCCGCGATCACCTCGTCGTGTTCGCGGTCGATGATCTCCAACTCGGCAACGTGGACGTCGTGGTGCCCGTCGTCATGGTCGTCATCTTGTTCGTGCCCGTCGTCGTGTTCGTCATCATCGTCGTGATCGCTACCCACGTCCAGCTCGATCGGCGGGGATTCCCATTCCGTATGACCGTCATGGGTGATCAAGAACGCGAGGTCGACGTGGCCGTATTCCACACCGGTCACGTGAAGGTGATCGCCGTGAGACTCGATCGACACTGAATCCGCATCGCCGGCAACGACGTGAGCACCCAGCCGGTACTCGTCATCGAAGTGGATGTGGTCTCCGTGGTCGTCTTCGGCGTTCGCACCGAGCGAGACGTATTCGCCCGCCTCGACCACAGGGAGATCCCCGTGCCAGTGGTCACCGTGGATGTCTGCGATGACCTCGTCGTGGTCTCGATCGACCACCTCGAAGGAGTCGATGTGAAGGTCGTGGTCGTGATCGTCGTCGTGGTCGTGATCGTCGTCGTGGTCGTGATCGTCGTCGTGGTCGTGATCGTGGTCCCAGTCGAGGAACTGGTCCTCCAGTCCGACCAGTCCGTCGATAACCGCGACGTCGTCGTAGTCAGTCTCCAGTCCGTGCGCGAGGTCCTGTGCCCAGGAGAACTCCGGCGTGTCGAGATACACGAACGCGTCCGTCGACGCGACCTCCGCGGTCAGATCGCCGGTCGGTTCCCACCCGTGGCCCATCTGGCCGACGTCCATCGGACTCTCGAACTCCGCGTTGTCGCCGGCAACGTGGTTCGTCCAGTCCTTCAGCGCGAAGAACGCGGCGTACCCGGAGTCGAACTCACCGGTTGCCTGATCGACGGCATCGGAACAGCCGGCGACAGCGGCCGCGGCTCCGACACTGAGGAGACCAGCACCCTGCTTCAGTAGCGCTCGGCGTGATTGGCTCATACACGGTCGTAGCGGGTATTAATACAAAAGAGTTGTTATCTAATAACTCTAAATTAATAACTCTAGGGTGCTACTCCCGGGGGTGTTATTAACGGATGCGTTCCAGCGCGTCACTCGGTGAGATCGATGGCGGTCGCGTCCGCCAACTCGACGAGGCGTTCGGGATCGATCGTGAAGAGCGCGCTCGGCGTCCCCGCGGCTCCGTACACGAGGTCGTACTCCAGAAGCGTCGGGTCGAACACCGTCGGAAGCGCCGTCTCGTGACAGATCGGCGGCACGCCGCCGATGCTCCAGCCGACGACCTCCCGGATCCGCTCCGGGTCGGCCATCGACGCCGCTTCCGCGCCGAAGTGGTCGGCGACCGCCTCCAAGTCGAGCCGGTTCGCGCCGCTCGTGATCGCCGCCACGAGGTCGCCGTCACGCGCACCACCGGACACTGAAACCACGATAGTGGACGCGATCGCTGCCGTCTCACAGCCGACGGCGTCGGCCGCCGCGGCCGCCGTCTTCGTTCCCGCCTCGAACTCCACGACGTCTACCTCGACGTCGTATCGAGTCGCCGCCCGGTCCGCGAACTCCGCTGCTCGCTCGTGCATGACCGTACTGGTCGGCCGATCCCTCATAAATGCTCGCGGCGACGCGACTCGACAGTACCGGACTCAGCTCTGTCGAACCCGTTACTCCAAAATCATCTCCCCAAAGCTGGGTAACGGCGTCGGGGTGCGTATGCGATGCAGTTGAAAATCAACAGTCGGAAACACGACAGGGTTTATAAATGGCGTACTGCGGTGTTGTGAATCCTGAGCGTGTGCGGGAGAAGTGGGCCGGCGCAGATTCGAACTGCGGTTACGGCCACCCGAAGGCCGAAGGATACCAAGCTACCCCACCGGCCCGCACTCGAAGCAAGGGCGCTGTGTCTTTTAACGCTTCCGAAAGCACGAACGATGTCGACGACGGTCGGACGGCGACACCCGTCTCACCGCTCGAAATACCGATCCCGATGCTGTCGACATCCCGGATTGAACCCGACGCCACACCGGGGACACGCGTCGCGTGACCCGTCCGCCGCGGTCGCGTCGAAATACTCGCGTGCGGTCAGCGTCGCCAAACAACCGCCGCACAGCACCGCGGACTCGTCGAACCGAGCGTTCGGCCACGGCTCGGCAGGGTGATCGGCGACGGCCTCGTGGCAGGCGTAACACGGGTAGTACGTCTCACAGCAGCCGAATCTGAGCGCGACCACGTCAACCGGATCGTCGTAATGGTCACACCGCGTCTCGTCGTCGACGTCGACGCCGCGAACCGGCACTGGGAAGCGGTCGTCCGTCATCGATCTCCCGCTCGTGTCGTCCGATCTCGACGTCCCGCGCTCCGACCGGTGTTCCGCCGCCGCCGCCCGTCAGTACGCCGTGAAGCCATCGGTGTCGAGCCAGTTGTGCGCCACCGCGACCGTGTGGTCGGCGTGGAGCCGTTTCGGGCCGACCCGCACCCGACTATCGGCGCGGTCGGCGAGCAGGTCGCGTTCCTCGTCGGCGAAGTCGTGGTGATCCGAGAGCACGAACACCGGATCCGCTGGCGGCTCTGCGTCGACGAGCGGGTCACCCCCCTCGTGAAGCGTCACGATCGGCCCCTCACGCTCCAGCCGGTCGATCGTTGCCTCGAACCCCATCCGACGGAGCTCGACGCCGGGGGAGACGTCGGCCGGCATGTGACCGATCGCGTCGGCCTTCGCGTCGAGCGCGTCCCGGATCCGCGCCGCGACGTTGCGCTCGTCGGGGTGGAGATGACGGAGCTCGTCGCTGTCGAAGCTCACCGTGAGTTCGTCGGCGCAGACGAGATGTATTCGCACCCGGTCGCGGATCCCGTGCGAGAGGAACACCCCCGTCGCGACACAGCGACAGAGGAGGTCCAACCGCCCGGCTCCGGGGAGATCATCCAGCGAGATCGACGCGGCGGTCGTCGGGACGTCGTGACCGACGACGACGAACTGGCGCATACCTCGGGCGTCGGCCCGGCAGAATAAAAGCCGTCCGACCCCTACCGATGGCGGTTCAGCCGCTTTTTGAGTCGCTTTGCAGCGTCGCCCGCAGCTCCGAAGTACGTCGCCTCGTCGTCAGGGGCCGACGACGCTTCGCCCGCGAAGATGATCCCTCGCGAGGAGTTGACGAGCCCGACGTTGATGTTCACATCCGGATGATCTGCGAGACCGTGGTCGACCGCCGCCTTCGCGTCTCCTCCCTGCGCGCCGACACCCGGGACCAAAAACGGGATCTCCGGGACGATCTCGCGTAGCTCGGCCAGTTCCGTCGGCGCGGTCGCGCCAACCACGAGCCCGACGTTTCCGTGTGCGTTCCACACGTCCGCCAGTGCCGCCACGCGCTCATACAACGGCTCCCCCGACGCCAGTTCGAGCCCTTGCAGGTCCTCGCCGCCCGGATTCGACGTCCGACAGAGCACGAACACGCCCTTCTCCTCGCGGTCGAGGAACGGCTGGAGCGAGTCGCGGCCCATGTACGGGTTCACCGTGATCGCGTCCGCCCACCCAAGCGCCTCCGCGTATCGTCGCGTCGTGTTCCCGATATCTGCGCGTTTGGCATCGAGGAGGACGGGAACCCCTTTCCCCTCCGCGTACGCGACGGTCTCTCTCAGCGCTCGCCAGCCGTCCGCGTCCTCGTAGAACGCCGCGTTCGGCTTATAACAGGCCGCGTGCTCGTGGGTCACGTCGATGATACGACGGTTGAACGCCCAGCGCGGCAGATCGGAGTCGGATGCGAAATCCGGCAATCGGGACGGATCCGGGTCGAGCCCGACGGAGACGACGCTGTTCGTCTCGGCGATCCGGTCCGCCAACGTCTCGAAGAAGGTCATACGTCTCCGTGTGGCGTCCGGCGCGCTAAACGTTGCGTTCTCTCGGTGGGGCCGAAACCGACGCCCCTCGCGCGACGCCGCAGCTTATACCCGATACCGCACCACCTCCTCCCGTGAGCTGAACCCCACCCCACGTCGGTCGAGGCGGGTGTGCGGCGAGCCGTCGTGGGGACGCCGAGCGCCGCCTGTTCGCCACCCGTGATCGACGAGACCCACTCGCCCGGTCAGCGCGACGCTACTCGCCCCAGTTCTCGACCCGCTGCGGGCGGTCGGAGACGGCCATCACGTCGAGGTCGTCGTCCGCGTGCTCGATCGCCTCCAGTGCCGCCTTCGCGCTGGCGTGTGTCGAGAAGTAGGTGATCTCCTCCTCGACGGCGACATCGAGCAGCTCGCGCTGCCGGGAGACGATGAGGTCAATCTCGCCGCGCCGGGTCGCCTCCACCAAGTCAGTTGCCGTCGACAGCGCGAAATGCTCCGAGAATCCGTCGACGAGCGCCTCGCCAGCCTCCGTACCGGGTTCGGGGAACTCCTCCGCCGAGAGGTCGACGACTGCAGTCCCGGAGGTCGGGATCGGTTTCCCGGTCGAGTCCTGCGACTTGTCGTACGCCTTGCCGAACGAGCGGGCCGTCCCCATCACTTCGCCGGTCGATTTCATCTCCGGACCGAGCCGGGGGTCGGATCCCGGAAGTCGGTCGAACGGGAGCACGACCTCCTTGACGCTAATGTGTTCTGGTATCCGCTCGGCGACGTCCAACTCCGCGAGCGACTGGTCGGTCATCACCTTCGCCGCCAGCTTCGCGATCGGGACGCCAGTCGCCTTCGAGACGAACGGCACGGTTCGCGAGGAGCGTGGGTTCGCCTCCAACACGTACACCTCGGGATCCTCGTCGGGATCGTGCACGCCGGTCACTGCGAGCTGGACGTTCAGCAGACCGACGGTATCGAGCGCGCGAGCGATGTTCTCCGTAACCTCGCGAACCCGGGCGAGCGTGTCGTCATCGAGCGACCGTGGCGGGATCATACACGCGGAGTCACCGGAGTGGACCCCGGCGCTTTCGACGTGTTCCATCACGCCGCCGATGAGGACATCGTCGCCGTCGGCGACCGCGTCGACATCCAGCTCGATCGCGTCCGCGAGGAACTGATCGATGAGGATCGGCTTGTCCGGTGCGACGCGAACCGCCTCCTCGATGTACCGCTCGAGCTCCTCGTCGTCCTCAACGACCCGCATCGCGCGCCCGCCGAGCACGTAGGAGGGGCGGACGAGCACGGGATAGCCGATCCGGTGGGCCAGATCCAGCGCTTCGTCGCGACTGGTCGCCGTCCCCCCTTCCGGCTGGGCGACGCCGATCTCGTCCATCAGAACGTTGAACCGGTCGCGGTCCTCGGCCAAATCCATCGCCGAGACGCTCGTTCCCATGATCTCACAGTCGAGTCCACGACGCTCGATCTCCTTGGCTAGCGGCTCGCCGACGTTCACGGACGTCTGCCCGCCGAACTGCACCATCACGCCGTCCGCACCCGTCGTCTCGATCACGTCCGCGATCTCCTCGGCAGTGATCGGTTCGAAGAACAGACCGTCCGAGGTGTCGTAGTCGGTCGAAACCGTTTCCGGGTTGTTGTTGACGACGTGGGCATCGATACCCATATCACGAAGTGCGCGGACCGCGTGGACCGCACAGTAGTCGAACTCCACACCCTGTCCGATACGGATTGGGCCGCCGCCGACGACGACGACGCTTTCGACATCAGTGTCGACGCGGACTTCGTTCGCCGCGGCAGCCGTGTCGGCTCCCTGCAGGTACTCCGGGAGTCGCGCCGAGTAGTAGTACGGCGTTGACGCCTTGAACTCGCCGGCACACGTATCGACCTGTTTGAACGTACGGTCCGGGACGGCGGCTTCCACGTCGCTTACGTCGGCATCGACCCCGCCCGCTGACGCGGCCGCGGCGATTTCGGCGTTCGTTCGACCCGCAGACGCAGCGGGCGTGAACTCGCCAGCCGCCGCCTTCGCGCTCGCGTCCGCGACGTTCTCGAACCGTTCGACGTACCACCGGTGGATGTCGGTGAGCTCGACGACGTCGTCGACCGTGTAACCACGGTCGAACGCCTCGAACATCGCGTACGGACGGTCCGGGCTCGGACGTTCGAGGTACTCAGTCTCGAGTGTCTCGTCGGACACCTCGGTGAACTCCACAGCCGGGTCGTACTCCGAGGAGCGGAGCGCCTTCGTCAGGCTCTCCTCGAACGTTCGACCGATGGACATCGCTTCGCCGGTCGACTTCATCGCCGTCCCGAGCTCGAAGTCGACGTCCTCGAACTTGTCGATCGGCCAGCGCGGCACCTTGGTCACCACGTAGTCGATCGCCGGCTCGAATGCGGCGGTCGTCTCGCCCGTGATCTCGTTTTCTATCTCGTGTAGTCGCTTTCCGAGCGCGACTTTCGCGGTGACGCGGGCGATCGGATACCCGGTTGCCTTCGATGCCAGTGCCGAGGACCGAGACACTCGGGGGTTCACTTCGACGACACGGTACTCTCCGCCCGGCGTTCCGTCGTCGTGCCACGCAAACTGGATGTTACAGCCGCCCTGAATCCCGAGTTCGCGGATCACGCCGAGTGCGGCGTCGCGCATCTCCTGATGCCCGTCATCAGGGATCACCTGTGACGGCGTGACGACCGTCGACTCGCCGGTGTGGATCCCCATCGGATCGATGTTCTCCATATTGCAGATGATGATACAGGAGTCATCCGCATCTCGCATCACTTCGTACTCCAGCTCGACCCATCCGGCGATTGACTCCGTGACGAGCACCTCGCTGTTCCGCGAGAGGCGGAGTCCTTTCCGTACGCGCTCGACGAGCTCCTCGAACTCGTCGACGACGCCGGAGCCGGAGCCACCGAGCGTGTACGTCGTCCGCGCGATTACGGGGAGCCCGCCGACCTTGTCGACCGCGGCGCGAACACGGTCGCGGAACGCTTCCTCGTCGAAGTCAGTGACCGATTCGTCCTCGTCGAGAGAGATGGTTGTCGACTTCGGCACCGGCTGGCCGATGCTCTCCATGCGCTGGCGAAAGAGATCACGGTCCTCGGTCGCGTAGATCGTGTCGAGCGGAGTGCCCATCACGTCGACGTCGTGCCCCTCGAGAATCCCCTGTTCCGCGAGCTCCGCGGTGACGTTGAGACCGGTCTGACCGCCCAGTCCGGCGATGACGCCGTCAGGGTTCTCAAGTCGAATAACCTCGGCGATCGCTTCGGGGGTGATCGGTTCGATGTACACTCGGTCGGCGGTGTCCGGATCGGTCATGATCGTCGCCGGGTTCGAGTTCACCAGGACGACCCGTGCACCTTCTTCCTGGAGGGCGCGACACGCCTGCGCCCCGGAGTAGTCGAACTCAGCCGCTTGCCCGATCTGGATCGGCCCGCTGCCGATGAGCAGAATGGTCCGGTCCTCGCTCATTACTCCGACGGAATACGTTCATCGTAATAAACTCGGCGATAGAGTACGAATCTCGCAGGAGATTTGCGATTTTCGCAAGGTATGTCGACACGTACCGCGAATTCGATCCGTTCTCCGCCCGCACGTGGACGTGGAAGTCACTCGTTCCGTCCGTCGACGCGTCACCCAACGGTCGTGTCCGACACCCACGGTAGGGGGGTCACGTGTTGAGCCGATACCGGTACGGACGATCGGCGATGACTTCCACGTCGCCACGATCTGCCCACCGTCCCAACACGGTTGCAACACGGTGCGGGCTATCTATCTCCTCGCTTTCCAACAGGGCGAGAATCTCCCGCGCCGTCAACGGCTCATCGGCCTCGGCGAGCACACCGCGGATCCGCTCGTACTCATGGGTGTGCATACGTCTTACACACGGTACGAGGATATATAGAGTTCAGTGAGACACGAGTCAGACGTTCGTCCGACAGCGCCGTTGACAAACTCGTTTGTGACGTTCACCCGTACGGATCGTCCATCTCCAGGTCACGGTTCGCTCGGTACTCCTCGACGAACTCCGTCACGTCGAACGCGAGCATGTCATCCTCGAACCGGGCGAGCGCGTCGTCGTCGTCCGCGTGGCTCACGGCATGCTCCATCAGCTCGATGACGAGTTCGACCAGCAGTTCGTGAAGCCGACGCGAGTCGAACTCCGTCACCCACACCATCGCGTAGCCGACGTCGGCGTGATCGCTCGCGTCGCGTGCTACGACGGCTTCCGGATACTCCTCTAACGCGATCCCGAGCAGGTGTGGCGTGTCGAACTCCGGCATCTCCTCGCTGGTCGTCTCTATCGCCTCTCGAAGCACGTCGACGAGGAACTCCGGAAGGAATCGGTCCGGGGGATGGACATCCATGACGACCGCGTGTGTACTCCCACAGTCGCAGTGGTACTCCCGCATCCCGAGGTCAAGCTCCCCGAGACCGACCGTCTCGCCACACGGCAAGTCGAGCACGTTCTCGTCGCCACCGGGGACGCGTGGCTGGGCCATACGCCTCGTTGGCGATTCCGGTGGTTAAAACGTGCGGAAGGGGGTGTTCAACCGACCGGGAGTCAGAACGTGCAGCTCCGGCCGCAACTACTGGAAGCCGATACGGCCGGATCCGGTGTCGCGTAGCGCGTCGCGTGCACCGCCCTTGAACTCCCGTTCGATATCCTCGTAGTAGGACATGATATCCTCGGTGATCGTCGGTCGAACCGACTCCATCGCCCGGCGGAAGTGTTTCATCTCTACTTCCGTGGCATCGTCGTCGTCTCGAAGCGCCTCGATGGCGGCCTCACGTGCGATCCCTTCCAGATCCGAGCCGACGTAACCGTCGGTTATTTCGGCGACTTCACGGAGACTCACGTCCGGCGCGAGCGGCGTGTCGCCGGTGTGGATCTCGAGGATCTGCTCGCGACCCTCCTGGTCGGGCTGTCCGATCATCACGAGCCGGTCGAATCGGCCCGACCGCAGCAGCGCGGGATCGATCATATCCGGCCGGTTCGTCGCCCCGATCACCATCACGTCACCCATCTCCTCGAGCCCGTCGAGTTCGGTGAGCAGCTGATTGACGACGCGCTCGGAGACGTTGTTCCCCATATCCTGACCGCGCGAGGGAGCGAGGCTGTCCAGCTCGTCGAAGAAGATGATCGTCGGGCTCACCTGTCTCGCCTTGCGGAACGTTTGCCGGATCGCCTTCTCGGACTCGCCGACCCACTTCGAGAGTAGCTGTGGCCCCCGAACGGAGATGAAGTTGGCGTTCGTCTCGTTGGCGACCGCTTTCGCCATCAACGTCTTGCCGGTGCCCGGCGGCCCGTACAACAGGACGCCTTTCGGCGCGTTAACGCCCATGCGGTCGAACTTCTCCGGGGAGGTTAACGGCCACTCCACGGACTCTTGAACCTGCTGTTTTGCGCTTTCGAGCCCTCCGACATCGTTCCACGTGATCTTCGGGAGTTCGACGAGCACTTCCCGCATCGCGGACGGCTCGACCTCGCTCAACGCCCCGCGGAAGTCGTCGCGTTTGACGATCATCCGGTCGATCAGGCTTGGTGGGATATCCTCCTCGTCGAGGTCGATCTCCGGGAGATATCGGCGAAGCGCCTTCATCGCAGCCTCCTTCGTGAGGCTCTCGATGTCGGCGCCGACGAAGCCGTGTGTCTCGTCTGCGAGACGGTCCAGCGAGACGTCGTCGGACAGCGGCATTCCCCGGGTGTGGATCTGGAGGATCTCCTTTCGTCCGACCTCGTCGGGGACGGCGATCTCGATCTCGCGGTCGAAGCGACCGGGTCGACGGAGCGCGGGATCGACGCTGTCGACGCGGTTCGTCGCGGCGATGACGATCACCTGTCCGCGGGTTTCGAGTCCGTCCATCATCGTCAGCAGTTGGGCGACGACCCGACGCTCGACCTCCCCGGTGACGTCCTCGCGTTTTGGTGCGATCGAGTCGAGCTCGTCGATGAAGATGATCGACGGCGACTCCTCTTTTGCGTCCTCGAAGATCTCTCTGAGCTGCTGTTCGGACTCGCCGTAGTACTTCGAGATGATCTCCGGGCCCGCGATCGAGAAGAACGACGCCGACGTCTCGTTGGCGACCGCCTTCGCGAGCAGCGTCTTCCCGGTGCCCGGCGGCCCGTGTAGCAGGACGCCCTGGGGGGGCTCGATGCCGAGCTTCGAGAAGATCTGCGGATGTTTCATCGGGAGTTCGACCATCTCCCGCACCCGCTGGATCTCGTTTTGGAGACCGCCGATATCCTCGTAGGTGATGCCACCGCCGGTTTTCTCGAACCCGGAGATCGGCTCCTCGCGAAGCTCGACCTCCGTGTCCTCCGTGACGAGGCACACTCCGTCCGGCTCGGTCTCGACGGCGATAAGCGGGATCGCCTGTCCTGGCGAGCGCATGAACGGGTGGTTCGTCGACGACATCACCGGAACGATGTCCCGCTCGACGACCGGTCGTTTGAGGATCTGTCGTTTCACCATACCGGCGGCGTCGGAGCCGAACTGCACCGAGGCTTCCTCGGGCGGAGCCAGCACGAGCTTGTCCGCCGTCTCCGCCTCCGCCTTTCGGATCGTGACGCGCTCGCCGATACCGACATCGGCGTTCTGACGGGTGAATCCGTCTATCCGGACCGTATCCGTGTTCCAGTCCTGTCGGTCCGCCCGCCACACCTTGGCGGCGGTCGTCTCCGTGCCCTCGATCTCGATGATGTCGCCCGGAGAGAGCTTGAGATGCAACAGCGTGTCGGGGTCGAGTCTGGCGATGCCGCGGCCCGAGTCGTTCGGGTACGCCTTCGCCACTTCGAGTTGGACTTCGTTCATGTTTCCTCGCGGGGGGTAGCCGTATCTGTATCCGGTTTGGAGATAAGCCTGTTGCTCCGATGGGTGTCCACGTCGCATCGGGAGGCGGAAAACCCGATCGTGACGCTGTGTGTCATCATGTGCCATGCTACGAAAGCCGCGTTTAAAACCCCGTCGTCCGCGCGACGTTTCGCCGCCGCCGAGGTGGAGCGTGTAGCGGGGACTTTATTCTCTCGGCTCGTCGCTTACCGACATGCGAACGCTCGTCTTCGACGGCCGAACCGGTGCGGCCGGTGATATGATCTGCGGCGCGCTGATCGCGGCCGGAGCCGATCCGGACGTGCTCGGTCCGGTCGAGGACCGTCTTCCGGTCCGCTACGAGATCGGAGAGACGAGAAAGAACGGCGTCCGAGCGACGACAGTCGACGTGACCCTGACGGAACACGGCGAGGAGAGATCGACTATCGACAGCGACAGCGACGACACGCACGAGGACGGCGATGACGGACATGAGGACGGCGATGACGGACACGACCGTTCCGATGATCCACATCACCACCGCGATAGCACGCATCACCACCGCGATAGCACGCATCACCACCGCGATAGCACGCATCACCACCGCGATCACAGTCACCCACACGACGCTCACGATGCGGAGGGTGTCGGCGCGCACCGGACGTATACGGAAGTCGTCTCGCTGGTCGAATCGATGAGCCTGCCGGAGCCGGTTGAGTCAGTCGCGCTCGACGCCTTCGAGCTGCTCGGCCGTGCGGAAGCCTCGGTACACGGCACGTCGCTTGCCGACACGCAGTTTCATGAAGTCGGGGCCGACGACGCGGTGGCGGACGTCGTCGGCGCGGCCCTGCTTCTCGCCGAGCTCGACGTGGAGCATGTCGTGACGACCCCGGTCGCCGTCGGCGGCGGCGACGTCGAGATGATCCACGGCGTGTATCCCGTGCCGACGCCGGCCGTCGCCGAGATCGCGACGCGCTCCGGGCTCGTAACCGTGGGAGGACCGGTCGAGCGGGAGCTCCTGACCCCGACCGGCGCGGCGATCCTCGGCACGGTCGCGGAGAGCGTCGACGCCGCACCCCGGTTGCAGCCGACCGCCACCGGATACGGGGCGGGCGACGCGACGCTCGAGCGCCATCCGAACGTGCTCCGCGCAGTCGTCGGCGACGGCGGCGGCGCACACGAGGGTCCGGCGGAACCGCATAGAGCCGGCACGGACGGCGACCGAGGCGAGCTCGCTTACGACGATATCGCGGTGCTCGAAACCAACCTCGACGACGCGACGCCGGAGGAGCTCGGCGGTCTCCAGGAGATGCTCAAACGGGCCGGCGCACGTGACGTCGCGATACTTCCGATGACGATGAAGAAATCCCGGCCGGGTCATCTCGTGAAAGTGATCTGCAAGCCGGGCGATGCCGAGACGGTCGCGGAACGTCTCGCGCGTGAGACCGGCACGCTCGGCGTTCGACAGGTCGGGGCCACCCACCGCTGGATCGCCGACCGAACCTTCGAGACCGCGACACTCGACGTCGACGGCGACGCGTACGAAGTCGCGGTCAAGATCGCCTCGACGACGGAGGGTGACGTGTACGACATCAGCGCCGAGTACGACGATGCAGCCGCAGTCGCCTCGTCGACGGGGCTTCCGGTTCGGGAGGTGTTGCGACGGGCGGAGGAGACGGTCCGTCCCGACGGATGAAGACGGTCGACATCGGCTGGTCGGCCGACCGGGCCGGTGCCGCACTCGTTCTCGTGTCGGCGGTCGGGTTCGGGACGCTCGGCATTTTCGGACTGTACGCCCAGGAGGCGGGGATCGCGATCCCGACGCTTCTCATGTATCGGTTTCTCGCGGCCGCACTCCTGTTGTGGGGCGTGCTCGCGTGGCGAGGGGAGCTCCACCTGTTACGCGGTCGGACGCTGCTCGTCGCCATCGGGCTCGGCACGTTCGGGTACGCGACGATGAGCGGGCTGTACTTTCTCGGTCTGGAGTTTATGACGGCCGGAATGGTGGCGATCGTGTTGTACACGTATCCGGCCTTCGTCGTCGTGCTCGCCGCGGTGGGGATCGGCGAGTCGATCGGCGGACGGACGGTGCTCGCGCTCGCGCTCACGCTCGGTGGGATCGTCCTCGTCGTCGGTGCGGATCCCGCCGGCGCATCCGTGGTCGGCGTCGTCATCCTTCTCGGTGCCGCACTGGCATACGCGACGTACATCGTCGTCTCCCGGGCAGTCCTCGACAGCGTCGATCCGCTCACGCTGGCTGCGCACGTGCTTCCGGCCTCCGGTCTCGCGTTCGCCGCCATCGCGACCGTTACCGGCGATCTGGTCGTTCCTGCCGGTCCGTCAGCGTGGGCGATCCTCGCTGGGATCGCCGTCGTCGCGACCGCACTTCCCGTGTACGCCTTCTTTACCGGGCTCGAGCGGATCGGTGCGAGTCGAGCGGGGATTTTGAGTACGGTTGAGCCGCCGGTCACCGTGTTTCTCGGCGCGCTCCTGTTCGCCGAGCCGGTGACCGGGTTCACCCTGGCGGGCGGGGCGCTCGTTCTCGGCGGCGTCATCGTGGTTCAGAGCGGATGACGCGATCCGGAGCACGGCCGGGACGCGTCGATCCCACTAGGAGAGTTTACCGAGCGCCTCGAAGAAGTCCGCTTCCGGGCCGGCGATCCGCATCGGCGTCTCCGCCCGTCGGATATCGATCTCGACCGCCCCCGTCAGCTCGCGAGGGTTCCGACCGTCGCTCACGACCACGGTCGGGCCGGAGCTCGTGACGGAGACGGTGACGGTCGAGTCCGGATCGACCGCGATGGGAGGCATCCCGCCTTCGGCGCACATCTCGTTGATGATAAGCGTCGACACTCCCGGATGCACCAGCGGCCCGCGCTCGGAGAGATTGTACGCCGTCGAACCCGTCGGCGTCGCCACCAGGACGCCGTCGGCGTGGCCGCCGGAGTACAGCGAGTCGTTCACGCGAAGCTCGTAGTCGATCCCGCCGCCATGGCCGCGTCGCTCGCCGCCCACGACGATTTCGTTTGCGGCCGGCAGGGAGCTCCATCCGTCGACATACGCAGTCAATCGCGGAGCCTCACGGACGGTCATTCCCCCGTCCTGGAACCGTTCGACCTCCGCAAGCACGGCCGACTCCGCGTCGTCCGGCGGCACGGCGTTCAGAAAGCCGACCTCGCCGAGGTTCACGCCGAGCACCGGAGTCCCGTCGGCGTTTCGTGCTGCGAACAGGAACGTTCCGTCACCACCCACCGCCACGACGAGGTCACAGCCGGCGAGTTCCTCCACCGACCGGCCCGGCTCCGCGTCGAGGTACTCGGCAGTCACCTCATCGAGCCACACCGAGACGCCGCGCTCCCGAACGGCATCCCGTACGTCGGCAGCGAGTGACGCCGCACGAGGGTTCCCCTTGCGCGCCACGATCCCGACCTCCATGCGCGTCAGGTTTTCGCCGACCGAGTAAAAGGGTGCGATCACCGCGCCACCGGCCGGGCACGAAGCCACGCCCATCTCGCCGTTGACCAACTGGACCGAGGTGATCATCGTGTCGCCGTCGGGACGCCGAGGCGAGTCCGAACGGAGCGGAGCGGCGACAGCGTTAAATTCGTGTACATACTTGTACATTACAAGACGAAGATATACATTGGTGTCCACAATGAGTCTCACAGAAACGATCCGGCGGGTGACGGATGGGGAGGATCTCACGGTCGAGGAGGCGCGCGAGACGGCGCGGCTGGTGTTCGAGGACGCGACCGAGGCACAGATCGGCGCGCTGCTGGCTGCGCTGCGGGCGAAAGGCGAGACCGAAGCCGAGATCGCGGGGTTCGCACAGGGGATGCGTGACGCGGCACGGACCATCGACCCCGACCGCGATCTGCTCGTCGACACCTGCGGCACCGGCGGCGACGACTACGACACGATCAACGTCTCGACGACCGCGGCGATCGTCGCCGCGGGCGCGGGCGTTCCGGTCGCGAAACACGGCAACTACTCGGTGTCCTCCTCCTCGGGAAGCGCCGACGTGCTGGAGGTCGCCGGCGCGGACATCGAGGCGGAGCCCGAACGGGTCGAGGCCGCGATCGAGTCCGACGGGATCGGGTTCATGCTCGCACCCGTGTTTCACCCGGCGATGAAGGCCGTCATCGGGCCGCGCCGGGAGCTGGAGATGCGGACGGTGTTCAACGTGCTCGGTCCGCTCACCAATCCCGCCGGCGCGAACGCGCAGGTGCTCGGCGTGTACGACCCGGAGCTCGTCGGCCAGATCGCTCGGTCGCTCGCGCACATGCCGGTCGAGCGTGCGCTCGTCGTCCACGGGTCGGGGATGGACGAGATCACCGTACACGACGAGACGGTCGTCGCGGAGGTCGACGGGGAGTCGGTGACCGAGTACACGATCACGCCCGAGGAGCTCGGACTGGAGCGGGCTCCGATCGACGACGTCGCCGGGGGGACGCCCGAGGAGAACGCCGCCGACCTGCGCGGGATCGTCGCGGGAGACGTCGTCGGCGCGAAACGGGACCTGATCCTCGCGAACGCCGGCGCGGCGGTGTACGTCGCCGGGAGAGCCGAGAGCCTGGCCGAAGGCGTCGAGACGGCTGCCAACGCGATCGACTCCGGCGCGGCCGCGGAGAAGTTCGCCGCACTGTGTGGCCCGCAGACCGACGCTGCGGACGTCGACGAGCAGATCGCAGGAGGCGACGACTGATGGCGCGGGTGAAGATCTGCGGGTTGACCCGTGGTGCGGACCTCCGTGCGGCGATCGACGCGGGTGCGGACGCGGTCGGCGTAATCACCGAGGTGCCGGTCGACACGCCACGAGAGGTCGACCGTGCGGCGGCCGCCGAGCTGCTCGCCGACGTCCCCCCGTTCGTCACGTCGACGCTCGTGACGATGCCCGACACCCCGGAAGAGGCGGTCGAGCTCGTGCGAACGACCGAACCCGACGCGATCCAGCTCCACGGCGAGTGGACCGCCGACGAGATCGGCTACGTGCGCGCGGAGACGGGTGTGAAGGTGTTGTGTACGGTCGACGCCGACGACCACGGGCGAGCCGAGGCGCTCGACACGGTCGTCGACGCGCTGGTCGTCGATTCGACGCGGGAGTCCGGCGCAGGGGGTACCGGCGAGACCCACGACTGGGCCGCCACCGGAGCCTTGTCGGACCGGCTCACGTCTCCGGTGGTACTCGCTGGGGGGTTGACTGCGGAGAACGTCGCCGAGGCGGTGCGGATCGCGGACCCGTTCGCGGTCGACGTCGCCTCCGGCGTCGAGCTGACCGGCGGACGGAAAGACCACAACGCGGTCGCCCGCTTCGTCGCGAACGCGGGCCGCGAGATGGAGGTCGTATGACCGGAATCGACGATACGACCGAGACGGCCACGACTGACGAAGCCGAAACGCGTCTCGATCGCTCCCGCTCGGAGTTCGTCGACCTCGCGGCTGGCGCGGAGAAACCGGTCGTCGTTCGCGCGGCGGCGTCGATAGACGCGGACGTGACACCGCTTGCGGCGTACGCGACGTTGGTGGGCGACGACCCGTACGGGTTCCTCCTCGAATCCGGCGAGAAGGTCGCGTCCAGCGATCCGGACGGGGCGTTCACTGCCGGCGGTAAGCCCGACAAACACGCACGGTACTCCTTCGTCGGCTACGACCCGGAGGCGATCGTCTCGTTACACCCTGACCGCACCGAGATCCAGCGGCTCGGTCCGGCGGCGGAGCTGATCGGTAACCCGAGCGACGAGTCCACGCCGGAACGCAACGACGACCCGAGCGACGGCTCTGCACCGGACGCGGTCGACGTGATCGACCGCATTCGAGACGCGTTCCCAGACGTGACCCTCCGCGGATTCCCTGAAACTGAGCGTCAGACCCTCTCGGGCGGGTTCGTCGGCTTCCTCGCGTACGAGGCGGTGTACGACCTCTGGTTGGAAGAGGTCGGCGTCGGCCGCCCGGAGACCGAGTTCCCCGACGCTGAGTTCGCGCTGACGACACGGACGGTCGTGTTCGACGAGTTGGAGGGGACCGTGGAGCTCGTGTTCACGCCGGTCGTCGACGTCGACGACGACGCTGGCGAGGTGTACGACGAGATCGCCACGGAGGCGGCGCGGGTCGCGGACGCGCTCTCCGACAGCGGGGGAGAGATGCCCGAAACGGGTGGATTCCGCCAGTACGATGAGACCGCAGGTCCGCGAGCGGAGTACGAGGAGGCGGTCCGGGCGGCGAAGCGTCACGTCCTCGACGGCGACATCTATCAGGGTGTGATTTCACGAACGCGTGAGCTCCGTGGCGAGATCGATTCGCTGGGGCTGTACGCCGCGTTGCGGGACGTGAACCCCTCGCCGTACATGTACGTGCTCCGCCACGACGACCGGACGATCGTCGGCGCGAGTCCGGAGACGCTGGTCTCAGTGCAGGGTAACCGGGTCGTCTCGAACCCGATCGCCGGCACCTGTCCGCGCGGCGAGAGTCCGGTCGAGGACCGGCGGCTGGCGGGCGAGATGCTCGCCGACGCCAAGGAGCGCGCCGAGCACACGATGCTCGTCGACCTCGCGCGCAACGACGTCCGCCGGGTGTCCGAGCCGGGGTCGGTCCGCGTCGAGGAGTTCATGAACGTCCTGAAGTACAGCCACGTCCAGCACATCGAGTCGACGGTCACCGGAACGCTGGCGGCCGACGCCGACGCGTTCGACGCGACGCGCGCGACGTTTCCGGCCGGCACGCTCACGGGCGCGCCGAAAGTGCGCGCGATGGAGATCATCAGTGAACTCGAACGCACGCCCCGGGAGGCGTACGGCGGCGGCGTCGGCTACTACTCGTGGACCGGGGACGCCGACTTCGCGATCGTGATCCGGACGGCGACGATCCGGACGGCCGACGCGGACGACCTCGACGAGCACGCTGACGTTGTCACCGTCCGCGCGGGTGCCGGGCTCGTCGCCGATTCGGACCCCGCCTCGGAGTACGAGGAGACCGAACGCAAGATGGACGGGGTGTTGGCCGCGATCGACCGGATCCGTGAGAGTGACGGCGAATCTGACGAGTCCACGAATGCGCAAGCGAAGTCCGCCGGGATGGAGGTCGACCGATGAAGGTCCTCATCGTCGATAACTTCGACTCGTTCACGTACAACCTCGTCGAGTACGTGTCGGAGATCGGCGTCGACGCGGGACCGGGGTTCGACGACGACGTCGAGATCGACGTGGTGAAAAACACGGCGTCGATCGACGATGTCGCCGGTATCAGTCCGGACGC
The DNA here is from genome assembly GCF_054652935.1 of Halorubrum luteum. Taxonomy (NCBI): domain Archaea; kingdom Methanobacteriati; phylum Methanobacteriota; class Halobacteria; order Halobacteriales; family Haloferacaceae; genus Halorubrum; species Halorubrum luteum. The sequence goes on from NZ_BAAIGT010000002.1 coordinate 1,200,017, forward strand.
GATCCTCATTAGCCCGGGTCCCGGCCACCCGAAAAACGAACGTGACGTCGGCGTCACCGCGGACGTCTTGCGCGATCTCTCGCCGGAGGTGCCGACGCTGGGCGTCTGTCTCGGGCTCGAGGCCGCCGTCCACGAGTACGGCGGGACGGTCGGTCACGCGCCGGAGCCGATCCACGGCAAGGCGTACCCCGTCGACCACGACGGAGAGGGCGTGTTCCGAGGACTCGACCAGGGGTTCCGGGCGGGGCGCTACCACTCGCTCGCCGCGGTCGAGGTACCGGACGTCTTCGAGGTGTCGGCGACGACCGACCACGACGGGGAGCCGATCGTGATGGGGATCCGCCACCGCGAACACCCGATCGAGGCGGTGCAGTTCCATCCCGAGAGCGTCCTGACGGCCGTCGGCCACGAGGTGATCCGGAACTTCCTCGCGGAAGCGAATAGCTGACCGGGCGTCCAAGCGATCAGCCGCGCCGGAAGGAGAGTCGAACTGCGTCGCCGTTCTCGACGTCGCCCTCGTCGACGACCCCGTCGCCGGCGGCGAACGCGGCGTGGAGGTGTTCGTACGTTCGCTCGAGCCCCTCCACGATGACTTTCGTCTCACCGACCACCGGCATGAAGTTCGTGTCGCCGGTCCAGCGCGGGACGACGTGGGTGTGGAGATGGTCGACCGATCCGCCGGCGGCCTCGCCGCCGAGGTTGGTGCCGGTGTTGATCCCGTCCGGGTTCAGGTCGCGGCGCGTGGCGCGGAGCGTCGCCGCCTTCAGCCGACCATGGTCGAGCATCGTCTCGTCGTCGAGGTCGGTCCAGTCCTCGTGGTGGTCGTACGGGATCACCATCGCGTGTCCCGGGTTGTACGGAGCGTTGTTGAGGAGCACGTAGTTATGGTCGCTTCGCGCGACGATCCGGGCCTCGGTCGCGTCCTCCCAGTCCGGGAGGACGCAGAACGGACAGCCGTCGATCGGGTCCGAGTCGCGTTCGACCCACTCGATCCGCCATGGCGCGTAGATCCGCTCCATCAGTCGAACGCGTGAATGCCCGCGGTCGTCACCTCGACGCCATCGTCCGTGACAAGCAGCGTGTGCTCCGCCTGGCTCACGAGCGCGTCGTCGTCCTCTTTTAATACGGGGTAGCCTTTGATCACGTTCGACTGTTTGAGCCGCCGGAGCGCCATGCCGACGCGGTCACCGTCCAGCCATCGCGCGGCGAAGGGAAGGTCGTCGAACGCCTCGATCTCCTCGAGCGCCTGCCGTGCTCGCCGGTCCCGCACGCTTTTCGCGCGCTGGAGCTCGAAGATCTCCTCGCTGGTCCCCTCGCCGACCTTACCGCGGCCGTCGGTGGCGAACGGCTCGATCGCGACCGCCTGTCCGGGCTCCAGCTCCACGGAGCGGTCGACGCCCCGGTTCGGGACGTTCGGTCCGGTGTGTGCGTCGTAGCGCTCGACGCCGTGACCGGAGAGGTTGAGCACGGGCGTGTAGCCGTAGCCGCGGATCACGTCCTCGATCGCCCGGCCGACGATGCCGACCTCGACGCCCGGACCAGCCTCGTCGACCGCGGCCTCGAGCGCCATCTCTGCGGCCTCGACCAGCTCCGCGTTCCCCGTGTAGTCGACGGTCACTGCGGCGTCGGCGATGTAGCCGTCGACGTGAACGCCGATGTCGAGACACACCATCTCCTCGCCAAACTCCGTGTCGTCGTCGCGGCCGGGCGTCGCGTGCGACGCCTCCGCATCCACGCTGATGTTGACCGGGAACGCGATCCCCGCACCCGACTCTCGAATGAAGTCCTCGGTCCACTCCGCGACCGCCAGATGGGTCCGGCCCGGCTCGACCATCTCGCGAGCCTCGTTCATCGCCTCCACCAGCACCGTGCCGGCCTCGCGGTAGCTCTCGACCGCGTCGTCGTCGAGGGATCCGTAGCTCATACCCTTCGGTTCGAGCACGGGCCGCAAAGAGGTTGCGGGAGCAGATCGTCCCGTTCCATTCGCCCGCTCTCGACTCGGACTCTCTACTCGGATCCTCGGTGGTGGCTCGCAACCGATGGTCGATACCTGCAAGTCGGGGACGTCACAGAACTATCTTTGAACAGCGAGAGAATCCCGCCCATCATGTGAGGAACGAGTGTTCCGACACTGTTGTCGGAACCGAGGAGCGAACAGGTGGGGTCAAGCGGACACGCCTGTCGAGAAACCGCCCGCACTGTGGCCGGCTTGGATCACCGACCGAACGCTTTTGCTGTGCCCCGAGTTACAAAAGAGTGCTACGGAATCGGTGAGATGCCGGCCTCCAACAGACAAGGGGCGGTGACGAACGCGATCCGTTCGTCACACGGCGATGACATCGATTCCGATGGGGCCTGCGTGACCGGGCTACAGCCCTACAGCGAGGGAGAAAACGAGATTTCCCCGGTATGCTGCCGGTTCCCTCTGAATGCGGGTTGGAATCGGAATGTCTTGGTTCGCCAAGGCAGTCATCCGGTGGCCGGATGCCACGGCCAAGGCCGTGGAGGAAGTCACTCCATACAGTCCCCGGCGCACCAACCGTCAGAACGAGCCTGCTTCGTGATCGATCTCGGGCGTATATTGCGCAGTGTGAGTTCGAGTAGATGCTTATAAAGGCTCACTCGATGTGGAGAAGAGCGGTATATAAGTGAGCGGTGGAGAGGAGACTCCCTCGGAAGCCCCAGCTGCGACGGCTCGCGCGGCTCGCTGCGCGCTTCGGTCGCTTCGCTCCCTGCAGTGCTTTCGTCGCCGTGCGTCGCCCTCGCGGCTGCCCCTTCCAGTCCCACCCGACCGCCCCGCAGCCTCGGACCGCCCCAGCCTCGACCGGAGGGGGCCGCCGGCACCGCTCGGCGGCCCCCTCCGGTCTCCCTCGCGCGCTCGCTCACGGGCCTCGGGCCCGCTCGCGGCGCGCGCCACCGCAACCACAAGCAAAACATTGTTGGTTTATCAGGCGACTGCGGGCGGTCGGCGCGCGCCTCCGAGCGCCCTTTCTAGGGCGCGAGGAGCGCGTGCGAGGGAGGCGGCGGCGAGCGCGGAACGCGCGAGCCGCCGACGAGGCTGGGGAGGCGTGAGGTGCGGTTGCGGTGCGGTCGGGTGGGGTTGAAAGGGGCAGCCGTGATCCCCGCGAGCGGAGCGAGCGGGGGCTCGGGAGACGCAGTCTCCCGGTGGGGCGACGCCCGCCGCAGTAAGCACCGCAGGGAGTGAACGCAGTGAGCGACCGAGGAGCGCAGCAAGGCGCGCGAGCCGTCGCGGCTGGGGCTTTCAGATCGTTCGTCGCGGAGCTATCGCTCCCGCGACTCACTTATAAACCAAATCCGATCCCCTTACACGATTCCTTATAAACTCCCGATCCACCCTAATAAGAGACGTACGCCCGAGATAGCCCGCGAAGCACGCAGCGTCGCACGGCTGATCCGAGTATGCGATCGTGGAATACACACGAAGACAAGGGTTTCGTGCCAGCCTAGGAACGACCACCGAAGCGAATTTTGGTCGAAGTCGGTACCGACAGTCGTCAGGAACTGCGTGCCATGAGCCAACTTTGGGACGCGTGGCTCGAAATTCGGTTAGTGTTCCGGCAGCCGCTCGCAAGCCTGTTAGCCTGCAGGTTCGTCGGATGGAGTCCGACGCTCATCACGGAACTCGAAGACCCGCCAAAGCGCGGATAGGCAGTCATCTCCGCTGTACTGGATCGGACACGGCACTGCTCGGTGGGATGGACACGTCTGACCGGGAGGGGACGAGCACGTTTGACCGGGGCGATTCTCCACCACCCGTACCGCAAAAACCCACATACTCTTTTAGGATCCAAGCGCGTACCCACCATCATGGTCGACGCATTTGTCAGACTGATCTGTCCCGAATGCGGGAAGGAGTGGCAGGACAACCCCGCTGACCTCCAAGACCTCAGGGCCAACTTCAGCTGTCCGGACTGCCACGCGACGCGTCGACTTACCGAGTTCATGCGAACGGAACGCGATCTCGAGGCGGTCAAACAGTTCCAGTAGCGTCGATCGCCGCACACGGGAGTCGTCACACGTCAATCGATACTGATCGTTAGCGCAGAATAGCCGTTTTCGAGCCGTAGGAGGCCGAATATCCGAGGAGTGTGTTAACGGGACTCAAGATAATAATATAAGTCTCCGGTAGCAAAAGACGGTTGCTCATGAAGAAGCAGGAACTCATCCACCTTCACGGCCTCCTCGCTGAAGTACGAAAACAGTGCGAGTTCTGGGACGACGATCTCGACCTCGAGGCGTATGAGGAACTGGGCGTGAAGCCGACATCGATTCATAAATCGAAGACAGACCACAAAGCAGCCGTTTTTAAGCTGACTGAAGGAATCACCGCGCCGATGGAGGAAGCGGACTCCGAACCGCTGGCTCCCACGGCCGACTAAGGGTTTATCAGCGCCATCACCGCCCGCTACTCTCCGAGTTACAACTCTGTTCGATCCCGTCTGTCTACGGTGATCCCGACTCAGTCCAAGTCCGTCGTCCCGTCGTTGTCAGCCGATTTTGCCTCCGTGTCGTCGTCCTCGATCGTCGTGACGCGTAGCACTTTCAGCGGAATGTTCCGAAGCCGCTGACCGATCTCCTTGCGCGCGATCCGGCTGGCGTGTTCCTCACGGTCGACGTTGAACACGTCCATCTGGAGTTCGAGCGCCACGAGCCCCTCGTCGGCGGCGATGAACGCCGGTGGAAGCTCCTCACCGCCCGGGGACTGTCGGCTTCCCATCTCGATCTCGACGTAGTTGAGGTCCGGATTCAGCATCTCGCCGGTTTTCGAGATGGCGATCCGCACGGCTTCGTCGGCGGTCTCCACGTCGTACACCGGGACCGCGGCCTCAACGACGACTCGGCAGTCCATTGTGGGATCCCCTACCGCACGGGTGGGTATGAAACTTCGGCCGGCGTCGCTTCCGGACGACTAGTCGCCGCCATTACGGAGGTAATGGAACACGTACGTCTGCGCGTATCCCGCATACTCGTCGCCGAACCGCTCGCGGATCGCCCGGGACGTCTCCGCGTAGCTCCCTCGTTCGCAGTCGGGATAATACTCCTCGATCGTCGTTCGGATCCACGTATCCAACGGAACTGCCTCAAGATACCCCAGCGAAAACAGCAACACACAGTCGGCGACCTTATGGCCGACACCGACGAACCGCGTGAGCGACTCACGAGCGTCCTCGTAGGGGAGGTCGACCGCCTCGCGGGGATCCGCCTCACCGGTCGCAACCATCTCGGCGGTTCGTTGGACGTACGGCGCGCGGTATCCCAGCGAAAGGCCGCGAAGCTCCTCTTCGCTTCGCTCGGCCAGCTGTGCTGGCGTCGGGAACGCGTGGTACGTCGCGCCGTCACACTCGACGAGATCGCCGTACGTCTCGCGGAGTCGACGCTGCATGCCGTGAATCCGAGAAACGCGCATCTGGGCGGAACAGATGAACGAGATGAGACAGGGAAACGGCGGGTCTCGAACGAGTCGGAGTCCTTCGTACGCGTCGTACGCCCGTTTCAAAAGCGGCAGGTCGGGCGTCGCTTCGAGCATGGCATCGAGATCGTCGTCGAGCCGCAACAACTGCGTTATAAGCGGGACGGCATCGGTCGACGCTTCCCACTCCAGCGTGCCGTCGTGTACGCCGCCGGTCTGTCGTACACGTACCACGGTCGGCTCATTCGTGCTGTCGGCGACCGGCGGAACGACGGTCTCGTACCAGCAGTCACCTCCGTGGGCGTACGACTCCTGGTACGTCTTTCCGTCCGCCCGGGTCCACAGGTAGCTCTGCCCGCTCTCGACGGTTGCCTGCAGATCGAAAGCCCCAGCGATCTCCGCGATGTCGATCACGCCTCGTTCCATCGTGGAATAGGTCGGGCCACGGCCGTATTCAGGTTTCGATGAGAGCTACGCAGCCGGCGAGTGCGGGCCGGGTGAGCGGGAGCAACGCGTTGGTGGATGCGGACCGAACGTGGAGACTGGATCGGGCCGGTACGGATGTTCCGGACTAGCGAAGTTGACGGGCTGGCGAACAATGGGCAGGTAAAACCGGGACGGGTTTTTGCGTTCGGCGTTCCTACACCACGTATGCCTACCTATCGCCGGGAGACACGGATTCCGGCACCGATATCCGACGTCTGGGAGTTCCACTCGACCATCGACGGCCTTCGTGCGCTCACGCCGGACTGGATGCATCTCCGGATCGAATCCGTCGAGGGGCCATCGGGTGAGGCCGACCCGGAACTGCTCGTTCGCGGCTCGCGGATCCGCATGTCGATGCAGCCGTTCGGCGTCGGACCACGACAACGGTGGGTGTCCCGGATCGTCGAGCGCGATCCGGAAGGGGACGCGGTCGTCGAGGGAAGCGCGTACTTCGTCGACGACATGCTTCACGGCCCGTTCCGTCGCTGGCGACACACCCATTCGTTTTACGCCGACGGCGAGGAGACGTTGCTCGTCGACACCGTCGACTATCGGCTTCCGCTCGGTCCGCTTGGCGACGCGGTCGGTCCGTTCGCGAAAGTCGGATTCGAGGGCATGTTTCGGAACCGTCACCGCCGGACCATCTCCCGCTTCGCCGACTCCGTTTAAGTTGCTTCGGCCGTACGATGCGATATGGACGTCGATATCGTCGACATGGACCACGCCGCGATCCACGTGACCGACCTCGATGAGGCGCTCACGTTCTACCACGACCTCCTCGGAATGGAGATCCGCGACCGGCGGCGGTACAACGAGGGTGAGGTCCCCTACGTCGCAGTCGTCGCCGGCGGGCGACACATTCATCTGGTCCCGGTTGACGAGTCACCGTCGAACTCGGCGGACGGATCTCGCCCCGCTGCAACCGCCCGATCGTCTGACGGTCAACCCGACGGGACTCCGGACGAGGCTCCGTTCCACGGCGACCACCTCTGTCTGCTCGTTCGGTCGGACGACATCGACTCCAAAGCCCACCTCGAGTCGTTGCTGACGGCAGTCGAGGAGGCGGGATACACGGTTGAGCCGGACGAGCCGAAGAAACGGTACGGAGCGTACGGTCGCGACTGGGCGGCGTACGTTCGGGATCCGGACGGTCGACGGGTCGAACTCAAGATCCATTGAGGGCCCGACCGCGTCGACCCTGTGGCTCCGATCACGATGGTTTCGTGGATGCGGAGGCAGTCACGTAGATCCCCGCCAGCACGACGACGCCTCCAAGGATCGTGTACGTCGTCGGCAGCTCCGCGAGAAGAACCAGTGCGAGGATCGTCGCACCGATCGGTTCACCAAGCAGCGAGACGGAAACGACGCTGGACCGCAGGTGTGCCAGCGCCCAGTTGATCACCGTGTGTCCGAACAACCCCGGTCCGACCGCCAGCCCGGCGAACAACGCCCACTCGCGAGGCGGATAGCCACCGAGAGGATGCCCGCCGAGAACGACGATTCCGAGGAGCGTGACGGTACAGACGCCGTACACGACGACAACGTACGGAACCAGTGCGACGCGCTGACGGAGCGACCGCCCGGCGAGCACGTATCCCGCCGCCATCACTGCCCCGAACAGCGCGAGTCCGTTTCCGTACAGCGGTCGCGGCCCGACGAGAACGCCGCCGAGGAGATCTCCTAAAGACATCGTCGCCATCCCGAGCACCGCGACCACGATACCGACGACGGTTCGACGCGTCACGCGCTCGCGGAGCAGAAGCCACGCACCCGCCGCGACGAACACCGGCTGCGCCTGGACGAGCGTGACGCTCGCTGCGACGCTCGTCCATGCCAGACTCTCGAACCACGCCGCGAAGTGGAACGCCAGTGCGACCCCCGAGAGAACGGCGAACGCGCCGTCGCGTCTCGTGATTCGTCGAAAGTGGTCCGCGTACCGCACCGCCGCAATCGGAAGTAGCGGAAGCGTCGTGAACAACACGCGATAGAACGCGGCGACAGAGCTCGGCGCGTGGCTCCATCTGACGAGGATCGCACCCGTGCTCACCGCGAGGACGGCGGTCGCAAGCCCGAACGCGGGTGAGACGCGCGGAGATTCCGACTGCGGAGCTGTCGACGCCACCCTTCAGTCTCCCCGGAGGAGTGGCTTACCGTTTTCGCTAGCCGACCCGATGAGAATTTGTGATGGCGGCCCGAACTTCCGTTCATGGGCGCGGACACTTTCGGTATCGGGATTCATCTCACGGACGACGAGCTCCAGTTCGTCGTGCGCGTTCCATCCGATATCGACTCCGGCTGGGCGGATCCAAGCGAGTTCCAGACGCTCGTTGCCGAGGTCGTTTGGAGCCGGCTCGACAAGCGACCCGTCCTCGAATCGATCGCCACCGCGCATGACACCGGGGACACCGTCTCGATCGGCACGGTGACGCTCGAGCCGGACGGCACCGTCGTCACCACGTCCTTGCGCGAGGAGTTCCTCGACACGACACTGAACGCGGAAGGTGGTGATACCGCCGATGACCGGGATGGCGACGGCGATCAGTCGTCGTGAACGAGACGCGGAGCCTCCGCCTCCGAGCAGCTCGCCAGCACGAACCCGACACGAGCTGCCTCGATCGGGTCGTACGCAGTGAGATCGTACCGCGTCGGTCCGACCGTCTCTCCCCACGTGCCGAGCACACCGAGCTCGACGAGACCGGTTAGCGTCGCGCCAAGCGTTCGCGGCGTCGTCTCGGGCGTTTCGAGTGCTGCATGGATCTGTTTCGCCTGCGGGTAGTTTCGCGTACAGGCGTCGATCCCCCGCCCAGCCTCCGACCAGTGCCGCCGCGTGTATCCGAACGTCGTCGGATCCTCGCGCCGAAGCCGTTCGACCGCCTCAGTTACTTCCCGATCGATTCCGGTGACCTCGTCGATGACGGGCGTCAACGAATCGATCGCGTGGACCAGCTCCGCCGTGGGCGAACAGCCAACTACGAGCTCATCCCCGGCTGCCTCGACACCACGTGCCAGCTCCTCAAGGAAGGTACGAAGCGCACCCGACCCGAACGAGCCGAGGATATGGAAGACGTCGTCGACGAACACCGTCGGCCGCGTCTCGTCTTCACGGGAGAGATACTGCTCGACCGCCTCGATAACCGGATCGATGGTGTCCGGTTCCCCGAGTACCGTGTACGCCAGATCGTGCGCGGGGAACAGCTGCGTCGAGCCGGCCGCCGATCTGCTGCGTATCGGATCCCCCACCGAGATTACCGCCTCGCGCGTCGGCTTTGCCGCTCCCCAGCCTCGCCGCCACTCGTTGAGATCGGCGTCGAACACGACTGAGACGGTGTGACTCGGAACGGGGCCACGGCGGATCTCGGGTTGGCCCTCCTTGGCGAGTCGAAACGTGACTTCCCCGTCGGTCACCCCGAACCACCCATTATTACATCTAAATCGTGTAGAAAACGAAATAAACGTACCGGTGAGAGTATCACTCGTGAGAGTTCGTCTGGAACGTTATGGAGGATCGATCCGCGTGTCTGCGAAGAGCGATGCCACTCAACGCAGATTTCGAAATGAAAGTGGCCCACGGACGCGATGTCCGTGGGCCCGTCTATGAATAGCAGGCGGCGAATCACGGCTCCCAGAGGGTCTCCCACTCCAGTACTGCCTGAAACGCTGGTGAGCTTAACTTCCGTGTTCGGAATGGGTACGGGTGTTGCCTCACCGCTGTGGCCGCCTTAACGCCGACTCTCGGAGTCGAACCGAGATACCTCCACTGTCGGTCGGTAACTACCGTGTGTACGTGCGATCCAGATACCGCCTGAACTCATGCGAGGTGTGGGCTGTCAGTGCCCCATGGTATGACTGTGGCTCGGTCTGTTAGTGCTCGTGGACTCAACATCTCGTTGCCTCGATGCGTACATCCCGAGTCTATCGAACTCGTCTTCTACGAGTGACCTCTACGGTACCTCTTTTTCATGTGGGTTTCGAGCTTAGATGCGTTCAGCTCTTACCCCGTGTCGCGTGGCTACTCGGCATCTGCCCTTTCGGACAACCGATACACCAGTGGCGACCACTCGTAGTTCCTCTCGTACTATACGAGCGTTCACGTCAGGTACCTTCACACCCCCAATAGATAGCAGCCGACCTGTCTCACGACGGTCTAAACCCAGCTCACGACCTCCTTTAATAGGCGAACAACCTCACCCTTGCCCGCTTCTGCACGGGCAGGATGGAGGGAACCGACATCGAGGTAGCAAGCCACCCGGTCGATATGTGCTCTTGCGGGTGACGACTCTGTTATCCCTAAGGTAGCTTTTCTGTCATCTACGGGTCCCATTCCGGAACCTCGTAGGTTCGCTAGACCACGCTTTCGCGTCAGCGTCACTCGTTGGGAATGACACTGTCAGACCATCTTGTGCTCTTGCGCTCTTCGCCGGATTCCCGACCCGGCTGAGATGATCTTCGGGCGCGCTCGATATCTTTTCGAGCGCGTACCGCCCCAGTCAAACTGCCCGGCTACCGGTGTTCTCCTCCCGGAGTGAGAGTCGCAGTCACCGACGGGTAGTATTTCAATGATGCCTCGGTGGCCCGCTGGCGCGGGTACCTGTGTCACGGCTCCTACCTATGCTGCACATCGGCGACCACGTCTCAGCGACAGCCTGCAGTAAAGCTCTATAGGGTCTTCGCTTCCCCTTGGGGGTCTCCAGACTCCGCACTGGAACGTACAGTTCACCGGGTCCAACGTTGGGACAGTGGCGCTCTCGTTTATCCATTCATGCAAGCCGCTACTGAAGCGGCAAGGTACTACGCTACCTTAAGAGGGTCATAGTTACCCCCGCCGTTGACGGGTCCTTCGTCCTCTTGTACGAGGTGTTCAGATACCCGCACTGGGCAGGATTCAGTGACCGTACGAGTCCTTGCGGATTTGCGGTCACCTGTGTTGTTATTAGACAGTCGGAGCGCCCGAGTCACTGCGACCTGCTCCGTCGAGAGCAGGCATCCCTTCTTCCGAAGGTACGGGACTAACTTGCCGAATTCCCTAACGTCGGTTCTCCCGACAGGCCGTGCCTTGCGCTGGCAGTGCACCTGTGTCGGATCTCGGTACGGACATCATGCTCGTCTTTTCACGGGCCCTATGTACGGCTGACTTGCGCTATCTCAGGCTTCGATCGCTTCCTGCCATGACGGCTTCCACGATGTTCCCTGATTCGACCGGGCGAGTGCCCGGCTCAGCGGTCCACACGGCGTCGACTTTTACTGCATGATGGCACTGGAATATTAACCAGTTTCCCGTTGTCTCGGTCAGGTTGTGGCGAGACTTAGGACCGGCTGACCCTCGGCTGAGTGGCAGTGCCGAGGAACCCTTGCACATCAGGCCGTCGAGGTTCTCACCCGACTATCGCTGCTACTGTGACCAGGATTGTCGTTACTGAACGGTCCACGCGAGCTCTCGCCCGAGCTTCCATCCGGACAGTACGCCGACCTACGCGGTCATCCTTTCACGGATGCGGCCAGGTCTCGGTGGTAGATTTGAGCCCCGATCATTTTGGGCGCCTCAAACCTCGGCCGGTAAGCTGTTACGCTTTTCTTAGAGGGTAGCTGCTTCTAAGCTCACCTCCCGGCTGTTTAGGGCTTGAGACCACCTTCGAATCGCACTTAATCTACACTTTGGGACCTTAACCCGGCTCTGGGTTGTTCCCCTCACGGTACACAGGCTTACCCCGCGCACCGGACTCCCTTCGTCTACGACGCCTGCAGGTTTGGAGTTTGACAGGATGGCCGACTCCTCTCGGAGGCGGGTCATCCAATCGGTAGCTCTACCCTGCGGGCTATCTCGGAAGAGGTCATGCTTCGACATGTTTCGGTCGGAACCAGCTGTTGCCAGGCTCGATGGGCCTTTCACCCCTATTCACGAGTCACGAGAGGGTATTGTAGGACACCAACTCTAACAGGCCTCCACGTGGCTTTCGCCACGCTTCACCTTGCTCGCGAATAGATCGCCTGGTTTCGGGTCGTACCCACGTGGCTCCCCGCGCTTGAACACGGTGGCCCTCGCAATGCTGCGGCCGTATCGGTTTCCCTGCGCCTTCCTCGATACTCGAGTTAGACTCGCCATGTAGGTACACTCCCTGGGTCGTTTTTCAAAACGCACGACACGACGCCGGCTCGATTCTCTTCCTACTGGAGGATCGCTCCTCGGTCGTTTTGAGAATCGCCTTCTACGCCCTGTCGCTCGATCGCCAACTGATTTCAGGCCCTATTGCACCGCCCTTCTCGGGGTGCTTTTCAGCGTTCGCTCACGCTACTTGTTCGCTATCGGTCTCAAGGAGTGTTTAGCCTTCCCAGGGGATGCCTGGGGTGTTCACAGAGGATATCCGACCCCTGCTACTCTGGAATTGACGCCGTTCGTACTTGGATATCTTACGGGGTTGTCACCCTGTCTCACGCTCCGTTCCAGGAGACTTCAGATACCGGTTCGGAACTTGGTTGTCAACCCGAACACCACATTGGTCCGAAGACCTTCGGTTTGGGCTGTGTCGCGTTCACTCGCGGTTACTAACGACATCGCGGTTGCGTTCTTTTCCTCCCCCTACTGAGATGTTTCAATTCGGGGGGTTCCCTATTGCGCAAAGCAATTGCAAAGCGGATTCCGATTCGGAAATCCCATGTTCTTTCCCTCCATGCGGGTCCCATGGGCTTGTCGCAGCTTGGCACGTCCGTCATCGGCTCTTGAGCCGAGCCATTCACCAGCTGGCACAGTAGCCAGTAGTGTGTCAAGTGACTATGAAAGTCACCCGACTGTATATGGTTCACTGACGTTCCACGAACTCGGATGAGTTCAGTGGACGTCTGGATCGCACGTATACACGGTCGTCATCGAATCACGCCGGGTGTGGACGGCGTGTTCGTCGAACCCTTCCCATCCGCGGTTTCCCGGGGTGGTGCATCGGTCGTCTGTTCCAACGGAGCCGCGTCTCCCACTTAAGGGGACGGATTCACGCTGGGTGGACATGGACTCACTGGGATTCGAACCCAGGGCATCCTCCTTGCAAGGGAGGCACTCTACCGCTGAGCTATGAGCCCACCTCGCTTCGGACGAAGCGAGGGTGTGTGTCGCGTGTGGTGTGAGCCGTGGTAGTTCGTAAGTGTCCGGGGCGGTGGGTGCGTGGACGTGTGGACCGTGCGAATGAGTAGTCACGTGCCGTCTGAAAGACGGCGCGTGGAAAGGTGAGCTCGCCTGAAAGGCGAGTCTCGGGTCAGTAGGAGGTGATCCAGCCGCAGATTCCCCTACGGCTACCTTGTTACGACTTAAGCCCCCTTGCGAAGCCCAGATTCGACTCGTGAAACGAGCCTCATCCGGACCTCACTCGGGTGCTTTGACGGGCGGTGTGTGCAAGGAGCAGGGACGTATTCACCGCGCGCTTGTGACACGCGATTACTACCGAATCCAGCTTCATGTGGGCGAGTTGCAGCCCACAATCCGAACTACGATCGAGTTTCTGAGATTACCGTCTCCTTTCGGAGTAGGAACCCTCTGTCTCGACCATTGTAGCCCGCGTGTTGCCCAGCACATTCGGGGCATACTGACCTACCGTTGCCCGTTCCTTCCTCCGTGTTGGCCACGGCGGTCTCCCTACTGTCCCCAACCACTTTGCAGTGTTGCTGGCAAGTAAGGATGCGGGTCTCGCTCGTTGCCTGACTTAACAGGACGCCTCACGGTACGAGCTGACGGCGGCCATGCACCTCCTCTCTGTGGCTCGTGGCGAGGTCATCAACCTGACCGTCATTACCACAGTCGATGCTGGTGAGATGTCCGGCGTTGAGTCCAATTAAACCGCAGGCTCCTCCGGTTGTAGTGCTCCCCCGCCAATTCCTTTAAGTTTCATCCTTGCGGACGTACTTCCCAGGCGGCCTGTTTAGCGGCTTCCCTACGGCACAGCACCCACTCGTAGTGGGAGCCACACCTAACAGGCATCGTTTACGGCCAGGACTACCCGGGTATCTAATCCGGTTCGAGACCCTGGCTTTCGTCCCTCACTGTCGGATCCGTTCTCGCGACGTGCTTTCGCCATCGGCGGTCCGTCCAGGATTACGGGATTTCACTCCTACCCCGGACGTACCCGTCGCGCCTTCCGGTCCCAAGCCACGCAGTTTCCACCGGGCGGCTCCCCGTTGAGCGGGGAGATTTCCCGATGGACTTGCGCGGCCAGCTACGGACGCTTTAGGCCCAATAAGATCGGCCATCACTCGGGCTGCCGGTATTACCGCGGCGGCTGGCACCGGTCTTGCCCAGCCCTTATTCGTCCACCTCCCTACGGTGGACAAAAGCACAGGCTCTATGCCTGTGCACTTGGGATCCCCTTATCGCACTGGCGTGCAGTGTAAAGGTTTCGCGCCTGCTGCGCCCCGTAGGGCCCGGAATCTTGTCTCAGATTCCGTCTCCGGGTTCTCACTCTCATGACCCGTACCGATTATCGGCACGGTGGGCCGTTACCCCACCGTCTACCTAATCGGCCGCAGCCACATCCTTCGGCGCCGGAGCGTTTGCCACACTCGCCATTCCAGGCCGAGTGTGGGATGCGCTATTAGCCTCAGTTTCCCGAGGTTATCGCGCTCCGAAGGGTAGTTTGGCCACGTGTTACTGAGCTATTCGCTACGAGTCTGAACTCGTACAACTAGCATGGCTAAATCGGATCCCAATAGCAATGGCCTCCGGCAGGATCAACCGGAATGAGTTCCTCGAGCTTGATTCCCAGCTCGAGGGGGTTGGCGGGTTTTGACTCACACGATGTGTGAGATCAAAACACCATTGCATGGTCCAATATGGTGTCCAGTGCATCCAGCGACCCGGATGGCACCGAACTACCATGGCTCACATCAGATCACCGCTTACGCCGGAGCGCAGGGGGCGTGATCCTCATCCTTTGCGGACCTGAACGTTGTGTCCGATGGGGTATAAGCCCATCGGAGTGCGTCGGTCCGGTGGCGAAACCGTCCCGGGGTGACCGGTCGGGGTTCGCGATGCGTTCTGCGTCGCGTTCGAGACGAGCGCCCTCGGATTGATAAGGGCGTCGGAACGCGACGACCGGCCGCAGTCGGCCGATTGTGACACCCCGTCGCCGGGGCGTCCTTCGCATTCATCCGAATGCCCGGGTTGTACTTAACCCCGTCGAAGCAAACCCGCCACGTCACCCGATTTCATGCGAACATGATCACATGGAAGCGTTATTTCGGTTAGGAGTCGGAGGCTGTGTGGTTTCGCGGAATCGCCACGGCCCGATCGTCGCTCGGTTCCCAAGCGTGCCCGTGGTGAACGACATCCGCGTGCTCGCCGCCTTCAGCAGTTCGTGAGGAAGATGGCTTACCGATTGCAGTCACCAAAACACGAACGTGTCAGCTTCGTCTCCGAGCGTTTTCCGTCTGTATCGGACCTTGTTTTCCGTCTGTATCGGACCTCGTTACCACCGAGGGGTGATTGGTTATATACGCGGAACAACGGACACTTCGGCTAGTGGAGATCAGTTAATGAGATTATATTCGGCCAATCGTTTTGATATGGGCAGTTATCTTTCCTATACTCATATATTTCGTCCAAGACTGCGCCAGCAGTAAACTAACCGTAGTTGGATAGCAGTTCCATGTCGAGACGATTTCGTAGCAGTCTCATAGATCGTTCACTACTGCTGAATTACTGTGTCGCTGGGGAGTCGCGGATCAACGGAATCGACAGATTCCGTGATCCGCACCGACGACAGTTCGCTACTCCGCCAGCAGCTCGTAGTCAAGAAGCTTGAGAACCGGCTGCTGCGACGCCAGATTACTGCACAACAACAGAAGATCGAACAGCTTGAGGCTCGCCTCAAGCAGTACGAAAATCCAAACACACCACCCAGTAGACAGGGTGGTGCGGCTAATTCACCAGGCGATGACGACCAAACCGAGGACGAAGACCAAGAACCTGATGAAGACGACGCTGGCGGCGACTCTGACGCCGCCAGCGACTCATCGCCTGGACGCAGCGAAGGTCACGAGGGAACAACTCGAACAGCACCTGAACCAGAAGAGACGATCCTCGTTGATCAGGGATTCTGTCCAGACTGTGAGCAAATCCTCTCTAGCCCTGATAGCTACGTTTCACGGACTATTATTGACGTACCGCTTCCTGTTCCAACCACTGTTACCGAGTACAAGCTCGGCAAACACCACTGTTCTTGTGGTAACGAGGTTGTTGCTGAGCATCCTGACTGTCCCGAAAAGGGGCGGTTTGGGCCAAATATCATGGCCCAAACCGCTCTCGGTCGGTTCCATCAACGACTGCCGAACCGGAAACAGGCCGAGCTGTTTGACTGGGACTTCGACCTTCCGATCTCTCACCGGACGATCTACAACTTGACTAAGCGGGTCGCAGCCGGTCTGCGACCCGCTTACGAGGATGTCAAAGAGAAGATTCGGGAGAGTGAGGTCGTCTACTGCGATGAAACAGGCTTTCCGGTCGATGGAGAACAACACTGGGCGTGGACGTTCGTCACTGATGACGAAGTGCTGTTTTGGGTTGATGGTATGTATTTACCCCGAGGACGCAACAGCGGGCACTGCCTGAGTTCGTGAAATCATCTCATTGTTTCGAGCGATTCGCTTGAATTCTTCGTAGGGATTACGTCCCTGCTGGCGGCAGGTCGCCAGCAGGGACAGCAGCGTCTCATGCACGAACATACCGCGGTCGTTCCGGAGCGTTCCAATGATCTTCCGGAGAACCACCGGCTCACGAAGCGCGTTTTCAGCCGCGTTGTTCGTCGGAGAGACCGCTGGCTCACCGATGAAGGTGAGCCAGTGGTCGAGGCCTCCTTCGATCTTCCCGAGTAGTGTTGCCACTGGTCCGTCGGGCACTGACCGCTCTATCAGCGACTCAAGCTCTCTCCGGGCCACGTGCTGGAGTTCTGCTCGCTCACGAACTGTCAAGTCGCTCTCCAGTCGAATCTGGAGAGCGACGTACAGCTGTTTGAGAGCACGGTGGATCGGTTCGCCTTCCGGTTGCTTCTCAGCGGCGTCTTCAGCCTCCCGTAGAATATGCGCCCAGCACCGCTGGAGGTTGCTGCTGAAGGCCGGATACGCCGTCCAGCCATCACAGACGACCGTTCCCGCGAAGTCCTCGCCGAGGACTTCTGCGGGAACATCGCTTCCTCGACTCTCCCTGACCGCGTACAGCGTATGTTCCTCGGTAGTGAACGTCCAGATCCACGCCTGTTCGCCGTCACGTTTGATTCCAGTCTCGTCAACGTGGACAACGTCGGCTTGCTGGATCTGGTGGCGGATCTGCTCGTACTCACAGCGACCGGCGCGCGCAGCGCGCTCGGTCGCGTGCCATGCAGACGCGCCAGACAACTCCAGTCCGTGGAGCTGTTCGAAGCGGTCGCCGATCTTCCGGTATGGAAGACGGTGGTCGTACCGAGAGAGCGCTGCCTGTGCGATGACGTTCACCCCGAACTGCCCCTCATCGGGGCAGTCGGGGTGTGAGGCGACGGTTTCAGCTCCACAGGAGTGACACTCGTAGTGGTGCCGGTTGTACTGAGTGACTTCCGGTGGCTGTGGGTCAGGGAGTTCCTCGACGAGTCGGGGGCTGACGCCCGCCGACTCGTCGAACGCCTCACCACAGTCTGGACAGCAGTCACAGGTGACCTCGATTTCTTGATCTGGATCGGGAGCGTCGCGCCATTCCGGGTCATGTCCGGACTTTCGGCCGGGCGTGCCACCGTCAGTACGCTGTTCGTCGTCCTCGTCCCCGTCGGACGAGGACGACTCCTCTTGCTCCGACTGGTCCTTGCTCGGCGGTGTATGTGGTCCTTCGTACCATCGGATCTTGGCTCTGAGGCGCTTGTTCTCTTTACGGAGTTGCTGATTTTCTTGCCTCAGTTCTTCGTTCTCCTGCTCAAGTTCATCAACGCGGTTTTCGAGGGCAGTGATCCGCTCAAGCAGTTGCTTCACTTTCTCATCAGTAACCATCAGAACCCCCCTCGGCTAGTGCAGAAGACACGGGACGGTCTCCCTGCCGGAGACCGTCCCTCGGGGAATACCCTGTCGTCTGCATTGCTCTACTACGAGGTCAGGGGCAACTTACGAGAGAGTGGCGAAATCGTTCTGGGGGTAAACACGTACCTCATCAGTAACCATCAGAACCCCCCTCGGCTAGTGCAGAAGACACGGGACGGTCTCCCTGCCGGAGACCGTCCCTCGGGGAATACCCTGTCGTCTGCATTGCTCTACTACGAGGTCAGGGGCAACTTACGAGAGAGTGGCGAAATCGTTCTGGGGGTAAACACGTACGGTTGATGAAAGCCGAGGAAGTGGAGTCTTAGAAGACGTCCTCGGCGAGGAATTCGCCGAGGACTCGACGCTCAGTTGTGACGGCTGGTCGGCGTATTCGAGTTATCACACGAAACTGCAGCGGTGCTGGGCGCACCTGTTGCGGGAGGCTGAGTACGTCGCTGAACGGTACGAGGAAGCAGAGCGGCTGTCTGAAGAGTTGCACGCACTCCACGACGATCTAACGACGTTCGTCGAAGGAGATCCGTCCGCTTCCGCCCGCGAGCAGAAGCGGGCGGAAGCATCCTTACACCTGGAGGGCCTGGTGAGGGAAGGTTACGAGGCCCAAGAGGTTCAGCAGCTGATCAAGAAGATCAGCAATGGCTTGGGTCACTGGCTGACGTTCGTGACCGAACGGGGTGTTGATTCAACGAATAATCGCGCAGAGCGGGCTCTGCGCGAGCAAGTAGTCCTTCGGAAGATGTTTCGGACCCTGCGTTCGGCAGAAGGGGTCCAGATTCACGAGACAATAACAACGATGTTGGCGACGTGGAAACGACGAGGACTTGATCCACCTGAACAGCTCCAGTCAATTCTGGGTGGGAGAGAACTTCGGTAAGGACGAGAGGCATCACTGTGCGGTGTATCTTTGTCTTGCTATCCAACTACAACTAACCTGTTGAAAACAGGAGATGATCGTTTATACCACGGGCGTTTATAAGGGAGGGGGACACATATAAAAGCGAACGATGACGAACCCTGCAGATTCGATCGAGATACAGAACGTCGTTGCATCGACGGGAATCGGTCAGGAGCTGGACTTGGAGGCGTTGGCTGAAGACCTTCCGGGCGCTGATTTCAACCCGGACAACTTCCCCGGTCTCGTGTATCGTACCCAGGAGCCGAAGGCAGCCGCGCTCATCTTCCGTTCCGGGAAGATCGTCTGTACGGGCGCAAAAAGTATCGATGATGTCCATGAAGCGCTCGGCATCATCTTCGAGAAGCTCCGGGGACTCAGCATTCCGGTCGAAGATGATCCGGAGATCACGGTCCAGAACATCGTCTCCAGCGCTGATCTCGGCCACAACCTCAACCTGAACGCGCTCGCGATCGGGCTCGGATTGGAGGACGTGGAGTACGAGCCGGAGCAGTTCCCGGGTCTCGTCTACCGGATGGATGCACCGGAGGTCGTCATCCTTCTGTTCGGCAGCGGAAAGATCGTCATCACTGGCGGTAAGCGAACGGACGACGCCGAAGAAGCAGTTGAAGAGATCGTCGAACGGATCGAGGGTCTCGGGCTCCTCGGCTGAACCGCTCGGACATCGTTTCGGGGCTCTCGTGTTTCGAGAGTGTGTTTCATCTACGGTCCCGCATCACATCGCTTCTTTCCGTCCCCGCATCACATCGCTTCTTTCCGTCCCCGCATCACATCGCTTCTTTCCGTCCCCGCATCACATCGGTTTTCCAGATCCCGTACTGACCGAGTCGCCTACGGGTCACCGTTCTCGGTGAGAACGTCCTTGACGACTTCGGGGTCCTCGAGCAACTGGTGTTTCGTGTAGCTTCCCTCGGCG
Source organism: Halorubrum luteum (assembly GCF_054652935.1). Taxonomy (NCBI): domain Archaea; kingdom Methanobacteriati; phylum Methanobacteriota; class Halobacteria; order Halobacteriales; family Haloferacaceae; genus Halorubrum; species Halorubrum luteum. The sequence goes on from NZ_BAAIGT010000002.1 coordinate 1,219,793, forward strand.
CTGCCGCCGCTGTGTTTCGACTGTTCGATGATATCGAGGAACGCGTGCTCTTTGAGAAGGTCGCGGACGCGACGGAGCGACAGACTGTCGGATCCCTCCTGTCGGCAGATGTTCTCGTAAATCTCGTATACGCGGCTGGTTCGGAACCCGTCTTGTCTCCCGTTCGACAGCGAGAGCAGCGCAAGCGCTTGGAGCACGTATCGTGAGTGGGGAGTCGAACCGCGGATGAGTTCGCGGAATCGATCCGTTTCCGCGCGCTCACGGGCCTGCGTGACGAACTCCTCCCGAACGGTGGGCTCGCCGTTCGACTGGGCTATCTCCCCGGCGTATCGTAGGATGTCGATCGCTTTGCGCGCGTCGCCATGCTCGCGTGCCGCGAGAGCGGCCGCACGTGGAATCGTTGACGCTTCGAGCACGTCCTCGTGGAACGCGTCGGAGCGGGCCTGCATGATCGCTCTGAGCTGGTTTGCATCGTACGGCGGAAAGACGAACTCCCGCTCACAAAGACTGGACTTGACGCGTTCGTCCATGCGGTCTTTGTACTGGATCTTGTTGCTGATCCCGACGACGCCGAGCTTACAGTCGGTTATCTTTCCGGCCTCCCCCGCCCGTGACAGCTGCATGAGGATCGCGTCGTCGTCGAGTTTGTCGATCTCGTCGAGGATGATCAGCACGACGTCGTATCGCTGATCGAGGATGCGCCAGAGGCGCTTGTAGTACGTCGATGTCGAGAGGCCTTTGTCCGGCACGTTGATACCGGTCGCGTCCGGGTCGTTGACCCCCTCGGCGATCGTCTGGACGGCCTGCGTCTCCGTCGTGTCCTGTGCGCAGTCGACGTATGCAAACGTGGCGTTGACACCCTCCTCGCCAGCAGTGTTGACGAGTCGCTGCGAGACGTACTTGGCACACAGCGACTTGCCGGTTCCCGTTTTTCCGTAGATGAGCACGTTGCTCGGACTTTGTCCGAAGATCGCCGGGTTCACCGCCGTGGCGAGATCGGATATCTCGTCGTCTCGCCCGACGATACGACCTTCACCAGGGAGATGACTGATCTCGAGAAGCTCCTTGTTTGCGAAGATGGGATCCTCTCGCGTGAAGAGGTCGTCCGCTGCGTCCATACGGGGGACACCGGGTTTCCGGTGAAATGCGTTCCGTTTCGTTTGCAGTGAGACACACACCGGGTTTCCGGTGAAATGGGGGATCGGTGGGTGAGGTGTCGTGCGGAAATCAGGTGTGGTGGGGTGTCGTGCGGAAATCAGGTGTGGTGGGGTGTCGTGCGGAAATCAGGTGTGGTGGGGTGTCGTGCGGAAATCAGGTGTGGTGGGGTGTCGTGCGGAAATCAGGTGTGGTGGGGTGTCGTGCGGAAATCAGGTGTGGTGGGGTGTCGTGCGGAAATCACGAGTCATGTGATCTCGAACCGCAACGCCGAGATCCGTCCGATATTGCTGTGTAGAGCCGTCAGCGTTCCCGTGTGAACTGGACCAGTGACAAAAGTTTGAACGGTTGTCTCATCACTCGGAGGAGTCCGATTTCGCAAACCACGTTTCCGGTGAAACAAACTCGAGTGGCGGAGCTTGCTCTGCAGGCTGCAGCTGGTTTAGTGACCGGTACTCAAATGAACTATTTATTAGTTTCTAATTGTACACGGAGTGTGTTCAGCGAGAATTCATCTGCTGATTACCCCAGAACGACACGTATAAGATCGTCTATCAAGATCTCAGCTTTGCACGTTAGCGTCAGCGGTTGAGTGAACGAAGAGGTGGTCGATCTCGGTCATCAAGTCACCGACACCGCGATCATCATTGTCTCGAACCCACGAGAAAAGGTTGGAGACGGCTTCCTTCAGGGAGTGTTCGGGGTTCGCTCGAAGCCCGCAACAAGACCTGTGGCGTAGGTTTTGGCGTGATGGCTCTGGGCTGGAGACAGCGACTCGAACTCGTCGAACACACGCGTACACGACAACAACTCCGTAATCGGCATCATCCGTCCTTGCCACCGCCTACGTCATGCTCCTACTTCAACGTGCAAAGCTGAGTTATAGAGTTGGGAGTCGGCTTATCATCGTGGCGTGGTTTGTGTCATTTGCTGTCGGCTTCCTCCCCGACCTCAAGGGTCGGAGCATCCGCGTTCCCGACCTGTGAAGCGACACTGCTGGGCATGGCTAGAAGGGATCGGGGATCGTTGCCGAACTGAGACGGGAGATCCTCCCCTCCAGTCCATCGTAACCCACCACACCACAAGAGACCAATTTCACCGGAAACCCGGTGTGTGTCTCAACGACATCTCACGCTCCATCCGTCGCTATTTCTCGACTCATCCGTCATGGTCCGATACATCACATCCTGTGTTACTGAATTTCAATGCGAAAGCCTCGTGTTCAGCGCGGGGATGAAGCCGACATGATATGCTACAAACCACGCGACACAGACAGTCTGTAATACCAACGGTTATTTTATGCGAGATACCATGAAATGGCAGAGATGCGACATGCTGCTGCGGGGAACGTGCTCACGCTCAAGATGGCCACGAGTGCGTCTCACCACTCACACTCACACACCTTCACAGCCCAACCAGCAGCGGTTGGCATGTCATCAACCGACTCTCTCACGATGGCTACAACGGAGAGTCAGGCCGATGGCCCGGCCCGCTGCTCACGGTGCTGGACGCCCGTGAGTGCCACTCACTCAACTACGATGAGGGCAACACTGATCGGATACGACGACCTGACATATGACTCCTTCAACACGAGGGCCGAGGGTGCGTCAGCGAACCCGCACGTTCACAGCCGGGGGAATCCAACAGGGATTACCCACGGAGGAATCTTCGCCCGTTAGCGCGGAGAGGAGGTCAAACACGGCTACAACTTATCCAGCCACGAGTTTGCATACTTCGCCAATACGACGTTCGGTTACGTTTCGACCGCTTCTGCGAGCTTCTCGATCGGATGTGGCGGCTGTCCCTGCCCATCTCGGTCGGCCAACTGGGAGCGACAGGATGCGCCCGGAGCTGCCACGGAACTGCCATCACTTGCATCTATTTTCTCGAACAGTATTCGACCGATCGCCATCGAGAGATCGTAATGCTCGGACTCGTATCCGAATGACCCTGCCATGCCACAACAGGATGAGTCGACCGGATCGACATCGTATCCTGCCCGTCGAAGCACGCCAACTGCGTGATGATCAGTTCCACGCGCTTTCTGGTTGCAGTGCCCGTGATACGCGAGCGTCTCATCCTGAGTCTCCGTCACGAGCGACTCATCCATCCTCGTCGCGTCAACGTATTCGAAAATGCCATACGACGCACTCGCGACGCGTTCCACCGCATCACCGTCCAGTAAATCACGGTACTCGTCCTGGAACATCACCGCATCGGACGGTTCGACGAACAGAATCGACCAGCCGTCGTCGACACGATCCACGAGCCACTCCACGTTTCGTGCCGCACGGTCCCGTGCGATGTCGAGAAATCCGGACGAAAACGCCGCACGCCCGGACGGTGCGAGAGACGACGGGACGTCGACGTGAACGTCGGCAGCTTCGAGAACGCGGACGGCTGCGGTTCCCGATTCGGGATACATGTAATTCGTATACGTATCCGGGAACAGCACGACCGACGCCTCGGCATCCGCTCGTGGAACCGCCGCACCGCCCCGTTGTTCATACCAGTCGGTCAGCGTCTCGCGACTGAACGTCGGAAGCGGCCGCTCCCGGGCGATACCGACGAGCTTCTCCATGAGCGTCCGCGCACCCGGTACGGTCCCGACGAGATTCGAGACCGGAGCGAGCGTGCTCCCGATATCGGCGTATCGGTTGATATCCCTGAATAGTCTCTCGCGGACCGACGAGCCGGTCAGTTCGTGGTGTTCGTGTTTCACTTCAGCTTTCAGCTTTGCGAGGTCGACGCCGGTCGGACAGTCGCTTTGACAACCCTTACAGCCCACACAAAAGTCGAGCACTTCCTCTTGGAATCTGTCGGAGTGGATCTCTTCCTCGTCGAGGTCGCCGCTTATCGCCGCCCGAAGCATGTTCGCTCGCCCACGCGTCGTCTGGATCTCCTCCTTCGATGCGCGGTAGGTCGGACACATCGTTCCCGAACCGGTCTGCCGGCAGGTGCCACAGCCGTTACACAGTTCGACCAGATGGGAGAATCCGCCTTCCTCGGAGAAGTCGAGCGCCGTCATGGGCTCGATCGACTGGTATGACGGTCCGTATCGAAGGTTCTCACGCATCTCCGTATCGGCGGCGATGTCGGGATATCCTCGTTCCGTCGCGGTTTCCTCGTTGACGTAGACGACTTTTCCGGGGTTCATCCGCCAGCCTGGGTCGAACGTGGACTTGAGTTCCTGGAACGCGCCCCACAACCGATCGCCGTACATCTTGGGATTGAACTCCGTTCGTGCGAGCCCGTCGCCGTGTTCGCCCGAGAACGCGCCGTGGTGTTCGACGACGAGATCCGTCACGTCGTCGGCGATCGAGTGCATCGTTTCGATACCGTCCGCCTCTTTGAGCGAAAGAATCGGTCTGATGTGCAGTGTCCCGGAGCCAGCGTGTGCGAAGTACGCTGCCGACGTCCCGTGGTTTGCTAACACGTTCTGGAACTCGCTGACGTACTCCGCGAGCTCCGACGGTGGAACGGATGCATCTTCGATGAACGGATACGGTTTGGCGTCACCCTCCATCGACATCAAAAGCGGAATCGCCGCTTTGCGAAGCTTCCAGAGGTCGGCCTGCGATCCCTCTGAGTACGCCTCTAGAACGTCGAACGCGAACCCTCCGCCGCTCCAGTCGTCTTGATCGGCTTCTTGGCTCCAGTCGTCTTGATCGGCTTCTTGGCTCCGGTCGCTCTCTTGAATTCGATCACTTCGAATGGCTGATTCCCGTTTCCCCTCAACGAACCATTCATTCGCGTCCGCAATGGCGGCCGCAAAGTCATCGACGAGTTCGGAGTCCCACTCCAACATCAACGCGGCGGCCGTTCCGTCCGGGATCGGCTCCGCGTACTCCGCAAACTCCTCGGAGCCGGCCGCAAGCGAGAACACCTCTTCGTCCATGAGTTCAACCGCCGACACCGGAAACTCGAGCGCATCGGGAACCGCACGCATCGCATCGACCAGATCGTCGAAACAGTACACCGCGAGCGCGGTCGACTCGGGGTTCGTCACCAGCGACACGTCCGCCTCCACGATCACGCCCAGCGTTCCCTCGGCCCCGACGAACAGTTTCGAGAGGTTGATCACCCGCTCCCCGTCGTCGTTCTCGTAGATCACCTTATGAAGGTTGTATCCCGACACACACCGCTTCAGTTCGGGATATCGGCTCCGGATCTCCGCGCGGTGCTGCTCCACCAACTCACGAACCGTCCGATACAGTTCGGCCTCTCGGTCATCCTTCGCGACGATCCGCTCGTACTCGGACGAGTCGAGAACGATCTCTCGCGTGTGGATCAGGGATCCGTCGGCGAGCACCACCCGGAGCTTATCGGTGTATGCGTCCGTGATCCCGTAGCGCACTGAGTGTGCACCCGTCGAGTTGTTTCCGATACCGCCACCGATCGTCGCTCGCCCGGCGGATGCCGGATCCGGGGCGAATTTGAGTCCGTGCTCCGAGAGCCGTTCGTCGAGCCGATCCTGGACCACGCCGGGTTGCACGGTTGCAGTCCGAGCCTCGGGGTCGACGTCGACGATCTCGTCCATGTGAACGGTAAAATCGAGCACGACACAGCCCGGGCCGACTGTCTGTCCCGCCAGCGAAGACCCGGCACCGCGCGGAAGAACCGGCACGTCGTGTTCGGCTGCGATCTCGACCACTGCCCGAACGTCTTCGACGGATTCCGGGATGACGACGCCAGCTGGGCGAGCGCCGTAGATGCTTCCGTCAGTGGCGTACAACACCTGCGCGTACTCGTCGAAATCGACATCACCGTCGACGTGGCTCCGCAGATCAGCGGCCAGTTGCCGGTGTTCCGGGACGTCCGGCCGCTCGTGGCCGAGCGCTTTTACGGAAACGTCGCCCTCTGGAGGCTCATCAACTGCCATGTTCTTTCATTATGAATACCGCTGATATAGCTTTTTGTCACGACTTCCGGTCAGTTGTCACCAGCACCATCGCCGCTTCTCCGGTCGGGGTCTGGAGAGATCGCTCGTCTATCCGTCCTCGCGTTGGGTGCCCGCTTTCGGGAGAGTGAGTTCGACTGCCGTACCACCGTCCGTGTCCACGACCGTGACATCGCCGTCCATCGTCGTGACGATCCAGTAGGCTAGCCATAGGCCAAGTCCGCTTCCATGGGCGAGTGGATCCTCCACTCCAGCTTCGAGCACCTCTCGTTCATTCTCTGGGAGTCCAGGTCCATCGTCCCGTACTGTGACTGCGACCAGTTCAGCACCTACACGTACATCCACCGTGATCGACGGTGCGTCACCGCCGTGTTTTGCAGCATTATCGAGGAGTTCGAAGAAGGCGGTTTCCACCCGTGGGAGTGTCAGCACCACTGCCGACTCCGGCGTGTCGGTCGCAATCGACACGGTTGGATACTGCTCTTCGATTCGCGTGACCGTCTCCTCGAGTATTGGGATGATGTCGTGAGACTCCAACTCCGGCGACTGGTCGCGTGCCTGTTCGATCTTCCGTGCCGACTCAGTCAGGTCGAGCAGTCGATCGGCCGTTTCGACGATCCGATCGGCGTTCGCCGCTGCCTGTCCCTCAAGATCAGTCGACAGCATCTCGGCATACCCGTTGATAACCGTGAGTTTATTTCGGACGTTGTGTCGTAACACGCGATTGATGACGCTGATGAGCCCTTCACGCCGGTGTCTATCCGTCGTCTCGTGAATCATCCCCTGTGCACCGACGATGTCTTCGGTCGTCCGTTCTGCCTCCGGCACACTCGGGTCATAGATGGGGACGACTCGGACGTCCGCGTACACGTCCTTCCCATCGCGGTGTTCCAGCTGGAGTTCACGGATCTGCAACGACTCGCCCTGTAACACATCGTTGGAGTACTTACGAATCTGTTCACCGATCTCGTCGGTCGGAGCCAGCGTGTCGACTGGCTCGTCGACGAGCTCCTCCGCGGCGTATCCCAGTACGTCCTCGACCGACGGGGAGACGAACGTCAGATACCCATCAGGGTCCGTTCGGAAGACGAAATCAAAACTTGCGGCTAGAACCGCTCGATACAGCTCGTTCTGCTCGTCAAGTTCGCGCTCCCGCCGTCGCAACTGTCGTCGTTTCCGTTCCAGCCTGGTCACGTCCGTGAACGTAACTACTCGTGTCGCGGCATCCGTCAGTCCGACTGGATTGCTCTCGACGAAATAGTAACGTGAGTCGTCGGTGCCCTCCCGTTCGGGGCGTGAGCTGTCGTTGTCCTGCAGTTCGAGGACCGATTCGTCGCTGTCCAGAAACGCTGCGAGTTCGGGGAGCACCTCGGCGAGAGGTTCACCGGTCGCGCGTTCAAGCACCGGAAAGAGCTCCGTTGCTGCAGTCGATGTATCCCTGATTCGTTGGTCGTCGTCGAGGTAGATCGACGCAGAACCGCCCGGTAATGCAGTTCTAACCGCCAAGAGTCGCTCCCGGAAGATGAAGAGTACGCCGGTCGCGAAGATGGCGACGCCGATCGGGGCGTAGATGAAGTTGATAAGCCTCGGTGTTGAAACGGCAATGATGTCGAATATAATGGGGAGGCCGAGTAACACCGCTAGCCCGCCGAGCGGCCGTGTGTCGTACTCCGAGCGGAAATACAGCTCGAAGACCATGTACAGTCCGACCGCAGCAAGCACGTAGGAGAGGCCGGTCGCGCTCCAGTGGAGAAGCCCGTGGTCGATGGATAGATGTGGGAACGGTGATGTCGCTTCGCTGCTGGTGAAGTATAACCCGTGTAATGGGTTGGTGAGCTTGGCGGTTACGACTGCGAGTAACGTTGCGGCCCCAACTTGGCGGAGCGTCCGATCACGGTGGAAGCTTCTGCCGGTGTACGCGGAACAAAAGTATAGCCACGCCCACACCGTGGCGAACCCCGCGACGAGTCCGAGGATATAGCTCGGTCCGCGCAACGGAGTCGGAAGAAGTAGAAACGCCGTTTTTAAAACGCCCCACGCTCCGGTGGTCGCTAACAGCCAGACCAGCCCTGCCCGTATCTCCGGATCGTCGAACGTCCTCGCCCGCGGGATAAGAAGCAGACAAGCGAGCCCACTTGCGAAAAACACCGCAGTATAGGCCGCGCCGATCGGGGTAGACAGTACTTCCAACACGTCTTCTCAAAGACTCTTGCGTGGTAAAAACTCGTCCACTCCGGCAGTCGGAAAATCTCCCCATCCGAGTGTGGATATCCCCTATAGCAAGCCGCTCGTCTGCTCGCGAGGTATCCATGCGCCTGCTACCAGCTATTCATGCGCCTGCGTGTGAGGTCTCACTTGGCGTCTTCATCTCGCGGTTCTCTCACTTCGTACCGTACGCCGTCCTCTCGTAGACGCGTCGTATGTCGGGACAGCTCATCCGTGGAGGCGATCAGCACGACATCAAGTCCGCGGAGTGCTGCCTCGGAGACGGCGTCGACGGTCCCGAACCGGATATCCGGCTTCATATCCGCATTCAACGCCGCCGCATACGCTTCGGTTCCGGCGACGGCGAGGATATCACTCTCGGAGACGAACGAGCCGACCGTCACCGGATCCGGTGGCACGTCGTCGGTCACGGCGGGCACGGACAGAACAGTCACTACCCCGGGATCGTAGTCGACGACGCCCTCAAACTCGGTGACGCCGATCGCCTCGTGGGCAGTCCCCTCCGTTACGGCGACGGCGCTCGCAGCAACGTCATCCAGCTCGGCTTTCGGAACCGCATGGAGGACGCCGTTCCGCATCGTTAATCCAACTTCGTCCCCTCCACTGACGGGAGCGGTCGCGATCGCGGCGTCGACGTCGACGCTTCCGAGCACGCCGTCCGTGACACGGGACAGATACTCGGATAGCCCGTCCGTGCGCGTGATCAGCCAGTCGACTCCCTCCTTGGTCACTTGGTATCGTCCTCGTGCGAGTTTCTCCGCATAGCCGTCCTCGACGAGACTCCGAACGTAGTCGCTTACGGCCTGTGAGGTGACACCGAGGGCGTCCGCGATCTCGGCTTGGCTCACGGCCGGCTGTCGGTCGGCGATCTCCACGAGCACGCGATACCGAGTCGCATCTCGCTTGTTATCCAACAACCGTGGTGCGGTCGCCTCGTCGCGGCTCATATCAATCCCATTGGTGTTGAAGACAAATATATTTGGTTTCCAGCGAACGACGCCGTGGTTCCCGAAGGCACGGGGTGTGCCCCTGTGGCGATGGCCACCGATTACCATCTCCGAGGACGGGCATCACTTATCCCACTTCGCCCGCATCAGGAGATATGAAGGGTATCGTCATCGGCGGAACGGCGTCCGGGACCGGAAAAACGATCGCCACGCTCGCAGTCTCGTTTGCGGTCAAGGAAGCCGGATACGAACCAGTCCCCGCGAAGGCCGGTCCGGACTACATCGATCCGAGCCACCACGCCGTCGTCCTCGATAGGCCGTCTCGAACGCTCGACACGTGGATGCAGGGGGTCGACGGCGTTCGACGGACTCTCTACCGCGCCGCTGACGACGCAGGGACTGATCGCAGTGAGTGTCTCGCGGTCGTGGAGGGGATGATGGGACTGTACGACGGAACGGCAACCTCGACGGCCGCCACCGCCGCCGCACTGGACGTGCCGGTGGTACTGGTCGTCGACGCTCGTGCCGGCATGGAAAGCGTCGGTGCGACCGCGCTGGGGTTCCGCGAATACGCATCCCAGGCGGCGCTTCCGGAGTCCGTCGCAGGCGACCTCGACGATCCGGCCATTGACGTTGTCGGCGTCGTGGCCTCTCGTGCACACGGGGGTCGCCACGCAGAAGGTATCCGCAAGTCGCTTCCAGAGGAGATCGAGTGGCTCGGACGAGTTCCGCCGATCGACGACCTCGAGATCCCCGACCGTCACCTCGGCCTCCACATGGGCGAGGAGAGTCCCGTTCCGGACGCGGCAGTCGCCGAGGCCGCAGCGTCCGTCGACGGCGACGCGATCGGTCGGCTTGCTCGGTCGGTCGCTCGCCCCGGGTCGGAGTCAACGGCTTCCGGCACCGTCACGGGGTCGACGGCTTCCGGCACTGTCACGGAGTCTACGGCCGCCACACCCACCGTCGCGGTCGCGCTCGATGACGCGTTTCGGTTCATCTACCCTGCGACGCGAGAGCGACTTCGCGAACTCGCGACCGTCGTCACGTTCTCACCGATGGCCGGCGACGAACTCCCCGACTGTGACGCGGCGTACCTCCCCGGGGGGTATCCGGAAAATCATCCCGAACGGATCTCGGACTCGTCGGCGCTCTCTGGGCTCGCGACGCGCGCGGCCGACGGGCTACCGATTCTCGGGGAGTGTGGCGGGTTGATGGCGCTCTCGGAATCACTCACGACGGTGGACGGCGACGCCTACGCCATGGCTGGCGTGTTGCCGGGCCACGTCGAGATGCACGACCGGTATCAGGCGCTCGACCACGTCGAGCTCCGTGCGGTCGACGACGGCGTCACCGCGAGCGCCGGCGAGCGACATCGCGGACACGAGTTCCACTATTCAAGCCACACCGTCGGGTCGTCGACCGATGTAGGATCGTCCGCCGACGTGGGATCGTCGATGGACGGTACCGTTGACACCGAGACGGACGCTCGATTCGCGTTCGAGGTCGACCGTGGGGACGGCATTGACGGTAGCCACGACGGGCTTCGCGTGCATCGAACCGTCGGGACGTACGCCCATCGCCACGCGGCAAGCGGGGCGTTCGACCGATTGGTCGAGGCGGCACGGGAGTACGCGACCGGCCGGTAGTCGAGCGGGCCCCATATCGGCTCGCCGGTCGGGACCAGAGCTAAACCGCTCCGCTCGCAACCTCCGCCATGCTCCACGCCGAGGGACCGCTGCTCACGATCGACGTTTCCGAGCACACGGCGACTCGAACCGATATCGACGACGTGCTCGAACGATACATCGGCGGTCGGGGCGTCGCGACGGCGCTCGCTCACGACCGCATTCCGTTCGACGCCGATCCGTTCGGGCCGACGAACCGCGTGTATCTCGCGACCGGACCGCTCCAGCTCTCGACGACCTCGTTTACCGGTCGCATGTCGATGACCGGGCTTTCACCGCTCACCGACGGTCTCGTCTCCACCAACGCCGGCGGCTATCTCTCCCGTGAGTTCGCCAAGACGGGGATCTCGACGCTGGAGGTCGTCGGCGACAGTGACGAGCTGCTCATCGCACACATCACCGACGACGGCGTCGAGTTCGAGGCCGTTCCCGAACTCGCCGAGTCGACCGTGCCGGAGGTGTCCGACCATGTCGCCGACACCCGCGGGCTCGGTCCCGAAAACTGCGTCGCGATCGGTCCGGCGGGTGAGAATCTTGTCAGATTCGCTTCCGTGATGACGTTCGACTCCCGGGCGTTCGGTCGGGGTGGTCTCGGCGCGGTGCTGGGGTCGAAGAACCTCAAAGCGATCACGTTCGAGGGCGACACTCATCCCGCGACCGACGAGGACGGGCCGGCCGAGTTCGAGATCCCCGACCCGCCGGCGACGGAGATCCATCGCGAGGCAGCGACGTCGGACGACCTCATGAAGCGACAGGGCACGACGAACAACACCGAGTCGATCAACGCGAACTTCTCGTTACCCACTCGCTACTTCGAGGAGTACGAGTTCGAACACGCGGCCGACATCGGCGGCAACGCGGTCGAAGCGAAGAAGTATAAAAAAGAGACGTGCTCGCAGTGTGCGTACGCCTGTAAGCTCCCGACGAGGGACGAAACTGAGGGTGTAGAGACGGAAGGGCCTGAGTTCGAGACCGTGTACGCGTTTGGCTCAAGCCAAGGTGTCGGCGACATCGTCGACGTGATGAAGGCGAACGAGCTGTGTGACACGCTCGGCATGGACACGATCTCGGCTGGCGTCACCGTCGCGGCGTACTTAAAAAGCGAGGACGAGTTCGGTAACGCGGAGCTCGCGCGCGAGGTCACTGATCGGATCGCCTACCGGGAGGATGGAGACACTCTTGCCGACCTTCTCGCCGAGGGGGTGCATCGAGCCCACGAGACGCTCGGTGTCGACGACTACACCGTGAAGGGCATGGAGTTCGCGGCACACGACGGTCGCGTGCTCCACGGACAGGGGCTGTCGTACGCGGTGGCGAACCGCGGCGGCGACCACATGTATGCGGGGATGCTCAGTCCGGAGTACAACGGTGAGATCGACCCGCAGGGAACGCTCGGGAAGGCCGACCTGCTCGTCGATCTGGAGAACCGAAACGCGATCCGCGACTCCGCGATCGTCTGTGCGTTCGCCGGCGACTACGTCACGGACGACCGCCTCGCGACTCTTCTCGACCGCCCGTACGAGGATCTGCTCGCGATCGGTGCGGAGACGATCGAACGCGAGCGCCACTTCAACAACCGACGCGGCAAGGACGCCACCGACGACCGGCTTCCTTACGAGATACCCGACCTCGAGGCGGCGATCCGCGAGTACTACGACGCCCGGGGTCTCCGAGAGGACGGCACGATTCCCGAAGATCGAATCGACACCGTCGCCGCCGGTCTCGATGGGGACAACGGCACCCAAGCGGACGATTAAAAAAAGTGCGAACTCCCAGTAAGATTTATTCGAGCCGACGCAAACGATTGGTGTGGTGTACCCCCGTCTCCTCGCGGTCGTGGTCGGTCTCCTTGCAGTCGTCGCTGTACCCGCCGGCTGTACTGCCATCGGGATTGGCGTGTGTGACGATCCCGACCCTGAGGAGCTTTTCGAGGCGGCGTTCGTTCACGATGACGACCTCGAGGTCGTCCACGGCGAGCGGACGACCGCGGTCTCCGGTGGAAACGACACGCGTACCGAACGCATCGAGGTAACCGAGCGCCCGTACGTTACGTACCGCAGCGAGGTGCTCGATTCGGATGTGCCCCAAAGAGAGGGCACCCAGTACGTCTCGAACGCGACGGGTTCGTGGTCGTATGATCCGAGCGCCGACGTGGTGACCGCCTACGAAGCGGACGCGCCGTACGAGAACGATGCCGTCCGTGAGGCCCGGGCACAACAGGCGGAACGACAGCTCGAGTACTACGACCTCACCTACCGCGGAACCCGGACGATCGCCGACCGGGAGGCGCACGTGCTCGACATCGAGGCGAAACCCGAGACCGCGGAGACTGGCATCTCTCTGTTCATCGGGGACAGCGAACTCATCCTCTACGCCGTCGAGACGGTCGACCCTGCGGAGGAGCTGACCGTCGTCGAGCAGACGGTCTGGATCGACGCCGAGTATCGGTACCCGCTACAGGAACGTCTCGTGGTCGAAGATCCGACCGGCGACAGGTACGAGATGACCGAGCGGTTCGAGACGGTGACGTTCAATACGGCCATCGAGGATGATCGCTTCGTGTTTGATCCCCCGGCGAACGCGACGGTCCAAGAGTGGGACTGATCGGTTCGGTGTCGCCAACGCTTCGTGTCCGGACTTCGCTCCCGAACGCCTCGCTGCCATAACGGGGGTCAGCTTTCATCAGCCCGATCCGCTTCGGGTCGGTCGGCGAGCAAAGCTCCGTACCGGGTTCCCGTCTGTTTTAGCTTCTCCGTCGTGTCGAGCCGTTGGTATGGGGCGTCGATTGATTCCGCAAGCTCCTCGATCCATTCGTCCACGCGATCCGGGTCGCGTCCGTGAATCATCGTAAACAGGTTGTACTCCCAGCCACGCTCCGGCCGCCGTGGCCTGTAGTAGCATTTCGTTACGTACGGCCGGGAGCCGGCGTATTCGCCGATCCGGTCGAGTTCCTCGTCGGGGACGTTCCAGACGACCATGCAGTTGCTCCGGAATCCCGCGCTTCGGTGGCTGACGATGACTCCGAGTCGCTTGATGTACCCGTCCGCCAGCAACCCCTCGATGCTCGACAGCAGGGATGCCACGTCGACCTCGAGGTCGTCCGCGAGATCTCTGTACGGCGTCTCCGTAAGCGGGAACCCCTCCTGGATCGCTTCCAACACCGTCCGATCGAGCATCGAGAGCTCCCGGCTGGTTTCCGGTTCGGATCGTCGCCGATCGGGGTTCGTGTCGATTCGTTCCTCCGCGTCACTGGTCGGCCCCGAGCTGTCGGAGACTGCGGCGGGTTTCCGGGAACGGGAGTCCGATACGATCGGAAACTGCAGGTCGAGACAGTACTCCCGTCGCTTCGGAAGCACCAGCGGTTCCAGATCGGATCGGTCCGCTATCTCCTCGAGGAGTTCGTCCCGCCTTTCGCGGGACTGTGCCGCGAGAACGAACCACATGTTCCACTCATGGTCTCGACGATAGTTGTGACTGACCTGCGGATACTCGTTTACGATCTTTGCAACCTCGTAGAACTGTTCTTCCGGAACGGACAGTCCCGCTAACACGGAGGATCCGATCACGGACGGATCGAGTACCGGGCCGACTCGTCGGACGATACCGGCGTCGGCGTGCGTTCGGAGCCGATCGAGCACGTCACCCGGATCGGTTCCCAGCTCCTCGGCTAAAACGTCGAACGGCGCTTCACGGACCGGAAACCCGCCTTGGTGCTCGTCGAGCAGGGCCGCGTCGACCTCGTCGAGACCGGAACGCCACTCCGCGCGGTGCGTATCCATATCGGCAGTACGGCGTCGAATTCAAAAGGTGTTGTCCGACAGCGAGCGCAGGACTGGATTTATACGACAATTTTAACATGATTTTTGGAGATATTTTAAGCTGAGGCCCACGATCAATTTATATCAACCAATATCGAGATAAGTACCGTACAGAAATTCCTTCTGGGCGGCATAAGAGCAAAGCCGTCGGGCTGGGATGAACGGTTGTCATGACTCACGATACGCCAGGTGAATCGGACGAGCGACGCCGCTGGTGTGTAAACTGCGAGCTCAGCGTCGTGCCGTCGACGAGCGAAGGGTCCCACGTATGTCCGGCGTGCGGCTTCGAGTTCACACCGACGAGCCGTTAGGAGCCGCAGGTTCGACGAGGAGATAGTCGTTTTTCGCGGAGACCGCTTCGGCAGGGACGAGCAGCTGTCCGTCCTCATTCAGCTGGTATCCGCCGGTGTCTTGCCCGTTTGGATCGACACGGAGATGCTGGAGCTCCCCGGTGTCCAGATCGACGGAGATGTTCTCCAGCACGCCCAGCTCCGATCCGGTCGTAGTCATGACGCTGTAGCCGCTGAGGGAGGAAGCGAGGACCTGATCCATAGCGGCTTATCTGCGTCCTGAATTATAAAATTTGGAGGTGAGACGACGGGACTCCTCTGTGAGCACCCTCACGTCCGTTCAGAAAATGCGCCGTCCGGGAATTGAACCCGGGCTAGTGGCTTGGGAAGCCACTGTCCTACCACTGGACCAACGGCGCTCGCGTCTCAACGTATCCGACGACCGCACTTGAACGTAGCGCTTGTTCCCGTGCGTGTCACCGGCTTCCACACTCTTAAGCCGACGCCACCGAACCGACGGATATGGCAAAACACGCGGCGAGAGACGACCGATCGCGTCGACTTCACCGGCGGCTTGATCGTCTCGCACCTGCGCTCGGACGTACCTGGATCGACGATGAGCCGTGGCAGTTTCTGACGGAGCTCACCGCGCTCGGCAGTCGGATGGGCGGCAGCGAGGGTGAGCGCCGGGCTGCCGACCTGGTCCGCGACGCCTTCGAGCGTGCGGGGCTGGCGGCGGTCCATACGGACCCGTTCGAGGTGCCGGCATGGGAGCGTGGCGAGACGGCGCTCCGCGTCGAAACGCCCGCTCGCGACGGCTCGACGACGACCCGCCAGTTCGAGGCGCTGGCGCTCCCGTACTCGCCCGCGGGAACCGTCGAGCGAGAGTTCGTCGACGTCGGCTACGGCACCCCCGATGAGATCGACGGGGAGGAAGTCGACGGACGGATCGCCGTTGCATCAACCACGACTCCCTCGGGCTCCCGGTTCATCCATCGGATGGAGAAGTTCGGCTACGCGGTCGAGCAGGGTGCAGCCGGCTTCGTGTTCGTCAACCACATCGACGGACAGCTTCCGCCGACCGGATCGCTGACGTTCGGCGGTGAGGCCGACGCCGTCGCGGTCGGCGTCTCGAAGGAGACGGGTGCGTGGCTCCGCGAGTACGCGACCAACACGACCGGACACGTCGGCCGAATGGCGCTCGATGTCGACGCGACGACCCAGTCCGGTGAGAGCCGGAACGTCATCGGCCGCCTCGGCCCCGACACCGACGACCGCGTGCTGCTCGTTGCCCACTACGACGGCCACGATATCGCCGAGGGCGCGCTCGACAACGGCTGCGGGATCGCGACGGTGGTCGCTGCGGCGGGGATCCTGACGGAAGCCGACCTCGATTTCGGCGTCGACGTCGTCGCGGTCGGCTGCGAGGAGATCGGGCTACTCGGAGCCGAACGACTCGCGGAGACGACCGATCTTGAACGCGTGCGCAGCGTCGTCAACGTCGACGGCGCGGGGCGGTTTCGCGAGTTGGTCGCATTGGCACACGCGTCCGAGGCGACCGCGACCGTCGCCGACGAGGTCGCCTCGGCCACGCGCCAGCCGATCGACGTTGAGCCGGAGCCGCATCCGTTCTCCGACCAGTGGCCGTTCGTCCGTCGGGGCGTGCCGACGCTTCAGCTTCACAGCGATTCCGGCGAGCGGGGTCGGGGGTGGGGACACACGCACGCCGACACTCGCGATAAGGTCGACGACCGTAACGTCCGCGAACACGCGATGATAACCGCGCTGCTCGTCGCCGAACTTGCCGACGACGCCCGCGAGCTTCCGCGTCTCGATACGGCGGAGCTCGCGGACGCGTTCCGCGACGCCGAGTTCGAGACCGGAATGCGGGCGGCCGACCTGTGGCCGCCCGACTGGCAGTAGCGTCGCGGTTCGATCCCGGTTGCCCTTTTAACTAAACCACGCCCGTCGACGCCGGTCCGAACACGTTGTGATCTCTCACGGCACGACTTCTCATCGTCACTCGACCGTTCTTCCCAGCCGTGAGACCGGTCGAAACCGTATCGGTTTGATGAGTCGATCAGTTGCTCGATGCGAGGGTCTCTGAGGCCACTCTGACTAAACGAATTTTTAGTTATAGCGATAATATGTATACAAACTTGCAGCTCAAAGGTAAAAAACTATTTAATAAGACTGTATAAGGTCTTTAGAGAAAACGTTTATACAAATCGATCAGGAAGTAATCAGTACGCATGTCGTCGCTTCAGCTGAGCCCGAGTCAAAAACGAATTCTCTCGTCACTGGTAAACCTCGCGGAACAGGGGGAACCGGTGGTGCAAAGCAAAGAGATCGCGGCCGAGATCGACCGCAACCCGGGGACGATACGGAACCAGATGCAGACGCTCCGGGCGCTCCAGCTCGTCGAGGGCGTCCCCGGGCCGAAAGGCGGGTACAAACCGACGGTCGAGGCGTACGAGACGCTCGACATCGAGCGGATGGAGGACCCAGCACGTGTCCCCGTCGAGCAGGACGGTGAGTCAGTCACGGGCGTCAACGTCGAGGAGATCGACCTCACGACCGTGCTCGATCCGGATCGCTGCCGCGCGGAGATCGTGATGCAAGGGTCGGTCCGCGAGTTCGACGCGGGCGACGAGATAGAGGTCGGTCCGACGCCGAACGCCGGACTCCGCGTCGAGGGCGTCGTTGACGCCGTGAACGTCGTGGAGAACACCATCGTCGTTGCGATCCGGGATATGTCGACGCCCGAGGTAAACGGCTCCGGGACGACTGCGGCTGCCGACTGACCGCAGATCACTCGCACACGCGGTCTTCGATCCGACCGAGGATCGCATCGGTCACGGCAGCCGAGCGTCTGGCGGTACGATACCGCTCCCCGAACGCGTCGAGTGCGCTTGTGGCCGCCTCGTCGTCGACTGCGAAGGACACGTCCTCGTACTTGACGTCCCACAACACGAGCGGCTCCGGGGGGGCGGGACCGACGCCTTGGTCTCCCGGAAGCGGCTCCGGATCGAGCACTCGATCGACGAAGGATGGCTCCGCGGTTCCCGTTCCGACCATCCGGACCAGCCGCACCAGTCGCCTGACGAACGCCCGCGGGAATCCTCCGGCCGACACCTCGATCACGAGAAACGCACCCTTCCGAGTCGCAGTCGCGCGTATCCTCCGTTCGGTGCCCTCGTCATCGCTCGTGAGGTTCCGCACGTCGTGGGTGCCCGAGAGACGGGCCAGCGCGTCGTACACTCGGTCGTCATCGACGGTCAGGCCGGTTCGCTCGCGGTCGTGGCCGCGCTCCGTGGAACTGGACGGGGTTCGATCCCGAGGTGCGTACAGGAAGTAGCGGTACGTCCGCCGGATCGCGTCGTGTGTCGCATGAAACCGCTCGGGGACGTCCGCTGCTGCCCAGACGCGGATCGATCCCGGAAGCTGCCCGTTGAACGCACGGGGGGTCAACCACTCCGGGGCCTCGAAGGAGACGGTCTGTGCGACGGCGGAGACGCCCGCGTCGGTGCGGCCGGCGGCCGCGTAGCGTGACGGCGTCGCGTGGGTCGGTCCATCACCTCGCTGGAGGTGCCCGTGCTCCGCAAGCGCTTCGAGCAGGGTCCCCTCGACGGTGGACGCTCGGGGCTGGCGCTGGAAGCCGGCGAACTCCCGACCGTCGTACGCCACGCGAAACGCTCGCATCACTGCTCGTCTTCGTCGCCGTCTTGGATCGGGACTGTGAGAACGGGAACGGGTGCGGTTCGGACGGTTTTTTCAGTCACGCTGCCAAGCAGCACGCGCTGGAGCCCGCTTCGGGAGTGCGTCGGCATCACGACGATGTCGATGTCGTCGTCCGAAATGGCGTTGTCGATGACTCGTAGCGGTTCACCGTGGATCACGTCCGCGACGACGTCGATCCTCGCCGCTTCCAACTCCGCAGTCACTTCCTCCACGCGTTCGCGAGCACCTGACTCGACGCGTCCCGCGAGCGCTCCCAGTCGTGGGCCGCTGAGAGTGTGTTCGACGATGTCGACTGCGGCGACGACGTGAACCGTCGCGTCGTATCGGTCGGCGAGACTCCGGACGTGGGGGATCGCACCGCTCGTTCGCCCGCCGGGTGCGACGGGTAAGAGGATCCGGTCGTACATATCCGACGATTCATCTGCGGCCCGCAAAACGGTGCCGGCCATGCGAAGCGACCGCCGGATACGTTTGGGTCGCCGTTTATCAGGGGCGGGAATCAACGCAGGGTATGCATCCGGATCTGGATCGATTTACCTCTCGTCGGGCGACGGTGTACGGACAGCGGGGCGTCGTTGCGACGAGCCAGCCGCTCGCTGGGGAGGCAGGCATCGAAGTGCTCCGAGACGGCGGGAACGCGTTCGATGCCGCGGTCGCGACTGCTGCCGCGCTCAACGTCGTCGAGCCGACGTCGACGGGACTCGGCGGCGACGTGTTCGCACTGTATAAAACGGCCGACGGCGATGTCGGTGCGATGCGAGCCTGCGGCGGCGCGCCGGCGGACGCGACGATCGAGACCGTCCGGAACGCGGTGGCCGACGACGAGAACACCGACGTCGACGACCCTGAAGAGGTGGAGATGCCGTGGACGGGTGCGCACGCGGTCACCGTCCCGGGGACGGCTCGTGGCTGGGAAGCCACCGCGGACCGATTCGGTGAGTTCGGTCTCGACCGACTGCTCGGTCCAGCGATCCGGTACGCGACTGAGGGGTATCCGGTGAGCGAAGTCGTCGCCGCCCAGTGGGAACACGGTGAGGAGCTGTTCGAGAGCGACCACGCCCGCGAGGCGTTTCTGTTCGACGGCGAGTCCCCGAGCGTCGGCCAGCACGTGACGCTTCCGAAGCTCGGTCGGTCTATGGAGCTGATCGCCGAACACGGTGCGGATATCGTCTACGAAGGCGAGATTGCGGAAGCGATAGCCTCGGCGGTTCAGTCGTCGGGCGGCTTGATGACGGTCGACGACCTCGCCGACTTCGAGGTCGAGTGGCCCGACCCCGTTTCGACGACGTACAACGGCGCGGAGGTGTACGAGCTTCCCCCGAACAATCAGGGATTGATCGCGCTTGAGGCGCTTAACATCGCGTCCGAGCTCGGCGTCGGCGACTACGCTCACGACTCCGCAGAACGGGTCCACTACCTCGCTGAGGCGATGAAGCTGGCGTTTCATGACGGTCACCGGTACATCACGGATCCGGAGTACGAGGACCATCCCCCGCTTTCATCGACGGAGTGGGCGAAAACGCGCGCGTCGGCGGTCGGGCCGGCGGCGAACCATGACGTGAGTTTCGGCGTTCCGAACGCCAACGCGGAGGACGCGGACACCGTGCTGTTGACGGTGGCTGACGACGAGGGGAACGTCGTCTCGTACATCAACTCGCGGTTCGCCGGCTTCGGCTCCGGCGTCGTCGCCGGCGACACGGGGATCGCCCTACAGAACCGGGGTGCCTCGTTCTCACTGGATCCGGAGCATCCGAACCGGATCGAGCCGGGAAAACGGCCGTTCCACACGCTGATACCCGGGCTCGTCGAGCTCGCGGAGGACGACTGGGCCGCCTTCGGCGTGATGGGCGGGTATATGCAGCCACAGGGGCACCTGCAGACGATCTCCAACGTCGTCGACTACGGGATGCCGTTACAGCGGGCGCTCGACGAGCCGCGCTGGCGCTATCGCGAGGACGGTACGCTCGCGCTGGAGCCTCACTTCAACGACGACATCGCCGCCAAGCTCGTCCGAAAGGACCACGACGTCCGGACGCTCTCGCCCGGGATGTTCGGCGGCGCACAGATCGTCCGCAACGAGAACGGCGTGCTCTCGGCGGCGACGGAGCCGCGGAAGGACGGAAACGCGCAAGGGTACTGACGCACGCGCAGGGGTACTGACGTACGCGCAGAAGTCCCGACACGAGACGCGCCGCCACTGGTGTGGAGCACGCCACCACTCGAGAGAGCCGAAACGAAGTTGTTTTCGCGCGGGACGCTGAACCCATCGGTATGGACAGTGGCGGATCTACGGACATGACGCTCGCGTTCGAGTTGGAGGCGCTCCAGTCGCTCGCCGACCCGAACGCGGTGTTCAACGGTGCCAGACAGTGGACGGAGTACGTCGGCGTCGTCAGCGAGAAGCCAACGTACGTCGTCACTAACTTCACGCGTAAACACCGAGTCAGGCAGGACTTCTTTTCCGGTCCTCGGGGCGTAAAAGAGAGTCTCGAGAACATCAAGGGACAGTTCGACACCGATCGCCACGTGCTCGTCGGCACTGACGACGGCGACAAAGCACTCGCCGAGGAGACCGACTGGGAGTTCCTCCACGTCGAGGACGCGGCTGAAGCCGCCGGCTGGGAGCTGTCGGACGACGAAGACGACGAGCAGGTCGCGGAGTCGTCGCGAGACGACTGGCCGTAGCCGGCTCGGACCGACGCGCTTGACGGAACTGCGTGGGCGCCCCTCCCGAGAGCGACTGCGGGGTTTTTTTCGAGCGCACACGAACCGAGTGGTATGAGCGATCCGCACACTCCCGATGCTGGTGGGGACCACGACCACGGAACTGACCACGACCACGGAACTGACCACGACCACGGACACCATCACCACGATGTCGACACGGTTGCGGTGGCCGTCGTCACGGTGACCTCATCCCGGAGCACGGACGAGGATCCTTCCGGCGATCGGATCGTCGAACTGTTCGAGACGGCGGGTCACGAGGTCGTCGTTCGTGAGCTGATCCCCGACGAGTTCGACAGCGTTCAGGGTACCGTCGACCGGCTCGCCCGCAGACGGGACACCGACGTCGTCGTGACGACCGGCGGCACGGGCGTTACGCCCGACGATGTGACGCCGGAGGCGACGGCCGGACTGTTTGCCAAGGAGCTCCCCGGGTTCGGCGAGCTGTTCCGCCGACGCTCACACGAGGAGATCGGCACCCGCGCGATCGGGTCCCGAGCGACCGCCGGCATCGTCGAAGGGACGCCCGTGTTCTGTCTCCCCGGCTCGACGAGTGCCGTTCGTCTCGGCGTCGAGGAAATGATCCTCCCGACGATCGGTCACCTCGTCGGGCTGGCGAGCCGAGACGAGAACGGTTCCGAGCACGACGACTCCGATGGCGGCTGATAGCCGACAACGTCCGGTCAACTCGGCGGGTCACGTGCCGACGGGATCACGACCCGTTCGTCCCCTCGTTGCCGCCTTCGACGCCCATCGCGGCGAACAGTTTCCGGCGGACGGCCTCCTCGGTGAGTTGGAGCAGGGTGTCGCGGTTCTCGTCGCTGGTTTCGATCCCGGTGAAGATACCCAGTGGAATCTCGACGGAGCCTTGCGTCGAATGGCCGGCCGCATCGCCCATCTCGGCGAACGCCTCCTGTAACACGTTTCCGATGTTGAGCCGGATATCCTTCGAGCGCGCCGCGAGGAAGATCCGATCGTCGGCGATCCCCAACACGGCGGTCGTCGTGATCCCCTCCAGATTGAGCAGGTGTTGTGCCGCTTGCGCGAGCGCTTCGCGGTCGCGAATGAATCCGGCGGTCGAAAAGAGGTGACTCCCTTGCACCTGCCGGTTCTGGATCGCCTCGGCGAGCACGTCGAGCGTCTCCGGCGACATCGACGGCGACTCCACCTGCTCTAACGTGTCATGATTCGCGAACGGGTGGAGATACGCGGCCGCCGTGAGATCGGCAGGAGTCGTGTCGCGTTTAAAATCGAGCGTCTCGGCACGGATCCCGTACAACAACGCGGTCGCCACCGCCTCGGACGGGGACAGGTCGAACTCCTGGAGGTACTTCGTGAGGATCGTGGAGGTCGACGAGACGTTCGTTCGGACGTCAACGAATCGAGCATCGATCTCCGAGTCGGCCTCGAGATGGTCGACGTACACGTCGATATCGGCGTCGATGCTCGACTCCTCGTCGCCGGATTTCGCGATGTCGACGGCGGCGATCGTCTCGTACTCCGAGAGCTCCGGAGCCTCCCCCCGACCGAGGAGATCGATCCCGAGAAGATTGACGAACGCACGGTTCTCCTGGTGTCCCACGTCGCCCGCATAGAGGATGTCGGCGTCGACGTCGAACGCTTCGGCGATCGCCTGAAGCGCAGTCGCGGACGCGATGGAGTCCGGCTCCGGATTGTCGTGTGTCAGGATCGCCATGCGCCCCTGCGTCCCCTCGATGATCTCGGCGAGCTGTCGCGCCATATACTCCAGTTCGCCGGTTTCTAACGACTGCAGCGCGCTATCAGCGATCACCGTCGACGGGTTGATCACGACGTCCGCGCCGCGGTCGCGTAGTTCGTCCTCGCTCACTGGGTCCGACGCTCTGACGACGATATAGTGGTCGCCACCGGTGTCTCGGACGGCCGAAACCGCGGCCTTGTTGGCTTCAACGTCCGAAGCCAACACGAGGATGATATCCCGGTCGCCGAGCGCATCGACGACTGCCGGATCCGCGATATCCTGTACCTGCGCGTTGAGATCCTGGTCGCGAAGCGCTTCGACGCGACTTTCGTCCTGGTCGAGAATGAGCACGTCCTTGCCCCGGTCGGTCAGCTCCTCGGCGACGGCGTGGCCGACGCTTCCACAGCCGAGTATCGCGTATCGCGTTCGTGCCGAACCGCGTACCCCGCTCATTGGTAGTGATCTCCGGCGGACGCTACTTAACGGGTGTGTTCTCTACGAGCGGCGCGGACGTGCCGTCTCCGAGACCGTCGACGGCTACGCGACGGTCTTCGCGACGGGTTTCTCGAACTACCCTGAGCGGTACTCGAGGTGAGTTCGCCGAACTACTCCCCGACGGTGTTCACCGACCGTTCCGCGGTTTCGCCGCGCTCTCCTTCGTTCGACTCGTCCGGGGGGACGGCGGTCCGACGGCGGTTTCTGACGAGCGCCACGACGAGCATGATCGCGCCGACGGCACGCAAAAGCAGATCGTTCGTCAGCGTGTGAAGCGTGAGGTCGAGCCCGAGGAGTCCGAGTGCCGTTCCGGCGGGTAAAAGCACCATTCCCGGGACGGAAAGGAAGACCGCGGCCGCGATCAGCGACGCACGTGACCCTCGTCTGACGTGGGTGTGGTAATAGCCGATGATCGCGACGCCGAGCGCGTACACGCCGGCGAACGTCGCGACGACGGGTGCGACCACTTCCGGAAGGAAAAACCCGAGATCCGCGATGTCGGCCGCCGTCAGGATCGCGGCACCGTCATCGCCGGGGCGGAGGAGAAGGATCCCCGGAGCGAACACGAACGCGAACGGAACGAGAATCTTGTTGAGCGACAGTAGGAACGCCTTCTTTCCGGTTTCGAACGGATCCGACTTTGCGACTCCGGCCGCGGCGTACGCCGCGACCATCACCGGCGGCGTCACGTCGGCCATCAAGCCGAGATACAGGACGAACAGGTGGACCGCGAGGATCGCGATTCCGAACTCCGGCAGCACGGGACCAAGCAGCACGACGATGATGATGTACATCACGGTGGTCGGCATTCCCATCCCCACGACGACGGAGGCGATCCCCGCGAGGATCAGGAGCAACACCAGGGAGCCGCCGCTCACGTCGAGAATGAGCGCGCGAAGGCTTCCGCCGAGCCCGGTGATCCCAATGACGCCCGGAATGATCCCGGCGGCGGCGACCGCGATGACGACGATCGTCGCGGTGCGAGCGCCGTTGTCCATCGCCTTCAGCACGAACGATGCGAACCGGCCGGTTCGGGAGTCGGCAACGCTGCGTCCGAGACGTTCGTCGACCGCCTCGGCGGCGGTCTCGACGCTGTCGTCCAACTCCAGAAGCGGCGCGTCGCCCCGGGGATCAGCGATCAAGAACAACACGCTGACCGCGGTTACGACCGACGGGAGGGAGGCTATCGCTTCGCGGAGCGCCTCGGAAGCGGCGAGCCCCGCGGTCCCCTCTCCGTACAGCAGGCCGACCGGCGTCGCTCCCGTATAAAACAGCGACACTGCGTACGCGACGAAGCCGGCTGCGATCCCGCCGACGAGATACGGTCCGGTGCGCTCGTTGTACGCCGCGACCATCGCGATGAGCGCGATCGTCGCCGCGATCGTGAGCCAGCCGGCACGGCCGACCGACAGTCGAGCGATAACGAGGTAGTACAACAGCAGGCCGAGCGGCACGAGGTAGAACCATCCGCGGCGCATATGCGGGCCGATGTCGAGCAGTTCAGTTCGGTTGAGCCCGCCGATCCCCTCCTTTGCGGCCTCGAAGTGGACCATCACCCACATCCCGAAGAAGAACGCGATCGCGGGAAGCGTCGCCGCGATGACGACCTCGGCGAACGGGGTTGCCGTGTACTCCACGATGAGGAACGCGGCCGCCCCCATCACCGGCGGGAGTATCTGTCCGCCCGAGGAGACCGACGACTCGACGGCCCCGGAGAACTCCGGCGAGTAGCCGGAGCGTTTCATAAGGGGAATCGTGAGCGCGCCGGTCGTCACGGTGTTGGCGACCGACGAGCCCGAGAGCATCCCCATGAATCCGGAGGAGACGACGCTCGCCTTCGCCGGGCCACCTTTCCGCGTGCCGGTGACGGAGTATGCCAGATCGATGAACCACTTGCCCGCACCGGACATCTCGAGAAACGCGCCGAAGAGAATGAAGATGTAGATGAACCGTACCGAGACGCCGACCGGAACGCCGAGGATCCCTTCGACGGTGTACCAGAGGTTCTGTACGATCTGGTCCCAGCGAAGTTCGGAGGTCGCGAACGTTCCAAGTCCAGTGACGTCACGCGGGATCAGGTAGCCATACTTCGCGTACAACAGGAAGACGGTGACCAAAAGCGTGAGCAGCAGTCCAAGCGCTCGCCGCGTCGCCTCCAGCACGAGCAAAATCGCGAGCACGCCCATCAGATAGGCGACCGGATACTCCACCAGGGGACCGAACTCGATCGGCGCGAGCCACGGGTACACCTCGCCCACCGTGCCCGCTCCGCGGAGACCACGGATTCGCACCACGTTCGTCACTTCTTCGTATCGAGTGACGTAGTAGAGCGTGGGAAGCGTCGATAGCCAGATTAGTACGAGGTCGGACGGTGTCACGCGGTCCGATGACTCGTCGACGAACAGCCACCGGATCCAATCGTGTGCACGTGTAACTACGTTCGCCACCGTCCCACCGACGCGATCGTGAACGAGCGGCGGTACGGCCGCGAGCCGGCCGGTTATCGCGCCGTTTCCGGTCGATCCCGGAAACAGCAGAAACGCGAGCACGAGCGCGAAGTTGACGTGGATAGCGCGGATCTGGAGCTGTGCGAGCGCCCCGAGACGCATCGTCTCGAACCCTGGTATCGTGAATTCGAAGACGAAACCACGAGCGGCGATCCACAGCTGGAACGCCGAAAAGAGGATTCCCACGGTTGCAACGGCGACCACGGCGGCACCGCGGAGGTCGCGTCGCTTGTCGATCTCTTCGAAGACGTCCTCGGCTGCGGCTTCGGCTTCCGGGTCCGGTGCCGACGCGCTCTGTGGGCTCGGTGTTGTCACGATAGATCCTCGTTCAGTCGACAGTCGTCGACCTCGCCCGCTCGGCGACCGTCAGTTCGACGGGACCGCCGTCCGTGATCCCCGCGAGGTCGTACCGGTCGTCGCCGACGACTAGGTCGTGGTCAGCGATCGGGCCGGTCATGACACGCAGTGTCTCATACTCAGTTCGGGGCGGGTGATATACGTATCGTCCTTCGTCCACCACGACATCCGCCTCCGAGGGGAGTCCCGCGCCGAACGAGCTGAACTCCATCCGTATCATCACGAGCGTCCCGTTTTCGGCTACGTACACGTCACGAACGAGCGTTCGCTCGACGCTGTGCGTGTACTCGATGACGATCTCGGTGTCCGGCCCAACGGGCGTAACGACGATCTCTTCGCCGGTTTCGTCCGTCACGACGAGAGCCGTCTCGGTCTCCGACATCGGATCGGTCGCTAGCGGGTTCGGAACGCCCAGCATACAAACGGCGATCATCGCGGTCACGAGCAGTCCACCGACGACGACGACCGGGGCGATCTCAGTCGATGCTCGCGACCGGGGAGCCACGCTACTCGAAGTAGCGGGCCGCGCCTTCGTGGAGTTCGATCGACATTCCGTCCTGTGCCGACTCGAAGCTGATGAACTCCGTTTTGATCGACAGCCGGTCGACGTTCTCGAAGATAGCCTCGCTGACCTCCTCGACGATGTCGGCGTCGTACTCCTCCCGCGTGGCGATCATCGCCTGCACGGAGACGGTGTCGACGTCCTCGTCGACGCCCTCGTACGTTCCGGCCGGGATGGTATCGTCGGCGAACCAGGAGGCGTCGGCCCGAGCGGCCTCGCGCTCTTCCTCGGAGAGACTCAGGATCTCGATGTCTGCCGTGGTCGCGAGCTCTTCGACGGCACCGACTGGCCAGCCGCCGACGACGAACGCGGCGTCGACGTCGCCGTCACGGATCTGGTCGGCCGCCTGCGTGAAGTCGGTGTTCTGCTCGTCGAAGTCGTCGGGGGTCAGCCCCGCGACGGACTCGAGGATCTGCAGCGCGTTCACCTGCGTACCGGAGCCGAGGTCGCCGGTGTTAACGGCGGCACCCTCGAGGTCGGCGAGCGACTCGATCTCGGAGTCGGGGTCGGTGATGATGTGGATCGTCTCGGGGTACAGCGTCGCGACGCCACGGAGATTCTCGATCGGCGCGCCTTCGAACGCCTCGAGACCGGTTCCGTTGCGTGCGAAGTACGCGATGTCGTTCTGTATCAACGCGAAGTCGGCGTCACCGTTGCCGAGACTCCCGACGTTCTCGACGGACGCGCCCGTCGAGGATACCTCGACGGCGTGTGGCGTAACGTCCTCGAGGATCCCCTCGAGTTCGCCGGACAGCGGGAAGTACGTTCCGCCGGTGCCGCCGGCGTGCCAGCGAATGACCGTCCCCTCGTCACCGGCGTCCTCGTCTCCGGCGTCGTCTCCGGCGTCGTCTCCGGCGTCATCATCGCCGGTGTCGTCCGGCTCATCGTCGGCACAGCCGGCGATCCCGACGAGGCCGAGCGCAGCCGTCCCTTTCAGGAGCTTTCGTCGGTCGATGCGTCCGTCAATTGGGTTGTCTTGCATACAACATAAATTGGTGTCGAATAGGTATAACGGTTTCTCATATGCACGGACAACCACGGTTGAAAGAAACACTTTCATGGATGTATGATACGGAAAGACACTGGTAGTTTGTAACACGATCACATAAGACGAGTACAGCGTCCATTTTTCATGTCCCTGATCCGCTCCGATTCTGGTTATATGTCAGATGAAAGACACGAAAATGGATCCGTCGAATGAAAAGGCCTTTTAGGATGACCACGGTAGGATTTCGTGGGGGCCGGTAGCTCAGTTAGGGAGAGCGACGGACTCTTAATCCGTCGGTCGGGGGTTCAACTCCCTCCCGGCCCGTTCCACGAATTGCCGAGTGACGACGAATCGCCGAGTGACGACGAATCGCCAGGAAAAAATAACCCGTCGGTTCGGCTTCCGCCGTGTTTTTCATGATCGATTCGGTAGGAGAACGTATGAGTGACACAGCAGAGCTGTCGACACCCGCCGAGGAAGCACCTGATGTCGGTGAGCTGACACCACCGGACCGAACGCTCATGGGTCCCGGACCGAGCGACGTTCATCCACGCGTGTTGAAGGCGATGAGTACGCCGCTCGTCGGCCATCTGGACCCCTCGTTCGTCGAGATCATGAACGAGGTGCAGGAGCTGATGCGGTACACGTTCCGCACGGACAACCAGTGGACGATTCCGGTTTCAGGCACCGGATCAGCGTCGATGGAAGCGGCAATCGGCAATCTCGTCGAGCCCGGCGACACGATGCTCGTCCCGACGAACGGGTACTTCGGCGGGCGGATGGCGTCGATGGCACGCCGGGCAGGCGGCGACGTCGTCGAAGTGGATGCGCCGTGGGGCGAGCCGCTCGATCCCGCGGACGTCGAGGCGGCCTTCGACGAACATCAGCCGGACGTGTTCGGGTTCGTTCACGCTGAGACGTCGACAGGGGTGCTCCAGCCGGACGTCCCGGCGCTCACGTCGATCGCTCACGACCACGACGCGTACGTGATCGCGGACAGCGTTACGTCGCTCGGCGGCGTCGAGCTACGAGTCGACGAGTGGGGTATCGACGTGGCGTACTCCGGTCCCCAGAAGTGTCTCTCCTGTCCGCCGGGCGCGAGCCCGCTCACGCTCAACGATCGTGCGATGGACAAGGTGCTCGACCGCGAGGAGGAGCCACGGTCGTGGTATCTCGACCTCTCGCTGCTCGAGGGGTACTGGGGCGACGAGCGTGCGTACCATCACACCGCGCCGATCACGAACGTGTACGCGATCCGCGAGGCGCTTCGGCTCGTCGCCGAGGAAGGGATCGAGAACCGATGGGAACGCCATCGCACCGTCGCCGGCGGGTTGAAATCGGGGCTGCAGGAGCTCGGTCTCGAGATGAACGCGCCGGATGAGTACTGGCTGCCGAGTCTGAACGCCGTCCGCGTGCCCGACGGCGTCGACGACGCCGCGGTTATCGACTACCTGCTCGCGGAGTACGACCTCGAGATCGCGTCCGGGCTCGGTGATCTGGCCGGCGACATCTGGCGGATCGGCTGTATGGGCTACTCCGCCCGACCGAACAACGTGGAGTTCCTGCTCGCGGTGCTCGAGGAAGCGCTGGCCGAACAGGACTTCGAAGGATAGTCGCTCGGCAAACCACCGAGAAAGAGTCGCTCGGCAAACCACCGAGAAAGAGTCGCTCGGCAACACGGTACCGACTCTCACGCGACTTTTTCAACCCGGAACGCGTCGGCATCCCACATGACCGACGCGTTCGGCCGCGCGATCCGTGACCATCACCGCGGAGAGCGAACCGAACCTCTCCTCCATCGTGACGGCAGCGAAACGACCGAGCATCCGATCGACTCGTACTACTTCACCGAGTTCGACCCCGACGCCGATGACGGGTGGCTGGCGTCGTGGGTACAGGGGCCGCTCGTCGATCTGGGTGCCGGAACGGGCCGGCATGCGCTGTACTTTCAACAGCAGTTCGAAACCGTCGCGATCGAACCGAGTCCGGCGCTGGTCGAGACGATGCGCGACCGCGGCGTCGAGGACGCTCGGACGGGAGATATGTTCGACCTTCGTTCGCAGTTCGAGCGAGACCGGTTCCGATCCGCGCTCTCGAACGGGACGCAGCTCGGACTCGCCGGATCGATGCGGGGGCTCTCGGAGTTTCTCGGCGACCTCGCCTACGTGACGACGCCAGATGCGACCGCCGTGCTCGACAGCTACGACCCGACACATCCCGCCACCGCGGAACTGATCGGCTATCGCCACGATCCGACCCCTGGGCTCGCACATCGCGTGATGTTCTTCCAGTACGACGGAGCGTCGACTCCGATCCTCCAGATTCGACTTTTCAGCCCGGATCGTCTGCGGGAAGCAGCCGTGGGAACGGGATGGAAAGTCGCCGAGGTGGTCCGCGGCGATGCGGGCGACGCGTATCACTACCGCGCCGCTCTCGAGCGAACGGCACGCGAGTAGTCACGCCACGGTTGACGTGTCAGGAAGCTATCGTGCTACGAAGCTATTTACCCCTGATGTGAGAACATCGGCGCATGGGGGCGGGATCATCCGGACTCCTCGTACTCGTTGGGTCGGGAGTAACGCCGTCGCGGACGATCGAGTTCGCGCTCGATAGCGCGTCGTCGCTCGACGGCGACCTCGATCTACATCTCGTACAGACGGTACCACGCCGTCGCCCGTCACCATCCCGGGCCCAGCGACGGGGGATCGAGCGGGCCGAAGCCGTCGCCAGGGAGGTCGCACCCGAAGGCACGCCGGTCCACACCGCGCTGCTCGGGCTCGACCGCTATCTCGCCGACCCGACGGATCACGTGGCGGTGCTCGAGTCGTACGCCGCCGCCGAAGGGATCGATCGCGTGGTCGTCGATCCGAGCTACTCGGTCGACGCGACCGCGCCGACGCTCCAACCAGTCGAATCGGCACTGTCGGCAAGCGGCCTCACGTTCGACCGGGCACCGGCGGACGAGGGTCCTCGGCGACTCTCGAGGCCGATGCTGATCCGAGCCGGTGCGGTGTTCGTGCTGACGTTCGGCTTCTATCTGGCGCTTGGCGATCCCGGGTCGGCGTTCGACCTACTGACTGGCGCGGCGGCTGGAGTACTGGCGGCTGGGCTGTTCCGCAACGTCACGTTCGAGACGACGCCGAACCCCGTACGAGCGCCACTCGTCATCCTTCGCGGGGTCTGCTTCGTGCCGTATCTCCTCTGGGAGATAGCCAAAGCGAACGTCCAGTTCGCCTACGTCGTGTTACATCCGTCGCTGCCGATCGACCCGTGGCTGGATCGTGTCGACGCGGCGGTCGACGACGGTATCTCGGTTACCGGGCTCGCCAACAGTCTCACGCTCACGCCGGGCACGCTCACCGTCGAGGCCGACGGTAGCGAGCTGCTCGTCCACTCCCTGGATGGACCGACCCGCGAGGAGTTCCTCTCCGGCGCGCGAGAGCGAGCGATCGGCTTCGTCTTTCGGGGTCGTGCAGCTCTCGAGATATCGGGTCCGCTCGACCGGGGCGACGCGACTCGTCTTGCGGGACCGGGACACGGCGTCGGTCCGGGGGACGACGACCGATCGGGCGGAGAGCGAACCGATACGGGTCGAGACGGGGACGACGGTCCGGAGACGGAGGGTCGCCAGTGACCGACGTCGCGAGTGCCGCACTCCTCAGTGCGGCCGCGGCGGTCGTCGCACTCGCGGTTCTCCTGCTGTACCGGGTCGCGGTGGGGCCGACGACCCAGGACCGTCTGCTGGCGGTGAACGTCATCGGGACGAGCGCCGTGATCGTCATCGCACTCGTGGCTGCCGGACTCGACCGACCCGAGTTCCTCGACATCGCGCTGATCTACTCGCTTCTGAACTTCGTGTTAAGTCTCGCGATCTCGCGGTTCACGTTCCACGGAGGTGAGGTACGATGACCGGTCCGGTCGCGACCGCGGTCGTCGTGGTCGCCGCCGCGGGCTGCGTGTTCTTTACGCTCATCGGTGCTGTCGGCCTCTTTCGCCTTCCCGACGTGTACTGCCGGGCGCACGCGGCCACGAAGGCCGACACTCTCGGGGCGGGGTTCGCTCTCGTTGCGGTGACGGCGTACTTCGGACCGGGGATCGAGGCCGTGAAAACGGCGATCCTGCTGGGGTTTATTTACGTGACGAATCCGACGGCGGCACACGCCATCGCGCGCGCCGCCTACAGTCGGGAGGTATCGGTGTGGACGCGGTCCGAGCCGCTCGACAAGGACGGCCCGATCGATACCGGCACGTCGTCGAGTGAGCCTCCAGACGGTTCCGAAACCGGGGGTGAGTCGGCGTGACGCCGCTCGAGCTCGGCCTCGTCGCGTTCGTGATCGGGACGGCACTGCTCGCCGCGACGTTGCGGGACCTGGTCGGCGCGATCGTCGCCTTCGGAGCGTTCAGTCTGGGGTTGGCACTGATCTGGATCCTGCTCGCGGCCCCCGACGTGGCACTGGCGGAAGCCGCAGTCGGTGCCGG
Source organism: Halorubrum luteum (assembly GCF_054652935.1). Classification (NCBI taxonomy): domain Archaea; kingdom Methanobacteriati; phylum Methanobacteriota; class Halobacteria; order Halobacteriales; family Haloferacaceae; genus Halorubrum; species Halorubrum luteum. The sequence continues at coordinate 1,252,387 of NZ_BAAIGT010000002.1, forward strand.
CGTGCTGTCGGTCCTCCTCGTTATCACCGTCGCACGAACCACCACGGGTCCGCCCGAAGCGATCACCGGGACGGCCGAGGACGATGGTGGGGACGAACCGGCGAAGCATCTTCGATCCACGAACCTGCCGTTGCTCGGAGCGATCCTGTTTCTCGCCGTCCCGCTGTTTCTCGTCGTTCGCGAACTCCCGGACGTCGGGGCGCCGGCGGCTCCGGCAGTCCGGTTCACGTTCGCCGACGGCACGCTCACGCCGTACGGCTACTACGTCGAGCACACGCTTGCGGAAACCGGCTTCTCGAACGCGGTCGCAGCGGTGCTCGTCGTCTACCGAACCCTCGACACGCTCGGGGAGCTGATCGTCGCGTTCGCCGCGGTCGCCGGCGTCCTGCTCGTGCTCCGGGGAGGTGAGCTGCGGTGACCGACTCGGGGGACGCGACAACGCCGAAATCGGATGACATCGAGGGGACGGAGACGGCCTACCTCCGGAGTCCGGTGATCCTGACGGCCGCGCGAACCGTTGTGCCGTTCGTGTTCGTTTACGGCCTCTTCATCACGCTCCACGGGACCGGCCTCCCCGGCGGCGGTTTCCAGGGCGGGATCGTAATGGGTGCGACGGTCGTTCTGATCGTGCTTGCGTTCGGCGTCGAACCGACCCGACGCTGGATCGACGAGCGGATTCTCGCTGGCGCGTTCGTCCTGGGATTCGCCCTGTTCGGGCTGGTAGCGTTCGCTGCGGTCGGTTTCGGTGGCGCGTTACTCGAGGTGTTTGCCGTCCCGATCGCGGTCGTGTACACGGTCGAGATCGTCGAGTTCGCTATCGGCATTCTCGTGGCCGCGGTCGTCGCCGGCCTCGTGGTCTGGATCGGAGCCGGCGCGGTCGATGACGGGGGTGAGCCGCCGTGATCGACGCGCTCGTCCACCCGTATCAGTTCGCCTTTCTCGTCGTGTTTCTCCTCGGCTTCTACGTGCTGATCGACAGCCGGAAGCTCGTCCGGAAACTGATCGGTCTCAACCTGCTGCAGATCTCAGTCTTCCTGCTGCTCGTGAGCGTCGGCTACGTCGACGGCGCCGGCCCCCCGCTCGTGGCCCAGGCTGGACCACACGCGAATCCATTACCGCACGCGCTCGTGTTGACGGCGATCGTCGTCGGCGTCTCGCTGACCGCGCTGGCGCTGGCGATCGTCGTGCGTCTCCATTCGGAGTTCGACACGACTGATATCCGAGAGATCGAACGAACCATTGCGGTCGAGGAACGCAGACAACGATCGATCGGCGAGGGGCAACACGACGGGAGCATCGGGAACCGATCGTCCGGGGGAGCGCACACGGATCCGGACGATGACTGATCCGGTCGTCGTCGAGTCGTATCGACCGTTCGCCGCGGTCGCGGCGTCGGGAGTCGCAGCGATCCTGATCGTGTTGTCGGCGCGACGGCCGACGCCCCGGGAGGGGTGGACGATCCTCGCGGCGGTCGTGAAGTTCGGGCTGGTGCTCAGCATGGTCCCCGACGCACTCGCGGGGCGGGAACACCTCGCCCATTTCGGCACCCTCGTCCCGGGTGTCGAGTTCGCGTTCCGGGCCGATCCGCTCGGTCTCCTCTTCGGCGTTGTCGCCAGCGGGCTGTACGTCCTCACGGCGGTGTACAGCATCGGCTACCTTCGCGGACTGGACGACCACGAACGCACCCGCTTTTTCGCGGCGCTAGCCGGTAGTCTCAGTGCCACGATGGGCGTCGCCTTTGCGACGAACCTGCTGGTGCTGTTCCTGTTTTACGAGCTGCTCACGGTCGCGACGTATCCGCTGGTCGCGCACGACGAGACCCACGAGGCCCGCCGAGCGGGTTACAAGTATCTCGCTTACGCTCTCTCGGGAGGCGTCCTCGTCGTCTTCGGCACCGTTCTCACGTTCTGGCTCGCCGGCACGGTGACGTTCGACACGGGCGGGATCGAGGAGCTGGCTGCGGTCGCGAACACGGATCCGCGGTTCGCCCGCACCGTCTTCGGCGTCCTGATCGTCGGTTTCGGCGTCAAAGCGGCGATCATGCCGCTGCACCCGTGGCTGCCCAGCGCGATGGTCGCACCCACGCCCGTTTCGGGACTGCTCCACGCGGTCGCCGTCGTCAAGTCCGGCGTCTTCGGAATCGCCAGAACCGTCCTCGAGGTGTTCGGTCCCGAGACGGTCGCAGCGATCGGAATGGGAGCGCCGCTCGCCATCGCCGCCGCGACAACCATGCTGCTCGGGAGCCTCCTGGCGCTGCGGCAAGACGATCTCAAACGTCTGCTCGCGTACTCGACGATCGCACAACTCTCCTACATCGTGTTGGGGATCGCGCTGCTTTCACCGGCCTCGATCGCCGGCGGCCTGCTGCATCTACCGGCGCACGCGTTCGCGAAGCTGACGCTGTTTTTCTGTGCGGGGGCGCTCTACGTCGAGTTACGGCTGAAGAAGGTCTCCGAACTGGCGGGCGTCGGTCGTCGGATGCCGTTGACGATGACCGCCTTCGCGACCGCTGCGTTCAGTATGGCGGGGATCCCGCTGTTCGCGGGGTTCGTGAGCAAGTGGTATCTGCTGGTCGGGGGGATCGAGGCGGGGTGGGCGTTCGTCCCGTTCCTGCTCGTCGCCTCGGGCGTGGTAAACGTGGCGTACTTCTGGCCGATCGTGTACACGGCGTTCTTCGAATCGGCCGAGCATGCCGACCCGAAACCGATAGTCGACGGACCGATCGGCGGTGCGACGACGACCGCCCCACGGCCCGACGGCGGGATCGACGACACACAGGTGACGCGAGGCGATCACGCCACTGGATCGCCCGGCGACCAGTGGGAGCGCGCTGACTGGTGGGGTGGGGAGACCAGCTGGCTCCTCGTCGGCCCGATTCTGGCGACCGCGCTAGTGGTCGTGGCGTTCGGAGTCGCGGTCGATTGGCTGTTCTTCGCGGACGCCACGAGAGCCATTGTCGACGCCGCAACGGGAGTGAGGGTGCCGTGATGGGTGTCGGACTCGCGACGGCTGGCCGGACGGCCCTCGTCGACCCGCTCACGATTCCGCCAGCGATTCTCGTCGCCATCGCGGCCGTCCTTGCCGCCTTTCTCCCTCGGCGCATCGGCCATGCCGCTGGAGCGGTCGCGCTCTCGGGGGTGTTCGTGTGGGCGGTTCTCGTCCCCGACGGCGTCGGAGCCACGGGGAGCTTTCTCGGCTTCGAACTGCTCGTGGTTGCCGTCGACACGCCTACTCGCCTCCTCGTGTTGATCTTCGGTGGATTCGGTGCTGCAGCCGTCGTGTACGCCTTCTTCGCGGGATTCGACCGCCGACACCTCGCGGTGGCGCTCGCGTACGTCGCGGCCGCGATATGGACGGTAACCGTCGGCGACTGGCTGTCGCTCGTCATCGGCTGGGAGATCATGGCGGTCGCTTCGACGCTTCTCGTCTGGCTCCACGGCGGAGCGGCGGTTCGGGCTGGCTACCGGTACGCGATCGCTCACGCGATCGGCGGCGGTCTGCTGCTCGTTGGCGTGGCTGCCCACCTGATCGCGGTCGGTCTCTCCCCGGACGCCCTCCAGTTCGACGGCACCGGCGTCGCACCGGGGTTCGCGACGCTTGCGGTCGGACTCGGCGTCGGACTGAACGCCGCGGTGATCGGCCTCCACGGGTGGCTGCCGGACACCTATCACCGTCCTCACGTTGCCACGTCAGTGTTCCTCTGTGCGTACACCACGAAGGCAGCGGTGTACGCGGTGTACCGCACCTTCCCGGACGGGAATCTCGTCCTCGCCTACGTCGGGGGGGTAATGGCCGTTTACGGCGCCGTGTACGCGCTGGCTCAGAAGGATATGCGGCGACTGCTGGCGTACCACATTCAGGCGCAGGTCGGCTACATGCTCGCGGGGATCGGCATCGGCTCGGCGCTCGGCGTCGCCGGCGGATTCGCACACCTGTTCAACAACGTACTTTATAAAGGACTGTTGTTCATGGTCGCCGGCGTAATCGTTCTACGGACCGGCGAGAACCGCCTCGACCGGTTCGGCGCGCTCGGATCGACGATGCCGATAGTTCTCGGGACGTTCCTCGTCGCTGCCCTGTCGATCACCGCCGTCCCGGGGTTCAACGGGTTCGTGAGCAAAGGGATGGTGCTGGATGCGGCCGCAGACGCCGGACTCGGACCGCTCCGTCTTCTGCTTCTCGCCGGTGCGGTCGGGACCTTCGCGTCGTTCATCAAGTTCGGCTACTACGCGTTCCGCTACGGTGATCCGGCTGAAGCCGCCGAGACGTCGGATGAAGCTGACGGCGCGGAACGCGTCAGGACCGCCCGCGCGGGCTTCGGTCATGCGGTCGTGATGGGCTTCATCGCCGCGACGTGTATCGTGCTCGGCGTCTACTACGATGTTCTGTTCGCGCTGCTTCCCGACCCGGCAGCGTGGGCGACCGACCCCTATTCCGTCAGTCATCTCACCGAGGCGTTCGGCCTCGCGGCGGCGGGCGTCGTCGCGTTTCTCGTCGGGAAACCGCTGTTCGATCGGCTTCACGGCGGGATCGACGTCCACCGGGTACACGATCCGCTGATCTTCTACGGCGGGGGCGGACTGGCAAGGGTGGTCTCCGCCGTCTTCCGGACGGTCGACGCTCGACTCGTCGCGCTCGCCGTGTTCTCGGTCCGTGCCGTCCGGGTGCCACAGTCGGTGCTCTGGTCGCTCCTTCCGGAAGGCTACGCCAACGCCTACGACGCACGACGACGACGCGTTCCCGGCGCAACCGGCCTGAAAGCGACCGTGGACGCGAGCATCTACGTGGTGCTGCTGTTGCTAGCGATCGCGCTGGGGGTGGCGTATCTATGATCGGGGATGCGATCGATCCGCTCGCGGTAGCGATCCCGGAGTGGTTCGCCGGTCTCGTCGTGTTGCTGCCGCTTTTCGCGTCGGTCGTCCCCATCGTCGCGGGCATGCGGTACGGGCGGATAGGTTGGCGAGTCGCCGTCGCGGTGCTTTCGGTCACCCTCGTCGTCGCCGCTGCGCTCGCCGTGGTCGTGTTCGTTGACGGTCTCGTTCGATACGAGATCGGGGGGATCCCGGTCCCGTACGGGATCGAGCTACACGCCGACGCCTTTTCAGTGACGATCGTGGCGCTCGATTCGCTCCTCGCGCTCGGCGTGCTCGCGTACACGCGCTCCGCCGGACCGGGATCGAACGCGTTTTACAGCTGTTATCTCCTTTTGACCGGCGGTATCATCGGCATCGCGATGGCGGGTGATCTGTTCAACCTGTACGTGTTTCTCGAGATCATGGCGATCGCTTCCTACGCCCTCGTCGCGGCGGCGAACTCCCGGTGGTCGACGTACGCCGCAATGAAGTACCTCCTGATCGGCACCGTGGGTGCGACGCTGTACCTGTTGGGCGTGACGCTCGTGTTTGCGGCAACCGGGACGCTCAACATGGCCTCGGCGTCGGTCCGGATCGCCGAAGTTGGCTACGGTGACCCGCTCGTGACCGCGGCGTTCGTCTTTCTGACGACCGGCCTCGTGATCAAGATCGCTCTGTTTCCGGTACACACGTGGCTCGCGGACGCTCACGCCTCCGCCCCGACCGCCATCAGCGCGATGCTGTCCGGGCTGGTGCCCGCAGTCGCGGTGTATGCCCTCTCCCGAGTCGTGTTTACGGTTTTCTCATTGGAGTTCCTGTACGCGAACCCGTGGCTGTGGGAGGGGTTCGTCGCCGTGGCCGTGTTGAGCATGCTGGTAGGAAACGTCTTCGCGGTGCTTCAGCGGGACGTGAAACTCATGCTCGCGTATTCGACGGTCTCGCAGTTCGGGCTGGTGGTAACCGGCATCGCCGTCGCGAACGAGACGGCCGTCTTCGGGGCCGTGCTACAGGTGTTCGGCCACGGTATCATCAAAGGCGGCCTGTTCGTCCTCGCGGGGATGTTCGCGATCCGGTTCGACGCTCGGACGCTCGAAGCGTACGCCGGGCTCGCCAAGCGATCGCCAGTGATGGGGCTCTCGTTCGTGTTGCTCGCACTGGCGATGATCGGGCTTCCCCCGACCGTCGGGTTCGTCGGCAAGTGGTACATCGCGCTCGGGGCTCTCAGGGAGGGTATGTGGATGGTCGCGTTCGTCGTGGCAGTCAGCACGCTGTTGACCGTAATGTACGTGGTCCCGTTCATCAACCGCCTGTACTTCCACGAACCGACCGACCGTCACGACACACAACCGGGCGTGACGCGCGCGATGATCGCCGTCGTGTTCCTCGCGGCGCTTTTCGGGATCGGACTGGGACTCGTGTCTGCGTGGTTCGAGACCGCCCTCGATCCGACGATCGCTCGGCTCCTCGGCTGATCGAGGGCGGGCCGGTCATCACACCACACGATTTCCTCCCGCGGCGTCTCCTACGGCTAGCTTCAACACGATTCGCCTACGGCTAGTTTCAACACGGCTCCCTACGAGCGTTCGGCCGTGACCGATGACCGAGAACGCTGGAATGAGAAGTACAGCAGCGACGACGAGTTCGAGCTCCCAGAGCACCCGATCCCCGAGCTCGAGCGACGGATCGACACGCTCCCCGAGGGCCGTGCGCTTGACGTCGCGACCGGGACCGGACGCAACGCGGTGTATCTCGCCGGGCGCGGCTACGACGTCGAGGCCGTCGACGTCTCCGACGAAGCCCTCGAACGGGGCCGACGCCGCGCCGCCGAGGCGGGCGTCGACGTCGAATGGATCCGGACCGATCTCACCGACTCCGAGTACGACATCGAGGCGAACGCGTACGACCTGATCACCGTGAGCTTCTTTGCCGCGCTCGAACTCGTGCCGGAGCTCAAGGATGCGCTCGCGCCCGGTGGCGTGTTGGTGTACGAACACCATCTCCGTTCGAGCGAACGCGTCGAGATCGGTCCCTCGAGGGACCGCCACCGCTACCGGTCGAACGACTTGCTCCGAGCATGCCTGGATCTGACGATCCTCACCTACGAGGAACGACGTCGCGAGGTCAACGACGGTACCGCGGCCGTGGCAACGGTAGTTGCCCGGAACTCGAGTGGCGGCGCGCAGTCGTATCCCGACGTTCCGGACGAGCGCTGAGACCCCTCCTCGCGCGAGCAGTCTCGCGTCGTCCGTTCGCTGTATTCCGCTACCGAACGAGAACTATTTCCCGTAGTGCTCGACCGAATATAAGAAATACGCGTGGCCGACAGTCGTGTCCCGCTCGCTCTCCCGTGTTCACCGCGGCAGGGCTGGCGGGACGCACGATCGCCGAGGCCGATGTCAGGGACCGAACGGGCGCGATGATCGTCGCCGTCGAACGCGACGGCGATCCGACGGTTCGCCTCCTTCGTTCGGGAGTGAGCGCATCCGGCCAATCACTAAGCGACTGGCACCAGTAGTGCTCGATATGGCACCCGACCCGCAGCGCGACTCCGCCACTCGCGAACGGTCACTCTCGCGTCGAACCGTGGCGAAGCTGATCGGTGTCGCGGCGGCGGTCAGCGCGGTCCTGATCGGCTTTTTGAGCGACACGTTCCGGCTTCGGTTCTGGGAGCAACCGGACCCGCCCGCCGCGAACGACGATCCTCCGCCCTCCCAAGCGGTGGTGCAGCTACCCAGCCCGCAGACGATACGGGGTGACCAGCGGGTTGAAACGGCCATCGCCGACCGCCGATCGCGGCGTGCCTTCGGCGAGAGAGCGCTCACGCCGGCCGAGATCGGACAGCTCTGCTGGGCCGCCCAAGGTATCACACAGCGGCGGGCGGGAGCTGTCGGTCTCCGGGCGGCACCGAGCGCGGGTGCTCAGTATCCGCTCGAGCTGTTCGTCGTCTGCACCGATCCCGGAATCCAAGACGTGGCTTCGGGCGTCTTCCACTACGACCCTGCCGACCACGAACTCGAGCGGGTACGCGATGGGTCCTTTGGCCCGCAGCTTCGCGAGATCGCTGTCGACCAAGAGTTCGTGGCGGAGGCCCCGCTCTCGGTCGTGATCACGGGAGTGGACGAGCGGACCATGGATCGGTACGGCGAGCGCGGGGAGCGCCGGTACGTGCCGATGGAGGCGGGACATGCGGGCCAGAACATCTACCTCCAGGCCGAGACACTCGACCTATCGACGGTGGCCGTCGGCGCGTTCGCGGACGCGGAGTTGCGGTCCCTTCTTGCAGTCGATGAGGAACACCGACCGCTTTACATCTTCCCGGTCGGGAGCAGTATATAACTGGAACGGGCTGCATTCCCGACGTCATTCACCGCCGACCGAGGAATCACCCACAAGCGGTGGCGATCGCGACGCGCCGTATCGCTCTCCCGGTGTCGCCGTCGGAGAGGCGCACACCCCTGTTGAAGATGTCGTCCTGTTATCGGTGCAGCTAACGCTTCTCTGTACTGTTCTATTTCCCCATGCATGGGGAAGGAATCGGGATGGACTCGCCGGGATTTGAACCCGGGGCCTCTCCCATGCCAAGGGAGTGATCTACCACTGATCTACGAGCCCTCGTGCGCACTACTGGCTTTCGCCGTGTAACTCTTAAGGGCTTCGACTCGACGTTTCTGGGGTCCTCCGTGCCACGATTCGACACCTCACTCTCGTTTCTGCGCGGCGTTCAGATCCGGTCGGAGTCGACGTACACGTCGAGGTCGACCGGTCGCTTGCTGCCCTCCAGGTCGGCGACTGCGCGTTCGACGACCCGTTCGGCCTCGGATTTGATGAGCGGAATCGTCTTTTCGAGCACCCAGTCGAACGAGACGAGACGCGGAAGATCCAACGCGTCGGAGCTGGCCGACCCCGGATCGAACTGCACCTCGAAGGCGACCTCACAGGCGGGTTCGTTCCCCGTATCGGATCCCGCATCCGCGTCGGGTTCTAGGGGGGTGATCCGCCAGCACCCCCCGGCGTCGATATCCTTCGTTATCGTCCAGTCGATCCGCGAAGGAGGCGTCACGTCGGTTACCTCCGACCGAGCGGTGTAGGTGAGTTTCCACCACGCAAACGTGAGCGCGTATCGTGTTCCAGGACCGCCGTCACCCGCGAGCGTGTGTACCTCCCGGAGATACTCCGAGTAGCGACCGTACCGCGGGAAGTCCAGCAGGAACTCATACACCGTCTCGGGAGCGGCGTACACCTCGGTGCTGACGACGAGCTCGTCCACGTCGTCACCTTCGACGGAGAGCGTATAAGTGATCGGTCACTCGGGCCAACCGAACCTATTTTTCCGCTCCGATCGACTGCCAACCATGGATACCGGCCGACAGTGGCGTCGCGTACTTCTCGTGTTCCTCCTCGTCGCGACCGCGACGGTACTTTTAAGCGGCGTTGCGGCTGGTGCCACGTCCGGCGTCGACTCCACGAACGTCGACGGTCCGCTCGGGACGGAGCCGCTCGCGAACGAGTCGGGACCGACCGAGGTCGTCGTTCGATTCACCCCGGTCGACGAGGTCGAACGACACGATCCGGGGGCGGTGGTTGACGAGCTCGAAACCCACGCTGCGGCCGAACAATCGGCGTTCGCGGCGTTTGCCGGCGACCACGATGCCATCACCGTCGAATCGGAGTTCTGGCTCGCCAACGCCATGGTGGTCACAGTGGATCCCGACGCCGTCGACGCGGCCGACCTCCTCGCCGTGTCGAACGTGACGCACGTCCACGAGAACGTCGAGATAGAGACGCTCGACATCGACGACGGTAGTTCCGCTCCGGACGGAGCGGTTTATATGCCGGAGACTCACGCGACACAAGTTCACACACAGGGGAATTACACCCCCGGGCTCGAACTCATCGGCACGCCTGCCGCGTGGGAGCGGTTCGAGACGCGCGGAGCTGGGGCGACTGTGGCCGTCATCGACACCGGCGTCGATCCGACACATCGGGATATCGACCTCGACGGGTGGGCCGAGTTCGACGAGAACGGCACGCTCGTGGCCGACGAGGTCGCGGATGCACGCGATCCGATCGGACATGGCACACACGTCGCGGGGACGGTGGCCGGCGGCGACGCGTCAGGCACACAGATCGGCGTTGCACCGGATGCGGGACTGTACGGTATCAACACGTTCGGCGAGGACGGCTCCGCGACGTTCGCCAGCGTGCTCGCAAGCATGGAGCATGCGACTGCGAACGAGGCGGTCGACGTGTTGCAGATGAGCCTCGGGACGAACGGAACGTTCGGTGGGTTCGTTCGACCAGTTCGGAACGCACGGGCGGCCGACAAGATCGTCGTCGCCGCGTCCGGCAACGCGGGCCACGGAACGTCGGCGTCGCCGGCGAACACGTACGATGCGCTGGCGGTCGGCGCGGTTCGCGACGACCGAGGGGTCGCGACCTTTTCCAGCGGCGCGGCGATCAACACGACCGCCGCGTTCGGAGGTACGCCGGCCGGATGGCCCGACTACTACGTCGTCCCTGACGTGACTGCCCCCGGCGTCGGGGTTCGAAGCGCCGAGGCGGGGACGACTGACGGCTACGTCGAGCTGCAGGGGACGAGCATGGCGGCACCCCACGTGGGCGGCATCGCCGCGCTGGCGGTCGCCGCGACGGACGGACGGATCGGCGGCGACGATCTTCAGTCGGCGGTCGTCGACACTGCCGTTCATCCCGACGGAGCGACCGAGCCTGACGACCGCCACGGGCACGGGGTCGTGGATGCGGAGGCGGCGGTGGAGGCTGCAGTCGAGGCGACTCCGCCGTCGCCGACACCGACGCCGTCGCCTGCACCAACTCCGACTCCGGACGCGGTCGACCCCGCGACTACGGATGACGCGTCCGGGTTCGGGGTGATAACCGCTCTCGTGGCCGCAGTGGCTCTCCTCGTCGCTGCGCGATCGACCTGCGACTCCGAAACGGGAGTCCGTCGGAGCGACTGAACTGGCTTCCCGAAGTCGTTGACTCCGCGAGAACCCGATTCCGCTCCGACCGAACACCGTCGAAACCGACAGCCGATCTGCCTTGCTGTCGACCGCCGAGATGCCAACCACCTCCGCTGCCAGCCGTCCCCGCCGCCAGCCTCAATGCCGCTCATCCCTACGCCTGTACATGGAGTATCGACCCCGAAGCAGTCGGACTGTTACCGTTCGTGAAAACCGACTTACCCCGCCCGATGGCCACAGCTTTCACGCGGAGAGTGGGGGTGAGATCGCGTGACTGCCGATCCGACCGTCCTCGTGATCGGTGGTGGAGCGACCGGAGCCGGCGTCGCGCGCGATCTCGCGTTGCGTGACGTCGACGTGACGCTCGTTGAGCGCGGCGGACTGGCAGGCGGGACCTCGGGACGCTCGCACGGCCTCCTCCACAGTGGGGCGCGGTACGCCGAGGCCGACGAGCGAGGGGCGGCGGAATGCCTCTCCGAAAGCCGTACGCTCCGGGAGATCGCGGGAGCCTGCGTTCGCGACACCGGCGGTCTGTTCGTTCGGCTCGAGGCGGACGACCCCGCGTACTTCGAGAAGAAACTCGACGCGTGTGCGGAGATCGGTATCGACACCGAGCGTCTCGACGCTGCCGACGTTCGGGAGCTGGTTCCGGACCTTTCCGACGACGTCGCCGAGGCGTTTCGAGTCCCGGACGGCGTGATCTATCCGTCACGACTCGTGGCGGCGAACGCCGCCGATGCGGAGCGACACGGAGCACGCGTCCACCCACACGCGCCGGTCGAGGACATCGACGTGACACCCGGGGAGACGGGCGTCACGTCGGTCCGTGTCGGCGGTGAGCTCGACGAAACCGTCGAGCCGGAGTACGTCGTCAACGCCACCGGTGCCTGGGCCGACCGGATCGCCGAGCTCGCCGACGTGGAGGTCGGCATGGCACCGAGTCGGGGGGTGATGGTCTCCGTCGAGTACGACGGACTCGGGCCCGTGTTGAACCGCTGCCGGGATCCGGACGACGGCGACATCGTCGTGCCTCATAACGGTGAAGTCGTGCTTGGAACGACGAGCGTCCCGGTGAGTGATCCGGACGCGTACGAGACCGCGGAGTGGGAGATCGAGCGCTCGATCGAGGAGTGTGCGGCGATGCTTCCGGCGGTGGCAGACGCCACGACGATCCGGACCTGGTGGGGTGTTCGGCCGCTGTACGCGCCGGACGAGGCTGGCTCGACCCGACGCGGTATCTCCCGCGGATTCACCGTGATCGACCACGCGGACGAGGACGTCCCGAACCTCTGTAGCGTGGTCGGCGGCAAGCTCACGACGTACCGCGAGATGGCCGAGGTGACGAGCGACCACGTCTGTAACCGACTCGGTGTCGAGGCACCTTGCAGGACGACGACCGAACCGCTACCCGGTGCCGACGATCCGGAGCAGCTCGACGCGTTCGTGGAGCGATACGGTGGATCGAATCCCACCGACGCCGACGTCGTCGGTGCCGGTGAGTCCTAGGCGGCCGAGCGTTCACTCCCGGCCGAGCCGCTGCTCCGGGATAACAGTCCGCAGGTGTTGCTGACGGCCGGCCGTGACGCGAGTGGTTCACTCTGAGAAGTCGGCGAGCGATCCGTGGTCTGCGTGGTCCGCGTCCGGGTCGTCGTCAGCGGACGAGTTCTCGTCGAACCTCGGCTCAGTCCACGGTGCCTCGGGATCGACGGGTTCGACCGCGTGGGAGATCTCCGCCTCGGAGTAGTCGATCTCGTCGTCGAACAGCATCGCGAGGCGCTGCCAGCGGGCGCTGAGATCGGACTCGCCTTCGGGACCGACCCGTGCGCCGTGCGTTTTGAAGAACCGGGTGCTGCGTCCGAGCCGGGAGCCTGCAGCCGTGTGTCCGTCGAAAATGGCGTCGAACTCACCGCCGGGCTCCAGGTCGCCCACTGGGAAGTCGTGAGCGGGTTCTTCGTCCCGCTCAGCAGCGTCGGCGCGACGCTTCGCGATCGTATGAAAGTACTCGTCGGCGTTCGACGCTTCGCGGGTGGACGTGGCTCTCGCCGCGGCGAGCGCGGCGTGGATCGCACAGAGGCGACCGCGCCACTCCTCGGGCTCCCAGCGCTCCGTAGCCAGCTCCTCGTAGCGCTGGATCGTCAACGCAACCTCATCACCCGCACGGAGATCCTCGACGACGTAGAGATTGAGTCGCTCCCAGAGGTTCCAGGCGTAGCCGGATCGGGCGAGCTCCCACGCGGCCCACGCGGCGATCTGCTCATCGGAGCGTCGGACGGCCTTCTGGAGCAGGCTCGAGACGTCGTAGCGGCTGTAGCCGCCGTCGGTCTCGTTCGGCTCCTTCGACTCGCCGAAATCGTTCTCGCCGGTCGCGTCCGGCGTCGTCTCGGTCTCGAGGCTCCCGTCCGCGCCGAAGGTCGTCTGTCTCTCGTTCCCGTCGGTCATATTCCCGCTCGCGCCGGGACGAACTTAAAAACGATGCGTACGATCGGCTCTCGTCGGCCGGTTTCGGGCGCGGGAAACGGCTCGAGCCGGGATCGAAAGAGAACTCTTAAGTCCGATCCGGCGACTACGATTACTCGACCGCCCTTAGCTCAGCCTGGTAGAGCAGCCGACTGTAGATCGGCTTGTCCCCCGTTCAATTCGGGGAGGGCGGACTGGTTTTCGGGCCGATTCGCAGTCGACCGCGGATCGGCTTGTCCCCCGTCCCCGCGAGCGGAGCGAGCGGGGAACAGCGAGTCGCAGCGCCGAGCGAAGCGAGGCGATCGTCTCGCGCGTTTCAATTCGGGGAGGGCGGACTGGTTTTCGGGCCGATTCGCAGTCGACCGCGGATCGGCTTGTCCCCCGTCCCCGCGAGCGGAGCGAGCGGGGAACAGCGAGTCGCAGCGCCGAGCGAAGCGAGGCGATCGTCTCGCGCGTTTCAATTCGGGGAGGGCGGACTGGTTTTCGAGTCGATACGGATTCACTCTGGACACGCTGGATCGTCGGGCAGTATCCTCCCGACCGTCTCGCCCCAGTCATCGAACCGCCAGTCGACGGTCACGACACGCCGGACGCGCCGTTCCCACGTCCGCATCACCCACTCGCCGACGCGTCTCGACTCGATACGGATCGGGCGCCCATCCGCGTCGACGACGACGGTCACTCGATCCTGCAGCCTGCCGCCGTGTGGCAGTTCGTACACGAATCGATCGGTTCCGTCAACCCGCTCGCGATCGACGGGCTGCAGGTCGGGATCGCCCTGTAATCGTTTCCGAAACGCGCCCGGCACCACCGGCGCGCGGTCGACCGCGTCGACCGTGACAGCTGGGACGGCGGACAGCCCGTGGTCGAGTGTGCGCGGATCCGGGTCGAACGCCTCGATCGGGTCGGTCCGGCACCGGTCTCCGACGACCAGCCGACCACGGTCCTTGCGATGATACCGCACGATCCGAGTCTCATCACGCTCGTACTCGAGCCGGAGCGTGTCGCCGACGACCCGGACGGACACCTCCTCGATCGACGTTCCCTCCTCGTCGGGATCGACGGTGATCGAGCCGGTGACGGAGAACTCCTCTTCGACTGCGAGCAGCTTCCCCAGAGCCGGACCGTCGTCCTCGTTTGCCGCCGTCTCGTCCCCGTCATCGCCTCCGTGATCGGCACAGCCAGCGATACCGGCGCTCGCGAACGCGACTCCCGAAAGCAGGATCCGCCGCCGATCGTAGCTCACTCGTACGGGTTCGGCTGGACGAAAATAGCTCTTACGAGCCGCAGCACGCGTGCCGTGAGCTCTCGCGAGCGTAGACGCATCTGACGTGTCGGATCGTTTTTCATGTACGTTTGGTGTTAAGACCTTATATGGATCTCCCATAGACCAATCCGATTTATAAGAAGACATTAGTGTGAGAAGTAGCTGGAACACTGTGTAAATGAACACTCGAAGAAACTCAGCGTGGACGACTCGCGGCGTCGACGTAACGGCGGTGGTCTCGCATCGCTGGTAGTCGCGGCGACGCGGTGCCGGCGGACGTCGGACTCGACGATCCGGAGCAGTCCGTCGAGCGGATATCGGCGTTCGTTCGGTCGTCGATGGCGCGCGCGGACGCCGACGGGGTCGTGGTGAACATGAGCGGCGGTCTCGACTCCACGGTGGTTGCCGCCCTCGCGGCGGAGGCGCTCGGGCCGGACCGGGTGTACGGGCTGACGCTTCCCTCCAACAAGACGGGAGCCGTCCACGCGCGGGACGCCGAGGGGTTGGCCGAGGCGCTCGGGATCGAACACGAGACGATCCATCTACAGCCGGCGCTGTCCGGATTTTCGGGCTGTATGCCGGACCGGTTCGATCTCCACGACGACCCGGTGTCGACGGGGAATCTCGTCGCTCGGCTCCGCATGGCAACCGCGTACCTCGCAGCTAACGTCACCGGCGGGATCGTGTTGGGAACGACGAACCGGAGCGAGCGGCTGCTCGGATACGTGACGAAACACGGGGATGGCGCGGCCGATGTCCTCCCGATCGGACATCTGTACAAGACGCAGGTACGCGAGCTCGCCCGAGCGCTCGAGGTCCCGGAGTTCGTCATCGAGAAACCGCCGACGGCAGGGTTTCTTCCCGGTCAGTACGACCGTGACGACCTGGGCGCACCGTACGACGTCGTCGACCCCGTGTTGCGTCTCGCGATCGATGGAGGGATCGAGACTCCGGTCGTTGCCGACCGGCTCGGCGTCGACGAGTCACTCGTGCAACGGCTGCTCGCCCGGCACGACCGAACCCGACACAAGCGATCGCTCCCGCCGACGCCGACCGAGGACAGGTAGGTCCGAAACTACCACTGGCACATGCGCCGGTAGCCAACCACTTTCCGATGCAGACGGGAGAGCCGCGACCATTGACCGAGGCGGTGACCGTCACGGATCGAGCATCAAGCTGACACAGTCAGGCTGTACTGGTTTGTTCACACATCACGTGGTTGTTCGTATGTCCGAATCCGACGACCCCGAAGAACGGATCGACGAAACGACCACGTGGCCAGAACTGGCCATCGGGCTGTACGACCGGCTTACCGGGCGGAACGCCGAGATCAGCTACGAGTTCGAGGATCTGGAAGTCGACGTCCCAAGCGGGACGGGTGATGACGCGGAACACGCCCACTGGCGAGTCGACGGTACGGTTCGCGTCACAACCCGCGAACAGGAGTGACGGTAGCCGGCATCGACCGGGTAGGAACCACCCTCTCGGTCACGACCGAGGACCTGACGGTGGCGGTGGACGGCGTTGTGGCGGACGTACGGTCAACCGGCGACACGCTCCTGTTCGAGCTACACACGGTTCGGGACGCCCTCCGAGCCGCGCGATCACTCGGCGGAGGTCCGAACGAGCAGGCACTCCGGGAGCTGCTGTACGCGACCGGCCTCAGCGTCGAGGTTCGCGTTCGGCACCGGACCGTGGCGGTGCTTGGCACTCGCGCGACACCCGGCTTCGTCTCGCGACGAGTCGCGGGTTGTGATGTCGAACTTCGTCCTCTCGGTGCCGTGTCCGCACTTGCCGACGGTGTTCGGTCGCTTCGAGGCGCGGGTCGCCGACTGCTTCGGTAGACGGATCCGGCGTCGCGTTCGCAGGAGCGATACGACGCGAGGTGTCCGGTCTGCCATCGGCCGGCAGTGTGAAGCGGGTCGCCTCCGTACGGATCGATGACTGATGTTCGAGTTCTCGCTGGTCGCCGGACTCCTTCTGGGTCCGGCCGTCGGCTTCGCTGCAACGCTCGCAATGGACGTCGTGATGACGCAACTGCCGGAGGGGGAGACCCCACCGCGCGTGGCGGCCGGCGTGCTCACCGACACGCCAGTTGCAAGCGCCCCGGAGCGTCTCGCAACCGTGGTCCATTACGTTGCGGGGGCGGGATCCGGGCTGCTCCTTCTGTGGCTGCTCGCCGCGTTCGACAGCGTAACCGGTGCGCTCGGCGAGGGTGCCGTCGCAACTGCGGTCACCGTGGGTCTCGCCGGGAGCGTCATGCTCGTCCTGATGATCGGGTTCTTCGCGATCGTTCCGCTCCCGAGGGCCAGAGGGCTAAGGCGGCAGCGGCTGTCCCGGATCCGGACCGACTGGTCGATCATGGCGACGACGTACGTGATCGTCGCCAGCACGCTGTTTCTCGCCGCGGGAGCGATCGTTTGAGGACAGATTCCGACCACGTCGTTCGCGGTGGATGAACCGTCCCATCGTCGGCCGATATCCGAATCCACCCACCGTTCGCTCCGAATCCACCCACCGTTCGCTCCGAATCCACCCATCGTCCGATTCGCCCGCCGATTCGGAGCTGCTACCCGTGTCGATTCCGCACTCCAAAGCGGACCCACAGCGCTTGCCGTGTATCGTCCGAGGACGTAAGCGGTCGCAGTTCTAACGGTGGGTGATGCCCCTCTCACCGACTCGGGCTGCGCTCGTGGTCGCGCTCCTCGCCGTGATCGTGTTCGGGGTACGCGTCGCCGACTTCCGTGCGATCCACGACCGACTCTCTCGCCGGCTCATCGGCGGCTTCCCGTGGGGAACGGCCGTGATCGTCACGGTTCTCGTCGGGTTCTATCTGTTCGCACAGAGCGGGCTCTCACACCCTCGGGATCCCGTCGTGTACCCCTTCGTCTCCTGGTCGTACAGCTATCCGACAGGCATCCTGACCGCCGGGATCGCCCACGGTAGTCTCGACCATATCGCTTCGAACGTGGGTGCCACGCTGGTGTTGGCTCCGATCGCCGAGTACGTCTGGAGCCACTACCCGCATGCCGGGCGCAACGGAAGGGGATTCGGTCCGACTGGCGACTTCCCGCGTCGTGTCGTCACTGATGGTGGACGCGTCGAAGCTGGCGGCTCCGCTGGCTCCCGTGGAGTCCTCTCTCGTCCGTGGGTCCGTGCGGTCGTCGTCTTCCCGACCGTCGCGTTCGCGGTCGCGTTCGTGACCGCTGCGTTCTCGCTCGGGCCCGGACTCGGGTTCTCCGGGGCGGTGTTTGGCGTTCTGGGATTCGCGCTCGTGGCTCGACCGCTCGCCACCGTCGGCGGCGTCGTCGCCACCTCCGCGCTCGGGACGCTGTTTTCGGCGTTCACCCAACCCGTCGTTCGGGAGACCATCGCGACCGGCCCGCCGGCTCCGCCAGCTTGGGCCGGCGTGGGGTTTCAAGCGCACCTGTTCGGGTTCCTGCTCGGCGTGCTGCTGGCGGTCGGACTGTGTGCCACACGGGACGAGCGACCTCCCGCTGCTCACCTGTTGCCAGCAGCGCTCATCGTCGGACTGGTCCAATCGCTGTGGCTGGTGGCCGGCGGCGGGAGCGAGGAGTTCGTCCAGTACCGCGGCGCGGGGGTGACGCTGCTGATCGGGCTCGTGATCGTCGTCACCGTGGCCGCTGCTGGACGCGGGGATCCGCTGCGACACACGCGGCTCGTCCCGAACGGACTGCGGGAGCTGCTCGCCGGGCGGCTGCCGTCCGGCCGGCGGGTCGCTGCCGCGTGGCTGCTCGTCGTCGTGGCCGGCACGTCGATCGCGGCCGTGGCCGTCGTCGCGGTCGGCGAGCCCCCCTTCATCGCCGTTGGTGGTGCCGCAGTACTGGCGCTCCTGCTGTCCGTTCCCGCGCTACCACCCCTGCTGCCGGCGCGGGTACACGACGGGCCGCTCTCGTATCGTGGCGGAGCGACGCTGCTTCTCGTCGGTGCGACGCTCCTGATCTCGGTTCCGATGGTCGCGTTCGGTCTGCTCGTCGTCGACGATCCGACGATCGAGGGATCGGACGCGGTCGAGGTTCGAGATTACACCGTGGCGTACGTCGCCGAGGAACCGAGCCCGAGAGCATCGATGGTGGACCTGGGCGGCGATCCCACCACCGCACGGACCGACGGAGTCGTAGTAGCCAGCGACGTACGAGAGATTTGGACCGTCGCGGAGCGGCCGGAGCGCCTCGCATACGAGGGCGACGGAGCCGTCGTCGTCGGCGGAATCGGCTGGCGGGAGACGGTTGAGGTCGATCGTGTCGCATGGGACGTTGCCGGGGGCGGCGAGGCGTATGCGGTTGATCTCGACCACGACGACCGGACGGTACGCTCGTACGTCGGCGATCCCGTCACCGCTGCCGGTGAACTCGATGGGTACGCGTTCGCCGTCGCCCCGACCGCTGACGGATTCGCGGTGGAACTCGACCGGCGTGGAGAGCCGGTCGCGACGGCGGCGGTTCCGTCCCCCGAGGAGTCGACGACCGTCGGCGAGTTCACCCTGCGGACCGAGCCGAGCAAAAACGAGTCGGACGATGGCGACGTCCTCCGGCTGTTCGTCGAAGGAGAGCACGGTGAACTGCTGCTAGCCGAGCGAACCGACTGATGCGACCCGCGTGCGGCAGTCGCTGATCCTTGCAGATGGCCTCCTCACGACCCGGACACGATGACCACGCTCAAGGGTGTCGTCTCCGACCCTTCGCGTATGACCGTTCGCTACGACGGCCTCACGATCGAGTGGCTCGGCTACGCCACCGCGCGCATCGAGACTGTCGACGGGTTCGTCGCGTACACGGACCCGGGACGCTACGGCGTGCTGGACGACTACTGGGCACGCGACGGCGACCTCGTCGTCGTCACCCACGACCACCACTACGATCCCGATGGGATCCGTTCCGTCGCCGACGACGATGCGACCGTCGTCGTGTACGATGCCGTCGACGTCGCCGGAATCGACCGCGACGTCGACCCGGTCGAGTCGCTCGCGAGCGAGTACGAGGTGATCCGGGTCGACGACGAGGCCCGAGTCGACATCGGGGGGACTCCCGATGCAACGATCTGGTCCGTCGCGGCGTACAACGACCCCGAGGGGCCGAACGCGACCCCCGACGGGAGCGTCACACACCCGCCCGGATTCGGCTGCGGCTTTCTGCTATCGCTCGGGGACCGGACGGTGTTCTGGCCGGGTGATTCGGACGCGCTCGACGGGTTCGCCGAGCTGGACGTCGACGTGTTTCTCGCGAACATCGGCGGCGGCGGGATCGTCTCGGACCGCCATGCGGCCGCCGACCTGACGGAGCGGATGGCCCCGGAGCTGGTCATCCCCATTCATTACGACACGTTCGACACTCTCGAAGCGGACGGGGAGGCGTTCGCTGCGGACGTCGCCGCCCGGTCGATAGCAGTTGCACTCGACGAGCGGTCCGCGAACCAGTGATCGGGCCTGCGCAGGTCGACTCTCGGATTCCGTCCCGCCCGTGACTCGCCGGGGATCGTTTTCCGGATGGGAATCCTCCGGGGAATCGTTTTCCGGATGGGAATCCTCCGGGGAATCGTTTTCCGGATGGGAATCCTCCGGGGAATCGTTTTCCGGATGGGAGTCGTACACCCACGTATGTACGTCCGCGATGCAAAAAACCGGGACGAAGCGTGGCTGCTTGATGAGATCGAGCGTATGGGGCTCGACGACGCCGCCTTTCGCTCGCGGGACTACGTGATCGCGGTCGACGAGGAGTCACACGAGCGGACGGGGTTCGGTCGGCTTCGGATCCACAAAACCGAGGACGGCGACGAGGTGATCGAGCTCACCGGCATCGGCGTGTTGCCGTCGTGGCGCGGCCACGGCATCGGCGCGCACGTCGTCGAGCGGCTCGTCGACACCGCCGCAGCCGACGGGTTCGAGACGGTGTACGTCCTCACTGACGAGGCCGACTACCTGACGCAGTTCGGCTTCGAGCCGATCGAGGAGACCGAGCTCCCTGCGCCGTTACAGGAACGACTGGAGACGAAACGCGAGACGGTCGCCGAGGACGTGGTCGGGCTCCGGATCGATGTCGAGGCGTTCGAGATGGCCGACCGGTTCCGTGAGGCGTTCAAACGGGTCTCGGAGGCGGTCGACGACACTGACGAAGACGATGGGACCGAATCCCCCGAGGATTTCGGTATCGACCCAGAGACGGCGACGTACAAGTACGACACGGGCCGATAACTTATTAACCCGCGACCTACGACGGCGGCTCGTACGGAACGCTGCTCCCGTCGTCCGGATATCGCCGCAGGTACTTCGCGAACAGGTCCGCGACCCGGGTGTACGCGTCGACGACGGAGTCGCGCCGCTGGAAACCGTGTGGCTCGTCCTCGTAGCGGCGGAACTCGTGTCTGACCCCGTTTGCCTCGAGCTCCTCGACGAGCCGTTCCGACTGACTGATCGGGACGCGCGCGTCCGCGTCACCGTGTAGTACGAGCAGCGGATCGTCGATGTCCGGCACCGACCGGACGGGACTCGCCTCGCGGTAGTTCTCGAGGTCGCTCGCGAGATCACCGAGCTCCCGTTTCATCAGCTGCCAGCCGACGTCGTCAGTGTCGTCGACGAACGTTTCGTAGTCGTACACGCCGTAAAAGGCGGCCCCGCAGCGGAACCGGTCGCTGTTCCCGAGCGCGTTCACGGTCATCAGTCCGCCGCCCGACCCACCGAACAGACCGACGCGGTCGCCGTCGACCGCCTCGTAGCGTGTCGCTGCCGCGTCGACGACGCCGATCACGTCGTCGAGATCGCCCTCGCCCCAGTCACCGTCGTTCGCCATCCGGAACTCGCGACCGAACCCATCCGAGCCGCGATAGTTGGGGCGGACGACCGCGTAGCCGAGCGCTGCCACGTACGCCGCCCGGTGGTCGAACTCGAACCCGTCGTACGCCGTCGGACCGCCGTGTGGCTTGACGACGAGGGGAACGGAGTCCGACTCCGCGTCCGGCGCGGGCGGGTGGATCATCGCGTGGATCTCCCGGCCACCGGAGTCGTACGTGAACGCCTCAGGCTCGGGCGCTCGTTCCGCGAGTCCAATCGTCGTCGAGGGCGTGAGGCGATCGCCGGACGCGGCGTCGACGACCGCGGGCGGCTCCACGGGCGTGTCACGGATCGCGAGGAGTCGGTCACCGTCGCGCTCCCAGCGAGGGGTGCTGTGGACGGCGTCGCCGTCGGCGACGATTCGCGCGGTACCGTCGCCGTCGAGCGCGCTCCCTTCCACGACGACCTCGTCGACACGAGCCCGCCCGGTTCGCGTCACGGTGACCGCGAGGCGGTCACCGGTGGCGTCCCACGCCGGATCCGCTACCTCGGACTCCGAGACTGCGTGAAGCTGCACCGGCTCCCCGTTCGGATCGTCGCCGTCGAGCGCGTACACCGCGTCGAACCCGGTGTCGTCGTGGACGAACGCGATCTCGTCACTACCCGGTCGCGGCCGCGGGCACGCGGCTCGCACGGCCGCCTCCGAGAACAGCGTTTCAGCATCTCCGTCGTTGGCGACCCTCACGATGCTCGCCGCGTAATCGAAGCGATCGCGGTGCGTTGAGCGCACGGCGACGACCGCTTCGCCGTCCCACCGGGGATCCGCGTAGAGGAACTCGTCGTCCGCTCGCACGCTGACGCCCGACCCGTCGGATTCGACGACCGCGAGACTCGCCCGTGAGAACTGGTCGGTCACGACGGCGATCCCCTCCTCCCCCCACGCGAGACCGCCGATCCCGGCGTCCCAATCGGTGAGGGTCTCGACGGCCCCGTCGTCCGGATCGACCGTTGCGAGGTCGCCGTTGGCGGTGACGAACGCGATCCGCTCGCCGTCCGGGCTCCAGTCGAGCCACTTGGCCTCCGTTCGGTCGTACCGCATCGCGAGCGCACCGTCGCTCGTCAGACGACCATCGTCTGGGAGGTCTCCGCCCGCGCGATCATCGAGCAGCCAGAGATCAGTTCGATCCTCGCGTGATTTCACGTACGCGATTCGTCCGTCCGGCCCCGGTTCGACCGCGATCACGCCGTCGACCGTTGCGAGATCGGCCAACAGCCCGTCAACGGTCGTATCGCGGAGGTCACGTCGGTACACGCCCGGGCTTGAACGCGAAGGACCTTTGCTGTACGGCTTCCGGAACGGTCGTGTGCGATCCGTATTCGGCCCGCACACGTGTTTTTCGGTTGTCAGCTCTGGTTCGTCTCGTCAACTCTTCAGCGCCTAGGTACGGAGACACCCAACGCGACGCCGTGGCTGGGTAGCCGACCGGGTGGAGCCGGCGGAACCTGCGGAACCTGCGGAAACTGCGGAACCGGCGGAACCTGCGGAACCGGCGAGACCGACGCCGTTGGAAAGCTTTAGGATTCGATCCCGTAACGTACCGATCGATGAGCAACGATAGCTCCGAGGGCGCGGACGGACGACGGCTCGTTTCCGGGTGGCAGGGTCGCTACTACGAGGATTTCGAGGTCGGCGACGTGTACAAACACCCGTACGGCCGGACGGTGACCGAGACGGACAACGTCTGGTTCACGAACCTCTCGATGAACCTCAACCCGATGCATTTCAACGAGGCGTACGCCGCCGAGACGGAGTTCGGCGAGCGGCTCGTCGACGGGACGTTCGTGATCGCGCTCGCGGTCGGGATGAGCGTCATCGACGTCTCCGCGAACGCCACTGCGAACCTCGGGTACGACGACATTCGTCACCACGCGCCGGTGTTCCACGGCGATACGCTGTTCGCAGAGTCGGAGGTGCTCGAGAAGCGCGAGTCATCCTCGCGGGAGCACGTCGGCATCGTCACCACCGAGCTCCGAACGTACAATCAGAACGACGAGCTCGTGCTGTCGCTCGAGCGCACGCCGATGGTGTTGAAACGCGAACACGCACAGCCCAGCGCCGCCCAGCCAACCGGATGGCCCGAGGGGATCGGTACCCAGCCGGAGGACGTCGAGTGACGGGGTCGCCGTTCGACGGATCCGCGCCGACGACCGAGGACCCGGTCCCGGACGCGCGGATCGCCGGCGACCTTCCGATCGCGACGCCGGCGGACGCGGCGGCGCTCGTCCCCGACACCGCGACGCTTCTGGTCAGCGGCTTCGGCGGCGTGGGGTATCCGAAGCTGGTGCCGGAGGCGATCGCCGCGGGCGACTCGCGCGATCTCACGGTCGTCTCCGGCGGCGGCGTCGGCGACGAGATCGACCGGGCTCTGGTCGAATCCGGCGACATGAGTCGTCGGTACCCGTTCATCCCGAACGAGACCGCTCGCGAGGCGGTTAACGACGGTCGCGTGGCGTTTCACGACCGACACATCTCGCGACTCGCCGACGAGGTGCGGTTCGGTGGGATCCGGGCCGGAATGTGCGGCGAGACGATCGCCGTGGTCGAGGCGGTCGCGGTCGGCCCGGACTGGCTGGTCCCTTCGACATCGATCGGACACACGCCCGCGTACGTGCAGGCTGCCGACCGAGTCATCGTCGAGGTGAACCGCGCACAGCCCGTCGACCTCGCGCGAGTCCACGACGTGCACGTCCGTGATCCGCCGCCGAACAGGGACCCGATACCGCTTGCGGATCCGCTCGGCGATACTGACGGCCCTGCGGTACCGTTCGCCCCCGACACGCTCGCCGCTGTCGTCGAAACGGACCGCGTGGACGACCCGTACGAGTTCCGCGAACCGTCCGCGACCGACGAGGTGATCGCCGACAACCTCGCCGGGTTTCTGGAGGCGGAACTCGACCGGAACCCGCTCATGAGCGACACCGTGAACCTCCAGTTCGGCGTTGGGAGCCTCGGCAACGCGTTGATGGGCGCGCTCACCGACGTGGAGTTCGGCGACCGGGAGATCGCGTACGTCGGCGAGGTGGTGCAGGATGGCCTGCTCGACATGCTCGACGCTGGCGACCTCCGTGGAGCGAGCGCGACGTCGTTGGCGCTCTCCGCGGAGGGACAGGAACGGCTGTTCGCCGACGTCGAACGCTACGCGGAGGACGTGGTGTTGCGACCGGCCGACGTCTCGAACGCACCCGAACTGATCGACCGGTTCGGCGTCGTTGGAATCAACAGCGCCGTCGAGGTCGACCTGTACGGCAACGTCAACGCGACGCATATCGGTGGCAGCCGCGTCGTTAACGGAATAGGCGGCGGCGGTGATTTCGCCCGGAACTGCCGGCTCGGTGCGATCGCGCTCCCGTCGACCGCGGTCGGCGGGGACGTCTCGCGGATCGTCCCCATGTCGCCACACGTCGACCACACCGAACACGACGCGAGCGTCGTGATCACCGAACACGGCGTCGCGGACCTCCGCGGACTGTCGCCGCGGGAGCGGGCGGCAGCGCTCGTCGACGTCGCGGACCCGTCCTTCCGGGACGATCTCGACGCGTATCGCGAACGTGCGGGCGAGAACGGTAACACGCCCCACGATCTCGACACCGCATTCTCGTGGACGTGATCGCCTGAGACCGTGTGACCTTCGGCGTGTCGGCACCGGTCCACGTTATATTCAAGAAATATTAACCCGAAAGGGAGTGCAAGATCGCAGCCATCAGCCGTCGATCGGTCCGTGCTCTCGTGACGTACGATATCTTTTTACAATCCCGCGTGTTTGACACGGATGCATGTTCGATGATGATCGACTGACCCGACGCGATGTAGCGAAAGGGGCGGCGACGCTCGGCGTCGTCGGCCTGGCAGGCTGTGCGGACGACGACGAGCCTGCCGACGACACGGACGCCGACGATGCTGATGACGGCGACGAGGAAGTGACCATTACGATCGGCGGGACCTCAACCGGTAGTTCGACGCAGCAGGCCGGCCAGGCGCTCGCGCGTGCGGCACAGCAGCACAGCGACACCGTTACTATCTCGGTGCAGGAGACCGACGGCTGGACGGCGAACCTCTACGAGTACGATGACGGCCAGATTCCGGCGATGGGCGTCGACAACAACTCGCTCGCGAAGGCGCTTGATCAGGAAGGGCCGTTCGCGGACGACCCCGTCGACATCCTTCCGCACCAGGGGTTCCTCTTTACCTCGCTGCAGATCCACTGGGTCGGCTTGGAGGGCAGCGGTCTGGAGTCCACGGAGGACCTCCGGGAGGGTGGGTACACCATCTACCCGATCCAGCCCGGGTTCGGGACGCGGCTGCTCACTGAGGAGATCATCCAGGAAGCGGATATGTGGGACCAGAACGACATCCTGAACGTCGACACCGGCGACATTCCCGGTGCCGTCGAGGAGGACCGCGTCGACGCGTTGTGTCTGTACGGCTCCAACGGCGTCGACCTCGCCGGCTGGTGTCAGGAAGTGGATGTTCGCAGCGGTGGTCGTCTCAACCTGCTGGAGGTCGACGACGACTTCCGCCAGACGATCCAAGACCATCCCGGCGCGATCTACGAGGAGCTCGAACCGTACGGGTACGAGCAGGAGGTTGACGCGTTTACCGACGAGAAGGTGTGTTGGTCGCTCGCCGGACAGTGGGCGTTCAGTCCGGATATTCCGGCGCATGCGACGCGGGAGGTCTGTCGTCTCGCCATGGAGCACGAGGATACGCTCCGTGAGGCCGATCCGACGACGCTCGAGTACTCGCCCGAGGTGATGACCTCAACGGTCATTCCCGAGCTCGAAGTGCACGGCGGCGTCGCGGACTTCTTCGACGACGAAGGCGTCTGGGACGACGACTGGATCCGCGGCGACGCGTAGTAACAGTCGCGTAATCGCCCGAAAACCGCTTATCTTTCACGACGGATGGCCAACAACCCCGACGATCCGACCGATCAGACTGACCCGATAGACCAGTCGCCGCCGATGGCGAGCGACGGCGGCACACCGCCGGAGGATGCGACTACGGAGACCACGCCACCCCCCGACGAAGAGGAGGGAAGCCTTCTCGACGACGAAGCGCAGTTGGACCTCGCGGACGGCGAGCGAGGCCGGAAACAACTCCAACTGTATCTCGCATCGCTCCCGTTCTGGCTCGTCGTCATCTTCGTGCCGACGCTTTTCATCCCGAACTTCCTCGCCGGAGCGTACGGCGACCTGCTCCCGCAGCTCCTGTTCGAGAATCCCGCCGAGCTCGCAAACACGGTCGACGAGTACGCGACCACCATCGTCGGGGTCGTTGGGGCAATCGGCGTCGTCGGCGTCAGCGCAGCGATCCTTCGCCTCGGAGTCGGTGTCGCGGAGCGGCTCCGGATGGCACTGATCTCGTTTTCGATCCCGTACTGGATGATCGTGATGTGGTACTCGTACACACAGCTGATGCCGCGGGGACAGTACGCGGTTGCGTTCCTCGGCGGCATCCTTGTGTTGTACGTGTTCATGGAGTTGGAGGAGCCGATCGTCTCCGGCAACTGGCTCGAGACGGCGCTGCTCGTAGGCTCGGCCCTGATAGCCGGCGGGACGAGCGGCTACCTCTTCTTGAACTACCAGCGCGTCGCGATCGACACGGTCGGACGGGCGACACAGCCGGAGATAGTCATGGCGTTCTTTTTCACGCTCACGATGATCTACCTGACGTGGCGCTCGTTCGGTATGACGTTCCTCATCGTCGTGCTCGCCGGCATCGGCTACGGGCTCGCCGGGCCGTGGATGCCCGGAGCACTCAGTCACGGCGGTCTCTCCGGGACGCGAATCCTCCGGATCCTCGTCGTGAGCGTCGACGGGTTCTACGGATTCCTCACCAGACTCGTGGCGGCGTGGATCGCGTTGTTCCTGCTGTACGCGGGGTTGTTGAAGGCGTACGGTGCGTTCGATCTGATCCTCAGGCTTGCCGTCCGGTCGGCGAAGTACGTCGACTCCGGGATCGCCCAGACCGCGGTGATCGCGAGCGCCGTAATCGGCTCGGTGAACGGTAGTCAGACGGCCAACGCGGGCATGACCGGCTCGTTCACCATCCCGCTGATGAAAGAAAACGGCGTCAAACCGGAGACTGCAGGCGGGATCGAGGCCGTTGCCTCGACCGCCGGTCAAGTGCTTCCGCCCGTGATGGGTGCCGGAGCGTTCATCATGGCGTCGCTGATCACCGGAATTACGTACGTCGACGTCATCATCGCCGGGCTGATCCCGGCGGTGATCCTCGTCGCGTCGATCGTGATCGCGGTCCACTACGTGGCAGCGCCTCAGATCGACGACCCGGAGATGTCCGGCGTCATCGGTGAGCCGATGAGCGATCGCGCGATCATCCTAGAGTCGGTGAAGTACGGGGTGCCGCTTGTCATCCTGATCTACGTTCTGGGCGTACTCCAGTGGACGGTGATGACCGCGGCGCTATATACTGCCGTCTCGATGCTGTTTTTCGGTATCACGATCCCGATCCTCCAGGCCCACCTCGACGGTGAGAGCCGTGGTGATGCCCTGATGGAGACGTTCAAACAAACCGTCGACGGGTTCCGTCAGGGAACGCTCGTCGTCGCGCCGGTGACGATCATCCTCGCGGCGATCAACGGTGTCGTCGACATTCTGATGGCGACGGGTGTGCCGACGGCGATCTCGCTCACTCTGATGGATCTCTCCGGCGGCGTGATGATAATCGCCGTGATACTCGCGATGATCATCTGTATCCTGCTCGGGCTGGGGATGCCCACGACCGCGGCGTACACCGTCGTGGCGCTGCTGGTGGCACCGACGCTCATCAATCAGTTTTTCATTCCCGAACTCGCGTCGCACTTCTTCGTGTTCTACGCGGCGATCCTCGCCGGGCTGACGCCGCCGATCGCGACCTGTGTCGCCGTCACCTGCGGGATCTCCGGCGGTGAGTTCTGGTCGAGCTGTAAGGAGGCGCTGCGGATCTCCGCGCCGCTTTTCGTCCTCCCGTTCGCGTTCGTCTACCACCCGGAACTCGTCTCGGGTGAGTTCACTTACGCCTCCTTATCTGCAGGTGTGATCGCGCTGTTCGGCGCGATCGCCATCATCCACGGGATCAACTACCGATTCATCTTCGGGCGTGCCGGCACGTACGGCTTGCGAGTGGCGTTCTTCGTTGCCGGCGTGGTTGCGATGGTCCATCCGGACCAGCTGGTACAGATCGGCGCGCTGCTCGCGGTGTTCGCGATGTACGTGCTCCAGATCTCCGTCGGCCGCCCCGAACCGGTCGGCGCGCTCCGCGGCGCGTTCGGGACCCTCACCGGACGAAAGCGCCCATAGGAACGCGACGCAGTTTTTAAGACGTCGAGCGGCTTCCGTTCGCAACTCCGTTCCACGTCGAGAACCAGATCCGTATATGGGGTGACGCGAGGTGGCCGAGCGACCGGCGGGGCTCAGTACGACCGCGGAAGGTCCAGCACACGCTCGCCGAGGAAGTTCAGCGCAAGCTGTTGGGTGATCGGAACCAGCCGCGTCAGGCGGGCCTCACGCTGGTAGCGTTCGACGTCGTACTCGCGGGCGACGCCGAACCCGCCGTGGGTCTGTACCGCCGCGTCGGCGGCGTCAAACGCTGCCTCCGCCGCGAGATACTTCGCCACGTTCGCCTCCGCTCCGGCGCTGGTTCGGTCGAGCTCCTCGAGCCGGTCTGCCGCGTCGTAGATCACTTTCTTCGCGGCGAGAAGGTCGGCGTACGCCTCCGCAAGCGGATGCTGGATCGCCTGGTTCGCGCCGATCGGACCGCCGAACACCTCGCGCTCGGAGGCGTACTCGATCCCGCGTTCCAGCGCGACTTCGCCGAGCCCGAGACACTCCGCGGCGATCACCAGTCGCTCCTCGTTGAGGCCGTCGAGTACCTGATAAAACCCCTCCCCCTCCTCGCCGATCAGATGGTCGGCGGGCACGCGGACGTCGTCGAAAAAGAGCTCGTAGGAGTGGACCGCGGGCGCGGCGGTTTTCGGGATCCGTTCGATCTCGAGGCCATCGTCGTAGGCGTCCTCGAGGTCGACGAGGAACATCGAGATCCCTTTCGTTCGCTTTTCCACCTCCGAGCGCGGCGTCGTCCGCGCCATGAGCACGAGGTAATCGCTCGCCTCGACGCGGGAGATCCACACCTTTTCGCCGTTGATCACGTACTCGTCGCCCTCGCGTCGAGCGCTCGTCGTCATCGCCGTCGAATCCGACCCGGCGTTCGGCTCGGTGAGTCCGAACGCCTGGATCGACGTCTCCCCGGCCGCGACGTCCGGGAGGATCTCCCGTTTCAGCTCCTCGTCGGCGTAGTTCACGATCGGGACGGAGTTGTAGATCCCGCCGTGGATCGACTGTGCGGCGGCGAACCCGCCGCCGCTACCGGCGATCTCCTCCATCATCACCACGGCCTCGCTCGTCGACATTCCGACCCCGCCGTACTCCTCCGGGATCAGCATGCCGAGCCAGCCGTCGCGGGCGAGTGTGTCGACGAACTCCTGTGGATACGTCTCCTCGCGGTCTCGCGCGCGCCAGTACTCGTCGTCGAACTCCGCGCAGAGCTCGCGGATGCTGCGACGAACGAGCGACTGCTGGTCCGTCAACGCGACCGAATCGCGCCAGTCGTGGGGCATACTCAGTCGTCCAACCGCTCGTTTCATAAGCGTTCGTGCGCCGGCAGTCGACGGCGATGATCGGCCACGGCTATCGGCAACGCTGCTGGTTCGAGCCGAGCTTCATCGGAACGTCGCTTGCCGAGAGCGGTCCCCTTAAGCGCCGTGCGGGGAACCGGTTCGGTGGATGGACACGTCGTACTGGCGGACGGTGTCGTTGGTGACGCTGTGGCAGATCTCGGCGAGCATCTGTTACTACACGGTGTTCGCCGCGACGCCGTTTTTCAGGGACGAGTTCGGACTGTCGGGGTTTGAAGTCGGACTCGTCGTCACGACGCTGACGCTCGGGTACGCGGTGTTTCTACTTCCGCTCGGTGCGATCACGGATCGGTTCGGCGAACGTCGCACGCTCTCGTTGGGGCTGATCGGTCTCGCGGCGGGGACGCTGCTCGTCGCCGGGGCACCGACGTATGCGCTGCTACTCGCGGCCGTCTTCCTGCTCGGCTCGGTGTACAGCACCGCGATGCCGGGAACGAACAAGGCCGTGTACGACAGCATCGCGCCGGGGCGACAGAACATGGCGATGGGGATAAAACAGGTCGGCGTCACCGGCGGCAGCGGGATCAGCGCGCTGCTCGTCACCGGACTCGCCGGCGTGTTCTTCTGGCAGGCGGGGTTTCTCATCGCGACCGGCGTGGCGGTCGTCGTCGCAATCGGTTTCTTTCTGTTGTACGAGGGGAGCGGCGGCGGAACGACGAGCTATCCCGACCTTCGTGGGCTGGCGGACAACCGGCCGTACGTGTTGCTCGCGACGTCCGGCCTGTTCTCCGGTGCGGCGCTTTTTACCACGACGGGGTACACCGTCCTGTACGTCGAGGAGTCGATCGGGTCGTCGGTCGCGTTCGGTGGTGTCGTGCTGGCGCTCGTCCAGCTGTTCGGCAGCGGTGGACGGCTGGTCGGCGGATGGCTCGCGGACCGGCTGCCGGGCGATCCACAGACGCGGATCGGCGGGATCCTTCTCGTGCAGACGCTCGCCAGTGCGGCGATGTTCGTCGTGGTGACCACGACGTCGACGCCGCTGGGTGCCGGGGTCGCGTTCTCGGCGCTCGGCTTCTTTGTGTTGGGATTCACGGGGGTGTACTACTCCTGTATGGCGACGCTCGTCCCCGCCGACGAGATGGGTAGCGCCACCGCCGGCTGCCAGCTCACGCTCACCTCCGGCGCGCTCCTTGCACCGCCGGCGTTCGGCTATCTCGCGGACACGATGAGCTACCGGGCGAGCTGGTGGCTCCTCGCGGGCGTCTGTCTAGCCGCCGCCGGGCTGGTGGCGGCGGTCATCCGGTCCGATCCGCCGGTCGGTGAGACCGCGATGGGCGAGTGAACGACGGACTCGACTACGCCACGCGCTCGACGAGCCGTTCGAAGACCGTGTCGACGTCGTCGACGCCGACGGCGACGTGGTCGACCGTTCCGGAATCGATCTCCGGGCCGCCCGAGGGGTCGTGCTTGAACTGCAGCTCCGCGTTCTCGCCGCCTATGTACACGTTCTGAACACCGTCGTCCGCAGTGAACGACCAGTTTTCCGCAAGACCGAGCGCGTCGACGTAAAACGCCCGCGTTCGATCGATGTCGGAAACCCACAAGGCCGTGTGAATGACGTCCATATACACTGCTCACCCGGACTCGTGATAGGTATTGTGGCGACCCGTCAACCGTGGCTACGGGCAACGGGATGAGGATTCGATCACGTATTTGCTCATCGAACACAACAACTTCCCGGCAACTGCGGTCGCCACCTCCCGGCAACCACGGCATCTTCCCCGGAGGTTATGCCGCCGGAGGGTAAACGCGAACTCGAATGGACGCCGACGAGCGACGGATCGTGTCGTTTACCGCGACCTCTCACGGACTGGTTCACACCTACGAGCTCTCGATTCCGATCCTCCTGACCGTGTGGATCGCGGAGTTTTCCACCACGGCGGCGACGCTCGGCCTCCTCGTCACCGTCGGCTACGGACTGTTCGGCGCGGGTGCGCTTCCCGGCGGGATCCTCGTCGACCGCTTCGGCTCCAAACCCGTTATCATCGCGTGTCTGCTCGGAATGGCGGGCTCGTTCCTGCTTGCGAGTCTCGCGCCGAACCTGCTGACGCTCGGGATCGCGATCGCCGTGTGGGGGATAACGGCCAGCGTCTACCACCCGGCGGGGCTCGCGTTACTCTCGAAGGCGATCGAGCGACGAGGAACGGCCCTCGGCTACCACGGGATCGGCGGAAACCTCGGGATCGCGCTCGGGCCGCTCGCGACCGTACTTCTCCTCATTCCGTTTGACTGGCGCGTCGTCGCCGCGATCCTCACCGTACCCGCGATCGTCGTCGCGCTGTATGGGATCACGGTCGACGTCGAGACGGCGCTCGCGAACGCGCGTGCACGTGAGTCCATTCCGGATGGCGGCAACGAGGTCCCGGATGGCGGCAACGAGGCTGCCGACACAGACGCTGACGAGGACGGCGATGCCGGCGACGAACCGAATGCCAGCGACGAACCGGATGCCGGCGGCACGAAAGGCGAGATCTCGCTGGCGAACGTCGTCGGCGACACGCGGACGCTGATGACCGTCGGGTTCGCGTTCGTGCTCGTGTTCGTCACGTTTAGCGGACTCTTCTACCGGACGTTCCTGACGTTCCTCCCGGATCTCCTCTCGGAGTCGCTCGCCGGACTCGTCGATCTGCAACTCGTCGATCCCGACAGCCCGTACGCCGACGAGTTCGACCCTGCCCGATATCTGTACGTTGCGGTCCTGATGGTCGGCGTCTTCGGGCAGTTCCTCGGCGGTCGGATCGCCGACCGCATTCCGGCCGAGCGAGGGTTGATCTACGTGATGTCCACGCTCGCGATACTCGCCGTGCTGTTCGTTCCGGCCGGGGCGACGACCGCGACGTTCCTCGTCGTCTCGCTGCTGCTCGGGGTTGCGCTGTTTACGATCCAGCCGCTCTCACAGGCGACCGTCGCCGCATACTCCGCGCCGGAGGCACGTGGTCTCTCGTTCGGCTACACGTATCTCGCCATCTTCGGCGTCGGAGCGTTGGGTGCCGGGCTCGCCGGTACGATCCTCACCGTCGCGGGCTCGCGAGAGCTGTTTTTCGTGCTGGCCGGGATCGCGGCAGTCGGCGTGGCAGCCGCGGTCGCCATCGTGCGGCTCGGGACCCGACGGGACTGACGACCGCTCGCAGGCTCGGCGAACGGTCTCCGCCACCGAGTTGGAGCCTCGCCTCGCACGTCGCCGTATTTAAGAGATCACCCGATAAATCCTGATACATGTATCACGTGCTGTTGCCGGTCGATGTCGCTGCGGACCGTGCGCGTTCACAGGTCGATCTCCTCGAGTCGCTTCCGGTCGAGGCGGACGAGATCACAGCGACCGTGTTACACGTGTACGAGGAAGTGGACGCGCCGGCCGACGAGGCGGGCTCCGCGTTCATCGAGGAGGTAAACGAGTCGGTGGTGGAGCTGCAGGGTCGTCCGACCTCCGTCACCGCAGTCGAGGCACGTCTGGACGAGCTCGGGATCGAACACGACCGGGTCGAACAAGTTGGCGACCCGTCGGACGCGATCCTCTCCGTCGCAACTGACCGCGACGTCGACGCGATCGTGCTCGGGATGCGCAAACGGTCGCCGGTCGGAAAGGCGATCTTCGGCAGCGTCAGCCAGACGATCATCCTCAACGCAAACCGTCCGGTGTTCGTCGGTAAACCCTCGGAGAACTGATCGGACTGCGTTTGGGTTCCGACTCCTGACCCGTTACTGAGTTGCAGCATCGACGATGTCGTCCACGGAATGGTCATCGAGCGCATCGACGACTCGCACCACCTCCGCCGAATCCACTGGCCCGTCGGCGAGCAGTTCGCCGGTTTTCTCGCGGACATCCACGATCGACATCGGTCGATCGGGCTCCCCGAACGGGTCGGTAACGGACCGCTCATGGGTCGTGCCGTCGACCGTCACGGAGACGCGGGCACCCCACTCGTCGGGGAATCGGCGTTCGATCGCGTCATCGGTCGACACCGTCGTCGCATCCATGATCCGCCGGTACGTCGGGTCGTCCCACGCCGGTTCGGCGTCCAGGCGGCCGACTGCGCGAAGAAACGGCCCGGCTCCTGCGTCTCCCTCGGCGAGAACCAGCGCGGCTACGAACGGGGCGGAGAACTGGCAGTCAACGAACCCGTCCGGCCGTCGTTTCGCGTCGATCGGCTCACCGGTCAACCGAACGCCTGCGGCGGGGATCGCAATACGAACGCCCGTCACGGCGGTCGGATCCACGTCCGGGGCGATATCGCGGAGCGCGTCGATCGCCGCGTGGAGGTACCGACAGCAGGGGTACGGTTTCAGTCCCGTTTCGGCGATCGCATCCCGTCTCTCCAGCCGGTCGAACGCTCCCGGGTTGGGGTCGTCAGTGTACCCCGCGAGGAACCCGTGTTCGCCCTCGATCGGGTCGGCTGCACCGAGAACGCCAGCGGTAGCGAGGTCGGTCGCCTCGATCGCGCGCCGCGCCGCGAGGCCCGGGTGAAGACGCTTGTTCCACGCGCCGTTCGAAAGGAACTGCAGCGAGCCCGCCGCCTGACTCCCGGCGAGCCCGAGCGCGTTCCGGAGTGCCGGCCCGTCGAGGTCGCGAACGACCCCGGCAGCGGCGGTCGCACCGAACGTCCCGCAGGTGGCGGTTACGTGAAACCCGCGGTCGTAATGCGCGTCGGGGCCGACCGCCTCGCCGACCGTGCAGGCGACGTCGTAGCCGGCCGCAACTCCTGTGCGGAACCGCTCCATCGATGCGTCCGCAGCCTCGGCGGCGGCGAGCGCGGCGGCTATCGTCGGTGCTCCCGGATGCAGCGAGGAGGGGAGATGGGTGTCGTCGAAGTCGAGACTGTGAGCGAGCGCGCCGTTCGCGAGCGCGGCGGCGGCAGGTGAGACTCGCTCACCGGTCGCGAGGATCGTCGCCGACGCCGCTCCGTCAGCGACCGGCGCGTCGGAGGCGACGGACGAACCCGTTTCGCCCGGTTGATGCGAGCCGTCCGACGGACGACCCGCGATCCGTCGGACTCCGTCGAGTATCGCGGGGGTCGAATCCGCGTGTACTGCCCCGCCGATCGCGACGGCGAGCCAATCGAGGAGATGTTTTGGGAGGTCGGGGCGCTCTCCGTGTATCGACAGACAATGGTCGACGATCCGTTCTGTACTCATGCTCTGAGGTGTAACACCGCCGGACATCAACCTTGGTGTGACGGCAGGACGAGACCCCGGCGTCCAGTTCGATCGCCCGACGGTGCTCCGACGCACGCATGCGACGACGGCTCACGGCGAGCCGAGTTGAGAAGAGTTAAATCCGATGCAGCGTAACGACTGAATGCGCTCGGTTGGTGTAGTCCGGCCAATCATGTTGGCCTTTCGACAAGCTCGGCTCGATACACTGCCGGTTTGGAAGACAGCCGACGACCAGGGTTCAAATCCCTGACCGAGCACTCCGTTTTCGACGTCCTGATTCGAAAGCGACGCGAGCGGTCGAACGTTCACCCGTCCAGCCGACCGGAGCCAGATTCCGCTCCGAGCGACAGCCCGAACAAGATACCGTGACGATCGGTGCGGGCATGGAGTATATACGAGCCTAGCCCCTATCTGCTCTGTGATGTTGGAAGGCCGTCCACATCGACGGCAAGAACCGTTCGAGGGCTGCAATACGCCGACGCAGTCCACGCGAACTACGACCGGTACGGCTACCTGGGTACATGACTGGTAGTGAATCATCCCGGGACGGACTCGCGGCGCGGTGGGTTCCGAATCTCCTCGGACGTGCCGGTGTCGGCGCCGGAGTCACGGTGCTCGTGAGCCTCGTGCCGTTCGTGGGGCTGCTCGCGCCGGCGATCGGCGGTGGCGTCGCCAGCCGCGTCGGCGAGCAGACGGCAGGCGACGGATCGCGAGTCGGTGCCATCGCGGGTGCGATTGTCGTGTTGCTGTCGCTGCCGGTGACGTTTCTTGCGCTGGCCGCCGCCGCAGCCGTGTCACCGCTCGCGACGGTCGGAGTGTTCGGAGCGACGCTCGTCGGCGCGATCTACGTCATCGGGAGCGGCGCGCTCGGGGGGTACCTCGCCGACGAGTTCGCCGAGACGACGGATGCCGATGTCGCCCCAGTCGGGGAGCCCCCGATCGAACGACTCAAGCAGCGGTACGTCGACGGCGAACTCGAGGACGACGAGTTCGAAAGACGGTTGGAACGGTTGGTGGCCGCGGATGACGTTCGCGATGCGCCGTCGACGTCCCGTGAGCGGCCCGATGACCGTCGTCGAACGACGGTTCCGAATACATCCGACTCGCGGTGACCGTTCCGTCTCACCCCTCGATGATGGCTCAAGGCAGCAGATCGTCGAGCAGTCGCCTGAGGCGGGTCACCGGTCCTTCCGTCCCTGTACGACCGGTGTCCTGCTGACGCCCGGCGCTTTTCGGGTCACGAAGCGTCCAGTCCGCCCGATCGGCAGCCTCCTCGATGGAGCGAAACTCCCACCCGCTTGCCGTCGCGATCCGTCGGTCCTGCTTTCTCGTACCGACCAACACGTGGCGGGGTGTGTCGGTCATCTCGTGTAGGCTCTTGATAGTTCCCCACTTGTCCCAGCTGCGCAGCGAGTAGTCGTTTTCGACGCCGTGCGTCCGCTCGAAGGCGGCGACGGCCGACGGATCGTTGGCGACGATCCCGACGTACCGACTCCAGCGACGCGCGTCCGCGAACGCTGCGGCGGGCTCCGATAGCGCCCGCGCTGCACTCAAGGTGAACACGAGGGTCAGCTCACCGTCGCGGGCCTCGGGATCCGCGGAGAGTGACACGGTCCGATCGTACGGTTCATGAGTTATTAAATTGTTAGTGGACTTGATCGTCAGCCGAACACAGTTCGGAATCTCGCTGTCACGACGCTTCCGTACGGACGCGCTTTTATCGGTCCCGAACGAAGCGTGCGTATGGCGAAAGTGAGCGTCGGACTCCGCGGCTGGCGGTTCGACGAGGACGAGATATTTACGGCGGACGGCGAGTTGAAGCCGCTCGACGAAATACCGGAGGATCCGCGTGAACGGCTCGTTAGGCTCGTCAAGCTGATCGAGGAGCCGTGTGACGTCTGCTATCTCGACCACGGTGAAGCGGAGATCCATCGCTGTAACCAAGCGGAGATCGTGTACGGCGAGCCACGCGGGGAGGTGCTTCTGTGTTCGAGCCACGAGCCGGAGTTTCTCTACTGGTTCCGGGAGGCCGGTGGCAGCGAGCACGCCGGAACCCAGCGGTTCGGCGATCGATTCCACGAGTGGATCGCCGCCGGGAACAGCGCTCCCGAAGGGTACGGGTCGGTCGAGCACGTCGACGAGGCTCCCGACGCGCTACCGGATCCGCCGGACCAACGAGAACTACAGGAGCGACTCGAGCGCGGATTCGACGGCGAGCGTATCGACATTCGCGAACTCGCCGGCGTCGACGGGCCCGACGCGGACGAGCGACTGAGCGAGGAGGATCTCGCGGACGCCGACGTGGACCTCTCGACGGAGTACCCGTCGAACCGATGACCGAAGACCGAACGGACTGGGCGAATTGGCCGACGGAATCGACTGCGGCGGATGCATCTGCGGGGTCGATCGACCGCACGTCGGAGCGTTCGGCGCGGTCGAAACCCGTCGTCGTCGTGGTTGAGCCCGAGACGCCGGGAAACGTCGGCACGATCGCCCGAGCGATGAAGAACTTCGGGCTGTCGGATCTCAAACTGGTGGATCCGCCGGAGCTGGAGGTGGATGGCGAGGCGTACGGCTTCGCCGGCCACGCCCGGGAGGACGTGTTACCGAACGCCGACGAGATCACGTTCGACGAGGTCGTCGAGAACTACTACACCGTCGGCACGACGGCGATCACCGGCGAGGACGACCGGCGCCACGAGCGATATCCGTTTAAAACCCCGGCCGAGCTTCGGGAGTCACTGAAATCCGTCGACGCGCAGACAGCCATCGTGTTCGGTCGCGAGGGGCGCGGACTGAACAACGAGGAGCTCGGCCGGATCGACGAGGTGTGTTCGATCCCGGCCGCCGCATCCTACCCCGTGTTGAATCTCGGACAGGCGGCTACCGTTCTTTTGTACGAACTCCGCGAGCTGACCGTCGAGGAGACGCAGCTGCCGGACGTGGAAGTCACGCGAGCGCCGGAGCCGGACATCGAACGGTTCCACGAGTACTTCGGTGAGTTCCTCGAAGCGACCGGACAGAAGCCGCACCGACGGGAGAAAAACGAGCTGCTGATGCGTCGACTGCTCGGTCGAGCACATCCGACGGAACGGGAGATCCACTCGCTTTTGGGAACGTTCCGGAAGGCGACCGCGAAGCTCGACCACGCCGACCATCTGGCAGCGAAATACGACGAGTATCCCTACCCACGGGAGTGAGACGGTGGTCACCCCAGCTCCCCGGATGCCTCCCGCTCGGCCGGCGGCCTCTCCGAAGTCGCCCCGCGATCCGACAGCGATTTCCCCGGAGGTACGTCATCGCTTGTATGCACGATGATCTCCGTGCCGGCGCGCGCGCTGCGGCCCCACTGCTTTTGGGGATCGCTCCGTTCGCGCTCGTCGCCGGGGTCGCCGCGGTCGAAGCGGGGCTCACGTTCCCGCAGGCCGTTGGCATGTCGGTGGTCGTGTTTGCCGGCGCATCGCAGCTCGCCGCTCTGGAGCTCATCGGCCAGAACGCGCCACTCGCGGTCGTGATCGGGACGGCAATCGTGATCAACCTCCGGCTCATCATGTACTCGGCGTCGATCGCGCCGCATTTCGCGACGTACACCCAACGGATGCGTGCTGGACTGGCGTATCTGCTCACCGATCAGGCATACGCGTTATCGGTCGCGGAGTTTGCCGAGAACGACGACCGCGGACGGTGGCGGTACTACCTCGGGGCCGGCGGCGCGATCTGGGCGGTCTGGGTGGTCGGCACCATCGTCGGCGTCGTGCTCGGTGCTGGCGTCCCCGACGAGCTCGGACTCACGTTCGCGATTCCGCTCGTCTTTCTCGCGCTGTTGGTGCCGACGATGCGTGATCGTCCGACGACGGTCGCCGCAGCCGTCGCCGGGACGGCGACCGTCGCCGTCGCCGGGCTCCCCTTTAACCTCGCGTTGCCCGTGGGTACCGTCGTCGGCATCGCCGCCGGACTGATTATCGAGGAGGTGTCGGCGTGACCTCACCCTTGGCTGCCACCGCTCGGATGAGCACGCCGCGGATCTGGCTCGCGATCCTCGCCATCGGGCTTGCGACGTACGGATTCCGACTCTCGTTCATCCATCTGTTCGGCCGAATCGACGACGTACCGTCCCGTGTGAGCCGTCTCCTTCGGTTCGTCCCTCCCGCCGTTCTCGCGGCGCTCGTCGTCCCCGACTTGGTAACGATCCGTCCGACGCTCTCGGCGACGCTCGTCGACGACCGGCTGATCGCGGGGGCCGTTGCCGCCGCCGTCGCGTGGCGAACGGAGAACGTGTTCGCGACGATCGCCGTTGGGATGGGAACGCTGTGGCTGTTGCGGTTCGTCGTACTGGCTTGATCTCGCGATGCTGGCTCCGCGTTCGCGAAGCAGACGTGGACACGAGCGTCACGAACGGTTCGATCGCAGTGAGGGCTCGTCTGAGGCCGATGCGGGCGGCTCGAACCACATGAGGTTTTAACGGGTGGAACGTGTATGACGGATATGGGAATCCTCTCGCGTGCCTCCTACGTCATCCGCTCGAAGGTGAACGCCATCCTCAACCGGGCGGAGGACCCGACGGAGACGCTCGATTACTCGTACGAACAGATGCGCGACGAGCTCCAGGACGTAAAACAGGGGATCGCCGATCTCACGACCCAAAAGAAGCGGCTGGAGATCCAGAAACGGAAACTGGAGGAGAACGTCGACAACCACAACCGACAGGCACGCGAAGCGGTCCAGCAGGACCGCGACGACCTCGCACGCAAGGCTCTCGAGAAAAAGAAGTCGAAGATGAGCCAGATAGAGGAGCTCGAGGGACAGATCGCGGAACTCGAGAACACACAGGAGCAGCTCGTCGAGAAGAAAAACGATCTGCAAAACCGGATCGAGGAGTTCCGTACGAAAAAGGAGACGATGAAGGCACGCTACGAGGCTGCCGAGGCCTCCTCGCGTGTGAGCGAAGCGATGACCGGCGTCGGCGACGAGATGGAGGACGTCTCTCGTTCCATCGAGCGGGCCGAGGAACGGACCGAGGAGATGGAGGCACGAGCGGAAGCGATGGACGAACTGCAGGACGACGGCGCGTTCGAGGACGCGCTCTCGGATAAAGACGACATCGACCGCGAGCTCGAGAGTCTCTCGACCAACAGCGAGGTCGACGCCGAGCTCGAGACGCTGAAAGGCGAGCTCGGGAAAAGCGACAACCCCCCGGCGAATGGCGATACGTCTGCGAGCGACGACGCCGAAATCGACGCCGAAATCGACGACCTGGAGGCGGAGCTCGACGAGACGGATCTCGAAGCGGAGCTCGAGGACGACATCGAATCGACCATCGACACCGATGTCGAAGTGGCCGAGTCCGAGGCGGACGCCGACGAACCGCGAAACTGAGACGGATCGCTGGGATCCGCCGTCCACTCTGCGTCGGAACACGAGGCGATCATCACATGACGGTTCTTCCGTTTTACAGGCGTTGACGTCGTAGATCCGATCTTCTGCGTGGAAGTGGTCAGACGTCGTCGTTCACTCTTCTCGGTCCCACACCGGCGCGTCAGCTGCGTGGCGGCCGGTCGGTCCGGATGCCCTCCCGGATCGCGGCTCCTGATCGGTCCGTCGATGCTCTGATAGTCCGTCACAGAGACGTTCGACGACCTCCTCGACGGAGCCGTGGACCAGCGTCGGATCGAGGGCACGGAGGCGATAGTTTGGGTGACCGACGCCCATCGGAACTTTGACGCTCTCGATCAGCGCCGCCCGTTCAAGTACGCGCCGCGGTTCGGTGAACGTCTGGCTGGCAGCGATCCCGGTGTCGTCCGCCCATGCTCGCACCGTGGCAAATAGGTGATCGTGGCGCGCGCCCAGCGCGAGGAGGAGGACGCGATCCGAGACGGGAGTCGAGCGCATGAACGCACCGAACTCCGCCGCGGACAGCACGCTTTCGATATCCTCGGCGAACCGTTCGCCCACGTACGAACGCGCTGTGTCGATCAACCGCGATCGCCCCGGCATCGATATTGACGCCGGCTTGCCGGAGTCGAACCGTCCGGTAGCCATCATCCTGACATCCTCAACGACGGTCGCATCAGGTTCCGTCACGACCGTCCGGTCGTTCGACGGGCCGACAACTGCGTGAACGGCTTCGCCGGTCACAAACACCGTGGTGGGGGGGTTCGCCGTAGCTGTCGCCGGCGCAGTGCGGAGTTCGATCGATTCGTCGTCGACGGCTTCGGCGACGGCCGTACCGAGCACGAACGCACGACTGAGTTGGTCGACGACGCCCGGTGGACAGCGGATCCGCCACGTTCCGCCGTCGGTTCGGTTCCGTGCCGCGTCTACTCCCGGTAGCAGCCGATCGGTGACGCCGATACCGATGACGACCCGTCGGCCGACGAGTGCACGCTCGAGGTCGTCGACGACGGCCATACACGGGACCGATCCGGGGACGGACAAAGAGCGTTCCGCTCGTTCTGGCGGTCGACGTGACGGGACCGGAAGCGGTCACAATCAGCGAGTAACGGTGGATGGGGCCCGAGCGAACACGAGGTAGCCGGTGTGGCCGACGCCAGCGGTCGAGGGGCGCGAGCCACGGTCGGAGAAATCCATCTCTCGAGATATCGTCTCCAGCGCCTCGACACCGTCTAATTCGGCGTCACGAGCGGCGAGAACGACCTCCCGAGTCCCCTCGACGAACGGGGAGTAGACGGCGAGGAAGCCGCCGGGAACGAGCAGTTCCGGTGCGCGCTCAACGACAGCAGCCGCGTCGCCCGTATCCAGCGTGATGAGATCGAATCCGTCGCCGTCGACCAGTTCGTCGAGTTGCTCCGTGAGATCGCCGGTCCGGACGTCAACCTGGTCGGTAACCCCTGCAGTCGCCATGTTCTCGCGAGCGACATCGGCGAACGCCGGGTCGATCTCGTAGGTCGTCACCGACGCACCCGTCCGCCCGAGATACGCCGAGAGGATCCCGGTTCCGGTTCCAGCATCGAGCACGCGGTCGCCGGCGGCGACGCCGGTGTGTCCGATCACGAGGCCGATATCCCGGGGCATCATCGGCGCGCCGGTACGTTCGAGGTGGTCGAACAGGTCCGGACCCCGGAGTTCGCGGACCTCGAAGACGGTACCGAGGTGCGTCTCGACGGTGTCACCGTGGTCGATGTCTTCGGGGAGTTCGATGACGCCGAGATCCGTGCCGAACTCCTCGCCCGGCTCCAGCAGGTACTCCCGGTCGCCGTGGACCAGGAGATACGCCGCGTCAGTCACTCGAGGTTCGCGATCGCGGCCGCGAGGTCGCCGTCGGTCGCTTCCAGCGCCTCGCGGGCCTTCGCCTCGGGGACGCCCGCACGCTCGGCGACGATGGAAACGTCCTCCTCGGGGATCGCACCTGCGGCAGTCCCGCCAGCGTCCGTACTCCCGCCGTCGTCCGATCCACCACGTTCGATCCCGGCGTTTTCGACCTCCTCGGCTTCGCCGACGATCTGGTACGTCTGTTGACCCTGTGCGTCCATCCGGGTCACCTGCGGTGTCTCGAACACGAGGTCCCCGTCGCCCGTCTCGATGACGACCCGCTCGGCGTCGAGCTCGTCGACGTCGATCCCCATCTGCTTCATCATCTGTTTCATCTTCCGCGGGTTCATCCCGCCGCCTCCAAACATGGACGTACGTTCGGCTGCACGATACAAAAAGGGTGGCGAAGCCTCGCCGCGTCAAGAGCGAAGCCTCGCCGCGTCCAGCGTGAAGATCGCGCATCCGGACGAGACCGCCGTATCTCCGGGATTGATGGATCCCGGTGCCGACGAGTACGTATGGACATCACAGCCCACACGTGGCCTGAGCTCGGCGAGTATTTCGGATCGGAGTCGGTGGCGATCGTACCGGTCGGATCCACCGAACAGCACGGGCCGCATCTCCCGCTGGCGACCGACCACCTGATCGCTGAGGCGCTCTCGACTGCCGCCGCTGACCGCACCGGCTACCTCCGAACGCCGACGATCGACGTCGGAGTCAGTCCGCATCACCGGCAGTTTCACGGAACCCTGTGGGTCGACCCGCCCGCGTTTCGTGCGTACGTCGAGAGCCTCACCCGGAATCTCGCGTACCACGGGATCGACCGCGTCGTGTACGTGAACGCCCACGGCGGCAACGTTTCGCATCTTCGCGAGGTGGGGCGTCGACTTCACGAGGAGGGGACGATGTACGCGATCGAGTGGATGTGTGCGTCGTAATCTTTACTGCGTCTATACGAACTTCGCTGCGAGTTGAATATTCCTGGCATCTTAGCTACACTTTCATAACAACTGGGAACTAATATTCAACTGCGTATATGACTGATGAGACCCCGAACTCCAAGAGCGACAGCGATAGCGATTCCAGTAAGAAGCCATCTGGTACGACGATTAAGAGGCAGAGACCAAACCGCCTCAGAATCAAAGCATGTGACCTCGAAATTGAGGCAGAATCACACGAGATGGATGTGGACGAGATGATGTCGGAATGTGCCCCAGAGATGGAGGAGATAATGGAGTATCACATGGTTGGTGATATGGTCAAAATCGAGGAACGAGACCTGTTCGCAGAGATTTTCGGGGGTAATAGGTGAGAAAATGCTCGGCTATGACCTGCTCGTGTACCCGTTTGTCGCTATCTGGTTAGCCGTGTTCTATTTTTTCTACTCGATGCTCGGGTTCGTTTGGTCGGCTCTGTATTTCATCCTCGCCGTGTGCGTGCTTTATCTGATGTTAACGGGTGCGTCCACGGTAGCGATTGGAGTCTTTCTCGGGCTAATGACACTCCCTATCTGGTCGGCGGGGGTGTTCGGTTAGGTGATTCTACGAGTGTTCCAAATCCTGCTGGTCGTCTCTCTGGTACTGGGATTCGGGTACTTTGTGATAGACCTATACACTGTTCCAGACTCGGAGTATGTAGAATCAATTTCGCAAGGCGAAGTCAATCAAGTACTCCATCTTCGCTTCGTCTCGGATTCTGAAACTCGTGCGGAGGTCGATGCGTATGGAATCTACATCGATGGACAAAGCGAGCCGTATGAATTGAACCAGATGGATGCCCGCTTACCCAGACAGTCGATTGGGTATCCACCTGATGAGGACACGGTTACACTCGTCCTCTGGGCATCGGAGGGAGAGGTTCTTGAGACACACGAGGTAGACTTGGCATGAACCGACGCACGCTTCTCGAATGGACAGGAAGTATCGGAGCAGGATTAGTCGTTACACCGCCGTTTGGGCGAGAGACGATGATTGATACGAACAACTCACAAGAAGACGAATTAGAGCGGTTATTCCCCCAAAAAATCGGTCTGTATGACCGACTGAGAGTAGATTCAGACCGAGTTGTGTATCGAGGGGAGAACGGAGGTGTGCTGAAGGTTCTGAACGAGGATGACCAGCGGTATCT
Organism: Halorubrum luteum; assembly: GCF_054652935.1. Lineage (NCBI taxonomy): Archaea > Methanobacteriati > Methanobacteriota > Halobacteria > Halobacteriales > Haloferacaceae > Halorubrum > Halorubrum luteum. Next base: position 1,297,035 of record NZ_BAAIGT010000002.1, read on the forward strand.
CTCGGTGATTGCTGATTCCCTTCGGTTTAGTGTGCTATCGTGGGGGCAGGCATCTCGACTTCTGGACTCGTATGTGGATGCTGTCGAATATCAAAACCAAGATGGAGACCTTGTATATTCAGGGGGCGGCTGGGATGTGGTCTATCAGTACCACCATGTGACATACACAACACCGAGTACGAAGAGAGAGTACGACAAGGATTCTTTCGATGTCCATCCGTTGGATGTCGCTTCAAGATTGGTTGAGTGGAAGGTTCCCGAACTGTGGTCGATTCGGCAAGTGTACAGAGAGATATCTGGGGAGATGGTGGAGGTGATTGAATGAACCGTAGAGAACTGTTGACATCAGCGTTGGGTGTAGGGTTTGGTGTTATCTCAGCGGATTCAAACAACTATTTTGACGACTGGGAACGGAAAGAGTTGGACTACGGGACACACTACTGGCTTCGAGAGGGGAAAACCTGCTATGAGTACCGAGACTACACAGACGCCCGTGTACTCTCGATATACACTATCCACGAGGTCGGGGAACTGGATGAGTTCCTTTTGCGAACCCGAGTTGATTCTCCACGAGAAGCCATCCAAATCATCGCTCAACTCACTCATTCGTCCTGAAAGATGTATTCCAAAAGGCTCGACGCCAAGTTACTCGGCGTTCGCTCTGTGTCGAAGCGGTGGAAAAGAATAAGAGAAACTCAGACGGGTATATGATATGAATCAGCCAAACCGTCGTCATTTCGTCTCTTCGATTGCTCTCGGAGGGATTGCGGGAATTGCTGGCTGTATCGGTGATGGAAATGATGACTCTCGCCTTGATGACAGCCATGAACCCGAATCAGGGGATGATGAACGAGCGGGTGAAATTACTGATGTTCGAGGCAGCGCTACGGACATCGGTTCCGAAAAAAACGCATGGTCTGTTGTCGAGGTAGAGTTTGATGTAAGGGGGGAACTCGAAGAGTCTGTTGAATTGGTTATTCAAGCCCTCCCGCAAAAATATACATCTCCTGAATTTGAGTCTGAAGAACCAGATGATGTTAGAACACTTGATAAAATTCAAATCGTGGATGGAGGTGGTCGTCCTGACGATGTACAAATCGAACTAATGGATTATTGGGATGATATCCCAAGAGTGAACGAACAGGCGTTTCGAGTGCGACTCGGGTTAGAATTAGAAAGTCGCCAAGGAGTTACTATCAAAGATGTTGTTGAACGCCCATTAATCGCTTATACGCACCGAGAGAACGGAGAAGAATCCCAGAATATTGACTCAATGGGTAATAATCATACATGGGTGGAAGATGGTGAACAACACTTTGTTTTTATTTCTCATATCTCTACTACTTCAAATCGTTATGAAGAATTACCCAGAATTCCTTTCGTGGTGAAGCATTCCATTAGTATCGAGGATATGGATTCCTTAGAGGCGATTTATGAAGATGACCCGATAGCGTGGCAGGACTATCTTGACACGAGAAGCGAGGGGTCATTAAGTGGAGTCAGATACTTAGAGCGCCCTATCTTCGCTGATATTGCTGATGCGATTCAAGGAGTATTTGAACGGAATAACCTAACCGACGATGATGACATTATTGTTCGGACGGCATATAATCTAATCAACAGCACAACAAGTTATGCCCAGCCGTGGGATACGGTTTCGGAATCGGTTCGAGTCCCATACCCTGAATTATTCTTCAGAGACGGAGAAGGAGATTGTAAGGCGCAGGGGTTCGCTGCAAATGGTATCCTTCATCATCTTGGATACGACACAAGCCTCTTCCTCTTTCGAATGAGTGATGCTCCACCAACGGCATACCATCACCTGTCTGGTGGCGTTGGGATTGATTTAGACCCTGAAACCAGCCACATCGGAGAGCGGGTAGAAAGCGGAGTTGGACGAGATAGTAACTGGAGGCGTCCAGAGTTCACAGAGACTGACGAGCGAAGTGCCGACCATATATCTATTGACCCATCCACGGCCTCTATTGCCGCATACTCTAGTAACCAGACTGCGGCAACATACCATTTTGTTGAAGGCAAATGAGCATATTCCTGAGCGGGTAATGTCCATCCGTGGCTCGTGGAACTGTAATTAATCGACCGATGAGTTACACCCTGTAACCAACCGCCGATATTTATATAGTGTACCATCTGTAAGCAGCAGCCCATAGAAATGTCAACAGATTATGCGGTTTATATCCGAGCAAGTACAGACAAACAAGCAGATGACCATCAGCGAGAAAGCATCAAGCGGTGGCTGTCTTCTGAAGGCTTAGAATTGGCTGATACAGAAATGTATGTGGACATCGGAAGCGGAGTCTCTGACGCCCGAGAACAGTTCCAATCGTTGATGGATGACATCGAGGCTGGTGAATACGAGACAGTCATTTGCTGGGAGATATCTCGAATCAGTCGGTCTGGTGAAACACTTCAGCGATTCTTTAATCTCTGCGAGGAGACTGACACAACCATCGTGATTACAGACGGAGCCGTTGAACGAATTACTCCAGACGGTCAGAATCGTTTTGTCGCAGACATCATCGGGATGGTGTACCAGCAGGAACACCGAACGCTCGTTCGCCGTACAAAAGCGGGAGTCAAACGGGCACGAGATGAAGGAAAATGGCTCGGGACTCCTCCAGCGGGATTCAAACGAAACGATGAGGGCTATCTTCGACCGATTGTTGACCCAGACGACGGCGAGGTCTCCTTCTTTGAAATTCAGGACGCATTAGAGCGTATCGACTCTGGGGATTCCTACAATTCGGTTGCTAAGTCATTACCAATCTCTCGGCAAGCACTCTCTAATATTCATCAAGATACGGAGCGGCTTTCGTGGTACTTGGATGGAACTGCGGATGATAGTCGAGTTCAAGAGGCTCTCGAACCATTGAATTGAACCGTACAGACCCTGTTCTACGGAATAAATAGATAACTTCTGATTATACTCAGAGAGTTACCCCGAACGAGAGGAGTTCAAGCGGCTAATAAACAAGATAGAGAGCCAAAGTAGGCAAAATGTTATTTAATGGTAATATGAATTATTGCCTATGTCTGTCGAAGCACGAATAAAAGCAGCCCTCGATGATACCCAATTTGAGCCGAAAGAGAACGGTGATAGAACCAAACAGATTACCATCCCGAGTTCTGGACTTTCGGTGGATGAGGTTAAGCAACATCGATGGGTGGAGGATGCGTTTTTGAACCCGGAGAATGAGAACCAGTTCAGCGTGATTGTTAGTACAAAACGAAACCTTGGGATTGTGAGGAGTAGATAAGCGGAACACTCGTGTCATTATATGGATGCTATTCTCAAGCCGTTACAGAGGCTATTTCCAGACTTCGGAACGGCACGCAAAGAACGGAATCGGATTCGGTATCAATGTAAGGAAAATCTAAACGCTCTGGAGCGAGGTGACGACCTCCAAACAATCAATTCTGGAGAGTACCAAATAGAATACCTACACAATAGAGCAGAGAACACCTGTGTCCAAATTGACCACCTTATCAAAAAATACGGGTCACTGACTGGACCGGGATTTTATAAAATCGTCTCCACAGACACTTCCGACCTCGAATCAAATTTGGAAAAAGCAATTACACAGATTTGGAGAAAGAACGCTCTGAGTTGGGTGTTTGAGGCTGTATTCATCGTGTTTATTGTTGGTATTCTCGGAGGGGCAGTATTCCTTGGAATCGTCGGTGTTGACGCTATCGTTGATGGACTTCAGAGGATTGTATGACTGTGTGTTGCTTGAGTCGCTGACGAGCCAGACAGAATTGAAACATTCAGTTTAGTGATTTGTTCTTAATTGAGACATAACGATATCGAAGTCGTCGTACACTTCCGGTTTAATACCTTCTTCGAGGTTTTCGACTACTCTATCAATTAGGTCTAAATTGACCCACTTGGACTCCAGTAAAAGCATATTACAATCAGAGAGGATTGCCTGCGTACATATCTCCAAATCCGCAATGTCATTCGCATCCGGATTCTCATTAGAATCCATTACTTCGAGCCGTTGGAGGTAGATTTCTCCCTTCACATATTCCACGACATCCAATTTATGTTGGTGAAGAACCAGTTTCTCTCCATCTTCCCGCTTTTCTAAATAGTCTTCAAAAGCCAGCCCTTTGAGATTCTCATATCCATACTCCTGTATGAGGTCTCGGTATTCTCCTATTCCCTCGTAAAATTCGTCAACTGGTTCCCAATTTGACGAACGAAAAATATACTGGAGCGTCTCAACCATACCAAGACCTTCTGTCTGTGTAGCCGCAAAACTCCGGAATTCGTCATCCGGAATGAGAGATAACGGACTACCTGAAACAATGTATTCATTTCCACTGGAGGGTATTGGTGGAAGACAATAGTCCGCTGTCCCAGCGATGATTTTCGACAGAGTGTCTTGCTCTTCTGCCTTCACTAAGTCAATAAAATTCCCGTAACTGAGGATGACCTTCACATCATCAGAGGATACAGTATCGTAGAATTCCTTGAACTGTTCTGGATTCGTCTTTAGGGAAATCCAATAGTTGGTGTCCATTATTAGTCGATTCACATCATCCATGTCGCTCATAGATTCGATTATTCTGTCTTCTGACCCTAACAGTTTTGTAGGATTAATGATTTGTGCGTTAACATGGCATACTCCGTAGAATGCGTCTCAACAGACGACACCTCCAGTTACGATGACTGTCGTTGTATCACGACGATTGGAATCCCGAGCAAAGGGGGCGGTGTGAACACATATGCGCCAGAGAGGATTCACGACCGAATCGAGGATGAGGGAGACCAGTTCTTTGTCGAACATAGTGGTTCAAGAACATACTTGGAGGCAGTCGAACGGCAGGGGACAAAATATGTTAGAACAGAGGCGAACGACACATCACAAGATAATCTTCTGAAGCAACCCGATTGCTGATTAGGTGCCTACTTTCTTGCCACGGCGTGAGTCGCAGTCAACGGTTTCGGCTCCTCGACGAACAACTGTCCGATGTCCAGATAGACGCCGCCGTCGCTCGTTTCCATCCGAACACGAAACTCGACATCATCGACTATCTGACCATCGATGATGAACTGAACCGCTTCCATTGACCCCAGAGACTGTGTGTTTCGGAGCGTTTGCCGAAGTTCACCAAGAACACTACTGCGGTCGGTTTCATCAGCGTTGTACAGCAAGTCCTCAAGACCAGTTACTGTAACGGGCGTCGAGACCTCCTCGTCAGCAGCGAGCCGCCGGAAGAACTCCAACGAAGACATCTCGGTCTCCGTGTCGGCAACCGGCTCGGTTACGATGTTGAATCCTTGGTGGAGTGTCATAGTTAGAACTGTTGGAGACCCATCTCCATAACGCTCTCATATCGTTCATCATCGGTAACATCCGCCATGAAGTCCGCAAGGGCTTCGAGGTCGTCCGTCTTCCACTCCTTTAGATACTCGACCGTATTCTGGTCGGACTTGTAGAGGTGGTAGAGGTAGTGAACCTTGTCAATGTCGAGCAGGCTGTCAGACCCCATTCCGTTCTTGTTGAGTTTGCTCTCAATGTAGTTGATACGCTCGTCGGCGGTTACAGGCACCTTCTTGTCTCGGGAACCTTTGACCAACTTCTCGTCTTCGAGGTCGCTTACATTCAGATTCTTCGCCAGTAGGTGCTTGTTGAGTTCGTCGTAGTCTTCGGCACCTCGCTGGTAGAGTGCCGCATACGACTGCGTGAGTGGGTCGATGGCTTGTGGAAGATTCACCGACCCCTCCAGAATTTGCTCGATGACAGAATCGACCGTATCGAGAGCGGTGTCGATATCCACCTCTTCGCCATCGGAGAACACATTCGGATAGTGTCTGGAGTAGTAGTACATACATTTGCCACGGAGGATGACGCCGAGGTCGGCTTGTCCGAGGTCTTCGTGGCGGTCTCGTTCCTCTGCGATGATGTCCTGAAGTTCGAAGAATAGGTTTTGACGCAGTTCTGTAAGCGTGATTTCTTCGTCTGTTCGCTCCTTGTTGGCGAAGATGAGGATGTCGTATTCGGCGTTATCAAGGTCGGAGATGTGTGGATTGTTCGGCATCTCTGACTGAACCGGATACGCACCTGCGATGGTGAACCCACTCTTAATTAGGGCTTGTAGAATCACCGACCACGCTTCGTTCTCGTTGTGATGGTAGGTGAAAATCATCTCACCATCCGGCTTCAGCACCCGATTGGCTTCAGAGAACACATTCGAGAGTGATTCGACGAAGAACTCTTCGTCCTTGTTGGCACTCTTGTTGGCAACTATCTCTCTGGCTTTGGGCACGAGTTCTGGTTTGAATTCATCGTATTCGTCTTTGAGGCATTCTCTAAGCCATACATAAAAGTAATCAGAAAGTTCCGAATATTGAACATTATCGTAGTACGGTGGGTCTGTAATCACATAATCAACCGAACCATCATTTTGGTCAAGTCGCTCAGATGTTTTACAATTCAGGCTTTTAACTCTTGAATCTGCGATGGATTCATTCTCAATAAAGAACTGCTCAACTTCCCCTGATTGGTTATTTTTGATTTTCTCAAAAGGTCGAACACAGTATTCTTTCGCCTCCGAGACTTTAGAGAAGAAATTTTGTAATGACGAAGAACTATTAAGTGAAATCAGTGGGTTACTCTCCACCGGCTGGACTCGTGGGATGTATGCGTGTCGTTTGAATACAGGACCCGGGATTGATAGGTTGTTTTGCCAGTGAACTAATTTCCCGTTATACTCCAAACTGCTGGACAATGCCGTTATTATAAATTCAGCGATATTCTGACTATCGGCTTCAGGGAAAGTCTCATTTCGGGCATTCCAAGCCTTCTGGAATAATATTCCGTATGTCAAGAGGTGTCTGTTAGTAAATAATTCATTAAATTCATTATAGTTGTAATTTAGAAGCGCTTGTGTTTTGTCTCCATTCGGTATTCGCTGAGATGGTATTGGAAGTTCATCCGAAACTTCCTCAAAATGTTCTTGTGCTTTCTGTAACTGCTGAGCATCATGCTGACCAAATTCTTTAATTCGCTTGTTACCCCGTGGGTCAACATACTGAAGAGCAAATCTGTCAAATGATGGCTTTTTGTCTCCCCGCTGGAGTGTCTCTTTCACATCATGTTTGTGTCCGTTTGAACAGGTGTATTTACCATATCCGTAAGTACCATCATTTGGGTCAAATTCGTATCCGCAGTTGGGACATATCTCTTTACCATCTTCACTTACGATTTCAACACCAGCGCCAGATATACTCACTTCAGTCCCCTGTTTTAAACCTTTATCTCTTGATTCTAACTCGATAATTCGGTCATCACAGTCTTGGTTCGGACAGTACAGCACACCGGGGCGGGTCTTTTTTGTTTTTGCCAGTTGGTAGCGAGGGAAGAGTTGAACCTCTTCATCACAGGTGAGACACGGGATTTGCTGTGATTGGAAGTAATACAGGACTTCACACTCTTGTCCAGTCTCTGGGTCTATTGTCGTGTAGTACTCTCCTAATTCTTCCCGAGTTTCTTCGAGAATCCGATTGAATTCCCGCTTAAGGACATCGAGATTCACATCGTCCATCGACTTCTTCTCAGTCCACCACGCAACGGGGTTCAGTTCGTAGCCGATGACATCCGCTCCAAGACGGTTCATCTCCACAAGTGTTGTTCCACCGCCTGCGAAGGGGTCGAGGACAGTTACATCTCTATCAATTCGGTCATCGTCTGGATTGATGTACAGCCCGTCGTGTGTGCCGCTATTTCGTTCCGTGAGGATATCGTCCTTCGTTACGGTCTCGTCAGTCATCGCAGCGAGACCGAGACAGCGAAAGGTCGAGCCTGCTCGCCGTGCCCACCATTTGTGTAGAGAATAGATGGGGCGATAGACATCTCGTCGGTAGGTTTCTTTCTCAGCCAGTTCATCCATCAGGTTCAGGGGTAGTTTATCCCAAGTTTCCATGTATTGTGTCACCGAGTCGTTAATTTGTCTGAATCCGCAGTACTGGAGTCATACACTCGGGGAGGCTTAATCCGCCGTGTGAGACCTTCTTCGTCGCTCCTCGCTTAGTCCAGTTGTGGTGCCCTTGTACGACATAATGCTGCCGTACCCGTTTAATAATGTTCGCCCGTTCGAGAATTCGGTACGACTGTCCGTTTCCAACTTCGCAAAACCGACCACTGAACTTGCTGGCGAGGGCTTCCTCCTGCTCGTCCGTCGTTGAGTACGGGGAATTCCCAAGATGGTTCACATACCCGTGGTCGCTCGTTACGAGGAATTCGTCGTGGGTACTTTCGTGGATGATGTCTTCGAGCAACTGCTTTGTGTCGTCGTATATCTCCTCTATTTCTTCGGTTGAGTAGTTCCCTTTCAAGGCTGTTTCGAGCCGTCTGTCCGGGTGTCGTGTCCAAACGAATTCGGGGTTCGTACTGGGAAGTTGTGGGACAGTCATATCCCCGATGAATCTGTAATCCTCCCGAGACACAACAGAGGGACTCTGAGCGTCGAACCATTCCCGGCAGATGAATTGCGTCTCACTCGGGAGCCGCTCAATTGGTGCCCAGGAAAGAGAGACCTCCCAGCCGTGTTCCTCCTTGAGGTCATCCTCCAGTCGGAAACCCTCACGGAGGCTGAGAGCGTCCATAATCACCCCACAACCGGATTCTATGTCAGGAAGCGGGTGTTCGCCCATCTGTTCGATTAGTTCGTCATATAGGGGCGAATACAGGCTTGCTAACTCTCGTTCGAGGAGTCGAGTTTGGTACTCCGACTTGGCGAGTTGGCGGTTCCCGAGAGCGTCTTCATTACCCCAAATTCGTCGCAAACACTCGAACACCCCATCAAGGATGTTCTCCTCATTTAGAAGCGAAGTGAACTCTTCGCTTCCGTATAGTTCATTACTCATTTTTGTCCACCTGTAAACTGACGGACAGCGTAGCCTTCTCGGGGACACTCAAATCCCACACCAGACTCAGAAACGCCTGCCGGGAAAGCGGTTCATCAGGGGCGAACTCGAAGGTTTCATCGAGCGTTACTCGTTCATCAAGAGCATCGGCACTAATACCGTATTCTTGGAGGTCGTCGGTTGTCAGCGTCCCGTTAACCGTTATTTTCGCTTCGTGAATCTCCCACTCGATACCGATGTCCCGTTCGAGCCGGTCGATGAGGTCTGGCTTATTGTCGGCATCGATGGTACCCATCACGGGATGTGGTCGCACGGATGGGCGTGCCGGTTCGTCTATTCCAAAGTTATCGAGCAATTCGTCGGTCGTCGCTCCTTCAACCGACACTTTTCCTTCCCGAACATCGCTCGCATCGAACTCGAAGCCGCACTCACAGGATGTTCCCCGTAACTCTTCACCACACTGTGGACAGGCAAACGCCGACGCACTTGCCGAAGTGCCTGCCGATTCTCCTTCTGTCGAGTCGCTATCACCCGTCTCTGACGCCGTTTGAGTTGTCGAGGATGTCTCGGTGGTATCGATGGTAATCGTCGTTTCTTCGTCCTCCTCGTCGTCTTCTTCGACGATGTATTGCTCGTGGACGAGGTTGGTATCGCTCCCGAGACTCCCGACTCGCTGTTCGAAGTAGGTTCCAACCTGAATCACCGCATCCCGACAGAGCGAATTAATTGCTTCTTCGAGTTCGTCTTCGGTGGTAAGCGTCGTATAGGCAGGATTGCGGTAGAAGTCGTTTCGCAGGTGTTGATATTGGATACCGCTGGCTCCAGCGTCTTTGACGGCGTTTTTCACTTCGGACCGAAGTTGGCTGGTGTCCGGCTCGACGACTGACAGCGTTGCCGTGTAGAAGTCGGTGTTCCCACCAGTTGGGAGGTCTTGGGGGAATAATCCTCGGTCGGTCGAGGTATGGACGGTGCCATACTTGTCCCGAACTCGGTCTCGAAGGTTCTGGTAGTTCTGGTCGTGAATCTCATCGAATCCTTCGGGGAGAACTCCCTCTTCTCGCTTGAGTTGTTCTCCGGCGACGACTTTGCGACCGAGTTCGATGATTCCCGTGTTCGTGTCAACGCTCGACCGCTTCGCAGGCGTTACGAGTACCAGTGTGTTGTTGAACTCTCGTTCCTGTCCAGTCGTGAGTGCCTCGAAATCCTCGTCGTAACTCCGCTTGGCACCCAGAGAAACGACTATTTTGAGTGCCTTGTTATCGGGAATGTTCTGGTCAGTGTTCACCGGGTCAAGGATGAACACATTGTTTTCCCCGCCGAAGAGGTCTCCTCGAATGAGCGATTCGACACGGTGGATAGCGTCGTGCTTGTGGATGTCTTCGGCTTTCTTTTCAATGCGAGCAGCAGGGTTCTCTTCGGTGTCGAAAGCGTACTCACCGTTTATCCGGTGAATGTGCCACGCATGTCCGTACACATCTTCGGTGAATGTCTGGATGATACGATGGGCATTAATCCCCTTTCGGATGATTCCCATCAGCATCTCCCGTTTGTTTGCTCCTTCTTCTCCGCCCCGACCGAGACTGTGGAGCAGGACGATGTTGACGAGTTCCTCGATTAGGTCGTCGAACTCCCCATCTGCCTTCTGGAGGCGGTGGTAGTCGTTGATGTACTTCCCAACGAGTTCGTTGTCGATATACTGGAATCGGTCGGTATAGCCGAAGACATCCACATTTCCCGTTAGAATGAGGTCTGTTTGGTTGAAGTTGTCTCGAAGAATTTCGGTGAGGAAGCGAAGGAGACCTCGTGCGTCCGAACTAATCCGCTGTTCAGAATACTTCTCCATTAGAAGGTCAAGGAGTAGCGGATGGAAGGGATAGTACCGTTCGATGCGGTCTTCCATATCTTGGTAGTCTTCTAACTGTATCTGGTCATTTTGTCGATACACATCCGTGTATTCCTTGGCGAGAGAGGAGACCCCCTCTGGGTCAATCACATCGCCCACGAGCCGGTGAAGAATGAAGTCGATTTTCTCGTCTCGACGGGAGGAAAGGTCGTGAGTAAACGGGTTCGTCCGTTGCGTAATCGCCTGTACATCGTCGTTTTCGTACAGGAGGGAGACAAAGACACTCAGTTGCGTGTCATCCCGACCAGCGGCTTCGAGAAGGTTCTGGAGGAACGCAAGGTTGTCATCTTGGTAGTCGGAACGGTCTGCCATCCCGAACCACCGCTCGAACTCGTCGATAAGGACGAGCGTCGGTCTCCCTTCGAGTGTATCCCGAATTTCGTGAACTGTCGGTAGGCTCGTCCCATCTGCCCACTGGTCAATACCGAGATAGTCCCCGACTGCTTCAGAAAGTCGGTTATAATCACTATCCAGATTGAACATCTGGAGTGCTGCTGTCCGAGTGTTGGTCGGAAGTTCGACTGAAATCCCCTGTTGGTCGAGCCACTTCTGTCCGAGAGTGGGTGAATTGAACAGGTGATACACGACGAGTTCTATGTGGCTTTTACCACTCCCGTACCCTCCACCGACGATTTGTCCACCTTCAGAGAACCCAGAACCCTCGTCCAACGCTGCCGCCGTATTCTCAACAATAGTCGTAAGCGTGTTAGTCGGGTATGTAATTTCGAGAATACGGTCTGCGTCCTTCTCAGGTGAGTCTCTATCGTCGTAAAGGTTGTAGAGGCTCACTTCGTCCAGAAGCCCAGCAGGGTCGATTGAGCCATCTGATGACTGAATCTCCTCACTTGGTGTAATGTAGTCCGAAAGAGTCCCTTCAGCCATCGAGGGCACCCCCTTCACGATGGTCGATGAATTCCATACTTACAGCATTTCATGCTGTTGGTAAAGTTGTTATGTCGTAGAGGGTTCGGGAAGGCGGTTGGATTACGAGACGATAGCGGGGTCTTCAATTAGGAAGAGTCCACTTCGTCAAGTAACTGCTCGATTGCGGTCTCGACTGACCGAATATCCGCAATTTTGCTCTCAGAGAGGACATCAAAGTTATCCGAGTCCAAGTAGCCATCATCCGTCCGATGATACCATCTTAACTCAACGACACCGCCGTTTTCATCTGTATTTGAATCTTCTTGGTATGTCACATACGCTTCTGCTTGTCCATCAGTTGCCCCTGATTTGGGATGGATATTGAGGGGTACCTCAGACCATCCCTGGATTTCAACCAATTTCCCGTGATTGTGATAATCTAAGCCGATATCGGCATCTTGTTCTATCTGCTGTACTTCGTTTTCTGTTATTAGTTGGTCTGACATAGTTTGTGAGTTGATGTTGAATTACACTACTGCGATAGCGGCATCAGTTGACTGCCAGTACTTAGAGTCCTGAAACATCTCGGTTGTTGTAGGAGATAATACAGAGCCTCTGTACGCCTCATACACGCCACCATCGGTATAGAGGTAATATGTGTGCCCATCTATCTGGTATGCTTCAATCAGAGAGTCACCAGACGGTGAGAAGAAGGATACGGCTGGCTCAGTGTGAGCCGCAATCTCTCTCAAGAGACGGGTGTCCACACCCTCACAGTAATCCTGAAGAATCTCGTTGAGTTCTGTTGCCGCTTGCTCTCCAGCGTAGTCCTCAAACTCGTTGTATAGGGTACTGAAACCCACATCCATTTCACAGCAATCAGGTACAATATCCTCGGACCCATGTAGCAATATACCATCCATCGTGTTGAGACCATCGTGGGTGTACTCCATCATCAGTTGAGCAGAGACTCCACGCACGGAGACCTCGGAGGCTTGGGATATCTCGTCGGGTACCTCTTCTCCATCTACACCATGTATTGTAAGAATTATTATACCTCCCCGAACACCGCTTTTAGACACTGTAACCGCTACTGGCTCTACTTTAGCAATCTTTTCAACAAAATTTTCTATGTCTATTTTGTCATACATAGCACCATTCTTAATAAAGATATTTTTATATAAATGTTTTGGTTTTGGTCTGTTGTTATCTGAAGAAATTATATGGGGTTGTATTCGAGATACTATTCTATGTCTGACACAAGGCAGAACTTTCTCACAGTTCTCACGAGCATAGCAGTGTGGACGGAAGAACAGCGGCGTGGGTTCACAGTTTCAGAACTCGCAGAACATACATACGGAGTTTCTGAACGGACGGTGAGAAGGTGTGTTAGAGACCTTCAGCAGGATGGATTTGTGAAGAAGCGAGAAGATGGGTTGTATTATCCGCTGATGACTATCCAGCCTTCTATCTTCCACCCTTGACCCTGATTTTGAGAGTGTGTATATCGGGCTATGCTACTCAGCCCGCACTCCCAGTATAGTAACCCAGACCAGACTGGCACTATTGTCGCTATCTCACCCTATCGGTATAGCAAATTGGAACCGTAGGTTCCAAATTTGCGGGGCGGTGTCGGAGCGATAAATGACATGACAGCCGCTGTCAGGTTGAAGTCAAAATAAAAAAGTTCAGTCAGAAGGTCGTCAATCGTTACAAACTCGAAATCTCAATCGCCTTATTCTCCCACTCTCTACTATGTGAAACCGTCTTAGCCCGCCGCATGGAATCCTGCCACGCATCCCACATCGTATAATTTCCAGCCTGCCCCTCGCACTCATCGAGAACAACATACGAGAGAGTGTTCTTAATTTGTTCGTCCCACGCTTCCAAACCTGTTTTAAACTCTGTACCACTTTCAGACACGCTTTCTGTTTGTGTCATAAATCTAATATTTAAATACCCGTCCGTATAAAACTTTGCAATCACCGTATAAAGAGGTATTACATTATGACAAAAGTAACACTTTTAATACCTACCCCCTAACATAACTAACGCAATGAGCAAACGAAAGACAATTCTAATTCATCAGGATAACGAAGAATGGGTAGAAAACGCAGTAGACAACTTCAGCGGGTTGGTTAACAGACTCCTGAGAGAAGAGCGAAAAGCGATGGAAATGTCAGCGGAAGAACAACTTCAGGAGCAACTGAACGAAATTCAGGAAGACCTCGCAGAACAGAAGCAGACACTCGAAGAGAAGCAGGAAGAAAAACAAAAAATTGAGAACAGACTCGAAAACCTCAACGAAGCACAGAAAGAGAGAGAAGAAGAGGTCATTATGATGGTAGAACGCCTCTATCAGAACGACACTAACCCTAACCGATGGGTTCAGATGTTTAAGAATAAAGCACTCGTGGGAGAACCAAAAGACCTCTACAATTACATTGTTGAAGAAACTGAACTCCTACACGACACAGGCGATAAAGTCGTTCCAAACGCAATCGAAGACCCAACAGAAGAAATTGATAAAGTCAGAGAGTGGGTACAGGAACAGCAGGGCAACTAACTTTTTAACAGGGTCTTTACCCCAATGTATGATGTAATACCCATAGTGTAATCATCATACATATATTTCAATCATACAGTAGTTTTCTGTTGAATCAGACAACCTTTACCCCAATGTATGATGTGTTACCCCTAATGTAATTGTAATACTGTCAAAGGATAACACACCGAGCAACTCCATAGTAGATAACAGGGAACAGCCTTCCTTACTGCGGTTTTAGAAATATAACGAACATATAGGTGTTACAATTACATACAGGGTATGATGTAATACATTAACTCTTCTAGAAGCCATAATATAACTATACTATGTTAACATACAACATAGTAAAAATCTCTGTTATCTACTCCGACTCTATCTGAGATGTGGAATAGACCTTCGGTCTGTATCTCTCATTTTGCTCTTTAATGTCTTCGTCGTCTGTTTGTAAATAGGTGTTTGCTGTCGTTTTAACGGTGTTTCCGAGCATATCTGCGATGTACTTTATCGAGCATCCATTCTGAAGTCTCTGTACCGCAAAACTGTGTCTGAATGAATGGGCTGTTACTCTGTTGAGAGAGTCACCTTTTGCGTTTTCTCCGAGTGAATCCTGAACGCCACTTCTTTCTGCGATTTTAACGACATTAGAATTAATCGCATGAGGTGTTAGCCGTGTTCCCTGCCAGTTGATAAAGAGGGCATCTGTTTCTGGATTTGGGTATATTGTGTCTCGGTGTCTATTGATGTATGTTCTGAGTTTTTGCTCTGTACTGAAATCAAACCATACAGAACGGGTGTCGTTAGATTTTGCTGAATCAATTGTGATTTTATTTTCGTTGAAATCTATATCTTCAATATCTATTTTTGAACATTCCGACCTTCTAACTCCTGTTTCCCATAAAATTCGGAGAATACATTCGTTGCGTAGTGAATCCGTAGATTGGAGCATTTTAATGTACTCATCTGTTTTTATGTGAGGTACTTTATCAGAGTCCTGTATAACCGTGTTAGTGTTGAGTTTGAGGTCTGATTTATTGAATAGGTTTAGAAAATCAAAGTGGTTGTATTTGCGGGTTAAACCCTGTATAGGGTTTATTTCGTTGCTGATGGTTGCTTCTCTAACTCCTGAGTTTTTGCGATTGGTGGAGTAAATGCTGATGTGGTCGGGGTGAATGTCTTCAACTGTTTCTAACTCTATTCCTTCAGAGTTCAGTATTTCAACAAACTGTGGGAGTATGCGTTTACGCTCTCGCTCGGATGCGTGAGAGTCCGCATCTTCAATATAGGACTCTATAGCGGTTTCAATATCTGTGTCGGGTGTGTATACTGCTTTCATTTTATTCTACTGGGTCAGGTCGGTCTCGGGTCATTCCCACGAGAGCCTGTTTTTCCATGTACTCTATTTCACTCTCGATGTACTCTCGCAACCCATCTGCGAACTCCTCAAACTCTTCTGTGGTCATTACTGATGAGTCCAAAGCCCGCACGGAACGGTCTAACTCTTCGATTTCACCTCGGATTTGTTGCGTATGTGAATCTAAAACATCTGTATCTATACCCTCTTCATCTCGCATCTCTTCGTGTATTGAATATTTTATTAGTTGAGTTAAGTTCTGAAATTTGTCTGTTGAATCCACATAGTCCTGCCATTTATCCTTAGTGTAGCTTCAGACTTAGACTGTCTAGTTTAAGCTCTCTGGGAGCGTATCTACAGGAATGAGCCGGAAACAGCACGTTGTTGATCTCTCTGATGAGGAGCGAAGGACGCTCGAGTGGTTCATTTCGACCGGTGAGCACAAAGCTGAGGACATTACGCGGGCACGGATTCTCCTGAAAGCAGACGAAGGGCTCACAGATTCGAAGATCTGTGAGCACCTCGATTGCTCAATCGCTACTCCATATCGGGCACGGAAGAACTACTGTGAGCGAGGGCTCGCGGCGATTCATCGCCGCAAGCCCGACCGCGAGTATGAAATCAAACTCGATGGCGATGCTGAAGCGCGACTGATCAAACTCGCCTGCAGCGAGCCACCAGAGGGACACTCCCGCTGGACGCTCCATCTCCTCGCTGATGAACTCGTGATGCTCGACGAGATCGACTTCGAGTCGATCTCTCACGAAACCGTCCGAGACCGTCTAAAAAAACGCCCTGAAACCGCATCTCTCCAGCTACTGGGAAATACCGCCTGAACTGGACGCTGAGTTCGTCTACTACATGGAAGACGTGCTTGCTCTTTACCACGAACCGTACAACGAAACTCGTCCAGTCATCTGTTTTGACGAGTCAAGCAAGGCACTTCGTGGCCATGAACGCGATCCGCTCCCGGCCGAACCGGGAGCGGTCGCTCGTGTCGATCATCGCTACGAACGTAACGGGAAACAGCGGCTACACATCACTACTGAACCGTTGACCGGCTGGGTGGCTGTCGAAGTGACAGACCGACGGCGAACGACCGAATGGATCGACCGGATGGTTGAGCTGGCAGATGTTCACTACCCGGATGCTGATCGCATCCGGGTTGTGATGGATCAGCTCAATACGCACAAACCGGCTGCCTTCTACGAGTTCTTCCCACCGGAGCAAGCGAAAGCGTATCTTGATCGATTCGAGTTCCACTACACGCCGAAGCGAGGAAGTTGGCTGAACATGGCCGAAATCAAGATTGGTGTGCTCAAACGGCAGTGTCTTGACCGGCGTATCTATGACGCAGCGACGCTCCGAGCGGAGGTCGCTGCGTGGGAAGAGCGACACAATGCGTTTGATCGACCTATCGACTGGCAATTTACCACCGGTGACGCTCGTATCAAGCTACGGCAGCTGTATCCAGTTGAGCCGAGGAACTAGTCAGAACACATCTGAACCTACACTTAGTCTCATCTTCAACTCTGATGTTGATTTGTGACACGATTATGAGTGTGTGTAGACGCTGTATAGAGTTAAGTCTATACATCGAGTGGATGTGGGACGAGTCGATTCCCGACCTCGTCGACGAGCTGTTCGAGCACAACGGTCCGCACGCCGGCCCGAAAGAAACGGCCATGATCACGCATATCGCGCCGGAGCTCGTTCGGGAGGAGCAGTTCGACAGCGCCCGCGACGGTGGGCTCGTCCATCTTGACGACTCCGACGCCGTCGTCAACGGTGCCCGAACGTACTACGACGCGATCGATAACTCCGGGAACGGGGCGTTCGGCGATCCGACCGACGTCACCTCGGAAAAGGGCGAACGACTGTTCGAGGCTGCGGTCGACCAGCTCGTCGAACTACTCCAGTGGCTCGACGACCAACCGCTCGAACGGCTGCTCCCGGAGCCACACGTCGAGTCGTGGTGAAGTACCCCGCGCACGGTGGCCCGTGGTACTCGCGCTGTCTCTTTTATAGACGCTGTAATCCGTCTCCGGTCAGCAGTATTCTTTATGATCGATAGTTATTTATCCGCGATCCGTGTACACACGAGGTATGTCATCACGACACGGGGGTACGACTGCGTTCGAGCGGTACCGGGCTCGCCTCAACGACACGCAGTTCGTCTGTGACGCCTGCGGATACGTCGACGACGACGGTACGTGGAGTGCGGGAACCTCGGGGAGGACCGTGGTGTATCGCCGACAGTGCCGTTCGTGTGGTGCCGAGTCGGTTCGCGACTACCGATTTTGATCGCCGACTCTGAGTTTTCATTCGAGCCGTGGCCCTCTCCGTCGATACCGCCCGTCCCGCGCCGCCGAACTTCCGAGATCATCGGTGGTCGACGACTATCGGGGTGCCGCTGACGTGGAGGTACGTCACCCGGGGGACCTCCTCGCTAAAGACGGGATCCATTCCCTGTAAGGCGGCGTCGAAGTGGACGGTGCCGCCGGACTGCAGCGTCGTCTCGCCGCCGACGACCGCGCCGTATACCGCACCGTCGGAACGCACGTCCACGGTTCCGGAGCCGGTCGTGCCGGACGGAGCATAGATCACTCCGACGAACCGTCCGCCGCTGCTCACCTCGACATCGGCGTCGCGGGTGCCGTACACCCATAGCCGAGAGGCGACGTCGCCCTCGACGTGGACGTCGCCGTCCGCGACCGTGAGCTCATCCGTGACGTACGCCCGGACGCGTCCGCCCTCGCCGACGACTTCGACGTCCTCGCCGGAGAGATCGAGCGACCCATCCACCCCGAGGCGGATGTCACCTTCGGAGACGTCGAGCTGTAGGGTGCGCCCGTCGAGGTCGCTGCTGTCGAGGTAGTACGCGCCCGCCGTGAGCGTGATATCGTCAGAATGTTCGGCCGTGCTCGCGAACTGCGTCCCTTCGATGGCGTCGACGTCGGCGTTATCGTTGTCCGTGGCGAGCTCCGACAGTTCGTCGTACACGAGGCCGTCGATCGGAGTTGCAATGGGAACGCTTGCGTTCCTCGCGCTCCAGCCGCCGATCTCGGCGTTGCCGCCAACGTCGAGCGAGTCGCTGTAGGCGGCGTTCCCGTGGATAGTCGAGCCGGAGATATCGATCGCTCCGCCCGCTTCCACGTCGCCGTGGATCTCCGCCCCACCGCGCAGTCGGAGGTCGCCGGCAGTCACCACGTTACCGTGGTCACCGGCTTCCTCGGGATCGTACGGACCAACCGAAGAGTTGTAGCTATCCGTGAACGCGGATCCGCCGGCACCCGAAATCTCGAACCGGCCGGTCGCAGTGCCGACGGTCGCGTCACGGAGCCGACGGTCCGGATCTTCGGTTGCAAGTTGAAGCGTGACTCGGTCGGCGTCGTGGTCGTAGTCCACCGTCCCACCGGTGCGACTCTCGAAGAACCTCCCCCATGCCTCGTAGTAGTCGCTCTCGACCGTGACGTGGACCGTCGCCGCCCCGAGCGGGTTTTCTCGGTCCGGATCGGTCGGGTCGGGATACACTCGTTCGACCGCTCCGCCGCGCGTGACGACGGCCTCACCTCCGCTCGCTGACCCCGCCTCCACGAGGGGAACTGGCATCGTGAACGTCGTACCGCGGTAGTGGACCGGCGGCGGCGACACCATGCGAACGCTGTCGCCATCGATTCGCCAGACCCCGCCACCCTCGTACGCGACCCTAGAGTCCCCGCGATGGTAGGTAACGCCGCCGAGCGAGCGGTTCACGAGCGTCTCCTGAACGGGCCCGCCGGCCTCCTCGCGAAGCTCGATAAGCAACCGACCTTGGTCCGGGTTGACCGTCGTTGAGCCGCGGTCGTTTCCGGGCAGGATCGCCGTTCGCGACTCGGTGTTCCCGGAGCTCACGAGGACGGCCTTTGAGGCGAAGTTCGTCATCGACGCCTCGGCGCTCCGAAGGTCCGCTTCGGCCTGTCGGTCACTCAACACGGCCGCTCCGACCATGACCGTCGTGGTCACGACCAACAGCGACAGTCCAAGGATCAACACCGTTCCGACTAGCTCCGACTGTCCACGGTCGGAGCTAGCGCCACGTGAACGGTACGATCGAGTCATCGTCAGACGGTTGGTGCGGTACCGTATATAAGCTGGCGTGTGCCGACGTGTCGGTGGCGGCGACGTAGAGTGATCCCCGGAATACGTGCAGAAACCGTCGTGCGACCATTCGTGTGTTCAGAATCGTCCGCTTCATCAGCGCGGTCGATACGTTGTCCCCATCAGATCGCCGCGAGCAGGAGAACGACGAGTAACAAGAGGGCCACCGCGACCGCAGCGACGAGCCTAGGGTTCTCCAGCGGCTTTCTGTACAGGCGGTCAAGGCGACTGCCCCGGGGCTTGACCCCGGGGTTGAAGCCAACACCAGTAATTCCTAGACCACCCTAGAACACTTTTAATGCTTCAGTACGTACAGATACGTGTGTCAAGACGATATACAGTGACAGTCCCAGACGAAGATGGGGAGTGGCTTGATGAGCAGCCCCACCTGTCACCGAGTGGACTGCTACAAAAAGCAATCCAAGAACAGCGGGAAAAAGAGGAGTCCGACTAACAGCGATGAAACACACGCTTCGCTTCCGTGCATACCTTTCCGAGGACGTCGCCAGCGAAGCGTGGGAACACATCGACATTCTCCGACAGATCCGTAACCATGCTGTCCGAGACTACTATAACAGTAACTACAACGATCGGCCATCCGAATACGACCAGCACAACAAGCTCACGGGCTGGACAAACCAGTGGCCGACGTTCTCAAAACCCTCACAACATGCCGCTCAGCAGGCTATCAGCCAGATTCACTCGGACCTTGAGAACCTCGAAGAACGTCGGAAGGAAGGATACAAGATCGGTGATCTGAACTGGCAAGGGGCGGGCGAATTTCGGTCGATATCGTACAACCAGTCCAGTCGCTTCAACGTGGATCACAACACGGGCGACGACCGGTTCGTACGACTCCGACTCGAAAAGATTGGCTGGTTCAAAGTCAGAGCAAACCGGGACGTGCCATCAGTAGATGAGATTGACGGGGTGATCCTGAAAAAAGAGAAGACGGGTAAGTGGTTCGTCTCACTCGTGACCACGGTGACAGATACGCCTGACAAACCGTCACTGAGTGATATTGAGCCTGAAGACTGCGTTGGCGTGGATCTCGGGATCACCAGCTACATCCACACGTCAGAGAATCTCTCGGTGGAACGGCTTGACTTGTCCGATGAGTACGACCGCTACGCACGCGAGCAGCGAAAACTCGATCGGAAAGAACATGGCTCTGCCAACTGGGAGAAACAGCGCCAGAAGGTTGCCACGGCGAAACGTCGGATTAAGCGGAAAGTGCTGGACTACCAGCACAAGCTGACGACATGGTTGGTGGAGGAATACGACGTGGTGGCTGTCGAAGACTTGGACGTGAAGCCGATGTTGGAAGGCAGTCAGAGTGCGAAGAACAAGCAGGATGTGGCGTGGTCACGGTTCATCGAGTTGTTGGAGTACAAAGGTGACCTGCACGGAACGCACGTTGAGCCAGTAGAGCCGAAAGGGACGACGAAAGAGTGTGCTGTATGCGGCGTCGAGACAGCCAAGCCGATTTGGGTACGTGAGCATTCGTGTCCGGCGTGCGGGCATACGGATGATCGCGATTTGAATGCGGCGAAGAACATACGGAATCGAGGGCTGAAGCAGTTAGGGCAGGGACTGTCCGAATCAACGCCTGTGCAGACTGCGCTCCCTACGTTCACACCTCAGCGAGAGGTTGTGAATGCAAAGCGCGTCGTTGAAGCAGGAAGCCCCGGGGCTTGACCTCGGGGTGCGTTCACTCCGACTCCGTGCGACCGAACCGCCGCACGTCGACATCGGCGAACGCCGCATCGAAATCGTCCTCGATGTTAGGAACCGGTTCCGTGTCATCGAGACCCTCGGAAACGAGCCGTGCGACATCCCCGCGGAGCAGCGACGGCCCGTCACGCCCCGCGGCGAGAGCGACCCGCTCGCGCTCGTGGACCGAGTGGATCACGCCGACGGACGTCTCGAACGTCGCATCGATTTCGGTATCGACTACGAGCGTCGGGAGAAAGGCGAGTCTCGCTTCCGGGTCGGGGAGCGTCGACCGATCGAGGTTCTCGACCGACCCGGCCGCGGCGTCGCGCGCGGACGTTACGTCGGCGACATCCGTCGGGGGCGGGAGCGTCTCCTCACACAGCACCTCGATCCGGCCGCTGTACAGATCCATTCCGATCGCTTCGCCGATCTCTCGCAACCGACGACCGTCGAGCAGTTCGATATCGATGTCGTCGGGATTCGCGGTGACGCGCTCGGCGTACTCCGCTGCGGGACCGGTGAACCGGCCGGTGGTCGCGACCATCCCGCGTCGCGGCCCGTCGTAGTCGTGCGTCTTCACCGCTGAGTGGAGCTTCTGAACGACGGGTCGGCCCACCGTATTCGTGTGTTTGCACTCGACGACGACGCCGACGGGCTCGCCAGCTCCGGAACGGTCCACCATCGTGATGTCCCTTCCCTCGTCGGCGGTGCGAACCGCCTGCCGGACGTCGTCGTACCCCTGATGACGGAACACGTCCACCATCACCTCCTCGAACTCGAACCCGGAGAGCTCGTCGAGTACCGTCACTACGGGCCGAGGTGTCCCCCGTCGGTCAAAACCGTTGCGGTGAGATCGCCGTGCAGGCGACACCCCCGGACGCAGTCGATACGTTTTGGACTCGTTTGGGTGTCGATCCATTCTTCCGCCTCGACATCGATCCACCACGAACTCACGGCAACGTCAACACGCCCGGTTTCGACGCTGAGAACTCGGCCACAATAGCTTTGAGTGTGTATCGTGTTACCCTATCTATGAGCATTCAGTCGGGCGGGGATGCGAGATTCCGTATCCCACGAGAAGATCCGGTCGGCGCGGACTGCACGAGCGTGACGTGTGAGCTCTCCGCGGCGGCGACGGAGCCGGCTGTCATCGGCGCGGTCGCCCTCCTCGGTCTCGTCGCGTTCGTCGCGTTCGCGTACATTCGTGATGCGAGGGAGTGTTGTCGCGAGGAGCGGCGGCGCGTCGTCGACGAGCGCGATGCGTTCGAGGAGTTCGCCGACCGAGTCGAGGGGTTCGATCCCACCCCGATGGACGAAACCACGGCCGCTCTCGACGGACCAGTGGTCGGCGTCCAGCGAGGCGGCGGGTTCGTCACTCCCGGCGATGTGCGCTTACGACGGGTCGTCGACGCGTACACCGAGACCGTGATCTCGTTACCACATTACACACAGGAGTACGACGAAACGGTTGCGGAGAGTCTCGCAGCCGAGCTCGGCCCCGACACCACGGCGACCGTGCTCTCGGGCGGGACGCTCTCGCCCGAGCTCCAGTCGACGATAGCAGCCCGAAGTCGACAGGCGTCGACCTCACGTTCGTCGCTGGTCGACGCCATAGACGAGGAGCTCGACGCCATCGAAACCGCCGAGACACGGCTGACCGAGATCGACCAACGTCGTCGCCGTCTCGACGAGCATCTCGACGGAATCTCGGATGAGAAAGCCACGGGCGCACGGATCGACGTCTGGGAGCGATTGGGCGAGCTCGAATCGGCGTGCGAAGAAGTCGCGGCGGACCGACAGCAACGGGTGCAAGACCCCCCGATGTCAGTTAATATCGGTGGTGACGACGGATCACCGGGGTTCTACGAGTATCTCTACGCCCCGCTCGAGAGCGTGACCCACCCCGTGTTGGCGGAGATCGCTGGACTAGCCGACCGGATTCGAGCGGATCGTGATAGACTCGCGCGGCGTATCGCCGGTACCGGTCGCTGAGAAACGCGCGTTCTCGTCATCCCGCTGTACTCACCCGTTTCAGTCGTCCGCGATCAACGTCTCTCGGTCGGGTGCTTCGGAGCCGAATCGACTCTCGAGACCGACGCCGAGGGCCTGATTCGTTCGTGCGGTCGACTCCGCAGCCGGCACGTCCGTACATATCGCACGAATCGCGTCGATGTTCTCGGGGACGACATCGGCCTCCTGGTGAACGTTCTGGAACAGGTACAGGTCACGGCCGACGACGTTGATCGAGCGTTCCCAGATGCAGTTCTCCCAGAGGTCGCCACGTGGGCGTCCCACGTCTCGCGCGAACTCTTTCAGCTTTCCGGCGCCGTCGATTGCGGCGTCCTCGGGGATCAGGAACGTGCGGCCCTCCGATGCGAGAAGTTCTTTCACGGCCTCGGCGTCGGCCGCCGAATCGAGTGTAACGTTCAGACTGTGGGTGTGCATCTGTGTGGCCGGAACCGTGAGGCCGAGGGTGTCGACCGTTACGTCCGGGATCACCGTGTTCACGTCCGGTCCGTGGTGGGACGGGACCGTCACCGGGTCCGGAAGCACGTCGTTTATCGGACCCCGATCCGACTGTCCGGGATCGCCGCCGCGACGCACGAGCGTGGCGCGGACTTTTTCGATGCCGTACCGCTCCCTAAGCGGCGCGATCACCCGCGAAAGCCCGGTGGTGTTACAGGAGACGACGCGGACGAACTCCGCGCCGCGCGCGTCCTCGAAGTTGGCGCGGGCGTTGAACGACGCGTCCGCGACGCCGGCGGCTTCGCCGCCCTGAAACACCGCCGCAACGTCGTGGTCGGCATACAGTGACCGGTTGTCAGCGCCAACTCCTGACGGACAGCAGTCGACGACGATATCGATGGCCTCGAGCAGCTCCGGGAGCGTCCCGGCAACGTCGATTCCGGCGTTCGAGAAGTCGTCGATACGGTCGGGAACTGCGGCGTACAGTGCGTAGCCGCGGCGGAGCGCGGCGTCCGCCTCGAAGTTCGGTCGGGTTTTTGCGACGCCAACGAGCTCCATATCGGGCTGGGCTGCGACCGCGTCCGCTACCCGCTTCCCGATCGTTCCGTACCCGTTCACACCCACGCGTATCATATGGTCATCTCTCCCCCGCCGACCCGTATAATTGTTACGAGTAAAGAAATGAGAAATTAACTACGGCGTGAGTAAGCGGTGGGTTAATTCGACAGGAGGCGTGGTGTAACACCGTTACGAAACATGATTAAAAATGAGGTTCTCCCGGTGGTGGGATGATAAGGACTAACGCCACGGGCGGCCGATGGGGCGTATGGCCGACGAGATCGCGGAAGCGGCACGGACCGCCATCGACCAGTGTCTGCACGTCGGGA
The DNA here is from genome assembly GCF_054652935.1 of Halorubrum luteum. Lineage (NCBI taxonomy): Archaea > Methanobacteriati > Methanobacteriota > Halobacteria > Halobacteriales > Haloferacaceae > Halorubrum > Halorubrum luteum. Next base: position 1,321,806 of record NZ_BAAIGT010000002.1, read on the forward strand.
CCGACGAGTCGGTGTTGGTCGTCACCGATGACGACCGAGCGTCGATCGGCGAGGCGCTGTACGAGGCGGCACTCGACGCGACCGAGGATGGATCCATCGTCCGGTATCCGCCGGGCGAACAGCACGGTACGGAGCCGCCGGACGCCGTTGCGGCTGCGATGTCGGTCGTCGACGTGTTTCTTGCACCGACGACGAAGAGCCTTAGCCACACTCGCGCTCGCGGGTCGGCGTGTGACGCGGGAGCTCGCGGCGCGACGCTGCCGGGGATCACGGAGGACGTGTTCGTGGCCGGGCTTGACGCCGATTACGAGGCGATCGCGGCACACAGCGCCGACACTCTCGAGGCGGTCGCCGATGCGGACGAGATCCGCGTGACGTCGCCGCAGGGGACCGACATCACCTTCGAGGTCGGCGAGCGTGAGTGGCTCTCGGACACCGGCATGGTCCACGAGCCGGGCGAGTTCTCGAACCTCCCCGCCGGCGAGGTGTTCATTGCGCCGGAGAGCGCGACCGGAACGTACGTCGTCGACGGAACGATGCGACCACACGGGTTGCTCAAGCCCGACCAACCTCTCACGTTCGAGGTGGAGGACGGATTCGTCACGTCCGTGTCCGACGACGCGATCCGTGCGGATCTCGAGACGGCAGCGGAGTCCGTTGGTGACGCCGCGTACAACCTCGCGGAGCTCGGTATCGGAACCAACGTCGGCGTTGAGGAGTTGGTCGGCTCCGTTCTCCTCGACGAGAAAGCCGCGGGAACCGTCCACATCGCGATCGGGGACAACGCGAGCATCGGCGGCGAGACGGACGCACCCGTTCATCTCGACGGAATCCTCCGCGAACCGACCGTGTACGCGGACGACAAGGAGATCAAACTTCCGAGTGCATGACTCGGCGCTGACTAGTCGACAGCCTCGACTCCGTGGCGATTCGTGGGGCGCTGGCGACGGACATCAGACCGGGGGCAGCGGAGGCGCACCCGTAAACGTCGCATTGAATGGCGGGACGATGACCGTGAACGTATAAGCTGGGCGAGACCGACGGCCTCGCTAGCGATGCGGGCCAACGCCCACAGAGCACCGAAGCCCCTTGAACGGGGAGACGGGCCTCTCCGTGCCACCCTGCGGTGGCCGGAACGGGAGTCCACGTCAAAGCCCCACCCTCAACGAACGAACCACGTATGTGGTGAGCGAAGTAGGGTGGGGCAGTTTCCACATGAACGACTATACGTGGATGGAGCGTACAGATCCGAGTATGACCGTCATCAAAACGGGTAGCTGTCGGCCCGCGTGGGGTGGAACGTGAATCCCAGCCGCGTCGATTTCATCGTCGACCTGCTGTATGGGTTCATGATCTTCGTTTCGGTCGTTCTCATTGCCGTCGTGGGCACCGGTGTCGGAGTCGCATTCGGTCTTGGGGTGTTAGCCTCCTACGCGATCCACGTTGGATGGAAGATGGCCCGGTTCGATCCGGACTGGATGACGACCGAAGTCGTCAAGCAGGTTGAGGAGACGGTGACCGAGGAAGTCGAACGAACCGTCGACGACACCGTCAAGCAAGTCGAAGCGACCGTTGGTGATGCCGTCGGAGAGGAAGTCGAGAAGACGGTTGGCGATACGGTCAGCAAAGAGGTCGAGAAGACGGTTGGCGATACGGTCAGCAAAGAGGTCGAGAAGACGGTTGGCGATACGGTCAGCAAAGAGGTCGAGAAGACGGTTGGCGATACGGTCAGCAAAGAGGTCGAGAAGACAGTGAGCGAAACGATCCCTGAAGAAGTCGAGAAGACGGTCGAAGAGACGGTAAGCGACGAAGTCGGCGAGGTGATCGAGAAAGTTGATGAGATGGCCGATGGATCCGACGAAACGGGATAGGTTCTCGCTCGACGTACCCACGACGGTACGCCCCGAGCTGGTAGCGGAATCGATCGGAACCGGTCGGGGGGTCGTTCGAGAACAAAACCGACGACAATCCGGTGTTATTCGCTCAAACGGTCGTGGATTTATATACGATAGCGGAACCAACGGTCGTGTAGAATGAAACCGGGTATCGCGGTGCTTCTGGTCGGGGCGGCGATCGTCGGCCTCCTGGCTGCCGGTCCGGTAGCTGGAGCCGTCGGCGGGATCGCCGACGTCGGCGAGGTAGCCGATGTCGACGAACCGAACTCCGACGCCGACGGCGAGGAGAACGAGACGCGACCGGGAGAACGACTCGGCGGCGTGATCGGGGTCCAAGCGGCCGAGATCGACGGAGAGGTCGACTCGCGAGCGTTCGAGCGACAGGTCGACCCGAACCGGAGTGACGACGACCGGGGTGCAGCGGTCGCGGATCGAGTGGAGCGTGCAGAGACGCGGCTCACGGAGATCGAGACCCGACAGGCGGCACTCCGCGAGCAGCGCGACGACGGCGAGATAACGCACGGGGAGTACCGGGCACGAACCGCTCGCCTCGCGGCGGAGACCGCATCGATCGAGCGAACGATGAACCGGAGTGCGGCCATAGCTACCGACCTTCCGAAGGAGGTGCGCGAGGATCGCGGTATCGATGATGACCGGATTCGAACGCTCAGCGAGCGAGCAAACGAGCTCTCCGGTTCCGAAGTTGCCGAGATCGCTCGTGGAATCGCCGGTCCGAACGTCGGTGATCCGGTTGCATCGGGCGAGCGGCCGGACCACGCCGGCCCTCCGGACGCAAACACAACCCCAGAAGGTCAACCGGGTGCGAACGAGACGCAGCTTCCAAACGGGACCGTCACTGGCCCGACAGAGTCAAACGAGACCCGAGGTACCCCGCCTGATGTCGACGATATCCCCAGCGACTCGCAGGCGAACGCCAGTAGCAGCAACCCGGGATCCGACGCTACCGGTGAAAACGAGTCCGGATCCGAGAGCGGCCCGCCGGATGACGCTGCCGGTTCAGAGTCCGAGAGCGGCGATGACGAGCACGGTTCAGACGGCGCGGGATCCGATGACTCGGAATCCGATGAAAGTAGTTCTGACCGCGGCGGAGGCGGCGGACCGGATCGCGGTGGCGGACAGAACGCGTGAGTTCGCGCGTACTGACTGCAACGTCTTTCGGTATCGAGCCATGCGGGCGCTTGAGAAGCGTTTTAATCCGTCCCATCGTTTTATCCGAACGTGAGTAACCCTCGGTCGTTCACGATCGTTGCCCTCGCCATCCTCGTCGGTGTCGGCGTAGTCGCAACCGGGGGGTCGGTGGTGGCTGGCGACAGCGACCATGCGAGTGCCGGGATCGGCATCGAAGCTCTGGAGGGTGAGATCGACCCGGACGACGTGCTGCTGGCGATAGACATCGACGGCGAGGACGCGGTCTGGACGATCGAGTACCGGACGCGGCTCGAGACTGACGACGAGCGCGATGCCTTCGAGGATCTACAAACCGACATCGAGGCGGATCCCGACGCGTTCACGGCGACGTTTCACGATCGAATGAACGCAACGGCGGATGACGCCACGGCGGCAACCGGTCGTGAGATGGCGATCACCGAGATGACGATAGCCGCAGAGCGAACCGAGCTCCCGCAGGAGTACGGCGTTGTCACGTACACGTTCCGCTGGTCGAACTTCGCCACGGTCGACGAGGACGGACGACTGGCCGTCGGTGACGCGATCGACGGACTGTTCCTTGATGACGCCTCCGCACTCCGGATCGGATGGACCGGCGAGTGGACGCTCGCGGACGCCACGCCGGCCCCGGCAGAGACGCGGGACGAGGCGGTCGTCTGGCAGGGACCGACGAGTTTCGCCGGCGGGGAACCCCGGGTGTACCTCGACCCGATCGACTCCGGCACCGACGATGAGGTCCCGGATGAAGGCGTGTCCGATGACGGCGTATCGGATACCGGCGACACCGACCGCATCGGAACCGACGGAGACGTTTCCACGCTCGTGTTCGCTGGCGCGCTTCTCGTCTCGGTACTGATCGTGTTCGGTGCCCGCCGCAGGTTCTCGGGCGCGGACAGTTCGGAGGAGGCCGCGACGATCGGTCCGGACGCGACGGCCGAAGACTCCGAAAGTACGCCGGACGAGACTGATGCCAGTCCGACCGACGAAACCGGGGGATCCGACGACGTTCCGGGAGACGATGCCGACTCCGGCAACGATGCCGACTCCGGCGACGATGCCGACTCCGGCACCGATGCCGACTCCGGCGACGATGCCGACTCCGGCGACGATGCCGACTCCGGCGACGATGCCGACTCAGGAGAGAGCGACGCCGGGCCGTTTGCCACCGGAGTGGACCCCGAACTCCTGAGCAACGAGGAGAAAGTGTTACGCCTCATCGAGGCGAACGGCGGTCGGATGAAACAGAAACGAGTCGCGGAGAAGCTCGACTGGACCGCCGCGAAGACGAGTCAGGTAACGAAACGGCTTCGGGAGGAGGGGGATCTCGAAGGATTCAGGCTGGGCCGCGAGAACGTTCTCGCGCTGCCGAAGGAGGACCCCCGCTGACTCGACTACTCCGAATCACGGAGCACGCGACCCGACGATTCCGAGCGCTACCGGACCGCGTCGTGAGCGGCTGCCATCACGTTTATCGCCTCGCGTAGTTCGTCCTCACCGGTCGCGTACGAGATCCGTGCGTATCCGTTTCCGTGCTCGCCGAACGCACCGCCGGGAACGACGACAACGCCACGGTCCAGACACTCGTCGACGAACCCGTCGGGAACCTTCGGCATCGCGTAGAACGCCCCACGGGGTGTCGGACAGTCGATGCCTGCGTCCGAGAGCCCATCGAGCAGCAGGTCCCGACGACGCTCGAACGACGCCGTCATCTCCTCGACGACGTCCCGACTCCCGCGGAGCGCCGCTTCGGCGGCGTACTGCGCGGGTGCCGAGGCACACGCCTGCGCGTACTGATGTACACGGACCATACGGTCGATCCGGTCCGCTGCGCCGTACGCCCAGCCGAGTCGCCATCCCGTCATCGAGAACAGCTTCGAGGCGGAGTTTACGACGACCACGTTGTCCGTCTCTGCGAACTCCATCGGCGAATGGTGATCGCGATCGAACACGGTGTACTCGTACACCTCGTCGGAGAGGCACAGCACGTCGTGTTCGTCCGCGATGCGAGCAAACTCCCGAACGCCGGCCTCGGATGAGACCGCACCCGTCGGATTCCCCGGCGAGTTAACGACGAACGCAGCGGTGTCGTCCGTGATCGCTGCTTCGATCGCTGCGGGGTCGATCGTAAGATCCTCCCGAAGCGGCACCGGAACCGGCGTCCCGCCGGCGAGTTTGGTGAGCGCGTCGTAGGAGACGAACCCGGGGTCGGGGATGATCACCTCGTCGCCGGCGCTCACGTGCGCCTCCATCGCGATGTGGAGCGCTTCGCTACCGCCAGCCGTGGCCACGACGTTCGCGGGGTCGACATCGACGCCTTGGTCCGTCCGGTGTTTTTCAGCGATCGCCTCACGAAGGGGTTCGATGCCTTTGTTCGAGGTGTACGCGTCCGCCTTCCCGCTCCGGATGGCGTCGATCGCCGCCTCCCGCGCGTGCTCCGGCGTCGGGAAGTCCGGCTGCCCCAGTCCGAGATTGATCGCGTCGTCGCCCGCGGCCTCGAACACCTCGCGGATCCCACTGATCCGGATCCGTTCGACTCTGTCGGAGAACTTCGACATGCAGTATCGAGGGGACCGCCGCGGGTTAGTTCTTGTTACGGCGGCGGCGCGTGCCGACGATCGCCGTGACTGCACCCCGAACGAGCCCGGAACTCCGTCCGGTCACTCGGGTGTCGGGAGCGCGTCGTCGCGTTTGGCGTCCCCTGTAGTTCTGTCCGGCGGTTCCAAGCACCGATAGGTCCTTGATGCGTCGGCGCGAGTCGCCTTCCATGGACACGCTCGTCACGGATACGCTGCTGGTCACGATGGACCGTGACGCGCCGGGCGCGACCGGCGATCTCGGGATCGTCGAACGGGGGGCGGTCGGCTGGGAGGACGGTGAGATCACCTTCGTCGGGCCCGCGACGAAGGTCGATATGGCGGACGCGGCACGCACCGTCGACGGAAGCGGTTGTCTGACGCTCCCGGGGCTCGTGAACGTGCACGTCCACGGCCGCCACTCGATCGTTCGTGGCGCTGCACAGGACGTTCCCGAAGCCGAGTGGATGCACCGAGCGCTCGGTCCGATCACGGCCCACGTCACCGCGGAGGACGGTGTCGTCGGCGCGAAGCTCACGGCTCTGGAGGCGCTAGCGTCCGGCACGACGACGATCGGCGAGTACGCGAGCGACGTGGCGGAACTCGTCGACCGAGTGTATCGGCCGCTTGGCCTTCGCGTCGTTGCTACTGAGACGATCACGGAGATTCCCGATCGGAGTGCCGACGATGCACCGACACTCGATTTCGGCACTGGCGAGGCAGCGCTCGGCCGGGCGGAGGATCTGTTCGCCAGATACGCCACAGACTCGCTCGTCGAGCCCGCGTACGGCCCGCAGGCACTCGATATGGTGTCGATCGACCTCCTCGCGGAGATCGTCGACCGCGCTCGAACTCACGACCGAACCGTTCACATGCACGTCGCACAGGGTGACCGCGAGCAACGCGCGATCGAGGAGCGGTTTGGAAGCGACGCGACGACCGTCGGGCTGCTCGAAAACGAGGGACTCCTCGGTGACCATCTGCTCGCCACACACCTCCACGGAGCGACCCGCGAAGAGCGTGCCCGACTCGCCGACGCCGGCGTCCGGATGGTCGGCTGTCCCTCCTCTATCGCCGCGATAGACGGCGTCGTCCCACCGATCGTCGAGTATCTCGATCACGGTGGGTGCGTGGGACTCGGGACGGACCAGGCCCCCGGCCCCGGCGGACACAACGCGCTTCGCGAGGTTCGGACGGCCGCGATGCTCGCGAAGACCGCCGCTGGCGACCCGACGGCGATCGACGCGTCGGGGGCGCTGGAGCTGGCGACGATCGGCGGCGCGCGTGCGCTCGGTATCGACGACCGCGTGGGGTCGTTGTCGGTCGGAAAGCGGGCCGACGTCATCGTCTGCGATCTGGAGCGTCCCGGGGTCGCTCCTGCCGTTTCGCAACCGTTCCACACCGCGATCCCGAACCTCGTGTACGGCACCGCCGGCGACGAGGTACGCGACGTGTTCGTGGACGGCGTACAGCTCGTCTCCGCCGGTGGGATAGTCGGGCTCGACGTCGACGAGATCATCGACGAGGCGGTCGACCGCGCGGAGCGAATCTTCGCTGACGCGGAGGCCGACTGGCGAGCGGCCGACTCGACGCTCGTCGACGCCGCCGAGAACGGCCGATTGTGAGGACGTGACCGCCGGCGAGCACGGGACGGGACACGCGGACGTAACGCTGTCCGAGTCGGAGGCTCTGGCGCTCCGGGACGCGCTCGACGCGCTGATCGAGTAACAGCGAACTCACTAGCTCTCCGGAGAACCGTGATACAGCGGGTGGACACGGCGAGCGTGACGACGGAACGTCAGATATCGGACAGTCGAATGCCGTCCTCGACGATCCGGAAGTTGCGTTCGCGGTCGAGCTCGTCGGCGAGCCACTCGTGTTCGTACAGCTGGCCGATCAGCTCGATGTAGAGGTTCCGCCACGCGATCGCGTAGATCGGCGACTGTCCCCACGCGCGAAGCTCGGGTACGAACTCGTGGTAGGTGCTGGCTTGCTCTTCCATCCGCTCGACGGCGTCGGCGACGACGGCGGCGGCCTCGGCGGGGTCGTCACCCTCGATCTCCTCGTTCAGCCGCGACTGGATCCCGACGATCGCACGTTGCATATCGCGTTCGGCGGTGCCGTCCTCCTCGGGTAGCGACTCGACGACCCCTTTCGGGACGCCGAGAGATATCTCCGGCATAGCTGAAGGGTCGAACGGGGGCGGCAAAAAGCCACCTCTCGGCGGCGCAATGAACGGTCGATCGACGAGTTTCGGGACCGCTCTCCGAGCATCCTCAACGAATAAGTATTATGAACCGATGGCTCCTGAAGGGTAGTGGGGAGATATCAATGCACACAGTCGTACTGACGAAAGGCGTTCCCGACTTCCGCGAGGGGAAGGTGTCGTTCGACGAGGACGGCCATCTCGAGCGAGGAAAGACGCCGACGGTGATGAACCCGAACGACGAACTCGCCCTGAAGGCAGCCCTCCAACAGAAGGTGAGACACGGCGGCACCGTCTCGCTGATGAGCATGGGGCCGCCGGGGTACAAGGACGTACTGAAACAGGGGATGGAAGAGGTGTACGCCGACGAGCTCTATCTGCTCTCGGACCGCGAAATGGCGGCCGCTGACACGTGGGCGACCGCAATGACCGTGACGACGGGGATCGAACAGTTCGAGGAGGAGCCGGAGCTGGTGATTGCAGGGTTTAAAACCGCTGACGGGGAGACCGGCCACACCGGACCGCAGACGAACTGGTGTCACCACATGAACGACGACCTGACGGACCGACCGCTCGTCACGCACGTGATCGCGCTCGACGTCGACCCCGACGAGGGGACGCTCCGAGCGAAGCGGCTCGTCGAGGGCGACGTCTCCGAGATCGAGACGGTGGAGACGGATCTACCGGCGTTCATCGTCACCGACCCGGAGTTCGAGCCGAGCTACCGAAAGGCGGAACACCGGCTTCGATACAAGGACCTGCGCGAGGAGACCAAACAGCGAGCCGAGAATCCGGATGCGGTGCTCACCGTCTGGGATCACGAGGATCTCAATCTCGATCCGGACTTCATCGGGCTCGACGGATCGCCGACGATCGTTGCCGGCGTCGACCCCATTCCGAAAGGACCCGCCGAGCGCGATGCGACGCTCGTCTCGCCGGACGACCCGGAGGGAATGGAGTCGGTCGCCGAGGAGCTGACGCCGTTCTCGGGGGGTGAGTGACGATGCCGGAGATCGATCCCACCGACCACGAGATCGCTGAGCTCGGCCCGAAGGTGAACGATATCGACGACGTCTCGGAGCTGGAAGCGATGCTCGAGCTCGAGGGTGACGGCGAGGACCGAGCGCCGGTGAAAACCCTCATCGAGAGCCGGATCGAGACGTTGGAAGCCGAGGCCGACGACGACGAGATCGATCCCGAATCGGTCGATCTCTCCGAGCTGTCCGTCGCCGACGTCGCCAACATGGTCCGGGACGTCGACGCCATCGACGTCCTCGAGTCGATTCTAGAACGCGAGCAGGACGGAGAACACCGCTCCGGCGCGATCACCCAGATAGAAAACCGCATCGAGGCGGTCGAGGGCACCGAGGAGGAGGACGGCGAAGACGGTGCAGTCGAGTACGTTCCGCCAGAGGAGAAGCATCCCGACCTCGACCATCCGACCGCGGATAAACAGTACGTCGAGGGCGTCGCTGGCGAGCGGTACCGCGATATGTGGGTGTACTGTGAGACCCAGCATGGGGAGCTGCTCGACGTCACGAAGGAGATGCTCGGGAAGGCTCGCGAGCTGATGGACGAGTACAACTCCGAGGACGGGTACGGCGGCGACGAAGACGGGAATCCCGAGTCGGTCGTCGCCGTGATCATCGGCGACGACGTTGCCGACCTCGCGGAGGAGGCGGTCGCGTACGGAGCCGATCGCGTCGTCTACCACGAGGACGAGCGTCTCGAACGGTTCCGCCACAAGCCGTACACGGAGATCTTCGCACACATGTGCCGCGACTGGGATGTCGACTGGCGCGACTATCACGAGCCGCGATACACCGTGTTCCCGGCGACCCACAACGGTCGCGACCTCTCAGCGCTCGTACAAGGGGATCTCGACTCCGGGCTCGCCTCCGACTGTTCGGACCTGTACATCGAGGAGGCGATGATCTCGAACCCCGCGAAAACCGGAAAGCCCGGAGACAGCGTGGAGTTCGAACGCGTTTTCCACATGCCACGGCCCGACTTCTCCGGCTTCGAGTACTCCACGATCCTCTGTATCGACAAACCGCACCGCGATTTCCACCCGCAGGGTGCGAGCGTCATTCCGGGTGCCTTCGATCTCCCCGATCCGGCGTACGACCGCGAGGGAGACGTCGTCGAACACGATCTCGAGCTCCCGGACGACTGGTTCCACGTCGACGTGGTCGAACACGACCGACTGGACGAAGGCGTCGACCTGACCGGCCACGACGTGGTCGTGGCGCTCGGACGCGGGATCGGCGACGACCCGACGCGGGGGATCGAGCTCGGCGTCGAGCTCGTCGACGCGTTCGACGACGCGGCGCTCGGACTCTCCCGGGGCGTGATCACGGCATCGTACGAGTTTGCGGGCCACGTCGACGACTACGTCGCCGAGGAACGACAGATCGGCGAGTCGGGGCAGGTCGTCGAACCCGAATTATACATCGCGGCCGGCATCTCCGGCGCGGTTCAGCACAAGGTCGGGATGGACGAGTCCGACACGATCATCGCGATCAACGAGGATCCGGATGCGGACATCCGGGACTTCTCCGATTACTTCATCGAAGGCGACCTGTTCGAGGTGGTCCCGCGATTGATCGAGACGGTCGAGCGCGGTGAAATGGCTGCGGTGACGGACGGAGGCGAGCGATGACTGACGAGTACGAACACTACGAGGCGATCGTCGTCGGGGCCGGTCCCGGCGGTGCGGCGGCCGCAGCAGCACTGGCACGGCAGGGCGTCGAGACGCTCGTGCTCGAACGAGGCGTCGACGCCGGCTCGAAGAACGTCTCCGGCGGACTGATCTACGCCGAAGAGTCCGCGCCGTACACGATCGATTCGCTGTTTCCGTCGTTCCGCGAGGCGGCCTCGGAGCGACCGGTCGGCGACTCGTACATCCACAACGTCGCCGGCAACGACGTGAAAACGTTCGATCTGAGCCGAGTACATCACCACGACACCGACTGGTGTGACTCGGTGCTTCGGCGGCGGATGGACTCCTGGCTCGCCGAGCGCGTCCACGAACTGACCCGCGACACCGGCGGTGGTCTGCTCACCGAGGTCCGCGTCAACGGGCTGCTCCGAGAGGACGGCGAGATCGTCGGCGTCACCTGCGACGAGCTCGACCCGATAACCGCCGACGTGATCGTGGCGGCGGACGGCGTCAACTCCGAGCTGGCCCGCGACGCAGGGCTGATGACCTGGGACGAGCCGGAACACTGGTTCCAGGGCGTGAAGGCGGTCGTCGAGATGGAGCCGGAGGTGATAAACGAGCGGTTCGACATCGACGACGACGAAGGGGCCGCGCACCTGTTCTCCGGCGATCTGTTCGATGGTGTTCGGGGTGGCGGATTCCTGTACACGAACGAGGCGTCGCTGTCGATCGGCACCGTGTTCCACCTCGACTCGCTCGCCGAGTCGAGAGCGGAGCCACACGAACTGCTCGACGGGCTGCTTACGCATCCGCTTCTGGACCAGTGGCTCCACGGAGAGTACGAGGAGCGCGAGTACTCGGCCAAGCTGGTTCCCGACTCGAAGAAGGTCGCTCATCCGTCGCCGCATCGGGGGCGACTTCTGCTCGTCGGCGACGCTGCCGGCCAGATGCAGGCGCAGGGGCCGATCATCAAAGGGATGAATCATGCCGTCAGCGCCGGCGGACTCGCAGCCGAGGCGTACGCGGACGCGAAAACACGGGGAGAACCGACCGCGGCCGGCGAGATCTACGAGTCCAAGCTCAACGAGGAGGGTGTGATGGACAAGCTCCGACCGCGACGCTACCGGATGACACGCGCGGTTTCGGAGAACGACACGCTGAACAAGATCGGCACGGCCGTGCTCGACTCGCCGGTCGGATCACTCGGGGTGAAGGCGTTCGGCGGGCTCGCCGAGCGAGCGTTCAACTCGCCGACGCTGCTCGGAATGATTCCGGACACTCGGACCAGTTACGTCGACGTCCCGATCCGGATCGCGGAGGTGCTGGGGGATCCGGTCGATGCGACCAACGACGTGGAGCCCCCGGAGCTCGACGACCGGATCGGCGACCTGACCTACAACGTCGGCGATCCACATATCGAGCTGGTCGACAACAGCTTCGAGGCCAGCGGCACGGCGGTAACCGCCTGCCCGGTCAGCGCGAAGGAGTTCGGCGGAGGCTGCTACCGTGAGGAGACCGTCTCGGTGAACGGTGGAGAGAAACGGGTCGTCAGCCTCGACACTCAGCCCTGTGTCGAATGTGGGACGTGTGCGGTCGTTGCCGACACCGAGTGGACTCATCCGAGTGGCGGCAAGGGCGTCGAGTACGAGCAGGGGTAGATGCGCGCACCCGACGACGACGCCGACCGGATCGCGACGCTCGCCAGCGCCGCGAGCGACGCGCGTACGCGTCTCGTCGCGTCGGCGGCAACGAAGGAGGCGGCAACGAACGATTCGGGGACGAGCGATGCGACTGCCGACGGCGTCGTCGACACTGACGCGTTCGAGGGTGACGGGTCAGTTCGCATCGCCGGAACGGAAGTCGCCGACGCTGAAGAGGCGGCTCTGGTCGCCGCCCGCGACGGTCTCGGGCCGGTCGTAGCGCTGTACGTGGAAGCACGAACCGGCGACGACTGGGTACGCTTCTCCGAGACGGAGATGCAACGGCTTCATCAGGCCACGAGCGACTGGCTCGCAGTGTACGCCCGGTGTCACGGCGTCACTCTCGATCCGGACGTGACGGTTCGAGAGGCCGCGGAAGCGCTGATCGACACCCACGACATCACCGACGTCGCCGCATTGTTGACCGGCCTCCATCGCCAGTGACTCTGCATACCTGCTGTTGACGGGGAGCCCTCCCCACAGCAGCCCATCGAGGCCGGATCGATTCCTTCGAGAGCAACTGGCTATCGATATACGCTTTTATCGGGAGTATGATGAACCTCATATTTGATCGTGGGAATTCTTATGTATCGGTGTGTGGTACCAACGGACATGGAGCTCGCTCAGCGCGTCTCGATAGAGAACAGGGACCGGAAGGATATCTACGAGTACGTCGAGCGTCGTGGGTCGGTCCACGTCGACGAGGTCCGGCAGGAGTTGGGATTCGATCCGAACGCGTTCGGTCACCACCTCGCGGTGCTCCGACGCGATGGATACATTCGGAAAGTCGGCGACGAAGTCGAGATAACCTTCGACACCGAGTCCGGAACGGTCCACGAGGGAGACGCCGAGACGCGCTTTACTATCCGGCCAGCTCGACAGGCGGACCTCGGCGGGCTCGTCGGCGTTATCCGCCAGGTGGCCGACGACGGATCGTACATCGAGGCGGAAACCGTCGCCGACCTGATCGACTACGAGGAGGTGATCCTCCGGAACAACGAGGTCGAGTCGCGGATGTTCTTCGTCGCGACGGTCGAGGAGCAGGTCGTCGGCTGGGTCCACCTCGAACTGCCCGAGGCGGAGAAATTACAACACACTGCGAAGCTCACCGTCGGCGTGTTGGGCGAGTACCGCGAGCAGGGGATCGGCGAGACGCTTCTGGAGAAGGGAGCCTCGTGGGCTCGCGAACACGGGTTCGAGAAGCTGTACAACAGCATCCCGGCGACGAATCCTGACGCGATCGCCTTCCTCGAATCGCATGGCTGGGAACGCGAGGCGACCCGAGAGGACCACTACCGGATCGACGGCGAGTACGTCGACGAGGTGATGATGGCGGCGTCGCTTGAGTAAACTACCCCACCCTACTCGCTCACGGCTTCGCCGGTCGCTTCGTTGAGGGTTCCGTCAGACGAGGTCTGACGACGTGCAGGCTTGCGCCTGCACTGCGGCTTTCGCGTGGACTCCCGCTCTGGCCGGACTCCCCGGCAGAAGGGTCATATCCTCCGTTCGCGTTCAGCATCCCGCGATTCAAGCGCACGCCTACCGCGCCAGCGGCATGTTGTAGCTCGTCTCTTCATCCATCACGAGCTCCCACGTTCGCTCGCAGTGACAGGACACCTGATCGAACACGTTCGGGTCCTGTCGGCGGTCGAAATCCTTGATCGCGGTCTGGACACGGTCGTCACACTCGCCGCAGTTGTGTGCGCCGCGATCGGAGCCGTGGCCGACCGGGTCGGAGACGACGATGGCGTCGACATCCGCGGTCTCCGCGAGGACGTGTGCGACCGACCAGAGCCACGGCGGCCGATAGCCGCCGGCGAAGAACAGCTCGTCGACCATCGTGTACCGCTGGACGTTCGTCGGGTTCATCGACACGGTGTGACAGCCATCGACGGCGGCACACCGGCGGATCGAGTCGACCATATCCGCGACCGCCTCCGGTTCGGCGAGGAACGGCGGCTTCATCAGCAGATACGCCTTCACTCCGATGTCGGCGTCGCACTCGTCGTCCGCGGCGGCGGCCTCGGCGCAGGCGGCCTCGAAGTCGGTGAAATCGAAGTACTTGTTCACACAGTCGTGACGGACGCGGTCGGTCGCCGTCTCGAGCCCGACGGCGACATCCGTGGCGATGCCGTGTTCTGCGAAGTCGCCGATCTTATTTCGATCGACGAAGTCCGGCAGCGACTCGACGACGATGCGGTCGCGGTCCGCAAACGTCTCGGCGATGGCGCGACGCGTCGTTGCGGGCACCTCGCGCTCGTCGAGAAACGATCCGGAGGTGTAGATCTTTATCAGCTGGGCCGGCTCCTCGGTGTTCTCCCGTTCGTGATCGAGACACACCTCGATCTGGTTCATAAGGGCCTCGTGGCTCACGCTGCCGCCTTCGACTGACTCCGCCACGTAGCCACACATCGTACACCCACCCGCGCGGGCCCAGCGACAGCCGCCGGTGTTTAAGATGATGGTGAGGGAGTTCACGACGCCGTCTGGCGTGTTGTCTTCGTCGATCCAGACACGGGTGGGCTGCGTCGGGTCGTACGTCTCCGTCCGCTCCGCGCGGATCTCACGCATGACCGCGTTGTGGGCGTCCATCCCGCGTCCCTGCTCGTACGCGTCGGGACTCGGCTCGCTCATTGTCCACAGAAGTCGCTGCGCGCGTAAATCCGTGTCGTCATCCAGGTCGAGCGGAAACGGACCACGCTCGCAGAATCCACGCCGACCGAGAATCGGTCGCGTTCCATGCCGGACGGGTCCACACGCCGCCCGGAAACTGTAGCTAGTCGTCTATTTCATCCACGAGTTCGGCGGCAACGCCGGTGTACGTCTCGGGTGTTAACGCCTTCAGCTCAGTGCGTACCGCCTCGTCGACGTCGAGGTCGTCGAACAGCTCACGGAACGCGTCGATGCTCACCCGCTTTCCCCGACTCAGCTCCTTGACGCGCTCGTAGGCCTCCGTATCACCTTCGCGACGAAGGATCGTCTGAACCGCCTCGCCGATCACTTCGGGCGTCTCCTCCAGATCCTCGCGCATCACGACCTCGTTCGGGACGACTTTCGAGAGGCCGTCCTCGGCTTTCGAGTAGCCTATCAGGCAGTGTGCGAACGCCGCGCCAACGTTGCGCTTCACGGTCGAGTCCGATAGATCCCGCTGGAGTCGGGAGCTGGTGACGTAGTCTGCAAGAAACGTGAGATCGGCGTTCGCCTTCGAGAGGTTTCCCTCGCTGTTCTCGAAGTCGATCGGATTCACCTTATGCGGCATCGTCGACGACCCGGTCTCGCCCTCGACCGCTCGTTGCCCGAGATACCGGTCGGAGACGTACAGCCACGCGTCCAGATCCAGGTCGAGCAGTACGTTGTTGACGCCACGAACGGCGTCGAAAAGCGTTGCGAGGTCGTCACACGGGTTCACCTGCGTCGTCAGCGGAGCGTGTTCCAGCCCGAGCGTATCGACGAACCGCGCTGAGAACGCCCGCCAGTCCACGTCCGGATACGCCGCCACGTGGGCCGCGTAGCTGCCGGACGCCCCGGCGATCTTTCCGGCGAGACCATCGACCGCGGCGTCGACGCGTCCCAGCGCGCGGCCGAGTCGAGCGGCGTACACCGCCATCTCCTTGCCGAACGTCGTCGGCGTCGCGGGCTGCCCGTGCGTCCGGGCGAGCATCGGAGTTGTGCGGTGGTCGCGCGCAAGCTCCACGAGCGCGTCACGCACGTCACGGATCGCGGGGACGAGCACCTCGGAGACGGCCGGCTTCACCAGCAGCCGGTGTGCGAGATTGTTCACGTCCTCACTGGTGAGCCCGAAGTGGATCCACGGGTACAGCGCCTCGGCGTCCGCAACGACGCCGGACTCCTCGAGGTCGGCGAGACGGAGCCTGAGAAAGTACTCGACCGCCTTCACGTCGTGGTTCGTCGCGGCGTACCCTGCAGCACCATCCGTCTCAAGCGCCTTGACGAGACGGGCGTCCTCGGCAGCGAACCCCTCGTATATCTCGCGGAGGCTCGCGACCGTCTCGTCGCCGAGCGATATCGGCGTGGCGTCGAGGTCGGCCAGCGCGATCAGATACTCGACTTCGACGCGGGTGCGGGCGCGCATGAGTCCGGCTTCACTCGCGTACGGCGCGAGTGGGGCGGTACGGCCGGCGTATCGTCCGTCCAGCGGCGAGACCGCCGCAAGTGGGTCCGACCGCGAGAGGTCGGAGAACGAGTCGTCCGTCATACCCGCGAGTGCCCCCGGCGTCCGCAAAAGCGTGTCGATGCGGGGACACACGGTAATGCATACTACACGGGTTTCTCGGCGTCCGTATCGGTGATCCTGTTCACGGATATGGATACACTACCGGAGGGGACCGCAACCGATTTACGCAACCGCTCGGAGAGTTCGCGTATGAAGATCGCCGGTCTAGCCAGTAACCGGGGGCGGAACCTGTTACACATCGATGACGTCGCGCCGGCGGGCGCGGAGCTGTCGGTCGTCGTGACGAACCGTGAGGGGGCACCGGTCGTCGAATCGGCCACTGAGCGCCGGATCCCGACCGAGGTGGTCGTTCGCGAGGAAGGCGAGTCCCGCGAGACACACGAGCGTCGCATCCTCGACCGACTCGCTGATTACGACTTCGATATCGTCTGCTTGGACGGGTACATGCGCGTGTTGACGACGACGTTTCTCGATCCAGCGCCGACGACGCTGAACGTCCACCCCTCGCTGCTCCCCTCGTTTCCGGGAGCGGACGCCCACGACCAAGTGCTGGAAGCGGGTGTTCGGACGACTGGCTGTACAGTCCACGTCGTTACGGAGGCGGTCGACGCAGGGCCAATCGTGACCCAGGAGCCGGTACCGGTGTACGAGGACGACGACGCGGACTCGCTGAAGGCGCGTGTGCTCCACGAGGCGGAGTTCACCGCGTATCCGCGAGCGATCCGCTGGTTTGCGAACGATCGTGTCGATATCGACCACGAGGCCGGAACCGTCGCCGTCGAGGGTGACACCGGCGGCTCGTTCCCACAACGACGGCTCGTCTCGGAGGACCGAGCCGTGGAGCTCAGGTACGGCGAGAACCCACATCAGGACGCGGCACTGTACGCCGACGACGCCAGTGAGGAGGCGAACGTCGTGGCCGCCGAGCAGCGAAATCCGGGTGCGAAGGAGATGGGGTACAACAACTACAACGACGCAGACGCGGCGGTAAACCTCATAAAGGAGTTCGACGAGCCGGCCGCCGCAGTGATCAAGCATGCGAACCCCGCAGGCTGTGCGACCGCCAACACTCTGGCGGACGCATACGACCGCGCGCTACGGACGGACGCGAAGTCGGCGTTCGGCGGTATCGTCGCGCTGAATCGACCGTGTGACGCCGACACCGCCGACGCGATCACGGCCTCGTTCAAGGAGGTCGTCGTCGCACCGGGGTTCACCGACAGCGCGCTCGACGTTCTCCGCGAGCGCGAGGACATGCGGCTGCTCGACGTCGGACCGCTTGGGGAGGACGGCGACCGGTTCGCTGATCCGCTCACCGAAAAGCCGATCGTCGGCGGTCGACTCGTCCAGGAACGCGACCGACAGTCGCCGAGCGTCGGCGACCTCGAAGTCGTCACCGCTCGAGAGCCGTCCGACGCAGAGCTCGAAACCATGGTGTTCGCGTGGAAGACGCTCAAACACGTCAAGTCGAACGGGATCGTGTTCGCTACGGGAACCGAAACGGTCGGGATCGGCATGGGACAGGTGTCCCGGGTCGACGCCGTGACGCTCGCTGCCATGAAAGCCGAAAAGGACGCGGAAGGAAAATCAGCCGAGGGGGCCGTGATGGCCTCGGACGCGTTCTTCCCGTTCCCCGACGGGATCGAGGAGGCCGCTTCGGCGGGGGTCGAGGCGGTCGTACAGCCCGGCGGCTCCGTCAACGACGAGGACGTGATCGCCGCCGCCGACGAACACGACATGGCGATGGCGTTCACCGGCTCGCGGACGTTCCGACACGACTGAGATCGCCCACGACCGGAGACGCTCGACCGCGGACCGTCGCGCCGACGTGTTGTCTCGACCCGTTCCGGTGGTGCGACTACGTCGACTGACGCACGACGTACACGTCGTACGACTCCGCAGCGGCGACTCCGACGCCGACGCTCGTCAGCGGTGTCACCACGCGGCCGACGTTCTCGCTCCCCAGAAACACGATCGACGGGTCGTGTTCGTCGAGCAGCCGCGCGATCTCCTCGGCGATCTCGTCGCCCGATGGGTACTCTCTGATCCGTTCGTACCGGAACTCGGCATCCGGCGCGACACGTTCGACCCGCTCGCGAAGGTCGTCAACGACCACGTCGACGTCGAGCGGGTCCTCGTCGCCGATCCAGCCTTTTTTACGCGCATAGCGCTTCCGCTCGGGGATCACGCTGATGACGACGACCTCCGAATCGAGCTCGGAACCGAGTTCGACCGCCCGCGCGAGAGCCTCTTCGGCGAGACGCGAGCCGTCGAACGGAACAACGTACGTCATACCGACGAGTACGAGCAGTTCGGTGTTGAAGCTATGGGATGTGCAGTCGGCCTATCGAGAGCCCGGACGACGGGGATCGTCGACGGAACCCGCAGCCACCGGGCTCGTGGCCATTGCGCCTCGATCGGCAGCGCTCAACGAACTGAGCCGGGTCCGTACCGGATCCGTCGCCCTTTTCTCCGCGCACCGGGTAAGACGGATACCCGATGGCGACGTACCATATCGAGACGTACGGCTGTACCTCCAACCGGGGTGAGAGCCGGGAGATAGAGCGAGCGCTGCGCGACGGGGGCCACTACCCGGCCGAGAGCCCGGCGGACGCCGACGTCGCCATCCTCAACACCTGCACGGTCGTCGAGAAGACGGAGCGGAACATGCTCCGACGAGCCGAGGAGCTGGCGGATGAAACGGCCGATCTGGTCGTCACCGGCTGTATGGCGCTCGCGCAGGGCGAGGAGTTCCGCGAAGCCGGTATCGACGCCGACGTGCTCCACTGGGACGACGTCCCGAGCCACGTCCTCAACGGCGAGTGCCCGACGGTCACGCCGGATACGGAGCCGGTGCTCGACGGCGTGATCGGAATCCTGCCGATCGCCCGCGGCTGCATGAGCAACTGCTCGTACTGTATCACGAAGTTCGCGACCGGCCGGGTCGACTCCCCGCCGGTCGAGGAGAACGTCGAGAAGGCGCGAGCGCTGGTCCACGCGGGCGCGAAAGAGATACGCGTCACCGGACAGGACACCGGCGTCTACGGCTGGGATACGGGCGATCGAACGCTCCCGGAGCTGCTGGATCGAATCTGTGGCATCGACGGCGAGTTCCGCGTCCGACTTGGGATGGCGAACCCCGGCGGGATCCACGGCATTCACGAGGAGCTTGCGGACGTGTTCGCCCGAAACGAGAAGCTGTACGACTTCATCCACGCGCCCGTCCAGTCCGGCAGCGACGAGGTGCTGGAAACGATGCGGCGACAACACCGCGTCGAGAAGTTCCGAGAGATCGTCGCGGCGTTCGACGACCGGCTCGACCACTGGACGCTCTCGACGGATTTCATCGTCGGGTTTCCGACGGAGACGGAAGCCGACCACGAGCGCTCGATGGCGCTCCTTCGAGAGGTCCGCCCGGAGAAGATCAACGTCACACGATTCTCGAAGCGACCCGGCACCGACGCCGCCGAGATGAAGGGACTTGGCGGAACCATCAAAAAGGAGCGCTCGAAGTCGATGTCCGAACTGAAGATGAGCGTCGTCGCCGAGGCGTACGAGTCGATGATCGGTGAGACGTTCGAGGTGCTCGTCGTCGAGCAGGGGACCGGCGACTCCGTGAAATGTCGTGACCCGGCGTACAGACAGGTGATCGTCCAGGGGGCCTCGGACCGAGGGATCGCGGTTGGCGAGTTCCTCGACGTCGAGATAACCGGACACAACACCGTCTACGCGTTCGGCGAGCCGGTGTGATCGCAACGTCTTCAACGACAGCCCCGCGCCACCGTGCACTGGGCAGTTGACCCACCCTCGATCAATCGGCGCGACAAAAACCGGCAAAACGTGCAAAGAACTATGCACGCTGCGCTGGACGGACACGTACGCACCGATGACGCTCTACGACCGGATCCTAGTGCCCACGGACGGTTCCGAAGAAGGGACGCAAGCGGTCACTCATGCGCTCGATCTGGCCGTGGTTCACCAGGCAAGCGTACATACGCTGTACGTCATCAACACCGCGAGCTACGCGGGCATGCCGATGGAGACGTCGTGGGAAGGGATCGACGACCTGCTCCGTGCCGACGCGGATGCCGCGGTCAACGAGGTCGAAAAGCTGGCGGACGGCTACGACGTCGACGTGACGACGGCGGTCGTGGAGGGGTCGCCGAGCCGGGAGATAATCAGGTACGCCGAGTCCGAACGCTGTGACCTGATCGTGATGGGGACCCATGGGCGCGGGGGGATCGACCGGCTGCTGCTCGGCAGCGTGGCCGAGAAAGTCGTTCGTGGCTCGACCGTGCCGGTCCTGACGGTTCGTCTTGGCGAGGACGGTCTCGAAAGAGTTGCCGATGACGACGCGACCGGGACGACCGCGGACCACGCGACCGGGACGACCGCGGACCACGCGACCGGGACGGCCGCGGACGACGCGTACACGTCGTCGGCGGAGTCCACCGACCACGATTCCTGACTCGTCCGGTTCGTCGTATTCTCCGTTCGGGGCGCTACTCGGTTGCCGGACGGAGATGCTCGCAATCGCCCGCGTGCACGCGGACGCATTCGTCTCCCGTATCGACGACGAGCTGACCGGGGAACTCGATGTCGACGGCGGTGCCACACACCTCGCCGTCGGGCGTGTCGACCCGGACGGACGCACCGAGCGTCTCGGCCCGCTCGCGCCACGCGGGAAGGATCCGGTCCGGCATTGTCGTCAGCTCCTGATAGCGCTCGAGCAGCCGCTGGAGGAGCCGGCGTCTGTCCACCGGCTCTCCCCGGACCGCACTCAGCGACGTCGCTCCGTCCGGAAGCACACCGACATCGACGTTCGCGTTGATCCCGACTCCGACGACGAGCCACGAGACCCGATCGGCTTCCCCTTCCATCTCCGTGAGGATCCCGGCGAGCTTCTGGTCGCCGCGCTCGTTCGTCCTTGGTTCCCCGTCGCCGCGGCCTGCATCTCTCGCTTCCCTCCCGACGAGAACGTCGTTCGGCCACTTGATGCCTGCGTCGACCCCGGCCTCTCGGCAGGCGTCGGTCGTCGCAACCGCGGCGGCGAGCGTACAGACCGGCGCATGGGACGTGGGTATCGCCGGGCTCGTGAGCACGGACACCCACACGCCGCCGCTCGGCGCCGTCCACTCCCGTTCGAGCCGCCCGCGACCGCCGGTCTGCTCGTCGGCGACGACCGCAACCGACGATTCGCCGCTCGCGGCCAGTTCGCGAGCGCGGTCGTTCGTCGATCCCAGCGCGTCGTGATACTCGACCGTGTACGGCACATTGAGTCCGAACTCGATCCCGGCGGCTCCGTACGGAGGCTCCGTAGGAGGGGCGTATCCGTCTCCGGTCGACTTGACCGCGAACCCCTCGTCCCGGAGCGTTTCCACCGCCTTCCACACCGCGGCTCGCGAGACGCCAAGCTCCGCTGCGAGCTCCGGTCCCG
Source organism: Halorubrum luteum (assembly GCF_054652935.1). NCBI lineage: Archaea > Methanobacteriati > Methanobacteriota > Halobacteria > Halobacteriales > Haloferacaceae > Halorubrum > Halorubrum luteum. Next base: position 1,343,662 of record NZ_BAAIGT010000002.1, read on the forward strand.
AGACCGGACCGTCGGTCAGCGCGTCGAGGAGCGCACGCCGTGTGTCCATACCTCCGACGTGTGCTCATGGCGACAAACCGATTCCGGATCTCAGTCGAGTAACGAGAGGAGGTAGATGGCGATAGCGACGAGCACGATCATCGCGCCGGTCGCGATGTCCCACTGGTAGGAGACGACGACGCCGCCGAGGACGGCCACCTCGCCGATGAGAACGGACAGCCACATCATCCGCCCGAACGAGTCGGTGAGCTGCATCGCAGCGGCCACGGGAACGACGAGCATGGCGGCGACGAGGATCGCACCGAGCACCTGTATCGACGCGACCACGACCAGCGCGGTCAACACGATCAACAGCGTGTCATACACATCGACGTTCACCCGGGCGAGCCGCGCGGCCTCCCGATCGAACGTGATGTACAGCAGCTGTTTGTGCGTGAGTGCGACGACGCCCACGACAACGAGCGACAGCGCGGCCATCAGCTGGACGTTGTGGAACTGAACGGTGAGCACGTTGCCGAACAGGTAGCTGTTTATCGTCGCCCCGAAGCCGTATCCTCGCGAGATGATCGCGATCCCGAGCGCGAAGCTCCCGACCAACAGGATCGCGATCGGGACGTCGCCGTACGCGTCCGTATGGCTGGCGAGGTACTGCAGTCCGAGCGCGGCGATCGCCGCGACGACCACGGCGGTGACCAGCGGGAAGTTCGCCCACTCGACGGTGTTTCCGAGCACGAGCCCGATCGCGACGCCGGTGAAGGCTGTGTGCGCCAGCGCTTCGCCGATCAGCGCCATCTGGCGATTCACGAGATACGCGCCGATGAGCGGACCCGCGAGACCGATGAACAGACCGGTCGTGAGCCCTCGCTGGAGGAAGGGATTACACAGCATCCGGGTTCCGAGCGCTTCCCCCACCGTGCACGCTCCGGGCCAGAACGCGTCGAAGACGATCGGGAAAAGCAGGTCGATGAACGCGTACAGCGCGACCATGCCGCCCAGGACGAGTCCCGCCTGGACGTCGCGACGATTTAAATCGAGACGGCGGAGTGGGTTCATCGATTCACCGCCGCGAGCGTCGTCGCGGTCCGACCGAACGCGTCCACGAGCGCGTCGCTTTCGAGCAGCGAGTCCGGGTCGCCGACGTGGCGGATCGAACGGTTGATCAGCGCGATGCGGTCGACGCGCTCCGTCACGACGCCGAGATCGTGTTCGATGAGGATGACGGTGATCCCCTCGCTTTTGAGCTCGTCGAGCAGGGCGTAAAATCGCTCTCTGGAGTCGGCGTCGACGCCGACGGTAGGCTCGTCGAGTGCAAGCAGGTCCGCCTCGGCGGCGAGCGCGCGAGCGATGTACGCGCGCTGCTTCTGTCCACCGGACAGGCGACCGATTCGGCGGTCGGACAACCCCACGATTCCCACCGTCTCGAGCGCGTCATCGACGAGACGCTCGTCGCGCGCGGTCAGTTCGTTCAGCCCGACGTGCGGATAGCGACCCATGCGAACGACCTCGCGGACGGTGACGGGCATCGAGCTGTCGGCCTCCGAGGACTGCTGGGAGACGTAGCCGAGCCGCTCCCCGTCGCTAAACCTGTGTGCGGGCTCGCCGAACAGCCGGACCGTGCCGACGTCCGGCTGCTGAAGTCCGAGCATCAGCTTCAACAGCGTCGTCTTCCCGCTCCCGTTCGGTCCGATCAACCCGAAAAACTCCCCCCGCTCGACGGAGAGGGTCACGTCCTCTAGCACCGGCTGCTCGTCGTACGCGAACGAGACGTTTCGGACGTCGACAACGGCGGCTTCGTGCGGAGTCGTCATCTCGTTCGTAGCCCCGTCAGTCTGTCGCGGATCACGCGTCGTACTCGACTTCGAGCGCCCGCTCGAGCGTGGCGAGGTTGATCTCGAGCATGTGTTCGACGTACCCCATCCCCTGCTCGAGCTGCTCCTCGGTGGTGGCCTCGATCGGGGAGAGCGGAAGGATCTCGGTTCCCGTTTCCGCCGCGAGACTCTCGGCGTAGTCCGCCGGCTCGTACATGTCGTACAACACGTAGCTGAGATCGTTTCGTTCGATACTGTCCGAGACCTCCTCCATCTCGCGCGGCGTCGGCTCGCCGTCCGGCGAGATGCCGACCGGCGAGTGGATCTCGATGTCGTACCGCGGTCGCCAGTACTGGTAGGAGTCGTGGCTACCGACGACGATAACGTCTCTGTTCCGGTGAGCCATCGCCTCCTCGTACCGCGCATGAACGTCGTCGAGCCGCTCGAGGAACGCGTCGGCGTTCTCCTGGTACACGCTCTCGTTGTCCGGGTCGGCCTTGACGAAGCCGTCGCGGATGTTCTCGACCGCCTCTTTGGTGAGCACCGGATCGAGCCAGAAGTGCGGATCGACCGCCCGGCCCGTCTCGCCTTCAATGTAATCGATACCTTCGGCTGCGTCGATCACGACGACGTCCGGGTAATCGTCGGGAAGCGACTCCGCGACGCGATCCGACCATCCCCGGAATCCATCGATGTACACGAACACGTCCGCCTCGGCGACGTCCTCGATGATCCCCGGACTCGGCTCCCAGTCGTCTCCGTGTGCGCCAGCGGGGACGAGATCCTCCACGCGGAGAGTGTCGCCGGCGACGTTCCGCGCTAGGTCGTAGAGCATAAAGAACGAGCCGTTCACTGCGGACAGATCCTCATCGTCGTCGCTCGTCGTCGCGTCGCCGCCGAGACAGCCTGCAGCTCCGAGCGTCGCGGCCGTACCCCCGGTGACGAGCAGCCCGCGCCGGGAGATCTGTCGCGAATCGTTTGAACGCATTGAAAGAGAATTAGATACGCCTAAACTAATAATTTTCTGTTCAGCGTTTTAGATCCAGTCTAATCAAATCCGGTCGCGGGAGCGCCGATCGTGAGGCGTCCCTGCAGCCTATTCGACACAGTCAGCGACGTGGACTTCTCTGGCGATCCGTTCCGGAAGCGACACCGACTCCTCGCCGTCGTGGGCACGAGCAGTGATCATGCCGAACGGAGCGACCTCGAGTATCGTGAGCTTCGATCCGGGCTCGAGTCCACGATCGGAGAGATACTCCAGCACCTCGGGGTCGCGGTCGCTCACCCGTTCGACGACGACGACGTCGCCCTCCTCACGTTCGGAGATGGCGTCGGCGTCGCGCTCGACGGGAGCCTCCAGATCGACGTTCGGGATCGGATCCCCGTGCGGATCGATCTCAGGATGATTGAGCACGGTCGCGATCCGCTCGACGAACTCCTCGCTGATGTGGTGTTCGAGCCGGTCGGCCTCTTCGTGTACCTCCGACCAGCTGTAATCGAGCTGTTCGGTGAGAAACGTCTCGAGGAGTCGGTGGTGCCGCACGACCTCGAGCGCGACGGTCTCTCCCTTCTCCGTGAGTCGAACGCCGTGGTACTTCTTCCGGTCGATGAGACCGCGTTCGGCCAGCTTGTCGAGCATGCTCGTCACCGTCGGCGACGTCACGCCGAGCTCCTCGGCGATGTCGGCGGTTCGAACCCGTTCGTCGGAGCCGTACTGGAGGTGATAAATCGCCTTGAGGTAGTCCTCCATCGAGTCGCTCAGCCTCATGGCCGGGATTAGATGCCGTCTAAACTTGGATGTGTCGGCTCGGATCCGTCGCCATCGCGGTCGCGGCTCTGGACGAGGCGGCGATCTCCCGGCCACAAGGTACATACGGCGTCCGACCGAGCGGAAACGGGATGGAGTACACGACGCTCGGCGGGACGGGAACGACGGTGAGCCGGCTCTGTCTCGGCTGTATGAGCTTCGGTAGCGGCCACGACTGGATGCTCGACGAGGCGGAGGGGCGCGAGCTGGTCGAGCGCGCGATCGACCTCGGGATCAACTTCTTCGACACGGCGAACGTCTACTCGAACGGCGAGAGCGAGCGGATCCTCGGCGACGCGCTCGCGGAGTACGACCGCGACGAGCAGGTCGTCGCCACCAAGGTCAGGTTCCCCGCGATGGAGGACCCGCATCCGAACGCCGACGGCCTCTCGCGGAAGACGATCGAACAGGAACTGCAACACAGTCTCGACCGCCTCGGGATGGACACGGTCGACCTGTATCAGATCCACCGGTGGGATCACGACACGCCGATCGAGGAGACGTTGGCGGCGCTCGACGACGCGGTCCGTCGCGGGCAGGTCCGGTACGTCGGAGCCTCCTCGATGTGGGCCCATCAGTTCGCCGAGGCGCTCCACGTCAGCGACCGGGAAGGATACGAGCGATTCGCCACGATGCAGAACCTCTACAACCTCGCATACCGCGAAGAGGAGCGGGAGATGGTGCCGCTCTGTGAACGCGAGAACGTCGGGATGCTCCCGTGGAGCCCGCTCGGGGCGGGGTATTTAACTCGGCCGTACGAGCGGGACGACGCGACGGTCCGTGGCGAACACGAGACCGCCCTCGATCGACCGTACCGCGAGGGCGGCGGCGAGGAGATCAACCGTCGTGTCGAGGAGCTCGCCGCCGAGAAGGACGTGAAGATGGCACAGATCGCGCTTTCGTGGGTGCTTCATACGGATGTCGTCACCGCGCCGATCGTCGGCACTTCGAGCGTCGAACATCTTGAGGATGCCGTCGAGGCCCTCGACATCGAACTGTCGGACTCCGATATCGAATGGCTCGAGGAGCCGTACGAGCCGGTCCGGATCAGCGGCCACGAGTGACGATTTCGCCCCGGCGGTGAGATGTACACGCGCGCTCGTCGGTCGTCGTGTTTCTCGTTTTCGTCCGTTTCCGTAGCAGTTCGTCGCTCTCCGTGTCAACACACCGCTTGCCGTCGACCAATCGACACCTCAGGGGCGACATCGTTCACCGGACACTCCGTCGTTGTCCAACTCTCCTTTCAGCACAGCAATTGAGGCTTGGTAACTATCCACAAAGATTCAACACGTCTCCCGTCCAGTCGTGGTAGTAGACCATTCATGTCACAACATGCGTTGGATGCCGGCGCGGCACCGTCGTTCGACTCGGTTCGAGAGGTGTTAGCGAAGGCGAACGAGGAGAAAACTGGAGACCAGCTCGCCGGAGTCGCAGCCGACACCGAGGCCGAGCGAGTCGCCGCGAAACGAGCACTGGCGAAGACGACGCTCGAGACGCTCCGCGAGAACCCGGTCGTTCCGTACGACGACGACGAGGTCACTCGGGTGATCCAGGACGCGGTCCGCGAGCCGGTGTACGAGCGCATCCGCGACTGGACCGTCGCCGAGCTCCGTGAGTTCCTCGTGGACGAGTCGACGACGGACCGCGATATAAAGGCGATCCGCCGGGGACTCACCAGCGAGATGATCGCGGCCGTCACGAAGCTGATGACGAACATGGACCTCGTGTTGGCCACCTCGAAAATGACGGTGACGGCCCGGTGTAACAACACGATCGGCACCGACGGCGCGCTCTCGTTCCGGCTTCAGCCGAACGACCCGTCCGACGATATCGAGCGAATCCTGGATTCGGCTAGGGAGGGGCTCGCCTACGGCGTCGGCGACGCAGTGATCGGGATCAACCCGGTGGAGGATGGCGTCGGGACGGTGACGGAGATTCTCGAGGCCACCCACGGGCTCATCGAGGAGTGGTCGATACCCACACAGAACTGCTGTCTCGCTCACGTAACGACTCAGATGGACGCGATCCGAGAGGGTGCGCCGGCTGACCTCCTCTTCCAGAGCCTCGCCGGAACGGAGGCCGGCAACGACGAGTTCGGCGTCGACGTCGAGCTGCTGGACGAAGCACACGCTCTCGCGCGCCGCCGCTCGACCGCGTCGGGCCCCAACGTGACGTACTTCGAGACCGGTCAGGGGTCGGAGCTGTCGGGTGACGCCCACGAGGGCGTCGACCAGCTCACGCTCGAAGCCCGGTGTTACGGGCTCGCAAAGCGATACGACCCCTTTTTGGTGAACACGGTCGTCGGCTTCATCGGCCCGGAGTACCTGTACGACGGCCGACAGGTGATCCGCGCCGGACTGGAGGACGTGTTCATGGGCCAGCTCCACGGGATCCCGATGGGGATCGACGCCTGTTACACGAACCATATCCAGGCCGACCAGAACGACATCGAGAACCTCGCGGTGTTGCTCGCTGCCGCGGGCGCGAACTTCTTTATCACCGTGCCGATGGGTGACGACGTCATGCTCAACTACCAGTCGAACAGCTACCACGACGCCGCCGCGCTGTGGGAGATCTTCGATCTCGGCCCCGCGCCGGAGTTCCGCGAGTGGCTCGTGGAGACCGGGATCTGGGAGAACGGGAGTCTCACCGCCCGCGCCGGCGACCCCACGGTGTTCACGTGACCATGTCGACCGACGACGCTCCCACCGACGACGGGGCCGACGACGCTCCCACGGACGACCGAGCTGACGACGACGCCTCCGTCGACGACACCCTCCTCGACGACCCCGCGGACCCCGAGGCACTCGACCGGATCGTCTCTCGGAGCCCCTCGCGTCTCGGCGTCGGTCGAGCGGGACCGCGACCGACCACGGAGACGCTGCTCCGATTCCGCGAGGACCATGGGCTCGCTCGCGACGCAGTTACCAGTCGGGTCGACGACGCGCTGATCGAGGAGCTCGGTCTTCTCCGCGTTCGCACGCTCGTCGAGGACCACGAGCAGTACCTCGCCCGACCGGACCTCGGCCGCGACATCGCGGAGGAGACCGCCGACCACCTCCGTGAGCACTGCCAAACCGGGCCCGACGTGCAGGTGATCTGCAGCGACGGGCTCAGCTCGACGGCGATCGAGGCAAACCTCCCGGATCTCCTCCCGGCGCTTTTGGACGGGCTGGCCGCCCGCGGTCTCGACGTCGGCACGCCCGTGTTCGTCGAGTACGGCCGGGTCGACGTGATGGACGCCATCGGCGAGGAGATCGACGCCGACGCGTGCGTGATACTCATCGGCGAGCGCCCCGGACTTCGTACCGCAGAGAGCTTGAGCGCGTACGCCGTCTACGATCCGGAACGCGGCACGCCGACCGCCCGCAAGTCGGTGATCTCGAACATCCACGACGGCGGACTCCCTCCCGCCGAAGCCGGTGCCGCGGTCGCGGACCTGCTCGCGGAGATGTGCGAGAAGGAGGCGAGCGGGCTCGACCTCCGCGAGGACGACCGCGACTTCCAGAAGTAGCGACGAGAACTCGACACGGGAGACTCAGTCGCCGCCGAACGCCAGCGTTTTCACGACGACGGGGACCGCGTCGCGCCCCTGAAGCGGCTCGCCGACGTCGAGACGAACTCCCTCACGGAGCGCCAGCTCGTCGAGCACCGTGATCGGCCCCTCGAGCCGACTCGCGAGGAGCTGACCGAGCACCTTCGCGCAGTTCTGCCCGGTGACGACGACGATCGGAACGTCGGCTCCGTAAGCAGCCCGGTCGGCGTCAGCGTCGCCGCTGAATCCTTCCGACCGGAGCGCCGCGGCGAGCCGGTCGGCGGTCGACGAGAGGTCGTCATATCCCAGCGACGGGAGCCGTTCGACGTACAGGGCGATCCCTTCGACGTCGTCGAGGTCGTACAGGTCGCGCGCGGTCCGGAGCGCACGCGCGAACCGGTCGACGTCGGTGGATTCGGACTCGGCGCCCTCGACCGGATCGGGGTCGACAACCACCACCGGGACGTCACGGAGGGGTAGCCGATCCGCCGGGAGCCAGACGGTGCGCCCGCTGAACGTCGTCGACTCGGTGCCGACACCGACGACGGTCGCACGCAGATCCTCCTCCAAGACGATCGGTCGAGCCGGCAGCTCCGCACGAGCGCGGAGCGTCTCGCCGAGCGTCGCCGCGAGCAACGGCCCGAGGTCGCCGTACCGGAACGGGTTATCCACCTCACCGGACGGGGAGGGATCCGGTTCCGCCTTCGGCGCGTTCAGCAGGTGCCCGACACCGCCGGTGACGACGACGTCGTCGATGGCGACCGGTTCGACGGAAAGCTCCCCGAGCGCCCCCGACGCGACGAGGTCGGCGAACGGCGGTCCCACGAGGAGGTCCGCGATCGACTCGGCCGCCGCGTCCGCCAGCGGTCGAAGCGCCTCGATGGTCGCGTCGTCGCCGACGTCGACCGCGAGTCCGTGTGCGTCCCGGAGCCGCCGAGCCGCTGCCGAGAGGTGCGTCATCGTGTGTCCGTTCGTCCGGACCATGCGCGCGCCGACGTCGAGACACCGGGTGTCGACGACGCCGTCCGGGCCGAACACGGCGACGTTCGTCGTTCCGCCGCCGACGTCGACGTTGGCGACGACGCGGCCGGTCGTCCGGGCGTGTGCCGCCGCACCGGAGCCGCGTCCGGCGAGGACGGCCTCCAGCTCTGCGCCGGCCGCGGCCGCGACGAAGTCGCCGGCGTCGGCGGCGATCCGATGGACTAGCGACTCCGCATTCGCGCGCTTTGCCGTCTCGCCAGTAACGATCACCGCCCCGGTGTCCACGTCGTCCGGGTCGATCCCCGCCGCGTCGAACGCCTCCCGCACGAGCGCGGCGACGCCGTCGACGTCGATCGTCTCCGCGTCGACGAGCGGCGTCTCGTGGACGGTCCCGCGATGGACGATCTCGCGCTCGCGGATCTCCGGAGCCGCCGCGCCGTCGTGGGTCGGCTTTGAGACGTGGAGGCGGCTCACGACCACCTGCGTCGTCGTCGTGCCGACGTCGATCCCGACGCTCGTGAGTCGGTCCACGTCGCGGCTCATACGCGACCAACGCGTCGGGACCTCAAAGCGATGTCGTCGAGACCTCAACGCGATGTCGTGGGGGTGTCGAACTCTCCGTAGCGAATCGTCGATCTCAGTTCACCACGCCTCGCGCAGGACGTCCTCGATCGCTTCCACCGTCGGGTCCAGACCGTCGGGCGCACGCTCCATCATCGGGTCCTCGAGAACGAATTCGGCGATATCCGGGATGTCGCTCTCGCGGGTTTCGGGAAGGTCTCGCGCTCGCGTCGGCCGGCCGAGCGAGTCGCGAACCGCGGTGACCGTCTCGACGACCGCGTCGGCGACCGCCCCGTCGTCTTTCCCGTCGGTGTCGACGCCGAGTCCCGCCGCGTGGGCGTCCCTGTTCGCGTCGACGGAATCGAGCACGTACCGGAGCACTGCGGGTGCGAGCACCGCGTGGACGTCGCCCTGCTGGACGTCGTACCGTCGGGAGAACCCGTGGCCGAACGCGTGGATCACCGAGACCTTCCGGTCGAACTGCACGAGCAGGGCACCGAGTGCGGCGCGGTCCATCGCGGCCGGGTCCGGCTCACCGCCGGCTCTGTCGTCCTCGCGCGAACCGTCACCGGCGACCTGCGGCAACGAGTCGGTCAAGTATCGCAGCCCGTGTATCGCGGTCGCGTCGCTCACCGCCGCGGCGTCGCTGGCGTACGGCGTCTCGATCCCCTTGTTAAACCCGTTCATCGCCGACCCGGCGAGCGCGCCGCGCGGCGTCGTCTCGAACAGCGCCGGGTCGACGACGTCGGCGGTCGGGGTCGCGTCCCCGCTTATCAACACCGGCTGGCTCGTCGGCGACTCCTCGGCCGACGACACGACGAGCGTTCCACCCGTCGACAGATCCGCGCCCGCGAACGTCGTCGGAACGACCACGACCGGGAACGCCGGCTCGACGCCTGTCGGTCGTTCGACGCGACCGTCGGCCGCCGCGGCGTCCCGAAGCGCCGCGAGATCCCGTCCGTCCGCCGCGAGCACGCTCGCCTGTCGCGCGACGTCGAGGCTGCTCCCCCCGCCGACGCCGACGACCGCGTCGGCATCCGTCTCCTCCATTCGTTCGATCACGTCGTACGCCTCGTCGACGCGCTTTTGAGGCGTCGTGCCGTCGAAGACGCCGGCGAACCGGTCGCCGAGGCCATCGCGGATCGGACCCATCAGGTCGTCGTTCGCGCCGACGTTCGAACCGCAGACGACGAGCGCGCGGTCGACGCCCACGTCGCCCAGGTGATCGCCGAGGTCGGCGATCCGTCCGCGACCGTACAGCACGTCACAGCCGCGGTGTTCGTGGTCGAACGGCGACGTCGACAGCTCGCGAGACATACCGTCCGATCCTCCCGATCCGCCGTAGTACTGTCGGTGGGTGCTGGACGTGACCGGATCCCACGACGGTTTATCCCTGCTCCGCGTCGGGTGGCGTATGCCTGCCTACAACGTCGACACGCTTTCCGAACGGGAGCGCGCACGGATCGTCAAGTCTGCCGTCAGCCCGCGTCCGATCGCGTGGGTCAGCACGCGGGGTGAGGACGGCAGCGAGAACCTCGCACCGTACAGCTCGTACAACTACGTCAGCTCCGCGAACCCGGTCGTGCTGTTCAGCTCGCCGAACGCGGACCACGGCGGTTTGAAAGACAGCGCGCGCAACGCGCTCGAGACCGGGGAGTTCGCGGTCAACGTCGTCACCGAACCGCTGATCGACCGGATGGACGCGACGTCGGAGCCGCTCCCGACCGGGGAAAGCGAGTTCGAGGCCGCTGACGTCGCCACGGCAGACTGCGACCGGATCGACGCGCCCCGTGTCGCCGACGCTCCGATCACGATGGAGTGCACGCTGTACGACTCCCTGGAGATCCACGACCGGATCTCCGTGTTCGGCGAGGTGGTACGGTTCCACGTCGACGAGTCGGTCACCGCCGACGGGAAGGTCGACTCGCGGCTGCTGGGGACGGTCGGGCGGCTCGGCGGACCGTACTACACCGGGACGGACCCGCTCTCCTTCGAGCGCCAGCACTGAAAACGGGTGGTTGCGGACGACACCGCCGGCCGAGATACCCGTCCTCAAGCAGTGGTGATCCGTCATACCCTTATCACCGGGCTCGACGTAGCCGAACATATGTGCCATTCGGAGGTCCGATACGATGCCTGATCCGCAGACGCTGGTCGAACGGCTCACGCTCGCGGAGAAGATCGAACTAATCCACGGCGCGGTCGATCCTGACGGGACGGCGACGGGGTACGTCCCCGGCAACGACCGCGTCGGGATCCCGCCGCTGCGGCTCGTCGACGGGCCGCTCGGCGTACGCGCGCTGGGCCACCGAGCGACCGCGTTCCCCGCGTCGATCGCGCTCGCCGCGTCGTGGAACCCCGAGCTGGCGCGCCGGTTCGGGAGCGCGCTCGGTCGCGAAGCGTCGGCGTTCGGGCAGGACGTTCTTCTCGGACCGGGTGTCAATATCGCTCGTGTCCCGGAGGGTGGGCGGAACTTCGAGTACTACGGCGAGGACCCACATCTCGCGAGTCGACTCGCCGTGGGAACGATCGAAGGGATCCAGTCCGCGGACGTCGCAGCGACGGTGAAACACTACGTCGCTAACAACCAGGAGACGAACCGCTACGAGGTGAGCGCTGACGTCGACGAACGGACGCTCCGCGAGATCTACCTCCCCGCGTTCTGCGCGGCGGTCGAGGAGGCGGACGTCCACGCGGTGATGTCCGCGTACAACCGGGTCAACGGGGTCCACATGAGCGACCACGAACGGCTCCTCACCGACGTGTTGCGAGACGAGTGGGGGTTCGAGGGAATCGTCGTCTCCGACTGGTGGGGAACGCGGAGCACGGTCGACGCCGCGGTCGCCGGACTCGATCTCGAGATGCCGGGGGTCACGCTCGCGGAGTTCCTGCCGGACGACGCGGATGGGCCCGGCGGAGAGGCGGATGGGTCGGGCGGAGAGGCGGATGGGTCCGATGTCGCCACGGACGATTCCGAGGACCCCGCGCTTCCGCCACAGCCGGACGGGCCGGCCTACTTCGGCGAGCCGCTTCGCGACGCGGTCGAAGCCGGCGACGTCGACGAGGCGGTGATCGACCGGAAACTCGAGCGCCTTCTCGGCGTCATGGACGCGATCGGGTCGTTCGACCACGGAGGACCGCCGCACGAGGGCGGTTCGCGTTCGGACGCCCGGCAGGGCGAACTCGACTCCGCGCGACACCGGGCGCTCGCCCGGGAGGTCGCCGTCGCCGGCACGGTCATGCTCACGAACGACGGCGCGCTCCCGCTGGACTCGGACGATTCCGTCGCCGTGATCGGTCCGAACGCCGACGCCGCGAAACTCGGCGGTGGGGGCTCCTCGGAGGTGACGCCGTTCGTCGAGACCAGTCCCCTCGACGGGCTCCGAGACGCGGCGGCCTTCGAGGTTCCGTTCGAGCGCGGCATACCACGGATCGCGGAGTCGTCGTTCTTCGACGACGGAGTGGAGGCCGAGCCGGATACGGGGTCCGATCCGACCGTCGGCGACGCCGTGGCGACCGCCGCCGACGTCGACTGCGCGGTCGTCGTCGTCCAGGACGACGCGACGGAGTTCAGGGACCGACCGGACCTCGCGCTTCCCGGTCGACAGGACGAACTCGTCTCGGCAGTCGCAGACGCCGCCGACCGGACCGTCGTCGTGCTCCGGGCCAGCGGTCCCGTCGAAACGCCGTGGATCGACGCGGTCGACGCCGCCCTCGTGACGTGGTATCCGGGACAGGCCGACGGCGAGGCGCTCGCCGACGTGCTGTTCGGCGACGCCGACCCGGGCGGTCGGCTCCCGGTGACGTTCGGACGGTCGGCCGACGACTATCCGACCGCCTCGGCGGAGCGGTTTCCGGGCGTCGACGACGTCGCCTCGTACTCCGAGGGGGTGTTCGTCGGCTACCGCCACTTCGATGCCGAGGACCGCGAGCCGGCGTTCCCGTTCGGACACGGGACGTCGTACGCGGACTGGACGTACGAGGCGGTTACGGTCTCGGAGGCGTCGTCGGGGTTCGAGCTCGCGGTCGATCTCACGAACGCGGGCGACCGCGCCGGAACCGAGGTCGTACAGGCGTACGCCGACAGGTCGGCCGCACCGGTTCCGACGCCGGACCGCGAACTCGTCGGGTTCGCTCGAGTCTCGATGGGCCCGGGCGAAACGACGACCGCCCGGATCCCGTTCGACCGCGAGGGGCTGGCGTACTACGACGACGGGTGGCGCGTCACGCCGGGCGAGTACCCCGTGCACGTCGGCCGGTCCGTGCGGGACGCCCGCGTCTCGACCACCCTCTCCGTCGGCGACGGACCGTCCGAAGAGTAGTCGCCGTCCGCCGACGCACGCCCACCCCGTGATCGGCACCCCTCGACCGGAGTCCTCCTCGGCTGCGGGGCCCCACAGTGAGACTCGGATCGGTCGGGCTACAGGTCCCGCCAGCTGTGTTCGGGGGTCCAGCCGAGCAGCTGCTCGGCTTTCGAGAGGTCGACGATCCCCTCCGTTCCGTCGAACGTCGTCCGGACCTCGGCGTTCGGGTAGAACGCCTCGACCACGTCGGCGGTGGGCGCGTCGGCGGTGGTGTCGCTGGCGACCGCCCAGAACGCCTCGTGACCATCGAACTCCGCCTCGACCGCCTTGCGGGCGATCGTCGTCGCGTCCGGGACGGCGAGATACGAGAACAGCACCTCGCGGCCGGTCGCCGGATGGACGTCGTCGAGGGCGTCGAGCGACCGGTCCGCCTCGCGGAAGTACTCGCGCATCTCGTCGTCGGTCGTCACCCACGGGTACCGCAGCGACGCGATCGTCAGGTCCGTCGACGGACGGCGTCCGTACCCGTCCGCGGTCACCTCCATCGCGTGCTTGGCGATCCCGTACGAGTCGTCGGGGGTTCGCGGGTGTGCCTCGTCGACGGGGAGGTACTCGACCGCCGCGGGGCGCTCCTGGTGTTCGCTCCCGATCGCGTTGATGCTCGAGGGGAGCACCACCGACTCGAGCCCGAGCCCGTCCGCGGCCTCCAGCACGTGGATCGCGGACAGCACGTTGCTCTCGTACACGCGGTGGTCGGCGTTGCGGTAGGGGTTCGGGATCGTCCCCATGTGGATGATCGCGTCCGCGTCGTACTTCGCGAGCGCGCCGTACGTCTCGCCGGCGTCGAGCAGGTCCGTCGTGACGTATCTGTCGGAGGCTTCCTCGCGCCGCTTTCCCCGTGCGACGTTCACGGTTTCGTAGCCGTGGTCGGAGAGGTGTTCGAGTATCGCTTCGCCGATCTTGCCGTTGCCGCCAGTCACCGCGATCGTGTCGAGTGTCATCGGTGGTTCGTGTCGAGTGTCATCGGTGGTTCGTGTCGAGTGCGCTCAGTCGGCCTCCGGAACGGCCGTGCTACTCGAGGAGGCCCTTGATGTAGCCGATCGCGAACAGCCGACCCATATCAGTGTACCCCGCCATCGCGTCCTCGCGGTCCTGTTCGCCGACCATCCGCGGGACGTGGTCCGGACGGATCGGCCCGTCGAAGCCGACGTCCGCGTACGCCTCGATGGCGGCTTTCATGTCGGTCGGCCCTTCGTCGTGCCACGTTTCGACGAAGTTTCGCTCGTCTCCTTCGACGTCCCGGAAATGAACGAAGTGGATCCGGTCGCCGAACTCGCGGATCGCCTCTATCGTGTCGCCGGCCATCGCCGCGAAGTTCCCCTGACAGAACGTGACGCCATGGCGCTCGCTGTCGTGGAGCTCGAGTATCCGGCGATAGTCGTCGACCGACTGGACGATCCGTGGAACGCCGCGTACGGGCGATGTCGGCGGATCGTCGGGGTGTAACGCGAGGTTCACGCCGTACTCCTCGGCGACGGGGACTACCTCGTCGAGGAAGTACTCGAGGTTCGTCCACAGTTCGTCCTCGGTGATGCCTGCGGCCTCGTGGTCCGGGGCGCGCTCCATCCACTCGTGGTCGTACCCGATACGCTGGGAGTCGCCGCGCCCCGGAAGCGAGTCCGACGTACGGATCACGCCGAGGGGGTTCTCGGTCCACACCCAGCAGTACGTGTCGATACCGAGCCGGCCCATGTTCTCGAGGAGCGTTTTCACCGTCTCGATCTCCTCGTCACGCCCCTCTCTGCCGAGCACGACGTTCTCCATCGGCGGGCGGTCCTCGACCACGTCCAGCGAGAAGCCGTGGTCCGCGAACCGGGTCGTGGTGCGCTGGAGCGTGTCGTATTCCCACCAGTCGTCGACCCCCCAGAAGCGGACGACCGCCGTGTCCAGCCCGAGCTGTTTCGCGATCGTCCAGCGACGGTCCGGGCGGGGCGGTAGCATGACTGTCGGGTCCATGTTCGACTCGACCGTGTGACGCCACCCGTATCGACGTTTCGAAATCGACAGCTCACGGGTCAAAACGGTCGAATACGTGCATTGTCGCGTGAGGTGGGCGATACCGCTGATTGGATCTCATTTATAAATAAAGTACAGTTAGCAGTTAGCGGAACGCCAGCTCTCGAAGTACGCGCTCGCGGGGTGGTAGTCGGGCTCGACGCCCGGCGGTTCGGGCGCGACGAGATCGCCGCCCTCGTTCGGAGGAAGACGCTTCTCGTACCAGACCCCCGCAGGTCCACGATAGAGGTCCGTACACACCGTGAAACGGCGGTTCAGTTGGGTGAACCGTTCGGCGGCGTCATCGTCACCGTTCGCGACCGCGCGCTCGGCCAGCGCCGCGGACGCACCGATCGCCTCCGCGAGCGCCCAGCCGTACTGGTCGCTGACGATCGGCGTCCCGTCCGCCTCGTGGGTGTACACGAAGCCGTTCTCCGTCCAGCCGAGCTCGACCGCCGCGTCGAACAGATCGACCGCCCGCGCGTACCAGCCGTCTTCGGGAGTCGTCGCCGTCTCGACTGTCGCCGTCTCGACTGTCGTCGTCTCGACTGTCGCCGTCGACTCGACTGCCGCGGTCGACTTGTCCGGGTCCGCAGCGTCGTCGTACCGGTCGAGCAGCGCGAGGAACTTCGCCCACTCGACGTGGTGGCCCGGCTGATACCCCGGCGGTCGGAACTGGTGGCGGGGCTCGTCGGCGTTGTACCCGAACTCGTGGTCCCAGTCGGCGCCGTAGTGCTCCCACAACAGCCCGTCCGTCTCGGCCGCGAGGTCGACGGTGATCCGTCCGGCGATATCGCGTGCGCGATCGAGATACGTCTGATCGTCGGTCGCCTCGTACGCCGCGATGTACGCCTCACACGCGTGCATGTTCGCGTTCTGCCCCCGATACGCCTCCAGCTCGTTCCAGTCGGGATCGCAGTCGCTTCGCAGACAGCCCGTCCCGTCGTGGAACCGGCGCTCCAGCAGGTCGGCGGTCGCCTCGAGTCCGGCCGCGGCCCCGTCGATCCCGGCATCGGTCGCTCGGGCGTACGCGAGAAGCACGAAGGCGTGCCCGTACGCCGTGCGGGTGCGGTCGATCGGGGTTCCCTCGGCGTCGACGACGACGTGGTACCCCTCGCCGTCGTCGGCGCGGTGGGCGTCCTCGAGGAACGCGAGCCCGTGCGCCGCCGCGTCGCGGCACCAGGGCGGGCCGTCGACGACGACGCCGGCTGCGAAGTTGGCGATCGAGCGGCACGTCGCGACCAGGTGGCGTTCCTTGTCGGTGTAGCGGTCGCCAGTCTCCGGGTGGAGCAGTCGGAATCCGGCGTCGGCGAGCGCGTCGGGATACTGCAGTCGCAGCGTCGCGAGGAGTCGTCCGCGGAACGCGGCAGCCTCGAGGGTGCGCATGGAGCACACTCCCGCTCCCGCTCACAAAAACGCCGTGGTCAGCATGTCGTGGCCGGTACTGATCGCGTACCCGGGTCCCTTTTATTCGCCAGCCGGTTACTTCCGCACATGAGCACGCAGCTGTCGTTCCGAGAGGACGGCGTCGACGTCGTATATGAGGGCACCGAGTTCGAGCTGGGGAAGGATCTGATAGAGGAGGCGACGGGAAAGCCGTACCTGGACGTCACCGACCACGAGGTGCTCCGGATCGTCGCCGAGGAGCCGGAGTTCGACGGGGAGCCGGTCCGTATCGGGGACGTTTTATAAACCGGTAGTTCACGGGGAACGGTCACTCCCGCTCCGACCGAACCCTCCGGCTTGGCCACCGCGCGCGTTTTTCACGACCACGGCGATCAGATAGATCCCGACCGCGACGACGACGACGATCGCGGCTCCCGGTCGGAGTCCGTACGTCCAGGCCAGCACGAGTCCGGACAGCACCGACACCTCGCCGACGAATATCGAGCCGTACAGGGCTCGTCGGAAGCTCCGCGCGACCTGCGCCGCGGCGGCGACGCGGGCCGCCTGCTCGTCGAACGTGATGAAAAGCAGCTGTTTGTACGTGACGGCGAGCACGCCCAGAACCGCGAGCGTGAGCGCGGCCATCACGGTCACGCTTCGGTCGTCGGTGACCGAGATGCCGCCGAACAGGTAGCTACCGATCTCGACGGTCGCGAACCCGCCGCCCAGATCCAACACCAGCACGCCGACGGCGAAGCTCCCCGCCAACACGATAGCGATCGGAACGTCGCCGTGGTCGTCGGTGTGTGCCGTGAGCTGCTGTACGCCGACGGCTCCGGCGACCGCTGCGACGAGCGCGAACGCTGCATGAGCCACCGTCTCGCCGATCCCGGCGGCGAGACCGACCTGCTCGAGGCGTGTCCAGCGATCGGGCAGCGATGGCTGCCCCTCGGCTGTACGCCGGCTGCCGGTAGCGGTCCGTCGGCGGTCACCGTCGCTCATTCCTCGTCCGTGGCTCCGAGCGCGCGCTCGAACGCGGGAAGACAGATCCGTTCGAGCGATGACCCCGTCGCGTACGTTCCTGACGCCTCGCTGGGCAAGCACCGGATCCGTGAAGAACTTCGCGTCGTACTCCCCATGAGAATGGCCGTACGAGCCGTCGTCGTGTGCGTGGTCGTGGCCGTGGTCGTGGCCGTGGTCGTGGTCGTGGCCGTCGTCGTGGCCGTGGTCGTGGCCGTCGTACGGAATGAGATCGATCCCGTCGAGCGCGTCGATGAGCTTCACCTGCTCGTGGTCGTCGTCGAGACGGGTGGCGACGTGCTCCGCCCACGGTTGAAACCCCGATACGTCGAGGTGGACGAACGCGTCGGCGTCGACGACGGTCGGGAGGAGGTCGGCTGACGGCTCCCACTCGTGACCGTGGCTCCCCGGATCAACCGGATTCTCGACCGAAAGCTCCTCACCTCGCACGGCTCGAGCGAACTCCGCGAGGGTGAAAAACGAGGCGAACGCGGAACGGCCAGCAGCGTCTGCCTCCGATCGGCCGTCGAGGCAGCCGGCGACTCCGACGACCCCGACACCGGAGGCTGCCGAGAGCACTCGTCGCCGGGAGACGAGGTCTTCGCCTCGGTTACTCTGCACAACGCCCGCTTGTGGCGGACTCCGGAAATAAATTTCGTAATACGATCTGAAACAATAATCATACACAAGCGTCGGCAGTTCGTCGCCGAGACCACAACGCGTATTCGAGACGCGGTCGACGAAGACGTATGGCAACGGACCGTGTGAGTTTGACGCTCCCGAGCGAGCTGGTCGAGGAACTCGACGACATCGTCGACGAGTGGGGGTACTCGAGCCGGTCGAGCGCCGCGCGCGAGGCGCTTCGCGGTTTCCTCGCGGAGCGTCACTGGGAGGACTCGGATGACCGCCGACAACGCGGCTCGATCACCATCGTGTACGACCACCACGTCCGAGGGTTGACCGATGACCTGCTCGACGTCCAACACGCCCACGAGGATGTCGTCGTCGCGACCCAACACGTCCACTTCGATCCGGATCTCTGTCTGGAGACGCTCGTCGTCAACGGCCCGACCGCCGAGATTCGCGCCCTGCTGGAGGGGATAAACGGGATCGACGGCGTCGAACAGGTCCGATTCACCGTGGTGTGACCGGGCCGGACCGGTCTCCTCGTCACGCCGTCGACGACGCGGAGGGCGACCGATCGTCCCGGAGCGAAGCGAGCAGCTTCGCCGTCCCGTTCATGAACCCCTCCTCAAGAACGTGGTCGGCGGCGGCTTTCGCGGCGTCGTCCGCGTTGGCGACCGCGTACGCCTCGCCCGCCTGCTCGAACGTGGAGACGTCGTTTTCGCTGTCGCCGACGGCGACGAACGACCGCGGCTGCACCCCGAGCGAATCGGCGATCACGGTCAGCCCGTTCCCCTTGTTCACGCCGGTCGACTTGACGTGGTACGCGTACCCGGTGTCGACGATCTCGACGTCGCCGTCCGCCTCCGCGGCCGCCTCTCGAAGAAGCCGCTCGTCGGCGTCCATCGAGACGGCGATCTCGGTTTCTCGCCACCGATTGACCGTCTCGCCCGCACCCCAGCCGATCTCCCCACCGAGCTCACGGAACCGCTCGACGACCGCCTCGCACGCCGCCGGATCGCCGGTGATCGTCGTCGACTCGCCATCGTACGCGATGCCGCCGTTCTCCGCGACGACGAGCTGCGGGAGGCCGAGAAAATGCGCCAACGCCACCGGATACGGAAACGCCTTGCCGGTCGCGAACACGACGGGTGCCTCCCACCCCGGCAGCAGCTCGAACACGCGGGGATCGATCCGATGGTCGGGCGTCGTCAGCGTTCCGTCGATGTCGAGCACGAGGGGCGGAACCATCGGGTCTACTAACTCGGCCGCGGGACAACTGTCTTCCGCTCCGGGCTGGCCTTCAGGAGACGAGACCGATCGGCGAATATGGGTGGGGGCGACCGTGGCTATCGGCGACGAAGGCCACGAGCCGAACTGCGTTCGATCGAGCCGTGCGCCGTCGGCCGAGTCGCTCAGGCTTGGCCACTGCGCTCGAACAGCTTCCGAAACACGAGCGTCGGGAATCGTGGAACGAGCCGGCTCGGCGGACGACCCTTCCCGTCGGAACGTTGCACGGTGACCCGGTCGAGGAGTCCACCGTCGGCGAGCTCGTAGAGAACGCGCCGGATCGTGGACGCCGAAAGGGAAACGCCGTCCGCCGCCGCGATCGCTTCGGTCGCGGCGTTGACCGACCCGCGATTCTCTTCGGAGAGGGTTATTAGCTCGTAGAGGAGTCGCTGACGGTTCTCGGACAGGACGAGGACGCGCCCCAGTGCGACGCAGGGTTTCGGAACCGCGGCGATTCCGTCGTCGAGGTCGCTCGGGCGGATCGTCTTCGCACCGGTCCGTTCCGCGTGCCACGTCGCGCTCATGATCGCCGATAACGCGTCGTGTGCGTCCCCGTCGGCCCATTCCGCGACCTCGCGGATCTGGTCGTGGGTGATCGCGTCGCGACCGAGTCCGGAGGACGTCCGACTCGTCACCAGCTCGACGAGGACGTGATGTCGATACCGATCGAACTCGATCGACGTTTCCGGCGTCCAGTCGAGCGAGCGTGGCGGGTCACGACCGAGACACACTGGAACGATCCGATCGTCGACCGCGGAGAGCCACCCGACGAGCGTCATCGCCGACGGCGTGTCGGGTTCGTTCACGTGATCGAGCGCGACGACGAGGTCGGTCCCGGAGCGAACCGCCGCCTCGAGTGATGCGGCGAGATCCGAGGTGCCGACCCCGTGGTCGGGAACCGGCTCGTCGCTTATGGCCGCGAGCGTGTCGTGATACAGACGGAACCGTGTCGCTGCCCGGCGCACGTCGACGTAGACGAAGTTCGGAAGCGTCGGATCGACTGCACGCGTCGACGTCTGTATCGCCTGCCGACGACCGCCCTGCTCGGCCAGCCGGTCGAACAGCACGGAGACGACCGCGGACTTTCCGCTTCCCTTCGGCCCGTGAACGTACACGCTCGGTGGAAGCGATCCGGCGAACGCGGGGTCGAGCACGTCGAGGAGACGTTCGAGGTCGGGGCCGCGTCCAGTCGGCGACTCCGAGTGTGCGACCGGAGATATCGAGTCGAGGTCGGTGACGACGCCGCTGCTGGCGTCGTATCCGAGCCGTCGCTCGATGCGGTCGTCGATGTTCACGATCCTGCCTCCGAGATGGTGGGGGAAAACTGGCTCGAAACGAGACGTGACGTCGCCACCGATCGACCGGTGAGCGATACGGAGCGTGCTCGCCTTACCAGTGGTCCGGCTTGTACCGGTTGATAAGGATCGTCGAGATGACGAACACCACCGACGCGATCACGCTGCCGATGGCGCCGGACAGCAGCCGGACGCCGAGTGACCCGTCCGCGAAGAGAGCCATGATGACGAACACGATAGCCGCCATCACGATGAGGTTGCGTCCGTCCCGCCGTTCGAGGCCGCCGACTGTCGCCATACCCGCTGGTCGCCGCCGAGGGAGTTAAATCCATCTCGGCGACGCGACCGCTGTCCACACACTTATCCCACGGGACCGCTTTCCGGCGCATATGGCCGAACAAGGGTTCCACGAGTCGGTGGTCAAAGCCGATAAATGGAGCAAACCGATCGCGCTCGTCGTCGCGATCGCGGTGTTTCTCCTCGCCAACCGGCTGACCGCCGACGTCCAGTTTTCGTCGATCATCGCCGCGGCGGTGGGCATCGGAACGCGGTTTTACGTGCCGTACCACGCCAGCGTCCGCGTCCCGGAGCCGGACCGGATCCCACTGCATGAACACCCCGTCACCGGGAGCTACCACCACGGTGCTGCAGGCCTGTCGCTGGTCGTCGCGTCGTTCGTCGCGCTCGGCGTATTCCTGCTCGTTCACGGTTTTCTCACCGCGATTGGCGTCGGGGTCATATTCGGAGTCGTGTTGTATTTCGTGTTCTCGTGGTGGATTCTGACCGACTGATGCTCTCGGTGGGTCGGATCGGGCGATACCGCCGCTGGCTTCGACCGTATAAAAAAGGCCGTCGCCGCTAGTCGTCGGTTAGAACGCCGCGCCCGGCACCCACACTGCAGTGCTCAAGATCCCAACCATCGCGAGAACTGCGAGGATACTGTGGGTGATGAAGATGGACGCCGCCGGCGGGTCGACGTGGGTGTCACCGTGCGCGTAGAAGATGCGCTGGAACCCTTCGCCGATCATCGCTCCGAGGAATCCGAAGAACCCTGCAAACAGCATCGCAAGGCCCGGACTGAGCCCCGTCGCTATTCCGGCAAGATATGCGGTCGAAGCCGGGAGCGTCATGTGGTGGGTGACCGGAATCTTCCCGACGCCGAGGTTCAAAAACAGCAGCGTTGCCGCGCTGATACCGAACCCGAGGAACGGGCTCCCCGTCTGTAGCGCCGCGTACCCGCCAGCAAGCCCGGTAAAGAGACCGATGGCTGCGACGTGCGACCATTTGTACATGTTCGGCAGCCAGGGCTCGACGGCGAGGCGGTCCTCGCTGTCCTTTTCACCGTCGCCCGGCACTTCGCCGGGCTCGCGCATCTCCTCGCGCTCGAACGGCCCCATGTCCATGTAGCCGTTCGCCTTGCTGCTGAGGTTTCCGATGATCGAGTAGCCGAAAACGGCCCGATGGACGAGCGCGCTGGCAACGACGGTGAACGCGATCGGATCCGTCGGGATCGCGAGGTGCCGCAAACTCTGTTCGAGCGCGATGCCGAACACGCCGAAGAGGGCACCGACTGCAAGGATATCCGGTTTACTGCCCAGCGCAACCGTGATATCCTTCCCGTTGTGGTAGTCGAAGCCGGACTTCATATACCCCTGTTTGGCCGCATACGCAGCGGCTGCTGCACCACCCGCGAAGGAGATGTGCGGACCGAAGACGGGACCGAACCCGACGTCGACACCGACACCCTGGGCGGCGTCACCGCCCCAGACGCCTGCGATCACGAGGAAGCCGGTGAAGACGAACGCCGGTAGTGCACCGAGCGCCGCGCCGAACGCGCCGCCGGCCGCCGCGCCGAGCCAGATGGCCGGATCGAGGAGCACCTCGAGCACGGCATCGACCGATCCGGCGTCCCAGCCCTGCAGAAGAACGCCTGCGAGAGCCGCTTCGATGGTCGGGAGCGACATCTATTCGTCCCCCTCGTCCTGCGCCCAGTTCTTGGACCGCTCGACCGCGTCGTCCCAGCGGCTGTACAGCTTATCGACCTCAGCCTGACCCTTCTCGGGTGAGAACTCGCGGTCGACCTGCCAGTTGTCGCGGAGCTCGTCGATCGACTCCCAGTAGCCGACCGCGAGGCCCGCGGCGTACGCGGAGCCGAGCGCAGTCGTCTCGTCGACTTCCGGGCGGGCGATCTCCGTCTGGATGATGTCCGACTGGAGCTGACAGAGGAAGTTGTTCTTGACGGCTCCGCCGTCCACGCGGAGACTCGTCAGCTCGACGCCGGAGTCAGCCTCCATCGCCTCCGCGACGTCGCGGGTCTGGTAGGCGATGCTCTCGAGCGTCGCACGAACGATGTGTTCTTTCTCCGTGCCGCGAGTCATCCCGACGATGGTCCCGCGCGCTCGACCGTCCCAGTGGGGGGCTCCGAGCCCGGTGAACGCCGGCACCATGTACACGCCGTCGGAGGAGTCGACGGAGCGGGCCAGCTCCGCCGTCTGGGCGGCGTTGTTGATGAGGTCGACGTCCTCGAGCCATTCGATCGCCGCGCCCGTGATGAAGATCGACCCTTCGAGCGCGTACTGGACGGGTTCGCCGGACATCTGGAAGCCGATCGTCGTCAGCAGCCCGTGGTCGGACTCGACGGCCTCCTCCCCGGTGTTCATCAGGTAGAACGAGCCGGTGCCGTACGTGTTCTTCGCGTCACCCGCGTCGAAACACGTCTGTCCGAACAGCGCCGCCTGCTGGTCCCCCAGCGCACCCGCGACGGGCACTTCGGCGTCGAGGAACCCGTCGGGGTCCGTGTGGCCGTAGTAGTCCTCGTCGGAGGATGGGCGAACCTCGGGCACCATCTCTTCCGGCACGCCGAACTCCTCGAGCAGTTCGTCGTCCCACTCGAGATCCCGGATGTTGTACAGCATCGTCCGGGAGGCGTTCGAGACGTCCGTGATGTGGTTACCCGTGAGATTGTAGATGAGCCACGAGTCGATCGTCCCCATCAGAAGCTCTCCGTCTCGCGCCCGCTCTCGAAGGTCGCGTCCGCGGGAGCTCTGCATCTTCAGCGGCTCCGCGTTGTCGAGGATCCACTCCGTCTTCGTCGCGGAGAAGTACGCGTCACACTCGAGACCCGTCTTCTCGCGGATCTCCTCGACCTTTCCTGCTTCCTGTATCTCTTCGACCCGGTCCGTTGTCCGGCGGTCCTGCCAGACGAGCGCGTTATGTACCGGCCGTCCGGTTTCGCGGTCCCAGACGATCGTCGTTTCGCGCTGGTTGGTGATTCCGATCGCGTCGAGCTGGTCGGCCTCGAGTCCCGCGTCCACGAGACCGTCGAGCACGACCTCCTTCGTGTTCTCCCAGATCTCTATCGGGTCGTGCTCGACCCAGCCGGGCTCCGGGTAGATCTGTTCGTGTTTCTGGTAGGCGTTCGCAACCACCTGACCGCCGTGGTCGAACACCATGAATCGAGTCCCTGTCGTCCCCTGGTCTATCGCACCGACGTACTGTGTCATGTTTGGATCCCTCTTGCGGCGGTGTACCGGCCGCTTCGGTGCGTCTAAGCCCGATATCGTCGACCGACCTCGCTCCTCGCCTCCGAGTCAACTCGCATGGGCATCGACGCCACGGCATATCTTTACGGTTGCTGCCGTGTCGTTCGTGAACATAATGGAAGAGCATAATAAACTTACCGTTTGGTCCACAGAATATCCGGTGATTTCTACCTATTTCGGGTTTCGGGGCCGGTATACTGACGGGTGGGCGTCCGAAAAATACTGATAGTTACGCCCGGTCCATGCTAAGAGGTAAAGTAAAGTGTCCGGACCCCAAACCACGAACGTCATGAGCGAACAGGCGGACGTCATCGTGGTCGGCGGGGGATCGACCGGCTGCGGCGTCGTCAGAGATCTCGCGCGTCGGGGGCTCGACGTACTGCTCGTCGAGAAGGGGAACCTCACGCACGGGACGACGGGACGAATGCACGGGCTCCTTCACAGCGGCGGACGCTACGCCGTTTCGGACCAGAAGAGCGCCCGTGAGTGTATCGAGGAGAATCGGGTACTCCGTGAGATCGCGAGCCACTGCGTCGAGGAGACCGGCGGGCTGTTCGTCAAACGCCCGGAGGACGACGAGGAGTACTTCCAGGAGAAGCTCGAGGGGTGCCGGGCGTGTGATATCCCCGCCGAAGTGATCGATGGCGAGGAAGCCCGCCGACGGGAGCCGTATCTCGCGCGGGACGTCGAGAAGGCGATCGCCGTACCCGACCACGCGATCGACCCCTTCCGACTCTGCGTCGCAAACGCCGCGGACGCGGAGGAACACGGCGCGCGGATCGAGACCCACGCGGAAGTGACCGACGTGCTCGTCGAGGACGGCGAGATCGTCGGCGTCGAAGTCGAACACGACTCTGGACCCGGCAAACGGGTCCACCGCGAGCCCGGAACGACCGAGCAGATCCGTGCCCGTCACGTGGTGAACGCGTCGGGCGCGTGGGCAGGGCAGATCGGCGAGATGGCCGGCGTCGACGTCGAGGTTCGCCCCTCGAAGGGCGTGATGACCGTGATGAACGTTCGCCAGGTCGACACCGTCGTCAACCGCTGTCGACCGAAAGGCGACGCCGACATCGTCGTGCCACACGAGACCGCCTGCATTCTCGGAACCACCGACGAGGAGGTCGAGGATCCCGAGGACTACCCCGAAGAGGAGTGGGAGGTCGATCTGATGATCGAGACGCTGTCGGAGCTCATCCCCGCGCTCAAGGACGCCCGGACGCTTCGGTCGTTCTGGGGGGTTCGACCGCTGTACGAGCCGCCGGGAACCGGCACCGAGGACCCAACCGACATCACGCGCGACTACTTCCTGCTGGATCACGCCGACCGCGATAGCCTCCCCGGGATGACCACCATCGTCGGGGGGAAACTGACCACGTACCGCATGATGGCCGAGTCGATAAGCGACCACGTCTGTGCGAAGCTCGGCCACGAGGCCGACTGCGACACCGCCGAAGTCCCGCTTCCGGGCTCGGAGGATTTCTCCGTGCTCCGCGAGTACATGGACGAGTTCGGTCTCCGCTCGCCGGTCGGTCGTCGCTCGGTCCAGCGCCTCGGCTCCAAGGCCGACGACGTGCTCAAAAGCGCCGACCCGAACCCGGTCGTCTGCGAGTGCGAGGGCGTCACCCGCGCGGAGGTCCAGCACGCAATCGACGATGCGGGCTCCGATCTCAACGCCGTCCGACTTCGCACGCGTGCATCGATGGGGAACTGTCAGGGTGGGTTCTGTTCCCATCGCATTGCCGCCGAGCTGGGTCAGGAGTATCCGGAGTCCGTCGTCCGCGACGCCGAGGACGAGCTGTATCAGGAGCGCTGGAAGGGACAGCGGCACGCGCTGTGGGGACGACAGCTCTCGCAGGCGATGTTGAACCACCTGCTGCACGCGACGACGATGAACCGCGATGGCGACCCCGCGGGACTCGAGACGGAAACCGACTTCGCCGCGTTCGACGCGGGACCGGAGGAAACTGCTCCGAGCGACACCGATGGAGCTGCCTCGCCGGCCGCGACCGACGGAGGCGTCGATGGCGATCGATAGCGACGTCCTCGTCGTGGGCGGCGGTCTCGCCGGGATCACGGCGGCGATATCGGCGGCTCGCGAGGGTGCCGACGTCCGCCTCGTCTCCCACAAAGCGAGCACGCTTCGACAGGCGTCTGGACTGGTCGACGCGCTCGGATACCTCCCGCCGACGGAGCCGGCGAAACCCCTCCGAGACGGTCCGCCGACCGCCGGCCGCGGCATCGACCACGACCAGTGGCCGGATCCTGAGGGACCGCTCGTCGACCCGTTCGCGTCGGTCGACCGGCTCCCCGAGACCCACCCCTACCGGATCATCGGTGCGGACGCGCTTCGAGAGGGACTCGAACTGTTCGACGAGCTCGTCGGCGACGCGTACCTCGGCTCACACACCGACGACAACGCGCTCGTGCCGACGTTCGGCGGAAGCGTGAAGCCGACGGCTCGCTACCCGCGGTCGGCCGCCGCCGGAGTCGCGAGCGACGGTGGATCCATGCTGGTCGTCGGATTTCGGTCGCTCACGGAGTACGATGCGACCGTCTTCGCCGACCGACTCGCTGCGGCCGGCGTTCCGTTCGACGTCGCCGGCGCGGAAGTCGAGTTCGCGGAAGCGTTCCGCACGGACTCGAAGATCACGCGGACCGCGAAGGCGCTCGACAGGGACGAACCGATAGACGGGACGCCGGCTCGCGAGGCGCTCGCGAAGGCCGTCTCGCCACACCTCCACGATGTCGTCGACGCCGATGAAGGCGTCGACCGCGTCGACCGCGTCGGATTCCCCGCCTTCCTCGGCGACGAGCACGCCGCCGAGGTGCGCGAGGAGCTCTCCGATCGACTGGGCGCGGAGGTGTTCGAGATTCCGATGGGGCCGCCGAGCCTCCCGGGGCTGCGGTTGGAGGACCGTCTGTACGACGTGCTCGATGCCGAGGGGGTCCGATTCGAGACCGGAAACCCGGTGGTCGACGTCGAAACGAACGGCAACGGGCACGTCGATCAGGTGCTCGTCGATCGGAAGGGACGTGAGACGCCGTACGGCGCGGACGCGTTCGTGATCGCGACGGGCGGACTGGTCGGAAAGGGACTCGACTCGGACCGTGACGGCGTCACCGAACCCGCGTTCGGACTCTACGTCCCACAGCCGTCGGATCGATACGAGTGGTTCGTCGACGACGCGTTCGGCGACCAGCCGTACGCCAGGTTCGGCGTCCGGCCGAACGAACGGGTCCAACCGCTCGATGCGAACGAGGAGGTGCAGTACGGGAACGTGTTCGCCGCCGGCTCCGTGGTCGGTGGTGCGGACGTGGCCCGAGAGAAATCCGCGAGCGGCGTTTCGCTCGCGACCGGCCTCGTGGCCGGCAGGGAGGCAGCGACGGAGGTTCGACAATGATACGAGACAGCGGACACGAGAGGAACGGACGAGACGGATCGAGCGGGTCGGATCCGACGGCGGCGACCGACGGTGGCACCGAGAGCGCGACCGGCGGGTCGGCGTCGGCGGAGCTAGACCCCGGAACGTACGATCCCGTCGACGTGTTCCCCGGCGGCGAGCTCGACCTCCGTGAGGGTGCGGACTCCTGTTATAAATGCACAAGCTGTGACACGTCCTGTCCGGTCGCGGAGGTCGACGACGAGTTCCCCGGGCCGAAGTTCCAGGGGCCGGAACAGTGGCGGCTCAAGCGAAAGGACGACGCCGACATCGACGAGTCGATCACCTCCTGTTCGAACTGCATGCGGTGTGACGATGCCTGTCCGTCCTCGGTCCCGCTCTCGCAGATGCACAACGAGGCGCGCGGACAGTACGTCGACAACCAGATGGACAAGCTTTCGCGGGAGTATATCCGCAACCGGATCCTCGCGAACTACCGCACGTCGGCTCGCCTCGCCAGCATCGTCCCACGAATATCCACGTTTACGATGAACTTCGGGCCGGTTCGCTGGGTGATGGAGAAGACGCTCGGCATCCCGAAACAGCGGGATTTCCCGGAGTTCGCGACCACGACGTTCCGCGAGTGGTGGCGCGACCGCGGCGGTGCGCAGGTGGAGAACCCGGATAAGCGCGTGGCGTACTTCCACGGCTGCTACTCGAACTACAACACCCCGGAAGTCGGGAAGGCACTGGTCCGCGTGTACGAACAGTTCGGCTACGAGATCATTGTTCCGCCACAGAAGTGTTCGGGGACGCCGATGTTCGCGAACGGCATGTTGAGTGATGCGCGCCGACACGCGGAGACGAACGTCGAGGGGCTCGTCGAGGCGATCGCCGACGGTGCCGACGTGGTCGCCTCCTGTACCTCCTGTTCACTGGCCCTGCGACAGGAGTACCCGGAGCTGTTCGACATCCACGGGATCGAGGACGTCTCCGAGCACACCTACGAGGGAATGGAGTATCTCCGGATCCACGAGGATCTCGACGGGGCGCTGGCCGACGCGGGCGGACTCGACGACGATCGGGCGTACGCGTATCACGCGCCGTGTCACGCCCGTAATCAGGGGCTCGAACGGCAGGCCGTCGAGACGTTCCGCGAGGTCGACGGGATTAATATGGAGGATGTCGGTGACTCCTGTTCGGGCATCTCCGGGACGTACGGCTGGAAGTCGGAAAAGTACGAGAAATCGATGCAGATCGGCGAGGAGATGTTCGACCACATGGAAGCCGCCGAGGGTGAGGTGGGAATGACGGAGTGTCCGACCTGCGCGATGCAGATGGAGCACGGAACCGGCTACGAGATCCGACACCCCCTCGAACTCCTCGCCGACGCACTCGACGTCTGACGGTGGCGGTGTCAACGACCGTTCGTAGCCCAATGGGAAACGGCTCCATCAGTGGAGCTCACGCACCGAGCAAGGCCGAAGCCCCGTAGACCGCACGGACACCGGCTCGTTGACCGCCCCGCCGCCGTGCTACCCCGTGTGTAGCTATCACACGGTCAACGACAACCCGTGTGTTCTTACTCTCCGAGCGGTGAGGAAGAGACATGTTCCGGGATCGGTCGGAGCTCCTCGCCGGTTCGGACCCGATCAGGGGTTACGGCGTCGCCGTTACGCCGGGTCGGGAGGGACCGCTCGTGTTCGTCGCCGGATACGGCGAGTCGAACCGACTGTACGCCCTGGACGGTGACCGTCTCGTCGACACCGCTTGCGGAATCGTCGCCGACGGCGACCGTCATGCAATGGGCGTGTGTGCGGCCGACGTCGACGCAGACGGCTGTGAGGAAGTGTACGTTCACAACTGCGCCAGTTACGCCGGCCACACGGTCGACGCGGACCTCCTGTTAAACCGGTTGGAAGCCAACCGCTACCGCTGGACCGATACGTTCGCGCTCGACGTGAACGCGGACCGACTCAACTTCCGCGCCGGGCGGTCCGTCGCGGCGCTCGACCGCCGGGGAACCGGCCGCTACGGTGTCGCCATCGCCAGCTACGGCGCACCGATCGCCTTCTACGAACTTGGCGAGGACGGAGAGGCTTCCGACATCGCGCCGGCCGTTGGACTCGACGTCGTCGGCGGCTGTCGGTCGCTCCTTCCGGGCCCGATCGTTTCTGACGGAACCGACCTGTTTGTCGGCATCGAGGAGGGAGCAAATAGAGTGTTTCAAAACCGAGACGGCCACTACACGCCGGTCGAGGTTGAACGCCCGATTCGGGATCCGAACGGCGACACCCGAGCCGTTGCGCTCATCGACGACGGCGACTCGTTCGGGGTCGTGTTGGGGAACTGGGAAGGAGAGAGCCGCCTGTGTCGCCGGTCGCCGGACGGCTCGTTCGTCGATGTCGCCCCGAAAGCTCTCTCGAACGCCGGAAGCGTCCGGTCCGTCGTCGCGGCCGATTTCGACAACGACGGACGCGAGGAGCTGTTCTGTAACCAGTTCGGCGAGCCGAACCACCTTCTGAAACGGGTGGACGACGATGACGACACGGGAGCAGGCGGAGACGCCACCTCCTGGCGAGCGGTCGAGCTTGGGGATGCGGCCGAGCCCGACAAGTTCGGAACGGGTGCTGTGGTCGCCGACCTGGACGACGACGGTGCGCTCGAACTGCTCGTCGTGCATGGCGAAGTCGCCGCCCAGCCGATCACTGTGTACGAAGTCCCGGACGCACCGGACAACGGATGGCTCCGCGTTCGACCGACCACGGTGTACGGAGCACCCGCACGAGGGGCGACGGTCCGACTGGAGACGACAGACGGGACGGGCCGTCGGGTGATCGACTCCGGCTCCGGATACCTCTCTCAAAACGAGCCGGTAGCGCATTTCGGCCTCGGAGGAGCCGTACCGACGAAGGTGACGGTTCGATGGCCGGACGGCCGCGAGCGCACCGTTCGCTCGCCCGCGGCGGATTCGGAGATCGAGGTGCGACATCCCACCGCGACAGTTCCTCGCTCCTGATGGGTCGGATGCCCGGTCGACCCGGCTTCCGGACCGATCCCTTAACCTACGAGCGATAACACGGTCGTGTATGCGACTCCCAGTCGACGAGGATCGACTCCGTGCGGATATCGAGGCGAACGCCGAGTTCGGCGCGATCACATACGACGATCCCGAGAAGCACGGGCGTACGAACCGAACGGGGAGCGACGCGAACCGCAAGGCCCGTGATCGACTCGTCGACCGAATGGAGGCGGCCGGACTTGACGTCACCGTCGACGCGGTCGGAAACGTTACCGGGACGTGGGTCGCCGACGCTGCCGACCCAAACGCTGCACCCGTCGCGAGCGGGAGCCATCTCGACAGCGTCCCCGAAGGCGGGATCTTCGACGGTCCGCTTGGCGTGTACGCCGCGCTCGAATCCGTTCGCGCGATACGTGACGCGGACGTCGAGCCCCGACGACCGATAACGGTTGTCTGTTTCACCGAGGAGGAAGGGTCGACGTACGGTGACGGGCTCGTCGGCTCGACAGCCGCAGTCGGCGAACGATCGGTCGAGGAGACCCTCGCGTTGTCGGATGACGAGGGAGAGACGCTCGGTGAGGCGCTATCACGGATCGGCTATCGTGGCGAGGCACGTATCGATCCTGCCGGGTGGGACGCGTTCTACGAACTCCACGTCGAACAGGACACGGCGCTCGAATCGCGAGACGCCGACGTCGGCGTCGTCACGACGATCACGGGCATCACCCACTGTGAAGCGACGATCCTCGGCGAAGCGAATCATGCTGGGGCCACCTCGATGGCGGATCGAACCGACGCGCTCGCGGCTGCAAGCGAACTCGTTCTCGCCGTCGAGCGTGCCGCGACCGAGATCGTCGAGTCGGCAAGCTCGACGGCCGTCGGGACGGTCGGATCCGTTTCGGTGACTCCGAACGCGACGAACGTCGTTCCGGGCCGCGTCGATGCAGGGATCGATGTCCGGGACGTCGACGGCGAGTCTATCGAGACGATCCTCCGGACCGTGCGCGACTGCCTCGACCGATTGGAGCGCGAACGAGGGGTTGATACGGAACTCGAACGGTCGCTGGACGTCGCTCCGACTCCGATGGCCGATCGACTCCGCGAGGCCGCTCACGCGGCCGCCGCCGACGCGGGACGTACGGTGATCGACATCCACTCAGGCGCTGCTCACGATGCGATGCGAGTCGCTAGAGAAACTGATGCTGCATTGCTTTTCGCACCGTCACGCGATGGAATCTCGCATAACCCGCTCGAATGGACGGATTGGGAGGACTGTGCGACGGCAACCGAAGTCCTCGCGGGTGCGCTCGCGAGATCTTCTAGTATCATCCAATAGTATATCGATAATATCAGTAGAAAAATACGAACACCAATAAAATCCATAAGTTGCTTTGCTGCTTTTTTCTTCGCTTATACGAATACACGAGCACTATTTCGGATAATTTCGAAATTATTAAACTGAGATGTCCACTGATCTGAGCCTTGATAACGCTCTGTAACCAAATATGGTTGTAATATAATAAAAAGGTTATGTATATTAGATTGGTATTATACTCCAGACGAGATAGCTCGCCAGCTCGTTCGAGAATCGGTCGACGATCGGTCCTTCGAAACGCGGTGCTATCCGAGATCCTCGATGTAGGTGTACTCCTCCGAGAGCGCTGCGGCGTCCTCCGGGAGTAGCGCGGCAACGAGAAAGTCGACGTGGTCACGGAAGTAGTCGACGACCCGGGCGATCCGGTCGGAGTCTATCGCTTCGAGGGAATCGAGGAGCACGAACGGGACCACTTCGTGAACGTCGTGGACGAGGTATCCCGCGAGAGCGAAGACGAGTCCGGTCACCTCCCGTTCGCTCTCCGAGAGGTGGTCGATCGTGTCCTCGTATGCGGTTCCGTCGGCGCTTGACCGAACGATGTGGAGATCGAACCGCGTTCGGTTCACCTTTCGACGACCCTCGCGAACCTCCGTCTCCCGTCGTTCGATCCATATTCTATCGAGATTGTCGTACTCGAGAATGTCGAGCACCGTCTCCATATGCTCGTTGAACGCCTCTACCGCGTCCGCCTCGATTCGATCGACACGTGTCCGGAGCTCCGTTAGTCGTTCGCCCAACTCCTCTCGCTCTGCCTCGAGCTCCTCTCGTTCCGCGACTGCAGCTTCCCTCTCGTCGATCTCGGATTCGATCCGTTCGAGCTCATCCTCCAGCTGCTCGATCCGAAGCTCCTTGCCGTTGATCTGACGGTGGAGGTCCAACACCTCGTCGTGCCCTTCTATCTCGACTTCCTCGGTTTCTGCCTCCAGCTGTCTGACTCTGTCTTTTTTGGCGTCTACCTCCGCTTCCAGCGTCGCGATCCGCTGTTCGGTCGTCTCGATCTCGGCTTCGACCTCGTTCAGCCGCCGTTCGGCACGATCCCGTTCGTTCTGCGTTCGTTGCAGTTCGGTCCGCTTGGTGGTCAGCTCGTCGATCGTCGACCGGACCTCCTTTCGCTCGTCCAGAATGTCGGATCGTAGCTCACGGAGCGTGTCGAGCGTCGTCGCGATCTCCGACTCATCGACCTCCGAACCGCAGGTCCAACACACCGTCTCGCTGCTCGCGGTGAGTTCGCTCGTCGGGTCGCTGGCGCGCTCAGTACCAAGATCGATCCCTTCGCCTTCTAGCATTTCTTCGTTGAATCCGATCACGCTGCCAAGCTCGTTGGACCGCTCGTCCAAGGATCGTTTTCGCCCTCGAAGCTCCTCGATCCGTCCCGCGAGCCAGTCCGGATCCTGCTCCGGATCGTCCGTCTCCGCAAGCGTTGCTTCGAGTTCGTCTCGCTCCGCCTGCAGCTCCGCCAACGTCGTCCGTTCGGTCTCGAGATCGAATTCGAGATCCTCGAGCTCCGAACGCGCCTCGCGCACACGATCGAAGGCGTCTTCGAGATCCGCTTTCCGACTGCGACTCTCCTCGACTCCGACGTCCAGCTTCTCCAGTTCCGCTTCAAGCTCCTCGAGTTTCGCCCGCGCTTCGGCGAGTTCGGCTTCGGTCTCCGCCCGGTCGGCCTCCAGATCCGGGAGATCTCGTTCGAGCTCGTCGAGCCGCTGTATCTCTGATTCGAGCTCCTCTCGCCGGCGTTTACACTCCTCGATCTCGGCGTCGATCCGATCGGTGTCGATCGGTTTCATGATGCTCTCACGGAGATCCTCTCCCAACGCCACTGCCCTGCGAGCCTCGTTATTCTCGAGCAGGAACGCGAACAGATCGGCAAGCTCCGGATCGTCGAGATACGGATCACCGCCGTACGACACCCTTCCCCCGGCCCGATTGAGAGTCCGGGTGTACGTCTCGCCGTCCAGTTCGAGTTCCACTGCCCCCTCCTCGGCGTCACCTTTCAGTGACGCTCGGTTGCTCCCGAGGCCGGCCATAACTGCCTGAAGGAATGACGTTCGATTCGTCGCGTTTCGTCCAGTCAGCACTGACACGCCCGGTGGGAGCGTGACCTCCGTCTCCTCGATCCCGCCGATGTTTCGGGCTCGAACCTGCACGGTTCGATCGGCTACCTGGTCAGTCGACATACGCATAGCGTCTCGCCATCACGTAATAAAGAATGTGTTTTCCAACAGGTTCTGTCACGAGACTGCGTCCAGGGCTACTGTTACGCTTCACGACCGCTCCTTGGCGATCTACGTGGAATTTTCTATCGGACCGATCCGAGAACGTTACACCGTTATTGGTGTAATACCGATCTCGGTCGCCAGCGACGGCCGACGATCGCTGCCGGCGGTTTCTATATAGCGACATACAGTATAAACGTCGTACGTCGGTCGGAAGCTTTCGTGATCGTTCACGAACGTAGGTGGTGATAGACGAAGTGCCAGCGCGGATCGGGCCGTCACCGATCCAGTACCAACCTGGTGAACTACCCCTGCCTACTCACTCACCGCTCTCACGGTTCGTTCCTTGAGGCAGGGGCTTCCTGTTTCAACGACGCGCTTTGCAGACACAACCGCAGTCTCCACAGCGAGCGCAGTCTCCACAGGCGTTCCTTCGGAGTGACCCACTCCTAGTTTGGCGAGTCCGCGAGAAAGAATGTTCCACGCTGCGTTTGCGTCTCTGTCTGCCTCGAAGCCACAGGCAGGACAGGAATGTTCACGCACCCAGAGTGGTTTCTCGGTTTCCACTCCACACTGAGCGCACTCTTTGGTGGTGCCTTCGGGTTCAACTTCCACGAAGTGCGTGCCTTCCCGCTCACACTTCGTTTCGAGCATATCAGTGAAGGTGTTCCATGCTGCCGACGCTGTGTTGTGGCTGTTGCGCGGGGATTCGAGCATCCCTTTCACGTTGAGGTCTTCGACGGCCACCAGTTCGTACTCCCGAGCGTAGTATGCCGAGAGTTTATGCAGGAAATCTCGTCGCTTCCGCTTGATGTCGAGGTGGCACTCAGCGACACGCTGACGTTGTTTCTCCCAGTTGTTCGACTCGTACTCTTTGCGCGAGAGCTTCCGTTGCTCCCGTTCGAGTCTGTCGCGTTCTTCCTCGAGGTCGAGTGAACCAACTGCTGTGCCGTCAGTATCGTGGGCATACTTCAGGATCCCCACGTCAACCCCGACCATCTTGTCAGTGTCAATATCCTCTAGCGGTGGCTTGTTTGGTGGTTCTGCGTCCATCTCGATGCCGAAGATGGCGAACCACTCACTTGTTTTCTCCTTTTTGAGCGTGACTTCTTTGACCGTGGCGTTGTCGGGCAGTGGTCGGTGGAGTTCGATGGGAACGTCCGCGAGTTTCGACAACGACAATACAGTCTGGCCACCCTTCTTGTCGAGTTCGAAGCCAGACTGATTGTACGTGAAACTGCGGAACTCCCGAGGTGACTTCCACCGAAGTTCACCAACTTTGTAGCCCTGCTCTTTGAGCTTCCCGAGTGCTTTGATATTTTTCGCAATCCGCATGACGGTGGGCTGAAGCACTTTCGAGTAGATGTCGGTGAGTGCGTCCCACCAGTCTTTGAGGTCGGGGAGTTCGTCACGAATGTTGCGGACACGCTGTTTGACGGTGCCCTCGTCCTCGGGAATCTGGTTGAAGCGGTACAGGGCGTGGTTGTAGAGTTGTCTACAGGTATCACGGTGGTAGTCCAGCGTCTCACGCTGGCTCTCTGTGGGCTTGAGGCGATACCTGTAGTTGTAGTTCATGTGTTACGATTCGCGTTCTTCGATTAGTTCATCCAGTTGTTCTTGGACGAACGAGGAGAGATTCAGGTGGTTCTCCTGAATCCATTCTTCTTGGTCTTCTCGGATGGTGATTGTCTTCCGTCTCACCGTATGCATACTATACGTTTGATGCTTAATATATGCTTGGATTACGTGGGCCTGTCGGCCCGCAACACTCAGGTGTATGAAAAACGATGACGGCGGTGTATCCCCTCCCTACTGCGCTACTCGGCTTTCGGCCTGCGTTGCCCCTTGAGGAAGGGGGCTTACCGCCTGCATTCAGCTAAAACAGCCGATACACGTTTTCCTCGTACGTTTTGCGGACTTGGTCACCCCAGTTGTGCGTGTACGTATCGATCACGTCGTCGGCGACGTCACCGCGAATGTACTTGACGATGCCTCGATCGCCGGTTCGATCACGGAGATGTGTCGTGAAAAAGTGACGGAAGTAGTGAGGTGTGACGTTCTCGCTTGCACCACCGCCGGTTCGATACCACCCCTCCGCTCTGGCGTATCGCTCGACGATATGCCGAACGTTTTGCGGCTCCAGCCGCTCACCCCAACCGTCAGCAGTACCGACGAACAACGGCTCCGCCGGTGACGGACAGTCCGGGCGGATCGCCATCCACGCTTTGAGTGCTCGCGATAGCTCCGAATCTACTGGAATAACGGTCTCACGCTTGCGCTTGTTCGATGCCGACCGTACTTCACCGTTCAGCGGTTCCCCGACCGTCGCCTCCGGAGTCACGTAAATCGAGTCGGGCCGTTCTGCAAGGGCAGGCCGCGTACCGAGCGTGTACGCTGCGTTCAGTTCGTCGTCATTCAACGACAGATCCCGAAGATCGAGGTTACAAAGCTCTCCGACGCGGATCCCGGTTTTTAACAGCGTGACGACGATGGCGCGGTGAAGCGGATGGTGGATCGACGTCACGAACGAGCGCATTCGCTCGAGCGAGACGTCCCGTCGAGTGGGGTCTTTGTCCACGGACTCGTCCATCTCTTCCATGACGAGCGTCATCGGGTTGCTGTCGAAGATGCCAACCTGCGTCATATACGCATAAAACCGGTGGACGTACGCCGCATACGTCGCCACCGTGCTCTCGCCCACGTCTCCACGAAGCGAATGGACGAACGCCATACAGTCCCTGTGTGTCGCCGTTGAGGGTAACGTGTCGTCGTCAAGCGACGCCGCAAACTGCCGAAGAACTCGTTCGTACGACTCTCGTGTCCGTGTGCTTTTTCCGTGATACGTGAGGTCCTCGATGAAGTACTCGATCGGGTCGTCTGGCTTCGTGTGGCTACGACGGCTACTCATCGGTCAGCGCATACCCTCCCTGTCGTCCGTTGTATCGTACGCGATTGCGGTCTTGGAGTGCTCCGAGCGCCTCCTCCAGTTGATCCTCAAGGTCACCGGCGATCGCCTCCAGAAGCTCGTCCCAGGAGAGTGGCCCCTCCGAGAGAACGTCTTCGATCCGTGTTTCGAGACCGTGACCCCCTGGGTCGTCGCCGTCAGAACGGTGTTCCTCAACCGTCCCCATCGATTTGACGGAGAATCCTTGACGGCCGGCCTGGACCATGGTCCTCACGAACTCGCTTTGAGACATCCCGAGCTCGTCAGCGTGCCGTTGCCATTCCGACTTCTGGTGGGCCGGAACGTACGTCTTGACGGTTCGTCGGTCATCGCTCATCGATATCGAACGATCGCACCCGTCCGACTTCAATCTATCCCACTATTCCGGATAAAGTCCCTTATCCTAACTCATATAGCCATCATCTCGTCATATACAATCCTACAAAATAAGATAACTAGATAAATAGTCCCATAAAAGCAGATATTGTAATAGTGATTTTGGGTCTACGTATGGGGATCATATTTTGCTCGAGGAGGCCGGTAGCTCGCTGGTCCACGAGTGTTTCGCTGGGGGAGACAGAAGTTACCTGCCCAACCCGGGAAACTGCCATATCCACCCCAACGGATCACGCTCGGTAGGTTCTTTCCAGTAGTTCCGATCTACGAACACGGAGTGTCCCGATAGTCCTGTGCACGGATCGCGAACTGAGACGGGTTCGAGTTTGTTTCGTGTCCTCCTCACCACACCGTGTTTGATACTATTGTCAAGCAGTAA
Source organism: Halorubrum luteum (assembly GCF_054652935.1). NCBI lineage: Archaea > Methanobacteriati > Methanobacteriota > Halobacteria > Halobacteriales > Haloferacaceae > Halorubrum > Halorubrum luteum. Next base: position 1,381,582 of record NZ_BAAIGT010000002.1, read on the forward strand.
GGTTCTACGTATTATTTTACAAATGACACTCTCGGTGTATGGCGAGTTCGACGTTGGATGACTCGAAATCGATAGCACTTGTCCCCACGGAGCGAGCGAAGCGAGTGCGGAGGGAGGGGATACAGCACCCGTCTTCTGTTCACTCGCAGCTCGTGGCAGGCATTTACAACACTGTCACGTAAAGCGTGGATCACTCCGAACGGTACCACACGTATCGAGGTGGTTACTTATCTTACGAAGCGACATACCAGCCACCCTGCGGCGAATCTCGCATCAATCGCCCGTCGTGGCGTCCCTATCTCGCTCCACAAAACGGCAGTTCGATCCGTGCGTCCGTGAGTCAGTCGCATTCTGTCATGCACACACGGAACGTCTCCATCTCATTCCCAGTCGTACAGTGACCGAAACGGTCGAGTAAGCTAATACCAATGTCGGCTATTTGTGAGTGAATATCTGCACGGATCTGCGTACGACCAGCGACATGTAAATCATATCTCGCTATATAGATATTGGCGGCTGTAGTTCGTCGTTAACAGCGTCTTGGACTTCATCGACGAAGTCCGAAACCGGCTTGTATGTTCGGTCAGGTCCCCGAGTTGTCTCTACTGTCTTGTCCTCTGCCATCCGTCCTTGTCAAGCAGAAAGATCTCGTTGACGCTTTCTCTGCTGACCATCTTGAGACCAGTGGCGAACTCCGCTCACAAAGAAGTATTCACTGCTGCAGATAACCGACACGTACATATCAGGTACGAATCGTGAGAGCCTGAGTAGTCCGCGGAACAGCACATATCGATTCAGTCATTGCTTTTGTTATGAACTCGGGCCCTTCTGTAACTCGATTCGATCCTACAGATTCGATGTCGGCACTGGACGCCGTATACGACGCAATCATTGCGTTTAGAAACACAGAGCATGAAGAACTTCGCCGCCTCGATAGGTACGTCAACGCTGACGCGATCAACGACCTGTTTGGTGGTCCGAATAGCTCCACAACGCGTATCCAAGAGGGAACGCTCTCGTTTCGATACGACGACATTTTTGTGACGATAACACATGACGGATGGATCGAGATCGTCGATGCGGACGCGTACCGCACGCGGCCTGCGCCGTACGGGCTCTCAGCGGATGCACGTGCACAGCAATCGACCGAAGCAGCTCTAGAGGTTGCGGAGGCGGCGCTTGCCGAAGCTGAAGAGCACGTGTGGACGGCCGCTAGCAACACATCCGATCATGAACTCGTCGATCCGCTTTGGGCGATGGTGGAGCAGCTCTGGAGTGTTCAGACACAGGTCAGCAACGTGACCTCTCAGCCGTCTTCGACTGAGTCGCTGACGACAGGGACTGATGATCAGTGATACCGACCCAATCGAGGCTACACTGTTCGAGCTGGCAGTCGATCTCAACGGCGAATCGACGGAAAGAGAAGCGATTGATCGGACGGTAGCTGCGATTCGTGGCGTATTAGAAGACACCGCAGTTACCCTGTGGCGCCGCCAAGACCGGCGCAAGAATGGTTCAAACAACGGACCGTCGACGGACCGCTCGGCCTCAGCGCCGTCACTCATTTGCGAACGACAGATGGGTCGGCCGGCTCGAACTCCTCCACCAGACGCACCACTTGTCGAGCGATGTATCACGGCCGAGGCCCCGATTCGAACCGACGGGATGGCAGGACCGAGACCGTCAGACGACACCCACTGGCTGCCACGCACAGAGCTGTTCGTCTCGATCGGTTCCGATCGCGTGCTGTCCGCGGGGTGGGATCACGAAGAGGTGGCCGCGTTGGACGAGGCGACTGTTTGCGACGTGCTCGACCGAGCGGGAGTCGCACTTGCTGCGGCACTCGACCGGATCTCCGCTCAGCGGAGGCGTGACCTGCCGAGCAATACCGCTTCGGAGATCCGACTCGGCGAACTTCGGCAAGCTATCGAGGACGCTGCCGACGGAGTCGCCGTTCTCGACGACGAGACGTACGTCTATGTCGATCAGACTCACGTCGATATGTACGGGTTTGACAGCAAACAGCAGCTACTCGGTCAGAGCTGGCGCGCGCTGTACGCTGCGGACGAAGTGGCGCGGATCGAAGCGGAAGCGTTCGACGTGCTTGACCGCGACGGTCACTGGCAGGGACAAGTGACTGGAAGTCGACCTGACGGAACGACGTTCCCGGCAGAGTTGTCTCTCACGATGGTCGGTCCGTCTCGTATGGTCTGTACGGTCCGTGACGTGACGGTACGCTCCGAGCGAGTGCAGTGGGCGTCAACCCTGTTCGATCAGGGTCCGTTGCAGTTCGTTCAAACGCGCGCCGTCGACGGCGAAGCGATCGTCGAAACCTGTGACCGGTCGTTTTGTGAGGCGCTAGGATACGAGGTCGAGACGGTAATCGGTCAGCCGCTCAGTGAGTTTTATGATGCTCCCTCGGCCGACTCGCTTCAGTCGGACGGGTACGACCGCGCGCTCAGCGGCGACCTGACGGTCACGAAACGGACGCTCGTGACGGCGGACGGCGACACGATCCCGTGTCTGTTACGGGCGATCCCGCGCACCGTTGACGACACCGTCGTCGGTACTGACGTGGTGTTCATCGATATCTCTGAACGCAAGAAGTACGTTCGGCGACTGGAGGCGGTGTTCAACAGCTCCTATCAGGTAACCGCGTTGCTCCGTCCCAGCGGGACTGTAACCGACGTGAACGATTCCCTGGTCGCACGCAGCGGTGTCGATCGGTCGGCCATGGTCGGTGAGCCGTTTGAACAGTTTCGATGGCTACGCCTCGATGGGGACACCGAACTCACCGTTAGCGAGGCGGTTACCCGCGCAGCGGACGGCACGTTCGTGCGGAGCGAAGCGGAGCTACAGGGCAGAGATGGTCTCGTTCGTCTCGACGTATCGTTCAAGCCGATCCGTAACGCTGCCGGCGATATCACGTTGATCGCGGTCGAGGGGAACGACATCACTGTGAAGACGCGACAGCGCCAGCACTTACAGGTGCTCCAGCGGGTCGTCCGGCACAACATCCGCAACGATTTGAATAAGCTCGTCGGATGGACGACGATACTCGCCGAGGAACCGGACCCTGATCGTCGCCAAGAGCATCTCAACCGACTCACGCGGATACTCGACGGCTGGGAACGGATCACCGATAAAATGCAGGTGATCGACCGGGCGCTACGTGAGATCCCGTGCGACGAGTCGGCTGCCGACATCGGAGCTGTCACTGAAACGGCGATCGCGACGGCACAGGATGAACATCCGGACGCAACGATCGCGGTCTCCATTGACGCTCCAGACGTGACCGTCTCACGTTGGGTTGTACACCCGCTTACCGAGGTGATGAAGAACGCGGTGGCCGCGGGGGACCGAGGGGACCCACACGTCGATGTCTCAGTACGGCGTGAGAAGGACGGTTGGTTGCAGATCGTCGTCGCCGACGACGGGCCGGGGATGCCAGAGATCGAACGCGGGGCGCTGGTTACCGGTGAGGAGACGGCGTTACAGCACGGTTCGGGGGTCGGGATCTGGTTGACCCGTATGGTGACTTCAGTTCTCGGCGGCGAGGTCGCCGTCGACGTGACTGATCTCGGTACCGAAGTCACCCTGCAGGTTCCGACGGCAGCGGGGCCCCACGGCACGGAGCGAATACCATCCGAACAGATACTCTGAAAGCTCCGTCGTATGTTGATCCGTGTGATCCGTCTTGAGGTCAAGTGGTTCGAGACCCGAAGTGTGTCTCGTCATCACGAGACGGCCACATCGGGAGTATCGTGGACATCTCGAGACGTGTGCTATTGTGTCACAAATAAAACAGCAGTCCAATGGCAAGCATCAGCAACGCGTAGCTGACTAACACGAACCCGGCCTGCGGTCCGGACTCATCGGGCGGTGTCATCGGCTACGTATCCTTTGATTCCTCACGATCGATCTCAGTCACGTCGGAACGCGGCTGACTCGACACTCGCGGGGACTCCTCACCGCCCGAATTGACTGTCGACCCGAGAACCTGCCACGTTGGAGCGACGTCTCGCTTTCCGCACACTCGCGCCTCTAACTGGACGTCACTGGTTCGTACTTCGATAACGTAATCGAGGTGTGCCGATCCGAACCAGTCGGCGTCGTCGACGGCACCGTCCGGCGGTATATGAACGATCCCGCCAATACCCTGATTCCGCCACTGGCCGACCAGTTCGTGGAGGAACCTGTCGAGCGTGGACGTGTCGTGATGCACGAGCAACTGCGTCATCGTTGCGATCGCGAACGTCCCCGTTCGGTCATCCGTCGCGAGTCGTGTCGTCGCCCGTTCGGCGGCGACACCGAGCGAGGTGAGGTCGCCACACCGAACCGGTTGAGAGTCCGGCGTCGCGACGTCAACGCCGCCGTCCGTCTCCGCGCCCGGCGTCGCGTCGATGACGGTCGGATCCACCGTCGAGAGTTGCGAGCGTACCTCGTGGTGCGGGTACTTCGTCGTCAGTACGGCACCAGTCTCGGTCATCGCCGTGTATACGGCATAAAACAAGTCATCGTACAGCTGAGAGCTCGGCGCGGCAAAGCCAACGACATCGTCGGGCTGGACGCCGGTGTCAGCGATGAACGCCGGAGCGATCGCCTCCGGAGACGGCTGTAAGACGGCCTCGAACGCTTCACCGGGATGGCCCTCGGCCTCGAGAAGCCGCGTGATTAGACTGTCCGCGTAGTCGTCGGCATAGACGGATGGATCGACCCACGACGAGCGTTCATCGCTCGCCGCGCTCACGATGAGATCATCTGACGCGTTCAGGTACTCGTACACTATCGTGGCCCGGTCGAACGAGCGGGTACTCACGCGGAATCTCCTCCTCGTGTTGGGGGGAGGCGGTAACGGCGGGGTGTCGAATTTCGCGCCGCACGATCGCGAGGAGGTTTCACACTGACAGATGATCCGTGACCGATACTAAATGTGCGCCCGGATATGTATGCCAGACGGAGAACATGCCTGATATGTCCGTGTTTAACTTCGCAACAGTCAGTGGCAGCTCGTCACTCGAAGAATCCGCGCATGATCTTCGACTCCGCGGCCCGTAGGTGCTGGTGGAGCGTCGACGAGGACACGTCGAACCGATCGGCGAGGTCGGCACCGCTGATGCCACGGGGGTCATCGTAGTACCCCTCCTGAAGCGCCGTTTCGGCGATCTCCCGCTGTCGGTGCGTCAACTCCGGGTGCCCACTCGATCCGTTGCCGACTCCCGTCGACTGGGCGACATGCCGCTTGGAGACGAGCCGACGCGACTCGGAAACGGCGGCCAGCTCCTCACGTACGCGACTGACCACCGTCAGATCCGTCGTCTGGAACTCCAAGACGTCGGCGTTTGGGCGGGACCGAACCCCACGCAGCTGCGTGTCCGTCTCGATAAGCACGTCGCGAAGCGGAGCAAGCGACCGACCCGGCGTATCCGTCATCCGCACCGCGACCTCGTGTGCGCCATCCTCGGTCGGATCGATCGCCTCGAGTTCGAGACCGGGTGTCACTGCGACGTAGTCGCGAAACGCCGTGTCGGTGTACCCCTCGACTCGGCCGGTCATGTGAAACTGCTCTCTATCGGTCAACGCGACGTGTTCGACGACGACCGTGCCGTTCGCTGGGAGGTCAGGAAACAGCGGTGACGGGTTTTGACACTCGATATCGAAGACGAGCGGTGCGTTCGACCCGTTTGTCGAGTCGAGCGACGACAAACGCACTCCGGCGGCGTCGGTCACGGCCTCGATCGCCCGGCGCTCCGGCTCGTTGAACCGACCGACGTCCGTACTGGTGAACTCGGCGACAGCGTGGACGGTCCCGTGATAGCTTAGCGGTGCTGCAAGCGATTCTCGGTACCCGAACTGGAGCAACCGGCTGACATACTCGCCGTGGCCGTTCGGGGGCGCCCGCATATCCACGACACGCTGCTGCTCGTTTTGTGAGGCGGCGTCGGCTGCGGGAAACGGCTCCTCGCTCGTTTCGTACAGCTTTGCCGGCCCGCCCGGCTCGGACACTGCAAGCGGATCGACCCGCTCGGTCAGGGGATCGTACGTACCGACAAACGCGTACTCCGCTACCCGTTCGCCGAAGTCGATGACTGCATCGCGCACCGCCGCCGCTGTGTCGGCCGCCACGAGGGTTTCGACCGCCTCGATTACCGCCTCCCACAGGTTTCGATACCGATCTGCCTGCTGTTCCGTACGCGCAACGTCACCTGAGAGCTCTTCTATCGATGTCTGCTGGTGCATCCGTGTGAGTGCTGCCGAAACCTGTTGGCTCACCGCCTGTATGAACGACTCCAACGTCTCGTCGGGCTCCTCGAGGACCACGCTCAGAAGGGTTGTGTCATCGAGCTGCGTGACGAGCGCGTGCTTTTCCCCCGCCACGTCCGAGTCAAGAATGTCACCGGCTGGCAGCCAGTACGTACCTGGTTCGTTGAACGCTTGCCACATGTCCGTCTTACCCGGCTGAATCTGCTGTCGACTCGCTATGTCTGACTCGGTATTTGCCGTTGCGACCCGCACGAGCGCACCGTCCGGCGTGTTCCGGTTGTATATGCTGATCTCGTCGGCTGTCACGACGTCAGCAACAGCCTCGACACATGCATCGAACGCGTCCGCTGGATCCGTTACTTGGAACACGCGATTGCTCACGGCGTACAGGTTCGTCAACCGGCGCTGTCGGTCGAGTTCGTCGCGCGCGTCGGTGAGATCGGTGATGTCGTTGGCGACACCAAGAACAGCGTCCTCATCGCTATCGAGCGGGGTAAACGGTATCTTCCAGGTTTCCAATACGCGTTCCGTACCCGTCGCGTCGGTCAGTGTCTCTTCGGCACGATACAACGGCTCGCCGGTCTCGATCACCCGTTGATCGTCTTCAGTGAACGCGTCCACCTCGTCCGGGTCGGCCGTGAAGTCGGCGTCGGTCGACCCGATCAAATCCGTCACCGTAGTGCCGTACGCTTCCGCGACCGCCTCGTTCGCAAGCAGAAACTCTCCGTCGGTGTTCTTCGCAAAGATGAGCTGCGGGACCGCGTTGATGATTCGCTCGAGCTGATCGCGTTCGGCCTCGATTCGGTCACGCGCCTCGCGTAGTTCCCGCCGCTGCGCGGCGAGCTGTATCGCTGTACTGAGATATTGGGTAATGATCAAGACGAGTTCGCGCTCGCTCTCGTCGAAACTGGCTGTGTCCGGCGCTCCTATAATAAACACGCCGTCATCACCGACAGGAACGATAAATTCGCTGCCGATTGGCGTCTCACGGTTATAGGCGTGAACCTCCCCGGTCACATCCGGATAGTATGCGGGCGTGCCTGAATCAAACGCGTTCCACGCAAGCGACTCGCCTGCCCGGAATTCCGGCACCTCATCGACGATCGACTGCCCCGCGTTGGAGACAGCCACTGGAACGAGCGCGTCGGTCACCGTCTGCTCGGAGGTGTTGGCAGCGGTCGTCTCCGTCTCAACGGGTTTCTGCGTCCAATAGCCGGAGAACGGTCGGTCGACGATCTTCGTCACCCCTTCGATCGCGGTCTCGATCACCGCTTCGTACTCGTTCGCCATCATCATCTCTTCAGCGAGCGAACGCGTCTCCTCGAGTCGACGAAGCCGGCGTTCCCGCTCGGTGAGATCGATGTTCACACAGGCGATTCCGTCGTCGGGAAGCCGTGCAAGCGACACGTGGTGCATGAGAGAACTCCCGTCGCGTGTGACGCCGACCAGCTCACCGTCCCACGACCCCGTCTTCTCAACGGTCGGGAGTATTTCCGTTTCGATCCGTTCGATGACGTCGTCCGTGTATATTTGCCGCCACGTGTCGCCGAGTAGCTCCTCGGGGTCCTCGTACCCGAACAACGTGACGTGCGCGTCGTTGAGATACGTGTATTCACCGTCATCGTTCAGGAGCGCGATACCGGACGTCGTTAGATCCATCGCGGTCGCCTGGCGTTCGAGCCGGTCGAGATACGCCATGCGCTCGCTTGCGTCCTGGAAGACGCCGAGTACGTACTCGGTGCCACCGTGTGTGATCGTCGTCGATGTTGCGTCAACGGGGACGGTCGTTCCATCGGCACGAAGGATCGTTACTGGTTCGTCGGCTTCTGCAGTTACGTGTTCTTGCTGGCCTTTCTGAACCGCCTCGAATCCTTCGTGATGACGGGGTTCGGTCTCCGGAGGGTGCAGTTCCGTCTGATGCATCCCGATAAGCGACGACCGGCCGCGGCCGAACAGATCGGTCGCAGCCTCGTTGACTGCGACGACGGTCCCCGTGTCGGCCTCTGCGACGAGGATCGGTGATGGCGCCTCGATAGCCAACCGCGCAAGGAACGTATCAGCGTCGCGGTCAGGCGAGGTGGGTTCCGGACTCATCTTGATATACAAATTACTGCTTTGGATCGATTTGAGGGTGTCGCCGCGATGGCATACGATCAGGGTAGTTGGATAGCAGTTCCATGTCGAGACGATTTCGTAGCAGTCTCATAGATCGTTCACTACTGCTGAATTACTGTGTCGCTGGGGAGTCGCGGATCAACGGAATCGACAGATTCCGTGATCCGCACCGACGACAGTTCGCTACTCCGCCAGCAGCTCGTAGTCAAGAAGCTTGAGAACCAGCTGCTGCGACGCCAGATTACTGCACAACAACAGAAGATCGAACAGCTTGAGGCTCGCCTCAAGCAGTACGAAAATCCAAACACACCACCCAGTAGACAGGGTGGTGCGGCTAATTCATCAGGCGATGACGACCAAACCGAGGACGAAGACCAAGAACCTGATGAAGACGACGCTGGCGGCGACTCTGACGCCGCCAGCGACTCATCGCCTGGACGCAGCGAAGGTCACGAGGGAACAACTCGAACAGCACCTGAACCAGAAGAGACGATCCTCGTTGATCAGGGATTCTGTCCAGACTGTGAGCAAATCCTCTCTAGCCCTGATAGCTACGTTTCACGGACTATTATTGACGTACCGCTTCCTGTTCCAACCACTGTTACCGAGTACAAGCTCGGTAAACACCACTGTTCTTGTGGTAACGAGGTTGTTGCTGAGCATCCTGACTGTCCCGAAAAGGGGCGGTTTGGGCCAAATATCATGGCCCAAACCGCTCTCGGTCGGTTCCATCAACGACTGCCGAACCGGAAACAGGCCGAGCTGTTTGACTGGGACTTCGACCTTCCGATCTCTCACCGGACGATCTACAACTTGACTAAGCGGGTCGCAGCCGGTCTGCGACCCGCTTACGAGGATGTCAAAGAGAAGATTCGGGAGAGTGAGGTCGTCTACTGCGATGAAACAGGCTTTCCGGTCGATGGAGAACAACACTGGGCGTGGACGTTCGTCACTGATGACGAAGTGCTGTTTTGGGTTGATGAAAGCCGAGGAAGTGGAGTCTTAGAAGACGTCCTCGGCGAGGAATTCGCCGAGGACTCGACGCTCAGTTGTGACGGCTGGTCGGCGTATTCGAGTTATCACACGAAACTGCAGCGGTGCTGGGCGCACCTGTTGCGGGAGGCTGAGTACGTCGCTGAACGGTACGAGGAAGCAGAGCGGCTGTCTGAAGAGTTGCACGCACTCCACGACGATCTAACGACGTTCGTCGAAGGAGATCCGTCCGCTTCCGCCCGCGAGCAGAAGCGGGCGGAAGCATCCTTACACTTGGAGGGCCTGGTGAGGGAAGGTTACGAGGCCCAAGAGGTTCAGCAGCTGATCAAGAAGATCAGCAATGGCTTGGGTCACTGGCTGACGTTCGTGACCGAACGGGGTGTTGATTCAACGAATAATCGCGCAGAGCGGGCTCTGCGCGAGCAAGTAGTCCTTCGGAAGATGTTTCGGACCCTGCGTTCGGCAGAAGGGGTCCAGATTCACGAGACAATAACAACGATGTTGGCGACGTGGAAACGACGAGGACTTGATCCACCTGAACAGCTCCAGTCAATTCTGGGTGGGAGAGAACTTCGGTAAGGACGAGAGGCATCACTGTGCGGTGTATCTTTGTCTTGCTATCCAACTACCGATCAGGTTTCACGGTGGAAGCGCGAAAAATTCCTGCGTCAATAGGCGCCATGGTATTCGCGAGTAGATGCCGATGCCGACCACTGAAGGGATACTCTATAAAAAGAGATAGCGCGAGTACCACGGGCCACCGTGCCCGTGGGTGAAGCGCGTCCCAATATCACACAAATTCAAGTGCTTGGGGGATAGCACACTAATAACGACCAGAAAACGACCCCTCAAAGTATGGAGTTGAAGACCTCAATTCCTTCGCTGGTCGTTCGGCAGGGATGAAAATGCGACTCCTCTCAAAACCCGCTACGGCGGTGAGACGGGAGTTGTCGTGGGCTGGTGGAGGCCCAGACCCTCACGGACACGTTACGTGTTCGGGTGTTTACCCGTCCCGGGCACGACCACACACACGAAGTGTGGGAGTGCGAGGGGGATTACATTCCGTTGCCGGTGCAGTGCGGCCCTAAACACGGAAGCCACGGGCCACCGCGCCCGTGGTACTTCACCCTCCGAACTTGTGGATTCGGACAAGGACGGCACACCCGTTCCACCACACATCATTAAGCGAGTAGCCACCGTGGGTTCGCCCGATGACCGACGCGGAACCGCCGACCATTTTCGTCGTTCGGAACGAGGTCGATCCGGATCACGAGTATCACTGTGACGCGTTAGAGGCGTGTTTCCCCGACGGGGAAGTCATCGATTTCCCGGCGGGAGAGCGCGTTCCGCTCGCAGACGCGGACGGGGTCGTTCTAACCGGTAGCACCGCTGGCGTGTACGAGTCCGAAACGCATCCGTGGATAGCCGACCAGAAGACGCTCGTTCGCGAGCTCGTCGAGGAGACGATACCAACGCTCGGCGTCTGTTTCGGCCACCAGGTCGTGAATGCAGCACTCGGCGGCACCGTCGAACGGGTCGGGACGACCGCGACGCTCGTGGAGGCGTCACTTGCCGACGATCCCCTGTTCGAGGGTGTAAACTCCGTGGTCGTCTCTTTACACGGTGACGCTGTCACCGACATGGGACGTGGGCTAGAACGTATCGCCACGACGGACCACGCTCGGGTGTTCGGGACGCGACACGCGACCGCACCGCTGTGGACCGTCCAGTTCCACCCCGAAGTGACTGCCGATCTCCGCGATCGACTGGTTGACGATTTCGAATGGGACTCCGGAGAGTTCTCGTTTGACGATGTCACTGCAGGACCCGTCTTCGAGAACTTCAAACGGATCGTCGCCGATGCGAGCGCGTAGCGTCAGTTCCGTTTCTAGACGGTTATCTCGGAGTCGGCGTCCGCGGCAACGAGACGCGTCTGGGCGCGCTCGGCTGCCGGCGTCCGTTCGGCGACGTTCCGCATAAGGACGGTTTCGCTTGGGAACAGGTGTTCGCCGAGCACGAGACCGTGGTCTCTCGCCGTCGATCCGGAGACGGTGAGATACACCCCAACTCCGACGTCCGCGATCGACGCTTCCTCCTCCGGTCGACCCGGATCCGGATACACGAACTCGACGCCAGCAAGCGCGTCAGTTCCGAGGACGGCCGTGACGAGGCGCTCGTACCGTGGGGAGATACAGAGGTCGCCAGCATGGTTCGTGACGAACTCTCGGTCGAGCGTATTCCCAGCCGGAACCACGTCGGGACGCGCCATCAACGTGTGATACACGGTGTCACCGAGACCGTTAACGACTCTGACGTCGGTATCACGCGGGTCGATCCGCTCGTTGACGTCCGCCAGTTCCTCCAGTCCAGTGGGTCGGATCCCGACGACCTCCTCCAACACGAGGTCAGCGGAGTCGAAGCCGAGCGCGAACTCGTGGGTCCGAAGCGCCCGGAACGGCTCCTCTCGCCCGATCAGCTTCAACTCGACGGTGCCGAGATCTACGGTTGCAGAATCGAACACGATCCGCCGGGGCTTCCCGTCGCGGTCGTCTCGCAGGAGCGTGAACTCCGGCTCCTTCGGTTCCCCGGGGTCGGAGTAGTCCGCAAGTCGTTGATACGGTCCGTGATCCGCCTCCACGGAGCCCTTGGTGACCGCTTTCTCGTAGCGGAGGATGTTGCTCACTCGATCCGCAAGGTGATCGAGCCGGTCGCTCGGCCCCACGTCGGCGACGCGCTCGAGAACTGCTTCAAGCGGGCGTCCTTTCCGTGGGACGGCGACCGGGACCGGTTCGCTCATTGGTCGCCTTCGGAGGTCACCGCTAAAACGGGTTGCGCTTTCGGCCGCGCGGCTCAGGGACCGAACGCTTCGTTCAGCCGGTTACGGAACGCTTCGAGCTCCTCGAGGTGGTCGTGGATCGCCTCGAGCTCCGATTCGATGTCCTCGACGTCATCACCGAGCGCGTCCTCGGTCGCAGCAAGCCTGGAGTCGACCTCCGCGAGATCCTCCCAGATGTCGTCGAACTCCTCGTCGAAGCGACCGAGTCGCGATTCCACGTCGTCGACTCGTGTGTCCGTATCGGACAGCGCCGCTGCCGTCGAATCGATCTCCTCGTACAACGTCTCGACGTCGTCGCCGAGGTCGTCTACCGCCTCGTCGACGCTCGTGAGATCGTCCGTGACCTCGACGACATCAGCCTTGACACCGGAGACCTCGGACTCGACCTCGGTGATGTCGGTTTCGACGTCGGAGACGTCCGCTTCGATCTCGGAGACCGAGTGCTCGAGTCTGGCGGTCGTCTCCTCGACATCGATGATCGACCCTTCCGCGTCCTCGATCTGGCTCGCGAGGTCCGAGCGTTCGGCAGTGGCCGCATCGAGCTGGTCGTCGATTCGCGTCACGTCCGACTCGACCTCGTCGAGACGTGATGAAAGATCGTCGAGCAGTTCACGGGCGGTCCCCTCCTCGTCAATGAATTCGGCGAGCGCGTCGGCGTACGCCTCGATGTCGGCGACGCTCGACTGAAGTCGACTGATCCGGACGTCGACGCTACGTGGCACCCCGATGTCGAGTTCCGAGCGGAGCAGTTCGAGGTCGTCGTCCGCGACATCGCCCGCTCTGATCTCGTCAGCAAGCGCCGCAGCAACGCCGAACTCGTCGGTATCCGTCGTCGATGGCGCGGGCGCGACGGCCTCTGGGTCCGGATCGTCGTGCTCCGAAGCCGTGCCTGGTTCGTCCTGCGTGGCGTCCGCGTCCACGGACTCCATGTCGGATGGACTGGCGGAGGATTCCGTTGCCGTCGGTTCGGTGTCGACGTCATCAGCAGACGGCTCCTCGGCGTCGGCTTCCAAACCGTCTGAATCGCCACCCGGGTCGTCGGCCACGGAAGCCGGCTCATCGGTGGTGGCCATCGGTTCTTCGTCAGGCTCGTCGTCAGCGGGCGTGTCGTCAGCAGCGGTGTCGTCGGGAGGCTCGTCAGCAAGCGGATCCGCAGCGGCTGGGTCCTCGTCAAGCGCATCATCTGCAGGCTGGTCTTCGGCCGGGCGCTCCGCTTCGTCCATGCCGGGAAGCGTCGTACGGTCGCCCGAGAGCACTTCGCGGACCGCGTCCGTGTCGCCGGTTCCGAGCACGTCTTCGATCTCCTCTCCAACGGGAACGTGCTCGATCATCGGAGCGCCGAGGAAGCCGTCGATATCGGGGTCGTCCGCCCGAATTCCGAATACGGTAGTGATGGATTCGCCGGGTTCGAGAACGCGTTCGAACTCGACGCGGTGGTCCTTGTACGCGGTCCAGTTGTCGCTTTCGTACTCCGGATGGAACCCCACACGGTCCATCGGGAACGACTCGGGGATGGTGTCGACGATGCGTACGCGGGCGGGCTCCTCTCGGTTCGAGGAGAGGTCGTACGTGATCGCGGGTACGGGGAACTCATCGTCGGTGAAGGACTTCGCCACGCTCACTCCGTCCTCATCGACTTCCGTCGCCGATCCTGCCGTCCGTTCGCTCATGCACGAACGCTTCGCAAGCAAGGGCTTAAATTCCCCGGGCTACGTTTCGATCCTGATAATACGTTCTCGACTCTCCGCCCGGCGCGCGGGAGGAGATCAAAGCTCGATCCGGTCGCCGATCTCGACGATCTCCAGCCGGTTCGGGTGCTCGAAGCTCCGCGCGTGTTCGTGGAGTGCGGTCGGATCCGCCGTGAGCCCCTTCCACATATCCCAGTGTGTCGGAACCAGTCGGTCGAGTTCGAGCGCGCTGGCGGCTTCCAGTATCTCGTTTTCGTCGCTGTACCACCTGGTGCGAACGGGCTCGCGAGTCTCCTTGTCGGGAACGTTCCCGACCGAGCCGAACGCGAGTATCCCGACGTCGATGTCGAAACGGTCTGCGAGCGCCGAGAACGTCTCGGACGGTTTACTGTCACCCGCGTGGAACACGGCTCCGGCGTCGTGTTCGATGACGTATCCGACCGGATGTGTCGCATCCGGATCCGACACCTCGACGACGTGCACCGTGAACTCGCCGATCCGAACTTCGTCTCCCTCCCGTACCTCGAGGAACTGTTCGTCGTCAACGTCCCACTGCTCGGTCCACGTTTCCTCCTCGCGTGCGACCGCGAGCGAGTCGTCAGGGGCGACGAACTCTGCGTCCGTGGTCGCGAGGATCGGCGCTTGCGAGGGTCCGTGGACGTGATCCGTATGCTCGTGGGTCGCGAGCACCGCGTCCGCGACGTCGACGTCGGCGGGATCGAACGGAACGGGGATCATCCGGATCGTTCGCGGCGGATCGCCCGTCCCGACGTACGGGTCGACCCAAAGAACCGTTCCCTCGCTACCTTTTATTGCGAACCCGTTACAGCCGAGATACCACAGCGTGACGGTGTCGGGGTCGGCGTCCGCGACGGCTCGCGGCAGCCAGTCACCCCAGTCGGAGTGCGTCATGTCTCACCGTGAGTCGGCGTGGTTCCTAATCGTTCCGGAGAGGATCCGAACGTCGGACCGGGGAGCCAGACCGTGGCTTCCCGTTCAGAATGGCACACCGAACCGATCTCGCCGGGGGACGCGTGTCGTTCGCCGCGCGAAGGAGAGAGGGACTCATATAAACGACTATCGGCTACAACAGAACATGTGCGACGACGCCGAGATCGACCGGCTCGCGAACGACCTTCGGACCGCCGATCGAGCCATCGCGCTCACCGGAGCCGGACTCTCCGCGGCGTCGGGGATCCCGACGTTTCGCGGCGACGATGGGATCTGGGGTGACCTGTTCGACGAGTCGGCGTTTCACGTCTCGCGATTCCGCCGCGATCCTGCCGGATTCTGGGACGATAGACTGGACCTGTACGACCGTATGGAGCCGGACGGCGGTGCAGAGCCGAACGCTGCCCACCGCGCGCTCGCCGAGCTGACACACGCCGGCGTCTTCGATGCGGTGATCACACAGAACACGGACGGGCTTCACCACGCCGCGGGCACCGACGAGGTGATCGAACTTCACGGCACGAACGCCCGCGTCGTGTGTGATCGATGCGGGACGAGGGTCGACGCACAGCCGGTTCGTGATCGTGCACGGGACGGTGAGCTACCGCCGACGTGTGGCTGCGGCGGCCCGTACAAGCCGGACGTGGTGCTTTTCGGCGAACTGCTCCCGCAGGAGTCGCTTCGGCGATCAAAAGAGCTTGCCGCCGCGAGCGACGTGGTTCTCGCTGCCGGCTCGTCGTTGACCGTCGACCCCGCGGCATCTCTTCCCACGTACCGACAGGGAGGGACGCTCGCCGTCGTCAATTTTGAACCCACGCGATACGCCGACAACGCGGAGTACGTGTTCCGGGCGGACGTGACCGAACTCCTTCCAGAACTCGCCGCGCGCGTGGCCGATTCGGAGGATTCGGCCTAGTGTCGACGCCGCCGCCCGTACGCTTAATCCGCCGCGCGGTCAACCGCCGCGTATGATCACGACCGAGAGAATGGCCGCGGTCGACGCGAACGCCGCGGCGCTCGGCGTCCCGCGAAAACAGCTGATGGAGTCGTCAGGTAACGCGGTCGCCCGCACAGTCCGCGAACACGCCGCCGACGGCGCACGCGTCGAGCTCGTCTGTGGACGCGGCAACAACGGTGGCGACGCGTTCGTCGCGGCACGCTATCTGTCCGAGTACGACCTTCGGATACACCTGCTCGGACGTCCCGCATCGATCGCGACCGAGATCGCGAGGGAAAACTGGGAGGCGCTGGAGCGAGCCGAACTCCCGACACGAACGATCACTGACTCACAGTCGATAGACGGGTTCGCCGATGCCGACGTCGTCGTCGACGCGATGCTGGGCACCGGCGTCCGCGGGGCGCTTCGGGAGCCCGCACGAACCGCGGCCGAACGGATCAACGAGGCGCGGGAGGCGGGAACGGAGACCATCGCAGTCGACGTTCCGTCGGGCATCGACGCCGATACGGGCGATCCCACGGGCGGCGAGGACGCGACCGCCGTGATGGCCGACCGGATCGTCACCTTCCACGACGCGAAGCCGGGGCTCGACTCCCTCGAGGCAGCGGTGACGGTTGCGGACATCGGGATCCCGGCCGCCGCCGAACGGTTCACGGGACCGGGTGACCTGCTCGGTCTCGACCGCGATCCGGACTCACACAAAGGTGAAAACGGGGAGGTGCTCGTGATCGGCGGTGGTCCATACAGCGGAGCACCGACGCTGTCGGCACGCGCGGCGCTGCGAACCGGCGCGGATCTGGTCCGCGTGGCCTGTCCGGCTGCGATCGCCGCCACCGTGCAGGGGTTCTCCGAGAACCTCATCGTTCACGGGATTCCGGGAGAGACGCTCGCGACGGCACATCTCGACCGAACGCTGGAACTCGCCGCCGACCACGATGTCACGATCCTCGGTCCGGGGCTCGGGGATTCCCATGCTGCCCTGACGTTCGTTCGGCGGTTTCTGGAGGCGTTCGACGGACTGGCAGTCGTCGACGCGGACGCGCTGCAGGTCGTTCCGGAAACGGAGACGAGCGCCGAGTTGATCTGTACCCCACATCAGGGGGAACTTCGACGGATGGGTGGAGAGACGGCGGACGACCCCGACGAACGCGCGGAGCTCGTCCGGTCGTTCGCGGCCGAACTCGAGGCGACGCTTCTCGTTAAGGGAGCCAACGACGTCGTAACTGACGGCGAACGGGTACGACTCAACCGGACCGGGAACCCGGGAATGACCGTCGGCGGGACGGGTGACGTTCTCGCCGGGACGGTCGGCGCGCTGGCGGCGACGAATCCGTCGTTTCAGGCCGCTGCGGTCGGTGCGTTTCTGAACGGCCGTGCGGGCGACCTGGCAGTCGAGAATCACGGGTTCGGACTCGTTGCGACGGACTTAATCGACCGGCTCCCGCACGCGATGGATACGGATGAGTGACGACGAAACGGAGCTGACCCACACCGACGACGAGGGGAACGTTCGTATGGTCGACATCGGGTCGAAACCCGACACCAGACGACGAGCAGTCGCCCGAGGAACGATCCACCTCACGCGGTCGACCATCGACGCGATTCGCGACGACGAGGTGACAAAGGGTGACGTGCTGGCGACCGCTCGAATCGGCGCTATTCAGGCGGTCAAACACACCTGGGAGACGATCCCGATGTGTCACGCGATACCAGTGACGAACGTCGACACCGAGTTTACGCTCCACGAGGACCGCGTGGAACTGACGGTCGGAGTCGAAACGACCGGCAAAACCGGATGTGAGATGGAGGCGCTCGAAGGCGTGACCACCGGACTCAACGTGGTGTGGGATATGGTGAAAGCCGCCGAAAAGAACGCCGAGGGAGAGTATCCGGACACTCGAATCAGCGACGTCGAAGTCGTTGAAAAGACCAAGCGAGCCGTCGACGTCTGATCGGAGGGTCGCCACCGACAGGGTCGGTCGGAGCGTATAGGTGACTGGAGCGGGTCAATACCGTATGGCGTCGTCACGCGATGGACTCTCGATACCGCCGGAGAACCGCAAATGGTTTCGTCTCGGAGCCGGCGTCGCGGTTGCGTGGGCGATGTTCACCGTGGCGCTGCTCTGGCTGTTGCAGTTCGACACGTCTCTCGGACTCGCGTTCGCCGTCGTCGGCAGCGTCGCGTTCGGGATCGCGTTCACCCTGTTCGTATTATACGTATACTGATTGGAAATTCGGCAGTCGGAACCGTCTGACCGAGCGGGATACGTCAGGAAGATTTATGACACAACTGTCGAAATGTCCGATCGTATGTACACGATACTGATGGCCGTCGATGGCGAGCGCGAGCCCGCACAGTTCGCGGCCGAAGCGGTGGCTAATCTTCCGGGCGACGCGGACGAAAAGGAAGTGGTTCTACTAAACGTGCAACAGGAGTTCGAGACGGTGGACGAGGGCAAGCGCGTCACCTCCGAGGATATATACGACGAATCGGCGTTCCCGCCGAGCATCGACGTCGCGACGGAGATCCTCGAGGAGGCCGGCCTCGCGGTCACGAAGCGCCGCGAACACGGCGATACGGCGGCAACCATCCTCGACGTCGCCGAGGAGATCGAGGCGGACGGTATCGTGTTGGGGAGTCAGAATCGCTCGCCGACTGGAAAGGCGCTGTTCGGCAGCGTCACCCAGTCGGTGATCCTCGATACGGAGCTGCCGGTCACCGTCGTCAGTCGGGACTAACGGATACGGGTCTTGTTTTAAAAGCGTCGGCGGCGTGGTCGCAGTCAGTCGCCGACCGTGCTCTGTGAGGCGACCTTCCGGTCGGCCATCATCGTGCGCCAGCCGACGAAGATCAGCACGAACGCGGCTGCACCGGCCATCTGCAGCATACGATCCGGGTAGATCATCACGAACGCTCCGAGGAAGAACAGACCGAACCGGAGCGGGTACGCGAACCGACGCTTGAGTCGGAACGGATAGTTGAGCGCGTAGATAACCGTGATCGAGCCGAGCATCACGAGCGTCGCAGTGATCAGCGTGTTGGTGTCGATCACCGTCGACACGAGCTCCGGGTGGTAGATGAAGGAGATCGGCAGGATGAAAAGCGGCGTGGCGATCGTCATCGCGACGCCACAGGCGCGCCAGAAGTTGGCTCCGGCGATCCCGGAGGCGACGACGACTGCGATGGCGACCGGCGGCGTGACGCCCGCCATCACCGCCGCGTAAAACACCATGAAGTGTGCGGCGAGCTCCGGCACCGCGAACACGTTGATGAACGTCGGCGCGACGAGCGTCGAGACGATGACGTACGCCGCGACGGTCGGCATCCCGACGCCCATGACGATACAGACGCCCATGCCGAACAGCACTGCGATGAGCAGGATTCCGCCGGACAGCTCCATCAGCATGATCGCGATCCGGGAGGGGACGCCGGTCGTCATCAGCAGGTCGACGACGCCGTTCACCGCCGCGAGAATGATCGCGATCGGTGCGAGAATCGTCGCGCCGCGCCGGAATCCACCGACCGTGTTGGCGACTTCGGTGATGAACGAGTCGACGACGCGATGGCTCCGCACGCCGGCAAGCTGCGGGCGGACGCGCCCGGTCGACCAGCTGTCGTCGAGTTCGACCCGCGCGGATTTTCCGCTTGCGGTGACGCTATATATCGACTGCGCCACCGGCGTCGTGATCCCGAGGATCACCATCGCAACGATGGTGTACAGCGCCGAGGTCATCACCGTCCACTGGAAGTAGCCGAGCGTGATCAGGAGCACGGCGAACGGAACCCCGAACCGTGTGCCCTGCACGACCTTGTCGACACGAGTCATCCGGTCGTCGAAGTACTCCTCGAAGTCCATGCTCTGCTCGCCGATCTCGTTGACCGACGTGTAGTGGACCGCGACCAGGACCGATCCGACGAGGATCGCGGCGGGGATGAGCCCCGCGATCACGACGTCGATGTACGGGATTCCCAGCACGGACGCCATGACGAACGCCGAGGCTCCCATCACCGGCGGGAGCACCTGTCCGGACGTCGAGGCGGTCCCCTCGATCCCGGCTGCGGTGCGTCCGGAGAGTCCCGCGTCCATCATCGTCGGAATGGTGAACGAGCCTGTCATCCCGGCGTTGGCGGCGTAGCTGCCGTTGATCGAGCCGATGATCGCGCTGGCGATGACGGCCGTCTGTGCCACGCCGGACTCGACGTACTTCGCGCTGACGATGGCGATCCGTAAGATGAGATCGAACGCGCCGAACGCGAACAGTAAGCCGGCGTACAACAGGAACGGCGCGATCCACGCCGCCGTGAGCTGCGTGAGCGACCCGTAGAATCCGGCGAGGTCGGTGAACAGCATCTGCATCATGAAGTCGGTGTCGATCCCCCCGTGGCCGAACAGGCCGGGAACGTAGTTACCGTACACCGCGTACAGCATCGTGCCCCCGACCAACAGGAGGAAGATGTTCCCGTACGACCGCCACGTCAGGTACAGAATGACGGAGACGACGAGCCAGCCGAGACGGTACTCGTAATCGTACGCCCATCCCTGGCGGTTGATGTAGAACCCTTGGTAGTCGGTGTAGATGTAGATGCTTGCGGCTATCATCACGGCCGCCGAGGCGAACAGTATCAGGAGGTCGGCGTAGTCGCCGTCCTCCACCGACTCCTTCGCCTCGCTAAGCACGTACAACACGAGGACGCCCCCGAGAAACAACACCGCGTACTGCGACCGGCTGATCTCCTGTGTCCACGACCACCACAACACGAGCGCCCATAACACGAGCGCTCCGATCGTTACGCTGCGGTCGAGAACGGCGGTGCTCGTCCGTCTGAACGGGGATACAGTTTCTGTGCTCATTGATCGTCTTGTTTTCTGCTACTCATAAATAATACCCCTACTCGAGGGTCGCCCTCGAGGGTCCGCTGTCAGTTGATGTACTCGCCGATCTGGTCGCGGTCGCCGACGACCCAGTCGTCGTCCCAGACGCCCGCCTCCTGGTAGTACTCGGCGGCGCCTGGGTGGAACGGGTAGTCGTCGAGCGCGGGCGCGACGCAGTCCTCGGCGCTGGCCGGCGTGAACCGCTGTTCGGAGTCGCGGACCGTGTCACCGTGCTCGGCGGCGATCCGCGTGAGTTCGCGGACCGGCTCGTTCGGCGTCTCCGGGTGGAACGTGAACACGACGTTGAGGTCCCACGTGACGATCTCGTCCGCGCCGATGTCCTGCCCCCAGTTGAAGTCCTCTTCGGGGTTGTCGTACTCGGTGAAGCCCGCCCCGTCGAAGCCCTGAATCGAATCAACGAGGTCGTCCGTGTGCTCGACGTATCGGACGTCGACCCGGGAGTCGTACTCGACGACCCAGCCGGTGTTGCCGACGCCGGGCGTCCCGTACGCGATCGCGGCATCGATCCGCCCCTCCTCCATGGCGCCGGGCGCGTCCGAGACGTCCATGTCGACGATGTCCATCTCCTCGTACACGTCGGCAGTCGGACCCTCTTCCCACACCTCGAGCGTCGTGGCGCGTGTCGAGAACCCCGGCTCCGCCGGATACACGCTCGCGCCGGCGAGGTCGTCGAACGTGTGGATGTCCGTGTCCTCGCGGGCCATGACGTAGATGCTGTACGGGAACGCGAGGAACCCCTGCCACGGGAGCTGCTCGACGGGATCCTCCTCGAACATGTCGAGGTTGTTCTGGGCCTTGTTCATCGTGTTCGTGTCGGAGATTCCCCCGTCGAACGCGTCGGCCTGCATCCGATACACCGTCCCGACGTACCCCGGACTCTCGACGGTCGCGTAGTTGACGAGATCGCTCTCCTGTGAGACCGCCGCCTCGAACGCGAGGCCGACGTCCATCGTTCCGCCCGTGGACGTCCCGATGCTGATGTCGTATTCGGCGTCATCGTCGTCGTCGCCGGTGTCGTCGTCCCCGGTGTCCATCCCGTCGTCATCGTCCAGCGGATCCTCGTCCGGATCCACGTCGTCGTCGAGACACCCGGCGAGGCCGAGTACACCTACTCCACCCGCCGCCTGCAGGAATCGCCGTCGGTTCGAACTGTTAGTAGCCATGTGTTACAAACGCAATAATGGACTTTGGTTATATATAATCTTCGTTGTTGTATGTTCGATAAGCATCCAATAATATTAATAATCGGAGCTATTCCTGACAGGAATTTGCAATATTATTACACAAACCTCTACGCAGCCGTATAAAACCAGTACACCCAGTGGGTTAACAGTGCTAGCAGTGCGACCGCAAGAACGACTTCGATCGTCCGTACCGCGTACGGCGTGTACTGACGCAGCCACTCCACGGTACGCTCGTACGTCTCCTCGGCCTGCGTCAACATCCCGATCAGTCGGTCGGATATCGTGCGGTCCTCCATGCGACGAACTTGGTCATCGCCCCGTAATAAATATACACGATCGTTCGTCGACGAGGACACCGGAGGGGGAGCGTGAACAAGCGGCGGTCACATCGGCGCTTATTCGAACCCGGAGCCGTCACCGAGCGTGTGCTCGGCGACGACGTCGCGGTCGAGCTCGATCCCGATCCCCGGCGATTCCGGAACCTCGATGTAGCCGTCCTGAATCAGCGGCTCGGTCCGTTGGACCAAGTCGTCCCACCAGTCGACCTCCAGCGCGTGATACTCGAGCACGTCGAAGTTCGGGATCGCGGCGCCCAGATGCACACAGGCCATCGTCCCGACGGGACTACAGACGTTGTGCGGCGACAGCGGGATGTAGTTCTCCTCCGCGCGGTCCGCGATCCGCATCGTCTCGGCGAGCCCCCCGACCGTCGTCGGGTCGGGGGTGATCACGTCGACGCCGTGGTCGTAGAGGAGTCCGGAAAGCTCGTGAACCCGGAAGCGATTCTCGCCGGTCGCGACCGGCGTACGCGTCGCCCGCGTGACCTCCTTTTGTGCCTCAATGTTCTCCGGCGGCACGAGGTCCTCGAGCCACATCAGATCGTACGCCTCCAGCTCGTTCGCGAGCCGTTTCGCGCTCTCGACGGTGTAATCCCAATGGCAGTCGAACGCGAGGTCCGTCCCGGAGCCGAGCTCCTCGCGTACGGCCGCGACCACCTCGCGTTTGTGCTCGATCGCGTCGTTCGTGAGCCGCCCGTTGTACGGGTCGGGGTCGTTGTCCATCTCCATATCAAGGTCGAACTTGAGTGCGGTGAACCCCATGTCGGCGACCCGTCGTGCCTCGCGGGCGTACGCCTCCGGCGAGTACGCCTCCGCGTCGGCGTACTCGGTGAACCCGTCGTCGACCGCGTACGCCTCCCCCGCGTGACAGTCACAGTAGATACGGACCTCGTCGCGGAACTTCCCGCCGAGCAGCTGATACACCGGCAGATCGAGGATCTTCCCCGCGGCGTCCCACAGCGCGATCTCGATGCCCGACGCGGCCGTGACGACCTTTCCGGTCGTCCCGCCGTGACCCGACATCTCCTGAACGATCCGTCGAAACAGCCGCTCGACGTCGAGCGGATTCTCGCCGATGAGGAACCGCTTCGTGTACTCGACGATCTCCGGGACTCCGCCGCCACGATACGCCTCCCCGATCCCGGTGACGCCGACGTCCGTCTCGATCTCGATCAGGTTCCACTCGAAGTTTCCCTCGACGACGCAGGTCCGGATGTCGGTTATCGCGACGTCCCGGTCGTCAGCTCGGTTGGACGCATGGTTGGAGTAGTCTCTCACGTGTACCTCCCGTCTCTCGGAGCCCGGTGATATATGCTCGCCCGCTGGCAAAGCTTTCTCCAAGGTCGGCGCAGGGCGGTGGCGATACGTCGTCGTGACATCCGACTGTCGTGGCATTCGACCGTCGTAGCATACGACCGTCGTGGGATTCGACCGTCGTCGCGTCGACGTGACGGAGTCCGGCTTTCGATGCCTACAAGACGTGCGGATCCATAGCGGCTCACATGGAGTTTCCCGACCGGTCGTTCGTCGAGGACCTCGTCGATCCGCAGCCGCTCCCGACGTTTCACCGGATCGAGAGGGACCCGGACGTCGAGACGCTCGAGGATCCGGCCGCGGTCGCCCGGCGCGAGACCGGCCGGCTTCCCCTCGACCGACTCGACGACGGCGCGACGGTCGCCGTCGGCGTCGGCAGCCGCGGCATCGCGTCGATCGACGCGATCGTCGCCGCCGTCGTCGACGAACTCGCGAGTCGTGGCTTCGACCCCGTCCTCGTTCCGGCGATGGGGAGCCACGGCGGCGCGACGGCGGAGGGACAACGGTCGGTGCTCGAGGCGCTCGGCATCACCGAGGCACGAACCGGCGCGCCGATCGATGCCCGAATGGACGTCGAACGGATCGCGACCGTCGACGTGGAGGGCGTCGAAACCCCGGTGCACGTCGCACGGGCGGCGCTGGAGGCGGACGGACTGCTGGTGGTTAATCGCGTCAAACCCCACACGAACTTCACCGGACGGATCGAGAGCGGTCTCTGTAAGATGCTCGCTGTCGGGCTCGGCAAACAGCCGGGCGCGAACGCGTTCCACTCGACCGCGATCGACCGTGGGTACGTCGAGACGATCGAGGCGTTCGTGGAAGCGATCCGGGAGTCGACGCCGCTTCTCGGCGGGATCGCGATCGTCGAGAACACCCACGAGGAGGTGGCGATGCTGGAGTCCGTTCGAGCGAGCGAGCTGTTCGAGCGTGAGCCGGGGCTGCTCGAACGGGCCACCGAGGAGATGGCCACCCTCCCGGTCGACGATCTCGACCTCCTCGTCGTCGACGAGATCGGCAAAGAGATCTCCGGTGCCGGAATGGACACGAACGTCATCGGCCGGTACCGCGTTCTCAACGCGTCGGATCCGGAGCGCCCGGACATCGATCTGATTTACGTGCGCGGACTCACGAAAGCGACGAAGGGGAACGGGAACGGTATCGGACTCGCGGATCTCACACGGGCGGCGGCCGTCGAGGAGCTCGACCTGCACACCGTCTACGCGAACGCGATCACGAGCGGCTCGCTCGCGAAGGCGATGCTACCCGTCGTCGCACCCGACGACGAGACGGCGCTGCAGACTGCGGCGGGCGCGCTCGGCGCGTACGATCCGGACGCGGTCCGGATCGCGTGGATCGAAAACACCGCGGAGCTCGAGGTGCTGCGAGTGTCGCCCGCGGTCGCCGCGGAGCTCGAGGACGACGACTCAGTGCTCGTCCACGGGACCGAACGACTCGACTTCGAGGACGGCGAGGCGCGGTTCGAGTAGCTGATAGCGAGACGCGGAAAACACGTCAGCGGCGACCGAAGCCCCGCTCAGTCGTCGGCCGGCTCGGCTCCGGAGTCAACCGTCACGGCGATGTCGGCCGCGGCGGCTTTGTACTCGGGGATCTTCGCGCGCTCGTCGAGCACGTCGTTCGTGAGTCGGTTGGCGGACGCGGCCGCGAAATGCGGCGTCGTCCAGACGACGCCCTCCTTGATATCCTCGGTCACCTGCGCTTTCACGTCGATCTCGCCGCGCCGGGACTCGAGCGTCACGGTGTCACCCTCCTCGATGCCGTATCTCTCGGCGTCGTTGGGGTGGATGTCGACGAAGTTCTCCGGGTGTTGTCTGGAGAGGGTCGGGGAACGCCGACTCATCGTCCCCGTGTTATAGTGTTCTTCCAGCCGGGCCGTCGTGAGTATCAGTGGGTACTCCTCGTCGGGCACTTCGGCGGGCGGCTGGTGGCGGACACCCTCGATCTGCCCGAGACCGTTCTCGGTGTCGAAAGTGTCCTCGTAGAGGTACTGATCACCCTCGTCACCGGGCTCGTAACAGGGCCACTGGATCCCCTCCTCGCCGAGCGCGTCGTAGGTCATCCCGTAGTAGCTCGGGCAGACACGTCGGAGCTCCTCGAACACGGCCTCGACGTCTTCGAACCGGAACTCCTCCGCGCCGAACAGGCGGCTCCCGACTTCCATCAGGATGTCGAGGTCGTGTTTCGTGTTCTCGTGGATCTTGCCGACGCCGCGCATCCGCTGGACTCGGCGGTCGGTGTTCGTGACGGTGCCGCCGCGCTCAGCCCACGTGGTCGCCGGCAGGACGACGTCGGCGAGCTTCGCCGTTTCGGTCATGAAGATGTCCTGTACACAGAGGAACTCGAGATCCTCCTTGAACCGTCGCTCCGCGGCGTTGCCGTCCGGTTCGCTCATGATGGGGTTTTCGCCCATCACGTACAGCCCGTGGACCGTGTCGCCGATCGAGTGTGAGATCTCGACGTTCGTCAGTCCCGGCTCGTCCGGGATCTCGAAGCCCCACTCCTCTTCCACCGACTTCCGCGCCTCGTCGTCGTCGACGAGCTGGTAGCCGGGGAGGACGTTCGGCATGGCGCCCACGTCACACGTCCCCTGTACGTTGTTCTGTCCGCGCAGCGGGTTCACGCCCGTGCCGGGCTTCCCGAGGTTGCCGGTGATGAGCGCGAGATTGATCTCGTTTTGCACGTTGTCGACGCCGCAGGTGTGCTGGCTCATCCCCATCCCGGTGAAGATGGCGGCGTTGTTCGCCATCGCGTACTTCTCGGCTGCGAGTTCGATATCTTCGAGCGGCACGCCACACTCCTCGGCGGCGGCTTCCTTGTCGAAGTCCTCGAGCGTCTCCGTGAGATGCTCGAACCCCTCCGTTCGCTCCTCCACGAACTCCTCGTCGATCCAGCCGGCGTCCGGCTCCGCCTCGTGGCGTTCGAGGATCGTCTTGAGGACGATGTTCAAAAGCGGGATGTCCGTTCCCGGGTTGTGCTGGAGATGCATGTGCCGCTCCGTCTCCTCGATGTCGAACGATCGGGTCGTCTTGTTGGCGTGTGGGTCGACCTGGATGACGGTCGCCCCCTCCAGCACCGCCTGACGGAAGTACTGGCTGTTGGCGATCGGATGCTGCTCGCCCGGGTTCGCGCCTTGAATCCACAACACGTCGGCGGACTCCTCTAAGTCCGCCATGCTGTTCGTCATCGCACCCTGACCCAGACTGGTCCGGAGCGCCCAGACGGTGGAGGCGTGACACATGCGCGTGCAGTTGTCCACCTGGTTCGTCCCGTATCGGCGCGCGAGCTTCTGGAGGAGGTAGTTCTCCTCGTTCATCGTCTTCGAGGAGCCGAAAAAGCCCATTCCGTCGGGCCCGTGCTCCTCGCGGATGCGCTCCATCTCGTCGACGATCAGACCGTACGCTTCCTCCCACGTCGCCTCGCGGAACTCCCCGTCCTCCTTGATAAGCGGCTCGGTGAGTCGGTCTTCGTGGTCGACGACCTGCGTCGCTGCGCCGCCTTTGATACAGACGCGTCCCTCGTTTACCGGGGCATCACCCCACGGCATGAAGTTCACGTCGCTCGGGTCCTCCCCCTGACGGACCTGTATCCCACAGCCGACGCCACAGTACGGACAGATCGTCTTCGTCGGTTCCTCCCCTTCACTGGACATAGCGATTCACTCCGTCGTGTGCGGACATATAGCAGGATCTGTGCGTCACGAAGTATGAGTGTGTCGGTGAGTCGGAACCGGGCGTAACCGCGTCCCTCTACCCGTATATAAGCATACACAACTCTATCGAGCGTATCCGCCGCGATCTCGGGCGTCTAACCCCGATTGGCGTGCTTCGCGGCAGGCGAGATCTCGGAACGAGCACGTCGCGTCGATCACTCGTCTTCTCGGGTTTCTTTCATTTCGTGGAGTCGGCCGACGAGGTCGTCGGTGTCGACGTCCTGATCCTGCTGTTCGCTCTCGTCATACGAGCCGAATCCCATGCGCCCGATACCGTTCGTTCACTCAAAAGGCCGGTGACCGATCGGCCGTTCGTGCATCCATGACATGCCACCTCCGTCGGATCCACGCCCCCCGGCCATCCCGTCAGACGCGCGTCCGACGGCCCGTACCGTTTATATCTTCGGAGGTAGTTTCACCGGTGTGTCATTCAGGGGTACTGGTCCGGTCGACGAGCTCTCCGTTCCCTCCGAAACCACCGTGGAGGAACACGATCTGGTGACCGACGGCGACGTGCTCGTCGGCGGGCAGTCGTCCGTCGAGTTCGGGTTGCGCGGACGCAACGTCGCGCTCGGCGAGCGCGTCGACATCGGGAACGACATCGAGGCGGACGGCGACTGCCGGCTCGACACGTGGTGCTCCGTCGACGGGAACGTGTTGGTCGGCGAGGACGCGTATCTCGGTGAACGCGTCACCGTCGACGGTCATCTGATGGTCTCCGGCGATCTGGATATCGGCGACGACGTCACCATCGAGGAGGGGTTCGAGGCCAACGGCTGGATCGTCATCCGGAACCCGGTTCCAACCCTCGTTTTCTACTTCATCGTGCTCTCACAGCTGCTCCGCGCGGGCGAGACCGAGGCCGCCGACGAGTTGGCGGAGGCGCTCGCCGACGGCGACGACGTCAGAGATCCGCTCTTGATCCCACGGAGTGCGGAGGTGTCGGACGACGCATGGCGAGTGTCGACGCCCGCGACGATCGGCGACGACTGCCGGCTTCACGGGAACGTCCGCGCGGAATCGGTTGTCGTCGGGCGGCGGAACGAGGTGTTCGGCTCGTTGCGCGCCCGCGGTGAGATCACGGTTGGCTCCGACACGACGATCCACGGTGACGTTACGAGCCGTGGTGGAACCGTCAGGATCGAGGCCGGCGCGCACGTTCGCGGCGACGTCTCGGCCGGTGATCTGGTCGTTTACGAGGGCGCGGAGATCGACGGGACGCTGCGGGCTCGCGGGGAGATGCAACTCGTCCAGCCGAACGAATCCGCGGCCGACGACGCCGGCGACGAAGCTGAGATCGACGAGACCGACGAGACCGACGAGACCGTCGAGACCGACGAGACCGACGAGACCGTCGAGACCGACGAGACCGACGAGACCGACGAGACCGACGAGACCGTCGAGACCGCGAACTGATACGAGCGTCCACCGTCACCGACTCGCCGCCGATGTCGCCTCGACGGTCCCACCGGAGTTCATTGCTCGCCGGTGATCGCCGGCGGAAAGACGTCTTCATGTAGCGACTGGCAGACGACGTCGGCAAGCGTCCGCAGGTTCTCCGTGTCCTCGCGGTTGTACGACACCAGGGTGTCGAGCGCCGAGTCGTCGCCGCGCTCGTACTCGTGCCAGAGTCTAACCGCGTCGCGACCCGACAGGTCCGGCCGGTCGCGGTCGATCCCGAGCCGCGTTTCGATCGGTTTCAGCCCCCCGGAGAGGCCGAGCCGTTGACAGGGGTACAGCAGATCGAGGTGTGGCGTGTCGACGTCGATCCCGAACGACGTTTCGAGGAACGGAACGTCGAACCGCGCGCCGTTGAACGTCGCCAGCAGGCTCGCGTCCGCGAACTCCTCGCGGAGCCGGTCGACGGTGAGATCGCGACCGGCGACGAGCGTCGTCGTCTCGCCGCCCCGGTGGAAGCTCACCGTCGTCACGCGGTCGCGACGCTCGTCGAGTCCCGTGGTCTCGATGTCGAAGAAGCACGTCTCCTCACGGAAGTTCTCGTAGAGCCGCCATCGCTCGCGGCTCGGGAACGTCCGGTCGAAGTACGTCGCGTCGTCGTCGTCGAGATGCGCCCGCGCTTCCGCGATGAACGACTCGATCCGGTTCGTGGTCGTCGACCCGACCCCCCGGACGTTGACGCCGGGACCGAACTCATCCCAGGTCGTCACCCCCTGCTCCCACAGGCGGCGCTCGGTCGACTCCCCGACTCCCTCGACCGGGATGAAGCTGTTCTCGATTCGCATACCGAGTACGGGGCGACCCGCGGGCAAAAAGCCGACGGGACTCGTCCGGGTGGCTACGCGGGGGCGTCGCCGGCCGTCGGCCCGCGCTCCTCACGACGCGTCGAGGACGAGCGTCCCGTCGACGACCAGCACCTGTGCGGCCTCGAACCGCTCGGTGTCGACGTCGACCAGTTCCTCGGCGCGTTCGGCGTCCGCGGCTCGGTCGGCCGCCAGCGTCTCGAACGCCTCCGAGTCGGCGACCCAGTACCGCGTTGTCGTCGCGACCCGCCCGTCGTCGACGACGTCGTACCCTCGAACCCGGAGCCGCTCCCGCGATTCCGTTCCGAACACGTGGACCCCCGCGAACCGAGCGAGCCCGTCGGTGAGTTCGGCCGGGGTCGACGCAGTGAAACGGTGCTGGCCACTGCCGTCGGGATCGGACGCCTCGAGCATCGATCTGACGACCTCCCCGTCGCGACCGTACGCGACGGCGTCGTCTCGTACCCCGACGGCACCCCCGTCCGACTCGACGAGCCGGTCGCCTGGTGCGTCTCGTTCCACGGGTTCGCCGTCGAGGTCCGATTCGATGGTCGAGACGGCGTCGTCCACGTCGAACGCGCCGTCGACCATCGTCGCCCGTAGCCGTCGCCCCTCGGGGCGCTCCGTCGCGACGTCGACGACGGTCGTGAGCTCCGCCGCGGCGAACGCGTCCGCCTCGAGCGCGTGCGGGTCGTCGTCGATCCGTTCGAGCGTGTCGAGTGCGACGCCGAGTTCGCGGATCGCGGACTCGTGGTTCAACACGTGTTGGACGTCGAACTGCTCCATGAGGAGCGCCTCGTCCGGCGCGTCGACCGTGGGCAACCAGTCCGTCGCGGTGCGGGAGTCGCCGTCACGCGCCGCGTCCGTTCCCGCGTCGTCGCGAGCGCAGCCGGCGACCGCTCCGCTACCAGCGAGCGCGAGGCCGCCGAGGAGGGCTCGTCGGTTCATGCTGTGTATGCCCGTTGAGTTCGCCGCGAACACGAATATGGTTTTTTTTGGCGTCTCCGAACGAACGACACGTATCCATGTGTGGTCGATACACGCTGTTTGCCGCTCCCGCGAGGCTGGCCGACCGGTTCGACGCGTCGTTCTCGGACGTCGAGCCGAGCTACAACTGCGCACCCGGGCAGCGACTGCCGGTGATCACGGACGAACGACCACACGAGGTCACGCGGATGAAGTGGGGACTCACACCGGGGTGGGCCGAGGAACCGTTCGGACTCATCAACGCCCGCGGCGAGACGATCCGGGAGAAGCGGAGCTTCGCCGAGGCGTTCGAGCGCCGTCGCTGTCTCGTCCCCGCCGACGGCTTTTACGAGTGGGTCGATCGAGATGCGTCCGGCGGTGGGAAACGGCCCTACCGCGTCGCCTTCGAGGACGACCGGCCGTTCGCGATGGCAGGGCTCTACGAGCGGTGGGAGCCGCCGACCCCGGCAACGACACAGACCGGGCTCGACGCCTTCGGCGGCGGGAGCGGAGCTGGTTCGACCGATGAATCGGCGTCACTCCCCGACGGCGATGGCAACGTCGTCGAGACGTTCACCGTGGTCACGACAGAGCCCAACGATCTCGTCGCCGACCTCCACCATCGGATGGCGGTGATGTTGGAGCCGGGCGCCGAGTCGACGTGGCTCCACGGGGACCCCGACGAGGCGGCCGCGCTCCTGGAGCCGTATCCCGCCGACGAGTTGACGGCCGTTCCGGTGTCGACGCGAGTCAACGCCCCCGCGAACGACGGGCCCGAACTCATCGAACCGATCGCCAGCGACTGACACCGGCTGGCGGCAGGGGGTTTGTACGCGTCGAGGCCGTACGACTGGTGATGACCGACTCGTGGACGGCAGATAGGATGCCGGACTGCTCGAATCGAACCGTCGTGGTGACGGGCGCGAACGGCGGACTCGGCTTCGAGGCGACGCTGGCGTTCGCCCGAAAGGGCGCAACGGTCGTGATGGCGTGCCGGAGCCTCGACCGTGGCCGCGAGGCTGCACACGCGATCAGGGACGCCATCGGCAACGCGACCGCGTCAGGTGGTTCGGCGGCGGAGAGCGGTACGGGAACTCGGTCGCCCGGCGCGACGCTCGACGTGCGGGAGTGTGATCTGGCGTCGCTGGACTCGATCGCGTCGTTCGCGACGGGGGTCCGTGACGACTACGACGCGATCGACGTCCTCTGTAACAACGCCGGCGTGATGGCGATCCCTCGCAGCGAGACGGCGGATGGCTTCGAGACCCAGTTCGGCGTGAATCATCTCGGCCATTTCGCGCTGACGGGGCGACTGCTCCCCGCCCTCGTCGCTGCCGACGGAGAGAGCCGTATCGTCACCCACTCGAGCGAGGCGCATACGATGGGCGAGATCGACTTCGATGACCTCCACGGCAAGGAGTCGTACGGGAAGTGGGCGGCGTACGGGCAGAGCAAACTCGCGAACCTGCTTTTCGCGTACGAGCTCCAGCGACGGCTCGAGACGGCGGGGATCGCGGGGACGAAAAGCGTCGCCTGCCATCCGGGGTACGCGGACACCGACCTCCAGTATCGGGGCCCGCGCGAGTCGGGATCGCGCGTCCGATACGCGATGATGTGGGTCGCGAACGCGGTCCTCGGTCAGCCACCCGAACGCGGCGTGCTCCCCCTTTTATACGCCGCGACTGCTCCGGACGTGGAAGGTGGCGCGTACTACGGCCCCGGCGGACTGATGAACATGCGGGGCGCTCCGGAGCGACAGGAGCCGAGCGACGCAGCCTCCGACGAGGCTACCGCCGAGCGTCTCTGGACGGTGAGCAAGGAGCTAACGGACGTGCGGTACCCGTTCGATGCGGTCGCGCCGGCGCGGTCCGGTCGGTGACTCTCGGTCAGTGACTCTCGGTCAGTGACTCACTCGGTCGGTGACTCACTCGGTCGCGTCCTTCCACTCGCCGAGCCCGGACGGGTCGAGATGGACGTGGACGTCTCCCACGTCCGCGAGCGACCGGAGTCGCGTGACGAGCTCCGTCTCGATGTCGTGTGCCTCCCGAAGCGTCATCGATCCGTCGACCTCGACGTGGACTTCCACCTCGATGTCCGTGCCGTCGTAGAAGACGGTGAGGTCGTGGACTCCCTGCACGTCCGGATGGGTGCGGAGAGTTTCGACGATCCGGTCTCTGTCGCCTTCCGGCGGCGCCGCGCCGACGAGATACGTCACGTTCTCGCGGGCGACCTCGACGCCCTGATACGCGACGAGAAGGCTGACGACCGCACCGGCGACCGGATCGAGCACGGGAACGTTCAACAGCGCCCCGACGACGCCGACGAGCGCGGCCAGTGAGGTGTAGATATCGTTGAGACAGTCGGTCGCGAGCGCCGCGAGCGCGGTCGACCCCAGCGACTCGTTGACCCGGGTCGTGTACCAGTACAGGACGTACATGTCGGCCATCGCGAACAGCAGCGCTCCGACCAACACCGGGCTCGCGGCGACCTCCGGGACGCCCACAAGCCCCTCGACGGACTCGCGAAGCAGGAGCACACCGAGCAGAAAGATGATCGCGCCGACGAAAAGCGCCGTCAGCGGCTCGATCCGCTGGTGACCGTGCGGGTGTTCGGTGTCAGGATCGTCGTATCTGGAGGTCCCCCAGACGAGGACGACGACGCTGGCAACGAGGTCGGCGACGGAGTGAGCGGCGTCGGCGAGGAGTGCGACGCTGCCGAACGCGAGCCCGGCCGCCCCCTCGACGAGAATCTTCGCCGCGTTGCCGAGAACGTTCACTCCCGACGCACGCCGGAACCGACTCCGCTCGTTCACTCCCGATCGACCGTGAGAACCGCCGGAGACGTCGCCACCATCGGTGTCGCCCACGTCGGATGACTCGTCGCCGTCCGGCCGCCCGGTCATATCACCAGTCGTCCGTGGTGATTCTTAAGTGATCGGAGATGGGGACGCCCGGAGTCGGCGTCGCAGGCGACGAGCACCCGATGAGACCGGCTGCCGTCAGTTTGTCGACCCCGCCGGCGTCAGCTCGGCCGCCTTCGATCGGGCTCGTGCGACGACGGTCGGATCGGCCTCGAAGGAGACGGTGACGTGATCGTCCGCGTACGTCTCCTCGTCGACCGCGCCGTGGTCGTGGATCCACGAGACGACGCTCATCGCCTCGTCTGACAGCGGAAGCACGAGTCGCTCGCGCTCCCAGTCGGGAAGCTCCTCCTCGACGCGGTCGCGAAGCTCGGCGATCCCGGCCCCGGTCCGGGCGGACACCGCGACCGGGTCGGGAGCGACGCCCGACAGCGCGGCTCGTCTGTCGGCCAGCTCGCCCGGCTCAAGCTTGTCGATCTTGTTAAACACCGTAACGATCGGTGCCTCGTTGCGCTCGTACAGCGTGTCGTGGCTGGTGACGAGCTTCTCGCGCATCTCCTCGACCGACTCGCTCGCGTCGACGACGAGCAGGACGAGATCCGCTCGATACACGGATTCGAGCGTCGACTGAAACGACTCCACGAGCCAGTGGGGAAGATCCGAGATGAACCCGACGGTGTCGGTAAGCAGCACGTCGCGCTTCTCCATTTCCGCACGACGGGTCGTCGTACCCAGCGTCGTGAACAACATATCTTGCGACTCGGCGGTCCTCTCCAGATCCGGATGTCGGTCGACGTTCTCGTCGACGTCGAGTTCGGCGGCGAGCTGCCGCATTAGCGTCGATTTACCCGCGTTCGTATACCCCGCAAGCGCGACGAGATCGAAGCCGGACTCCCGGCGTCGTTCCCGTCGTGTCTCCTCTTTCTCCGCGATCGACTCGAGTTCGTCCCGGATCTCCGAGATCTGTCGTTTGATGTCGCGTTCGACGCTCTCGTCGTACTCACCGAGTCCCATGAACCCGGGTCGCTCGTCGCGTTTCGCGAGACTCGCCTTTGCTTCCGCGCGCGGCAGCTCGTACCGGAGCTCCGCGAGTTCGACCTGCAGCTGTGCTTTCCGGGTGTTCGCACGCTGACCGAAGATCTCCAGGATCAGCGTGAACCTGTCGATCACTTCCACCCCCTCGGGGAGTTCGCCGCCGATGTTGAACGTCTGGTACGGGCCGACATCGTTGTCGATGATCACGCAGTCGGCGTCCACGGCGACGACGAGTTCCGCGATCCGGGCGACCTTCCCCTCGCCGAACATGAACGCCGCGTCCTCCGTACGGGTCTGGGTGACCTCGCCGACGACGTCGTAGCCGGCGGCGGCGGCGAGCTTGGTGATCTCCGAGAGGTCCGCCTCGCCGGAGTCGACGCGTTTGGCGACGACAGCGCGCCGTCCCTCCGTCTTCTCGTCGTGGTCGCGCGCCGCGGCTCCGCTCGGCGTTCCCGTCTCACTGCCGCCGGCCTCGAACGTCCCGCCGGTCATAGGAGAAGGCTCCGTGCGGCGTACGCGGCGTGGTGTGCTGCCTGCACTGTTTCGCGTTCAGCTATGCTCTCGACGTATTTAAACTCGGGCTGGAAACTCAGCTCGACGCGGTCCGCGGGCTCCTCGTAGAACTCCCCGCCCTCGGCGACGATCGGACAGGTCGGCGGCTCCGGGAGATTTCCGATCGCCTCGGCCGTCACCTCCAGTGTCGCCTCGAGGGTCGGACCCTCTCGGGCCGCAGCGAGCCCGACCCCTTCTATCGACCGGATCCGCGAGGAGTCGATCCGTGCGTGGACCGCCGCAGCGACCATCAGGTACCCCTCCGCCTCCTCGTGACGACCGCTGATGTCGACGCCGACCACTTCAGGGATGGGTGCCGTCCACCTCGATTCCGCCTCTTCGGATCATGCCCCGGCGTACGACCCCCGACCGCTTGAAGCTTCCCGGTCGACTCCCCCACGGAGGCTGCAGGTATCCGAACCATTACGAGGATCGCGAAACGCCGATACGGTCGTGAACGGCTCTTCCTCGGCGGACGTGTTACAGGATCCGCGGAAGCGCCGATGGGTCGCGTGGGGCGCGCTGGCCGTGGTGTTCCTGCTTGTCAACCTCCACCGGCTCTCGACGGGAGTGCTCTCGGAGGAGCTCACCGCAGCGTTCACGCTGTCGGCGGCGGAGCTCGGGACGGTCCACGCCGCCTTCTTCATCGTGTACGCCATCATTCAGATCCCCACGGGCGTTCTCGTCGATCGCTTCGGCTCCCGATACGTCGGCACCGGCGGCGCGGTGGTGCTCAGCGCCGGCGCGATCGGGTTCGTGCTCAGCGACGGATACCACGCCGCCGTCGTCTCGCGGGGCGTCATCGGTCTCGGCGGCGGCGTGATCTTCGTCTCGATCCTCCGGTTCTGTGCGAACTGGTATCGGACGGACGAGTTCGCGACGATGACCGGCGTCACCGGCGCTGTCGCCGGACTGGGCGCGATCCTCGCCACGACGCCGCTCGCGCTCGCCGTCGACGCGGTCGGCTGGCGAACGACGGTGACCGCGATGGCCGGGGTCGGCTTTCTCGCGGCCGGGCTCGCGTTCGCGCTCGTTCGCGAGTCGCCCTCGGAGGCCGGCCTCGAACCCATCGAGGGCGTTCCCGAGCGGCCGTCCGTGTCGCTCCAGGAGACGGGGGAGCACCTTCGCTCGCTCGCTCGGGACCTCGACCAGTGGCTGCTCTCCGTGGTTTTCTTCGCGACGAACGGAACGCTGCTCACCCTGATCGGACTGTGGGGCGTCCCGTATCTCGTGGTCGTGTACGACCTGAGCGTGGCGACCGCCTCGACGTACACGCTCGTCGGCGCGGTCGGTATCCTGTTCGGCGGCCCGACGATCGGCTGGCTCTCCGACCGGTTCGAGACGCGATACCTCCCGCTGTCGGCCGGCGTCGGGCTGTTCGCGCTCGCGCTCGGCACGCTCGCCGTCGTCGGTCGACCGCCGCTCCCGGTCGTCGCCGTCGTGTACGGCGTGTCCGGATTCCTCATCGGCTCCGGGCTGATCACGCTCACGATCGTGAAAGAGCGGTACCCCGCCGGTGCGAGCGGCGTTGCGACGTCGACGGTCAACGCGGCGGGGTTCGTCGGCGCGTCGATCCTGCCGTGGGCGATGGGCACCGCGCTCGACGCCTATCGAACCGGCGAGCGCGTCGGCGGGACCGTCGCGTACACCGAACTCGGCTACCGGATCGCGTTCGGCATCGTCGCCGCCGCTCTCGGCGTCGCGTTCTGCTGTTCGCTCCTGCTGTGGTACCGGAGTTCTCGCGACGCTAGCGGGTGAATCGGGAGCGCTGCTGACGCAGGAACTGCGGGAACGCTGCTGACGCAAAAAAGCGTCCGAACCATCCAAAGCGCCGACATCCGCACAACGCTGAAAAGCGACCCGCTCGAACGACCACGACGAGAGACCATGAGCCCCTCCGATGCAGGGCGGACGACGCTTCGCCGACGAACACTGATCGGGATCGCAGCGACGACTGGCCTCACGGTCACCGGTTGTCTCGACGACGATCCGGAACCGGCGGAGCCGAACGGCAACGACGCTCCCGACACCGACGACGAACCGGTAACCGACCCCGAGACGCACGAGTTCTCGGTCGAGACGGTCGTCGACGGGGTGAGCCACCCCTGGGGACTCGCCGTCCTTCCCGAGGACGGGCGCCTGCTGGTTACGGAGCGCGACGGGGACCTGCTGTTGGTCGACCGCGCGACCGACGGGGAGACCGCGGACGACGGGGAGAACGCGATCGATACCCCCGCCGTATCGGTACCGGGAACGCCGGACGTCCACGCAGTTGGACAGGGGGGCATGCTCGACGTCGCGGTCGATCCCGCGTTTCCGGACGACCCCTGGGTGTACCTCACGTACGCGGCGACGAACGACGCCGGCGAGTCGGCGACCCACGTCGGTCGGGGACGACTCGACCCCGAGACGCCGGAGCTGGAGGCGTTCGAGGAGCTTCACGTCGCCGAGCCGTTCGCCCACCCGGACCGCGGACACTACGGCTCCCGGATCACGTTCGACGAGGACGGTGCGATGTACGTCACCGTCGGTGACCGACAGTACAAGGAGTTCGGGCCGGACCACGTCTCACAGGACGCGTCGAACGAGCTCGGGACGACGCTCCGACTGAACCGGGACGGATCGATCCCCGAGGACAACCCGTTCGTCGACGACCCGGACGTCGCCGACGCGATCTACAGCTACGGCCACCGCAACGTCCAGGGGATGACGACACATCCGGAGACGGGCGAGATCTGGCAGTCGGAACACGGCGAGCGCGACGGCGACGAGATCAACGTCGTCGAGCGCGGCGGCAACCACGGCTGGCCGGTCGTGCATTACGGCTGTGAGTACGGCACCGACGACCCGGTCGGCGAGCAGCCGCACGAGCGCGACGACACCGTCGATCCGGTGTACTACTGGGAGTGTGGCAGCGGCGGGTTCCCGCCCGCGGGAATCACCTTTTACGACGGCGAGGCGTTTCCGGCGTGGAACGGCGACCTGTTCGTCGGTAATCTGGCCGGTCAGTATCTGGGGCGATTCCGGGTCGACGGACGGGACGTGGCGGCGGTCGACCCACTCCTCGACGGACGAGGGTGGCGGATACGGGACGTGGTCGTCGGGCCGGATTCGGGTCACCTCTACGTCGCCGTCGACGACGCGGACGCGCCGGTCGTCAGGCTGGTTCCGGAGTGAGCGGCCGCGACCCGTGTCGCGACCGTACCAGTGCTCACGGGGCCTGGGAGCGGATGCCGGTCCGTGGAATCCGAGCGTGCGGCGTGACCGAAAGGCGCTTTTTCCGGCACCGTGAGGTACCGATATGATCACGGTCGCGCTGGCGGGCAAGCCGAACGCCGGCAAGTCCACCTTTTATACCGCGGCGACGATGGCCGACGTCGACGTCGCGAACTACCCGTTCACGACGATCGACGCCAACCGCGGCGTCACCCACGTCCGGACCGACTGTCCGTGTCTGGACCGCGACGAGCGGTGCGGACAGGAGAACTGCCGGAACGGCACGCGGTACGTCCCGGTCGAGCTGCTGGACGTCGCCGGACTCGTCCCGGGCGCCCACGAGGGGAAGGGGCTCGGCAATCAGTTCCTCGACGAGTTGACGAACGCCGACGTGGTGTTGAACGTCGTCGACGCCTCCGGCGGGACGAACGCGGAGGGCGAGCCGGTCGAACCGGGCAGCCACGACCCCCTCGACGACGTCGACTTCATCGAGGAGGAGATGGATCTGTGGCTCGCCGGCATCGTCGCCGACAACTGGGAGAGCGTGGAGCGGAAATCCCGCTCACCCGATTTCGACATCGAGGAGTCACTCGCCGAGCTGTTGACCGGGTTCGGCGCGTCCGAAGCCGACGTCGCCGCCGTTCTCCGGGATCTGGCGTACCCGTCGGATCCGAAACAGTGGACCGACGACCACCGCGAGACGCTTGCGCGCGCAGTCCGTCGGCGCACCAAGCCCATCGTCGTCGTCGCGAACAAGGCAGACATCGCGCCCGAGGAGGCGATAGATCGGCTACGAGACGGGACGGAGAAACCGGTTATTCCGGCGACGGCTGACGGTGAACTCGCCCTCCGACGGGCCGCTGAAGCGGGCGTGATCGAGTACGCCCCGGGCGACGAGTCGTTCGCGGTGACCGGCGACCTCTCCGAGAGCCAGCAGGAGGGACTCGCATCGATCGCCTCCGTGATGGAGCGGTTCGGCGGAACCGGCGTGCAGGCGGCGTTGAATCACGCCGTCTACGACCTCCTCGATCGCGTGACCGTCTACCCAGTACAAGACGCCTCGAAGTGGACCGACGGGACCGGGACGATGCTTCCGGACGCGTTCCTCCTCCCATCCGGGTCGACGCCCCCGGACCTAGCGTACGCGGTCCACACCGACATCGGTGAGGGGTACGTCCACGCGGTCGACGCGCGATCGAACCGTCGCATCGGTGAGAGCCACGAGCTGACCGAGGGCGACGTGATCCGCATCGTTTCGACGGCGGGACCCTGAAGGCAGTCGGACGGGTGTGGATCGGAGCCGCCGAGCGAGTCGCCGTCAGTGGAACGACGATGGCTTCGTTCGCCGGCTACGGCGAGTCGAGCGTCTCGACGACAGCTCCCGCGAGCGCCTCGAACTCCGCGTCGTCCGGGATGACGTCGACGTCGATACCGTGTTCCGCGGCCGTCTCCGCCGTCGGCGGACCGATCGCACCGACGACCGCCTCGTGTAACCCCGCGACCGCCGCGTCGCGAACACCACGTTCCGCAGCCGCTTCGACGAAGTGTGTGACGGTCAGCGACGAGGTGAACGCGGCGGCGTCTAGCGCTCCGTCCGCTGCCATTTGGGCGGATTCGCCGGCCCCGTCGGGGCGAGTCAGACGATAGAGAACGGTCTCGGTGACGACCGCACCGGCATCATGGAGTCCGTCGAGGAGCACGTCGCTCCCGTGGTCCGACCGCGCGACCTCGATACGGGCGCCGTCGACGTCCCCGCGAAGACGCTCGACGAGTCCGCTCGAGGTGTACTCCGCTGGCACGATGTCGACGGTCCAGCCGGCGTCGCGGGCGGCCGCCGCGGTCGCGGGACCGATCGCGACGAGCGTCGCTCCGTCCGGCTCCCAGCCGGCCTCCGCGGCGAGTTCCACGCCCGTCTTGCTGGTGAGAACGACGTACTGTGCATCATCGGGGGTTGCACCCGTGGGATCGACTGCGAGCATCGGGTCGGGCACGGGCTCCGCGCCGAGCTTCGAAAGCAGGTCGACTGCGTCGTCGATCCGCTCGTCGTCGGGGCGGAACACCGCCACACGCGGGCGGTCAGTCATTCGGTCTCACCGTCCGGATCATCGGCACTGCCCGCGTCGCCTGTCGGTGTCGATCCCGGCGAGACGGGTGCGGACCCGGCGTTTTCGAGAAACGTGACGACGCGCTCGCGAGTTGCGGCCACCTCGCCGATGACGGTGACCGCGGGCGGTTCGATCTCCTCCGCGTCGCGGACGTCGACGATCGTCTCCAGCGTCCCCGTCGCGACCCGACCGTCCGGCCACGTCGCGCGCTCGATCAGCGCGACCGGCGTCTCCGGATCCAGTCCCGCATCCCGGAGCTCGGCCGTATACTTCGGCAGTTTCCCGACACCCATCAGCACGACTATCGTCCCGCCCGTCGCCGCGAGCGCGCCCCACTCGACCGCCGACTCCGGCTTCGTCGGGTCCTCGTGACCGGTGACGAACGAGACGGAGGACGCATGGTCGCGATGCGTCACGGGGATGCCGGCGACCGCCGGACCGGCGATCGCGGAAGTGACGCCCGGAACGACCTCGAACGGGATCCCCGCGTCTGCAAGGTGTTCGGCCTCCTCGCCGCCGCGACCGAAGACGAACGGATCGCCACCTTTCAGCCGAACGACCGTCTTCCCGTCGCTCGCGAGCTCGACCAGCCGCCGATTCGTGTACTCCTGTGGCGTCCACTCCCCGCCGGCACGCTTGCCGACGTCCTCGCGTTTCGCGGCCGGGATCTCGTCGAGGATCTTCGGCCCTGGGAGCTTGTCGTGGAGGACGACGTCGGCGGTTTCGAGCAGGCGCGCCGCCTTCACCGTCAACAGGTCCGGATCGCCCGGCCCGGAGCCGACGAGATACACCGTTCCGACGTCGTCCTCACGGGTCCGCGTCGGCGGCGTCGTGGCGTCGCCGGTCGCGTCGTCGCTCATGCGTCGTCCCCCTCCTCGGAGCCGCGCATCACCGACTCCGCTCCGCCAGTCGATACACTCGGCTCCGTATCCGCCTCCTCGCGGGCGCGGTCGATCAGTTCCGCTGCGCCGCGGTCGGCGAGTTCGTCGGCGAACGCTTCGGCGGCCTGCGCGTGCGACTCGATCGGAAGGTCACGCACGTCGGCGACCTCCTCGGTTCCGTCCGTCGACAGCACGCGGACGCGGGTGTGGACGTACTCTCCCTGTACGAGCGCGGAGACGCCGATCGGTGCGATACAGCCACCGTTGAGCGTCTCGAGGACGGTTCGTTCGACCGTCGTCGCGATCCGGGTTCGCGGGTGGTCGACCGCGGACCGAACCGTCTCGACCACGTCCGGATCGGTCGCCATCACCGCGATCGCCCCCTGCCCGGCGGCGGGAACGAACTCCTCGCGCTGTAACCGCGTCGTCGGAACCTCGTAGAACAGCTCGGAGCGACGGAGCCCCGCCTCCGCGAGCACGATCGCGTCGTACTCCGTCTCGACGCGGCGCTCCATCGCCGACCGCTGGATATCCGAAAGATCGTCGAACCACTCCTCGACCGTCCGGTCGAACGACTCGTCGGCTTCGTCTCCCGCAGCGGGATCACCATCTTCCGGCGAATCCTCCGCCTGGAGCTCTCCCGCCGCGATCAGCCGGCGTTCGTGCTCCATCTGCAATCCGGGCGCGAGCAGCTTCTCGATCCGGGTGTCGACGTTGCCGCGGAGCGGCGCAACTTCGAGATCCGGTCGCTCCGCTTTGATCTGTGCGGTTCGTCGAAGCGATCCGGTTCCGACGACCGCTCCTGAGGGGAGCTCCTCGATCCCGAGTCCCTCCGGATGCACGACCACGTCGCCGGCGGGCGCGCGCTCCGGAACCCCGGAGATCACGAGATCGCCCGCGTCCTCGGTTGGGACATCTTTCAGCGAGTGGACCGCGAGGTCGGCATCGCCGGAGAGCACCTCCTCGTCGAGCGCGCGAACGAACGCACCGGTTCGCCCGAGCCTGTGGATCAACTCGTCGGAGATCCGGTCGCCACGGGTCTGGACCCGGCGCACGTCGACGTCGCGACGGCGAGTCGACAGCGCGTCGCGGACGGATTCGGCCTGTCGGAGTGCCAGATCCGACCCGCGAGTCGCCAGCGTGAGCGTCTCGGTCATACGTTGATGCAAGCCCCCCGCGTTCAAAAGGACACCAGTTCTCGTCGTCGCGCAAGAAAGCGCAACGAGGAAACCCCCTCGGACTCAACGACGACCATGTACGAAGCCGTCCACGCGTATCCCGACGGCGAGACGACCGTCGCCCGGTTTGCCAGCACCGCAGCGCGCTATGGCTACGACGGCATCGTCGTCCGGACACCGGAGGCGCTGGCCGACCTCCGAGGAGACGACGGCGACCACGACGACCTAATCGACGCGCTCTGCGCGGAGTACGGCATCGATATCGTCGACGCGGTCGAGATCGACGCCGCCGATCCGGGCGCGGCGGGCGGGGCAGTCGGGGCCCACCGATCCGATCACACGATCGTCTGTGTCGTCGGTGGCGACGACCGCCTGAACCGGTACGCGGTCGAGGAGCCCCGCGTCGACGTGCTCGTCCGCCCCGTCGAGGGGAACGGCGACTTCAATCACGTGCTCGCGAAGGCCGCCCGCGACAACGACGTCCACGTCGAGTTCGATCTCGGTCCCGTGCTCCGAGCGACCGGCGGCCAGCGAGTGCAGGCGCTCGCGGAGCTCCGAAAGCTCCGCGAGATCGTCACCTACTACGACGCGCCCCACGTCGTCAGCGCGAACGCAGCCTCACATCTCGAGCTTCGAGCACCGAGGGAGCTCGTCGCCGTGGCCGAGACCGCGGGGTTCGATCCGGAGTGGATCCGCGAAGGGATCAGGGCGTGGAGCGAGATCGCCGAGCGAAACCGGGAGCGACGCTCCGAGAGCTTCATACAGCCGGGGGTCCGACGTGGACGGTATGAAACGGAGCGTTGAGGAGCACGCCGAGCGATTCTCCGCGAAGGCGGCCGAGTACGACGAGTCGAAAAGTGACGAGTATCGCGCGTGTGCCGAACTCGTGATCGAGCACGCCGACCCGGACTCGGACGACGTCGTCCTCGATCTGGGAACCGGCACGGGTGCGATCGCTCTCGCGCTCGCTCCCGCGGCGGCCCGCGTGATCGGACGCGACATCAGCGAGGGGATGATGGAAGAGGGACGACGAAAGGCCGCGGACGCCGGCGTCGAGAACGTCGAGTTCGCGTACGGCGAGTTTCGCGACCCGAACGTCGATCCCGGGACCGAGGTCGACATCGTCACCTCGAACTTCGCGTTACACCACCTCGCTGA
This sequence comes from Halorubrum luteum, assembly GCF_054652935.1. Classification (NCBI taxonomy): domain Archaea; kingdom Methanobacteriati; phylum Methanobacteriota; class Halobacteria; order Halobacteriales; family Haloferacaceae; genus Halorubrum; species Halorubrum luteum. Next base: position 1,425,057 of record NZ_BAAIGT010000002.1, read on the forward strand.
CGACGAGAAGCGTGCGGCGATTCGCGTGATGGCCGACACGGGAGCCCGCCGGATCGTGCTCGGCGACGTGGCGTTTTTCGAGGAGCCGAACCCGTCGGAGCCGTTCTACAGTCCGGAGGTGGACGACCCGGCAACCGTCGGTACGCTCGTGGAGGCGTTCACGGATGTCGGCTTCGCGGTCGTTGACGTGACTCGCGTACACGACCAGGTCGCGGTGATCGTCGCCGAGCACATCGGCTCCGGCGACGAGGTGCCGGGTGCGGAGTAGCCGCGAGGGTGACGAAGAACTACCATGAAACACCTCCCGAAACATCTTCAGCCGCGGTGGCGATACCTCGCGGTCGGACTCGAGGCGTGGCCGGACGCGACGATCGATAGGCGGCGGTTCCAGCGGGCGCTGTGGTACGCAGCGGGCAACTTCCTCGGGGACGCAGGAAGCGCGAACGTGGGGCTGAAGCTTCTCGGCTTTCGATTCGCCGATGGCGACGGAGAGGCCATCGTTCGGACCCGGCGCGGACACGTCGACGACGCGCGGGCAGCGATCGCCTGCGTGAGCGAGGTCGACGGCGACCCGGTCGGGGTCCGGGTCCGTGGCGTCTCGGGAACGGTGCGTGCCTGTGAGGAAAGATATATGGGTCGCGCGGGCGGAAATCTTCAACAGCGAGACGTTGCGTTTGCGGATGCCGACTCGACCGCCGTCGTGCGTGAGGACGCGTGCGACGTACGGACGGATTCGGGGTTCGTCGGCGCGACAACGTTCGACATCGAGTGATATCATGCAGGGCCAATCCCAACAACAGGCGTACGACCGCGGCATCACCATCTTCTCTCCCGACGGTCGACTGTATCAGGTCGAGTACGCGCGAGAGGCAGTGAAACGGGGGACGGCGAGCGTCGGCGTTCGCGCCGAGGACGGCGTCGTGCTGGCGGCCGACAAGCGCGCCCGCTCCCCGCTGATGGAGCCGGAAAGCATCGAAAAGCTCCACAAGGCGGACGACCACGTCGGCGTCGCCAGCGCGGGTCACGTCGCCGACGCGCGACAGCTGATCGACTTCGCTCGTCGCCAGGCGCAGGTGAACCGCCTCCGCTACGGCGAGGCGATGGGGATCGAGACGCTCACCAAGACGATAACGGACCATATCCAGCAGTACACGCAGGTCGGCGGCGCGCGACCGTTCGGCGTCGCGCTCATCGTCGGCGGGATCGAAAACGGCGAGCCGCGTCTGTTCGAGACGGACCCCTCGGGGACCCCGTACGAGTGGAAGGCCCTGTCGATCGGCTCGGACCGTAGCGACCTCCGTGACTACCTCGAATCGGAGTACGAGGACGGTCTGTCCACCGACGAGGCGATGGGACTCGCACTCGACGCGCTCGCGCGAGCGAACGACGACGGGCTCCGACCGGAGGGTGTCGGCGTCGCGACGATCACCGTCGAGGACGAGACGTTCACCGAGCCGTCGAACGAGGAGTTGGCGTCCGTGCTGGACGACCGGGGTATCCTGGCGGCTGACGACGAGGAAGCGGAAGCAGACGAAGACCAGTAGCCGCAGTCACGACGCCGCGGTCACGACTCGCGGTTACGACGCTGCGGTACACGGCCTCGAATACTTGTTCTTTCACCCCGTTACCCGTGTGTGAACACCGCAATCGTCTGGTTCAGGGACGACATTCGCGTTGATGACAACCCGACGCTGGCTGCTGCCGTCGACGCCGCAGACGTGGTGGTACCGGTGTACGTTGCTGATCCGCGTCGACGGGGGGAGACCCGTTACGGGACGCGAAAACGTGGAACGGTCCGTACACGATTCCGAAGCGAGAGCCTCGCCGACCTTCGTGCCTCCCTTCGTCGTCTCGGCGGCGATCTGTACGTCAGGCGCGGACGAGCCGAGACCGTACTTCCCGACATCGTCGAGCAGGTCGACGCCGACGCCGTCTACGCACAGACGAAACCCGCCACCGAGGAGCGTCGACGAGAACGCGCCGTTCACGACGCGCTCCCAGGAGATGTGCGGTTCGAGCGCCAGTGGACCCATACGCTGTACCACCCGAAGGATCTTCCGACTCCGCCGGAGCGCATGAACGACACCTTCACCCCGTGGCGCAAGACGGTCGAACGCGAGTCGTCAGTCCGTGAGGTCGTTCCCGCTCCCGAAACGGTTACCACTCCCGATGTCGACCTGCCCGCGGGGGCGATCCCGGAGCCGCCGGAGACTCCCGCCGATGATCGTGTAGTGCTGGCGTTCGAGGGCGGCGAGTCGGCGGGCCGGGACCGCCTCGAGGAGTATCTATGGGATGGCGACCATCTTCGGACGTACAAACGGACCAGGAACGGGCTGCTCGGAGCGAACTACTCGTCGAAGCTCTCGCCGTGGCTGGCCGCCGGCTGTCTCTCGCCCCGGACGATCCACCGCGAGATCACGCGGTACGAGGAGTCTCGGGTCGCGAACGAGGATACGTACTGGCTGGTGTTCGAGCTTCTGTGGCGGGATTTCTTCCAGTTTCAGTTCCGCAAACACGGCGCGGCGTTCTTCGGAGCGACCGGGATTCGGGACGTCGAGCCCAACTGGAGACGGGATCGCGAGGCGTTCCGCCGGTGGGCACGCGGCGAGACGGGAATCCCGTTCGTGGACGCGAACATGCGCGAGCTCAACCGAACGGGGTACATGTCCAATCGCGGCCGACAGAACGTCGCCTCGTTTCTCGCCGATGCGCTCGGCATCGACTGGCGATGGGGGGCAGCGTACTTCGAGCAGCGACTGGTCGATTACGACGTCGCCTCCAACTGGGGCAACTGGGCGTATCAGGCCGGCGTCGGAAACGACTCGCGGAACAACCACTTCAACGTGCTCTCGCAGGCGGACCGCTACGACGCCGACGCCGACTACGTCACCACGTGGCTCCCGGAGCTACAGGACCTTCCGCCGGAGTACGCGCATCGCCCGTGGCGGATGACCGACGACGAACAGGATCGGTACGACGTCGATCTCGGTCGCGACTACCCCCGGCCGATGATCGACCTCGAGGCGCGATACGCCGAACTCCGAACCGGATAACGCGACGACACCTCTCGACACCGGGAGGACGGAATCGACGGTACAGCTAATGTCGTTCCCCTCCGAACGTGAGCCACGGATATGTTCCGTCGTCTTCGAGCCGTCGCCCCCTCGCTTCTCGTACCGCTGGCGTGGGCGTTCGTCATCGCTGCTCACCGCACCGTCGTGACGCGTCACACGCTGTTCATGGCCCACGTCGTGATGGCCCTGCTGCTCGCTGGATTCGCAGTGACCGGACGAGCCGATATGCGGGAGGGCCTGCTGCACGTCTGGTGGTCCATCATCGCTGCCGGACTCATCGTGACGCTTTTCGGTGCCGTCGGATTCCACGTCGACGCCGCCGGCACGGCGCTTCTCGGTGTCGCGCTCGGCGGGTGGATGCTCCTTCCCGCCGTCGGATTCGTGTCCACCGGTCGCCGAGTCGAGCGCGGCGCATGGGTGTATTTCGGCGGTGCCGGCGGCTGTCTCGTTGGTGTCGCGCTGTACACGGTCGGAGTCGTGACGGTCGCCCCGACTGCACAGACGGTCGCGCTCGTTCTCGTCGGAGTCGGGCAGAGCGCCGGGATCCTCGATGCGGTGCTCCGGTACTGAGCACCGGGAGCTCGCGAACCGGCGCGTGTCGTACCGCTGGCGGTGGCTCAGAGTGCGCCGTTCTCGGCCAGCTCGCGGAGCGTATCGACTCGCGTCCGGATCGCGTCCATCGCACCGGACTCCCGCTTGTTGTCAACGTGACTGTACATTAACGCCATCCGGTGGTTGTCGCGGAGTCGCTCCTCGTTGCGGTCGAGAAACGCCCAGTAAAGCGCGTTGAACGGACAAGCGTCGTCGCCGGTCGTGGCGTCCTCGTCGTATCGGCAGTGCCCGCAGTAGTCGGACATCCGGTCGACGTAGTTCGCTGAGGAGACGTACGGTTTCGTCGCGAACGCCCCGTGAGCGAACTGCCCCATCTCGACGACGTTCGGCGTCGTCACCCAGTGGTACGCGTCGACGAAGGTGGCGTGGAACCACTCGTTGAGCTGGCTCGGTTCGACGCCCCACAGCGTCGCGAAGTTCGCGAGCACCATGAGTCGCTGAATGTGGTGGGCGTATCCACGGGCGTGGACGTCGTCGACGGTGCTGGCCAAACAGCCCATGCTCGTCTCGCCCGTCCAGTACCACTCCGGCAGGTCGTGGGTGGCGTCCAGCGCGTTCGCGGTCGAAAGCTCCGGCATCGTGTGTCGATACACGTGGCGCACGAACTCTCGCCAGCCGAGCAGCTGTCGGATGCACCCTTCTGCCGACGCGAGTCCGACCGCATCGCGCTGGTGATACGCGGTCTCGACGGTCTCGATCACCTCGACGGGATGCAGCAGGCCGACGTTCACCGCGGCGCTCAGGAGGGCGTGCGCCATCGCCCAGTCGTCGTCACGCATCGCGTCCTGATAGGGGCCGAACTCCGGCAGCCGCTCGGCCACGAAGTGGTCCAGGTGCTCGCGGGCCTGCTCGCGGGTCACCGGCCAGCGAAACCCGTCAGTCTGCCCCCACGTGTCGAACGTCTCGGCGACCCACGCGGCCGTCTCCTCGGTGCGATCGTCGTAGTCGATGGAGGGAACGGGCGGCGCGGTCCACTCTGCCGGTGGGAACTCCCTGTTGTCGGCGTCGTAGTTCCACTCGCCGCCGACCGGCTCGTCGCCGTCCATCAGCACGCCGGACTCGCGGCGCATCCACCGGTAGAACCGCTCGTGGACGAATCCCCCGTCGTCGTTCGCCCACTCGTCGAACGCCCGACGGGTGCTCGCGAACAGCTCGTTCTCGACGAACCGGACGTCGCCACCCACGGCGTCGATACGCTCGCGAAAGCGTCGCTCGGAGCCGTGACTCGGCGATCGCATCGTCACCAGCGTGGCGTCCGGCGCGTCCGCGAAGAACGTCTCGAAACCCTCCCCGAACGTGTCGGCTTTCACGTATCGAACGTCGTAGCCGGCCGATCGCAGTCGGTCGGCGAACCGTCGCATTCCGGCGAAGATCAGCGTGAGCTTGTGGTGGTGATACGGCATCCGACGGGCGAACTCGTGGGCCTCGATCAGCAGCACGCGGCTCCCCGCAGGCGCACGAGCGAGCGGCCCACACTGCTCGGTGAGCTGAGTGCCGAGCACCCAGATCACCTCGTCGTCGTCGATCTCGTATTCGGGCGCGGACCCGACCAGCGGTTGGTGCATACACGTGTCAAGAACCGACGTCATATATTCTCCTCGCGAAGCACGTGTCGCGAGCAACCTGAAGGTGCGACACGAGCTACCGGAGACTGACGAGGCTCGCGTCGTGATTGTACCGATGGCCTCGGAAGACGAGCTCCCTATCGGGACGCTCCAGTCGACTGCCGGCCTCGTCGTAGTGCTTCTCCAGTACGTCCTCCGAGGCGTCGCCGCGGTCGCTGATCACCGGGCGTGGCGACCCCGCGTTCCGGTGCGGCGTGAACGGCGGACGGTTCCGGATGGTTCCCACGGAGCCGATCAGAGTTCTCGCGGGTCGACGGTGGATATCTCGTCGATAGTCGGATACAGCGTGTCCGTCGAGACAAGTGTCTCATCGAGAATCTCTGCGGTTCCAAGGTGGACGGCGTCAAAAAGATTGAGTCGATCGTACTTCCGTTGTAGCGTTCCGCCAGCGGCGATGTGAGGCTCTCGCAGCGGAATGAGCTCGATCTCCGCGTCGACGATCGCCTCGTTCACGGTCGTGAGTCGGTCGCGGTCCCACTCGTCTTCCATCGCGTACTGCACCTCGATACAGGTCGAGACGGATGTCTCGGGATCGTCGATCGCGTCGAGATCGACTGCTGAACTGAGCCAGTCGTCGGCTTTTAACACTGCAAGAACGACATCGGTATCAAGATACACGTTTGCGTTCGAGTCGCTCCTTGATGTCGTCTGTCGCGTCTTCAGCCGTCCGTTCGTGAAGTCGCTTTTGTAACTCCTCGCGAAGCACGAGCCGGGCACCGTATCGCAGTGCCTCCGATCGCGAACCGAACTGACCCGCTTCGACGAGCTCGTCGAGTTCACTGACGAGCTCCGGCGGAAGCGATACCGGAACGGAATGTCTGTCCGTGCTCATAGTATAGAGTACGTATAGAGAACGTATATTCTTTTCTCCGGATAACTGGATAGCCGACTTCTTACACACCGCGCCAGAACACTTTTCACCCGTTCCACACCCCAATGTAGGTAATGTCGACCACTTCGGAGAACGACCGCGCCGACGGGGTGAAGTTCACCTACGAGGGCGAGCTCGTGACGGCGCTCGATGTCGAGTCGGGCGTCGCCGCGTCGGGCGAGTCGAAGCCGGTTGCGCTCTCCCGGCTCGCGGACGCGCTGACCCTCCACGCCGGCGGTGGCGAGCCGATCGACGACGAGGAGGCGTTCCTCAAGGAGATTGGCATCGACCCCGACGAGGTCGAGGACGCCGGCGAGCCGCCGTGGGAGTAGTTCTGAATGGTCTATGCGAGTTTTGACGGTCGAGAGATTGTGAAGGCGCTCCGGTCGATTCGGTACCGACCCGTCGGCCGCGAGGGGAGTCTGTGGCAGACGTGTTTGAACGAGCCGGACTCCTCGTCTCCGTTGACGGTGTAGGTCCGCTTCTCCCGGTCGTTCTTACACCGCACGCACCGTGCGGAGACGGTCCCGACCCCGGTGCGTGTGTGAGCTCACGCGGAGACACCTCCCTCGTTCTCGTCGTCGTCAGGACGGTAGTAGCGTTTCCCGTCGGAGGCGGACTTGGTGAACTTGTCGGGACGGTTCGGACACCCGATGAGATGGCCGTATTCGGTCCCGTCGACGGGACTCTTGGTGCACCGAGCTTTGCACGTTCCGCAGCGGAACTCGGAGTCCTTCTCGGTCCCCAGCGTGCCGACGTAGCTGAGGTTCAAGCGGAGACACCTCCGACTCCACGCACCGCAGTACGGCGCGGGGGCGCGCTCGTGGAACTGTTGAGATTACGATTTAGGACCCCCTTCTCAGGAGTGTTAGAATACCGAAATTGGGTGGCTGGGGAGTCCCAGCCCACCAATCCCGCACGGCCAAGGACCGTGCGTACAGTAGGTGGGCCAACACGGATTTGAACCGTGGACCTCCCGGTTATCAGCCGAGCGCTCAACCTGACTGAGCTATTGGCCCAGGTGAGCGCATACGGTCGTTGCGTGGGTAGCAGTTTAAGAGTTTCCTTTCGGCAGTACCCCGCCGTCCGTCGGTTTTGTGACGGCGTCCCGTGGGAGGGCGGATCTCACGACGACCGGTCAGTCTCCTCGTCCTCGACGGTAAAGTCGACGTCGACGATGTCGTCGGCGTCATCAGCCGACCCGAACGATCCGCCCGAATCGGGGGGATCGGAGTCAGGTCCGCCGGCATCGGGTCCTGGGGAACCGGACCCCGGGTCGAAGCCCCCGCCGACATCGAACCCCTCCTCGCCGCTCGGGAATCCGCCGATGTACACGTTCCCGGTGGCGAACCCGCCCGTTTGGCGGTCGATGTACGGAATCACGACGTACTTTTTGAGCACGGCCCGGAGCGGGACGCGGGTGAGCGGGAACGCGAACAGAAAGCCGATTCCATCGGTAACGAGCCCCGGCGTGAGAAGCAGCGCGCCGGACGCGATCAGGAACCCACCGTCAAGCAGCTCGTTGGTCGGCGGCTCGCCACGGGCGAGCTTCCGCTGTACGCGCGCAAGAGTAGCGCGCCCCTCCGCGCGGAGCAGTAGCATTCCGAGGATGGCGGTTAAAACGACGAGCGCGACGGTGAGCGTCCACCCGAGTCGCGTCGCGACGTACACCAAAAACAGGGCGTCGACGAAGGGGACGACGAGCAGCAACGCGAGCAGCGTACGCGGGCGCATGGCCATGGCTTTCGGCCGGGCACCCATAGCCCTTTTCGTCACCGACCGTGTGTCACCCCCCGGTTCGTCGACGGTCCGGTACGTATCGCCCGGATCGGTAGCGGCGTTCCGGATCGAGGCATCATTTCGCGGCCGTATGCAACTCTCGAGACGGTGAGGAGTCTCCGAGACCGGCACCGCTTTGAACGGCGAGTTCGACCCGAGCACATGGACCTTATCGGTGCGCTGGGGCGGGATCCACCGGACCGCGAACGGCTCCCACGGTGGGTTGCGCCGCTCCCGAAACGCCTCGAGGATGTCGCGTTCCGGTTCGTCTGGGTGATCGTCGCGATCAATCTCGCGGGGACGGCGTTCGGCTTCTGGTACTACCGATTCCAGTTCTCTCGCGTCCCTCCGGAGATGTGGCTGTTCGTCCCCGACAGCCCGCTTGCGACGCTGCTTATCGCCCTCGCACTCGCCTCGTGGGCGGTCGGAAAGCCGAACGATTATCTCGCGGCGCTCGCCTTCTTCGGCAACATCAAGCTCGGGCTGTGGACCCCGTACGTACTCGTCGTGTTCGCACCCGGGTTCCTCGCGTCATCGTCCACGCCGATGTATGCGTTCCTGCTGGGTAGCCACCTCGCGATGGTCGTGCAGGCGTTCGTCCTGCACAGGATGACCGACTTTCCGATGCAGGCGGTCGCCGTCGCGGTAGCGTGGTACACCCTCGACCTGTTGATGGACTACTTCGTTCCCGTGATCGGCGACGTGACTCACACGCCGCTGCCGTACGCGGGCCACGAGCCGTGGTTCACGACGACCGTGCTTCAAGTGGCAGCCGCCGGGGCGGTCGTACTCACCGTGATCCCAACGGTCTGGATGCTCGCAACTCGCGTCGCGAAACTCGAATGCCGCGTCGAGGACACGTCCTGACGACAGCGCGGATCAGAACGGAGGCGACTGCGACGATCCGCTCCGGGTCATCGCTGTGGATGGATCGGTCGGATCACCACTTATGACCCGCGAGCGAGTGTGTGTTGCTATGGATACATACGAGCGGACCGCGGAGCTTACGGTGACGATCGACTCCGTCGAACGTCGACAACACGAGGCCGCCACGACGAGCGGGTTCGACCGGACGACGACGGAGTTTCGACTCGCTGGCGACGGGATGACGGGCCGCGGCGAGGACGTCACCTACGAGACCGTCGACCACGAGGCGCTCGCCGGAACCGATCCGGTGGCGCTGACGGGCGACTGGACGGTTGCGGAGCTGTCGGCACACCTGTCCGATCTCGACCTCTTCGCCGCAAAGCCGCCCGAACGGGAAACGTCCAGAAACTACCGCCGGTGGGCTATCGAGAGCGCGGCGCTCGATCTGGGGCTACAGCAGGCGGACGTCTCGCTCGGCGAACGCCTCGGGATCGAGCCGGAGCCGGTCCGATTCGTCGTCTCGACGCGGCTCGGTGACCCGCCAACGGCGGACCGAGTAGCCGAACTGCTCGCCACCGATCCCGATCTCGAGTTCAAACTCGATCCGACGCCGGAGTGGCCGGAGGAGGTGTTCGTCGAGCTTCGCGAGACGGGCGCGGTCCGGGTACTGGATGTAAAAGGCTGGTACGAGGGGACGGACGTGGACGTCGAAGCCGACCCCGAACTGTACCGCGACGTGCTCGCCGCGTTTCCGTCGGCGGTCGTCGAGGACGCCGCGTTCACGCCCGCGACGACCCCGCTTCTGGAGCCGCAAGCGGACCGGCTCGCGTTCGACTACCCCGTCGACGGCGTCGAGAGCTTGCGGTCGCTGCCCGTCGACCCCGGGTGGTGTAACGTCAAACCCTCTCGGTTCGGTAGTCTGGAGTCGCTGTTCGAGACGATCGACTACTGCCAGCGAGAAGGGATCGAGATGTACGGCGGCGGCCAGTTCGAGCTCGCGAGCGGCCGCCGGCAGATCCAGACGCTCGCCGCGCTGTGGTATCCGAACGGACCGAACGACGGTGCGCCTCGCGCGTACAACGACCCGGACTCCTCCCCGCCGTACCCGTCGAGTCCACTTCACCCGAACGACGCCGTCGCCGGCTTCGACTTTTAACTCTTCTCCGCGTGCGCGTCAACGGGAACGAACGAAAGGTGATCGTACTCGATGTCGGGTTTCCCCGGGAAATCGACGAGGTGGATCAGCATGTCCGTCTCGTTCAGGTCGGTGAGAAACTGGTTGCCGAGTCCGCGCCCCTCGTGTGCGCCCGGAACGAGCCCGGCCACGTCGACGAGTTTGATCGGAACGAACCGGGTTCCGTTCTCGCAGACGCCGACGCTCGGCGTACACCTCTCCTCGAACTCCGGTGCCGCACAGCTCACGCGAACGTACGCCTCTCCGACCGACGGGTCGATCGCCGTGAAGGAGTACGACTCCGTTCGGAAGCCGCTCACTCAGGACTCTTCCGACAGGAGTCCGACGACCGCTTCGGCAGCCTCATCGATGTCGTCTTCGTTTTCGACGAACTGCACCGGCGCGTTCAGTTCTCGGGCGTACTCGAACGCCGCAGCGCGGTTGAGATGTTGCTCGAACTCGACCGCTCGCGGCGACGGGAGATCAACGGACCGATCGCTGCGTTCGCGGCGGTCGAGTATCGTCTCCGGTGTTGCCTCCAACACGACGAAACGCTGTGGAGTGATCTCGTTTAACACGTCGTTCGGAAGTCCGTCTATGAACCCGTTCTCGGTTTTGACCGTCAGATGCGTCGCGAGGAGCACTCGATCGTCTTCCGCCACGTCCGCGACGTACTCGCCAGCACGGCGCTGGAGCCGACGTATCTCCCGGCGTGACAGCGACGAGAGCTCGTCTCTGTCCGTCGTGATCCCTGCGGTGGCCGCCTGTTCGAGCATGCTGTCCCCGAAGTTGATCAGCGTGTACTCGTCGGAGAGCCGCCGCCGCGCTTCTCGGCACACGCTCGACAGGCCGACGCCGGTGACGCCGGAGATCGGAGTGACGGACATCAGAGATTCACCTCGTCTTTCTCCTCACGGATGGATGCGCCGCGGTCGTCGTAGTACTTCCGTCCGATGAACGCGTCGCTCACGAAGGTGAGAAGTGTGTCGTACAGCTCGTCCGCCGAACGGAACTCGTCCGCGTCAGTTCGGTCGAGTACTTGAGCGATCGTCTCGTTGTCGCCACCGGGCGCTTCGAGCTCGGTATCGCCCACGGCGTCGATCACGGAACGTCTCGACGCCGGGAACTCCAACGCCTTCGCGAACAGATCCCTCGTTTCGGGTAGTCGCATGTGAGAACTGTCACAGCGTGACAAGTTATCGTTACCGGTGGTGTGGCGGAGCGATCACTCGTCGTCGAGCGCCTGCCAAGAGAGCCGGGGATTTCGCGCCGCGGTAGCCTGGTCGATCCGTTGTGCTGTCGTCCGGTTCGGTGCGGACTCGAGCGCCTCCTCGGTGTCGGCGTACGCGAGATTGAACGCCTCGGCGAGATCATCGAGGGAGGAACGGCTCTCGATCTCCGTCGGCTCGGTGAGCATCGCCTCCGGCACCATCTCCGGCCACTTCGTCGTCGGCGGGTGGACGCCGAAATCGAGCATCCGCTTGGCAACGTCCGCGGCGTCGCGGTCGCCGGACGTCGCGGCGAACTCGTGGTGGAACGGTCCGTACGGCACGTCGAGATCGATCTGCTCGGCGAGGTAGTTCGCGTTGAGCACCGCCTTCGCGGAGGCGTCCGCGAGCCCCTCGTCACCGAGCCGCGCTATGTACGCGTACGTCTTCAAAAGCACGAGCCAGTTACCGGTGAACCCGTGGACTTTCCCGATCGACCGTTCCGGCTCGAACGTCTCGTAGCCGACCGCACCGTCGTCGACCTCGCGGACGCGCGGCGTCGGGAGGAACTTCTCGAGCTCCGCGACGACGCCGACCGGACCGGCACCCGGACCGCCCCCGCCGTGTGGCGTCGCGAACGTCTTGTGCACGTTGTAATGCATCACGTCGAACCCCATGTCGCCCGGGCGGGCGCGGCCCAACAGCGCGTTGAGGTTCGCGCCGTCGTAGTACAGAAGCCCGCCCGCATCGTGGACGATATCGGCGATCTCCGTGATATCGCGCTCGAACAGCCCGACCGTGTTCGGGTTCGTCAGCATCAGCGCGGCGGTGTCGTCGCTTACGGCTGCCCGCAGTGCCTCCACGTCGACGCGACCCTCGTCGTTTGCGGGCAGCTCGACGACATCGTACCCCGCCAGCGCCGCGGTCGCGAAGTTCGTTCCGTGTGCCGAGGCGGGGATAATAACTTCCGAGCGATCCTCGTCGTTGTGGTCGTGGTACGCCTTCGCGATCAGGATGCCCGTAAACTCGCCGGCGGCACCCGCAGGGGGCTGCAGAGTCACGGCATCCATCCCGCCGATCTCGGCGAGATACTGCTGTAACCGGTACTGAAGCTGCAACGTCCCCTGCACGGACTCCGCCGAGCGATCGGGGTGAACCGCCCCGTTCGGGTCGGCGGCGACGTCCTCGATGAACTTGGGGTTGTACTTCATCGTACAGCTCCCGAGCGGATACGGTCCGGAGTCGATAGCCCAGTTCATCTGTGAGAGCCGGGTGTAATGGCGCGTCACCTCCGGCTCGGAAAGCTCCGGCAGGGTGAGTTCGTCACGCGTCAGATCCGAAGGGAGCGGTGAGGATTCCGAGACGTCGACGGTCGCTTCCCCCTTCTCGGCAAGCAGCGGTTCGTGCAGGTTCTTCTCCTCCCGGGTGTATCTGGCTTGGTCGTGGTTCATCTCACAGCACCTCCGCGAACGCGTCGACCAGTGCGTCGGTTTCGTCGGCGTTCAGATCGGTGACGCAGACGCCGAGTAAGTGGTCGTCGACGACGTGTACCGCGAACCCCTCCGTTTCGAGGTCGGCGGCGACGGCGGCCGCCGGCTGGTCGGTTCGAACGGTGAACTCCCTGACGTGGTGGCGGTCGTGTACGGGCGCGGACGCACCCGACAGCTCGTCGATCTCCGCGGCGAGCGACTCCGCCTCACGGACGCAGTCGTTCGCGAGCTCAACGAGCCCGTCGGGACCGAGCATCGCGGCGTGGATCGCCGCACGGAGCGCCACCCACGCCTGGTTCGTACAGATGTTCGACGTCGCCCGCTCCTTCCGGATGTGTTGCTCGCGAGTCTGGAGCGTCAACGTGTACGCGCGGGTCCCGTCCGCGTCCTCGCTCGCGCCCACGAGGCGACCGGGCACCTGCCGAAGGAAGTCGTCCTTGCAGGCGAAGATGCCGAGCCCCATTCCGTAGGCGGTCGGCAGACCGAGCGCGTCGGCTTCACCGACGACGATGTCGGCATCGACGCTTGCCGGCTCCTGTAACACCGCAAGCGAGACGACGTCGGAGCCCAGCGTGAACAGCGCGTCGGCATCGTGAGCGACCTCCCCGATCGTCGCGAGCTCCTCCTCGATACAGCCCCGAACGGTGGGGTTCTCCGCGTACACCATCACGACCTCGTCGTCTGCGCGTTCGGCGAGCGCATCCACGTCCGCGTTTCCGTCGTTCATCGGATACGACTCCACGTGTAGATCCGCACCAGCACAGTAGTTTTCGAGGACCGCTCGCTTCCCCGATCTGAGCTGGTCGGGGACGAGAACGACGTCACCGGTCGTCGACCGAACGCGATCGGCTAGAGTCGCGGCCTCCGCGAGCCCGGTCGCCGCGTCGTACATCGAGCAGTTGGCGATCGGGAGCCCGGTGAGCTCCACGAGCATCGACTGGTACTCGAACAGCGCCTGCAGGAACCCCTGCGTTATTTCGGGCTGATACTGCGTGTAGCTCGTGATGAACTCGGCGCGGTCGGAGAGATGGTCGACGACGCTCGGAACGTAGTGGCCGTAGTGACCCCGGCCGAGGAACTCCGTAAGATCCTCGTTGTCGGCGAGGATCCGCCGACATTCGGCACGAATCTCTCGTTCCGTGCGGGACTCGATTCCGAACTCGCCGTCGAACGCGATGGACTCTGGAACGTCGAACAGCTCCTCCTCGTCGTCGACGCCGAGCACGTCGAGCATTTCGGCGGTTTTCGCCGGCGTATGGGGCGCATACGGAGTTCCGCTCATCCGCTCACCTCTCCGTCGGTGGCCGAGGACGTATCACTCGTCGCCTTCGTCGACCGGCTGCTACGCAGCTCGTCCGTTGGCCAGTTGCCAGCAGTACCGCGTCCGTCCTCCGGTCCCTGATTATCACCCGTTGCGTATCCGTCTCGACAGCTGGCTACCGTGTTCATGTGGTAAGTGGTCGGGAGATCGTCGCCGTGTTACGCGATCTGTGCTTCGTATGCGTCGGCGTCGAGCGCGTCGTCGAACTCGCCGGTGTCAGACGGGGCAACCTCTATCATCCATCCGTCGCCGTACGGGTCATCGTTGACGAGCTCCGGCCGGTCGAACAGCTCCTCGTTCACCGCGACGACCTCGCCGGACACCGGTGCGTACAGGTCCGACACCGCCTTGATCGACTCGACGACGCCGAACCCCTCACCGGCGACGACCTCGTCGCCGACATCTGGAAACTCGACGAAGACGATATCGCCCAGCTCGTCCTGTGCGAAATCCGAGATGCCGATCCGGACGGTGTCGTCGTCGACGGTGGTCCACTCGTGCGATTCTAGGTATCGTAACTCGTCAGGTACTTCGAAGCTCATTGGTTACACGTTCGGCTGTGTCGCGTCCCCACAGCTGGTTGGAGGGGTGGTCAGCGCGCAGTCGACCCCATGGTCGAGCGGCAGCCCCCCATCATCGATGATCAACGACACGGCTGCTATGTACTTCCAAGCAGGAGGAAATAAAAGGTATGTTCTCGGATGGCTCGGTAGAAACGGTGATCCACGGTCCGTTCACGCCCAGCGATCGAGCCCGGTCTGGACGCACGACTCCTCGATCCGATCGAACCCCCGAGCCACCTCGTCGGCGTCGACACCCCACTCGTCAACGACGTAGGTTCGAGCGGCGGAGACGTCCGGATCGACGTCCGTATCGAACGACGGGTCGTCGTTGACCGGCGGATCGAAGAACAGCTCGCGGATCGCTTCTGCGTTCGGAATCTCTGCACTCCGCGACTCGAGGACGCTCCACAGATCCCCGTGCTCGCGGATCTCCTTTAGAGCGGTCTTCGGGCCGACGCCGTGGATCCCCTCGTTGAAGTCGGTCCCACAGAGCAGCGCGACGTCGACGAGCGCCTGCCGGTCCAGATCCAGCTCCTCGAGCGTCGCCGAGAGGTCCATCAGTTCGGGATTCCCCTTGCTGGTCAGCCCCCGAAGCGTGTACGGGGCACCGAAAAGCAGCGTGTCGTAATCCTCGCTGCCGGCGTAGTCGACGACCCCAGTAGCCGCCATGTGAGCACACTGTGCTTCGCCTTCGGCTGGAGCCTCAACGATCGGCACGTCGAGCAGTTGCAGCAGCTCCCGCGTCGTCTCCTGGATGGTGTCGGTGAGCCGCTGAGTTCGTGCCTCCAGTCTGGCGGCCTCGACGGCGTCGCCGCGCTCCTCGGCAGCCTCCTTGCGCTGCTCGGCGCGCTCGCGTTTCTCGCGCCGTTCGGCTACCTCGTCGGCTTTCAGATCGGTGACGGTCCCGTCGAACACCATCACGGGGACGAGGTCGTGCTCGAAGAACTTCGGAACTCCCTGCACGATCCCGATCAGATTCGCCACTTCCGTCCCGTCGGTCGTCGTGTACGCCTCGTCCGCGGTCCATTTCACCGTCGTCGTGAGATATCGGTATAGCCAGTTGTGAGCGTCGACGGCGACGACGCTCCCCTCGATCTCCTCGAAGGCAACCTCGCGGATCGACGCGAGCGCTCGCAAGTCTGCATTACCCATTATCAGTCGGGTGGTGACGGCAGGTATTAAATGGTTGATTCGATGCACGTCGCTTCGTCACTCCTCGACGAACACGGTCGCATACATCCCGCCCTCCTCGTGCGGAATGCACACGTAATCGTACCGACCCGGCACCTCGAACGTGTGGGAAAACTGCTCGCCGTTGTCGATCTCGCCGCCGAAGTCGGACCAGAAGGCGTCGCGTGCGCTCCGCTCGTCCGTAAAGCCGCCAGACGCGAAATACTCCGCTTCCTCGGGGATCGCGTTCTCGTAGGCCGTCACCGTGTGTCTGCGAGTTGATGTGTTCTCCCAGACGACGGTCGTCCCGGCCGTCACGGTCAGTTCGTCGGGGGCGAACCCGTCGGCCGTCATGGCGACGTCGTACGCATCGTCGTCGAGACAGCCGGCGAGGGCAGCGGGAACCCCGACCGCAGCACCCGCGACACCGACCCGCCCGAGAAATCGTCTCCGGTGCATATCGGACTTCGGGGACGCTGTCGTTTGAATATCGCGGTTCACATTCACTCGCTGGGAACGCGCTCAGCGACGCGACGAGTCGCGATCGGGTGTACGTGTTGCGTGGACGCAACGAGCGCCTATAACAAACCCTAAAAGCAGGGTCGCCAACCGATCCGGTATGCATCTGCGGGTAATCACGCGGCTCGGGCTCGCCGACGCCGTGACGGTGGCGAACGCGGCCGTGGGATTTCTCGCGGTCGTCGCCGCGACCGTCGATATCGAACTGGCCGCCCGGCTGATCCTGTGTGCGGCCATCGCCGACGGCCTCGACGGCGTCGTCGCCCGACATCGCGGATCGACGCCAGCAGGCCCCTACCTCGACTCGCTCGCCGACGTCGCCTCGTTCGGGGTCGCGCCCGCGATGGTCGTCGCCGTCGCCGTCCGTGACGGCCGCACGCTCGGAAGCGACCCGCTTTTCGTCGGCGTCGGCCTCGGAGCCGGCGCGCTGTTCGTCGCGATGGCCGTCGCGAGGCTCGGCTTATACACGGCGTACGACAGCGACAGCCGCGAAACCGTCGGTGTACCGACGACGCTCGCGGCGACAGTCCTCGCAGCCGCGGTGCTCGCGGGGTACACCGCACCCGTCATACTCGTCGCCCTCACGGGTGTTTTTGCGGTGCTTATGGGAACGACGATCGCGTATCCCGACCTGCACGCGCAGGACGCACTCGTGATGGGCGTCGTGCAGGCGGCGGTGATCCTCGCTCCGGTCGCGAACGCCCTCGTCCCCCGACTGCCCGAGTGGATCGGCGAGGGGTTCGCGTTCGCCCTGCTGTTTCTCTCCTGTGGCTATCTACTTCTCGGCCCATGGTTCTACTGGGGCGACGGGATCGGGATGCCGGCCGATTGAACGGGAGCAACTCCCGGTCGTCGGTCATTCGGGCCGCTACTCGAACGCCGACAGCGACCGTTGTCCGGACGCGCGTCGCTCGTCGGGCGGAACGCTCGTCGCGATCACCTCGTTCACCTCGCCGCGGGCGTCGGCGTCGCTGTTGATGGCGCGAGTCGCGCCGACGTGGTCGACGTAAAGCCCCGCCTCGTCGTACGGATCGTACATCACGCCGGAGTTCGAGAGCACGACGTGGACGCCGCGGTCGGCGAGATCGGTGACCAGTTCCAACAGCGCGAGCTGGTCCTCGCGGTCGAACCCGCCGGCGCTGTACTCCGCGAAGTCGGCGGTCGGACTCATCGGCTCGTACGGCGGGTCGAAGTAGACGAGATCCCCCGGCGTGGCGACCGCGGCGACGTAGTCGTACTCCCCCTGTCGGAGCGCGTCGTCGGGAAGTCGCCGAAGAACGCGGCTCGCCTCGCGTACCTGGTCGGCGCGCACCCAGTCGGGGTCGGCGTAGCGCCCTATCGGAACGTTGAACTCGCCGTCGGCGTTCTCACGATACAGTCCGTTGAACCCGGTCCGATTCAGATACAGCAGCCGGGCCGCCTCCGCGAGTTCGTCGAACGGTTCGTCGTTCGGACGACGGTTAAAAAGCGCCCGCTGCTGATAGTAGTAGGCGTCGACGGCCCGGCCCTTTCTGTCGACCTCGGAGAACTGCAGGTTCGGGTCCGGATCGCGTTCCGGATCGTCGAACTCGCGGCAGCGTGCGATCAGCGCGTCCGGGCGGTCGCGAACCTGCACGTAGAAGTTGTGGAGTCTGACGTTACGGTCGTTCACGGTCCCGTGACGGGGCTCGTGGTCGAAACACAGCGCACCGCTTCCGAGAAACGGCTCGTGGTAGCCGTGCTCGGCGGGGTCGTACGCCGCCGGGAACCGGGCGTACAGCTCGTCGAGCAGCTGGCGCTTCCCGCCCGCCCACTTGAGGATCGGCGTCGCCATCGGTCGTCCGACACGAGCGCCCGCGAGTTGATAAGGGTTCGTCGATCGCGGCGGTCGCTGGAACGAGTTACAACAGCTCGTCGAACGAGTTACAACAGCTCGTCGAACGACTTGTGTCGGGAGATATCGACGCCGTCCTCGGTGACGACGGCGAGGTTGATCCCGTTCCCGGACGCGAGGTCGCGCTCGACCGCGGACTTGATAGCTTTCGCGGCGACGGTTTTCGCGTCGTCGACGTCCAGTTCATCGTCGTACTCCTGTTCCAAGACACCGAGCGCGTACTGGGAGCCGGAGCCGGTCACCGTGTACTCCTCCTCGATGACGGAGCCGAGCGGATCGATGGAGTAGATGTGGGGGCCCTCCTCGTCGACGCCGCCGAGGATCGGCTGGACGATGTAGAACGCGCCGGTGCGAAGGAGGTTGCCGGTTAGCGTCGACAGCGCCTGCATCGACATGTCCTTTCCGCGACGCGCCTCGTAGAGGTTCGTCTCCGCACGGAGCGTGGAGATGAGGTTCTGTGCGGCAGAGACGCCGCCGGCGATGGTGAGCGCGCCCGTGGGGTGGACCTGCTCGACCTTCTGGACGTCCTTCGAGGAGACCATGCCGCCGAGGGAGGCACGCATGTCCGTCGCAAGCACGACGCCGTCGGCGGTCTTGATGCCGACCGTCGTCGTCCCCGTCTTGACGCCGTCGTCGTCGCCCGCGGCGGTACTCCGCTGCTCCGCGCCTTCGAACTCGCCAAGCTCCGGTCCGAAAACCGGCTGATCGCGGCCCAGGTCGCCGGTCGGCCCGTTCGAGAGATCGCCTGTCGGTGTTCGCATTACGCCTCCGTAAGCCCGGCGCGCTGATAAAGGCAACCCTTCGAGTACTCCCCGCCGGTGTCGACACCGACGACCTGTCGACGACCTGTCGATGACCCGTCGACAGCCTGTCGACGGCCACATCTTCGGACGGTGAGAACTCCTTGCAGAACGGATCGGACGGCGGCCGACGCTGGCGAACGGAGATCGTCGTCGTCAGAAGGGGATGTGTGTCAGTGTGCGTCTACTCGTCGGCGTTCTCGTACGCCTCGCCGGTCGCTTTCAGCAGGTGATGAACCGGGATGTTGATGCCGAGCTGCTTGCGCGCGAACATCGCCACGGGAAACAGCGAGATCCCGACGGCGACGGTCGCCTGATGGAGCCCGAAGAGGGCGGCCGTTCGGATGCGGTCGAACATTGGTCTACGTTCGCTTCCAGCCGGAGACCATATATAAACTTTCTGTCCCGGGGGTAAAGCACACCCCGCCGCAGTCTTGCGATTATGAAATTAAATTATCGATGATGAAATTAACTGTCACGGTCACGGATGGACGCATATTACAGGCGCGTCGAACCCGACGCATTTGCATAACTTATGAGAATCCAGCCGGACTCGTGCGCCTACCTATCCCTGTTGCAGAGCAGTTCCCGGACCGTCGTCTCGACCGCGGCGGCAGCAGCCTCGACCTCCCGCACGCGAACGTACTCGCGCTCGGCGTGAGCGACCGCCCCGGCCCCGTCAGCGAGATCGCCCGGGCCGAACACGACCGTCGGTGCGGGCGCGAAGTACGACGCCTCCGTCGCCGCTCCGAACGGTCGAACCGATCCACCCCGCTCCGCCGGAACTCCTTCGGCGGTCGCTGCGGAGCCGACGGTCCCGGCCAACGTCCGAACGAGTCGGTGGTCGGGATCCGTCGAGAACGCCTCCAGAAACGGTGACTCCCGGTCCGTGAGGTCGAAAGCCACATCGACGTCGTCGGGAGTCTCGACGCGGACGGCGGCCGCCAGCGACGACCGGAACTCCGCGGCGGTCTCCGGCGGTATCGACCGCCGATCGACGACGACGGAGCAGTTCGCCGGCACCTGATTCGTCGCCGACCCTCCGTCGATCACGGTGGGCGTGAGCTTCGGCGGACCGAGCTGGGGATGGGCGTCCGCGTCGTCGTCGAACGTCCGGATCGCCCGGAGCGCGCCCTCCGCAGCCGCGACCGCGTTGACGCCCTCGAACTCGGCCGCGTGCGCGGCGACCCCGGACAGCGAAACGGTCCCCTGAAACCGCCCCTTGGCTGCCGTACACACGTCCAACCCGGTGGGTTCGCCGACGATGAACATGTCTCCATCGAGACGGTCCGTGGAGTCCGGCACGAGCCCGACCAGCGTGGCTGCGCCGAGCGACAGCGTCTCCTCGTCCGGCGTCACCGCGAGCGTGAGTCGTCCACGGTCGGGAGCCGTGGAGAGAAACCCCGCCAGCAACGCCGCAAGCGGCCCTTTCGCGTCACACGATCCCCGTCCACGTATCACGTCGACAGGATCGTTCGTGTCCGACTCTCCCGTCTCGTCGCCAGCGGTCACATCTGCCGCCGCTCGGTCACGCTCGAACGGCACGTGCGGCGTCACCGTATCGATGTGGGTGTTCAACACGAGATGCGGCCCGCCCTCGGGCGCGGACGACACCTTCTCGGCGAGTACGCAGCCGTCGGCAACGACCTCGGCGTCGACCCCGAATCGGGCGAGCGTGTCGACGAGTAGCGCTCGCATCTCGTCGACGTCCTCGTGTGAAGGCGTCGCGACGGCCGCCTCGAGGAACGCGATCGGGTCGAACGCTCCCCCGGCAGTCGCTGACGTCCCACTCATCTCGACTCCGCGGGGAGCGTCCAGCTCATCTCGGCTCCGCGGGAAGCGTCCCGCTGAACTCGTGAGTCACGGGGCCGGTGAGACTCGCCGGGCCGCCGGCCGGAACGGTGATCGTAAGCTCGCCGCCCGGCGGTCGCGTCCGCACGGTTTCGCCGTCGACGATCCCGAGCCGTCGGGCGACCGCCGCGATCGCGACCGCGCCCGTGCCACACGAGAGCGTCTCCCCCTCGACGCCGCGCTCGAACGTGCGTTGGTCGATGGCCGACACGTGGTCGTCCCTCGCGCCGTCGTCCACGACCGCGGCGAGGTTCACGTTCGCGCCCGCCGGGAACACGTCCGCGTGGCGAACCGGCGGCGCGACTGCCGCGAGGTTCACCTTGTCGACGTCGTCGACGAACGCGACCGCGTGTGGAACGCCCGTGTTCACGGCGGTCACCGTCAGCCCGGCGACCGACTCCTCGATCAGCTGTGTGTCGCGGTCGAGCGGCACGTCCCGGGGCCCGAACCGCGGCGTCCCCATCTCGATCGTTGCCGCCGTGGCGTCCTCGTTCACGCTCGCGCGACGCGTTCCGGCCTGCGTGTCTATCATGAACTCGTCCTCGCCGGTTCGGTCGTGGGCCCAGCGAGCGACGACGCGCGCGCCGTTGCCACACATCGCCGCCGTCGACCCGTCCGGCTGGACGAGCGTCATCACGACGCGCGTCGGTCGATACTGCTCCTCGATGCTCAAAAAGAGGACGCCGTCGGCACCGCGACGGCGGAGCGGTTCCCCGTTCGACGGCGCGTCCCGACCGGCCACCCCGTCGCCACCCGCCTCGCTCGGCTCCGATTCGAACGCCGACCAGTCGACGCCCGCCTCGCGGTCGCAGTGTCGCTCGGCGAACGCGCTTCGGTCGCTAACCGTCTCCGCGGCGTCGACGACGATGAAATCGTTGCCCGTCCCGTGATACTTCTCTATCGGAACCGCGTGGGTGCTCATTCGTCCACCTCGCGTTCGACCGTCGTGAGGTCCGCGAGCGTCTCTCGTCGCCGAACGAGCCGCGAGTCGCCGTTCGCGAGCGCGACCTCCGCAGGCCGCGGCCGCGAGTTGTACTGGTTTGCCATCTCGTAGCCGTACGCGCCCGCGATTCCGACCGCGAGGAGATCGCCCCGAGCCGGACGCGCGAGTTGACGTCCGTTACAGAACGTATCACCGGTCTCGCAGATAGGTCCTGCGACCGTGACGGAAGTGGTCTCCCGGTCGACGGGGGATGGCTCCTCCTCGGCACCTCCAAGGTTCCGGATCGGATGATACGCGTCGTACATCGCCGGTCGTAGGAGATCAGTCATCCCCGCGTCGACGCCCGCCACCGTCGTTTCCCTCGTCGGCTTCACGGTGTTCACCCGGGTCACCAGCACGCCCGCGTCCGCCACGACGTACCGACCCGGCTCGACCGCAAGCGTCGCGGTCCCTCCCGCCCACGTGTGGATCTCGCCGATCGCCTCCCGGGTCGCGTCCGCCACGGCGGGGAGATCCAGGGGCGGCTCCTCCTCCCGATACGGGACGCCGAAACCACCGCCGACGTCGACGTACTCGAGATCGACCGCGTCGACGTCCTGATCGACGTCCTGATCGGCCTCCTGATCGGCGTCGATCGATCCCGATGCGGGCCCATGCTCGTCCGGCGCGACGAGTGCGCGTGCCAGATCCCCCATCCGCGACACGAACTCGCGGTGACTGTCGAGCTGGTCCGCGTCGATCCCGGATCCGGCGTGTGCGTGGATCCCGACCACGTCGAACCGATCCGTCGCCTCGCGGACGACCTGGGCGGCCCGGTCGTACGGGACTCCGAACTTCGGCGCGCCGCCCGTCCGGACCTTCTCGTGATGACCCGCTCCGACGCCCGGATTCACCCGAATGCAGACGCGGCCGTCGTACCCCCGGTCGGCGAGCCGGTCCAGCGTGTCGACCGCGCCGGCCGTCACGGTCACTCCTGGCTCCGTCTCGGCGACGCCGACGATGTAGTCGAGGTCGCGGTCGGGCGGATTAACCGCGGTGTAATGGAGACGATCACCGGGGAATCCGGCCGCGAGCGCCCGGTCGACCTCTCCGGCCGAGGCGCACTCCGCCTCGAGTCCGGCCTGCCGAACGGCGTTCAACACGGCGCGACCGGTGTGGGCTTTCACGGCGTAGCGAACGTCGGCGTCCGGAAACGCCGCCCGTAGCCGATCGCAGTTCTCCCGGACACGGTCGGTGTCGACGACGTACAACGGGGTGTCGTACGCGGCCGCGAGTTCGTGGAGAGTCTCCGCGTTCCAGTCGGTTACCCGTCTGACCAACGGGTTATCGGCCGTCGTCGCTTTCGACACATCCGCTTCTCGCTCGGCCGCGCCGCCCCCGTCGTCGTTCATTCCCGGAGCGCGTCCTCCCGCCGCGTTGCCTCGAGCGTCTCGGTTTCCACGTCCGTCGCGACGACGGCGGGCTTGTACGCGCCGCCCTCGAAGAGGTCGTGATCGCCGACCGACGACTCCACCATCCGGGTGAACGCGCGACGGTCGGCGGGGAGGTGACCGTAGAGCACCGCCTCCTCGACGAGGTCGTACACCGGAATCCGCGGCGTGAGGAGCGTGTTCTCGCCGACGATCGAGTTCTCGCCGACCCGGAACCCCGAGGTGACCCGGCAGCCCGCGCCGAGCGAGACGCCGTCCTCGATCACGACCGGCGCGTCCTCGACCGGCTCGAGCACCCCGCCGATCAGCGTGTTCGCGCCAAGTTTCACGTTCTCGCCGAGCTGCGCACAGGAGCCGACCGTGTCACAGGAGTCGACGAGCGTCCCGTCGCCGACGTACGCGCCCATGTTCACGAACGACGGGCTCATCATGATACAGTCGCTGCCGAGGTACGCCCCGCGGCGGATCGCGGTCCCGTCCGGCGTGTTTCGCGTGCCGCGCGCGCCGAGATCGTGCGTGTTTCGCAGCGGGAGCACGTCGTAGTAGGTGACCCCGCCGTACTCACGGGGCTCCGTCTCGCGGAGGCCGAAGTTGAGAAGGATGCCTCGCTTGACCCACTCGTTGGCTTCCCAGGAGGTAACGTCGTCACCGGTCTTCTCTGCGGCACGCACCTTCCCGGCCTCGAGCGCCTCGAGGAACGCCTCGAGGACGGCCTCGTCGTCGGCGGTCGTCTCCGCAGCGGTCAGTTCGTTCTCGTCGTAGCGATGCCAGAGGTCGGATACGTCGGATTCGAGCGTCATTGATGCGAGTAGTGAACCAGGAGCGGTATTTACCCGTCGATCACGTCCGCGAACTCGTACCAGCCGGGGTCGCGTCCGGCGAGCCAGACGGCGGCGTCGAGCGCACCTTCTGCGAACACGCCACGGTCGCCTGCACGATGGGTCAACTCGAGCGTCTCCCGGTTCCCCGCGAGTAGCACCTCGTGCTCGCCGGTGATGTCGCCTGCCCGCCGAGCGTGCACGCCGATCTCTTCGTTCCGTCTCGGAGCCTCCCCCTCCCGACCGTGGACGCGCTCCGTGCGGTCTCCGCGCCCGTCCTCGATATCGGCGAGGATCGTCTTCGCGGTGCCCGACGGGGCGTCCCGCTTCCCGTTGTGGTGAGTCTCCGTGAGCTCCACGTCGTAGCCGGGGACGGCCGCGACCGCCTCGCGGACGGCTCGCCGCAACGCGGCGACGCCGCGCGCGAAGTTCGAGGCTTTCAACAAGGGGACCGTCTCGCTCGCCTCGCGAAGCCGCTCGATCCCGTCGGCCTCGAACCCGGTCGTGCCGGTCACCATCGGGACGTCAGCCTCCGTGCAGCTTTCAGCGTAGTCGAGCGCCGACGACGGGCCGGTGAAGTCGACGAGCACGGCCGGCCGGCGGTCGGCGAGCAGCTCGGGAAGCCGCTCCGCGACCGCGACGTCGACCCCTCCGATCGGTCCAGTCTCGGTACGGTTGACCGCGACGGCGACCGCGACGTCGTCGCGATCCGTCGCCGCCTCGATCACCGCACGGCCCATGCGGCCGTTTGCACCGGTGACGGCGACACGGAGCGGTGCATCGAGCGGAGCGTCGCTCATTCCGACGCCTCCACGAACGCGGGCGTCTCCTCGTACTCGGCGAGTAGGTCGCGAAGCGACTCGCGATGCTCCTCGGCGAGCCGCGTGAGCGGCGACCGAACGTGCGGTGCGCCGCGGCCGCGAACGTGCATCGCCTCCTTCACCGGGATCGGGTTGGTCTCGACGAACAGCTCGCGAACCAGCGGCGACAGCTCGTGGTGGAGCTCGCGTGCCCGGTCGTAGTCACCCGACAGCGCCGCGCCGACCATCGCACAGGAGCGCTCGGGCTCGACGTTGGCGACGACGCTTATCGTTCCCGTTCCGCCCACCGAGAGGACCGGCAGCGTGAGTCCGTCGTCCCCGGAGAGAACGGAGAACTCCTCGTCGCGAGTGCGTTCGACGACCTCGCTGATGAGGTTCAGGTCGCCGGAGGCCGCTTTGTATCCCTGGATGTTGGGATGAGAGGCGAGCTCGACGGCAACGTCGGCCGGGATCGACCGCCCGGTCCGCGAGGGGACGTTGTAGACGACCTGCGGGAGGTCGACCGCGTCGGCGACCGTCCGATAATGCTCGAGAAAGCCCGCCGGCTCCGGCTTGTTGTAGTACGGCGAGATGAGAAGCAGTCCGTCCGCACCGGCGTCGGCGGCGCGCTCGGAGAGCGACAGCGCCTCCGCGGTGTTGTTCGATCCGGTGCCGGCGATCACCGGCACGTCCTCGACGGCGTCGCGGACCGTCTCTATCACCTCGACGTGTTCGTCGTGGGTCATCGTCGCCGACTCGCCGGTCGAGCCGACGGGAACGACCCCGTCGACGCCCGCCGACTCGAGATAGCGGGCGTTCGCCGCGAGCTGTTCGTGGTCCACCTCGTTGGTCTCGGTGAACGGTGTGGTCATCGCGGGATACACTCCCTCGAACGGTTCGTCCGTCGTATCGTGTTCCGTCGTGTACGGCGTCGTGGTTCGTGTGTCGGTCATGTGTCGGTGTGGATCTGGGTTGATCGGTTCGGGTCGTCAGGGGTTTCGGAATCGCAGTTCGTCGATACTCCGCGTCGAACGACTGCTCGCGCGTGGTCCGGGGCCGCCCGGGACGGGGTCGCCACTCCCGCCGGTGGGCGATTCACGCGCGTTTTTTCGAGAAGAGCCGCGTCGCTGGCGGCGTCTGCGTGCCACGATCGGACGCGGTCGGCGTCACGGCCGAAACTGTGTCCCTGATCATTATATACGTTGCGCCTCGACGCCACGTCTCGCACGAGACGGGGGCTCCTGCGAGAACGCTCCGAACGAGGTCGCTCGGGGCGCCGTTTCGCCTTCCCGTCTCGGTAAACCGGGCGTCATTTCGGTCGGGACGCTTTTACTACGTGGGTGGTAACGTTGGCGCATGCAATCGACCGATCTCCGGCTCGGGTTCCTCCTCGACGGCGACGCGAGCGACGAGGAGGCGGCCGCGCTCGGGTTCGCTCGCGACATCGTTGCCGACGCCGAGACGGTTCCGCTCGCCTCGGTGGCCGCAGACGAGACGGCGCTCGCGGAGTACGACGCGCTCTGGTGGCACGCACACGAGCCGGTCCGCGACCCCGCGACGGTCGCCGACTGCGCCGACCGGATTCGGTCGTTCGTCGCGGACGGCGGCGGGCTCTTCTGTTCGTCCCGGGCGCTCGCGCAGGTGAGCGCGCTCGGCATCGACCCGGTTCCGCCGGACGCGACGGGAACGGAGGCGGTCACCGATCCGGTCGGACCGCTGTGGAAGGCCGTCTACGCGGGTCACCCCGCAGTCGACGGCCTCGACGACCTTCGCCACCACATCCGCCCGGCCGGCTCCGAAGGCCCGTACGCGCGCTACGAGAACGTGCTCCCGCAGCGCGGAGACGTCCTCGCGGGCACGTACCGCGGTGCCGACGAGGTACCGACGGAGATCCCGGTCGTGCAGTGGCGGATCGGCTCGGGAACGGTGTTCGGCGTCGGCGTCGGGATGGAGTTCGCTCAGCACGACGACGTGACGACGGAAGCGACCCGCGAGCAGTTCGCGGCGAACGTCTTCCGCTGGTTGTCGGGCGCGTCCGACTACGAGACCGCGCTCGCGACCGGCCGCCCCAAAGCCGGAGCGGAGTTCGCTCGGTATCGGGACGCGCTCGGGTTCGGCCCCCATCGGCCACGGTATCACGTGTCGCCGCCGGCCAACTGGCTCAACGACCCGAACGGGTTGATCCACCACGACGGTCGGTACCATCTCTTTTATCAGTACAACCCGGCCGGACCGCACCACGACACGGTCCACTGGGGACACGCCGTGAGCGACGACCTGATCAGCTGGGAGGACCGACCGGTCGCGATGCGGCCGGACCCGTCCGGCCCCGATCGCGACGGCTGCTGGTCCGGCTGTGCAGTCGCCGTCGAGGAGCGCGCCGACGGCTCCGTCGTCCCGGCCGGCAGCCACGCGACCGATCCGGTCGACGACGCAGCTGCCGACGCCGTGTACGCGCTGTACACGGGCGGTCGGGACGGCTGGCAGCTCCCGTGTCTGGCGAGCGCGACCGACGCGGATCTGACCGCGTTCGAGCCCGTCGACGAGAATCCCGTGATTGATGAGCCGCCGGCGGCGCTCGACCTGCTGTCGACGCCGGGTGAGCCGGCGCATTTCCGCGACCACTGCCTGCTGTACCAGGATGACAGGTGGATCCAGCTCGTCGGAGCCGGCCTTCAGGACCTCGGCGGCGTCGTCGTGGCGTACACGAGCGAGGACCTGCGGGAGTGGCGCTACGAGGGGCCGGCGCTCGTCACCGACGACGTCGATCCCGGAGTCGTCTGGGAGTGTCCCGAGCTACTCCGGTTCGAGGGCGGAGACCTCCTCCACGTCTCCGATTACGGCCACGTCCGCTACGTCGTCGGCGAGTTCGATCCGGACGCCATCAGCTTCCACGTCACGGGGCGTGGAACCCTCGACCCCGGCGCGTTCTACGCGCCACAGTCGCTGACGACGCCGGACGGCCGCGAGATCATGATCGGCTGGCTGCGCGAGGAGCGAACCATCGCAAGACAGTGGGACGCCGGCTGGTCGGGAGCGATGAGTCTCCCGCGGGAAATCGAGGTTGTCGACGGCGACCTCCGACAGCGACCCGCGCGTGAGGTCACCCAGCTCCGCGAACGCCGGCTGGCCGACCGCCACGTGACGCTCGACGACGACGCCGAACGCCTGAACGTCTCGGGAACCGCGCTCGAGATCGACGCCGTCGTCGATCCGAGCGAGGCCGTCGAGGCCGGGATCGTCCTCCGAGCTACCCCCGATGGAGCGGAGTGTACGACGATCCGGGTCCGGGACGACGAGGTCGTCGTCGACCGGGCCGAGAGCAGCCGTGACCGTGAGACACACGACGATGCCGTGCGCGTCGACGTCGCGGGGTTGGAGACCCCGTTCGACCTGCGAGTGTTCCTCGACGAGTCCGTGCTCGAGCTGTTCGTTAACGCTCGGCGGGCAGCCGCGACACGGATCTACCCGACCCGTGACGACGCGACTGAAGTCGGGCTGTACGCCGGCTCCGGCGGGGGCGAGTTCGACATCGACGTCTGGCGAATGGAGTCGGCGTGGCCAACCGAGATCGACCGGATCGCGGCGGTAACGACCGACGTCGCTGGCCCTGAGCCCGCATCAGCGACCCCCGAGCCGATGACGCGAAAAGGCGATGCCGCGGGTTCCGGATCGATGCGTTCGTCCGCGAACAACGAGCGTGGACTCGGGACCGATCCCGACGCCAATTCCAATCCGTAGCTCATCGAGCGTCCATCACCGTCTCGATCGCCTCACAGCCGAGTTCGACGACATCGGGGTCGAACTCGCTCGCGCGAAGCTCGGTCGGCGTGTACCACGCCCAGTTCCCGGCGGCTGCCTCGTCGTCGCCGTCGGGATCGATCCGCCGGTGGGGGACGCGTGCGTAGTAGAGATGGTCGATATGCTGATGTCCGACTGAGCCGTCGGCGTGCACGTTGATGTCGTGTAACATGAGGTGGGCCGGCTCGGGAAGCGGTCGCCCGTTTGGGGCGTCCACGTCGGCCCGGTCGGCAACGAGGTCGGCTTCGAGTCCGGTCTCCTCGCGCACTTCCCGTACCGCAGTCTCGTGGGGCAACTCGTCGCGGTCGACGTGGCCGCCCGGTGGCAGATGAATGCCGAGCCGCCCGTGCTCGTGCAGAGCGGTTGCGCCGTCGTTCACGATGTACGTCGTCGCCGTAAAATGGCGGGTCGTCTCCATACGAGACGATCGCCTCGCGGCGGCTTGGTCCTTCTGACAACGTCGTCGGGGCGTTCACGGTCGACGACCGTCGTCGGGGCGTTCACGGTCGACGACGCGTGTTCCTGCGCCCACGGCGCTATCAGCGCGATTTCCCGTCGACAGCCTCGGGTGACGCCGGCGACGACTCCGTAGCGGATCCTTCCGAAACGTCGATCTGCCCGGTCATGATCCCCTCGAAACAGCGGCTACAGTAGCCGACCGTTCCCGGTAGGCGCTTGATCTCTCGATACGGCTCTCCGCAGTGGTCACAGAAACGGGGGGTGCCCGTTCCGAGGGGGTTTCGTCCTGACGACATTGGTTCGAGGTGGAGTCGAGGACGCTCCCGGCCGCCAGTGTGCGGTGCCCGCCGGACCAGCAGCGTTCATCGTCCCTCTATTAACAAAAGAGAATCACTAGTTAATATAATTTGTTATACTAGCAGCATAGAATAATATAACAGACGTCCCGATCGACTACTCGACCGTAATGCTCTCCTCGGCCTCGAGCAGCTCGTGGTACCGGTTTCGGATGGTGACCTCGCTGATGTTGGCGACGTCGCTCACCTGGCTCTGAGTCACCTTCTCGTTGGTCAGCAGCGAGGCAGCGTAGACGGCGGCGGCCGCGAGGCCGACCGGCGACTTACCGGAGTGGATCCCCTGCCGTTTCGCGGTGTCGAGTAGCGCTCGTGCGCGACGCTCCGCCTCGTCGGAGAGTCCGAGGTCGCTGGCGAACCGCGGCACGTAGCTTTCGGGGTCGGCCGGCTGGATCTCCAGTTTGAGTTCGCGAACGACGTACCGATACGTCCGGGCGATCTCATCTTTCTCCACGCGTGATACGTTTGCGATCTCATCGAGGCTGCGAGGCGTGCCTGCCTGCCGAGCGGCGGCGTACAGCGACGCAGTGGCGACGCCCTCGATCGAACGGCCGGGAAGCAGGTCCTCGTCAAGCGCGCGCCGGTAGATCACCGAGGCCGTCTCGCGGACGTTGTCCGGCAGCCCGAGCGCGCTCGCCATGCGGTCGATCTCGCCGAGCGCCTGTTTGAGGTTGCGCTCCTTCGAGTCGCGCGTGCGGAACCGCTCGTTCCACGTGCGCAGCCGCTGCATCTTCTCGCGCTGACGGCTCGACAGCGCCTTGCCGTAGGCGTCTTTATCCTGCCAGCCGATGTTCGTCGACAGCCCCTTGTCGTGCATCATGTTCGTCGTCGGGGCCCCGACGCGGGACTTGCGGTCCTTCTCCTTCGAGTCGAAAGCGCGCCACTCCGGCCCGCGATCGATCTCGTTCTCCTCGACGACGAGGCCACAGTCCATACATACGGTCTCGCCGTGTTCGGTGTCCGTCGCGAGCTGGCCGCTGCACTCGGGACAGGTAAGATTCTCTTCAGCCTCCTCCGACGACTCCACTCGCTCGTCGTCGACGTGCTCCGCCGTGTACGTTCGAACGTTTTCGCTCATTTGTGATGGGTTCGGGGGGACGGGAACGGGGTACCGAAAGATGGGTCTCGGTTTCGGGTTCCTCACCTACTGAAAAGGGCCCTCGTTACTTAAACCTGTGGTTTGTTATCAAGTTTGAAAAAGTCGCCTTCAGCCCATCGAGATGCCAATCTATCACCGATCTTCACGTGTCGAGTGTGGTATAAGTTTGGTCGGCCAAAAACCGCCGTTCGGCGGACCGTACACATATATAATCGTTTCGCACCACTTCCGGAGGGTCCACGAGCCGATCGAGGTCGACAGTCGACGTCGCCACCCAGCGGTCCCGGGAGATGTCCGCGACAACAATCGCTTTACTCGTGGAGCGAAGAGAACTCGCATGGACCGAACGCGTCTCGACGACGCCCTCTCCGCCACGGACGCGGACGGGTATCTGATCGATGCCTCACAGGATGACGCGAACCAGCTGTATCTTTCGGGGTTCACCGGACCGGATCCGTTTCTGACGCTGTACGCCGACGGTCGCGTGCACACGCTCGTCTCCGGGCTGGAGTACGGCCGAGCGACGGCTGAGTCCGACGCCGACGTCGTGGAGCGACACGCCGACTACGGGTACACGTCCGGCGACACGGCGGAACGATACGACATGTACGCCGCGTTCGTCCGAGACGGCGGCGCGGAGTCGGTGCTCGTTCCCCCACGCGGTCCGGTCGGCACCGCCGACGCGCTCCGTGACCGCGGGATCGAGGTGATCGTCGACGATGCCGATCTCCTCACGACGGTTCGCGCGGTGAAAACCGACGAGGAGATCGAGGCCATCCGCGACACACAGCGCGCGAACGAGGCGGCCATGGCCGCCGCGGAGGAGCTGCTCGTGCACGCCGACGTCGCCGGCGAATCGGTTCCGGTGGAGGCAGTCGATATCGCCGACACGACGGAAGGAGAGCCCACGGTCGAAGCGGTCGAGCCGGGACTGCTCGTTCACGACGGCGCGGTCCTCACCAGCGAGCGAGTAAAGGAGGTCATAGAGCTCACGCTGTTGGGTCACGGCTGTGCGCTCGACGAAACGATCGTTGCCGGCGGATCGCAGGCGGCGGACCCACACGATCGGGGCTCCGGCCCGCTCCGGGCGAACGAGCCGATCGTGATCGACATCTTCCCGCGGTCGAAAGCGACGAAGTACCACGCGGACATGACGCGAACGTTCTGCGTGGGCGAGCCATCCGGCGAGCTGCGTGAACGCTACGAGCTCACGGAGGCCGCACTCGACGCCGCACTCGACGCGGTCGAACCCGGAAACACCGGCGAGGACGTCCACGCCGCGGCCTGTGAGGTGTACGAGGACGCCGGCCATCCGACGTTCCGCACGGATCCGAAAACCGAACTGGGGTTCATTCACTCGACCGGCCACGGGATCGGCCTCGACGTCCACGAACTCCCCCGACTCGCGACCGGCGGCGGCGAGCTGGAGCCCGGTCACGTCGTCACCGTCGAGCCGGGGCTGTACGACCCGGCCGTTGGCGGCGTTCGTATCGAGGACCTCGTCGTCGTCACGGCGGACGGCCACGAGAACCTCACCGAGTTCCCGGTCGAACTCGTCGCCCGATAACGACGGATCCCAGTCAACGCGGCCGGGACCGGAACCCCCTTTCCCGCTGGGCGTGAACCGCCACCGTGAACTGGCGGTACGCTCACACGGCGCTGACCCTCTGTACGCTCGCGTTCACCGCGACGATGGTCGCGCGGCTGGTGATCAGTCCCCTCGTCCCGAGGATCACGGAGGCGTTCGCAGTGACGAACGCGACCGTCGGACTCGCGCTGTCTGGGATGTGGGCCGCCTACGCGCTCGCGCAGTTCCCCTCCGGCGTTCTCGGCGACCGATACGGGGAGCGAGCCGTCATTCTCACTGCGGTCGGAGCGACCGGGGTGGCCTCGCTTCTCATCGCCGTATCGCCGTCGATCGGCACGTTCATGCTGTTCACCGTCGTTCTCGGTGCCGGCGCGGGGCTGCACTACTCCGTCGCGACGACGTTTCTCACGAAACAGTTCGACGACATCGGGCGCGCGATCGGCGTGCACGTCGCGGGTGGCCCGCTGGCAGGGTTACTCGCGCCGCCGGCCGCCGCGCTGGTCGGGGCTCGGTACGGCTGGCGCGCCGGGATCCTGCTGGGAACGGCCGTCGCCCTTCCCGTCTTCGCGCTGTTCGCGTGGCGGATCCGGCCAACGGAGCCCGTCAGACCCGACCAGCCGATGCGAGAGCGGTTCGCTGCGGGGCCGGTCGCCGAGCTGCTCTCGCGACCGTCGATCCTGTACACGACCCTGCTGGCGACGCTCGGGGCGTTCTCCTGGCAGGCCACCGCCTCCTTCCTCCCGACGTTCCTCTCTATCGGGGGCGGCCTCTCGACCGCGCTGTCGGCGCTTCTGTTCTCGCTGTACTTCCTCGTTCACGGCGGAACCCAGCCGATCACCGGGGCGCTCTCGGACCGACTCGACCGCGACACGGCGGCAATGGTGACGATGTCGTCCGGCGTGATCGGTTACGGGTTGCTCGTCGCCGTCGCAGTCGCGGACACGGCAGGACTGGCCCCGACCGTCGCGGGGGTCGTGTTCGTTGGCCTCGCGATGTCGTGGGGTGCGCCGGTGCAGTCGCGGTTCATGGACCACCTCGCGACCGAGGAGCGCGGCGCCGGGTTCGGACTCGTCCGCACCGTGTACATGGTGATCGGCGCGTCCGGCAGCGTCGTCGTCGGCGCGCTCTCCGACGTGGCCGGATGGGGAGTCGCGTTCGGTCTGCTCGCCGCCATCATGGCGCTCGGACTGACGACGCTCGTCGCGAACCGGCTACTCGGACTCGGATACTGATCGGTCACGACGGTGCTGGCCGGTACGACGCGTCGATCACTCGAGGTCGGAAAAGCGAGTTCGGCACTCGTTCCGCTGGTCGTCTCGACTACCGTTCTAATTTTCGGCAGGATTTGGCAACATCTGGCCTGAATCGGTAGTAGTGGTACTGGCGAGGAGGCACCACCGTGTGATGCTGCCGCTGGGCCGCCGCAAGCCCGTATTCCTACTGTGATTTTGATGCAGTCCACTCCTTGCTTCCCGACCGTGCTTCACCGTGAGCGGCACGGAACGACACCGGGACTGTGGGGTCTGACGACCGCTCGCTGTATCCTGTTTGTCGGCCGCGGACTGAACGCCAGACACCCCGGCAGTTTGTGACTCTGCGGGGGCGTCAGAACGGTCACACCCCGAGGGGTGTGATGGAAAGCTGGCGTGGTCTCCCTCCGCCGTGTAGGCAGCGGGATTCGCCCCTTCCATCTTCGATCCGTCAAGGTGCTTCCGCCCGACGTTCACCGCCCCCACAACATCCCGATCACACTCGTACCCGCACTCGGGACAGTGGAAGTGGCCACCATTCCGGCATTCGGTATAATCGTCGGGTGCTTTCACCGTCTTGCCGCGCTCACCGCACCGGGGACAGAACCGGCTCGTGCCCCACGGATTCACCGTCTCCACATCGAGTCCGGCCAACCCCGCCTTGTATTCGACAAGGTCGAGGAGGTCGCCGCGAGCCCACGACGAAATGCTCCACGCCGTCTTCCCCGACACGTCGTCGTTTTCGAGCTGTCCGAGCGACTCGAAGACGACCTCTTCACATCCGTGGAGAGCGGCGATCCACACCAACTCGTTCGCCACATCGTGCTGGATTTGGCGGCGGAGCCGGCGTTCCCGCCGCCGTGTTCGACGGTACTCCGCGAGCAAGTGGTCGAACCGCTTCGTGTGATCCTTGCCCTGCCGCCGCAGCTCCGCGAGGCGGTCGTTGATGCCCTCTGCATCCGCTTTGACGCGGAACAATTTGTCTTTTGACGGGTGGTTGATGAACGATGGCGGGGCGACCTGCTCGTGTTCGCCGTCGTCGTATTGGATGGGGACAGCGGTGGCTTGCTTTTTTACGCCGAGATCGACGCCGAGAACCCGGTCTTCCTCACCACCGACATCGGCGTTGGGTACGTCGATGGGGATGTCGAGGACGTAACCGTGGTCATCATCGTGGTGGAGGGTTGGAGCACCGAGTCCATCCCCAGCTTCGAGAAGAGTACTGAAGCGAGTCGTGGTGGGGAGGCGGATCTCGTGGCGCGTCCAGTCGTGGTACGTGGACGGCTCTCGGTTGTCAGGTGCGTTTAACGTGACGACTATTTTCTCGTCTTCGACGGACACGTCGTGGATGTTGTGGTCGCCTTTGTCTGGCGAGTAGGTGATGGTACCGTTCGGTTCTGGTGTTGAGATGAGTTCGGTGTATTTCGTGGGAAAGTGGCCGTGACGGGTGTAGTAGCGGTTGAGTTTCTCGACGCATTCTTCGATGACCGCCCACGGGATGTACGGCGTGTCTTCGTCGTAGAGATGTGTGCGGAGGCGTTGCCAACCGATACTGCGGATTTTGCGCTCTTCGACGGTGTCAGTGATGAAGTGAAACGCTTGGTATTCGTCTGTGTGGGCGTCGAGGACGTGGGTGACGCGGTGAAAGACGCAGCGTTTGAACCGTGAGTAGAGGTATTCTTCAGTGTCCGCGAAGCAGTCGATGTCGTCGTCGCGGATGTAGGTGTAGGATTGACCGGTGTGTTGTTGGATGGCTTTGAGGTGCGCGTCACTCCAGTATTCTTTTTGAAGGAGTCGCTGGGCGTGGGTTTCAACGAAGGTGGTGAGTCTGTTACACGCCTTGTGGTACTCGTCGGGGACGCGGTGTTGCGTAGTGAGCTGGGTCATTCTTCTTACTTTTTGTCGTCTTGTTTTGGTGGAGTGGTGCGGACGACTTTGACTTCGGAGCCGAGCCAGTCTTTGGGGACGAGGACGTGTGCGCCGTTGCCGACGGTTGTGACTTCGTTTTCGAGGACTTCGTGGCCGTGAATTTCGAACCGATCCTCCATACCTATTGTATATACTTTGTTATAACTTAAAGGTTGTTGTCGGACGGGTCGTGAGATGCTACTGAAGACTGCTAGTTACTGCCAAATTCAACAACAGTTACGTTACCCGTTCTTGTACGACACGCCGGCACCGCGCGTTGGGTAGGTCCACTCCACGTTACCCTCGCGGCACGCCCAGCGGCAAGAGCCGCACTCCAGACAGTTCTCGTAGGCGATGTGGGGAACGCCGTCCTCACCCTCGCGCCAGACGTTCGCCGGACACACCTCGACGCAGTCGTACGTGTGACACGACTCCGCACAGATCCCGGGCACCTTCACGTCGAGGTGTGAGTCGCCGGGGTCGTCGTAGCGGACCGTGTACAGCCGGTCCTCAAGGGTGTCGTTCTCGACGCTCGGTCCGTCCGTGGAAACGTTGGGTACGTTGGGTGCAGTGCTCATCGAATCACCTTGCGGTAGCGGTATGCCAGTTTCGCAGCGCCACGCCAGCCGCCGACGGTCTCGAGGATGCGGTCGCGCGCCTCCTCGGCGTGGTTCTCCTTCGGCTCCCTGTCCATCCGGAAGTACTCCGCGCCGGCGTCAGCCAGCCCGTGTGGCAGTTCCTCGAAGATCAGGTCACGATCCTCCTCGACACGCTCCATCAGCCAGTCGTATCGCTCCAGATTCTTCACGACGAACGACTCCTCGAGCCGGTCGGGGTACGACTGGAGCGCGTTCTCGTCGGTCCGGTCGCGCCGGGCAGCTTCCGCGATCGCCTCGCCCGCGAGATAGCCGCTCTCCACGGCCATGTTCGTTCCCTCGAGGTGGACGCCGTTGTTCAACACGAGCCCCGCCGCGTCCCCGACGATCGCCGCGCCGTCGTGAACGAGCTGCGGAATTGACTCGTGGCCACCTTCCGGGATCGTTTTCGCACCGTACTCGACGGTCCGGGCGTTACGAACCAGCGGCGCGACCGCCGGATGCGACTTGAACGCGTTGAGCGTCTGCTCGGGTTTCGGCTGTCGACCCCGCGCGTCCGCGATGGAGTACGCGAGACCGACGCTTATCGTGTCCTCGTTCGTGTAGATGAACCCGCCGCCGACAGCGTCGCCGACGGCCCCATCGCCGAAGTAGTGGTACGAGACGCCGCCGTCATCGGAGAGCCGGAACCGGTCCTCGATGACGCCGTCCCGCTGTGGGAACTCCAGCACTTCCTTCACGCCGACCGCGACGTTCTCGGGACGCTCGGGCTTTTTCAGATCCGCACCCTCGCTCACGAGGGAGTTGCCGCCCTCGGCGAGCACGACGTAGTCGGCCGTGATGTCGCCGTTCGGTCGGTCGGTTTTGACGCCGACGATCCGGTCGGTTCGCTCGTCGCGTATCAGGTCCGTGACCGTCGTCTCCGTCAGGAGGACGGCACCGGCATCGACCGCCTGTTCGGCGAACCAACGGTCGAACTCGCCTCTGAGCACCGTGTACGAGTCGTTGTGCGGCGGGTCGTGCCACTCCCCGGGGCGCAGTGAGACGGCGGTCTCGTCCGTCTCCGACAGCATACTGAATCGCTTTTCCGCCACGTAGCGCTCGACCGGAGCGGACGAGACGTCGACGAGCTCGCGCAGCGTGGGCGTGTACAACACGCCGCCGAACACGTTCTTTGCGCCGGGATAGCGCCCCCGCTCGATCATCAGGACGTCGAGTCCCTCGTTGGCCATCGTTACCGCTGCGGCGCTGCCGGCGAGTCCCGCGCCGACGACCACCGCGTCGAACGCACCGTCGTAGTTCGGGTCGGCGACGGGCTCGCGGGGCGTTTCCTCCGCTTCCGTCTCGTCGGGTTCGTCGCTCATTGGAGCACCTCCTCGGGATCGGTTTTCCCCTCGAGCCGCTCCGCCAGCTGCGGCGCGATCTCGAAGAGGTCGCCGACGATCCCGTAGTCGGCGTGGTCGAAGATCGGTGCGTTCGGGTCGTTGTTGACGGCGACCACGGTCTCCGCGTCGTTCATCCCCTCGATATGCTGCACGGCCCCGGAGATGCCGAGTGCGACGTACAGGTCGGGTCGAACGGTTTTGCCAGTCTGACCCACCTGGCGTGCGCCCTCGATCCAGCCTTCGTCGACCGCCTTCCGGCTGGCGGCCACCTCGGCGTCGAGCGCCTCGGCAAGCTCGACGGCTGGCTCGAGGGTACCTTCGACGCCGCCGCCGACCGCAACGAGCCGGTCCGCGTCGGTGATGTCGGCGCGGTCGCCGACGTCGCGTTCGAGCACTTCCGTGATCGCGTCCGCCTCCTCGACGTACACCTCGGCCGACTCGATCCGGTTGTCGACGTCGTCGAGTTCGGCGAGTCGGTCCGGATCCGGATCGGCAGCCTCGAACACGCCGGCCCGGACCGTCGCCATCTGCGGACGGTGTTCCGGACAGACGATCGTCGCGAGGACGTTCCCGCCGAACGCCGGTCGTCGCGCGAGTAGCTGGCCGTCCTCGTCGACGTCCAGCTCCGTCACGTCGGCAGTGAGCCCGGCGTGGGCCGGGACGGCGACGCGGCCCGCGAAGTCCCGACCGGTGTGTGTACCGCCGATGAGGACGATTCCCGGCATCCGATCTTCGACCATCTCCCGGAACTGCGTGCCGTACGGGTCGGCTCGATACGGCTCGAAGACGGGGTCGTCGGCGACGAGCACCCGGTCGGCGCCGCGTTCGAGCGCCTCGTCGGCGACGTCATCGACGTCCTCGCCGATCACGAGCGCGACGAGATCCTCGTCGAGATCGTCGGCGAGTCGTCGTCCCTCCGTGAGCAGCTCCCAGGAGACCGCCATCACGTCGCCCGCGTGCTCCTCGATGAACACCCAGACGTCGCTCGCGAGATCGACCTCGCTCAGCTCCTCGGCGGCCGCCGTCTCGGTGCTCTCGTTTTGCGTGTCGTTTGAGTCACTCATGCGTCCACCTCCGTGGCGTCGACGATCGCCTCGAGCAGCTCCTCGGGCGTGTCGACGACCTCGTTTTCGCGTTCGACGGGTTCGACCGTTTCCATGCCGCCGACCTGCGTCGGCGAGGCGTCCATGCCGACCTCGTCGCCGTCGATCCCGAGGTCGTCAGCGGTGAGCTCCATCGGCTCGAAATCGTTCTCGGCGTAGATCTTCCGGTGGAGCTCCGCGGGTCGGGCCTCGAACTCGCCGTACGCGACGGCGACGACGACGGGGAGGTCGGCCGCAACGCGCTCGTGGCCCCCCTCGACGTCGCGGCGGGCCGCGAGCTGGTTCCGCTCGGGGAGCGGGTCTACCTCCTCGACGTAGGTGAGCTGTGCCCAGCCGTTGTGGGCGGCGATCCCCGGAGGAACCTGTCCTGTCGAGGAGTCCGTCGTCTCCTCGCCGGCGACGACGACGTCGGCCTCGAGATACTCGGCCGTCTTCGCCAGCGTGTAGCTGGTCGGCCACGTGTCGCTGCCGGCGAACGCGCGATCCGTGACGAGCGCTGCGTCGTCACATCCCATCGCGACCGCCTCCTCAAGCACGTCGGTCGCCGTCGGTGGCCCCATCGTGAACGCGATGACGGTGCCACCGACCTCGTCGCGGATCGACAGCGCCGCCTCCAGAGCGTCCCTGTCTGGTGCGTTGAGCACTGCCGGGGCGTTCGCGCGGTCGAGTCTTCCCGTGTCCGGGTCTATCTTCACTTCGTCGGAGTCGGGTACCTGCTTGACTCCGACGACGATCCGCCATCCGTCGTCGCCGTCCGACGGACCGTCTCGGTCCGTATCGACGGCCTCGTGGTTGTCGTCGTCCATCGTGGTCGTTTCCTCGTGGTCGGTCATCCGTGCACCTCTATCGTACAGTCGTCCTCGACGCCGACCGGACAGGCGGTCGACGTCGGCGGTTCTCGTCGGAGCGTGAGCCCCGTGACCCGGCCGTCGAGCTCGTGGAGGAGCCCACAGTGACGTTCCGGCGTCACGCGATCGTGTGAGTCGATGTCGATGACGATCCGTTCATCACCGCTGTCGGCGTCGACGTCGATGCGGCGCACCTCGGGTTCGGCCGTCCAGTCGAGCATCCACTCCATCAGCCAGTTGTCGAACCGCTGTTCGTCTCCGACAGCGTCCTCGTACGTCAGCACGTATCGGCTCTCGGGATCCGGGCCGGACGGGGACGAGTCCCCGCTCGGTGGTGGGTCCGGGTTCCGGTGTCCCATATTTGAGAATACGTTTGTAGCGCGGTAACGACAGGGGTTCAATGTACAGTTTTTTAAATAGAGCGGCTACCCCCTATCGGAACCGATCGGTCGTCGGTGAACCTCCGAATCGACCGCTCAAACGGAAGAATTCGCGCCGAAAGAACGCGAGAACTGATCGGCTCGGCACGGAATCCAGCTCGGCTCTCGCGCGAGTCGAACCGTTCGAGGTGGCCGCGCTCGGTCCGTGCTACCCAATACAGCGAGAGAGTCCCGCCCTCAGTGTAGGTTCAGATGTGTTCTGACTAGTTCCTCGGCTCAACTGGATACAGCTGCCGTAGCTTGATACGAGCGTCACCGGTGGTAAATTGCCAGTCGATAGGTCGATCAAACGCATTGTGTCGCTCTTCCCA
Organism: Halorubrum luteum; assembly: GCF_054652935.1. Classification (NCBI taxonomy): domain Archaea; kingdom Methanobacteriati; phylum Methanobacteriota; class Halobacteria; order Halobacteriales; family Haloferacaceae; genus Halorubrum; species Halorubrum luteum. The sequence continues at coordinate 1,464,986 of NZ_BAAIGT010000002.1, forward strand.
CGCAGCGACCTCCGCTCGGAGCGTCGCTGCGTCATAGATACGCCAGTCAAGACACTGCCGTTTGAGCACACCAATCTTGATTTCGGCCATGTTCAGCCAACTTCCTCGCTTCGGCGTGTAGTGGAACTCGAATCGATCAAGATACGCTTTCGCTTGCTCCGGTGGGAAGAACTCGTAGAAGGCAGCCGGTTTGTGCGTATTGAGCTGATCCATCACAACCCGGATGCGATCAGCATCCGGGTAGTGAACATCTGCCAGCTCAACCATCCGGTCGATCCATTCGGTCGTTCGCCGTCGGTCTGTCACTTCGACAGCCACCCAGCCGGTCAACGGTTCAGTAGTGATGTGTAGCCGCTGTTTCCCGTTACGTTCGTAGCGATGATCGACACGAGCGACCGCTCCCGGTTCGGCCGGGAGCGGATCGCGTTCATGGCCACGAAGTGCCTTGCTTGACTCGTCAAAACAGATGACTGGACGAGTTTCGTTGTACGGTTCGTGGTAAAGAGCAAGCACGTCTTCCATGTAGTAGACGAACTCAGCGTCCAGTTCAGGCGGTATTTCCCAGTAGCTGGAGAGATGCGGTTTCAGGGCGTTTTTTTAGACGGTCTCGGACGGTTTCGTGAGAGATCGACTCGAAGTCGATCTCGTCGAGCATCACGAGTTCATCAGCGAGGAGATGGAGCGTCCAGCGGGAGTGTCCCTCTGGTGGCTCGCTGCAGGCGAGTTTGATCAGTCGCGCTTCAGCATCGCCATCGAGTTTGATTTCATACTCGCGGTCGGGCTTGCGGCGATGAATCGCCGCGAGCCCTCGCTCACAGTAGTTCTTCCGTGCCCGATATGGAGTAGCGATTGAGCAATCGAGGTGCTCACAGATCTTCGAATCTGTGAGCCCTTCGTCTGCTTTCAGGAGAATCCGTGCCCGCGTAATGTCCTCAGCTTTGTGCTCACCGGTCGAAATGAACCACTCGAGCGTCCTTCGCTCCTCATCAGAGAGATCAACAACGTGCTGTTTCCGGCTCATTCCTGTAGATACGCTCCCAGAGAGCTTAAACTAGACAGTCTAAGTCTGAAGCTACACTAAGAACGTCTCTGAAGCGGTAACGTCGGCGTGGCCTTCAAATCCACACTGACACATCAGCAAATCCTGATGGCGGTGGGTTCGATCTGTTGACCCACACTGCGGGCACTCTTGAGTTGTCCACGCCTCTGATCGAACTTCAACAGAGATCCCGTATTCTTCGGCGGTCGTCGCCAGCCGCTCGGTAAACTGCTTGAACGCCCAGAAATTGTGGGTTTTCGCGTTCGTCTCGACCGACCAGCGCGTGTCAAGTACGTCGGTCAGCCCGCCGATATACACCGTGTCAACCCCCTCGTCGTATAACCGTTCGATCAGGTCACGACACAGTGCGGCTTGGGCATGATCGCGGCGGCGAGTGCGCTGGCGATACAACTGCCGAATACGCTGGCTGCTGTACCGGCCTGCTTTGAGTTTTGGACCGTAAGCGGGCGATCTCTCGCGTCGTCTCACGGAATCGGTCGAACAGCTCACGCCCTTCGTACAGATATTGCTCACCAGTTGTGGTGGTGCAAGCGACGAGGTTGTTCGCGCCAATGTCCAGAGCGGCCGATTCCTCGGCCAGTTGAGACGCCTGTGCATCCTCAGAAACAGTCACAGGCTGCGAAGCTCTGAATACATCATCTGTCTCGTCGTACCACAGTTCTAACCTGCTTTGATCGTCATATTCAGGCCAGTTTGGGTCGCCAACGATTTCGAGTCTAAAACGACTTTTCGGGCTGCTGTGTTTGTCTCGCAGTTCCTCGCCAACGACAAACTCAACTCGGGATCGGTCGCCCCATTCGACGGTGTAAGCATCTTTTCGGATGACACCTTTGAGAACACGCCCATCGTCTTCGTTGCCACGGAACCCCGGCGGTTCCGGGTGTTCTGTGACTTGCTGGTTGTCAGGATCGTGGAACTGCTCTTTGAGTCGGAAGAACGGCCGCCATGCTTCACTGTTTGTCGCAATCACTTGCTGGGCGGTTGAGGCACCGAGGACGCCTTTGTACTGGCCTTCGAGCTGACCGGTATCGGCGTCCCATACGTCTTCGCCCTCGAAGCCGTCTTTGTCGTTGTACCGCATCAATCGCTGGTAGTTGATCTCGTTCCAGAGCGCGGCAGAAGCGTCCAAGACCTTCCGTAGCACCTGCTCATCGTCGTCGGTAAGCGGGCGCACGGCGAAGGTGTTGGTACGCTTCACGACGACAGATTATTATACCATTAGTCTTAAAGTCCTTTCGTATGCGACCAAACATCGATATATCACACACGCTCGGTGGTCGAGTCAAAGACTATGCAGAAGCGAACGATCTAGACCTCTCAGAAGCCTACACAGCGGTTCTAAAAGCAGGGTTAGAATCATTGGAGACTCAGGACTAGCAACGCTGCGGTGGATGGTTCAGTGGAGCGCACGCGAGTCACGCCCGCCCTGTTCGGCGTTCGGTTCCGATAGAGGATCGGAACACTCCCGCTTCACGGTAAGTGTAGCTTCAGACTTAGACTGTCTAGTTTAAGCTCTCTGGGAGCGTATCTACAGGAATGAGCCGGAAACAGCACGTTGTTGATCTCTCTGATGAGGAGCGAAGGACGCTCGAGTGGTTCATTTCGACCGGTGAGCACAAAGCTGAGGACATTACGCGGGCACGGATTCTCCTGAAAGCAGACGAAGGGCTCACAGATTCGAAGATCTGTGAGCACCTCGATTGCTCAATCGCTACTCCATATCGGGCACGGAAGAACTACTGTGAGCGAGGGCTCGCGGCGATTCATCGCCGCAAGCCCGACCGCGAGTATGAAATCAAACTCGATGGCGATGCTGAAGCGCGACTGATCAAACTCGCCTGCAGCGAGCCACCAGAGGGACACTCCCGCTGGACGCTCCATCTCCTCGCTGATGAACTCGTGATGCTCGACGAGATCGACTTCGAGTCGATCTCTCACGAAACCGTCCGAGACCGTCTAAAAAAACGCCCTGAAACCGCATCTCTCCAGCTACTGGGAAATACCGCCTGAACTGGACGCTGAGTTCGTCTACTACATGGAAGACGTGCTTGCTCTTTACCACGAACCGTACAACGAAACTCGTCCAGTCATCTGTTTTGACGAGTCAAGCAAGGCACTTCGTGGCCATGAACGCGATCCGCTCCCGGCCGAACCGGGAGCGGTCGCTCGTGTCGATCATCGCTACGAACGTAACGGGAAACAGCGGCTACACATCACTACTGAACCGTTGACCGGCTGGGTGGCTGTCGAAGTGACAGACCGACGGCGAACGACCGAATGGATCGACCGGATGGTTGAGCTGGCAGATGTTCACTACCCGGATGCTGATCGCATCCGGGTTGTGATGGATCAGCTCAATACGCACAAACCGGCTGCCTTCTACGAGTTCTTCCCACCGGAGCAAGCGAAAGCGTATCTTGATCGATTCGAGTTCCACTACACGCCGAAGCGTAGTTGGATAGCAAGACAAAGATACACCGCACAGTGATGCCTCTCGTCCTTACCGAAGTTCTCTCCCACCCAGAATTGACTGGAGCTGTTCAGGTGGATCAAGTCCTCGTCGTTTCCACGTCGCCAACATCGTTGTTATTGTCTCGTGAATCTGGACCCCTTCTGCCGAACGCAGGGTCCGAAACATCTTCCGAAGGACTACTTGCTCGCGCAGAGCCCGCTCTGCGCGATTATTCGTTGAATCAACACCCCGTTCGGTCACGAACGTCAGCCAGTGACCCAAGCCATTGCTGATCTTCTTGATCAGCTGCTGAACCTCTTGGGCCTCGTAACCTTCCCTCACCAGGCCCTCCAGGTGTAAGGATGCTTCCGCCCGCTTCTGCTCGCGGGCGGAAGCGGACGGATCTCCTTCGACGAACGTCGTTAGATCGTCGTGGAGTGCGTGCAACTCTTCAGACAGCCGCTCTGCTTCCTCGTACCGTTCAGCGACGTACTCAGCCTCCCGCAACAGGTGCGCCCAGCACCGCTGCAGTTTCGTGTGATAACTCGAATACGCCGACCAGCCGTCACAACTGAGCGTCGAGTCCTCGGCGAATTCCTCGCCGAGGACGTCTTCTAAGACTCCACTTCCTCGGCTTTCATCAACCCAAAACAGCACTTCGTCATCAGTGACGAACGTCCACGCCCAGTGTTGTTCTCCATCGACCGGAAAGCCTGTTTCATCGCAGTAGACGACCTCACTCTCCCGAATCTTCTCTTTGACATCCTCGTAAGCGGGTCGCAGACCGGCTGCGACCCGCTTAGTCAAGTTGTAGATCGTCCGGTGAGAGATCGGAAGGTCGAAGTCCCAGTCAAACAGCTCGGCCTGTTTCCGGTTCGGCAGTCGTTGATGGAACCGACCGAGAGCGGTTTGGGCCATGATATTTGGCCCAAACCGCCCCTTTTCGGGACAGTCAGGATGCTCAGCAACAACCTCGTTACCACAAGAACAGTGGTGTTTGCCGAGCTTGTACTCGGTAACAGTGGTTGGAACAGGAAGCGGTACGTCAATAATAGTCCGTGAAACGTAGCTATCAGGGCTAGAGAGGATTTGCTCACAGTCTGGACAGAATCCCTGATCAACGAGGATCGTCTCTTCTGGTTCAGGTGCTGTTCGAGTTGTTCCCTCGTGACCTTCGCTGCGTCCAGGCGATGAGTCGCTGGCGGCGTCAGAGTCGCCGCCAGCGTCGTCTTCATCAGGTTCTTGGTCTTCGTCCTCGGTTTGGTCGTCATCGCCTGGTGAATTAGCCGCACCACCCTGTCTACTGGGTGGTGTGTTTGGATTTTCGTACTGCTTGAGGCGAGCCTCAAGCTGTTCGATCTTCTGTTGTTGTGCAGTAATCTGGCGTCGCAGCAGCCGGTTCTCAAGCTTCTTGACTACGAGCTGCTGGCGGAGTAGCGAACTGTCGTCGGTGCGGATCACGGAATCTGTCGATTCCGTTGATCCGCGACTCCCCAGCGACACAGTAATTCAGCAGTAGTGAACGATCTATGAGACTGCTACGAAATCGTCTCGACATGGAACTGCTATCCAACTACGCCGAAGCGAGGAAGTTGGCTGAACATGGCCGAAATCAAGATTGGTGTGCTCAAACGGCAGTGTCTTGACTGGCGTATCTATGACGCAGCGACGCTCCGAGCGGAGGTCGCTGCGTGGGAAGAGCGACACAATGCGTTTGATCGACCTATCGACTGGCAATTTACCACCGGTGACGCTCGTATCAAGCTACGGCAGCTGTATCCAGTTGAGCCGAGGAACTAGTCAGAACACATCTGAACCTACACTTAGCGCGGCAGACCGAGCAGTCAGTCAGGCCGATGGCACGGCCCGTGCGGTTGGAGTGGGACAGCCACGAATGGCTGGAGGCATCACACACTCAGGAAAGTCCCAAACAACAGCGCACAGAGCGGAGTACCGTCAACAGCGACGGGAATGTTGCCGCCGGGGAATCGGCCTAGCCGAGACTCCCACGGGGGAAACCGCGCCGTTCACGGCGCGGAGGATGTCATTCGACCGATGCTGTGACTCCGGAGCGGAGGTCGCGTCCGAGATAGTGGCCGACGATCGCGAGGACGAGTCCGACCCCGCCGCCGACCGCGAGCAGCGCGACTCCCCACTCCTGAACGTACTGGAGACCGATCGGCAGAAAGCCGATGCCGAGAACGTTCATCAGGGCGCTGCCGCCGCCGATGCCCGCACCGGCAATGCCCGTCTCGACGTATTTTCGGGCGGAAAACAGGAGTCCAACGAGGAACGCACCGAGAAACACGCCGGCGGCGTGGCCGATCGTGCCGCCGACGAGCGGGAGCATGCCACCAAGGAACACGCCGAGCCCCAGCGCGACCACGACGACCGCGAACGATTTCAGGGAGAACCACCGCCCGTCCATGCCGATCCGACCGCCGTTTCCACGATTCCCTCCGGACGCCGCCCCGTCCGACGTGGCGGACACGTCCCCGTCCGTCCCGGCGGTGTCGTCGCCCGCGATGTCGTCGTCGAGGAGCTCATCGAGCTCGTCGAGCGGGTCGCCGTCCGACGCCTCCCGCTCCTTGGAGGGTTGCATATCCGGGAAATACGGCCGTGAGCTCTTGTGTCTTGTGTCGATGGAACGCGAAACGCCTCTCGACGGGAACCGGTTCGCCATCGATCTCGCCGATATCGCCAACCTCTCGCTCCCCGGGACGCCGACTCCCGTTTCACCGGAAACGAGGTGTGTTCTCATGACATCCCATCAACCGCCCCCCTGTCGGTGGACACCGACGTCGCCGTCGGGGGCGAACTCGGCGAGCACGGGTATCTCGGATCGCCTCTCGGGGTCGAGCAGGTGCCAATGTATGCCCGAGGGACGCGAATACGGGGTTTCCGTCCGGACGACGCGGTCCGGCGTCACGACGAGGTCGAGAGGCACGTCGTGGTCGTCCGGGTCGGGGAGCACAGTCGGGTCCGGAATCGGTGACGGCGACTCGTCGGCGACCTGTCGTTCGTGGACCGTCGTGGCGACACGTGTCGAGTCGTCGACCGCATCGAGTTCGCGGAGCACCGCCCACTCGAGGTCGCTGTACCCCTCGCCTTTTCCGATCCGCGCACCGGCGGTCGTCACGGCGACGGAGCCGGCGACCACGAGGTCGACGTGGGGAACCGCATCCGGACCGACCGGTACGCCGTGTTTCGATACGCCCGAAACGGTCGTCGCCTCGTCGATGTCGTCGACGTCGACAGGGTCGAGTCGGAGGAACGGCTGTGGATCGCGAAGCCGTGGCTGTGCCATGAACACCGTCTTTCCGGCCCGGAGTGCAGCCCGACGAACGGGAAGCTGCGGTGCGTCCGGGTTGCATTTGAGCGTCTCGGCAGCCGTCCACTCCGGCGTCTCGACCAGTCGGTCACACGCACCCTCCGCGCCGGCGAAGTTTGGGATGCGACCGTGTGGCGGGAACGGAAACCGAGCGTCCCCGCTGTCCTCCAGTACGTCCCACACTGCCTCACGAACCTCGTCTTTCTCCATCGGTCGTTTCTCGACGACGCTTCGAGCCGCCGCACCGAAAGGGTGACGCTGCTTTTATGTATCGAATGTGTGTCATTCGGCGATATGCTCGAGGATGGACTGTCGTATCCCGTGCGGGGCGACTGGATCGGACGTGTGATCATCGGCGGCGTGCTCGGATTCCTCTCCTGGCTCGTCATTCCGGCGTTCCTGCTTTTCGGATACTTCGTCGAGGTGCTGGAGTCGACCGTGGCGGGCGAGGAGACCCCGCCGGAGTTCGAGGAGTGGGGAGATCTGCTCGTTCGCGGGATCGTTGCGACGGTGATCGCGTTAGCGTACGTCATTCTGCCGATGATCGCCTACGCACTGTTCGTCATGGTCGTCATCGGCACCGGCGGAGTGATAGGCGGTGACGCGGGGGCGCTCATCGGTGGGCTCGGACTGCTTGGGGCCCTTGCGTTCATCCCGGTGGTGTTTCTGGCGTACTACGCGGTTCCGGCCGCGCTCACCGCGTACGCCGTTCGCGACGACGCGGCTGCCGCCTTCGATATCGGTCTCCTGAAGCCGACGCTTTTGAGTGTCGACTACCTCGTGGCCGTGCTCATGCCGCTCGTCGTGGCGTTCGTGCTCTGGATCGCGACCGGGATCCTCGCCGTGACGGTTATCGGACTCGTGCTCGTGCCGTTCGTGCAGTTTTACGGTCAGGTGGCCGTGTTCCGCATGTTCGGGATCGCGTTCGGCGCACGGAGCGACGAACTCGCCGCCGGATCGGCCTGACGCGAACACCGAGGCGGCGACGGTGACGCGGTACTTAAAAGTCTGAGACTCGGAGTACCGACCATGTTCGAAGACCGGCCGGACCGTGACGCCGAAGTCGTTCTCGTGGGGCGCTCGAACGTCGGGAAATCCACGATCATGCGGGAGCTGACGGGGCACGACTTCTCGACGGGTGGAAAGCCGGGCGTTACCCGGAAGCCGAACCATTACGACTGGGCGAGCGAGTCGTTCATGTTCACGGATCTGCCGGGGTTCGGGTTCATGTCCGGCGTCGAGGCGGATCGCCGCGAGGAGATCAAAGCGAACGTCGTCCGATACGTGGAGGCGAACGCGGACGCGATCCTCGCGGGCGTCGTCGTTATCGACGGGAAAAGCGCGGTCGACATCATCGACCGTCATCGCGAGCGGGGGAACGTTCCCCACGACGTCGAGATGTTTCAGTTCCTCGAGGACGTGGGCATCGAGCCGATCGTCGCCGTAAATAAGACTGACAAGATCGACGACCTCGACGAGCGTCTCGACGAAGTGTGTGACCGGCTCGGACTGTACCCGCCGTGGCAGCAGTGGTCGGACACTATCGCGCCCGTCTGTGCGAAACGGGGCGACATCGACGCCTTAGAACAGTGTTTGCGCGAGCGGTTCCACGCGCACAACCGTGACGACCTGCTGAAGTTCGTCTCCTAGACGGCCGCGCCGGTCTCGTTCTCGCTCGCGCCGCCGGGGAACGTTGATCCCTGTGCCTCGAGCAGCTCCTGATAGCGGTTCCGGATCGTCACTTCGCTCATGTCGGTCACCTCGCTGACCTCGCTCTGCGTGAGGTCGACGTTGGTGAGCTGTCCCGCCGCGTACAACGCGGCGGCCGCGAGCCCGACGGGCGATTTTCCGCTGTGGACGTTCCGCCGCTTGGCCTCCGCGAGCAGCTCGCGGGCGAGCCGTTCCGTTTCGTCCGGAACGTCAAGGTCGCTGGCGAACCGTGGCAGGTAGCTCTCGGGGTCGGCCGGCTGGATCTCCAGTTTGAGCTCCTTGTTGATGTAGCGGTACGCCCGCTTGAACTCCTCGGCGTCAACCCGCGAGACGTGTGCGACCTCGTCGATCGAGCGCGGCACGCCCTCCATACGCGCGGCGGCGTGAAGGCTCGCGGTGGCGATCCCCTCGATCGACCGCCCGGGGAGCATATCGTTGTCGAGCGCCTGACGGTAGATCACCGAGGCGGTCTCACGGACGTTCTTCGGCAGTCCGAGAGCGCTGGCCATGCGGTCGATCTCGCCGAGCGCCTGCTTGAGGTTGCGCTCCTTCGAGTCGCGCGTGCGGAACCGCTCGTTCCACGTGCGCAGCCGCTGCATCTTCTGCCGCTGGCTGTTCGAGAGCGTGTTGCCGTACCCGTCTTTGTCCTGCCAGCCGATGTTCGTCGACAGCCCCTTGTCGTGCATCGTGTTCGTCGTCGGGGCACCGACGCGGCTTTTCTCGTCGCGCTCGGCGCTGTCGAAGGCGCGCCACTCCGGCCCGCGGTCGATCTCGTCCTCCTCGACGACGAGACCGCACTCGGTACAGACCGTCTCGGCGCCCTCGCTGCGGAGATCGCCGTCACACTCCGGACAGAGGAGCGCCGATTCGGTCGTCTTCTCGCTTTCGTTCGTCTCCGTGGGACGGTCCGTCGGCTCCTCGTCGCGGGTCGCCGGGTCGTCGGCGCGGCGTTCGGCTCGTTCGCCGCGTTCGGGCCGATCCCGTGCGGCGTCGTGCTGTTCGTGCGTGTCGGTGTGCTGGTGAGCACGGAAGCGTGGTGAACTCATGATGAACTGAAGCGACGGCGACGAGGAGGTGAAAACGGTATCGTCGCAGTCGTGTTTCCTTCACGAACAGTTAGGAACCTCAGGTATATAAATGTTTGTGTGGTGGCGTACCACGGTGTTCGAGAACAGGGACACAGAAACCACTGTTTCCGGGCGACTGAGCGGTTTCGATCGGGAGTTTCTCGATTCGGGTTCGTTGTGTCGATCCGGCGTCAGTGAAACACTTTTAAATATAGGGGTCGAACGCGTTGTATGACCTACGATACCGTCGTGTTCGACAACGACGGTGTCCTTGTCGGCCGCACGCGATTCGACGTCCTCCGGGAAGCGACCCGGAAAACGTTCGAGAACCTCGGTGTGGACGATCCGGACCCGGACGACGTAGAGCGAATGACCATCGGTGCGACGCCCGGCAGCGTCGGCACGGTTTGCCAGACGTACGACCTCGATCCGACGCGGTTCTGGCGGACGCGAGACAGCACCGTCTCGAAGGCCCAACAGGTGGAGGCTCGCGAAGGGCGAAAAACTCCGTACGACGACCTCGACGAGCTCGGAGATCTCGACGTCGAGATGGGGATCGTCTCCTCGAACCAGCAGGAGACGGTCGACTTCCTCGTCGAACACTTCGACGGATTCGAGCGGTTCGGGGCGGCGTACGGCCGTGAGCCGACGATCCACAGCCTGCAGCTCCGCAAGCCGAACCCACATTACATCGAGCAGGCGCTCGCGGATCTGAGTGGCGAAAACGCCCTGTTCGTCGGTGACAACGAGTCTGACGTAAAAGCCGCCCACAACGCCGGCATCGACTCGGCGTTCATTCGCCGGCCACACCGTGACGACTGGGAGCTGAACGTCTGGCCGACGTGGGAGATCGACGGCTTGGCGGATCTGCACGAGATCTGCACGCCTTGACCGCAGGCGAGGTTCGGGACGAGACGCAAATCCCGTCCGACCGTGCGTGCACAGCACGACGACGTCGCAGTCCACACCTACCCGCCGGAGGAATGCTCGGTAGCCAACGCGTACAGCTGGTCCGCAACGGTGGGGTCGGCGGCGGCGACGTACAGCTCCGCCGATTCTCTGATGGTGGCCCCGGATTCGGCAGCGAGAAGGCTTCCCGCGAACTGCTCGAACGGATCCGGGCGGAAACTCACCACGGCCTCGGTGCCGCCGCGCGCGAGCAGCCCCCAGTCGACGCAGGGGGACCACGACTGGAGGACGCGCTTGCAGGTCGCGTCGACCGCGTCCACCAACCGATCCGCACGAGCCCGCCGCTCCGGGTTTCGGACCACGGGCAGGCCGACGATGAAGGAGACGGTCCCGTGATCGAGCGCGGTGTCGCTGTCGGCGGCGAGGGTACGACCCGCCGGATCCGGTCCGTCGATGTCGACGGTGACTGGACCATCGAGGTTCCCCGTGACCGAGTCATCCGGTTCGACCGCAACCGTCTCGGTCTCCCGATCGCCCGTCTCCACGAGCGTGTCGAGCTCGGCTGCTTCGATACCGCGTGCACCCATCCCCTGACCGGCAACGTACAGCGACCCGGGAAGCGGCTCGTACACCGCGGCTGCGACCGGCTCGTCGTCACGGAGACAACATGTCGCGGTCGCGAACGACGGGAATCCCGCGGCGTAGTTGTTCGTCCCGTCGAGCGGATCGATCACCCACGTGTACGGGCCGTCACCACGCCCGCCAGTCTCCTCGCCGTACGTCGCGTGCCCGGGGACGTGGTAGTCGAGGGCGTCGAGGATCAGCCGTTCGGCGCGCTCGTCGATCTCGGTTTTCACGTCGTGAGCGCCGTACTCGCCGGCGACGCGTCCGGTTCGAAACTCGGCGGCGAGCAGGTCGCCTGCCGGTAACACTGCCGTCGCTGCGACGTCGACGAGCGCCGAAATCGATCGGGTGTCAGTCATCGGCTGGTGGGGAGCCGCAATCGGTCGATACGCTTCAGTACGCTGGAGCTACATGTCGCCGAACGCGCTCAGCCCGCGTCCGGGCGTGGACACCTTGGTGATCCACCGGGACGCGATCGTCTTTTTCAGTAGCTTTGCCGGCGTTCCGCCGAACGTGTCGATCGGCAGCCCCTTCACGTCGTGTGCGACCGCCTTTTCGCCGACGGATATCACGGTCCCCTTGTCGTCGAACCGCCACGACTGCAGGGGTGCGCCACGGGCCGCGCGAGCGAGGTTCTCACCCGCAACCTCCGCGGCCTGCCAGGCGGCCTGTGCGGTCGGCGGGGCGACGTCGTCGGAGCCCTGGTCGACCAGCGAGGCGTCACCGATCGCGAACACGCGGTCGTCGCTCGTCGTGAAGTCGGATTCGGCGTACACGCGGTTGGAGCGCTCGTCTTTTTCGACGTCGATGTCGGCGACCTCCGGCTGTCCGGTGATCCCGCCGGTCCAGACTAACACGTCGTACGGCAGCCGCGTCGCATCGTCCTCGGCACCGCCGCCGAGATAGACGTGGTCGTCATCGACCTCGGAGATGAAGTCGCCGGTCAGAATCTCCACGTCGACTTCCTCCAGACGCTTGCGAAGCGCGCTCTGGATCTGCGGATCGTGTCCCGGGAAGATCTCGTCTAACCCCTCCACGAGCGTGATCTCGATCGGGGCGCGATGATCGTCGCGGTACTCCGCGACCTCGCCGGCCACCTGAATGCCGGAGAGCCCGGCACCGCCGACGAGCACCCGTGCGGGTGCAGAATGCGTCGCCTCCGCGGTCGCGTCTCGGAGGTCGCTGTGGATCCCCTTCGCGTCGGCAAGCCCTTTCAGCTGGTGGGCGTTCTCCTCCAGTCCGTCGATCCCGAAGAAGGCGGTCGTGGAGCCGACGGCCAGCAGGAGGTAGTCGTACGCCACCTCCGTACCGTCGTCCGTCTCGACGATGCGCTCGTCGGTGTCGACGTCGACGACGCGACCCTGCACGAAGTCAGTGTCGTGGGATTTGATCTCCTCGACCGGGATCGTGATCTTCTCCTCGACGGCGGGGTTGCGGATCGCCCGGTGCACCTCGTGTAATACGAGATGATAGTCGTGCTCGGCGACCCACGTAAGATCGGCTTCACCCTCGCCGACTTCGTCTTCGAACGATCGGACCGCCCCGGCACCGGCGTATCCGGAGCCGACGACGACGACCTGCGTAGTCATGGCTCCGGGTCAGCGACGCGCGAATAAAGACGCTTTGAAACCACCGCCGTCCGTGCGGCGATCTAACCGCTACTGACGGGATGCATCTCAGTTGTGAGACGATTGTCGGCCGAGTTGGCCGTCCCGTGTTCCAACCTCGTACGATCGCTCCTGAGAAATCTCATGTGCCGGGCGGCGCTCGCATCGACTGGTCTCGGCGCTCCGTTCACAACGAGAGCCCGGCGTGCCACCGATCCACACCCACCTCGCGTTTGATCTCCTCCATGCGCCCGAGCAGTTTCACCGCGAGGCTCGCAGTCTCGGCGGCCTCGGACTCGCCTTCCGTGCGGAACTCGCCGGTGACCCGGTTGGCGTAGACGGAACACACTGCGCCGGCACGAAGTCCGTACACGTTGGCGACGGTGAGGATCGCGGACGCCTCCATCTCGATGTTCTTCACGTTCGCCGCCCGAAGCTCCTCGACCAGCGCGTCCGAACCGGCGGCCTCGAACCCCTCGAACCCGGGTCGCCCCTGTCCGGCGTAAAAGGAGTCGGCGCTCATCGTGATTCCGGTGTGATACTCGTACCCAAGCCGCTCGGCGGCGGCGACGAGGGCGGAAACGACTTCGCCGTCCGCGCTGGCGGGATACTCCTCCCGGACGTACTCCGCGCTCGTACCCTCCTGTCTCACTGCGCCGGTCGTGATCACGAGGTCACCGACGTCCATCTCGGGCTGGATCGCGCCACAGGAGCCGACCCGGATGAACGTGTCGACGCCGACCCGCGCGAGCTCCTCGACGGCGATCGTCGCCGACGGGGAGCCGATCCCCGTCGACGTTACGGAGATCGGTTCGTCGCCGTACGTCCCGGTTGCGGTGCGGTACTCGCGGTGGTACGCAACCTCCTCGGCGCCGTCCCACAGCGCGGTCACCTTGTCGACTCGCTCGGGATTCCCGGGGAGCAGCACGGCGTTGGCGACGTCGTCGGGACCGACCTCGAGGTGGTACTGCACGTCCGCGTTCGGGTCCTCGCTGTCTCCGGTCATGTTCCCGGGCTTTCTCGGAGCCGTCTCAAAGTCGTTGCGGCTCGACGGTCCCGTCAGGCCGGATCCGCGGACGAAACCCGTTTGTCGTCGGGGCATCAACGCACGGTCGAATGGCCCGGAACGACGAGCTGCGGATGACTGCGGAGTCCCTCACGGACTCCGTCGTGGTCTGTGGAGTCGGTTGCTGCGACGCATCGCTGGCCGACGTGGCGTTCTCACACGCGCGATACAGCCCGGCTTCCGCGCTGTCGGATCACGTGACCGACTCGACCGCGGCCGTCGTGATCGGCGTCGACCCGGCCGCATCTGGAGCGGTCCGAGACCTCCACGAAGCGCTCGCATTGCGGTCCGGCGCGGACCCGAGCGCGAGCCCGTTCACCGTCGCAGTGATCCCGTGTGCCGCCGTCGAGGGAGATACGCTCGCAGAGGTTCGGGAGCACGTCGATGGGTTGCTGCTGGCCGATTCGCCGGCATCGGAGCCGGAGTCCACCCGCACCTCGGACGCTACAGCTCGCGCCTCCGACTCCGGCGCTCGCCCTCCCGCTTCCGGAGCTAGCGGTGCACGCTCCGGAGACGGGTCGGTCGTCGACGAATCGCTTGATCCGGTCGAACGAGGGATCCGGGAACTGCTCGCCGCGGTGCAGCGCCCGGGGTTCGTGAACCTGGATCTGACTGACGCGCGAACCGTGCTCTCGGCGGGCGTCGCCGCGATCGGATCGGGGACCTCCGGATGCGATTCGCCGGGGAGCGCGGTCAACGCCGCGTTCCACCGGCTGCCGAGCGCGGTCGACGTCGACGACGCGACCGCGGTTCTCGTCGACGTCGTCGTCGATCCCGTCACGAGCATCACCGCCGCGACCGACGCGATCAGCGCTGTTCGCGAGCGGATCGATGGGGATGCGAACGTCATCTGGGGCGGTGCAGTCGACGAGTCGACCGACGGCGAGCTCACCGTGTGCGTCGTCGTTGCGGACGTGCGTTATTCGCCGGCGGTCGTCGCGGGTGACCCCTGTCCGCGCTGTGGAACGACGCTTTCCGCCTACGCGTTCGGTGCCCGGTCGACGCTGTCGTGCGACGGCTGCGGCTTCTCGGGGATCGACGTTCGACGTGGCTGAGATGTCGCGGTCGGCGTCGCGACGGTCGCTCCCATCCGCAAGACACACGGGAGATCCGCGGCAACGGCGACGCATGGACAGTGACGATGCGGCTGGCGACGGACGCCCCGATGACGACGAGGACGGTACGAACGGGTCGAGCCCGCAAGCAACGGAGGCGTTCATTCGGCGGCATCTCGATCGGTACGCGGAGACACAGGGTGTGCTGCCGGAACGACTGCAGTCGTTCGGTGACCGATACCGCGAGCAGGGGTATCTGACGAGAGAGCAACTGTACGAGATCGCCTACGAGTCATCGACACGAAGCGCTCACTACGTGGAGCGGAACACGAAGGAGCGATGTCGAGAGGTGACCGCGAACGTCCTCGCGGTCGACGGCGACTTCTCGGCGATGCGCCTGCTTACGGGGTTGTCAGGATTCAAAGCTCCGACCGCCTCCTGTGTGTTGACCGCGCTGGATCCCGATCAACACGCCGTCATCGACACCCGGGTGTGGGCGTCGCTCGACCGACTAGATCGACTCGACGGGCGCAAGGAATCGTTCGACGCAGACGACTACGTAACGACGATCGAACCGATCCGCGACATCGCCGCGGAGACCGGGCACACCGTCGCTGAGGTCGGCTATGCGCTGTTCGCGCACGACGCACACGTCAGAGAAGGAACGCTTCACTAGTGGCATGGAGCGCGATAAAACTGTGTTGCATGGCCTATTCCACGATCGCATACCCGAATCAGCCGTGCGAACGATCCGCTTCGTGGTCGATGCCGGGCGTATATTGTGCAGTGTGAGTTCGAGTAGATGCTTATAAAGGCTCACTCGATGTGGAGAAGAGCGGTATATAAGTGAGCGGTGGAGAGGAGACTCCCTCGGAAGCCCCAGCCGCGACGGCTCGCGCGGCTCGCTGCGCGCTTCGGTCGCTTCGCTCCCTGCAGTGCTTTCGTCGCCGTGCGTCGCCCTCGCGGCTGCCCCTTCCAGTCCCACCCGACCGCCCCGCAGCCTCGGACCGCCCCAGCCTCGACCGGAGGGGCCGCCGGAACGCTCGGCGGCCCCTCCGGTCTCCCTCGCGCGCTCGCTCACGGGCCGAAGGCCCGCTCGCGGCGCGCGCCACCGCAACCACAAGCAGAGCATTGTTCGGTTATCAGGTGACGGCGGGCGGTCGGCGCGCGCCTCCGAGCGCTCTGGAAAGAGCGCGAGGAGCGCGTGCGAGGGACGCGGTGAGCGCTCGGAGAGCGCGAACCGCGAGGCTGGGGAGGCGTGAGGTGCGGTTGCGGTGCGGTTGCGGTGCGGTCGGGTGGGGTTGAAAGGGGCAGCCGTGATCCCCGCGAGCGGAGCGAGCGGGGGCTCGGGAGACGCAGTCTCCCGGTGGGGCGACGCCCGCCGCTGTAAGCACCACAGGGAGCGAGCACCGCGAGCGACCGAGGAGCGCAGCAAGGCGCGCGAGCCGTCGCGGCTGGGGCTTTCAGATCGTTCGTCGCGGAGCTATCGCTCCCGCGACTCACTTATAAATCACCTCCAGATCCATCACGCAATCACGTATAAACCACCCATCCCCCCTCGTGAGCGACGTACGCCCGAGATCGATCGCCGCGACGTCCGTACTGAGCGATCGACGGGAGTGACGAACCAGGTGTGTGAACCGTTGTACGGTAGTCGTTTGATATGAGTAGTGTGTGTTCGCACGAAACCGTGCCGCCGGGATAGTCCGCTTCACCACCCGGTCGTTCCGGTGGTCGCGTCACAACACGGGGCAGCGCTCGATCCTCGATACTGGCAACCGGTTCGGGTATCGGAGTTTCTTACCCGCCCGGGGTTCTCGTTCCGATGATGACCGACTCGCTTTTCACGTCGCTGACGCTCCGCGAGACGGAGATCCCGAATCGAGTCATGCTGTCCCCGATGTGCCAGTACTCGGCCGACGACGGGTTCGTGAACGAGTGGCATCGGATACATCTGGGATCGCGTGCCGTCGGCGGTGCCGGACTCGTGATGACGGAGGCGACTGCCGTCGAACCGCGCGGTCGCATCACGCCCGCCTGTCTCGGGATCTGGTCCGACGAGCATGCGGCGGCGTTCGAACCGATCACGGAGTTCGTCCGCGCGCAGGGGGCCGTTCCCGGAGTGCAGTTGGCTCACGCCGGACGGAAGGGTTCACACGCAACGCCGTCGGCGGGCGGTTACGGTCTCTCTCGCGACCACGAGGACGGCTGGGAGACGATCTCACCGACTGCGGAGCCGTATCCGGAGGAGCAGCAGGCAGCCACTCGGCGGATGGATGCGACCGACGTCGACGACGTGATTTCGGCGTTCCGCGCGGCCGCGGAGCGTGCACTTGCAGCCGGCTTCGCGGTTGCGGAGGTACACGCCGCGCACGGCTATCTGCTCCACCAGTTCCTCTCGCCGGTGACGAACGACCGCGACGACGCGTACGGCGGCTCCTTCGAGAACCGGACCCGGCTCGTTCGGGAGGTCGTCGAGGCGGTTCGCGACGTCTGGCCCGCTGACCGGCCCGTTTTCGTGCGGATCTCCGCGACCGACTGGCTGCCGGACCGCGAGTCATGGGACGTCGACGACTCCGTTCGGCTCGCCCCGCTCCTCGCCGATGCCGGGGCGGACCTCATCGACGTCTCCGGCGGCGGCATTCATCCCGACCAGTCGCTCCCGGGAAGCGGCCCCGGATACCAGGTTCCGTACGCGGAGGCGATCCGGGAGGGAGCCGACGTACCCGTCGCCGCGGTCGGCGGGATCTCCGAACCCACCCACGCCGACGCGCTCGTGCGCAACGGGCGCGCAGATCTCGTCGCGCTCGGTCGGGAGCTGCTCCGACAGCCGTACTGGCCGCTGGAGGCCGCCCACGAACTCGACGCGACGATCGACTGGCCCGTCCAGTACGAGCGCGGACGGTTCGAGTAACGGGAAGCGACGGAGACGTGCGCGGTTCGACCGACGCCGCTTCGGCCGGTATTTTTATGTACCGGTCGTCAACGGTAGGGTATGAGTTCCCGCGACCGTCCGCGTGACGACGACCTCGAGGAGCGGCTCGACGAGCTCGAGGACGTTCTCTCGGAGCTTCGACGCGACCTGAAGCGTGACGAGCGCCACCGCCCCGGACCGCCGCGTCCACCGCGGCTCTCCGAGCTCCTCCGGTTCACCGAACAGTACACCATTCCGACGCTGATCGCCGTCCTCGAGACGACGATCAAATCGCTGGAGCTCCTCCGCGGGACGCTTCGGCTCGCCGACCCCGGACGCGGGATGGACGTCGACGCCGATGCGGGCGCGACGGCCGACCGTCTCGCGGGGGTCCGTGACGAGGCGAGCGCCGGCCTCGCCCGGTCGCTTTCCGAGCTCCGGACCGCGCTTTCCGAGGCGGACCTCCCGAACGAGGCGGCATCACGGTCCCTGATTCAGGATGCCCGCGACCTCACCGCGGAGATCGAAGCCCGGATCGAGGAGTCCAGCCACGAGGCGGACTCGGCCCGCCGTCGCGCGGAGGAGTCGATCGACGACCGATCCACGAGTGATCGCCGAGTCGATCGTCGCGACTCAGGCGGCGACGTCGTGCACATCGACGTGAGCGATCCGGACGACATCACGGACGAATCGGAGCCCGCCGACGCTGCGGACGAAACGGACCGTGCGTCCGGAGTCGACGATCCGTCCCCCGAAGTCGACGTCGAGTCCGAACTGGAGTCGATCAAACGACAGCTCGACGAGCCCGATTCGGCCGCTGTGGGAACCGGTGCGAGGGACGACGAAACGGGTGACCACGCCCGCGGCTCCGAGACGGACGACGCGAGCGACACGGAAGACGACGGAGACGACTCCCGCCGGAGCGCCGACGGCGACGATCGCTGAGCCCTCACGCGGAACTCCGATGGACTCGGTCGTGGCTACCGCGGAGGCCGGAGGAGGAACCCGGCGACGCCGGCGGCGACGGCCAGTCCGCCGCCGAGAAGAAACGTTGCGTCCCATCCGATGACGCCGATGAGCCAGCCGACGACGCCGCCGCCGAACACGCCACCCCACATCTTCCCGGAGTAGACGATCGAGTAGTTCGCCGAGGAGTGCTTGCTGCCGTAGTAGTCCGCGACGAGACTGGGGAACAGCGAGAACTGCGAACTCCAGAAGAACACCGCGATGGCGACGAACGCGACGTATCCGGCCGCGGTCTCGAGTCCGGCGACGAGGACGATCGCGATCGTCGCGATCCCACAGAGCAGGAACGACGCCGCGGTGATCCGCTCGCGGTCGAACCGGTCCGAGAGCCCCCCGACGATGAGTCGGCCGCCCGCGGAGCCGATCGGGAGGATCGTCGCCGCGAGCGTGGCCGTGCCAGCCGTCAGTCCGGACTCCTCCGCGTACAACACCGTCCGTGCGGTGATCATCAGCCCCGCGGCAGCGACGGCGAAGAACATGAAGTACATCAGCCAGAACTGCCACGTCCGAACCATCTCCCGCCAGTCGTACTGTCGACGACCGTCGGCCAGTTCGGCGTCGCCGCCATCTACTGCGGTGTCCGGATCGTCGGTTTCGGCAGCTCCCGTCCCGCTGTCGACGTCGTCCGACTCTCCGTTCCGCTCCCACCCGTGTGGCGGGTCAGTGAGGACGACCGTTCCGACGAGGATCCCGACGCCGATGAGCGCACCCATGCTCGCCAAGCCGGCCGTGATCGCGTCGCCGGCGATCATATACCGGATGAACGGGACGAACGCGGCGCTGCCGGCCGCAAACGCCATCGTTCCGATCCCGGTCGTGAGCCCGCGCTTGTCGGGGAACCACTTCACCGCGGTGTTGACCGCCACCGTGTACACCATCCCGACGCCGACCGCCCCGATCGAGTAGACGGCGTACACGTGCCACAGCTCCGTGGCGAACGCGAGCCCGACGTATCCGCCCCCGGCGAGCACGCCCGCGGCGAGCGTCACGGCCCTTGGTCCGTATCGATCCCGCCACCATCCCGCGGGGAACTGCACCAGCGCCATGATCACGACGTACGCCGTGAACACGAATCCGAGCGCCGACAGCGACGCGTCGAGCTCGACCGCGAGCGGGCCCTCCAGCGACGACCAGACGTACTGGTACGGGCTCACGAGCGCCATCATCACCGCCGCCGCGACGATCTGCCACCACCGTGAGTAGCCGAGGATCCGTTTGGCCTCGGCGTCGGGATCGACGCCGTACGCGTTGCTCATCGAGGTAGTTCCCGTTCGTCTCCAGTCCAGCCGTCGAGTCGGGCGATTCCAGCCGTCGGTGGAACACCGTCCATCTGACTGGCTCCACACGACTTGCGAACGTTAGCCTTCCGATTCGACATCTCCGACCCCCCGATCAGAACGTCGCATCGAGATGGTCTGCAACTCGCTCGGCCGAGTCGAGAAGGAGCGCGTCGTCGTCGGTGAACACCTCGAGCGCGACGGTGCCGTCGAAACCGGCGAGCTCCTCGCTCACGATGTCGTAGTCGACCTCGCCGGCTCCCACGGGGATGTGGGTGTCGCCGCGGCGACGCACGTCGTGACAGTGGAGATGCGAGACCCGGTCGCCGTGGCTCCGAAGGAACCGCCGGATCGCCTTGTTGCCGCCCTCCATGTACGCGTGTCCGACGTCGAAGCAGATCGGCGTCTCCGTCTCGCGGGCAATGTCGCCGAGCACGGAGAGCTGTAACCCGTGATGCTGGTGGCCCACGTTCTCGACGACGACCTCGACGCCGGCTTCCCGCCCGGCGTCGGCGACGCGCCGAAGCTGTTCGGCCGCGACGTCCCGAAACGCCACGTCGTCCCGGTCGGCCGAGGTAGCGTGTAACACCGCCTTCCCCGCACCGAGCTCCCCGGCCGCACGGAGCAGTCGGCGCTGATACGCGACGATCGCGTCGTTGATCTCGTCGGCGTAGCTCGTCAACAGCTGACTATACGGAAGATGCACGTGGAGGTCGCGTCCGGCAAGTCCGTCAGAGAGTCGCCCCGGGTCGATCTCCGACGGGGGGCGAGTGCCCGCGTCAACGCCGAGTTCCACGAAATCGAATCGAGTCGGCGACCCCGCCAGGCGATCCATGTCGACCCCGACCGTGAGACCGATGTCCATGTCGGCGTTCGGAACGGGGACGGCTTATATATTACCGAGCAACGCTGCTCCCGGAACGGTCGAACTCACCACCGAACCTCGAACCCGTCGAGCCCCTCGGGGTCGCCGAACTCGGCGTCCACGTGGTCGACGTCGGCCGCGGGACTCCCCGTCTCGCACCACTCGACCATGTCGCGGACCGCCGCCTCGGGCCCCTCGAACACCGCCTCGACTCGGCCGTCGTCGAGGTTCCGGACCCAGCCGTCGACGTCGCTATCGCGAGCGGTGTCCCGGGTGGTCGCACGGTAGTAGACGCCCTGGACGGTTCCGGAGACGAACACGTGTGCACGGATTCGGTCGGCCATCGACCGCCGTTGGGTCCCCGTCGAAGTTAAACGCCTCGTCGTGTCGGACCGACGCCTACTAACGAGCGGCGGCCGATCCTCGGAGCATGAGCCTCTTCGGAACGGCCGGCATCCGCGGGAGCGTCGAGGAGCGGGTGACGACCGAACTCGCGCTCGCGGTCGGTCAGGCGGTGGCGGCGGAGATACGGGAGGAAGACGCGACCGTCGAGGACGATGACACGGACCCGCCCGATGACGATGACACGGACCCGCCCGATGACGATGACACGTACCCGCCGGAGGTCGTCGTCGCCCGCGACGGACGCACGACGGGTCCCGCGCTCGCGGCCGCGATGGAAGCCGGGCTCGCGTCCGGCGGCGCGGCGGTGTTGCGTGCAGGGCGACTCCCGACGCCCGGGCTCGCATACGCCTCACGGGGACGGTACGGCGTGATGCTGACCGCCTCCCACAACCCGCCGTCGGACAACGGAATAAAGCTGTTCCGCGATGGCGTGGAGTTCGGCGACGACCTCGAAGCCGCGATCGAGACACGCGTCGCGGACGGCGCGGCGGCAACGCGGTGGGACCAGTGGACCGAGTCGAACACCGTCGACAGCCTCGACCGATATCTCGACGCCGTCACGGCGTATGCCACCGACTTCGGTACCGACCTCGACGGGCTCCGGATCGCAGTCGACTGCGGTAACGGGATGGCCGCACCGGCGACGCCCGCCGTCCTGCGGGAGCTCGGCGCTACGGTCGTCACGCTCAACGGGAACGTCGATGGCCATTTCCCCGGCCGTGGGAGCAAGCCGACGCCCGAAACGCTCCGTGACCTCCGGTCGTTCATCGCCGACGCCAACGAGGGCGCGGACGATGCGAGTCCGAACGACGGTGACGGGTTCGCGTTCGGAATCGGCCACGACGGCGACGCGGACCGCATCGTCGTCGTCGACGCCGCCGGCGAGGTCGTCCACGAGGACACGGTGTTGGCGATCCTCGCGGAGCGGTACACCCGCGAGAGCGACGCGGTCGATCCGGTCGTCGTCACCACGCCGAACGCCTCCGGGCGGATCGACGAGCGAGTCCGCGAGGCGGGCGGTCGCGTCGAGCGAGTGCGGCTGGGCGCGCTCCACGAGGGTATCGCGTCGGTTCGATCCGCTGCGACTCCAGGCTCCGATACGTCCGTCGCGTTCGCCGCGGAGCCGTGGAAACACATCCACACGTCGTTCGGCGGCTGGATCGACGGCGTCTGTTCCGCGGCAGTGATCGCCCGTCTCGTCGCCGACGAGGGGCTCGACGCGCTTCGCGAGCCGGTGAGCGAGCGACCGTACCGGAAGGAGAGCATCGACTGTCCGGACGAGGCGAAGGAGCCGACCATGCGGCGGCTGGAGACGGCGCTACCGGACGCCTTCCCGGACGCGACCGTCGACACCGATCACGGCGTCAGACTGGAGTTTCCGGACGCGTCGTGGGCGCTCGTCCGACCGTCGGGCACCGAGGCGTACGTTCGCGTGTACGCGGAAAGCGACGACGTCGACGAGCTGGTCGACGACGTACGCACCGTGGTTGAAACCGCGGTCGACGACGCGTGACCGTCCGGGTCGTTTCGGCGGTCACCGAACGGGAGCGTACGGGTTCACCGTGTAAACCACGGTGGGTCGGACGAGTCGGCCGGTGGGTCGGACGAGTCGGTCGGTCGGTCGGCGTCATCCGACCGTGCGGATCGTTCGGACTGAGAGGCTCGCTTTTCGAGTTCGCCTTTCAACTCCGCCACGTCGAACTCGTGGTCGGGGCGGATCGCGACGAAATCCAGAAAGCGACTCGCCGCGAGTAGCTCCGCGGTCGTGTAGCTTGTGAGCGCGGCGTCGACGGCGAGATCCGCGCCGATGAGCGGCTCGAGCGCTGCCAGCGCGCTGGCGAGATCGTACGACCGCGCGGCGTCGCGGCCGTCGTCGCTCACGTTCGTCGCGTCGATAAAGTAGATATCGCCGTCGCGGATCAACACGTTCTCCGCGCGGAGGTCGCCGTGCGCGAGCCCGGCGTCGTGGACGGTTCGCAGGGTCGAAAACAGGTCCGGCGCGAGCTCGGCCTCGCGCTCGCGGTCGATCGCGTCCAGCGTCCGGAACTCGGGGAGGTACTCCAGGACGACGACGCCGAGCCCATCCACCTCGAACGCCTCGATCGGCTCCGGCGCGTTCACGCCGATCTCGCGGATCCGCTCCGTCGCTTCGAGCTCGTGGCGAGCCATCTCGTAGGGCGTTTCGTATCGCTCGAAGAACCCCTCGGTCCCGGCGGTGAACGCGCCGATGTTGCGGCCGGTGGTGAACAGCGTGTGGACGATCGTGTTCTGTTTCGTGATCACCTTCACGAACAGGTCGTCGTCGACGACCATCGGCGTCGACAACCAGTTGTCCGCGTCGAGAAACCGGATGCGCAGCGCCTCGCGGTCGTACCGGTCGGCCAACTCGCGGGCGACGCGTTCGAGATCGGGCCAGTCGACGCGGCCACGAACGAGTTGGCGCAGCTCCATGTAGCTGATCGATGCACCCCCGACTGATAAATGATTCCGCCGGGTCGCTCGTGTCCCCGTCGCCACCTCTTGACCTCCGGAACGCAGCGGACGCTTCACGCGGACTACAGACAGGAACGCAGCCGGACGTGCCGGTCAGATCCCGAGTTCGGCCTGCAGGTCATCCCAGTCATCGTGGAAGCCGTGATTGGACTCCGTCTCCGGTCCCATCGCCGACTGATACACGTCGTCGTACTTCAACAGGTCACCCCACCCGTCGTGGAACGCCCAGTTACAGTACTTGCACATACACGTGCCAACACGGGCGGTCGATATACCGGTTTCGGCGATGCCGATCCGATACGGGTCGTCGTCCCCGTGGGAACCACACTGCAGCGACGGGGCCGCATCGACCGCGTCATCGACAGCGTAATGTGTGCACAGAGCTACCACACACCATGAGACCCACGAGTTCGACGAGGACCCCATGGTGAGATACAGACGCGGGGGGTACGTGACGAGCAGCGAGGAGGCGGTCGAACGGAGCTGTGAGCACTGCCAGTGGCACGCGGTCGCCGACTCGTATCCGAAGCTCATCGAGCGGTATCAGTCACACCTCCGCGAGGAGCATCCGAAGGCGTGGCTGCGGGCTTGACGCGTGTCCGTCAGAGTGACTAGCTTACCAGACGCTCTGCAGCCACGACACCGCTGAAAAACGCGAGATTCGGAGTCGGCGCGTTCCCGAGCGACGATGCGTTCGGTCTAGGGTTCGAGGAGGACCTTCGTGACGCCCTCCTCGCGGTTGTCGAACGCCTCGTACATCTCGGGCGCGTCCTCGAGGTCGACGCGGTGAGAGACGACCCAGCTCGGGTCGGCGCGGCCCTCGATGATCATGTCCCGCAGGTACCGATTGTACGATTTCACGTTACACTGACCGGTAGCGAGCGCCTGACCCTTCTCGAACAGCAGGCCGAAGTCGATCCCGAGTCGACCCTGCGCGGCCATCTCGTCGGGCGCGCCTGGGTCCTCGGGGACGTACAGTCCGGGGATACCGAGCTGACCGGTCGGCCGGACGACCCGGATGAGGTTGTTGATCACGACCGCGGGGTTCTCCTTGGCGGGGTCGTACGCGAACTCCTCGGTGTCGGAGTCGACGTCGTCGGGGTCGGTCGCCTGGTATCCGACTGCGTCGACGCCCTTGTCGACCTCGCCGCCGTGCGCGTCGATGATCTGCTCGACCGGGTCGCCCTCGCGGAAGTCGATGGCGGTGGCGTCACAGTGCTCTTCCGCGAGTTCGAGTCGGCTCGGCACCTGGTCGACGATGTAGATCTCCGAGGCGCCCTGCAGTTTGGCGCTGTACGCGGCCATCAGACCGACCGGTCCGGCTCCGAACACGGCGATCGACTCGCCGGGTTTGAGCTCGGCCAGTCGGGTGCCGTGCCAGCCCGTCGGGAAGATGTCGGCGAGCAGCGCGAACGCGTCCTCGTGCTCACGTCCCTCCGGAAGTTTGAGCGCGTTGTGGTCCGCGTACGGGACGCGGAGGCGCTCGGCCTGTCCGCCCGGATACGGACCCATCGCGACGTAGCCGTACGCCCCGCCGGCGAAGCCGGGGTTCACGTTGGTACAGAACCCCGTGAACCCCTCCTCGCAGTTCTGACAGAACCCACACGAGACGTTGAACGGCATGACGACGCGATCGCCTTCCTCGAGCGTGGACACCGCGTCGCCGACCTCCGAGACGACTCCCATGTTCTCGTGGCCGAAGACGATCCCCGGCTCTGCGGCCGTCCGTCCCTCGTACATGTGGAGATCCGATCCACAGATACACGAGGTCGTGATGTCGACGACCACGTCGTTCGGATGTTGGATCTCCGGCTCTTCTACCTCCTCGACGGCTACCTCGTACTCCCCTTTGTACACTACTGCATCCATCATGATTGCGGCTTCCACTACGGACGAACATTATAAATAAATATTTACATGACAATTACACTTAACAGAACTGGACAGGGGTTTAACAAATTTTACTAACGGAGATAATACAGTACCAGCGCTCGTCGGGCACGACGCGTCGGTTTCAGTCACGTCGTCGAGCCGTCCTCCTTCGACAGTCGCCATAGTACCATATATGTGGTTCTCGCATCCGTTTCGAGGCGATTTTCGATCTCACGAACACTCTCGAGAAAGCGTCCGTAGTCCTCGATCGAGGGAGATGTCGGATACGACCTGTCCAGTGATGACACGTCACGCAGTATCTCCCACTCACGCTCCCCGATCGGAACGTACGTATCAGGATGCAAAAACGTGAGAAACGCCGATCCGACGCGGACATCGACCGCCGGAAGATCGGTGAGTGCGTCGAGCGCCGCCGCGTGGGCGGGCTGTGCGTCGGAGCCGTCATCAGAACGGCCCGTGCGTCCGGATAACGACTCGCTCGTGTGCGTCTCCGACTCGCTCGTGTGCGTCTCCGACTCGCTCGTGTGCGTCTCCGACTCGACTGCGTCGTCTATCGCGTCGGCCGCGTCGGCGATCGCCGCCTTCACACGACCCATCTCGACGTCGGCGAACTGATCTTCGATCTCGGCTCGCTCGTCGTGCGGATACTCGCCGAGATAGCGTCGGAAATACCACCTGACGACCCACTCCGCGTCCCGCGGTCCGTACTCTCCGGCGCGGAGGGCGTCGGGGAGTGTCTCTATCCCCTCCTGCTCGACCGGATACAACGGCTCCTCCGCGCGATACTCCTCGACGTACCGTTCAACGTCGTCAGCGGTGAGCTCCATACCGCCACGACGGCGCCCGTCTGTAAAACGGTTCTCCGGCGATTCGAGCGGGGACCGCACACTGCGTCCCCGACCAAACCGTCTCCCTGATCGCACCGCGTCCCAGACGGCAGCGAGGGAACCGATCGGCACCATCGCCGTGATCCATTTAATACGCCCCCCGGTCACCATGTCACATGAGCGTTCTCGACGCCGACGAGTACAGCGCGTTTCGCCGCGACCTTCACCGCCATCCCGAGCCGGCGTGGTGTGAGTTCTACACCACGGCTCGCATCGTCGAGGCGCTCCGGGAGCGCGACCCGACCGCGATCCACGTCGGCCCCGACGCGCTTGCGACCGACCAGCGCATGAACGTCCCGGAGGACGAGACGCTCGATGAGTGGCTCGATCGGGCTCGATCAACCGACGTCGACTCCGACGTGCTTGACCAGCTCGCCGGGGGGTACACCGGCTGTGTGGCCGTCTTCGAGCGGGGACCCGGGCCGGTCGTCGGGCTCCGCGTCGACATCGATGCCCTCCCGATCCACGAGTCCGACAACGACGACCACAGACCGGCGGCGGAGGGGTTTCGCTCGAACCACGAGGGGTACATGCACGCCTGCGGCCACGACGCCCACGCGACGATCGGCGTCGGCGTCGTCGATGCGGTGCTCGACTCCGAGTTCGCGGGCACGCTGAAGCTGTTCTTCCAGCCGAGCGAGGAGCAGGTGTCCGGCGGCAAGCCGATGGCCGAGTCGGGACATCTCGACGACGTCGACGCTCTCTACGCCGTCCACGTCGGCCTCGATCACCCGTCCGGCGAGGTCGTCTGCGGTATCGACGGTTTTCTCGCGGTCAGACACTTCCTCGCCGAGTTCGACGGCGAGTCGGCTCACGCCGGCGCGCGACCGGAGCAGGGACGCAACACCGTACAGGCGATGGCGGCGGCGATCCAGAATCTCTACGCGATCCCGCGACACGCGGACGGCCCGACCCGCGTGAACGCCGGCATCGTCGGCGGCGGCACGGCGACGAACATCGTTCCCGAGGCGTCGTTCATCGAGGGTGAGGTGCGAGGAGCGACCGACGAGCTCGCCGCCTACATGGACGACGCCGCGCGACGAGTGCTGCGCTCGGCGGCGGAGATGCACGACTGCACCGTCTCCGTCGACCTCCTCGGCGAGGCCCCGAGCGCGACGAGCGACGACGCACTCGCGGACGTGATCCGCGACGTGTCGGCTGGCGTCGACGGCGTGACGAACGTCGTCGAGAGCGCGGATCTGGGTGGCTCCGAGGATGCAACGTATCTGATGCAGGCCGTTCAGGACCGCGGCGGACTCGCCTGTTACGTCGGCATCGGAACTGATCACCCTGGCGGTCACCACACGCCGACGTTCGACGTCGTCGAGGATGACATCACGACCGGCATCGAGGTGCTCGCGGCAGCGATCCGGCGCGTCGCGGAGACGCCACCCGGACCGAAAAGCTAAACCTCCACCGATCGACCGAACGCTCATATGCGTCTACAGTTCATCGGCCTCGGCGGTGCCGGATGCCGGATCCTCGATCGACTCGTCGCGGACCACGGCGACGAGCGATTCCTGCAGGGAGCCACCGCGTTCGACACGGACGCCGACGCGCTCGATGCCCTGCATCATCTCGACGACGACCGCCGCTACCGGTTCGGCGACGCGGCCGGCGGTGACGGACTCGGCGGGGACCTCCACGCCGGTCGTCGGCTGGGGTCGGCACACGCGAGCGAGCTCACGCGCGTGATGGACGACGAACGGCCGTCGCTCGCCGAGGCGTTCCTGCTCCTCGTCGGACTCGGCGGTGCCGCCGGCGGCGGCGTCGCACCCGCTCTCGCGGGAGAGCTCGACCGTCTGTACGACGTCCCCACGTACGCGCTCGGCGTGCTCCCCGCTCGAAACGAGACGGAATCCCGAACGACCGAGACCGCACGGGGCCGAGCGGAGGAGCCGCCGCGGCGACCGCTCGCTGAGAAGAACGCCGCACGAACGCTCGACGCGCTCTCGGACGATCTCGACGCCGTGTTCGCGTTCGACAACCAGCGCTGGCTCCGCTCCGACGAGACGGTCGGAGAGGCCGCCCCGCGCCTGAACGCCGCCATCGCCGAGCGGCTCGCTGCGCTGTTCGGTGCCGGCGAAACCGGTGACGACGCCTCCACCCCCCAGCAGGTGCTCGACGCGAGCGACGTCGCCCGAGCGGTCGGATCGGACGGCGAGATCGCGGCGATCGGCTACGCCAGCCAGCAGGTCGAACGTCCCGAGACGGGCTCCCGGTTCGGTCTCGGACTGCTCGGCTCCTCGGAGCCCGCCGAAGTCGACGCGAGCGAGGCCGTCTCGGCGATCGAGACCGTCATCCGGAAGGCGGCTCGCGGTAAGGGGACGGTCGAGGTTCCCGACGGCCGGGCGGATCGGACGCTGCTCGTGGTCGGTGGTCCGCCGGCGTGGCTCAACCGAGAGGCGATCGCCGACGGCCGGCGATGGCTGGCCGAGGAGACCGGCTCCGGCGCGATCCTCAGCGGCGACGCTCCCGACCCCGATGGCGACGCCGTGTTCGCCGTCGTGCTCCGCTCGGGGATCGACCCGGCGGACCGCCTCACCGAGATCCGCGCGTCGATCGAATAGCAGGGACGGTCCCCGACGGGTACGGTCGACAGTCGCGTGAGGTGGGGGTCGCCGCGTACAACTCGCACGCTCCGGCCCGCCGGAGCTGTGCTCGCGAGCAAACCTGTAAGTGAGTCCGACCGCTCTCTCACGATATGACGGAACGGCTGTATCTGACCGACGACACGGTGGCGACGTTCGAGGCGACCGTGGAGCGGTCGCTCGACGACCGCGTCGTGCTCGATAGAACGCAGTTTTATCCCACGGGCGGCGGCCAGCCGCACGACACCGGGACGCTGCGAGTCGCCGACGTGGGGACCGGATCGGACGACCAAGATGACGCCGATTCAAGCACGGAGGCCGAAGCCGGTACGGGTCCCACTCGCCGCTGGCGGGTGGTCGACGTCCGGAAGTCGGACACGGTGTATCACACCCTCGCGCCGATGGATGACGATACTGCGGTCGAGCCGCCGGAACCGGGGACGCTCGTCGTCGGCGAGATCGACTGGGACCGTCGTCGGGCGCATGCCCGATACCACACCGCTCAGCACCTGCTGTCGGCGCTTCTCTTACGTGAGTTCGACGCGAAAACGACCGGAAACCAGCTGTACACCGACCACGCACATCTCGACGCCGAACACGCGCGATTCGACGACGACGACCTCGAACGTATCGAGCGGCGGCTCAACGAGCTCGTCGCTGACGGTCGGCCGGTCGACAGCTACACCATGGACCGGGAGGAGGCCGAAGCGACGCTCGACGCGGACCGAACGCGGATCGATCTGCTTCCCGACTCGATCACCGAACTCAGGATCGTCGAGATCGGCGGCCACAACGGTGAGACACCGTACGACCGGACCGCTTGCGCGGGAACACACGTCGAAACCACGGCGGAGATCGGTGCGATCGTCGTGACCGGACGGGAGACCAAGGGACGCACCGAGGAACGACTGCAGTTCGTGCTCGCGGACCACGACGACGAGACGCCGTGACCCGGAGCGATGAAGCTGCATGAAAGATATTTAAAGAACGAACGAACGGTCGAGAATCGGCGTGTCGTTCGCCGCGTGTACCGATCCTGAAACGGTCACAAAGCGGCTTCACGACGGATTTTGGACCGGTTTTACAGTTCGTCTCGATGTGTGGTAACGAGACGCAATCCTACCATCTCCGGTACATTTATATAACTATGCACTGTATCTCCTGTCACCAGAACGCCTCCGGCGCTGGTTGGATCGCACGCTGAAATGAACGGGAGTTCTTATGCACGGCTCGACGCACGTGGGCGAGCGTCCGCCATGTCCGGAGCGGTGATGGAGAGATAGAAAAATGGTAACGAAAGACGAAGTCATCGAACAGTACGACATCGAACCGATGGAGGATGCGGATAACGTGGAGCTGACCGAGGACGACCTCGAGAACGGCTCCAAAGGACAGCTCATCAAACGCGCCGGGCAGCTTCGAGACCGACGCAACGAGCTGAACCAGATGGCCTCGGAGCGGGCCTCGAAGCGCGACGACCTCAACGCGAAAACCCGCGAGAAGGTCGACGAGGCGCAGGAACACCGGGAGAAACGCGACGAGCTCAACGAGCAGGTTCAGGAGCACAAGGACAAACGCAACGAGCTCAACGCGAAGGCCAACGAGCTGTTCGACGAGGTCGAAGAGCTGAAACAGGAGATGGAGCTCGGCTCCGGGAAATCGATCGACGAACTCAAAGAGGAGATCGAGGAGCTGGAGTTCCGCCAGCAGACCGAGGTGCTCGACGCCGAGGACGAGCGCGAGCTCATCGAAAAGATCGACGACAAACGCGAGAAGCTCGCCGAGAAAAAGGAGAAGGTCGACGACTCGAGCGAGCTCGACGAGCTCGTCGAGGAGGCCGAGGAGGTTCGCTCGGAAGCCTCGAAACACCATCAGAAGGTGACGGAGCTCGCGGATAAGGCGCAGGAGCATCACAACATGATGATCGAGGCCTACCGCGAGGCCGACGACATCCGTGACGAAGCCGACGAGATGCACGATCTGTTCGTCGAAGCACAGGAGGCGGCCGACCGTCACCACGAGGACTTCGTCCGCGTCCAGAAGCGCCTCCGCGAACTCGACAAAAAGGAGGAGCGCGAGCGGAAAGACGAGCGCGCCGAGAAGCGCGAAGAGGAGAAAGAAGAGGCCGAAGAGATCTATCAGAAGTTCAAGGAGGGCGAGACGCTCGACACCGAGGACCTGATGAAGCTCCAGAAAACCGGTCTCCTGTAACTCACCGGCGACGCGCTGTGATTTCTCTCGACAGCTACAACCGCCCAGTGGCAACGCCGGTGGCACGGTGATCCTGCAGGCGTCTCACCGCCGTCTCGGCTGCCCCGCTTTTTAACTCCGCGGACGACCAAGCGATCGTATGGACACCGAGCCCCGTAAAACACGGAACGCGGTCGTCGTCGCGATCGTCGTGCTCACGGCGACCGCAACCCTGGCGGTCCGACGGGTCCTTGCCCGCGTCACGCGCGGACGGATCGGCGAGACGGACGAGTACAACGCCGCGAAAGTCGACGTTTCGGGCCCGATCGTCAGGGAGCGCGGTCGCCCGTCGCCGCTTTCCGGGACGACGAAAGCGACCGCTTCGGAGGTCGTCGACCTGATCGAGGAGGCTGACGAGGACGAGTCGACCGAGGCGCTCCTCGTCGAACTCAACACGCCCGGTGGGGAAGTGTTGCCGAGCGATGATATCCGCCGCGCCGCCGCCGAGTTCGACGGTCCGACCGTCGCGTACGCGACCGACGTCTGCGCCTCCGGCGGCTACTGGATCGCGAGCGGCTGTGACGAGCTGTGGGCACACGACGCGAGCCTCGTGGGGTCGATCGGCGTCGTCGGCTCCCGACCGAACGCCGCCGAACTGGCCGACAAGCTCGGCATCTCCTACGAGCAGTTCACCGCCGGGGAGTACAAGGACGCCGGCGTTCCCCTCCGCGAGATCGAGGAGGACGAACGCGAGTATCTCCAGGGGATCATCGACGGCTACTACGAGCAGTTCGTCGAGACGGTCAGCGAGGGTCGAGGGATGGATCCCGAGGACGTTCGGGAGACGGAAGCACGCGTGTATCTCGGCACCGACGCCGAAGCGATCGGACTCGTCGACGACCTCGGCACGCAGGAGGACGTCGAGGCGCGGCTCGCGGACCTGATCGGCGAGGACGTCGAGCTGCGGGAGTTCACGCCGGAGCGAGGGCTGGCGGAACGGATCGGGATCGGAGCGGAGCGGGTCGCGTTCGCGGCCGGTAGCGGTGTCGCTAGCGTCGTCACTCGTGACGGCGGTGACATCGACGTCGAACTGCGGTAGCGCTCGCTCGGAATGACGGTCAGTGCTCACACAGAACCATCGCGCCGTCGCGGTCCTCGTCCCGGTCGATCGCGACGTCGAATCCGAACGACCGTGCGACGCTGACGGCGTGTTCGACGTGGTCGGTAACCGCCGGGATTCGGACCGAGCCGCCACGAACTGCTAGGTACGGGACGAGCTGGTCGGCGAGATGTCCGTCGACGACGCCGGGACCCTCGTGCCACGACAGCGCGTCGGCGACCGCGTCGTTCGCGACGTCTGCGGCCGGGACTCCCGGTTCGCCGAGCGCGGAGAACCCGGCGACCGGATGCGCGGCATCCGGTCCGTTCGCCGTCTCGATCCGGATCACGACGACCGCGCCCGTCGACGCGGCAGCGACGTACTCGGCCCCTCGAGAACGAACCTCCAAGCCGTGATCCGCGAGACCGCTGCCGGCGGCTCGAGCCAGACGGTCGGCGACGTCGGCGTCGAGCAGATCCTCCGAGGCGACGGCGGCGACGCGCGCACGCTTCGCCGGCGGCGCGTCGTCCAGCGCGACGGGGCCAAGCGACGAGGGGCCGAACGTGAGATCGAGCCTTCCGCCACCCGCCGGATAAAATCCCCGCCCGACGGTGTCGAGGGCAGCCGCGAGGCCATGCGCCCGAAGCAGCGCCACCGTGACGCCGCCGAAGTAGTCGGCAGGTGGTGACCATGCGACGTCGGTCCCGCCGGTGACACGTACCCTGACCGTCCCCTCGGCGACCACTGCGGCCGGAAGCACCGTCGAACAGACGAGTGTCGCGCTGCCGGCCGTCCCGATGTCGACATCGACGGTCCCCCCATCGACCGGACCCGGCTCGAACTCGACCGTCTCACTGCCGAGCGTCTCTCCGGATGTCGACCCGTTCGAGACGCGGCGGGCAGCCTCGACGCACGCGACGTGTTGTGGCTTCAGTCCGGGCTCCGGCCGGTCGCCGCGAACGTCGTCCACGCGCACCGCCCGGTTCGTGGCGAGCGCCAGACCGAGCGCGGTGCGGAGAACGCCGCCACCGCCCTGACCGCCGTCAATCTCGATCATGGGCATCGTCGAGGGCGACGGGAGTTGACTCTGTCGGCCGAGCGACCGCGAGGGTTTTTATCCGGGGACGATGTGAGCCAACACGTGACGACGCTGGTCATCTGCGTGGACCGGTCCGGTGCGGTCGCACGGACCACGAACGTCCCGATGCCGGTCGCCGGCTGGGAGGCGGTCAGATCCCTCGTGACCGACGTCGGGCTCGGCGATCCGGAGGACGCGAGCGTCAACTGTCTGCTCGAGGCGCTGCGGGTCGCACGCGACCTGCGCGACGACCGCGAGGAGGCCGTCGTCGCCGTCGTCTCCGGAGCGAGTGACTCGCCCGTGGGTGCCGACCGGTCGATCGCGGCACAGCTGGACGACCTCGTCGACCGTTACGACCCCGCGTCCGCGGTCGTGGTCGTGGACTCGGCGGAGGACGAGCGCGTCCTTCCGATCGTCGAGTCGCGCGTCCCCGTCGACTCCGTCGACCGCGTCGTCGTCAGGCAGGCACACGACCTCGAATCCACCTACTACCTGCTCAAGCAGTTCCTCGCCGACGAGCAGCTACGGTCGACCGTGCTCGTCCCGTTCGGCGTCGCGCTGCTGCTGTTGCCCGCGCTGTTCTACTGGCTTTCCCCGCCCGCGGCGCTCGCTGGCGTGGCCGGGCTCCTCGGAGCCGCACTGCTGTACAAGGGACTGTCGATCGACCGAACCGTCGCGGGGTTTCCGGACCGGGTGCGGGAGGCGCTGTACGCCGGGCAGGTGTCCGTGGTTACGTACGTCGTCGCCGGCGGTCTCACGCTCGTCGGCGGCTTCTTCGGCGTCTTGTCGGTTTCGGACCTCGGCTCCGGCGTGCCGACGCTCGTCGAGGTGATGACGTTCGCGTACGCCGCGGTGCCGTGGCTGGCGGTCGCCGGCCTTACCGCGGCCGTCGGGCGGCTGCTCGACGAGCTGATCCGGGACGAGGGGATCCGATCGCCGTATCTCAATCTCCCGTTCGTCATCGTCGCGGTCGGGCTCGTCGTTCGCGGATTCGCCGGCTACTTCCTCCAGCAGGAGGCGGTGCTCGACCCCGTTTCGGTCTCCGGAATCGTCATCTCGCCGGTCCAGCGGCTCGCGGTGTTGGTGATCGCCGGACTGATCGTCTCGATCGTCGGCGTGCGGATCGCTAGCGACGTCGGGACGGAAACGCTCGAGGACGTCATCGACTCCGACCGGGACCCGAACCGGGAGTGACCGCCACCTTTCCGCGATCTACGCGAGTTCGACGCGAGCCAGATCGCTTTCGAGCCCGTCGACGAACTCGTTGTACGCCGTGACGAACCCACGGAACGCGTCGGCGTACTCGCGGACGTCCGCCGCCGACGGCGACCCGTACTGTGAGATCAGATAGATCCCGCCGGAGCCGCCGACGCGGAGGTAGGAGACGGTTCCTTCGGCCCACTTCAGCTCCCACCGCTTCCCGTCGACTCGGGTCGTGAACGTGCCGTAGTCGTCCGCCTCGTATCGGTAGATCTCGCCGGCGATCGTGGAACAGGTCTCGTGTATCGCGTCGAGCACACGGTCGCGCTCCGCGACCACACCAGCCGTCGACGCCGGCTCCGGAAACTCGGCCCGCACGTCGTCGAGGACACCCGACAGCGACTCGACGTGCTCGTTCCACGCCTCGACGAACTCCGGATACACCGCGAGCGCGGCTCCGAGAGCGGCTGGATCGGGCGGTTGCTTGGTCGAGACGACGTACGTATCGTCGCCGCTCGTCGGCGAGAACAGGAGAAACTCCAGCTCGCCCGCCTCGTGTTTTACCGTCCAGTCGCCGTGCGGCGTCGACAGCGTGAGCCGACCGTAGTCGCCACCCTGTAGCCGTGCGAGCTGATACGCTATCGTTCCGGCGTGGTCGCGAACCGCCGCGACCAGTTCGTCACGGCGCGTCGCGACCTCATCGGCGTCGCGAACGTCGACGTCGAGGAACGTGGAAGTGGTCACGACCGAGAAGGGTGGCCGCGCGAAGTTAACCGGTTCGGAGCGAGTTCGACACGCATTCCGGGCGGTCGTGATCGACAACCGACAGTATCCGAGACGCCCACTCGGCTATCGGATCATCTCTCGTCCGGTACGTTCGGCCCCCACAGACGATTCGTTGACGATCCGGACACGTCCCAACAGTTACGTACGATACGCTCCATGTCTACATATGCCACGAGAAGTGACTCATGAGGCGAAGGGGCCGCAACGACTCGACGAGGATGCCATGGGCGACGATGGCGCGATCTACGTGTGCCGCTGTGGGCTCTCGGACGACAAACCGTTCTGTGACGGCTCGCACAACGCAACCATCGACGAGTCGGACGACATGCTGTATAAATACGAGAACGACGACGCCGACGGTCCGCGCCGCGAGATCTCGGAGATCGTGTACGCCGAGGAGTGACCGGCGTGTAGGCATCGAGCGACGAGCTGGGCGATTGAAGTAGGGACCCGCTGTCACTTGGCCGGTATGTCACTACGTGAGGTACGTACGCATCTCGGCGGTTTGGGATCGATCGGAGTCACGTCGCTATCCACACCTGGGATCATAAAGCGGATCTACAGCCGATCGCGATCCGCGAAAGCGGCGGCTCACCGCTCGGACCATCGAGAACGGAGAACGTCGAGGCCCGGACGACCGTCGTACCACCAGACCGACAGACCGGCGAGGAAGAGCATACCTTCGATCCACAGCGTCGGTATCTCGATCCCGCCAACCGTTCCGAGCAGCTTCACGCCCGAGTACGGCGGCATCTCGGTTATGGGCCACAACAGGAATCCGAGCTCCTCGTACGCTCCGGTGAGGAGATGCCAGGGGACGTCCGCCGCGATGTGTGACGCGTATCCGATCGCGAACGCGCCGCCGAGGTCCGGGCGCCCCCGTCGCCACGTGAGAGCTCCGACGACGCCGACGATCACCGCGGCCCCGAAGATCGAGTGGGCGACCGTCCGACCCACGGGCGTGACTCCGACGAGCCACAGCGGTTGATCGATGAGATCCGGAAGCAGTGCGGCGAACACTGCGACGACAGTCGGCTCTCCCCGTGGCTGTGACCCGTACCGAGCGCGGGTGTACAAGCGGTACAAGGCGACTGCCCCGGGGCTTGACCCCGGGGTGCGTTCACCCGGCATAACACAGGTAGGCGACGACTGGATGAACGATCGGCTGCATCCGTTCCGAAACGAGACCCCGCATTCCGAAAAAGTAGGGGGCCGGAGCGACCGTCCTCGCCGCACGGGTGCCAGTCCGAGCACACACGGACGACGTGGAGCCGGTCTCGCTAACGGCGTGGATCCGGTCTCGCTACTCGTTTTTCGGCACCCGACCACGGTCGTCGTCGACGAGGCTCGGATGCGTTCGCTGGCGCTCGTCGTGGGGTTCGGCGAAGTACTCTCGCATCGCCGCCATCGACTCTCGCTCCCGCGCTCGCCGCTCAGTCTCGGATATCTCCTCACATCCCGGCGGGACGTCGCGTCCGCGGTCGGTGAAGTACCCCTCGGGAGTGACCCAGTCGTGATAAAACGGCGTTTCGGAGTCGTATATTAGCGTCGTCGCAACCTCCGCGCCGTGGCCGGCGGCGATCGCCGTCTGATGGTATCGCTCGGCGATCCGGCCGGCGGCATACACGCCCTCGACGTTCGTCCGTCCAAGTCCGTCGTCGTCGACGTACCGCTTCGAGCCCGCATCCCGGACCTCCACGCCGAGCGGATCGAGGAAGTCGGCGTCCGGCCACGACGCGGCGACGACGTACTCGGCTGCGACGTGATACCGTTCGCGGTGTTCGGCGGAGTCCTCAGCGTCGCCGTCACCGGCCTCCCGGTCGACAGTCACGCGGAACCGGGCGTCGGCCGCCACGTCGTCCGCGCGGTCGACGCGGATGACCCGTCCCCCGCGGAGGTCGGCTCCGTTTCGTGTCGCCTGCGATCGAAGCATATCGAGGAACAGCCGCGGATTCACGCCCGCCGGGAAGCCGGGGACGTTCTCCAGGTGTGCATTGCGCGCGAGAATCGGCTCCCCGGCGTTGACGACGAGCGTGTCGAGGCTCGCCCGGGCGGTGTACACGCTCGCGGTCAGTCCCGCGACCCCACCACCGGCCACGAGCACCTCGTAGGCGTCGATCGGAGATCCATCGTCCCTTCGTTGATCGGTACCGCTTCGTTGACCGGCGTCGTCGGAATCGGTCATTGTGTCCGGTCGACTCCGACCGTATTTATCAGTTGACGGTCGTGGTCACTCGCCGCCGTCGCCTCACTCGTCAGCTTCGTCGGCGTCGCGGTCGCGGTCGTCCGCATCCTCGAGCGTCGCGAGCGAGATGGTGTTCGGCAACAGCTCCTCGAGGGTGTACTCGCTCGTCTCGCCGTCTCCCTCGTCACAGACGATGACGAGGTCGCCGGCGGCGAACTCCGAGAGCGTCTGCCGACACATCCCACAGGGGGTCACACCGTCGCGCACGCCCGACGTGACGGCTATCCGGTCGAACGCCTCGTGGCCGTTCTTCACCGCCTCGGCGATCGCGACCTCCTCGGCGTGGAGACTGTTCGAGTAGTTCGCGTTCTCGATGTTACACCCGGTGTAGACGGTTCCGTCGGCGGTTCTGAGCGCAGCTCCGACACGATACTCGGAGTACGGCACGTACGCGTCCGCCAGCGCGTCGCGGGCGGCTGCCACCAGCTCGTCGGTGTCTTCCATACGCGTGGATCGAGCCGGTCCCCGATAAGGGTACGACATACGGACGACTCGGTCGGATCGCTGCACCCCGATACGTTCCGCCGATCCCGGCCGCACTGGTCGCCGACCGTTTATCAGTTCGGCTCCCCTACCTGCTTACCATGGACGGTCGGTCCGATGAGGAACAGCTCGACGAGAGACGGCGCGCGACCGGCTCCTCGACCGCCGTCGATCCGGAGCTCAAACGCCGGCTGGAGGAGGCGTATCTGAACGACGAGGAGGACGTCCTCGTCGTGACGGCAGTCAAGTCGGTCGACGATGGGGCGACGGTCGTCGTCGAGATGCAGCCTCCACACGGTGAGACGACACACGCCGTCCGGTTCGACGGTCCGGAACACGGGTCTCTAGACGAGTGCGAGCGATTGGTCCGGTTCCTCCAGTCCGTGGGCGTCTCCCCGCTCGAACTGGACGACCTCGTCGGGACCCGCATACCGGCGACGTTCGACGCCGACGCCGGATGGCGGATCGATGAGTCGTACCTCCCGCCCTCAGATGACGGGACGGAGAGGGTATCTCGCCTCGCGACGGTCGGGCGCGGGTCGATCGACTGGGTTCGGAGCTACCGGGACTGGGTGCTCGTGGTCGTGATCGTCGGCGTGGAGCTGCTGCTCGTGGTCGTGTTGATTCTTCTTTTCGCGTGACCCGTCCACGCAACGTATCGATCGGTACTGTTGCGGGGCTGTCTCATTCTGGTGTGTAGCCGTCGCTATCGAGGTGTGCGATCGTCGACACTCGGAGGCGTCACTCGATGTGGCCTTCGCGTCGGAGCTGGTCCGCGTCCTCGTCGCTGTAGCGCCACTCGACGTTCGCTTTCTCGTCCTGCCAGGACCACGGCTCGGCGAGGACGACGTCACCCTCGTTGATCCACGTTCGGTACTTCATTCGACCGGGGATCCGGCCGAGCCGTTCTTCTCCATCTACACACCGGAGGCGGACGTGATTGCCGCCGAGGTGTTCTGTGACGACCGCGAACACTTCGTCGCTCGAGGGCATACGGAGGTTCCGTCGCCCGGATTCTTCGCTCACGGGTACTGTACCACCTACACCCTGATAAGTCATGGGAGACGCATGCTATCGACGCCCGTGGATCTTCAGGGCGTCGGGACGTTTGTGTGTCCCGATTCGTGGCTCGGATGGCGTTCGTTCCGTGCGGCGCTACTCGAACGCGCTGTCGATCTGGGCGAACGTGGTCGCCTCGCTTCCGGAGTTATCGACGACGAGGTGCTCCGAGTCGATCCCGTCGAACAGCTCCGTAAAATGGAGGTACACGTCGAAATCCGCGTCGCTGATCCCGTCACGCCGTTCGATCCGTTCTCTGACCACCGACTCGTCGCATTCGACCTTGACGAGCTCGAATCGGTTCGCGACGCGTTCCGCGAGTTCGCGAGCATCCTCGCGAAACTGACGCTTCGCGAACGTGGCGTCGAGGACGACGCTCCGACCGTCCAGCACCGCGTCCCGGGCACGCTCCAGCAGCTCGGCGTACACCGCCTCAGTCTCGGCCTCGGTGTAAGTGGGGTCGGAGAACAGCTCCTTCCGGATCACGTCGGTTCGGAGGATCCGCGCGTCGGAGCGGTCAGAAATCCGCTCCGCGACCGTCGTCTTCCCGGCTCCAGGTAGCCCACAAACGACGACGAGATCGCCCGGGTCCGACGGCTGGTCCGATCGGGACGACTGGGACGACTCCACGTCTCGTCCGGAGTCGCCGGTTGATCGCCGCGTGTCGGTCATTCGGTCGAATACAACACCGAACGATACATGAACGTTCTCCCTCGACTCGACCGTCGAACGGCTACCTTTGAGGTCGGGTGGGGCGGTTCGGATCGACCGAGCGAAGCCTTCAAAACGTCCCGAGGCGTTCCCCGGGACATGGAAGACCTGATCCTCGACGAGGACGAAGAGATGCTCGCGCCGGCGGTCGTCGTAGCGACGATCGCGTTGATCGGCGTGTTCGTCCTCGGCGCGCTGTATCAACTCGTCGGGCTCGTTATCTGACGGTCACGCTCCGCCGTCGCTCGGACGGACGACGTCCGCCTCGAGGACGCCGACGCCGTCGACCTCCGCGCGAACGGTGTCGCCGTCCTCGATCACGCCGGCACCGGGTGTCCCGGTCGAGATCGTGTCGCCCGGCTCTAGGGTCATCACCCGCGAGTGGAACGCGACGAGCTCCGGCGGCGAAAACAGCATTCGATCCAGCGTCTTCTCCGCGATGATCTCGTCGTTGATCACGGTACGGACCGTCACGTCGTCGAGCCGATCGACGGTCGCTGGGGCCGAGAGCCACGGACCGACGACGAGGAAGGTGTCGTAGCTTTTCGCCCGGGTGAGAAACCGCGGATTCCGCTGGAGCACGTCTTCCGCGGTCATATCGATTATCGGGACGAACCCCGCGACGACATCGCCGAACGCGTCGGTGTCGACGTCACGGCAGGTCCGACCGATGACGACGCCGAGCTCGGCCTCGGCGGTGACCCGCGACGACTCCTCGGTCGGCGGGAGCCGGATCGGACCTCCGGGAGCCGTCAGCGTCGTTCCTGGTTTCATGAAACTCGCCGGCTCCTCCGGGCGAACCTCGTCGAGATCCGCCGCGTGGTCCGCGTAGTTGAGACCGATCCCCCACTGTTTTCCGGGGTCGTACGGCGTCGAGAAGCGAAGGTCCTCGGCCGGCGTCCGCGAGACCGGCAGGTCGTCGACCGCCGGAAGCTCCGCGCCGAGCGCGGCGTTCGTCGTCTCGTATCCCGCCGACGAGAGCGGCACGAACCCCTCGGCGTCCCCGAGGAGATCGCGTCCGTCGGCCGTTCGCGCCAGCCGCCGTTCGTCCGGTACCATATCGACGCTCACAGGTTCGCGTTGCCCGCGCCGCCGTCGATCACGATCGACTGGCCGTTGATGAAGCCGGACTTCGGCGAGGAGAGGAACGCAACGGTGTTCCCGAGCTCGATCGGGTCGCCGACGCGGCCGAGCGGGTTCTGTGCCCAGTCCGCGATCCCCTCCTCGTAAGAGTCGTACTCGCCGCGCTCGATCGCCTGCTCGACGAGCTCCGTGATTCGGCTGGTCTCGTGAGGACCCGGCAGCACCGCGTTCGCGCGAACGTCGGGCGCGAGCTCGCTCGACAGCGTCTTCTCCAATCCGATGACGCTCATCCGGACGGAGTTCGACAGCACGAGACCGTCGATCGCTTCCTTCACCGACCGGGAGGTGATGTTGACGATCGTGCCCCCGTCACCCTCCTGCAGCGGCTCGGCGCATCTGCGGGTGAGTCGGACGACGCTCATCACGAGCAGCTCGTAGGCGTGCTCCCAATCCTCGTCGTCGGTGTCGAGGAACGCGCCGGACGGCGGACCGCCCGCGGACGTGACAAGGTGATCCAGTCGTCCGAACTCCTCGAGCGTCGTCTCGACGAGCTCGTCGATCTCCTCTTCCTCGGTGAGGTCGCCCTGGACGGCAACGACGCGGGCGTCGCCGGACGCCTCCGCGTCGAGATCCGTCTTCGCCTCCGACAGTCGGTCGG
Organism: Halorubrum luteum; assembly: GCF_054652935.1. NCBI lineage: Archaea > Methanobacteriati > Methanobacteriota > Halobacteria > Halobacteriales > Haloferacaceae > Halorubrum > Halorubrum luteum. The sequence goes on from NZ_BAAIGT010000002.1 coordinate 1,506,810, forward strand.
CGTCACGACCGTTTATCACGACGTTCACTCCTTCCCTCACGAGCGCGGTCGCGGCGGCGAATCCGAGTCCACTGCTCGATGCGGTCGTCAACGCGACGTTCCCCTCGATATCAAGGTCCATACGAGCCGTCTGAACACGCCGCGGTTTAACCGTTGTCTACCCGGCGTCGACAGCCGTTGCCATCGGGTTTAAAAGATCGGGTTCAAAAGAAGCGTCCGGCTGAGGATCGGTCTCCAAAGCCGGGACGCTCATTACCCCACCGGTCACATCGTGCACGTATGCGCATCGGACCTGCAGCCGATGGACTCCGGCGTGGGGAGACGGATCGATGGGACGCGTTCGCTGACACCGACCGACGGTGCCGGCGTAACGGGGTGAGGTCGGATGGTCGGTGAGGCTCGCAACCCGTCGGGCGAGACGGGGCCGCTCGACGGCGTTACCGTGCTCGACGCGTCTCGCGTGCTCGTGGGGCCGTTCTGTACCATGCAGCTCGGCGACCTGGGTGCCGAAGTGATCAAGATCGAGCGGCCCGGGACGGGCGACCAGACGCGGACGTGGCGACCGCCGTCGTTCGGCGAGGGCGACGGGGCCGAAAGCGCCTACTACGTCAGCATCAACCGGAACAAACGTTCCGTGGAGCTGAACCTCGCGAGCGAGGAGGGTCGCGCCGTGTTCAGGGATCTCGCGAGCGAGGCCGACGTGCTCGTCGAGAACTTCCGTGTCGGGAAGATGGCCGAGTGGGACCTCGACTACCCGGATCTGGTGGAGGAGAATCCCGGACTGATCTACTGCGGGCTCTCCGGCTACGGCGAATGGGGGCCCGACCGCGATAAGCCCGCATACGACATCATGATGCAGGCGCGTGGCGGATTTATGTCGTTCACCGGCATCGAGGATGGTCCGCCGGTTCGGATCGGGGTGGCGCTTGCCGACATCGGCGCGGGGATGTACGCGACGCAAGCGATCCTCGCCGCGCTGCTCGACCGCGAGCTCGGCGACGGCACCGGGCAGAAGATCGACGTGAGCTTGCTCGACGGACAGGCTGCCTGGACAAGCTACATGGCGACGAACTACTTCGCGACCGGGGAGGCTCCCGGCCGAATGGGGAGCAAGCATCCGAACATCGCGCCGTATCAGGCGTTCGAGACCGCCGACGGCTACGTCGTCGTCGCCTGCTCGTCGGACCCGTTCTGGCCGCGGCTCTGCGAGGCGCTCGACCGTCCCGACCTGCTCGCCGACGAACGGTTCGAGACGAACGAAAAACGGGTACGCAACCGAGACGTGCTCGACGCGGAGCTCGACGCGGAGTTCGCCGACCGGCAAACCGAGGAGACGGTTCGGGTGCTCGAGGAGCACGACGTGCCAGCGAGCCACGTCCGCGACATGGAGGAACTGTTCTCGGACCCGCAGATCGAGGCCCGCGACATGCGCGTCGAGATGGACCATCCCACCGCCGGAAACGTCACGATGCCGGGGTCGCCGATGAAGTTCTCTCGAACGCCGACGACCGTCCGGCAGCACCCGCCGACGCTGGGCGAACACACCGAAGAAGTCCTCCGCGAGTACGGCTACGGCGACGCTGACCTCGACCGCCTCCGTGCGGCCGACGTGATCCCCGAGGAGTAGCGTCCCTCGAGGCTGGGTGCTGGCGCTGAGGCGTCGGTTATACGCTATATACTCAAAGCCACCGCACGGGATCGAAAGCCGTCACACAGCCTCGAAACGGCCACGCCGCGTCAGAATGAGACTGCTCGGGGTGAGGGGATCGACGAGGTCAGTTACTCCTCCTCGACGACTTCGGGGTCCTCGAGGGCGGTCTGGAGGGAGTCGAGGCCGTTCACCCACTCGGAGACGAGCCCGTACTCCAGCTCCTCGACGAGATCGATATCGAGCGGTTCGCCGTCGATGATTCGCGTGCCGGCCTGTACGACGTAGCCGAGCGCGGCGTCGAGGTCATCTTCCGCCTCCGCGTCGGCGGCTGCGCGCACGAACTCCTCGACGTCCCCCTCGACGACGCCACCGATCACGAACTCCTCGGCCGCGTAGAAGACGGGGACCAGCGACGTCTGCACGCCGTCGATGAGCATCAGCTTGTCCTCGTCGTCGAACGCCACCTCGGCGAGCACGATGTCACGCACCGTGTGGATCTCCTCGACGGCACGATCGTCGTCGATTCGGTCGTCCTCGAACGCGGCGAGCACTTTTGCGATCGCTATCGCGGCGTCGTCCTGAAGGTTCAACAGGAGCCGTGCCGAGTCCTCGTTTTCCGGGTCCAGTTCCTCCTCCTCGACGCGGGTGAGCCAGTTCTGCCAGCGTTCTTCGGAGTAGAACGTCTCTACGACCTCGTCGTCAGTCATACAACATACGTCTCTCGGACCACTCAAATGCCTTTCTTATCGATGGCCCCGAGAGAGCAGGTCACACTCCGACGTGGACGAGAGCCGACGACACTGATCACGAAAGCGTCGCCTCGGTGTCGATCCCGTACACCGCCGCGGGCGTTTCGACGTGAGCGCGCCGTACCGCGGCGTCGTACCCCTCGGCCAGCAGCCATCGAACCCGTCTCGGCACCGTTTTCGGTCCGAGCACCGCCCCGGGCCTGTCGGGGTCGTCGACGAAATCCGTCTCCATTACGAACGGCTCGCCCGAATCCGCAGCCCGGACCAGCCGGTCCGTCTCGCTCATCACGCTGGGGATCGGCCCGGCTAGTCGCCCGGCCGCGTAGTGTTTCACTACTCGTCCCGGGTCGAGCCCTTCGGTCTCGGCGAGTTCGGCGATGTCGGTTAGATCCTCGCTCGCCTCGGTGTGGAGCTGGACCGCGCAGTCGACCTTTGCTCCGAGCGCGAACGTGTGCGCCATTACCTCGTTCGAGGCGTCCCACACGGCGTCGGACACCTCGTAGTGTGGACGTCCGGATTTCAGTGCAAGCGCTCGTCCGTCGGCGACGTACTCGGCGGCGACATCGATCCCGCCACGCATGAGTTCGCTCGCCTCCTCGGGCGTGAACCCCCGGTCGTCGACGAGCCGACTGATCAGTCCGGGATGGACGCCGAGAACGGGCCATGCGCGTCCGGGGAGTAGCTCCGTCGCCTCCGCAACGACGTCGAGCGTCTCCTCGAAGACGGCCCGGAACGCCGACGGCTCGTCGGCTTCGACTCCGAGGAGCCAGGAGGGCTTATTGACCACGAGCAGGTGGGTGCCACCGAGGTGCGCGAACTCCTCGACTGCGTCCATCCCTCGCCCGTGTCGCGGGTCCAGATGGAGGTGGTTGTCGAGCACCGGGGTGTCGAGATCCACGGTCATGTTCGCACGTGCGCGACCGGGCCGCATATGGATTGTGTGTCGTCGTCGACCGGTCGGGATCGGGCGCCTCGTCCGCACCGGACGACCCATCCGCACCGGACGACCCGTTCCGTTCAGCCAATCGACGACGAACCGACGAAGGAAAACGGCTCGGGGCGCTCGGATCGGTAATGAACGTTCGCTTCCTCGGCGGCGCTCGCGAGATCGGGCGGAGCGCGGTTCTCGTGAACGACTCGCTGGTCCTCGATTTCGGGATGCTCACCGGCGAGCCGCCGCGGTTTCCCGTCGACACGCCGGATCCGGAGGCGGTCGTCGTTTCTCACGGCCACCTCGACCACGTGGGGACGGTTCCGGCGCTGCTTTCGGGACGGGACCCGCCGTCGATCCACTGGACGCCGCCGACGCTCGAACTCGCGCTCACCCTCGGCCGCGACACGCTCAAACTGCACGGCGGCACGTACGCCTGTCCGTTCACGGACGACGACCTGAAACGCGTCTCGGAGGTGTCCGAAACGCACGGCTACCGGGAGCGGTTCACGGCGGCGGGTCACGAGGTGACCCTCTACGACGCCGGACACATCCCGGGGAGCGCGCACGTGCTCGTCGACGACGGCGATACGCGTCTGCTGTACACCGGTGACTTCCACACCGACGACCAGCGGATCGTCTCCGGAACGACCGCTCGCCCCGACGCCGACGTCGTGGTCTGTGAGAGCACCTACGCCGACGTCGAACACGAGGACCGGGGAACGGTCGAACGGCGGTTCGTCGAAAGCGTCGAGACGACGCTGTGGGAGGGCGGAACGGTCGTCGTCCCCGCGTTCGCGATCGGACGGACACAGGAGCTACTGCTCGTCTGTGCGGCACACGACATCCCGTGTTACGTGGACGGGATGGGCACGACGGTGACGAACATGCTGCTCGCTCATCCCGAGTTCGTCCGCGATCCGGGTGCGCTCCGTCGCGCGAAGTCGCACGCGAGATACGTCACCGGCCGCGGCGGGCAGCGGACGCGGATCGCCGAGCGGCCGGCGGCGATCGTCACGACCAGCGGGATGCTCTCCGGCGGTCCGGCGATGACGTACCTCCCGGAGATCGCCGGCAACCCGACGAACAAGGTGACGATGACCGGATATCAGGTACGGGGAACGCCCGGTCGAGAGCTGCTTGAGACCGGCGGCACGGAGATCGACGGACGGCGGCTGACGGTGAGCGCGAAAGTCGAGGCGTACGACTTCTCCGCACACGCGGATCGTCACGGGCTGTGCTCGTTTCTGGGCAGCTACGAGGACGCGAAGGTACTCGTCGTCCACGGTGACGACTGTGCGGGGTTCGCAAAACGGCTCCGTGAGGACGGGATTGCGGCGAGCGCGCCCGCGGTCGGCGACTGCGTCGAACTGCAGCCGTGACTGCACCGTAGCTTCCGTCTCGAACGCGGAGCGCGTATCGACGTTCACGTCGTCATCCGTCCCGACCGAACACCGTTAGACCGTCTGCCGGGATCGTTACCGACACCGGGTCACCGACGCTCGGCGGCGGACCGTTACACTCGACGACGACGTCCTCGTGACCACCCTCAACCGCGATCCGGACGGTGATGTCGTAGCGACGCCCGATGTCGGCGACGCGTACCACCTCTCCCGGAAGCGACGACTCGGCGTCGGAGGTGTCGCAATCGGTGCTGTCGTCGAGGGTGTCGCAATCGGTGCTGTCGTCGAGGGTGTCGCCATCGGTGCTGTCGTCGAGGGTGTCGCCATCGGTGCTGTCGTCAGCGATGTCGGTATCGGCGTCCGTGTGAACCGCCACTGAGAGATCCTTCGGCCGGACGTGGCAACTGACGGTGTCACCCAGGGTGTGGTCGAGAGTCGTCCGAGCGCCCGGTTTCGTCCCCCCATCGGACGCTTTCACCGTCAGTCGGTGGTCGCCGACTACAACCGTCGCGTGGCCCGCGTCTGCGTCCGTCCCGACGACGGTCGCGGGAAACGTGTTCGACCGGCCGAGGAACGAGCCAACGAACGGGTTCGGCGGCGACTCGTACAGTCGTCTGGGGAGCCCGCTTCCCGCGATCCGCCCGTCGCTCATCACGAGCAGTCGATCCGCGAGCGCCAGCGCCGCCTCCTGATTGTGGGTGACGACGAGCGTCGTGACGCCGGTCTCGCGCTGGATTCGTGCGATCTCCTCGCCGAGACGCTCACGAAGCGCCCTATCGAGCGCCGACAGCGGCTCGTCGAGCACCAACACGTCCGGCTGCGGAGCTAACGCCCGAGCGAGCTCCACGCGACGCTTCTGCCCGCCGCTGAGTTCTGCAGGCAACGCATCCCGGCGGTCGCGGAGCCCGACCAGATCGAGATGCTCTGTCACGGTCTCCGCGCGACGAGCAGGCGGGACGTTCCGCGCCTTCAACCCGTACGCGACGTTCTCCGCGACGGTCATATGCGGGTACAGCGTCGACTGTTGGAACACGATCCCCACCTCACGCTCCTCCGGCGGCGCGTCGGTAACGTCCTCGCCGCGAAGCCGGATCCGGCCCGCAGTGGGACGCACGTGACCGGCCACCGCCTGCACGATCGTGGTCTTGCCGCAGCCGCTTGGCCCGACGAGCACGACGAGCTCGCCGGCTTCGACCGAAACCGACACGTCATCGACCGCCAGCTCCGACCCATACCGATGCGTGAGACCGGCGAGCTCGAGGACGATGGAGGCTTTCCCGCCCGTGGCCCGACCACCGTCGGTCATTCCTCGACCACCGTCGGTCATTCCTCGACCACCGTCGGCACTCGACCGAACCGCTGTACCGCCGCGAGCACGACCAACGTGATCCCGAGCAGAGCGAGTCCGAGGGGAACGATCGCGTCGATCCCGCCAGCGATGAACTCCACCCAGATTCGCGTCGGCATCGTCCGTGGGTTGTACGCGACCATCATCGTTGCGCCGAACTCGCCGATGGCCCGTGCGAACGTTAACACGATCCCTGCGACGATCGCCCCACGAGCCAGCGGCAGCGAAACGTTCCGGAACGTCGCGATCGGTCCGTACCCCAGCGACCGTGAGGCTTGCTCTAGCCGCTCGTCGACCGCGCCGAATCCGGCTCGGGCCGTGATCACGACGAACGGGGCGGCGACGAACGTCTGTGCGAGCACCACGCCGACCAAGCTGTCAGTGAGCGGGATGCCGAGGGCGGCGGCCGCGGATCCGATCGGCGTGAACCGCCCGACTGCGGTGAGCAGCATCGCCCCACCCACGACCGGGGGAACGATCAGCGGGAGGATGACGAGCGCCTCGACGACCCGCTTCCCGGGAAAGGAGGTGCGCGCGAGGACGTACGCGAGCGGAACGCCGAACACCGTCGCGATCGCCGTCGACACCGGTGCGGTGAGAAGCGAGTTCCGGATCGCTACCCGCGCCTCCGGCGTCGCCAGTCCGGCCGCCACGTTCGACACCCCGGTCCGAGCGAGAAACGAGACGAACGGAAGCGCAAAGAAGACGAGCAGCAGCCCGCCGAGCAGAACCGGAACGAGCAGCTCGGGCCTCTGACGACCCGTCTCCGGGAGCGTCGGTCGCGAGAGGCTCACGGGATCACCTCCGAGGGAACCGGACCGTTCGGGTTCGGAACCCCGTCGCTTACGGTCAACCCCGCGTCGGCGAGCAGGTCGGGATTGTCGGCCAGAAACCGGACCAGCGCCCGTCCCGCGTCCGGCTCGTCGGCGTCGTCGAGCACGGTAGCGTTGTACACGATCGGTCGCCCCTCGGCGGTGTACCCCTCCTCGTCGGTCGTGAACTCCACGGTCGCGTACTGGTCCGCGAGCGCGAGACTCCCGAAGTTGTACGCGTCGGGGAACTCGACGAACGGCATACCGTGATCGATCGCCATGTTGCGATACACGATCGCGGCCGCCCGCGACCCGCTCTCGACGCCCGCCATCATCTGTGGCTCCTCGGGCTCCTCGTACACGGACGACAGAAGCTCGGCTTTGAACCCGTCGAGTTCGTGTTCACGCTCCGCGAGCTCGAACGCTTGGACCGCACGATAGCCGAGCGGGTCAAGGTTCGGATCGCCGATCGCCACGTCCCCGTCGTCGGTGTCCAGAATGACCTCGTACCACGGCTCACCGTCCGCCAGACGTCGACCGATCTCCGTTTCGGGGTTGTACCCGATCCCAACGGTGTTGGTCGCGAACTCGACGTCCCAGTCGGTGAACTCGCCGTACAGTCGATCACGGAGCAGCGTGGCGTCGGCGCTGACGACCACGTCCGGATGTTTTGTTCGTCCCTCGATCATCCGCATCACGGCGTTGGTCCCGTAGTACTCGCCGTGGACCGCGGTTCCGGTCTCCTCCTCGAACGCCGGACCGACGTACTCCTCGAACGTCCCGGCGAGACTCCCGGCCGACAGCACGCCGACGGACCCCATCCCCGCGCGGCCGGTCGTACATCCGGAGACCCCGACCCCGACGAGCGTTCCCGCGGCGGCGAGCGCGTCGCGACGGCTTAACCCTCGGGTCGCGCACTCGACGGTCTCGGTCATACGAAACCGTTCGTTCAGACCGGGTATATAACTAATTCCCGTTCCTAATTCTTTAGAAAGTAATTTTTACTGGTTACCTCATCGTCGGAGCGACGGATAACATAGAGGGATTCGATTTCGTCTCATCGGCCCGACACCGCGGTGGTTCATCGACCGCAATGTCTCCAGCCGTGGCTCGCTTCGGGGGATCGCTCGCGGATCGGCGGCGGCCAGCGCAAGCGAACGGTTTTTGCCCGGACCGACGGACGGGTACGTATGAGCGAGCACACCACCGAGCCCGCCGCCGACGACGCGGACGGAGCCGGCGAGCCGGTCGAGGACGTCGCGCTCGACCCGTGGGGGTCGGCAGCCGTCGGCGACTACGCCGACCTGTTCGCGGAGTTCGGCATCGAGGCGTTCGACGACGTCGCCGACGACGTGCCGAGCCCGCATTACCTGATGCGTCGCGGCGTCATCTTCGGCCATCGCGAGTACGACGCGGTCGCGGAGGCGATGGCGAACGACGAGCCGTTCGCGGCGCTGTCCGGGTTCATGCCCACCGGCGACCCACATATCGGCCACAAACTCGTGTTCGACGAGCTGATCTGGCATCAGCGAATGGGCGGGGACGCCTTCGGGCTGATCGCGGATCTCGAGGCGCACTCCGCCCGCGGGATGTCGTGGGCGGAGATCGACGAGCACGCTCGCGACTACCTGCTCTCGCTTCTCGCGCTCGGCTTCGATCCGGAGGACGGCGAGCTGTACCGGCAGTCCGACAACCGGACGGTGCAGGACCTCGCGTTCGAGCTCGGAGCGAAGGCGAACTTCTCGGAGTTCGAGGCGATCTACGGCTTCGACGGCGAGACGAACATCTCACACATGCAGAGCGTCGTCACCCAGACCGCAGACATTCTGTACCCCCAGCTCGTCGACGAGCCGAAGCCGACCGTCATTCCCGTCGGCCCCGACCAGGACCCCCACGTCCGACTCACTCGTGACCTTGCGACTCGGGTCCGCTACTTCAAGGTGACCGAGGCGTTCGCGAGCTTCGAGCTCGACGACGCGGAGCGCCAGCTCGTTCGCGCGGCGTACGACGCGCTCGCCGGCTCCGTGACGGACGCGACCGACGAGGGCGACCCCCCGGACGTCCGCTGTGAGGACGCCGCGGAGTGGCTCGCCGACTACGAACCTTCCGAACCCGATCGTGAGGCCGGCGAATCGGTCGGTAGCCTCGCCAACGCGAACTCCAGCGCGCTCGAGAAGCTCCGCGCTGCCAGCAAGGAGCCACTCCGTCCCCGAGTCCGGTTTTTCGACCGCAACGCCACCGACGAAGCGTTCGAGGCACTGATCGACGCGATCGACGGCGAAAAGCGCGTGTTCGAGGGCCACGTCGACGCGTTCGATCTCACCCGAGGGGCCGCGGAGGCGCTGGCTCGCGAGGTGGAGATCGACCACGACGGGTTCGGCTTCCGCCAGCCGTCCTCGATCTACCACCGGTTCATGACGGGGCTCACCGGCGGAAAGATGTCGTCGTCGATCCCCGCCAGCCACATCTCGTTGCTCGACGACCCCGCGGACGGCTACGACAAGGTGAAGGCGGCGACGACCGGTGGCCGCGAGACGGCGGCAAAACAGCGAGAACTCGGCGGCGAGGCCGACGACTGTCCAGTTTACGAGCTGTACGCGTACCTGCTCGCGGGCGACGATGACGAGCTCACCAAGGAGGTGTACTCGGAGTGTGTGAACGGTGAGCGTCTCTGTGGCGGCTGCAAGGAGCAGGCCGCGGAGCTCATGCGGGAGTTCCTCGCGGAGCATCAGGAGCAGCGTGCGGAGGCCGAGGCGGTGCTCGACGATCTCGACATCGACCTCGATTCGGACCGTCGGGGGACCGGCGGCGAGCACTGAGAGCGTCACGGCCCCGGCTGCTTTCATTGGCTACCGTGCCCTGACGCGTCACCCGGCGTGGGTGGGCCGTGAGCGTCGGTGATATGTACGTCACGCTGCGTCCGAGCTACCGTCGCTCGACCTCGTGGCGGCCGAACCCGTACCGCAGCCGGTTCGCGAGCCGTCGCGAGAACCGTCCGTCGTTCCGGGAGTCGAACCGTTCGGCGAGCGCCTGGTAGATGAGCGGCACCGGCACCTCCTGTTCGAGCGCCTCCTCCACGGTCCACGTCCCGGTCGATCCGCCGGCGACGTGGTCGGCGACATCGCCGAGGTCGGACCCCTCCTCACGGAACGACTCCTCGCACAGCTCCAGAAGCCACGACCGGATCACCGCGCCGTTGTTCCACGTCCGTGCGACCGTCTCCATGTCGAGGTCGTATCTCCCGTCGTGAAGCAGCTCGAACCCCTCGCCGTACGCCTGCATCAACGCGTACTCGACACCGTTGTGAACCATCTTCACGTAGTGGCCCGCGCCCGACGCGCCCATCCGGTCGTGGCCCGCCGGGCCGGTCGCGACTGCGTCGAAGACGGGCACTAGCTCCTCGTAGGCCCACGCAGGGCCGCCGACCATCAGTGAGAATCCCTCCTCCGCGCTCGCGGGACCACCTGACGTGCCGCAGTCGAGGTAGGCTGCGTCCGTCGACGCTGCACGCCGGACGGACGCCTCGAAGTGGGAGTTGCCGCCGTCGACGACGACGTCACTCTCCCCGAGGTAGGGCTCCAGATCCGAGAGCGTGGCGTCGACCGCGTCGCCGGCGGGCACCATCAGCCAGATCCGTTTGCCGCCCTCCACAGTCGCGCGCTCGTCGAGCCGGTCACAGAGATCCGCAACCGAATCGGCCGGCTCGGCACCGTGTTTCGCCGCAGTCGCCGTCGCCTCCGCCGACAGGTCGAACGCGACCACGTCGTGACCCGCTTCGAGAGATCTGTTTACGACGATCTGCCCCATCCGCCCGAGTCCGATGACGCCGAGTTGCATGCGATAGCGGTCGGCGTCGCGGGCCCTAGTGGTTCCGATCCGAAGAGACGGTCGGCCGTAATCGTTCCACGGGTCCGTGCACGACGTGTCACGGGCGACACGGAGGATTCAACGGTACGTCGCCGGAGACCCAAGGGATTCAAGAGCGTGCCGCTCCCCTGTGACGACGATGCGTCAGGACCACCTCATCACCGCGACGCAGCTCTCGCGGGATGATATCGAGGCAGTACTCGACCGGGCTCGCGAGGTCGCTGCCGACCCGGCCGCCTATGCGGACCGACTGTCGGGGGCGGTGCTCGCGCTCTGTTTCTTCGAGCCGAGCACGCGCACGAAGATGAGCTTCGACACCGCGGCAAAGCGGCTCGGCGCGGACACCACCGACATGGGTGGCGTGGAGTCCTCCTCGGTTAAGAAAGGCGAATCGCTTGCGGACACCGTCCGCGTCATCGAGGGGTACGCGGACGCCATCGTGCTCCGCCATCCGAGCGAGGGTGCGGCGACGCTGGCGGCGGAGTTCGTCGACGTGCCGGTCGTCAACGCGGGTGACGGGGCGGGCCAGCACCCCTCACAGACGTTGCTCGATCTGTACACGATCCGTGAAAACCACGGGCTCGACGACATCACGGTCGGGATCATGGGCGACCTGAAGTACGGACGAACGGTCCACTCGCTGGCGTCAGCGCTCACGAACTTCGACGCCAGACAGCATTTCATCAGTCCGGAGTCGCTCCGGCTTCCGCGGTCCGTCCGGTTCGATCTCCACGAGGCGGGCGCGCAGGTCCGCGAGCACACCGACCTGGACGACGTGCTTTCCGAGCTCGACGTGTTGTACGTCACGCGTATTCAGAAGGAGCGGTTCCCGGACGAGGACGAGTACCACCGCGTCGCCGGCGAGTACCGGATCGACGCCGACACGCTGGGTGACGGGACGGACGACCTCACGGTGATGCATCCGTTACCCCGAGTCGACGAGATCGCCGCCGACATCGACGAGACCGATCACGCGCGATACTTCGAACAGGCACACAACGGCGTTCCGGTGAGGATGGCACTTCTCGACACGCTACTGGAGGATATCCGATGAGCGACCACGAGCTCCGCGTCTCGAAGATCCGCAACGGCACCGTGATCGACCACGTCGAGGGGGGACAGGCGCTGAACGTCCTGGGGATCCTCGGTATCGACGGCTCCGAGGGGCTCAGCGTCTCCATCGGGATGAACGTTCCATCCGACCGGCTCGGGCGGAAAGACGTCGTCAAGGTGGAGGATCGCGAACTCTCCCAGTCGGAGGTCGACGTGCTCTCGCTCATCGCTCCGGAGGCGACGATCAACATCATCCGCGAGTTCGATGTCGCTGAGAAGAACCGCGTGACGAGACCCGATCAGGTCGTCGGCGTGCTGTCGTGCCCGAGCCGAAACTGCATTACGAACGACGAGGAGCCGGTCGAGACGCGCTTCGACGTCGTCGCGGACGGCGTCCGGTGTGGCTACTGCTCGACGATCATCCGCGAGCATCTCGCCGAACATATCGACGTGTGACGCTCGGCAGCAGCGACCGACGAGTCTCGAGGTCACGAATGGAGGAACGCCTCCCGGATCACCGGAAGAGGACGCGCTCGACGATCGGTTCGAGGAACGTCGTCCGTGCCGACCGTTTGGAGTGAGCGAGCAGGACGAGCCCCTCGAGTCGGGTAGCGACTCGGTCGGAGTCGGAACTGAACACCAGATCGGGGAGGAGCCGATGGGTTTTCGTCGAGAGCGTGACGATGTCGGCCGGTTCCAGCTCCGCAACGAGGTCGTCGATGCCGCCGCCGCGGACGACCGTTCCCGTGACGGGCACCGAGCAGCGATCATCAAGCTCGGCATGATAATCCTCGATCGCCTCGACGGACGCCTCCGGAGCGGACAGGCTTACGCTGAAGACGAAGTGGATGCGTGCACCCGCAGCCGACGCGATCGCGTCGGCGATCTCGACTTTCAGCGGGTCGTTGTACGGACTCCGGTCGGTGACGATGGCGATCTCGTCGACGCCGTTGATCCGCCCCGCCTGCACGAACACCACGTCACAGGGGGCCTGTTCCATGATCCAGTCGGTGTCCCGGCCGAACAGCGTCCGAAGTCGGCTGACCGGATCCGAACGGGTGATAAGCAGATCCACGCCGTGTCGCTCGGCGTAGCTGACGACCGCATTCTTCGTATCGTGGCTGACGATCTCACCGACCTCGACGGTAACTTCGAGTTCCGCCGCGAGCTCGTCGGTACGTTCCTCGAACTCCACGTCTGCCGGCGACTGCTCGGTCGCCTGCTCGAGCGGGTACTGGTCCGGGACCTCGTCGAAACGGATCACGCGTAAAACGCTCCCACGGGCGTCTGCGACCGGGGCAGCGACCTGCAGCAGTCGATTCTCTTCGAGTCGACTGACGTCCCGGCGGATGGCGACGAGCACCTCGTTGCCGTCGGCGCGAGCGAGTTTGTCCTCGGTCTCCCTGACGTACTGGCGACCCGCCTCGCGGCGGACGGCGTCGACGGCGATACCCTCACGTTCGACCTCCTCGCGGATGTAGTACAGGTACCAGAGCGCTCCGACGACGAAGATGACGATCGCGCCGGCCTGCGGCAGCGGGTCCATCTGTGTGATGACGTACAGTCCCGTCACGACGCCGAACAGCGGTACCCACGGATATCCCGGGGTCCGGAACTCGGGATCGTACCACTCCAGGTCGCGCTCGCGGAACGCGATCAGCGCGACGTTCACGAGCGTGTACACGAGGATCTGGAACGCACTCGCCATTTTGGCGATCTCCTGAACGGGTAGCGTCGCGATGATAAGCAGCATGATGCCACCGGTCGCGAGGATGGCGAGAACCGGCGTTCGGAACCGCGGGTGAACGTACGAGAACCGCTCGGGAAGCAGTTCGTCGCGGCTCATTGCGAGCGGATACCGGGAGGCGGTGAGGATGCCGGCGTTCGCCGTCGAGAGCAACGCGAGGATCGCCGCCAGCGAGACGATCGCCACCCCCACGAACCCGAACAACGGATCGACCGCGATCGCCATCGGGATCTCCGTGCCGGTCAACGTCTCGGCGTCCACGATCCCGACGAGGACGTAGACGATGAGCACGTACAGCAATGCGGTGATGAAAAGCGACAGCAGGAGCCCGAGCGGAAGGTTCCGTCCGGGATCTTTGATCTCCTCGGCGACGCTCGCAACTTTCGTCACGCCAGCGTACGAGACGATCACCAGCGCGACCGCCCCGACCAGTCCGTCGGTCCCCTCGGCGAAAAACGGCTGATAGGCGCTCCCGTCGACCCGTGTGATAGTGAGTGCGATGAACACCGCGAGGATGACCACCATCACGGCGACCATCGCCGACTGGAGACGCCCCGTCTGTTTGACGCCGACCAGATTGACCGCGATGAGGATCGCGGCGAGCGTCAACGCGGCGGCGGTGAGGTTCGGCAGCCAGATCAGCAGCTCGAGATAGAACATACCGCCGACGAGCGCGAGCGCGCCTTTGAAAAGCAGCGTGAGCCACGTGCCGATTCCGGCTATCGTCCCGACGGCCGGCCCCATCCCACGTTCGATGAAGACGTAGTCGCCGCCGGCCTCCGGCATCGCCGTACCGAGTTCGGATATCGCCAGCGCCGCCGGAATCACGAGCACGCCCGCGATCAGGAACGCGAGGATCACTGACGGGCCCGCCTCCGCCATCGCCAGCCCGGGCAGGATGAAGATCCCGCTGCCGATCATCGCTCCCATGCTGATGGCGACGACGGCGGCGAGTCCCAGATCGCGTTCCAACTCCTTCGGCATGTGCGCCCCGATTTGATCATTGGGGGATAAAACGCTTGTGAATTTTACTTGGAGAAAAGCAAGATTATATATTTTTTATAACTCGTAACTGCGGAATATATAAAATACACTATCATTATATAATCTTTGATCGTAGATGAGAAACTGTAGAACTGCTGTTATTATGGGTTCTACAGGCGGAGCAGGCCGAGTGCCTCGAGGTGCGTCTGACGGAACCCTCAAAGAGCGAGGTCGCAAGACTGAGCGAAGTAGGGGGGATCGGTTACCCAACCAATGGTTCACCCCTCGCGGTCATCGTGACCGACATCGGGATCGACATCGTCGCGTCCGATGTCGTCCGCGCCCGTGCCCGGTGTGACGGAGTCGCCGACCCACGTCTCGAACGGTTCGAACACGTCCGTCTCGTCGAATCGCTCGATACAGGGGACGTCGTACGGATGGAGTTCGGTGACGGCCGCGACGAGGTCTTCGTACACCTCGTCGGTGGTTTTGACGAAAAGAATCGTCTCCGAATCGGCGATAACGTCCGACTCCCAGCGGTACACCGAGTCACACTCGACCATGTTGACGCAGGCTGCGATCCGTCGCTCGACCAGCGTCTCGGCGAGCTCCGCTGCCGCGTCGCGCGGGGCGGTGACGTAGACGGTCGTCATCGGGTGGTGGGTAAATGACGGATCTGGTCACTCCTTTTTAAACGGGATGAACGACCCGTTGACATCCCACTCGTGGATGCAGTAGACGTTACCAGGATCGTCAGCGACCTGCCACGCCTCGCGCTCCTCGTCCCACCGCTCTCCGCGACCGCATAGCTCGCATGTCCGCTCTTTCGGTGGTGTGATCGTGACGCTCATATCTGCGTACAGGGCGAGCATCCTCAAAAAGGGTGAGGCCGATGATCCGACAGCAGGTGGACGAACGTCCCGTAAATCTCTTATATTCGATCAAATGTATATATAATGGTCATTGTATGCCATGTAGTAGCTAAGGGAACGGCTTATTAGGAAATGAATGCGCAGTGTGAACGTGATACACAATCTGAGCTCGATCGATCCGTACAGCCCGTCGGGAGGCTACTTCGAGTGTCTCGAGTGCGGCACCCGCCAGTCCTCCAGCGAGCGGATCACGGCGTGTCCGGACTGTAAGGGCGACGTGAGAAACATCGCGGTTCCACGGGAGTAGGACTCAGTAGTCGATCGTTCCCGCGTATCGATCGAGGACGAGCACGGCGACAGCGCCGACAAGCGCCGCGAGCGCGAACCGCGGCAGCGCCTCTCCCCACGTCTCGCCATTGTCGGCGAGTCGTATGGACACCTCGACGATAGGGGCGCGAAGCGCGCCGACGATGAGACTCACAAGAAACGCCAACGTCGCCATCCGATACGCTGCGATAGCGCGCCGCACCGCGTGTGCCACGGTGAACAGGCCGACGAACGCCCCGGTGATGAAGACGACGACCGGCGGACCAGCCTCGAGGAGCCCGGCAGTCCCGCCGCCAGCGACCACGGTCATGAGCCCGTCGATGAACTCGCGGAGCGTCCCGCTCATGTAGTCGTACTGGCCCAGCACGATGAGCAGGAGCGAACCGGAGATCCCGGGGAGGATCATCGCGCTCACGGCGATCGCGCCGGCGACGAACACCACCGGGAGCGCGTTGCCGAGTCCGGTCGCGGCGTACCCAGAGGTGAGAAACGCGGCGAGAAAGCCGGCGACTGCCGCTCCTTTCCGCCCCCGCGTCGAGAGATCGACCGAGGCGTACAACACGACCGCCGACGCCGCGATCAGCCCGAAAAAGAAGCCGAACGTCACGACCGGGGCCGTCGAGAGAAGCACGTCGACCGCGCTCAACACGGCGACGACCGCGGTCGCGATCCCCGCTCCGAGTACGAGCAGGAACGGCCCGTCCGCCTCAAGAAACGCCGCCCGCGCATCGGGGAGATTGGCCGGGCGGATACCTGCAAGCACTCGCCGAATTCGGCCGGGATCGATCGCGGTGAGCGCCGCGATCAGGCGCTCGTAGATCCCGACGATGAGCGCGATCGTGCCACCGGAGACGCCCGGCACCGCGTCCGCGGTGCCCATCGCGAGCCCTTTCAGGTACACCGCGAGCCACGTGCGGGCGTCGAGCATCCGAGCTACACCGCCGGCTCCGCGAACGCGCTCTCGGACGCGGTCAGCGATGCTGAGTCGTCGTCGGTCCCGTCCGTCTCGTCGTCGCCGTCCGTCTCCTCCGCAGTGTCGTCGTTCGGCTCGTCAGCGTCCCCCTCGCCGATCGGACACTCGGGATCGCCGGGCGGACAATCGAGAATCTCCTCGTCGAGCTCGACGGTCGGCATCGTCTCGTCCTCGCCGATCACCTGTGCCTCCGAGACGTCGACCTCGCCGAACCGCTCCGTGATGAACCCGTCCTCGTCGGCCGTCGGCCCGGTCGTGAGCTCGTAGGACCCGGTCGCGCGGACGTCCGGGTTCGTGTACCCGTCTTCGGGACCGAACTCGTCATACCCCGTCGTCGAGTACGGCAGGTGGAGCTCGAACTCGCCGTTCTCGTCGGCCTCCGCGAACTGCGTGTACTCGAACGTCTCACCGTCGCCTTTCTCCATCTCGACGGTGGCCTCGATCTCCTCGCCCGGCTCCGCGCCGGACCCCTGGACGGTCGTTCCGGGCACGCGCTCGAACGTCTTTACCCAGTCGGGCGACGTGCGCTGGAGCAGTTCGGGAGGGATCCCGGAGAACTCGGCCGTCTGTTGGGTCTGTTGCGCCAGCTGGAACGACGGCGTCTCGGTGGCGTGTACGAGACGGTACTGCTCTAGCGCGTCGACGCGCTCTTCCGGCAGCGCACCGACGCCGCCGATCTGTGCGTCGGGGTTCTCCTCGACGTACGCCTCGGCCTCTTCCATGCTGTCGAACGTCATGACCGCGTCGCCGTCGGTGGTTCGAAGGTCCATCGGTTCACCGGTCTCCGGATCGGTGAACTGCTGTGTGTCGTAGTCGACGACGACCGGTTCGGGGTCGACCGCGCTCCCGTGATGCTTGTAGAGTCTCACCATCTGACTCTCGTAGTATCGCTGGGTGCTGATCTGTGCTATCGGCTGGGCTCCCTGCTCGGTCGTCTGCCACAGCAGCCAGTTGAACTCGTCCGGCTCGAGATCCTCATCATCATACCACGTCACCGGAGCGTTAAACTTCGACTGTGGCGACACCATCTGCCAGTCAACCATCACGTAGCGGGTGTTTTCACCCTCGTCGCTCTGGCGTGCGAGCACTTCGGCCGCCTGATCCTCGTCAGGCGCGAGGAGGTAGTTCGCAGCCTCCGTCGCCCCCTGCTGGAACGGATTCGCGTTCGGTATCCGTTCGGCTCTCGTTGTTATCCAGTGGCCGTAGTCCCACCACGACTGCACCCCATACGCGCCCTCCGGATAGTCGAAGTCACCGTCCGCGGGGCGCTCGTAGGTCCCGTAGTACTCCATCGCGTTGTCGTGTCCCTCGAGCTCACCCGGATGTGGCGTCTCCTCGTTCATCCAGTCGAGGCTCTCGTCCCAGACGGTTACCGCTCCCGGCCCGGTGTCCGCACCTGCGGCCCAGACGGGCGTGACCATGAACAAAAGTGGCGCAAGGAGTACGACGAAGACGGCTCCGATCGTCATCACCTGCCACCCCTCGACGTCGCGGAGCCCGGCGACCGACCGGTTCAGGTCGAGGCGGTCGATCGCGAGCTGAAGGAAGTACGCCGCGCCGATGGCGACGATGACTGCGAGATAGTAGTTGAACCGGGTCTGAGTGAACGCCATGCTTCCGATGAAAGCCGCCCAGACCACCAGGTACAGTTTCTCCGTATCGTACTGTGTGAGGAACGTCGCACCGACGAGGAACGCAGTGGCGAGCAGGAGGCCGACGACCTGCCACTCGAGTCCGACGAGACCGCCGAGGAACCCGTAGAGGTTCGGGACCGCGTACACGGAGAGGATCACGGCGAACGCGGCCGCGACGTAGAGCGTGTGGTTCGTCTCCTCACTGCGGATCAGCGGTCTGGCGAGGATCCATAGTACGGCCAGAAGTGCCAGGAAGAATGCGAGACCGTACTGTGAAAGCACGAAGTCGGCGAAACCGGACCGCATAAGCGGCGGCTGGGCTTCACCGATGGTCTGGGCCGTCGCGGTCGTGCTAAATCCTACGGTATCAAGCACGTTCCCCGTGAGTGTCGACCACAGCGAGGGGATGGCGACCCAGATACCGAGCGCGGACACGCCGATCAACCCGCCGACAGCCGGCGGATAGATACCGACATCGATCTCTCGGGCTTCCCACTGTCTGGCGAGCCACGCAAGGAACACGCAGCCAAGCGCGACGCCGAGCGGGAGGACGACCTGCGTGAGCGAGTAGTCGGTGACGCCGAACGAGTAGTCATCGAGGGGTACGATCTGCATCAGGCCGGCGACCGTCATCGACACCGCGCCGGCGAACGCGATCGGTTCGGGGCTCGTCCCGTGGTACACGTCGCTCGTGAGCTTGATCGCGAGGAAGATGCCGGTGAACCCGACCATCAACACGCCGGGCTGCCACGTCCACATGTAAAGGCCGAGTGCGACCCCCGCAGCGGCAGCGTACGCGGCGGGACGTTTCAGCGCAGTCCAGTCACGGTCGACGACGAGCTCCCACACCGGCGTCTCGCGCTCGGCGACCGCGAACGCGGCGAGGAACCCGAGCACCGCGAGCGTCTGGAACAACACCTCGCCGGCGTGGTGGTCATAGAAGCCGACGAGCGTGTACCCGAAGAACGTCCCCGGTATCAACGCGAGTACCACAACGCTCATCATCGCAGCAAATCGGTCGACGAAGCGCCGCGCGATGAGATACGTCGGAACGGCGACGAGCGTCCCGAACACGGCCGACATCACGAGCATGACGCGCACCGCACCTTCCTCGCCGCCACCCGTGATTGGGGTCGCTGCGAGGATGATAAGCCCTGTCAGCTGGTCATACAGCGTCCCGAACTGTCCGACGTGCCGGCCGAACGGGAACCCGGTCCAGGGATCGAACGGCATCGTGTTCGGGAAGTTCTCGAGGAGGTACATCGTCTCGCGGTAGTGATACCACGCGTCGTTCCCGCGGAAGTACACCTCGCCGTCGACGATGAAGTCGTCGTACGACTGGACTCGCGTCCATAGCATGAATACCACGATCCCGAGGAGGGTCGGGACGTGGTACCAGCGTTCGAGGAGGTCGAGCGGTTCTGTGCTCGACGCCTCGTCGGATTCGCTCTGCTGGCTCATTACACGATGCGAGTGTCAAAGCGTCCATAAGCCTTGTTATCTCCCCGACGGGTCGGTGGAGGCGAGGCTGAAACACAATTCTTATTCGCCGTTTGGGTTAACGAGTCGCCATGCAGGTCTCCGTCGTCGTCTGTACGTACACAATGGACCGGTACGACGTGTTCACGGAGGCCGTCGACAGCGCACTCGCACAGACCTACGAGCCGATCGAAGTGGTGCTCGTTATCGACGGCAACCCCGACGTGTACGACCGCGCCGTCGACGAGTACGGTGACCACGAGAACGTGGTGATTCACGACAACGACGAGAACCGCGGGATCTCGTTCAGCCGGACGAAGGGTGCGGAGCTGGCCTCGGGCGATATCGTCGCGTTCATCGACGACGACGGAGTTTCCGAGCCGGACTGGATCGAAAAGCACGTCGAGACGTACGAGGATACAGACGCGATCGCGGTCGCGGGGTACGTCGCGCCGAACTGGCAAACGGAGAAGCCCGATTTCTTCCCGGAGGAGTTCTACTGGTTAGTAGGGTGTACGGAGCTCGGGTTCGCCGAGGACGGCGAGGAGATCCGCAACGGGTACGGCTCGAACGTCTCGTATAAACGCGACGTGTTCCTCGACGTCGGCGGCTACGACGTGAACACCGGGCGCAAGGGCGACCGGCACATTCAGGCCCACGAAGCGCCCGTCGGGATCCGCATTCGCGAAGAGTATGGGCAAGGCGTGGTGTACGTCGACGACGCGGTGGTGCATCACACGCTGTTCGACTACCGTGGCGAGTTCCGGTGGCTCCTCTTTCGGTCGTTCTGGCAGGGGTTCTCGAAGCGCGTGATGGAGCTGTTGTATCCCGGCGCGCAGGGTAACGAGAGCGAGTTTCTGATGGATCTCGCTTTTAAATACATTCCCCGACGAGCGAAACGGGCGGTGCTCGGGCCGTCGCTCGCGGAGCTGAAGCGGATCGTGGCGATCGTGGCGTTCACGGCTGCGGTCGGGCTCGGGTACGCCTACGGGCTCACGAAGCGGGACGTGTTGCGGGAGGAGATCGAGGAGGAAGGGAACGGCCTCGACGACTCCGACGTGGACACGGACGCCGGCACATCGGCGGACGACTGAGTTTACCCGGTGTAGCCGCAGACGCCGGCTCGCGGCGAGTTGACGTACGGGAGGTACGTCGGTCGAACGCAGTCGTCCTCGTGGGCGCTCGCACACGCCTCACACAGCCACGCGTCGGGACCGCGCTCCCGCAGACACGTCGTACAGACCGTCGTCGCCGGGTCGCCGCAGGACCCGCAGTCGACCTCCGGCGGGTGGTTGCGGGCGAGCAGCACGATCCCGTCGTCTTCGATCGCCGCCTCGCCGTCCGTCGCGGTCGCGTCGGCTCTCCGGTCCGCGAGCGTCTCGACGTTCCAGTCGCCGACATCGACGACGCGGACCTCGAGTGCCGTCGTCGTGCCGAAGTCGTACTCGTAGGCGAACTCCCCGTCGTCCGACTCGACGACCGATCCGATCGGGACGTCCATCGAGCGTCGAGTCGTTCCCAGCCCGGCCGAGGGCTGGTCGTCGGAATGGGGCTTCTCGTACCACACCGACCCGATCTCGAACGCGCTCATGTGGCCACAACACTCGAGCCAGAGCCGGCGGAGGAACGCGTCCAGCGTCGCGAGCGTCGTGTCCGCGGCGACCGCGAGGTGGATCCAGTAGTCGGTTCGTCGCGCGCCGGCGATCCGGAGATGGAGCGTCGAGTCACCCGGCGAGTCGGGCAGACAGGCCCGGAGGTGACGCGACATCCCGCGTTTTGTGTACGGCTCCCCACAGAGATGGCAATCTCCCTGCGTCATATCGGTACGTGTTCACACTGGAATAAAACGGTTTACCGGATACGAGTCGCGTGTCGTGGGCACTACGTCGGCTCGATCGGTTCCTCCAGTTTGATGTGCCAGCCGACCACAGTCACCATATGGCTCACGAATGTGACGACTGCGGGAGACGCTTCGAGACCCTGAGCCGTCTCCGGCTCCACGACTGTTCCGACGAGGACGACGCTACCCGGGACGACGCTACTCGGGACGACGCTACCCGGGACGCCGCCGAGGGATCGACCGGCAGCGAGTGGCTCGAGGGTCGTGGCAAAGAGCGACGTCGAGAACGGGAGCGTCTCGCCGCCCGCACGGTCGACGACGAGTTCGACGAGCTGCTCGATCGGGCGCGGGCCCCGGATCCGGCCGCCGCCGTCACGGCGCTGGCTCGGTACGAACGCGAACTCGAGGGCGCACTGGAGCGCGACGACGACGGCGACGCGTACCGCGCCGTCTTCTGGACGTACCACGAGCCGACGGTGGCGGCCGTCGACGCCGCCGCCCGGACGGAGGGGTGGCCGTTCCTGCTCGACGTCGCGGACGCGTACGATCACCGCGAGGAGGGGGCCATCTCGGACGCGACCGGTGTCGTCGCCAACCTCCTCGCACGGGGTGTGATCCGCACTCGACTCGCGGAGGGCGTCGCCGCCGTCCCCGTCGACGCGGTCGCGTACCTTGGCTCAGTCCCGCGGTTCTACGAGGACTCCTTCGAGACCGCCTGGGAGGAGTCCCAGCACGTCGGCTGGGCGATCGACCACCCGGAGTACGCGGTCGAAGACGCGGTTCTCGACGTCGTCGAGTACGACGAGATCTGGGCGGGCGCGGCCGCGTACCGGGCGCTCCACGCGGACCAAGAGGCCGCCGCGCCGCTGTACGCCGAGGTGATTCGACGTGCGGACGACGTCACGCTCGTGCTCGACCAGCTCGCGCACGTCGAGTCGGAGCCCGACTGGAGCCTGTTCCCGCGCGGCTGGGACGTCGACGCGGAGTTTGACCGCGAGTTTAGCGTCACGCTCGAGGACGCGATCGAGCGACAGCTCCGGGAGGCGGTCGCTGAAACCGGCTACGCCGACCGGCTCCCCGACGACTGGACGTTCGCCGACCTCGAGTTCCGGTGGTGATGAGGCTCGTGGGTGGCTAGCGATCCCCGAGCAGCGGCACGTCGAACGGGAGGTTGTTCGCGACGGTGGTGCGGAACTCCGCCGAGATGCCGAACAGGATCGCGAAGTACACCGCCGCGCCGAGGCCGACGAGCCCGACGACGAAGACGGTGTTGAGATCGTCGACCCACCCGAGAGTCGCCTCGCCGAGGTGGCGGGCGGCGTAGACCACCCCGCCCATGAGGAGGGCGGCGGCCCACTGGCGGGCGATCTCGCCGTAGGGCACCGCGAAGGCGACATGCTTGCGGGTGTAGTAGAACCCGAAGAGAAGTCCGATGCCGGCGGAGGTCGCGGTTCCGATCGCGGCGCCGACCCAGCCGATCGCGTACACGAGGGCGAGATTCAACAGGAGGTTGGAGCCGATGAAGACGGCGTTGGCCCGGAACGCGAGATCCGGTCTGTCGATCCCGTTGAGGGTGTTGAGCAGCTGCTTGTTGTACGAGTACGCGAGGATTCCGACGAGCAGGATCGTGAGCACCTGCGCGCCGATGCCGAAGCCCGGACCGTAGACCCGCATCAGCCGGTCGCCGAGGATCGCCCCGCCGACGATGCCCGGGATCAGAAAGAGTCCGGCGTAGGTGAGCGCGTCGTTGGTGAGCGTCCGGACCATCTCGTCGTCGCCGGTCGCTGAGTGTTTGCTCAGCTCGGGGAACAGCGTCGTCCGGATCGCGGATCCGAAGATGTCGAGGAACTTCGAGAGGGTGTACGCGACCGCGTAGATCCCAGTGAGTCCCGACGGGACGAACAGGCCGAGAACGAGGATGTCCATGTCGCTGAACGTCTTCTTGCGCATGCTGCCGAGCCAGGAGAACTTCGCGAAGTCGAAGAGGCTGACGACGTGTCGCCACCGAGGGATCGCGAGCGAGGGGCGCACGAACCAGAGTCCGACCGCCGCGATCAGCGCGGTGCCGAGTGCGTGACCGAGCAGCATCCCGGTGAGCTCCCAGCCGACGAAGACGAGCGCGATCATGATCGCGCTTCGAGCACCCTGTTTGGCGGTGCTGAGCGGGGCGTAGACGTGAACGCGATGCGTGCCCTTGAGCGCGGCGTTGACGAGTCCGCTGAAGATGGAGACCACGAGCAGGAGCACGACGAACTCCGCGACCGGTTGGCCGACGTACGCGTTCACCCGATCGCGGAACAGCAGGACGCCAACGGCGGCGAGCAGCGTGAGCGCGCCCTTGACTGCGGTTCCGGCGGCGAGATACGCGTCGGGCTCTTCTGCCTCGCTCATCCGCTTGACGATCGCCTGCCCGAAGCCGACGCTCTTGACGATGCCGAGCCACGAAACGAGCGCGAGGGTGATCGCGTAGAAGCCGTAGATCTCCTCGCCGAGCGTCCGCGTGAAGTAGATCGTCGCGAAGAAGCCGAGGATCGACCCGCCGAACTTCGAGAGGAGGTAGACGATGGAGGTTTGGCCGAGGCGCATCTCTTTTCCACTCCGTCCTCTACTTCCCTTTCTCTTTTTTAAAAGACGTTCGGAGTGTTATACTCAACACCATGGATCGAAACGAATATTCACCTGTCTTGATTTACGTTGGATACGAATGGATCGAGTAGTCGAGGTTTTACAAGAGCTCGATCAGGCTGAAGTTCCATATTGTCTTCTCAGAAACTATCAGTTTCTCCTCGGCGGAGATATTGGTTCAGACATTGACATAGCAATTAGACAAGAAGACAGACAACGAACGAGAGAAGTTCTATCTCGAGCTGGGTTTTATAATCGAAATAACTATTCTAAGCGCAGACATTCTTTTTTTAAGGGTTATATTGATGGACGTATCGTGAAACTGGATGTCGCGTGGGGTGGCTCCGAGTACAACGGATTGCCGACCGTAGATATCGACCGAGTGCTATCTAATCGCCGCCGACTAAACGGATGCTGGATCCCTTCAGATGAGGATTATTTCGTTCAGATCGTCTTCCATGGAGCCATCAAAAAGAACGGATACCGAGACTCATACGAACAGGACATAGTCGATTTACGACAGACGGTGGACCGCGAAGCGGTCCGAGAACACGCTTCAGAACTGTTCGGATCGCTCGGTGTGAAAGCTATTGACCGAGCACTGGAAGGGGACCACGACCGCATTCCGGCAATGAAATGGCGCCTCATCGCCGCAAACTGTCGTCAACGACCGCTTGCCGTTCCGGAGTTCGGATACATATTAGCCTACGAGAACAACATCAGGAACTGGTTGAAACCCATACGAAGGAAACTCAGGCCCGCTCCTCAACCAATTATCGTCGTTACGGGCCCGGATGGCTCAGGTAAATCTACGCTTACTGAAAGCGTCGTTATCGAACTCGAGTCAATGGAGTATGACGTTCATCTCGCAAAACTCGGGCTCACGAACGATTCCGCGATCGTCATGGATGTCGCAAAGCGGCTGTACAACCGATTTACCAGTTATGACGTTGATAAAGTGAAAGAACTCGAATCACGCGGTCAAAAAGAGCTTGGCGATCGCGATGGATTTCATAAGGCGATAGTTCATTACATGGATATCGTCCTTCGTTACATCCAAGCGAAGCGATCGGATGCGGACGTTATCGTTGCAGATAGGTATATTCATGACGTGGATATCTACGATCGCTCGGGACCGTTACGTGGTACGTTCAAATGGTTCGAATCGGATCACGTCTATCCGTTTCTCCTCACTGGCGATCCTGAAATCCTCGTTGAGCGATCCGAATATACTCTCGAGTCGATCACCGAGTTGGTCCAGCGGTACGAAGCTCTGGAGTTCGAGCGGCTTGATGCAACGAATCCTCCTGATGAGGTAGTGGCAGAGCTTCTCGAGAAGTTGCTTCAAAACGACGATTTTGTCCGGCATCTATGAGTTTTGTTTAAATTAATCAGGAGTTAGTCGTCCAGTACGTCTTGCAAATCCGGGTGGTCACGAACTGATTCCGGTAGGTCTTTTCCCTCTCTCGCAGCGTTGCGGAGTCCCTGCCATTTAGCGTGTCGACGAAATACTTGGACTGGTATCCGGTCAATATCAAGCACTTTTGCTATCGCGAGCCTGTGCTGTCCACAGATGTTCCACAGCAGTTCGCCGTTTCGGCCGATGTCGACGGCGATCTCGTTGGCAAGGGGATGCATCGCGTCGTTCAGATCGTTCCAAGCGGCCTCCGGAGATTCACTGAGTAGCTCGCATTGGGATTTGTATCCCTCATCGCGGATTTGGCGGTAGAGCCGCTCGATAGCGTCACTCCTCTCGATGAATTCCTCGCGGTCGTATTTTTTGGCGAGTACGGTGTCTTCCCACTCACAGCCCTGCAC
Source organism: Halorubrum luteum (assembly GCF_054652935.1). Taxonomy (NCBI): domain Archaea; kingdom Methanobacteriati; phylum Methanobacteriota; class Halobacteria; order Halobacteriales; family Haloferacaceae; genus Halorubrum; species Halorubrum luteum. The sequence goes on from NZ_BAAIGT010000002.1 coordinate 1,532,923, forward strand.
GAACCGTTGCTCGATGGCTCTCGGGTTCGGTCGATTCATGTAAGATATCCTTTTTTTATCCCACGGCCCATCAACAACCCATCCACGGCGCTTGGAAAAGTTCCGTTCAGTCGCGTGTTCGATATCGGACGGATCGACGTAGATGTATTTGTACGGATCAGCGTCCGTCCATCGGCCCGGGGCGACTCTCCGCAGGAAGCTGACTACGCACTTATAAAGAGCGACGAACGTGAGAAATACCCACGTCGCGATCCGGGGCGGCATCGACGCGACGCGCCGATGGAAATCGGTTCGGTAGCTCACGAAACGACATCCGAGTAGCCCTATCCGATCCAGTTCGTGGTAGCTAACGGGGTCGGGAAGCGGATCGAGTTCGTCACTCATCGGGGCGAACTCCGTCTCGTTCGGGGCTCGAGTGGGTATCGGGCCCCGTTCGTCGATCAGTGCTGATCTGCTCGCTTCGAGCGCGGTGCCACTCGCGATGTCGGGAAAACACCAGCACCGGAACGGCGTCGACATCGACGACTTTCGCGATGGACAGTCGGTGTTTCCCGAGCATATTAAACAGAAGCTCCCCGTCCCGGCCGATATCGACCGTGATCTCGTTCGTGAGTGGAGAGATGGTCGCGTTGACGCCCGCCCACGCGGCCGCCGGATCGGTGTCGAGGAGCTCTCGCTGTGTCCGATAGCCGTCAGCAACGATCCGGTCGTGGAGTCGCTCTATCCGATCACACTTCCGTCGAAACCGGTCCTCGTCGTCGTACTGAGCCGCTAACTCGGTCTCATCCCAGTCGACACCCTCACAAAAGTGCCGTCTGATCGCTTTCGGGATCGGTCGTTCGTCGAACGACTCGACGTCCCGATCCCAGTCGCCGTCGATGACCCATCCGCGTCGCTTCGTTCCCTCGTGGGGGGACACGCCGGTTATCTCGTCGGGGTCGACGTAGCGGATCGCGTAGGGATCCGCGTCGGTATACTTATCCGGGACGAACAGCCGAAACAGTCGGATCGTCATTCGCACCCACGTGAGCACGAGCGTGGTACAGACGAGATTGACTCGGGGAGGGAGGATGCTCACCCGCCTCTGGAAGCGGAGCTTCCAGCTCAGATATCGGACGGCGAGAAAAAACACCCTGTCCGGTCCCCGTGACAGAAGGGTGTTGCGTGCGTGAGAAAGCAGCACGAACAACCGCCTCGGATATCGGGTGAGCATCTGCCGTACACCGTTCGATTGGATACAGTTTATAAACCCTTTCGGTTGGTCAGTCGACAGGGCGGTCCGTTTAAATAGGCACGGCCGGGAAGCAGAGCATATGTGGACGCCCCGGGACTTCTCCTATCGGAAGTTCAGCCGCAAGTGGACACAGGACGGGGCCGTCGATGCGGTCAGGTCGTCCGCCGAGTTCGCCACTCGCAAACTGCTCGCACCACCGGTGTGCCACTCGCTTATCGAGAGGGGGATCACCCGGACCCTCGATCGATCGGCGCTTTTCTCCTCCGCGGAGCGTGTGTACTCGACCGAACGAGGGGTGGTCGCCGAGCACTCGACCGATCCCGACAGCTCCGAATTCGTCGCCGAACTCGACGGCGGATACGTGTTCCCGAACACGGGCCTCGCAACAGATGCAAGCGGGCGACCGATCCGAGAGTCGGTCGAACCCCCACACAAAGCGAACAACTTCGTCATCGAGACGTTCGTCTGGCACGCGTTCCACGACAGCCCGCGTCTCACGGCAGCGCTGGTTCGGAACGACGGGGCGACACTCGATTCGTTCTCGACATCGATCGATACCGTGTGTCCGCTGTGTCCTCGATTTACGAACTACTACCATTGGCTGATCGAGACGGTTCCAAAGATCCGATACGTTCGGGCGTACGAATCCGCGACGAACGTCGATGTCACCTATCTCGTTCCGAGTGATGCGCCGAGCTGGCTCGAGGAGACGCTGGATCTGCTCGACGTCCCGGAGTCGGCGATCGAACACGCCACTGCGTCGGTGTACGACGTCGATCGGCTGTTGATCCCCTCGTTCCCCGTGCTGAAATCGGAGAACTATTGCTGGATCCGAGACGCTGTCCTCGAGTCCGCATCCGTCGATCGCGACGCCATCGGTGCCGGAAACAACGTATATATCTCGCGAGCGAACGCGATCGAGAGACGCGTGGTGAACGAGCGTGACGTCGTTGCAACGCTCCGGGAGTACGGGTTCGAGCCGTACCGACTCGAGGATCAGACGGTGGCCGAGAACGCGGTGTTGTTCAACGAGGCTGACGCGGTCGTGGGCGCGCACGGAGCGGGATTGACGGATCTGATCTATTGTGATGATACGCTCATCGTGGAACTGTTTGGTTCGAAGATAAAGGATCCATACGAGGAATTGGCAGCTGTAGTTGATGTGCCGTATCGGTCGATACAGTGCCAACCTGACTCTACAGATATGAGGGCGGACACCGAATCTATTCGTCAATCAATTAAAAATATAGTATGACAACCACTCGCCGTAAAATCTCGGTGAGGATCATTACGCGGACTACGTGATGTCATCTTGCTTAAGACACGACAATTAAATACCGATTCCGACACCATAAATAAACCAGATTACTATTAAGCAATATAAGTTTTATTAAATACATTAGAAGTTAGAAATATCGGGATGCGTCCGATATCCGTCCGGGACTCTCCCTTTCGTCAGGATCTCGTTTCTGGTTTCCTGCCATTCTTTGTGGCGTACGATTATCTGGATTGGTATTTTATTGATATCAAGGATCCTTGCAATCGATAAGCGATGTATCCCGTCGTTCTGTATCAGTTCTCCTTCCCGTCCAATGTTCACGCCGACCTCACCGGTTCGTTGGTGAGCACGCGTGATCACCGGATGCCGAATCGAGTCCCAATCCTCGTTATTGAGCTCCTGCTGGCTTTTGTATCCACGTTTGCGGATGTTCTCGTATAGCTGATCTAAATAATTCAAGCGTTCTTCGAACTGTGATACAGAATAGTAATCATTAACTTTTGATTGCGATTTCAGCTTGTTCGTTTTATACTCATAGTATGTTGTTTGTTCCCAATCGTATCCTTCACAGAAGCGTTCCTTCAGTCCAATGTATGTTGGAGAATCGTCAATTGAATATACTCGTTTATCCCACGTCCCGTTTTTTACTGATCCGAGCCTCTTTTTTTGATTAAAATCGTCCTCGTACACGAGCTGTATCCGGTTGGGATCGATCCAAATTGGGTCATACGGACGATCAAGGCCTTTGTGACCGCGTTTGGTGTACAGATACGACCGGGCTCGAATGCGAAGATCGAACAGACACTGGTTGTGGGCGTACGCACCCGTTGATCTCAGTAGACCGGTAACCCCCTCTCGATGAAGGACGGCGGCAGCCCGGCGTATGAGACCGATCATACTGATCCATCTTCCTTCCCGAATAAAAACCGTCGTGATTACGCGATCAGAAGTCGATCGACGGTGCCCGGCGTCGGTTATCGTGAATAGGTCGCCCTCGGTTTATTGGGGATAGTTCGAGACGATTTCGAGATCGCTCCCGGACGACTTATATCGACGTCGGGACGAATGCCGAATAACGGATGTCGGGACCCGACTCGGGGGCCGAGCGGGAGACGATCACGGTCCACGAGCTACTGGAACGGAGCGCGCGGGCGGCGCTCGATCTCCAGCGCGACGACGGATCGTTTCCGCCGGGTCGGAACGGGGTCTACGACGAGTCCGAGACGCCAGTACGAACGACCTCCCACTGGCTGACGACGCTTTCGAAGGTGTACGAGATCACCGGCGACGAGGAGTTCGCCGAGGCCGCTAACGACGCGGCCGACTATCTGCTTAGCGACGAGGCGCGACCACACGGATACACGTTTCACTCGAGGAATGTAGAGGAGAAAGACAACTGTGACGGATTAGTCGGACAGGCGGCTCCGATACGGGGGTTAGCGTGGGCGGGCTTCGTCCTCGAACGAACCGAGTTGCATGAGACGGCTGCGGAGGTGTTCGATCTCCATCCGTTCGACGATCGGCTCGGAATGTGGGAACGTGTCGAGATCGATGGAACAAAACTCTCGTTCGATCGAACGCTCAACCATCAGATCGCGTTTGCTGCGGCTAGCACCCACCTCACGGAGTTATCATCTTCAGCCACCGTCCGGATCGGTCAATTTCTCGATCGCTTGGATGTGAATCTACGAACACATTCCGAAGGACTGATCAAACACTACGTTCGTCCCCGTCCGATCGATTCGCTTAGAACCGCGGTGTCTACTCCCCGCCACTGGCGGCTTGTATTAAATGAGGTGGTGTTCCATTACTACTCTCGGTCGTCCCAGCGCCGCCGAAAGGAGATCGGGTATCATTCGGTGAATCTCTCTGGCCTGTCAGCGCTCAAAAAGCGGTTTCCCGATCACGGCTTCTGGCGAAGCGATCCCATCAATGCCGTCGTTTCGTACGTCCATTCGGATGAGTACCGAGGTAATGTCTTTGAGGTACCATCGGGAAGTATGCTTCCGGGAATCGAGACGGCAGTCGGATTATCCGCTCTTGACAATACGGCGGACGTGACTAGTTGGATCGCGAGGGATGTCAACGAGAAGTTCGATTTCAAGCAGAACATGTTCGTTAGACAGGCGTCCGATCCCGTGTCGCAAGCGACCAAGATATACAATTTGACTACCCTTCCAGATCAGAGGATCGATCTAGCGTAGATCGTGTAGATCAGGATGTGTATGCGTCACGGTCTGATCTTCCTTTCGCGATTTATCAAACACCACCTCACGGTACTGTTGCCACTTCTCGTGACGTACCAGAACGTGTACCGGAATCCGATCTATATTTAAGATCCTCGATAGGGCAACCCGATGATGTCCGTCATGGAGGAGAAACTCACCGTTACGGTCGACCACGACCGAGACACCGGTCGGATCTTTCCGACTCCATGGACGGCGTGGATCGTAAGGTACTTTTCCCCCATTCGGTTGGTAGCCCTTTTTACGTATACTATCGTACAGATCGTCCACGTACTCGCATCGTGACTCGAGAAACTCATCGATGTCCGTATATCCGAAGTGTTCTCCCTCGGTCGCAATACGGTCTTCAGCGTGAGTGTAGTACTCGGTTTCGCGCCAATCGTAGCCTTCGACGAATCTTTCATACAGTCCCTGATACGTCGATGTCGACTCAAACGGTGTTCGTTGTCTATCCCAGTCCCCGTTTTTAATTTTTCCGAGGTGACGTTCTTCGGGAATAAACCGTGTGTCGGAGACGTAATAAATATCTGCCGGAGAGATCGGTATCGGTCGGCGTGGATCCCGTAACGCACTGTATCCTTTTAGTTTCTGAATTCGCAACCGAACTGCGATGCGATATTTAAATGGGACAGTTCTCCGATATACTGCAAACGGAATTTGACCAACTGCCGCGGAAAACTGTGCAAAATGGATCGGCATGTAGTCGGTCACCCGTTATCAGATACCGCAGTATGACCTCACGAGCGGTTAAAAAGAGTACGGAGATCGTGACCGATCTCGGAGATTGCGTGTCTGTCCTCTATGGTTTGGCGTGCATTCTTACCGATCGAGCCCGGTTGATCCTCAAGACAGGTTTTTATATTCGATGCTATCTTCGCCACCGACCGTTCAGAGCATAAGAACCCGTTCTCGCCGTCCGTGATCAGCTCCGGAATGCCGGAGACGTACGTCGAAACGACCGGCGTCTCCATCGCCATCGCTTCCATGAGTGCGACCGGGATGCCGTCCCTGTCCCCATCCTTTGCAACCACGCACGGCAGTACGAACGCACTCGCACGATCCAACTCCTCGATCAACGTTTCGTCGCTAACCGACCCGAGGAAGGTGACGTTGTCCTCGATACCCAACCGCTCGATGAGCGTGTCGTACCGATCTCGACGCGGACCGGAACCGATGAGTCGATACTCGAGCTCCGGATGCTCGTCCACACAGTCGGCAACGGCCAAGAGGGCGTATTCGATCCCCTTCTTTTCGACGAACCGCGATATCGTCAGGATCCGCTTTCCCGTCGTGGTCGCGCTCGGATCGAACTTTTCAGTACGAACTCCCATCCGAACGACTTCGACTTCCGCGTCGGGGTCGACCTCCACGTTCAGGAACCGCTCGTTGTATTCCGAGATCGTGAGGATCGTGTCGAAGGAGTCACACACCGTTTGCAACGTCGTCTCGTCAGGAGAGGCGTACAGATCGTACGCGTGAGTTGTTAAGCTCGAAGAGATCTCAAGGTCCTTCGCGACGGTTGCTGCGGGGATCTTGTTCCAGCGGAGGAAATGCGCGTGCACGTGATCGAGGTCATACTCGAGTGTGTCGACGAAATCCAGACACTGCTTGATTAAAAAGCGGGTGCCGAGGCGACGCTTCGGGCCGGATATCGACGATTCGTACGACGATCTGCCGTCGAAAAGGCTGCCGACCAACTCCCGCGGGACCGACGTTATCGACGGAGCGTCCGCATACGCGATGTCGACGTCGATCTCGTCGAGTTCATCGTGTTCGACGTCCGTATCGGGCCGGTTTAAGGAAAACACGGCGACGTTGTGGCCGCGCTTGGAAAGATAATAGATCTCGTTGAGAACGAAGCTCTGTGAGAGCTTCGGGAACCAGTCGAGATAGTAGAGGACGTTCACGACAGACAACGCCATTCGACTCGGCAAAATCCTTTCGGTGTCCGAACTGAGTGGGGCTCCGTCCCGACATCACGAACCGGATCCACCCGTGGGATCACCGACGGTTTTTGTCGCTCGGGGGTTACCGACGGGTATGATCGAGGATCGAATCGCATACGTCCCCCGTCGCCGATGAGCGAAGCGATGGGAACCAGCGCGAAGGTCTCCGTTATCGTCCCCGTCTACAACGACCCCGACGGCATCCGAACCACGCTCGACTCGCTCCTCGCGCAGGACGCCCCTCGCGACTACCGGGTCCACGTCGTCGACAACGACTCCACCGACCACACCCCGGACGTGGTCCGCTCCTACGAGGACGATCACGACAACCTCACCCTCGTCCACGAGCGCGAGATCCAGTCCTCCTACGCCGCCCGCAACACCGGAATCCGCAGCACCGACGCGGAGATCCTGGCGTTCGTCGACGCCGACATGACCGTTCCGGAAGAGTGGCTCGAATCCGCCCTCGACGCCATTCACGCCGCGGACGCCGACTACATGGGCTGTAACGTCGAACTCACCCTCCCCGACGACCCGCCGCTCCCGGCGCGCTACGATCACCACACCGGCTTTCCCGTCGAGGGGTACCTCGAGTCCCAGCGGTTCGCGCCCACTTGCTGTCTGGTCGTCCGCCGCGAGGTGTTCGAGGACGTCGGCCTGTTCGATCACCGCCTCGAGTCCGGCGGCGACAAGGAGTTCGGCAACCGCGTCCACGACGCGGGCTACGACCAGGCGTTCGCCGAGGACGTCACGATGTACCACCCGACCCGCGACTCCGTCGCCGACCTGGCCGCGAAGGACCGCCGCGTCGGCCGCGGGCTCTGCCAGCTCCAGCGCTACCACCCCGACCGCTACGGCACGCCCGGGGTGCCGCCGCGACCCAGCAGGATCAAACGCCCGGATCGCGACCTCCCGCCGAGCGACCGCGTCGCGTTCGGCGCGCTCTCGACGTTCCTCACCGGCATGCGCGGCCTCGGCTACTACCGGGAGTATCTGACCGGCTCGACCGCTGATCCCGTCGAAACCGTTCCCGAACTCGCGGCCGACGACTGACGACAAACCGGAGGTGCTCGTCGAGGTCGACGGCACGCCCTCACCGGGGACGGCTTCGGAGAGAGTACGTTTCGTCTGTCTTCTCTCGTGTCGGGGATCCCGGAGATGAGGTGGCATGGAGTGAGCAGCGGTATCGGAGAGTACGTTTCGTCTGTCTTCTCGGTGTCAGCCTACATCGGCGTGTTTTTAGCCGTCTTTGAGTAGCCAAACAGTCAAACGAGACAAACAAAAGCAGGTTTTAAATATATACAATGGTTCGCCATGAGCACGCATGGCCGGGCCATTCAGTGATATCGAGCGTTCGATCTTCGTCTCGAAGGAAGTACTCTCCGAGGACCACCAACCTGATCAGATCCTCGAACGCGACGAGGAGATCGATCAGTACCGCCACGCGCTCCAAGACGTTCTCTTCGGTCGCACTCCACAGAACGTTATGCTGTACGGGAAGGCCGGACTCGGGAAGACCGCCGTCACGAAGTACATGATGGAAGCACTCCAGGACGAGGTCACGAAGCGGCCCGACGCCGATGAGTTACACGTCCACGAACTGAACTGTAACGGAAACTCCCTCTACACCGTCGTTCGCACGTTGGTCAATCGACTTGTCTCCGATCACGCGAGCGAATTCCCAAAGCGAGGACTTGGAACGGCCGACGCGTTCGAGGAACTGTACACGCAACTCGACCGGATCGGCGGCACTCATCTGGTCGTCTTCGACGAGATCGATCACCTGGACGACGTCGACACGCTGTTGTACGAGCTCCCACGGGCGCGATCGATCGGGCATATCACGAACTCGAAGGTCGGCGTCATCGGCATCAGTAACAACTACACCTTCCGGCAGTCGCTCTCGCCGAAAGTGAAGGACACCTTGATGGAGACCGAGATATCGTTCAGCCCGTACGACGCGAGCGAGCTCCGCGCCATTCTAGCAGACCGAGCCGATCGGGCGTTCGTGGAGGGTGCCTGTGACGATTCGGCCATCACAAGGGCGGCGGCGATCGCGGCGAAGGACCGTGGAAACGCGCGCCAGGCGATAGACCTCCTCCGCGTCGGCGGTGAGGTCGCCAGACGATGCGATGACATTCGTGTCGACGACTCACACATCGTCAAAGCCCAGGAACTCGTGCAACGAGGACGATTACGGAATCGGATCGAGGATCAGACTCAGCACGCACAGCTCTTGCTCGAAACCGTGGCGTATATCGAACAGCACGGGAACTCTCCGGTACGGTCGAGAACGATCAAGGATCGATACGAATCGGTCGCCGAATCGCATGCCGTGGATCCACTGACGACTCTCAAAAGCATCCAGAACCATCTCTCCGATCTCCACATGCTCGGGTTTCTGCAGCGATGGGATCGAAATCACGGCGAGGGCGGCGGTCGGTACTACGAGTACCAGCTCGATCTCGATCCGGAGACAGTCATCGAGATCCGAAAGGGGGCCGAGACGAAACCCGATCGGTGAACGTCACACAGACAGACGAAACGTACTCTCCCCGTTCGTGAATCGTATCGAGAATCCTCTCAGGGAAATCCTCCAGCCGTACTCGTCGTCTCACCCTGAGAGTGCGGGACACTCCACCATTGCGATTGATATCCTGCGACGAATGGACTGGGATAACCGAGGTCGTCCAACTACACCTCGGCGACAGCGAACCGAGACGATACACGTCAGTTGAAGGGGTTATCCGGCGTCTCCAGCCGAGTGATACCCTGGATCGTGTCGAAGTCGTCATCGAACGAATAGAGGTGTTCTATTTCTTCCCGCTGCATGTATGCAGCAATAGTCGCGTCACCGAAGGAGAGGCCCTCATAGGTCCGGAAAAGAGTGACAGCGTTGGTGAAGTCCTTCTGGGCCGCGTGGAGTACTTCGAACCCCGCAGACTGTTTCAGCCGCTCGTACGTCTCTACAGCCGTGTCGTGTCGCTTCCGGTCGTGTATCCAGTTGAGGGTTTCGAGAACGACGTAGTTCGTCACCCGAGCTGTCGGAAGATCACCGTGATCCATTCCACGGACGATCTCCGTAGCGACGTCGTGGCGCTCGTCGTCGACGTCGGCCATCCCGATTAACACGCCCGTGTCGATCACTGCGACCGCCATCAGTTGTGCTCCGAGAAGGCGGGATCGTCCTCGTGACCTGCGATGTCGTGGGTTTCGGACCCGTCGCCTCCCATTGAGACTGGCTCGAAGTCGTCGAACGCGCCGTAACGCTGCTTGACGACCTCCACAGAGAGGTTCCCCGCTTCGTCAGCGTGCCACCGAAGTTTGTCGCCGGGCTCGATGTCGAGACGTCGACGGAGTTCCGCCGGGATCGTGACCATTCCTCGATCGCTGACCGTGGTTTCCTCGGAAGCCCCTTCAGTCGCCATACTCGGCAGTACGAGCCCACACGAAATACATGTTGCGCCGCATGTGAACGTTCAGAGAACGGTCAGGCCTCGCTCCCATGCAAGCAGTCGTACTCGTCGCCGGCAAGAAGTCGAGCAGTTCGTCCCGGTTCTCGGACCCGCCGAGACGCCGGAGCCGGTCGATATCGTCGGCGGAACCGGACGCCGACGTCGTGACGTGACGGGTCCGACCGTCAGAGCGCGGCCCAGTCGACGACCTGCACGTCCGCAATGCGCTCGAAGCGTTCGACGTTCGCCGTCAGGACCGGCAGCTGCTGGACGCGCGCGGTCGCGGCGATATACACGTCGTGGAGGTCGTCGAGTCGCTGCCCGCCGTCCCGAAGCTCCGCGATGATCTCGGCTGCCGCCGTCGCGACCGGTCGCGAGACCGAGTACACCTCGAAGCGCGCGAGAAGTCGATCGAGATCGTCTATGGCCTGTCGGTACGCGTCGGTTCCGCAGTCGAACTGCAGTTCGACGCCGAGACGGAGCTCCGTCACCGACACCATGCTGATCGCGTGCCGACCCTGCTCGTCGAGGGATCGCACCTTCTCGTCGACGCCGCCGCGGTCGATGTCGATGACGGCCGACGTATCGAGCAGTTTCATGCGTCGGCCGACCCGTCCGACAGTCGCTCCAGCGTTCCGTCGCTCAACCGCTCGATCTCGCGGGTGACCTCGGCGTACGTCTCCGGGTCGAGGACCTGCTGGCCGGTCACGTCCGCGAGCTGGCCCCCGTCGTCGAGCGTGTCGGCGATGAGATCGCTGAAGCTGCGGTCGCCCTTCTCGCGTTTGAGCCGACGGTACACGTCGTCGCTGATCGCGATGTTCTTGCTCATGATTTGCGTATGGGTACCCATACATAAATACGCTCGCGTCGCCCGCGGTTCCGGGACGACGATCGGTCCAGCGTCCACCCGTCAGAGACGCGTCACAAAGTATTTGAACGCCGACGGACACCTCCGAGCCATGCAAGCAGTCGTCCTCGCCGCCGGCAAGGGAACCCGACTCCAGCCCCTAACCGACGACAAGCCGAAGGTGCTCGTCGAGGTGAACGGCACGCCGCTGATCCAGGACGTCTTCGACAACCTGATCGACGCCGGCGCGACGGAGCTGATCGTCGTCGTCGGCTACAAGGCCGAGCAGATCATCGACCGCTTCGGCGACGAGTACGCGGGCGTTCCGATCACCTACACCCACCAGCGCGAGCAGCTCGGGCTCGCCCACGCGATCCTCCAGGCGGAGCCGCACGTCGACGGCGACTTCATGCTCATGCTCGGCGACAACGTGTTCCGCGGCAACCTCGGCGACGTGACCCGCCGACAGCGGGAGGATCGCGCCGACGCCGCGTTCCTCGTCGAGGAGGTGCCCTACGAGGAGGCGTCCCGCTACGGCGTCTTGGACACCAACGAGTACGGCGAGGTCGTCGAGGTCGTCGAGAAGCCCGACGACCCACCGAGCAACCTCGTGATGACCGGCTTCTACACGTTCACGCCCGCCATCTTTCACGCCTGCCACCTCGTACAGCCCTCCGACCGCGGCGAGTACGAACTGCCGGACGCGATCGACCTCCTCATCCAGTCCGGCCGCACGATCGACGCGATCCGGCTGGACGGCTGGCGGATCGACGTCGGGTATCCCGAGGACCGCGACCGCGCCGCCGAGCGCCTGACGGAACTGGAGAGCGGGGCGGACGCCGGCGAAGACACGGAGGCGGACGACGGCGACGAGGACGCCGGCGAGGAGAAAGCGGTCGTCGAGGACTGAGACCGAACTGACCCCGTTCGTCAGTCGAACTCGTCGAACAGCGCGGTCCGGTCCGACTCCGAAAGGCGGTAGCCGTCGCGGCGTTCCAGCCTGTCGAGTACCGATCGAAGTCCGGGGCCAGATTCGAGCGCATCCGCTTTCACGAGTGCACTCAAAACGTTGTTGTCGACGACCGTCATTCGAAGTCGTCGAGTTTCCGTGCCCGGGAGTCCTGGTCGAGGAAGCCCGGATCCGTCGAGACGCCTCGCTCCGCGAGGAGCTCCGAGAATTCGGCCGCCGAGAGTCCCGCGATCTCGTACCCTCTCGTGGAACGCAAGCCCGACGACGAGCGCCCGAGGGAGGCAGAGATCGTCGACGACTGAGGGCACCGTCTCAGGGGTGACCCTGCCGTATTCACGGTCACGCCGGCGATCTTCCACGCCTGCCACGTAGCGCAGCCCTCCGATCGTGGCGAGGACGGGTTCTCGGACGCATCATGGTGTTCCGACGCTCGCGAGAATTTCTGGCGCTCGGTAGACCTTCCCGCGTTCTTTCCCAGTGATTTCATCGATGATCCCATCCTCCGAGAGCATATCAATCGCGTTATAAACGGCTTTCATCGATCGACCTGTCGCTTCTTGAGCGCGATTCGCCTGTAGATACGGTTCCTCGAAGAGATGGCTGACGACGTCGCGAACAGCTGGATATCCGTCGTACTGGTCGAGATATGTGGCTCGGAGGTCTACGAGCTCTTGGCCACACTCGTAGGCGTCGCGGGCCTGCTCACCGATCGCAGTCACCGCGAACAGCACCCACTCTTCCCACGTACCGTCCCTGCTGACGCTCAGCAGTTGCTCGAAGTACTCACTCCGGTTCCGGTTGAAATACGCAGACAAGTACAGGTACGGCTCAGCTAGCAAGCCAGCGTCGTACAACTGGAGCATAATGAGGAGTCGCCCGAGTCGGCCGTTCCCGTCACGAAACGGGTGGATCGTCTCGAACTGGTAGTGTGAGAGGACGATGTCAATGAGGGGCGGGTAGTTTTCCATTCGGTTGTATGCGATGAGCTGATCAAGTAGCAATGGAACATGGGCTGGATGGGCTGGGATGAACTGTGCATCCTCGGGATTCTTGTTTGGACCGATGATCACTGGGGTATCCCGGATGTTGCCTGGGCGCTTGTCTTCGCCACGAACATCGAGCAAGAGCGATTCGTGGAGTTCACGGAGAAGGTCGCGGTCGATATTCTCACCTCGTTCGAGCCGATCGAACCCCATCTGGACGGCCTCGACGTAGTTGTACGCTTCTCGGATGTCACGCTCGGATGCTGCTGACCGTTCAGGAGCTTCATCAGGTTCGTGAAGGATGATGTCTGAGACGGTGACTGCGGTGCCTTCGATCTGCGAGCTCATCGCGGCTTCCCGAACCACGAAAGGCGCGAGTAAGAGGTTCTCGTTTTCGATGTGATCGTGAAGGGTCGAGAGTTGGCCGAGTGCGTAGAGGGCATCGCCGTGGGCGTCTAGAATCGCTTCGGTAAATTCGAGTTCTGGAGGAAGGCTTGTCGGATTGTAACAGGGGAGTCCGTTGTAAGGCTCGATCTGACCGGGTCCATCTTCGAACTCAGCAGGATTCATTACAGTAAGAGTGGTTTGAGACCGACATAAGTGTAATGAAGGCCGTTTAAATACAGTTATGTTGGTCAGATCGGGTGCGTACTGTATTCTATGCGAACCGCAAGCGCCCCGGCGAGGCGGGCGACAACGAAGACGGCGAAGACGGCGACGACAAAGAAAGTGGAACCGAGGAAGCGGTCGTCGACGACTGAGACCGACGTGACGCCGTTCGTCAGTCGAACTCGTCGAACAGCGCGGTCCGGTCCGACTCCGAAAACCGGTAGGAGTCGCGACGTTCCGAGCCGCTCGTTGACCCACGGGAGCACCGCTGCGGCCGTGCTGGCGGCAGGAAGCGGGTGGTAGTGGTCCCGCGTGCCGTGTGGCTGCTCGTGTTCGTCCCATCGACAGCCGACGGCCGAACCGTTCCCCGATCCCATGAGATCCCGGGCGCGACGACAGCTTTTCTTGGCCCGGGCGCGACCGTCGAAGGGACTGTCATGCAGGATCTCCCGCCGTACCCAACCGTCACTGACGCGCCCGACGTGTTCGCGTCCGGCCACCTCTGGGTCGAGGAGCTGATCGCGGGCGACCCCCTCCGGTTCCGGGTGACCGACGCCGGCTTCCTGGAGTTCGGCGACGCCGAGCGCGAGTTCGCACACGAATCGATCCCCCTGCAGTACCGCCACGCCGTGCGCGCGGTGCGCGAGTCGTTCGCCCGCGAAGCGTTTCGGGACGCCGTCGACGACCCCGCCTCGGTTACGTTCGTCTGCGTCGCGGTCCATCGCGTCGACCGCGACGACGACCCGCCGACGCCCCGGTACGACTGGTCGCGAACGCCGTCGGTGCTCGGTACCGACGTGTACGACGCGGATCGCGACCGATACCTCCCGCGCGACGCGGTGCAGGCAGTGTTCGACCGGGTCGGCCTCCCCGCAGTCGACCCGATAGCGAAGGAGCTGCGCGCCGCGGACGTCGACCCGGCGGCGTACCCGATCCCCGACTCGGCGTGGTACGACGGCCCCGCCGCCGGCGTCGTGTTCCACAACAAGGCGGGCGGGCGCGCGGTCCGCAGGCGACGCCGAGACACACCGACCGTCGAGACCGACTCCGGAGACGCCGACGGTTCGCTCGACGTCCCCATCGACACCCTTCTCGACGACCGCGTGACGGACGCGTGGCTCGGCCGCGTCCGGACCGCCTGTGAGGCGGCCGACGATCCGGTGACCGTCGAGACGCTCACCGAGCGCGCACTGGAGCAACTGGCCCGGGAGACGGTAGCGCTAACCGGTTCGGCGTCGCTCCCCGAGGCAGACGTTCGCTCCGCGCTCGCGGGGCGCGTCGATCGATATCTCCGAACACGGGCGTGAGTTCGGTCGGTCGATGTGACCGAACCCGACGAGTGACCGAACCCGTCGAGTGACCGAGCAGTCAGTTCACCAGGTCAGCCCTTCGTAAGTGATCCCGTCGCGTCGCTCGATTATCCGGCGGCCGTCGACAACGACGGGCCGGGTCATCCCGTCGAACTCGGTGTCCAGCGCCGCGAACTCGTCCCAGTCGGTGACGACGAGCGCGCCGACTGCCCCGTCGAGCGCGCCCCTCGCGGAGTCCGCGTACGTAATATCGGGGACCCGCTCGCGCATCGTCTCCGTCGCGATCGGGTCGTAGCCGACGACGTCGGCCCCACGCTCCAGTAACCCCTCGATGACGGGGATCGCCCGGGAGTTGCGCACGTCGTCGGTGCCGGGTTTAAACGCAAGTCCGAGCACCGCGACGCGCTCGCCCGCGACGTCGACGTGCTCGTCGAGCAGCGCCAACAGGCGCTCGGGCTGCCGGTCGTTCACCGCGACCGTCGCGTTCAACAGGTCGGGGTCGTAGCCGGCGTTCCGGCCCGCGGCACGCAGCGCGTCGACGTCTTTCGGGAAACAACTCCCGCCGTAGCCGACCCCCGACCGGAGGAACTTCTCACCGATCCGGTCGTCGAGGCCGACGGCGGCCATCACCTCGTATGCGTCGATGCCGAACTCCTTGCAGAGATTGCCGAGGTCGTTCGCCAGCGAGATCTTCGTCGCGAGTGCGGCGTTGTTCGCGTACTTGATCATCAATGCCGTCTCCGGGTCCGTCTCCACGATCGGGATCTCGCGGCCGTCGACGAGCGGCTCGTACAGCCGATGCAGTCGGTCGGTCGCCCACTCGCTGTCGGTGCCGAACACGATCTTATCGGGGTTCTGAAAGTCCGAGACCGCAGACCCCTCACGGAGGAACTCCGGGTTCGTCGCGAGTTCGACACGGCCGGTCGCGTCGGTCGCGTCGCTCGCGTCGGTCGCGTCGCTCGCGTCGTCCGCGTCGGTCGCGTCGCTCGCGTCGTCCGCGTCATCCGCACCGTCGCCGTCGGTCACACCGTCGAGCAGCGCGTCGCGCACCTCGGCGATCGACGGCGGCGTGATCGTGCTTTTGACGACGACGAGCCCGAGTTCGTCCGGATCAAGTCCGCGAAGGGCCTCGCCGGTTCCCTTGGCCGCCGCCGAAAGCGCCCCGACATCGACATCGCCGTCGTCAGTCGATGGCGTTCCGACCGCGAGGAACGTAATGTCCGATTCGGGAACGTCCTCGTAGGAGGTCGTCGCGCGGAGGCGGCCGCCGGCGTGTCGCTCAAGCAGTTCGTCGAGCCCCGGCTCGTGGATCGTCGCGCGCCCCTCGTTCAGCGCCGCCACCACCTCGGCATCGATGTCGATGGCGACCACGTCGTGGCCCGCGTCCGCGAGACACGCCGCGAGCGTGGTGCCGACGTAGCCGCTGCCGACGACGGTTACATCCATGATCGTCACACCGGGCCCGGAGCCAAAGAGCGTTCCGCGTTCCACGGTCCGTGCAGCGCTCACTGCCCCACTCGAGGAGCCCTGCGCACTCGGGGAGCCCTGCGCACTCGGGGAGCCCTGCGCACTCGGGGAGCCCTGCGCACTCGGGGAGCCCTGCGCACTCGGCGCGTGCTACGTCCTCGCCGGAGCCGGCGACGTGTTAAGTAGGATCCCGCCGAACGACGGTCGTATGCGCGTAGGCGAGCTCCCGATCGATTCAGCGTTTCTCGACCACTTTCGCGGCGAGGGGATCGAGGAGCTGTACCCCCCGCAGTCGGCCGCCGTCGACGCGGGCATCTGTGCAGGCGCTGACGTGGTCGCCGCCATTCCGACCGCCTCGGGGAAAACGTTCATCGCGGAGCTCGCGCTGCTGTCCGCGGACGGTCCCGGTCTGTACGTCTGTCCGCTACGGGCGCTGGCCCGCGAGAAGTACGAGACGTTCGCGGCCCTGCCCGGGATCGACGTCGGCGTCTCCACCGGTGACTTCGACGCCACCGGCGAGGAGCTGGCAGACAACGACATCGTGGTCGCGACGAGCGAGAAGGTCGACTCGGCGGTCCGTAACGGTGCCGACTGGGTCGACCGACTCGCCTGCGTCGTGATCGACGAGGTGCATCTCCTCGACGCGCCACGTCGCGGGCCGACGCTCGAGGTGACGGTGGCGGCGCTCCGGCGGCGGAATCCGGACATACAGACCGTCGCACTCTCCGCGACCGTCGATAACCCGGAGGCCATCGCGGCGTGGCTCGACGCGACGCTCGTCGAATCCGACTGGCGTCCCGTGGATCTCCGTACCGGCGTCTGTGTCGACGGTGTCGTCGAGTTCGACGACGACACTACGCTGACGGTCGAGGTCGGCGACGAACCCGACGACGAACCTGACGACGAGCCGAACCGAACGGAGACGACGGTCGCACTCGTCGAGGATGCGGTTGTCAACGGCGGTCAGTGCGTCGCGTTCGTTCGGTCGCGCCGCGAGGCGGCCGCGCTCGCGGAGCGGCTCGCGGACGTCGGACTTGCGGACCTGCAGGGGATCGAATCGTCGGCCACGACGGTCGCCGACCGCGTCTCGGAGGTCGACGGGACGATCACCGGGAACCGGCTCGCGGACTGTCTCCGCGAAGGGGTCGCATTCCACCACGCCGGACTCCGAGCCGGTCACCGTACGGTCGTCGAGGAGGGGTTCCGAGACCGGGAGATCGCCGTCATCTGCGCGACGCCGACGCTCGCCGCCGGCGTCAACGTCCCCGCACGGCGGGTAATAGTCAGGGATCAAACGCGCTACACGGAGTCGGGCACGGAGTGGCTACCGACGCTCGAGGTCCACCAGATGTGCGGACGGGCGGGTCGTCCCGGGCTCGATCCGTACGGCGAGGCGGTGCTCGTCGGCGAGCGTTCGGTTCGAGAGGAGCTAGTCGAGCGGTACGTCGACGGGGAGCCCGAGGCGGTAGCATCACGGCTCGCGGATCCCGCCGCGCTTCGCACGCACGTGCTCTCCGCGGTGGTGACGGAGGCCGCATCGACCGAGGCGGAGATACTCGACGTGTTCGAGGGGACGTTCTACGCCCGCGAGGCCGGAGCTGGCGGGCTCGCCGACGACGTCGCCGTCGCGGTCGACGAGCTCGTCGCCATGGGGATGCTCGACCGTGAGACGGGCGTCGGCACTGACGCCTACCGGCTCGTCGCGACGGCTATCGGCGAAACCACCTCGAAACAGTACGTCCGGCCCGAAACGGGTGACCGGATCGTCTCCGGACTCCGGACGGCGGCCGAGATGACCGACGTGACGACGCTTACCGTACTCGAGGTCGTGTGTGACACACCGGATATGCAGGACACGTATCTCGGGAACCGTGAACGGGCGGAGATCTATCGGTTCGCACGCGCACACGCCGGCGAGCTGACCACGAGAATGACGGAGGCCGACGATTTCGAGGGGTGGTTGGAGTCGGTGAAAACGGCGCGGATCCTCGCGGAGTGGATCGACGGGGCGACGGTCGAGGCGCTAGTCGAGGCGTACCGGATCGGTCCCGGTGACCTCGATTCGCGGATCGAGCGCGCGGAGTGGCTGTTGAGCGCGGCCGACGCGCTCGCGGAGACGATCGACGTACAGGTGCCGGCGATCGCTTCGGCTCGTGGGCGTTTATAAACGACACTCTCCGGCGGTCGTCCCTGATGATGTCGCTACTCGTCGAGCAGCTGGTCCGCGATCGTGTTCCGAAGCACTTCGCTGGTCCCTTCGTAGATCTCCGAGAGCTTCGCGTCCCGGTAGAACCGTTCGGCGGGAAACTCCGTCGTGTAGCCGTAGCCGCCGTGGATCTGGATCCCCTCGTTGGCGACCTCGCGAGCGATCTCCGAGGCGTACAGCTTCGCCTGCGCTGCCTCCTTGATGAACGGCTCGTCGCGCTCTTTTAACTCCGCGGCCTTGTGCATCAACAGCGTAGCCGCCTGCACTTTCGTGTCCATGTCGGCGAGCTTGTGCTGGATCGCCTGAAAGTCGGCGATAGGGCCGCCGAACTGCTCGCGCTCCTGAGCGTACTTCGTCGCGGCTTCCAGCGCTGCGCGGGCGATCCCGACCGATCGCGCCGCGATCGTGATCCGGCCGCCGTTGAGCGTCTTCAGCGCCTGTACGAACCCGTCACCCGCCTCGCCGAGCAGCCGATCCTCGGGGATCCACATCTCGTCGAACCGGAGCTCGGCGGTCGGACACCCCTTATCTCCGAGCTTCGACTCGGTCCCCTCGACGACGAACCCGTCGTCCTCGTCGGGGCGGACGACGAACGCGGAGATCCCGTTGCGTCCGGCGTCGGGATCGGTCTTCGCGAAGACGACGACGGTGTCGGCGACGGAGCCGTTCGAGATCCACAGCTTGCCACCGTCGATCCGGTACCCATCCGCATCGCGCTCGGCGGTGGTCGTCATCGCGGGAACGTCCGACCCCGCGCCCGCCTCAGAAAGCGCGAACGCGCCGATGTCCTCACCCGTGTTGAGCGGCGTGAGAAACCGCTCCGTCTGGGTTTCGTCGCCGAACGCGTACAGCATGTTGCCCGCGAGGGAGGTGTGTGCGGCGACGACCGTGCCGAGCCCGCCGGAGCCACGGGAGATCTCCGCCAACGCGACCGCGTAGCTGTGGTAGTCCACGCCGGCACCACCGTACTCAACGGGGAACGGCATCCCCATGAGCCCCAGATCGGCCATCTGGTCGACGAGATCTCTCGGGAACTCGTCGGACTCGTCGATCTCGTCCGCCCGGGGGACGACCTCCTCGTCGACGAAGCTTGCGACCGTGTCCCGTACGTCTCGCTGTTCGTCCGTGAGCGTGAGCCGCATGGCAACATGTTCCGGGGGTCGCCCTTAGCCGTTTCCACACGGTCGTACACGGATCGACGGTTGATCAGGCTGATACCCGTGCTGTCGGCCAGTTTTCCACCGAGCGGCTCGCGGATCCGTGTCAGCGTATCCCGCGAGGCTTTTTTACAGGCCGTGCCGTAACACCCTGTAACCGAATGAGCGGACGAGTACACGCTACCGTCGAGCCCGACCTCGCGTGGTGTCACGAGGCGGTCCAGGGAGTTTCCCGGACGTTCGCGTTGACCGTCGACGTGTTGGACGAGCCGATGGCCTCGCAGATCTGTCTGGGGTATCTCCTCTGTCGCGTCGCGGACACCGTCGAGGACGCCGGGCACATCCCTCCCGACGAACAGGCCGACGTCCTCCGGACGTACAGACATGCGATCGACCCGAACGAGGACGTCAGTATCGACCGATTCCGCACCGAGATCGACGAGTGGGTTCCCGAACCGGAGCGTCGAAACGACGACTGGGAGGTGGTCGCGGAGTCGCCGACGATCCTCGCGACGTTCGAGGAGCTCGACCCGGAGGTCCGGGAGGCGATCGTGCCGCCAGTCGTCGAGATGGTCGATGGGATGGCGATGTTCGTCGATCGTCACGCCGACGAGGGGGGTCTCCGGATCGACGACCGCGACGAGCTGGAGCAGTACTGTTACTACGCCGCCGGCACGGTCGGCAATCTCATCACGAACCTCCTCACACAGGGCGATGTCGCCGAGGAGCGCGCCAGACGGCTCCGCGACACCGCGGAGGAGTTCGGTCTCCTCCTACAGCTCGTCAACGTCTCGAAGGACGTGTACGACGACTACACCGAGGAGAACAACGTGTATCTGCCCGCCGAATGGCTCGAGGCGGAAGGGGTCGATCAGGAGGAGATCATCGCGCCGGAGAACCGCGAGTCGTCCGCCCGGGTCGTCGACCGGACGGCAGACCACGCGCGGTCGTTCCTCGACGACGCCCAGTCGTATCTGGAGACGATGCCGCTGTCACACGGCAACACGATGGAGGCGTGGACGGTGCCGTATCTGCTCGCGGTGGGGACGCTCCGAGAGCTCCGGAGCCGTCCGGAGGACGCGCTTACCGAGACCGGCGTGAAGATCTCCAGACAGGAGGTGTTCGCCGTGATGTCCGTCGCGAGCGACGCCGGTCGCGACTCGCTGGCTGATCTCCGCGAGACGATCGCCCGAATGCCGTACCACCGCGCGGTCGATCCGGCGGAGTGACCGATTTGCACCTGGCGTTGTACGGACCGATTCGCATCCTCTGAGTCATCCTTGATGGATCGGTGCGCCGGCGACCACCCCGCATCGCGGTGCGACCCGTCCATGAAGTAGCCACACTCAACAAGCAGCACCGCCGACTCGTCGAGCCGTCGGCTGTAGTTTCGAGGCTACCGGATCTTCGTCCCCGGCTCGGCGTCCTCGTGAGTCGTGAGCAGATCGGCCTCCTCGCCGGCTGCGAGCACCATCCCGTTCGACTCGACGCCGAACAGCTCCGCCTTCTCCATGTTCGCGAGCACGACCACCTTCGTGCCCGGCAGGTCGTCGACGTCGTGGAGCTGCTTGAGCCCCGCGACGATCGTCCGCGTCTCGACGCCGAGGTCGACGGTAAGCCGCAGGAGATCGTCTGCACCGTCGATCCCGACCGCCTCCTCGATCCGCCCGACTCGAACGTCGAGCTGCTGGAACTCCTCGAAACTGATGCGGTCGTCGCTGATGGATTCGATATCGGTCATCTCGGTGGTGACGGAGTCGTCATCCGCGTCGTCACCCTCGCCGCCGTCGTCATCCGCGTCGTCGCCCTCGCCGCCGTCGTCCTCTGCGGCGGCGACCCGAGCTTCGAGCTTTTCATTCAGTTCCTCGACACGCTCGTCCGGGATCTTCTCGAACAGCTCTGTCGGCTCGGATAAGTCGCCGGCTGGCGGCTCGCTAGCCGCTTCGAGGGTAACGTCGTGGACGGAGTCCGCCTCGCCGAGCTGGTCCCACAGGCGCTCGGATTTCTCCGGCGTGATCGGCTCGAACAGGACGGCGATCGCCTTCGCGACCGCGACGCAGTCGTGGATCACCTGTGCCGCGCGGTCGGGCTCGTCGTCGACGAGCCGCCACGGCTCGTTGCGCTGGATGTACTCGTTGCCGAAGCGCGCGAGCTCCGTCACCGCGTCGCCGAGCGCGCGCACGGAGTAGTCGTTCACCGCGGCCTCGACGCCCGCGACCGCCCCGTCGATCCGGTCGGCGACCTCCGGGCTCGTCGTCTCGACGTCCGGTGCGCCGTCGTAGTTGCGGTACGCGAAAAGCAGCGAGCGGTAGAGGAAGTTGCCGACCGTCCCCACGAGCTCCGTGTTCACGCGATCGCGGAACTTCTCCCACGAGAAGTCGACGTCCTGCTGGAACCCGCCGTTGGTCGCAAGGTAGTAGCGGAGGGGGTCGGGATGGAACCCCTCGTCGATGTACTCGTCGGCCCACACCGCACGGTCGCGGCTGGTGGAGAACCCCTTGCCGTCGAGCGTGACGAAGCCGCTCGCCATCACCGCACGCGGCTCCGCGTAGTCGGTCGCCTTGAGCATCGCCGGCCAGAAGATCGTGTGGTGCTGGATGATGTCGCGACCGATCACGTGAACGATCTCGCCACCATCCGGATGCTCGTCGCTGGCACCCTCCTTCCAGGCTGCCTCCCAGTCGAACGTCTCCGGGCCGACGCGCTCGGAGTACTGTTTCGTCGAGGAGATGTACTCGATCGGCGCGTCCACCCAGACGTACAGGACGAGATCCTGCGGATTCTCGCCGGGGTAGTCGATCCCCCAGTCCATATCGCGAGTGATACACCAGTCCTGTAACCCCTGCTCGATCCACTCGCGGGGTTGGTTGCGCGCGTTCGAGGTGCCGTCGAGCCGGTCGAGGAACCCCGAGAGATACTCCGCGAACTCCGAGACGGCGAAGAACTTGTGGGTTCGCTCGTGATACTCGGCCTCGTTGCCCGAGATCGCCGAGACCGGGTCCTCGATCTCGCCCGGCTCGAGGTGGCGCTGGCATCCCTCGTCGCACTCGTCACCGCGGGCGTGCTCGCCGCAGTACGGACACGTGCCCTCGACGTAGCGGTCGGGGAGGAACTGGTCGTCGACCGGGTCGTACGCGACCATGATCTCCTTTTCGTACACGTGACCCGCGGCCTCCAGATCCCGGACGATCTGCTGGGTGACCGCCGTGTTCGTCGCGTCGTGCGTGTGCCCGTAGTTGTCGAACGCGACGTTGAACTTCGGGAACGTCTCGTCGTACTGCTCGTGCCAGTCGAGCGCAAACCGCTCGGGTGAGACGCCCGCCTGCTCGGCGTTGACGGCGACGGGCGTGCCGTGCATGTCGGAGCCGGAGACGAACGCGGTCTCCTGGCCGAGCAGCTTCAGCGCACGCGAGTACACGTCGCCGCCGACGTACGTGCGGAGGTGACCGATGTGGAGGTCGCCGTTGGCGTACGGCAGTCCACACGTCACCACCGCCGGCGCATCGGTGGGGAAGTCGTCGTGGCTCATGTTCGTGTATTCGATCCGTCGGGCATACGGGCCAAAAACCCGCTGGTTCGGCCCCACGGGTTCGACGGATCAACCGACCGCATCCAAGGATGCCGTCGCCGAGCGGACGAACTTCGGCCGGTTGCACGGACGATCCGAGGCTCAAACGACCGTTTAACCCACCGGAGAAGCTAACGGGATCGGCACAGTACACTGGATCAACACCCTCCCACACCATGCCGAAACTACTCCCTTCACGAACGGACACGGAGATCGACCGTAGCGGCGATCCGTCCGTACTGTACGTCGACAATGACCAAACGAAGGAGCTCGTATCGACGCTCTCCTCGGAGACGACGATGGACGCGTTTCGCCGCCTGAACGAGGAGCCGCTCACGGCCTCGGAGCTCGCTGACGACCTCGACCTGTCGATCCAGAACGCGAGCTATCATCTCGATAAGCTCCAGGAGACCGACCTCATCGAGGTCGTCGATACCTGTTACTCCGAGAAAGGCCGAGAGATGAACGTGTACGCCGTCGCGACCGAGCCGCTGGTGCTCGTGTTGGGGACGAAAAACGACGGCCCCCGCGTGAAGCAGGCGTTCGCCGGTCTCGCCGGGGTTGTCGGTGCGCCCGCGATCGCGATCGCCGCGTGGCAGTCCGTCGCGGAGCTCGTCGACGGGGTCGTCGGCGCGCAGTGAGTGCGAGGAACGCTCGAGACACCCGCCCGGTTACTCTTGGAGCGTCCCCGAGTCGAACTCCTCGGTGTCGAACTCGTGAACTCGAAGCCGGTCGGGATCGACGCGTGACAGCACCGACTCGTTCGTCGCTTCCATCACGACGGGTGGCGCGACGTCGGCTTCGACGGCTTCGAGCCATCGCCCCACGCAGACACACCACCGATCTCCGGGCTCGAGTCCCGGGAACGCGAACTCCGGTCGAGGGGTGATCAGATCGTTCCCCTGCGTGCGACTGTACTCCAGAAACTCCGCCGTCATCACCGCACACAGCGTGTGTTCGCCCACGTCGCCATCGACGTCGCGACAGTGACCGTCACGGAGGTACCCCGTCTCGGGGTCGGTACTGCAGGGCTCGAGCTCGCCGCCGTACACGTTGCGGTCCGCGCTCTGAGCGGCCGACTCGTCGTAGTCGTCGGACTCCTGAGGTGGCACGTCCGAACGTATGCCTCGTGAACCTTAAATACGCGCTCGCAGCGGCAGGCGACACCGTGCTGCCGAACGCACGGTGGTCACGACGCGTCGTCGATCGCCGCGAGCAGCAGCTCACAGCCGAGCTCGATCTCTCGTTCCCGAACGTCAAGCGGCGGGAGGATCCGCAACACGTCGTGGCCACACGAGAGCGTGAGCAGACCGCGCTGGAGCGCCGCGTCCATCACGTCGTCACGGAGCGCCTTCGACTCGAACTCGACCGCGAGCATCAGCCCCTTGCCCCGGACGTCGACGACGCCGTCCGGGTCCGCGTCACGCATCGTTTCCCGGAACTGCCGACCACGGATGACCGCGTTGTCCATCAACCCCTCGTTGCGGATCGCGTCGATCGTGAGCGCGCCCTGTAGTGACGCGATGATGTCACCGGCGCCCCACGTCGAGGAGATCCGGCTCTTCTCCTCGGGGAACACGTCGGACCGCGAGACGGTCGCGCCGACCCGGAGCCCCTTTGCACTGGTGATTACGTCGGGCTCGATCGCGTAGTTGTCCGCGCCCCACATCTCGCCGGTCCGGCCGAGTCCGGACTGGATCTCGTCGGCGATGAGGGTGATGTCGTGTTCCGTCGTGAGCGCCGCGATCTCGGACATGAACGCGTCGGATGGGAACCGGTACCCCCCCTCGCCCTGGATCGGCTCCACGATCAGGTACGCGACCTCCTCGGGGTCGATGTGGCCGCGCTCCGGCTCAAGCTTCCGACGAAGTCGCGAGACGCCATCGACGAAGAAGCCGCACGAGCAGGTGTCCGGCGTGCAGGTTCGGTCCACACAGAACGGCGCGTCGTGGACGCCGCTGATCTCTGGGAACCCTCGCCGGTGGACCGCCTTCGACCGGTTCAACGAGAGCGCGCCGAGCGGCCGGCCGTGGAACGCCCCGTCGAACGTGATCGCGTACTTCGCGCCGTCGGCGTCGTCGTAGGCGATCTTGATCGCGTTCTCGACCGCCTCCCCGCCGGAGTTCGAGAGGAACACGGTGTCCATCTCGTACTGTGCGGTGATATCCGTGAGTCGTTCCATCAGCTCGGTCGGACCCGGGAGCTCATCGTCGCCGTCGACGTAGAAATCCTGCCCCGCGATCTTCAGCGGGTCGACGATCTCGAACTCCGCGAGCGGCTCCATGATCAGCGGGTTGTTGTAGCCGAGCGGGGCGGCGGCGACGTGGCTGGTGAAATCCAAGAGCACGTTGCCGTCGACGTCAGTGCAGAACGGCCCGTCCGCCGGAGCCGTGCGGTCCCATACGAACTCGTACACGTACGTGCTTGGCGCGGCCAAGGCGTGGTGTCGTTCGACGCGCTCACGAGCGTTCGGCCCCGGAAGCGCCATCACGTCCGGCGTGGCGGTGTCGCGATCCATGCCCGTGTGCTAGGGACACTCGTGGCTTAAATCGGATCGAGCCCGCGAATCGTTGGAGAAACATCCAACTCGTTGGACTCCCGGACGAAAAAGCTGCGACGGGAAGATGCGTTCGAACGCGTGAGCGCTGGCGGGGGAGAGCGCTGGCGGGGAGTACCGGTCGAATTCAGTGGTCGACGTACTGCGCTTCCCACTCCGTCCGGGCGTCGATCTCGCGTCGGCCGCGGCGAGTGAGCGTGTAGTAGTTCGTCCGGCGGTCACGCTGTCCCTTCTCGACGAGCCCCTTCTCGACGAGCGTGTCGAGGTTCGGATACAGACGGCCGTGGTGGATCTCCTTTTCGTAGTAGTCCTCGAGTTCTTCTTTGATAGCAAGCCCGTGGGGTTCGTCGAGGCCGGCGATCACGTACAGCAGGTCACGTTGAAAACCTGTAAGGTCGTACATGGTACTGCCTACTGATACTTGTCTGGAATAAATAAATATATCGTTCCGCACTAACTGAAACGTCCGGTTAGCACCCAATGGGCGATGGTATCGAGACGAAGCCGAATCATGTCAATCAGACACATTCTGGTGCCTTCCGTCGTGTTTATAATTACAGGCGTCGTACAGAAGGTATGCCAGAGGAAGTGCTGTTCACGACGGAGTCGACGGAGGACCGCGGGTCGATCGCCGCCTCGCTACGGTCCGTGGCGGACAAACTCGAGTCGGGAGAGCCGGTGACGCTCGCCGCGGGTGGTGAGTCCCTCACGCTTGAGGTACCGCCGCGCGCAACGTTCGAGGTGAAAGCCGAGCGAGAGACCGGCTCGGGACCGGACGAACTCAGCGTCGAGTTCGAGATCGAGTGGGATGACGTCGACGACCCTACTGACGCTTCGTTATCGATCGAGTAGGCGTCCGAACGATATCCGCCGAGGAGCGCGGTCTCATCGGCCAAATCGAATTCGGAGTCGAGAACTGTGCACGCCACACCGGGCAGAGCAGCTGCTCGCCGGATCCGTGTCGAAGAGAAGCACGCCCCACGCGGAAAAAAGCCGCGTGAGGCCTGCTGCCCTAAATTGGTCCCCGCTGACGCTTCGGCCCTCCAGACGAAGCGTCACGTGATGCTATCGGGTCGTAGGTGATAAAGATACCGGAGCGAGACCGGAGCTACCGATCCGCATGCTCATCGGTGACGGGCGAGTGTGATCGGATATGTACTGCTTCGGGACTACATATGCTCCTCTTCGAGCACCCATCCGAGTGCGCGCCGGTAGTGAGTGAAAAGCTCCTCGACGCCGCGATGATTCATCTCCTCGTCGTCGAGCTGCTCTTTTAGGAACTCGTACTGCTCGCGAACCTCCTCTTCGGAGCGCATAATCCGCTGTATGGGAGGTACACCCGTAGTGATGACGGTTCCAGAGTGCGATCACTGTTAAAGCAAGCCAGTGTTCGATCGGCCACGAACGGTAACGACTATACGCGGACCGGCGGAACGATCAGCGCACATGGACGACCGGACGCGAGAGTACCTCTCCGGGCGCTTCGGTGACTACTACCGGAGCGTCTCGCTCGCGCTCCCGCCCGACGCGCATCTCCGCGAATGGGGCCATATCCCGTGGACGCCCGGGACGGGAACCACGATGGTTCGTCACCAGTCGCTGTACGATCTGGGTGACATCGACACGTTCTTCGCGGACAACGCGCCTCGGCATGCGTACTTCTCGGCGGCTCGGTACGACGACCCCGGCGCGTCGACGATGGCACAGAAGGGATGGCGATCCGCGGACCTCGTCTTCGACCTCGACGCCGACCATCTTCCCGGGGTCGATCCCGACACCGAGAGCTACTCGGAGATGCTCGCGGCGTGTAAGGACGCCCTCTTCAGACTGCTGGCGTTTCTCGAAAACGACTTCGCGTTCGAGGATCTCACGATCGTCTTCTCCGGCGGTCGCGGCTACCACGTCCACGTCCGCGACGAGTCGATCCGCGACCTCGACAGCGAGGCTCGCCGAGAGATCGTCGACTACGTCCGTGCGATCGATCTCGACACGGAGAACCTGATCCATACGGTTCAGGAGCGCGGGACCACGAAGCGCGTGCTCAGGACCGAAGGAGGATGGGGCGCTCGCGTCCACGAGGCGCTGGTCGAGTACGCGTCGGATCTGCGGGAGATGGACGAAGACGCCGCGGTTGAGCGACTGATGGAGCTCGACGGGATCGGGGAGGGGCGCGCGGAGACGATCCGCGGCGCGTTCGAGCGGAACCCGGACGCGGTTCGCGACGGCAACGTCGAGGCGGGTGGGCCGGGAGTACGGCGGCTCGTCTCCGCGCTCGCAGCGCGCGTGACCGCGACGTCGACTGCACCCATCGATGAGCCGGTGACGACCGACACCCGGCGGCTCATCAGGCTTCCCGGCACCCTCCACGGCGGGTCCGGGCTCGTCGTGACGCCGATCGACCGCGACGACCTCGACGGGTTCGATCCGCTCACGGACGCGGTTCCCGACCGGTTCGTGGGTCGGCAGATCAGGATCGCGTGTGACGAGCGACGGACGGTAGAACTAAACGGGAAGCGCGTAATAGTGGAACCCGGAACGAACACCGTCCCCGAGTTCGCGGGCGTCTTCCTAATGGCCCGCGGCGACGCCCGAAAGGCACCCGAACGGTGACGCGCGTCGAAACGGGATGACCCGCGACCGAGAGCCGGAACACGCCCGACCCGAATGATCCGACACGAATGAATCTCGATGAACTCCGCTCCGTCCAGGCGAAGGAACGCCGAAAGGACAGCCTCCAGCACCTTCGGGACTCCTTTTACGACGACGTCGCGGCGTACATCGCCGACCTTCGGGCGGCACGCGACCGCCGCGCGGCCCAGGTCGACGACCCGTTCTCCGACGACGACGTCAGGCGGATGTCGGACGAGATCGAGACCGCCGAGGAGGTCGCGGAAGCCCTCTACGAGCGGCGCGTCGGGAAACTCGTCAAGCTCGCGTCGTTCGCCGCCGCGGATATGCCGGTCGAAAGCGAAGGACTGACCTCACAGGAACGGAAGCTGTTCGACGACCTCGTCGATCGAATCGTCGAGAACAAAACGACCGTGTTGGACGTGCTCGCAGGTGAGAAGTCCCCGACAACGGATTCGGCCTCGTCACCCGACGACGCTGCGAACCCCTCAAACGACGCTGTGAATCCATCCGACGCGCTGGCGAACGCGATGGGAGCCGCCGACGAGCACGCCGGGAACGAACGCTCCGAGACCGGCGCGACACACGGTGAAACGAGCGCCGATGGCGGACGGGTGACGGAACCCCCGACGACCGAGACACGGCGATCGACCGACGCTCCGACCGGGACCGACGCTCCGACGCGATCCGAGCCGGGGGAAGCCGCAGACTCCGAGTCCGGCGATCTCGATGGCTCCGACGGCTCTGCCACCGAGCGGACGACGGTGCGAATAACCCGGGATGTAGGCCCGATCCTCGGTGTGGACGAACGCGAATACGACCTCGCACGCGAGGACGTCGTGACGCTTCCGGCGGCGAACGCCGAGCCGCTCGTTGACCGTGACGCTGCCGAGCGAATCGAGTAATCGGACGCGAGCGTCTCGCGTACCGTACTCACTCCGTCGGCGACTCGTCGGGGACCACGTGGACCGCGTCACCATTTTTAAACGCCAGCACTACGTCCGCGTCGTCGTCGAAAAACGTCGGCTTGGGGACCGTCGTCGCCTCGTACGTCTCCGGATCGAGGAGCTGGACCGCGTTTTCGTCCTCGACGGTGACGACCGTGGTCTCCGTCGCGTCCGCGTGAGTGCCGAGCCGCGCCGCTTCTGGAGCGTTGGCTTCGTCGAACGACGAGGCGTACTCCTTGCCCGTTGTGAGTCTGATGCCCCGTATCCGACCGGAGACTCCGGTGACGAGCACGGGGCCGTCCCCGTCCTCGGGGTCGACGATCTCGCCGGGCGCATAGCGGGGGAGCCGGACGGCGAAGGTGACGCGATACACCTCGTTGCCGTCGCCGTCCTCGGTGACGAGCGTCGGATACGACTCGAAGCTCCCACCGAGCTGCTCGGTGATCCGAGCTGCGACGTTCTGTGCGAGCCGGTTCGAGGAGAGCTTAATGTTCGGACCGTCATCGGTCGGAACGATCTCCGTGATGAACGCCTCACGATCCCCATCTCGTTCCTGATCGGCGACGTACGTCTCGGCGATCTCGAGTGCCGTCTCGCGCTCCTCGCTCGTGAGATCGCGCTCCTCCGCGCGGACCTGCACGACGCCAGCGTAGTAGCCACCCGCAATCCGGCCGCACCGATCGCAAGTCCCACGGGACACTTTCACCGGAACCGTGACTTCGGCGGAGCGGAGCGTTCCCCGCACGACGCCGGAGAACCGGCAATGCATCCGAATCGTGTTCTCGTCGACCTGTTCGGGCTCGACGCCCCACTCCACGTCCTCGGCGTCGACGTGGACCGCGAGCGCCTCGGCAACCTCATCGACGGCGACGTCCGTGTAATCGCGTGCACCAACGTCCCGCCAGGAGTCGCCCCGGCGGACGGCTCCACAACCGGAACACACCGTGACCTCGATCCGCTCGGGCGCATCGACCAACTCGAACCCGTCGAAGTAGCAGTCGTCACACAACAGCGCGTCCCGTCCCGACGGATCCCCGGGTAGCGGGTCGCGTCGCTCCGGAACGGCGCCGCCACAGCGGGGACAGAACTCGCGCGACTCGCTCATGAACCGCCGTACGTCGTTGAACCGTTTAAAAAGCCCGACCGGCGACGCCGGGCTGTCGGTCTTCGTAAACGGCATGACGTTCCCGCTCGCAGTCCGTTCCGCCCACAGACGCCTGGCAGGGCCGGCCTCCGAAATCGTTTTTCACCCGGACCGAGAATGGTTGCCCATGAGCGGGAATCCCGACGACGAACGGCTCGAGGAACTACGCGAAAAGAAGATGCAGGAGCTACAGGACCGCGCTCAGGAAGGCGGTGACGCGGAGGCACAGAAGGAAGCACAAGAGCGAGCGCAGGCCCAGCAGGAGGCGGTGCTCAAACAACATCTCACCGACGGCGCGCGCCAGCGACTCAACGCGGTCGAGATGTCGAAACCGGAGTTCGCAAAGCAGGTGAAACAGCAGGTCGCCTCGCTCGCACAGAGCGGTCGGATTCAAGGACGAATCGACGAGGAACAGATGCGCGATCTGCTCAAGGAGCTGCAGCCGGACCAGAAGAGCTTCGACATCCGGCGGCGGTAGATGGAGCTCGCGTTGCTGTACAGCGGCGGGAAGGACTCCTCGCTCGCGGCGCTCCTGCTCGATCGGTTTTACGACGTCCGGTGTGTCACCGGCAGTTTCGGACTCACCGACGACTGGGAGCACGCCCAGCGGGCGGCGACCGCGCTCGGGTTCCCGTTCGAGCGTGTCGAGCTCGATCGGTCGGTCGCCGAGGAGGCCGCCGAGCGAATGCTCACGGACGGGTACCCCCGAAATGGGATTCAGCGAGTGCACGAACACGCACTGGAGACGATCGCAGACCTCGACGTCGACGCCGTCGCGGACGGGACCCGGCGTGACGACCGCGTCCCGACGGTGTCACGGGCGCAGGCACAGAGCTTGGAGGACCGTCACGAGGTCGACTACATCGCACCGCTGTCCGGGTTCGGCAGACACGCGGTCGACCGTCTCGTAGACGCGACGTTCGAGGTCGAACAGGGGCCAAGCGAGGAGATCCCGAAAGCCGACTACGAGGGCGAGATCCGAACGCTGATCGCCGACACCCACGGCGAGACGGCGGTTAACGACGTGTTCCCGAACCACAACCAGACGTACGTGCACGGACGGCACGATTGACTGCGCTGGAGACACCACCTTGACCTCCTCTCCGCGCTAACGGGCGAAGATTCCTCCGTGGGTAATCCCGCTTGGATAACCCCGGCTGTGAACGTGCGGGTTCGCTGACGCACCTTCGGCCCTCGAACGAGGATGTGGCGAGTTGGGTATCCGCTCGGTGTTGCTCTCCCTAGCGGGAGTGGCACTCACAGGCGTCCAGCACTGTGAGCAGCGGGCCGGGCCATCGGCCTGACTCTCCGTTGCAGCCACCGTGAGAGAGTCCTGTGATGACATGCCAACCGCTGCTGGTTGGGCTGCGAAGGTGTGTGAGTTGTGTGTAGGTGTATCAGACGTACTCGTAGCCATCTCCGATTTCCGTGATGACGAGAGACGAAGTCTCTCGAACCACTTGCCCCCGGGGTGGGTTCACGCTTACGGACCGAGCCTACACTCCCATCAGAACGCCGTCTGCAGGGGGTTTCGTCGGTTCCCAGCGGCCGGGATCGACCGCGCTCTTTTATATACTGAATCTCCTACCAAACGTATGTTCGACCCGACGCGTCGAGAGTTCGCAGCGACAACTGGGATGCTTGCCGTCGCCGCGCTGGCTGGTTGTTCCGACGACGACGATGGTGAGGAACAAACCGACTTCACCGGTCAGGACACGGTTTCCGTCGACGTCGGCGCGGGCAACGGTCTGGAGTTCGCCCCTGCCGACATCACCGTCGACGTTGGCACCACGGTCGTCTGGGAGTGGACCGGACAGGGCGGCGCTCACGACGTGGTCGCCGAGGACGGTGAGTTCGAGTCCGAGCTCGTCACCGAGGCCGGACACACCTTCGAGCACACGTTCGACGAACCGGGAACGTACGAGTACGTCTGCACGCCACACCAGACGAGCGGGATGGTCGGCACCGTCGAAGTCGTGGAGTAGTCGACGAACCGGTTCGCCATCGACGAGGGGAACGTTCCCGATCCGCAGCGGGCTGTCGATCGATTCTACCGAAACCGGATCACCTCGGTCGAACGCCGATCGCACGAACGGTGATAGCAGAGTACAAAACCCTGCGTGAGAAGTATTCACTATGGTTCGAGTAACAGTATGGAACGAGTTTCGCCATGAGCGGGAAAGCGACGTGGTCGCGGAGGTGTATCCAGACGGCATCCACGCCGTCATCGCGGCGGCGCTCGAGGCGGCCGGCCACGAGGTCCGGACCGCGACGCTGGACGAGGGACCGGACCACGGGCTCACCGAGGCGGTGCTTGCGGAGACGGACGTGCTCACGTGGTGGGGCCACGCCGCCCACGACGAGGTCCGTGACGACGTCGTCGACCGCGTTCACGAACACGTGCTCGATGGCATGGGACTGCTGGTGTTACACTCCGGTCACTACTCGAAGATATTCAAACGACTGATGGGGACGAGCTGCTCGCTCAAATGGCGCGAGGCGGCCGAGACCGAGCGACTGTGGGTCGTCGAGCCGAGCCACCAGATCGCCGAGGGCGTCGGCGAGTACGTCGAACTCGAGGAGACGGAGATGTACGGCGAGCGGTTCGACGTTCCACGACCCGACACGCTCGTGTTCAACTCCTGGTTCGAGGGCGGCGAGGTGTTCCGGTCCGGCTGCTGTTACCGTCGCGGCAGCGGGAAGGTGTTCTACTTCCGCCCGGGCCACGAGACGTACCCCGTGTACTACGACGACGACGTTCGACGGGTGCTCCGCAACGCCGTCGACTGGGCGGCCCCCGGATCGGGGCCGGCCCCCGGATCGGGGCCGGCTCCCGAGTTCGGCAACGCCGACCCGATCGAGGACATCGACACGAGCGACGACCGAACGGTTCATTAACCCCGCAGGGACCGCCGTGGCGACGCCGTGGCTGTACGTGATCGTCACCGGGCGACCTACCGATCCGAGAGCGGCGGATATCGGTCAAGACGGTGGCCGCGCTCTCGCTGCCGACTCCACGTCGACGCCGGCTCCTCACGACACCGCGCCCCGCTTCCGATACCGGACACGCTCCCCGATCGGCGACCCGTCGTCCGGATCCAATCGACCGAGAAACAGGTCACGAACGGCAAACGTGACGACGAGTTCGACTGGATCGCCGTCGGGTGGCCGGACCGTGACGACGCAGTCACCGTCCTGCTCGCCGATGGACTCGATCCGACCGACTGACCACCGGTCGACGTGGTGGCTCGGCCGTCGCGCATGGATGCGGTCGTGTGGCACGCCCGTCACCCTCCCTCCCCGGCGACGTCGCGAAGGGATTCGTCGATGCCGAGGACGTCGGTGCTGTACGTCCAGAGGCGTCGAGCCGCATCGGGACCGCGGGCCGCATCCGAACTCGTCGACAACGGTCGCGCCGGCGTCGTCCACCGCCTGGATGACCGCCGGCCGGTCGTCACCCGGGGCGTTTTGGTCATCGGAGCCGTACTCGTGTGTGTGAACCAAACCGCCATTCTGCACATCGCCGCGACCGGAGCGGTCGGCGCCGGCATCGTCGTGTCGGGACAAACGCTCACCGCCGGACTGTTGATCCTCGGACTACTGCTCTTCGTTATCGGGGCCGTGATCGCCCGCCGTGACGGCGACGACCCCGAGACCGATGCCGGCCTCGCCGACTGAGCCGGTCGATCCCGGGGCGTACCGATCCGGTCTGTGACGACGGAGAATTATTACGCCGGGTCGAATAGAGCCGGCATGGAGCCATGGCAGCGTCGGGCGACGAAAACGATCGGCGGAGTCGTCGTTCTCGTGGTCATCGCCTCCGTGGCGTATCACTATCTGATGATCGTCTTCGAGGGGCGCGCAAGCAGCTTCTTTCACTCGACGCAGGTCGTCGTCGAGACGTTTACCGGCACCGGATACGGCTCCGACTCCCCGTGGATGTCGCCGGTTGCAAATCTGTTCATCATCGCGTTGGATCTATCGACGTTTCTCATCCTATTCATCGTGCTCCCGTACGTGTTCCAGCCGATCCTGGAGGAGCGACTCTCGCCGACACCGCCGGAGTCGACGACGCTCTCGGAGCACATCGTCATCGCTTGTGAGATCACGTCGCGGGTCGAGCGACTCGTCGACGAGTTCGAGGCACGCGGTGCCGAGTACGTCGTCGTGGCAGACGATGAGCGTGCGATCTTGGCCCTCGAGCGCAACGGGACGGCCGTCGTCCACGGTGATCCGACGTCGGCGGAGGCGCTCGCACGAGCGAACGTAGGGGCTGCAACGGCGGTTCTCGTCGACGTCGAGGACGCCCACGCACCGAGCAGCGTCCTCGCGATCCGCGAACATGCGCCGGACGCGTTGGTCGTCGTGCAGTGTCAGGACCCGTCGCTGGAGCGATCGCTCATGCACGCCGGCGCGGATCGTGTCGTGTTGCCGCGTCAACTCCTCGGACGACGACTGGCGGACCGGGTTCGGTCCGAACTCGACCCGCGTGTTAGCGACGTGGTGCCGCTCGGCGAGGAGTTCGCGGTGGTCGAGGCGACGATCGACGAGGGGAGTCCGATCCACGGCACCACACTTGCTGAAAGCGACCTACTCGAGACCGAGGAGGCGTCGGTCGTCGGACTGTGGGTCGACGGAGAGTTCGTTGCGGACCCATCCCCCGAGACGCGACTCGACCGACACGTGACGCTGATCGTTGCGGGAGACGAAGCGGAGCTGCGACAGGTCGAATCGCGGACGCGTCCCGGCTCACGGACGGATGGCACCGTCGTGATCGCCGGGTTCGGAGAAGTCGGTTCGGCAGTCCACGACCGGCTCACGGACGCGGGACTCGACTGTATCGTCGTCGACGTTCGACAAGAAGCGGCGGACGTGGTTGGCGACGCGACCGACGAGGCGACGCTACGAGAGGCGGACGTCGAAAATGCGGAAGCGGTCGTCGTCGCGCTAGCGGACGACGACGCCGCCGTCCTTACCGTTCTCCACGCCAGAGAGCTGGGAGATGGACTCCAGATTGCGGCGCGAATGAACGAGCTGCATACCAAATCGAAGGCCCGGCGGGCCGGGGCCGACTACGTGCTCTCGGTGCCCGACATCGCTGGTCGACTGGTCGCGCTGAACGTGCTTCGGGAGGCGGTGCGCTCGTACGACCTGCAGGTCGAAATCGTAAGCATCGACGCCGAGCAACTGCCGGAACAAAGCCTGCAGGGGGTGCCGCTCAGAGAGACGGAGTGTCTCCTGATTGCGGTCGAACGCGACGGGACGTTCCGTACCGACATCTCGACCGAGTCGGAGCTAGAACCGGGAGATAGCGTGTTGATCGCGGGCAGCGACGAGGCGATCGACGCACTCCAAGCGGCGATCGACTGACGGATCGGTGTCGATATTCCCGGCTGTCGGCTCCCGGGCTCGGAACGTGGAGTTCGACTCTCTATCGGAGTCCGCCCCGGTCGAACACGCTTATACCGCTCCCGCCCCGATTCCCGGTATGAACGTAGTACCGGACACCAGTGCGGTCATCGACGGCCGCGTGTCCGAACGCGTCGAGGACGGCGAGTACGAGGGGGCGACGGTGTTCGTTCCCGAGGCCGTGGTCGGCGAACTGGAGTCGCAGGCCAACGACGGGCTTGATTCGGGGTGGGATGGCCTCTCAGAGCTCCAGCGGCTCGCGGAGTACGCCGACGAGAAACGGATCGAGCTGGAGTACGTCGGCACGCGCCCCGAGGCGGGGTCGAAGGCTCGCGCCGACGAGGGCGAGATCGACGCGGTGATCCGCGACGTCGCCGCCGACTACGACGCCACGCTGTTGACCAGCGACGTCGTGCAGGCGGAGGTCGGACGCGCGAAGGGGCTCTCCGTCGAGTACGTCGAGCCGGTCACCCGCGGCGTCGTCGAGGAGCTACCGATCGCGGAGCTTTTCACCGAGGAGACGATGTCGGTCCATCTCAAGTCGGGGACGAAGCCGAAGGCGAAACGCGGGACGCTCGGCGAGATGCGCTACGAGACGATCGACGACGAGCCAACGAGCGAGGAGCGGATGCACGAGTGGGCGACCGCCATCGTCAACCTCGCCAGGCAGTCGAACGAGGGGTTCGTCGAGCTCACCGACGAGGGGATGGATATCGTCCAGTACCGCAACTACCGGATCGCGGTCGCGCGCCCCCCGTTCGCGGACGGGATCGAGATCACGGCGGTGCGACCGATAGCGAAGACGACGCTCGACGACTACGAGTTCGCCGACGAGCTCCGCGAGCGGTTCCTCGAGCGGAAACGCGGCGTGCTCATCTCCGGATCGCCGGGCGCCGGGAAGTCGACGTTCGCCCAGTCGGTCGCGGAGTTCCTCAACGACAGCGACTACGCGGTAAAGACGATGGAGAAGCCGCGTGACCTGCAGGTCGGCCCGGAG
Organism: Halorubrum luteum; assembly: GCF_054652935.1. Lineage (NCBI taxonomy): Archaea > Methanobacteriati > Methanobacteriota > Halobacteria > Halobacteriales > Haloferacaceae > Halorubrum > Halorubrum luteum. Next base: position 1,569,882 of record NZ_BAAIGT010000002.1, read on the forward strand.
ATCACCCAGTACGGCGCGCTCGGCGGGAAGATGGAGCGCACGGCCGACTCGCTGCTTTTGGTCCGACCAGACTACACGATCTACGACGAGGTCCGGAAGACGAACGACTTCGAGGTGTTCTCGGACATGCGGATGGCCGGCGTCGGAATGGTCGGCGTCGTCCACGCCTCGCGGGCGATCGACGCGCTGCAGCGACTCGTCGGTCGCGTCGAGCTCGGGATGATCCCGCAGATCGTCGACACGGTCGTGTACATCGAGGCGGGCGAGGTCCACACCGTCTACGACGTCGAGACGGAGGTGAAGGTTCCGGCAGGCCTCACTGCCGAGGATCTCGCACGTCCCGTCATCCAGGTGACGAACTTCGCGACCGGGAGCCCGGAGTACGAGATATACACGTTCAACCGGCAGGTCGTGACCGTGCCGTTGAACGAGAACGACGAGAAGACGGAGACGGGCGTCGGGCGCATCGCCAAACAGGAGATCGAACGCGAGATCCGCTCCGTTGCGCAGGGCCACGTCGACGTCGACCTGCAGGGACAGAACGACGCCGTCGTGTACGTCGAAGAGCACGACATCGCCTCGGTGATCGGGAAGGGTGGCGGCCGCATCAGCGACATCGAGAATCGTCTGGGGATCGACATCGACGTCCGAACACACGACGAGCGGCCCGGCGGACGGGACGGCTCCGGCAGCGCGGGCGGTGCCGGCGGCGGATCGAGCGGTGCCGGCGGCGGACAGGTCGGCGAGGAGCGCGGTCAGGTGGTCCAGCCCGAGATCACCTCCAGACACGTCGTGATCGGCGTCGACGGCGGCGTCGGCGAGACCGTCGAGGTTCGTGCGAACGGGGAGTACCTCTTCACCGCGACGGTCGGGCGTGGCGGCGAAGTACAGGTCTCCCGCGGCTCGGCAATCGCCGAGGAGCTGGAGGACGCCATCGACCGCAAGCAGACGATCACCGTCGTGCCGGCCCGATAGCTCGCTCGCGGCGTTTGTCCCTCGTTCGCGGCGTTTGTCTCCCGTTCGATCTCGCCCGGTGGTTCCCTCGCTACCCAGCTCCGACTCATCGTTCCGGAGGCGCGGGACGGTCACACCGTCCGCCGAGAGTTATAAATGATGACGACCGTAACTCACGTCGATGGAGCTCGACTCGGCTCGTTCCGTCGCCGTCGCCGTCGTCGCCATCGTCTTCGTGGCGGTCGGTGGCGTCGCGGTCGTCGACCAGCTCCCCGGCTCTCACGCCGACTCGGAGCCGGACGGGGAGGCGCTCGTCAGCGAAGTGTTCGAAGCCGACGGAGCCACATACGAGACGATGCAAGCGACTCGCGAGTTCGAGCTGAACGAGAGTTCGGAGGGAACGACGCCGACGGAGCCGACGATCCGGACGGTCTCGGAGGTGTGGCGGAATCCGCCGGACGGGGAACGCGAGGAAGTGATCGTCGACACGGGGCCGACCAGCGACGGCGGGGACGTGATCGTGATAAACGGAACCGTTCGACAGCACTACTTCGCCGCCGACGAGCAGCTGCTGTACGACGACGAGGCGAACTGGTCGGTCCCGCGGTCGTACGGGCTCGCTCGCGCCGACGAGATCGACGCGGAGTACGTCCGCTCGGCGTCCGTCGACGGGCGCGAGACGCACGTCGTGGAGCTACGACCGGTCGATCCGGAGCGCACGGGCGCGATCACGCTGCTCGTCGGCGACGAGGAGTTCGAGCTTGCCGTCGGAGAGTCGGCCGACGCCGACGAAACGGACACGACTGCCGGAACGACGACGTGGTGGATCGACGTCGAAACCGGAACGCCGATCCGCGAACGAGTCGAACTCCGCGGTTCCGGGCCGAACGAGTCGCGGACGATGACGACGACGTACACCGACGTGCGGTTCGATGAGCCGATACCGGACGAGCGGTTCGCGTTCGACCCGCCCACCGGGACTGACGTGTACGAGCCGATGGATTCGATCGACGTCGAGAGCGTCACGGACGCCGACGAAGCGCTTCCGTTCGACGTGCCGGAGCCGGACGTGCCGGATCGATTCAGGTTCGGCGGGGTCAACGCGAACGAGTTCCGTGGCGACCTCACGGCCGAGTTCTACTATCGCGATGGCGACACCTCGGAGGACGTCTGGATTCGTGTGACCGAACGACCGCCGCGTCACGACGAGGACCGCTCTGCGGTGATCGAAGAGCGGGTCGGCCCCTTCGAGGGCGTCCTCGCCGAGACGTTCCTCGGGACGACGTACGCCTGGAGGTGTGACGGCGTCACTCACGAAGTGAGCGTCGACCTGGCCGCGGAGACGGACCGCAGCGAGCGACAGCTAGCCATCGATCTCGCCGAGTCGATGGGGTGCTCCTCGTGAGGGGCCGGCTCGTGTGAAGCCGCGGCCGATCTCAGAGCACGTCGCGGACGATCCCTGCCGCGCTCGATGCGTCCGGCGCGAGCACGTACACGATCGGCTCGACGCCGACCGCACCGGTCTGATAAAGGACGAGCGTCTCGCCGGGGTCGGTGTCGCCGAGCTCGTCCGTGACCGCTTCTCGGGTCGGTCGCTCCGCGTCGAACTCGACGGTCGGGATGGTCTCGGCGAGCGTCGCGACCAGCTCCGGGTCGTAGCGGAGATTGATCGCCGCCCGCGCGTCGGAGCCAGCATCCCGTGCCGCGAGCAGGAGCGTGGCGACGTGTTCGCTCACGCCGAACTCCGGCTCACCCGGCACCATCGCGCGACCTTTCACGTCGACGAGGCGCCCGGGCACCGCGGCGACGTCGTCTATGCTCTCGGCGTCCGACAGACACTCGACAACGTTCGCCCCGACGTTCGGGATCAGCCCGGCGAATCCGGAGGCGTTCGTGAGCGTCCGGAGTCCGCGGCGAACCGACGCGAGGACGGTTTCACGCTCCCGGAGCCCGCTATCGGGGTCGTGAACCGTGAACTCGACGTCGGCGTCGGCGAGCGCCGGCATCGCCTGCTCGTGAAGCTCCGCGAGGAGATCCCCCTCCTCCAGCCGCCGGATCAACACCTCGATCTCGACGAGCGCAGCGACGGGACTCATATCGCCGGACGCCAACCCCTCGCCGACGCGCTCGACGACCTCCCGAACGCGCTCGTCCGCCACGACCCGCTCGTGTCTGGCGACGTCGCCGTGGGCGTACTTCGAGACCGCCGACTGTGAGATGCCGAGCGCCTCGGCGACTTCGCGCTGGGTGAACCCGCGCTCACGGAGATCCTCGGCGAGCATCGACCGCACCGTCGGGAGAAACTCGTCGACGACGACCTCCTCGATGAACCTCATGCGGTATCACCCCCGGAATCGGGGTCGTCGCCAGCGGACGCGTCGTCGTCGCTGGTGAACTCGGGATCGTCGCCGATGCGGGACGCCTGCGGTCCATCCTGGTCCTGATACTTCGACCCACGCTCCGCGCCGTACGGCCGATCTGCCGGGGTGGTAAGCTCCGTGAACGTGAGCTGGGAGACGCGCATGCCGGGCGAGAGCGCCACCGGTGCGGTGCCGAGATTTGAGAGTTCGAGCGTGATCTGACCCTGATACCCGGGGTCGCACAGACCCGCAGTGTTCGAGAGGAACACGCCACCACGCCCTCCGAGGAAGTTCTCGACCGGGGCCCCGTTCGGCTGGACTTCGAGATCGTACGTCGGTTCGATCCGATCGGTTTTCTCGACCCGAACGACCTCCTCGAACCGCACATCACCATCGAGGATTTCGTCGAGGCGATCCGTGTTCGCGTCGGCGTCGGCGTATGCGTCGCGGAACCTTCGAAGCGTCTCTCGTTTGATCGTGTCGTACGCCTCGTTCTCGACGTTCGAGACGCTGGACGGCGAGGCGTATCCCATCTCGATAGCGGCTTCCTGCATGGTTAACCCGGCCTCGTGGCGCATCTCTCGGAGCAGTCGGCTCGGGACCGGCACGTACTGCCACCGTTCGTGTGCATTCACCGCGGTGTCGACCGCGCGTTCGGCGCTCGTGTTGTGACTGTCGCGCATGGGGATCTGCGTCTCGCGGTCTCGGTGACGCTCCGAGTTCTCCAGACCGAGCCGGGAAGCGAGATACATCGCTCTGTCGACGAGATCCTCGTTCGCAGTGTACAGCGTGTTCCGCGTTTCCCGACGGCAGCCGTCACCGTCCAGTAACCCCTCGTGGATCGCTTCCAACACGGACGTCGACCAGTTCCAGGCCCGTTCGGGGACGTTCTTTGCTGCTCCGGAGCCGGAAAGTTCACGGAACAGTTTCGACCAGAGCGCGGAGCGGACGGTGAGACGTTCGATGCCGGACTCCTCGTGCCTGTGAACGCTTGCACCGTACTGCTCGAACCAGTGCTGGACGCGGTCGAGGAGCTCCCCGTTCGTGTTCTCGAACTCGACTCGTTTCCGTCGTGCGGACCCCTCGGCAATATACAGCCCGAGAACCCATCCGAACTCCGGCGTCAGCTCCAGTTCACGAGGGAGTCGATGATCGCCTCGTTCGAACGCGACGTTGGCGTCCGCGGGAGCGCCGGGGCTCGACACACACTGGACGGCTCCGGAGCCGTCGGCGGCGTACGCGACCACGTCGTCGTCTCCCTCGAACAGCGAGACGAGGTCGATCGCCGATTCTTCCGTGGGGGACGACGGGAGCGCTCCGGGAACCATTACGTGTGTCCCTTCGGCGTCGTCGCTAGGGATCCGCGTGACACCGCCGGCAGAGTCGATCGTGAACAGGTTGTGGTCCTTCGTCACGAGCACCTCTCGGCCGGACTCCAGTGTCACTCGGTAGATCCGTTTCGTGGGGTTCGTGATGTGGTCGGTGACGGCATGCGTGCGCACACGAAGGGTTTTCGGATCGAACGCGACCGCACGTGCGGGTCGCTCGTTCTCGACTATCTCCCCGATCTCGTAGAATCCGAGCCCCTCCTCGGGCGTCCAGAGAAACACCTGCTCGTCGTACGGCAGCGAGGCGTGCACCACGATCGCGAGCCGCCCGAGCGACGATCGTCCCTCGACGTGTGCGACGAGGTCGTCGGGAATCTCGACGCGCTCTTTGGTCGTGCCAAGCACGAAATCACCCGGATGGAGGATGAACTCATTCTCTTCGGGAACCGTCGTCTCCGTGACGTACTCGCCGACCTCGTCGGCTTGGGTCGGATGAATACAGGGGATGTTCGTGCGCTGGAACTCGAGGAACCGCTCGCCGAGCCGCAAGTCGACGCTCGCGGGCTGGACCTGCTGATCGACGTCGTCCAGCGGCTCGATCGCGAGATCGCCCTCGGCGAGACGGGCGAGGATGTCGGCGTCCGACAGTATCATGCCAGGTAACGGGAGGGGCCACACCTAAAGACTCCCGAATCCGACGCGTACCTGACGGGATGGCCGGTGGCGCAGTACGGATACGGCGAATCCGGCGGTTCGTCACGATCCATGGTATTGTTTAAGTGTGTGCTCCATCGATGTTCGGTAACGAAGCACCCAATGGCCCCCGACGAGCCAATCCACGTTCTGCACGTCGACGACGATCCGGAGTTCGTCGATCTGACGGCCACGTATCTGGAGCGTGAAAGCGACCGGGTCGTCGTGCAATCCGCTCACAGCGTCCGGGAGGCGGAGGAGACACTGGCCGACGCCAAGATCGACTGTGTCGTCTCCGACTACGATATGCCCGGCCTGAACGGAATCGAACTTCTCGAGCGGGTTCGAGAGGCTCACCCCGAACTCCCGTTCGTGCTCTACACGGGGAAGGGGTCCGAGGAGGTCGCAAGCGACGCCATCGCGGCTGGAGTCACCGATTATCTGCAGAAAGGTCACGGCAGCGAGCAGTTCGCCATCCTCGCAAACCGGATCGTGAACGCCGTCGACGGGGTGGAAGCGGCGCGCCGAGCGGAGCGACAGCGACGGATCAACACGGTGGTCCGTGAGATCAACGGTGCGCTCGCACGCGCGACGACACGGGCCGAGATCGACGAGGCGGTATGCGAGATCATCACCGATGCGGAGCCGTATCTGTTCGCGTGGGTCGGCGAACACGACACCGCGTCGCGCACGGTCGAACCCCGGCAGCGAGCGGGGGTCGAGCAGGCGTATCTCGAGGCGATCGAGATAACGACCGACGAGAGCCCGACCGGTCTCGGACCGACTGGTCAAGCGGTACGGGACCGGGAACTGGCAGTGATGCAGAACATTCCGGAGGATCCCCAGTATGAACCGTGGCGAGAGGCGGCCCTCGAACGAGGGTATCAGTCCAGCGCCGCCGTGCCGCTCGTTCACGACGGTACACTGTACGGCGTGTTGAACGTGTACGCCGATCGTCGGGCGGCCTTCGACGAGGAGGAGCGACGACTGCTCTCGGGATTGGGAGAGACGATCGCTCACGCGTATCACCGAGTCGATCTCCAGCAACGCCACGCCGACCAGTACCGAACCCTGTTCGAGGAGGCGCCGGTGATGCTCGTTTTCACGCGTAACGTCGACGGAAAGCCGGTCATCGACGACTGCAACCGAGAGTTCGCCGACCGCCTCGGATACTCGATCGAGGAGCTCCGAGAGACTCCACTCGCCGACTACTACGCCGAAGAGTCGAGCGAAGAACTGCTCGACGATGGGTACGAACGAGCGCTGGCCGGCGAGTTCGTTCGGAAGCAGCGGACCCTCGTGACACAGGACGGCGAGGAGGTTCTCACCGTACTTCGTGCTTCACCACGCCGAGATCGAACCGGAGAGACCATCGGAACGCTCGCGCTGTACGTCGACATTACGGATGAACGGCAGGTACAGGAGCTCGAATGGAAGAACGAACTGCTCTCGACGCTCTTCGACGCGGTGCCACAGGGAGTCCTCGTGGAGGACGACGCACGCGAGGTCCTGGCGGCAAACCAGCGACTGTTCGAGCTATTCGAGTTCTCCGGATCGCCCGAAGAACTGGTCGGAACTGATTGCAAGCGGCTCGTGGAGCAAGTCAGCGACAGCTTCGAGAACCCCGACCAGTTCCTCGAGCGGATCGACGAGCTGGTCGAAACCCGCGACGCCGTCGACGACGAGGAGCTGGCGCTCGCCGACGGACGGACGTTCGAGCGTAGTCATCGGCCGATCGAGCTCTCGGACCGGGACGGGAGCCTGTGGGTGTATCGGGACGTGTCCGGCGAGCACGCTCGGCGTCGCGAGCTCCGCGAGCTCAAGGAGCGGTACGAGGCGTTCGTCGAGTACTCCTCGGACGTCATCACCGTGCTCGACGAGGACGGCAGAATCACTTACGAGAGTCCCGCAGTCGAACGGATACTCGGCTACGAGCCCGGCCAGCGCTGCGGTGACCTCGTGTTCGAGTACGTCCACCCGGACGACCGGTCCGGTGTCGTGGAGCGGTTCGCGCGGATCGTCGACAGTGACGAGGACATGACCGAACGAGTCGAGTACAGGTTCAAACACGCGGACGGGTCGTGGGTGTGGCTCGAGTCGATCGGTACGGACCGAACGGACACGGTGATCGAGGGGCACGTGGTCAACTCCCGCGAGGTCACGGAGCGTAACGCTCGCGAGCAGGAGCTTCAGCGGCGAAACGAGCGGTTAGACGAGTTCGCTAGCGTGTTGTCACACGACCTGCGAAACCCCCTGAACGTCGCGCAGGGGAGACTGGAGTTGGCGAGAGAGGAGTGTGACAGCGACCATTTCGATCCGATCGATCGGGCTCACGAACGGATGGAGGCGCTGATAGACGACCTGCTCACGCTTGCGCGGGAGGGAACGGCGGTGACCGACCCCGAGCCGGTGCAGCTGTCGACGACGCTGGACGACTGCTGGAGAACCGTCGAAACGGCGTGCGCGAACCTCGACATCGACGGTGACGGGACCGTGCTGGCCGACGAGAGCCGACTGAAGCAGGTGTTCGAGAATCTGTTCCGGAACGCGGTCGAACACGGCGGTGAGAGCGTATCGGTGACCGTCGGCGTCAGCGACGACGGGTTCTACGTTGCGGACGACGGCCCTGGCATCCCGGCGGACGAGCGCGACCGCGTGTTCGAGGCCAGCTACTCGTCGAGCCGGGAGGGGACCGGGTTCGGACTGAGCATCGTCAAGGGGATCGTGGAAGCTCACGGCTGGGAGATCCGCGTCGGGGACACTGCGGACGGCGGCGCACGCTTCGACGTCACCGGCGTCGAGTTCGTAACCGAGTGACGCCGCGAGGACCCGGTCGCTCGGGTCGGCGCTGACCGGCCGCGACGATAGTCGGAGGTGAAATTAAGAACGACGAGACCGAAACCACCACGGAGCTGACCGATGGACGCAGGAACCGTCGTCCTGATCGTCGTGGCGCTGGCAGCGAGCTTCTTCGCAGCGTGGACCATCGGCGCCGGCTCGTCTGGATCGACGCCGTTCGCGCCCGCGGTCGGCGCCAACGCGATCACGACGATGCGAGCTGCCTTCCTCGTCGGCGTGCTCGCGTTCGCGGGTGCCGTGCTTCAGGGCGCAGCGATCACCGAGACGATCGGCGAGGGACTCATCGAGGGCGTAACGCTGTCGCCGCTGGCGGCCGCCGTCGCACTGGTTATCGCGTCCGTGTACATTGCGGCGGGGGTGTTCGAGGGATACCCGATCGCCACGGCGTTTGCCATCACCGGAAGCATCGTCGGCGTCGGGCTGGCGATGGGTGGCGATCCGGCGTGGGGGACGTACGCCGAACTCGTCGCCTACTGGTTAGTGACGCCGGTCGCGGTCGCACCGCCGGTGTACGCGATCACGAAACTGCTCCGCTCTGACGCGTATCGTGAGTCGGTCACCGTGGCGCTGCTCGCGGGCGCGGTCGGTGCCGTCGTCGCGAACATGGAGTTCCTCCTCCTCGGTCCGCCGGGCGAGCAAGCGTCGGTCGCCACCGCCGTCGGCGGGGTCGTGCCCGGGCCGGCGCTCGTCGGCCGGCTCGTGATCACCGTCGTGATCGCGACTGCCGTCGGCTGGATCGTCTACCGGGACGCTGACGCCGACTCCGTGCGGGCACAACGCAGACTCCTGCTCGGGTTAGGAGCGCTGATGGCGTTTACCGCCGGGGGTGGTAAGGTCGGACTAGCGGTTGGACCGCTGCTTCCGCTCGCCGAAACGATGACGACGTCGGACCCTATCACGCCAGTGCTGCTTTTCGGCGGCGTCGGCATGCTGCTCGGAACGTGGATGGCGGCGACGCGGATGATCAAGGCGCTCACACAGGATTACTCGATGCTCGGACCGCGACGAGCGATCGCGATATTCATTCCGTCGTTCGTCATCGCACAGGTCGGGATCGCGCTCGGACTGCCGATGTCGTTCAATCAGATCTTCATCGCCTCGATCGCGGGGACCGGCTACGCCGTCGGAAGCAAAACCGTCAGCGAGCGGAAGTTCCTCGTCACGGCCGTCGCGTGGGTCGGGTCGATCGCGTTCGGGCTCGCGGTCGGATACGGTGTGTACGCGGGGATCTCGGGCGTTACGGAAACGACGTGACCGGAGGGACTGTCGGAACGCTGACCGACCGAAAGCGTCACCGGCGAGCGAGAGAACAGAGCTATACACGCGGCGGCGGTAGGCGCGGGCATGAAACAAGCGATCGTTGCCCGTCGCGACCTCGGCATGGGTGAGGGGAAACTCGCCGCACAGGTCGCACACGCGTCGCTGTCGGCGTATCAGGACGCGGGACGGCGTGCGCGAACGGAGTGGAAAGGCTCCGGACAAAAGAAGGTCGTTCTCGGCGGCGACTCCGAGAGCCAGCTGTTCGAGCTGGCCGACAGCGCCGAAACCGAGGGGCTCCCGTACGCGATCGTTCGTGACGCCGGGCACACGGAGCTGGATCCCGGAACCGTCACCGCGCTGGCGGTCGGCCCCGCCCGCGACGAGAGCGTCGACCGCGTCACCGGTGAGCTGTCGCTGTATTAAATGACAGATCACACGAATCGGGACGGAGCGAACGCCGGACACGCCCGTCGTGGGGCCCACCCGGTCGAGCGTGCCGTCGGAATCGACCACTACGTCAGCGCCGCCGACGGGATCGACGGACGACTCCGTGAGTCGCCGGCGGATTTTCGGGTCCGAGAGCTGGAAGCGTTCGATCCGGAGCCGCTGGATGCCGATCCGGGAAGCTATCCGGAGCTCGTGGTCCGCGTCACGCTTCGCGACTGGGACACGAACGACTTCGCCCGGCGGGTGTCCGACGCTCTCGGGATCAGCCGCGAACGAGTGTCCTGGGCCGGGACGAAAGACAAGCGCGCGGTGACGACGCAGCTGTTCACTCTCCGCGGCGTCGATCCGGACGAACTCCCGGACGTTCGCGGCGCCGACATCGAGCCGATCGGACTGGCGGGACGCGGACTGACGTTCGGCGATCTGGCCGGGAACGCCTTCGAGATCCGCGTCGCAGATGCGGTCGCCGACGCCGACGAGCGGATCGCCGATGTCGTGGACGACCTCCGTGAGTTCGCCGGCGATCCGTCGGTAGAATCCGACGAGACACGTGAGATCGAGCAGCCGGTCGGCGTACCGAACTACTTCGGGCAACAGCGGTTCGGGAGCAAGCGACCGGTCACCCACAAGGTCGGTCTCGCGGTCGTCCGCGGGGAGTGGCGGGAGGCGGTTCGGTTGTACGCCGGTAACCCCGCCGCGGCCGAACCCGCTGACACCCGTGCGGGGAGGAACCGAGTCGACGAGGCGTTCGGCGTCGACGAAGGAGGCGGTGTCGACGAAGCAGGTACTGGCGACTGGAGCACCTGTCTCGACGCGATGCCGTGCAAGCTCCGGTTCGAGCGCTCGATGCTCCACCGCCTGGAGGAGCGGGCGGTCGATCCGGCCGCCCCACCCGACCATGAGGACTGGCGGCACGCGCTGGAGGCGGTCCCCTCGAACCTCCAGCGGCTGTTCGTCAACGCGGCCCAGTCAGTGCTTTTCAACCGCATCGTGAGCGAGCGGCTGCGGCGGGGGCTCCCGTTTCACCGACCGGTCGCAGGTGATGTCGCCTGCTTCGCGGACACGGACGCCCCGGACGAGCTGTACGCGCCGGACACGGACCGACTCCAACGTGTCGACGGCGATCGCGTGAGCGTGATGAAACGACACTGCGCTCGCGGGCGAGCCTTCGTTACCGCGCCGCTCGTGGGCACCGACACCGAGTTCGCGGACGGCGAGCCCGGTGCGATCGAGCGGGAGGTGGTTGGGGCGGCCGACGTGGCGCCGAACGATTTCGATCGGCCGGGGGCGTTCGACTCGTCCGGGACGCGGCGGGCGATCCTCTGCCGAACCGACCTCGACGTGCGCGTTACGGGCGGCGACCCGACGTTCTCGTTCGCGCTCCCGAGCGGGTCGTACGCGACCGTGCTCCTCCGGGAGTTCCTCAAAAGTGGGCCGCTCGATCTGTGACCGTCCCTGACGTGAGTCGGACGGGACACGCGAGCGCCGACGGGCTTAGGCGGGTCGACCGCGTACGTCGGTCGTGAACGCGGACGTCCATGCACACACTTCCTACTCGGACGGCGGCGAGATTCCGCTGATGTTGCGAGCCGCGGTCGACGCGGGGCTCGATGCGGTCGGGTTCACCGACCACTGCAGCCTGAGCGAGACGTGGCGCGAGGAGCGACTCCTGTGGAACCGGAACTTCGACCGGACGTACGAGCGCCGCCGCGAGGCGCTCGCCATCGCCGAGCGACGCTACGACGTACGGACGTACGACGCCGTAGAGATGGATTACGAGCCCGGACTGGAACGACGGATCGAGTCGTTCCTCGACTGCGCCGGGTTCGACTACGCGATCGGCAGCGTCCACTACGTCGACGGGCGACAGGTGTTCGCGTTCGAGTCGTTCGAGGACGCCGATCCGGAGGAGCGACGCGCGTTCGTCGACGCCTACTACGACGCCGTCGTGTCACTCGTCGACTCCGAGCTGTTCGCGGTGGTCGCCCACGTCGACCTCGTCGAGAACCACCCGGACCTCCACGGACTGACGACCGAGGAACACCGCCAGCGAGTAGTCAAGGCGTGTTTGAACTCCCGGACGATACCCGAGATCAACGCCGGGCGAATCGGGGCGAAGGGGTCGCTCGACACGTTTCATCCGACCGAGACGCTCCGGGATCGACTCCTCGACCACGGGGTCGCGGTGACGGTCGGGACGGACGCTCACGCGCCGGGCGACTTCGAGGAGCGAGTCCCGCGACTCGAACGGCTGCTTTCGGAGCACGGGGTCGACCCGGTCGGTCCCGATGCGCTCTCCCCCTGATCGGTCGCGCCTCCACCGGACGATCCGATCGAGCGTTCGAATCCAAAAGTGCACGAAACGGATCGTTATCGGTTTATTCATGGGTAGTACAACCAGTGTATGGCAAGCTCAGGAACGGCGAACCCGGTTCGGGCATCGTACGCGTACGCGAAGCGAATGGGTCCCGGCTGGGTTGCCGGGGCGATCGCGGCCGGTCCGGCGACGATCGCGAGTCTCGTCACGGCCGGCGCGTTGTTCGACTACTCGCTGCTCTGGGTCGTCGTGCTGTCAGCCGTGGGGGGTGCCACCGCGCAGTATCTCGCGATGCGCCTCGGGCTCCTCACCGGATCGGGAATCGTTGCGGTCGTCGAGGAGCAGCTGAGCGACCGATGGGCGTGGATCCTCGTGGCCGACGTCGTGATCGCCGCCGGAGCCGCCCAGCTCGTCATCATGAACACCGTCGGCTCGGTGTTCGCGACCACGACGGGCGTCGACGCGCGGATCTGGGGCGTCGTCTGGGCCGGTATCCTCGCGCTCGGACTCGCCGGACGCGGGTACCGATTCATCGAGTTCGTGGCGAAACTCCTCGTCGCCGGCGTGGTAGTCGCCTTCGTCGCCTCGCTGCTCGTCGTTCCGATCGACGCGACCGCCGCGGTGGGCGGACTCACGCCGACGCTTCCGGGCGGCAGCGCCCTCGTGGCCGCGGGGATCCTCGGCGGAGCCGTCCACATCACGCTGATCACCATGCACGCGTACGGGATGAAGGCGCGGGGATGGGACGAGACGGACGGCGACCTGGCTGCGCTCGACGTGCTCCTCTCGATGGTCGTCGCGTTCGGCGTGTACAGCGTGTCTATCTTCCTCGTGGCCGCAAGCGTGCTCAGCGACCCGGAGCTCACCGCCATCGGGGCGGCACAGGCGCTCGGGCCGCTCGTCGGAGCGAACGCGGAGCTGCTGTTCATGATCGGACTCGGCGGCGCGGCGCTGTCGACGCTGGGCGCGAACACGATCGTTCCGCCACTCCTCCTCGCCGACAAGCTCGGGTGGGGGACCACCGTGGAGGACGGTCGGTATCGCGGCCTGCTCGTCGCGGCCGCGCTCCTCTCGGCACCCGGAGCGTTCATCGGCGGCGAGGTGCTCGGCCAGCTCGTGTTGGTGCTCGCGCTCGGGACCGTCGGCACGCCGTTCGCGATCGTCGTCGTGTTGTATGTACTGAACTCGCCCGCCGTCTCCCGGCCGACGCCGGCGGTGTTGAACATCGCCGGGCTGGCGCTGCTCGGCGTCTCCGGAACGCTCGCCGTGAACTTCATCCGCGAGCAGGTGGCGGCGGGGCTCGCGCCGCTGTCGGGTGCCGTGCTGACGTTCGGGGTGGTGTTGGCGGTCGCGACGCTGCTTCTCCTCGGTAAGTTCCTCGGGGAGGAGTTGCGGACGGGATCGGAGCCGGAGCTGTCCTGACCACGATCCGGCCGGCGACCCATCGGCGCGACGAACGGTCTCCCGACTCGACGCCTCAGCCGTCGGCGTCCTCGCCGTACCGGTCGTTGGCCGTTTCGAACCCGGTCTCAGACCGTTCCAGCGAGCGCCGTCGTTCTCGCTCCGCAACCGCCTCCGGATCCGGGTTCGCGTCGTCGTCGACCCGCGCGATCGACCGATGTACTTTCGCGTGACACCAGCGGCACAGCGAGACGGTGATCTCGTGTGGGCCCGCGTCGTCCTCGTCGACGTCAGCGCTCCCGTACTGCAGGTGGTGTTCCTCCAGTAGCGGGCGCGAGTCGTCGTGAGCCATCCGCGTCTCCGGTAGGCCACATCGAACGCACTCGCGTCCGTCTGTCGTCGACCGGTACTTCGGGCACGCGCGCCAGCGACCGTCGGAGCCGACGTGGCAGGCGTAGTCGTCGGCACGACGTGCGGCAGCGAACTCCGGATCGTTGCCGGCGTGTGCGAGCGCGTACCGGCAGCGGCCGTCATCGGTAAGGTGGTCGCACACGCCGGCGACGTCGTAGGGGTCGTCGACCCCGACGGGTGTGCCCTGTGGCGTCCGCTCCATGCAGTCCGGTTCGTCGCGACCCGTATCTACGTTTTGCTCCGATGTCGCACCTCGTGGTTCACCCGGCAATCGACGACGAGCTGGCCGTCCGGCACCGAGGCGAGCTCCTCCTCGAGCGCGTCAAGCTCCTCCAAGCTCCGAACCGTCCGCCCCGTCGCCCCAAGCGACTCGGCGACGGCGGCGATATCCGGCGTCGAGATCAGGGCAACCTCGGGAGCCTCGCCGTGTGCGTCGAGACTGTGATACTCGGAGCCGAGCGACTCGTCGTTCATCACGACGATCGTCATCGGAACGTCGCTTCGAACTGCGGTCTCCAGCTCCTGTACCGACATCAGAAAGCCCGCGTCGCCACACACCGTGACGCAGGGACGGTCGCTCGCCACTGCGGTGCCGACGCCCATCGGAAGCCCGAGTCCGATCGACGCGAAATCGAGCGTAAACGTGAGATCCTCGGGGGGTGTGTGGATTCCGTCCATACACCACCGGGTGAAATGACCACCGTCGAGAACGAGCTTCCGATCCTCGGGAAGCAGATCGTCAAGCGCCGTCACCAGCTCGCGCGGGTCGACGGCGTCCGGCACCGACGGAAACTCGCGGTCGTTCATCGGCGTCGTCTCCGCGATCTCCGCCCGGCGATCCTCGGTCCACAGGTCGTCACCCCGATGGATCCCGCGCCGCTCCAGCTCCGCGACCAGCGACTCGAACGTGACGCGGGCGTCGCCGACGATCCCGAGGTCGACGTTCGTGTGCTGGCCGATCGCCGTCGGATCCCGATCGATGTGGATCACTCGCGTCTCATCGCCGAACACGTGACCCTCGTCGACCGTGTAGGGGTTCAGGCTCGCACCCACCGCGAACACGACGTGCGCCTCGTTCGCGTATCGGTTCGCAAGAGGTGATCCCCAGCTTCCCGTGAACCCGACGTGGAACGGATGCTCCGCGAAGTAGTCGCGTGCCTGCAGCGAGGTGGCCAACACCGCGTTGGTCCGTTCGGCGAACGCCTCGATCGCTTCCCTCGCGCCCGCCTCGACCGCACCGTATCCGGCCAGCACGACCGGGGGTTGAAACGCGTCGCTGTCGACGTACGCGTCGATCGCGCGTCGGACGAGCGTCTCGTCGGGATGGACGCGTGCGCCGCCGGCCGCCGCAGCGTCGCGGCTCCCCACCGCGGCGATCAGCTCCTCGTATCCGTCGAGATCCGCCGTGGCATCCATCTCGCCGTCGATCACGTCCCACGGAACCTGCAGCGCGAGCGGTCCCTCACCCGCCGCCACGCGTCGAAACGCCTCGGTGAACCCGTCGAGCAGCGTCTCGGAGCTTCTGACCGACACCACGGAGCCGACCGTCGATCGCAGGTACGTCTCCTGCTCGAACGCCTTGACATCGTACGACTCCGACAGCGGCGACTCCGGAACGACGAGCAACAGATCCGACCCCTTCTTCCGTGCGGTAACCAGCGCGTTGCCGGTCTGTGAGACCGCCGGTCCCCGACCGACGAGACAGACGCCAATGCGGTCGCCGGCACGGGCGTACCCGTCCGCCATCGCCACCGCGCCCTGCTCGTGTCGCGTTTTGACCATCCGAATCGCGTCGGCCCACTCCGTCTCGAGTTTCGACATCATGCTCATCGTATCCTCCGACATGAGCGTGAACACGGTGTCGACGTTCGAGGCGTCCAGCAGCCTAACGATCGCGTCGTGACCCTTCATCATCCACCGCCCCCGTCGGGCGTGGGTTACTTAAAAAGACCGTGAAGCGGGTGTCGCTCGAGCTGGCACCACGCTGGACACGGAGATCCCGCAGGACGGCGACGAGCGCCGAGCCCGCGGCTAGAACAGCGCGGACGCGGCCGCCTCGGCCGTCTCGATGACGGGACCGAAGCCGGGTAACAGCAGCACCGTCGCGACCGCGGCGACGATCACGGCGGCGTACAGCCCCGTCGGGCGAACGTCGATCGCGTCGAGTGCGCTCTGGGAGGCGGGGTCGTCGATGAACAGCGCCTTCACGACCCGGCTGTAGTAGTACAGCGAGATCACGCTGTTCAGCGCGCCGATCGCCGCCAGCCAGACGAACCCGTTGTCGATCGCGCCCATGAACAGGAAGTACTTCGAGAAGAAGCCGGAGAACGGCGGCAGCCCGGCCAGCGAGAACATGAACACGGCCATCGCGGTCGACGCGACGGGCGCGCGCTTCGCCAGCCCGGCGTAGTCGGCGAACGTGCGGCCGACGCCCCAGCGTTCCGCCATCGCGACGAACAGGAACGCGCCCGTGTTCATAAAGCCGTAGACGAGCAGGTGTGCCATCGCGGCACCCATCACCGCCGAGTTCCCGTCGCTCCCCGCGGAGAGCGCGGCGAGTCCGATCAGCGCGTAGCCGGCGTGACCCACCGAGGAGTACGCCAGCATTCGCTTGACGTTCTCCTGGACCGCGGCGGCGAAGTTCCCGAGCGTCATCGTCACGACCGCGATGACCGCGAACGCGAGCGTCCAGTCGATGCCCGCCGCCAGCGACGCGCCGAGCGGGAACGCCTCGGTGAACACGCGGAACGCGACGACGAACCCTGCGGCCTTCGAGGCCGACGAGAGGAACGCGCTCACGGGAGCGGGCGCACCCTCGTACGCCTCCGGTGCCCAGAAGTGGAACGGCACGGCGGCCGTCTTGAACGCGACGCCACCGATCATCATCACGATCCCGAGACCGGCGAGCCCGGCCATCCCGTCGATATCGACCATCCCGGCGGCGACGTCACCGAGGATCAGCGACCCGGTAGCGGCGTACACCAGCGAGATGCCGAACACGAAGATCGCCGAGGACACCGCCCCGACGAGGAAGTATTTCAGGCTCGCCTCCACGCTCCCTCGATTCTCCTTCAAGAACGCCACCAGGGCGTACGACGGCAGCGACGCCATCTCCAGGGCGACGAACACGACCGCAAGCGAGTTCGCGACCGCGAGCAGCGCCATGCCGGTCGCGGCGAAAAGCACCAGCGAGTAGAACTCCGCCGGACTCTCGTGGTCGTGGAAGTAGTCGTGTGCGGCGACGACGACGAGCGCCGTCACCGACGCGAAGATGGCGGTGAAAAACAGCGCCAACGTGTCCACCTTGATCGCGTCCGCAAGGAGGTAGATCGCGCCGCCGGTGTCGGCGTGGCCGGTGCCGGCAACGACGAACCAGACGGTGAACGCCAGCGACGTCAGCGCACCGAGCGCGCTCACGACCGCCATCGACGTGTTCGAGCGCGCCTTCGGGTTGATCGTATCGACGAGCAGCAGCAGGAGCCCCGTGCCGGCCAGCGTCAACGCCGGCGCGAGCGCGGCCCACTGCGGCAGTTGGTCGACCATTATCGGCTCACCCCCTCGACGACGGGCATGGCAGCGTCACGGATCATCTCGAAGAACAGATCGGGCGCAACGCCGAGCACGATGATCGCCGCCAACAGCACGCCGAGCGGCGCGATGTCGTGAACGGGCGCACGGCCGACCTCGTAGTCGGTTTCGAGCCGGTACGGACCGAACAGCGTCTTCTGCATCGCCGACAGCAGATAGCCGGCGACGATGACGATGCCGAACATCGCCAGCATCGTGAACGCCGGTGCGTACGGGAGCGCCGTCGCGCCGAACGCGCCGACGAAGATGAAGAACTCGCCGGCGAAGCCGGCCATCAACGGTAGTCCCATGTACGCGAACGCGCCGGCGACGAGGATCCCCACGGCGACGGGCATCCGGTCGGCCATCCCGGCCATGTCGCCGACCATCCGAGTGTGGGTCGCGTTGTACATGACGCCGACCGCCATGAACATCAGCCCGGAGATGAGCCCGTGTGCGACCATCTGGAACGTCGCGCCGCCGACGCCGTACTCGGTGAACACGATCAGCCCGAGGATAACGTATCCCATCGAGGAGACGGAGGAGTACGCGACGATCCGTTTGAGATCCTTCTGTGCGAGCGCCAACATCGCGCCGTAGATCACGCTTATCACTGCGATCACGGCGATCGGTATCGCGAGCGCGGACGCCTGCTCCGGCAGCATCGTGAAGTTGAATCGGAGCAGCGCGTACGTCCCCATCTTCAGGAGGACGCCGGCCAGAAGCACCGACACGGGTGTCGGGGCCTCAACGTGGGCGTCGGGCAGCCACGTGTGCACCGGGACGACCGGCACCTTCACCGCGAAGCCGAAGAACATCGCGAGGAACGCACCCATCGCGAGCGTTCCGGGCTCGATCCCGAACCACGTACCGAGCTCGCCGGCGGCGATCGCCTGCGTGATCTCCGGCAGCGCGAACGAGCCAACGGCGTCACCCAGTCCGAACACCAGCGCCATGAACCCGAGGAACATGACGAGCGACGCCGCGTTCGTGTACACGAAGAACTTGATCGCGGCGTACTTCCGGCGCGGACCGCCCCAGACGCCGATGAGGAAGTACATCGGCACGAGAACCGCCTCCCAGAAGACGAACCAGAGGAAGAAGTCGAGCGCCGTGAACACGCCGAGCAGGTTCGCCTCCATGAACAGCATCAGGCCGTAAAACTGGCTCTGTCGCGCGTCGATCGGCGTCCACGCGCTGACGATCGCCAGCGGAACCAAAAACGTCGTGAGCACGACCAGCGGGAGGCTGATCCCGTCGAGTCCGACGAACCAGGAGATCGACCGGCCGCCGACCTCCAGCCACTCGATCCGGCTCTCGAACGCGATGGTGCCGCCCGTCAGGGCGTTCCCTACCGCGTCGAACCGCGCCCACAGGTAGAGACTCCCGACGAAGGGAACGAGACTGAACGCGAACGCGAGCCGTCCGGCCCACTCGTCGGGAGCGAGCATGACGGCGAGCGCGGCCACGAACGTGAATCCGATCAGTGTTTCGAGTATCATAGGAACCACCCCCCGGAGACGCCGAGGAGAACGATGAGCACGACCAGCCCGATCGTGAGCATGGCCGCGTACTGCGACACCACGCCGGTCTGGATCCGGCGGATCCGACTACCGGCTGCGAGGCTCACGGAGGAGATCCCGTTGACCACGCCGTCGATGACGCCCTGATCGAACGTGTTCGCGCCGCCGGCGGCGTCCTCCGTCCGGTAGGCGAGCCACACCTGCACCTCGTCCTGGTAGTAGTTGTTGTACAGCACGTCCTTCAGTCCGCCGAGCTTTGCCGTGTGCTCGGTCGGCTCCGGCGCGCGGTACAGCGTCCACGCGACGAGCACGCCGGCGACGGCGAGCCCGAGCCCGAGGCCTGCCGCCACGAGCAGCGTGGTCGTCTCGCTTCCGGCGATCGTCCCGGCCTCGTAGCCGGCGTACGTCGCGAGCAGATCGTTGTACGCGGAGTAGCTCACGCCCTCGATGCCACCCCACTGGTTGTCGAGCCACTGGCTGAGGAAGTCGATCCCCTCGACGCCGAGCAGCTTCTGGACCGGCACCATGTTGACGAAGCCGGCGACGACCGCCAGCGAGCCGAGCACGGTCAGCGGCCCCTTCACGTTCCAGCGGACGGGCTCCGGATCGGCCGCAAGGTCGGTTCGTGGCTCACCGTGGAACGTTAAGAAGACCATCCGGAACGTGTAGAAGGCGGTGACGGGCACCGCGAGCAGCCCCATGATCCAGCCGCCGAGCAGCAGCGGTTCGCTCAGCCCGTGGATGAACGCCTCGTACAGGATCTCGTCTTTCGACCAGAACCCCGAGAACGGGAAGATCCCCGCGAGCGCCAACGACCCAGCGAGGAACGTCCAGTAGGTAACCGGCATCTTGCTTTTGAGGCCGCCCATATCCCACATGTTCTCGTTGTGGTGCATCGCGATGATCACCGCGCCGGCTCCGAGGAACAGCAGCGCCTTGAAGAACGCGTGCGTCATCAGGTGGAACGTCGCGGCGACGTACGAGCCCGCGCCCAGCGCGAGCATCATGTAGCCGTACTGCGAGATGGTGGAGTACGCGAGCACCTGCTTCAGCTCGTCTTTCACGACGCCCATCGTCGCGGCGAAAAGCGCCGTGAACCCGCCGACGAACGCGATGATCGCGAGCGTCGTCGGCGTCAGCGCGTAGAAGCCGAACATCCGGGCGACGAGGTAGACGCCGGCTGCGACCATCGTCGCGGCGTGGATGAGCGCGGAGACGGGCGTCGGACCCTCCATCGCGTCCGGTAGCCACGTGTGCAGCGGGAACTGCGCGGATTTACCGACCGCACCACCCAACACGAGCAGCCCAACGACGGTGAACCACGTCTCGACGCCGAGACCGAGCGGCGTCCACGCATCGAAAGTGCCGTTCAGCGCCGCCTCGGCGAGCGCGGGGAACGACTCCGGTCCGGCGAACTGTGCCGTACCGAACGTCGCGAACACGGCGACGAGACCGACGAGGAAGAAGTAGTCACCGAAGCGGGTGACCAGAAACGCCTTCTTGGCGGCCGACGGCGGTCCGGGCTCCCGGAAGTGGAAGCCGATGAGCAGGTACGAGCAGAGCCCGACCAGCTCGAAGAACATAAAGGCCATCAGCAGGTTGTCGGCGACGACGAACCCGAGCATCGAGGCCGTAAAGAGACCGAGTCCGGCGTAGTAGCGCGGGAGCCCGGTTTCGCCCTCGTCGTTCATGTATCCGAGCGAGAACACGTGGACCAGAAGGGCGATAAGCGTCACGATGACGAGCATGAGCGCCGACAGCGGATCGACGAGCAGCCCGAACGTTAACTCGAACTGGTCGCCGCCGGCCCACGTGTAAATCGTGTCGTTGTACGTGCGACCGCCCGCGACGGTTGCGAGCACCCACAGCGACAGCAGGAACGATCCCGCGGTCGCGGCGATACCACCGAACGCGCCCCCCTTCGGCAGGTACTTTCCGGCACCGAGCGCTACCAAAAACGAGAAGAACGGCAGCAGCACGATCGCCGGAACGTACGCGAACGCGTCTACCATGCGCCCACCTCCGATGTGTCGTGTATCCTCATCTTACCACCTCATCTCCGTCGGTACGGTGACGTCGGTGTCACCGAAGTTGCGGTACAGTACGAGGATGATCCCGATCCCGATCGCGACCTCGGCGGCCGCGAGCGCGATGACGAACAGCGCGAACACCTGCCCCGTCAGGTCGCCGTAGTACAGCGCGAACGCGACGAGGTTGATGTTCGCGGCGTTCATCATGAGCTCGACGCTCATGAGGAAGTACAGCGCGTCACGCCGCGTGAGCACGCCGAACAGGCCGATACAGAACACGCCGGCCGCCAGTATCAGGTACCACTCCGGCGGCACCATCACCGACCACCCCCATCACGGCCGCCGTCGGTCAGCGCGCCGCCGACCGCCGAGATGATCGTGCCGTCCTCCTCGCGTTTCGCGAGATAGATCGCCCCGTCGACGGCGACGTCGAGCGCGACCGCAACGATCAGGAAGGCCGCAAGAAACCCTTCCGAGGGGATCGTCGCAACCCCGTGGTCGCCGAGGTTGAACAGGGCGTATCCGATGTTGTGAACGACCGACTCGCCTTCCGGGAAGCCGGCCGCCTCCTCGAACTCGGCGGTCAGCGCCGTGACCGCCATCAGCACGAACAGCGCACCGACCGCGATCGCGGGCACGATGCGGCCGCCGTCGTCGTCACTCATGAGCTACTCACCTCCGTGTCGTTTGTGGATTCCGATCGCGTGAGCATCACGGCGAACGTGACGAGAATGAGCACCCCCCCTACGTAGACGAGGATCTGCATGGCGGCCAGAAACTCCGCCTGTAACATCACGTAATGTACCGCGACGCTCGTCAGCGCCCCGCCCAAAAGCAACGCGGCGTGGAACACGTCACGCGCCAGGACGACGCCCAAGCTGAACGCCAGCGTCACCGCGGCGAACAGCGCGAACGCGATAGTTTCATAAACCATTGTGTGTGTCTCCTTGGAGAACCCCTTTGAAGATTTCGAGACGCGTCGGCTACTGGTAATCGATCTCGCCGTCACCCTCGCCGACCCACGCGCTGCGATCGGGGTTGCGGGACTCGAGCGGATCGATCTCTTTGTACCACGGAACGTTTTTGAGCTGTTCTTTGTTGTACACGAAGTCGTCTTTCGTGTCAGCGGTGAACTCGAAGTTCTGCGTCAACAGGATCGCGTCGACGGGACAGACCTCCTCACACAGCCGGCAGTAGATACACTGTCCGATGTGGAGGTTGTACTGTTCGCCGTTGCGCATGTCGTCTTGAACGATCTGGATCGTGTCGTTCGGACAGACGTTCTCACACTGTCGACACCAGATACACCGCTCCTGGCTAAACTTGTGAACACCTCGGAACCGGGGGCTCACGTCGGGCGCCTCCTCGGGGTACTTCACCGTGAACTTGCTGCCGTCCAGGGCGTGTTTCATCGTCGTTGCCATCGATTTCATGAGTCCAATCATTACACGATCACCCCCACGATTACGGCCGTGAGCACCAGGTTAGCGAACGATAACACCAACATTCCTTTCCAGCCGATCTCGATCAGCTGGTCGATCCGAACCCGCGGCAGCGCGGAGCGTGCCCACTGGGTGAACAGGAAGAAGCCCCACACTTTCACCGTGAACCAGAGGAACCCGATGCTCTCCGGTCCGGGCCCGGCAGCGCCACCGAGGAACACCACGGTGAGGATCGCGCCGCCGAGGAACACGTGAACGAACTCGCCGAGATAAAACAGCACGAAGTACGCCGAGGAGTACTCCGTCTGGTAGCCTGCGACGATCTCCGTCGGCGCTTCCGGAATGTCGAACGGGTTCCGGCCGATCTCGGCCATGTTCGCCGCGAGGAACAGGACGAACGCGAACGGGTTCACCAGGGCGTACCACGCCGGGATCTCGAATCCGGCGACCGCGAACAGCGTCTCCTGTTGGGCGGCGACGATGCCGCTCATCTCCAGGGTGCCCGCGAAGATCACGACGGACATCGCCGTGAGGATAAGCGGGATCTCGTACGCGAGATTCTGTGCGACCGCCCGGAGCCCGCCGAGCAGCGAGTACTTGTTGTTCGAGCCGTAGCCGGCCATCACGAGCGACACCGACGCGATCGAGGCGAACGCGAACACCAGCGCCAGTCCGACCTCGGGGTCGGCGAGATGGAGGTTCACCGGACCGATATGCCCCATCGGGATCACGGCGAACCCGAGCAGCGCCGACGCCGGAAGCACGATCGGCGCGAGGTCCCAGGTCGGACGATCGACGCCCTCGGGAACGATAAGCTCCTTTGCGAGCAGCTGAACCGCCGCCGCCGGGATGATCAACAGCCCGAACGGGCCGATCCGCTCGACCGCGTACCGGTCGGTGAACGCCGCCGTGATCTTCCGTTTCGCCCACGGGCCCGCGACGCCCGTGAAGGCGAGCACGATGTTCCCGATGACGAACGCCGCGATCAGCGCGGCGACTACTTCGCCGGCAACGCCCGGGAGTCCGAGCGTCTCGACGATGAACTCCGGGAACAGCTGTGCCGGAGTCGCCGCCATCAGCGGTCCACCTCCCCGAGCACGATGTCGAGGCTCCCTAACGCGGCGACGACATCGGGGATGTACTCCCCGTTCGCCATCTCGGGTAGCGTCTGCAGGTTCGAGAAGCACGGCGACCGGATCTTGAACCGTCCGGGCTTGTCCGTCCCGTCGGAGCGGATGTAGATGCCGAGCTCGCCTTTCGCAGCCTCGACCGCCCGGTAGATCTCCGTGTCCTCGTCGGGTTTCAGCGTCCGCGGCACGTTCGCCTGGATGTTCCGCTCGTCCTCGGGCCAGTCCTCCAGCAGATCGATACACTGCCCGATGATCTTCGCGGACTCCTCGACCTCTCGCATCCGGACGAGCAGTCGACTGTAGTTGTCACAGCCGTCCTCGGTGACGACGTCCCAGTCGAGTTCGTCGTAGTAGCCGTACGGATCGTCACGTCGGAGGTCGTAGTCGACGCCCGACCCGCGGAGAACGGGGCCCGTTGCGCCGTAGTTCTTCGCAACCTCCGGCGGGAGGATGCCGGTGTCGATCGTCCGCATCTGGAAGATCTCGTTGGAGGTGACGAGGTTGTGGTACTCCTCGACCGACCCCGGAAGCTGGTCGAGGAAGTCACGCGTGTTCGAGAAGAACTCCTCGCGCGGCTCCGGCAGGTCCCAGACGACGCCGCCGAGACGGAAGTAGTTGAACATCAGCCGCTGGCCAGTCAGATCCTCCAAGAGATTCTGTACGCGCTCGCGGTCGTTGATCGCGTACATGAACGTCGCCGTGAAGTCGCCGTTCACGTCGAGCGCGAACGTCGCTAGCGCGAGCATGTGCGCGGCGATCCGGCACATCTCCGCGCCCATCGTCCGGATCACCTGCGCGTACTCCGGCACCTCGATGTCCGCGAGGTCCTCCGCCGCGCGCGCGTATGCCCACTCGTTGAGCAGCCCGGCCGAGATGTAGTCCCACCGGTCCGGGTACGGCATGATCTGGTGGCGGTACGTCCCGTTCTGGGCCATCTGCTCTTCACACCGGTGCAGGTAGCCGATGTCGGGCTCGACGTCGATAACCTGCTCGCCGTCGAGCACGGTTTTTAGGTGGAGCACGCCGTGCGTAGCCGGGTGGTGGGGACCGATGTTGAGGAACATCGTGTCCGACTCGTGGTCCCGGTGATGGTCCTGCAGCGGGTTGGCGTGTTCCGGCAGCGTGGCGATCTGCGGCTGGGTCTGGTCGTAGTCCAGCGACAGCGGGTGTCCCTGCCACGTCTCGGGCAGGAGGATCCGGCGGAGGTCGGGGTGGTCGTCGTACTCGATGCCGATCAGGTCGTACGCCTCGCGTTCGTGCCAGTCGGCCGTCCGGAACACCGCGTTGCCGGACTCCGAGACCGGATCGTCCTTGTCGGTGGGAACGACGACGCTGACCTCCTGGGTCGGGTCGTCGAACTTTTTCAGGTGGTAGATCGACTCGTAGCGGTTCTCGTACTCCTGGCCGGTGACCGCCGAGAGGTGATCGTATCCGGCCTGCTCTTTGAGAACCGAGAGCGTCTCCTGGACCGTCTCCGGACGAATGACGAACCCCGGCGCGTTCAGGTGATCGTCGCGCTCGACGACGAGCTCACCGAGCAGTTCCTCCAGCTCCTCGGGCGTGCGCTCCGCGACGAGGTCGTCGTCCGTGCTGTCGAGTGGTTCCAGGCTCATGGCGAATCAGCGAAGTTGTATCGCATGACGAGTTCGTCCTCGTCGATCTGGTCGACGAGCTTGTCGACGAGTTCGTCGCGTTCGAGATCGGAGAACTGTTCGAGCTCGTACGGCTTCACCGTCACCGGCGAGGCCTCCCCGTTTGCGACGCGCTCTTGCAGCTTGGCGACGCCGTACACGAGCGCTTCGGGCCGTGGGGGACAGCCCGGGACGTGGATGTCCATCGGGATGACCTCCTCCGCCCCTTTGATCACGTTGTACCCCTCCTGGAACGGGCCGCCGGAGATCGTACACGACCCCATGCCCACGACGAACTTCGGCTCGGGCATCTGGTCGTACACGCGCTTCATCCGCGGGGCGAACTTCGAGACGATCGTCCCGGGGACGATCATCACGTCCGCCTGTCGCGGCGACGCGCGGGGGACCCCGCTTCCGAACCGGTCGAGATCGTGTTTCACCGCGTACGTGTGCATCATCTCGATGCTACAGCAGGCGATCCCGAACTGCAGCATGAACATCGAGGACCCCCGACACCAGTTCAGGAACTTGTCGAACTTGGTGAGGATGAACGGTGACGAGCCGAACGCCTCCCGGAGCCGGGAGTTGAATCGGTCTCCCTGTCCCTCCATTCGGCTGTCCCGGGTTTCGGTTATTACGCGCGATTCGTCGGTGATAAAGGGTCGTTGTTCGCTGCTCATTGGTTTACGTCACGCTCCGTTTTTCTTCGGGTCGCGCGGGGGCTTCTGGTCCACTCGACCGCGCCCGTCCGCCACGCCCAGACGAGTCCGATCGCGAGGATCCCGACGAACGCCAACATCGGCCACAGGAGGTCGATCATCGGAACGCCGGCTTCGAGCGCCGGACGGTAGATGACGACCCACGGGAACAGCATCACAGTCTCGATGTCGAAAACGACGAACAGCAACGCGACCATGTAGTACTGGATGTTGAACCGGATCCGCGTCGTGCCCGTCGGTGTCTCCCCGGACTCGTAGATGGTACTTTTGCCTGTCTCCGGCACGCTTGGGCGGAGCAACGCCGACACTGCCATCATCGCGAGGGGGATGAGCAGGCCGACAACCGCCAGTGCGCCGATCGCTATCCAATCGCTCATATAGGTCTCCGTAACGTCCGAGGGTTTGGACCGCCCCCTCATAAGCGTTGATTCTCGTGTTCCATGCCCGCGGCTCGGGGTACACCCGCCGTCCTCCGTGAAGACTGGAAGTACGAAGACGAAACGATCAGCTATATTCCATATTTGCGGATGTATGATCGGTAGTGTTCCACCGACGGGGTTACTCTCCGCGGTTCTCTCGGAACGCGTCGAGGCCGAGGTCGTGGAGGTCGGCCGAGACGGCCGCAACGTCGGATTTGAGATCCTCGTGATACTCGACGAGCCGCTCCTCGACTGCGTCGTGCTCCCTCGAGAGCACCTGCGCCGCGGAGAGCCCGGCGTTGAACGACTTACCGGCGTCGACGGCGACGATCGGTGCGCCGGTGGGCATCCCGATGACGGAGTCGACCGATTTCTCCTGGACCGGAACGCCGACGACGGGGATCGGGAAAGCGATCGACGCGGTCATGTTCGGCAGGTCCGCGGACTTCCCGCCTGCGCCCGCGACGATCACGTCGAGTCCGCGGTCGACCGCGGTCTCACCGTACGCGTACATGAGCTCCGGCGTCCGATGTGCGGAGACGACGTAGCTCTCGTAAGTGAACCGAGCGTCGGGCGCATCGTGGAACTCTGTCTGCTCGGCGAACCCGAGCGTCTCGAGCGCGTCGTACGCGCCCTCCATCACGGGAAGGTCGGAGTCCGATCCCATGATGATTCCGATGTCGGGTGTCGCGTCGGGGGTGACGTCCGCCGCCGCTTCCGATTCGAGTCGGCCGATCAGATCCTGAACGGAGCTCATACGACGACGTTCGGCGGCGGGTTACAAGGAGTTGCGGGATACGCGCCGGGCTCACTCCGGGAATCGGTCGATCCGGAACGTGTCGACGTCGTGGTCCGTTTCGCCGTCGACGGACAGATCCGCCAGAATCTCGCCGACGACGCTCGCGAACTTGAACCCGTGTCCGGAGAAGCCGGCACCGACCGTGATCCGAGGCTCGTCGGGGAGGCGATCGATGATGAAGTGGTCGTCGGGTGTGTTCGTGAACAAACACGTCGAGAGCTGCAATGTCGGTCCCGCTCCCGTCGGAAAGTAGCGGTCCGCGTACGCCCGAAGGAGGTCCTCGTCGGCGGGACGTGGCTCCCTGCCGAACGCGTCCGGATCGACGACCTCCTTCCGGTGATGGAACTTGCCGAACTTGAACCCGGGAGCGCCGTAGCGAGGGAACCCGTAGTAGTGGCCCTCCTCCGCGTCGTGGACGAACACCGGAAATCGATCCGGATCGAACGCCGACGGCGAGGTCGGTTGGAGCCACGCGAGTACCTGGCGCTCCGGAACCGCGATCTCGCGTAGCTCGGGCACCAGCTTAGGCGTCCACGCGCCCGCGGTAACGACGAGCCGCTCCGCCTCGTACGTGTTCTTCGACGATTCGACGCGGACGCCGTCGTCGGTCGTCGTGTACCCGTGAACCTGCTCGCGGGCGCGGATCGTCGCGCCGGCCTCGTGGGCCGCGTCGACGTGGGCGACGACGCACCGCTCGGGGTCGAGGAACCCGCCCTCCGGCTGATATATCGCCCGGTGGCCCGCGGGGAGATCATACCCCGGAAAGCGCTCGTTCACCGCAGCTGCGGAGAGACGCTCGTGGTCGATCCCGTGTGCCTCACACGACGCCTGCGACCCCGCCACGATCCGACTCCCCGGTGGCCCGGCGTCGATCCCCCCGGTGACGTGGAGCAGACGCCGACCGGTTCGCTCCTCCAACGCTCGCCAGCGGTCGTACGCCGCCTCGACGAGCGGAACGTACTCGGGCGCCTCGTACTGCGGCTTCCGGATGATCCGCGAGCGTCCGTGGGACGACCCGAGATCGTGTGGAACGTCGTATCGCTCTAACCCCAACACGTCGAGGTCTCGCCGGGCGAGATGATACGTCGCCGCGCTTCCAACTCCCCCGACACCGATCACGATGACGTCGAACCGATCACCCATCAGCAACCCCTCCATCGGCGGGACTCATCCGCGATCCCTCCATCAGCGTCAGTCATACGCCATCCCTCCGAAGGAAGGCGCAAGTAGCTATCGGAACTCGAAACCCACTCGATAATTGACGCTACTCGTCGGTGGGCTGTCGTACCGTCAACACCGGAACGTCGGAGGTTCGGACGACGCGCTCGGTGACGCTGCCGAGGAGATATCGGTCGATCCCCTTCCGACCGTGAGTGCCCATCACGATCATGTCGACGTCGTTCTCGTCCGCGTAGTCGATGATCGACCGATACGCGGTGCCGGACGAGACCGTCGTCACGGCGTCGATTCCGGCGTCGCCGGCTGCGCGTGCGACGCGTTCGGTCGCATCCTTTCCCTCCGATTCAAGCGCCTCGAGGACGATCTCCGACCCTGCCTCAAGCGTCGAGTACGCGGCCCCGTCGACGACGTACAGGGCGTGCAAGCGTGCGTCGTATCGCTCGGCGAGGTCGATCGCGTGGTCGATCGCGGCGTCGGACGCCGGACTCCCATCGGTCGGAACGAGGATCTCGTCGTACATACCGAGTGGATCTACGACCGGTCGGGTTTTAAAAACCACTCCCGATCTCCCGAGCTCGGTATGGTACGGGAGAGAACACCGGTCGACGACCCTCCGAACGGCCGCGGCCCGACAACGCTCCGAACGGCCGCGGCCCGGTGACGCTCGGAACGGAACACATACTACGCCGGACCCGGAAGCCGGAGCGTATGCGTGCGAGACGCGATCGCGTGGCCATCGCCGTCGTCGCCGTCACGGTCGTCGCCGTGCTCGTCCGGGCCGTCGGGCTCGGAACGCGACCGTTCCACTGGGACGAGGCGCGCGTCGGCTACTGGAGCCTCCGGTCGATGGAGACGGGGACGTTCGAGTATCGCCCCGTCGCCGGCGGACCGCTCGTCTCGCATATGACGCGCTGGGCGGGAACGCTCGCCGGGGCGGTCCGTCCGACCGGCGGCGTTTCGGACGCGACTGCTCGACTCCCGGTCGCCGTGCTCACCGGTCTCCTCCCGGCGGTCGCGCTCACGTTCCGTGGTCGCCTCCGCGACGACGAGACGGTCGCGCTCGCGCTTCTCCTCGGATTCGCCCCGCTCGTGGTGTACTACGGCCGATTCCTCCGGGGCGATCTGCTGGCGGCGGGCGCGGCGCTTGCGGTCGTCGGGTGCTGTGTCCGGTGGATGGACACCGATCGCGACCGGTTTCTGTACGGCGCGGCCACCCTTTCGGCGGTCGCGCTCGCCGCGTCGGGGTTCGCGGTCGCGACTGCGGTTCTCCTCGTTGCTTCGGGACTCCTCGTCGTCGATCACTCCCGCGTCGCCGGTGAGGGTGAGCGCGTCCAAACCGGCGTCGCCGCCGGCGCGGGATGGATCGTGAGGCGTGTCACCCCGCTCGCCAGATCGCTTTTCGTCTTCCTCGCCGCGTGGGGTGTGTTCTTCGCGCCGCGAGGGTACGGAGCCCTCTCGGACCCCGTGGGGTTCCTCCGTGCGACGTACCGGGAGCCGGTGGTCTCGTTTCTCGCCGTCCGCGTCGCCGGGCGTGAGGGGACGGAGTTCCTCCCGTTTCTCACCGACGCCGCCGGAACGCTTTTCGCGACGTCGGCGGTCGTGTTCCTGCTCGGCGTCGGCGGGTTCCTCGCGGACCGGTACCGCGTGCTCCCGACAGTCGAAACCCCCCGAGCAGTCGTTGCTTTTGCGGCGTTCTGGGCCGGACTCGGGCTCGTCGGCTACCCCGTCGTCGCGGAGGTCGCCGCGCCGTGGACGCTCGTCCATGCGATCGTGCCGATGACCGTGCCAGCCGCGGTCGGACTGGCTGCGACGTACCGATACGGTCGGCGTGCGATCGAGCGTGAAGACGCCGCGCGCGTCGCCGCCGCGCTGTTGGTGCTCGCCGCGGTCGGCAGTGGTGTCGCCGTCGCCGCCGTCGGCGGGGTGTACGGACCGAGCGAGCCCGGGAACGCGTTCGCGAGCTACGGACAGCCGTCGAGCGACCTCGAGCAGCTGACGGCCGAGCTGGAGGCGAGTCTCGGCGACGACGGCACCGTGGTGTACGTCGGAGAGCGATACGACGTTGACGACGAGACGAGCCTCGAGGAGCCACCGATCCACACCGCTGCGGATCGTGCCGCGTTCGGCGAACGCCTGCCGCTCCCGTGGTACGTCGAGCGAACCGGAGCGAAGACGACGAGCGTCGGATCGCCGGCGCAGCTCCAAGCTCACGAGAATCTCGTGCTCGTCGTCGACCCGACTCACGAGGGTGCGGTCGCCGAGCGCTTCCCGGACCACGACGCCAGAACGGTCGAGCTCGCCCTCTGGGACCGTGAGGCGGTCGTGTTCTTCAATACGGCGTGAGCGCTAGAACGGTCCCTTCCTCAGTACGGCGGGGTCGGCGATACGGTGGGGCCCGTCGAAACCGAACTGCCGATGGCTCTCGGCTTGCTCACCTGAAGCCCATCGCCTCGATCTGCTCTTGATAGCGATTGCGGATGGTGACTTCCGTCACCTGTGCGACGTCGGCAACCTCGCGCTGGGTCTTCTTCTCGTTACACAGCAGCGAGGCGGCGTAGATGGCGGCGGCGGCGAAGCCGGTCGGCGACTTCCCGGAAAGGAGTCCCTGTTCGGCGGAGACGTCGATGATCTCGGTCGCCTTCGACTGGACCTCCTCGCTGAGCTCCAGCGACGAGGCGAAGCGCGGAACGAACTGCTTCGGATCGACTGGTTTGAGCTCCAGCCCGAGCTCCTGTGAGATATACCGATACGTCCGTCCGATCTCCTTCTGTGGGACCCGTGACACCTCGGCGACCTCGTCGAGCGAGCGGGGGATCCCCTCTTGCCGGCACGCGGCGTACAGCGCAGCGGTCGAGACGCCCTCGATCGACCGCCCGCGGATGAGGTCCTCCGAGAGCGCTCGACGATAGATGACGGAGGCGACTTCCCGGACGGATCGGGGGACACCGAGCGCGCTCGCCATACGATCGATCTCCGAGAGCGCGAACTGGAGGTTGCGCTCACCGGCGTCTTTCGTCCGAATGCGTTCCTGCCACTTCCGGAGACGATGCATCTGCGAGCGCTTCTCCGAGGAGAGCGACCGACCGTACGCGTCCTTATCCTTCCAGTCGATCGTCGTCGTCAACCCCTTGTCGTGCATCGTCTCGGTGATCGGCGCGCCGACACGGGATTTCGACTGCCGCTCCGAGTGATTGAACGCGCGCCACTCCGGGCCGCGGTCGATCGTCCGTTCATCAAGCACCAGCCCACAGTCCTCACAAACGAGCTCCTGATCGGCATCCGTGACGATCTCGGTCGAATCACACTCCGGACACGACAGCGATTCGTCGTCAGATACACGTTCGGTGTCCCGCTCCCGTTGACGCTGTCGGCTCGGACGTTCCATTATAAGGTTTCTGGTGGCAGGGGTATTTAACAGTTTTTCACACGTGTCAGACAAAAACACGCTCCGGCGGAGTCGGATGAAGCCGTCATCACGGCTGATCCCCTTGCAGTCGGCGACTTTTCCGCCGACTCCGGTGATCGCGTGTACCGCAAGTGATGGGGTTCTGGAAAAACACGAGACGTGAACGACGCCGACAGCGAATATATAAAATCGGCGGAATCCGGACGTTCGAGGCGAACCGCTCCATCGGCGTGAGTATTACTATTAGACATTCACAAAGTCTTATATATAACTAGGAACAATAGGCGAGCATGAGTACGACGCAGTCACCGGGAGTGGAGGGAACGCTGGACGGCTGTCGGCCGGCGGACGTCGATCCGATCGTCGTCGAGGCCCGCGATCTCGAGAGCACGGCACCGGGCCATCTACGCGATCTGAAAGCGGCGCTCGCGGCTCGCGGCTATCAGCCGGCGACGCTCGCGGTCGAAACCCGTTTCGAGGGCGACTGCACGCTCGCGACGCAGGCGGAGGCGGACCGATTGCGTGCGCTCGTGCGGGCGGCGTCGTTTTTGGGTGCCGGACGTCTCGAACTCCGAGTCAGCGAGATCGCGGAGCCGGAGACCGTCGAACCCGCACTGGCCGCGCTCGAGGAACGCGCGACCCGAGAAGGAGTACAGCTCGTACGCGTCGACGCCGCGGAGTCGAGTGACGCTCCCGGGTCTGCGGAGTCGAGTGACGCTCCCGGGTCTGCGGAGTCGAGTGACGCTCCCGGGTCTGCGGAGTCGAGTGACGCTCCCGATTCGGACGCTGCAACGTAACCGCGATGTCGACGAAACGTTCCCTCGCGACCAAGCTCGGAGTCGTGACGGGGTTCGAGAATCCGCAGGCCGCGCTCGAACAGTACCCGACCCCGCCGGAACTCGCCGCACACGTCGTCCACCTCGCCGACCTTCACGACGACGTCGACGGGCGAACGATCGTCGATCTCGGCGCGGGGACCGGCATGTTCGCGCTGGCCGCGGCGCTTCGCGGTCCCGCGCGAGTCGTCGGCGTCGAGATCGATCGTTCGGCGCTTCTCACCGCGCGAGCGAACGAGCGCCGCGTCGCGGCCAGCGCCCCGGTTCACTGGATCCACGCCGACGCCGTACGCCATCCGCTCGCGATTCCGGACCCCGTTACCGTCGTGATGAACCCGCCGTTCGGCGCGCAGGACGGGAACCGTCACGCCGACAGGGGGTTCCTCGAAACCGCGAGCGAGATCGCCGACGTCTCCTACTCGGTGCACAACGCCGGGAGCCGGTCGTTCGTCGAGTCGTTCGTGGGCGACCGTGGCGGCGAGGTGACCCACGCGTTCGCCGCCGACTTCGAGGTCGACGCCCAGTTCGACCACCACGTCGACGACGCCCGCGAGATCGACACCGAAGTGTATCGGATCCGCTGGCGCTGAACCGGGCGACTGGTCGCCCGCCGAGCGTCGGCTACCGTTCCCGGCCCTGGTACCGCTCTTCGTCCGCGATCCGGACTCGCGTATCGCCGCGCTCGGCGAACACCGCTCGGTCCTCGCGGACGAATCGCACGTCCTGCAGGACGACGGACTCGTTCGCGGCCGGTATCGGCGCGACGTCCGTGTCACCGTCGTGGTGGACGCGAAGCTCGAACCCGCCTTCGACCGCGGCGACGGTTACGTTTCGGCCGTCGACCCGTGGCTCCGCCTCCCGGGGATCGCTCACGAAGGCGGTCGAGCGCTCCCCATCGTGGATCAGATCGACGCGGTACGTCGCGCCACTATCGGCGGCGATCCACCCGGTTCGCTGTGCCCAGACGGTCTCGCGCCATCCCGTCCCACCCACGTCGATCGCGCGGTACTCCCAGTGAGCGAGGTTCCCCCGCGAGACCGCAGTCGTCCAGATATGTCTCTCCGCGTGCTTGACGATCACCCCGGAAGTACGGACCGATGTCGATCGACCGAACGCCTCGATGTCGATCACGCTCACCATCTGGTCCTCGACGTTCTCCGCGTACGTCACCTGATACCCCTCGACCTCGATCGGATCGCCCGGGAGCTCCCCGTCGTCGACGGTGACGAGGTTCGGAACCACACCCGGCCCGGCCACGGCCGCGAGCGCGAGCACGACGAGCAGGACGCCGATCGCCGCCGGCGTCGCGGTGCGGACGGAGGAGCGAGACCGAGTCGAATCACTCGCAGACGAGAACAGCGGCTCGTCCCGCCCGGCGACGGCGACGGCAACGATCAGCGCGAGCACGACGAGTAGCGCCACTCCGATCGCCCGGTACAGCTCGTACTGCTCGTTGCCGAGATACCAGTACACCGCCCACAGGCGGCGGGACGCGCCGAAAAGCAACACTGCAGCGAACACGACGATCGCGGAGGTGTGGCTCCCGGCGTTGCCATCACGGCGTCGCCGGACAAGCCAGACGGCGACCAGTATCCCGGCTATCAGCCCGAGCGCATGCCCCTGCACCGCGATGTTCGCCCAGCTCGGCGGGCCGTACGAGGAGGACGCCTCCGCGAACTCGATCGGGGTAGTGAGCGTCGAGTGAACGACGCGAACCAGCGTCGACGCCGTCAGCGCCGCGATCGTGCCGATCGGGTAGTGGATCAGCGCGAACCCCCATAGCGCGAACACGACCCCGGAGAAGCCGATCACCGGTCCAAGCGCGAACAGCGAGGAGACCGCACCGAAAACGAGGATCGCTCCCGGAACGAACAGGAACGCCCGGAGGTACGGGTTCGACGACGCCCGCTCGAGTACCGAACCGCGCGAATCGAACGTCGACGAGCCCCGATCGCGTGGAAAATGACCGTACGCGTACTCGGCGAGGGTGCCCGCGACGAGCGTCGAGAGAAGGTTACCGGTGATGTGGCTCCGGCTGGAGTGTGCGAACCCCGACCAGATCACGCCTTCGGGGTAGAAGTACGACCACGCGCGGAACGGGATCACGACCGGTCGGTTCGGATTCTCGAGCCCGCTCTGGACGAACAGGTACACGCCGAGCACGAACACGATGGCGACGAGCGTCCCCCACGGCACGCCGAACAACAGCCGCGATCGGAGCCGACGCCCCCACGATCCGGCCGGGCGGTCGATCCCGTACACAACCGCGAGCGCAAGCGCTGCGGCGAGTGTCGCCGCCAGAAGGTGAGCCGTATCCGAGACGAATGGCTCCGCGATCATGGTCAGAAGACTGGACCTCATCGACAATCAATACGCAGGTTTCGGCGGGAGTGGGTCCGGCGGGAGTCGCGCGGGAGCGTTGCGTTCAGATCTTGTTTTCGGCGTCCTCGGCGAGCTCCTCCATCCGTTTGCCGACGCGGCCGGCGGGGGAGAACTCGTCCTCGCTCATCGCGTTCGCCAGCGCGTTGCCGAGGACGAACACGGCGTGTTTGTGCTCGCTCTTGGATTTATGAACGTGTGAGGGGTCGACGCTGAGCTCGTCGTACGGCTCAAACAGCGCGTCGTCGACGGTTTCCTGATCCCGGAAATGCTCCATGATCGTCACCATCTGTTCGTGAAGTTCGAGGAGTTCGTCTTTGTGCATACACCAGATAGGGCGTGTGAGCGTGTTAAGGTTTGTTGAGAACTTGCCGCACGAACGACGGGGCGACCGACGTAATCGAACGGGCGTTCGAAGTCCAGCGGAAAGTTACGGCGAGCTAACACGACAGCGACGGGGTCGGTGAGTCAGAAGACGTACTCGTCTTCGTGGCCCATCATCCCCTCGTCCTCGAATCCGCCCGATTCCTCGTCATCTCTCTGACCGCCGGTTTTAAACGCTTTGATGCCAGTCGACAGGAGCTCCTCCACGGCCTCCTCCCGGTTGAGAAACTCGCCTTGTTCGACCATCTGAGCGATCTGCATCTCAAGATGCTCCGGCACGGTGATCTCGACTTGGGGCATTCTCTGCTCGGGTGTAATGGGATAGCCTATATAAACTTGGCGTCGCTGATACTGAGATTATAGAGGATATTATTGAACTCATAGAACTGAGTTTCTAACGTCTCGAACTATTGTTTTTAAAATTCAAACCAGTCGGTCGTAAGCGACATCCATACGTTGACCGAGCCCATGGATCGGGTATGAGCGAGAACGCCGCCGGGGCGGGCGACGGAGCGGGCCCGGCCACGGACGCGTCCGCCGGAATCGATGACGGTTCCGATGCCGTGGAGATCGACGACGTCACCGACCTGTACACGGAGTACGGCGACGATCGCCTCCCGCCGGGACAGCGTCGAACCGACCGCTTTCCCGTGCTCTCAAAAAGCGGGACCCCGTCGTGGGATCCGTCCGAGTACGCCTTCGAGGTATGGGGAGCCGTCGATGAGCCGCTGTCGTACACCCTCGAGGAGTTCCGCGACCTCCCGTCCGTGACACAGCGACAGGATTTCCACTGCGTCACCGGCTGGAGCAAGTTCGACTGTCGGTTTACCGGCGTCCCGTTCCCGGAGATCGTCGACCGCGCCGGCGTCCATGACGACGCCGAGCACGTCCTCTTTCACGCGCTGGACGGGTACACGACGGATCTCTCGCTCGCGGACTGCGACCGCGAGGCGGTGCTTTTCGCGTACGGCTACGACGGCGACGATCTGCCGAGCGACCACGGCGGTCCGCTCCGCGTCGTGACGCCGCACAAGTACGCGTACAAGGGGGCCAAATGGGTCTCCGGCGTCGAGTTCCTGACCGAACCGGAACTCGGCTACTGGGAGAAGCGCGGATACAGCGACACGGCCGATCCGTGGAACGAGGAGCGGTACAGCTGATGGGTCCCGTAGCCACCGCCGCGAACGGATCGGACCCGATAGTTAGCGTAAAGGCATCGGGAGCCTGACGTGGGTGCAATGGAAGCGCCGCGCTCGCGGTCGTTCCCGACGGTGGTCAGTCGAACGACCGACGTCGATGCGCTCGCGTTCGCCGAGGTGTTCGACGCGCTTCCCGCTCCCCGAACGATGTGGAGCGGCCCTGACGACGCGCTCGTGCTTGGCGGCAGCGCGGCGGCGACGCTCACGGCGTCCGGCAGCGACCGGTTCGAGCGGATCCGAACCGCCGCCGCGGAGCTGTTCGACTCGGGCGACGTCCACGCGGGCACCGAAGCCGCCCGCCCGCGGCTGTTCGGCGGTTTCGCGTTCCACCACGGCGCCTGCGACGGCGAGCCGTGGACCGCGTTCCCGGAGGCCCGGTTCGTGCTCCCGCGCGTACAGGTTACGTTCGCGGACAACGGGACGTGGCTCACGGTGAGCGCAACCGGACCCGACGCGACAGTCGACGCCGTCGAGACGCGACTCGACCGGGAGGTGAAGCGACTCGGCCGCGTGGCGACGCGACTCGACAGCGTGGCGACGCGGCCAGGGATCCGCGCCCAGCGCCGGACGACGAGTCGAGACGCGTGGCACGAGAGCGTCGAGGCGGCGCTGGATCGGATCCGCGCCGGGGACCTCCAGAAGGTCGTGTTGGCACAGGCGCTCGAAACCGATCTGGCGGCGGAGTTCCCCCGCGCGGCGACGCTGGAGCGACTCGGCGAGACGTATCCGGACTGTTACCGGTACTGTTTCGAGCCCGACGCCGGCGAGGAGATGTTCTTCGGCGCGACGCCGGAACGACTCGTCTCCTTGCGCGGACGCACCGTGGAGACAGACGCACTCGCCGGAACGACCGGTCGCGGCGAGACGCCCGCCGAGGACGAGTGGCTTGCCGAGGAGCTATCGAACGACCCGAAAAACGTCCACGAACACGACCTCGTCGCCGAGACGATCCGCGAGCAGCTCGGCCCGTACGCTGCGTCGATATCGGCCGGCAAGCGGCGGGTTCGTCGACTGCCGAGCGTTCAACACCTTCACACGCCGATCACGGCCGAGCTGACCGGGGACGGTCACGTGCTGGAGCTCGTCGAGGCACTGCATCCGACTCCGGCAGTCGGCGGACTACCGCCGGACCGCGCGCTCGAGACGATCCACGAGACGGAGCCGTTCGACCGCGGCTGGTACGCCGCGCCGGTCGGCTGGATAGACGCGGCCGGGAACGGCGCGTTCGCGGTGGCGATCCGGTCGGCAGTCGCCGACAAACGACGTGCCACGCTGTTCGCCGGCGTGGGGCTCGTCGCCGACTCCGACCCGGACCGCGAGTGGGATGAGGTCCAGCTTAAGTACCGACCGATCCTCGACGAGCTGGAAGCCGAGGAGTGATCGTCTCGGGTGGACGCCCACTCCCAAAAGGGAGGTGACCGACCGGACACACTCACTGGTACATTTTCAGCGGCTCCGCCTGCGAGCTCTCCTGTGTCGCCTGCTGCATCCGCTTTGCGAACTGTCGTTTCGCCTCTCTGATCTCCGTCGCCTGATCGACGAGCCCCTCGACGGAGGTTGACGTTCCCGCGATCGCGTCGATGCCGTCGACGATGAGCACGCGCGCGGCCTCCGGGTCGGGAAACTGTGGGTCCGACTCGACGACTAACCCGATCGCCGGAGCGTCGCGTTCGAGCGCGTCGGCGAGCATCGCACCGGTCGGACCCGAGACGATGCCGGATTCGGACGGCTCGTCGATGTCTAGTTCGGCGAGTCGACTCGACGCGTCCCCGGTCGAAACGCCGTACAGCCCGGGTGGCGCTTCATCCTTCTCCTGCGGGAGGCCGGAGAGATATACCGGGAGGACACGCTCCTCGTCGAACCACCCGGCGAGACAGCCGGCGAACTCGACGGCCGCGTCCGGGTTGACCGGCACGTCGCTCTGTAACGCGATCAGGTTACGCGTCTCGTCGGCGTACAGTCGAACCGGCGTGGTGAGCGTCGTCGCCGACTCGTGGTACGTCGTGACTCGCGGCAGCCCTTCACAGTGGACGTTCGCGTAGTGATCCATCTCGTACGCGTCGATCAGGTGGTCGACCGCGATCTTGCCGACTAATCCGATCCCCGGGAACCCCTCGACTAGCACCGGGTCCTCGAGCGTAACGTCGTCGACGACGGAGATGCGTGCCATACGCCCGTGTACGCGGAACGGAACCTAAATCCCTGTGACGATCTCACAGGGACGATCAGCCGGAAGCCGGCGAAGCGAGCCGTCCCGACTGGATGGTCGGCTCCCGAAACCGACAAACCATCCCGACCGGAACGGGAGGTATGAACCCGCTTCAGCGGTACGAGCCTCTCGTCGACGACGTCGAGGCGTTCCGTGCGGCCTGCGATCGGCCGCTTCCGTCCGTGGTCCGCGTCAACGAGATCAACGCCTCGGTCGATCGGGTCCGCGCGGCGCTCGACGAGGAGGGCGTGGCGTACGACCCGGTGGAGTGGCACGACGGGCTGTTGACGCTTCCGGACGGGAGTCCGGGAACGAACTGGCCGTACGTCCACGGGTGGACGCACGGTCAGGAGGAGGTGTCCGTGCTCCCGGGACTGGCGCTCGACGCGCGGCCGGGCGAGCGCGTCTGGGACGCGTGTGCGGCACCCGGAAGCAAAACCACACAGATCGCTGACGACATGAACGACACCGGAACGGTCGTCGCCAACGACAACAACCTCGGTCGCCTCTCGGCGCTCCGACACAACGCCGAGCGGCTCGGCGTGACGAACGTCGTCGTCACGAACCAGGACGCGCGCAACTTCTCGACGAAGCCGCTCGCGTTCGACGAGTTCGATCGGGCCCTCGTCGACGCCCCCTGCTCGTGTGAGGGAACCTGTCGAAAGAATCCGGACGTGCTCGACCAGTGGACGTACGAGCACGTCGAGGCGGTCGCAGGGATTCAAAAAGGGATCCTGACGCGAGCAGTGCAGGCGACTCGTCCCGGCGGGACTGTCGTCTACTCGACGTGTACGTTCGCGCCCGAGGAGAACGAGGCGGTTCTGGACCACGCGCTCCGCGGGACGGACTGCGATCTCGTCGCGTTCGAGCTACCCGTCGAGACCGCTCCCGGCGTCACGGAATGGGACGGCGAGACGTACGACGAGCGCGTCGAGCTGGCTCACAGAGTGTATCCACATCACAACGACACGGGCGGGTTCTTCTGTGCGAAGCTTCGCGTCGGGGGAGACGAACGAGCCGGCGGTAGCGCGTCCGATTCGACGGCGGTGGACGCATGAGTGACGCGAAAAACGACGGACAGCAGTTCGACCGGCTGCCGGCGACGCCGGACGACCGCGTCGTCGAGGCGCGAGCCAGTCGCCGGGAGGTGCTCGACTGGTGGGCGGAGCGATTCGGGATCGCGCCGGAGACGTTCGAGGCGTACACGTTCTGGGAGAAGGGCGCCGGAAAGATCTGGATATTCGCCGGAGAGGCGACGGATCCGAGCCGCGTGGAGGCGATCGGCATGACGTTCCTTCGCACGCGACAGGAACACTGGAAGCCGACGACCCGCGCAGTCCAGCGGTTCGGACACCTCGCGACGCGGAACGTCGTCGAGCTCGGACCGGAGCGAGCCGCCCGGTTCGTCGCGGGCGAGGACCAGGAACTACCCGAGTGGGACGGCGACTGGGGGTATCTGGTCGTGACACACGAGATCGCGGATGAAACCGCTCCGATCGGCGTCGGACTGTACCTCTACGACGAGTTACGATCGGTGGTACCGAAGGGAAGTAGGGCGGAGCTGCCCGTGGTCGAACGGTAGCACACGCGTCCGACCGCAACCACGACCACGACCGCAACCACGACCGACCGCATTGATGCTCCTCAGTACGGCGGCGAGGTGAAGCCGTCGTAGTCGCCGACTGGACGGACACCGATCCCGTGGAAATCGCTGTCAGGGTTGTCCCCGTCGGGCTGAACGATATCGACCCGCTCGCGGCTCTCCACGTCGAACACGGCGTAGCCGGGATTGATCCCGGTCGCGGCGTGTGGGTCGCCGGAGAGCGGGTTCGGCCCGCGCAGCGTGACGAACATGTACTCGCCGTCGGGCGAGGCCCACATGATATCCGGCGCATCCGACGCCGTCGGGTCGTCCGACTGCTCGGGCCCGAACGCGTCGATCTCCTCTATCACCTCGTCGGTCTCGGGATCGAGGATCAGACCGTCGTTCGTCTCGCGGTTGAGCACCCACAGCTCCTCGCCGTCAGGTGTGAACCAGAACCCGTGCGCGTCGACGCCGCGGGTCGAGTCGACGGTCGACACCTCGTCGGCGGCGGTGTCGTACACGTAGAAGTCACCGACACCCTCGGCCGCGAGAGGGGCCTCGTCGGGATCCGCGTCCGGATCTGAGGGGAGTCCGGCCGTGAGATAGAACTTCTCGTCGGTCGGATGAGAGACGGTGCCACAGTTCGTCGGGAGCTCTTCGTGGGGGTACGCCCGGTCGACGGTGAACTCATCGTGGTCGACGATCACGAGCGCGCCGTCGTAGTAGCTCGGGCCGATGGTGTGTAGCGACCGACCGTCCTGCGCGTACTGGTGGCAGATCGGCGAGCCGTCCTCGATCCCCGCATCGAGAACCGCCTCGTTCGTTCTGAGGTCGATCTCGGCGACCTGCTCGAACTCCTCGGTGTCGAAGTCGGCGTCGACGCGGACGATTTTCTCCTCGCCGATGACGTCGACGTGGATGTACTCGTCGTCCGGCGAGAACCCCGCGAAGTGCGAGCCGGCTCCGGTTTCGAGGTTGGCGACGAGTTCGCGGTCCTCGGTCCGATAGATGAGCGTCCGCGCGCCGGCGGTACACGCGACGGCGGCGTACTCGTAATCCGACGTGTAATCGACCATATGCGGCACCTCGCCGCCGACCGCGCCGGTGTCTATCGTGTCGACCTGCTCGAAGCCACCGTCGCCGTCCGGCCGGTGGATGTAGATGGTGTTCGTCCCCTGGTCGGCACCCCAGATCTCGTATACCGGTTCCGTCTCGTCCGTCTCCTCCGGCGTGTCTTCGGGTGTCGCCTCGGGATCGTCGTCGTCGGCACAGCCGGCCAGCGCGATCGCGCCGGCGGCCGTCGTCCCGGCGAGGAACGTCCGTCGGGTCTTTTTATGCATGACACGTACACGTTCGGGTAGAGAAACTAAACACTGTCGATGTTTTATCTCTAATCCTTCGTCTAAGGCCGCAGAAGCTGAGAATTCGGGCGAATTCGTGTGTCATAGTTCGGCGAAAAAGTTGCCGTTATCCGTGACACGGATCGAGCGGGGAGGCGACCGGTCAGTACCCCGGAACCGACCCCACGACTCCGTCCAAGCGGACGGTGACGGGGCGGACGAGAGACCGATCGGCGTCATCGATACACGTAACGGTTGCCGTACTGACATCCTCTTAACGATGCACTCCGAAACGAGTTCGTGACCGTTCCGAACTGCGAATCGCTCTCCCGCCGCGCGTACCTCCGCGCCGCCGTGGCGGCCGGCGGGGCCGCCGGACTGTCGGCCTGTCTCGACGGCGACGACGGGTCGACTACCATCCCCGCTGGCAACCCCGCCGACCGGCCGGAGCGACAGCATGCGTGGAACGACGCGCTACGGACCGACGATGACGGAAACCATCTTCAGCCGGAGCACCGCGTGTTGCTCCCGCTCCGCCTCCGGACCGATCTCGACGCGGACGCGAGGGAACGGGTCGAGGCGGCCTTCGAAACGCTCGAGCGAGCCTACGACTATGACGCTGAGGGATTGCTGTTCACCGTCGGCTACGCGCCGGCGTACTTCGACCGCCTCGACGACGTCGACTCGCCGGTCCCCGACCCGGA
This sequence comes from Halorubrum luteum, assembly GCF_054652935.1. NCBI lineage: Archaea > Methanobacteriati > Methanobacteriota > Halobacteria > Halobacteriales > Haloferacaceae > Halorubrum > Halorubrum luteum. Next base: position 1,612,393 of record NZ_BAAIGT010000002.1, read on the forward strand.
GCCGTTGACATCGATGGAGTCGCCGGCGTTCGACGCGTTCGACGCGATCGTTCATCTCGCGAGCGACTCTCCGGCGGCGGTGCTGGAGGCCGAACGTGCGCTGTTCGGCGAGGCGGAGCCGAACGGGCTCGACCCGACGCCGATCGACGACGTGTTCGAGCGGGCGGAGCCGCGCCGAACGGGGTTCGTCGGCGAGGGGATCCCGGCCGAGCACGCCGACCGCGACGACGTTCCGGCGTCGATCCCCGGGGAGGCTCCGTTCTTCATGGGGTTTCGGTCGGGGTTCGCGGAGAGCCAAGCCCCGGAGGATCGCGTGACGATTCGCGAGGGTCCGTTCGCGGGCGGGACGACGCTGCACGTCTCCAGCATGGACCTCAATCTCCGACAGTGGTTCGAACAGGACAGCCGGTTCCAGCGGGTCGCCAAGACGTTCAGTCCGGAGCACGCCGACGAGGGGGTCGGGTGCATCGGCGAGAAGCTGGGTCGCTCGACCGGCGCGCTCGACGTCGCGGACGACGCGGAGACACACGCCCGCACCCGTGGTGTGGTCGGACACGCACAGAAGGCCGCTAGGGCCCGCGACGACGACGGAACCCCGCCGCTACTCCGCAGGGACGTGAACACCGTCGACGGGGACGCTCCGGGACTCCATTTCATCGCCTATCAGCGACGAATCGAGGAGTTCATTCGAGTCCGGGAGGCGATGACCGGTGCCGATCTCACGGAGGGCGGCGTGGGACGACGACTGAACAACGGCCTTCTCCAGTACATCCTCGTCCGCCGGCGCGGAAATTTCCTCGTGCCGCCGCGATCGAAGCGAGCGCTTCCGGAGCCATGAGTTCCAGACGATGACGAACGACACACCGACGACACGAATCGAGGCGAGGCGAAACGAGGAAAGCCGAGGCTGCCTCTCGCGGCGGCGATTGCTTTCGGCGAGCGCTACAGCGTTCGCGACGGTAGGCATCGCCGGCTGTAGCGATGACGAAGGGATGTCTGCGGGCGATGCGGACGCTTCCGACGCCGAAGAGCCGGACGCCGGTGCCGACGTCGATCCGGACGACGTGCTTCCCGACCTTCCGCGGGTCGAGAACCCGCCGGACGCGGTGTACGTACCGACCCACCGTGAGGCGATGGTTCATTTACCGACGGAGCGCGCCGGCGAGTACGCGGTGACCCCGATGCTCACCTATCCGCATCGGTTCTGGCTCGTCACCGGGGACCGGACCGAGGAGGTGGTACCGGAGTCCGCACGTGGCGTCCACTTGATGTTCACGCCGTGGGACCCTGAGACGGGTACGGTACTTCCGGTCGATGCGGGCGCGCAGATCCGCGTCCGCCACGAGGGAGACGTCATCGACCAACGGGCCCCGTGGCCGATGATCTCCCAGTCGATGGGGTTTCACTTCGGCGATAACGTCCCGCTCCCCGAGGACGGTACATACACGGTCGAGGTCGATCTGACCTCCGTCCCGACACGAACGACCGGGGCGTTCGACGGCCGGTTTGAGGCGGGTGGGACCGCGACGTTCGAGTTCGAGTACGCCGAGACGCTCCGGCAGGGGCTCATCGACGATGTCCACTACTTCGACGAGGCGTTGTGGGGCGAACGCGGCGCGATCGACCCGATGGATCACGGCGAGCACGACGGCCACGACGAGGACGGCGAGAACCATCACCACGACGAGGAGATGGAGATGATGATGCCGTTCTCGCGGCTTCCGGAGGCGCAGTCGTATCCGGGCGTCGGCCTCGGCGAGCCACGGACCGGCGACGCGCGAGTCGTCGTTCGCTATCTACAGGAATCGCGGCTCGTGGGCGGTGACGACTACCTCTTCGTCAGCCCGCGAACTCCGTACAACCGGGTGCCGCTGGCGGACACCGCCATCGCCGTCGACGGCGCGGTCAGCGGCGCGCTCGAACAGACCCTCGACGACGAGCTCGGTCTCCACTACGGGATCGCCGCATCGCTCGCACCCGGCGACACCGTCGAGGTCGTCTTCGAGTCGCCGCCGCAGGTGTCCAGACACGCCGGCTACGAGACGGCGTTCCTCGATATGCCGCCAGTGGAGGTGACCGTCCCCGAATGAGTCGGTTCCGGTCCCGGCGGATGGCTCTCGGGATCCTCCTCGTGCTGCTCGTCGGCGTCGCGGCTCTCGCTGGCGGACTGGCGACCGGCGGTCTCGCCGCGGACACTCCCGGACTGCTCGATTTCGAGCCGGACGAAACTGCGGCCGACCCCGGCGAGACCGTGTCGGTGAACGTGACGCTGAGCGCGATGGCGGGGTACGGCGACGAGGGGGTCCGGTCGTTCGAGTACGCCGTCGCATACGACTCCGAACTCCTGACAGCGACCGATGTCGAGCCCGGCCCGTGGATGTACCAAGAGACCGATACTGACGTCGTCCACGAGATGACGATCGACGAGGAGGCGGGACGGGTCACGGTCGAGCAGACGCGCGATCCGCCCGCCGGTGGCGTGAGCGACACCGGGGAGACCCCGACGGCGACGATCAGCTTCGAGGTCGCCGACGACGCCCCGTCCGCCGACGCAGTGTTGCAGTTCGAGTCGGCGTCGGCAGAGATCCTCGAGTGGGGGTTGCCGGTGTTAACGACCCGCGAGGCCGTCATCGCGATCGATGGCGGCGGTGAAAGGCACGCTCCCCTCGGCGGTGACGGGAGCCGCGACGCGGAGGAAGGCGACGATTTGGGAGTCACACTCGCCGACGACGTCGAAGCTGAGGATGCGACGGACGAGGAGGGGTCGGCGAGCCGTGACGGGACGGACGAGTCGACGCCGACCGAGTCTACTGGCGTGAGCAACGAGGACATCGAGGGATTCGGCGTTCTCGCGACCGTTCTCGCGACCGTCGCCCTCGTAGCCCTCGTCGCCTTCGGTGTGCGATCGACGCGTATCCTCCGACCGAGAGAATGACCTTTTCCTCGCCGTGAGCAGGGTCCTGTGGACCGTGTTCACCGTCGACGAGGCGCGTCACCGCGATGTCGGGGATGGTACTCGAGCGACCGCGACCGGTTGGTCAGTGACCCGGGACACACCACCACCCTGACGCGAAGACGTCCGATCTGACTGCTCAACGGGTGGGACCCGAGTGCTCGTGTATATCGGTGTCGTGGTATTCGTTGTCTTGGATGACATCATCACGCATGTATTGCTCGGTGAGTAAAAGGTATTCGTATAATAGTAAATTATTACACCCGTCCTGCACGCGGGAACGGAAGAGTGATCCGACGCGGGTCGGACGGCTACTCGTATCGGCACACACGCCGATCCGTGGAGACGATCAGTCCTCCTGGGCTTTTCGCCGCAGCGTTCCCCCAGCGAGCCCCTCCCACTCGACACGATAGCCGAGCCGCGAGAGCGCCGCGCTCGCGTCGTCGATCCCGTAATCTGCGAGGACCGCCTCTGCGTCGTCGAGATCCATACCGGCGTCGAGCTCGGCCGCGACGTCGTCGAGCACGCCGGGGGTGACGAGCGTTCGCCCGACCAGCTCGTGGTTCGGAAACCGTTTCTCCTCGATCGCCTCGACGCTCACGCCGTGCGCGGCGGCAAGGTCGGCGAGCGAGAGCACGGCCGACGCCGGCGTCAGCGTCTCCGGCAGCTCCGCAGCGGCTGCGTCGACGAGCTCGGCTTCGTACTCGCGAAGCACGTCGACGACGTCTTTCACCCTGAGCGTGCCGGCGTAGGTGACCACCCGGTGGTTGCGAGCAGCGATCTCCTCTCCGACGCCGAGACTCTCGTCGACCGCCACGAGCAGGTCGACGTCCTCGACGTCCGCCAGCTGACCGAGCTTCTTCTCGACGTACTCGGGAGTCCAGAACCCCATCACCTCGAAGAACAGCCGGAAGTCGGCGTGGTCGTACTCGAACGCGAAATCCGGGATCATCACCCGGTGACCGGCTTCCAACGGCTCCGGCTCGCGGACGAGCGTCCAGTCAGTCCCGAGCGATCGGAACCGTGCGGCGAAGTCGGCCTCGACGCCGCTGTCGAAGTCGGGTTCGACCACCGGCTCGACGCCCGGAACGGTGACGTCGTCCGGCGACAGCGTCACTGTCCGCTCCCGCCCGCGGTCGTCGATCGTCGCCTCCATCCGCCACTCGTCCGACTCCGCGACCGTCCGAAGCAAGCGTGCGAACGCAGTGCCGTAGCGCCGCGTTCGGGTGAACAGCGCGTCGGGACCGGTGACGACGAGCTCCCGCGTCGACATCGCCGATTCGGCGTCGACGGTCGCCCCGTCCGCCGATCCGGCGTCGGTCCGCTCGATCTCGTACATCAGTCGGAGCCGTTTGACCGCGGAGACGAGTCGCTTCGGATCGTTCGATCGAATCCGCACCGCGGTCGCGTCGAACAGCGCCGTCTGTGCCAGCGAGAGGTTGTACTGGTCGAGCAGGGCGTCCGGGTCCCACCGTACGTCGGCGTCGACGAGCACCTCGTTGACGTCGCGGTCGGCGTACAGCGCGTGCTCGATGTCCGCGACCGTAACCCCCAGCGAATCGGCGGCGCGGTCGACCGCCGCCCGGCGCTCGGATTCCGAGGCGACCCCGACCGTCTCCGCGGCCTCGAAGACGGTCCGCCTGACGCGACGCGGGGGGACCGGCGAGCGCGTCTCGAATCGACACTCCCGCTCCACGAGCGCCGCCAACCCGCGAACGAGTTTAAAATCGTCGGCTTCCCCCTCCAGCGCCGTGAGAGCCGCCTCGAGATCACCGCGTCGATCGCCGACGTGGTCGGTGAACGTCCCGAGCACGCGGGCCGCCAACGGTCGCTGCTCTCGACCGATGAATCGGGGGCGAAAGCCACCGCCCGCCCGGGAGACCCGGAGAAGGTCCTTGCGTAACACGGCGACCGATAGACGGCGCGATCATAAAAGCGCCGCTCTCGACGGCGACCACCGATGCCGCCGCGTCGAACGCCCGTACGGAGAGTCGAACGCTCGTACGGAGAGTCGAACGCCCGTACGGAGAGTCGAACGCTCGTACGGAGAGTCGAACGCTCGTACGGAGAGTCGAACGCTCGTACGGAGAGCCGAACGCTCGTACGGAGAGTCGAACGCTCGTACGGAGAGCCGAACGCCTATACGTCGTCGCGCAAACGCTCGGCCATGCGACGACGACAGCTGCTCGGCGCGTCCCTGTCGGTCGTGACGGTCGGCTGCGTCGACGCCGCCCCACCGTCCGGTCCTCGGAACCCCCCGACCGAGGCGGACGCGGGATCGCCCGATCCGACCGACCCGTCGGATCCTGACGAGGAGCCGCCGGCGTTTCGGATCGGTGCGTGGGACCTCCTCGAGGGTGACGACGGACGGCTGCTCGTCACTGCGACCGTGATCAACGACGCGCCGGGCGAGCGCTCCGGTAGAGTCGTCGTGACGGTGACGGTTGACGAGGAGACCGTCGAAGCCGGCACCGACGTCACCGTTTCGGCCGACGACGAGAGCCACGTCGAGCTCCTCGTCGACGTCCCGTTCGAGCGGTTCGACGCCGGAGGGTCGTTGACGCTCGACGTTCACCGCACCGACTGAGGCGATCCGGATCGGTAGTCACCGACCCGGACATCCCCGGATCGGCTGTCACCGGCGACGGTTCGCGACCCGCTCCTCCGCGGTCTCAGCACTCACAAGCTCGTACAGCGTCGCTCGGCCGCCGTCGGCTTTCGGTCTGAGGATCCGGCCGAGCCGCTGTGTAAACTCGCGTTCGCTCCCCGAACCGGAGAGGACGACGGCGACGTTCGCGTCCGGCACGTCGACGCCCTCGTCGAGGACGTTCGCGGCGACGATCCGGCTGTACGTCCCGTCGCGGAACCGCTCGAGCGTCTCCCGGCGCTCCGACGCGCTCGTCTCGGCGGTTATCGCGGGCAGGAGGAACCGCTCCGAAAGCCGGTACACGAGGTCGGTGTGCGCGGTGAACACGATGACCCGGTCGTCTCGGTGTCGGTCGAGGATCGTCTCTAGCCGGTCGATCTTCCGGTCCGCGTTCATCATGATCTCCCGGGCAGCCTGCTTCGCGAGCAACGCCCGCCGAGCGCGGGGGTCGTTGCCGGACCGTTTCACCAGCTCCCGGTAGTCGCTGCCGCTCGTGAACGTGATCCCTGCGTCGCGGACGTACTCGACGAACGTCCCCTGTTTCTCGTCGTAGCGCTCGCGTTCCTCGGGTGTGAGTTCGACCTCTATCCGTCGGATGTCGTAGGCTGCGAGATGCTCCCCGGCGAGGTCGTCGACGTCGAGCGCGTACGCTCGGTCGCCGACGAGCTCCGCCACCCGCTCGTGGGCGCCGTCCGGTCGCTCGAACGTCGCGGTGAGCCCGAGCCTCGCGGGCGCGGGCAGGAGTCGAGCGATGTCGCGGTACCCCTCGCCGCCGAGGTGGTGGACCTCGTCGAACACGACGAACCCGAACCGGTTTCCCACGTCCTCCGCCTTGAGGTACGCGGAGTCGTACGTCGACACCGTGATCGGCTCGGTGCGCTGCTCGCCGCCGCCGTATCGACCGATCGGGCGGTCAAACTCCGTCTCCAGCTCCCGCTGCCACTGCTCGAGAAGATCGATCGTCGGGACGACGACGAGCGTCGGCACGCCCAGCTCCACCATCGCGCGGATCGCGATCACGGTTTTGCCGGCCCCGGTCGGCAGCTCGAGGACGCCGCGGTCGCCCGCGTCGTGCCACGCGTCGAGCGCGTCCCGCTGGTACTCGCGGAGGTCGTACGCGGTCGACAGCTCCAGCTCCGTGAGATCGAGCACCTCGTCGTCGACGGAAACCCCAGCCACTTCGAGCGCGCGACGGATCTCGGCGTACCGATACGCGGGAGCGCGACCCGTCCCGGTTCGAGGGTCGGACTCCACGCCCGGGAGCGGCGGAAGCGACGCCGCGGCAACGTCGTCGGCGTCAGCGTCGTCGGCGTCAGCGTCGTCGGCGTCAGCGTCGCCTCCGGCGTCGGCGCCGGTCCCGGCGTCGACACGGATCGTCCCGTCCTCGTACTGGAGCCGGACCGTCATCGGTTACGACGATGGTTCACTGCAGCAGGTAAATGGGCATCGCTTGGCGAACGGGTGCAGGGTGTCATGGAACTGTTGTCATGGTGGTATTCCATGATCGCATACCCGACTTAGCCGTGAGACGCTGCTTGCTTCGTGATCGATACCGGGCGTACGTCGCTCACGAGGGTGGATGGGTGGTTTATACGTGATTGCGTGATGGATCTGGAGGTGATTTATAAGTGAGTCGCGGGAGCGATAGCTCCGCGACGAACGATCCGAAAGCCCCAGCCGCGACGGCTCGCGCGCCTTGCTGCGCTCCTCGGTCGCTCGCGGTGCTCGCTCCCTGTGGTGCTTACAGCGGCGGGCGTCGCCCCACCGGGAGACTGCGTCTCCCGAGCCCCCGCTCGCTCCGCTCGCGGGGATCACGGCTGCCCCTTTCAACCCCACCCGACCGCACCGCAACCGCACCTCACGCCTCCCCAGCCTCGCGGTTCGCGCTCTCCGAGCGCTCACCGCGTCCCTCGCACGCGCTCCTCGCGCTCTTTCCAGAGCGCTCGGAGGCGCGCGCCGACCGCCCGCCGTCACCTGATAACCGAACAATGCTCTGCTTGTGGTTGCGGTGGCGCGCGCCGCGAGCGGGCCTTCGGCCCGTGAGCGAGCGCGCGAGGGAGACCGGAGGGGCCGCCGAGCGTTCCGGCGGCCCCTCCGGTCGAGGCTGGGGCGGTCCGAGGCTGCGGTGCGGGGCGGGACTGGAAGGGGCAGCCGCGAGGGCGACGCACGGCGAAGCAAGCACTGCAAGGAGCGAGCGAAGTGAGCGACTGAAGCGCGCAGCGAGCCGCGCGAGCCGTCGCGGCTGGGGCTTCCAAGTCGGTCTCTGCTCCACCGCTCACTTATATACCACTCCTCACCACGCTGAATACACCTTTATAAACCACACATCGATTCTCGTATGCGCAATATACGCCCGGTATCGATTACCTCGATGGCTGCACTGAACGATTCGCGTGTCGGTGTGCGAGGTGTTCGATGACACCCTCGGACGGGTGAGCAACGATCCGAGCGGGCGGTCGAACTCGGGAGGGACGGACGACGAACCGAACGGGCGTCAGAACCCTGAGCGCGACCGGCTACAGTTTCCTCGGGTCCAGCGGCGACTCGCTCAGCTCACGATCGACGTGGTCCTCGAGCAGTAGTTCTCCGAACCCGAAGTCGGGATGCTCGGTTTCGATCGCCTGGGCAGTGACCTTTTGGCGTCACCGCGAACGACCGCGTCGGCGAGAGAAAGCCCCACAGCGCGCCGATAGTGTTCAACACGACGATCGGTTAGTCGATGACGGTCGACCGTGCGATCGGTACGACTACCGATTCCGCGCGCACCGAATCACGGCTACCGATCCGCAAGCATCCGGATCACGATCTGTAACACGTGCACGAACACCCCGGCAACGGCGATGTACAGCCCGATCGCCTGCAGCGACACCGCCCGAACCCGACCGTCGCGGATCCGCCAGATCTCCCAGCCGAGCCGGAACAGGAAGCCGACGAAGATCAACACGAACCCGACGAGAAGCAGGAGGTCGAACACGAACGTGCCGACGAGGATCGTGGCGAGCCCGCCGAGAAACCCGTACGTCGACCACGTCGCGTAGTGCTCGAACGTCGTGGACCGGCGGGCGTACACGTACGCGCCGATCCCGGCGGTCATCAGCGCGGTGACGGCGGCCGTGATCGCGAGCACCGGAACCAACGCCTCGGGCGGCAGGAACCCGAGTACGCCCGCACCGAACAGGCCGAACGCGGCCTGCAGAAGCGCGACGCCCGCGAGCGCCAGTCCGACATCGCCTTGCTCAACGCCGCGCTCGGCCACGCGCTCGCCGGCGTAGATCGCCGCCCCGTACACGAGAACGCCGACGATCGGGAACGCGAACAGGTAGCTGTTGACGACCGCGAGCGGCGTCGTCGCGAACGCCGCCATCACCAGCACGTTCAGCGTCATCAACAGTCCGGCTGTGCCAACGACTTTCCACTCCCGTCCGGACAGCAGCACGCCGCGGTCGGTCGCGGTCTCGTATGCGCTCACTGGCCGGTCCATTCGTCGATGGGACCCAAAAAGGTGTGGAGTCGGTGGCGTGTCACCACATATAAAATAATGGATACTGGAGGCGAACGCCGATACCCGCCGGCATCGGACGCCCACACGAGAGGACCTCATGTACGAACACGACGTGATCGTGGTCGGCGGCGGCGGTGCGGGGCTTCGCGCGGCGATCGCGGCCCACGAGGCGGGCGCCGACGCCGCGATCGTGAGCAAGCTCCACCCCGTCAGGAGCCACACGGGCGCGGCGGAGGGCGGCATCAACGCCGCGCTCCACCCCGACGACGCGGTCGCCGACCACGCGTACGAGACGATGAAAGGTGCGGATTACCTCGCGGACGCGCCCGCCGTCGAAACGTTCGCGAGCGAGATTCCGGAGGAGGTCGTCCGGCTCGAACACTGGGGGACAGTGTTCTCCCGCGAGGAGGACGGCCGGATCTCCCAACGCCCGTTCGGGGGTATGGAGTTCCCGAGAACGGCGTACGCCGGCGCGGAGACCGGCCATCACGTCCTCCACGCCATGTACGAGCAGGCGGTAAAGCGCGGAATAGACGTGTACGACGAGTGGTACGTGATGGATCTCGCGGTCACCGACGAGGACGACCCCACCGACCGGCGCTGTCACGGCGTCGTCGCCTACGAGATACGGACCGGCGAGATCGCCGGGTTCCGCGCCGACGGCGGGGTAGTGCTCGCAACGGGCGGGATCGGACAGGTGTACGAACACACCACGAACGCCGTGTCGAACACGGGCGACGGGGCGGCATTGGCGTACCGCGCCGGCGTTCCGATGGAGGATATGGAGTTCGTCCAGTTCCACCCCACGACGCTTCCCTCGACCGGCGTGCTCATCACCGAGGGCGTCCGCGGCGAGGGGGGCGTACTGTACAACGCGGCGGGCGAGCGGTTCATCTTCGAGCGGGGGTACGCGAACAACGCGGGCGAACTCGCCTCCCGCGACGTCGTCTCCCGCGCCGAGTTGACCGAGGTCGAGGAGGGTCGTGGGATCGAAGGCGAGTACGTCCACCTCGACATGCGCCATCTGGGTGAGGAACGCATCCGCGACCGACTGGAGAACATCCTCCATCTCGCCGAAGATTTCGAGGGTGCCGACGCGCTCGCGGAGCCGATCCCGGTCAAGCCGGGTGCACACTACGCGATGGGTGGCATCGAGACGAACGAGCACGGCGAGACGTGTGTCGACGGGCTGTATGCCGCCGGCGAGTGTGCGTGCGTCTCGATGCACGGCGCGAACCGGCTCGGCGGCAACTCGTTGGCCGAGCTGCTCGTCTTCGGGAAGCGCGCAGGACGCCACGCCGCGGGCGAAGATCTCGGCGAGTCCGCCATCGACACCGGTCGACGAGGCTCCCATGAAACCGCCGAAAGCGACCTCCCGGTCGAGCTCGGCACCACCGACGCGGCCGCGGGGTCCCGCGGACGCGATGACGGTTCCGTCGCAAGCGATGGCGGATCCGTCGTGTCCGACGCGGAGACCGTTCTCGAACGGGCAGTCGATGCGGCACGGAGCCGCGTCGAGGAGCTGCTGAACCGTGACGGACGCGTCCATCACGCGTCGGTCCGTAAACAGGTCCAGGAGACGATGGGCCGACACGTCAACGTGTTCCGCGAGACGGACGGGCTCGCCGAGGCGCTCCGAACGATCAGGGAGGCGCGACGGTCGTACGACGACGTCGCCGTGAACGACCCCTCAAGCACGTACAACACCGACCTGATCCAGACGATCGAAACTCGAAACGTCCTCGACATCGCCGAGGCGGTCGCGGCCGGGGCGTACGCCAGACGGGAGTTTCGCGGCGCACACTGGCGGGCGGCACACCGCGAGCGCGACGACGAGGCGTGGCTGAAACACACCATGCTCTCGTGGAACGACGGGGAGCCGGAGCTGTGGTATCGGTCGGTGGAGCTGGAGGGGGACGACCGACGCTACGAGCCGACCGAACGAAGCTACTGATCGACGAAGCCGTCGAGAAGCGGAGACGCTCACCGAACGAGGCCGCTTATTAGTCGTCGCCGGAGACGCCCTCGATCGGCTCGGTTCCGGTATCGGCGCGCGCCTCGGCGGGGTCGGGAAGCTCGTCCCTGACGTCTGCGCCCCGACCCTCGGTGATGACTTCGGCGTACGCGTCGGGGAAGACGCGAACGAAGTCGTCGACCGCGCTCGGCCAGTCGTCGAGCAGTTCGGCCGCACGGTCGCTACCCGTGTACGCGCGATGGTTCTCGACGAGTCGTCGGAGCATCGCCTCGTCTCGCTCCTCCAGCGTCTCGGACGTCGACACCATCCCGCGGTTCACGCGGTCCGCGAACCGGTCGTCGGGATCGTACACGTACGCGATCCCGCCGGACATCCCGGCAGCGAAGTTGCGACCGGTGTCGCCGAGGACGGCGACGACCCCGCCGGTCATATACTCACAGCCGTGGTCGCCGACGCCCTCGACGACGGCCTTTACACCGGAGTTTCTGACACCGAATCGCTCGCCGGCGACGCCGTTCACGTACGCCTCGCCGGAGGTCGCACCGTACAGACAGACGTTGCCCACGACGACGTTCTCCGCGGGGTCGTAGCCGGCGTCGGCCGGCGTGTTGACAACGAGCCGTCCCCCGGAGAGCCCCTTGCCGACGTAGTCGTTCGCTGCGCCCGTGAGCTCCATCGTGATCCCGGGTGCGAGGAACGCGCCGAAGCTCTGTCCGGCGTAGCCGTCGAACCGGCACGTGATCGTGTCATCGGGAAGTCCGTCACCGCCGTGTTCCGACACGACCTTGTTCGACAGCGTTGCGCCGACGGCGCGGTTGACGTTCTCGATGTCGCGGGTTAACGCGACCGGCGCACCGTCGACGATGGCGTCCGCGGCGTCGGCGATGAGCTCCCAGTCGAGCAGCTCGTCTATTCCCTCGTGCGCCTGCTCGCGGGTCTTCGTCCGTGAGTCGCCGGCCGGCTCCGCGATCACCGCCGAGAGGTCGAGATGTTTCGCCTTCTCGTGGTCCGTTTCGCGCTGCGTCAAAAGCTCCGGACGACCGATCAGCTCCTCGACCTCCCGGTAGCCCAGCTCGGCCATCAGCTCGCGGAGCTCCTGTGCGATGAACGTCATGTAGTTGATGACGTGTTCCGGTTCGCCGGGGAACCGCTTCCGGAGGTCCTCGCGCTGGGTCGCAACGCCCACCGGACAGGTGTTCTCGTGACACTGACGGGCCATCACGCAGCCGGAGGTGACGAGCGACGCCGTGCCGAACACGTACTCCTCAGCGCCGAGCGCGGCGGCGACGGCGACGTCGCGGCCCGTCTTCATTCCGCCGTCGGTGGTCACGCGGATCCGGTCACGCAACCCGGTCGCGCGGAGCATCTGGTTCGTCTCCGCGAGGCCGAGCTCCCACGGGAGCCCCGCGTTCTTGATCGAGGTTTTCGGCGACGCGCCGGTGCCGCCGGAGTGACCGGAGACGTGGACGACGTCCGCGTTCGCCTTCGCGACACCCGCGGCGATGGTGCCGATGCCGGCCTCCGAGACGAGCTTCACGTTGACGTCGGCGTCCGGGCTCGCCGCCTTGAGGTCGAAGATAAGCTGTTTGAGGTCCTCGATCGAGTAGATGTCGTGTTGTGGCGGCGGCGAGATGAGCCCGACGCCCGGCGTCGAACACCGGACGTGGGCGATCATCTCGTTGACTTTCTCGCCCGGGAGATGGCCACCCTCGCCCGGCTTCGACCCCTGTGCCATCTTGATCTGGAGCTCCTCGGCGTTCGCGAGGTACTCGGCGGTGACGCCGAATCGGCCGGAGGCGACCTGTTTGACGTTACACTCCTTTTCGGTGTCGAACCGCTCCGGCGGCTCGCCACCCTCGCCGGTGTTCGATTTCGCGCCCAGTCGGTTCATCGCGATGGAGTTGTTCTCGTGAGCCTCCGGGGAGAGGCTGCCGAGGCTCATCGCGGCCGTCGAGAACCGCGTCACGATCTCTTCGACCGGCTGAACCTCCTCGACCGGGATCGGATCGCGGTCGGAGTCGAACTCGAGAAGCCCACGCAGCGTGTGCAGCGACTTCGACTGGTCGTTGACGAGCTCGGCGAACTCCTCGTACTGCTCGTAGTCGCCGCGACGGACCGCCTGCTGGAGCGTCCCGACCGTCTCCGGGTTCCAGCCGTGATACACGCCGGACGACCGGTTTTCGTACTCGCCGATCGTCTCGAGCTCCGGATCCGCACCGAACGCCATCGCGTGTCGCGTCCGGAGGTCATCTTCTATCCCCTCGATCCCGACGCCCTCGGTTCGGATCTCCGTGCCCTCGAAGTACTCGGCGACGAGGTCGGAGTCGAGTCCGACGGCCTCGAAGATCTGTGCGCCCTGATACGACTCGACGGTCGAGATCCCCATCTTGGCCATCGTTTTCAGGAGGCCGTGCTCCAGCGCCTCGCGGTAGGCGGCGAGCGCCTCGGCCTCGTCCGCGCCGTCCGGCCCGGCGACGACGTCAGCGATGGAGGCGTACGCGAGATACGGGTCGACCGCGTCCGCGCCGTAGCCGACGAGCGTCGCGAGGTGGTGAACCTCGTGTGGCTCGCCCGACTCGACGACGACCCCTGCGCGATTGCGGAGCCCGCTGCGAACCAGGTGGTGGTGGACCGCGCCGGTGGCAAGCAGACTCGGGATCGCGAGCCGGTCGGGGCCGACCGCGCGGTCCGAGAGGACGACCACGTCGGCGCCGGCCTCGATCGCCTCGGCGGCCTCGCGACGGACCCGGTCGACGGCGTCCGACAACGACCCGTCGTGGTGATACGTCGTGTCGAGCGTTACCGAGGTGAACGACGAGTCGGCGTCGAGCCGCTTCAGCGACGCCGTCTCAGCGTCGGTGAGCACCGGGGAGTCGGCGACGATCTGGTGTGCGTGCTCCGGCGTCTCCGCGAGCAGGTTCTGCTGGTCGCCGATCCGTGACTCGAGCGATGTCACCAGCTCCTCGCGGATGTAGTCGATCGGCGGGTTCGAGACCTGCGCGAACAGCTGTTTGAAGTAGGTGAAAAGCGGGCGGTTGACGTCGGCGAGCACGGACAGCGGCGTGTCGTCACCCATCGACCCGACCGGATCCTTCCCGGTTTCGGCCATCGGCTCCACGAGGTGATTCAGCGAGTCGGTCGTGTAGCCGAACGCCGCCTGATGTGCGCGGACGGTCGGCTTCGGCTCCGCGTCCTGATATTTCGCCCCACTCGCGTCGTCCGCTTCACTCCCGGCTGTCGGAGCATCCGCCCCGATTCCGGCCGCGGTGCCGTCGTCCGCGTCGACGAGCTCTTCCAGATCGGTCTGCTGGTCGTCGACCCATTCGGCGTACTGCTCGTCGGTGAGATCGGCGAACACGTCGTCGTCAGGGACGATCCGTCCCTCCTCGGGGTCGGCAACGAAGATCTCGCCGGGCTGGAGACGACCCCGACGCTCGACGTTCGCGGAGTCGGTCGGCAGCGCGCCGACCTCGCTACCGACGACGAGACGGTTCTCGTCGGTGACCTCGTATCGGCAGGGGCGAAGCCCGTTGCGGTCGAGGACGCCGGCGACTTGCTCGCCGTCGAAGCCGATGACGAGGGCGGGCCCGTCCCACGGCTCGACCAGCGAGGCGTGGTAGTCGTAGAACGCCTGCCGTCGTTCGTCCATGAGATGGTCGTCGCGGAACGCCTCGGGAACGAGCATCCGCAACGCGTGCGGCAGATCCCGTCCGGTCTGTAAAAGCAGTTCGAGCGCGTTGTCGACGCTCGCGGTGTCCGACTGGTTCGGATCGTTGATGATCGGCTTGAGCGTCTCGATCTCGGGCCCGAACGCCGGGTGTTCGAGGTCGTTCTCGCGTGCCCGCATCCAGTTGATGTTACCGCGGATCGTGTTGAACTCGCCGTTGTGGACGATGTTCCGATACGGATGGGCGAGATGCCACGCGCCGAGCGTGTTCGTCGAGAAGCGCGCGTGGACCAACGCGACGTGGCTCGCGAACCGCTCGTCGGAGAGGTCCGGATAGTAGCCGGCGAGCTGTGAGCCTTTCAGCAGGCCCTTATAAACGACGCGTTGGCGGTCGAGCGAGCAGACGTAGAAGCGTCCGCCGCCGTCGACGTCGGCGACGCGGTTCTCGATCTCGCGGCGAGCGGCGTACAACGCGCGATCGAACCCCAACAGCTCGGCGTCCGGATCGGTCTCCGTCTCGAACCGGTTCTGCTCGCCGAACCGCTCCGCGAGCCCTGCACCCTCGACGGGCGCGACGAACAGCTGTTCGACCGCCGGCTCGGACTCCAGTGCGGTCTCGCCGAGATCGGCGTTGTCGGTCGGCACTGACCGCCACTCCAGCACTTCCAGTCCGTAGACGGCAAACGTCTCCGCGATCACGTCGTGGATCTCCGCCTGAGCGCCGGGTTCGGGCGGCATGAACACGGAGCCGACGGCGTACTCGTCCGGTAGGTCGGCCTCGACGACGTCCCTGAAAAACTCGTCCGGTCGCGCGACCATGATCCCGGCCCCGTCTCCGGTGTTTCGTTCGGCGCCGGTCGTCCCCCGATGTTCGAGATTCTCCAGCAGACGGACGGCGTCGGTTACGGTGTCGTGACTCGGCTCCCCATCGAGGTCGACGATCCCGCCGATCCCACAGTTCGAGCGGTCGTCGTCGGGCGACGCGAGACACGCGTCGCGACCCGTCGACTCGGACGACTCCGAATCGAGGGTAGTACTACGTGACGTGGTCATACACCTCACTCGCTATCGGTCAGGTAAAGGTGTGACCCTGATAGGAGTCAATACCCTTGTCCACACATTAGGGAATATAAGGTAATTATTTATCAGGGGTTGGCATTGGTCACCACACACGACATTAGTCCAGTTTAACCGGCCAAAAACCACTATCAAAGCAACTCTTACGGAGTAAGCATCCAAAACTCTACGCCTAACGCCTTATAAGTTAACGGGCGTCGGGGTGCGTCAGTACGACTTTGCGAAGTACGCAGTTCGTGACGCCGGCTCGCCACACACCGCACACGTCTCCTCGTGGTCGCCGTCGACGAGTTCGTCGTCGTCCTCGAACGGGACCATTACGATCTCCGCGGCGATCGGCTCCTTGATCGGCTCCTCGCAGGCCTCGTCGCCACACCACGGGGCTTTGACGTAGCCGCCGTGCTGGCCCAGCGTGCCGAGGATCGCGGCGCGGTCGTCCGCCTCGCGAACCTCGCCGTCGAGGTTCTCCTCGGCGGCCGCGTACAGCTTCGCGTACACCGCCTCGAAGTGGCTCCGGACGGTCTCGACGACGCCGTCGCGCTTCTCGACCGTCGACTCCCCGTCGGGACGGTGGACGAGCGTGAGCTCGTCGTCGTCGACCTCGTTCGGACCGATCTCGATCCGGAGGGGGACGCCGTTGAGCTCGTGTTCGTTGAACTTGAAGCCGGGGTTACGCTCGTCGCGGTCGTCGAGCTCGACGCGAACGCCCGCGTCGTCGAGCTCGTCGGCGACGTCCTCGGCGTACTCGAGCACCGACTCCTTCGTCTCCTCCTGCCATATCGGGACGATCACGACCTGGGTGGGCGCGACCGTGTGCGGGAGAACGAGCCCCTGCTCGTCGGAGTGGGTCATGATCAGCGCGCCGAGCGCGCGCCAGGAGATCCCCCACGACGTGGTGTGTGCGACTCGCTCGTCCTCGTCAACGTCGGAGTAGGTGATGTCGAACGCCTCCGCGAACGACTGACCGAGGTGGTGAGAGGTCGCCCCCTGCACGGATTTCCCGTCGGGCATGAGCGCCTCGACGGTCGTCGTCGTGTGTGCGCCGGGGAACGTGTCGTGGTCGGGCTTCTGTCCGCGGAGGACGGGGATCGCGAGCAGCTCCTCGTACACTGACTCGTACTGGTCGAGTCGGCGCATCGTCTCCGCCCACGCGTCCTCGTGGGTCGCGTGCGCGGTGTGGCCCTCCTGCCAGAGGAACTCCTTCGTGCGGAAGAACGGCTTCGTCTCCGTCGCCTCCCACCGCACCACCGAACACCACTGATTCACTCGGAGAGGGAGATCGCGGTGGCTCCGCACCCACGAGCTGATGTACGGCGTGATGATCGACTCGGAGGTGGGTCGGACCGCGAGCCGCTCCTCTAACTC
This sequence comes from Halorubrum luteum, assembly GCF_054652935.1. Taxonomy (NCBI): domain Archaea; kingdom Methanobacteriati; phylum Methanobacteriota; class Halobacteria; order Halobacteriales; family Haloferacaceae; genus Halorubrum; species Halorubrum luteum. The sequence continues at coordinate 1,629,579 of NZ_BAAIGT010000002.1, forward strand.
CTTGTTTCCGGCCTCTTCAACCCACGCGACCTCCGGGTCGAACCCCTCGACGATCTCCTTTTCGCGCTCGAGGTACGACTCCGGAATGAACATCGGGAAGTAGGCGTTTTGCACCCCGGTCTCCTTGAACTTCGCGTCGAGGAACCCCTGCAGCCGCTCCCAGATGGCGTACGCTCGCGGACGCGTGACGATGAACCCGCTCATCCCCTCGGGCCCGTAGTCCGCCAGCCCCGCCTTCCGTACGACCTCGGCGTACCACTCGCCGGTGTTGTGTGACTTCGACTCGGTGATGCCGAGCTCCTGGTCGTCGTCGCTCATTGGTTGTGACAGGGTCGGTCGCGGGCTTAAAAGGTCCGAAGCCCCGTCAGCCGTGCAGCGAAGCCGGCGGTGAGTTGGTCACTGCTTCGCACGACCGACGCCGACCCGACGCGGGTGGGTCGTCGCATCGAATCGCCGCAGTGCAACCGATCGCCACGGCGTTCGCCGTCGTGATGGTTGGAGTTTGCTACCGGCGCGTCAGGCCCCGTCCTCTCCCGCGTCCGTCGACAGCCAGTCGAGCGCCTCGTCGATGTCGTGGTACGGCGGCGAACAGGTGAACTCGCGACAGACGTACACCGTCGGAGCGCCGTCGCGGGGGACTCGGTCGGCCCAGACGGGCGGCACCGACCCGAGGTCAAGCGCGTCGAGCCACGACTCGAGCCGCTCCTCGGACGGCGGCCGCATCGTGACCAGCCCGTCCGGCAGGTAGCGCTCCCCCGTTTTCCGAAGCCACTCGTCGGGCATCGCGTCGGCCGCGACGGTTATCTCCAGCATCCCCGTCTCGAACCGATCGGCGGCTTGCGCGAGCGTGACGTACTGCAGCGGGCTCTCCTCGATCCGCGAGGCATGCGTCGAAAGCAGCGTCTCCACGACCGTCTCGAACTCCGCCGACGTGAACGGAGCGAGCGCAAGCAGCGTCTCGGCCGCCACTCCGGCGGCCGCCGGTGTCGACCCGTCGGTGAGCTCCTGAGGACGCGTCACGAGATCGGTGGCCCGTTCCGGCGTGAAGTACAGGGTTCCGTCGTCAGCGCTCCAGAACTCCGCGACGATCGCCCGGGCGAGATCGAGCGCGAAGGCGAGATGGTCGACCTCGCCGGTCGCCTCGTAACAGGCGAGCGCCCCCCGGGCGAGGAACGCGTAATCGTCGAGATACCCGTCGACGGCGACGTCGCCGTCCTTGTACCGTCGTGCGAGCCGGGCCGACTGCTCGTCCCACAGCCGACTCCGGACGAACTCGAGTGCGTCGACGGCGACGTCCGCGAAGTGGTCATCGTCGAGCACGACCGCTGCCTCCGCAAACGCGGCGATCGCCATCCCGTTCCAGCCCGCCAGGATCTTCTCGTCGCGCGCCGGTCTCGGTCGCTGCTCCCGGTGTGCCCGAAGTCGCGTCGTCGCGCGTGCGAGCCGGTCGCGTACCGCGGCTTCGTCGAGGTCGAACGCGGTCGCGAGCTCGGGCACGGAGCGTGTGACGTTCGGGACGGTCCGTCCCTCGAAGTTCCCGGCCTCCGTGACGCCGAACCGTTCACACCACAGCTCCGCGTCACGTTCGGTCTCCAGAGCGTCGTGGACCGCCGTCGGCGTCCAGACGTAGAACGCGCCCTCCGCCTTCGTCCCCGACGAGGTTTCGCTTTGTGCGTCGAGGGTGCTGTAGAACCCGCCCGCCTCGTGTGTGAGCTCGCGTTCCACGAACGAGAGCGTGTCGCGGACGACCCGGGCGTACGTCTCGTCTCCGGTGAGCTGGTAGCCGGTGAGATACGCTCGCGGAAGCTCCGCGTTGTCGTACAGCATCTTCTCGAAGTGGGGCACCGTCCACTCCTCGTCGACGCAGTACCGGTGGAAGCCGCCGCCGACGTGATCGACGAGCCCGCCGCGCGCCATCGCGTCCAGCGCTTCGAGCGCGACCGTGCGGTACGCCTCGTTACCGGTGCGGTCGTATGCTCGGAACAGCGCGTGGAGCCGGCTCGGCTGCGGGAACTTGTTTCCGGAGCCGAACCCGCCGTGTTCACGGTCGGCTCGGTACCGGACCGCGTCCGCGGCCGATTCGAGCACGTTGGACACCGACCGACTGCCGGCCGCGGGCGCTTCCGACGTCTCCTCGAGCTGTCTTCGAACGGCCGCGGTCACCTGCTCCGCGCGCGTCTCGATCCCGTCGCGGTCGGTCTCCCACGACTCGGCGATGTCGTCGAGCAGGTCACCGAAGCCCGGCATCCCGCGCTTCGGCTCCGGGGGGAAGTACGTCCCCAGCTGAAACGGTCGCCCGTCGGGCGTCAGCCATGCGGACAGCGGCCAGCCACCGCGACCAGTCGTCACCTGACAGGCGGTCATGTAGACGCTGTCGACGTCCGGACGCTCCTCGCGGTCCACCTTGATCGGGACGAAGTGATCGTTGAGCCGCTCGGCGATCGCATCGTTCATGAAGCTCTCGTCTTCCATCACGTGACACCAGTGACACGCCGCGTAGCCGATCGACAGGAAGATCGGTCGGTCGAGTTCGGCGGCGGCGTCCAGCGCAGTGTCGTCCCACGGCTGCCAGTTCACCGGGTTGTCGGCGTGTTGGGTCAGGTACGGGCTCTCCTCCTCGTCGAGTCGATTGCGTTCGAGCGGTCGGCTCATGTGTCGATCCGTCGTGCGTCGATCCGTCGTGTGTGGTCCGTCATGTGAATGATTCCAATCGTGCGTGATCCGTCGTCCGAATGACTTCGAAGGCGGTAACACGCGTGTGCGGGGGCGGTGGCGTGGTGGTGTGTGGACTTGTGGCGTGGTGGTGTGTGGAGGCGGTGACGGGACGGCGACTCCGCCTCGAAGGGGAGCCGCGATCATGGGACTCACCCCGGACCGGGGTTCGATTCGCACGCGTCGATGAGTCGCCACCCCGATCGATCGTCCGTCGGTGCAGTACAGGGATCCAGATCGATGGCGCAGCCATCGGGCCGTTGGTGGTATTCGTTCTGTGGATATAAATCCGACCCACGGAAGAAACCAGAAATAGTTACGTCGAAGCGTTCGTGCGGCCCGAGCGGGAGTGTCCATCGTGCCCTTCTTGAACGCGTCCACAGCTAGCTAGATCCGTTGTACGGCGTCGTCACCGGCCCGGATCTCGACGTTGCTGATGTGGGTGATCGTGGTGTTGGCGTCGTCGTCCACCGCTTTGACGTAGTCGCTGGAGACGCAGTACTCGACGTAGTCGGCCTCGATCGTATGTGGGTCACCGACGGCGACCTCGACGGTGGCGTTCTCGATAACGTTCGTCGCGTGATGTTCGATATCGGCCATGCGCGGACGAACGGACGCACCACCGCTATTTATATTTCGTTTAAATTGGCTTGTTTTTAACAACCTTACCAGAGGAGCCGGAGGAGGCCGCACCGATCCACGGGATGAGGACGACGAACTCGGGGGCTGCGACCCAAAAGACCCCGTCTCGGTGTTCAGCGATCCGAGATCAACGTGGCCGTTCGTCTGCTGAACGGGTCGACACGTGTATCTGAAAAAGGCCTTCACTATTCGCCCTTTGATCTACCCGAATCGAGTAGATATGGCGGGTATGGGAGTGATGATTCCTGACGCGGAGACGCTTGATATTTACGTTGAGCTTGAGCTGGAACTCCCGCGGACGCATCCGTGTGCGATGCGGCGACTCTGCTCGTGTGCCAACGTGCTCGATTCCGTCTCACGTCACACCGACGGCGGTCGCTGCTCGCTCACGATCGAGGGTGCCCCCGCCAACGAGGACGAGGCGCGGATCGAGCAGACTCAGCAGCCATGCCACGAGCGCGAATGCTTCTATGAGCGTCTCGATCGTGACGGGTTCAGCGCCGATGTCACGGAGGTGACCGAGCGTGGCGTCCGGATCGAGGCGTACGCTCGGTCCCGTGAGCTACTGGCCGACATCGTCGATGGGCTCTCCGAGATCGGAACCGTCACCGTGCACAAACTCGGGGAGACGCGTCCTCAATCGGAGTTCTCGGACCTCAGAACAGTGGATTTCGGCACTCTCACCCCCCTTGAGCGCGAGACGCTCCGGCGGGCCGTCGAAGTCGGATACTACGACGAGCCGCGGCGGACGTCGCTCGCAACGCTTGCCGACGAGTTCGACGTCTCGAAGGGTACCCTCTCACAGCGGCTCCGTTCTGCCGAACGTAAGCTCGTCCTCGGGGCGACTCGCGTCTCTTCCGCCGGTGATATTTAAAAAGACTCACACTGAGACGACGGACCCTCACGGGTGAGTCCCATATCCGAAGACATGTCGCAAGCGGAGGGAATCGTCGATGGATGAGAACGAACGATGTACCGTCAGGCGACGAACGTTACTTAAAGGAGCCGCCGGCGCACTGTCGGCCGCAGCAGCCGGTTGCGTCAGTCGCGTTGCTGACGCCGGAACACGATCCGAGTCCGCTCGTCGGACCGTTTATAACAACTGCTGGATCTGTCGGGCCAGTTGCGGACAGGCGGTCCGGATCGAGAACGGGGACGCAGTCGATCTGACTGGCGTCGACGGCCATCCGAAATCCAGCGCCGGGCCGGGAACCGAGGGAACACTGTGCTCGAAAGGGCTCGCACAACTCGACAAGACCTACAACCCCAACCGGATCACCCGGCCGTACATCCGCGAGAACGGCGACCTGCGTGCCGCCGATTGGGACGAAGCGATCACGTACGCCGCCGACCGGCTTGAGCAGTTCCGCGAGACGCACGGTCCGGAGAAGCTGCTTCGGTACCAAGGATATCCTATCGGCGGCGAGTTCCACGATCTCCTGTTCCGTGACCTCTACGGTGCGCCGCTGCAGGTCGGTCGAAAAACCACCTGCCACGGTCCGTTCTCGGACTCCTGGGAGTGGATGGCCGGCTACGGTCGGGAGTGGCCCGACTGGCGGAACTCGGAGTTCATGATCGCTTGGGGCCGGAATCCAATGGAGTCCTTTCGTGGTCAGTGGGAACCGAAAGGGATCATGGAGACGCTCGCGGAGCACGACGCAACACTCGTCTGCATCGACCCCCGATACACGAAAACAGCCGAGATCGCAGATATGTGGCTCCCGATAGAGCCACGAACCGACGGTGCGCTCGCGCTCGCGATGGGGCACGTGATAATCGAGGAGGAACTGTACGACGAGACGTTCATCGAGGAATGGACCTACGGCTTCGACGCGTACCGCGATGCCGTCGTCGACAAGACCCCCGAATGGGCCGCGGAGCTCACCGACATAGACGCCGAGACCATTCGAGAGGTTGCCGTCGGGTTCGCTGAGGCTGCCCCGCGGGCGGTCGCGTTCCCCTTCACTGGACTCTCGTTTCAGGGGAACGGGTTCAAGAACTGTCAGAACGTCCACGCGCTCAACGGATTGGTCGGCAACGTCGATCGCAAGGGCGGCACCCGCCACTGGCGATCCGGATTCTCGCTCGCCGACCCCTTCGAGAAGCGCGGAATCGACGTCCCTGCCAACCACGAGGGGCGGTCCACGCCCGACTACGACGAGCACCCGTTCCAGCGCCACGTTCGCGATCTCTCCCACAACGTCGTCCCCACTGCGGTCGAACGCGGCGACATCCGCGGATTCGTCAACAACTGGTCGGCACCGTTAAAAAGCGGCAACAGCGACGCGTGGGCCGAAGCGCTCGAGACGATGGACCTCGTGATCACCGTCGACGCGTTCTGGAGCGGCGTCAGCCGCCGTGCGGATGTCGTCTTCCCGGGCGCCTCGACGCTCGAACAACCGTTCCTCGATACCGGCGGCGACAGTGCATACAGCGAATCCGGCTGGGTAACCGCCTCGAAAGGCGTCATCGACCCGATCGGCGACTGTCGGACCGACTATCAGATCTACAGCGCCCTGGCCGAGGCGCTCGGCTGGGGTGAGTACTTCCCGTGGGAGGACGCCGCCGAGTTCTACGACGAGCAGCTCTCGGGCATCGGGCGCTCGTTCGAGGACGTCGCCGAGCAAAGCTACGAGATCGTCACCGACGTCGGGTACGAGGGCTGGCGCGAGGACGGATTCGACACGGAAACCGGGAAATTTCAGTTCGATCTCGACGTCGTCGACGAGTACGCAGCGATCGCAGCGGACACTGGCGCCAGCACCGCGCCGGAATGGCACCCGCCCGACGACGATCGATACGGCGAAACGAGAGACGAGGAGTACCCCCTGTTACTAACCGACGGCTTCGTCGAACAGCTTTCCCGGGGACACTGTCAGGCGCTCGATGAGGCGGTCGGAGAGTACCACGACCGGTTCGGATTCCGCTACGACGAGTACGACGGTAACTTGCTGCACATCAATCCTGCCGACGCCGATCCACGCGGGATCGAAACCGGAGATCGGGTACGAGTCGAATCGCCCGACGGCGAACTCGAACTTGTCGCGCACGTGTACGAGGGTGTCCGTCCCGGCTGGCTATTCACCGTCGCTGGCTTCGGGGAGTACTCCGTCACTCCCGATCAGGCCGGCGCGAACGTCATGACGATCAACGACGAGCGTCACGTCGAACCGGTCAGTGGCATGGTCGATCGAAACCATCCGGTCGAAGTTGTGCCCGCGGAAGGTGATGGCCGATGAGCCAGTGGGGATTCCACTTCGATCCCGACGAATGCATCGGTTGTCACGCCTGCTCGCAGGCCTGTCAGGTCCGGAACGACGTCGGCTCCGAGGAAGGCGTCACGTGGCGACGAGTCGAGCACGTCGGTGAGGGCGAGTTCCCGGAGTACCGTGAGATCTCCATCTCGATGGGGTGTTACCACTGTGGCGACCCCGAGTGTCGGGGCGTCTGTCCGACCAACGCCCTTGAGAAGCGTTCGGAGGACGGCATCGTCACCGTCGATCAGGACAGGTGTATCGGCTGTAACTACTGCTCGTACGCCTGTCCGTACGGGGCGATCCAGTTCGGGGGGAACGAACTCGCACAGAAGTGTCACGGCTGTCTCGGTGCAGGAGCCGGCGACGGGCACGGCTCCCCACCCCGGGCGGAGTCCGACACGGCCCGTGAGACGCCCGCCTGCGTCGATAACTGTGTCACGGGAGCGCTTGATGCCGGCCCGATCAACGAGCTGCTGCGCGAGGCCTCGGAGGAAGCCGCCGCGGAGTTTCGGTCGGACGATGGCGGCCCGGCAGTCGTCCTCGAACCCGCAACCGGCGGTAGTACGGAGGTGAGCAGCGATGATTGACGGTACGGATGGGCTCGTCTGGCTGACCCAACAGGAGTACGGCTGGTACATCGCCGCGTACCTGTTCTTCAGCGGGCTCGCTGGCGGTGCGTATCTGACCGGTGTTGCTGCGGACGCGATCGGATTCCGGTCCGGGGATGCATCCATCTACCGGCCGATGCGCGCGATCACACAGTGGGGGACCCTTCTCGCCATCGGGGCCGTTGCGGCGGGAATGGTCTTCCTGCTGGTGTTCCACCTCGGTGCGCCGCTGCGGGCCTTGCTCTTTCCGGTCCTCTTCGTCAACGTCGGCTCGTGGCTCGTGATCGGGACGTGGATCATCGTGCTGTTCACCGCGGTGGTGGCGCTACACGCGCTCTGGATCTTCTGGGGAGAGGATCCGGTCGGTACGAGCGCGTTTCCGCGCACGATAACGCGACGGATCGAGACCCGATTCGATGTGCCGGTGGACACCTTGCTCGGCCGCCTGGCCGGTCGGACGCATCACGGAGCCCGTTGGCGGCTGGTGCTCTCGGGAGTCGGATCGGCGCTCGCCCTCGGCATGATCGCCTACACGGGGCTCAAGCTCGGCGAGGTCTCGACGACCGTACCGCTGTGGGACGGGACCCTACTCCCGTTCCTCTTTCTCGTCAGCGCGATATCGATCGGTCTCGCGGCGACGATCGGTTCGGCGGTTCTGTTCGATGGTATCGACGGAGCGACGGTCGCCGGTTTCAGCGTGGCGGACGACATCGTCATCCTCGGCGAGATCGTCGTGTTGGCGTTTCTCTTGACGACGCTCGCGTCGGGTGGACCGGGAGCAGTCGCCGCCTTCGAGCTTTTGACCGAGGAGTACGGACTCGTGTTCTGGGGCGGCGTCGTCACGGTCGGGCTCGCGGTGCCGCTGGTGCTTTCCGTCGGCCTGATCGCCGTCGAGCGTCGCATGGACGTCCACGCCAGCGAACGCGTAAACCGCCTTGTCCGGGGAGTTTACACCCTGAAATTCGGGTTCGTCGTGCTCGGCGGTGTCGCGCTGCGCTATCTGATCATTGCCGCCGCCTACAACGCACCGCTGTCCCCGTAGCGTCGTTTCGAACCACCCGATACAGACACTTCACACCGCATTCCATGTCCGACCAACGATCGACCGCGTACGACGAGTCGACCGGTCCCGTGGAACCGACGAGCCGTCGCCCCGCCGATCGTGAGACGTGGGCGTCGCTGTACACGCTCCTCGCAGAGGGACTGAAACATCCGGACGAACGGCTTCACCGAGATGTCAAGACGGGGCGGTTCGCTGCGGAGCTGACCGATCTCGCCGAGACGCTGTCCGTTCCCGTCCCGGACGGACCGGGGACGCCCGATGCGGTACCGGCCGGGAGGGCGGCGTTCGACAACGAGTACGTCGCGCTCTTCGAGGGATTACGCGTCCCGTATGCCCCGCTGATCGAGTCCGTCTATCGACCGTGGTACGACACAGCTGCGAGTGAGGGGTTACGATCGGGACCGCCCGCCGCGGACATGCAGGACCGATACGACGCCGCCGGCATCGCCGTCCCACCCGCCTACCCGCCAGACCATCTAGCGCTGCTACTCGAGTACGCGGCTGTACTTCTCCGAGCGGGAGAGAGAAAGGGGTACTTACGATTTCTCGACCGACATCTCGGCTGGCTCCCGGCACTTCGACGGATGGCCCACGAGGCTGCGGCGAACGCGCCGTTCCACAGCTACTGTGTCGATGCAGTCTGTGAAACGGTCGCCGCCGCCCGTGGTCGGGAGGGGATAGCACCGCCGCGTTCGGACGTCGTCGAGGAGATGATCGACCGAGTCGAACGCCGCGTCGAGTGATCCCTCCGCCGACGCTGTTCGTAACCCGGCGCCGGTCGAACGCGCCATCGACAGTGTACGACCGGACTGAGTTCGTTCCGAGCCCAGCTTAGCGGATCGGGAGAGGAACTCAGAGAACTCGAAGGAGACCCGCACCGATCCACGCGATGAAGAGGGCGAACCCGACCGCCGCCGCGGCCTGACGCGCAATCAAGATCGATACTCGGCGCGACACGCTTAACAGTCGGTCCCGGCCTATCCGCGATATGGCTCGGTTTATCGACGGGATGCCTCGACGACGCGTTCTCACGGTCGCGGCGGCCTCGACCGCCATCGCGGCGGCGGGCTGTATCGGCGGAGCGGACGGCGAGGACGGAGTGTACGACTTCGACGCCGCTCCCGCGACCGTGCCGCAGACTGCGCTCGCCGACGCGGGCTACGAGGGCGAGGATCCGGAGCCGTTCGAGATCGAAACGGAGTTCGATGAGTTCGGCATCGACGCCGCGGTGTCGGTGACGACGTGGACCGCAGTGTACGCCAACCCGGACCGAGCCGCGACGCTTTTCGTCACGAGCACGCCGGACGCAACGGTGCTCGGCCAGTCAGTCAATCCGCTGGTTCGCGCGGACGACGCAGAGGTGATACGACGGCTGCTCGACCGGGCCAGCGACGACGCCGACGTGGACGAAGAGGAGTTCGAAGAGCACGGCTCCGAGACTCGACGGATACTCGGTGAGGACGTCGAGATCCAGACCTTCGAGACGGAGCTCGATCTCGACATCGGTCCCGAGGATATCGAAGGCGACGTCGACGACGCCGAGGAGAGCGATGTCGATCCCGACCGGTACGACACCGGTGAGGGCACGCCAGTACTCGTCCACGTCGGGACCGTCGAGCACGGTGACGACGTCGTCGCCCTCGTCGGCCTGCATCCGGTAGCCGTCGAGGAACGGAATGCGCTCTTATCGCTGATGGAGAATACCGAGCACTGACAGACGCGGGTCGATCGGCCATCGCTCGCGAAGGAGAACTTCCAACAACAAACCGCCACAGCGGCTACGTCTCGCCGCCGCAGTGGCTACTCTTCGGAGGCTCTCGCGCCATCGGTGGCAGTCGCCGCGTCGCCGTCGGCGGTGGCAGTCGCCGTGACGCCGTCAGCCGCGGAAGTGACCGGGCCGCCGTCGGCAGTGAGCACGTCCTCGTCGGGCTCGACGACCTCCTCTATCGTCTCGACGATATCCACGCTCCGAGCCTTGTACGCCTCCACGAGCCGGTAGGCGATGAAGTATCCCGGAACGGCGGCGACGACGGCGAGGATCAGATTACCGACGAGCAGTCGCGAAACGATCTCCGGGCCGGACGCGAAGGAGATCTCCGCCGGGGTAACGGGGACCTCCGGGGGACCGAGGATCGCCACGCCGAGCGTGAAGCTCGCGGCGTACACCCCCCACTTCACGACGGGGTTGAACACGAGAACGGAGGCGAACAGCGCGACCCGATTGATCCGGTCGAACAGCCACGCGAGCACGACGAACACGAGTAGCCCTGTACCGAGCGTGGGAAGCATCGTGACAAACACGCCGACCGCGAAGCTCCCGGCGGTTTCCCGGGAGCTGTGCTCCTCGGCGAACGACCGCTGAAGCTCCGCTTTCACTCGTTTTGCCCACGCGTCGACCCGGGTTACGATCATCACAGGTGTGTACTCCACCACGTCGAAAGTAGTTGTCGGCGATCGAGCCGCTTACCTGAACAGTCGATACAACGGGCGAGCGGGCAGGAAGTGGTAATCCGTATCCGGCGTCCACCGGCTAAAGGCGAGGCTGTTCGTCATCACCGACACCGACGAGCCGGCCATCGCGAGCCCGGCAAGCGCGGGGTTCAACAGGCCGAGCGAGGCAACCGGAATCAGCGTCGCGTTGTAGACGAACGCCCAAAAGAGGTTCTGTCGCACCTTGGAGATGGTCGCTTCGGAGATGCGAAGCGCCTTCAGCGTGTCCCGCGGGTCGTCGCGCATCAGCGTCACGTCTGCGGACTCGATTGCGACGTCGGTTCCGGAGCCGATCGCGATCCCGACGTGGGCGGTCGTAAGCGCGGGCGCGTCGTTGACGCCGTCCCCGACCATCACCGCGCGACTCCCGTCCGACTGGATCGCGTCGATCGCGTCCGCTTTGTCTTCGGGGAGCACCTCCGCACGCACGCGGCCCGGGTCGATGCCGACCTGCTCGGCGACCGCACGCGCCGTGCGCTCGTTGTCGCCCGTCAGCATCGACACCGCGATCCCGCGGTCGCGGAGCGTCGCAACCGTCTCGCGGGCGCTTTCGCGTACCGTATCCGCGGTGGCGACGACGCCGCGCAGCTCGCCGTCGACGGCGACGAGCATCGCGGTTTTCCCCGCGGACTCCAGCCGCTTCATCGTCGCCTCCGCCGGAGCCGGGTCGATCCCCGCGTCCCGCAGCAGCTTCCGGTTGCCGACGAGCGTCTCACCGACCGTCGTCGTCGCCCGCACCCCGTGCCCGGGGACGTTCTCGAACGACTCCGGCTCCCCGAACTCGTCGACGTCGAGCCCGCGGTCCCGCGCGCCGTCGACGATCGCCCGGCCGAGCGGATGCTCGCTGCCCGACTCCGCGGCCGCAGCCGCCCGGAGCAGCCGGGCGTCGCGAGCGTCGGCGAGTTCAGCATCTGGACCGTCGGCAGCGGCGTCGGACTCCACGGCGACACCTCCATCGGGCACCCCGCTGTCGGCCACGCCGCGGTCGGCCGCACCGCCGTCCGAACTCGATAGCCCCGACCCAGCCGGCTCACCGTTCTCGAACGGCACCACGTCGGTTAGCTCCATTTCGCCGTGGGTGAGCGTTCCCGTCTTGTCGAAGACGACGACGTCGACGTCGCGGACGCGCTCGAGGATGTCGGCCCCTTTGAACAACACGCCGTTCGTCGCGGCGATCGTCGACCCGACCATCGTCGCCGCGGGCGTTGCGAGCCCGAGCGCACAGGGGCACGCGATGAGGACGGCGGAGGCGAACACGACCATCGAGAACTCCAAGATGCTCACCCCGCCGACGACGGGTCCGCCGCCGACCGGCGTCCACAGCGGGAGCCAGCCGACGAACGCCGCCAGCGTCTCGGGGAACAGCGCCCAGAGGAGCGCCCAGATCGTCGCGTTCGCAATGACGACCGGGACGAACACCCCGGACACCTTGTCGACCAGCCGCTGGATGTCGGGTTGGCGGGACTGCGCCTCGCGAACGCGCTCGACGATCTGCTGGATCGCGGTGTCCTTGCCGACCTTCGTCGCCTCGACGAGGAGGACGCCGTTCTCGTTCACCGTCGAGCCGACGACCTCGTCGCCCGGACTCTTCTCGACGGGGACGGACTCGCCGGTGAGCATCGATTCGTCGACCGCGCTCTCCCCGTCGACCACGACGCCGTCCGTCGGCACCTTCTCGCCCGGACGAACCTTCATCACGTCGCCGACCTCGATCGCCTCGACGTCGACGGTGCGTTCGCGACCGTCCTCGTCGACGAGCGTCGCCTCGTCAGCGCTCATCCGGAGCAGCTCGCGGAGCGCGTCGCTCGCGCGTGCCTTCGAACGCACCTCGAGCCAGTTACCGACGGTGATGAACCAGAGGATGAACGCCACCGCCTCGAAGTACAGATCGCCGACGAGCGGATAGCCGAGCAGGGGGCCGATCAGGACGGCCGTACTGAACAGGTACCCGGCCGAGGTGCCGATGGCGACGAGCGTGTCCATGTTGACGTCGCGAGCGTTCGACCACGCGCGCCACGCGCCGGCGAGGAACTCCCTGCCGAGCGTCGCCATCAACACCGTCGCAACGACGAACTCGACCCAGCCGAGATCGATCCCCGCGACCGCGCCGGGCACCTCGTACAGGCCGAACATCCCTCCCATCAGGTACCAGAACGGGAGCGTGAGGAGCCCGCCGCCGACCACGAGTCGACGCTGACGGACGAGTTCGCGCTCGGCGGCAGTTTGCCGTCGCTCGCCGGGGTCGACGTCCGCGTCCTCCCCCTCGCGCTCCTCGCCGGTGCCCCGGTCACCGGGGCCGTCGGAGTCGTCATCCCCCCGCACCGGCTCGAATCCGGCGTCCTCGATCGCCGCGTACACGTCCGCGAGGTCGGCGTCGACGGGGTTGTACTCCACGCGCGCCTCGTCGGTGGCGGCGTTGACGCTGACGTCGACGACGCCGGGAACGCCGCCGATCGCCTCCTCGTTGGTCGCCGCGCAGGTCGAACAGCTCATCCCCGCGATCCCGACCGTCGCCGTCTCGGAGACCGGGTCGAACCCCGCCTCCCGGACCGCGTCGTAGATGGTCGACAGATCGACGCGCTCGGGGTCGTACGAGACGGTTCCCTCGTCGGTCGCGAAGTTGATCGACGCCTCGTCGACGCCGTCGATCTCCGCTAACGCGTCCTGTACCGTCCCGGAACACGTCGAACAGGACATTCCGCCGATCTCGAGGTGTGCGCGGCGAGCGCTCATATGGTTACATGTACGGGGTCCCTACTCATGCGGGTTGTGGTTGGAATATAACGGTTTCTCCCCGGATCTGACGTTCGAAAGCAAAGAGTGAGCACGCTGTATTTCAGATATCCAAATAGACCGGCCGATGAAACTGGCGCAGTTTCTGTGAACGTTCGTCCGTGGCTGCTCACATGAGCGTTCGTCCGTGGCTGCCCATATGAACGTTCGTCCGTGGCTGCGTGACTTCAGGCGCACCGGGATGTTTTGCGCCAAACCCTTATCTTCAGTCGGTCCAATTAGGTGTATGCCAGTCGGATCACGTGTTTCCACGCAACTTGCTGATTTCGGGGTTCGATCGCTCGTGACGCACGCTGTTATGGCGATCGGTTTCGTTGGCGCCGTACTTTCCGGACTGTTCGTCGAGGGACAGATAGGGCTCATTTCGATGGTGGCCTTCATCAATTTCACCGCGGGAATGTGGATTTCACACACCATCCATTCGCTCGGAAACGCAGCGACGGACGACGAATACAACGGTGTGCTGTTCGAGGTTCTCAATCGTGTCTAGTGAACCGGGCATCGATCTCGGACGGTTCGGTCGGACGCTCGCACTGATCGGATTCGTGACCGCGGCGTTCCTGCTCCTCATCGCTAATCGGCTCGAAGGAGACGTTTTGCAGATCGGCTCGGTTGCGATCGGAGTCGTGGCATTAATCACTGCGATGGTCGGCTTTTTTATCGCTGCCGGAGAGGCCGCCGGAACGTGATACCCCGCACCATCGACACAACACTTATATCCTCGTTGTGAGTCTGTACGGACGCGATGGCGACAGGCAAGGTCGACTTCTTCAACGACACTGGCGGCTACGGATTCATCGAGACTGACGACGCGGACGAGGACGTGTTCTTCCACATGGAAGACGTCGGCGGCCCGGACCTCGAGGAAGGCCAGGAGGTAGAGTTCGAGATCGAGGAGGCCGAGAAGGGCCCCCGCGCGAAGAACCTCACCCGGCTGTAAGTCGGTCATCCGACTGTAACTCGGTCACGTTCGGACGCGCAGCACGGTCTCACGAACAGCGCACTGCGTTATTCACCCGCCGAGCGGCAGCGCTCGAGCGACTTCACTTTCACCTCGCTGCCGGTGTGCTTTTAGGGCCCACCGCGAAAGATACGCGCACCGAATGACGTCCTTCCAGTCGACGATCGGCGACGAGGAGGGGATCGCCGAGGAGCTGGCCGAGAGCCAGCGCGAGATCTCCATCGCCGAGTTCTTCGAGAAGAACAAACACATGCTCGGCTTCGACTCGGGCGCCCGTGGGCTCGTCACCGCTGTCAAGGAGGCGGTCGACAACGCCCTCGACGCGACCGAGGAGGCCGGCGTCCTTCCCGACATCTACGTCGAGATCGAGGAGGTCGGCGACTACTACCGCCTCGTCATCGAGGACAACGGACCGGGCATCACGAAAGAACAGCTCCCTAAAGTGTTCGGGAAGCTGCTGTATGGGAGCCGGTTTCATGCCAGAGAGCAGTCGTTGACCCCGGATCAACAATTGCTCATTAGGCGGGACGGAAACGTCGAGTACATCCCCATCGGCGTACTCTGTGACGCGTACCTCCCGGGTGACGGTGACGGGACGGCCCCGATCTCCGACGGGATCGAAGTCCCGTCGTTCAATCGCGAGACGCAGGAGATGAGTTGGCAGCCGGTCACTCACGCGATCCGTCACGAAACGGACGAACGTACCTACGAGATAGCGACTCAAAAGGGGAGAACCGTCGAGGTCACCGGGAACCACAGCGTGTTCAGCGTCGACTCCAACGGGGTCACACGGGAGGTGAAAGCCGGCGAGCTCGAATCCGGTGACACGCTCCTCACGCCCCGTACGCTGCCATCGACCGATCGAACCGTCGAGGAGATCAATCTCCTCAAGCACGTCGACCGGAGGGAGTTTGCCGATCGGCGTGTCTACGTCTACGGTTTCGATCGAGAGACGCTCAAGCAGCTCCGGACCGAAGAGACGATTCGCCGGAAGCCGTCGGGCGAAAGCGACCGAAAGCGCACGTATTACCGATACCACGGTGTCGAGATACTGAAGGACAGCCTCGATCAGAACTACCTCCAGAAAGGGTATCTCCCGGCGGAGACGGTCTTAGAACTCGGTTGGGAAGAGAAGGCAGCCGACTGCGAGTTCAAGACCTATCGGGTCGGCGGCGACGAGACGACGCTTCCGGTGTCGCTACCGGTCGACGAGTCGCTGATCGAGATGCTGGCGTACTACGTGTCGGAGGGGCACGTGGGACCGCGACAAGTCGGATTCACGTTCGGAAGCCACGAATCGAATCTGATCGAAGCGACGGAACAGGCAGTACGGACGATCGGTGAAGCGACGACGACTGTCGAACGAGAGCGCAACTCGACGCGCGTGAAGGCGTTCGGTTCGCCACTGGCGCTGTTCTTGAAATCCGTCTGTGGCGATGCCGCCGAGGATAAGCGGATTCCAAGCTTCGTCTTCGACCTCGACTCGGAGCTCCAGCGTCGGTTCATCGGAGCGCTCTACGAGGGAGACGGGTCCGACTCGCACCCGAGCAACGAGTTGTCCCACACGACGCGGAGCGAGACGCTGGCTCGACAGGTCTCGACGCTTTGGAACATGCAGGGCGTCCTCGCGAGTACGGAGATTTCGGAAGATGGCGACGGGTACGGTGACGGTATTTCCACGAAGTATCGGACGAAGGTGTACGGGTCCGATATCGACACCGTCGATGCGTTAAAAAGCTCGGAATCACCGCGAACACAGCAGTACAAGCGAGTCCCGACCGCGCTACTCGACGAGGTGCGTGTCAGCGACGCCGACACCGAAACGGTGCCCGACACGATTCCCGGATTGCTGATGGGTGCCGGAATCGGGTCGAGCCGAGAACACGCGGAGACGTACGCCTCACTGATCGAACGTGCTCTGGACGGAGAGCAGATCGACGAACCGAGGTACGCACACAACCTCCAGGAGTATGGGCTCCTCGACGACGCCGGCTTCGCGACGGACTCGCTCGACTCGCTCTGGGAAACGGTCACCGACCTACACGGAATCACGGATACGGACATGTGCCTGCTGTCGGTGAAGAGCGTGACCGAAACCGAGCCGCCGGAGCACGTGTACGACGTTTCCGTTCCTGGCGAGTCCGGGGGTGACGAGAACTTCGTCGTCTCCAACGAGGGTGCACTGAGCGTTAAAAACAGTCGGGGACAACAAGGAATCGGGATTTCAGCGGCTGTACTGTACTCTCAGCTCACGTCCGGCCACCCGGCGAAGATCACGTCCCGACCGAAGGGCCAGTCGCGAGCGCAGTACTTCGAGCTCATCATCGACACGGACACGAACGAGCCGCAGATCAAAGTGGACGAGGAGACCACGTGGGACAGACCGCACGGGACCCGGATCGAGCTGGAGATGGAGGCGAACATGCGGGCTCGCAGCCAGCTGCACGACTACATCAAGCACACGGCGGTCGTCAACCCCCATGCCCGGGTCGAGCTGCGCGAGCCGGGGCTCGAGGAGCCGCTGAAGTTCGAGCGCGCGACCGACGAGCTGCCGGCGGAGACGGAAGAGATCCGACCACATCCGCACGGCGTGGAGCTCGGGGCGCTCATCAAGATGCTGGAGGCGACGGAGTCGTACTCGGTCTCCGGGTTCCTCCAGGAGGAGTTCACGCGGGTCGGCCGCAAGACGGCGACGTCCGTCATCGACAACTTCCGGGACCGCTACTACGGGCGCGAGATCGCATGGTCGCCGCCGCGAGCCCACGAGGACCGCGACGTCGAGGCCGCGGTGGAAGCCGCAGTCGCGAACAAGGGTGCCGAGGCGACCGCGTCGTTCGCGTCGGGCGTCGCCGAGACGGTCGCTGGCAACGACCACCTCTCTCGCTCGGAGATCGCCGCGATCGTCGACACCATCGCCGACGACGTGGAGGAG
Source organism: Halorubrum luteum (assembly GCF_054652935.1). Lineage (NCBI taxonomy): Archaea > Methanobacteriati > Methanobacteriota > Halobacteria > Halobacteriales > Haloferacaceae > Halorubrum > Halorubrum luteum. Next base: position 1,647,037 of record NZ_BAAIGT010000002.1, read on the forward strand.
GACACGGGCCGGACGTTCGGTTCGACGGTCCGGGAGAACGCCGTGAACGCGGCGTGGACCGCGGTGACGGGAATCGGCGCGGACGGCGACGGCGAGGGCGCTTCCGACGCTGCCTCGGACGAGACGGATATCCGCGACGCCGACGGCGCGACGCTCGTCCCCGACGTGTACGCGATCGTCGACGACGCGACATCGACGCGGAAGGACGACGAGACGATCCAGGCGATGGCGGAGGCGCTCGCCCGCCGGTTCGCGAACCTCGACGGCGACGCGTTCCGGATCACCCACGACGACCTCGAACGGCTCGTCGCCGACGCCGCGAACTTCGTCATCGAACAGCACGACGTCACGTTCGGTGACACCGCACGCGAGAACGTCGTCGAGGCGGTGTGGTCGCGGGCGCGGACGGTGTCCGACGACCCGCCGAAGGTGAGCGCGGTCGCCGACAACCGCGACGCCGCCGCGGACCTGCTCGAGGCGATGCGGGAGACGGACATCCTCGCGCCGCCGACCGACTGTCTCGCGCCGATAACGGCCGAACTCGTCGAGGCGGGGCTTCGCAAGGAGTACGACGCCGACTTCTACGCGGCGGCGACACGCGACGCCGAGGTTCACGGCGGTGACCCGTTCATCGTGGAGGCGGGCATCGCGTACGGTGGCGACATCCCCGCGGAAGGATCGATCGAGGTGCTCCGGTTCGCCAACCGCGTTCCGCTCGTCTACCAGCGCGGGGCGTGTGCAACGACGGACGTGGTGAAGTCGATCGGCTGGCGCAACTACGGGCTCGACCAACCGGGCGGCTCCGGGATCCCGAACGGCCCGGCCGTCGTATCGATCCACGTCGCGTCGACAAACGTGCCGTTCACCAGCGAGTCGAAGGACGCGCTGGCGAACGTGCCGGCGATAGAAGACGAGATCGAACTCGCGGTACGGGAGGCCGCCCGGGAGTTGAAATCGTATCTGAACAAGCGCCGGTCGATGCAGCAACGCCGCGAAAAACAGGACGTGCTCGGTCGGATCCTTCCGGAGATGGCCGATAAGGTGTCGGAGGTGACCGGCCGCGACCGGCCGGACATCTCCGGCGCGCTCGCGCGAATCATGAACAACGTCAGCGTCGACCGGGAGGTGAACGGGAGCCGAGTGACGCTGTCCGTGGAGAACCACTCGGACACGGCGGAGACACTGGAGATAACGGATATCGTCTCCGCGGAGCCGACCGATCTCTCGGCCGGAACCGTCATCGACATGGACGGCGAGTGGTTCGTGCAGTGGAACCCCGAGGTGAGCGCGGGCGACGACGCGGAGCTGACGTACAGCGTGGACGAGACCGCCGACTTCGACGTGAGCGTCGGCGGCGTGGAAACGGAGAAGCTCACGGTGAACGCGTAAATGACGAACGAAGCCCAAGCACGCGAGGAGCTCATCGATCTGGCCGCGGAGTTTTACGACCAGTTCGCAGCCGGAGAGATCCCGGAGATGACGCTCCCGACGAGGACGAAAAGCAACATCGAGTACGACGAAGCAAGCGGCGTCTGGACGTACGGCGACCGGACGTCGACGCGCAGCGCGAACTCGGTCAGGGGAGCGCGAAAGCTGCTCAAGGCCGCGTACACGATCGAGTTTCTCGCGGATCAGCTCGAAGAGGATCGGTCGTCGACCCTGCGGGAGCTGTACTACCTCTCGGAGTCGTGGGACAACACGGAAGCGCAGTTCTCGAATCAAGACGAGTCGAACGACCTCGTCGAGGATCTCGAGGTCGTGACGGGCGTCACCCGCGAGGACTTCCACATGCGTCCGGAGGAATCCGGAGCGACCTTGATGGGGCCGCTACTGCTCCGCGAGCAGACGCGCCGTGGAGAACGCGAGATCCACTGTCAGGAGGACGTCGGCGAGGGCGGGTATCAGATCCCGAACAACCCGGACATGATCGAGTTCCTCGACGACGACATCGAGTTCGCGCTCGCGGTCGAGACCGGCGGGATGCGCGACCGGCTCGTGGAGAACGGGTTCGACGAGGCGTACGACTGCCTTGTCATTCATCTGAAAGGACAACCAGCGCGGGCGACCCGACGGATCACGAAGCGGATCCACGACGAGCTTGACGTGCCGATCGTCGTGTTCGCCGACGGCGACCCATGGTCGTATCGGATCTACGGCTCCGTCGCGTACGGCTCGATCAAGTCCGCACACCTCTCGAAGTACCTCGCGACCCCCGAGGCACGGTACGTCGGGATCCAGCCGGAGGACATCGTCGAGTACGACCTGCCAAGCGATCCGCTGTCGGATTCGGACATCAACGCGCTGGAGTCAGAGCTGGAGGATCCGCGGTTCCAGACCGACTACTGGGAAGAGCAGATCGAGCTCCAGCTCGAGATTGGGAAAAAGTCCGAACAGCAGTCGCTCGCGAGCCGCGGACTCGACTTCGTCACCGACACGTATCTCCCCGAACGGCTCACCGAGATGGGCGTGCTCTGACGCGCGTTGGGCCGCTGGGCGATGTTTAAGAGCATCGGGCGACGATCCACGATATGCAGACCGTCGACGTCTCCTACGTCGTTGACCTCCCCGCCGAGGATCTGCGAGAACAGCTCACGCCGGAGGCGATCCTCGAGTGTGCGGAGGCGTACGATATCGAGTCGGTCGAGGCCGGTGACGAGGCGGTGGAGGTGACGACGTCGTTTCGGAACGAGGAGCTCGTGTTCTCGTTTTCGCCGATCGACGACGGGTTCGAGTACACGATGGTGGCAGGTGAGAACCTATTTGCGGAGCGCTACTCGCGAATCGTCGTCACCGATCTCGAGGAGACACGTATCACCGCCGAAACGAAATTCACCCTCGACACGTGGCTGTCGGTGGTGCTGGATCGGCTCGCGACGGGCACCGTCCGGGCGGAGCTCGACAACGTCGTGATCAACCTCGTCCATCGAGCGATGGACGACACCGACGGCGACTCCGACGACCGGCTGGGCTCCGTCTTGGAGGGCCATCCCGAACCCGAGTCGGACGATTACGAAGCGTAATCGACTGACGCAATTGAAGCCGCAGATTGCATCGAGACTCGCAACTCACCGGTTGCATCGAGACTCACAACCCACCGGTTGCATCGAGACTCACAACCCACCGGTTGCAGCTTCACCCCGCGTGCACGAGTCGCAGCAGCGGTCAAAACAGGGGTTCGAGATCCTCATTCCCGTCAGCGGTGGTCGCTTCAGTATCAGTCGGACGTTCTTCGAGGAGATCCGGGAACTGGTCCGATACCTCCAACTCCTCAATCCATGACGGGTCATTTTGCAGCGTAATCGCCTGCTCTATCAGCTCGGCTACAGGATCGAAGCAGTCGTCCGTCAGCAGACAGACTGCAGAGACACGACTGCAGGTGCCCGCTGACGAGGGCTCGTAAGCGTGCAGATGCGTTGGATCGAGACGGTCGACCGTGGTGAGTTCCTGTTCACGCAAATCCGTCTCCGAGAGATATGATTTGGGAGCGATGACGAAGAGTCCGACCTCCCTGTCTTTGTCGGGATCAACCGAGAGCGTATACGGTGGCGATGTCGCCTCGCTGAGTATCTCCTCAATCTGCTTGCTCCGCACGGAAGGATCGGATTCGTCCGCCGCCGTGGAGTTTGGTCCAGTCTCTCCCGGTGACGTAGGCCAGAGGCGACTGAACAGCCCCTGATTCCGTTCGGCAGGAGCGATGTGGTCGGCCGGTTCAGTTGCGAAGCCGATTGCCGAGAGGGCGTTGTTCGAGAGAACGCCCGCACTGTACTCGGTGGCTGTCTGTGTCTCCTCGGTGGACTCAGTGTCGACGTGATCCACCACTCCAAAGAGCGTGCCGAGCGCGGTGGCCACCCGTTCGTTCAGCTCTCGGTACAGCTCTTCGTCCGGGTCTGCCTCGCCCCACGCATCGTTATCGAAAAGGAAGACGTGGCTGGTCTGTTGACGGAGCGACCGCAACGACCGAGCGGCATTGAGGGTTTGGATCGGCGATGTCCTGCTATGTGGAAGAATGCCAAGGCCGTAGACGGGGATGTCGTACTCGTTGCGGACGGTTTCAGCGATCGCGGGTGTCATTCCCGAACCCGTACCACCCCCGAGTCCGGCAAGCGTCAGTACCGCATCACTCTCCGCGATCGGCAGCCCGTCGATGATGTCGCGTATCCTCGCTCGTTCCTCGACGGCGATCGTCGCCGCCAACTCGTTGTCCAACCCGACGCCGTGGCCCTTGGCTCGATCCGTGCCCATGAGATACCGCTGTGCGTCCGGAACAGCAGAGAGGTTCTGCAAGTGTGCTCGAGACGTGTCGATCGCACATGTGCCCGCGACTGGGTCGCGAACGAGCCAGTCGTCGACATCAAGAAACGTATCGGCCAGACGCCCCCCTGCCTGCCCGACGCCGATCAGTGTGATCTGCACGCTAGAGGCATTGTGTTTGTCCATATTAATTGTGGTTGATACAACGAGGCATCCGCACTCCAAATACGAACGAGATCGTCATGTGCGACCACCGAAAGACGGAGATCAATCCGGCGTACACGAGCCAGCGTTGCTCGAAGTGTGGGTTCACCCACGAGGATAACCGCCCGCACAACAACGAGCAGGATGAATTTGAGTGTCTGAAGTGCGGGTATGAGGTTCACGCGGATTACAACGCGGCGAAGAATATCGGCTTGAAGTATCTCCGCGACCAGCAAAAGTCTGGGCGTGGAGGCGCACCCGTAGGCGTGCGCTTGAACAGCGGGACGTTGAACGTGAACGGCGAATACTCGCCTACCATGATTATCGGTTAGAACGGGAGTCCACGCTGAATGCCACGCCCTTCAGGGCGTGGTAGCTTACTTACCCGTCCGGTTCGACGGCTAGGATAATAGCAGTTGCCATGGATCGTAGAGTCCGTGCGTATCCGGGTGTCCGACTCCGGACGTTCGTTCCTACTCCATGAGATTTCTTAACATACTTTTTATTGAACGAGCCGTATCTCTCAGTATGCACGTGTTGCTCCCGTTCGATATCGTCCCGGAAGCGAGGCGTTCAGAACCGTTCGGGGTTGCGCCTGCAAGCGAACGAGCAGTGACCTACGCGATAGACGTGTTGGGTAACGATCAGGAGCTCGAGATCACGGCCGTACATCTATCCACGGACAGCATCAACATCGAGGAGAACATCGGGGCGGCGCGTATCCGCAAGATGGCCGAGTCGCACGGGGTCGACGCGGAGGTTCGGACGCAGTCGATCGCGGATGCCGACACGATGGCCGATCTGCGCGAAGCGATCGTTCGGATCGTCGAGCGTGAAACTGTCGATACGGTGGTCATGGGGTACGACGAGGACGCTTTCGACATCGCCTCGTTCGAGGGAAGCACGCCGGATCGGATCCTTGCAGACGAGGAGACGCCCGTCGTTCTCGTCCCCTAGGCACCACCGATCGTCGATCGCGTCCCCGTTTACACCCTCGTTTTCTGCAAGCGAGACGGGGTCTGCGACGCAATCAGTTTTATCAATCGGCCGAATCAGACCATCGAGTATGGAGTACGAATTGCGCAACGAACCGGCGTACACGACGGGTCGGGCTCATCTGGACACCGGCGAGACGGTCACGCTGGAGGCCGGGGCGCTGATCGCCCATTCGGAAGGGATCGAGATGGAGACCCACAGCAGCGCGGGCGGCGTCTTGAGCTCGATCAAGCAGTCGATGCTCGCCGACGAAGAGAGTTTCAGGAACAGCTTCACCGCCACCGCAACCGATCAGTACGTCGAGTTCGCCCAGAACCAACCGGGGGACCTCGCCGCGATCGATCTGGATCATGACTCGTACTTCGTACAGTCGGGATCGTACGTCGCGAACGGCGAGGGGATCGAAACCGACACCGCATCCGGCGGGATGAGCTCCTGGCTCGGCGGGAAAGGGCTGTTTTTCTTGGAGGCCACCGGCAGCGGGACGCTGTTCGTCGGCAGCTACGGCGGTATCGTCGAACGCGAACTCGATCGTGACGAACGGCTGACTGTCGACACCGGCCACTCCGTTGCTTGGCACGCTGACGTCTCCTTTTCCACACACAAGGTCGGCGGACTGAAGAGCACGTTACTCGGCGGCGAGGGGTTCGTGATGACCTTCGAGGGACCGGGCTCGGTGTACCTACAGACCCGAGATTACAGCTCCTTCATCGCCGACGTCATCTCGAACGTCGACACTGATTGAGCTACCGTTTGCAGGGCTCCGGGTCGTTGTCACAGTCCATTCGCAAGGACGGAGGCGTGTAGTGCCAACGCTAGGCAGAGGTAGTTCACTCCGAGCGGCCGCCGTCACCGATGGCGACCGGCCTTTTCGCACCGGCATCCGGCGAGCGGGTCCCCTCGACCTCGAAGTTTCGGACAAGCTCTTGGAGGCGTTCGGCCTGCTCGCTGAGCGTATCGGTTTTTGAGGCGGCCTGCGTCATCGACGCGAGCTGTTCGTCGGCGGCCTCGGAGACGTCGTCAGTCTCGTCGGCCGTTGCACGACTGATCTCGGCGGCCTCCTCGACCATGGCGACCGCCTCCTCGGTGCTCGCAGCCTGATCGTCGGTGGCAGTGCTGATCTCACGGATCCCGTCGTCGGTCTCGCTGGCGTGGTCGGCGACGCGTGTGAACGCCTCCGCGACCTCTTGAGCGGCTTCAGCACCCGTTTCGACGTGCTCCTCGGCGGTTCGAACCTCCGAGACCGCCGCCTCGGTCTGTGCCTGCGTCTCGGCTATCAGCTCCTCGATCTCCGCAGCCGCCGTCTGTGTCTCCTCGGCCAGCTGTTTGACCTCGTCGGCGACGACGGCGAACCCGTCAGCGGACCCGTTTCCGCCCCCGCCTGCCCGCGCCGCCTCGATGTTGGCGTTGAGCGCGAGCAGGTTCGTCTGCTCGGCGATGTCGCTTATGAGATCGACGATCTCGCCGATGTCGGCCATCCGTTCGTCGAGAGTGCGTACCTTCGCCGCGGTCGAGTCGATCGCTTGCTGTGACTCCCGTGCGCTGTCGATCGCCCGCTGCGAGGTCCTCTCGCCGTCGTCGGCGATCGCTGCCGTTTCCTCGGCCGCGTCGACGACGGTTTCCGTGGAGGAAGCGACCTCCTCGATCGTCGCCGAGAGGTTGTTCATCTCCGCGGACACCTGATCGAGCATCTCACGCTGTTCCGTCGCCCCGTCGGCGATATCGTCGATCGAATCGTTTACGTTCTCGCTTAGCTCTCGAGCCCTGCCCACGCCGGTTGAGGTCTGCTCGCTGGCCACCGACACCTGCTGAGCGAACGACTGAATGTCTCGCATCGCCGACTCGATATCGTCCATCATCTCGTTGAACGACTCGGCGATCCGCGTCATCGCCTCGCTCTCGCTTTCCGATTCGAGACGCACCGTCAGGTCGCCGTCGGCTGCACGCCCCATCGACCTGCTGTAGCTGTCGGCCTTCTCCACGAGGTGGTCGTTAAGCCGTTCGACCTCCTCGCGTCGACGTTCCGCCTCCGCCTGTGCTTTCTCGGCAGTGGTGATCTCCGATTTCTGCGCTTCGACCCGTTCGAGCTGCCGTTTGGCAGCTTCCCGGGACTTCTCGATGGAGTACCAGTTGACGACCAACGCGAGCGCGAGACCGGTAATGAACACGGCGTGAACGCCACCCCACGCCACGGGGTTCTCGATGGCGGCCGGGTGGTTGTACACGTGGCTCGCGTCGATGACGCTGAACAGTCCGTGGCCGATCCCGACGTACCCCATCCCCACCGCAAACGGGAGCCAGTCCTCGTACAACGCGAGCACGGCCATGAAGACGAAAAAATGGAAGTGGGCCTCGATATAGCCTCCCGAGAGCTTCGTCAACGCCATCGAGGCGGTCAGTCCACAGAACGCAGCGACGACGGTTCGTGTCCGCCGGCTGAACCTCGACCAACTCGCCAGTGCCGCAGTGACGACGATGATCGCGATCGGTCCGGCGATCATCCACGTGGGCACGGCCGGAATTACCGCGCCCGTGATCGGCTCGGTCCCCTCGAAGAGGCCTAGCGCCAACAGGAACGGGACGTGCGCGAGCACGACCAACAGCACGTTCCGGTGCCGGGTACGCCACATCTCCGTCGGCATCGAACTCCCGTCCGGAACGTACCGAATGAACTCTCGAAGCGTTCCTCCCCATCCCGCCGAAACGGTATCGTTCCGGCCTGCTTCGGCTGTTGTATCACCCATACGCGGGATTTTCAACCGGGAGTTATAATGCCTTGTTGCGGGTCCGATCAGCGGACTGTGCAGTCGGTCTGCGAGTGATTTCGTGAAATTGACGGAGGAATTGGACGCTGTCTTGCGGTATGAGGTCGAAACGACCGCTGGTGAAGAAGTGTAAGCACCTTGCTAAACAGCACGCTGATAACCCAGACGAACCCGCTGCGCCGGACGGCGACAGCGGGTTCGCCGAGTGGGTTCAGATCGCCTTGATTCTCATGCACGCTGAACTCGACAAAAGCTTCCGCGAGACCGAAGCGTGGTTTAACGATTCTCTCGCCATCCGTGAGGAACTGAATCTCGAAGCCTCGCCAGACCATACGACCCTCTGTCGCTGGGAGAAAGAGTACCAGATGCGTGAACTCCGCCGCCTGCTCCGCGCTTCGGCGGAGCAGGCGGGCTGGAGCGGTGAAGCTGCAATCGACGCCAGTGGCTTCCAACGCGATCAGACCAGCTACCACTACCGCGACCGCGCGAACTACTCGTTCCAGTCGATGAAGACGACGATCTTGATCGACGCGAACTCACTAGCGATCAAAGACGTTCATTTCACCACGCAGAAGGCGTGGGACGGCCATATCGGGATGCAGGTCTTCCGCCGGAACGCGGAAGACCTGCGGGTCCTGTCCGCTGATGCGAACTACTCGTGGGGTGAGCTCCGCGAGGAGTGTCGCTCCAACTCGACGCGACCGTTGATCAAACACAGAGAGCAGACACCGCTTCAGAAGGCTCACAACGCCCGGATGAACGAGGACTACAACCAGCGGTGGATGAGTGAAACGGGCTTCTCGCAGTTGAAGGAAGACGACGGCGAGAAACTACGCTCCCGGACTTGGCACGGCCAGTTCCGGGAGCTCACGCGGAAGTGCATCGTGCATAACCTCACGCAGGCGGCGAGTTAGGGCTCGCCGCCTGCTCCCCTTCTCCGGACGTATCCGGGAGAGGTATCGCCGTCGTCATCAGAACAAGATCGCTAGCTACCATAGTTCTGACTCTTCGACAGCCACCTTTAGCCACCGCTACTGCATCTTCTGTATCCAGAATACCGCTTCTAACGCCATGGCTCGCCGAATTACTGACCCCGCTCCTATGCCGTCTTGCGATCAACAGGACAAGTTATAACCATCCTCTTCAAAATATCCAAACTGATATCGAAAGAAAACGCGCATTTACCTCCCGAAAATAGTGTGTACCGAAGGAATCCTTTTGAACGAGCCGGCCGGATAAGCCGACATGGATGAGGACGAGCGCGAAGCGTTGCTCAAACGTGTCAACAGACAGAGCGCGACTGTCGGCGCGTCCGTTCCGGAGACCCTCGATATCCACGGCGACGAGATCGATCTTCGGGAGTTCCTCGTCGAGAGCCGGAAGGTTGACCGGATCCCACCGGATACGATGGAGGTCGTGGGGGAAGCGCTCCGAACGCTTCGCGCGGAGCGTGAAACGCGAGTCGAGCGGATCGAAACCGGATCGATCGACCGCGAGCGTGCCGAGGCGCTTGCGAACGAGATCACCGGCATCGACCGCGCGATCAACGCGCTCGAGAACATTCGGCAGCCGGAGTTCGCTGATACGGCAAACGCAACATCGATCGACGACCACAAACGATGGCTCGGGTTCTTGGACACGATCAAATGACAGAGACGACTCCGCACGGAGATCCACGGGAGTCGGTTGGATCCGTCTCACCGACAGCGTTTTTCGCGGTCGGCGAGGAGTGAGGCCGTGAACGTTCGGGGGCCGATCCTCTCCGTTGGAGAGACGCGAACGGTGTCGACATCGTACGGTGATCGGGAGCTCCGCGAGCTGCGGATCCGACCGGAAGGCGGTGCGGCCGAGGCAGTCGACGTGACGCTGTGGGGGAAGTGGACCGAGACCGCGGATCACGCCGAACCGGGGATGGAACTGCTGGTCGTCGACGGAGAGAAGGAGGAGTTCGACGGTGCGACCCGATACGCGACGACCGCCGACTCCTGGGTCGTGCTGGAGCCCGATTTTCTCGTCGACGTGACCGGCATCCGCTCGTGGGTGCAGTGTCCTCGGATGTACTATCTGAACAAGCTCTCGGGGGTCCCGCTCAACTATCCGGTGGTGAAGGGAACGATCGTCCACGAGGTGTTCGGCGACCTCCTCCGAGGGATGGATCTGAAGGAATCGGTCGTCGACCGGGTCGAGGAGGCGGGACTCGAGCTCGGACTCCTCGGCTACGAGCCGACCGAAGTCGAGGACGAGGTGCGGCGCAACGCCGCGGCGATCGAAGGCTGGCTCGCACAGGGAACGCTTACCGACGAGGACACGTGGCGCTCGGAGTTCACCCTCATCTCGCCAACGTTCGGCCTCAAAGGGCGGGCCGACGCCCTTCGTCGCGGCACGCCCGTCGAGCTCAAAACCGGCAAGAACACGAAACGAGAGCCACGATTTCACGACAAGATCCAGGCGGCGTGTTACGCGCTCATGCTCGAGGAGCGCGGGATCGATCCCGACATCGGGACTCTGCTGTACACGAAAAACACTGCCCTCGACCGGACCGAGGCGTCCGGTGACCTTGCGCCAGCCAAGGAGTTTTCCGTCGGGGACGGATTGTTGAACTTCGTCGTCAGAGAGCGCAACGCGCTCGCCGCGATGGAGTGGCGCGCGCTCAACGAGGCCGGCGACCGTCCGACGATCCCCACGGGGTACGAAGCGGACGCGAACTGCAGCTACTGCTTCGAGCAGGACACCTGCATGGTCGTCTCCGGCCGGCTGGATCAGGAGTCGAAGGCGGGACGCGTCGGCACCACCGTCCCCGACGAGGAGATCCAGTACTTCGATCGCTTTTACACCGCGATCGAGGAGGAGCGTCGCGAGACACATGCGGAGTACCGGAAGCTCTGGGAGCAGACGCCCGCGGAGCGGGCCGCGGACGACCGCGCGCTGATCGATCTGGAGCCGGTGTCGGAGACGGCGATCGCGGAGCATCGCTGGGAGCTCCGGGCGCGTAAACCGGACGACGCGGTCTCGAAGCTTCGTGAAGGGGACGTCGCGCTCGCGAGCGACGGCGACCCGGTCGACGGTCACGCGGAGCTCGCTCGGATCCGCAGGCTCGACGACGAGGTCGTCGTCGAGACGGACGAGCGAGTCGAGCTTCGCCGGCTCGACGTGTACCCGTCGGAGATCTCCGTCGACCGGATGCTCACCGCGCTTCACGACGCCGTTTTAAAAGGTGATCCCGATCGCAAGGACGTCGTCTTCGGGCGGCGCGAGCCCGAGTTCGGCCGGAAGACGGTAGTTCCGGGCACGGGCGACGGCGCGTACATCGACAACAACGACGCACAGAACGAGGCGGTGCGGCTCGCAGTCGACGCGGAGGACTGTGCGCTGATCCACGGTCCACCGGGCACGGGTAAGACGTACACGATCGCCCGGACGATCCGTGCGCTCGCCAATTCGGGCGAGCGGGTGTTGCTCGCGGCGTTCACGAACCGCGCGGTCGACAACGCGCTCGAAGCGGTGCGAGATCAGGGGTTCGAGGACGTGTTACGAGTCGGCACTGAAACCGGCGTTCGCGGCGATATGCAGGACGTTCGGCTCGTCCAGCGCGGCGACCCGACCGAGAAGGCGGGCGAGCTCAGAAACGCCTCCGTGGTCGCCGCGACGACGGCGGCGTGTGGGTCGCGAGTGCTCAGGGAGTGCGAGTTCGACGTCGCGGTCGTCGACGAGGCGTCACAGCTCACGGAGCCGAGCACACACGCCGCGATCACGCTCGCCGACCGGTTCGTGCTGGTCGGCGACCACGAGCAGCTCCCGCCGGTGGTGCGGGCCGAAAACGAACTCCAGCGGTCGCTGTTCCAGCGGCTGATCGAGACGTATCCGGACGCAAGCGTCATGCTCGACCGCCAGTACCGGATGAGCCAGCGGATCCAGGCGTTCGCATCCACGGAGTTTTACGACGGCGCGTTGCGTCCGGCGACCCCCGCGGTCGCCGGGCAGACGATCGCGGAGCTCGACGTTTCGGTCGACGAGCTTCCGCCCGAGCTGGGTCGCGGTGTGAACTTCATCGATCCGGACGGCTCCCGGGATGGGAACCGCAACGTGCGGGAGGCCGAGCGCGTTGCCGAGGTCGTCGACGCGTACCTCGCGGCCGGTGTCGACCCGGACGAAATCGGCGTGATCGCGCCGTTCCGCGCACAGGTCGCGGAGATCGGTCGCCGCACTGACGTCACGGTCGACACGGTCGACCGGTTCCAGGGCTCCTCGAAGGAGGTGGTCGTCGTCTCCTTCGTCGCCACCGGCGATCTCGACGGGCCGATCTTCGAGGACCACCGCCGCGTGAACGTTGCGCTCACACGAGCCAAAAAGGAGTTGACGCTCGTCGGCGATGCCACCGCGCTCTCCACCGACCCATTTTATAAGCGGATGCTCGAATGGGCGAGACGTTGACCTCGTGTAGTCGGTGGTCGCACGGCCGGAGTGTTGCGCAGTCGATTTATAAGCTCCGAACCGCGTTGACGGCCTCGTCGACGGGTGGCGCGTCGAACCACGGGGTTCCGGTGTATGCGTTCGCGCCGGCGGTGTACATCGCCGAGATCGCATCGAGCACGTCCGCCGGGAGCGTAGTCGGGGTCGATTCGCAGATCTCGCGCCAGTCGGCGACGTCACGATCCGCCACGGCGGCTTTCGCCTCGCCAACGGCGTCGACCCAGTCCGGGTCATTTCGTTTGTACCACTGGCGGACGACCTCCTTCGACACCTGCTGGCCGTCGTAGGAGAAGCGGTTCTCGTCGAACGTGCCGACGACGTCCGCGACCCGGGGCTCCCCGTCAACGTACAGACACTCGATCTTCCCGTCCTCGTGGACGAACCCGGCGGATTCGCCTCGGTCGGTGACGACGCGGTTCACGTCCCGGGCGAGGTCGCCAAGCGCGTCGACGTCGGCATGGCCGGCGATTTCGTCGGCCTCCTCGCGGGAGAGGTAGCGATCCTGCTCCTCGTACTTGGTGGAGAACTCGACGACCGGCTCGGGGAGGTCGACCGGCTCGTCGGGCCAGTCGTCGAACGGCAGGTCGAACTCCGCAGGTTCACGACGCGCTCTGAGGCTGGAGCCGATCGGCACGGTGTTCCGGAAGACGACCTCGAGCGGAACGAGATAGTTCTCGCCGCCGGCGTCGTGGAACGCGTCGTAGTCGTAGCCGGCGTCAGGCCCCTCGTACGGGAGCTCCGGGACCTGCGTCAGCTCGATCGCCATCTCGGTCGGCGGCGCGCTCGCCTCCGCGAGGGGGCCGACCGCGCCCTCCGGATCGGCTCCGGCAGCCATCGCCGCCGGATCCACGACGCCGCGGTAGTGGGTCGGGACGCTCTCACGTTCGAGCAGCTCGAAGTTGAATGCGCCCATCGTACAGAGGCTCGCTCCCTTCTTCGGGATCGGGTCGGGCATCTGGCCCCAGTCGAAGACGGAGTACGCGTCGGTGAACGCGAACCGGCCACGACCGAGCTCGTCGGCGGTCGCTGGCTCGGCGACGCGAAACTCCTTGACGCTCGTCATACCTCGAATCGCGACCCCCGTCCCCATGAATCTTTCAGTTCCGTGCGTACGTTGGCGGCTCACTCGCGCGTTGGATCCACGTTCGTGCGTACGACTTGGATCCAGTGTGTGCGGTCGTACACACGGGTCGTCGAGTGGCCTCTCCCTGCCCTACGTGTATGAGGATGTCATAGAACAGTTTACACCGACAGAACCACTGCTCGGTGCAGCCATCGCAGCGATCGATGTCGGGCGTATATTGCGCATACGAGAATCGATGTGTGGTTTATAAAGGTGTATTCAGCGTGGTGAGGAGTGGTATATAAGTGAGCGGTGGAGCAGAGACCGACTTGGAAGCCCCAGCCGCGACGGCTCGCGCGGCTCGCTGCGCGCTTCAGTCGCTCACTTCGCTCGCTCCTTGCAGTGCTTGCTTCGCCGGGCTTCGCCCTCGCGACTGCCCCTTCCAGTCCCGCCCCGCACCGCAGCCTCGGACCACCCCAGCCTCGACCGGAGGGGCCGCCGGAACGCTCGGCGGCCCCTCCGGTCTCCCTCGCGCGCTCGCTCACGGGCCGAAGGCCCGCTCGCGGCGCGCGCCACCGCAACCACACAGCAGAGCATTGTTCGGTTATCAGGTGACGGCGGGCGGTCGGCGCGCGCCTCCGAGCGCTCTGGAAAGAGCGCGAGGAGCGCGTGCGAGGGACGCGGTGAGCGCTCGGTAGTGATTCGGCAAAGTTATTGAGGAGAAGAATCTCTTTCGTGTAGTGACTGGACGAGAGAAGAAAATCGTGCGGCACCTGAGTGAAGAGGATCTGGATCGGCTCCTCGGTGAGGCGGACGATCAGAAGGAATTCGAACGCCTCGTCTTTCTCAAACGGCTGTACAAAGGTGCCACGCTGAAGGAAGCCGCTGATGACGTCGGGAGATCTGAGGGCACCGCCACGAACTGGGTCACTCGCTGGAACGAAGGAGGCCTCGGTAAACTTACTCCGAACTTCGGGGGCGGTCGGCCCCCGAAGCTCGACGAAGACCAACAAGACGAACTCATTGACCTCCTGCGTGAAGGTCAACCGTGGAAAAAACAGGAGATCCAGCACCTTCTCGACGATGAGTTCGATGTCGAATATCACCCACACTACCTTCCGGAATTTCTAGACAATCTCGGCCTTTCCTACGCCATTCCTCGGACAAAACGGCCTGATCGACCCGATAACGCCGAAGAAATCCTCGACGAACGCGTTGAGTACGCGTTCGACGAGGATGCTCATGACCAACCACACAACAAGCGCGAGAGTGACGATGATGACGATGAAGAGGAGTGGAGCTCCGATGAAGATATCTGCACTGATGGCGGGACTGTGGTGGGGTTTTTCGATATCTCGCATCCACAACCCTGGGACAATTCTCAGCGACTGTACACGGTCGATGATCCACATATCACCCGGCCGCTGGTGAAAATCGATACACCAGCGGCCGGGTTCTATGCGCTCAACGGAGAGAGCGTGCTGTCGTTCCCACCGAACCAGAAGAAAGAACAGATCTGCGGCTGTTTCGAGGAGATCCGCGAGCAGAATCCCGGCAAGCGGATTCTGCTCGTCTTGGACAACTTCTCCTCACACGTCTGTAAGTACACGCGCAAGCGTGCTCACGAACTTGGGATTGATCTGGTGTTCTTGCCGGTTGGCTCCCCGGATCTCAACCCAATCGAACCTGTCTGGAAGAGTCTCAAGTGGGAGTCTTCGCCGCTGATCGTCAACGGCGAAGACGAGTACCGGAAACGCCTTGACCACCTGTTCGATCAACTGACCGAGAAACTGAGTTTCGCTGCATCGTGGATCGACAACCACCTCAGTGGATTCCTCAATAAGATTCGCTAACTACTAGAGAGCGCGAACCGCGAGGCTGGGGAGGCGTGAGGTGCGGTTGCGGTGCGGTCGGGTGGGGTTGAAAGGGGCAGCCGTGATCCCCGCGAGCGGAGCGAGCGGGGGCTCGGGAGACGCAGTCTCCCGGTGGGGCGACGCCCGCCGCTGTAAGCACCACAGGGAGCGAGCACCGCGAGCGACCGAGGAGCGCAGCAAGGCGCGCGAGCCGTCGCGGCTGGGGCTTTCGGATCGTTCGTCGCGGAGCTATCGCTCTCGCGACTCACTTATAAACGAACACCAACCCCTCCACGGTATCGCTTATAAACCCTCCATCCCCCCTCGTGAGCGACGTACGCCCGCCATCGAACGCGGCGCACGCAGTATCGTACGGCTGGTCTGGTGTGTGATCGTGAAACACACCATAACAAGAGTGCTATGACACCCGAGAGCTCACGTTTGTGGACCGAGAGGCAACACCGGGACTACCGATGCAGCTTGATTGCGACTTCATCCCGCCGGATGAGACACCCCCGAACGAGTTCCAGAGTTTCGCTGCTGGACTCCATGCCGCTCGAAACGCATCACGCGCTCGCAAACACTTTGAGCGCCCGTATCTCTTCGTCGATATCGAAAAACCCGTGCTCGACCCCGCCATCGACGTAGATCACGTCTCCGGGGCTCACTTCGCTAGTTTCCGCTCCAACTCTGATCGTGCCTGATCCGCTAGCGATGAAATACACCTCGTCGTCCGCGTGTGTCTGGGTGGTTTCTTCCCCCGATGTCTGGTCCTGATACAGGCTCTGTTCGACCACCATTGCCTCCTCATCGAACACGGTGATGTTGTCGCTGTGGTGGATGAAGATCCGATCTCCCAACTCCGCTGCCGTGACGTGTTTCATACTGTAACGCTTTCGCTCCGACCGTATATAAGTCCGAAACTCTCTAGACCCAACCGATCGCGTTCGGAGTTCGAGGCGGCCCCACGAACGCCATGGGGCTCACCACTCCCTGACCGCTCACCACTCCCTGACCGCTCACCACTCCCTGACCGCTCACACGACGTCCTCGTACACCTCGAGCGTGTCCTCCGCGACGGCGGACCAGTCGCGGCGATCGTACTCCGGCAGCTCCTCGCGGTCGAGCGCTTCGTCGAGACCGTCGACGATCGACTCCGAGTCGGGCACGACCTCGACGAGACAGTCGTCCGGCAGGATCTCGGCGGCCCCACACCGCGTCGAGACGACCTGCGTCCCGGCCTCCAGCGCCTCGGTAATCGTGATGCCGAACGGCTCCGCGAGCGACGGCGAGACGAACGCGTCGGAGGCGGCGTAGTAGTCGCCGAGCTCCGACTCGGGGACGTAGCCGACGAACTCGACGCGGTCCTCGATGCCGGTCAGTTCGACGAACCGCTTCAGCTGCTCGGTCTGGTGGCCCGATCCGCCGACGACGAGCGTGGTATCGGGACGGCGGAGCTTCTTCATCGCGTACAACAGGTGTGAGATCCCCTTCTGGTCGGTGTGGCGACCGACGAAAAACAGCATCTCTCCGTCGATTCCAAGCTCCGCGCGGACATCCGCTCCGGAGAACTCCGGCGTCGAGAACCCGTTGTACACCACTCGCGAGTCGGCGTCGTACAGCTCTTTAATGTCCTCACGAACGATCTCGCTCACCGCGATGTTGCAGTCCGCGGCGTTTGCGAGCCGGCGTTCGGCCTCGACCTCCCGCTGTGGCGGGTCGATGTTGCGGTCGCTCGCCAGCGAGTGGAACGACGACACCCAGATCGCATCCGACTCCCGAGCTGCGCTCCGCCCCGGTCCGTAGCCGAACCAGTCGTGGGTGTGGACGATGTCGTACTCCGGCGCGAGCTCGACGAATCGGTTCGACAGGCGGCCGACGCGGGTGACGATATCTCCCTCGCCGGTTTCGACGCCCTCGACGCCGGGCTCGTCCTCCGGTGCGAGCTCCGCGGGCACGATGAGCTTCGCGTCGACATCGAACTCGTCCCGCAGGCCAGAGAACAGCTCCCCAACATGGACGTCCAATCCGCCGGTGACGTTCGGCGGATACCCCCACCCCAACATGAGAACGCTCGGTGGCATACCCCCTCTTACGTCGGTCGCCACTTAGGTGTGCCTCACCGTGCCGCGTCCTCGGACCCGACCGGTCGCTCGCGTTCACCCGAACGCGCCGAGACTCGACTGGAGCTCGCGCTCGCGCGGCTCCGCCGTCAGCTCGTAGCCGACGAGGTCGCGCGCGTCGACGGCGTACGTCGACCCGTTCCGGTCCAACAGGAGGAGCCGTCCCTTCCAGCCGCGAACGACGCCGGCGGCCATCGTCTCCGCAACCGGCCGGTCCGTCAGCCCGAGGCCGTACTCGAACGCGTACGTCTCGATCGGCTCGAACCGGTCGAGCAGCGCTCGCCACGCGTCGCCATCGACGGACCGGTTTACTCCACGGATCTTCGTCGGCACCCGCACTCGGTCGACCAGCCCACTCGTGCTCGCCAGCTCCGCTTCGACCTCTCGGGCGATCCGGCCGTCCGGAAACGCCCGGATGTGTGCCGCCCGGTCCGCGCCCTGTTCGCGAAGCCGCGTCTCCAGTCGCCACTCTCGCGTGACGCCCACTTTAAACACATCCGGCGCGAACGCCGCAAGGTACATCGCGTGCGTCTCGTGGCAGTCCATCTCGTCTTTTAAACACGTCCCCGTACAGCGGGCACACACCCACACGTCCGTGTGCGCGTCGCAGTACGGCGCGTCCGGATCCTCGCAGGCGATGTGGTCGCCGTCGTGAACCGTCCCCGCGCAGTGTCGTTCCTCCAGTCCGAACGCCAACTCGGCACCAGGGCTCGCGTCGACGTACTCGATCCCGTCGCCGTCCGCGACGTAGAGACCCCCGGCGAGAGCGTCGCTGGCGTCACGCTCCCTGTCACGCCCGTCTCCGGACACACCCGTGTCGTATCCGACGACCTGCACGCCCTGCGATACGGGAACGGCCGACTTAGGCGTGCCGCTCGGCGACCGATTCGTCGGGTGAAAAGCGGCGCTCGAGCCGCCGGTTCAGGCGATGACGACGCCGACGAGATCCTCCACGAGGAAGTACAGCGCGTAGTAGCCGGCGTAAAACACGACGAGCAGCGACGCGGCGATCGCGCTTTTCGGGGTTTCGATCGACATGTCGTTGCGGGCCTCGACGTTGCGGGCCTCGAGCTCGAACAAGTCCGCGAGCAGCAATGTGACGACCAGCACGGCGAGGATCGTACCGCCGGTCGGCGCGTGGATCGCGAACAGGAAGCTCAACAGCACGAGTCCGATGTTCGTGAACGCGTGTGGGGCGTACCGTTCGACGTCGTCCTCGGCGCTCCCCTGTTCGACGTGCCGGTTGTGCTGGACGTGCCGCGTCGCGAGGTTCGCGATCGCCATCACGAGGATCGCGAACGGCAGGATCGGCCCGACGACGTTCAGCCAGTCGAGGGGAACGAGGAACTGCAGTGGGTCCATACGACCCTTTCCGTGGAGGACTCATTAGAGTTTTTCCAATCGGCGGCGCTCACCGATCGTCGCGGGCCGCCGGAGTCGACAGCAGTGGAACGCGACCGCTGCCCCGAATACGGACCGGTTCGTTCGCCGGAACCCGCTCGGCACGGGTGTCGTCGATGATCAGCGACACCGGCTCCCCGTCACGTTCGACCGACAGCGTCACCGAGTCGGGCGCGACCCACGTCTCCGCACCGGTCGTGAACGGTGAGACCGGGACGACGGCGAGCCCGGTGTCCGGTTCGAGCACGGGTCCGCCGGCCGCACCGGCGTACCCGTCGCTTCCGAGCGGTGTGGCGACGACGACCGCGTCCGCTCGCACGGTCGCTCCGGACCCGTTCGGGAATTGCACCCCGTACTCCGAGATCCGTGCCGGTTCGTCGACCACGAGAGCGACGTCGAACGCCGCGCGACCGGCGAGATCGCCGTCGAGGCTCACTGACACGACCGGGTGCTCGACGATTCGCGTCTCGCCGGCGATCAGCTGCCGTATCGCGTCCGGTGCGGCCGTCCCCGGGACGGCGTGCCGACCGACACCGACCGGCAGCACCGGCGTTTCGCTGTCGTCACCGCTCGGGGACGCGGCCAGTGCGGCGTCGATAACCGCCGCCTCCCCGACCGCAACGATCGCGTCGAGCGCGCCGTCGACCTCGGGCGACTCCACGAGCCGTCCCCCGGCGTCCGTGACGACGTCTCGAAGCGCGTCGAGACCGTCGACAGCGTCCGGAAGTACGGCGTCGTCCCCGACGACCGCGACGCGTCGCACCGACTGGCTCATGAACGCCCGTCCGCGGGCGGGCGGTGAAAAACCCCCGGTTCGGATCGCTTAGGTGCGATGGTCACAACCCGCCGAGCAGGAGGGCTGCGGCCGCCGCCTCGAACGTGGAGTCGTACACGTGGTTCAAAAGGAGATAGGTGACAACGCCGAGCACGAGCGAGAGCAGCCACGCGACGACGGCGATCCGCCCCACCCTTGCGTGTACGGTTTCGGTACGAAGCTCTCGTTCCGAGTGAGTGAGCCCGAGAATGACGGCGTACAGGACCACGGGCACCGAGACGATGGAGAGGAGGATGTGGACCGCGAGCATGATCAGGTACGCGTAGTACGCGAGGTCGGGACCGACGAAGTACTTGGTTCCGCCGCCGGCGACCCGGGGGACGTACATGCCGAGGAACACGAGGATGAGCACGAACGAGGTCACCATCGCGGCGGCGTGTTTTCGCACCTGATCGCGACGGATCCAGTACCAGCCGAGCGCCAGCGAAACGATCGTGAGCGTGTTCACCGCGGCGATCGCGTGGGTAAGGAACTCGACGGTCGCTCGCGTGAGATCCGGGAACAGCGCCTGAAATCCGGGCACGAGAAACGCGCCGAGCACCGCGCCGTAGCCGACGACCGTGAGGAGGACGGTGAGCGCGCCCGGGCGACGCTTCGCCCACGAACGCGCGCCTTCGATTGCCATATCAGGTCGTTGTACCGCCCCCGTATTTCGTCTTCGGATTCCGTCGCCGCTGCCTGTGGGGGTCGCGTCTGTCTCGATCGGAACTCCCCGGTCTCGGTCGGCCGGTCAGATCACCCCGGTCGTCGTCGCCACCTCGATCGCCGCCTCCTCGCTGATCCCGCCCTGGAGGATCGTGTACCGGTCGCGGATCTCGTGTGCGCCGGTGAACGCCTCGATCAACTCCTCGTCGTCGATACCCAACTCGTCGGCGGTCGTGGGCGCGTCGAGCGATGCGAGCGCGTCGCGGATCGCCATCCATCGACCCTGTTCCCCGCTGTGGAGGAACTCGGTCATGATCGACGCCACGCCGACCTGATGGCCGTGGAGCGCCTTGCCGGGCGCGATCCGGTCGAGCTGATGGGAGATGAGATGTTCCGCTCCCGACGCCGGACGCGACGACCCCGCGATCGACATCGCCACGCCGGAGGAGACGAGCGCCTTCACCACGATCCACGCCGACTCCTCTAGCCCGGGTTTGATCGTGTCCGCGCTGTCGACGAGCAGTTCGGCCGTCATCTCGGAGAGCGCCCCAGCGTACTCGCTGTACTCGACGTTTCGGAGCCGGCGAGCGAGTCGCCAGTCTTTCACGGCGGTGTAGTTCGAGATGATGTCCGCACAGCCGGCGGTCGTGAGTCGCCACGGCGCCTCGGCGATCAGTTCCGTGTCGGCGACGACCGCGAGGGGCGGGTCGGCGGCGACGGAGTGGCGAGTGTCGCCTTCGGGGATCGACGACCGGCCCGAGACGATCCCGTCGTGGGAGGCGACGGTGGGAACGGAGACGAAGCCGACGTCGAGATGATCCGCCGCCATCTTCGCCGTGTCTATCGGCTTCCCCCCGCCGAGGGCGACCAGATGGCCGGGATCGACCGCCTCGGCCGTGTCGATGAGCTCCTCGACCGCGCGAAACGAGGCGGAGTCGACGACCGCCGTCGCCGGGTCCTCGAACTGTGCGCGTACTCGGTCGCCCGCGATCTCGTTCGGCGTCGGACTGGTGACGATCAGCGGTCGTCCCGTCAGATACAGCTCGTCGACGGCCTCGCCAAGCGCGTCGGCGACCCCGTGTCCTACGAGCACGTTCCGCGGGAGCTTGATCCACGTCGATTTCTCGAACATACCCGCAGGTCACGCCGGCGCGTGAAAGCCGTTATCCATCCTGCCCCGAGCACTCTGCGGTCACCGTTCGGGGACGGCCGCGACGCGGACGCTCGGCCGGTCATCGGATCGACAGCAGCGCCGTCGCGGCCTCGACGAGGAAGAACACGCCGAACCCCGCGAGAACGACCGCGGAGCCCACGGCGACGACCGGCGCGAACGTCTCCAGTCGGCTCTCTGCGGCGACGAGCGCCGCCGGGAATGCGAGCACCCAGCCGAACACGCCGAGAAAGAAGCCGACGATGAGCGCGGGCGATCCGGTCGCGACGACGAGCGTGCCCGAGAGCTCCGGACCGACCACCGGCACGTACGCGAGCACGTCGAGCCGACCGGGACGCAACAGCCCGACGCCGACGGTGAGCCAGAACAGGACCTGATACGGGTTCGTCAGCGCCAACAGCAGCGCCTTTCGGAACCCCTTCCCGGCGTCGATCCGTGCCTCTCCGCCGGAGGTTGGCCGGAACGAGGCGCGGGCGCTCCGTGCCGCACCGACCGCGAAGTAACACATCAGCACGCCGCCGACGGCGACCATCCCTGACTGCAGCCGCGGCGCGGACTCGACGATCCCGACGAGCCCGACGTACGCGAGCGCGAAAAACAGCACGTCGGCGACCGCCGCACCGAGTCCCGCCCGGGCGCCCGCGACCCAGCCACGAACGACGGACTCCTCGGCGATCACCGCGTTCATCGGTCCCGGTGGGGCCGCCAAGGCGAGCCCGAACACCGCACCGACCACGAGCGTTCCGACCGTGTTCACGGTGTCGTCAACGCTGCGTCGCGTGAAAAGTCTCGTGAAGGACAAGTGGTGGTTAACGCCGATCCGTGCGTAGCGATGAACGGATTCGGACGGTGGTCCCCAAAACCGGTCGGCTTCTCACCGCTTTCGACCGGTTCGTGCTCACTCGTCCGTCTCGAACTCCTGGAAAAGCTTCTCGAACTCGTCGTGTTCATCGACCTCCTCGATCGTCCGATCGAGATCGGATCGGATCTCGGTTATCCGCGCCGTGAGGTCCTGATACTCTCGGTTCTCTGCTAGCTCACTCGCGCTCTTTTCGGACTCGAGGATCGCCTTTTTCGACGTCAGCGCGAACAGCTCCTGAACGCCGCTGTCGTACTCGCTCCGTCGCAACAACCCCTCGACCGTCTCGTGGAGCGCCTCCTTCGTGACCGGTTTGACGAGGTAGTCGTCGAACCCCATCTCGAGAATGTCGAAGTCCGGCTCGACCGCCGTTACCATCGCGACACGGCAGTCGATCCCCCGCTCGCGAACGGAGACGAGCACCTCGTCGCCGGAGAGTCCCGGCATCCGTCTGTCAAGGAGGATCGCGTCGACGTCGTCGTCCAACTGTTCGAGCGCCTCGTGGCCGCCGTATGCGGTTCGTACTCGGTACGTATCACCGAGCCACGCGGCGTAGAGGTCAGCGAGATCCGGTTCGTCCTCGGCTATGAGGACCACGGGCGGTTGATCACTCATACGGGATCAGAGAGGCGACGAACGCTCACGGTTCGTATATTTTCGCACACTATATCAAAATACCTCTTTCCCACATGTTGGTCCACCATGGTTGGGGAAATAATCACCGGTAGATTGCCGGCCGTTCTAGACATCGATCCCCTCCAAGCCGGCTCGTTTGGAGTCGTCGTACGCGTCGACGGTGATTCGCGTCGCCTCGACGTCCTCGATAACCGCACCCCATCCTCCGACGGACCAGCGGCGCTCGCCGTCATCGATCACGACGGTCACCTGTCCGGCGAGCTGTCCGATCGGGATCTCGCCGTCGGGCCGTGGCTCGCCGGCGTACACGAGGTCGACGACGCTCCCCGAAACCGTGACGTCGTCTCCGGTTCCCGTCTCCGACCCCTCGACGGTAACGTCGACATCGATCCCTTCCGAGAGCATCGGGTCGACGTCACGAACGAATCGTCGGAGGTTCGCGTACGACCGCGGCGGGTCGTCGGACCGGTCGTCGTACACGACCTCCCACACCTCCCAGAGGCTCGTGTCGAAGTACCATCGGAACACGTACGTCAACGAGAGATCCTCGACGAGCACGCCATACTCGTTTACCGACCGATGATGCGGCGAGAAGCACGTCGTCGTCCGGTCGACGATCGCGACGAACGGAGTCGGCAGCGTCCGATGTCGAACTTCCGTGACGACCCCCTCGTACTCCGCGACGAGATCACCGATGTCGGCGTCGCCGTCCGTGTGGATCGACGCCTTGACGATCGCCCCGTTGTCGTGGGCGCTTTTGAGCGACGTCCGGAGCCGACGGAACTCCGCCGGCGTGACCGCGACTTGGACCTCCGTTTTCGCGTCCGCGATCGCCTCGCTGGCGTGCTCGAACACCGTGTCGAACCGCTTGACGATGTCGACGTGATGATGATCCAGTGCCGGCGACTCCCAGCGGGTCTCTATCTCGTCGGCGGCCGCCGAGAACTCCTCGGACCGCTTCCGAAGGTCGTCGAGCACCTCCGCTGGGTCGGACGCTCGGGCACGGAGGCTGTCACCGTCGTACGTCTCGACGTAGCCGCGGTCCTCCAGGTCCCGGAGGACGTCGTAGATCCGGGCGGCGGGCACGCCGCTCTCGCCGGCGAGCTCGGTCGCGCTCGCGGTCCCCAATCGCAGCAAGGAGGTGTACGCCTGCGACTGATACTTCGAGAGTCCCGCGTCCTTGAGCACCCGGCGCAGCTCGGCGGAGTCCATGGTTCGATCAGGGATACCGGTGTCTTAACGTCTGTGTTCATCGGTGCCGAGGCCCGAATCACCTCACTCGTTGGGGCTGTAGTTCGGTGCCTCGTCAGTGATCATCACGTCGTGGGGGTGCCCCTCCGTCTGGCCCGCACTGGAGACGCGGACGAACTCCGCACGGTCGTGCATTTCGGGGATCGTGTCCGCACCGACGTACCCCATTCCCGACCGCATCCCGCCGGTAAGCTGGTGGAGCTCCGAGGCGAGCGTTCCCTTGTACGGCGTCGCCGCCTCGACGCCCTCGGGGACGAACTCCTCGTCCTCGCTCTCCTCTTTGAGGTACCGGTCGCCGCCGCCGGATTTCATCGCGCCGACCGATCCCATACCGCGGTACTGTTTGTACTTTTTCCCTTGCATCGTGATCACGCGCCCGGGTGCTTCCTCGGTGCCCGCGAAGTACGACCCGAGCATCACGGCGTCGGCACCCGCGGCGATTGCCTTGATCGCGTCGCCGGAGTAGCGGATCCCGCCGTCGGCGGTCACGGGCACGTCGTGTTCGACGGCGACGTCCGCGACCTCCGAGATGGCCGTGATCTGTGGCATCCCCGCGCCGGAGACGACTCGCGTCGTACAGATCGATCCCGGCCCGATGCCGACTTTCAACCCGTCGGCGAAGTCGACGGCGGCCTCGGCGGCCTCTCGCGTGCCGACGTTACCGACGACCACGTCGGCGTCGACGGTCGCTTTGATCGCCGCCGCCGAGTCGAGCACGTTCAGGTTGTGTGCGTGTGCACAGTCGATAAAGAGGACGTCCGCGCCCGCCTCGTCTGCGGCGACCGCGCGCTCCTCCTCGAAGGGGCCGACCGCGACGCCGGCGAGCAGGCGGCCGTCCTCGTCGCGAGCAGCGGTCTCGTGTTCGCGTCGCTGAAGGATCCCGCCCATCGTGACGAGCCCGACGAGGCGGTCGTCGTCGTCGACGATCGGGACGCGTTCGATCTTGTGGTCGTACATCAACTCCAGCGCCTCGCGGGCGGTTACGTCCTCGGAGGCGGTGATCACCTCATCGGTCATCGCCTCGCGCACCGCGTCCTCCTCGCCGACCTCGAGGTACGGGCGGATGTCGGTGCCGGAGATGATGCCGAGCACCGTGTCCTCGTCGTCGACGACGGGCGCGCCCGAGACGCCCTCGCGCTCCATCCGAGCGTCGGCCTCGCTGACCGTGTCGGACGGGTCGACGGTGACGACGTTCTCGCGGCGGATGATCAGCTCGTGAGCGCGCTTGATCCGGGTGACCTCGGCGACGGTCTCCTCGACGGTCATGTTACGATGGAGGACGCCCAGCCCGCCCTCGCGCGCCATCGCGATCGCGAGACCGCTTTCGGTCACCGTGTCCATCGCCGCCGACAACACCGGAACCGTCAGCTCGACGTTCTTCGAGACGCGCGAGGAGAGATCCGCGTCGTCGGGTTCGACGCGGCTCTCCTTGGGTCTGAGCAGTACGTCGTCGAACGTCAACGCTTCCGGCACGTCGAGTTTCGCGGAGAATCGGCCTGAATCGGTCGCCATGTAAACCGTCGTGAGGGCCGACGCAAAAGCGTTGCGAGTCAGCACGGACGTGTAACACTGTCACATCCGTAGCCGATCGTTGTCCACTATCGTGCACTCATGCCGCGCGGATAGCCGCACCACCGTCGACGCCTGTGTGGGATCGACCGCGAAACGGTTTGCGTCCGCGTACGACCGTCGATCGCGTGCCGTGATTCACCGGAAACGTGGTGTGTCGGGACGCCGGTAGCTCTCCGGGAGGAGAGGATCTCGAAAAGGGGGCTGGTCGGCTAGCGTTCGTCCTCGTACACCCAGGCGGCGGTGTCGAGGGTGTAGTCGGCGAGTTCAGAGTCGTCGAAGAACAGATCGATCTCGCGCTCGTTCGCGCCCTCGTCCTCGTGGTCCGACGCGTGGATCACGTTGTGACCGAGGTCGAGTCCGAAGTCGCCGCGGATCGTGCCCGGATCGGATTCGGCGGGGTCCGTCTCGCCGACCATCGCACGAACCTGTCGGGTCGCGTCCGCGCCCTCCCACACCATCGCGAAGACGGGGCCGGAGGTGATAAACTCGACGAGACCGTCGAAGAACGGTTTTCCCTCGTGTTCGCCGTAGTGCTCGTGTGCGAGCTCCTCGTCGATCTCGATGAGCTTCCCGCCGACGAGCTTCAGCCCGCGGTCCTCGAATCGGGAGACGATCTCCCCGATGAGGCCGCGCTGGACGCCGTCGGGTTTCACCATCACGAACGTGCGCTCGTGGTGGTGGCTCATTGCTCACCGCCCTCCGAGCGTCCCTCCTCGGTCCACTCGAGGTCGCGCGCCTCGCGGCCGAGGAAGTAGTTCTTCTCCGCCTTCGAGTCGACGAAGTGGAGGATCGTCCCGTCCGACTTCACGAACATCGTGCCCGTTCCAGGCTCGATCTCCTCGCCGGTGAAATCGCAGGTGCGTTTCTCGACCATGTGTTATCGCCCTCCGATCGAGTCGGCGTCACGCTGGGTCTCTCGAAGCTGGAGCACGTCGCCCAGCCGGACGGGGCCAAGGACGTTTCGGGTGATGATACGCCCCTGGTTCGATCCTTCCTGGATGCGGCATTTGACCTGCATGGCCTCGCCGTGCATCCCGGTTTTGCCGACGACCTCGATCACCTCCGCAGTGGTCGAGTCGCCGGTTCCCTCTTCTGCGCTCATGGTGAGTTATCGAAGCTCCGCGACCTTCTCGCCGATGTCCTCGACGTCGTCGTCCGCCTCGCCGGCGTCGACGATCCCGGCGGCGGCAGAGCCGACTTCGAGGCCTGCGGCGTGGCCGACCTCGTCCTGCGTGTCGACGAAGACGACCGGAATGCCCTTCTCCTCCGCGAGTTCAGGGAGGTGCATCACGATCTCCTCCGGGGAGACGTCCTCGGCGACGAAGACGAGCTTGGCGTTGCCGCGCTCGACGGATTTCGTGGTCTCGTTGGTTCCTTTCTTTACTGTACCGGTGTCTCGAGCGACCTCGAGCGCCTCGAGCGCTCGTTCTGCGAGGTCGGCTGGGGTGTCGTAATCTACGTAAACTGCCATGGTTGTTCACCTATCCTCTCCGTGGGCTCGCGTGTCCGTCCCGTGGTCGGTCCCTATCGGAACGGCACATCATCAACCCCGAAGAGGCTGTACAGCGAGGTAATCCGGACATCCATAAAAGCGCTTTCAATGCGCGTCGGGTGTGCGAGCGCGGATCACGCCCCTTGTGGCGGTCGTCTCGCGCTTCGTGACGGCCTCAGGCCGACTCCGCGATTTTTAAGCGTGACTCGGTCCTCCGTTCCGACAGCGAATGGCTCGGCTGATCCACTACTCCGACGTCGAGAACGTCTTCGACACGCCCCAGCGGGCGGCCCGGCTCGCCGGGCGGATCCGCGCGCTGGACGGTCCCGACGCCGCCGTCGTCGCCACCGGCGACACCACCGCACCGGGCGTGCTCTCGCTCGTCTCGAAGGGCCGGCAGACGCTCGATTTCTACGCGGCCACCGACACCGCTCTCGACACGTTCGGGAACCACGAGTTCGACTACGGCCCCGACGCCCTCCGCGAGCTGGTCGCCGACGCGCCGGTGGAGTACGTCTCCGCGAACGTCCGCGACGAGCGCGGCGACCCGTTCGGCCGCGACCAGGGCGTCGTCCCGTGGACGACTCGCAACGTCGACGGCGCGACCGTCGGTTTCGTCGGCCTCACCGACCCAGCGACCGACTCGCTGAATCCGATGGCCGCGCCGCTGTCGTTCGAAGAGCCGGTCGACGCCGCGAGCGACGCCCTCGACGCCCTTCGCGAGTCCGCGGTCGATCCCGACCACGTCGTCGTGCTCTCACATCTCGGCGTCGGCGACGACGACCTCGCCCGCGCGCTCGACGTGGATGCGATCCTCGGCGGACACGTCCACAGCCCGCGCAACGAGTACGTCGACGGGACGCTCGTCGTTCGGCCGGGCGTCAACGGTGAGGCGGTCGCCGAGATCGACCTCGCGGCGGCGACCCCGACGGCGACGCTTCACCAACGGGACGGAGCCGAGCCCGTCCCGGAGCTCCGAGAGCGACTGGCCAGTCGCATGAGCGAGGCGGACCTCGGCGAGGTCGTCGGCCACGTCGAGGAGCCGATCCCGCGGACCGGTGACGTCGTCCACGGCGGGGAGTGTCGGATCGGCAACTTCGTCGCCGACGCGTTCCGCTGGGCGCACGACGCCGACGTGGGGCTGTCGAACGCGGGCGGACTCAGGCAGGGCGACCCCTGGGAGGGCGACGTGACGAAAGCCGACCTGATCAGTCTCATCCCGTTCGAGGAGCCGGTCGTGTTGACGTCGGTGACCGGCGGGGAGCTGTTCTCGCTGTTCCGCGAGATGGGCGCTCCCGAGGTCGACTTCGGCGAGGAGCACTGGTGGCACGGACACGTCTCGAACGCGAGCGTCGTCTGGGACGACGATACGGAGCTCGTCGTGGAGGCGACAGTCGGCGGCGAGCCGGTCGCTCTCGACGAGACGTACACGGTGGCGACCTCCGAGTATCTCCTGCACTCCGACCACGAGTTCCCGACGCTCGAGGAGCGCCACCGGATCGGCGAGGCCGACATCCAGTACGAGGTGCTCGCCGCCTACGCCCGCGAGCACGGGATCGATCCGGCGGTCGAAGGGCGGATCGTGATGCGAAACCGCTAGGCTACGCGGCGAGTCGACTGGCGCAGTTTGAAACGAAGTGCGTGGCCCGAAACCGAGTGGTCGTCTAGACGAACGGGACGGCGGGCGGGAGCGGGAGCAGCGTGACGGCGAACATCCCGAAGATGGTGAAGAAGCCGACCAGCACCGGGAAGGCGACGAGCGAGAAGCGCGTGATACCGAGCACCTGACCGAGGTCGGAGACCATATCCGACAGCGACGGACTATGGCTCTGCCGGAGGATACCCAGCTCGAGCCCGAACAGGACCACCGTCGCGCCTGCCGACACCATACAGAACGGGCAGATCTCGCCGATCGGCACCAGCTGCAGGTACACGAAGTACGCCGAGAACAACACGCCGCTGGCCGTGATCGGCGTCAGGATCTTGATCACGAGGGGGTGACGGGTGTCGAACCACCAGAGTGCGAGCCCGATCGTCGAGATGTAGTAAAACGAGCCGAGCGTCGCCAGCGGCACGCCGAGGACGTACGCCCACGGGCTCGTGATGACCTCGATGCTCCCCTGCACCGGCGCGTCCGGCGGGATCGCCGGGAGCGCGAAGAAGTGAATGGCCGACAGCATCACCGTCACCGTCCAGCCAAGCACCGCGACGAGCGTGAACACCCCGAACATCGTCGTGACGCTCGGCGAGTAGTCCCACTCGTAGTCGAAATCCGCTATCGTCGAACTGTGTGTTGCCATACAGTGAAACGGTTGTGGGGCGATCCTCATAAGTATTGTGTATCAGGCCCAATTCTATAAACAACCATGAGCGTTCTGCCGGCGCACCCGTACCCCTCGGAGTCCGTCAGAGCGTGTTGCCGTCAGTCGTCGAGACGCTCGTCGATCCACTCGGTGAGATCGTCGCCCGAAATGAACCCCTCCGCGCGCCGGTCGACGGGCTCGCCGTCGACGAACAGGACGAAAAGCGGCACGCTTCGGACGTCGAACCGTTCGACCAGCGGCGGGTCGTCACGCGGATTCACCAGCCCGACGGCGACGTCGAGCTGGCGAGCCACGTTCGTCAACACCGGCTCCATACTCCGGCAGATCCCGCAGCCGTCCGTGTAAAACTCGACGAGCGCGACGTCCGACTCCGAGACGAACGCGTCGAGTCCGGGCTCGTCCGCAAGCGACACCGGTCGATCCGCTGCCGAGTCCCCCGTCTCCGTATCTGTATTGCTCATACTACCCAATATAGGTCCGATCCCATATAAACTGACGTGATACTGTACACCCTACCCACACATACCGGGACCCCCGCGATCGGCGTAGTGTGTTCCGCGGTCACCGCACCATCCGCCCGGCCACCGGTGGGTTTACGCGCCGATCGACGCAACGTCGACGTATGAAAGACTGGGACGAACGGTTCGCCAGCGGGGAGTATCCGCGGGCCCCGGAGCCGTCGTCGGTGTTACGGTCGTATCTCTCGTCGATCCCGGACGGTCGTGCGCTCGACGTTGCGGCCGGGACGGGCAGAAACGCCGTGTTTCTCGCGGATTCGGGGTACGAGGTCGACGCGCTCGACGCCTCACGAGAGGGGCTCCGAATCACCCGCGAGCGCTCGAGAGAGCGCGGTGCTGGCGATCGACTCAATCCCGTGCAGGGTGACGTGGCGACGTACGGCTTTCCCGAGAGCGCCTACGAGCTGATCACCGTGAGCTTCTACCGCGCGATCGACCGCTTCCCGGCGCTGAAGGCGGCGTTGGTCCCCGGGGGGTACCTCTTCGTCGAGCACCACCTCCGTTCGACCGACGAGACGCCGTCGGGACCGAGTACGGACCGATATCGGTTCGGCGCGAACGAGCTGCTGCAGGCCGGACTCGACCTTACCGTCCTGTACTACGACGAGGCGACCGAGGAGCGCCCCGGGGACCGCCGTCGAGCGAGCGCGCGCCTCCTCGCACGCCGGTCACACGGGCAACGACAGTCGTATCCGCCACGGATCGTCTGAGATGGCCGACCACGGAGATCGGACGGAGCCGACCGCGGTGGAGTCGCTCGCGCGGGTCCTCGAGCGTGCGACCGGAACGGCCGTCGCTCGCGACGACGTCCTCGACCGCAGCGGCTCCCCGTCACCGGGAGCGCGGATCGGGACGCTTCTCGACACCGCCGGCTCGGTCGTCGGCGTCGTACCACGCGTCGAACCGTCGCTGGCCCAGCGGATACGCCGCGGAGCGGCGAGCGGATTCGTCGACGGTAACGGCGCTCAGTCCTCTCTCGACGTGCGGATCGTCGTCACCGGGGCCGCACGAGAGACCGTCACCGGTCCCACCGGAGCGGTGGTCCGGAGGGCGCTCACGGACGATATCACCCTGTACGTCCACGACGGCGACTCCCCGGTGGGACTCCTGCTCGTCGACGATCGAGCCGTCGTCGGCGCGTTCGACGACGCGGGACTCGCGGCCGTGCTGGTGAGCGACGAACCCGCCGTCAGGAGCTGGGTCGCCGAGACGTGCGAACGATACCTGTCGACGGCCGAGCCGCTCGAGACGTAGCGGTACGCGGACCGGCGTCGCTGCGAGTCGGCGCTATTCGACTCGACCGCGACCGCCGAGCGACGGGAGCTTGATGCCGATCTCGCCGAGCAGCGCGCCGAGTGCGGCGTAGCCGAGCACGAGCGACGCAAGCCCGATGAACGCCATTCCGAACGCGACCGATATGACCGTCAGCGGATCGCCAGCGCCGAGGAGCAGGTCGTTGACGAAGATGTCGATGAACCGTCCGACGTCCGTGACGAGGCGCACGACGAACTCGATGATCGCGAGCATGACTACAGATTCGTGTGGGGGGTACTTGTGTGTTGAGGCTCCTGAATGGGTCGCGTTAAGTTAGCGGATGAGGCCGACGATTTCTGCGTGTCCATCATAACTGAGGTCATAAAGCCGATCTACAGCCGATCGCGACCGTCTCAGAGTTTGCGAATAGTTTCAGCAATGTCGTACTCGAGACGGCTCAAAGCTGGCTCGAAGCCGTCGCCATTCATCACGATTCACGCCAAACGTAACGCGACCGAATGCACCGGCCGAGATTTGAACTCGGGTTGCAACCATGGCAAGGTTGCGTGATACCACTACACTACCGGTGCGTGCTTCGCATGCAAACCTAATCCGAGTCGGAGATATAAGCGTTGCGAACGCGGGACGCTACGGGGGTCCGTCTCATCTTTTTATATCCATGTCCAGTAGACATGTGTATGGTCGAGATAAACGTCCCGGAGATCGAGGGGGCACGACTCAGATACAACGACGACACCTGGGAGCTCACCGGCACGATCGAGGTGAAACGGAACGGGGAGCTGCTTCAGGCCCGGGCGAAAAAGCCGGATCGCGTTCGGGGCTCCGGCGGCCGCCTCAAGTTCGTCCTCGACACTCCACCGGCCTCGCTCAACCCCGGCAACCCCGGCGAGTTCGACTGTGAACTCACGCGAGGCGACGGCGGATACGAGCTCACGATCGCTCGCGACGGACGAACCGATCGATACAGCCTCATGAAGATGACGTACGACTGAGCGAGACGACGGGAGCCGCGACCGGATCGGTGAACGGCCGCCGTTACGTCGCTTTCGTCACTGAATCGTGCATCGTCGTATATTATATTCACTACCTGTCAGTACGGTGGTTTATGAATCTCGATCCCTAATTCATTATGTTGAAATGAATGACTCGGATCGGTTCGACAGGCGGACTGTTGTACGTGCCATTGGTGGATCTGCCCTTGCAGTGAGCCTTGCCGGTTGTGCTGATGACGAACCGGAGGAGATGGTCGATCCACCGGCCGCAGTCGACGACTTCCTCACCGAGAACGACGCGACCGGCTACGAGGGTGAGATGCTCGACGCCACCGGGCAGGCCGGGCTCACCGTCGAGGTCGGCAGCGGTGAGATGGGACTCGGCTTCTCGCCGGTTGCCGTCGCGATCGACGGCGGCACGACGGTCACCTTCGAGTGGACCGGCGAAGGCGGCGTCCACAACGTCGTCGCTGCGGACGAAAGCGATATCGACGTCGATGTCGAGGAAGAGGAGATCGACGCCGCCGGCTACACCGCCGAGTACACCTTCGATGCGACCGGCACTTACCTGTACGTCTGCGAGCCGCACATCGCACAGGGGAAGGTCGGCGCCATCGTCGTCGAGTAGCGGTCGCGTGCTTTTGTATCGGCTTCAGGTACCGTAGCTCAGGGGCGAGCCACTGTTCACCGCATTTCGTCGCTGTCAACTTCCTCGCTCGGGGGCCGCCCCGCGCTGCGGAGTGACACGGTTCGGAGCCGAAATCCCCGTCAGGGGCCGTGTGAACGCGCCTCACTCGCGAATACGGACCGCTACCCTTTTAGGTGGCGGTGCGGAATTCGGGATACAGTCTCGCCACGATGGACGAAGCGGACGGACTCACGATATGTGTGCCGTCCTCGCTCGTCCGGGAGGCCGAGGACAAACGCGAGGCGACTCGCAAACTCGGCTACGTCGCCCGTGCGGCGGCGGTGTTCCGGGCGTGCCGGCTCGTCGTCTTCCCCGACCGGGAAGGTGAACGCCGTTGGGGCGGGGAGTTCGTACGCGCCGTGCTGGGATACGCCGCAACGCCCCCGGAGCTCCGAAAGGATCTCTGGGGCGAACGCGACGCGCTCCGGTACGTCGGCGTGCTTCCCCCGCTCCGCGTTCCGTGGCGGACCGGCTCCTCCCCAGACGGGGATGAGTCGACAACACAGGGACTCGTGACCGAGGTCGGACCTGAAGGCCGCGTCCGGGTCAATTCCCCGCTGGGGGAACACCCGATCTCGCTGCTCGTCCCCTCCGGAATGGAGGTCGAGCAGGGGGAGCGCGTCACCATCAGGGTCTCTTCGAGAGAACCGGTCCGTGCCCGCATCACCGGAAAGCCGGAGGTCGGCTTTCAGGTCGTGGACACGGGCCTCGCGGCGGCGCTCGACGACGACGGACTCGCGATCGCGACGTCGCGGCATGGGGAGGAGCTCTCCGTGCCGCGGCTCGCCGAGATCGTCACGGACGCGCGGGAGGCGAACGGCTACGTCGTCGCCTTCGGCGCGCCCGGTCGAGGGCTGCCGGACATGCTCGGGCTGCCGCCCGAGGATCTCAGTGCGGCCGTCGCCGACGGCCGTCCAGTCGAACCCGATCCGGGGTTCGACCTCTGGCTGAACACGATCCCGGCACAGGGCAGCGGGGTAGTCCGAACGGAGGAAGCTCTGTTCGCGACCCTCGGCTCGCTCACACTCACGGAGTAAACACATGCCACAACCAAGCCGACCACGAAAAGGCTCGCTGGGCTACGGCCCGCGCACCCGCGCCGACAGCGAGGTGCCGCGCATTCGATCGTGGCCAGACGACGATGGAGCCCCCGCACTGCAGGGGTTCGCCGGCTACAAGGCCGGAATGACCCACGTCGTCATGGTCAACGATGAGGCCAACTCGCCGCGTGAGGGGATGGAGGAGTCCGTCCCCGTGACGGTGGTGGAGACGCCGCCGATGTACGCGGTCGCCCTGCGCGCCTACGAGCAGACGCCGTACGGACAGCAGCCGGTGGCGGAGGTCTGGGGGACCGAGTTCCACGAAGAGCTCGACCGCACCCTCGACCTGCCGGCGGAAGACACCTTCGAGGAGGACGCCGAGGAGCTCCGAACGCTTCTCGACGAGGACGCGGTCGACGACGTCCGCGCCATCACGCATACGGCCCCCTCGGAGCTCGCGAACGTCCCCAAAAAGAACCCCGACGTCATGGAGACGCGCGTCGGCGGCGGCTCCCTCGAGGAGCGCGTCGACTTCGCACTCGAACTGATCGAGGAGGGCGGTGCCCACGAGTTCGGCGACGTCTTCCGTGCCGGTCAGTACACGGACGTCTCCGGCGTCACGAAAGGGAAGGGGACGCAGGGGCCCGTCAAGCGGTGGGGCGTTCAAAAGCGGAAGGGGAAACACGCCCGTCAGGGATGGCGGCGTCGGATCGGGAACCTCGGTCCGTGGAACCCCTCCCGCGTTCGCTCCACCGTTCCCCAGCAGGGACAGACCGGCTACCACCAGCGCACCGAGCTCAACAAGCGCCTCATCGACTTCGGTGACGGCGATGATGCGACCGTCGACGGCGGGTTCGTCAACTACGGCGAGGTCGACGGCGAGTACGCACTCATCAAGGGCTCGCTGCCGGGACCGGACAAGCGCCTGCTTCGCTTCCGCCCGGCCATCCGGCCGAACGACCAGCCGCGCCTCGACCCCGAGGTTCGGTACGTATCCACCGCATCCAACCAGGGATAACCAATGAACGCAACAGTACACGACCTGGACGGCGGGGACGAGGGTAGCATCGAGCTGCCGGCAGTCTTCGAGACCGCGTTCCGACCGGATCTCATCGGTCGAGCGGTCGCCGCCGCGCAGGCAAACAGAAAACAGGCGTACGGTGCCGACGAGTTCGCCGGGCTGCGAACTCCCGCGGAGTCGTTCGGCTCCGGTCGCGGGCTCGCACACGTTCCCCGTCAGGAGAACGTCGCCCGCCGCGTTCCACACGCGGTGTCCGGCCGACCCGCGCACCCACCGAAAGCCGAGAAGGACAGAACGAAAGCGCTGAACGACAAGGAGCGCCAGCTCGCCGTACGGTCGGCCATCGCGGCCACCGCCGACGGCGAGCTCGTCGCCGAGCGCGGTCACGCGTTCGACGACGACGTTGATCTTCCGCTCGTCGTCTCCGACGAGTTCGAGGAGCTCGTGAAAACGCAGGAGGCGCTCGGCGTGCTGGAGGCGCTCGGCGTCGCCGACGACATCGAGCGCGCCGAGGACGGCCGATCCGTCCGCTCGGGCCGCGGGAAGACTCGCGGTCGGAAGTACCAACAGCCGAAGTCGGTCCTCGTCGTCACCAGCGAGGAGCCGTCCCGCGCTGCCCGCAATCTCGCGGGCGTCGACGTCGCAACCGCCGCCGAGGTCAACGCGGAGGACCTCGCGCCGGGCGCGCATGCGGGTCGACTCACGCTGTGGACCGAATCGGCGATCGAGGAGGTGGCCGACCGATGAGCTCGCTCATCGAACATCCGCTCGTCACCGAGCAGGCGATGAACGAGATGGACTTCAAGAACAAGCTGCTGTTCATCGTCGATGTCGACGCGACGAAGCCGGAGATCCGCGAAGAGGTCGAAAC
Organism: Halorubrum luteum; assembly: GCF_054652935.1. Taxonomy (NCBI): domain Archaea; kingdom Methanobacteriati; phylum Methanobacteriota; class Halobacteria; order Halobacteriales; family Haloferacaceae; genus Halorubrum; species Halorubrum luteum. The sequence goes on from NZ_BAAIGT010000002.1 coordinate 1,683,353, forward strand.
CCGGTACGACGTCACGATCGTGGACGTGAACACGCAGGTGACTCCGAAGGGTAAAAAGAAGGCGACGGTTACCCTCTCCGACGACGACGACGCGACGGAGATCGCCTCCCGCATCGGGGTGTTCTGATCATGGGACGACGAATTCAAGGACAGCGGCGTGGACGCGGCGGCCCGACGTTCCGGGCCCCCTCCCACCGCTACAAGGCGGAACTGTCGCACCGGACGCTGGAAGACACCGACACGATCGAGGGCGAGATCGTCGGGATCGAACACGACCCCGCTCGCTCGGCACCGCTCGCGGACGTGGAGTTCGAGGACGGCGACCGCCGGCTCGTGCTCGCTCCGGAGGGCGTTCGCGTGGGCGAGACGATACAGGTCGGCGTGAGCGCGGAGATCAAACCCGGAAACACGCTCCCGCTGGCGGAGATCCCTGAGGGGGTTCCCGTCTGTAACGTCGAGAGCAACCGCGGCGACGGCGGGAAGTTCGCCCGCGCCTCCGGCGTCTCGGCGACGCTTCTGACGCACGACCGCGATGTCGCGGTCGTTCAGTTGCCGAGCGGTGAAGTGAAGCGACTCGATCCGCAGTGCCGCGCCACGATCGGCGTGGTCGCCGGCGGCGGGCGGACGGAGAAGCCGTTCGTGAAGGCCGGAAACAAACACCACAAGATGCGAGCGCGCGGGACGAAGTACCCCCGCGTCCGCGGTGTCGCCATGAACGCCGTCGACCACCCGTTCGGTGGCGGCGGCCGACAACATCCCGGCAAGCCGAAATCCGTCTCACGGGACGCTCCGCCGGGACGGAAGGTCGGAGATATCGCATCGAAGCGAACCGGACGAGGTGGAAACAAATGAGTTCCGAATACCGTATCGGCCGCGAGGGCGAGGAGTTCGCCTACCGCGGTCATTCGCTCGACGAGCTGCAGGCAATGGACGTAGAGGAGGTCGCGGAGCTGCTACCCGCACGACAGCGGCGAACCATCGAACGCGGACTGGGCGTCGAACAGCGGAAGCTGCTCGAGAAGGCCCGAAACCGTGACAAAGAGGAGACGGCCGACGACCCGATCCGGACGCATCTGCGCGACATGCCGATCCTTCCGGAGTTCGTCGGTATCACCTTTGCCGTGTACAACGGCCACAGCTTCGAGCGTGTGGAGGTCGAACCCGAGATGATCGGTCATTATCTCGGCGAGTTCCACCTCACTCGGAGCACGGTCGAACACGGACAGGCCGGCATCGGCGCGACCCGGTCCTCGAAGTTCGTGCCCCTCAAGTAACCCATGGGAATCAACTACAGCGTCGAGGCCGACCCGGAGACCACCGCCAAGGGGATGCTCCGCGAGCGGCCAATCAGCGTGAAGGACAGCAAGGAGATCTCCAGAGAGATCAAAGGCGAGACGGTCGCCGACGCCGAGGAGTTCCTGCAGGCCGTCATCGACGAGGAGCGGTCGGTTCCGATGCGCCAGCACAACGCCGGCGCGGGCCACCGATCGGACATCGACGGCTGGGACGCGGGCCGCTATCCCGAAAAGGCCGCCAAGGACTTCCTCAAGCTCTTAGAGAACGTCAAGAACAACGCGAACGAGCAGGGGTTCGACGGCGAGGAGATGATTATCAAACACGTCGCTCCCCACAAGGTCGGAGAACGGCCCGGTCGAAACCCGCGTGCAGCGGGTGCGACTTCGTGGAACACCACGCTCGCCGACGTCGAACTGATCATCGAGGAGCCGGAGGCTGACGACTAATGGCTGACGAACACCAATTCATCGAGGACGGACTTCGCCGGTCGCAGATCAACGAGTTCTTCGCGGAGGAGCTCGGCCGCGCCGGCTACGGCGGCATGGACGTCGCCAAGACGCCGATGGGCACCCAGATCGTGTTGAAGGCCGAAAAGCCCGGCATGGTCATCGGCAAGGGCGGAAAGAACATCCGGAAGATCACGACGGAGCTCGAAGAGCGGTTCGACATGGACGACCCGCAGATCGACGTTCAGGAGGTCGACGAGCCCGACCTGAACGCACAGATCGTCGCGGATCGGCTGGCGAACGCGCTGGAGCGCGGCTGGTACTTCCGGAAAGCCGGACACACCACGATCGACCGGATCATGGAAGCCGGTGCGCTCGGCGCGGAGATCGTGCTCTCCGGGAAGGTCACGGGTGCACGCTCGCGCGTCGAGAAGTTCAACCGCGGCTACATCAAGCACAACGGCGAGCCCGCCCAGGAGGTCGTCGACCACGGACAGGGCGTCGCCGTCATGAAGCTCGGCACGATCGGCGTCAACGTCAAGATCATCCCGCCGGGAGCGAAGCTGCCGGACGACTTCGACGTCCGCGAGGACGCCGAGGTGCCCGAGGTCGAGCAGGCCACGGGCGACGACGAGGGCGTCGAGGCGCTCTTAGAGGAGGAGCCCGAGGACGTTCCCGACGTCGGTGCCGACGATGATGTCGACGTTCCGGACGAAGACCCGGCGGACGTCATCGACGAGGAGATCGTCGAGGAGGTCGTCGAGGAGACACAGGAGACGGCCGAGGAGGCGACCGACGTGGCCGCCGAAGAGCCGGTCGAGACCGGTGACGTCGACGATGACGACGAGGAGTTCGACGAGCTCGACGAGGAGATCGAATCGGAAGCCGCCGACCTCGTGGCGGAGATGGAAGCGGCGGACGAAGAAACCGAGGAGGACGAGTAACATGGCGATCCTCTACACCGAAGAGATCCGGGACATGACCGCCGCCGAGCGGGAGGTCGAACTCGAGGAGCTCGAAACCGAGCTGCTCAACATGAAGGCCCAGCAGGCCGCCGGCGGCATGCCGGAGAGTCCCGGTCGGATGAGCGAGCTGAAAAAGACGATCGCACGGATCAAGACGATCCAGCAGGAAGAAGGCGACTTCGAGGACGAGTAAGATGTTATCCCCCGAGACGCTCGCGCGACACGAGCTCGTCGGCCTCCCGGTTCGGGTGGTCGACGCCGACAGCGACGCCCACGTGGGCATCGCGGGTCGCGTCCTTCACGAGACGTGCAACACGCTCGTGGTACGGACCGGATCGGGGGACAAGCGCGTGCCCAAGACGGGCACGACGTTCGAGTTCGCGGTCGTCGAGAACGCAACCGCACGCACAGATGAAGCCGCCGACGACGGCCAGTCGTCGGGGTCCACGTCCCAACTCGGGTCGGATACTGCGGGGGTCCGCCCCTGTCAGTCCGGCCCGTCCGGGTCCACCGACGTCGTCACCGACGACATTGCGGATCCGGCGAGCCGGTCAGGCGAGTGCAAAGACGTGGTCTACGTAACGGTGGATGGCACGCGGTTACGGTATCGACCCGCCGAACGCACCGAACGAGGTGTCACACAATGGCGATAGGAATCGACGTACCCACGCCTCCGGAACCAACGGACCCGGAGGATTACGACTACGAGAAGTGCCCCTTTTATGGGGAGCTTCCCGTCCGCGGCCAGCTCCGAGAGGGGACGGTCGTGTCGACGGATATGGAAAAGACCGTCATCGTCGAGCGAGAGTACGACGTGTTCGTACCGAAATACGATCGGTACATGAAGCGTCGCTCGCGCATCCCGGCCCACGTGCCGGGCGTGCTCGAACCGCTCGCGGAAGGTGACGAAGTGACGATCGCGGAGACGCGACCGCTCTCGAAGACGAAGTCCCACGTCGTCGTCGAGAACCGATCGGGTGATCAGTGATGGAGGCGCTCAAAGCCGACGTCACGCAGGGGCTCTCGAAGGGCTCGCTGATCGCGTGCGCCGACAACACCGGCGCGCGTGAGCTGAAGGTGATCTCCGTTGCCGGCTACTCCGGCGCGAAGAACCGTCACCCGAAAGCCGGTATCGGCGACAAGGTGACCGTTTCGGTCACGAAAGGGACCCCGGAGATGCGGCGGCAGGTGCTGGAGGCGGTCGTCGTCCGCCAGCGCAAGCCGATCCGCCGTCCGGACGGCACGCGAGTCCGTTTCGAGGACAACGCGGCCGTGATCATCGACGATCTCGAGGAGCCGCGGGGCACGGAGATCAAAGGCCCCGTCGCCCGCGAGGTCGCCGAACGATACGGGAGCATCGCATCCACCGCGACGATGATCGTCTAATCATGACGAAACAGCCACGCAAACAACGAAAGCAGTCGGAGACCGCGCCGCTTCACGAGCGGCAAAAGCAGGTCCGAGCCACACTTACGGAGGAGCTCCGTGAGAAGTACGGCCAGCGGAACGTCCGCGTCAACGCGGGCGACACCGTCGAGGTGCTTCGGGGCGACCACGCCGGCACGGAAGCCGAGGTCGTCGCCGTGGATCTCTCCTCGGAGCGGATCACGGTCGAGGACGTCACCGTCGAGAAGGCGGACGGGGAAGAGGTTCCCCGCCCGATCCCGGCGAGTAACGTCCGCGTGACCGCGTTGGACCTCGAAGACGAGCGCCGCGAGGCGCGGCTCCAGGAGGACAACGAATGACGCGACATCAGAAACGACTGGCAGTACCGAACTCCTGGCCGGTCGAGCGCAAGACGAACACGTTCACGGTGAAAGCGGGTGCGGGTCCCCACGGAGAAGACGGGGTTCCGCTCGTCGTCCTGCTGCGTGACGTGCTCGGCTACGTCGACTCGACGAAGGAGGCGCGCTACGCGCTGAACAACGACTCGGTCCTCGTGAACGGGGACGCCGTCTCGGACGAGCAGCGTCCGATCGGGATGTTCGACATCCTGGCGTTCCCCGGACGCGAGGAGTACTTCCGCGTGTTCCCCGACGAGGGGGGTCGGCTCGCGTTGACGCCGATCGACGAGGCGGACGCGGACGGTCGACTCGGCAAGGTCACGAACAAGACGGTTGTTCCCGGCGGCGACGTCCAGCTGACGCTGCACGACGGGACGAACGTTCGTGTCGACGACGACGCCGACTACGAGACGAAGGACTCGGTCGTCATCGACATCGAGTCGCAGGAGATCGTCGCCCACTTCGAGTACGAGGAGGGCGCGTTAGTCACCGCCGTCGCCGGCCAGCACGCCGGCCGTATCGGCGAGGTCGACGCGATCGATGTGACGCTCGGCTCCGGGTCGAACAGCGTTACCGTCGTCGACGGTGAGGGCGGATACGAGACCGTCGAGGAGTACGTCGTCGTCATCGACGAGAACTTCACCGACGAGGAGGAGTTCGCCGAGATCGAGGAAGCCGACGCCGAGGCTGACGAAGCCGACGCCGAGGCTGACGAGGCCGACGCCGAGGCTGACGAAGCCGACGTGACGGGTGATGACGATGAGTGAGGCCGACACCACGACACACGAGATGCGCGAAGCGTACCTCGAGAAGGTCGTCGTCCACATGGGCGTCGGCCAGGGTGGTGAGCCGCTCGCCGATGCGGAGAACATCATCGAGGAGATCACGGGCCAGCAGTCGGTCCGGACGACCTCCAAGAGCACGATCGCCGAGTTCGGCATCCGCAAAGGCGACCCGATCGGCGTCAAGGTGACGCTTCGGGGCGAGGACGCACACGCGTTCCTCTCGACCGCGCTCGATCTCGTCGACGTCTCGAGGAGTCAGCTTGACGACACCGGCAACCTGAGTTTCGGCGTCGAGGACCACACCGACTTCCCGAGCCAGGAGTACGATCCGAACATCGGGATCTACGGGCTCGACGTGACGACGACGATCGTTCGGCCCGGCTACCGCGTCGCCAAGCGCGACAAGGCGACCCGGTCGATTCCGGCGAACCACCGGATGACCGCCGAGGACGCGATCGCGTTCCTCGAATCGAACTTCGACGTTGAGGTGACGGAATGAGCGACACAAACGAAGCGACGGGCGAACACGCCGCGAAACGAACCGGCCACCGGAACGAATGCCGGCGCTGCGAGCGCAAGCAGGGGCTCGTCGGGAAGTACGACATCAACCTCTGCAGGCAGTGTTTCCGCGAGGTCGCCCGAGACATGGGATTCGAAAAGTACAGCTAATCATGGCAGGAAACGACCCCTTCGCCAACGCGCTTGCCGGCATGGACAATGCCGAGAGCGTTGGCCACCTGTCGTTTACGGTAGAGCCCGCCTCCAACATCATCGGCTCCGTCCTCGAGGTCTTTTATGACCGCGGGTACGTCGACGGCTTCGAGTTCGTCGACGACGGGAAAGCCGGGAAGTTCGAGGTCGAACTGAAAGGCGCGATCAACGAATGTGGCGCGGTCAAACCCCGCTACTCGGCGGGCGCCGACGAGTTCGAGAAGTGGGAGAAGCGGTTCCTCCCAGCCCGTGACTACGGGACGCTCGTCGTCACGACCAGCCACGGCGTCATGAGCCACTACGAGGCCCGCGAGAAGGGTATCGGTGGCCAGGTGATCGCATACGTCTACTAACAATGAACAGAGTAGCAATCGAGATTCCGGACGACGTCTCCGCAGAAACGGACCACCTCGATCTCACGATCGAGGGACCGAACGGAAGCGTCACGCGACGCCTCTGGTACCCCGACGTGGACGTCACGGTCGAGGACGGCGCGGTCGTCATCGAGTCCGAAGCGGAGGACGCGAAGACGAACGCGACGGTCGGCACGTTCGAGAGCCACGTCACCAACATGATCCACGGCGTGACCGAGGGGTGGGAGTACACGATGGAAGTGTACTACGCCCACTTCCCGATGCAGGTCAACGTGGAGGGTGACGAGGTCGTCATCGAGAACTTCCTCGGGGAGCGCGCCTCGCGCCGCACCCCGATTCGCGGAGACACGGACGTACAGGTCGACGGCGAGACGGTGACGCTGTCGGGCTCCGATAAGGAGGCCGTCGGGCAGACCGCCGCCGACATCGAACAGTTGACGAAGGTGACCGACAAGGACACGCGCGTCTTTCAGGACGGCGTGTACATCGTCGAAAAGCCCACTGGAGGTGCCTAACGGATGGCCGAAGAACTCGAAGAGATCAGCGGCGTCGGCCCCTCGAAGGCGGAAGCGCTTCGTGAGGCCGGCTACGAAACGGTCGAGGACGTGAAGGCGGCCTCCCAGTCGGAGCTCTCCGAGGTCGACGGCGTCGGCAACGCGCTCGCCGCGCGTATCAAAGCCGACGTCGGCGGACTGGAGGTCGACGAGGAGGCGGACGCGGAGATCGAAGACGAGACCGACGAGGAGGAGGCCGACGAGGAGGAGGCCGAACCCGACGAGGAGGTCGAAACGGAGCTTCGTCCCCGCGGCCACGCCGACAAGACGCCGGAGCTGGACGAGGAGACCGCTCGCGCGCTCGCACAGAAGCACCGCGAGGGGAAGCCGCAGTTCAACCGGCAGGACTACCACAAGAAGAAGCGCATCCCCACCTCGTGGCGCAAGCCGCGTGGCGGGCTCTCGAAGCAACGCCGCCGGATGAAAGGCAAGGGCGACGTCGTGCAGGCGGGGTTCCGGTCGCCGACAGCGTCCCGCGACCTGCATCCGAGCGGGTTCGAGGAGGTCCGTGTCCACAACACGGACGACCTCGAGGGCATCGACGGCGACACGCAGGCCGTCCGCATCGCCTCGAAGGTCGGCGCGCGCAAGCGCGAGCTGATCGAAGACGAGGCGGAAGAGCGGGGCATTCGCGTGCTCAACCCGACGTACATCGAAGTGGAGGTCGACGATGAGTGACCTGAACGCACAGAAGCGGCTTGCCGCCGACGAACTCGACGTCGGCGAGGGCCGCGTCTGGCTCGATCCTGACGCACAGGAGGAGATCGCGGACGCGATCACTCGCGAGGACATCCGCGATCTCATCGATCGCGGAACGATCCGCGCGAAGGACGCGAAGACGAACTCCCGCGGTCGTGCTCGCGAACGAGCGGAGAAGCGTTCGTACGGTCATCAGACCGGCGCCGGCTCCCGGAAGGGACGCTCCGGCGCGCGACAGAACACGAAAGACGACTGGAAGGCGCGGATCCGCGCACAGCGGGCCCGCCTGAAGGAGCTCCGAGACGAGGCCGACGTGCTCGAACCGTCGGAGTACCGCACGCTGTACAACAAAGCGAGCGGTGGCGAGTTCGAGGACGTCGCCCGTCTGGAGGCGTATATCGAGACGGAGTACGGTTACGAGGTGACAGAGTAATGGCAACAGGACCACGATACAAGGTGCCGATGCGGCGCCGCCGTGAGGTCCGGACGGATTACCATCAGAGGTTGCGCCTGCTGAAATCGGGCAAGCCTCGCCTGGTCGCTCGGGTGAGCAACGCTCACGTCAGGGCGCAGCTGGTGACTCCCGGACCCGACGGAGACGAGACCCACGCGGCCGCCTCCAGCGAGGAGCTCGGCGAGTACGGCTGGGACGCCCCCACGGGCAACCTCCCCAGCGCGTATCTCACCGGCTACCTCGCGGGCGCTCGTGCGGTCGATGCCGGCCTCGAGGAGGCCGTGCTCGACATCGGGCTCAACACGGCGACGCCCGGCAACAAGACGTTCGCAGTACAGGAAGGAGCGATCGACGCAGGGCTCGAAATCCCCCACAACGACAGCGTGTTAGCCGACTGGTCTCGGACGCGAGGCGAGCATATCGCCGCGTACGCCGAGCAGCTCGACGAACCGCTGTACGCCGGGGAGTTCGACGCCACCGATCTACCCGAGCACTTCGACGACGTGCTCGCTACGCTACAGGAGGACCATGAGTAGACACGACGACGGCTGGGAACCGCGCACGCGGCTCGGCCGCAAGGTACAGGACGGCGACATCACGTCGATGGAACAGGCACTCGACTCCGGGCTCCCGCTGAAGGAGGCGGAGATCGTCGATCAGCTCCTCCCGGGGCTCGAAGACGAGGTGCTGGACATCAACATGGTCCAGCGCATGACCGACTCCGGACGCCGCGTGAAGTTCCGGTGTGTGGTCGCCGTGGGCAACCGCGACGGCTACCTCGGCTTCGCCCAGGCGCGGGACGACCAGGTCGGTGGCGCGATCCAGAAGGCGATAGACGTCGCCAAGCTGAACGTGATCAAAGTCGACCGCGGCTCCGGCTCCTGGGAGGACCAGCCCGGCGGCACGAACTCGTTGACGCGGAGGGCGACCGGCAAGGCCGGCTCCGTCACCGTCGAGATCAAGCCCGCCCCGCAGGGGCTCGGGCTGGCGGCGGCGGAGACGGTTCGGAACATCCTCGAGCTCGCCGGCGTCGAGGACGCGTGGACGAGCTCCGACGGCAACACGCGAACTACGGTGAACCTCGCGAAGGCGACGTTCAACGCCCTGGAGAACGCCGCGCAGTCCCGAACGCCGGAGCACGCACGGCAGGTTCACTACGACGAGGTGAGCGAGTGATGCAGGCTATCGTGCAGCTCCGTGGCGACGTCAACCTGAACTACGACGTGGAGGACACGCTCGACATGCTGAACGTCGGGCGCGTCAATCACGCCACGTTCGTTCCGGACACCGACTCGTACCGCGGCATGATCACGAAAGTGAACGACGTCGTCGCGTTCGGCGAGCCGAGCGTCGACGCGGTCGCGGCCACGATCGCTCGTCGCGGCGAGCCTCTCGCGGGATCCGCCGATATCGACGACGACTGGATAGCCGACCACACCGACTACGCCGACCTGGAAGCGCTCGCCGAAGCGCTCGTCGACGAGGAGACGACCCTGCGAGAGCAGGGTCTCTCTCCGACGCTTCGGCTGCACGCACCTCGAGGCGGCCACGATGGGATCAAACACCCGGTCGTCGAAGGCGGCGAACTCGGCCGCCACACGACTGAGGAGATAGACGCACTGCTGGAGGCGATGCGATGACGAAAAAACGTCGACAACGGGGCTCCCGGACGCACGGCGGCGGTTCGCACAAGAACCGGCGAGGTGCCGGTCACCGCGGCGGTCGTGGTGCTGCGGGCCGCTCGAAACACGAGTTCCACAACTACGGACCGCTCGGAAAGCACGGCTTCAAGCGCCCTGAGGACGCCAAGACGGACGTTCTCGAGGTGAAAGTCCAGAAGCTCGACGAGGACGCGGCGCTGTACGCCGCGGATGGGCTCGCCGAGGAGGACGGTGACGCGTACGTCATCGACGCACGCGACGTCGTCGAGGACGGCTACGAGGCCGACGTCGTGAAAGTGCTTGGCGGCGGTCAGGTTCGTCGCGAACTTCGCGTTACTGCGGATGCGTTCACGGCCGGTGCCGTCGAGCTCATCGAGGAGTCCGGCGGTGAGGCGACGCTCTCCGAACGCGCCGAATCCGCCGAGGACGAACCAGAAGACACTTCAGACGACGAGGCTGACGAGGCGTAACGATGAGTTGGAAGGAGGCCGCCGAACCGGTACTCACGCGGATGCCCGTGGTGGAGCGCCCCGCGGGTCACGTTCCGTTCAAGCGGAAGCTCGCGTGGACGGCCGGGATCCTGATCGTGTACTTCTTCCTGACCAACATCAATCCGTTCGGATTGGCTGCGGGTCAGGGGACCGACTTCTTCGGACAGTTCCGTTCGGTACTGGCAGGCGAGCACGGCTCGCTGCTACAGGTCGGTATCGGTCCGATCGTCACGGCCTCGATCGTGCTCCAGCTGCTCGGCGGGGCGAACCTGCTCGGGCTCGACACGAACGATCCGCGCGACCAGATCCTGTACCAGGGTCTCCAGAAGCTGCTGGTGATCATCGTCACCGCGCTGACGGCGGCCCCGATGGTGTTCACCGGTGAGTTCCTTCCGTCGGATCCGGCGGTCGGCGCCGCCCTCGGGATCGGCGAGTTCGGCATTGAACTGCTGATCTTCACGCAGGTGTTCATCGGCGGCGTCCTCATCCTGTTCATGGACGAGATCGTGAGCAAGTGGGGCGTCGGATCCGGCGTCGGGCTGTTCATCATCGCAGCGGTGAGCCAGCAGATCGTCGGCGGGTTCTTCAGCTTCTCCGCGCTCGGTGAGACCGGCTTCTTCGCGAGCTGGTTCGGGATCATCATGGGCGATGTCCCGCTCGAATCGCCGCTCACGCCGACGGGGCTCGAACAGCTGCTGTTCCAGCCGGGGCAGGTGTTGGCGCTTTTCACGACTGTGTTCATCTTCTCGATCGTCGTGTACGCTGAGTCCGTCCGCGTGGAGATTCCGCTTTCACACGCCCGTGTAAAGGGAGCCCGGGGACGGTTCCCGGTGAAGCTCATCTACGCGTCAGTCCTCCCGATGATCCTCGTTCGCGCGCTGCAGGCGAACATCCAGTTCTTCGGCCAGATCCTCAACTCGCAGTGGGCGGGGATGCCGGAGTGGCTCGGCGTCTACGGTGATCGGGGAGAGCCCATCGCAGGGTTCTTCTACTACCTGAACCCGATCCAGCAGCCGACCGAGTGGATGTGGTTCCTCGGGGAGATCCCGGCGACCGTCGAGCCGTGGATGATCGCCGTCCGCATCGCCATCGACCTGACGTTCATGGTGATCGGCGGAGCGATCTTCGCGATCTTCTGGGTCGAGACCACGGGGATGGGCCCCGAGGCAACGGCAAAGCAGATCCAGAACTCCGGGATGCAGATCCCCGGATTCCGTCGCAATCCGCAGGTCGTCGAGAAAGTGATGGAGCGGTACATCCCGCAGGTGACCGTCATCGGCGGCGCGCTCGTCGGGCTGCTCGCCGTCATGGCGAACATGCTCGGCACGATCGGGCAGGTCTCCGGTACGGGCCTGCTGCTCGCGGTCTCGATCACGTACAAGCTGTACGAGGAGATCGCCGAGGAGCAGCTCATGGAGATGCACCCGATGATGCGCCAGATGTTTGGAAATGAGTGACCCCGCTGGGGACCCACTCTTTATCAACTAGGTCGCCGTAACCGGGCATATGCCCGGTGACTCTCGAAACAAAGTCAAACTCAACGCGCGCGTCACTCCTGCGAAGAAGCAGGAGTGGCAAAACGCGCTTGAAGACGGCGAAACACTTTCATCTTTAGTCCAGCGTGCAGTTGACAGAGAGATCCGTGATGAGTACGTGCACGTCAAAACAGTCGAGGATCTCGGAGGAACGGATTCCGTAGATATCGACACGACAGGGATCGAGAACCGCATCGATGACCTGCAATCGACGGTCAGCGCCGTAAACCGTAAGATCGACACATTAGCTGCGACCGAGGATGCCGGTCAAGGAGAGGAATCGATTGAGGATCTCTCAATGAATGTCCTGCCGAGATTACCTGCGTACCCGTCTGATATCCCGGACCACATTCTCAGAGACATGGATGGCATGAAGCATATGGAGCCGAAGGAGTATATTGAGTTTATTGTTGAGTCCGGAATAGACCCATCGACTGACGTGATGATCGATGGGTCAGCACAACGCCTCTCGGAAGAGATGCGTGAACCCGAACACAAGATACGGCAGGCACTACTATATTTAGAACGGGAGACTACAGAGGCTGTCCACAGCGCACTCGTAGATGATACGCGTCACTGGATGAGGGTGTGATAGTATGCGGAACGATAAGGGGCAGTACTCAACACCTGATGACAAATCAATCAGTAGCGAGTCAGAAGAGTTACTCGGATTGTATTTGGAGAGCTTGAAACAGCAAAAAACAGGGACAGCAGAATCAACAATAACCACGCGGAGACGGGAAGTTAGATACTGGTTAGCATTCTGCGAAGATAACGAAATCGACCCACTCAAAGCTGAAACGAGTGATGTCCGAGGATACATTCAGATCAATAACAAAGACTTGGCAGACACTACCATTGGGAGTTATTATCGATCTGTTCAATCATTTTATTCAATTATTCAGAAAGACGAAGTATACGATGAACTTGAACTACCGAAGGGACACCCGTGCAAAGACTCAGACACTATCGATATCAAAGAAACATACTCCATCCATGAGAATGTAGCTGAGTACCGTCTACAGCACACTAAGGCGGGGAGTACCCCTGGAGATGCGCGCGAAACAGACGGAGATGTTCTTGCCCTCCAGCCACACGACGTGGAGAAGTTGTTTGACAATGTCCCGGGTAAGACACCGGAGACCCGGCTGCGAAACGACATTATACTCCGGTTGTCTTGGTACACGGCCTGCCGAAGCGATGAGTTATCCAGGATGCGTGTCGGCAAAATAGACTGGAATGAATGCAGCATCGAGATACGGGGTGCGAAACTCAATCCAAAAGAACATGGCGGCATCATCAACCGCAAAGTGTACTTTCCCGAGAGCTTCCGATTCGAATTAAAACGGTGGGTTGAGAGAGTGCGTCACGCTTATAGTGCAACTGTAGAGCCTGAGGAAGGACGGCTGTTAGTCACAACTCGTAGTGGTGAGATGCAGCCAACACACATCAGCAACATAATCAAACAAGCGGCAAGAGAAGCGGGCATTCAACGGCCGCTGCGGCCTATTAACCCAGACACCAATGAGGATGTCAAGGAGTGGTTCGTTACCGCCCATCGAATTCGTCGCAGCGCGATTACGCACTGGGTCAATGACATTGACGCACTCGATTTACATCAAGTGCAGCGGCTTGCAGGGCACGCGAGGATTGAGCAGACGATGCAGTACGTAGAGCCGGATGATGACCAGTTGCGGCGTGATTATCATCGAGGAATGGAGTGACCCTTGATACAAACGACCAACCCCGTTGAAAACCCCCAGCCACGATAGGTTTCCGGTGTCGCGTGAGGTGGGAGAGAACTTCGGTAAGAACAAGAGGCATCACTGAGCGGTGTATCTTAATCTTGCTATCCAACTACTCTTTAATTAAGAAAATTCTGTTCTATCGGTTCGTGTAGTTTTGTATACCAACTAATCTCGGTTTTGAGAAGCTCCAGTAAGTGTGAACACGCCCAAAAGATATATAATAAGAATGCTCCAAGTATTCTCTGCGGCAGTACACGAGATCCGAAACTAACCCTCACTGTGCGCGGTTGCGAATCGCGGGGATGCCCAGTCCCGCGCGGTACTCGTGTTGCCCAATTGAAGCCTTCGTGGCTTGGGTAGCACGATGTCAATCACAGTACGCAACACAGCAACTGCAGTCAATCAGACGCACAGTCTCGTTCCGGATACCTATAGTCCCCTGAATGTCACCAACGCGGACAACCAAAATCGGCTACGCTCCATAGATTCTCCTTTTGAGAATGATTCCAGAAGGCAACGATTTTTCGGCTCACTGATCACGTTCAGATCGGTCGAAGAAAACACAGTCCATTTACGAACCAGATCACGTCCACTCCGGTTCGTTTTCAACGAAGAAACGGATAATAGGTCTGTCGTCACCTCACAGCTATTCGACGATGTCCCGTCTCAGAGGTGTTACCTGACGGTTCACACGTATTTGGTCGGGACCATCTGCTACAACCTCCCTGTAGAACAGTTCTTTTTTTCTTTCTGTAAAGAACCAGATCGGTTATTTTCTAACCTCTCTATTCGCAAAGAGAGGGAAAAGAACCAGCGTGGTTCTCTCGGCATCATCTCAAATCCAGTGGAGAGGTGGATCTGGTGAGCCGGCGTCCCCAGTTAGCCCGAGAGGTGCCATCGGAGTCAGTTAGGAAGTTCCGTGAATGGTGTGAACGCGAAGGTCACGTGAATGGCGGCGACAAGGGCCGAAACGCCGAACAAGCGATCGTTGAATACCTACCACCATCGTACCGACCAGACCGTTTCCGCGATGACTTGGACAGTTTGGAGGGAGACTTGCGCGCCGACCTGCAACAAGTCGGGGGCCTGTCTGATGATTCTTCGCTGAATGAAGTTCCGGCTTCGAGAAGTGGTGGTGCAACAGAAAAGATCACGTGGCGGGTCTCAGCAGACGTGCAAGATGCGCTCGAACAGTATGTGTATGACCAAGAGAATAAGCTACGACGTGTCGTAGGTGATTATATAGCGACCGCCTTAGACGAGTACAGAGATGGTGGCCGGGTTGGTCGAATTCGACGGTACTACGAGCGATTACGCGAAAGTGCTGATTTCATTTCTCACGATCGGGTCGGAGACATCGTGGAGACACTGAGGCAAAAGCACGAAGACACCGATTACTACCACCTTGAACAGATCAAACTGGCAGTAGATGAAACAATAGAGGTACATTCCGAAGACGTAAGAAGAGACTTTGTAGACCGCGTAATTGAGCACCTCGGGTTTGTGTCTGTAGAGACGAGTGATGGGGTATATGCCACTCCAGATCGAGCGAAACAGACAGTTCAAGAGTTCGAGATTGAATCTGATACTGACTATCACTCGTTGGAAAAAGAAGGACGGGCCGAATACCTCAAAGACGCGTTGAAAGCTCGTTCTCGCCAGAATAAGGGAGCTAGTGTACACTACAAGACAGCCCGTGAAGACATATTCAATGGAGCTCCAAGTATACAATACACGTATGATTTAATGGAACTTGCAGGAGAAGATTCAGGATTCACATACGGTGAATATAATGGTCAGATTAGGCTCCGGTATACCGACCACGGTGACTCGACACTCAATGATCCCAGCGATGGTTGGAAATCAAGAGCCATTGAGCTCATCGAAAGATTCTGTGAAGACAATGGCATGGACCCGGCTGAAGTTGATCAGCCAATAATCGATAATCATATCGTGCAGGCAAAATACCCGGAAGAGTACACAGAAGCCCAGTTTGCTGAATCCGCTGACGAAACTGGGCCAAGTGAACGTGCTATGAACTCGGTTACCAAAGATGATCGTGAGTACGTTCGTACCCGCCTGACGGGGTCAGCATCCAACAGCGAGTCACGAGTCGAGAGCCAAGCGAGTGAAGAAATGGACCTCCTTACAAAAGAAGCAGATGCGGCCACAGACGGAGGTCATCTCGGTAATTAACAGAAGATGATGGGTAAGGGACAACGTCTGATGTCAAGCCTGTAGTGAGGTATACCGACTGTAGCGGGGGTAGCAGTTTGTTTTCTACCGTTCCGTTCGGTTCAAGACACCAATTCCGTGTGTTGAACTAGATCATCCGGCACTCAAACCCCGACGAGACGTGAGTAGGAATCACAAACGTGTAGACTGATATCCTGCTTGGGGATTTCACCAGAAACAACTGTTTCGCAATCGGTTCAGTTACAGTCCGTACACAGAGTCCGGTCGATAATGGATCCGAGTGGAGCATCCGCTGAAAGAGATCGAGCACAACTTTCACAGTTTTGCTCCTCCGTTACACCGACTCCACTCCCATAGCCGAGGGTTAATGACGTTACTGTGCCGTCATCGTCCAGTTCGAACACGACGTCGCCACGTTCATACTCGACCTCGGTAGCGCTAACCGGAGTGATGACGACTTCCACTCCGTGTCGTTCCCGGATCTCGCGCTGTCGATCCGGATATCCGTTTTTCTGACGGTGTCGGAGAGCAGCGAGATCAGCTTCGGTTTCCTCTAGCTTCGTTTTGTACTCTCGCCGCTCTTTCAGCGACTCGACCCGTTCCGATTGGTCTGCGTCGTCGATCGTCTCATTGAGTTCCTCAATCCGAGTCCGAAGTCGAGCGAGCTCGGATTCCAACTCCTCCTCTCGCTGTTGCTGCAACTGGCGGTATTCTTCGAGTTCGGCATCCGCAGCCCGGGAAGCCTCTTGATGGGTCTCGTCGATCTCCGGACGAACCGCCGAGACGAGTCGTTCACGTGATGTGTCTATTAGTGACTCCATTTGTTCCTGGCCGAGTTCGACGGTTTCGGACGAAAGCGAAGTGGTGTGGTCCGGTCTCGTCAAATCTATAAGAGTCCGATCGATATTTGGAAGGACCTCTCCCGAGCGAACGTCGATCCCGATGCTACGGAGCAACTCCTGTTGATATTCACTCACGGTCTCGATGGAGACCCGGAAAAGAACGACCAGTGCCGTTCGATCGTAGTAGGGTGTGAATTTGATATCAGCAACCGACACAGAGCTTTCTCGAAGCCAGTCGGGTATGATGACGTCTGCACCGGTTGCATCGATCGTGACCCTGCCGATCGGTGCGCGGTCGCTTGCATCGTTAAGCACGGTTTGGAAAAACGAACTTTCCGGATGAAGCGGTTCGGCTGTCTCATCCGTATCACCGGAAGAATCACAGAGAAGAACGTGGTCGCCTTTCGGGAGATCGGTCTCCGTATCTTCGGGGATCCTGACTCGCCACTCGTTACCCTCCTTATCGACGCCGCAGTCAAGCGATCGGAGATATCGTTCGGTGAAGTTCTCGACTGCCGACTGCGTTACGGGAACCGCGGCGTCAGTCATCGCTCGCCCCCAGATCGAACCCCTCGAAAACTCCACTGTTGAACTCTTCCAGTTTATCGGCCAGCTCACGCTGTTCCTGCAGGTCAACGGCCATCGCATCAAAGTCGTTCTCCAGATCGACTTCCGAATTGGCGTTGACCAGTCGTTCGAAGATCTCGTCTTCGAAGCTCGTCCCCGACTCTTCCAGGCGACTCAATATCGAACTCAGTTCACCGACGCTCTGCTGGAACAGATCGATCTTGTGGTAGAGTCGTTCCAGCACGTACTCCTCCACGGTGTCTTTCAACGCCATATTGAAGATGAACACGTCTCGCTTCTGCCCGATTCGATGCACGCGCCCGATCCGCTGTTCGACGCGCATCGGATTCCACGGCAAGTCTAAATTAACCAACATGTTACAGAACTGAAGGTTCCGCCCCTCGCTCATCGCGTCGGTTGAAACGAGGATGCCGCCTTTGGTCTCGAAATCCTCAACGATCTGCTCCTTCTCGCTGCTGGAATGACCGCCGTGGAACGCGTGAACCGTGTACCCCTCAGAGGCGAGCCGATCGAGGATCTGCTGCTGGGTCGCACGAAACTGGGTGAAGACGATGACCCTTCCCATCTCGACGTTGTCGCGGGCTTCTTCGACGATATCCAGGAGTCGTTCCTGTTTCGTGACCGTGTCGATGTCCTCGATCTGGTCCAGAATCGACTCCAGTTCGTCCGCGTGCGTGAGCTCCGATTGGTCGTAGAGTCGTTTCTCGATGGTTTGCTTGAGTGCCACGGGGCTGCTGACGACCTCCTTCTGGAGGAGCATCAGCACGAGCTTCTGGCCTTGGTCCTGACTATACGCTCCTTTGACGTAGTCAGACACCGCCTGGTAGAGTTCTCGTTCCTTTCGCGTGGGATCGAACGTTCGTGTGTCGATAGTTCGGTCGGTGAAGTCGATATCCGTGTCTTCCCGCCGGTTCCGGATCATCACCTTGTTCAGCCGGTCCTGTAGCTCGTCCCGATTCACGAGCGTCTCCTGATTGCTGTTCACGAAGTACTGGTGAAACACGTCGCGTGTCCCGAACAAGCCGGGTCGGAGGAGCGAGACGACGTTGTACAGGTCCGTCAGCTCGTTCTGGATCGGGGTCGCAGTCAGGAAGAACGCGTAGTTGTACGAGAGGGAGTCGATCAGGTCGTATCGGTCCGTGTCTTCGTTTTTGACGTAGTGTGCCTCGTCGAGGACGAGCACGTCCCAGTCACGGTTGAGGACGACGTCGCGGTACTTGTCGCTCTTGGCGGTGTCGATGCTGGCGATGATGTGGTCGTGGGCTTCGAATCCGTCGAATTCGTCGTCGTAGTTACAGACGAAGTCCAAGCCGAACTTCTCGCGGAGTTCCGCCTGCCACTGCTTGGCCAGCTGAGCAGGAGTGAGAACGAGAACGGAGTCGTCCGTTTCCCGGAAGTGCATTTCCTTGAGGATCATGCCGACCTCGATCGTCTTACCGAGGCCAACCTCGTCGGCGAGCAATGCCTTCCCGTCCATCTCGAACAGGGCGCGGTAGGCGGCGTCCACCTGATGTTCGAGCATCTTGACTGAATTCTCGTCGAGCTGTTTCAGCGACCGGAGTTCGGAATCCGGTTGTCCAGCCTGGAGACGAACCGCCTGAAGCGTCTGGAGATGCTCGTCACCACCACTGGAGTTTTCTAGTGCGTCAAAGAGACCGTTATGGTCCTCGTGAGTGACCTCGACGTCTACGAGGTCGTAGCCGTCCATGTGTCTGCAAAGTCAACCAGCGGTCATATACGTTGTGTGACTGTCCGACGACAACATTCGTCAAGGTGAAAAGAGGCTGCCGCTTCAGACGTCGTTCAGTTCAGTAATCCCCAATCGTGCGATCATCACCAAGGATACGCCGATAGACATCATCACCGCTCGCATCAGCTAACTCCGCACAGAGTTCACGCAGGTCGTCTGAGACAGTCCACTTCTGGAGATAATTTTGGATAGACTTACCGTGTTCATAGCGATAGCGCAGGAATTGAGCCTTATCGAGTGGAGTAAGTCTGTCGTCGCCTTCGCCGTTGACCCGTTGCTGAATGTAGGCTTGACGTATCTCGTCCTCCCAAGTCCCGAGGATAAACTCGTTACCGTCCATTCGGTATAGACGCATATCCTTCATTTCGTCGGGGTTCGCGCTCGTCCCCCGAGTTAGCATATTCAGGTCGTTATAGGAGGGGTCAACCATCTCAAGCAGGTCAAGGAACACGTCTACCTCACCGATGTCGCTACCTTGTTGGATTATTCCGTAAATTTCATTCACTATGTCTTTCGCGCTCATAATTTCTCCCCTCCGTTGTACCTTCCCATGGTGTTTCGAGTATTCGTGGAACGCCCGTCCCATCTCGATAACGCCGATGTCGCCCTCAGAGAACTCGCGGTTTTCGGTGAGTCGCTGATGAGTCTGTTTGGCCGTTCTAACGATGTTTCGGCGGAGGGAATTCCAAGAGATCGGTTGTCGGTTACCGGCTGGTCGGGCGACAATAATAATATCAAATTCAACTGCCTCCCCCTCGGTGAATTTACTGATATCAGCAGTAATTGGATACGTGGCAGTTATCTCAAATCCAGAATCACAAAGTGACTCCAACAATTCTCCCCAGGATTCTGAGCCACTATGATGATACGTGAAAACTAGGGAACCGCTTTCTTTCAGAGCTCGGTGGAGAACGGAGAACGACTCATGGAGTTCGGATTCGAACTCTTCTTCTCCCTTGTCAAAGAATGGATTAGCGACGATGCTCTCCGTTCTTGGCGTGTGCTCCTGATCAAAGCCGGGATGCTCCTCTTTTAATAGTACCTTCATCCAGACGTAGAAGAAGTCGGAAAGTTCTGAGTAGAACACGTTGTCGTAGTATGGTGGATCTGTTATGATAGCGTCATATTCGTTTTCAGCATCGATTTGACGAACATCTCCTTGGTCAAGATCTACATTCTGCCCAGCAGGCATTGAGAACGGATCTGTCTCAATAGTTTTCGGCTTGTCCAGTTCACTGTTGACCGGTGTGGATGGATATTCCGCGGAATCTGGATATTCTATATATCGATCAGTAGGTGCATTTCCCCATTTAACACCTCGTAGCATTTTGTCCCAAGTAGAGCGAAACGTGCAGGTTCCGTATTTCATACCCCATATATTCCCTTCTGCGGGCCGCATCGGGGGATCAAATGCCTTATTTCTAAATAAATTACTCACCTGATTTCCAGCATAATTATAACCGATCATCATAGTATTTCTTCTTAAGCAATCTGTTAGTGTGAGCAAAAGATACTCCTTTGCGTTCTGATTGCTCACCCCGTCAATTTCCTCCATCAGAAGGCCGAGACAGAGAAGTTGACGAGGGTTGAACATATCTACCCAGTCCTCGTAACCGTGGTCGAAGACCGGGTTTCGTGTAGAAGTCATATGGCCTTCAGGGATGGCCTCGTTAGGAATGTATTCGTCAAGATCATTGTGACTTTCCCACTCTTTTTTTACTTTCTCAAACAGGTCAAGGTCGTACTCCTGAACGGTTCGATACCCCTTCACTTCACTACGATCATAGTCACGGCGCTCGTCGCAGATAGAACAGTAATATTCGAGAGAGTATAGTTTCAGATCGAACCCATCCTGCTCTTGGATGGCGTCTGTGATGCGGTATTTCTGGCCACAGGAGGTACAGGTGTAGCTTCCTCTGCCCGCAGTTCCTTTTGAAGGGACAAACGTGTTCCCACACTCGCAATTGGTCTCACTTCGATAGTCATCTGAGAAGGTTAGGGTCTCGCACTCAGGACAGAAGACATGGTACTTGTCATCATTCCCATACCGTCCTTTGGCAACTCGATAATCATCGAATAGCGAGACGATATTGTTACATGATACGCAGTCAAGTTGTTTGACCCAGAAGTAGTTGATCACGCCCGCATCATGGTCGTCTGGATGGTTTGGACACGGCGTCTTGTAGTACGAACGGAGTTCATCTGCGACGGCGTTCTCTACTTCCTCAAATGCGTCCTCAAGCGTCTCAACATTTGTGCTTCCTGTGTCAACCTCTTTCTTAGTGACGAACCATGCGACAGGATTGAGATCTCGTCCGTGACACTCCGCTCCGAAGCGAGAAGCTTCGATAATTGAGGTTCCCCCTCCGATAAATGGATCAAGCACTTTCTTCCCCTCCATTCTGACATCCTTGGGGTACAGTGGCCAAAGGGAATCTGGATTCTCTAGGCTCACCCTATCAAGCAGCGCATCGACCCCGGACGTACCTGACGAAAAGTCCGAAAGTTGGGTGTTTTCCCCGGGCTCAAACACTTCTACTTTTTCAGGATCATCAAGAAGGGTATAGAGAGAGATTGAACGGAATACACTCCCCATGCGGCGAGCCCACCATTTATGCATCGTGTATATTGGCCGATACCATTGTCTAGCTCCACCGTATCCTTCTTTCTCTGCGATGTCGTTGACCTGTTGAATCGGAAATCCTCGCTCAATAGGAAGTTCCTTCCGTTCTTCCCGCTCAGCAGAATCCGTTTCTTGAGACATTGTTGATATTCCTTCCAATCCATCGAAGTCTGATAAACCCATCCACCCATATTCTACATAGAGCGAAATCCCACCACAGCGTTTATGCCGTCTTGTAATGCTCTGTTTAAGTATCAGATTATGGCTGAATCAGGAACCCTCTCCCGGACTCTCGCCGACACGGTCACGTTGAGCCGTGAGCTACGAGAAGATGGGCAAATCGATGGCCAGGTGAAACTCTACAACGTGGAGGACGAGGGGGAGTTCGAGTCGGACGCGGACCTCTTCTTCGACCGAACGCTGATGACTCAGGGTCTCCGGGAAGCCCTGTCCATTCTGCGTGACTCACTCACCGGGGACGACCCGCGAGGGACGCACATTCTCTACGGCCCCTACGGCAGTGGGAAGTCCCACCAGATGGTGGCACTGTACCACTGCTTCGCCGATCCCGCCGCTGCGGGCTCGTGGGCCGCCGACGAGATTGAGGGGTTCGAATCGGCGCTCCCGGAGTCGGCAACGCCGATCACGGTCGCCATGCAGAACGAGCAGTATGAGTACCTCTGGGAGCCGTTCTTCGAAGCGCTCGACGCCGATCCCGGGGCGTACGAGTCCGGTGGCTACCCGGACATGCAGACGATTCAGGACGCCGTCGGCGACGACACCGTCGCGTTCTTCGTGGACGAGCTTGAGGACTGGTTCGACACGCTACAGGGAGACCGTAAGAGCGCGAACAAGGCCTTCCTCCAGTCCCTGCTCGAATCGACGGCGCTGTCCGACCTGGATCTCTACACTATCGTCTCCGTTCTCCGTGAGGACTCCGAGGTCCACGACATTCTGAACCGCGAACAGGCGGTCGAGGTCAACATGAACAACCAGGTGGACAAGCGAGAGGTTCTCCACCACCGCCTGATCGAGGACACGGACGAATCAGCCGCCCGAGAGATCGTGAACGGGTACTTCGACGCCTACGACCAGTCCGACCACGTCACGATACCCGACGATCTCCTGTCGGAAATGCACGACCTGTACCCGTTCCATCCCGTTCTCCTCGACGCGCTTGAGACGCGGTACTACGCCGACGAGGGGAACCAGAACACGCGCGGGATGATCTACCTCTTCTCGAAGGTGCTCCTCGAAATGCAGGACCAATCGGACCTGATCACTCACGGGGACATCGACGGGATCGAGTTCGAGGACGAGCTCGCCAAGATCAACTACGAACGTCTGAACGCGGCGACCGGCGACATCAAGAGTCGGGTGGATGAAGACGACGTCCCCCACGGTCGTCGCATCCTCAACACCATTCTCCTCTACTCGCTGAAGCCAAGCGAAGGAGAGGGTGCTGAGGTCTCGGAGATCGTGATGGGCGCGTACCAGACGGGTGATCTCGTCTCCGACGTCGTGCTCAACCTCGAACGACTACACGGCGTCGCGTGGCACCTCCACAAGCTGAACGGGAAGTACGCGATCCGTGACCGACAGAACCCGAACGCGCTCATCCGGAACGCCGCGGTCGATGTCTCCGAACGCTCGGCGAAGGCCGAGATAGCCGACTTCATCACCGACATCTTCGGATCGAACGCGTACCCCGTCGGGTTCCGTACTGACGACATCCGGGACGTCCCGGACGACCGCGACATCAAGGTCGTCGTGAAGGACGACCAGTGGACACAGGAGGAGGTTGAGCGCGTCATCACGAACGACAGTCGCGGACGCGAATGGCGGAACACGCTCGTCTTCGTGCAGCCGTCCGGCGACAAGGCGATCGAGTCCGGAACGCGGTACATCGACAAGGCGCGATATATCGAGGGTGCTCGCCAGGTTCTCGCCGACGAGTCGCTCGACGACGAGATCCGCGAGTCCATTCAGTCAATGAAGGACCAGGAGGAGAGCGAGCTCCGCGAAGAGCTACAGCTGCTCTACGGGGAGGTTTTGGACGGCGACAACCTGCTTCAGGAGTTCGACCTCGCGGCCCCGATGGACCTGGACGTCTACGTGGTGGATGGTCCGGAGCTCGACGCCTCGAACATCGCGGACTCCGCGGCGGCCGACCCGTTCGATCTGCAGTCGCACGTGTGGCCCATCGTGACGGATCTGCTGGAACGGCGTGGCGAGATTTCGATCGAGGACGTGTACGAGCAGTTCCTCCGTGACCCGGAACTCCCGATCCCCGGAAGTGCGAACGACGTGTTGAACGCGACCGTGGAAGCGCTCGACGGAAAGCCGGTACTGGCTCGTGACTCCGGCGGCTTCCGTGACGACCTCTCCGGGAGTTCGCTTGACACCGTCCTGATCAGACAGGACGACGTGGACCTGTGGGGCGTAGACGACGTCGAACAGGAACTCCGACAGCGGTTCGGAAGCGGAACGACGGCGCTCGACATCGGAGACTTCGAGCTGGAGCTGATCGAAGACGGCGAGATCTGGCTTGACGGCGACAGTCACGACGTCGTGATGCGTGCGATCGGACGGCTGAACCGTGAGGACCAGTACGTGATCGTTCGGGGTAACGAGATCCTCGACAAGCCGCAGTCGGACGCGACGCTCCGCGACGTCGGGAGCGCGACGACCGTCGGCGGGTCGTACCTCGCCGAGCGCATCGAGGAAGCCATCGAAGCGGAGGGGAACGCGAACGTCGAAACGATCATCGGTGAGATCCGCACGGACGAGACGGTGTTCCTCCCGCCGGACGAGACCGAGACGGCTGCCCGTGAGGCCGTCAACGAGTTCCTCATCGACGACTACGTCCTAGAAGCCGGCGGACGGTATCTGGACTCCCTCGGCGATCGGAACCCGATGACGGTGAAGATCGTCCCGACCGTGTCGGACCGGATCGGCGGTCAGATCCTGGACTACCTAGACGACCTCGATACCGGAGACCAGTTCACCGTGAGTAAGATCGCCGATCGCTTCGACAGCACCGTCACGGAGGACATGGTGCAGACGTTCCTGCTGCAGAACCTCGGCCGCGAGGAGGATCCGGTGTACGTCGTCGGGCCGACAGGCTCCGAGAAGGCGTCCGATTGGGTGCCCGGATATCCGTTCCGCATCCCCGACGTCGGATCGGAGACGTGGCGGTTCGAGTACAAGGGTGACGATGTCGCCGACCTGCGAAAGAAATGGCGACGGGATAGCCAGGCCGGGACCGTGGAGTACGGCGACGTCACGTTCATGCTCCCGGACCGCGAGGGCGTCCCCGGCGCGCTTCAGGGAACCGCCGACGTCGAACGCTCGCAAGTGAGCCTGACACTCCGATCTGAGCAGGACTACACCAAGATCCAAGACCTGTTCGAGCGAATGCCAGACGAGGCGTCGAGCCTGAACGTCGAGATCAGCTTCCAGAAGTAGGGAAGTCCCCTTTCCATTCTATTTGAACAGATCGTGGCCTCGTTAGGGGTCATCTCACGTATCAACCGACGAAACGAATCCCATCATACACAAATCTCATGAGAAGTGTCTGTGTTCCTAAACACCCCAGTAAGTAAGTTTAGTTATGCTTTGTCTCATAATCGCCTAAGTTCTTAAATACTGTTGGGCGAATATGAGACAACATGATTGATGAGAAAGAGTTGAGGGTACTTTCGGCTCTGAACTCACCAAAGGACAGACAAGAGTTGGCCGAGGAATTAGAGTACCAAGAATCGACAGTATCTGATGCGTTTGGTGGCTTGGAACGGCGTGGTCTGATCAACAGGGAACGGATTGGTACGCATTCCGTCGCAGAACCAAGTGATGCGCGGTGTGTGGAAGTGTTTCAGTCCCTTACGGGGTCGAATCCCCACGTGGATTTCCCGGATCTGCTCACGCCCTCGATGCTGAACGTGTTGTACTATCTTAGCAGCGAAGAGCCGTGGGCTGCGACCAAACTCGCAGAGCGAACCGGACACAGCCGGGCGACGATCTATCGGAACCTTCGGACGCTAACGAACCGAGCGATGGCAACAAAGGAACACAGCCGATACAGACTTCGAGAGGAGTTCAACGATCTTCATCGGTTCGCCTACGAACTCCGTCACCACGTTCATCGCGTCCGGATCAAACGTGATGTCGGGAGCGGAACGATCGTCTGGGAATCCCACGAAGAGTTCCTCGTCCGGACTGAGTCTGCCGTCGAAGACGAGAACTATCATCGAACAGGTCTCGATGCGTTTGCCGAGTACGGACTCCAGTTCTTCACGACGTCCGAACAGTACTATCTCTGTTCGGAGGATCGGGAAACGCTCGGTCCTGAGGACCTCGTCTGCCATCTCCTTCTCATAGAGAACGATTCACGGCACCGGAAATACGTGCTCTTGCTCATCGCCGAGACGGGACTGTCCGGGGAGTCCCTCGAAGAGGCGGCGACGTACTACGGAGTCGAGGACGTCGTCCTCCCGCTTATGGAGTTCCTCCGTACTGAAGGGGAAGTCACGTCAGAGAGCACACCTGTGTGGGAGGAGTTCGAGACCCTTGCTTCCGAGTATGAGGTCGAACTATGAGCCGTGAGCCGACGTTCGAGTCCACCGCGATCCGGCGACAGTTCAGCGAACTCGCCACACTCATCAACGACGATCTCACGGTGTATCTGATCGGCGGGGGAGCACTGACATTAGAAGAGCTCAAGAACGCGACGAAGGACATTGACCTCATCGTCCGCAGGGAGTCGGAGCTGAAGCAACTCTGGAGTGTACTCACCTCGGCGGGGTACGAGCCGCAAGAAGATCTCGCTGAAGAGTACGACGAACTTGAGGCGGCGTTCATTCTCGAAAAGGATCGACGTCGATTCGACGTGTTCCACGAGCAGGTGGCTGGGGTTATCTACCTGAGTGACTCGATGATCTCACGCAGTCGGCACCTGTTCGATGAAGACGGACTTTCGGTTCGGATGGTGTCTCTGAACGACATCTTCCTGTTCAAAGCAGTTGCAAACCGTGAGGACGACGTCGAAGACATGGTACGTATCGCCCAGGGAGGGATCGACGACGACGTGATCGTCGAGGAGATCATGAAACAATTGGAGCTGCTTGGAAACGATGATTTCATCGGAGCGATGAAACAGAAGCTGGAACGACTGGAAGACCAAGGGTTCGTCTTCGACATTCACAGAGAGGTAAATGAGTTCTACGAACGAAGCCAAGACGGATCAAAAGTCAGGAACGATTATTTCGCTTCGTGAGCACGAGTATGATGACGATCTCTATTCAGGTGTTCCCGAGTCAGCGATTGAGCGGCAGCTTGGGGAGAAAATCACTACAGCCGGGATCGAGTGGTTGGTACGGGTTGGCGATCTAGATCGTGCATCAGACGAATCGCTTGTACTTGCTACGTAGCTCCGAGTCTTGACCTAGATCTGGTTGTCTATACTTTCCTCAGCACGTCTTGCAGGAAGTAGAATCCGCCCAGAACGAGCGCTCCAACGACAAGTAGCGAACCCAGATCTTCCATGGGGAGAGTGAGATCTCCTACTGAAAAGGCTGGGTCAAGAATGCCGTTTGATAACGCCCATAGAATACCTAACCCGATTAGTAGAACCAAAATCCAACTGGGCGGGTCGCCTAGGTTGAGGCTCATATCTCTGATCGTGTCGTTAGAAGTATTAAATCGTACCTTACCGGAGTGAATGTATAACCTGAGTCTGTCCAAATCTGCAAAGTATTGACGAACAGATCTCGTCTCCACATGCCTACAATTCACCACGGCTTGAGTTGCTTGACCGCTGCGAAGAGACTCAACGAAGCGTACTTAAGATTCACAGACACGTCAACGACCGAATTCAGAATATTACTCCGCTGCTCTCGTTTTAGCTGCTTCCGATGGCCGACTGCTCTGTAGATCTCTCCTTCCGCCGACTTACGAGCGTCTTCCAGACGTAGTCTCTCTGCTGTCGTCAATGGATATTTCTCTTCAGTAGAATCGTCAGCCGCGACGGCACGTAACTTACCCTGCCATATGGATCCATCGTCTGGAAAAGTCATTTTGAATCGTTGGAACTCGTTGTAAAGGAGGTGTTCCCTTCCGCGTAGTTTTTCTAATTCCCAGTCTTTCAGTTTGGAATAGTCATATCGAGTCTCGATATTGTCGATGAACTCCTCAAGATGGTCCTCATTGGGTGTTTGAGAGTTCATAGTAGTTGATAGGCAGCAAATCACATATATTTAGAGTACAGAGACCGGTGTATCTAGTAGATTTTCTCAGAAGCGTCCTTACTTATTCGTTAGAGCGTCCAGACGTCATCAGCTGCAATTCGGGCTAGTCTCTCGCTCCGCGACTCAATTTCAGATATGTCCCATCGATCGTGGTCTTTGAGTTCATGTGTCATTTTAAAGTCGGTCTCTGTCTCGGTGTAGTACTGCTGTTTCCGGTCTAATGACCGGTTCGAGGCGCGGATGTTGGGATCCTCCTCCAGAAGTGTGAGATTCCCGATCCGCTTTTTGAAATCGTCGTGCTCGTCTTCGCTGATCCCGAAGGGCTCTAACCAGAGTTTGGTGAGGTTCTTCCCGGGGCGCTCAGGTAGAATATGTTCGATATGTACTTGGTATCGGCTTTCTACGACTTCCTTTCCACCATGACCGAAGTGTTCCTCCTCGATTTTGCTGAGAATGTATTTTGTTCGGTCACTCCGTGAGAAGTCCTCCTGTACGAAGTGACGTCTGAACTGTTCGTCACTGGGGAATCTTCCTTCAGACTCCAGATAGTCTTCCATATATTGGAGTGGGTCGTCCGAGTCGAACGCATTCTGTGCCAAGTGATTGAAGATCGTGTCGTGGGGGCCGGTGTTGCGGTCACAGATCTGGCGGCGAATGAGAAGCGCATTTGAACGTCGGATAATCTCCTTTAGTAGATCGACATCGTCGGTCTCTGAAAATGCTCTAAGGAAGAGCGTGAATGGGGTGATGGAGACGATCTCTGCGTCTCGAAGTAGCCGATTGATCTCGGAGTTCTCACTGTCGCTAAACCGGGTGATATCCTGCTCAATGAGATTTCGGAAGAGATCGGACTTCTCACGAACGTCCTTTAGCAGCTCTTCGATGTCGTCAGCTTCGTCGATTGTGTCGGTAAACGTCGGGTCGTATAGTTTGCTCTTCGTGATTTTCTGATTGATTCCGAGGAGATGTGAGGACATGAAATACTGTCGGAAGAACGTCTCTCCGGAGTCGTGAATGCCGGATAGGCTATCGATGTTCATTATGATTTTTCCCCAGAGGTCCTCGACGCGATCTTCGTCCGTGTCCCCTCTATCGGAGGCCTTCATCAGAAGGTAGTTCTTCATCAAGTCGATCGGTGAAAGAGAGAGACCACGGTTGTTCATGGTCTCGAACAGCTGGTAGGCTTCGGAGTGCCCTTTCGCCGTGATCGAGACGTAGATCAGGTCATCAAGAATCCGGTCATGGAGCGTTTTAACCTCGCTCAGGTCATCACATTCCGTGTCAAGTCGTCCGCGGAAGAACTCGTAAGCGGACTCGATTTTCCCGTTTTCGATCTCGTCGATATAGCCATTAATTAGACTCTCGTAGCTCTCTCGGTCTAAGTTCCCGAGGGTTAGGCGCATACCCTGTCGTTCACCATCCCGGTCAACGATCCACAGGGCCTCGTTGATGCTTTCGACACGCTGTGCGATTTTGTCCTCCTCGTAGTTCTCTTGTAGGTGATCTCGTATCGCACAGAGCAGTATCGAGACTGTCGTGATCCGCTGTTGTCCGTCAACGATATCGATTTCGTTCGTTCCCTGTGCGAGGTGAGTGCCGGACATGAAGACGATGGTGCCGAAGAAGTGACTCCCACCGGGAGGAATCTCGTTGAGGTCACGCCAGAGATCCTCGAACTGCTCTTCCTCCCACGAGTACCGCCTCTGGTAGGATGGAATCCTTAGTCTCTCGTTCTGACCGTATAGTTCACCCATCTCTTTCGGGTGAATCTGCTCAGCTATCTCCATGTTGTGTCATCGTGGAGGGGCGACTGACATAAGCACTCAGGTGATGGGCATCACGGGAGCGTTGCTTGCGATCAATCTGGCGAGCGAGAATGCATACTTATGAGGCTCCTGCGTAATTCCTTCCACATACTGAATCATGTCTGAGCAATCTGGGTCCTCGCAGGAGCGGCATGAGCGGACGGAACTCCCCATCGAGCGGGGATTCCCGATCGAGCGCGTGAACGAGATCGCCGAGAAGGAGGGACGGGCGAAGATGCACTACCGGCCCATCTACACGATGCACAAGTGGTGGGCGCGACGGCTGGGCTGTGTCTTTCGTACGATCTCTCTGTACACACTCCTCGACGACCCGGAGAAGGTCTCTGTTTACGAGCCGGGCCACGAGGGTGAGACACTCGCGGCGTACGGCGACGACGCCGACGGCGAGTCCGACCTCGACATCGCGTCGCTACTCGAACGCGTGAATATGACCGATCCGGAGAGCCTCTGGGAACTCTACCCGAAGGACGTTCGCGTTGAGGACAAGAAGATCCTCGATCCGTTCATGGGTGGCGGTACATCGCTCGTCGAGGCATCAAGGTTCGGTGCGGAAGTCGTCGGCAACGATCTGAATCCCGTCGCGTGGTTCGTTACGAAGAAGGAACTCGAAGCTGGGCAGACCGACGTCGAAGAACTCGAAGAAGCCTTCGAGCAAGTGAAAGATGATGTCGCTGACGAGATTACGCAGTACTACAGAACACCCTGCCCCAACGGCGACCACGAAGCGGACGTGATGTACAACTTCTGGGTAAAGGAACTGGACTGTGTCTCATGTGGAGAGAATGTGCCGCTCTTCAAGGATTATCGGATTGGAAAGGGACGATATGAGAATAAGGGAAAGTACAACGTTCTCTGTCCTGATTGTGGATCGGTAATTCTGGTTGATGATTGGCAGAGTGAAAGCTCGTGTTCCGAATGTGGGAACCATTTCGTTCCCGAAGACGGTAATGCTGGTAATGGGAACTACAGTTGCCACTCCTGCGGTCAAAAATACGGGATTGTTGACGCAATTCAAGAGCAAGGAGGATTCAATACCAGGCTCTACGGACTCGAATACTACTGCAGAGAGTGTGATGATAAAGGGAGAGAAAAGGGAGAGGTGAGGTCTTACAAGGGAATTGAGGAATATGACCTGAAGCTAGCTGGAGAAGCAGAACAGCGCTGGGAAGAGTCTGAGGATCTTCGTGGATATGTGCCGAGCGAAGAAATCCCACTTGGGATTAAGACAGATAGCTCGGCATTTGAGGGCAGTATCGGCGGGGGTTTCAACGTTCTCAGACATGGTTACGATGACTGGACGGATATGTTCAATGAGCGCCAGTTGTTGGGAATGGGTACTCTACTAAAGGCTATCGACAATGTTGAAAATCAAAATGCGAAAGAGTACTTACTTCTGGCCTTCTCTGATGCTCTTCGAACGAACTGTATGATGGTCTCGTATGACCCCACCCGAAACGGAATGGGTGACATATTTCGCAGTAATTCTTTCAACCCCCCTCTTTATCCTTCAGAAAATAATCTCTGGGGGTCAGAATACGGTCGAGGGACGTTCAAGTCCTCTTGGGAGATGGTAAAGAGCGGTGTAGAGTATGCCCGAAATCCAACCGATAGAATAATTGAGGATGGTGAAAGTGTCGAAACAGAGCCATTCAACACCCCTGTTGGCGAAAATTACGAACTACACCTTGGTGATGCAAGAGCGATCGATGAAGAAAACGAGTATGATGCCGTCATCACCGATCCCCCATACTACGACAATGTAATATATTCGGAATTGTCGGACTTCTTTTATGTGTGGCTGAAAGTCATCCTTGAGGAAGAGTACCCTGGATTCGACGAGAAAAAAACCCCACGGGCCGAAAGCATAGTTGCGAACCCAGCAGTAGGAAAAGGTGCGGAAGAATTCGAAGACGAAATGACCCAAGCACTCTCAGTCGTCCGGGAAGCTCTCAAGGACGATGGGGTTCTTACATTCACTTACCATCATAGTGACTCAGAATCGTGGGGAGAACTCCTTAATGCGGTCTGCGACGTTGGGTTCGAAGTAACCGCTGCATATCCGATTACAGCAGACATCAGTAAGCTTCCAGCTAAGCTGGGAAAGGGGGACTCCGTTACGTTCGACATTATTGTTGTTGCTAGACCAGTAGATGAGACTCAGCCAATTAGCTGGAACGCTCTGCGTCGTAATATCTACCGTACAGCCCGTCGAACCCGGAAACAGCTTGAAGAAAACCGTGAGCTATCCCGTGGGGATATCGGTGTAATGGAAATGGGTGAGTGCTTCCGTGAGTACTCCAAACACCACGGGAAGGTACAGCGCGACGGAGAAATTATGGACGCTAAGGAGGTTGTCCAGGAGATCTACGGCATTATCCAGGAGGCCAGCGACATCGGCGTCGAGGACGTGTTCATCGACCTGCTCGATAGCCCGGACCCCTCGTTCGACGACGTCAACAAGCTCTGCCGCGGCACCAACGCCACACCGGAGGATCTCAAGGGGATGTGCCTGTATAACCAGGATGACGGCTTCGAACTCGGCACGTGGGACAACGAGAAACGCCAGGCGTACATTCAGGAGCGGACCAACGGGAACGGTGACGAGCACCTCTCGAACCTCGACAAGCTCCAGTTCCTCCGCTACCGCTACGAGAAGGGACAGGCCGTCCAGAACTACGTGGACAAGTGGGGCGTCGATGACGACCTCCGCGAGCTGGCTGGGCGACTCGCCGACGTGACCGGTGACGATACCTACACGCGCGTGCTCGGCGATCGGGACATCACGAGTTATTAAACCTCGGCGAACCAACCAAAATCCACGAATCACTCACGAAGGATGTTCGTCTTCCATGTGGTCACGGACGAGCGCGGGAAAATGTACCTCTGGGCAGAGGACTCGACACTCCCTCGTACACGATCAACGGACCAGAACCCGACGACGAACACAATAGGTGGAGAGAAGCATCCGTTCGCCGTTGACGAGCTGACCCTTATCGACATTCTGTCGCACATTGGGTGTGGAAACGCGAATACAGAACTGAGTGCTCTCACGGTCTATTTACCCTCAAGCCAAGACGGTCCTCAGGCATCACCGTCGATCCGGGAAGAAGACGTGTCGGGGACTACGATATCATTCACTCCGTGGCTCATTCCAGCAGTAGAAATAGATCCGAGAGATGCTCCATCGATCCTCTCGCAATTTTCACAGTCATCACCAACCAATGGGGAGACGAGTAGGTACTGGGGAACTCCGATCGAACCGGGACATACCGTCAACTACTGGCGTGCTATTTGCTCGGTAGCAGAGTCGTACGTTGACACCGGACGGATTGCGCCCCACCTTGCAGAAAAGGACGGGTCCGTTACCGGTGTTTGGCGGGCGTTTCCCTCTACGAAAGCGGATGTTGATCGAATTACGGAGCTGGTGGATGCGATGCCACCACTCGCACGGACATCGGTGGAGGTCGGAGCGGATCCTACCTTCGACCATGGAACCCACAGGGACTCGATCGGTCGTCCTCCAAGGGACGTCTTGACGCGCGCACTGGACCAGATGGTTAATGCGCTGTCTAAAGAGCGCTTGTCTGCGGCTGAGACGGACTTACCCACGGAGGAACTGGAAGCGATCCATCGACAGTGGATACGTAGGCTCCAAAAGAACGGGGAGTCGATCGATGCCGACCCGGAGGCTATTGCTGAACTTCGGGAGCAATTCAACGAGTGGACACGCCCTCCCGTGACGGGAGACGAACAGGGAGTCAGGCTCTGTTTCCAACTGAAAGAGCCTGAAGTGGACACAGATACGGTGGTCTCGGAGTCGAAGACCGAACCGGTCGTACCCGACGGGTGGACGCTCGAACTACTCCTGCAGTCCAAGGAGGACCCGAGCCTCGTCGTCGAGGCAAACAAGCTTTGGGACTCGGATCCCTCGACGTCGAAAGCACTCGCACGCCACCTTGACCAACCCACAGAGATACTGAAAAACGAACTGAAGCGCGCATCCACACGATATCCGCGGCTCAAGGGGGAACTCGACCGATCAGAACCGACTGCAATAGAGTTATCGAACAATGACGCCGCCGAATTCCTACAGGAACACGCAGAAGTCCTCCGACAGGCGGGGTTTGGTGTGATCCTTCCAAGCTGGTGGGGAGAGCCGCCGCAGCGACTTGGTGCCCGACTGGTCGTCGATGACCCCGAGGACGAGTTTGAGACCACCGGCAGCGGTCTGGGAATCGAACAACTGTGTGAGTTCGACTGGGAGATCGTTCTCGGGGATGCCACTCTCTCAGAAGACGAGTTAGAGGAGATATCCACGCTCAAAAGGTCGCTCGTACACTTCCAGGGGAAGTGGGTCACTGTACAAGACGATGACGCCGAATCAGCAATAGATCTCCTCCAGAGGGACGAAGAACGTACTCTTGAGGAAGCGATTCAGGCAGACACCGAGATCGGCGATGACAGTGTTAGCCTCCCAGTCGTCGAAAAGCGGTTGGAAGGGACGTTCAAGAAGCTGTTCGAGGAGGATTACGAGACATGGGTCGAGGAAATAGATACACCGCCCGGGTTCGACGGGGAGTTACGCCCGTATCAAAAAACGGGCCTAGGCTGGATCTCGTATCTTGAAGATCACGGCTTTGGTGGCTGTTTGGCAGACGATATGGGACTTGGAAAGACGATTCAGGTCCTGGCTCGTCTCGTTCAGGAACGTTCGATCGATCCCCTGGTTGGTCCGACGCTTGTAGTGTGTCCACTGTCCGTGGTGTACAACTGGAAAAGCGAGACCAACGAGTTCACACCAGATCTGACTGTACATATCCACCACGGCCAAGGTCGAATGTCGGGAGACGATCTTACCAACGCCATCCAACACCACGACGTAATCATTACTACGTACGGGACGGCGAGAAGTGATATCGAGCAACTTCGAGACATTCAGTTCCACAGGGTCGTTCTGGATGAAGCACAGAAGATCAAGAACACGTCAGCCGGTCGTACACAGGCAATTAGGTCACTGTCGGCCCATCATCGGTTGGCATTAACCGGGACTCCAGTCGAGAACCGACTGAGCGAGTTGTGGTCCATTATGGAGTTTTGCAATCCCGGACTCCTCGGCTCCGAGAGACAGTTCAGGAACGCCTTTTCTCGGCCTATTGAGGAACGGGGGGACATCGAGAAGATGGAACAGCTCAGACAGCTCATACGCCCGTTCGTGTTGCGGCGTGAGAAAACGGATGACTCGATAATCGACGATCTTCCGGAGAAATCAGAGAAAAAAGAGTACTGTGGACTCACTGAAGAACAAGCAACTCTATACAAGGCAGTGGCAGATGAAATCTTCGAGCAAATTGAGCAGTCCCGGGATATCGAACGTAGGGGACGAATTCTGAAGCTGATCGGCAATCTCAAATCGATTTGTAATCACCCGCGTCAGTATCTCAACGACGATCAGCGTATCAGTGGTCGGTCAGGTAAACTCGCCGCGCTTGATGATCTCGTCAAGAAAATAGCAGCTAACGACGAGAAGGGCCTGATATTCACGCAATACACTCAGATGGCGGAGTTACTGTTAGAAAACTTACGGAGCCAAGGCCATAACGTGTTCTACCTCTATGGAGATACAGCGAAGGAGGAGCGGGAGGAGATGATCGATGAATTCGAAAACGCTGAGGGGTCCTGTTTCTTCCTGTTATCACTGCATGCTGGCGGTACCGGGATCAATCTCACGCCGGCCAACTACGTCATCCACTATGACCGGTGGTGGAATCCCGCCGTCGAAAAGCAAGCAACTGACCGAGCGTATCGGATTGGGCAGGACAATAACGTGCAGGTGTACAAATTGATTTGTCGAGGCACGATCGAGGAATCGATCGACCAAATCATTGAGAGCAAACGCGACTTAGCAGAACGGGTACTGGCAGATAGCGACGAGTGGATAACTGAACTATCGGATGAAGAACTTCGCAACCTCGTATCGTTATCAGCGGACTCTCTGGTATGACCTGGTCTGATAGAAATACCGGCGGCGATCAGGAAACCAACCAAGAACCACGTAAGCCGAGTGTGACGTGGTGGAGACATCGACTTTCCGCAACAGACGCATCAGCATCACTTGAGGGCGTGAATGGATCGTACGAAGAATCTCTTGACGAATTCTGGACTGGGATCCCTGAGAAGTATGAGGTGTCTTCAGAGGATACTGAAGTGGATGAACAGACGAATTTAGTATCGCTCGGTAATCCGCCACAGAAACTTGGTAGTGCTTTTGAAGCGGCTAATCGACTTCACAAAATAATCCAAGAGCCACAGTGTCATCTAACTCAATTCACACCAGAAACTTCGATCGACACCGTAGTGGAAGAGGTTCCACGTGCAGGACCGATTATTATAACGAATCTTGAAAAGGAGGGTTACGAGACGCTCGGCGATCTGGAGGGAACGACCAGTAGCGAATTAATGAGCGTGACCCGAGTTGGACCGGAAACGGCAGAGCGGTTGACCGAATTCATCCAGAATCAGAAAACGAAGAGTCAAGATTGGAATCCGGGGAGCGACCGATCGACTATCGTGGACGATGTTGAGCTCCGCGAGATTGCGGATCAGATCCCCGGCTTTGGGGACGTCAGCCGAAAGAAGATCCAAAAAGCAGGATACGAAACCGTAGGGGACGTACGTGCTGCAACGCTTGATGAGCTGATCGACATCGAGCAGATCGGTGAAGAAATCGCTTCTAGACTAATTGAGTATATAGAGGAACACACAGAGGGGCCAACTTCATTATCGGATGATCGAATACCAGATGATACTCCCATAGAAGATTTTGTGGCAGATGTTCCGAGAGTTGGGCGGGTGCTGACCTCTAAACTGACTCAAGCAGGATATGAGACGGTGGGGGACCTTCGTGCTGCTACCGTAGAGGAGCTGACCAATGTTGAGCACATCGGTGAAAGAAAGGCAAAGTCGCTTTTAGAATATGCGAATTCGTAATTAGTGGGGCGTCGATGACGACCTCTGCGAGCTCGACGGTCGCCTCGCCGACGTGACCGACGACGACACATACACGCGCGTGCTCGGCGATCGGACATCATGAGCTACTGAACCGCAAACTCCTACGATGACCTCTCGGAAACTTCGGTATTTCCGAGGGTCGCCTCGTCAAGGTATTTGCAGTCGCCGGGGAATACCGGGCGTCCTGCGTACTCGATGAGTTCCGCTCGGAGTTCCCGGATCTCCCGTTCCAGCGTATCGAGGATCTCGGCAGCCTTGACGGCATCCTGGTACGGATCTTCGTCGGTGCAGATCCGATCGACGGTTTTCCGCAAAGCCGCTTTTGCCAGCCCCTTCGCGGTATCGCCAGATACGTCGTGGACTGACTGGTTTTCAGGAATAACACGGTAAATCGAGCGACGCTCACGTATACCCTGCATAAACCGGAGTTCGTCTTCCTGCGGTGAGGTGTTTCCTCCCTCGTCAAACCCGTTCATGATCGATTCCAGTTCGTATTCCCAGTTGTCGATCCGGTCGCGTTCGATTTTGACGATCCCTTCGAAGATACAATCGCTGAGATAGACGTCTGGTTCCACTCGAAGGTCACCCTCATTGAGGGAAGCGCCGTCGAAGTCGTTTTTGAATCGTTCACGATGCTCCGCGAATTCAGAATAGAGTCGATTGATCTTCCTTCTCCGTTCCTGCAGTTCGGGTGCATGGTTCTCCAGAAGGTCACTGAAGTAACGATCGCGTTCCAAGTTTATCGGAACTACGCGAAACTCACTTGCATCGTCGAATGAGTGGACGAAGGCCTCCGCAGGTTCGACATCCGTTGCAGTGACTTTTGGTAGCCGTTCGCCGCTGTCGTGGATGATGTCTTCTACTGAATCGAACGTTCGCGGAATCTCGTCGGCACCGAGCCAGGCGTAGATGCGCTGGCGAAGAGTTTCCGTGTGGTTCAGTCGCACCTCCCGGTTTATCTCTTGAGCGCGGAGATCGATCTGGTCTTCGAGTAACGTCGTCTGATTATAGTACAGCGCGACTAGGGCGGCGGTGAGGATTCCGCTAGTAACAACGCCGGCAAATTGCATTCCGTCTGTCCCGCCGAGAGCCCAAGCGGTACCTGCGAATATGAGTACCAGTACGACGACAAAGACTGTGGCTCCGACCGCCCCAAACGGTACCTTGACACTCATTTCAGATTCTCTTTCCGAAAGTGCGCTGTCTTCTCGCATACAAGTCGGTGTGACCGACAAACAACTAATGTATTTACCATCGATTTAGGGCTGGAGCTTTTTGTCTGCGTCTGATGAAGGTACTCGGAGCGGACGCCTGTCCGGCTGGATGGTTCGTCACCGTGATTGACGGTGGAGATGTCTCGACAGACATGTACGAGTCGTTCGAACGCCTCAGGCACGAACACACCGGCGCACACCACGTGCTGGTTGATATCCCGATTGGACTCCCGACTGACGAGCGTCGCCGGTGCGACGAAGCAGCGCGGGAACTCCTGGGGTGTCGCGGAAATTCGGTGTTTTACTCGCCGAGTGAGGGGGCGATCGAGTGTACCGATTACGACGAGGCGAACGACACGCACCGCGAGGACTTGGGTCACGGGCTCTCGCAACAAGCGTACCACATCTCCGATAAGATCAGAGAGGTCAGGTCGGCAGTCGGGAGCCAGTACGACGGGAACGTGCGTGAGAGCCATCCCGAACTCTGTTTCGCCGCGCTGAACGGTCAACCGATTGCGTACTCGAAGTCCTCCGACTCGGGACAGAGCTTACGCCTCGAACTTCTCGGCGAGACCCTCAACGACGCGAAAGCGATATACGAGGATGTTCGGGATCGACGACCCCTCACTGAGGTGGGTCGTGACGACATCCTCGACGCGATGGTACTCGCGGTCGCAGCGCGACACGATTCCCTTGCCACGGTTCCTTCTGACCCAGACACGAATGAGCCTCGAATTTACTACCCCGAGTTCGAAGTTCCCTCCTCGCCACTAGTGTGATCAAATTCATAGGGGTGCGAAAATCCTCGCCGAAAATCAACTTCCCTTCACTACGATCCCCGCTGGTCTTCACCGTGGGTGATTCGGGATCTTGTCGATCGAATCGTCAAAATACGGTTATTTGGTTATTGCCGCCGATAGGCACCTATGCGAGTGCTCACGTGGAACGTCAAGGGTGCGTTCCCGTACCAGTCGGAGGACGAGATCGAATCGCAGTTCGAGTACCTCGACAGTCTGGATTACCTGCCGGACCTGTTGCTGCTCAACGAAGTGAATCAGTACAGACGCGAGCTCATTCGTGACCTCGTCACCGACCAATTGGGATACGAAAGTGTTGTAGACACGCTCTCGTGGGCGAACGAACTGCGTGACAGCGACGTGCCGCCACACCACGATATCGGGCACACCAACGGTAATCTCACCGCCGTGCGTGACCCCGATCGTATCGAGCACAATCCGTTAGCACTCTTCGACGAGGCGTACGATGACGAGGACATCAAACACCTGTCCACGCACTACCCTGAGAAGATCCTCGTCACGTCCTGTGAATTCGACGGGGTCGAAATCGAGGTCTGGAACGTGCGGGCAGTCCCGGGCAGCATGAAGGGCGAGGAGAAGATCAAGATCTTCGAGACGGTCTTCCAGCGGATCGTCAACGGTGATGAGAAACTTCGGATTCTCGGGGGCGATTTCAACTCGCCCGACGAGGAGTTGGCCGACGGCCAGGCGGTCACCTACATCGACGACAAGGACCCCAGAGTCCGCGATCGATGGCGGAACGCGGCCCTGAACGTCCTCAAGGGACTGGGCCACGTCGGCATGGTAGACGTATTCCGGTATCAGTGGGGGTATGGCGACGTAGACACGCTGGACGAAAGCTTCGGGAACAACCGATTCGACCACATCATCGCCTCTGAAGCGTTGAACCCGGTCAACTGCTACTATGACGAGGAGTCGTTCGAATACAGCGATCACGCCGCGCTCGTCGCTGACTTCGATGTCTGATGTTGGTAGTGATAGGACGTTCGCTCTTCCGTATGAGATTGTTGGTACGGTCGCGGTAGTCCCACAAGTAGCCACAACCACCGATCTGAACGTCTCTCTAAGCCGAATAGAGTTCACCCGGGACAGATCGAAATCGCAAGACAGCAAGCCATCAACAATGTGCTACACAAGAGCGTCCTTAGGTTAGCAGATTGTTCAAGTGGTTGTTCTTGAGTGTTCTACCGTAATCTATAGAGTATTTTTCTTCTGTTCCAATAACAACTCCTGCCTTTACATCTACGACGAAAACATCATATGGATAGGTTCTATCGTGTTTTGAAGCGGTATTGTATATGAACTCTCGGACAGCGTCTGTGATTTCGTCTGTGACTCCAATAATTATTGGATGAGGCTCATTACCCAGAGCCTCTTATATACTTGTACGATCTGACAGCACATCCATCAGTCCATCAATGCACTGTTCCAATGATTCTGGAGTCACATTTCTTTGGTCAATTATGCCAATATATTCTGTTGTGCCAGAAATAATCCCTGTATGTTCTTTCTCGTGCAGTTTTGACATTTCCGGTACTGCTAATGTTGAGGTTTCGTATTCATTTTCTAGCGATTGATATAGTTCCCTTTTATATTCGTCTTCTTTCCCTGGCACTTCCATGTGGGTTCTATTACTCTGGGCCCATTTAACTTTAATAGCCGCAGGTGGGTGACTGCCGCAGCTACAATATATCCCAAAAAGGGGGAGGATTCTAGGATGCACCCATCAGTATTACGCTCTTCCGTAGGAGATTGTTGATACGGTCGCGGTATTCCCACAAGTAGCCACAACCACCGATCTGAACGTCTCTCTAAGTCGAATAGAGTTCATCCGGGACAGATCGAAATCGCAAGACAGCAAGCCATCAACAATGTGCTACACAAGAGCGTAGGACGTTTTGAACACACGTGGTGCCCCATCCGACAAGACTTCGTTTGGAACCGGCTCCTGACCGGTTTCGTGGAGGGGTTTATTATGCGGGCGGGCGAGTCCCGGTGTAATGGCGGCAGAGAAGCCCGAAAATCACAAAAAGCTCGTAGAGACCGCAAGCAGAGCGCCCGATCGTCAGTGGATCGAGTCGTATTTCGAGCTGGTCGAAGCCCTCATTTCGGAGACCGGTCTTCGCAGCGATGACCCCCGTCTCGTGATGTCCTTGCCCCGGAACGGAACGATTCCTGTCACGGTCAACAATCGCTACGTACTCGTCGCCTTCCGGGGCGGCAATTCGAGCACCGAGTTCATTCTCCCGTCCAATCAGGGCGGTGTCCACAAATACGTCCGTCGAGCCGCTCGTGACGTCCGGTTCAAGTCGATATACGACGAGGACGAGTCCGACCGCCCGTGGCTCCTCAGGTACGATCAAGACCCACAGGAGGCCGTCGATGACGAATTTAGGAGATTCTGGCTGACTTCCGTGAAGACAGAAATGAGGCGGATCAGTAAGTCCCCCTACCGGCGCTATCACGAGCCGGTCGTTTATAGGGCGGCCGAGGACGCCGAGTACCGAGAGCAGGTTTTCGACGAAGCCTTCTGATCATCGTGCTTCACTCCGCGTCGCTTTCTGTCCAGTGAATGCCGAGGATTTGCGCGGAATAATACGTCCCAAAAAGACTTATTCCGTTTCAGATCGAGAGATCGGGTATGGAAGAACCGAGCCACGAAATCAAGCAGGACTCCGAGAAAGCTGACAGTCCACCCGATTTTGATGCGCTCACGCCGCCCGAGGAAACCGTTCGCGGCGACAGGACGCGTGACGACTTCTTCGACGCCATCCTCGGGCTGGACGAGCCGGCCACCGCGAGC
The DNA here is from genome assembly GCF_054652935.1 of Halorubrum luteum. Lineage (NCBI taxonomy): Archaea > Methanobacteriati > Methanobacteriota > Halobacteria > Halobacteriales > Haloferacaceae > Halorubrum > Halorubrum luteum. Next base: position 1,724,769 of record NZ_BAAIGT010000002.1, read on the forward strand.
GAGGTCGCCGACCTCGCGGGGCGTGGGGTGGACGCCGCCCGCGAGTATCTGGAGTGGTTCGAGCGGCTCGGGATCGTGACGCGGGTGACCGAGACGCCGGCGACGTACCGCCGGAACCAGGAGTACCTGAACTGGCGGCGCGTCCAGCAGCTCCGGGACGAATACTCGTCCGACGAGCTCATCACGTTCCTGGAAACCGAGACGGAGCGTGAAGAGACCTACAGTGAGCGGTTCGATGCCGAGTCCCCCGAGGCGGTATCGATCACGGCACACGCGTCCGAAACGGGACGATCGGTACAGGACGTGTGGGAAGACGTCTCCGCCTGGAAAACGGCGCGCCGCCGTATCACGCTCCTTGAGCGTGCGCTCACGACAGGAGGCAGCGACGCCGCGAGCGAGCGGACTGCGGTATGACGGAGGGCGACGACGAGGCCGGCTCTTCTGACAGCATCAGTGGTGCGCCCGTTGACTTCGATCGCCTCGAAGTCATCCGGGACCGACTGGCGACGGACGACCGATTCGCGCGGATCGACGAACGACCCGCGTTCGCGCCGGACCGAGTGGTGTGCGTCTACGAGCGACGGTTCTACCTCGTCACCGTCGAATCGGCTCACCTTGAGATCGTGTGGTACGAGAACGGCGACTTCTCGCTGCACTACCACGAGGAACACAAGGAGGGAACGTTCGATCACCGGTGGGACCGCCATCCGTCCGACCACAACGAACGGGATCACGTTCATCCGGGGCCGGACGCCCCGACACCTGGAGACAACACTGACCATCCCGCGGACTGGCGGGACGTTCTCTCGACGGCCCTCGCTGAGATCGAGGAGCGACAGCGGGCCTTCTGGACGGAGTAAGGCTGTTTCAGTATGCTCTGTTGCCACGAGTAGCGCAGCAAGGGCCGGAGCCTTCTGAACGAAGGACGTTCCGGAGGAATTGCTCTCGATAGCCTTTGTCACCAGTGGAGATAGTCCCACGAACTTCCTCGTAATCGGATACCACCGACACAAGGACAAATCCAAAACACCCCCGACGGTAGCAGAATGTATGTCTGATAGATCCCACCAAGATCGAAAACAACGGTTCGAGCAGATCGCGCTCTCGGTCCGAAACAGGGACGCGGGTCGGTGTCGCCGTTGTGAGGCGACTGAGGGTGGCGTACGGCTGAGCGTCCATCACCTCATTCCGGATTCGCGTGTGCCTGACGAGTACGATGCACACCTCCCCGTGAACCTGGTCTCGTTGTGTCGGTCGTGCCACTCCGAACTTGAGTCCCGGTCTCTGGACTACCAACTTCGCGTGCTTGATATCGTGGAGCGAGAAGAACTGATGCTTTCCGAGACGGAGCGGAACGCGTTGAATGCGCGGCTGAACGAAGTTGGTCCGGATGAACTCACAGTGAAAGGTATCTCGAAGGTTGAGTCTCTAGAATTCGTCGAACAGGATTTCACCGACGAGGATTCACAGAGAGGACTCTCCGAGTTCTGAACGAGACGCGACAGTTTTTGGGTTCAATGTGGTGGAGCGTCTCTGCTGAAACCCTATTGATCAAATATATTCTCGTACAAAACAGGCGGTCACCGAAGTGACCATGATTGACAATTACTCGGAGATGGTCGTGAGTTCGATCCGGGCGCTGTACTCGTGATCACCGGGTGCGACGTCACGCACCGCTCCGAACAACTCCCAGATGATGTCTCTTTGTGAGGGCCACTGGCTTGTTTCGACGCGATCGATTAGTTCTGCGTAATCGTGCTCCCACCCGACGAGTGGTTCTTCAACATCGGTAGAGACGATGCCGCTGCTGTCCGCCTTAATCAGGATCCGGTCGCCGTGAAGATCCGCGGCAAATCGACAGACTACTTCAACGCCCATTTGCGAGTAGTCCCTGGCGATGCGTTTGGCCTCTTGGTCCATCACGTCGATTTTGAGCGCCTCTTCGATAGAGTCGCGGAGTTTATTCACAGGAAGGAAGACCGGCTCAATTGTGTAATCGTTGCCCGTGATGGTTTCACGTACGAATCGACTATCTTTCGTTCCGTGCGTCAACACGTCCGCTTTGATGATGAGATTCCGGTCGCGGTCAAGGTAGTACTGACCGTAACGTTGTAACTCGTCAAGATCGATTATCATTTCCGTTCCGTTGTGTTTAATCGTTGTTTCTAATGTCATTGTTCGTTGTATGGCTCTCGCTGGTTCTGCGCTGAGTCGAACCGCTGGCAGCCTCCGGACAGAGCAGACGCTAACCGACCGTTACGCCTATTCACGGCTGCTCGGCATGGGGCTGCCATCCCCGTGGAGGACTGAAACATATACTGAAAACCAGGGATTGCTTATAAACCCTCGCCCTGAGAGTTACGAGACTAGATGGTCGAACAATTATCGGCGAATCTGATGGAAGCGTTCATCTATGGTCTCATAGGGGCTTCAATCAGTGGTCTGATTTTCGAGAGTGGTGACCGGTACACAAAGACAGCGTGGTCCGGAGATCAGTTTGCGGGGAAGATCGAAGCGCTCCCGTTCTTCCTTGCCACGTTCTTTCTCGGGCTATTTATCAAGTATGCTGAAGGCCTAATTGGAGCTGAAGTCTCAGCCTTTACTCAGAGCTTCATCGCCGGGCAGCGAATTGGTCTCATCCTGATCGCCGGCATGATCGCGTTCAATGCCTCGATCGACAATTTTCGATACGCAGATCCGAAATCACTGATGGTGATGGGAGTGGGAGGATTGCTGTTCTTCCGGCCAGACCTGATCTATATCGTGGTGTGAGCCATCTCACCCGGACTTGCCGGATAACCGGGAGACAGCATCCCGTTTTTTATCCTGTGAAACTGTGAATCAACCAATGGCTGGCCCTGGACGCATCCCCGGACGCTACAATCTCGTCATCGAAGACGCGTACGATACCTTCGATCACCGGATGCCGATCGAGGAGTTCATCGAGCGGCTTCGAAACGACGATGTCCCCGCGGAAGTCTCCGTAGTCGGACTTGAAGAGGCGCTCTCGAACGACGATCTTCGTGCCGAACTCACGGACGCGATGGATAGACGCGCGAACGACCTGGAGTACCAAAATCCGACGGTTCAGTTCGTCGTCGAAGGATCGTTCCATCGGCAGGGGAAAACCTACGACCTCCGATACGACGACGAACTTCACTCCTTACAGGACGTGTTCGGTCCACAGTTCGAACGCAAAGAGGATGGTGACTGGCTCGTCACACCCTTTTGAGACCCTACAGAAGCTTCAACGGCCCTTCTTTCTCGACTTCCCCAGTATCTCGTTTGAGGAAGTACAGGTCGATCCAGTCCCGGCCACCTTCTTCGTAGAATACGGGAAGGCAGGTCCACGTGTACTCGTTGCGCCTTCCACACCGAGTCTCGATCTGGTCACGCGTCCAGTCTCCGTCCTGCTCCAGATGGTATCGGTTCCGCACGTTGTACGAGTACTCGTCCGCAGCCGCTTTCACAACCTTGAGCGAGAAGTCCTGAGGGTTCTGGAAGGCGAACGGTCCGTTCACGTCTGCGGCTTCACTCAGGTCGCTCTCATCCACACCATCTAGACAGAGTTCGTTCTCCGCGATGGCGCGGAAGGGCTCAAGCTCGGGATGAATCTCTTCGAGAACACTATGGAGATACTCGTGGACGACCTCGTCGTACTTCTCCAGCGAGAAGTCTCCTGTCGGGGAAACGATCTCCAATTCTGCGCCCGTCTGTGTCACGCGTCGGCATCGCGGTTCGAGCAACGGACACAGGAATGCGAGTCTGTCGGCGTGAAGGAGGTAGGCGTAACTGAACAGCCGGGACCGTGACGGTGACTCCTTGACCGGGTCGTGTCCCTCCGCGTAGTACTTGGAGTCAAGGACAGCGATCGTCTCCTCACCCTCTTGGAGGGCGTGATCGGGCTCGTGATAGATCTGGTTCTCTCCCTCGAACGGGTTGACCGACGGCGATCTGGCGGGAGTGACGTTGGCGACCGAGTCGAAGTGGTCGTACGATTTGATGTACGAGAGTTCGCGCTCGATCACTACCTGGGAGTACTGCTCGAACAGTGACTCCATGTTCAGTACGTAGTCCACGACCAGCTCTCGGGGGCCATCCTTGAGCTGCTGGCCGAGCGACGACGACAATACTGCCTTTGCGACGTCGAACGCCTTCCGGTAGTACTGGCGTTGTTTCGGAAGGTCGCCGAGGGTGATGCGTCGATATTCGTCGATACGACCCAGCCCGCTGTCAACGCCCATACCGTCCAGTCGTTCGACTTCACGGTGGACTTCCGAGAAGATGCGATCGTACCCGGGATGCTCGTACTCCGACGCGTTCTGTCGGAACAGTCGAAGCAGCGTCTTCCCCGCGTAGTGGAGCAGCGAGTTCGCGGCGTTGTTGTACTCCGTCTCGTTCCGGATCCAGTTCGGTTCGATGGTTCCCCGAGCGTGGTTCAGGAGGGTCTGTTCGACGTCGATCTCTCCACGCCCTTCCAGACTGTTGGTCCGGCGGAGGATCAGGTCCCGAATGTACCCGTTGCGCTGGATCGTCTCCAGTCCTTCCAGGTAGTTGATCGCCATCACGACGAGCACGTCGTCGAGTTCGATATCGTCTGAGAGAAAGTCCTGAAGCGGGATTCCGTGGTAGTCGATCGACCGGTTCTGGTCGTACACCGCAAGGAGCATGTCGAAGATCGGTCCCCAGTCAATCTTCGGGGATATCGTCACCTTCGACGACGGTGTGAGACTGACCGCTCCGACGATATCGGTCGCGGAGACGTGGATGACGTCGCCGTCGTCGCCCTCTACGGTCACCGTGATGACATCGTACTGCTGATCGGAATCGAGAGCATCCTGGTGCTTCGTGAACACACCGGGACTTTCCTGCGTGAAGGACGCGCGACGAAGTTGGTCAGTGATGGACGACGGACAGCCCTCTATCCGGATTTCCCCACGCTCTGGGACGTCGAACGTGTCCCGCCCGTACTGATAGACTTCGTCGATACTGCTCATTACTCGTAGGAACCCATCTGGCGTCGTTCCTGTTCGAGCTCGCGCTCGGCGAGCTCGGCCGCCGGGGAGAGGTCGAACTCCTCGAACTCGTCGTTCAGCGCCCGGTAGTGTTCCGCGATGCGCTCCACTTGCGGGAACGCCGCGGAGTTCAACAGCCGGGGAACGATGTAGGTCCGGAAGGCTTGCCCGACGGAGTCGGTCTGATCGTACTCGTACTCTCCACCCTCTCGGCAGGCGACGCCGACGAAGACGGCGACGTCGCGGTAGTGCATCGGACCGAACCGCATGATCGCGCCCTGTGCCGTGGACTCGTTGCCGTGGTTGATTCCCTCGTAATCCCGCTCGAAGAGACGGAGCAGTTCCGCGTCGTCGATGTCCGTCTGTCCGGTGACGTGTGTGTCGAGCCAATCTCTGAACAGCTGCCGCCGTTTGTCCTCCTCGTACTCGTCCAGCTCGATCATGGCGAACCGGCGCGTAATCGCGTTGTCGAGTTCGTTCACCGTCCGGTCCGACATATTCATCGTACAGATGATGTTCACTCGCTCATCGAGTTCGATGGTCTCCCCTTCGTCGGTCTCGAAGATCGTCTGGTGTGGGTTCTCGATTGCGGTGTAGAGCGGCCCGAAAATCTTCGAGATGTCGGCCCGAGTGATCTCGTCCAGGATGACGCCGTACTCGACATCGAACCGACGAGCACGCTGAACCCCCTCCGAGACACAGCCGAGCTTTGTCCGATAACTGAGCGACTCTCCCGTGTAGTCCGGACTGATTCCACCGATGATGTCCGAAGGAGTCCACGAGGGCGTCGCGGTGTGGAGAGAGTATCCGATACCCGTCTTCTGGGCCAACTGCTTCGCAAAGGTCGTCTTCCCGGTCCCCGTCGGTCCGTAGAGTACCACGGGTTTCCCCGCTTCGAGCGCGACCTTAGCGTTCCGCATGACGTCTTCGGGGACGAGAATATCCTCGGGAGTCTCGTCTCCACGGAGGCTCACGAGACGCTTCAGCCGATCCGAAGCGAGACGCGACTCCAGAACTGCCTGCCGTACCTCGCCGAGCCCGCGTTTCCCGTCGTGTGCCCTGTCCAGTTCCTGATCCTCGATGAGATACTGGAGAACGTCCTCAGTCGCGGCGTTTCGGATCGCCTCCACGACTTCGTTTTCAACACGTCGAAGGATGTCGATCTCCTCTTTGGCATCCTCCAAAGTGTACGCGTCGTCCGACGAATTACTCATTTTTGGATAGGTGTCGTCGAGGGTATATAAAATCCGTCTCCCTCTATTACATCCGAGCGAGCCGATCCATTATACGAGAGAGAAGCATCAATTGTATTGAAACCACAACCGGGACACTCGCTAATTCCTGGATGTAGATCCTAGCATCCGTAGTACCCGGGGGATCCCGGCCCCCACCAGCAGGCACGAATGGTACGAGGTCTGTGGCCACCGCCCAGATCGAGGCAGAAAGCATGATCCGATCAATCAACATAGTAGATTTGTACTAAGCATGAGACAAGATACCAACTGGGAACATACAATCGACGAACAGTACGTTATTCCCCCATGTCACCGAAATATCACGGAGGATGACGTACACCGCTGGCTGGAACAGATTGCAGTATTTACGACCGAACTTCGAGTACAGCACGCTTCGCTGTCTGACGAATTAGCAGAGGGTGATGGTACCGTTGGAACGCACACGCGTATGGAGTGGATGGATCACATATTCCCGAGACTCGGACTCACAGTCGATTCCGATCGACACTCCAGTAATTTCGTGGAGGAGGCACGATACGCGTTAATGAATGCGCACCAGCGGCATGGGATCAACGAACTTGACATGGACTACAACCGACCGCTAGGAATACTCATGGCTGCGGCTGACTCCCGTCCAGCTGAGTACGACTAACTCAAACGAGCCCCACACACCGTATTCATCCCTGAGGGCAGTATCTCGTATTCTACCGATCTCGTCTCATTAGGATCAGTAGTTGAAAACACGGGGCAAAACCGGAACCGATACTGACCCATTCGGTGCAGATTATCGACGAAGACGCGACTGGCGACGACGACTCTCCTGAGAAGTGTTTTTTCTGACAGGATGGCAGAGAATCGGCGACGGAACGCGAGAACGAGCGGCTACTGACGAGTGCTGCGGCTCACCGTTTCGCTACCACGAGAAGGTGCTCAGGCGTCAGCCGAACTCCACGTCCGGGAACTCCAAGTCCAGACTCAGGCCACTGAGAACGCGCCGGTCAAGTTCGTCCAGGTACGTCGCCTGCTTCACCACGATCTCGTCATCGTCCCGGTCGGGACTCTGGTCGGCGACCGCCGTGTTCAGCATCACCCACGCGTTGTACAGTAGGTTCTCCATCATCCAGAGGAACCGCCGGTAGCCGAGGTCGCGCGACCGCGTCTTGGCAGCGAACGTCCCCTTCTTGTCACGGAACGCCGTCTCCACGCCCCACCGGTCACGGTAGAGCCGACTGATTCCCCACGCCGAGCCTTCCGGGTCGTGGCCGATGGGGTTCTCGTCCGGGTCGATCCCGACGCGGTCAACGGTTTTGCTCGTGATGATGCAGAAGTAGTCGATCTCTTCTTCGTCCTGGTGGGACTCTTCAGCGACCTGCTTTAGCGTCAGCTGCTGGTCATCGAGGCCGTCATCTTCGTCGTCGCCGAAATCATCGAGCGTAGTGTCCGGTTCGTCCTCTTTGCCGTCCTTCTTCTTGTGGTCGGGAACGCTCTTGAAGTCCTTCTCCAGCCCCACGAGCGTCGTGTTGTGCGTCTTCCGACGCCCGCTGCTCATCAGCGTCCAGTTGCTGTCCCAATCAGCGCGTCCTTCGAAGTCTGCGACCGTGTCGTTCACGGTATCGGTCGCGCCCTTCCGAATCGCGTAGTCACAGCCGACCTGGCAGATGTACCGGCATATCTTCGTGTCCACGAACTCGGCGTCGGCCATCACCGTATCAATGTTCACGAGCTCCCGAGCGCGGTCAAGGATGTACCGAACACCCTGGAACTGGTCATTCTGTGGTGTGTAGGACAGTGAGGCGATGATGAACGCCCGTCCGTTGATCTTGATAGTGCCCTGAAGTTCCTTCCAGGCGTAGCCAGTTTCGAGGTGCGTCTGCTTGTGGACGCCGACCGGCGCGTCGCTCTTCGTCGAAGAGTGCTTGCTGTAGTTGTGCGTGGTGTAGTCGATCCGGAGGTTGAACGTGTCGTCTTCGTCGATAACGCCTTGTTTTCCATCCCGAAGCCACTCTATCTGGCGCTCGATTGCTTCCTCAGTGCGGAGGTGCCACGTCGCTGTCTCGCCGTCCGGGTTGTGTGGGTCGATAGTCCACGACTTTTCGAGGGCATCACGAATATCGCCGCGCACGAGGTTCGGATCTATGAGTTCGTGAGGTGGTACCCACCGCGCTCCGTAGGCGTCGCCGTCATCGTCGTAGTCGCCGTCGATCTTCGTCCGTTCAACGTTCCGAACCATCCGGCGGAACGTCTGTTGCGTGAAGACGTTCCACTCCTCGGAGCTGTCCTCGTGCTCTTCGATCAACCCGTAGTCCTTCCCCATCCGCTTGATTCCCTGCTCGGCGTACTCGTTGCGCCGGCACATATGCGCCGCCGCGTCGGTGAAGAGGTGACTCTCCCACTCGCTAGAGTCATCACGGTCGTACGAGCAGACATCGCGGATGATGTCTGCCTGAATCGTGTAGGCGTCGTCCTTGATTTCTTGCTCCATCTCGCCAATAAGGTCCAGTCGATCACATCAGAAGGCCCACGACTCCGTCCAGTAGCCGCTAAATCGTTGTCCTCGGCCCCTCGATAGTCTTCGGAAGGATGGAGCGGCTGAATTCTGGCGTTGCTCGGCTGTCGAGGCGTTAGTCAGTCGCTGTCGGCGGCAGATCGCCGCCGACGCGACAGCGTCGCCACTCACGACCGCTGTCCGGATTGGTGGACAGCTACCGGAAGAACCGGTCGTCGAGTGGTTGATTCGCTGGGACAGCCCTGCGGACACCTAGAGCTGTCCAAGCGGCCCGCAGTACCATTTCACAGAACTCCGTGAACGACCAGTCCCAGAGGCGTCGCCCCCCTCGGCGGGGCGACGCCACGTACTTCCAGTGGAGATACCGCCAACTGTTCTGGAACAGCAGGCTCACCACAAACATCACCAGCCGCAGGCCAGCGTCTTGAGAACTGGTGAACGCGAGGCTCTGTTTGGCTAACCGATAGCTCGATTCGATGCCGAAACGCTTGCTGTAGTGTTCTCGGGCATCGCGTGGCGTGTCGATGAACGGCGCGTCAGCGGCGTAGCCGTGACGCGCCACTCCGTGTTCATCGTACCGCCCCTGCTGGTACACACAATCGATGAACACGGGAAACGTTACCTTGCCAGCGAGATCGTGTTCGATCTCGCGGCTCCAACCTCTGCTGAGTTCGTCTTGAATCGTCTCGCCCCACTTGACGATCGGCATAACGTAGGCGTAGTTGTGCGCGTACAGCAGCCCGAGACAGGTGCTGTTGTAGAAGCCGCGATCAAGGTAGACGGCCTTGACGCCGAGGTCAAGGCCGTCGAGCAGTTCGAGAAACTCAGCGAGGACATCGCTGGTGGTATCGCCAGCGACCAGCTGGCGAACCGCCAGCGTGTAGCGCTTGTTACGTACCCGCGCGTACAGTGTCGCATAGGCGTGAAACGCAGTTGTTCCTCGTTTCGCTTGCGAGAAGTACAGCGCCTCCGTCTCGTCCTCGTCACCGTAGTAGGGATCAAGGTGGAGGTCTACGCAGACCTCCACCGGTCGATCCGGGAGTGTCTCGAGGGCATCTCGTTGTAGGAGCGTGTCTCCAACCGCCTCAACCGAGTCAAGCTCAAACTGCTCAGTGAGATGTCCCCGGACGGTGTTGGCGTGTGGCGAGTCGTCGGTCGTTTCGCAGACGTGGTTGATCGAGGTCCCGCCGGCGCTGGCGCCGGCGAGGACCTCGTACAACGTCTCTGTCGTGACCTCGATGTCCTCACCGAGATCTATCGCAAGCTCTTCGTCAAGGCTGTTGACGACAAAATTAAGCAGGTGCTCTTCCTCTATCTCGCTGTCTGCTTCGGTAGGTTTCACACTTTTGCCAAGCAGACACTTTCACTCAAATCCGATGTGATCGACTGAGGTCGCGCTCACCGCCGCCGTCTTGGCGGAAGTCCTCAATCAGGTTTTTACGGATGTTCTCGGCAGTTGTAACACCGTTTTCCTCACACTTGACCGCAAGCTTCGCAGCCATGTATCGGACGTGATCCCGGAATGCTGGACGGACGCGGTCCCACCAATGTTTCCGAAGCGTGCGCTCGGTTGGCGTGTTCTCCGGGTCAAACTTTAATTTCTCTGCAAAGTCGGGGTCTGTGAGCCGGTCTTCGAGTTGTTCTCAACTGACGACGGAATACCCGTCAGAGGGTGCAACCAGACGATAGACCCACGTGTTTGCCATCGCGCGGATGGGGTACGGGGATTTCGAGTAAAGGTCATCCTCGCTTGGAACGACATCAAGGAAGGTGTGGTGGAGTACGTCCCCCACGGCATCGTAGCGGTCGGCCTGGAGCTGGCGCACTTCCTCAATAGCGCTCTCTAGCTCCTCCAAATTCTCGTGTGTGCCGCCCCAATCGTCATCGGTGATCGGCTGCCGGACGGTCCGATCAGGAACGTACTCGGCAGGAGCGTACCGATCAGAAGGCGACTCATCCCGGCTCATGTCGCTGCCAACGCCGCGTGCATCCGACCCGGGGTCAGAATGCATACGCGATATAACGTTCTCCTGATTTAAAAATCTGCTTTGCGTGGTATTGTAACAGATCAATCAAGATAGCTGGAACGGCAACGTGAACAGACCTCTAGTTTCCACGCAAAATGATTGATTGGTGCGTGCTTTGATCTTTCAATATCGGCTTTTGACAATGTGAATGGCCCTTCGTTTGCGTCTCCCGGATTCCCACAGAGTGCTTCTCCGTTCTCAAAGATATGAACTACTACGCGTGGACTCTTTGGGAAGATGGATGTGCCACCGTGCGTCTTTTTTCGGTTCCCTTTGAATTTGGCAGTCATTTGATAACTGAGGTTTATTGGATTTTCCTCACGAACCAGAGTGATGGATCTATCACGATACGACGAGTAGTCTTTTTACGACTTTCACTCTCAGAGATCCACTCTGCAATAGGTGGACTAAATCGGTAATAGGCGTCCACAAACAGCTCTCCAAGTGTATTCGATAAAAGGATATGTCACGGAATGCTCGAAGCTCATCGATCTCCTTTGCGTGAGGTGTCCCAAACGCTGCAGTCGCAATGAAACAGCCCTCGTCAGAGGCAAAATAAGAAGTCGTCACCTTTGGGTGATGCTCTCTATCGATATGGTCGCCGTTCATCCATTCTTTCGGTGTTCCCGATTGCCCATGGAGAGGACCACCAAGTGCGGTCCAGATCTGAACTAGGTCTTCTGAGTCTCTGGCCCATTCTGTGGAGTCTTTTATTCGTCGCCATTTTGTTTCACAATTCGAACATTTATGTCTAGTTCCAGTATTAACATTTGTCGTTTTCCAGATTGAATTTTGAGAAGAACATACAGGGCACTCCTGACCAAACAAATTTGATATTTCTACATCTTGGTTTGGATTGGGAATGTCACCAAATGGGTGAGCAAGCGATTGAGATATCGAGTGTGAACTAGACTTAGGATCAAGTGACCCATTATCAGTCGATCACATCAGAAGGCCCACGACTCCGTCCAGTAGCCGCTAAATCGTTGTCCTCGGCCCCTCGATAGTCTTCGGAAGGATGGAGCGGCTGAATTCTGGCGTTGCTCGGCTGTCGAGGCGTTAGTCAGTCGCTGTCGGCGGCAGATCGCCGCCGACGCGACAGCGTCGCCACTCACGACCGCTGTCCGGATTGGTGGACAGCTACCGGAAGAACCGGTCGTCGAGTGGTTGATTCGCTGGGACAGCCCTGCGGACACCTAGAGCTGTCCAAGCGGCCCGCAGTACCATTTCACAGAACTCCGTGAACGACCAGTCCCAGAGGCGTCGCCCCCCTCGGCGGGGCGACGCCACGTACTTCCAGTGGAGATACCGCCAACTGTTCTGGAACAGCAGGCTCACCACAAACATCACCAGCCGCAGGCCAGCGTCTTGAGAACTGGTGAACGCGAGGCTCTGTTTGGCTAACCGATAGCTCGATTCGATGCCGAAACGCTTGCTGTAGTGTTCTCGGGCATCGCGTGGCGTGTCGATGAACGGCGCGTCAGCGGCGTAGCCGTGACGCGCCACTCCGTGTTCATCGTACCGCCCCTGCTGGTACACACAATCGATGAACACGGGAAACGTTACCTTGCCAGCGAGATCGTGTAGTGATTCGGCAAAGTTATTGAGGAGAAGAATCTCTTTCGTGTAGTGACTGGACGAGAGAAGAAAATCGTGCGGCACCTGAGTGAAGAGGATCTGGATCGGCTCCTCGGTGAGGCGGACGATCAGAAGGAATTCGAACGCCTCGTCTTTCTCAAACGGCTGTACAAAGGTGCCACGCTGAAGGAAGCCGCTGATGACGTCGGGAGATCTGAGGGCACCGCCACGAACTGGGTCACTCGCTGGAACGAAGGAGGCCTCGGTAAACTTACTCCGAACTTCGGGGGCGGTCGGCCCCCGAAGCTCGACGAAGACCAACAAGACGAACTCATTGACCTCCTGCGTGAAGGTCAACCGTGGAAAAAACAGGAGATCCAGCACCTTCTCGACGATGAGTTCGATGTCGAATATCACCCACACTACCTTCCGGAATTTCTAGACAATCTCGGCCTTTCCTACGCCATTCCTCGGACAAAACGGCCTGATCGACCCGATAACGCCGAAGAAATCCTCGACGAACGCGTTGAGTACGCGTTCGACGAGGATGCTCATGACCAACCACACAACAAGCGCGAGAGTGACGATGATGACGATGAAGAGGAGTGGAGCTCCGATGAAGATATCTGCACTGATGGCGGGACTGTGGTGGGGTTTTTCGATATCTCGCATCCACAACCCTGGGACAATTCTCAGCGACTGTACACGGTCGATGATCCACATATCACCCGGCCGCTGGTGAAAATCGATACACCAGCGGCCGGGTTCTATGCGCTCAACGGAGAGAGCGTGCTGTCGTTCCCACCGAACCAGAAGAAAGAACAGATCTGCGGCTGTTTCGAGGAGATCCGCGAGCAGAATCCCGGCAAGCGGATTCTGCTCGTCTTGGACAACTTCTCCTCACACGTCTGTAAGTACACGCGCAAGCGTGCTCACGAACTTGGGATTGATCTGGTGTTCTTGCCGGTTGGCTCCCCGGATCTCAACCCAATCGAACCTGTCTGGAAGAGTCTCAAGTGGGAGTCTTCGCCGCTGATCGTCAACGGCGAAGACGAGTACCGGAAACGCCTTGACCACCTGTTCGATCAACTGACCGAGAAACTGAGTTTCGCTGCATCGTGGATCGACAACCACCTCAGTGGATTCCTCAATAAGATTCGCTAACTACTATTCGATCTCGCGGCTCCAACCTCTGCTGAGTTCGTCTTGAATCGTCTCGCCCCACTTGACGATCGGCATAACGTAGGCGTAGTTGTGCGCGTACAGCAGCCCGAGACAGGTGCTGTTGTAGAAGCCGCGATCAAGGTAGACGGCCTTGACGCCGAGGTCAAGGCCGTCGAGCAGTTCGAGAAACTCAGCGAGGACATCGCTGGTGGTATCGCCAGCGACCAGCTGGCGAACCGCCAGCGTGTAGCGCTTGTTACGTACCCGCGCGTACAGTGTCGCATAGGCGTGAAACGCAGTTGTTCCTCGTTTCGCTTGCGAGAAGTACAGCGCCTCCGTCTCGTCCTCGTCACCGTAGTAGGGATCAAGGTGGAGGTCTACGCAGACCTCCACCGGTCGATCCGGGAGTGTCTCGAGGGCATCTCGTTGTAGGAGCGTGTCTCCAACCGCCTCAACCGAGTCAAGCTCAAACTGCTCAGTGAGATGTCCCCGGACGGTGTTGGCGTGTGGCGAGTCGTCGGTCGTTTCGCAGACGTGGTTGATTGAGGTCCCGCCGGCGCTGGCGCCGGCGAGGACCTCGTACAACGTCTCTGTCGTGACCTCGATGTCCTCACCGAGATCTATCGCAAGCTCTTCGTCAAGGCTGTTGACGACAAAATTAAGCAGGTGCTCTTCCTCTATCTCGCTGTCTGCTTCGGTAGGTTTCACACTTTTGCCAAGCAGACACTTTCACTCAAATCCGATGTGATCGACTGATTATTATTGGACTTCTCTTGATTAAGTACTGAGTTGAGTTCTACGTTGTGTTCCTGTATTTCAGTTACTAACTCATTTCCATTCAGTGTTTCAATTTTCAAATCTTCAGCCAGTTCTCGACCTTCCTTCGTAAACTCACCGGACGTAACTACTACAACAGAGTTGGCTTCCGGCTCTTGTTGATATAATGTAGCATAGAATCGGACGTCTTCACTCCCCAATTTATTATTTATATTGTATCGTTTGACTTGAATAACTTCCTTGTATCCTGTTTTTTCAGCTTCTACATCAATTCCTTTGTCTCCGCTCTTCGATCTGACAGTCGTGTCGTACCCCTTTGCTTCCCAGACATCAGCAACTAATTGCTCAAAATTGTACGGGTCGATTGACTCAAGATCCTCTCTCGAAATATTTTGACTGGACAATTGATTACTTTGGTCCAAATTGCTCCCACCTTTTGTGGAACTGTTACTGTCCTCAATTAGCCTACGGAGAGCAGTCTTAGCGTTCTCTTTGGTCTCTTGATCTTCATCTTCAAGAAGTGACTCTAAAGATACAGTGGCAACGCGAACATCTTCTGGATATTCTTCGGCCACATGGGCAAGGGCTAATGAGGCTCGGCGTTTGCTCCAGATATCTCGCTTTGTTAATAGAGGTTCCAAGTCACTAACAACATCTCGTACATCCTCTGGATACTCCGCAGCGAGATTAGCAAATACAAGTGCAGCATGTCCCCGCACATTATCATCTGGACTATTCAGGAATGGTCGTAAGTCTTCGACTACGTCCCGAACATCTTCTGGGTACTCTGCTGCCATGGTACCGAGGGCTACCGCAGCATGAGCCCGGACTCGATTATCAGAATCAGCAAGAAGTGGTTTCAAATCATCGGTAGCGTTTCGGACATCCTGTGGATATTCTTCACCCACAGCACTCAATGAATATGCACCGTGATATCTCACTTCTGCAGACTCATCATCGAGCATGCTTACAAAATCTCCAATAAATCCCCGAGCTTCCTCTCTGTCGAATGTAGCTATCGTTGCAAGAACAGATGTAGTTGGATAGCAAGACAAAGATACACCGCACAGTGATGCCTCTCGTCCTTACCGAAGTTCTCTCCCACCCAGAATTGACTGGAGCTGTTCAGGTGGATCAAGTCCTCGTCGTTTCCACGTCGCCAACATCGTTGTTATTGTCTCGTGAATCTGGACCCCTTCTGCCGAACGCAGGGTCCGAAACATCTTCCGAAGGACTACTTGCTCGCGCAGAGCCCGCTCTGCGCGATTATTCGTTGAATCAACACCCCGTTCGGTCACGAACGTCAGCCAGTGACCCAAGCCATTGCTGATCTTCTTGATCAGCTGCTGAACCTCTTGGGCCTCGTAACCTTCCCTCACCAGGCCCTCCAGGTGTAAGGATGCTTCCGCCCGCTTCTGCTCGCGGGCGGAAGCGGACGGATCTCCTTCGACGAACGTCGTTAGATCGTCGTGGAGTGCGTGCAACTCTTCAGACAGCCGCTCTGCTTCCTCGTACCGTTCAGCGACGTACTCAGCCTCCCGCAACAGGTGCGCCCAGCACCGCTGCAGTTTCGTGTGATAACTCGAATACGCCGACCAGCCGTCACAACTGAGCGTCGAGTCCTCGGCGAATTCCTCGCCGAGGACGTCTTCTAAGACTCCACTTCCTCGGCTTTCATCAACCCAAAACAGCACTTCGTCATCAGTGACGAACGTCCACGCCCAGTGTTGTTCTCCATCGACCGGAAAGCCTGTTTCATCGCAGTAGACGACCTCACTCTCCCGAATCTTCTCTTTGACATCCTCGTAAGCGGGTCGCAGACCGGCTGCGACCCGCTTAGTCAAGTTGTAGATCGTCCGGTGAGAGATCGGAAGGTCGAAGTCCCAGTCAAACAGCTCGGCCTGTTTCCGGTTCGGCAGTCGTTGATGGAACCGACCGAGAGCGGTTTGGGCCATGATATTTGGCCCAAACCGCCCCTTTTCGGGACAGTCAGGATGCTCAGCAACAACCTCGTTACCACAAGAACAGTGGTGTTTGCCGAGCTTGTACTCGGTAACAGTGGTTGGAACAGGAAGCGGTACGTCAATAATAGTCCGTGAAACGTAGCTATCAGGGCTAGAGAGGATTTGCTCACAGTCTGGACAGAATCCCTGATCAACGAGGATCGTCTCTTCTGGTTCAGGTGCTGTTCGAGTTGTTCCCTCGTGACCTTCGCTGCGTCCAGGCGATGAGTCGCTGGCGGCGTCAGAGTCGCCGCCAGCGTCGTCTTCATCAGGTTCTTGGTCTTCGTCCTCGGTTTGGTCGTCATCGCCTGGTGAATTAGCCGCACCACCCTGTCTACTGGGTGGTGTGTTTGGATTTTCGTACTGCTTGAGGCGAGCCTCAAGCTGTTCGATCTTCTGTTGTTGTGCAGTAATCTGGCGTCGCAGCAGCCGGTTCTCAAGCTTCTTGACTACGAGCTGCTGGCGGAGTAGCGAACTGTCGTCGGTGCGGATCACGGAATCTGTCGATTCCGTTGATCCGCGACTCCCCAGCGACACAGTAATTCAGCAGTAGTGAACGATCTATGAGACTGCTACGAAATCGTCTCGACATGGAACTGCTATCCAACTACGAACAGATGAGGCATCTTCGCGGACCGATACAGACGAACTTTTGAATAGTTTTTGTGTTTCAGCAATTGGAACTTCAGATGGTTCTTTAGGCGCTATCTCGCGGAGTTCTTTTGCGCGCTCTTTGTCTGCCCCTTCATTTTCTGTCATAGTTTATCCTGAACCTCAGCTACTAATTCTTGTCACCGTACTGTTCTATCATATGTGGCCAGATTTCATTCAACATATCCTGGGGGCTGGGACCACTTCGCTGTAAATATGTGATAGCCCACTCTTTTCCGTCTTCGCTTTCTCCATATTTGTGTTCCATCTCGCCGTCATCAAGGATGTTCAAATCTTGAAGCGGCTGGAAGTTACCGTCGCTATTGAACTTACCCGAGGCTGCATTTTCGGGCATCTGCATCAATTCCCCTTGATGCAGTAGTTCCCCCCTGTAGTACAAGTCGTTAGCCTCAGAGAAAACACCGTCTTTGTACCCTATTTTCCAATCTACTCGCCGATCACCGCGTTCCACGGTCTTCATAGCTAAAATACTGCCCTCTCCTTCATAATCGACATCTGTTTTTATTTTTGTATTGATATCCCCATCTGCACTAGCGGCCCCGTTCAGGCCACTTCTATTATCGTTGTCGTAATTTTCACGCATCGTACTAATTTCGAGACAACAAGGCTATATAAGACCTTTTGCACTATAGCTCAAAAGGAATTATACATGAGTGGCCTGGATAGTTGGCTATCGAAGAAACATCCGCGGTTGAAAAATCAGTTGAAGATCTCCGCGAGAATGATATTGCAAACTTCATCATGGAAGCAACGTACGGGTCTGTTTCAAAAGAGCCACGAACACTTGAAGGAAGTTTCCCGGGCTCAAAGACCCGTGCTTTAGGTCACGCACCAGAGGTCGTCAAAATAGCCTCGGAGAACGATCTTGACGCAGAGAGGGAATATATCGGAAAAATGAATGAGTATGACCTCCACCGAATAGACATCCATATTAAAAACCCTGAGTAATATGCTGGTCTAAACGTGTCACACAAGATTATCTCTGACGAATGTGATTTTGATTGAGTTGAAAAGTGACAATTATATAGGTTGAAGATCGCGGAGCTGATAGAAAACGTTTCTGAGTTGGAGATTGGGAACGCAAAATAATGCCGTAATGAGATACGAGTGAAAAGAACGAACTTCCGGATTTGACCCGCTTTCAATTACTAAGTGTAGCTTCAGACTTAGACTGTCTAGTTTAAGCTCTCTGGGAGCGTATCTACAGGAATGAGCCGGAAACAGCACGTTGTTGATCTCTCTGATGAGGAGCGAAGGACGCTCGAGTGGTTCATTTCGACCGGTGAGCACAAAGCTGAGGACATTACGCGGGCACGGATTCTCCTGAAAGCAGACGAAGGGCTCACAGATTCGAAGATCTGTGAGCACCTCGATTGCTCAATCGCTACTCCATATCGGGCACGGAAGAACTACTGTGAGCGAGGGCTCGCGGCGATTCATCGCCGCAAGCCCGACCGCGAGTATGAAATCAAACTCGATGGCGATGCTGAAGCGCGACTGATCAAACTCGCCTGCAGCGAGCCACCAGAGGGACACTCCCGCTGGACGCTCCATCTCCTCGCTGATGAACTCGTGATGCTCGACGAGATCGACTTCGAGTCGATCTCTCACGAAACCGTCCGAGACCGTCTAAAAAAACGCCCTGAAACCGCATCTCTCCAGCTACTGGGAAATACCGCCTGAACTGGACGCTGAGTTCGTCTACTACATGGAAGACGTGCTTGCTCTTTACCACGAACCGTACAACGAAACTCGTCCAGTCATCTGTTTTGACGAGTCAAGCAAGGCACTTCGTGGCCATGAACGCGATCCGCTCCCGGCCGAACCGGGAGCGGTCGCTCGTGTCGATCATCGCTACGAACGTAACGGGAAACAGCGGCTACACATCACTACTGAACCGTTGACCGGCTGGGTGGCTGTCGAAGTGACAGACCGACGGCGAACGACCGAATGGATCGACCGGATGGTTGAGCTGGCAGATGTTCACTACCCGGATGCTGATCGCATCCGGGTTGTGATGGATCAGCTCAATACGCACAAACCGGCTGCCTTCTACGAGTTCTTCCCACCGGAGCAAGCGAAAGCGTATCTTGATCGATTCGAGTTCCACTACACGCCGAAGCGAGGAAGTTGGCTGAACATGGCCGAAATCAAGATTGGTGTGCTCAAACGGCAGTGTCTTGACTGGCGTATCTATGACGCAGCGACGCTCCGAGCGGAGGTCGCTGCGTGGGAAGAGCGACACAATGCGTTTGATCGACCTATCGACTGGCAATTTACCACCGGTGACGCTCGTATCAAGCTACGGCAGCTGTATCCAGTTGAGCCGAGGAACTAGTCAGAACACATCTGAACCTACACTAAGGATTAGAAGTGCTAGGCCTTGTTTAGACGCGGTGTGGATCGGACAAACCAGTCGCTATCTGAAAACAAAAATCGAACGGAGAGGATTTCACAGGCTGATCCTGTTCAGCCGACACAGACTCCAGCCACTGTTATTGAGGGCGTCCAAACAAGGCCCTCAGATTGTATGGGTCATAAAGGCCGGCAAGATTGTCGTACTCAGAGCTGATTAGGTATAAATACTTAACATTTAATAACTCGTGAAATTCATCTTCAGTGTGAATAGACGACAAGCTCTAATTGCTACAGCAGGGTCGGTTCTGGCCGCAGGGTGTCTTGGAGATGAAGGTGGACAGGAGGAACAAGTGGAAGAGGAGGAAGAGGAGGAAGTAGAGGAGGTGGAAGAACAACCAACCCAATGGGGAATTGAATCGTGCGAAACAGGCGAGTTCACTGCACAAATATTCGGACTCACCGAGCAAACCCGTGTTGGTGGCAATGCTCTCTCAATTGGGATACGAAACAATCTTGCAGAATCAATTGAAGTATCAGAAGTTACTATAGAAACAACTGGTGCTGCTGGCGGCGGTTCTTGGTTTATTGATGATGAGTATGCATTCTATGATGCTGGTGAAAGTGGTTCAATAATTATTGAAAGATCTATTGATCCGGATGATGTGACTAATCTTAATATCAGGTTTGTTCACGCAGACGATACTATCTGTTATTAGTTTTGAACGGTTCTACGAGTCTGTGTGTAGGACGTGAAATGCTTTTTTATACACTATCCTTCATTATTCTCCCACAGACGTCCCGATATTCGTTTAACAGACTTGGCGAGTTATTTGGGAAGCAGCTATCGGGGACAATCCACACTGCGTCTAAACAGGACCGAAGTGCTGCTTAGCTAATATACAAATAGTTTTTATAATGAATCCACTACCCACAAGTGGCTGAAAACGCCCCCGGTGCTTGGACACCGGGAACATCGCTGCCAAGGATGACAGCAAACGACACTAATCGTGTCGAGAGTGATAACTCTGACTCTCGGGCTTCCGAGAGGGCGGAAATCGTCTCCGAACACGATACACGACCCGGCCGAATCGTCAAAGAAACACGCGCCGTTGGCGGCACGACGACGCGTAGAGATCTCGTTGCGAGAACCGACCTCTCCGCAGAGAAGCTGGATGCCTGCCTTCAGAAGCTACTGGATGGAGGCTACGTCGAACTGATCGGTGACCCTGAGCACGAACTGATCGTGCTCACACACCGTGGCGAACGTCTCGCTGGAGGCCAGCGATGACGGGACCCGACAAAGATCGCGGCATCCCGATCGACCCGGACGACGCGTTCAGGGTGATGTCCAATAGCCGTCGTCGCCAGGTGGTCTTGTCGCTGGCACAGTCGGACAAGCCGCTCACTGCCTCCGAGTTGGCCCGTGAGATTGCCGCGATCGAGAACCTCGTCGATCCGAGCGAAGTGACAGGAGAGCAGCGAACAACCGTCTACGTCGCCCTGATTCAGTCTCACCTTGAGAAGCTGGACGACGTTGGTGTGATAGATTACGACGAGAGAGGAAAGCGAGTCAAGGCGACCCGCGCAACGCAGCCGATTGCCAGCCACATCCGAGAGATCACCCGCGCATGTTACGAACCGGAGGGATCGGAATGCCCCGCGTGAGTGAAGACGATCTGACTGATGAGATGGTGATTCGGAAACTGACGTATCAGTTCGACCGGACGCTCCAGCTGTTGGAGTGTCTCATCGTGGATAACGGTGAAACCGAACCGTTCGTCAGCGTAGTGAGTTCATACTCACAGCAGAACGTGGATTTTGCCGCGGAACAGGCACTTACCGGCTGGTCGTTGCCGAAGGATACGACCTGTAGCGAGTGTGGTCAGACTCTCGTCCCCTACAAGCCAGTCACAGTCGTGGCCCGGAGACCCCTAGAGTTACTCACGTGGTTCCTCGACGCCTGTGTCTGCGACGAGTGTGACGCGACGCTCGACCCCCAACCGGACAGTATGGATGTTGTCGCGTCCGCGTGGATCACCGAATGGGACGATCCCGAGGATATGCGACCGATGATGCTGAGCGAGGTTACTGTTGAAGAATCGAGCGGGACCCGCTCCCGCGGTGACGTGGATGTTGGGGTGACCGATGGACCGTAACGAGGGGTACAGTACGTTCCCTGCAAGCGTTCGGAAACAGATTCTGGAGCGAGACGGGTACCAGTGTCAGGTCTGTGGCCGTCTGGGTCCGGAACGGGGTGGTAGCATCGACCTGGAGGCACACCACATGCAAGAGAATCCGGAGTTCGTAGATCGAGATCACCCGGATAACGGGACCACAATGTGCATCCCGTGTCACCACTTGGTCACGCATCGACTGACAGCGGATGATCTCCCGTTCGACCTCGATGGAGTCGCTGCTGAAGTCAACCTGCTGTACAAGGACATCGAGATCCTCACGTACCTGTACGAACACGGTCCAGCAACGACGAGCGAGATCCGTGAGGTGACGAGCGGGTCATCTCGGACGTCGATCATCGAGCGATTGTGGACGTTGATGTCCGTCGATAGGGAGACGGACGCATTGGACGAGCCACTGATCGACAAAGACCTAGACACCGAAGAGTGGGGATATCCCGATGACATCGGCCGGACCGTTCGCGGTCGAATTCCCAACGGCGAAGAGGAGCTGATGAACCGTCTGCGCGACGAACTGCTTCGACAATTGCTCGATGCCGGGGTGTCCCGATCCACTGTCGGGCTGTTCTTCGGTCGATCGCGGAGAGCGACCTTCTACATCAGCAAGCGAGCAGGGGCGCTCCGAGTCCCCTTCGACGATGAGAGTCATCCCGACGCACTGATGCAGCCGGAAGAGTTCGACGTCGTCGTCGATCAGCTGGCTGATCTTTTCGAGGAGGTCGCCGAATGATGACCGATAACGGTTCAGGCAGGGACGCTGTAGCAACGGGAACGACGAGTCGTCGTCGAAAATCAATGGAAGCTGAACGTAGCCAAGTCGATCGGATGCCGGAGCAACTGACGGTTCACGTGGGTGGCGAGGACGCCTTGTGGGAGCGGACCCAGCGGTGTACGCGATCGACGGAACTCGTCGTGTCGCCCGTCGAACTCCATCAGCGGAACCTCCAGCGTCGGCTACGAGAGGCAAACCTTCCGAAAGATGCCTTCACTTTCGCAGACCCCGTCAGAATGGGCAATCAGATACTGGATCAGACGGGACGACCGACGACGACCATCGACCGGATCGATCGTCTCAGTCTGCTCCGGTCGGTCTTCGACGGATCGACGCTCGATGAGGAGGCGAAAATCCCTCTCCCACCGGGAGTTTCGGCTCGGGCTCCACAACAGATCGAACAGATCCGCACGGAGGTAGAGACGATTACCAACTTTCACCCCGAGCGTGTCGCGGCGTGGCGAGACACGGCAACCGAACTCTACCGTCCAATCGACGAAGAGGCCGGGGCGTTTCTCGAAACCGCACTCGCCGTGGAGCGTCAGCTTCGAGACCGAACGTCCAAGGCCATCTCGGAAACCGGCCTCATCCGGCAGGCAACCCGCTCTCTGGTACGGACGGACGGATCCATCTGGGAGGAGACGTACCCGGACATCCAGCGTGTCTCCCTGCTCGGCCTCAGTAGTCTCTCTGCTCCACACACCGACCTGATACACGCGCTATGTGCGACGACGCCTGTCGAGGTACACGTCCATTTCCGGTCCGGAACCGGGGAGTACCTACAGAGTCGGGTCGAAGGCCTTCTCGACATCACCGACCCGGGAACAGAGGTGTTCGAATGACGTCGTCGGACAGACTCGCGCTCTCCGGGGAGATCGAGGCTCCCGACGTTCCGACGGTCGAGCTCGTGTCGCCGACGCGCCGAGAGGAAGCACGAAGCGCGATGGCCGTCGTGGCCGAACTCCAGGATCAAGACGTGCCGATCCGGGACATCGCCGTCGTTGTTCGAGATCTCGATCCGTATGAGGAACCGCTGTTCCGTGCAGCGATCCAGTACGGCATCACGCCCGTGTTCTGGACACAGCTCCGAGTGACGAGGACCCGACCATACGCACTTGTCGTCTCCGTCTGTGAAACCCTAGGCGAAGACCGTACCGATCTGGAGACGCTGATTCAGCCACTCGAACTCGGCTGGGCTCCATCCGAAGCAGGATCCGAGACGTGGCCCCTCCCGCCGAGAGAGGTGTATCGATCGGCCGATCGACTACCACGTGATGCCCAGACAGCTACAGAGTGGAACGAGATCGTCGAAGCGACCGACGGTGTAGATTCTCGCCTCCGACAGTTCACGGAGTGGGTCGCGGACGCTCCGACACCGGAACCGGAGTCGATCGCTTCGCTGCTCGACGACGTGGTCGATGCGTACGCGGAACACGGGCTTCCAGAGACGAAAGCCGCGGACTCGCCGGCGCTACTCGACACGGAGACCGACGCGCGCGCGGTCGTCCGCGTTCGGACGCTGGTTCAGCAGTTGCGACACAAGTTCGCAGATCGGCTCGAAGAGGGGACCGTCGAACGCTCCTGGGGCGACATCGCCGACCTTGCTGGTGTGATCGCCACACAGCGGCCGGGTCGGCGGGAGCACTCGAACGCCCGCGCGCTGGACGTTCTGGAGGCGAACGACGTGTGGGCGCTCGATATTCCGTACGTTATCACTCTTGGGTTGACGGCCGACCAGTGGCCTCAGCCACCACAGTCCCCGCTTCCCCCGGAGTTTCGAGAGGCAGTTCTTCGCGGAGACGGACGGGCGGAGGTTCTCGCACCGCAACCAGCGTGGGCCGGCGGCCGCGACCGCGACCAGTTCCTGGACACGCTACGGTCGGCGGGCCGGTGCGTCATTCTGTCGAGATACACGCGAACGGCTGAAGGCGACGACGTTACGCCTTCACCGCTTCTCGATCATCTCGATCCGGAGCGAGTCACCGAGGAAGCGAGACGGCAGTTGGTCGGACCTGGACGTAAACTTCCACCGGAAGTACAGGGGTTCGTCAAGGAAACGGAGGATTTCGATGAGTGACGATACTGGCAACGAGGACGTGGACCCGATAGTTCTGCAGGACGCACAGCGAGCGATCCGGGAGGCATACTTCGACTACGAAACCGGGCTGTTCACGCTGAACTGCGTACCAGGCTCCGGAAAATCGGTTGTCGCCCATCACCTCGCTGCGGAAGATATCCTCCGACGGTACGTGGCTGGCGACCCGACGCCGGAGCTACACGTCGCGGTGGTCTCGTTCAACCGCGATGAGGCCGCCGACATCATCCCGGAAGTCTGCGATAGGCTGGAGACGATCGTCGAACACGACCTTGTTCCGGCCGCGTCCGAGATCAGCGACGAAGAGCTACAGCACCTCCTCCACCGCGTCCGACAAGCCCCCCACGTCGGAACCATTGATGGACTCCTGCGCGGTGTTCTACAGGATATCGCCCACGACATCGGCTTCGACGAGATGCCCTCGGTCGGGAACGACGCACTACTGAACCGAGTTCACCGTGACTGTTACGAACGACTTCGCAATCATCCGGACTACGCCGAACGACTCGACGCCCTCGAAGCTGCGTATCCAGACGGGAAGTACGACGACAGCGTCGCCGAAATGCTCGAAGCCGCGCTCACGTTCTGCCGCGACCAGCGCATCTCGACTGGGGAGTTCCGGGACGAGCTGGAACGGACGCGTGACTCGACGTATCCCGGTGGAAAACCGGACTCGTTCTCCGATATCGTGCGGTCGGTCGAACGGTTCGCCGGCGACGATGGGACCGTCGGCGAACGCGTTAGAGACGCGGTACACGAGTCGGACCGCGAACGGCTGCTCGAAGCCGACCGCGAGCTGTACGAGGCGTGGTGTGATCGGATCGACGACTTCTGTACGGTCCTGTCGGAGTATCGTGCCGCGTATCGTGAGCTCGTCCGCGACTACAGCGTCGTCGCTCACACCGATGTCGCCTATATCGTGGACGTCTACTTCGACGACACGACTGACCGGTCGGAGCCTCCCGAACCACTCCGCGCTATCGACGACTCGCACCGAACACGAGTCCTCCAGCGGTATCGGTCACGGATCCAGAGCCTGATCATCGACGAGGCCCAAGACGTTTCGGCCATCCAGCACGCAGCGCTGTCCCACCTCGTCACTGATGATTCACGCGTGTTCGCCTGTGGAGACGTCCTACAGGGGATCTATCTGTGGCGGCACGCCGATCCGACGTGGTTCGACGCCGCAACGAGGAAGGGAGAGTACCTCGGTGTTGACTGGGGCACACACGAGAATCGGACCGCGACCACGACGTACCGATGTGTACCCGCCATCGCTGCGGGCATCAACGCGATCGCCGAGCCGATGGTCACCGATCCCGCTCGTGCCGATATCGGTAACCTTGACACAACGTACGCACCGTTGGACGCGGACCGTGACGGGACCGACGAACCATCGATACACGTCTCCTCGTTCGTCGGCGTCGGCCACCCCGGATCGGAGACGTGGGCGAATCCCGATGGAGAGGTCGGAGAGGCAGACATGCTGGCGACTCACATCTCACGAGGGTTCGCCGACGGCACGTTCTGCGACGACGACGGCGAGCCACTGGACGTCACGGTGCTGTTCCGGCGCGGGACTCGGATGCCCGAGTACGAGAAAGCGTTCGCTGCGGAAGGTCTCCGCGTCCACACCACGGGTGAGGGGCTGTTCGACTGTCCCGCGGTCGAATCGGTGTTCGCCGTCTGCGACTGGCTAGTACGCCCCGGATCTCCAGACCGTCTGGAGGCCCTTGTCACCGAATCTCCGCTGGGCACCATCGAGAACACGGAAGTGTTTGAGTCTCACTCCTGGGATCTGAATCGTGTACTTAGCGACGATGGACTTGGTCTCACAGAGACGCAACGGCGGACACTACGCGGACTGCTTCGGCTCCGCGATCGAAGTGACATCTTCCAACGCCAGCCAGCTAGCGTGTACGTGGAGGAGATCGTCGAAGCACTCGAACTGAGAGCCGACCCGAACAGGATCGCTACTGGAAGTGAGCCCGAACAACGGGTTGCCAACCTCGATGCGCTCGTCGAGACGCTTTCCCAGTGGGAGGGTGAGACCCACTACACGCCGGACGAATTGACGGACCTCGTGCAACCGTTCCGCGACGATCCCGACGATGGTCCGACACAGCCGAGCACGGAGGCGACCACGTACGACGTCGAGTTCCGAACCGCGCACAGGGCGAAAGGAGATCAAGACGATGTCGTCGTCGTTGCTGATCCCGGGTTCGACGTCTGGTCTCAGGGACCCCACACCCAGCGGTTCGTCGCTCAAGGATCGATCGCCGGACTCGCACCACCGACGAACACGAAGATCCCACGTGACATCACGATCCCGCCGTTCGAATGCGGACTGTATGAGGCTCCGGGCGGGTTTGACCGTGATACCGGCCTTCGATGGGCGACTTCCCACTGGCTCGACTCCGTGTCCAATTCAGCGGATCGTGACGAACTCGTCGGCTCTGAACGTCTGCGTCGCGTCGCAGCGAACGAACGGGCCGAAGCGTGGCGCTTGTTGTACGTAGCGCTGACTCGTGCCCGTGAGCACATCGTTGTGCCGTTACCCCGCTCCGACTTGGAAGAGGAGCAATTACGCGATCGGTGGCTCGACACGATCCGTGAGGGGATCGGGTTCGACCGAGGCGGCACCGACTCGTACAGGCTCGAACTCGGTGGGGAGGATCCGAACACGGATGGGATCGAGATTGGAGTCAATGACGCCGACTTGTTCGCAGAGTGGCGTCGGACAGGACCCGGCAAGACGAACAACGAAGTTTCGGTAACTCCACCACGGCGAGGCGATCTCGAACGATGGCTCCCGCGGTTCCTGAACCCCTCCACGATGTACCCGTTGACCGAGGACCCCAGCGAGCACACGATTGCTCACCTCCTCGGCAAACCACTCCACACGGATGCGCACGACGTACCTGATGACCTTCCCCTATCGTTTGATCAGGTAGGCCCGGATGGCGTTGGGCGCTGTCTCCATGCGGTGCTTACAGAGCTCGTCGCACGAGGGATTTCCGAACAGTCGCTGCGGACAATGAGTCCTGAAGTTCGAAGCGCCTTCGACGACGTCGTCGCAGACACCGTGGGAGACGTAAATCCAGATGAGAGCGACGGGATGTACGCGTTCTTCGAACACGTTCTTACGGGGTTTTTGAACACAGAACTGTGGGAACAGATCGAAGATCCGAGAACGATCGTTAGCGTCGAACAGCCGATTGACGGGCTTGTGAATCTGAATGACGTAGAGTTCGAGATTCACGGGCAGACGGATTTCGTTATCGAATATCCAGACGGAGAGCGCGTCCTAACAGACGTGAAGATCGCGTTAGCTGAACCTACTGCTGAAACACGCCGACGCTACGAATTACAAATCGCCGCGTACGCCTACCTCACCAAGCAAACAAAAGAGGCTGATGCGCCTGTTCGGGGAACGATAGAGACACTTGGCGTCACAACCGAGACAACCACGTCCTCATGGCCACCCGACATCGTTCAGTCGCGGTTACGACGACTTATTGAGGAGTCGGATTCCGCCCGCGGCTGAATCCGCGGGGTCCCTCCTTGATTCTGTGTGTATGGAAGTTCAATAATCGCGGGGTAGCAGCGGGTTCAACACGCATCACATGCGCTGTCCAACGCCAGTATCCACATCTAAAATTGCCCAAATCGAGTGTGTGAGACGTCAAATTCCCTGAAACACTGACCCTTATTTATGACTGAGGGTTTATTTACAACATGCCAGAGCAACTACCGTCACAAGCTCAGTTCTGGGGGATTCGAGAGCCGGAATTACGCATCCTACTCGTCACCACCCACTGGTTTAACGGAAAGTCCCTGGAGATCCGCGGTGAACAGCGCCACATCGCCACGCATCCAGATCTACGGCTCGAAGGACTGTTTCGAGCGACGGATTGGAACTACGAGCGACATAAGAATGCTCATGAGCGGCTGCTGAGCAACGGGCTCCTACAGGAGGAATATGTGTGCCGTCGTAAGATCGACTGGGGACCGACCCAGCAGGGATTAAAAGCCATCCGCGACGTCTTGAAGCCGTGGGGCGATTCACTGCGGCCGGAGTGGGCCGACGAGGACGATGACGGACCCCTCTTTGGCGATCCGAACGAGGGGACCACGCACCGGAAGGGCGTCGAAATTGCTGGCAACCTCTTTCCCAAAATGGCGTGGGCCTACGACCTTCATCGGCCCGGTAGCCCATGTTACGGTATTGAGTGGTACCCCACTGACCGGGATGGAGAGGCCTGCCACGATCTCCACGTGGACACACAGGAGCACATGACCGATGTCGGCATCGAGGTCATCACGAACAGCAACAACAACGACAGGCTGGTCAAAAAATGGAAGCGCCTTCAAGACGAAAGCCGGACCACGTTCTGGATCTTCGATACGCGAGAAACAGCGTGCCGACTCTGGAACGAACTTGACTACCAGGGTGTGTTCTACCTCGATGGCCAGTTCCGGAACCACGAAAACTGGAGCGCGCAGGCGATCAACCGCAAACTCTGGCGGTCGTCGAACACCTACCGAGAGGAGCCCGCTGGCGATATTGTCCAAACTGTCACCGGCCTCTTGGAGGGTGGCCGCGAACCCATCCGAGACCTGTTCGAAGAATACTACTCAACAAAATGACACAGACAAAACGAACGGGATCGGCGGGTAAATCCCGCACCCCCCATGGGGTACACAACAGTCTGGAGCATTACGGGGAAATAGAGCGTCACCAGACCATCGCATCAGAGCCGCTCGTGGCTGTGTAGACGCGTAACTGGAATTTCACCCCCTGCGTAGAGAATAGGGGGGTGAATTTGACCCCCCTTTACGCAGGTTTCAGTCACTATTCATACACTTCATGGGTGCAAAATGGTCGTGCTGGTGGTAGCCACCACCGGCTCACAATTCGACCATTGCCGTCCAGTTCCGCCTTCTCGCCGAGCCGATGAGTGCCTGTTACCACTGGCGACACTACTATCCAACTTCCAGAATCGGGTGTATCTCCGACCAAAATTCCATTATTCAAATAATTATTATCTACATAATGATAGTGAGCATACTACTGCTCTCAACACGCGGTCCGAAGACTCCCTCCAAAACGAATAAGTCATTATCTGAGTAATCATTAGGTAGCGAATGACCTTCTACAACAGGAACGATGAACTGGAGGCTCTCAACACGGCATTCGAGTCGCCGGGTTACGACTTCTACGTCATCTATGGTAGACGGAGGATCGGGAAGACAGAACTTCTAAAAGAGTTCTGCCAACATCGACCTCACGTCTATTTCCTCGCCTCTCAGGAAGCCGAGGAACGACAACGAGAGAAATTCGTTGAGCAAGTAGCGGATCACTTCGACGATCGCGTTCCGAGAATCGACGGATGGGACGAGGCTCTGGAGTACTTGGGAGAAAAGATCACAGATGAAGATCTCATCGTTGCTATCGACGAGTTCCCATATCTCGTCGAAGAGAACGATTCACTTCCGTCCTACCTCCAGTCGTTCGTGGACGAACACTTGCAGGAAACAGATTCGATGCTCGTTCTCTGTGGATCGAGCATCAGTACGATGGAGTCAGAAGTGCTCGGTCACGAGAGTCCCCTCTATGGTCGCAGAACTGGGCAATTCGACGTCCAGCCGTTCTCGTTCCAGCAAGCACGTGAGGTCATCCTGTACGATATCGAGAACACCATCCGCTCCTACGCAGTCACTGGGGGAACACCGATGTATCTCACGCTGTTCGACTATTTCGACTCCTCACTCGCGGACAACATTCGATCGCAGATCCTCTCGCCGTCAGCAGTACTCTACAACGAGCCAGAGTTCCTGCTACGGACGGAGCTCCGAAGTCCAGCACGCTACATGAGCATCTTGGAGTCAATCGCCCTCGGCCACACAACACCGAACGAGATCTCAGGGGCGACCAGGATCGACTCGGGGCCCCTCTCGAAATATCTCCGTAAGCTCCAGCAGCTGCGGCTCATCGATCGGGAAGTACCCGTGACTGCATCGGCGAAGAAGTCGAAGCGCTCCAAGTACTACGTCGCGGACGAGTTCCTCCGATTCTGGTTCCGCTACGTCGAGCCTAACCGATCGAGTATCGAGGAAGCACCGGCGATCGTATACGAGAACACGATCGAACCTGATCTCCCAAACCACGTCGGTGAGACTTTCGAAGACATCTGTCAGGAGGCGATCTGGGAAGGTATTCGACGCGAAAAGTTCGAGCAGTACTCGGAGCTCGGTCGATGGTGGTACGGTGAGAACGAGATCGATATCGTCGGACTTTCGCCGACGGACGACAGAATTCTCTTCGCCGAGTGTAAGTGGACCTCTGAACCGGTTGGCCGGGGACTCGTCGAAGACCTCCGGGCGAAAACCGAACACGTACAGTGGGGACCGGCTTCTCGGACTGAACGATTCGCGTTGTTTTCGAGGAGCGGGTTCGTGGAGAGACTCGATCAGGAGTTGGATGATGCGTGGTCGCTGTTCGATGTAAGCAACATCGACCGAATCTTGGAAAGATCGACCGAGATCTGACGTTCACCTATCGGTAACGTTTCGTGTACAACAGGTGCTAAATCACAATTAAAATGGACCACAGAGTGGTCTATCTTGCTCACCGAAATCAAATCAGTCGAGACGATCGGCGAAATCGACCGCTGTCTCCGTATGAACTTGGCCGTCATCGTCTTTGAAATCGATAAGGATCGCCTCACTCGGGACCCTCCCTTGTGTCTCAGTTTCAGACACCTCGACCGATGAGTACTCCCGATAAATCCGTTCGATAGTAACAACGCCGTAATTGCTGTGTTGGCGTTGAGTATGTGTGACAAGGTCCATATCTTAGAGTTGGTATCGCAGGTGATTAACTTGGCTCCGTGGTCTCGGACTGTGGCTCCCATTTAACTGGCTCAGAAAGGTGGGTTTCTGAGACACACCTAATTAACACTAAGTGTATGGCTACGATTAGTACTAATTACTCATGCCCGAAACCACCGTGACGAAAACGACGTCGAGGAGTGGCGACCGCGAGATCGTGCAGTACAGAACGACCGTTCCCAAGGGTCTCGCTGAGTCTTTCGACTTGGAGGGGAAGAAACTCGACTGGGAAGTCGCGTCCGGAAACAAGTTCGAACTGACGATCGTGGACAATGAGGATGAGTGACACGGCTGTCGGCTACATCCGTCTCTCACAAGACGGGAAGTCGCTGGAGCGCCAGCACCGCGACGTCGAGGAGTACGCTGAGGCAGAAGACTTCGACCTCGTGGAGGTGTACAACGAGGGGAAGCGTTCGTCCGGGTTCGACGCCGATCGCCCCGAGTACCAGGCGCTGCTGGAACACGTCGCCGGCGGCGACGTCGGCGCAGTCGTCGTGCCGAACCTCTCCCGACTGTCGCGGAACAGGAAGGAACGCCTCCGTCTCATCCTAGACCTCGACGCCGCCGGCGTGGAGCTACACTCGCGCGAGCTCGGACGCGCGGTGGACCTTGACGACGATTGGGAGCTCGTACAGCAGTCGATCCGTGCGACCACCGACGATGTTGAGAAGCGAAAGGAGATCGAGCGCTCAAAGCGAGCGACGAAGGAGCGGATCGAAAGCGGCTACGACCACGGCCGCCCGCCGATCGGCTTCCAGTTCGACGATGCCGGCGAGTACTGGGTCCCCAACGACGATTTTGAAAACGTACTAAAAGTCATCTCTCTCCGGGAGGATGGTGTCTCCTGGAGGAACATCACCGAAGAAACGGGCGTCGCCAAAGATACCGCCCGCCGCGTGTGGGACAGGAAGGACCGGTATCTGAAAGAAAGTTCCTAATTCAGGGTTCGGGAGAGGCGATCGAATCCCAGTCCCTAGCGCTCGGAGGCGAGTGGTAACGCTGGGGTGTAGCCTGTCCACAGCACCGTAACATTACGGATGCAGTTACGTTCAACACTACGTAGTCAGACGACACGGGCGAGATTGTCAACCCTCTAATATTTTTATGACTATCACCAGATCAGTTACGTAATGAGTTCTGCTGATGGTGTCGCGGGTGTGTTCATAGTATTACTCGCGGGCAATATAGCGTACCTCTTCATGACCGTTGTATTCGCAATGGTTCTTGATGTCGCTGTTGTCGATTCAGTCGCCGACCCATTCGGTGATGTGTTGTCTACGGTGGTTACGACATGGGTGACTATTGGCGCGCTCATCGTTGTTTCTGATGTGCTTGCAGTGCTTGGATTCATCTCGTCGGTTGCTGATGGGGGCTCGTTTTAGCAACCCTGTAAGCGGTCAGGTGATCGTGTACAGCCTGTAAGCGACTTTCCTATTTCAGCCGTGTAAACTCCGGGGTGGAACGACCTCGAAAGGAGGGGGAGTGGCTTGGTGAGGTGCCTGTCGGCTTCGAGCGGAACGACGAAGGTTACCTACGCCCCGTCATCGATCCAGATGGCTCGGGCGAGGACGGGTATCTCGAAATCAGGAACTCGCTCGAAGCGATCGAGAGCGGGAGCAGCTACCGACAAGAGGCGCAAGACTCAACACGACCAGGTAGACACTGTCCCGAGTCCACCAAGACGAGGAACGACGCGCGTGTATCTCGATGCGAGCGCAGACGACGAGCGGGTCGAAGACGCTCTGACTATTGTTCCTAACGAGTAACACCACCGCCCGGCTGCTCGAAGTGGTGTGAACGAACTCGGCAGGCAAGACGTGTCCACACCAGTCAGTGACGATCGTTACTCAGTCAGTCACGACGTGGGTAACATGTTAACTCCGATGTCACCTCAGAAATTAACTCACAAATCAACATTTTCTCTACGATGCGATTACGTCAGTGTAGACGCTCACACCCGTTTTACAAGTGTGTATGTGACCAACTCGAAGAAGCGGCAAAACAAATCGATAGGGAAGTGTCCGCGTTCACACCACCTCCCCTGGCGGTGGCCATGGTCAGGACTAAATAAATGAGTAGTTTACCAAACATCATTGTTACGTGCGAAGTGTGCGGCGGAACAGTCGATCTAGACTGTAACGGGAGCGAGGACATCATTGAATATGAGGGTGCAATACATCGGTTCGGATATCTGTTACCATCACTGCGAATCAGTCTATCTAATCAATTGAGCAATATCTATCAACGCGCATGTTAAAACGGTTGGTATCATGCGTAGGCCTAACTCTGTACCCAATGGATACAGCCGGCCTGTGAAGATTAGTCAACCAAATTGGTTATTACGGCTAATCAGTCTCGTGTTCTTTGTTGGAGCTACAGTAGTCGTCGCCCTCATCTCTGCGGGACTAGTTTCACGGGTGGTGATGGACCCATTAATGATATTTGATTTCACCACCAGACAGAGTATCTATCTTGTTGGCTTATTACTGACCGTTCTTTTGACTACTTTTGAGGTACACGAACAATTACATAGACTGGCAGCAAAAGTCCTAGATCTAGAGCCCGTATATCGGCGGCTAAAGGGATATGTGGTGATACAGGAAACATGGATCTCTCGACGAGAGCTTAATCTCATGACTGCTGCACCGATATTTGTAATTCAGGTGCCGACGCTCGTAATATTCATTTTCTCTTCTGGCACGATAGGGGATATTGCCGAAATCACTTTCATATTGAATGCGGGATTTATTGCAAAAGATATCTCTGATATCATTTTCAATCTCCGATTACCACGTGAGACGCAATTTTGGATGTCCGATCTTGGGGGGGAGGCAGTTGCGTATTTTTCATCCCCGGATCATGATCTAGGCTGACTTAGATCGAAACTGATATCTTTTTGACAGATTTCCCAATTGGAGAAACAAAACACGGGCTATAATCAAGAACTCTGTGTATCAATCATAATCCCTTAACCTGCACTATATTTGCGTTCAACGGTCAGGAAAACCTCTACTGCTCAAGGATTTTGCATCACTAACGTACCAGTGATTTATTATATCTCAATATCACTGTAATTGTATGATTGTCGCGCGGGCCAAGGTCAAGTACTTCCGCTCCATTGTCAACACGGGGTGGGTGGAGCTCGATTCCGATATAACGACTCTCCTAGGAAAAAACGAGAGTGGTAAGAGTTCATTCCTCCGTGCACTAGAGTCCGTCTCAGATGAAGATCCGATTGATGAACGTGATATAAATTACAATCAAAGCCCCGACAAAGAACCGTTCGAAATGGTGCGGTTAGAGCTAATGCCGGAAGATGGATCTGATGTTATTGAGTTTGGGGCTTTGGATTTAGAGGTACCCCTTTACATTATCGCTCTTGTGAAGTACATTGTTGGTGAATCAGAGAACTGCTCGGACAATGTCTTTCAATGCCTCTCGACCGGGTTTGCGAAGGATTCGTCGCCGAAGTTGGAACGGTCTGAGATACGCTGTGAGTTTGTCCTTTGAGACGCCTCGATGCGGCGAGAGCCACCGTCGCGCCAGCGACGCGTGGCTCTCGCACGTGTTCACGTGCGCGTCTCCATCAACGTACTCACCGTCACCGTGAATTACTGATTCTCGGTGGAATCTCTCATCATCGTCAAGCGGATCGTAGGCCCGAAATCCGTCAGTGTAGACGGTTAGCGACTCCTTCTCGACAACCACGAGAAGGAGTCGCACGGTCGCTTCGTCGGCGGATTTCGCCGGGACGACGTATCGCTGACCGCTGCCGCGATCAACGAGCGTGAACACCGGCGGTTTGTCCTCTTCATACGTTCCTCGTCCACGTTTCGAGAGGGCACGCGAGCGCGACTCTCGGTCGCGCTCGCGGCCTTTCTTCCCGGCAGAGACGTAGAACTCGTCGATCTCGACCGGGCCAACGAGGTTGATGGCTGGCGCGTCGAGCGTTCTGGCGAACTGCTCGACGCGCCGGCGAAGTGAGCGATACGACACGTCAATTTCAGCGTCCAACTGGTGGATACTCGTGTTGAACCGGAGCAACGAGTAGAACGCGAATAAGAGCTTGTCGAGGCCGATCTTCGCGTGCGCGAAGATCGTGCCGGTCTTGTCGTTGAACGTGCGGTCGCAATCCTTACAGAGATACCGCTGGTACTCTCGATAGCTGCCGTGTTTGATCACCGACTCAGACCGGCAGCGCGGGCAACAGAGGCCCTCGCGCCAGCGAACCTGCTCCAGCAGGTTCGCGGCGCTCGCCTCTGAGCTCAGCAATTCAAATGGGAACATTGCGTTCGGGTGACGCGTTCGCGTCACCCTTGCCCGCTACGCTTTCACAGCGACAGCTCTACCCGACCAACAATCTGCTTCGGAAGAGCGTACATTATAAAGCTCTCCGACGGAACACGTCATATTGAATCAGATTCAGGAGAAAATCCGATTTCAGCAGACAAAAAGAAAGACGAGATCGTCGAGGCAACTTCCAACTTTGATAGATCTGTGAACGAAGTTCTTGAAGACGCCTCAGAAGATTTTAAAAAGCAATACAAATCAAACATCAGTGATAGTATAGAAAAAATTCAAAATAACAAAACCAGTAAAGAGCTTCAATGGCACCTAAACAGATTAGAATCGGTGGTAGATACTTTGGAAAAGGCCAGCAATAACTCAGCAGTAGATGGTAGGTTACTGGACGTTGAAAGTTCGAAATCAACTCTTAACGAGCTGTATCAGGAGGGTCAATCAATCACGGAATTTGGTATCTCTTCGTTGTTACCATCTATCGTTTATCATAGTGAATTTGACCGAATAAAGGACTCCGCCAACATCGGTAGCATAACTGAACCTGAGAACCGTACCTTTCGAAATGTCTTGGAACTTGCGGGCGTTGATTATGATGACTTTCATGATAAGGATGAATTTGAGCAAAGTCGAGAGCTTCGTAGGGCTGAGGCGGATATCTCCGGAGATGTGAATGCGATCTGGGATCAAAAGTCGGTGAATGTAGCTATTGATATATCAGGTAAGAAATTCATCATTCAGATTGCAGACGAATCACTCAATACTGGGGAGTCAGAGAGCGATATTCGTCGAGAATTCATACGACCCTCAAGTAGGAGTGAGGGTTTTCGGTGGTTCTTTTCATTTTATACGAACCTAACCGCCGAAGCAAGTGAGGATGATGAGAATAAGTTGCTGCTATTAGACGATCCTGCCGTCTCTCTTCACCCGGAAGGAAAGAAAAATTGGCTGGATTCAATAGAGGAAATGGCAGACGGCGCTCAATTTGTGTACTCTTCCCACTCACCATTTCTGATTAAAAAAGAGCATCCTGAGAGGATAAGACTGGTTGAGGATAAACCCAAGAAGGGAACTAAAATTACAAATCAATGGGCAGAGGGTGATTCGATGGCTCTTAAGCCACTTAGAAACGCTCTAGGAATCGGACTAGGAGACTCACCGTTCGCTTCTAAAAGACAACTATTGGTTGAAGGCGTAACAGATTATTATATACTAACTGGTGTTAACAACTATCTTAAATCAATTGATAGAGACTTCATTAATTCTGATGAGGTTTCGATCATGCCCACTAACGGGGCACCAAATATGCCGAATGCAGCCAAGTGGGTCGCCTCAGAAGAGTTCTCATATGCCATTCTATTAGATAATGACCAGGAAGGGAAAGAAGCCAAAGACACCATTCGACAAGATCACCAAGAAATAGATCAAGACCGAATTATCCTATTGAAATTAGATGATGGTCGCAACCAATTCCATATCGAAATTGAAGATCTATTCTCAACCTCATTTTATATAGAATCAGTGAACAGAGCATATTCGTCAGAATTCCCCGACGAGTTCTCTGATATCTCTATTGAGTGGGTTGGCAATGGACATTGTGAGTTGAACGGTGTACCGTACAAGAACAGGAAGATTACCTCGAAGCTAGATCAGGTGTTGAGTGATCAAGGAATGGGTGATTTCGACAAGGTAATGGTAGCGAACGTGATTCGAGATCGCCTGAATGAAGGAGATGTGGATGAGTCCGATATTGAGAATTTTCTTCCAATATTTGATGAAATACGCCGGAATACGTAATTAGAAATTGGACTCTCTTCAGTTCTCAGAAGCCCGGTGCTGATACCGCCCACACACCGTAAGCCGCGGTGTGCACTAATTCCGCTGATGAATAGGTCTTGAGCACACCGGTCACTCACGACGTGAGTGATATATTGACCTATAGGTTAACTCACAAATTAACTCGAAAATTAATATGGAGATGATTTATCGAAACTGCCCGTATATCTGTACCCTCACACCCACACAACGCGAGGATACTGGGGCGCAGCGTTGACCGAAATCGTATATTTCTGAAAAGAGGATCTGAGCCCGTTGGGTTCCCAACGGGGTAACCATTTTATCGATGATGCGCCAGATGTTCGGCAACGAGTGAACACAGTGTGAACACTTAATTGGGAAGCCCTCTAACGGCTTCCCATGCCCCCCGACGAAGAAGACTTAGAAGACATTTCTCCGCACATCCGAATCAGGATTGAACCTCAAAAAAAGAAGGAGTGGCTCAAATATGCAGAGAAGCATCACCATGGTAATCTGACTGGCCTGATTAAACACGCCGTCGACAACACGATCGATGATACGTGGGTGTTAAAAGACAAACATCATTCTGGAGCGGAGACTGATACCTCGGAGTTGGAAGAGGGCGTGACTGAAGTCACCGACAGGTTGTCCGTAATTGAGCAGAAGCTTGATGAACTGGCGTTGCACTCTAGCGAAGAACCAGAATCGGAACTCAATCGTGATGAGGTTATGAAACTAGCCCATCGCTGCCACGATCTGCTACCTCATCTTCAGAGTGAAATCCAGTTTCCATCGCTACAAGAGGGGTTCTCAGTCCAGCTTCGGGAAGTTCCGGATGATTTTCTTGAACCTGGCCATTCGGAGAGTGGTGAAAATACCTTAGCTCGGATCAGGGCCAAGATTACCGGGCGCGCAGAAGATCTTGCAGACGCACTCGACAAACCGACCCATCAGGTGCGGCAAGCACTCATCTTTTTGGAACAGGCCGAGACAGGTTCTCTCGTTGAGAGCACCATTGACGACGGTGAAAGGCGATGGTTTGTCCGTGATCCCGATACAGTTCCGGACTTTGATTTTTTGGAACAGCACCAGTCAGATCAACAGTCCGATGAGCAAATTGATCACTAGGTGGTCTATATGAAAAGGAACGACAAAGCACAGTTCACATCAGAGCGTGAACTTTCTGGGAAGTACAAGGAACTATATGACGATTACAGCGGGTGGATAACAGCCACGAGTAAGAAACAGACAACGACGGATCGGTTGAAAGATGGAGTAAAGGCTTGGCTTTACTGGTGTCTTGAAGAAGATGTTGATCCGGCTGCAGCTGACAAGAGAACCGTCAACGCATATATTCGAGGAATGATCAGAGACGAATACGCTGATACAACGATCACTCGTCGGTTCTATTCTGTTTCCAAGTATTACCATTTTCTCATCAATGACCCGTCGAGAGAATTTGAGCTTGATAATCCGACAGCCGACATCAGTCTCCCAAAGGATCACAACATAAAGAATGTGAGTGAGTACCACCGAGTTCTTGATCTCGATGGTCGAAAAGACATCATTGCTCCGTCTTTTGAACAGCTCAAACCGATCTTCGAAAACGTGCCCGGTAAGAAGGATTTCACGAAAACCAGAAATGAACTCATCTGCCGTCTTCTTTGGCAGACAGCCGTTCGGAGCGACGAATTGAGTCGGATTCGAATCGATAATATCTCGTGGGACGACAGGGATATTGAATTGCGATCTGCGAAGCTCAATCGAAGAGATCACCCGGATCTATACTATAGACACGTCTGGTGGGAACCGAACATCGATTATCTGATGCACAGATGGAGATCAATACGAGAGGGGGAATCCCCGTACCTGTTTATTGGCGAAAGGGGTGACCAGCTTGAGCCGTCCTATATTAGCCGAATCGTGAAGGAAGCAGCGCACAACGCAGAAATTCAGGAGCCGCTGACTAGAGAGGCTGATGGTAGCGTGAAACAATGGCTATACACGGCACACAGACTCCGACATAGCCGCATCACACAATTGGCCAATAAAACCGACATGGATCTGAATTTCATCCGCATGATGGCGGGCCACGCCTCAATGGATACGACACTAAGTTATGTGGACCCAGACTGGGATGAGGCCCAGGCAGCATTTCATAAAGCCACAGAGGGTTAGCACAGGTTTCTAAACTCCAACACCTGGCGCTTCATACACGGGAATCGGGGGCGTAGAGGAATTCACGCTGCTGGCCTTTTAATTCGCTGTACGGCTTGTTCAACGGGGTTTCGTTGAGCGGTCATCGTATCATAGTCCTGTTTGGTGACTGACTTCACACATGGGACCACTCCTGGTAGTTGGATAGCAGTTCCATGTCGAGACGATTTCGTAGCAGTCTCATAGATCGTTCACTACTGCTGAATTACTGTGTCGCTGGGGAGTCGCGGATCAACGGAATCGACAGATTCCGTGATCCGCACCGACGACAGTTCGCTACTCCGCCAGCAGCTCGTAGTCAAGAAGCTTGAGAACCGGCTGCTGCGACGCCAGATTACTGCACAACAACAGAAGATCGAACAGCTTGAGGCTCGCCTCAAGCAGTACGAAAATCCAAACACACCACCCAGTAGACAGGGTGGTGCGGCTAATTCACCAGGCGATGACGACCAAACCGAGGACGAAGACCAAGAACCTGATGAAGACGACGCTGGCGGCGACTCTGACGCCGCCAGCGACTCATCGCCTGGACGCAGCGAAGGTCACGAGGGAACAACTCGAACAGCACCTGAACCAGAAGAGACGATCCTCGTTGATCAGGGATTCTGTCCAGACTGTGAGCAAATCCTCTCTAGCCCTGATAGCTACGTTTCACGGACTATTATTGACGTACCGCTTCCTGTTCCAACCACTGTTACCGAGTACAAGCTCGGCAAACACCACTGTTCTTGTGGTAACGAGGTTGTTGCTGAGCATCCTGACTGTCCCGAAAAGGGGCGGTTTGGGCCAAATATCATGGCCCAAACCGCTCTCGGTCGGTTCCATCAACGACTGCCGAACCGGAAACAGGCCGAGCTGTTTGACTGGGACTTCGACCTTCCGATCTCTCACCGGACGATCTACAACTTGACTAAGCGGGTCGCAGCCGGTCTGCGACCCGCTTACGAGGATGTCAAAGAGAAGATTCGGGAGAGTGAGGTCGTCTACTGCGATGAAACAGGCTTTCCGGTCGATGGAGAACAACACTGGGCGTGGACGTTCGTCACTGATGACGAAGTGCTGTTTTGGGTTGATGAAAGCCGAGGAAGTGGAGTCTTAGAAGACGTCCTCGGCGAGGAATTCGCCGAGGACTCGACGCTCAGTTGTGACGGCTGGTCGGCGTATTCGAGTTATCACACGAAACTGCAGCGGTGCTGGGCGCACCTGTTGCGGGAGGCTGAGTACGTCGCTGAACGGTACGAGGAAGCAGAGCGGCTGTCTGAAGAGTTGCACGCACTCCACGACGATCTAACGACGTTCGTCGAAGGAGATCCGTCCGCTTCCGCCCGCGAGCAGAAGCGGGCGGAAGCATCCTTACACCTGGAGGGCCTGGTGAGGGAAGGTTACGAGGCCCAAGAGGTTCAGCAGCTGATCAAGAAGATCAGCAATGGCTTGGGTCACTGGCTGACGTTCGTGACCGAACGGGGTGTTGATTCAACGAATAATCGCGCAGAGCGGGCTCTGCGCGAGCAAGTAGTCCTTCGGAAGATGTTTCGGACCCTGCGTTCGGCAGAAGGGGTCCAGATTCACGAGACAATAACAACGATGTTGGCGACGTGGAAACGACGAGGACTTGATCCACCTGAACAGCTCCAGTCAATTCTGGGTGGGAGAGAACTTCGGTAAGGACGAGAGGCATCACTGTGCGGTGTATCTTTGTCTTGCTATCCAACTACATGCTCACCTTAACACACATCGCGGATACACACCTCGGCCACCGACAGTACGGCGTAAAGCAGCGCGAAGATGACATGGTGTCCACACTGCGGACAGCGCTCGACGAGATGATTACCAAACACGACACTGATGCAATCCTATTGCCCGGAGACCTGTTCCATTCACGGGATCTTCGCCCCAAGGTACTGCATCAGACGGAGCAGGAGCTGGCGCGCGTGCCGGACGACGTTCCGGTGTTGGTATCGCGTGGGAATCACGACGAGAACCTGACTCCCCGGGATGTGACGTGGTTGAATTACCTGCACCAGCGGGGCCACATCGTGTTCCTACAGGCTGAGTTGACTGCGGATCCGGAGACAGCGTGGTTCAACCCGTATGAGCCGAACGAACCGGGGCAGTCAGCTGGGTTCTACGACATCGATGTTGACGCGTTTGACGGGCCGGTACGCGTGTTCGGGCTGCAGTGGCGCGGTGCGAAGACCGGCCAAGCACTCCAGCAAGTAGCGGACGGAATCCGGGAGACAAATGAGATGCACGGTGAGCCGGCAGTCACCGTGCTGTTGGCGCATTTCGGAATGGAAGACGAGGTGCCGACACTCGGCGGGACGGTGACACACGCGGAGCTCCGCGACGTGAAAGAGCAGGTCGATTACTTAGCGCTCGGGCATATCCACAAGCGGTACGAGGCGGCTGGTTGGATCTACAATCCCGGATCGCCAGAAGCACACAACACGCGAGAAGGCCGGGACGACTGGGAGCACGGGTATTACTCGGTCACGCTCGACACCGATGGGTCGGCATCGGGTGGTGGCGGGATCGGGTTTGACGTAGCGCATCACCCGACGAAGCGCCGGCCGTACTACCGGGTTGAGTTTGATGTGACCCCACACGAGTCCCCGGGAGAGCTTGAAACGGCGTTCAAGGAACACGCGCAGGACGAGCAGTCTGCGATGACGGAGTACTGTTCACAGGAGCGGTTTACGGCGAACGGTGAGCCACGAGCGCCGATCGTCG
This sequence comes from Halorubrum luteum, assembly GCF_054652935.1. NCBI lineage: Archaea > Methanobacteriati > Methanobacteriota > Halobacteria > Halobacteriales > Haloferacaceae > Halorubrum > Halorubrum luteum. The sequence continues at coordinate 1,767,103 of NZ_BAAIGT010000002.1, forward strand.
ATCTCCGCTTTACCGGGACACTGCAGTTCAGTCGCGGGGATTTCCGGACAGACGAGTTGTCCGCGTGGCTGGAAGATACGTGGGACGCGTTGTACGTGCAGGTGAATATGGGGATTCGAACGGCGAACATTCAGCAACTCATCTCGGAAATCGATGAGGAAGACGTGTTCAAGGACGGGAAGCTGAACACGGCGGTGTTAGAAGACCGGGTGTTCGAGACGATCGCCAAGGAATCGATATATGCTGAGCACGCGTCGGATGTCGCTGATGTACTCGGCAACGCGCATCAGATGGCGCAGGCCGAAGAAGCAGTCGAGGACATCCAAGAATCGATTAGTTCAGCACGGCGAGACTTGTTCCCGGAGCTAACCGACAATGTCGTGCTGGACATAGACGAGGATCCATTCGACGATACCAAGGGTTCTGAGTCACCTGGTGAGCCAATAGATGGTGAGTCGCCTGCAGAGGCCGATGAGGCAATGGGGGTGAGTGAATAATGCGTATCATAGAGGTCGCTTTGACGGACATCAAGTCCTACGAGGGCCGCACAGTCGTTCCGATTGAGGGCGGGGTCACGGCGATTCTTGGTGAGAATGGTGCGGGGAAATCGACGATTCAGGAAGCGATCGGGTTCGCGTTGTTCGACTCACTGCCGTTCAACAACAAGGACTTCGTCCGAGAAGGCGAGAGTGTGGGGACTGTCGAGGTGACGTTCGAGCAGGATACGGCCGACGGAACACAGCGGTTCCGAGTCACACGGTCAGCTGGCCGGTCGGGCTACGCGGTGCATCGGTATGAGTTCGAGGCCGACGAGTGGATCGACCAGGACATCGATTCTAAATCAGAATTGATTCGCTGGCTGTGTGCACGGTTCGATGTTGCGGATGGTGATGAGTTACGGAGCCTGTGGGAATCGTGTATCGGTGTCCCGCAGACACGGTTCCTCTCGGATTTCGCCCAGACCGCGGCAAATCGAACGCAGACATTCGACGCATTGCTGGACCTAGATGCCTACGAAGACTCGTGGAACGTCTTGAAGGACGTACCGGATGCGATCGAGAAGCAACAGCAGGATCTCCGGGGAGACATTAATACGCTGACTGGAGCGGTACAGGATCTGCCAGACGAGCGCTCGGAAGCCGAGTCACTAGCTGACCAAGTGGACGACCTTCAGTCGGAAATCGATCGGAAAACCAGTGAGCTGTCTGTAAAGGAAGACGAGTACGATGGGTTGGCAGAAACCCAAGAAGAAATCGAACAGCTCCAGCAGGAGACGGATTCTCTCCGTCAAGAGATCGAGGCAACTGAGCGAGAGTTAGAAACGGCAGAACGAGAGCTCGCAGACGCCGAAGAGGCTCAGCAGAAATGCGAGGAACATCGTGAAGAGTACGAGCAGTACAAGCAAGCCCGTGAACATCAAGAAGAGTTAGAAGAACGAGAAGCAGAGCGTGACGAGCTGAAAGAGCAGAAAACTGAGCAAGAACAGGAGATCACGGAAATCAAGCTCAAAGTGGAACAGCTCGAAGAGGACCTAGAGGAGTTGGAAGACGCACAGGAGACGCTGGAGTCGCATAAAGAGGAGAAAGAGCGGTATGAGGAACTTGAGGAGCAGATTACCTCACTGCAGGATCGTGAAGATGAGGTTGAGGAATTAGAAGAAGAGATCGAGCGGTTAGCCGGGGAGATTGAAGAGACAGAGGGTGAGATTGAGTCGGTGGAAGAGACAATTGCGGAGATTGAGGATGAGTGGGAAGCGACGACGGATCCGGATGACATCTATGAGGAGATCAACGAGCGAGAAGCGCGACGGAAGCAACTTGCGAGCGAGCGTGAGCGGTTGGAAGAGCAGTTAGAACGGTTGCGTGACACCGAAGTCGATGCACCATGCCCGACGTGTGACCGGCCATTAGACGAAGAGCACCGGTCGGAGACGATTGAGCAGCGTGATCAACGCATCGAGGAAATCAAGGCAGAACGCACTGAGCTTGGAGAAGAGCTCGATGAGTTGCGTGAGCGGCGCGACGCAGCGAAGGACGTGAAACAGCGTTTTGATAAACTGCCTGTTCACCGGGAGAAAATCGAATCGCTAGAAGCTGACCTCGATGAACTGCGGACGGAGAAAGTAACCACGGAAGCGGAGCTATCTGAGTTGGAAGACGAGTTAGAAGAGGTACCGGAGCTGAAAACCGAGCGAGATGGCTTAGAGGACGCATATGATGAGTATCGGACCGCTGAATTCCGAGTTGAAGATCATTCTGACGTTCCTGAACAGTTAGAGGAAAAGCAGGCTGAGTTGGAAGACGAACAGGCGGCCCTTGAAGAAATCGAGGATGAGTTGGAAGCCTTCGAGGGATTGGATGATGAGCTGGCAGAGGTCGAGGAAACGCTTGCGGAGACGGAGTCAGGGTATAACACGTATCTGCAGTACGAGCAGCAGGCGTCACAAGTCGAAGAACGGCAGGAAACGGTCGAACGCCTAGAAGGTGAACTTGAGGAACTCGAAGCGGAACTCGACGAGACGAAAGAAGAATTAGAGAAGCTGGAATCGTCGTTCGATGAAGAGCGACTGGAGACACTCGACTCGGCGATCAACGACCTTAGAAGCGAAATCGACCAAGCCAAAGGAACCCTTGGTGAGAAACAGCAGAACCTGAAAGAGACGCGTGCCGAGATCGACCGGTTAGAGGCGAAGCTGGACGAGCGCCAAGAGAAACTCCAGCAACTAAAGGGGCTGAAAGCCGATCAGCAGTTCGCCGAGTGGGTGCGGGAGAACGTCCGAGAAGCCGGGCCGAAAATGCGGGAAATCATCACCGACCGGATCGGTGAACGGGCCAACGAGTTGTTCCGGTCGATTCGCGGGGCATCTGCGGAGACGCTGGAATGGACGAGCGATTACGAAATCATCGTCCATGATGCAGATGTTCGTAAGTCGTTCTCAACACTGAGTGGCGGGGAGAAAATGGCGGCAGCACTCGCAGTTCGGTTAGCCATTCTCGAACAACTGGCATCGGTCGGGATCGCGTTCCTTGACGAGCCGACAGCGAATCTCGACCGGCAGAAGAAACGGAATCTCGTCACGCAACTCAAGCAACTGGATAGCTTCGAACAACTCACCGTCATCAGCCATGACGAAACCTTCGACTCGATGACTGATTACACAATCACCGTCGAGAAAGACCGTCAGACCTCAGAGGTGCGCGTTAATTAATGCCGATCGATAAACACGGCATTGCTGCCGAATTGGAATCGAACGTCGGCACAATCAAAGCGTATCTCGAAGACGATACGGGAATAGTCGAGCGGTATCAGGACGCGTTCCAACGGCTGCCGGATGAATGGACGAGTGAGGAAATCCGGGCGGAACTCCAGGACACGTCGTACCCAGGAGCGTATCCGACCGACGAGCTCGACGACGTAGAGAGTCTCATCGTTCCGCATCCAGAGAGCGATGGATGGGAAAACCACGAGGAAGTCAACGAATGGGCCCGCGAAATTCTCCGAGATGTGCCAGCGATGGCTGTAGATGGATCACAACTCCCGCCCACAACCAGCTTCAACGTCCCGCTGGCGTACGTACAAGCAGCGTGGGCGACCAATTACCACCATCCCGACGGTCGTCTCGAACGCGGTGTCGAAGGACGACTTTTAACGCCTGATGAGGTGACACAGGAATCCGACGATGGCGATTACCGGTTTGTAGACTCACAATTCGTCGGTCATCATCGGTTCGAGCACGAGGGATCGCTCCTGATCGATCAACTCGTTGACCTAGCAGCCGCTCGTGACGCCGGCGAGATTGAGTATACCCCGGTCGTATTCTACGATGGTCCGCTGATTGCGTCGTTCGCAAATCCGCTCAAGCCGGAAATACGTGAACGGTACATCTCAACGCTGAGTCGTATCATCGCAGCGAGCCACCACCACGAGATTCCGCTGGTCGGGTACGTAGCGGGGTCAAGTGCGACCGAGTTGGTGAAAATGACGCGGCTCCTGCTACGCGAGGAGTTCGGTACCGACCGTGTCATCCCAGACGCACACGTCCTGACCGAGATGATGAGCCCGTGGGGCGATACGACAATCCCGTTCATCTCGAAGCGCGACGGGAGTGTTGACGCGCTTCAGACGATATACCAAGGCGAGCCCTACGAGTTCCGAGACGACATCCTATTTTCGTACCTGAACGTGCCGCCAGGCGCTGGACTTGACCGGATCGAATTCCCGGGATGGTTGTGTCGCCGCGACGGTCCTGACGGATACGAGTCAATGTATGAATACACCGTTGAAATCGTGCGCGCGGAAGCCGGGATCGGCCGCGGCTACCCGGAAATATTACAGCAGGCCGATAGCGACGCCGTACTCGACCATCAGGATCGACAACAGTTCCACCGCATCGTCCAGCGATGGGCCGAGTCGAACGACATCCCGCTCGAATGGAACGCCAAAGCCCTGAGCAAGGAACTTCGCCGACGATGACACGCCCCACTATCACACGACCAACAGCAGCACAGCCCGTCCGACTATCACACCACACAAGAGGTCGACACCAATGACAAACAACTCGCATGAGACAGCGTCCGCAGATGTCGATTCGTGCGTCCGAATCGGCAGCATCGTCTCCTCGAATAGCCATCTGGATTACGTCGTCGAGGTGTTCAAAGAACGCGACTGTGACCGCCCACCAGAACTCCACGAGCGCGAGTTTGGACAACCAGTGTTCATCAAGAAGACGATTGACGGGACTGAGCACGCAGTGATGGGCGTCATCTACGACACACAACTCGTCGACCCGGATCAAGGACGCACCGGGCCGCGATTAGCCCAAGACGATCAGGCGCAGTTCACGCCCGGCTACATCGAGGAACGAACAACACTCGCTGGCGTAGCGCTGCTCGGCACTGCTGTCATTACCGAGGACCGTACGATTGCGGAACCGACTCACCAGATGCCGCGGTGGACGCTGGAAGTCGAAGACACCGTCTTTCACTGCCCAGATGAGGTCACTATTAACTTTCACACCATCAAGGATCAGATCCAGTTAGCCTACATCGATCGCCTCGTGGACATCGCAGGTGATCTCGGTGCCGAGGTCATCGTTGCGCTGATTGAGCGGTTGCGCGGCATGCTGCCGGACGATGATCCGAACCAGCGCGTGTTGGACGTGGTTGAGCAGAATATCCAGTGGCAGGCGCGAGAACGCCGAGGGGTGGTATAATGTCAGGGCGAACCGACGTGGTCGGCACCGTCGCTGGTCCCGGTGACGATCCGAACGAATTCGTCTTTGTAACCCCAGCAGACCGCTCAATCAAGACGGGGGAATTCATTACGTACACCGTCCCGGTCGATGGCGAGGATCGGTCAGTGTTCGCCCGCGTCACGAACCGGGAACTCATTCGAGGGCTTCCAGAGGGTTTCCTCGCGGATCCTGACGTTGGTCCGGAAACAGTCGCTGCGACACTCGGTGTCCCAACCGACGATACGGAGCTGTACCGGTTGACAGCAACGGTGATTGGATACTACGATACCACGATGACGACGTTCGCTAACCCGCGGCAGCTTCCCGACCCTGGGACGCCGTTGTCAATCGCGCCCGATCAGCAGCTCGAAACCGTCCTTCCGAACCTCGGGTGTGAAACCGTCGAAACAGATGCCACAGCACTCCCCGGTGTCGCGCACATCGGGTGGTTATTGAATCGACAGCAAGAGGCGACAAACATCCATGTCCCGATTAAGGAGTTTGCCTCGACGCACTTGGCGATTCTCGCCTCGACGGGAAGCGGGAAATCCTACACTGCGTCTGTCCTGATTGAGGAGATGATGCGGCCAAGCACACGAGCATCGCTGCTCGTGTTCGATCCGCACGGCGAGTACGACACGCTGTCAGAGATCCAAGGCGAGGAGCAATTCCAAAGCGAGGACGGATATGAACCAGATGTCGTATTTTTCAACCCGGAACGACTCCGTATCCGGATTTCCGAACTGGAAATCGGTGACGTGATGGCGATTCTGGATAATCCGAGCAATCGAATGCAGGATCGCCTGTCGACCGCATGGCGGTCGATGCAGAATCGGGAAAGCCGCACGTGGGGTGTCGATGAGCTTATCACAGAGATGGAAGCAGAATTCGGTGCTGATGACGCGAGTGTGGGTGCGTTAGAATGGCGACTCCGCCGGTCAATTCAGCGCAACGACCTCTTCGATCCTGCGGATAACGTCCCATTAGACGAAATTGTCGACCCAGGACAGTGCACCGTTCTTCAGATGGATACGTTGAATCGGCGGGATCAACAGCTCATCACGACGGTTCTACTCCGCCGACTATACCGTGAACGACTGGACGATGTGCGGGGTCGAGACTCGGACATCGAACACCCCATTTTCGCGTTGTTCGAGGAAGGACACCGATTCGCACCAGCTTCGGGTGACGCACCATCGCTCGGAATTATGCGGACGATCACCTCTGAAGGCCGCAAGTTCGGGTTCGGGCTCGGAATCATCAGCCAACGTCCATCGAAAATTGATCAAGACGTGCTGTCACAGTGTGGGACGCAGATCTCGATGCAGATTCAGAACCCGAACGATCAGGATGCCATCAAAAACTCCGTCGAGGCGGCCGGTGAAGACGTACTCCGTGAATTACCTGGATTAACTCCAGGGCAAGCGGTCGTGTCTGGTGACGCAATGAACACGCCTGCGCTGATTCAGGTTCGGAAACGGATTACCAAGCACGGTGCTGAGAGTCGTGATGTCATCGAAGAATGGACCGAAGCGTATGAACAGCGGCAACGTGAACCGACACGATCGGAAAGCGCTGACTTCGGGGAAGGTGATTCTACTGGGGTTCAGAGTTTAGATTAACCACATATCACGCTAATCGCTCCAGGGTCGGCGACCGTATTTTTCCAAATCTATTTTTAAGTACAGGAGTGGTAGTTGGATAGCAAGACAAAGATACACCGCTCAGTGATGCCTCTCGTCCTTACCGAAGTTCTCTCCCACCCAGAATTGACTGGAGCTGTTCAGGTGGATCAAGTCCTCGTCGTTTCCACGTCGCCAACATCGTTGTTATTGTCTCGTGAATCTGGACCCCTTCTGCCGAACGCAGGGTCCGAAACATCTTCCGAAGGACTACTTGCTCGCGCAGAGCCCGCTCTGCGCGATTATTCGTTGAATCAACACCCCGTTCGGTCACGAACGTCAGCCAGTGACCCAAGCCATTGCTGATCTTCTTGATCAGCTGCTGAACCTCTTGGGCCTCGTAACCTTCCCTCACCAGGCCCTCCAGGTGTAAGGATGCTTCCGCCCGCTTCTGCTCGCGGGCGGAAGCGGACGGATCTCCTTCGACGAACGTCGTTAGATCGTCGTGGAGTGCGTGCAACTCTTCAGACAGCCGCTCTGCTTCCTCGTACCGTTCAGCGACGTACTCAGCCTCCCGCAACAGGTGCGCCCAGCACCGCTGCAGTTTCGTGTGATAACTCGAATACGCCGACCAGCCGTCACAACTGAGCGTCGAGTCCTCGGCGAATTCCTCGCCGAGGACGTCTTCTAAGACTCCACTTCCTCGGCTTTCATCAACCCAAAACAGCACTTCGTCATCAGTGACGAACGTCCACGCCCAGTGTTGTTCTCCATCGACCGGAAAGCCTGTTTCATCGCAGTAGACGACCTCACTCTCCCGAATCTTCTCTTTGACATCCTCGTAAGCGGGTCGCAGACCGGCTGCGACCCGCTTAGTCAAGTTGTAGATCGTCCGGTGAGAGATCGGAAGGTCGAAGTCCCAGTCAAACAGCTCGGCCTGTTTCCGGTTCGGCAGTCGTTGATGGAACCGACCGAGAGCGGTTTGGGCCATGATATTTGGCCCAAACCGCCCCTTTTCGGGACAGTCAGGATGCTCAGCAACAACCTCGTTACCACAAGAACAGTGGTGTTTGCCGAGCTTGTACTCGGTAACAGTGGTTGGAACAGGAAGCGGTACGTCAATAATAGTCCGTGAAACGTAGCTATCAGGGCTAGAGAGGATTTGCTCACAGTCTGGACAGAATCCCTGATCAACGAGGATCGTCTCTTCTGGTTCAGGTGCTGTTCGAGTTGTTCCCTCGTGACCTTCGCTGCGTCCAGGCGATGAGTCGCTGGCGGCGTCAGAGTCGCCGCCAGCGTCGTCTTCATCAGGTTCTTGGTCTTCGTCCTCGGTTTGGTCGTCATCGCCTGGTGAATTAGCCGCACCACCCTGTCTACTGGGTGGTGTGTTTGGATTTTCGTACTGCTTGAGGCGAGCCTCAAGCTGTTCGATCTTCTGTTGTTGTGCAGTAATCTGGCGTCGCAGCAGCCGGTTCTCAAGCTTCTTGACTACGAGCTGCTGGCGGAGTAGCGAACTGTCGTCGGTGCGGATCACGGAATCTGTCGATTCCGTTGATCCGCGACTCCCCAGCGACACAGTAATTCAGCAGTAGTGAACGATCTATGAGACTGCTACGAAATCGTCTCGACATGGAACTGCTATCCAACTACTGTTGATGCGTGTGTAGTTTCCATTATGAACGATTTAGAGCGTGCGATTGAAATCGCGTTGACTGCGCATACTGGTGATACCGACAAAGCGGGCGCGACCTATATCCGACATCCACTTCGCCTAATGGAACAGATGGACTCCGAGACGGAACGGATCGTTGCGGTTCTTCACGATGTTGTTGAGGATTCTGAGTACGAACTCGAATGTATTGAGGATGAATTCGGGTCAGATGTGCGTGACGCTGTCGATGCGCTGACGAAACGTAAGGGTGAGGCGTACGTTGAGGAATTTATTCCGCGCTGCGCACAGAACGAGATCGCTCGCCACGTCAAAGAGGCAGACATCAAAGACAACATGGATCTCACACGCCTTTCAGAAGTTACTGAAGAAACTGCTGAGCGTCAAATCAAATACCACAGGGCATTACAGCGACTTGAATCCGCTAAGAGTTGAAACTGCTCCGGATTTGGCACGGATGGTTCACGAACTGTTGATTTATGCTCTATTGAACTCAGCCACAAGATCATATTTCTATCTTGAAACTAGCTATGATATGGGGGTGCCGATTAGTGTAGTGATAGAACGTCCGCAGAAACACGGATTGACCCTGTTGAAGCACGTCAATCCAGACATGAGGCTTGTGCTGAATTATATGACAAAATATCGTATGACTAACAGCTGATTCCCAGAGAAGTGATCGGTCGGTACCTGCTCTTTGCTCATTATCCTAGCCGCATTTGCTTGGCTGGCGAGACGTACGTGTCCACTAAGATCTATTCAACCATGGCCACCTGAGGCGTACCGAACCGACAACCACAACCTCGGTAATCGGGGCCGTTTCCGGCTCCAATCCGAACTTCTACAGTGTCGGTCACGCACGATGACGTATGGGACCCGCACTCAGCTCTCTCCGCAGCATTCGCCGACTTGCCGATCGAACGCCCGCCACGCTCGCGGTGGTAGGGGCCCTCGGGATGATCGCACTCACCGCGTCGGTCGTCATCAGCGTGGTTCCCATTCTCGGTTGGATACTGGGGATTCCCGTGTTAGCCTTCGGTCTCGGAGCCGCGTACGCGGTCGCCGACCACGGCCTCTCAACCAGGTCGCTATCGACCGAAGTCGGGGTCAACCTTGTCCGAGAGCGCTGGCTCTCGCTGCTCGGCGCGTACGCGCTGCTCGTCGTCTTGTGGCTCGCCGCGTTCTTTGTGCTGTTCGCACTCATGATCGTGCTCGTCATCGCGGGTACGCTCGTGACGAGCGCCGTTGCTCTCCCCGAGATCGCCACTGCCGCCGCATTCGGCCTTCTTTTGGTCGTGTTCGGCGGCGTCTACTTCTGCTGTGCGATGGTCGCCCAGTTCCTGTTTCCCGCTGTGGCCGTCGAGGGAGACCCCGCGGTTGACGCTCTGAAGGTTGCCATCCGTGTCGTTCGGGACGCACCGGCGTCCGTTGCCGGGTTCACCGTGATCCGAGTCGCGCTGGAGTACGGGCTCATCGTGGTCGGGCTCGCTGTGATAGCCGGAGTGGGAGTTCTCGGACCCGTTATCACCGACGTACTTGGGGGTGGTGCCGACCCCGGCTTCCTCATTGAGGCGGTGGACATCGTCGGGTTCCTCGCCATCCTCGCCGTCCTACTCGGCAGTGTCGCCGTCGGACAGGCTCTGCGGATCACCTACACGACCGCGTTCTTCATCGGTGAGATCCGGACCTGACCGCCGCGATAACACAACTTACGTTCTCTATTCATTGTTGGAAACCAACTTGTCTAGGACTCATTAGGACGGCGAATGCTGAATACACAGCGCATACTCAGCATGATCATAGTCCTTCGCCTGATTTTGACTACAGAGACCATTCGTGTTCGGTTAACACTCTCAGTAATATTTTCCGCGCTTTGAGATCGACTGAGTCGGGCGTGCACGATGAAATTGATCGACGTTCAAAACACTCAGAACCGTCGGATAGGGCTTAACCGAACACCGATGCTACAGAGACAAAAGACAGACAGATTTCCCAATCTAGACTTTGTCGTTGTTGTGAAACCAGATTTAATAAGAACCTTTCCAATTGTGTACTTATGTCATACTACAGAGTGACAGACTACCCCGGTGACATCTATCACAAGAGCGAGGCTTGCGCTGGAGACAAGGCCACGGCTATTGACGAAAACGAGGCAAGAGAATCAGCATCAAGGCCGTGCAAAAACTGCTTCCCCAACATTAGCTAACAGCATCTCTGTATTGATATTCCCCCAAAGCTCTGCTCTCTTTTCGACTTCAGAAGAGCGTTACTCAGACGTGGGGTAGAGATCACTCACCTTGATCTTGGTGTCTGGTTCCAGTAGATCGCTCCAGGGTTCGTCGAATTTTTCAATCAGTCTGGGCACATTCTTGATCGCTTCTCGTGCTTCCGGTCGCAACGAATAATGTGTCTCACCGTTGATCCGTTCTCGCTTGATGAACGTCTTAGTGCCGGGGCTCCCCGGAATGTCGTTGGTCGCGTTGATCCGCTTGCCGAAGGCTCCCAGAACACCTGTTAGGCTTCGCTCAGGGTCTTGGTGTAGTTCACCTCGGAGTTTCTCCGCGAGTTCGCCACGACCGATTGGCTCATCCCGTTCGTAAAGCACTTTCAGTAACGTGATCTGGCCGCGCATTAAATCGGCCCGGCACAATACTCGGGTGAGGACTGATGGTTGCATAGCTGGTGATACGAGTCTAAGTGGCTTAAAATCAGTCTCCACCGTGTTAGAGTGGCTTACAACGGAAAAATTATCCGAATTCGCGCAAACCTGCTGTCAGCGACAGATTTCGGCTATGAGAGGTGAATTAAATAACCCCTCTGTGCTGCATACAACCTCTAGATTCAGCGGCCAGTATCAGTCCCTATCACATACCAAATAATCGCTTCACTCGATTAGGCAAGAGCCTCTCGTGAATCGCCTCGGGGTCAAGCCCCGAGGCTTCCTGTTTCAACGACGCGCTTTGCAGACACCGTAGTAGTGTCCGTAGGGAGCGCAGTCTCCACAGGCGTGGATTCGGGCCATCCCAGCCCTAGTTCAGAAAAACCGCGTTTCAGAACATTCATCGCCGCATTCGCATCCCGGTCACACTCGAACCCACAACTTGGACAGGAATGTTCCCTGACCCAGATTGGCTTCGCCGTCTCCACACCGCACGACGCACATTCTTTCGTCGTTCCTTCTGCTTCGACTTGCACGACGTGACAACCGTACAGGTCGGCCTTGTATTCGAGGAGCGTGATGAACTGTCGCCACGCCGCATCCTGCTTGTTGCGGGCGTTGTGCGACTGTTCGAGCATCCCCTTCACGTTCAACTCCTCAACGAACACGGCGTCGTACTCACGGACGAGCCACGTCGTGATCTTGTGCTGGTAGTCCAGCACCTTCCGCTTGATGTGACGCTTCACCTTCGCAACTTCCCGACGTTGCTTCTCGTAGTTATTCGAGTTTTTCTCCTTCCGTGAGAGTTTGCGTTGCTCGCGCTGGAGTCGTTCGTACTCGGCTTCAAGGTCAAGCCAGTCCACGGTCTTGCCATCCGAAGTGTGGATGTAGTTCAGGATACCGAGGTCAATCCCGACGCTATTGCTCGCGTCCAACACGTACACGTCAGGCTTCTCAGGAAGGTCGGCGTCGTCGGTTTCGAGGCCGAAGGAGACGAATTACTCGTCAGTCGTCTCTTTTTTGACTGTGACTTCTTTGATGTCGGCTTCGTCTGGGATGTCGCGGTGGTAGCGGATTTTGATGTCACCGATTTTGGAGAGGCAGAGCGTTGCACGTCGGCCACTCGTGTTTTTGAGTTCGAAGCCAGACTGCGAAAACGTCATACTCTGAAACTCCCTCGGCGACTTCCACTTGAGTTTCCCGACCTTGCGACCGTTCTGTTTCTGCTCGGAGAGGCCGTCGAGGTTTTGGTAGAACCGTGTGACGGTTCGTTGCAGAGCTTTTGAGTTGACTTCTGAGAAGACGGGGAACTCGTCTTTCCAGTCGGGGAGTCGAGAGTGGTGTTTGTACGCGGAACCGATGTTGTCGGCGTCCACGTACTCGTACCGGGTGTAGTTGTACCCTTGGCGATGAATGTCGATGTGATGTTCCAGTTCACCGGCTACCTCTTGTGTCGGATAAGCAGGGTAGCGGTGACTGTACTCCATCGCTGTCTGTTGATCAGAAACGTGTTCATTTAATGGTTTGTATCACGAGTTGTCGGATTCAACCCCGGGGTCAAGCCCCGGGGCATTCTCCTCGCATTCTGTAAACTGGATCGGGACATCGTGTTGCAGCGACTGCTCTTGACGTGTGTTCACCGGCACGCATTTATGAGCTCCACGTGTCGGTGTGTGAATAATGAGCGAACCTGACTCGTCGCTTGATCTTGACGCTCTCGTACAGGAGTACGTCGCCCGAGAGGATTGGGAACAGGACAAAGCACACGTCAGGAACACATCTGAGACCGTACAGACACTTGTACGTGCGATCGTTGACACCGGCAAGATAGATGAGTATGCGATGCGGACAGTGTACAATCTGTGTCAGAATGACAACGCGCTGAGTCCGGGAATGAAGAAAGAGCGGATCGACGATCTTGAGATCGATCCGGCTGCGAAGACCGAAATCAAGAATCGCATCGATGAGGGGACAGGTATCGTTGGGAAAGGGACGTACTCGGTGCCAATCGAAGGCTATGAAGAGGAGACCTATGAGTTTCTGGCCGCTGTCATCGATGCCGATGATAAAGAAACCATTGACGATGCGATCGAGGAATTTGCTGCGTTAGATATTGATCGAGTTCAGGCCGGTATCGTCTCTGCGATCCTGTATTTTCTCCATCCCACAAAATACCCTATCAGTAACGACCGATCACGAACTGGAATGGAGACATACTTCGACTATGCGATGTCCGGACAGTTGGACCAGTACGTCGAAGATACCGAGAAATTCCGGACGGTGCGAGATTCCTACCCGTTCGAAGAGGATTTCCGCCACCTAGATAGCTTCTTCAATTGGATTGAACGGCAGGATCTCGTAAATCAAGACGGCACCGAATCGGACTCTCCACGACCAACTGATGAGCTGGATGAGTACTGGAGTGAAATCAAATACCGACAGGAATTTGCACAGACGTTCCTCGACGACCCATCTCGTGGACGTTTTGCCGAATGGCTTGATACGTTACCTTGGTTCGTAAGCCGGTATGCAGATCGGAAGGCAGACCGAATATTCGAGGATCTGACGGCAGACGAAGTTGCAGACACGTTCGAAGAGGCGGTCACGTCCGGGACACTGGAACCTGTATTAGAGCTGCCTGGATTCGGGATGGCAGCCGCGACTGAAGCACTCGCAGCTATCGACCCAGAAACATTTGCTGTTCTGAACGATCGAGCAGTAGAAACGCTCACTGCGCTGAATTACGACCCACCGAATTCCAATACGACCTCTATAAGCCGTTACAACGACTTCATTAATATCGTTGAGGAGTTGTTCGAAGCACACGACGTTCGATCCCATCTCAGCGCTGTACCGCAGTGGGCAACAGATTTCCAAGTAGCAAACTACGCCTTCCACAAGCACAAAGACGGTGAGATTGACCTTGCTGATCGGCTTGGTATCGAGACAGCACAGCCGGTAGAACCTGACTCGGGCGAACCGGCTGAAACTGAGAGTACACCAGGTGTCGATGTTGACGACGCCGCGTTTTACTGGGTGAACCAGAACCGCGAGGTCGAATTCAACGATGAATTTCTCCGTTCACAGGATACGAAGTGGCAGCGCGACCTGACGGTCCTCGAAACAGGCGATATTGTATTCCACTACACTAACCAAGCAATCCGTGCGTACTCTGTCGTCACGACCGAAGCACGACTCACCGAAATGGAAGGCGGCGAGTATTATCGGGTTGATGTCGATACAACCAGTCTTGACGAACCGCTCCCACTACCGGAAATTCGAGAGGAACTACAGAAGCCCGAGGTGCGAAAAGAACAAGAGCGGTATCCACTTGACAAGAACGGGAACGTTATTCAAGCGTATCTTTGCCACCTCACGCCCGAAGCAGGCCGGTACCTGCTTGAGACAGCCGGTATCAACACGTCTGAGTTGTTAGTATCGCCAGCCGAGGCGACGAACTACTTCTGGCTGACTGCGAATCCGTCTATCTGGTCCGTTGACGACATTGTCGATGGTGGCGATGTGTTCTATTCTGCGTATAACGATGAAGGGAACAAGAAACGCCTTTTCGAAGCCTTCAGATCAGCCGCACCTGGTGACCGGGCTCTCTTCTACGAATCAACCCCGGTCAAAAAGATCGTCGCGGAAGGAACCATAACTGAAGTAATCCCGCCGGAACGCAATCACGAAAATAGCGCAACGACAGCCGAGCAGACGGACACAGTCACGACTGCCCAAGACAGCACGTCCGATGCTGGTGTTCGGATCCGATTCGATCGGCACGTTGACGGCATCAAGTGGGAAGACCTGAAGGCGATTCCAGAACTCGAAGACGCAGCACCGATTGCAAACCGCGCACGGGGCAGCCTGTTCCCACTCTCTAAAGACGAGTACGAAACCATCCTCGCGTTAGAAGAGCCGGCAGTAGACGGCGTCAGTCAAGAGGCACTCAACCGATTTGAACAGAAACTCACCCCACCGCAGATCGAGGCGCAAATCCCAGAGACGCTCTACTTCGAAGACGACGCCCGGTTGCGACGCGAAATCGAAGCCTCGCTCCGCTCCGGCAAACACATTATTTTCACCGGGCCGCCAGGAACTGGGAAAACCAAACTCGCCAAAGCGGTCTGTGACGGAGCGACAATACATGATCAAGTCGATGGATACCGATTCACGACGGCTACCTCAGAATGGACTGCCTTCGACACGATCGGTGGGTACGTCCCGTCCACGAGCGATGGCGGCCAGGAGCTCCTGTTTGAACCACGATTGTTCCTGAAGTGCTTCCGTCAGGATCGGATCGTCAACGAGTGGCTCATCATCGACGAAATCAACCGGTCGGACATCGACAAAGCGTTCGGTCAGTTGTTCTCGGTGCTATCCGGTGACTCGACGGAACTTCCATACGAACGCGAACGCACCGTCGAACTGCTCTCCGTGACCGGACAAGAAAGCGAGGGCAAACTCTCAGAGATCATTGCGAACCCGGACGCGTTCCCCGTGACGCCGTCGTGGCGTCTCATCGCCACGATGAACACGTACGACAAAACTTCGCTGTACGAGATGTCCTATGCGTTTATGCGTCGGTTCAATTTCATCCACGTCGGCGTCCCACCACTGACAACCGACGACGGCGCAGTCCGCACCTCGCTTCTGGACCCGGATGGTGACGACAATTATTCGGCCGCATGGCTCGCCGATAACCCCGGACTTCGTCCTGTGCTTGAGAGGTCATATCCGGCTATCGCGGTTCTGTGGCAGCGTATCAACGAACACCGCGTGATCGGTCCATCAATCGTCTACGACATCATTCGATACCTCGACTCGTACGAGCACGCCGGCGGAACACAGCGAGATGCGCTCTCATCTGCGGTCGTCTCACTTGTGTACCCCCAACTCGAAGGGATGCGCCCCGAGGATCAAAAACGACTGATCCGGTCGCTCACTGGTACGGGGATAGATACTGAAGACGGGGAAATTGACCTCGATTTGGACGGGGAACGGTTGAAAACGAAAGCTGCGGACTTCTTCGGGATCAGTTTCGACGATGACGCGTAGCCTGACTGCCGACGAACTCGTCGACGCCACCACCGAAGAACTCGCTACGTATCTTCGAAGCGGTGCGATCAACACACGTGCACTAACGGAATCACTCGATTACGAAGGCCTCGACATCGACGACTGGGATCGGATCAAACGCATTCATTTCTGTCTGAACGCAGACGTTCACGAGTTCATCAACAAACTCCCTGAACGTGTCCGCCGGATCAAAACCGAAAATCAACGCGAGCACGTCACTACCCAAGGTGAGGTCCGAGGCTCCATCAATTGGAGTGGGACACTGCGGACGTGGTCAGAGAGTGGCTACGCTGATCGAAGTCGCTTCGTCTGCGATACACCATATACTGAGTACGATATTGCGGAAAACCGAGTGCTGAAACGCCTACTCTGGCACATCCACCGTACCGTTACGACTGATCTCCGTGGTGTCGAGTATGACTGGCGTCGCCAGTACTGGACTGATGACCAGATCGACCGCTTTGACCGACTCTACAAGCAGAACGTCCACCTGAACCGGATCGCTGCCGGGCAACAAATCCCCGTGACCGACCAAGATCTCACGGCTGCCCGCCGCTCCCGCCTTGACCTATACACGGAAGCCTACGAACTCCTCGATCGGTACCAGCGATTACTATCGGATCGATTCGATCCGGACATCACCAAGCTCCTGACCGAGACGCTCATCATCCCAGCATCCACGCCAACGTTATTCGAACTCTTCTGCATCTTTCGCACTCTCCGGTATCTCAACGACGAAAATTCCGGCGTCCAACTGCACCCAATCGCTGGTGAAAGCGCTGCTCTGGCCCAACTCGAAACCGACAATCGACGCATCGAAGTCTACCACGATCAGAACGGCGCGATCGACTTCCACGAAACCCTTGACCCGGACGTTGTACCCACACACCCGACGTTCAAACGTTACCAGGACGCGCTCGTCGACTATACTGATGCACTCCGTGGGCTGACTGGGAGCGATCAAGATCCCGTTCTGTACCGAGGGCGTCCCGACATCGTCATCGAAATCTACGACACGAGCACCTCGGACGCCGAACTCGTCTCCGTCCTTATCGGCGAGGTCAAATTCTCATCCGCAGCTCAAACCTTCCGGCAAGGATTAGAAGAGCTGGCTACCTACCGACGATTTGCACATTACGACGGCTATATTGTTGACGACCCAGACGTTCCGATCACCAGTCTACTCATAACCAACGGTTATTCGACAGCAGGTATCGCTGACGACATCACTCACCTGAACGGTGGCGACCTACGCACCGAAGATGTCGAAGTACTCCGGTCATTCGCTACTGATCTACTCGCGTCAACTGCCACGATTGGGTCGTAACATGTCTCTCTCGATCGAGAGCCTAGTAAATAATCAGTGGCTCTTGCCTAACTGAGCGAAACAACGATCAAATAAGCGATATTGTTACTGACTGGCGTGCAAGATGGAGCGCGCGTATCTCACATCGACACTCAGTGATTGTGAACGCGTACTCGCGCTAGAACAAACGGATACGTTCTCCACAAAGAAGATACTTGTAGACTAAGAATAAAACCAGATTATGTCAGTTGAACGGATATCAACGGGCGTTAGTGGTTTGGATGAGGTTCTGGACGGTGGTCTCATTCGGGGCCGAAATGTTCTCGTCCGTGGGTCGCCGGGTTCGGGGAAGACAATCTTCGGATTACACTTCCTTTCGGCAGGGATAGATGCCGAAGAGACCGCTTTGTACATTAATATGGGTGAGCCGCAGGCGTACGTCGAAGAAACAGCCGACGCGTTCGGTCTCAATACTGAGCAGATACAATTTCATAACCTCTCGCCGACCCAAGAGCAGTTCTCAGAGCGCAACTCCTACAGCGTCTTCGAATCAGCTGAAGTCGAACAGCCGGCGTTTATTGAAGATCTACGCGACGAAGTCGACAAAATCCAACCAGATCGTGTGTTGCTTGACCCGATCACAGAGTTTCGATATCTTACCAGCGATGAACGGCAATTCCGCTCCGGTGTTCTTGGCCTCCTCGACTATCTCAAAGAGGTTGGCGCGACGGTGATGCTCACTTCGCAGGCTGGCGGTTCAATCACGGACGACGATATTCAGTTCCTCGTCGACGCTGTCATCTCACTTGACGTGACTCCCGAAAGCAGGGCAGTCAACGTCTCCAAGTTCCGAGGGTCGTCGTTCCGACGTGGAAATCATTCCTATGATATTACTGACGAGGGATTGACGGTCTGGCCGACACTCGTTCCCGGCGAACAGGAGCGAGAGGTCGAATCGGGCACACTCTCTTCGGGTGTGGCGGAACTTGACGATCTGCTCCACGGTGGCTTAGATCAGGGAACCGTAACGATACTCAGCGGTCCGACTGGCGTCGGCAAGACCACGACCGGTCTCCAGTTTCTCATCCAAGCGGCTCTTGAGGGCAAACAGAGCATTCTATTCCAATTTGAAGAGGCAGAGCGGACCATCCGCAAACGAGCCGACGCGATCGGCCTCCCGCTACAGGATGCGCTGGACAGCGGACAGCTCTCCATCGTCGAAATCGATCCGGAAGAGTATACGGTCGGCGAATTTGAGGATCTCGTCCGCGAGGCGGTCACCGACGGTACCGAAGTGGTGATGATCGATGGCTCACAAGGGTTTCAGGAGAATCTCCGTGGGCTTGACAACACGACGGGTGCGTTGTTGCGGATCGGCCGATTCTTGCGGGCCGCTGGCGTCTCCACGATCCTCGTCAATGAGGTTCACAATATCACTGGAGACTTCCATGCGACCGAAGAGCGGACGAGCAATCTCGCGGACAACATCATGTTCTTGCGTCACGTTGAGTATCGCGGGAAGGTGCGGAAGGTTATCGGGACGCTGAAGATGCGGACGAGCGACTTCGAACGTAGCCTCCGGGAACTCGAAATTACGGCGGACGGGATCCGTGTCGGAGAGCCTCTTCCGCAGCTTCGGGGTATTCTCACCGGGACGCCGGAGTGGAACGATACGGATACTGCCAGCAAACACGACGTTGACAACGACGAACAGACGTAACTGTCGCACGAAATGAGAGAACAGTCATAGGAGTCGCCGATCCGAACATCATGCCCACGAACGAACAGCATACGAATCGAGAAGCAGTCGACGAATCCACGCGCGTGCTCACTTTGGTCACTGACCCGGGAAATCAGCGTGTCCTTGAAGAGTGGCTCACCGCACACGATCAGTACACACTTGTCGAAACTACGAATATTGCTGAGGCTACATTCGATTGCTGTCTACTCGACAGAAAGCAGTTGGACGAACACCGGTCGGAACTTCTGAAGCGTAAAGAAGACGAACAGATCATTCTCCCGTATCTCTTGTTAGTTCCGGAGTCGAAACACCAAGAGATTTACACTCGTCTCCAGAACGAACATCCGGTACTGTGGGATGCGATTGACGGATTGATCGACATGCCACTCACAGAACATCGACTTAGTGAACAGCTAGAGACATTTCTCCGCCTTCGAGATCAGTCGATTGTCGCATACAATCAGCGCGCACAACTCCGACAGATCCGGGATCAACACGCCGGTCACGGGGTGTTAATTGCCGATACAGACGGCACAATTGAGTACGTTAATGAAGGATTTGAATCTCAGTCAGGCTATACGAGCGAGGAAGTTGTCGGTAACACCCCGCGCATTCTCAAATCAGGTGAACACGATGAGGCGTTCTATGAGGAGTTGTGGAACACCATCACAGCGGGTGACGTCTGGGACGGTACAGTCATCAACAGTCGAAAAGATGGGGATCGGTATGTTATCGAACAGACGATCGCTCCGGTAGAAGGCCCTGATGGAGAGATTACGCAGTTCATCGCCGTCAACCACGAAATTACTGAGCTGAGAGAGCTAGAAGAGAGTCTCCGCCAGCAACGCGAGCAACTCGAGGTGTTGAACCGAGTTCTCCGACACGACATCCGGAACGATATGAACGTTGTTGTCGCGTGGGGCGAAATGCTTGAAGATGAGGTAACGCCAACTGGACAGGAGAAACTCGACAGGATTCTCCGGGCGGGGCGACACGTCGTCGAACTCACGAATGTCGCCCGAGACCTCTCAGAAATCATTCACGGTGACGGGACACCGGACCTCAAGCCAATCCCGCTTCGACAGATCCTCAGTGAGGAACTTGAAAAGCGTCGAGAGACGTTCGCAAATGCCGAGATTACGATGGCAGATCCACCCGATCGAGGTACACACGTGCTGGCGAACGAGTTGCTCTCGTCGGTGTTTCGGAACCTCGTCAACAACGCCGTCCAGCACAACCATACAGCTCAACCGAAGGTGATGATTACTGTTGAGGAAGCTGACGAGTCAGTCCGCATCAGAGTGGCTGATAACGGACCGGGAATTTCAGACGATGTGAAAGAGAGTCTGTTCCGGGAGGGTGAGAAAGGGCTTGAAAGCGGGGGAACCGGAATGGGTCTATTTCTCGTCGACAGTCTTGTTGAGAGTTACGGCGGGAATGTCTGGATCGAGGACAGAGTGGAGAGCGAATTGTTCGATAATCCTGACGAAGCGGATCCAGCCGGCGCAGTTTTTATTGTCGAGTTACGGACGACGGCGAAACAGGACAAAATCGATGGAGGACGTGAATGAACGACGCGTACCCTACGGACGATTCACCCGATGATGGCGCTGGGCAGGCAGCCTTGTTCCCATTACTCTCTGGAGAGGGGAATCAACGGTTGGTGGTTGAGTGGATCCAAGCTCATGACCGCTATACGCTGGTCGATCCGGACCAGCCGGTCGAAACGGCGACGTTCGACTGCTGTATCCTCGACGGGGAGATGCTACAGACACACGCTGAGACGCTTCGAGCCCGAAAACGCAAGGCGAAGCCGGCTCTGCTGCCGTGTCTTCTGCTCATACCGGAGGCAGACCTTTCACTCATTGAAACTGACAGCGGAGAGATTGCTGACAGCGTCGTGTTCGAAACCGCCGACGAGGTGGTCTCGATGCCGATTAAAAAGGCTGAATTAGAGTGGCGGACACAGGCGCTCGTCAGGCTGCGAACCCAGTCGCAGCGCCTCAAAGAACGGACGGAGACGCTGGAACTGTTCAAGCAGGCCGTCGAAGCCTCCGGTCACGCGATCTGGATATCCGACACGGACGGAACGATCAACTACGTCAATTCGGCGTTCGAATCGGTCACGGGCTACAGCCGAGACGAGGCTGTCGGCGAATCACCGAATCTTCTCAACTCCGGAGAGATGGACGACGACTTCTACAGCGACCTCTGGGAGACGATTACCGCTGGTGACACGTGGCACGAGGAGATTACCAACCAACGCAGCGACGGCTCGCAATACGTCGCCGATCAGACGATCGCACCCATCGTCGAAGACGGGGAGCCGAGAGCGTTCGTCGCCGTCCAGACCGATATTACCGAACGCAAAGAACTCGAAGGTCGGCTCTCGTTGTACCGCGATATCATCGAACGGCTTGAGGATCCGATCATGATCCAGACCTGTGAGGGGGAGTTTCGGCTGGTTAATGACGCGCTGTGTTCGTTCGCCGGGCTGTCGAGAGATGAACTGCTCGGCGACGGCGAATACGCGTTTATGGATGAAGAAACTGCCACGACGATCGCCCGACAGAAACAGCGCGTGATCGAGACGGAACAGCCGGTCGAATACAGCGTTGAGCCGACGTTCAAGCACAGCGACAGAGAGGCGATCTTCTATACGAGTCGGTACCCCTACTACGAGGACGGAGAGCTCGCGGGGACGCTGGCGATCTGCCGGAACGTGACTGATCTCGAAGAACGGACCCGACAGCTCCACGTACTTGATAACATCCTGCGGCACAATATCCGCAACGAGCTGAACGTGATCCATGGTCGAGGCGAGCAGCTTCAAAGGAATCTTGAGGGCGAACACAAAGCCGCTGCCGGCACCATTGTTGACCGGGCCGAAACTCTGTTGACGACGAGTGAGAAGTCGCGGGAGATTACGACTGTTCTCAGTGATTCATACGGGCCAACCTCTGTAGATATCGGGCAGGTGGTTCGGGTTCTTGCCAAAGAGACGGCAGACGACTGGCCCAACGCAGATGTCGACGTTACAGGCCCGACACAGCTCGTCGTCTCTGCCGCCGAATCGATTACTGCCGCAATTGAAGAGCTGTTGACCAATGCTGTGATCCACAACGACAGCAAAAACCCCCGTGTGCGTGTCAACCTCGCTGTCGAGGGATCATGGGGCACTCTTAGCGTGCGGGACAACGGTCCGGGTATCCCAGAATTTGACAGAGATGTCCTCGAATCGGGAGGGGCTATCGAGACACTCTCACACGGTAGTGGACTGGGATTGTGGCTGGTCTACTGGACAGTAAACCATTCTGGAGGGAAGATCAACGTCGATGAGCGTGAGCCACGCGGCACTGAGATTACAATCTGGTTTCCGCTGGAAACTGGTGGGTAGCAGGTTTGTAGATTAATGACTCTGTTGAAATCCTCAACCGGTGATATGTTCTCAGCGTTCTGCTGAATACAGGGCGCATATTTTGCACTCAGGCGGCACCTTTTTGTAGATCAATTTATATGTAGCGACATGGCAAGCAGACGCCAGTTCTCACTAGGAGTTGCCACCGCAGGTACGGTCGTAATTGCAGGATGTAGTGCTATATCATCAGGTGGGCCTAGTGGCCCGGAAGACGCGGTTGAGACATTTTTTACAGCCGCAGTGGATGGCGATGCAGATACTCAAAATGAGATTTTACATCCGGAAGCAGGCGCATACCCACTTGAAGAAAATGAATTTAGGGTTCCAGAAGAATTCGTTATTGAGATAAATCAGGGGTCAACGAGGGAAGTCGCTGAATTGAGAATTGAACAAGGCGGTGAATCAGTAGACGATGTGGATGAGAGAGAAATCGAGGCAGAAGTTGAGAGACTTGAACAAAGGCGTGAGGGGCAAATAGAGGAAATGGGTGCAGAGGATTACGCTTGGGTTTTCTTGACAATGGAAGATGATGACGGACGTGACGTAGCAGTTATCGAGGCCGTTCAAGACGACGGTGATTGGTATATGCTGTTTGAATAATTCATACTGATATACTCATGCTAACCTTGGAGTAGTTGGATAGCAGTTCCATGTCGAGACGATTTCGTAGCAGTCTCATAGATCGTTCACTACTGCTGAATTACTGTGTCGCTGGGGAGTCGCGGATCAACGGAATCGACAGATTCCGTGATCCGCACCGACGACAGTTCGCTACTCCGCCAGCAGCTCGTAGTCAAGAAGCTTGAGAACCGGCTGCTGCGACGCCAGATTACTGCACAACAACAGAAGATCGAACAGCTTGAGGCTCGCCTCAAGCAGTACGAAAATCCAAACACACCACCCAGTAGACAGGGTGGTGCGGCTAATTCACCAGGCGATGACGACCAAACCGAGGACGAAGACCAAGAACCTGATGAAGACGACGCTGGCGGCGACTCTGACGCCGCCAGCGACTCATCGCCTGGACGCAGCGAAGGTCACGAGGGAACAACTCGAACAGCACCTGAACCAGAAGAGACGATCCTCGTTGATCAGGGATTCTGTCCAGACTGTGAGCAAATCCTCTCTAGCCCTGATAGCTACGTTTCACGGACTATTATTGACGTACCGCTTCCTGTTCCAACCACTGTTACCGAGTACAAGCTCGGCAAACACCACTGTTCTTGTGGTAACGAGGTTGTTGCTGAGCATCCTGACTGTCCCGAAAAGGGGCGGTTTGGGCCAAATATCATGGCCCAAACCGCTCTCGGTCGGTTCCATCAACGACTGCCGAACCGGAAACAGGCCGAGCTGTTTGACTGGGACTTCGACCTTCCGATCTCTCACCGGACGATCTACAACTTGACTAAGCGGGTCGCAGCCGGTCTGCGACCCGCTTACGAGGATGTCAAAGAGAAGATTCGGGAGAGTGAGGTCGTCTACTGCGATGAAACAGGCTTTCCGGTCGATGGAGAACAACACTGGGCGTGGACGTTCGTCACTGATGACGAAGTGCTGTTTTGGGTTGATGAAAGCCGAGGAAGTGGAGTCTTAGAAGACGTCCTCGGCGAGGAATTCGCCGAGGACTCGACGCTCAGTTGTGACGGCTGGTCGGCGTATTCGAGTTATCACACGAAACTGCAGCGGTGCTGGGCGCACCTGTTGCGGGAGGCTGAGTACGTCGCTGAACGGTACGAGGAAGCAGAGCGGCTGTCTGAAGAGTTGCACGCACTCCACGACGATCTAACGACGTTCGTCGAAGGAGATCCGTCCGCTTCCGCCCGCGAGCAGAAGCGGGCGGAAGCATCCTTACACCTGGAGGGCCTGGTGAGGGAAGGTTACGAGGCCCAAGAGGTTCAGCAGCTGATCAAGAAGATCAGCAATGGCTTGGGTCACTGGCTGACGTTCGTGACCGAACGGGGTGTTGATTCAACGAATAATCGCGCAGAGCGGGCTCTGCGCGAGCAAGTAGTCCTTCGGAAGATGTTTCGGACCCTGCGTTCGGCAGAAGGGGTCCAGATTCACGAGACAATAACAACGATGTTGGCGACGTGGAAACGACGAGGACTTGATCCACCTGAACAGCTCCAGTCAATTCTGGGTGGGAGAGAACTTCGGTAAGGACGAGAGGCATCACTGAGCGGTGTATCTTTGTCTTGCTATCCAACTACCTATCTGAAATCCCTCCTCCAATTCTTCTAAAGAGGCCTCACCAGCCTCCATCTGCTTTTTGGTTACAAACCATGCCACTGGATTAAGATCGTAGCCCACCGTTTCAGCACCAAATCTGGATGATTCCACCAAAGAGGTTCCACCACCCATAAACGGATCCAAAACCCGCTTGTTTTCAATTTTCACATCTTTGGGGTAAAGTTCCCACAGACTTTCTGGGTCTGATAGGTCGACATCATCGAGTAATTTTTCTATTTTATCAAGACCCCCACCATAGTCCATTAGACTTCCATTTTTTCCGGGATCATGAACTGACACCTTCTCAGGGTCATCTAATAACGAATATAGCGTGATTGTTCGGAAAACACATCCCAGTCTTCTGGCCCACCATTTATGCATGGTATAAATTGGCCGGTACCATTGCTTGGCGCGGCCTTCCTTTTGGGCAATCTCATTAACACGTTCAATAGGAAATCCCTGTTCAATAGGTAGCGTTTTTCGTCCACCCTTCTCGGATTCCCCCGTCTCTTGAGACATTGATTGTCCCTTACCTTCTTCGGGAGGGTTGTATATGTTTCTGGTCTGGGAGTCGCCGATTTACGACACGGAGAACCCGCTATCGTCCTGCCGCCATTCAGGAACGATGTTCTCCAGCTCTTCGGACTGGATCTCCCCGGGTCGGTTGCCGAACACCCACTCGACGTCGTCGAGGTTGAGGTACGGCTCCTCCAGCCGCATCCGAAGCAGCTCCTGCAGTACGTCGGCCTTCAACAGGACGATGTTGTCGATGTCGGTGTTCGTTCGCAGATCCCGCAGCGTCGACTCCTCCGTGTCCCGGAACGAACTCGACACGATGGCGAAGTAGATGTGCTGTTTCCCCTGATCGCGGAGCCGGCGCGTGTGCGTCTCGATGTACTCCCGTATCGTCCGGTCGTCACGCCCGATCCGGTAGCCATCCTGTCGCTTCTTGGCGTCGTAGATGACCGCGTAGTCGTTCCGCGCCGCGACCGCGATCCCGTCCGGATTGCGTCCCGATCCCTGTCCCAACACCTCCGTGTCGAACCCGAGCATCCCGAACAGGACGGCACACTTCCGCTCGAAGACGTTCGCCAGATCCGTGTCGACCGGCGCGTACCGATTCACGGCCTCGTCCGTGCCGGCCGCGACCGCGTCCAGATCGGCGACGACCGGCGGAAGATACGGCTTGTCGACGTTGACGAACGCCTCCCTGCCATCACTCCCGCCGCTGTCTTCCTCCACTTCGACCTCGGTTTCGTCCCACTCCTCGTGCCAGTAGATCGCGTTCGCCACGTCGCGATACTCGACTGGCGACTCCAGCCACGCCGACGCGTCCTCGCGCAGCTCGTCCAGCGTCTCGACGAAGCTCTCGTACCGCGCGCCGTACGGGGCGTCCGTATTGAGAAGCCCTTCGTCGCCGAGGTACTGCTCCGACGTCGGGTAGAAGATCGGCCACTCGGTGGGCCGTTGGATGTGCCAGAAGTAGCTGAGAAAGAAGATCGTCGATTTCGGGAACGGATCGGAGTCGATATCGTTGTCCTTCAACCGCTGCGTGTACTCGGCGAACAAATCGATCTGCTCCCGCGCCTCGTCGAGGTCGTTGGGCGGGTGAATGGCCTCACGCAGTTCGTCGCCGAAGTCCCCCTCGTCCGGAGCGGCGTTGAACAGCTTGTTGAAGTGCATCTGGCCGATGAAGCCGTCGAACCCCCAGAGCTGGTTTCGCTTGTTGAGACCGTCGATCCGGCTCTTGAACTCGACGACGTCTACCTCACCGGTTTGGAAATCCTCGACGAGTGGCCGTAGCTTCTCCTCGGCAACTTCGTCTCGCTTCCGATTGTGGTCGGTGTAGTACGCCTGTGCTTCCTCGCTGTCGGCGAACTCCTCGAAGATCTCGTCCGGCGTGGCCATATTCGGATGAAGAGACACTCCGACATCCGTTAAATGTTGACGTGTTTAGAGATGCGGTTAGACGGAGAGCTACGAACTGATCAACTCCCCATCGATGGAAGGAGGAGAACAGCGAAGACCAGCAATACGCCAAGGACGAGGATCGGTGCGATGATTCCAGTGTTCCCCGATGCAGCTTCTTCGAGACCCACCTGAATCGCATCGACGAATGTCAATCCAAGCACGAATATCGTGACCGCCGTGCCGAGTGTGAGGAGAGCGAAAGCTCGCTTCATACGTGGTATCTGTGTGAGCGAGACACTTGTCCATTACCACCCGGATATGTCGCTGTAACGTGAGTACACGAACGACAACACGATCACGGCGACGATGAGACGTGGGGACGGAGTTACGATAGATCGGACGAT
Organism: Halorubrum luteum; assembly: GCF_054652935.1. Lineage (NCBI taxonomy): Archaea > Methanobacteriati > Methanobacteriota > Halobacteria > Halobacteriales > Haloferacaceae > Halorubrum > Halorubrum luteum. The sequence continues at coordinate 1,794,374 of NZ_BAAIGT010000002.1, forward strand.
GGCCTCGAACGTGGCTACCATCTGTATCGTTGACTCCTCGCCTATCCGGCTGATCATCCATAGGAGCGGCCCGGCTGCCAGAAAAATGCCGACCACTCCTGCCAGTTCATCCGCTTCCTCCACGGATACGGTCATTTGTTTGGATCACGGCCGTGAACCGCAAAAGTGTTTAGCAGAGAACTAACGCGTCATCTGGAAACCTCAGTTTTCCATCGAGCACCTCTCCGGGAGAACCGTTTTATATTGCTATCTCGATAGAGATAACCAAGAAACGAGATGTCGATGACCGAACTCATGGATCCGACCGCGGCAAAGATCGTCTTGGCAGCGCAGAGAGGCGACTCAATCAACAGGATCGCGGAGAAGATCGGCGTCTCGTACTCGTGGGTGTACGACTGGATCGAGCGATTAGAGAAGCAGAATATCATCTCGAATACAGATAACGGAATACAGATCGTCGATCACGAGATGCGACAGCAGTACGCCGAGATGATGGCCGCGTTGTATCGGCGTGACACCATCACACAGGAGGACGGATACGTCATCCCGCACTTTGCCGGGATGGAGTTCGCCTACACCGAGATCGACGCCGCATACGTCTGGACGCACGGCGGATTCCAGATCGCGCGCACTCACGACGACTACCCCATCTTCATCCACGTCCACGATCGGGACATTGAGCGGTGGATCGCGTTCTTCCAGCGGTTCGGCGTCGAGACGACGATCAACGACCGGCCCGACGCCAGCGAGATCGATGGAGACGTCCACTACGTCTTGTACCCCGTGACCGGCGGCATCGATGCGGAATGGGTGGATGGCCATCCAGTAATTCCGTTGGACGACGCCGTCACACGGATGATGGAAACGCGTTCGGCATACGAACCCGCGTTGGAGATCATCGCTAACGAGTACGATGTCGATGTCGACGCATCACACCACTCGCCAGCGACCGAAGAGGGATCGGTACACGAATGAGCCTCCCGGAGCGACAATCGGAACTCGTCGAGACGCACCGAGCGATACTGGATGCGGGACTTCCCTACGTCCTCGTCGGAGGATGGGCCGTCTCCGCGTTCCAGACCCGATTCACGACGGACATCGATGCGGTGATTCCGTCCACTTCGTTGGACGAATACGACTCGCTTCTCGGCGAACTCGGATACGAGAAGCAGTTCGAGAGGGATGTTCCGAACGAGTACGAGGGGCGGATGATCCAATACGAGAAACCGATCGGAGAACACGCGGTGAAGTTCGAAGCACTCGTCGACGCCCTCGGCTGTCGGCAGACAGAAGCGGAGTGGTCGTATCGCTACATCCACGAACACAGCAGCGTCGCGTCGCTTGACGTTGCCGAGGATCTCGACGGGCGAATCCCCGAGCCGGCACTCCTGTTCGCGATGAAACTCCACAGCGGACGGAGAGCCGACACCCGTGATCTCGTCGTCATCGGTTCGCGTGCGGACTTCGACCGCATCGAGCGACACATCCATCGCGGTGATGCAGAGAAGCTCGAGAGACAGATCGAGATGGTACTTGATCGCCTCCAACAGGACGGATTCGAGGACTCGTTCAAGGGCGTGTTCCAACAACAGGAGTTGCCTGCCGATGCGATCGCCGATCTCGTGACGTTCCTCTCCGAACAGCGAGAACTGCTTCAGTGAGATCCGCTTGCCGGCTCATGAAACGGCGCGAGTCGGACAGCCGTTGACCACAGTACTTAAGCGATTTACAAACGCTCATCAAGGTAACAGATGGCCAGCGCGGATTCCCTCTCACGAACGATCGCGGACACGGTCACGATAAGCCGTGAACTCCGCGAGGAAGGCGAGATAGACGGCCAAGTCAAACTCTACAACGTCGAGGACGACGACGAATTCGAGGCCGACGCGTCCACCTTCTTCGATCGCACTCTGATGACGCAGGGGCTTCGTGAAGGCTTCGTCGACCTTCGCGACACGCTTCGCGGCGACGCCAACTACGGTACCCACATCCTCTACGGGCCGTACGGCAGCGGGAAGTCCCACCAGATGGTAGCGATGTACCACTGCTTCTCTTCGCCCGACGCCGCCGGCGACTTCGGCGACCGCCACGTCGACGGTTTCAGCGACGCGCTCCCCGAAGACGACGACTCCGAAGCCGTGACCGTCTCGCTCCAACAACGCCAGCCCGACTACCTTTGGGAGCCGTTCTTCGACGTCCTCGATTACGAACCGTCCGAGAGCGACATCGACCCGTACCCGGACATGGAGACGATTCAGGAAGCGGTCGACGGGCGCACGGTCGCCTACCTGATGGACGAACTCGAGGACTGGTTCGAGCCGCTCAGCGGCGATCGCAAGAAGCGCAACCGCGGCTTCCTGCAGGCGTTCCTCGAAACCGCCGACCTCGACGACAGCGATGTGTTCGCCATCGTCTCCGTCCTTCGGAAAGGCTCGGAGGTTCACGACATCCTCGACCGGGAGAACGCCTCCGAAGTCAACATGAGCAGCAAGGTGAGCAAAACGGACGTCATCCGCCACCGCCTGATCGACGACATCGACGAGAGCGCGGTCGACGAGATCGTCGAGGGATACGTGGAAGCGTACGCGGACAACGACCATGTCCCCGACTCCGACGTCCCGAGTGACCTCTCACGAGAGATGCGCGAGTCGTACCCGTTCCATCCCGTGCTCACGGATGCGCTCGAAACCCGGTACTACGCCGACGAGGGGAACCAGAACACCCGGGGGATGATCTACCTCTTCTCGAAGATCCTCACGACCGCAGCTGATCCGGAAGCCGATCCCGACGACGAGACGCCCAAACTGATCGAACAGACCGACCTCGTCACGCACGGCGACATCGACGCCGTTCTCTTTTCCGATGAACTTTCCCGGATCAACTTCGACCGCCCCAACGTCTGTATCGAGGACATCCGGAACCGCGTCGACCCGGACTCGATCCCCTACGGACGTCGCATCCTGAACACGATCCTCCTCTACAGTCTGAAGCCGGACGAAGGCGAAGGGGCCGGGAAAGCCGAGATCGTGATGGGCACGTACGAGACCGGAGACCTCGTTTCCGACGTCGTCCTCAACCTCGAACAGCTCTACGGCGTCGCGTGGTACCTCCACAAGCTCAACGGCAAGTACGCGATTCGCGACCGTCAGAACCCGAACGCGCTCATCCAGAACAAGGCCAGCGACGTCGACGAGGAACTCGCCCTCGAGGAGATTGCCGACATCGTGCAATCGGTGTTCGGGAACAACGCGTATCCGGTCGGGTTCACCGACGGCGACCTCAAAAACGTCCCGGACAGCCGCGACATCAAGGTCGTCGTCAAGGCCGACGACTGGACGCAGGCGGATATCGAGACAGTGATCAAAAACGCCGACGGAAGTCCCGGTCGCGAATGGCGGAACACGCTCGTCTTCGTCCAGCCGAGCGGGGACAAGGTGATCGAGTCGGGAACCGGATTCATCGAGAAGGCTCGCTACATCGAAGGCGCGACGCGTGTCCTCAAGGACGAGTCGCTGGACGCGGAGATCCGTGATTCGGTCGAGCGCCAGCGAGAGGACGAACGGCGGGAACTCCGCGACCGGGTCGAACTCGCCTACGGCGAGGTCATCGACGGAGACGACCTCCTCAACGAGTTCGATCTGGCGGCCGAGATGGATCTCGACGTGTTCGTCTCAGCCGGCGACCCGCTCAACGGCGGTGACATCGCGGCCAGCGTGGCCGCGGAAGGGATCGATCTTCAACGCCATGTCTGGGAAATCGTCGACGACCTCCTCGACCGGCGTGGTGAGGCGAGCATCGAGGACGTCTACGAGCAGTTCCTCCGCCAGCCCACGTACCCGATTCCCGGCAGCGCCGGTGACGTCGTCGATGCGGTCGTCGCGGTGCTGGAGGACAAGCCCGTCATCACCCACGGGTCGAACGGTTTTTCTGATTCCTTGGCTGGTAGTTCCCTCGACACGATCCTTCTCCGCGAGGAAAAGGTTGACCGGTGGACGACCGAGGACGTAAAAGAGGAACTACAGCGACGCTTCGGAACCGGCGAAACCGCCATCGACATTGGTGACTTCGAACTCGACCTGCTCGAGGATCGGAGTATCTGGATCGAGGGAGACGCCCACGACGCGGTGATGACCGCTGCCGGCCAGCTCGCTCAGCAGGATCGATACGTCCTCTACAGCGGATCGAAGATCGTCTCCAAGGCACAATCCGACGCAACGATTCGCGACGTCTCCGGTGCGGAACGGATCGGCGCACCGGAGATCCGCGAGCGCATCCGGACGGTCATCGAAACGAGCGGGAAGGCGCACACGAGCCGTATCCTCGACGAGGTTCGCAGAGATGACGACATCTTCCTTCCGGAAGGTGAGACCGAGCCGGCGTTTAGCGAGGCGGTGACCGACTTCCTCGTCGAAGACTACGTTATCGACGTAGGTGGCGAGTTCACGCCGTCGCTTGGTGACCGTGATCCGCTGAACGTGGTCATCCGTCCGACCGTCTCGGACGATGTCGGGGAGGAGATTCTCGAGTTCATCAGTGGTTTGGGCATCGGTGACGAGTTCACCGTTGGCAACATCGCGGATCGGTTCGACGCGAGCGTGACCGAGGATGCCGTGGAGACGTTCACCCTCGGAAACCTCGGGCGGGAGACTGAGCCGGTGTACGTCATCAGCTCCGACGGATCGGAGGATCCGGATCGGTGGTCGCGTGGCTATCCGTTCCGGATCCCCGGCGAAGAGGGGTGGCGCTTCCAGTTCGATGGAGACGACGTCGCAGACCTTCGACGGAAATGGCGAGAAGAGGAGGAGTCCGGCGAGGTGTCCTACGGGGAGGTTCGATTCACACTAACTGGGCGCGTCGGGATTCCCGGGCCGCTGCAGGGGACGGCGAACGTATCGGAGACGATGACGAAGCTCACGTTGGAGCCGGGCGAGGATTTCACCGACGTACGTGACCTCCTTGAGCGGATGCCCGACGAGGCGAGCAGCATCTACGTGGAGATCAACTTCGAATAATGCCTGAACCCGGCAAACTCCCCGGTCGATACAACATCGTCGTCGCTGACGAGTATGAGCTGTTCGACCATCGGCTTCCCGTAGCTGAGTACATCGAGCTCCTCGCTGATGGAGACGACGTCCCTGATGAACTCTGTGTCGTGGGTCTTGACGACGCCTTTGAGGACGATGAAACGGTGCGTGCGCTGTCGCGAGCGATGGATCAGCGAGCCAACAGTCTGGAAAGCCGGAACCCACTTCCGACGATCCAGTTCGCCGTCGACGGTTCGTTCCAGCGCCGAAAGCGGGACTTCGAACTGAAGGCGGAAGACGAACTGTATCGATTGAGCCGCGTGTTCGGGGCGCAGATCGAACGGCAGCGACGGGGGTGGTTGCTCGCGCCGTTTTGACTAGCCGACTTATTGAACACTATCATCTGAACCTCTCAATAGATGGTGTGTGAAGAAACCTTATCCCTGAGTCCACCATCCTGAGTGAATACGTCTGGTAACAACAGAGACCGAATTCAGCACCGGGACTGGTTCTTTTGAAAAGTAGCTCTTGAATCAGTCTTATGACAGAGCGCTTCCAACGGATGCGGTATGAGTGATTCGTTTGCACCAGACCTTGGTGCCCCTAGGACTATTGCAGGTGCGGAAGACTCGCAGCGTCACATTACACTTGTTGATTCGTTCAGGATTGGAAAAAGCATTATGTACATTCATTCTGCTAGCCAGCACGATTACCCGATAGGTGATGGCGATTCTAACTATCTAATTTCCGCTCTTGAGAATATTAGTGAGATCCTCAAATCAAGGGAGATCGATTCACCTGTGGCTGGAAAAGCCAACCAACTTAGACTCCGACTTGAGTCAGATTACGAGCCTGATGAGACTCTATCTACTGAGGATGCTGACGAATTAGAGCGTAAATCAATGACGTGGTCAAGTTTGTTGGAAGAGGATCTTAAAGAAGAGCAACGCATTCCAGCAACCGATACTGGTGTAATGGAAGTCGAAAAGCTACTCAATTCGCCAGAATCACTATTTAGTCAACCTGTATGGAATTGGCTGCATGAACGTCCTAGATCAGATATTGCCGAAGCATGTCGATCGATTGTAGTTGGATCAACAACAGCTTCTGTGATGTTATCGCTTCGAGCTGCTGAGCACTGTCTCAGAGTTTGGCACGAAGAAAAAACAGGAGAATCATTGGACGCTGCATGGGGGCGTGTTTTGGAAAAGCTGATTCAAGAGTACCTCGATGACGAGGAGGATAATAGATCACTACAGCAGCAACTTAGCGATTTCCCTACTGTTCTGTCTAATCTATACTATTTGAAAGAGAAAAGGAACGAGGTAAATCATCCAGATAAATCACCAACAGCGTCGGAGGCCATGCAATCTCTAATGCTTGTAGTCAGTACAATCACGGAAATCTATCATGAATTAGTTGAAGACATTCATATTGTTCAGAATGGGATAGAAATTACTCTACCAAAAGAAGGATTGTCAGATGAAGATCTTGTCTACGAATTAATAGATAGGCTTGACGACGGAGAAGGCACACACAAGGACGACCTTTACGAGGCTGCTGAAAAGTTCGGGCTAAATCAATATGATGTTCGTGAAGCACAGATGGATATACTCATGTCTGGACGTGCATACGAGCCATCTGATAAGAGAATAAAAAGCATCTAGCAATTCCACCCTCAGATAGAAGGTCAGAAACCCGAGAAGAACGTGCTATGTGTCTAGTTAGCTTCTGAAGTCTGTCTCCTGTTGTGGATTTTAGCAAGTCGTACTCCTCCATACGGTCGCCTGCCGTCATACATCTAATTACGAGATGTTAGTGAAGCTGAGTTCGCTGTGGCTGTACGAGTACGTTTTCAAGCCCTCACAGCGGTTCTGTAGCTCGCTTGGTGGGATATGCGATTCCGAGTCGGCCTCAAGTTGGTGGCGGAACACCACCGAGACATCGCGCTCGTCATCCGCCCCGTCACCAACGTCGACGACGAGTGCCGTGTCGGGGTCGTCATAATCCGTTTTGATCACGTAATCTCCGATGACGAAGGGGTTGTCCGCATATTCGAGATTCGTGTGTTTGTAAGTGTAGAGCTTGATGTCCTGATCGTCACAGTAGGATGCGAGCTTCGCAGGGTGGATGTCACGCCAGTCGCCCGGCCCCTCATTGAGCGTACTCGGGAATGCAACTGATACCGCTTCACCGTCGAGTGCCTGCCCGTACAGATTCACCTCCCTCTCCGGCGGGAGCACTTCGACGACGACGGCTACGGAGGAGTCGTCGTCGCCAGTTTTTACGACGCGATCCCCGGGTCGGAACGGGTTCTGTGGCTTCTGGTTCATGTGCGCCGTGTTCGGCCCGAGTTCGTGCAACTCGTTCATCGGTCGAGCCGCAAGATGAGCCAGCTTTTCTGGTTCCTCGCCCGAGTAGATGTCTTGCGACGCAACCTTCGATCGGAGTGTTTCCGTCCGCTCCCAGCCGAGTAGAATCAATCCATCCTCATCATCACGGTGCCAGACCATCACGATAATGTCGTCGTCGGAGTCGTTGTCGAGAAGCGTGGTCGGACGGAACGCCGAAACGTCGCGAGAGGTTTTCACATCGACCTTGTAGCCGAATATCTCGAAGTCATGCCCCGAGAAACTCTCTGGATTACACCGCCGAATCGCTTCCTCGTTCTCCCAGTCCCAGAGTTCGACGGGGAGATACTCACGACAGAACTGCTCGAACGCGAGTTCGCCGAGGTTTCCGATCCGTTTGACGTCGAGGTTGTCAGCCCCCTGAATCACTGCCTGATGATGCGCTCGCTCTTTGTCGATTTCGTCAGGTGTGTAGAGATACATAGCGAGGTGACACAGCAACCTGCAAAAAAGATGACGGCATTCGGATCGACGGTTCATCATTGGAGGAGTATAACGAGAGCATGAAACAGTCGTCCTCCGATTCGAGAGGTGGTGATGCGACCCCTTTCAGACGATGACGGTCACTTTAGTTCATCAGAGAAGCCACTGTCGATGACTTATTTATCATCATTCGACCGAACATTCAGACTTTTGCAGGTCTTCGAGTGTGTCTGTATCATGGATGGTTGCATTCAAAATTGGGTGACGAAATTTCGGGAGAATTGGGAGGACAAGCCGATCGAATATCTAACTGAATCCGGAGACTGGAAGGAGGACGGTGACCCGCTATTTGGCTCGATCTCTAATGCGATTCAGTCGAGAGGTTATCGACTTTCAGTAGCGGAATTACTGCGAATCAGCCAATGGAAGCTCCAGAGTGGCCGAAACGATTCCAATATCAAAGCGAACTCCTCCGAAGCGGTTACCCAGCAGCTTCAAACTGCCATAGATTCCCCGACCGATGCAGACGCAATCGAAGCGTTAACTGAACTCAGTGGAATCGGTGTGCCAATGGCGTCGACCGTCCTTACCGTAGCCAAACCCTCACACTACGCGATTATCGACTATCGGGCTTTTCGAGGGCTTGTCGGTGCAAAACCGGAGATAGCAAATCCTCATGAGTACGGAGAATACGCCGAGTTCTTGGAGCACTTCCGCACGTACCTGAAAAGCTCTGAGTCATACGATTATTACATGGATCACGTACGGCAGATCGCCGATGACGAAGACCTCTCCGCAAGGGAGGTCGATATGGCTCTTTGGGCGTTCGATAAAGAGATGGTATGATTGTGCGTCGAATTGGCTCCGTTGAAATCCTTAGGAAGTGATAAACTTTGATCCTATGTCGGTCAATACAGAGAACTCACCTACCGGCGACGCGACGCTCTTACCGACACCTGTTAAGAATACCGTGCAAGATACAGAGGATCTATCTTGCAGCTCGACGACCAAGCACGAACACGAGTAGGGCAATTAGAATTGCTCCGAGTGCTGTGTTGAGTGTGGCAAGCATCTGGCCAACACCTATCGGTTCGTAGTCACCCATTCCTAGAGTTGTGAACGTGAGTGTACTGAAGTAGAGTGATTCGAGTAACAGACTCCACTCTCCATTGAGAATCCGACTATAGGTTATCGGGTCTTCTCCAACTGGCCGGAGCCACTCATCGAGTGGGTAGAGTAGTGCGGCAAGGAGTATGAATCCAATACTGCCGCCGATAATCCGCCACGGACTCTCCCCATACAGGAGTGTTCCTCGTGCTACCTTTGCTCGGATGTACCGAGCACTTGCAATCAGTCGCTCTTGCCACGATTCTGTCTTCTTCGCATCCTGCTTGTATCCCTCTTTCTGGAGATCTTGGCGTCGAACGAAACACTGGGATTGTAGTCTCGATCGTGCCGCCTTGTCAGCCAGTTCTTCTAGTGTTCGGTAGACGCTCTTGGCCTTGCCCACGTCGGTCTCGTCGCTGTCTCCCTTATAGTTCGGATCGTAGATACAGCGCGGTTTCGAGTAGATTGCCGAGAAGGTATGAGGAGAGGAATCGGTGTCCTCATTAGGATAACCGAGAAATCGGGTGTTTTCATCAATCCGGGCGTCTCCGAGTACTACACCGTTGAATTTTGCACCTCGGAGGTCTGTTCCAAGTAGGGTTGCTCGACTCAATAGTGCCGATTCAAGATTGGCTTCGCAAAGGCTAGTATCGGTGAATTCTACATCAGTGAGATTTGCGCCGTCAAACTGACTTTTATCGAGTTCTAAATCACAGAAATTGGCATATTCATAAAACTCGGATTGCCCGAAATTAATTTCCCCCTTGAAATCTGCATCTTCAAAATCACCCCTTCCCCTAAACTTTGCCCGCCAAAAGTCAACCTTTTGTTCAAAAATAGCGCCCTCAAAACTGGCTCCCTTTTCAAAATTGACAGAGTCAAATATGGCATCTTCGTTAAACTCTACGGAATCAAATAACACAATATCATTGAAATTTCCATGTGTGAAATTGACATTCCCTACGAATTCGGCCCCTGAAAAAGCAGAAGCGCCCTCAAAATCGGCATACGAAAAATCAGTAAGTATTCCAAAACCTGCATTCTCAAAAGATATACGTAGTTGGATAGCAGTTCCATGTCGAGACGATTTCGTAGCAGTCTCATAGATCGTTCACTACTGCTGAATTACTGTGTCGCTGGGGAGTCGCGGATCAACGGAATCGACAGATTCCGTGATCCGCACCGACGACAGTTCGCTACTCCGCCAGCAGCTCGTAGTCAAGAAGCTTGAGAACCAGCTGCTGCGACGCCAGATTACTGCACAACAACAGAAGATCGAACAGCTTGAGGCTCGCCTCAAGCAGTACGAAAATCCAAACACACCACCCAGTAGACAGGGTGGTGCGGCTAATTCATCAGGCGATGACGACCAAACCGAGGACGAAGACCAAGAACCTGATGAAGACGACGCTGGCGGCGACTCTGACGCCGCCAGCGACTCATCGCCTGGACGCAGCGAAGGTCACGAGGGAACAACTCGAACAGCACCTGAACCAGAAGAGACGATCCTCGTTGATCAGGGATTCTGTCCAGACTGTGAGCAAATCCTCTCTAGCCCTGATAGCTACGTTTCACGGACTATTATTGACGTACCGCTTCCTGTTCCAACCACTGTTACCGAGTACAAGCTCGGTAAACACCACTGTTCTTGTGGTAACGAGGTTGTTGCTGAGCATCCTGACTGTCCCGAAAAGGGGCGGTTTGGGCCAAATATCATGGCCCAAACCGCTCTCGGTCGGTTCCATCAACGACTGCCGAACCGGAAACAGGCCGAGCTGTTTGACTGGGACTTCGACCTTCCGATCTCTCACCGGACGATCTACAACTTGACTAAGCGGGTCGCAGCCGGTCTGCGACCCGCTTACGAGGATGTCAAAGAGAAGATTCGGGAGAGTGAGGTCGTCTACTGCGATGAAACAGGCTTTCCGGTCGATGGAGAACAACACTGGGCGTGGACGTTCGTCACTGATGACGAAGTGCTGTTTTGGGTTGATGAAAGCCGAGGAAGTGGAGTCTTAGAAGACGTCCTCGGCGAGGAATTCGCCGAGGACTCGACGCTCAGTTGTGACGGCTGGTCGGCGTATTCGAGTTATCACACGAAACTGCAGCGGTGCTGGGCGCACCTGTTGCGGGAGGCTGAGTACGTCGCTGAACGGTACGAGGAAGCAGAGCGGCTGTCTGAAGAGTTGCACGCACTCCACGACGATCTAACGACGTTCGTCGAAGGAGATCCGTCCGCTTCCGCCCGCGAGCAGAAGCGGGCGGAAGCATCCTTACACTTGGAGGGCCTGGTGAGGGAAGGTTACGAGGCCCAAGAGGTTCAGCAGCTGATCAAGAAGATCAGCAATGGCTTGGGTCACTGGCTGACGTTCGTGACCGAACGGGGTGTTGATTCAACGAATAATCGCGCAGAGCGGGCTCTGCGCGAGCAAGTAGTCCTTCGGAAGATGTTTCGGACCCTGCGTTCGGCAGAAGGGGTCCAGATTCACGAGACAATAACAACGATGTTGGCGACGTGGAAACGACGAGGACTTGATCCACCTGAACAGCTCCAGTCAATTCTGGGTGGGAGAGAACTTCGGTAAGGACGAGAGGCATCACTGAGCGGTGTATCTTTGTCTTGCTATCCAACTACAGATATACTATCGGAGAATTTCGCCAACTCAAAGTTCGTAACGCCGTCAAACTCTACATCCCAGAAGACAATATTTCCCCTAAACACAGCTTGCTCAAAATTGACATATTCTTTGAATTTCGTACCCCGGCAGATAATATCACACTCAAACTCTGTCCGTTCAGCTTCAACTTCATCAAATACTGCGTGAGATAGATTAATCGGACAGTCTTGCGATACAGTAATGCCCTCGCTCAATTTAAATGTTCCAAACTTTGCTCCAAGAAATTGTCCATGTTCCCTCGAGCCTGTGGGGTCTATACTTTCAATAACCTCTAAAAACGCTTCAACAACCTTCTCATCGTCTTTTTTATCTACTCGCTGATGAAAGAGACATAGATTTTCACCATCTACTTCTTCAGCAACCTCATGAGGACAACTCCACAGACCGTATTCATTCAGGGCTTCTTCATCAACGTAGCACTCATCTCCCTCTTGTCCGCCCCATGTCTCGGGATCATCTGCGTCCAGTACATACTCGCAGGTTCTATTACCGTCTGACATACTTCGGCGCAGGACTGCTGACCTCTTGAATCTGGGTACTGAACCAAATCCACCATGCAAGATCTGCGCTGTGTATCTTGCACGGCTATCGAAACGCCCTGCTGAATTGGTAGAACACTCTGCAGTCATTATGCAGGTTCAACGGAACAACTGTTTCAGATTAGAATGTATCTGAAGAATAGGATTTCAACAGGGCCATCAAATTCGGACTACAGCAGTCTGAACCCACCTTCGACGGAAACAGATCTCGGAATCCCGTCCGAATCTAACGCTACGAAGTAGAGGTCGATCGCCTCGTCCCCAGCATCTCGACGAAACACCGGGATGCAAACCGTTTCATCGGCGTCTCTGTCACGACAACGCGTCTCTATCTGTCGACGCGTCCACTGTCCCTTCTGTTCAAGTTCCGAACGCGACCGATATCTGCGGGAGAGGGTATCGGCAGCGGCGTTGACCACTCGAAGCGAGAATTCTTCGACGTTGCTGAAGTCAAACGGCCCTTCGGATTCTGCCAACCGCTCGAGGTCGTCAACGTCGTGTTGATCCAGACAGAGCGCGTTCTTCTTGACTGCGCGAAACGCCTCGAGAGCAGGGTACCGTCGAGTGAGTACGTCGTGGAGATACTCCTGAACTGCACCGTGGTAATCGTCCAGATCGAAGCCAGCTAATCGAGGCGAGACGACCTGCAGCTGTGCTCCCGTCTGCGCGATGGTTCGCGTGCGAGGTTCATTGAGAGGACAGAGGAATCCCATGTGCTCCGTGTCGAGGAGGTAGGCGTAACTGAACAGCCGGGAGCGGGAACCACCACTCTTCACGGGATCCTTGTCCTCGGAGTAGTACTTCGAGTCGAGGACGGCCAGCGTCTCGTCACCCTCCTCGACCGCATGATCCGGCTGATGGTACACCTGTTCTTCCTTCTCGAACGGCTTGAGCGTCGGCGACCGTACTGCCGACACGTTTTCCGCCGAGTCGAGGTGGTCGTAGGATCTGATCGCTTCCAGCTCGTCTTCGATAGCGACCTGTGAGTACTGCTCGAACAGCGACTCCATGTTCAACACGTAGTCGACCACCAGCTCTCGTTCACCTTCGAAGGCGGGCGTTCCGAGCGAGGACGCGACAATAGCCTTGGACACTTCGATCGCCTGCTCGTAGTAGTGCCGCTGCTTGGGGAGATCGTCCAGCGAGAAGTGGCGGTACTCCGGGATACGCCGGCGACCGCTGGTGACGTCCAAATCCTCAAGATGGCGTACCTCCTGATGAACCTGCGAGAAGATGTGGTAGTACGCCTGATGGTCGTACTCGTCCTCGTAATCGCGGAACAGTCGAAGCAGATGTTTTCCCGCGTAGTGTAGTAGCGAATTGGCCGGATTGTCGTAGTTGACCTCTTTGAGGAGGCAGTGTTGTTGGACGCGTCCCTCCGCTTGGTTGAGCAGTGATCGCTCGATGTCGATGACCCCCCGGGGACGATCGAGGTCGGCACGGCGCGTCTCCAGCTGGCGAATGAACCCGTTTCGGTGAACGTCTTCGAGTCCGTTGAGGTAGTTGACGGCGAGGATCAGGAACACGTCCTCGAGGTCGATGTCCTCCGTTCGGAATTCGTCTATCGGGATACCGTGATATTCGATCGCTCGTTTGCGACCGTGTACGGCGAGCAGCATGTCGAAGATCGATTCCCACTCGATCTTCGGCTCGATGCGGAGCTTCGACGTCGGTGTGAGGCTGATGATCCCCACGTTATCTCGCGCCATCACTCGCATCACGGGGCCGTCGAGACGGACTTTGACGACGCGATACTCCTTATCGCGGTCGTCGAGTGACTCCTGCGTTTTAACGAAAACGTTCTCGGCCTCCTGTTCGAATGAGGCTCGTCGAAGCTGTTTATCGATGGACGGTGGACACCCCTCGATACGGATCTCGCCACGCTCGGGAACGCTGAACGTTCTCGGCTCGTAAGCGTACGACGCGTCCGGTTCGGTGGTACTCATCTTATGTCTCGTAGGAGCCCATCTGGCGTCGTTCCGCTTCGAGTTCGCGGCTCGCCAACTCCGCGGCCGGTGCGAGGTCGAACGCGTCGAATCTGTCGTTGAGGGCCCGGTAGTGCTCCTCGATTTGCTCGATCTGAGGGAAGGCCGCGGAGTTCAGCAACCTCGGAACGATGAAAGTACGGAACGCCTGCCCGACTGCGGCTTCGGGGTCGTCCATGTACAACTCGTCTTCACGGAGTGCTTCCCGCAGGAATACCGTCACGTCGCGGTAATGCATCGGGCCGAACCGCATAATTGGCCCTCGGGAAGCGCGCTCGGAGCCGTGATTGATGCCGTCGTAGTCAGCCTCGAACAGCTCGAGCAGTTCGTCGTTTTCGATCAGTGGAATGTCTCCGAGGTTGTCTTCGACCCAGATCTGGAACAGCTCTCGTCTGTCCTCATCCTCGTACTCGTCGAGTTCGATCATCGCGAAGCGCCGGGTGATCGCGTTGTCCAACTCGTTGACCGTCCGATCGGACATATTCATCGTACAGATGATGCTCACGTCCTCGTCGAGTTCGATTGTTTCTCCGTCATCCGTTTCGATGAGGGTCTGATTCCGGTTCTCGATGGCGGTGTACAGCGGGCCGAAGATCTGCGAGATGTCCGCTCGGGTGATCTCGTCGAGGATGACGGCGTACGGGATCTCGAAGTCGCGTGCGCGCTTGACGCCCTCGGAGACGGCTCCGAGTTCGGTCTCGTATCCGAGAGACCGCACGCCGGTTGCACCGGTGAGTTTCGGGCCGATACCCCCGATTATGTCCTTGGCAGTCCATGACGGCGTCGCCGTGTGTAGCGAGTAGCCGACGCAGTGGCGTAGGGCCAGTTGTTTCGCGAATGTGGTCTTCCCGGTACCTGTCGGGCCGTAGAGAACGACCGGTTTTCCGGTGCGAAGAGCGGTCAGGGCGTTCCGTCTTACGTCGTCGGGAACGAGTACGGTATCGGGTGTATCGTCACCGCGAGTGATGACTGTCCGCTTCAACTCCTGAGATGCGAGTGGTGATTTGAGCACGGCTCGCCTGATCTCTCCGACGCCCTGATCCCCCTCGTGATGAATGTCAAGAGTCTGCTCCCGAATGAGGAACTCGAGCACCTGCTCACTCTCCGCATCTTCGATGGCTTCGACGACTCGATCCGGGACAGCTCGAAGAACATCGAGGCTCTCCTTTGCGTCTTGTACAGAATAGTCACCGGCCGTACTGGTCATTTGATATCAGAATTTACGCGCAGTTGTTAAAAGGATGCCTCCACCTTCCGACTTATCTGGAGCTTACAATTCGTTCGGCTGCATCCATCTAACCGGTCGATAACTTCAACGAGTTCTACTAGACGTTCCACGCGCGCTGGAACGCCCGTTTCCGAGACTGACGATGGTCGTGGACGTACTTCATCGTCGTTTCGAGCTTGCTATGACCCATTTGCTTCTTCAGGAAGTGGACGTCGAGGGATGTCTCGTTGGCGTACCACGTGGCTGCCGAGTGACGGAGGCAGTGTCCAGTCACTTTCCACCGCGGGTTCCCGTGGACGTCGTATCCCGTTACTTCCTGAATATCGGCGTTGAACCCGGCTTCCTTGACCTGTCGCGAAATGTAGCTCGGACGCATGAACGGCTTCTGGTTCGTCACGAACAGCCGATCGCTCTCGTAGGCGTACGGACTCGCGGTTCGATGTCCCTGATCGAGCCACTGTTGGAGAAGGGGTTCGATGATCTCGTTTGGGTAGTACACCCAACGATAATCGGCCTGATCGTCTCCCTTTTTTAGATTCGGAACTTTGAGCTTACCCTCCTCACGATTGAGGCCGTTGTCGGGATCGTCAGCGGCGATGACCGCTTCGGATATCGCTCTCGTCCGGCACGTGGTGTACCAAAGCAACTTGAGAAGCAGCTCGTTGCGCACGCGCGGGGAGGGGATGTTTTCGGGCTGCCAGAGCTTGACCGCTTTCGACCGCTCGATCCACTTGTAGTCGTCCGACTCGTCAGTCTCCCGACGGCTCTTTTCCAGTTCTCCGGGGTCGAGATCGTAGTTATTGATACTCCGATCTTCGGTGAGATTCTCTTCGAGTGGCCCCTCGTCTTTCGCCCAACGATAGAACCGTTGGCAGGCGGCGAACCGATTCGAACGGGAGTTTCGAGCCCACGGGGTGTTGACGAGCCATTTCAAATAGTCGCCGACGTCCGATCCGTCGGCCTCAACCGGGTTTGCGATGTCGCGCTCTGCATCCAGCCACGCCACCAACGGCTTCACGCCTCGGTAGTACCGTTCGGCTGAGTCCTCGGACTTCTTTGCGGCGACATCGACAGCGAACTCCCGGAGCGTATCGGCTGCCGGGTGCGGGTCGAGTTCGTTTTCGCTTTTTTCAGCTTCGGCTTCAGTAACGATCTCGTACTCGAGTACCTCGTCAACTGACGGCCCCGGGATAGAAAGATCGAACTTCATCGGTCACTCCACCATCCGATACACCCGCTTGTCCTTCTCTTCTTGCGGGCGCGCGTACGTTGCTTCGACTGTCGCCGAGTCACGGTCGAGTCGCTCGATGGCTTCCTTGATGTTGAGCGGCTTGTAGTCCTCCCCTTGAAGCAGCCTCACAAGGTGAGAGGCGCTGCCGGTCTTGCGGATGATCTCCTCAAGCTCGTCATCCTCGTTCGGTTCTGTCGAGAGGATCGCTTCGCGATCGTCGACTTCCGGAATGAGGTCGTGGATCCGGGCCGTGATCTCCGTGTAGTTCGACTCGTCATCCCGAACGAGGAAGTAGGTCTCGTCCAGCCTGTCTTCGACGGTGTCGAGCTTGTCGGCGAGCGTCTCGAACCGCTCGTGGACACGATCGAGTTCAACTTCGCCAACGGCCTCTTCGGACTCGTTGTCCATCAGCTCGTGTTCGACGCTGGTGACCATCAATTGGGTCAGGCTTCGCCATTCGGGGGAATTGTCGGCGGCTCGTTTCCACCGCTGCTTCCGCTCTTTGGATACGCGGATCTGGATGTAGCTGCTTTCGGGCATCTCCTCAGCAGGAAGCTGGGCTCCGCACACTTAGAGCTATCGGCAATTTGAAAACTCAAGTATTATATGGGTTGTTTAGGGCCTGATAGGGGCTAAAAGCCCATTCTATAAAATACCAATATAAATACCATTCCCGCTTGATGCTCAGTGGTGTTCTTCTGTGTTTCTCGAATCTCACTTTTCTCAATTCGACGCAAATGAGCACCTCAGACAGTCTTATCGACATCTCGACACAGGGGTATTAAGTGAGACGGCTCGAAAGAAGATCGCAAGAAGGCGGCGGGATCGGCGCTCTGATCGTCCCAACAGTATCATAACGAGATGTCGTGATGCGCCAGATGTTCGGGAACGAGTAGCGAACAGCTACACTTCTCACATTCGTATGTATTTACCCCGAGGACGCAACAGCGGGCACTGCCTGAGTTCGTGAAATCATCTCATTGTTTCGAGCGATTCGCTTGAATTCTTCGTAGGGATTACGTCCCTGCTGGCGGCAGGTCGCCAGCAGGGACAGCAGCGTCTCATGCACGAACATACCGCGGTCGTTCCGGAGCGTTCCAATGATCTTCCGGAGAACCACCGGCTCACGAAGCGCGTTTTCAGCCGCGTTGTTCGTCGGAGAGACCGCTGGCTCACCGATGAAGGTGAGCCAGTGGTCGAGGCCTCCTTCGATCTTCCCGAGTAGTGTTGCCACTGGTCCGTCGGGCACTGACCGCTCTATCAGCGACTCAAGCTCTCTCCGGGCCACGTGCTGGAGTTCTGCTCGCTCACGAACTGTCAAGTCGCTCTCCAGTCGAATCTGGAGAGCGACGTACAGCTGTTTGAGAGCACGGTGGATCGGTTCGCCTTCCGGTTGCTTCTCAGCGGCGTCTTCAGCCTCCCGTAGAATATGCGCCCAGCACCGCTGGAGGTTGCTGCTGAAGGCCGGATACGCCGTCCAGCCATCACAGACGACCGTTCCCGCGAAGTCCTCGCCGAGGACTTCTGCGGGAACATCGCTTCCTCGACTCTCCCTGACCGCGTACAGCGTATGTTCCTCGGTAGTGAACGTCCAGATCCACGCCTGTTCGCCGTCACGTTTGATTCCAGTCTCGTCAACGTGGACAACGTCGGCTTGCTGGATCTGGTGGCGGATCTGCTCGTACTCACAGCGACCGGCGCGCGCAGCGCGCTCGGTCGCGTGCCATGCAGACGCGCCAGACAACTCCAGTCCGTGGAGCTGTTCGAAGCGGTCGCCGATCTTCCGGTATGGAAGACGGTGGTCGTACCGAGAGAGCGCTGCCTGTGCGATGACGTTCACCCCGAACTGCCCCTCATCGGGGCAGTCGGGGTGTGAGGCGACGGTTTCAGCTCCACAGGAGTGACACTCGTAGTGGTGCCGGTTGTACTGAGTGACTTCCGGTGGCTGTGGGTCAGGGAGTTCCTCGACGAGTCGGGGGCTGACGCCCGCCGACTCGTCGAACGCCTCACCACAGTCTGGACAGCAGTCACAGGTGACCTCGATTTCTTGATCTGGATCGGGAGCGTCGCGCCATTCCGGGTCATGTCCGGACTTTCGGCCGGGCGTGCCACCGTCAGTACGCTGTTCGTCGTCCTCGTCCCCGTCGGACGAGGACGACTCCTCTTGCTCCGACTGGTCCTTGCTCGGCGGTGTATGTGGTCCTTCGTACCATCGGATCTTGGCTCTGAGGCGCTTGTTCTCTTTACGGAGTTGCTGATTTTCTTGCCTCAGTTCTTCGTTCTCCTGCTCAAGTTCATCAACGCGGTTTTCGAGGGCAGTGATCCGCTCAAGCAGTTGCTTCACTTTCTCATCAGTAACCATCAGAACCCCCCTCGGCTAGTGCAGAAGACACGGGACGGTCTCCCTGCCGGAGACCGTCCCTCGGGGAATACCCTGTCGTCTGCATTGCTCTACTACGAGGTCAGGGGCAACTTACGAGAGAGTGGCGAAATCGTTCTGGGGGTAAACACGTACTCACATTCTTTTTCCATCCTGAGCGACTGCTTCGTACTCTGCCGTCCCCATCTAGGAGTGGTCAACGTGCCCAGCTCGGACAACGTGACGATGGCGGCTCAGTCATCGATGACCACGTTCACTCGATCCGGTGGTCAGTCAAGCACACAGAAACGGATGAACTTCTGATGGGTGCGGACCCGATCTCCGCCTCGGATACGTTTATAACGAGTCGCATAGTCGAACCGACGGTCCGGAAATTTGTCGCCTCTTCACGGACAACGGGGCCACCAGTAGTGTTTTGAGAGTTGATGGATAACATAGAATATGAGCCTCACTTCGGACGACTTCGAGGAGTTCGTTTCCTCGGACCCCGATGATGACGAGACGGTCCCACTCGGACAAGCACTCTCTGAGCTGGGGCTTGATGTCGAGGTAGACCCCGTCGAAGCCGTTCGTGATGTCCGCGAACGGTTATGAGGGTACTCCTCGACACGAACGTTCTCGTCGCAGCCGTTACGGTCTTCCCGGCCTATGGTGGTGACGCGGTCGCCGGAAAGAGAGTCAAGCTACAGTTCGACGCCGGATGGGATCAGACTCTCACTACGTAGGAGATTCCCCTCGTGGTCGTACACGAGGAACGTTTCCTTGTCGTAGCTCACGAGTCGCTTGCCGTCGATGTCGATCTCGATCCGGTAGCGGGCCTCGTCATCCGTCGCATCGCCGTACTCCCGGGCGGCGTGAATGAACGGAAGCACGTCGTCCGAGGTCTCGTTGAGTTCGAGAACGAAATCACCCGTAAACCGGTTCGTGACGCCGACGACGCCCTCTGCTCCCGTCGAGAGCGGCTCCCGGAGCCGGAACGCAACGTCGATCGCTTCGGCATCGAGGAGTGCTCCATCAGTGTTCGAGAGCCGATCCCGTAAGAGACCGTCCGGTCCGTGGAAGTCGATCGTAACCAACGGCATTGACGACTCCTCGTCATCCCCGGAGACGCCCTCGACGCTGAGATCGAAGTAGTCACGCCGCATTTGCTATGCTACTCTTCGGTCTCACCGCGTATGAACGTAACGGCGTATCTGTTAGTAACCACGGACGGGGTCGCCGATCGCGTCGTTTCGAGCGCGGAAGCGATTTTAAGTTAGGGGGGCGTATCGCTCCGTAGCTAGCGATGTCGAGCGACGCACTACTGGGCGAGACCGCGCGTCGGATCAGTGGGCTCCGGCGACGCCTCACGCGAACGTGGGAGATGCTACGAGGCTCCGACATCGACGTTCGGCCGTTCAAACCGGACGAGGATGGACCGCTCGCATCCTTTTCGCCGCCGAGCGCCGAGCGTGAGGTAACGCGGTACTGGGTGAACGCCCCGTACGCCTACGTGGTGATCACGCTCGACGAGGAGGAGAGTGAACACCGATACTACGCCGTCGAGCCGGAGCTCGACGAGTTCGAGCGAACGCTGTTAGGCCGAGTGAGCGACGAGATACGGGGCCCGCTGTTGTACCGCGACGCCGATCCCGTCGACGAGACGACGCTCGCCGCGGAGCTCGAAACGCTGCTGGAGCAGTATGGGGTCGATGCGGGGATGTCGACGTTTTATCGCCTGTTGTACTACCTGTATCGTGACTTCCGAGGCTACGGGAAAGTCGATCCGCTTTTCCACGACCGTCACATCGAGGATATCTCGTGTGACGGGTACGACCTGCCGCTTTTCGTGTACCATGATGAGTACACCGACGTCGAAACGAACGTCTCCTTCGCCGAACGGGAGCTCGACAACTACGTCATCCGACTCGCACAGCGGTCGGGACGACATATCTCGGTCGGCGACCCGATCGTCGGGACGACGCTTCCGGACGGCTCGCGCGTCGAACTCGCGCTGGGCGAGGAGGTGACGCCTCGCGGCTCCGCATTCACGATCAGACAGTACGCAGAGAGCCCGTTCACCCCGATCGACCTGATCGAGTACGGCACGTTTTCGGTCGAGCAGATGGCGTACTTCTGGCTGTGCATCGAGCACAACAAGAGTCTCATCTTCGCGGGCGGCACCGCATCGGGAAAGACGACGTCGATGAACGCCGTCTCGATGTTCATCCCGCCGCGAGCGAAAGTGATAACGATAGAGGACACTCGCGAGCTGTCCCTGTATCACGACAACTGGCTCTCCTCAGTCACCAGGGAGCGACTCCACGACGGGTCCGACGTCGACATGTACGACCTACTTCGGTCCGCACTGCGTCACCGTCCCGAGTACATCATCGTCGGAGAGGTTCGTGGTGAGGAGGCGATCACGCTGTTTCAGGCGATGAACACGGGTCACACCACGTTCTCGACGATGCACGCCGACTCGATCGAGACGGTCATCAACCGACTGGAGAACGCTCCGATCAACGTCCCTCGATCGATGGTCCAGTCACTGGATATGCTGTCGGTACAGACGCTCACTCGCTCGGGCGGCGAGCGGCTCAGGCGAGCGAAAGTGATCGGCGAGATCGGCGAGATCGACGGCCGAACCGGTGAGCTCAACTACTCGTCGGCGTTCGAGTGGCGGGCCGAATCGGACGAGTTCCGACGGAACGATTCGGCGCTGCTTGGCGAGATCCAGACGGAACGAGGATGGAGTCGGCGGGAGCTTCTCCAGGAGATCGACCGTCGGGAGCGGTTTCTGCGACGGCTGCGCGAACTCGGCGTCACCGGATATCGACAGTTCACCGCGCTGGTTAACGAGTATTACGCCGACAGCGAGCGCGTGATGAGCCGACTTGCTGCGCGAACCGACGGCGAGAACGACGACCCGGTAGCCGACACCGATCATCGGTCCGAATCCAGCGTCGAAAGCGGAAAACAATGATCGCGTATCTCCCGCTTGTATGCGCGATCAGCGTCGTGCTGTTCGTTCTCCTTTCATGGGTCGACGAGCGCGTCAGGCTCCGACTGACGCGGGTCGGGCTGGCGCTGTTCGGGGAGTACGTCGCCGATCGCAGTTCGGATCGTGAAACACAACGGAGCCTGCTGCGTGCCGCTCACGTCGATGAGACCCATCGCGTGTACGCGTCACGAACATTGCTGTACGCGGTACTGCTCGGCGGCGCAGGCAGTGTTATGGCGGTGTACGCGATTGCGGGGGCGTTCACGGCGTCCGGTGTTGACGGCGACGCTCTCGCCACTATGCTCCCGGACCCCCTCTCGGGTCTCGCCGCGGTTGCAAGCGTGAATACGCTGACCGCTCCGGAGCTGTTCGGTCTGCTCGCGGTCGTCATCCCGATCGGTGGGGGAGTGCTCGCAGCCGGATTCTACTACGGGCGCTGGGAACTGCTCAGACAGCGAGGCGCCGCCCGAGCGGCCGAAATCGACGCGACGCTGCCGAGAACCGTCGCGTTCATGTACGCGCTCTCGCGGTCGGGAACCCCGTTTCCGAAGATGATGGACACCCTCGCTGCGAACGAGTCAGTGTACGGCGAGGCAGCGGCCGAACTCGCAGTCGCCGTCCGGGATATGAACACGTTCGCAACCGACTCGTTGACCGCGCTGCAACGGACGGCGAGACGGACTCCAAGCGAGAATCTCGCGGAGTTCTCGGAGAACCTCGCGTCGGTGCTCGGCTCCGGCCAGTCGCTATCGGAGTTTCTCAGCGACCAGCATCGTCAATATCAGGAGGAGGCCGAGGCGAAACAACAGCAGTACCTCGAACTCCTGTCGACGTTCGCCGAGGCATACGTGACGGCGCTCGTCGCCGGCCCGCTGTTTTTCATCACGATCCTCGTCGTCATCGGTCTCGTGTTGGCGGACACCCTCCCACTGTTGCGTGCCGTCGTGTACCTCGGTATCCCGCTTGCGACGTTCGGCTTTATCGTCTACGTCGATAGCGTCACGCACGGCGTCGGCGGCGGGGAGACGGTCGCATTCGATCAGGGGTCGTCCACGGAGCCGTTCACCGTTCCTGACGGCGGTGTCGCGTCGGATCGGTGGCACGAAAGCCGGGAGCGGCTGGCCGCCCACGATCGGTTTCGGGACCGCATCGACGCCGTCACCTCGCCGATCGAAACCCTCCTTCGAACGCCCGGAACGGTACTCTGGGTCAGCGTCCCGATCGGGGCCGTCTTCGTTGGCGTCGCGGTGACTCCGATAACGGTTGGATCTCCGACCCGAACGGTCGCGCAGATTGACACTCCGATCGTTGTCGCGACGGCGTTCGTGTTCGCCTCCTACGCGATCCTGTACGAGGTCGGCAAGCGACGAACGCGACGGATCGAGCGGGCCGTTCCGGATTTTCTGGACCGGCTCGCTAGCACCAACGAAGCGGGCACGTCGATCGTCGAGAGCGTTCGCCGTATCACGGACTCCGATCTCGATGCGCTGACCCCGGAACTCGAGCGAACGTGGCGGGACGTGCGGTTGGGCGCGGACGTCGCCTCCGCGTTTCGGCGGCTGGACCGGCGTGTCCGGTCACCACTTCTATCGCGGACGGTCACGCTCGTTACGAACGCGATGTCCGCCAGCGGCGACCTGGGGCCGGTGCTCCGGATCGCGGCCGACGAAGCCCGGTCGACCCAGCGGCTCCGGCGCGAGCGACGACAGGTGATGCTGACGTACCTCATCGTCATCTACATCTCGTTTCTGGTGTTTCTGGGGATCATCGTCGCGCTCTCCGTGTCGTTTATTCCCGCGATCGAGGATGCCGCGCTCGGAGCGGCGGGAGACGGCGTCTCCGACGTCGGCGGCTTCGCCGATGGGATCGGGGAGATTGACGTGTTCGCGTACGAGCAGCTGTTCTTCCACGCGGCGTCGATACAGGCGGTCTGTTCGGGGTTCGTCGCCGGCCAACTCGGGGAAGGATCGGTCCGTGACGGGGCGAAACACGCCGTGGTGCTTCTCGCCGTCGCCGTCGTGACGCTGTCGGCGATCGGGCTGCTGTGAGCGGCGAGCGACCGATCGCGGCGCTTGTGAGCGGCGAGCGACCGATCGCGGCGGTATTGAATCCCGCAGTCGTTCGTCGCGAGGTGCGGACGACAGTCACCGCGTATTTACTCGCTCGTGTCGTCGTCCGGATATGGACCCGCAGTCGACGTACGACCGGATCGCCACGCATTTCTCGAAAACGCGGGAGTACGCGTGGCCCGAGGTCGAGGCGTTCCTGACGGATCGGTCCGTGGACCGGGCGCTCGACGTGGGATGCGGCAACGGAAGACACACGGAGCTGTTGGCGGAACACGCGAGCGTCGTCGTCGGCGTCGACGTGAGCCGCGAGCTGCTCGAGGAAGCCCGGATCCGGGCCGCCGAACGCGGCTTCGAGGGTCGGGCGACGTTCGTCCACGGCGACGCCGAGCGACTCCCGATCGCGAGCAACGCCGTCGGACTGGCCGTGTACGTCGCGACGATCCACCACCTCCCGTCGAGCGGCGCGCGGCGGCGAAGTCTGAACGAACTCGCCCGGGTGCTCCGTCCGGACGGCGTCGCGCTCGTGAGCGCCTGGAGCACGACCCACGACAAATTCGACCGAATCGAGGGGTTCGACACGACGGTCGACTGGACGCTTCCCGACGGCGAGACGGTGCCGCGCTACTATCACATCTACGCGCCGGACGAGTTCGAGGCGGACATCAGGGACAGTGCGTGTGAGCTCGTCGATATGGAGACGTCGAGCGGGAACTGTTATGCGGTCGTCCGGCCGACGCGATGACGCCTGGTTGTACGGCCGGAAAACACAATTATCAAGTACAATATTCAGATGCGTAGTATAATGCCTCCCGATCGATCCAGTGGAAATAATGAGGCATCTCCTACGGAGCGCACGCGACCGGTTGGTTCCGGGGTTCGTCGATCGAAGCTACCTCGCGAAGTTCGCCATCGCGCTGGGGCTCGTCGTCGTGTTGATCGGTGCGGTCGGCGCCGTCACCTACGTGGAGACCACGACGCATCTCGAGGCCGAGGCGCAGGAGGATTACACCGCCGTCGCCGAACTGAGCGGTACCCAGATCGACGTCTGGGCCGGGGATCGTCAGGCTGAACTCAGGGACATCGCTGACAGCGACATGTTTCGGAACCAACCGGACGTGATCGAGGGGTATCTAGATGCCGAACGAATTAGCCTCCCCGAGGAGCTGGTCGCACTCTATTACGTCGACCGCGAGGATCTGGAAACGATCACGATGAGCGCTGACGGCACGGCGGAGCCGATCGCGGACCGTCAGTGGGTCACGCGAAACCTCGTGTACGGCAGCGACGTGTACGCCAGCCCGGCGTACGGTGAGGCGGGGGACCGACGTGTGGCGTACGTGACGTCGACTCCTGACGGCAACTATCTCGTCATGGAACTGAACCTCTCGATGGTCATCGGGGACCTCCGACAGCCAACCGACGGCTCGTTCACGACTCTGGTCACCGCCGACGGCGCTGTCGCCGCAAGCGACCACCACGGGATCGAGGGCGAGCAGTACGACGACGCCTGGGACGCGATGAGCGACGGGTTCGAGACCGTCGGATTCACCCCCGAAACGCGGACCGCGTTCACGGGAGATGCGGAGTACGTCCTCGCGTACGCGCCGGTATCGTCGACGGACTGGCTCGTCGCCGTTCACATTCCGCTGTCCGAGGCGTACGCACTCTCCGGCGACATCGCCCGCAATCTCCTCATCATCGTCGGCGTCGCCGTCATCGGGCTCGGACTGCTCGGCGTCACGCTGGGTCGCGGCACCGTCGTCGAGCTCGACCGTCTCGGCGAGCGAGCCCGGCAGCTCGAGAATGGCGACCTCGACGTGGACCTCGAAACGGAGCGCCGAGACGAGATCGGGCAGCTGTACGGGTCGTTCGGCGCTATGCGTGACTCGCTCCGCGAGCAGATAGAGACTGCCGAGGAACAGAAACGGCGGGCGGAGACCGCGCAGGCGGAAAGCGACGCGGTCGCCGAGCGGCTCGAAGCCAGAGCGACGGCGTTCGGCGACACCATGAGCGCATGCGCCGACGGCGACCTCACGGCCCGGCTCTCCGCTGAACCGGAGGACCCGGACGCGCTGCACGAAGTCGCGGACGCGTTCAACGAGGCGATGGCGGAGCTGGAGGCGACGGTCGCGGAGGTCGAGTCGTTCGCGGAGTCGGTCGCGACGGAGAGCGCGTCCGTCACGGAGGAGACGACGGAGGTGGCGTCGGCCGGTCAAGAGACGAGCGAGGCGGTCGACGAGATCTCCGCGGGCGCACAGCGACAGAGCCGGCAGCTCTCGGATGTCGCCGGGGAGATGGAGGACATGTCGGCGACGATCGAGGAGGTTGCCGCCTCCGCGGACCAGGTCGCGACGACCTCCGAGCGGGCAGACGAGCTCACCGAAACGGGGCGAGAGGCGGCGAGCGAGGCAGTGACGGAGCTACACCGGATCGAGGAGCGGTCAGTGTCCGCCTCGGAGACGGTGCAGCGGCTGGAATCGGAGATGGAGGCGGTCGACGAGATCGTCGAGACGATCTCCGACATCGCCGACCAGACGAATCTCCTCGCGCTCAACGCGTCGATCGAGGCGGCTCGCGCGGGCGAGGCGGGCTCCGGATTCGCCGTCGTCGCCGAGGAGGTGAAAACCCTCGCGGAGGAGACACAGGAGTCCGCCGCGGAGGTCGAAGCGCTCATCGACGAGCTTCGCGAGCGCACGGACGACAGCGTGGCCGAGATGAGTGCCATCCGCGGAGGCGTCGAATCGGGCGTCGAAACCGTCGAGGACGCCGAAGCAGCGCTGGCGGACATCTCCGACCGTGTCGCGGAGGCGGACGACGGCGTCCAGGAGATCTCCGGTGCGATGGACGCGCAGGCGGCATCGGTCAACGATGTCACGGGCGCGGTCGACGAGCTCGCCGGGATCAGCCAACAGACGACTGCCGAAGCGACCACCGTTGCGTCGTTCGCTGAACAGCAGGCGACGACGCTCGACGCCGTCTCCTCCCGAGTCGACGATCTGAACACGCGGGCCGAGGAGCTCCGTGCGACGGTCGATAAGTTCGAAACCGACGCGACCGTAGACGGTACCCGTTCGACACCACGTTCCGATGAGAACGGCACTGAGTTCGGGTGGGTTGACGGGGCGGTGGAGGGTTCGACGAACGGAACGAACGGGGCGTCGGCGAGTACCAACGATATCGACGTGGGTGTCGATGTCGAACAGCAGGGTGGACCCGATAAGAACGGCGATTCGTCGCAGTACGAGTCGACCGAAAGCAGTGAAACGAAAGAGTAAGGTCCTTATTCCGGCGGCGTTTCGATCGGAACGCGCGCCGGTGGTCTAGTGGTAGGACCTGAGCCTTCCAAGCTCATGGCCCGGGTTCAAATCCCGGCCGGCGCACTCCCGATGGTCGTCCACCGGTCGACCCCCCGCTCGCGCTGCTCGCGGGGGTCCCGGCCGGCGCTGTTTCTGAACGAACTGAAGCAAACGCGCTATTTTCTGGAGTTAATACATTTCAGAGTTCGTGAACAATCCGCGTCGCCGTCGCTTTCCACGTGAGCACCACCTCGCGTCCTGCAGCTAGCTCGAGTCGGCGCGCGCTGTCCTCCGTCACGAGGACTCGCACGTCGACCCCGTCGACGTCGACACGGACGGTAAACACCGTCTCGCCACGCCGGATGTCGGTGACCGTTCCGGACAGACGGTTTCGCGCGCTCGTCGAATCGAGGTCCGGATCTGCTGCCGGGTCGAGTACGGTGAGCGCGTCGGCCCCGATCCGAACCTGCACGTGGTCGTCGCGCGTCACCCCGTCGTGTAACCCGCGGACGAAACCGACGCTCGTGGTAACGTCCGCCAGCTCACCCGAGACGGACGAGACGGTCCCTTCGAGCACCGTTTCGGGTACCTGCGCGGTCGCGGATAGCGCAACCTGCAGCCGCTCGTACCGGTTCAGTAGCCGCGTCGCGTTGTCGGTTACCCTGCTTCCGCCGCCGTCCGGTCCGCCACGGGATCGGTCGACGAGGTCGCCGAACGCCGATTCGAGCTCGTCGATCCGGGAGAGGTCGCGTGCGCGAGAACGACCGAGAATCGTCGACGCCTTCGCTACCGATCCCGTCTCGTCTATCTCCCGAAGCAGCGTCGCGTCCCGCTCGTCGAACTCCACTCCGCCCCGTACGAGCGCTGCGTTCCCCTCCCCGCTCGGTTCCTCCATTACTGACACGCTTCGTCGGAGCGCATTAGAAGCTTGTCCGTCCACCTCGGCGGCTGTCCACTGGACCCGGATCGCGAGCGTCCACGTTGATCCCTGTTGAGAGGTCTCACCTCGCATCGAGAGCTGCCGTCTCAGTAGACGAGTTCGCCGTCGATGAACTTCCGGGCTCGGGGGTCCTCGGGGTCCGTGAACACGCGGTCGGTCGGACCGACCTCGATAAGCCGCCCCTCCAGCATCACGGCGACGCGGTTTGCGACGCGTTCGGCCTGATGCATATCGTGCGTCGCGATCGCGACGCCGAGCCCGCGGTCCCGTGCCGTCGCGATCGCGTCCTCGAGAGCGGCGGTGTTCCGGGGGTCGAGGTCGGATGTGGGTTCATCGAGAAGGAGAAAGTCGGGCTCGTACGCGAGTGCGCGAGCGAACGCCACCCGCTGTGCCTCACCGCCCGATAGCGAGTTCGCCGACTGTGTCGCAAGCGCCGAGAGGCCGACGGTCTCCAGCGCCTCGGCGACCGCGTCACTCGAAGCATCTCCTCCGAGCCGCGACACCCAGTGACCGAGCCGGTCGCGCCAGGACCGTCGAATGCGCCGGCCGTAGCTCACGTTCCGACGGACGGTCGCGTCGAAGAGGTGTGGTTCCTGAAACACCATCCCGATGCGTCGCCGAACGTTGAGTCGCTCCCGCTCGGACAGGGTCCACACGTCCGTCCCGTCCATCTCGACCGTTCCCGCGTCCGGATCATCGAACAGCGACAGCAGCCGGAGAAGCGTCGTCTTCCCGGTGCCGGAGGGGCCGATGATCGCCACCGTCTCTCCCCGTCCGATCCCGAGCGTGACCCCGTCGAGCACGTCGGAGCCGTCGAATCCGTGGCTGACGGCTGCGACTGCGAGGCCGTCGTTCGTCGTCCGCCGTCGCCCCTGTCCGTGCTGTTGTTGCCCCTGTCCATGCTGTTGTTGCTCCCGTCCGGACTGCTGTCGTTGCTGTCCGGGTTGGTTGTACATTAGACGCGTCCACCCCCGAGTCGAAGCACGATGCCGTTGATCGCCAACACGAGCGTGAGCAAGATCGCACCGAGGATCAGCGCCAGCTCGAAACGGCCCTGCCTGGCCTCAAGCTGAATCGCGGTGGTCAACGTCCGAGTCACTGACGTACCGTCGGCGCTGGCGATGTTCCCGCCGACGATCAGCACCGATCCGACTTCGCTGATCGCTCGCCCCAGTCCGGCCAGGATGCCGGTCACGATACCGTAACGAGCCTCCTTGATCGTGACGAGCGCAACGTCGAGACGCGTTCCACCCATCGCGTACGCGGCGTCCCGGACGCCGTCCTCGATGCCGGTGACGGCAGCGAGGCTCACACCGGTGATAACTGGCGTGGCGAGCACGAACTGTGACATGATCATCGCCTCCTTCGTGAACACCAGATCGAACGTGCCGAGCGGTCCCTGATTCGAGACGGCGAACAGCACGACGAGGCCGACGACGACGCTCGGGAATCCCATTCCCGTGTTGATAACGGCGACGACGACCCCCTTGCCGGGAAACTCCGCAAATCCGACGAGCATCGCAATGGGCACGCTTACGAGCGTGCTGATCAGCACCGCCGTGAGACTCACGTACAACGAGACGTAGATGATGCTTTCGACGTAGGTCCGCTCGAACGGAAACTCGACGCCGAGCGGAGCAAGGATGTCCGCGGCCGGAACGACTGACGACATCATCTCGATCATGTAGTCGATTACTCCTCGTCAGGTGTCCAGTCCTCGGGGACGTACTGTTGGAAGTTCGGTTCGGCCGAAACGGATTCGGGGAAGAACAGCTGCTCGCCCTCGACGGTGTACTGTTCGATGACGTCTTGGCCCTCCTGAGACGTTACAAACCCGATATACGACATGGCGAGATCGTAGTTGACGTTCTCGTGAACGCCGGGGTTGACGGCAACGATGCCGTACGGGTTCGCGAGGCGTTCCGGTCCGCCTTCGATCGGACCTTCGACGCGGATGGACACGTCGAGCTCGGACCGTTGTGAGAGGTATGTCCCCCGGTCCGTGAGCGTGTAGCCGGGCGTCTGGGCTGCCTGGTTCAGCACCTCACCCATCCCGCTTCCGGCCTCCCGGTACCATTCGCCACCGGGTTCGACGCCAGCCTCGTCCCAGATGGCGAGCTCCTTCGTGTGCGTTCCGGAGGTATCACCGCGAGAAATGAACGTGGACTCGGTCTCGGCGATCGTCCGAAACGCCTCCCTCGCCTGACTCACGCCGTCGATCCCGGCAGGATCGTCCTCGGGACCGACGATGACGAAGTCATTGAACATGAGATCCCGGCGATTGACGCCGTGGCCCTCCCGAATGAACTCGTCCTCGAGCGACCGGGCGTGAACCATCACGACGTCCGCGTCACCCGATCGTCCGGTTTCGAGTGCCGCTCCGGTCCCCTGTGCGACGGCGTCGACGGTAACGCCGTACCGGTCCTCGAACGCGGCGTTCACCTCGCCCAGCAGACCCGTATCGTAGGTGCTCGTCGTCGTCGTGAGCGTGAGTGTTTCGTCACGGATCGCAGCCTCGTCGGTCCCGTCACCACCGCCTGCGCATCCGGCGAGCGTCGTCGCTCCGGCCGCGGTCGCGACGAGCAGCTCACGGCGTTGCATCATCAACGATACAACGTTCTCACACGATCTATTTAGCTTTTTTGCGCAGTATGTAACTACGCATAGTTTCAATCTGCGATGAACGAGCGATGAGTGGCGATGTCGTTCGCGACATGGTCAGTCACGCGGTTGCCGCGAGCAAGCGCGCGCGAGGGGGGCGGCGGCGAGCGCGGAACGCGCGAGCCGCCGCCGAGGCTGGGGAGGCGTGAGGTGCGGTCACGACTCGCGCCCGGACGCTTTTTAACTAACGTGGCGTAGCGTCGGACGGCCGATGACGAATCACCGCTCCGAGCTGACTCGGCACCAGCGATGACGAGCCCTATGAGTGCCGAGGCCGTTATTTTTCAGGGTAAACGGCGTCTCTGACGGGATCTGGCTGTGGCCACAGTAGACATAGGCCCTGGTCAGATTCTCGTCGGGCGGGTAGACGCGGATTTATGAACGTTGCCGAGTAATCACTCTGTATGGCCGCCGAAATTTCCGATCGGGTTCGAGAAATCGCGGAGGCTCGCGGCCTCCCCGAGTCCGAGGTGTTCGAGCGGGCACTCGAACGCGGGCTCGAAGACCTGTGGAAAGACCTCGTACTCGCACGGTACCTTGAGGGCGAACTCGACCGCGAGGAAGCCATCGAGCGCGTCGGTCGGACGAAAGTCGAGCGTGCGGACCGAGAGCGTGAGGTTGTCGAGGAAGACGTTGACTGGGGCCTGAACGCGTGACGCTAGCGGCTGTCTCGGACGCAGGACCGCTCATTCACCTCGCCGAAATCGATTCGCTCGAACTTCTCTCGACGTTTGACACGCTCCTCGTTCCAGAGATTGTTTACGAGGAGATCGATTCCGGTGGTGTTCCGGACGGGTTGGCCGACCTCTCGTACGAATTCGTCGAAGCCGACGAAAGCCGAATCGGTGCTGAAGAACTGGATGCCGGAGAA
Organism: Halorubrum luteum; assembly: GCF_054652935.1. Classification (NCBI taxonomy): domain Archaea; kingdom Methanobacteriati; phylum Methanobacteriota; class Halobacteria; order Halobacteriales; family Haloferacaceae; genus Halorubrum; species Halorubrum luteum. Next base: position 1,826,200 of record NZ_BAAIGT010000002.1, read on the forward strand.
CGCGCTGCGATTGCGGTCGCGGAGGTTCGGGGAGCCGTTCTTTTGACCGACGACCTCGCAGCCCGAGAGGCAGCATCAGACGCTGGCATCGAAGTTCACGGTTCCATCGGCGTCATCGCGCTCGGTTACGGCCGCGGATTGCTCGACAGAGATGAGGCGGTATCGCGTATGCGAGCACTCCAGCGTGAGACGAGTACGAACGATCTGAAAGCCCCAGCCGCGACGGCTCGCGCGCCTTGCTGCGCTCCTCGCTCCGCTCGCGGGGATCACGACTGCCCCTTTCAACCCCACCCGACCGCACCGCAACCCCGTCGCGACCGCCTCACGGCACCGGGTAAGTGAATGTCGTTTCACCCGGTGTCGGTACCGTCCCGCTTTTAACCATGCGGCGGGGAGGCATAGAGGATGACGTCGGCGCGTGATTTGGACCCGGAGGCGTTGGGTTTCGCCGATCCGGCGACCGACCAGTCCTTCGAGAACGCGCTCGCGAAAGCTCGCGACGGCGTTCGGCTGACGGTCGACGACGCCACGGAGCTCCTCGCGACGGGAACGGAGACATCCGGGTTCGACCCGGTCCGGAAAGAGCAGGTGCTGGAGCTCGCGGACCGCCGCCGCGCCGAGGAAGTGGGCGAGGACGTGACGTTCGTCGCCAATCTGAACAACAACGTCACCACCGCCTGCAACACGGGGTGTCTGTTCTGTAACTTCAAGGACAGCGCCCACGCGTTCGAGGCCGGCAACGACGTCGACCACGCCGGGTTCACCAAAACGCCTGCTGAGTCGCGCGCGGTCGTCGATGCCACCCTCGAGATGGGGATCTACGAGGTGTGTTCGGTGTCCGGACTCCACCCGGCGTTCGCGTTGAACGACGAGCACCACGAGATCCTCGCGGGACACGACGACGCCGAGAGCGCGGTGAACTACAAGCCGCCCGCGGCGTACGCGACCGATCCCGGAACGTACGTCGAGCAGATGGAGGCGATGTCGATCGGCGGAGTCCATCTCCATTCGATGACGCCCGAGGAGGCGTACCACGCGAGGCGGGGGACCGACTGGAGCTACGAGTCGGTGTACCGCGAACTCGCCGCTGCCGGACTCGACTCCGCCCCCGGGACCGCTGCGGAGATCCTCGTCGACGAGGTGCGCGAGGTGATCTGTCCCGGTAAGATCGGCACGGACGACTGGGTGGCGGCGATGGAGGGCGCGATGGCTGCCGGACTCGACACGACGGCAACGATGATGTACGGTCACGTCGAGACGGTCGCCCACCGGGCCCAGCATCTCGGCGTCGTGCGGGACCTGCAGGACCGAACCGGTGGGATCACCGAGTTCGTCCCCCTCTCGTTTATCCATCGGGATACGCCACTCTATCGCCACGGCGTCGTCGACGGCGGTCCGTCACGCGACGAGGACGAACTCGTCATCGCGGTCGCTCGACTGTTCTTGGATAACGTCGATCACGTACAGGCGTCGTGGGTGAAATCCGGTGATGCCCACGGACTCAAACTGCTCAACTGCGGTGCCGATGATTTCATGGGGACGATCCTCTCGGAGGAGATCACGAAGCGTGCGGGCGGCGAGTACGGCGAGTACCGCTCGTTCAACGACTACGTGGAGATGATCACGGCCATCGGCCGGACACCCGTGGAGCGCTCCACCGACTACCGGACCCGCCGCCGCATCGATGTCGACGGCGGTCCCTACGGCCCGTTGCTCGGCCCGCGTGCTGACGGGACCCCGATGCTCGCAGACGGAGCGGCCGGGAGCACCGGCTCGAGTGACTCCGATCCCGACGAGATCCGCGCCGACGACTGACCATCTCCGGGCGGCACCGACGCCGCCACGACCAGCGGCTTCGCGATCACACCTGAGACACCGCCTCAGCAGCCGACGAAACCACTGTCGGCGGCGGAGAGATGACATCCGTCTGACTGACGTTTTTACGTGTTCGTGTGGTACGGCTTCACAATGCAGCTTCGGCGTCTGGCCTCCGCTGGCGCAGTAGTCGTGGGAGCGGCAACCATCGGGTACCCGATGGGGACCCCTATCAGTCCGGACGCCGTCGGCGCGCTCCGAGCGCTCCTCGTCGTGTGTGCAGTCGCGCTGATCGTCGTCGGAGCCGCTTCGGCGGTCACGGGACACACAGCCCAGGCGACCGGGCATCTGCTCGCCGGGTGGGGCATCGCGCTTGCGGCCGCCTCGGGCGAGGGGATCGGCGCTTGGGCCGGGATCCTCGCGGCCGCGATTGGAGGTGTGGTGCTCGTCCGTGACGCTATCGAACGAGGACGCCGGCAACGGCCGCTCGTGTGACCCCTCTCCGACGACCGTGGCGACGCACGGAACATCCGACGACTACCAACATCTGCCGTCGCTCCCGGCCACGACGATCGATATCGCTACCGACCGAGATCCGCGTGCGCCGACGAGAGGTGTCGCGACCCGAGCGCCGCCAGCAGTGAGAGCTCTCCCGCAAGCGCGGCGGCCGCGATCGCCTCCGCCAGCGCGTCGGCGTTGGACCCGGCGGGATCGCCGCCGCCGCTGACTTCCAATATCTCCAGTCCGGCCGTCTGCGTCGGTAGTTTCGTCCCGCCGCCGACGGTGCCGACCTCCAGGCTGGCGAGCGACACCGAGACGTACAGATCGCCGTCGGGAGTCGTCTCGGCGGTCGTGATCGCGTTTGCCCCCTCGACCACCTGCGCCTCGTCCTGCCCGGTCGCCAAGAACAGTGCCGCGACCGCGTTGGCGACGTGGGCGTTGAACCCGAGCGCCCCCGCCTTCGCGGCCCCGACGTGGTTTTTTCGAGTGTTGATCTCGGCGATCGCCTCCGGCGTCGTGTGGAGCCGATCCGTGACGACCTCGCGGGGGATCTCGACATCGGCCGCGACGGACCGCCCCCGGCCATCGACTGCGTTGATCGCGGCGGGTTTCTTATCCGAACAGAGATTCCCCGACAGCGCGACGAGCGAGGCGGTCGTCTCCGCCTCGATCACGTCGCAGGCCTCTCCGGTCGCGATGGTAGCCATGTTCATCCCCATCGCGTCCTTCGTGTCGTAACGGAACCGGAGGTAGACGTTGTTCCCGACGACGTACGGCGTCACATCGAGCAGTTCACCGTGACTCGTCGTCGACTCCGCGGCCTCCCGAAGCGCGTCCTCGTTCCCTCGGACCCACCCCACGAGTGCCTCGGCCTCGGCGACGTCGGCGACGCGGAACACCGGTGCGCGCGTCATTCCCGTCTTCGTCACGCGAGCGGTCGCTCCTCCGGCGTCGTTGAGCACGGTACAGCCCCGGTTGATCGACGCGACGAGCGCTCCCTCCGTCGTCGCCAGCGGGAGATATCGCGAGCCCGAGAGCACCCCGCCGTCGATCGTCACCGGACCGGCAACGCCGAGCGGGATCTGTACTGCGCCGACCATGTTCTCGATGTTCGGCTCCGCGTCGGCCGCGTCGAACACGTACTCGCCGAGCACGTCGACGTCGGCGTCGGACTCCGCCGCGACGAGACGACGGCGCGCGGTTGCGGCCGTGTCGGCGTCGGCATGCTCCTCGAGCTCGTGGAGACGGAGGTCGCCCGCGCGGACGCGGTCGGCGAGCTCCGCCGCAGTCGGAGTGGCATCGGTCATGGCGTCGTCTCCTCGCGGCGGGCGCTAATGGCTGTCGATCCCACGTCTCTGGGAAGCGCATCGGGCCCGAGCTCGGACGGAACCGACCGACTCGATACGCGGGACACGCGACGCCGTGCGTGAGCCGAACTACCGTCGGACGAAGTCGGAGAGTCGCTCGCGGAGCGTCTCCTCGCCGAGCGTGAGGTAGTAGGCATCCCCGCCGTCCTCGTAGTAGTCGTCGATCCGGCGCTTCACCTCGAATCCGAGGTGCTCGTAGAAGCCGAGTGCTGGCTCGTTGGTCGTCCGCGCGTGACAGGAGACGGATCGGTGGTTTTCCGCAACGTCGGCGATCAGTCGTTCCGCGTAGCCGCAGCCGCGGCAGTCCGGATCGACCGCGAGAAAGAGGATGTAGCCGTCGCGTCGAACCGACGCGAACCCGACGAGATCGTCGTCCTCGAAGAGGAGGTGAGTCGTGGAGCGTCGATAGGCGTCGGTAAAGAAGCCGCGGCGCTGTCGGAGCACGCCGTCCGATCGACGGATCCGCTCTTTGAGCTCCCACGCCGCCATGACGTGGTCGGACTCGCCCGGCGGATCCGTCCGCTTCTCCACTGTGGCGCTCACTGGAGACACGTAACAGCCCAGCAGGATATAACTCCACCGCCCTCGACAGCCGGTCTCTTTCGGCTCCGCGGTCGCTTTCACCGGGAGGCTCCGTACGGACTGTGCGATGTCGTCCAGTCCGAGTCCGGCAGCAGTTGGGTACAAACGCGATCTCCGTGGTTTCCGCCGTCGATCACGACGTTTTCGTTTTCCGTTATCCGATCACACCGATGAGAAGCTGTGCAGTGACGAGCACGAGGAAGACGAGTCCCGCAGCGAACGATCCCGCCGCGATCCCGTGAGCGTTCCCCAGACCACGGCCCCGGGTGGCGAAGTACACGCCGAGGAAGACGAACCCGGTCAACAGCAGTCCGACGGCGGCGTACACTACGTTCAAGAACAGCCCGGACGTGCCTTCGGGAAGCCCGAAATCACCAACCGCGAGTACGGCCGCCGCGCCGACGCCGACGGCGATGACGACGAACCCCACCGTCCAGACGGCCGGTGTTCTGACGAGCTCCGACAGCGTTTCGGTGAGCTCGGCGTATCTATCGGTCGGTTCCTCGCTGCCGGGCGGGCTCCGTTGGCCGCCGATCCGTGCGACCGCAACGAACGTGGCGACGACGAGCACCCCCATCAGCGCCGTACTCAGAAGGGTTAACGAGACCATGATCGGCTCTTATCGTTGAGTCTGTTCGGTCGTACAAATACCCTTCGTATATCCGTCCTGCGCGAGCGTCGTTAGGCTACGCCGCAGCGTCGGATAGCTGTTAGTCTTTACTATACAGACTTTTTTTATTGACACGGCTGTAGAACCGCCGCTGCTACAAAAGAGCTAAGTGTACTATGACCAAGTGAGATACAAGACCCGAGCGACAGACATGATAGATCCACATCTTTTACAACAGGGGACTGACTGGCGTGCGCAGGCCGAGGTGTTCGACGAGATCTTCTTCGTCTTTCTCGCGCTGGGGACGCTCGTCGGCGTCGTCGTCGTCGCGTACACGCTGTGGAACGTGTACAAGTATCGTGACGACGGTGATAACACGGATGACGACTTCGACGCGCCGGTCGTCGGAGAGCTTCCGACGGGACAGGGCGGCACGAAATCGAAGAAGCTCTTTTTATCCTTCGGGCTGAGCGCGATCATCGTCATTAGCCTCGTCGTGTACTCGTATGGCCTTCTGCTCTACGTCGAGGAGGGGCCCGAAACCGAAGGGGAAGGCGACATCGAGATCGTCGTCGAGGGGTATCAGTTCGGGTGGGATTACGAGTATCCGAACGGGCATACGGAGACTAACGAGCTGATCGTCCCGGCCGATCAGCGGATCGACCTGGCGGTGACCTCACGCGACGTCTGGCACAACTTCGGCTCATCGGAGTTGCGATTCAAAGCCGATTCCATCCCGGGTGAGACCGCTCACACGTGGTTCTCGGTGAGTTCGGAGGAGGTTGAAGCCCAGGGTGGGGAGGCGACGTTCCTCGTCGAGTGCTTCGAGCTGTGTGGTTCGGGACACTCCGCGATGGACGGTCAGATCACCGTTCTCCCACAAGAGGAGTGGGAGGAGTGGTACGAAAACACGCAGAACGATGCTGAACCTGACAATGATGAATCCGAAACCGGAACCGAGGAGGGTGACGACTGATGGCTGAGCTTCCACCGACCACCTCCGTGAAACGGTGGCTCATCACGACGAACCACAAGGATATCGGGATACTGTACCTGATAACGTCGTTGTTCTTCCTCCTGTTTGGCGGCGTAATGGCGCTGCTGATCCGCCTACAGCTGTGGGACCCGGCGAACCACATTCTCTCCGGGCTAGCGTACAACGAGGCCGTCACCGCACACGGGCTGATCATGGTGTTCTGGTTCCTCTCACCGTTCGCCTTTGCGTTCGCAAACTACTTCGTGCCGCTCCAGATCGGGGCCGATGACCTCGCGTTCCCGCGTTTAAACGCGCTGTCGTACTGGATGTACCTCTTCTCCGGGGTCCTCCTCGGAATCAGCTTCTTCCAAGGTGGCACACTCGATGCAGGGTGGACGATGTACGCCCCGTTGAACGTACCGATGTACACGCCGAGTATCGGATCGACCGGGGCTATTCTCGCATTAGCCATGTTCACCGTCGGGGTCACCGCGTCGACGGTGAACTTCCTCACGTCAATACATCACTCGCGGGCCGAAGGGATGGGATTGATGGATATGCCGATGTTCACCTGGTCGATCCTCGCGACCGTCTGGATGATGTTGTTCGCGTTCGCGGCGCTGCTCGCCGCGATGCTGATCCTCGCGTCAGACCGTGTCCTCGGCAGCGTTTACTTCTCGGCAACGGAGGGTGGATCGTTACTGTGGGGACATCTCTGGTGGTTCTTCGGTCATCCGGAGGTGTATATCGTCTTCTTCCCAGCCCTCGGAGTCATGCTTGAGCTTTTCCAGACGTTCTCCGGTCGCCGACTCGTCGGCCGCAAGTGGGTGATCATCTCCATCTGTCTGATCTCCGTGCAGTCGTTCCTCGTGTGGATGCACCATATGTTCCTCACGACGATCAACCTGGAGATCAAGACGCTGATGATGGCGACCACCATCGGCATCTCGTTACCGTTCGACCTGCTCGTCTTCGCGCTTATCTACACGTTGATCAAGGGACGGATCCAGTTTACGACGCCGTTCCTGTTCGCGTTTGGTGCACTGTTGTTGTTCATCCTCGGCGGTATCACCGGCGTCTTCCTCGGGGCCATCGTCCTCGATTACGAGTTCCGTGGCACCTACTGGGTGGTCGCTCACTTCCACTACGTGATGTTCGGCGGTGCAACGGCATTGATCGGCGGCGTATACTACTGGTTCCCAAAAATGACAGGGAAGATGTACGACGAGTTCCTCGGCAAGGTGCATTTCGTCGTGTTCTTCATCGGCTTCAACGCGGTGTACTTCTCGATGTTCCTCGCGTGGGAAACCCCGCGTAGGGTGTTCGAGTACAACCCCGCGTTCCAAGGGATACATCAGGCAGGGACGATCGGAGGCTTCGTCTTGGGGCTCTCATTCTTCATCATGTTCTATAACCTCGCGAAGTCGTACGTTTCCGGACCGGAGGCAGGCGACAACCCGTGGGATTACTCCCGCACCGCGGAGTGGGCGGTCTCCTCGCCTCCGCCGCTGGAAAACTGGCCGAATCGGCCGTCGTACGCCTCCGGTAAGCTGGAGTTCGTGAAGGATTACGTTCCGGACGGAGGTCCCGCCGTCAAAGCCGACGAGAACGGCAACGCCGTCACGGACGGCGGTGACAGCCACTCGGACCACATTCGCAACTACCCGTACTGGGACAAACACGCGAGCCACGCCAGCGTCTGGCCGATCCTGCTGTCGGCTGCAACCGGTATCATGCTGCTCGGGCTCTCAGGGTTCAGCGACTCCACGGAGTTCCAGTTCGGCGACTCGATCGCCCAGACATCGATGGAGATCATCAACCCGGTGTACCCGATGCTCGCCGTCATCGGCGCGCTCACGTTGATCTGGTCGGGCTGGAAGTGGGGAATGGAGGACTTCTACGCGCCTCCCGCCGAGTTCGGCGAACGATGGCCGTTCAACGGCGTCGAGAAGGTGAAACTGGGGATGTGGTTCTTCCTCGCGTCCGACGTGATCGTCTTCGGCGCGTTCATCTCCGCGGCCGTGTTCATCCGCTGGAACGCCGGCTGGGGAACGTGGACGCCGATCCCCGACTCGCTGCCCGGACTGATCAACACGTTCGTGCTGCTCACCTCGTCGTTCACGGTGATCCTCGCGCTCGTCGCCTCCCATCGGAAGAACCGGAAGGGGCTGCTCGCATCGATCGGCGCGACGACCCTCCTCGGATTCACCTTCCTTGCGGTGAAGGCGTGGGAGTGGTGGGAGAAGCTGTACGTCGACGGCGTCTACCTGTCGGTCGTCCCCGAGGGGTACACCGCCGTGCAGGCGTCCGTCTACTTCGTGACGACCGGCCTGCACGCGGTCCACGTCATCATCGGACTGCTTATCGCCATCTTCCTGTTCGTTCGCGCCTACGGCGGGGCGTACATGGAGGATAGCCGTCCGGTCGAGTACTTCGGTCTCTACTGGCACTTCGTCGACATCGTCTGGGTGTTCCTGTTCCCGCTGTTCTACCTCTTTTAACGGTTCGGCTGCCGTTTTCGCGGGTCCTTTGGTCGCGGAGCGTCAAGCGGCTCCATGCCCGACACCGCGCTCGTGATCGGCGGCACGCGTTTCATCGGTCGACACCTCGTCTCGGACCTGCTGGAGAACGACTGCGACGTCGCGATGATGAACCGCGGCAATCACGAGAACCCCTTCGACGCGGATCGCGTCACACACGTGCAGGGTGACCGGACGGAGCGAACGGACCTCCGGGCCGCGAAGCTCTCGATAGATCCGGATATCGTGATCGACTGCGTCGCGTATCACCCGTCAGACGTCGAGACCGCGACTGAGGTGTTCGCCGACGTCGAGGCGTACGTGTACGTCTCCTCCGGAAGCTCGTACGCCGACGAGGAGATACCGAAACGGGAGGGTGAGACGCGGCTCCGATCGTGTACGCCTACACAGGCCGACAGCGACGACGACGAGACGTACGGGAACCGGAAGGCTGCCGGGGATCGGGCCGTCTTCGACGCCGCACGGCGCGGTGTGAACGCGATGGCGGTCAGGCCGACGGTGGTGTACGGTCCACACGACTACACCGAGCGACTCGACTACTGGATCGATCGTGTCCACTCGTACGACCGCGTGGTGGTTCCGGGTGACGGCGGGAGTCTGTGGCAGCTCGCGTACGTCGAGGACGTCGCGCGGGCGCTTCGGATCGTCGCCGAGCGTGGAGAGCCGGGGGAGGCGTACAACGTTGGCGACCGTCGGGCGCTTACGCTCGCGGAGACCGTGGAGATGATCGCCGAGGTCGCGGAAACGAGTTGTGAGGTCGTCCCGGCATGTGCGGACGCGCTCGCGGCCGGAGAGCTGACGCCGGACGAGTTCGTGCTGTATCGGGCGTATCCGCACCTCCTTGACACTTGCAAGCTCGCCGGGCTCGGCTGGGAGTCGACGCCGGTGCGGGAGGCGCTGGAACGGTCGATTGCGGACTACCGAGACTCCGACCGAGACGGCAGCGAGTGGGATCCGGGACGCGAACGCGAGGAGCGGGTGCTGGGCGTCAAAGACACGTTGTGACCGCTCCCGGCCAGTGTGGTAGCTCTGTTAGTCCGTGACGCCCACCGCGTCGCGGCCAGTGCGCGGCGTCCATACGAACGCGTCATCCCGCGGTCACAAAAACACCGCGGCCAAGCTCCAATGCGCTCATGCTCCGAAGCTGTCGGGAGGTCCTCAGGTGATGGAGTAGGTCGCGGCCGCCATCAGCAGCAATGCGAGCCCCAACGCGAGCAGCATGAGGTAGGTGAGCGACCTGTTCTCCCACCGGAGATGTTGATAGTAGCCGACGATGAGGACGGATTTGATAGCCGCCGCCACCATCGTTCCGGCAAACGCCTGTTGATAGGTGAACAGCTGGTCGAACTCGAAGAAGATGAACTTCGAGAATGCGAGAACGACTAGAGCAACGTAGATCGCCGTGTACAGTTTCACCGAGTCGGACGCCATTATTCAATCGACAGTTGGGTTGAGTGCTTAAAGAATTAACCATCCGGAATCCGTCTGCGAGAGGCGCCGACCCGAGCAGCCGGAGCGGTACGCTCCGGGAGGGACTGGAGGGCTCCAGGACGCGCCGGTCGTCTCCGTCACTCTCGAGAGCGTGGCCCCTCGCCTCGCCACCGCTTGAAAAGAAAGTAGGCTACGACGAATCCGGCTGACCAGAACGCGACCCCGATCAGCGCAAAGAGAAGGCCGTAAAGGAGCTGTCCGGTAGGAAACGCGAACATACGTCGAATCAGTCCGTGATAAATATAAACGCTCCGAGGTCGCGAAGACCCAACGCTCAATATTGCGCCACCGCTTTTCGGGGTATGGGAGAGATTCGTCGCCGCCGGCCGTGGCTGGCCGTGCTTCTCGCGCTCGTGATCTCCGGGCTCGGTCACGCGTATCTCCGCCGGTGGGGTCGTGCGCTCGGGTGGTACGTCACGATCACGGCAACCGTGGTGTTTCTCGTTCCCGACTCGACGATCGATCAGGTGTTCGCCGGAACGACGCCGCCGCTCGGCGAGATCGCGCCGGCACTGATCGTCGTCGTCGCCAGCGTCATCGACGCGTACGTGCTCGCCGTTCGGAACAACCGCAAGTACGAACGGCAACAGGCCGCCTACGACTCGGCCGGACCGGCATCGACGGGACCGAACTCGGTCGAGTCCGCATCGGGGGAGTCACCATCGGGGGAGTCGCTCCAACCCGCGGACTGTCCCCACTGTGGACGGGAGATCGATCCCGATTTGGATTTCTGTCACTGGTGTACCGAGCGGCTTCCCACCGCCGAGGAACCGCACGAAGAATAAGAGTGCCGGGCTTCCGGAGGCGAGTTTCCGTCGCTTACTCGACGCCGAGCTCGGCCGCCAGCTCGTCTCGTTCGTCGAGCTCCGCCAGCACGTCGCTTCCGCCGATAAACTCGCCTTCGGCGTACGTCTGCGGGATCGTCTCCCAGCCGCTGTGGGTTTCCAGCGCCTCGCGGTACTCCGGTAGCGCTGGCAGCACGTCGACCGTCTCGAACTCCTCGACGTGTTTGCCGATGAGCTCGACCGCCCGCTGTGAGTAGCCGCACTGGGGCATGAGGCGGTTCCCCTTCATGAACAGCGCCACGTCGTTGTCGGCGATGGTCTCGTCGACGCGCGCCTGGATCTCCTCGGAGTCGGCTCCGCTTTCTGGACTGAACGTCATGCACCCCGGTAGGGGATAGTGACTCAAAGGGGTTGCGGGGCGGTCGACGCGCTCCGACCGGAGTCGTCGCGTGCGGTCACTGGCTCGGTCTGCTCATCGGGTCGAGCTACTCCTCGCGGTCGACGCGGACGACGTCGACGAGCGAGTGCACGGGGACGCCGTCGATATCGTCGTACCCCTTCTTGTCGGCCAACACGACGCATGCCACGGGCGTGCCACCGTGGTCGCGGATCGCGTCGATGGACTCGCGCATCGTCGTACCGCTCGTGATGATGTCGTCGACGACGTAGCAGTCGCGGTCGCGGATCGCCGCGAAGTTCCGTGAGAACCCGCCCCCGTGGTCCGCGATGTCGCCTTCCTCCCACTGGTGTTTCGCCGGCGCGTACGTGCCGAGGTCGGTGTCGAGCTCGCTGGCGACCGCGGTTGCCAGCGGTGCTCCCGCCTTCTCGATACCGACGGTGAGATCCACCTCCTCGCCCTGCTTGACGAGCAGATCCGCCATCGCCTTCGCGGTGTACGTGAGCCGTGCGGAATCCCGACCGATCGCCGACCAGTCGACGTGGATGTCGGCGGTCGACCCGGGCGCAGCGGTCGTCGCCCTCGTGTTCTCCGTACCCGCACGCTCGACGAGCCAGCTTGCCGTCTCCCGCGAGACGTTCAGCTCGTCCGCGATCTCGCCCTTCGAGAGCCCTCGCTCCGCCAGCTCCGCCGCGCTATCGATCAGGTCGTCAACGTTCTTCATACGCGACGAATTCGACCGCCGTTTTAATAGTCGTGTCGTCATCCGCGAACGCGGCCTCGAACTCGTCGAGCCCGTGGATTCCGGTGACGAGATCCTCAAGGAACGACTCCTCGAGCGCTGCGATCGAGTCCACGGCGGCCTCGAAATGCTCGTATCCGGAGTTGACGCTGCCGACCAGCGCCTTGTTGTGGAGAACGAACTCCCGGTGGAGTCGGCCCCCATCGACCTCGAACGACCAGTCGCCGGGCACGCCGAGCAGCGCCCCGACGCCGTTCGGCGCGAGCGCCTCGATCGTCTCGAACGCGTGTGGCGCGTAGCCGGTCGCCTCGTACACGAAATCCATCGGCTCGTGTGCGTCCGGAACCTCGTCGACGGCCGTCTCGTTGGAGTCGACGTACGTCGCGCCGATCGACTCGATGAGGTCGATGGTGGGGTCGGGACGTTCGCGCCGGCCGAGACAGTATCTACGGTCGAACCCGTCGTCCAGCATCGCGAGCGTCAACAGTCCCAGCGAGCCGTTTCCGAGAACCAGTGCGGACTCGGGGCCCCAGTGGAACGCCGACCGGCTCGCGTACGCGTGCTCGATCGCCTTCTCGGTGATCGACGCCGGCTCGACGAGAAAGCCCCACTCGGCGATCTCCGGTGGCACCTCGACCAGAAACTCCGCCGGACTCGTGAAGTATTCGGCCATAAACCCGTGTGCGCCGACTATCCCCCGCTCGTGATACCGGCCGTCGGGCGCCATATCCGGCTCGCCGCGCGCGAAGTACTCGTTCGCGCCGTTCGGGGGGCGGCGAACGGTCGGCACGACGACGTCCCCCTCCTCGAACGGCGTATCGTTGGCGTCGGCGACGACGCCGACGGCCTCGTGACCCAACACCATGTGATCGTCGCCGTCGGGCGTCTCGCCGTGACCGCCGGCTATCACCTCGTGGTCCGTTCCGTCGACGCCAACGCGGAGCGTCCGCACCAGCGCCTCGCCGTCCGCAGGGACTGGACGTGGCTTCTCGATAACGACCGGCTCGTCGTCGTCCTCGTAGGTCACGATCGCCTTCATACGTGTACTGAGGGGTCGAGTGGACAAAAGATTTATTCTATACCGAGTAAAGCATTTCTCCACGGGTGCTTCCCGGAGGTTCGCCGCCATCCAGTCATTCGTTCGTCTTCGTGCTCCCGCCGTTTTTTACCCGTTCCCTGCAAGCGATCAGCTGTGTGCACGCTCACGCTCGCGTGGCAGGTGTTTACGGGATCGCCGGTGGCGCTCGCCGCCAATCGTGACGAGGCGGTCGACCGCCCGTCCGAGCCCCCATCGGTTCGTGGCGAGGATCCGATGGTGGTCGCCCCGCGTGACCTCGAGGCCGGCGGCACGTGGATCGGGCTCGCCGAGACCGGGCTAACGGTGGCACTCACCAACCGCTGGCTCGACGCCGACAGGGACGGCGACCGATCCCGCGGCCTGCTCGTCAGGGACTGTCTTCGCGCGGGCTCCGCGGAGTCGGCGGTGCGGGCCGTCGAGCGGGATCTCGACGACCGAAGCTACGACGGGTTCAACCTCCTCATCGCGGACGACGTCGCGGCGTTCCTGCTGACGTACGACGGGGGACTCCTCGTCACCCAGCTCGAATCCGGCGTCCACGTGGTCGGCAACGTCGGCGGCGTGGTCAACGACCGTGAGCGGTTCACAGTGCCTCCAGGGCGGACGGATCGCGGGTCCGAACGGATCGACAGCGCACGGCGGATCGCTGCGACACTCGTTCCCGGTCCCGGAGAGACGGCAAACGGGTGGCTCGACCGTGCGAGCGACATCCTCGCCGACCACGAGTACGGAGCGTGTCTTCACGGCGACGGCTACGGCACGCGGTCGTTCACCCGGATCCGGTCGGGTGCGTCTCCGTCGGTCGGCTTCGCCGACGGACCGCCGTGTGAGACGGCGGTGGAGTCGGTTCGGCTGCCGGCCGAGTTTGCGGGAGGGCCGGACTCTCCTCCGGGGTCGATCGACGACCCGGAAAGCCAGTTTTAAGCGACTCGCGGGCAGGTGTTGAGGTATGAGCGTGTCCGAACTCGAGGCCGACCTGTCGGAGGACGAACGCGCCGGTCTCGAACTGATCCGCGAGACCGGGGGGATCCACCAGAGCGACTTCTGGAAGGAGCTCGACGTCTCCTCGCGGAAGGGGAGCCGCATTGCGGAAGCGCTCGAGAGTGCCGGCCTCATCCAACGTGAGGACGCGGTGTACGACGGACACAACACCTACTATCTGGAGCCCGCACCTCGAGACCTCGATTTTGCGCTGCTGATGGCCGGTGACATGTTGTCGCCGTTTATCGGCGAGGAGGAGATCGACCCACAGTCGGACGCCTTCTCCCAGTGGCTGATGAATCTCGCGTACGAGGAGTACTGACGTCGAGCGCCGAACACATGCTTGCGGTGATGGGTGCGAGTCGCCGCGGATAACCACCATACGAAGAGTTTTATGACACCCCAGCGCAGTCGGATATCGCTGTATCGCCGTGTCGGCCGGCGAAGATGGGTCTCCCAGCTACGTCGTTTTCTTCGGCGTCTCGTTCACCGCGTCGTCTCGCCGGATCGGTACTCCCGCGAGCGCGCTCGCCGCCGGTACTCACCGTACCGGTCCTCGGGATCGAACGGGGCCGGTGCGCTGTTTTCCGTCGGCGCATTACACGCCGGACACCGGTCCCCGAGGGTGTACACCGGCTGGTCGTGTTCTTTCCGCCAGTTGGCACACACTCTGATGTCGGATCTCATGGTAGAAACGAACCGGTAGTGTCCGCTACTCGTCGTCCTCGCGACGTTCGCGATGGAACTCGCCGACGCCGCCTGCGCTCTCGATCGACTCGCGGGCCCGAGAGGCGGCCGCTTCGAGCTGTGCCTCGGCCGTCTTGTAGTCGGGTGCGCGGACCTTGATCCGGTACTCGGGTGATCCGACGTAGCCGACCTCCAGCTCGACGCCATCGGGCACGGAGCCGTTTCCTTCGGCGGCCTCCAGGGCTGCCTTCACGTCGTCGACGCCGTCGGATGCGTACGACTCGAGGTCGACGTAGCCGGTGACGTCGACGTACGGGACGGAGACGTTCTCACGTGCCGCGTCCACGACCGCCTCGATCGTGTCGTCGTCGACGTCGACGTCCGCAAGCGCGTCCGTCCCGCGGATCGCGGCCGACTCGAACGCGTCGTACAGCGAGTCGAACTCGACCAACAGCGCGTTCGCGACTTCGGTGTACCGTCCGTCGTCGACGCCCTCGCCGAGGGCGATGAGCATCCAGTTGTCCGCCTTTCGCTCGTTTTTCCACGCCTGGATCGTTTCCTTCCGCTGGTGTTCGTTGACGTCCTTGATCGACAGGTCGACTTGTTCGGAGGATTTGTCGACCTCCAGCACCTTCGCAACGACGGTCTGTCCCTCGCGAACGTGGTCGCGGACGTTTTTGATCCAGCCGGAGGCGACCTCGCTGATATGACAGAGGCCGCGTTTGTCCTCGTACTGGTCGAGGTCGACGAACACGCCGAAGTCGGCGATCTCATCGACCTCTCCGACCACGAGCTCGCCGGGTTCGGGCCAACCGCTGTATTGCATCGGCGGTGTGAGGCGGTTACCGTGCCTCAACGGTTTCGACTATCTCGCCGTGGAGCTCGGCCTCCCCGCCGGTCGGGGTCGCGAGCGTCGCGCCACAGACCGCACACGACACCGTGGAGGCGGCCTTGCCGAAGACGACCTGTTCGTTCCCGCACTCGTCACACGCCAGCAGGTGGAAGCTTCCCGCCATCTTACTCCTGGAACGTGAGACGGCCGGCGCGCCATCCCTCGCGCATGTGCGCTTTCCCGCAGTCGCCACAGCGGTACTTGAGGTGGGTCTTCTTCGTCGGCTTGTCCCCACCGGGCACCTTCGAGTACCCGCCGGCGTTACCGATCGTCGCGAGCGCGCGACGGCGCTGGCGAGCGTCGCGTTTCAGGCCGGTCTGTCGGCCGGATCGAACTTTCTCGACCTCGTGCTCGTAGTGGCCGTCACAGTGCGGACAGTACGTGTTGAAACGACGTGGCATCTCCATGTATATCTACCTTGTTACGCGGTTCGACACCAACGCTTAAAACGGGTTTGGTCTGTTCCGGCGACGGACGAATGAGCCATGCGTTAACAGGGATAACGCGGCCAGCGAGCGTATCGATTGAGTCCGATTCCCGGAGCCGACCCCTTCCGGCACGCGTCGCCTGTTCGCTAGCTGTTCCGTGACCGCTCCGATCGTGTGGTCGTGTGGCCTCCCGATCGCCTAGAGCGTGTAGTCGTGGTCGCCGGTCTCCGACTCCAAGAACGCGGTCAACAGCTCGATCGTCGCCGCGATGTCGTCGCCGTCGGCGGTCTCAGTCACCGTGTGGAGGTAGCGGGTCGGGATCGAGATCGCGCCGACCGGCTTCGCGCCGTGTGTGTTCTGGAAGCCGGCCGTGTCGGTGCCGCCCGCCGGCAACACCTCGTGTTGGTGTTCGATCCCTGCGGACTCCGCGACATCGGTGAGTCGACCGTGGACCTTCGGGCTGGTGATCACCGAGGAGTCCTTCAGCTTGATCGCCGTTCCGTCGCCGAGTCTCGTCACGGCGTCCGCCTCCTCGCCGATCTGCGGAACGTCGTTGGCGACGGTGACGTCCAAAGCGATCGCGAGGTCGGGGTCGATGTCGACGCCGAGCGCCTGTGCACCTCGGAGCCCGACTTCCTCTTGCACCGTCGCGGCGAAGTGGATCGTCACGCCGGGATCGGAGACGCGGTCGGCCGCCGCGAGCATCGCGAACAGACAGACGCGGTCGTCGAGCGCTTTGCCCGTCACTCGATCACCCATCCGGGTGGTCGTCTGGTCCAGCGTGACGAGGTCCCCGACGCTCACGAGCTCCTCGACCGCCTCCGAGCTCCGACCCACGTCGATGTACACGTCGGACACCGTCTCGTCCGTCTCGCGCTGCTCGTCGGTCAGCGTGTGTGGCGGAACCGAACCGATGACGCCGGTGATATCCTCCTCGCCGTGGACGGTCACGCGCTGTGCACGAAGCACTCGCGGATCGAAGCCGCCCAACGCGTCCACCTGCACGAACCCGTCCTCGGAGATATGACGCACCATGAACCCTATCTCGTCCATGTGTGCGGCGACCGCAACCGAGTAGTCGCCGCTCCCCTCGACCGTGCCAACGACGTTTCCCATCGCGTCCGTTCGAACGCAGTCGACCCGGTCAGCGAACTCACGACACACGACGTCGCGGACCTCGTCCTCGTAGCCGGGAACGCCACGAGCCTCCGTCAGTTCTCGAAGTAGATCGAAGTTGAACTCGAACGACATGCGCTAACGTTACGGTGCCGGAAACAAAGCTTCGATGCTCCGATCGTGGTTCTGATAATAAATAAAAAATGGACAAATAGTTTATCACAGTTCCGCAACGCTTTTGCGCTCTGTCCCGGCACGTGGGTGCATGAGCGATATAGAAACGGAGCTCCGAGAACAGTTCCTCGACGCGTTCGGCGGTGCCGACTACCCGGTCGACAACCAGATGGACCTCGTTCCCGCCCTGCCGGACGGGCCGGGAACGAAGTTCGAAGCGGGCGACGTGAGCTTCACCGCGATGGAGCTTGCGTCCAAGCTCGGAAGCGAACAGGAGTTCCCGTACGAGACGCCCGAGGAGCTCGCCGACGACATCATCGACGGGCTCAAATCGAAAGAGCTACTCTGAGTCGCGATCGAGCGGCCGGTTGCTCCGCGAATCGACCGGCAACGAGGGATTCATACGGATTCGTCCCGTACTTGGCTCGTGGTCGCCGATCTCATCGACATCGTTCCGCCGTGGATGCTGCTCGGCTCCGCGATCGGCGGAGTCGCGTCCGTCGCGGTCGCGGTCGTGTTCTACGTCGGGACGCGTCTCTCGCCGCCGACCGAGACGGAACGGGATCGATCCACCGGTAGCAACGATGCCCGCCGACACCGCGAGATCCGGGCGTATCTCTCGGTAATCGGCGAACGATTCCACGAGGAACATGCCGTCGGCGACGTCGTCGTCCCCTTCTACCTTCCGGATCGGGATGTCGCCATCACGTTCGACGCTCACGACTACTTTCGGCTGGAGGGGTCGGGTGTGTTTACCGTCCTCTTTGAACACGAGCTTCCCGGCCACGGACTGGGTCGTCGACTTCCGTTCGATGTCGACGAGCCGGAGTGGCGGACGGGTTCGCGTCGGTCCAGCGGCCGGTCGAACCCCGTCGAGGCCGCTTTCGACGAGCTGGGGGTTCCGACGGACGCCGATGCCGACGCGGTCAAGCGCGCGTACCGGGAGCGCGTCAAGGAGGTTCATCCGGACCAGGGCGGCGACGAGGCGGCGTTCCGTCGGGTTCGCGAGGCGTACGCAACTGCGAGCAACCACGCGGCCCGGAGTAACCACGCGCCCACGGGCAGCCGTGCGACCGGAGAGAGAGAGCGCCACGAATCCGCCGCTGGCGTCGGTCGATGAGTGCGGTTCGTGAACCGGGCCCTCGTGTCCTGATCGCTCCCCGACATCGAGGTTATACGGACGGCGGCCGGACTACCGTTCGTGTCCGATCTCACCGTACGTGATCGTGCTGTGTTCCTCGAGCGCCACGACGTCCTCGTGGTCGCCGACCTCCATCTTGGACGGGGGGAGTCGTCGAACGTTTCGTTTCCGCTCGGCGAGCGCGACGATATTCGCGAGCGCCTCCACGGGTTACTCGCACGCTTCCAGCCCGAGACCGTCGTGTTCGCTGGCGACGTGATCCACACGTTCGACCGGGTTTCCGAGCGAAGCCGTGCGGGGCTCACCGAGCTCGCGAACGTGTGTCACAACGCCGGCGCGTCCCTGGAGCTCGTCGCCGGCAACCACGACACGGCGTTGGCGACCGCGTGGGACGGCCCGATTCACGACGAGTACGTCGTTTCCGATCCCACCGATCGTGACCCATCCAGACAGCGTGACACGTCCTGCGAGGATGACGCAGTTTTCGACGATGACGCAGTTTTCGACGATGACATGGTCTCGGAGGGGAACGCCGCTCACGGGAGCGAGGGTGTCCGTACCGTCGTCTGTCACGGTCACGAACCGCCGGAACGAACCGCGGATCGGTACGTGTTCGGTCACGTCCACCCGACGATCGAGATCGAAGGTGACCGCCATCCGTGCTTTCTCGTCGGGCCCGGAGCGTACCGGGACGCAGACGTGCTTCTCCTACCCGCGTTCAACAGGCTCGCGCCCGGCGTCGTCGTCAATGAGATGGGAACGGCGGCGTTCGACTCGCCGCTTATTACGGATGCAGGCGGGTTGGAGCCGCTCGTGTACGATGCCGACGCACAGGAGACGCTTCGATTTCCGCCGCTCGATGCGTTTCGTGAGATGCTGTGAACGTGGTTGTCGATGCCAAGGAATACTTCTTAGCAACATATTTTATTAAATTCATAACAAATATTTATATTACTTTGTGAGAGCTATGGTATCGTATGCAAGCCGCGAGACTCCACGAGTACACCCACGACATGACCGACGGACTCTCGATCGACGAGGTCGATCGTCCTGTGGTCGACGGATCGAACGACGTCATCGTCGAGGTAGAGGGCGCGGGATGGTGTCAGACTGATAACCACATCATCGAGGGGATGTGGGAGGAGTTCGTTCCACAGCCGTTGCCGATGACGCTCGGTCACGAGAACGCCGGGACGGTCGTCGAGACCGGATCCGAAGTGGATCTCGTCTCCGAGGGGGATCCCGTAATCTGTCATCCGGTCCAGACGTGTGGTACCTGTCGGCCGTGTCGGCTCGGTGAGACGATGTACTGTGAGAACAGCGCGTTCAACGGACTTACGACCGATGGCGGTTTCGCCGAGTATCTGCACACGAGCGAGCGCTCGGTGATCCCGCTACCGGACGGCGTCGAGCCGATCGACATCGCTCCGCACGCCGACGCCGGGATCACCGCGTATCACGCGGCGAAGAAGGCGGTCGCCGACCTGAACCCCGGCGACCATGCAGTCGTCATCGGGGTCGGAGGTCTCGGCCACATCGGACTACAGTGTCTGGACGCGATGAGCGCGGCCCGGATAACGGCGGTCGACCTAAAAGAGTCGGCGCTTGACCTTGCCGAACGATACGGAGCGGACAACGTGATCAACCCGAGCGACGAGGATGTCCGGTCCGAACTCGACGGGATCACCGACGGAGCTGGCGCGACGCAGGTGCTGGACTTCGTCGGTGCCGACGAAACGACGGCCTACGCGCCCGATATCACCGCCGCGGGCGGCGACCACCACATCATCGGCTACGGCGGCCACATCCACGAGCCATCGCAGGCGCTCGTGGACGGCGAGTTCTCCTTCGTCGGAAACATCGTCGGACGCTACGCAGAGCTCCAGGAGCTCGTCGCGTTGGTCGAACAGGACGATGTCGACTTACACACGAGCCGGTTCGACCTCAACGAGGTGAACCGCGTCGCCGAGAAGCTGGAGCACGGCGAGATCGACGGTCGCGCGGTGATCACCCCCTGATCGGTCGGTGCCTGCTCGGCGTTCGTCCCGCGACGACTCGTCCGGGACCGCTACTTCCTTGGTACTGTAGTGCACAGTCGACGGTAATGTCCGACCAGGACGACGAAGCGGCATCCGGCGTCGGCAGTGCTGCCGGGACCGATCCGCTTGCCGACGAGGACGTCCGTCGCGTGCTCGGCCCCGACGGTCGGCCACTTCCGGAGGCGACGGTACCGGACCTCCCCGACTCGACGCTCGTCGCGATCTATCGCGACATGGTGACCACGCGTCGGTTCGACGAGCGAGCCGTCAGCTTACAACGCCAGGGACGGATAGGGACGTACGCGCCCTGTGCGGGTCAGGAAGCGTCGGCGGTCGGATCCACGTATGCGCTCGCCGACCGGGACCTGATAAGCTACCAGTACCGCGAGCACGGGGCGGCCGTCGTCCGCGATCTGCTCGCCGACTACCTCCCGTACTGGATGGGCCACGAGTCCGGAACGGCGGCGATCGCCGACGGCAACGTGTTCCCGTTGAACATCGGCATCGCAGCCCATCTCCCACACGCCGTCGGCGCGGCGTGGGCGTTCGACTACCGAGACGAGAACCGCGTGGTCGCCTGTCATTTCGGTGACGGCGCGACAAGCGAGGGGGATTTCCACGAGGCGTGTAACTTCGCTGGCGTGTTCGACACTCCCGTCGTCTTCTGTTGTCACAACAACGGGTGGGCCATATCGATCCCGGAGGAGCGACAAACCGCGAGCGAGACCTTCGCGGCGAAGGCGGCCGCCTACGGGTTCCGTGGTGTCCGCGTCGACGGCATGGATCCGCTCGCCACGTACGCCGCGATGGCGGAGGCAGTCGAGCGAGCGCGGCACGGCGACACCCATGAGGAGCGAGGCCTGGCGACTCACGGGGAGCGAGGCCCGGCGACTCACGGGGAGCGAGGCTCGGCGACTCACGGGGAGCGAGGCTCGGCGACTCACGAGGACGGTTCGCGGCGTCCCACGCTCATCGAGTTCGTCGAGTACCGATACGGGGCGCACACGACCGCGGACGACCCGGGCGCCTACCGGGACCCGGACGAGGTAGAGCCGTGGCGGGCGCTCGATCCGATCGATCGGATGGAGACGTTTCTGCGGGAGACGGGACGGATCGACGACGAAGACGTCGCGTCGATCCACGATCATGCCGACGATGTCGTCGCGGAGGCGATCGACGCCGCCGAGGCGGTCGAACCCGATCCCGCGGACCTGTTCGCGGACGCCTACGCTGAGCTACCGCCGGAGCTCCGCCGTCAGCGCGACGAGCTGCTGGCGGCGGTCGACGAGCACGGTCACGGGGCGTTCCGTCGGGAAGAGTAGTCGGCCGGTCGTATCCGAAGCCTGCCGGCTCCGCGGCTGCGGTGCAGCCCGACGGATACCGGTCAGCAGGATCCGTCGGCAAGGCGGTTCGACGGACGCGCGCTCCATCGAACTACAGCCGTTCGAGTCCGGCCTCCGCGGCTCGTCGACCGCTTTTCATCGCTCCCTGTATCGACGACCACTCGGTGAACTCCCCAGCAATGACGACCGGTCCATCGGGGTCGTCGGGCTCCGGAAGTCCGGCGTGGACGCCCGGCGGCTGTGCGAACTGCGCGAACCGGATTCGGTCGGTGTCGACGATCTCCAATCCCTCGAACCCGCGCTCCGGGAACCACGCGGACAGCGCGGTACGGGTGTCCTCCCGGAGCGACGCCGACTCCCGTTCGAGTGCGCTCTCGCCGAGGAACGTCGCCGCGAGCAGCGCCCGGTCGTCGGGAGCGTACTCCGGTGCAACTTCGGACAGCGGGACGACCGCGTTCGGTGATTCGCCGGCAGCGTTGAGCAGGATCCGCTTGCCGGTCTCGAAAGCGATCCCCTCCGGAAGGGTGTACCACTGTGTGACGTTCGGGACCCCTTCGTCGGGCACCGACTCGACGCCGGTGAGACGACGGGCCTCCGGCGGCGTCGCGGCGACGACCACAATATCGGCGTCGGCGGTCGCTCCGTCGGCGAGTTCGACGCGGGCTCCGTCGGCCGGGTCGCGGGCTCCGATGTCGATCGCTTCTACGTCCTCGCCCGTCCGGATCGCGACGCCGGCGGCTCGTGCCCGGTCGGCGAGCTGACGCGGGATCGCGCCCATCCCGTCGGCGGGTACGGCGATGGAGCCGCGACTCATCGCACGGAACGTGTACTCGAAGACGTGTTTCGACGCCGACAGCGTCCGGTCGAGCGTGATCCCGCCGTAGAACGGCTCGATGAAGTTCCCGATGTACGCGTCGGAGAACCCCCAGTCGTCGAGATACTCGCGGATCGACGCGTCCCGGCCGGCGAAGAACTCCTCGTCCGCCTGCTTCGAAAGGTCGTATCGGAGCGCGAGCGTCCGGAGCTTGTCGGAGAACGGCACCTCGTGGTTGAGCGCGGACTCGACCGCACGTCGCGGATCGCGAAGGGGGTCCGACAGCACCGCCCGTGAACCCGGTCGACAGATCGTCGCCCCGGGCGCGAACGAGCGCAGGTTCAGTCCGGCGGTGTCGAGCTCCTCCCTGACTGACGGATAGCTGGTGAAAAGCACCTGAAACCCGCGGTCGAGCGTGAATCCGTCGGTCTCACGGCTCCGAACGCGACCGCCGACGTCGGGGCGGCGTTCGTACAGCGTCACGTCCACGTCCGACTCGGCGAGACGGGTCGCCGCGACGAGTCCGGCCAACCCACCACCGACCACGATCGCGTCTCCGTGCATGCCATCCCGTTCGAGCGCGGTCATTATAAGCGGCGGCGGGTCGGCACCGAGAGGGAAGCGATTAGTCGCCGCCGCCGCAAGCGACGGTATGGAGACGACCGAGACGTTCCACGGGCTGCAGAGCCGCTCGTCGGGACGCGTTCACGAGACGGCGATCCCGGACGACTGCCCCGACGAGGGACGGTACCTGAATCCGACGTACGAGTACGACGCGGTCACCTCCGAGGATCTGTTCGACCGCCCCGCACAGCCCGAGACGCCAACGCCGGGCCGCGGCCACTGGCGATTCGACGCCTTGCTTCCGTTCCCGGCGGACACGGCGCTGTCGGCAGGCGAGGGAGGGACGCCGCTCGTCCGAACCGAACGACTCGCGGCGGAGCTCGACGTCGGTGCGGTGTACGTCAAAGACGAGGCACGGAACCCGACGGGATCGGTGTTCGACAGGGGGCTCTCGGTCGCGCTCACCGCGGTCGCCGGGCAGCTCTCCGATGCGACGACCGACACGGATGTCGAGCCGCTCGTCTGTGCCAGCCCCGGCAACGCCGGCGTGTCGATGGCGGCATACGCGGGACGGGCCGATCTGCGATCGTACGCGTTCGTCCCCTCACGGTGTGCGTTCGCGAACAAAGCGATGACGAACGTCCACGGCGGAGAGATGCGCGTCGTCGGCGGGCGGTATCCGGACGCGGCCGCCGCCGTCGACGAGCAGCTCGCGACCGACTACACCGACCTGAACGAGTTCGCGACGCCGTACCGACATGAGGGGATCAAAACGATCGCGTTCGAGCTCGTTTCGGATCTCGGTGCGCCCCCGGACGTCGTCGTCGTCCCGACCGGATCCGGGGAGGTACTCGCCGGGGTTCACAAGGGGTTCCTCGAACTGGATCGGGTCGGCGTGATCGACGGAGTTCCACGTCTCGTCGCCGCTCAACCGGAGGGGTGTGCGCCGGTCGTCGCGGCGGTCGAGCGCGGGCTCGACGAGCCGGAGCCGTGGTCGACGCCGGACACGATCTGCGGCGAACTGGAGATCCCCGACCCGGCCGGCGGGAGCCCGGCGGTCGAGGCCGTTCGCGAGAGCGACGGTGCCGCCGTGAGCGTCCCCGACGACGACGTTCTCGAGAGTGCGGTGACCGTCGCCCGGAACGAGGTGCTGGAGATGGGTGCGGCGGGGGGAGCCGCGCCGGCCGGTGCGTGGGCGCTGGCCGAGGACGGCTTCTTCGACGGCGACGAGACGGTCGTCCTGATCAACACGGACGCGGGGCTCAAAACGCCCGATGTCCTGCGGAGCCATCTGATGGGCCAGGGGATCTAGCCGGGCGGCGAACGGGTCGCCTGCCGCGTCCCGGCCACGCACGGAAAGATACGTTTTAGGTGCGCCGGTCGGACCACGCCGTATGGAACGCGTAGCGATCATCGGCGCGTCGATGACGCAGTTCGGCGAGCGGGACGCGTGGGTACGAGAGCTGCTGGCGGAGGCCGGCGAGGCCGCGCTCTCGGACGCCGGGATCGACGGCGACGACCTCGACCACCTGTACGTCTCGAACATGGCCAGCGGCGAGTTCGAGGGTCAGACCGGCGTCCCGAACGCCCTGGCACACGACCTGTCGGCGATGCCAGCGTACACCGCTCGGATCGACCAGACGTCCTCGTCCGGCGGTGCGGGCGTGTACGCAGCGTGGCAGTCCGTCGCCTCGGGCGCGAGCGACCTCACGATGCTCGTCGGCGGCGAGAAGATGACTCACCGGACGACCGGCGAGGCGACCGATGTCATCGCGTCGCTCACACATCCCGTCGAGTACAAACACGGCGTGACGCTTCCCGCGTTCGCGGGCCTGACTGCGCGGCTGTATCTCGACACGTACGACGCTCCTCGGGAGAGTCTCGGTAAGGTCGCGGTGAAAAACCACCGAAACGGCGTCGACAACCCTCACGCACAGTTCCGAAAGGAAGTGGAGTTGGACACCGTGCTCGACTCGCCGATCGTGGCGGATCCGCTCCGACTGTACGACTTCTGTCCGATCACCGACGGCTCCGCGGCACTCGTGTTCTGTCCGGCGTCGGTCGCCGAGGAGTACGCCCCCGACGGGTCGTACGCCGTCGTTTCCGGGATCGGTGGTGCGACCGACACCCACGTCGTCCACGAGCGCGGGGACCCCACGACGATGGGCGGCGTCGTCGACTCCTCGGACGTCGCATACGAGATGGCCGGTGTCGCCCCTGACGATGTCGACGTCGCGGAGCTTCACGACATGTTCACCATCCTCGAGTTCCTCCAGAGCGAGGATCTCGGATTCTTCGAGAAGGGCGAAGGATGGCGAGCCGTCGAGGAGGGAGTCACCGACCGCGACGGTGACCGTCCGATAAACACCTCCGGCGGACTCAAATCGAAGGGACACCCTCTCGGCGCGAGCGGGGTCGCTCAGGTGTACGAGATCTACAAACAGGTGATCGGCGACGCCGGGCCGCGACAGGTCGACGCCGAGGTCGGTCTCGCGTGTAACGTCGGCGGATTCGGCAACTGCGTCACCACGACGATTCTGGAGGGACCACAATGAGCGAGCCACACACCGACGAGGAGCCGACGTTCGAGGCCGCGGAGTACGCCGACGGAACCGTCACGTATCCCCCTCACCCGGTCGGACCGAACGGGGCAGAACGGACCGGAACCGTCGACCTCCGCGAGCACGAGGCACGGGTGATCACGTGGACGATATCGACGGCGACTCCTCCGGGCGTCCGACAGCCGAACACGCTCGCGGTCGTCGAGTTCGAGATGGGTGACGAGTACGACGGACCACCCGTTCGTGCGCTCGGTCAGGTGGCCGAGCGAAGCGAAACGACGACGCGCGACTCGGAACGCGACTCGACGGTCGACTCGGGGAACGGTGAACAGTTCGACGTCGCGATCGGCGACCGCGTCGAGCCGGTGTACGCCGACGAACTCCGCGATCCCGACGCCGGGATCCGCGAGCCGGACAGCCAGGAGTGGGACGGATTCCGATTCAAACCGGTCGAGTGAGCCACGCTGGCGACTCGGTCGACGGTTCGCGTTCGGTTCGGCGTATCAGACCTGTCGGTACTCGCCGAGCCGCGTGCCGTCCAACAGATACGCCTCGCCTGTGGGGAGCGCTTCGGGAAGGAACGGCGCGAGAAACGACTGCCCGTCGACGTTGATCCACGTTCCACCGGAGCGCTCGTTGAACGCCGGAAAGACGACGAGCTCCGGCGGGTCATCGGCTCCGTCCGAAGCCTCATCGTCGCTCTCCTCGAGAAACCGCACGGGATCGATCTCGCCACGAAGCCACGCGCGCTCGGTTCGAGCTCCCCCGACCGCGTCCGCCAGTCTCACTTGCGGATGCTCGTGGCCCATACACACCACGTCGGCGGTGAGAAGCTCCGGTGCGGGCCAGGTGTGACCGTGTACCACCCCGATCTGGGAGCCGTCCGTGTCCTCGCCGAGCATCCCGCCCGTCGGGCCGATCACGTCGATATCGTTGATATCGTCGATATCGTCGATTTCGCGGACCCCGTCGGTGAACGTCTCCGCAACGCCGCCGTCGTGGTTCCCCTCCACGAGCGTCAGCGGGACGCGCTCGGTGACGGTGTCGACGAACGCCGACAGCTCCGCTCGCTCGTCGCCCGTCGGCGCGGCGATCCGATGTGCGAGGTCGCCGAGCACGACGAGTCGGTCGGCGTCGGTACGACGGAGGAGCGACCTGACTCGATCCCGGCGCTCCGCCGCGCGAGAGTCGAGCTCGACGCCGCGCTCGTACCGAAGCCCGGTCTCGATGCCGGCATGCACGTCCGCAACGAGCAGCACACGCTCGCCAGCGACTGCGGCGACCGCCGCCGCCTCGCCGACCACCGGCTCGACGCATGCCATCAGATCGCTTTCAACACGCCGTCGCTCGGCTCGTAGCACTTCCCGCCCATCAGCGCGTCCTCTATCGCGTCCTCGACGTCGTCCGCGGTCACGCCGTACGTGGAGACGACGTCGTCGATCACCGCCTCTCGATCCGCGCCGTCACCGTCGTCGAGGTCGTCCATCGTCCCGACGACGACGGCCTCGAGATCGACGTCGGCGGTGGCGTCCGTGTCGGCCTCGGCGGCTTGCTCGTCGACATCATCCGCGATCGGCTCGTCCGGGTCCGGAACGTCGATGTCGGCCTCGCCTGCGTCGTCGACCTCGGTTCCGGTCGCGAACTCGGTCCCGTACTCCGATTCGATCTCCTCGCGCTCCTCGTCGTCCAGTTCGTACATCTCGTCGGAGACCGCAGGCTCCGCGTCGGACTCCCCATCGTCGAAATCTCCCACCTCTGACTCGCCAAGCTCGTCGTCGATGGCACCGAACCCGTCCTCATCCGCGCTCTCAATGCGTCCGGGTTCGCCGTCGTGGTCGTCGGTCGACACGGACGGATCCTCGCCGAGTGTCGCGCCGGACCCCGCCACCGCATCCGCCACGTCCGGGTCGGGTTCGGCCGCCACGTCCGGGTCGGGTTCGGCCGCCACGTCCGGGTCGGGTTCGGCCGCCACGTCCGGGTCGGGTTCGGCCGCCACGTCCGGGTCGGGTTCGGCCGCCACGTCCGTGTCGCCGCCGCTTTCGATGCTCTCCTCGCTCTCGCCGTCACCCTCGATCGCATCGGGTTCGCTGCCGACGGTGCTCGCGTCGATCGACACGTCGGTCTCGGGGAGCGCTCCGACCGTTGCGTCGCCGCCCTCGTCCGGCGCGATCTCGGGTCGCCGAACTTCGTCCCGGTCGCCGGCGACCAGTTCGAGCGCGTCGACGGCGAGCCGGCGGACCGCCTCGACGTACGCTGGCGTGGTGCCGTAGTGGTCGATCGCACGGGGAACTCCGGCCGAAAGCGACGCCGGCGCGCCGCCCGCGTCCAGCGCCCGTCGAAGCTCCTCGCCGCGCAGCTCCGACCGCTGCGCCAGGCGGAACACCGCGAGTCGATCGAGCGTCGACTCCGCGGCGGCGACGATCCACCGGTCACGGGTGTCGGCGTCGACCTCGTTGATGCTCTCCGGACGGACGGAGGTGAACACGCGGTCGGAGTCCTCCGGCTCGAACGTCCGGGCCT
This sequence comes from Halorubrum luteum, assembly GCF_054652935.1. Taxonomy (NCBI): domain Archaea; kingdom Methanobacteriati; phylum Methanobacteriota; class Halobacteria; order Halobacteriales; family Haloferacaceae; genus Halorubrum; species Halorubrum luteum. The sequence continues at coordinate 1,854,344 of NZ_BAAIGT010000002.1, forward strand.
TCCCGGTCAGCGCGACGAACGACGGGGTGGTCGCGCGCTCGAGGAACGTCTGTGCCTCCGGCTGGTACTGTCCGGCGTACGTGACGAACGCCCCGGAGGGGTCGACGATCCGGCCCCGGCGGGTGTCGTCGTTTATGCGTTCGACCTCCGTGAGCACGCCAACGGCGAACAGGCGGTTGACGCGCGCGCCGGTCGGCGTGACGACGTAGTTCGGGGCGCGCTCCTCGTCGCTCTCCGAGTACGACAGCGACGCATCGTCGAACTCCGCGGCGAACGGCCGGTAGGCGACCTCCCGAGCACCGGGTCCGTCGTCGCTCATTCGCCCACCTCCGCGAGTGCCTCGCGAGCGGCTGCAGCCGGGTCGTCGCTCGCGCGCTCGAACGCTTCGGCGTCGAGGTTCGCGCCGTAGTCGTCGACGGAGAGGCTTCCCCGGACGCGATACGCGTGTCCGACGATCCGTTCCGCGATCGTGTCGGCGACGACCTCCTTGTCCATCGCCTCCTTGGCGGCCGCGAGCGCCGTCTCCAGCCCGCCACCGTACACCTCCGCGGTCAACTCGTCGTCGAGCACAACCGTCACCGTCTCCGTCCCGTCGTCGAGGATCGCTTTTACCCGGAGGTCGTCTTCGGTGTCGACCTCGCCGTGGCTTCGACACTGGCCGCCCTGTGTGACGCGTCCACACTCCGGGCAGCGCTCGATGAGCCCGGAGCCGTCCCGGACTTCCAGGACGTTGCCGACCACCTCGACGTCGAACATCCCGCCCGACGCGACCGCGTCTGCGACGGAGCGACGCGGCGCGCCCTCCGCGACCGAGACGGGGTCCGGTAGCGGAGTCACCTCGGTGAACTCGGTGAGGTTGATCGAGGGGACGCCGCGGAACTCCCGGACGTACACGTCCTCGATGCGGAGGTCGACACCGGGTTCGACTTCCGGCCGGGGGTGCCAGTCGGTGAACGGGAGTTTTGCGGTCGCGTCGGCGACGACGCCCTCGCGGATCTCCGTCTCACCGTCGCGCCCGGAGATCGTCTTCTCGTCGGCCTCGAGCACGCGAACCTCGACGTTGCGGCCGCGGTCGCCGGCCCTGACGTCAGCGAGCCGTCGGTCACCGCCGATGCGTTCGTCGACCGCGACCGTCTCGTCGGCGATCGCGACCGTCGTCGACTCGTTCAGGTTGAGCTCCGGCTCGCCGTCCCACTCGCGGACGCCGGCGTTACCGATCGTGAGCGAGTCGCCGGGCTCGAACCCGAACTCCTGCCAGGCGGTGTACGATATCGTCCCCGTCTCGTCCGCGAGCTCGCCCTCGCGGATCGTGATGTCGTCACCCTGATACCGGATCGTCCGCGTGCCGGCCGTGAGCACGCGCACAGTCACGGTGACGTTGCCGTGGTCGGTGGTGATCTCGTCGACGTCGACGCTGTCCGGCGTCGGTGACGAGCCACCGCTCCCGCCGCCGTGTTTCCGTCGAACGCTCTGTTTCGCCTCGTCGATCGGGACGCTATACTCCAACAGGTTCTGCAGGTCTGCCGCGACCTCCTCTTTGTCGACGCCGAGGTCGGAGGCGAGCTCCTCGGCATGGTCGTTGACGTCCATCGGACCGAGATTCGACGCGACCGCACAAAAGGGTTCACCCGACTCGCCTCAGCCATGTAGGCGGCTCCGGCGGCCGGCTCGACATCCCGTGCCGGCTCGACATCCCGTGCCGGCACACCTAAGCGGCTGCCGCACACAGGTGGACGCATGTCCGAAGTCGACATCGACACCCGCGTCACGGACGACCGAACGGTGATCGACGTGAGCGGCACGCGTGACATCGCCGTCGTGGTTCGATCCGAGTCCGGCGAACGGGTGTTTTTACCTCCGGAGAGCTTCGACGAGCCAGTTGAGCCGTCACCGTATCGCTCCCCGTATCAGAGCTCGTACGCCAGAAGCGAGGCAACCGATAGTCCGTACCGCGAAACACCCGAGAGCACCCGCGGCGTGATCGAGACGGCGGACGGGTTTCGGATCCTCCACGACGAGTCGGCGACCGAGATCGACGTGTATCGAGACGGGTGAAAACGCCCTCGAACGGGCGTACTGGAGCAGCACTCCGACGAGCGGTGTTCCACGGATCTTGACTCTCGTTTGTCCGGCAGCTCCACAGCCGCCATCACAATCCATGCCCGAATGCGACCACGCAACTGGAAGTTTTCCCGGACTCAGAGAGTGTCATAGAACGGTTTACACCGACAGATGAAAACAGTTTTATGACACCCTTTCCGTCTCGAGGTGTCGCGATCGCGGGCGAAAACCGCGTCGCGATCGCGGGTGTGGACCATCCGTGACCGCATGCCGACTGGTTCCAGCGTCCCGATCATGGCAACCACACTGCCGCGGCTGACCGAAATCGGCGACCACTATCCGGAGACAATCACCGAGAGGTGCTCGAAAACCGACGACTACCTGTCGGTTGTGACGACGAAGCGAGCGACCGACTTACACCCTCAAATAGCGCTATAAAATTTCTAAGCGGCTTTGAAACTATTTTAAAAGGTACGTCAGACACGTTTTAGGGGGAGTTTAACGATAAAAAACGCTGAACGCTACCGAACGTTGTGCCCTTTATAACACCCTCCGGTCACAACCAATGGGTGTATCATGAGCGCGACTGCGACTCCCTCCACGGACGCGACTTCGACCGACGACCTCAGCAAGGAAGAGCGGCTCAAACGGTACTTGCTCGACCGCGCCGAGGACGGGGAGATGTACTTCAAAGGGAAGTTCATCTCCGAAGAGGTCGATCTCTCCCCGAAGGAGATCGGTGCGCTGATGGTGAAGCTCCGGGATTCCGCCTCCGAACTCACCGTCGAGAAGTGGTCGTACACGGGTGCGACCACGTGGCGCGTCGAACCCGCGTAAGCTCACGAGCGCGTCCCCGTTTCTCCCGGTCATCCCCGTCACACTGCGACTGGGCTTCCGTCGCCGGTGAGCTGGTACCGGTGGACCGTCGCCGGTGGACCGTCCCGGAACGTTGAAAACAACGTGAGCCTCCGTCTCGCGACGGTCGTGGGAGACGCACGACGCGGGATTTATAGCTACTCGTAGCTAACGGCTGACGATGTCAGAACGCGAGGACGGGGAGGCCGTCGGCGGCCCGGACGTCCCCCGTCCGAAGCCGCTTCAAACGTTCTTCCGGATCGACGACGTTCGCGACGACGACGGTCGCGTCCGCTACGTCGGCGAGTCATACGTTCCGGAGCGGACGCTCCTTCGAAAGATAGTCCCCGCGTTCCGGGAAGCCGGCTACGATGTCGAGCTCGAGCGGGTCGAAGGTCGCCACGTTGTCGTCGCAACGCCGTTCGATCACGGCCGCGAGGGAATTCCATGGGTGAACCTCACGCTGTTCGTCACGACCGTGCTCACGACGCTTTTCGTCGGCGCGTACGGATGGTACTACGTCCCGCTCGCCGAGATCCGGGCGAATCCCCTAACGATGCTGCAGGCGTGGCCGTTCACCGCCGCCGTGCTCGGCGTGTTGATGATCCACGAACTCGGTCACTACGCCGCGGCAAAGTACCACGGCGTCGACGTGTCGCTTCCGTACGTCATCCCGTTCGTCTTCCCGTTCGGTACCCTCGGTGCGGTGATCCGAATGCGCGGTCGGATGCCCTCGCGAAAGGTGCTGTTCGACGTCGGTGCGGCCGGGCCGATCGCGGGTCTCGTCGCGACGGTCGTCGTTACGGCCATCGGCCTCTCACTCGATCCGATCCGGGTTCCCGCGGAGGTGGCAAACCAATCGGGAACGATGATTCGGTTCAACAACCCACCACTGTTAACGATCATCGCCGAGCTTCTCGGCGAGCGAACGACGTACTCGGACCCTGGACTCTCCGCGCATCCGGTCGTTATCGGCGGGTGGGTGGGGATGTTTTTCACACTCCTGAACCTCCTCCCAGTCGGACAGCTCGACGGCGGGCACATGGTTCGGGCCATGATCGGCCCCCGGCAGGAGACGATCGCGTCGCTCGTGCCGGGGATCCTCTTCGGGATCGCCGCGTACCTCTACTACTGGCAGGGGTTCGGTCTGGACGAGTCCGTCGGGCTTTGGGCGTTTTGGGGCGTGTTCTCGATGGTGATCGCATTCAACGGGCCCGCCGATCCCGGCGAGGAGGACCGGTTGGGATGGCCGCGGCTCGCGGTCGGGATCGCCACGTTCGCCGTCGGTGCGCTCTGTTTCCTGCTCGTCCCGATCGAGATCGTGTCCACGTGATTCGGAGAGGGGATGCGACGCACCCCGCGGTCGCCGACGCACGCCGCGGCTACCGACATGACGGATACGTCGGGCGGATAACCGTTACACAACTCACGTCGCCGATCCTCAGTTTTACTCGTCGAGTGCCTCGTACGAGAGCACGATCCCATCGTCGAGCCGTTCGGTGTCGGTTAGCTTCAGCCGAGGTAATTCATCGGTGAACCCGTCCCCGTCGGCGAGCGTCGGGGCGTCGCGGCCGCCGATCACGAGTGAGCCGACGTACACGTGCAGCTCGTCGACGAGTCGGGCCTCGAAACATGAGAAGATCACCTCGCCGCCGCCTTCAATCATCAGTCGGTCGATGCCACGGTCCGCAAGCGTCGCGAATCCGTCCTCGAGATCGACGCGATCCGCGCCGATGTCGGCGTCGTCGCCGGCGACGATCACCTCCGCCCCGGCAGCCTCGAGCTCCGCTCGTCGATCCGCGGTCGTCGCCGCCGAGACGAGCAGGTACGTCGTCGCCGCGTCGTCGAGTATCCGCGCGTCCGTCGGCGTTCGACCCGTCGAGTCGAGCACGACCCGAGCCGGATTCCCGGAACGACCGGCAGTCAGCCGATTCACGCGACGGTCCTCCTCGTCGAGCGTGAGGTGAGGGTCGTCGGCGATCACTGTTCCGACGCCGACCAGCACCGCGTCGGCGGCCGCGCGAACGCGGTCGACCCGGTCGAAATCTTCCGGGCCAGAGATCCGAAGCTGCTCGCGGCGACAGGTTGCGAGCTTCCCGTCGACGCTCTGTGCGGCGTTGACCACGACGTGCATACTGACGCGTCGGCCGGCTGGCGGTTGGACGTTTCGGTCCCGGTCGTCGCTCCACTCCCGGGCCGCAGTTTCGGCGTTGGGGAAGTCGCTGGGGAGTGTAGGTCGGTACAGCTTATGCGGAGGCGACCGAACCGCCACGCATGAGCGACCCCAGCGCCCATCACGTGGGTATCACCGTCGCCGATCTGGACCGTGCCGTCGACTTTTACACTGAGGCGTTCGGCTTCGGCGTTCTCTCGGAGTTCTCCGTCTCGGGCGAGGCGTTCGCTGACGCCGTCGACGTGCCGAACGCATCCGGCTTGTTCGCCCATCTCGACGCCGACGGCGTCAGACTCGAACTGATCGAGTACGAGCCGGAAGCCGACGCCCGTGACGATCCGGCGCTCAATCGGCCGGGTGCGGTGCATCTCGGAGTTACCGTCGACGACGTCGACGCCTTCCACGCCGGGCTCGACGACGAGGTCGAAACGTTGAGCACGCCCCGAACGACGTCGAGTGGCACCCGGATCCTGTTCGTGCGCGACCCGGAGGGGAACCTGATCGAGGTGTTGGACGCGTAGGGCTGCGTCGGAACAGCGGGCGGCAGGCTCCCGCCACCGGGAACAGCGGGACGGCAGGCTCCCGCCACTAGGCCGGTAGACGCGTGCTATCTTGATACAGCGAGAGAATCCCGCCTTTCCCGTGAGTGACGAGCGTTCCGACGCTTACTCGGAACCGAGGAGCGAACAGGGCGAGAGTAAATCGCGTAAGCTCCGGTAAGGAACCGTCAAGTCACTGCTGGCCTCGAGTCTCCAACGCTTCCAGACCGGTTTCTAATAGGCTTCCGAGAGGTTCAGGTCGTTCGATTCTGCGTAGTCTTTGATGCGTCCGTGGATTGCCCAGTCAATGACTGTGTCGTGACCTGCTCGAACGGCTGTATGCCCAAGGTGTGGATACGGTGTATATCGGTGGCATGACCGACGTACTCGACACGCACTGGTCGGTCGAGACGAACGCCAAGACCCACAACTTCTGGGCGTTCAAGCAATTCACCGAACGGCTGGTCTGTACCGCCGAAGAATACGGTATCTCGGTCGAAGTTCGGTCGGAAGCATGGACCAGTCAAGAGTGCCCGCAGTGTGGTTCGACAGACCGAACGAGACGCGGAGCGTCTCGTCAACGGCACACAGAGCAAGCAGTCAGGCCGATGGCACGGCCCGTGCGGTTCGAGTGGGACGACCATGAATGGTCGGAGTCACCACGCTCTCACCGTCCGAAAAAACAGCGCACAGACCCGAGTACCGTCCACCGTGACGGGAATGTTGCTTCCGGGGAATCTTGGACCAACTGGGACTCCCACGGAGGAAACCGCGCCGTCGTCGGGCTTCGCCCGACTGCTTGAGGGACGTAGTCCCTCTCCGTTCACGGCGCGGAGGATGTCATCGACCGCCGTCGGTCATCGCGACCGGTCCGTCATCGTCCGTCGTGGGTGCGCCCTCGTCGACTGCGGAGCCGACCGGGTCGACGTCTGAGTCGGTGCTGACGTCGGGATCTGCGTCGGTGACCGTCGCATCGACGTCGTACCGCGTCCACAGCGTCGCTCCGACGACGGCGTACGCGACGATGTCGTAGTGGACCGCCCCGCCGAAGCCGGTGAACGCGGCGAGCGTGCTGTACGCGTACACGCCGACGACGCCGGCGACGAACGCTGCTTCGTTCGTGGCCCGTCCCGTCTTCGCCGCCGCCACGGCCCGTCGGATCGTCGGACCGCAGGCGACGAGGAACGCGACACCCGAAAGCACGGCGAGGTTGACGAAGAAGTGGGTCGCGACCCGCGAGTCGAGAAGCGACTGGAGGTACGCCACGGTGACCGGATCGTAGAAGAGCCACTCGATCCGAGTCGGATACAACACGCCGACGTACGGCACGACGACCATCAGCCCGAACAGCACGGCGACCGCGACGCGGGCCGCGTCGAACTGGGCGGCACGCCGACTCGCGAACGCCTCGTCGCCCTGCGCGACCACGAGCCCGTACGATTCGAGCTCGTCGCGAAGCGCGTCACGGGAACGGTCCGGGTCGTGGTGGATCCCGACGATCCCGTTCCGCGCGGTTGCCGAGGCGGCGCTCACTCCATCACGGTCGACGAGAAGCGCCTCGAGCAGCGACTCCCGTCGTTTCGTGTCGATCCCGTCGACGTCGAAGGTGTCGTGTACGTGTGACTCCGGAACGCGGGACACCTGTGGTCCGTGGCCGGAGCCCGGCTCGGCACCCCCGGAGTCCGGCTCCGGACTACCCAGTCCTCGATCGCGGGCCGCGGTCTCGAGCGCCCCCGACCGACCGCGGCCGTCAGTCCGATGCATGCACGGTACATACGACTACGTGAGCATGAAGCTTGTCCCGGCTGGCTCCGAAATCGCCTCCGAGCGACCGATCTTCGACGGGTTCGTGACGCACCGGCGCTCATCGGTGGTCTCTTGAGGCAGGCTCGGTAACGTGGCGTCGATGACCGGCCCCACGACGAACCGACTGGCGACCGAGAGACGCGACGTGCGGACTGAACGTTCCGACGACGACGGGCCCGAATCGACGAGACGGCAGATCCTCGCGGGAGCCGGGATGGTCGGCGTCGCCGGGCTCGCCGGCTGCCTCGGCGACATCACGGAGTACGAGTCGCGGGTCTACGGGGTGCGTGAGTCGGTCGCGTCGGATGCGGGATACGAGTTGAGCGATGTCGACCGGGTCGTCATCGAGGAACCCGTCGGCGTCGGTCCGATCGAGGAGACCGTCGTCGCGACGAACCACGTCGTCGAGTACGAGAAGACGCTCGATATCGGGCCGCTCGGCGAGCAGCAGGCCGGCGTCTTTGTGGCGTTCGCAACCCCGCAGGTGTCCGCGTTCGGCCGCGAGTTCAATCCGGTCGCGGAGATGGACGCCGAGGAGCTCGTCGATCTCGTACAGGACGGCTACGAAGGGCTGTCCGGGATCGAACGCGACACGGAAGCCGAGATCGAACTGCTCGGCGAGACCGTCACGCGCACGCGGTTCGAGGCGGAGGCGACGTTCGACGGGGCTCAGGTCGACGTCGACCTGCACGTGACTGAGGCGGCCGCGACCGACGAGGACCTCGTGGTGACCGTCGGGGTGTATCCGCGGGAGCTGCGAACTACCGAGGAGGATCACACGCTCGCGATGATCGCGGGTGTCGACGTCGACGCCGCTTCGGCGGCTGACACCGGGACTGGCGGTAGCGGGGGGTCAGACGACGGCGACGACGGGATTATCGAATAAAGCCGATCTACAACCGACATCGAACGTTACCGTTCACTTCCGAGACCTTGTCGCGGTCGATCGCCGGTCGCCCCAACGTCAAGCGCGCTCCAGCCGGACGAGGTCGGCCTCGACGTCCTCGACGAATGCGCCCGGACCGCCGACGGTGACGGTTCGATCGTCGCTCTCCACGACGAGCGAGTGTTGCACGGGGAACTCGTTGTTTGCGGGCTCGACCATCCCCTGGTTGACGCCGACGACGGTCCCTTCCAGCTCGATGGGGGTATCGTCGTCGGTGAACCGTCCGCCGACGATCGCTCGGAGCGGAACCTCGTCGCGGAGGTGGAGGGTCGCCTGGAGGACGGCATCACGGAAATTGGCCGTCTCTATCGGGAGGTCGTTCGGGGGGGCCGTCGCCACCTCGGTGGCGGCAGGCCAGTAGTTACCGAGAAACGAGCCGACGATGACGGGCGCGAGCTGTTCCTGCGCGAAGACGATGGCCTGTCGGTCGGTGTTCGAGCGCTGGAGCAGCTCCGGCGGGGCGACGACGCCGGCCGCGGAGTCGACGGTGAGGAGGGTCGGCATCGCCTCTGTCCACGAGCGAGTGACGCTGGCGACCCCATCGACATCGGGGACCTCGACGGTATCGGAGACGATGAGCAGCACGAAGACGCCACGGTCGACCGCGGCGGCCAGCGCTTCTCGAATCTCGGAGAGATGCTCCCCCGGCACGGAGAGGATCAATCCCGTCTCCGCGTCGGCGACAAGCGATCGGACCCGCTTGAGCACGGTCACGCGGGACTTGATCACCTCGAACTGCTCGGCACGCTCGTCGACTCGCGAGAACCGCTCCTCGAGACCGGGCCGGATCGATTCGACGTCTTCGCGTAGGCGGCCTATCACCTCCTCCGGTGGGTTCGCGCGGATCGTCGTCGGAACGACGTGGTCGTTGACCTCCACGAAGCCGCGGTTCGCTAGCGACTCGCTCACGCTGTAGACGTAGCGCTTCGAGACGCCGGCGGCGTCGGCGACGGTGCTCGCCTTCGCCTCGCCGTGTTCGAGCAGCGTGAGATACGTGTCGACCTCCTTTTCCGACAGCCCGAACCGCCGTAGAAGGTCAGTCAGCGTCCGGTCGTCCATATCACGGGAAGAGAGGGCGGCCACTTAGGTGGGTCGGTGCGGAGTCCACTCCGTTCGTTTCCGATAGCTCAGCCGAGGAGAGCCTGTTCGGTTCGACGTTCGAGGACGGGTTCGAGATCAGCATCGAGAACGCAGTTCACGTCGCATCCACCTGCATCGACGAACGAGTATCGTAGCTGGACGACGTGTCTGATCGACACAAACTCAGGTGGACCGTCTCGGGGGCGTGCGAAACGCTTCGGTTTCCCTGACGGCCGGTCTACACCGGGAACTCGTCGGCGACCGCGGCGACCACCGCGTTCTCGACCGCTTCCCGCTCGCCCGAGAGGAACTCGAGTTTCCCCTCGCGCACGCCGGCGGTGTCGATGTCGGCCGCGGGTGCCGTCTCGGCTGCGCGTGTCGCGACGTCTCGGATCGACACCGCCTCACTCGTACGGACGTACAGCTCGTCGGTACCGATGCCGACGGTTGCGAACGGCTCGCCGTTCGCGTGGCGACGATGGAGGTCGTCGATCAAAAGCGACGTCGGCGGGAAGTCGAACCGGTGGGTGTACTTATCGGTGTCGAGGACGGCGAACTCGACGCCACCGGCCGCCTCGGTGACGACGTTCGCCATCGCGGTCTCCAGCTCCGTTTCGAGCTTCTCCCGGAACTGCTCGGAGACGTGCGCGACGAGGTCGCCGCCGTCCTCGAACAGGAGGTCCGCGACGAGCTCGCGTTTGTCCTCGTACGACTGGTAGTACGCCTCGAGTGCGATCGCTTCGCGGAGTTCGGCGACGCGCTCGACGTCGTAGCCCGCGTCGTGTGCGAGATCGACGTATCGATCCGGTGTGTCCTCCCAGTAGCTCACGGCGGGGAGGTGCTCGAGCTCCGACCGGACATCGTCGTTGATCGCCGACGCCAACGAGGCGACGAGCGCGGTCGTCGAGAGGTTCTCGTCGACGGCCGCGAGCTCCGGCGAGACGAGCGTGTCGACGGCATCGCGGATCTCCGGGTCCGCGGCGGCAGCGTCAACGACGACCGCTTCCGCACCGTACACCGACAACAGCCCTAGGCCGTCCTCCGACTCGACGGTCGAGCCCGTTCCGACGAGCAGGAACAGTGGGAGCTTCTCGTCGTGACGGTCCCGGTCTTGGAGCATGCGAGTGACGTCGTTCGTTGCGGCGTCCATCTCGTAGATCGGCTCGTCGAGGGGGCGCCGGGTGAAGTAGTGATACTCGGCGTCGCTTTTCGCGTGCTCCTCCCGGATCAGCGGGAGCGTCGCGCGCTCGACCGCCGCGCCAGCGACGTACCCGTCGGCGGTGGCGGGATGGCGAACGACGATCGGGCGAGACTCGAGCACCGCGCGCCTAACGGCTTCCGCGGCGTCCAACAGCCCCTCACCGAGTTCGGCGACCGCCTCGTCGCCCGCCAGCGGCTGGAGCCCCTCGGGCCGCGCCTTCGCCGTGAGCGCCTCAGCGAGCCGATGGCGGACCGTAGTGGCTTCGTCGCCCGCGAGCACGGCAAGGGCGTCCGTCTCGAGCTGTATCTCCCCGCGGCGACGTTCGACGTCGCCGTCGAGCCGAACCACGTCGCCCACCTCGACATCCGGGTACGCCCGAACCCCCGCCTCGACGAACGCTGCCGCGTCGACGACGCCGGTTTCGTCTCGCACCTCGAAGATCGTCGGACCGCCGGTCTGCCGGACGCTGACGACTTCTGCCTCGACTCGGACCGCGTCGCCGACGCGGTCGGTGAGCGTCTCGATCGGGGCGCGCTCGCGGTCCTTGACCGGCTCCGCGTCCCCCGTCGTCCCGTCCGCATCCTGCTCGTCGATCTCCTCCTCGTCCGACTCGCCGGCGTCGGCTTCGACCGCGTCGGCTTCGACCGCGTCGGCTTCGACCGCGTCGGCTTCGACCGCGTCGGCTTCGAGTTCGGACCCCACATCAACATCGGGTTCCGAATCGACATCCGGCTCCGCGTCGACACCGGGTTCCGAATCGACATCCGACTCCGACCCATCGTCGGCGTCGGCGTCGCCGTCGCCGGCGCTGGCCTCCTCGTCCGTCCCGTCCTCGTCCAGCGCCCATTCGTTCTCGCCGTCGTGCGCGAAGACGCCACGGAACTCCCGCTCCGTTTTGCGGATCGACCACGCGAGATCGATGTTTCCGTTGTCGCGAACGCCTTTCACCTGGACGATCACGTCGTCACCCGGCTCCCACTCCAGACTTTCTAGGCGACGGTCGAGTTCGGAACGGTGCAGCAGTCCGGTCACGCCCGGCGCCAAGTCGACGAACACGCCGAACTCGGCGTACCCGTCGACGGTACCGTGGTAGAACCGACCGGAAACGAGTTCCTGCGGGGAGTTCCCGCGGAAGTCGAATACGACGTCTTCCTCGTGGAGGTTGTCCCAGTTCATGTCGTCGATACTGGTGGCGTTGTTCGGTGTTCGAACGCGACGTCCGCTTCGCGGCCGTCTCGGGTGCGATCGGTCACGGAGACGGTACGATTCATATGCTGATCCATTTGTATATGCCGAGTAGTTCACGCCTAAAACTGTTGTCGAAAGCCGCCCGCGACTGGCTCGGATCCGGCGCACTCCGTTGTCGGGGGGAGGCGGCCGAGCAGTCTCCGCTCGCGCCGTTTCCGGTGCTGCCGACCGAGTCGGTCGATATCACCCGCCGAAAGCCGTGCGACCCGCCTCGATCACTCGATATCCGACACCGTATCCGACCACCGCGGGTGGGACGCCGGCAACCACCGTCCGGGCCGGCGACGTGCCATGGACGACCCGGACGCCGACGAGGAGGAGGACCACGGCGTACACCCCACAGACGAATCGAAGTTCCGGAATCGCGGGACCGCCGAGCGCCAGCGGTGCGCTCGCGTACGCGACGATCTGCACCGTTTCGCTGACGCCGCCCCGCTCGCGGAGCCGTATTCCGTCCCTTACCTCGATGCTCGCGACCAACAGCGAGAGCGTTGCGACCGCGGCGGTGAGATGGAGGCCGACCGGTGCCGCAAGCGCGAGCACCACCGCCACGACGACCGCCGCGGACAGCGCCTTTGACTCGGCGATTCCCGGGACGATCGTGGGGTCCGTGGCGAGCCACCCGAGCGTGAACACGACGGCGACGGCGACCGCGAACGTCAACCCGGGCGCCTGATCACCCCGTCGCACTCGGCTCGCGAAGAACGTCCGAGGGCGAACGAGCACGTGGATCCACGCGCGAGCGATGCCACGGAGCCCTCGCTCTCGACCCATCCGACTCGCGTCGACGCTCGATGACACGGCGTATCGTTCGTCGTCGGGAGATAATGCGGTTCCGATTCGTTCCCGCTTGGACGGCCGTTATCGAGTGTGATATCTGGGTCGCAACGTCTTAGAGGTGCACGCACCGACCGTGAACTGAATGCGTTCGCTCCGAAACGATGACAGGGGGTTCACCCCGATGGCGGGGACCGGCTTGCTGGCCGGCGTCGTCGTTCTCCTGTTGGCGGTCGTCGGCGCGGCGATGTTCGGATTCATCGACGCGGTCGCACCGCCGGACGCCGAGTTCGACATCGACGTCGACGACGACGAACTCATCATCGTTCACCAGGGTGGCGAGCCGATTCCCGCGGAGGACCTGCACGTTCACGGAACCGATCCTAACGAGAACGTGCAGTTCGGAGCGTGGCCGGGTGACGGACTCGTTCGGCCGGGAGACCGTGTTGCGGTCAACGGCGCAACCGGAAACGAGGAGGTCGAAGTCGTCTGGAACCCGGTGGGCTTCGACCGGTCGAAAACGCTCGGCGAGTACGACCCCGACGAGGCCGCCGTCGAAGGGTGGGAAACCGACGACCTCGGCGGAGGCCTGCCGGCCTGACCGCCGCTCCCCGTACCGACCGTCTCGCGTTCATCGCCGCCGAGTGACCGGCTACTCACCGTCGCCTGCCGAGATCCATTCGCCGCGCTCGTCGGCGCGTTCGATCGCGTCGAGCGTTTGTTGCACGGAATAGCCGTCCGCGAAGGTCGGAAAGGTGTCCGGAACGGTTCCAGTGGACAACGACCGTAAGAACTCGTAGTTCTCGTGGACGAACGTGTGCTCCCAGCCGATGACGTGGCCCGGCGGCCACCAGTGGTCGACGTACGGATCGGACTCGTCGGTGACGAGGATCGTCTCGTATCCGCGAGCGTCCTCGTCGAGCAGCTCCAGTTCGTTGAGCCGTTCGAGCGAGAACCGGAGGCTCCCCTTCGAGCCGTGTACCTCGATCGTGTGGTCGTTCTTGTGGCCCGTCGCGAATCTGGAGGCCTCGAAGCTTCCCATGGCCCCGGACTCGTAGGCGACCTGTGCGGTGTACGCATCGTCGACCGTGACGTCGCGATACTCCTCGACGGCTCCGTCCGCGTCGTAGACGGGGCGCTCGTCGACGAACGTGTGGAGGTGGCCGGAGACGCGCTCGACGCCGCCGACCGCCTCGCCGACGAGGAAGCTCGCGAGGTCGATCGTGTGCGCGCCGAGATCGCCGAGCACGCCGGAACCGGCCAGCTCCTCGTCGAGCCGCCACGCCCACGGGGCGTCGGGATCGACGAGCCAGTCCTGTAGATACCGCCCGCGAACCTGCCGGATCTCGCCGAGCTCGCCGTCCGCGATCAGGTTCCGCGCGTAGCGGATCGCTGGGATGAACCGGTAGTTGAACGCGACGCCCGCCGGGACGTCAGCCGCGGCCGCGGCGTCGCGCATTGCTCCCGCTTCCGCCAGCGTCGGCGCGAGCGGTTTCTCACAGAAGACGGGCACTCCCGCCTCCAGTGCCGCGATCGACGGCTCCGCGTGAACGTGGTTCGGTCCGAGATTGTAGAACACGTCCACCGCGTCGATCGCTGCCTCCCAGTCGGTCTCCGTGTGGGCGAAGCCGAATCGGTCGGCCGCCTCGGCGAGCGCCTCCTCGTCGCGCCCGACGAGCGTGTGTCGCTCGATCGCGGGCGCGTCCGGGAAGAACATCGGTAATCGCGCCAGCGCGTTCGCGTGCGCCTTGCCCATGAATCGATACCCCAGAACGCCGATTCGCAGTGGTTCGTCTGTCATCGTGGATCTCGTGGCTCTCGCATCTGCCATTGGTTCACTCCGCCCAGTACGCGTCGCCGGGTCGGGTCTCGAAGACGGCGTGTTGCAGGACGTTGACCGCCTTCTCAAGTCCCTCGCGCGAGGACGTCAGCGAATCCTCGTGTTCGATCGAGAGCGCACCCTCGTAGCCGACCATCCGCAGGGTCGAGACGATGTCCTTCCAGTGCGCCTCGTCGTGGCCGTAGCCGATCGACCGGAACAGCCACGACCGGTCGGGCTCCGCCGTGTACCCCGTCGTGTCGAGCACTCCTTTTATACGAGCGTTCGACTCGTACACTCGCGTATCCTTCGCGTGGACGTGGTGGATCGCGTCGTGGTCGCCGAGAAAGCGTATCGCTTCGGGTACGTCGATCCCCTGCCAGTAGAGATGGGAGGGGTCGAAGTTCGCACCGATACGCTCGTTGGTCGCCTCCCGAAGCGCGAGCATCCCGGTCGGCTCGTACACGAGCATGTTCGGATGCATCTCGATGGCGACGTCGACGTCGTGGGCGTCGGCGTGGCTCGCGAGCTCCCGCCAGTACGGGATCGCGACCTCCTCCCACTGGTACTCGTGAGCCTCCGCGTGTTCGGTGGGCCACGGCGCCGTGATCCAGTTCGGGGTCGCGTCACCCGGGGCCCCCGCGGGCAACCCGGAGAAACACGTCACCGTCCCGACGCCGAGCTGGTCGGCCAGCTCGATCGCTTCACGGAGTTCGCGGTCGGCCTCATCTGCGCGGTCGTCGTCCGGATGTAACGGGTTGTTGTGCGTCGCGAGCGCGGACACCCGGAGGTCGTGTTCCGCGAGCAACTCGTCGAGCTCTCCTTGCGCGCGGTCGTCATCGAGGTAGTCGGTGCGGTCGAGATGGTCCTCCCCGGGCCATCCGCCGACGCCGAGCTCGACCGCGTCGACGCCGATCTCGTCGAGATACGCGAACGCGTCCTCGATCGGTTCGTCTCCCAACGGAACGGTTAACACGCCGATGTCCATGGTCGAGATTAGAACTACATATCGAATAAATCTTCATGATATCCGGCGGTGCCGTAACGGGGGGTCCGGTCGAACGAGGTGGTCGTTCCTCGTGGGCTCCACCGTGATCGCGTTCGTCGGTGTGGTTCCGTTCATCGTCGGCGTCTCGCTCTCCGTCCGACGTCCGACTCTTTCTCACGGAGTGCCGCCAGCCGCTGGGCCGCGTCGGCGAACGAATCAAGCACCGCGATCACCCGATACAGCACGTACAGCCCGGCGAGGACCGCGAAAAACGAAAGTCCGACGAGGATCTGGGCGGCGATGACGATCGAGTAGGCGAGCGCGAACACGGCCAGACCGACGAGCGCGAGACCGAGTCGGGTTCGGAGGGCTTCGGACGGCGACAGCGGGTCGTGAGCCATACCCGCAGGTGTGCGAGCGGATGACGTAAAAAATCCGGTGTCGCGTCCGGCGGTCAGTCGTCCGCGGGAGCCGCGGAGTCGCCGGTCAGTCGTCCGCGGGGGCCGCGGAGTCGCCGGTGGAGACGCCCGTGCCGGGACCGATGTCGATGCCGAGCGCTTCGAGCTTCTCGTCCGGAACGACGCCGTCGACCCAGCCACGGTGGTCGTAGTACTCTGCTTTCATCGGATCGAGCTCACACAGCTCACCCTCGCTGCCGCCCTGACCCGGGATGGCGTCCGGGTGGCCGTCGAGGAACCGGTTCGGGAGCGTGTCGTCCTCCCCGTCGAACCCGGCGAGGTTGTTGTAGTACCGCTCGAGGTTGTAGATCCGCTCGCCAGCCTCGAACAGCTCGTCTTCCGTGACGTCGCGGCCGGTCATCCCGTTGTACTGGAGCACGTACTCCTCGATCCCTTCCGCGAACGCGTTGAACTTGCAGATGTCGAACGAGTCGGAGATCGCGTGGAGGTCCTGGAAGGTGGCGGTAAGCTCACCCTTCCCCTCCCACTCGTACGGGTCGACCTTCTCGGGGATGCCGAGGATCTCCGCCGCCGGCGTGTAGCCGCGCAGGTGGCACGCGCCGCGGTTCGAGGTGGCGTACGCGATTCCCATTCCCTTCATGCATCGCGGGTCGTACGCGGGGATCGTCATCCCCTTGACGGCCAGCGAGTTATCGTGGGCATCGAGCTCCTCGGCGACGTGGTCGGCACCCTCGGCGAGGAGGTCGCCAAGATCGCTGGACCGCCGTCCGATCTCGAAGATGAGGTCGATCATCCGCTCGGAGTCGCCCCAGTCGACCGTTTCGACGTCGTCGAGCTTGCCGTCCTCGCTCATCTCCATCGCCATCGCCATCATGTTGCCCGTCTCGATGCTGTCGATCCCCATCTTGTTGCACCGATCCATCATGACGGCGAGCTCGTCGCGGTCGTCGTTCGCCGAGTTCGGCCCGAGCGCGAACGCCGGCTCGTACTCGAACGACTCCATCCGGACGTTCATATCCTCGCCTTTGTGGTTCACCTGCACCTCCACTTCCTTCTTGCAGGCGACCGGACAGGAGTGACACGTCGGGTCGTCGACGAGGATGTTCTCCTCGACGTTCTCGCCGGAGACGCGTTCGGCGTCGACGTCGACGCCCTCGGTGTCGCTGTACGCCGTCGTCGAGGTGTATTTCGCGTTCTTCGTCGGGAGGCCATCCATCTCGTTGACAGCGTTCATCAGGACGTTCGTCCCGTACACCGAGAGTCCTCCCTCGTTCGGTCCGGTGACGTCGGACTCCTGAATCACCTCCATCGCCTGCTGATACCCCTCCTGGAACGTTTCGGGGTCGGCGGGCTTCGGCATCCGCGTCCCGGCTTTCACCACGACCGCCTTCACGTTTTTCGAGCCCATGACACAGCCGGTGCCGCTACGCCCGGACGATCGGTCGTCCTCGTTCATCACGTTGGCGAACTTCACGCCGTTCTCCCCGGCGGGGCCGATCGCCATCACGGAGACGTTCTTGCCGACGGAGCCGTCGACCTCCTCGCCGATGGCGTCGATCGTTTCGTGGACGTCCTTCCCCCAGAGGTGGGAGGCCTCACGGATCTCGACGTCACCGTCCTCGACGTACAGATACACCGGCTCGTCACTTTTGCCGTCCATCAGGACGCCGTCGACGCCGGCCCATTTCAGCCGCGCACCGGACCAGCCGCCGTGGTGAGAGTCGGTAACCGTCCCGGTGAGCGGGGATTTCGTTACGACGGCTATCCGTCCGCTCATCACGGTCTGGGTTCCCGTGAGCGGCCCCGTCATGAACGCCAGCCGGTTCTCCGGACCCATCGGGTCGACGTCCGGCCCCGCTTCGAACACGTATTTGACGCCGAGTCCGCGCGCGCCGATGTACTTCTCGGCGTCCTCGTCGTCGATCCCGTGGTAGTTCACCGCCCCATCGGTGAGATCGACCTGTGCCACTCGGTCCCTGTATCCACCTAAGTCGGTCATGTAATGCTCACGTATTATAATGGTACTACAGGGTGTTAGCTGTTCACGTTGGTGTGAAACCACTTTTAGTTACATCATACTGGAGAGCTCCGGATGTGCAACGGGGTGACGGTGCGTTTCAGGAATCGCGCCCGAGTAGCTCCTCGGTGATCGACTCCGCAACCCCCGAGAGGTGGACCTGTCCGAACGTTGCGACGGCGACCGCGCCGAGCGTGTTGAACATCATATCACGGACCGTGTCGTCGAGACCGTGCTGTGCGAGCGGCATCGCGATCCCAGTCTCGTCGGCGAGGACGTCGAGCCCGAACTCGAACAGCTCCCAGATCACGCCGAACGCCATCACGACGATGAGGATGAACACGAACGCGAACTTTGTGGGAAGATGGATCTCGTCGTGATGGATGTCGACGGCGCGCGCGAACGTGTACCCGATCCCCGCAACGACCGAGGCGGACATCGCGTGGGTGAGATGGTCCCACCAGCCGATCGCGGCGTACAGCCCCGCAGAGCCCATCGTATGTAAAAACACCGCGAGCGTGATCCAGAGGCCGAGCCACGGATCGAGCGGGATCTCGTAGTTGCGCTCGAACACCGCTGGCGCGAACGTGATCAGAAGCGCGAGCGTCCCGTTCGTGATCGCTTTCGGCTCCCCGAAGGCGACCCCGTACGCGACGATCCCCGCGAGAGCGACCTGCATCCCCCGCGTGAGCCGCCGCTGGTTGCGGACCGACGGGCGCGGCAGGAGCGTCATCGAAACACCACCTGCCGAAGGTGGCGACGGAGGCGACGGCCGCGGCGTTTGAAGTACGCGTTAAACAGGAGCCCGGCGGCGAGCCCGGCGAGGGTAACGTAGCCGAACTCGACCATCAGTGCGGCGTTTGCGGCGTCCTGGGACTGGCCGGGTTCGATGAGGAACGTCGTTCCGAACACCCGGTCGGCGTTCCAGCGAACGATCGACCACGCCGCGACGGACGCCAGCGTCGTGAGCATCACGAAAAACACCGCGAACCAGTGCGTGAGCCTCAGCTCGGTCATCATGTGAAGCTCGACGGTGAGGATCAGCGCCAGTCCCGCGACCGAGAGATAGTACCCGAACGTGCCGATCTCGCCGCCGAATAGCGCACGCACGAGTATCGGGAGCAGTGCCACCACGAGCAGCTCCCACGGGAGCATCATCCGCCAGTCGCGTCGCACGACGGGCGGCGTCAACACCAGCACTCCGGCACAGACGACGAACAGCGTCCACAGCCAGTCGGCGTCGAGCACGCTCTCGACGAACACGCCGGCGAGCAGGAGAACGAGCGCCCACGAGACGAACGCGTTGTACCGGCCGCTGCGGAACAGCCGCGCGAGCACGTCTTCTGACTGGTCGGTGTCCGCCACGTGAGTGGATTCGTGCTCCCGCCCGACGTCGCGATCACCATCGGAGACGGCCCCCGATTCAGCATCGCTGTCCGCCGTTCCGTCGTCCATCGTTATCGGTCACTGGCTGCCGGCCTTCATAAAACCTCAGACGTGCACCGAGGCGTACCGAACCCCGGCTTCGAACCGAGTCACGGTCGGTATCGTTCGGGGACGTACTGGGCGAGCCGTGCTGGCACGAGACCGAACACGACCGGGGCGATCGCGGCGAGCCGCCGCCGAAGAAGCACATACGTCACACCGACTACGAGACAGGCGACGACGACGAGCCGGAACGGTCCGTCGAGTACGACTAACAGTGGAAGCGCGAGCACCGTGAGCAGCAACAGATCGCCGGGCGACCCGTCGTACTCGATCCACCGCTTCGGCCGCCGCCATCGTCCGTGGACGTGGTCGTAGACGGCTCTCTGCGAGGTTCCTTCCCACGGACGCAGCTCAAGCCCACCTCCGTACCGGTCCATGCGACAGTGGGCGGCCGCACCGAGAAGGAACGCGGCGACCCCCGCGGCGAGCGCCGTTCCGAGGAGAAACGCGACGACGGCGGCGACACCCGCAAGGATCGGATACACGGTCGGATAGTGTAGCGTCCGGCGGTGACCGGCGTACAGGTCGAGGTCTGGGAAGACGCTCCCGAGGAGAGAGCCGGTGAGTACGGCCGTCGCGAGATCCGGAGCGACGATCGCAAGCGGCGCTGCGAGCGCCAGCCCGACCGCGGCGTGCGTCGGTAACATCATCTCGGATCCACCTTCGGTTTTCGTACACGCCGGGGACGTTTATCCGTCTCGGCTCGACAGTCCGTTCGGACGCCGGGTTCGATCGGGGCAACTAATTGCCGACCGGACGTATCCGACGCCGTGACGACGCCTTCCGGCGACACAACTATCGAACCACCTGGTTTCGACCACTTGCGACCGGCCATCGCGTTCGGCGTCGTCGTTCTCGTTGTCTCCGTCGTCCCGGTTCCCGGCGCCGCCTCCGAACCGTCTGCGGCGGCCGGCCTCGGTGTGACTGCCGTGTTTCACGTCGTCGGATACGCGATCCTCGCCGCCTTGCTCACGCGCGGGACCAGTCCCTCGCTCGTCGGACTCGTGGTGGCAGCCGGCGTCGCAACCGCGTTCGGGTTCGGCATCGAACTCCTGCAAGCCCCGATCCCGTGGCGGTCGTTCGCGTGGCTCGACGTGCTGCTCAACGCGATCGGAGCGGTCTTCGGTGTCACGGCCGTCGCCGTCGAACTCAATCGCTGAACTCGATGTCGATCGTCGTCCGGTGGATCAGGAACTCGTCGCCGTCCTCGAGCTCGAAGTCGACCGTCACGTCGCCGTCGCCGTCGGGATCCAGGTTGACTTCGTCGTCTGCCGCCGCAAGCCGTTCGTAGTGCCGCTCCCACCCGTCCGCGCGTGGCGAGTCGATCTCGAGTGTTACGTTTTTATTCTCGGGTGTTACGTTTTCATTCGGCTCCCTGTCGGGTTCGACGAGTTCGCGGCTGACTGTCGAGCCGACGACGAGCGTCGTTCGATCGCCAGCGACGGCCTGTGGTTGGCCGGTCGTGCGGACCAGCGAGTACATGACCGTCCGGTCTCCGGGGTCGCCGTTGATGACCAGATCGGGGTCGTTCAGGGGAACTGCGACGTCGCCGCTGGACCGGAACACCGCGCCGTTCTCGTAGACGATCTCCGTGTCGCCGCTCCCGCGATACACGATCGGTCGCGTTCGCTCCACGACCGTGACGTTGCCCTCCGCGTCGATTATTCGTATCGTGGTTCGCTCCGCGAGCGCGAGCTCACCGCCGGCGATCCGTATCTCCGTCGCACGACTCGGGACGCCCTCCCGGGAGACGTCCCGAAGGTTGTCGTGGAGCACGTCGAACGCGCGTTCGACGTTGGCGTCTCGCTCGGCGACCTGTGCGTCCTCGAGCCCGCCGAGACCAACGGTGAAAGTTACCGCGATCGTCGTCGTGATCAACGCGAACACGAGCACGAACCCCACCGTCTCGCTGACCGCGCGGTCGTCGCTCGCGACGGTCGCTCCGCCGTCGGCGGACTCGTAGTCTGGGCCGACGGTCATGACCGTATCACCACCGCCCCGTCGTCCCACTCGATCGTGACGTCGCCGCCCTCGACGGTCGTCTCATCGACGGGCTCCGCCGCGCGAACCGGGATCTCGACGACGACGTCGACGCGGTCGCTCTCCAGCCTGAGGAGGTGGGCGCCGTCCGCACCACCGTCCGGCACGAGCGAGACCGTGTACTCGACGCCCGACACCCGGGTCGGTAACTCGGCGCGGCGCTCGACCGTCAGCTCAGACGGGTTCTCGGAGGCGTTCGCGAGGCGGTCGACGGTCATCAGGTCGGCGGCGACGCGCTCGCCGACAACCGTTAGCTCGCCCTCGATAGCCGCCTCGCGTTCGCTCTGGACGAAGGAGCCGCCGGCGACGAACAGCCCGGTCAAAAGCAGCGACGCGATTGCGAGGTTGAGCACGTAGCCGACGGTCACCGAGACGGCACGGTCCTGATCGACTCCGCCGTGGAGGTTGCGCTCAGTCATCGCGTTCACCCGGGGCGACCCGAACCCGATCCTCGTAGCGGAGGTCGGGCGTGTGGTGGCCGACCGTCAGCCGCGTGTCGTAGACGGCCTCGACGGCGTACAGGGAGTCGTCAGGGGCGTCGTGGAGCGGCTCGGCGGGTGACGCCGTAGCGACACCGTCTGGCGCGTCGACGACGAACGCGTAGCTTCCCTCGACCGTGTCGCCGTTGGCGTATCTGATATCGTATTCGGTCCGGTCGTTGGTCTCGGACCCGTCGTCCTCCACCCCGTCGGCCCAGACGAGCGCTTCCCACTGCTCTCCGTCGACCGAGCCGTTCGTGAGGTCGATCCGAGCCGTTCGGTCGTCGACGACGCTCTCCGAGTCGCCGACGCCGTCGTCGACGCGGACCACCGCATCGTCGCTCCCGTCGACGCGATACACGTACAGCGTCCACTCGTCGCTGCCGTCTGCGGCCTCGACGGTTACTCGGAACGCGTCGCTCTCGACGACCGTGTCGTTCTCGACCGTTCCGGCGTCAGGAACGGTGACGTCGAGAACGTACGAACGGGTCCGCGTCGCACCCTCTACCAACGGCCACTCCTCGTCCCCGGTGGCACCCGTCTCGTCCATGTACGCGTCCGACGGGATCAACGGTCGCGATTCAGCGTCTTGTGCGACGTACGCCCCCGATGTCGTCTCGCTTTCGATCCGAGCGACGATTCCGTCGTGACGGCGATGGTCCCGGACTGTCGTGGCGTACGCGGACAGATCGGACTCGAACGCTGCCGTGTCGGACGTCGACCAGTCGGTCCGGTCGAGCAGTTCGCCGACGTCCGCAGCGGTCCCCTCGCGGAACTCGGCTGCTTCCGCCCCGCCAGCGTCGACGCCGCGCGTCGCGAGGTTCTCCGTATAGATCACCGTATTTAACAGCAGGACGACGGCGACGAGCAGCACCGCGAGCGTGAGCCCGGTGATCAGAATGAGCTGTGCGCGGTCCGTGCGGTGGTTGTGATCATCGTCGTCGTCGCGGCTCCCGCTGTCGCTTCCGTTCCACGGACTCATATCTGCCATGCGGTGATTTGCACCTCCACGACCGTGTACAGGATGTCACCGTCTTCCCCGCCGGCGGACGCGAAGTAGTCGTGATCGGCGGTGTCGCCGAGCGTCGGACCGGTGAACGCGCCGTCGCCTGCCTCCTCACTCTCCCAGAGCCGATCGTCGGTATATAAGGGGAGTCGGACGGAGGCAGTGGCCGCGTTGTCGCTCGGCTCGCCCATGTCGACCACGCGCTGTCGTTCCCTGTCGCCGCCCTCGAGAGCGTACACGTCGACGTTGAACGCGACGCGTCTCGCGTCGAACGCCTCGTCAAAGGGAGCGTGCAGCGGATGCGTCTCGTTCACCATACTCGTGTAGTAGCCGGGGTCACCCGACTCGACGAACTCGCCGTCCTCCCAGTACAGCAGCCCGCGTTTGAGGTCTCCACGCTCCTTCGTCGTTGCGAGGACGTCGGCCGCGCCGACCGCCTCCTGGTTCTCGATGTGCTGGTTCGAAGTGCTCGCCGACAGCGGGGTCACCGCGGTCGCCTGCGTCGCGAAGATCAGCCCGGCGACGAGCAGCAGCGCGGCGACGAACGCCTCGAGGGTGTGCGCCTGTCCGCGGTCGTCCGGGAACTGTTCGACGAACATCTCACCACACCCGCAGGGTGAGCCGGTACGTTTCCCCGTCGATAGCGACGATCCGGCTGCCCGTCGAGACGCTCGCGCCGGGCGGTGGCGCGTCGCCACCGGCCAGTGGAACCGGTTCGCCACCGTCTCCGTCGAGCGACGCGACGTCCCCGCGTTGCGAGACGGTGACGTTGAGCCCGAGGTAGCCGGCGACGCCGAGCTCCGCGTTCAGATCGCTTTCGTCGTGGACCCAGCCGCAGTCCTCGTCGACGGTGGCCGGGTCGGCACCGTCGAAGAACCCGACAGTACACGCCGCGGAGAGCACGCCGGGAGCTGAGCCCGCCGACAGCGACGTCTCGGTCAGGTGTGCCGCGCCGCGTTCGGCGACGATCACTCGCGCGCCCTCGCCCGCGGAGAACGGTTCCAGAAGCGATGGGACGAACGCGAAGGTAAAGCCAACGGCGAGCAGGAACACGGACATCCCGACGGCGAAGTCGAGCACCGTCTGACCCCGGTCGATCCGGGTTGGGCCCGCCCGCCACGTCTCGGGGAGCAGGCGGTCACCCGACATAGATCCACACCCCCAGCGCGAGCGTCATCAGCGACACCGCGAACTTGACGCCCGAGATGATGTCCGCGTTCCGAATGTACCCCGCGATGAACCCCGATAGGATCGCTTGGATCGTGACGGCGTGGAAAAACAGCATGGAGAGGATGTCCGGGTCGACCCCGCCACCACCGAACGAGGCGTCGGCTGCACCGCCGCCGTCGCCGCCCTGCTCGACGAGATCCGCCATCACGTCGATGAACTGCGTCTGGAGGATCGCCATCACGCCGAGCAGGGTGACGTACGTCATCATGATGATCGCCACCTGCATCCGGGTGCGGGACCGGCGCTCGCGCTCGATGTCGTCCTGGTTTTCCGACGCCTGTGCCGCCGTCGTCAACACGTCCGTGATCTGTGAGGACGCCTCCTGTGCCTCCGAGATGAGCTTCACCGTTCGTGCGAGCCGCGGCACCGCGTACGCGTTGTTGAACTCGACCATCGCCTCGCGAAGGCTCATCCCGTAGTTCACCTTCGCATGCATCACCTCGAACTCCTCGGCGAGTTTGCCCGAGGAGGTGCTCGCGACCGTCTCCAGCGACTCGAGAAGCGTCTGTCCGGTGTCGTTCGCCGAGGAGAGCTTCCGGAGGTTCTCCGAGAGTTTTCCGGTGATCGCTCGCCGGGATCGCTCGTTCCACTCGTGGAAGATCGCGAGCGGGATCAACACGAGGTACAGCGGGAGATACACCCAGATGAACGCCGACCACACCGGCCGGCTCACCCACCCATCGACGCTCACGGGCGCGCTCCCGCCGACCGCAGCGACGCCGACAAGTACGAGCGCGGTCGGCACCGTCAACGCGAGCGAGTACAGCGGGTTCTCCTTGAAAAAGTGGTGTGGGGCCGCGAGCAGCCGTTTCGTTTTGTGCGTTCCCTCGCGACCCTTCACCCGATCGAACACGTCGAACTCGCCGACGTAGCTCTCGACGAGTCCGAGGTGGACGAGACTCTCGCGCTCGGTCTCTCTGAGCCGATCGTTCCCCCCGTTCGGTCGGAGATACCCGTCCCCGAGTTCGTCCTGTTTCACCGTCGACACCAACACGAGGAAGCCGAGCCCGGTCAACGGGATGAGCACGTACACGGTCGCGTACAGGAGGAACTCGTCGGACTCCCCGAGCATCCCCATGATGACGAGGATGATGATGAGAAGCAGCGGAAAAAGCGACAGGGTCATGTACATCTCGCCAAACAGCTCCAGCGTCTCCAGCGTCGTCTCCTGTTCCTGTTTCGAGGTTCGGAGGTGTTTCTCCTTTTTATCCGCAAGGAACGCTTCCATATCACCGCCGGAGTTGACGATCGACAGCATATCCGCCAGAAACTGCGACAGCTCGTCGGACGGCGTCTCCAGCGACTGCTGTCGGATCGCGTTCCGATAGTCGGTCCCGAAGTACTCCGTCTCGTTGATGATGCTTTGAAACTCGCGGGACACCTCCCCGTACGTGTCCTCGGCGTCCGCCATCGCCCGTAGAATTTCGAGCTGATTCAGCCCGCCGACCGAGAGCGCGTACATGAAGGAGACGGAGTCGGCGAGCAGAATATTGATCTCCCGCTTCCGAGTCGACGCCCGGGAGTACGGGAGCGCGACCAGCCCGCCGAACCCGAGCAGAAACCCGACCGTACCGAAGAACAGCCCGCTTACTAACACCGCGACGGGTACGACGAGCGACCTGAGCACCGCCGTGACGGATGGGCTCGGCGACGGCATTCCGAGCGACAGCGTCTCCGGATCCACGAGTCCAATCGCGAAGACGCCGTAGCCGATCAGAGTTCCGACGATCCAAAGCGTCACTCCGACAAGCAGTCCGACGCCGAGCGACCGCGAGACGTACATCTCGACCGGGTCCGGCATACGTGCCTCCGCCAGCTTGGTCTCTACGTCAGCGACGAAGTCGCCCGCCGGATCGAACGCTACCCGGAACACGGGGTAGAACAGCTGGCCGAGGAGGTCGTCCGACACCTCCTCGCCACGACGCCCGAGATCGGTGCTCATTCGCACCACCGGATCGATCGCACGGATCAGTCCTCCTCCATGGGTCGTTCCGTCTTGTCGGCTGCCGACGGCTCGGGGTCGGTTGCCGACGGCTCGGGGTCGGTTGCCGACTGCTCGGGCCCATCGTGTTTCGGTAGTTCGGGGTCTGCGTCCACCTGTGTCTCGCTACCGTCATCGTCACGTGTCTTATCCTCGCTCTTCTCACTCGTGGAAAGACCGACCGGACCCATCACGTCGACACCGTCATCGAACGGTTTCCCGAAGTTGATTCCGTTTGAAGACGCCGACGTTGCATCCTCACTCTCTTTACTGTCTTCCTCGTCATCTTCGTCGTGTCGTTTCTTGTCGTGTTCCTCGTCGCGTCCGCCCTCGGACTCCGGAGTGGATTGTGGATACGTGTCGATCTGCTCGTCTCCGGCGCGTCGACCTTCGACCGTTGATTCGGCCTCCCGGGCGTTCGCGGCGAGGGTTTCACGTTCCGTACCGGGTTGTGCGCTCACGTCGGTGGCCGGCTCGGTCTCCAGTAAGGCGTCGGCGACGGAGTCCGGGGTCTCGCCTCGATAGGTATCAAACAGCGCCGTCGCGTCGCGGAGGATCGACGCCGCCTCCTCGCGCCCCGCCTCGTCGGGGTCGGGTCGCGGCACCATCGCCTCGGTCTCCGGGTCGACGTCGATCAGGACGGACTCCATCTCCCGAAGATCCTCCAACGATCGCTCGAGCTGATCCGTCGCCATCAACGCGAGGACCGTCTCCGGGTCGTTGATGAACGCCTGGAACGTCGCCGCCACCTCCGCGTACGTGTTCAGCCCGCGGTCAATCAGGTACGCTAACACGACTCGGCGCTTTCGGAGCTCCTCGTCGAGCGTTGCCCGACTCCAGCCGCGGTCGAACATGATCTCCTCTAAGGTGTTCGAGTTGCCCATCTGGAGGAACTCGTCGGTCTCCGCCTGCCACTGGTACACGTCCTGGACGTTGATCTCGTCGTTTTCGGCGTCGTAGTGGTTGATCTCCGTGAGCGACTTGTTCCGGCGAACCTTCTTCCCTTGCACCCGCGTCGACGACTGCACGGAGACGAGATCCAGCGCCGTGAACATCGTCTTCGAGACGTTGATCGGGTCGGTCGTGAACCGCTTGAGCACCTCGCCGACCGAGTCCGCGTGAAACGTCGTGTACGTCGTGTGACCCGTGGACATCACCTGGAACGCGGTTCGACCCTCCTCGCCGCGGATCTCGCCCATCACGATGTAGTCGGGACGCTGCCGAAGCGCCGCCTCGAGCAGGTCGAACTCGTCGACATCACCCTTGTCGTCGTCGGAGAACGACGGCCGAGTGACGGACGCGATCCAGTTTCGTTGCGGGAGCTCGACCTCCCGTGTATCCTCGATCGAGACGATCTTTGCGTTCGACGGAATGAAAAGCGAGACCGCGTTCAGACTCGTCGTCTTTCCGGATGCGGTGCCGCCGGCAAAAAGCAGGCTCTTGTGATTCTCGATACAGAGCCACAGGAACGCCATCTGGTCGAGCGAGAACGTCTTCCAGTTTATCAGGTCGATCGGCGTGAAGGGGACGTCGTTGAACTGCCGGATCGTGTAGTTCGTGCCGTGATCGGACACCTCACTGCCGAGCGTGAGCTGGGCACGAGAGCCGTCCGGCAGCGTCGCGTCGACCTGCGGACGACGCTTGGAGATCCCCTTTCCCGAGCGCTGAGCGAGCTTGACGACGAAATCGTCGAGCTCGTCGGTGCCGTGTGAGACGTTCGTGATGATCTGCTCGTAGCCGGTTTGGTAGACGAAGACGGGTGAGTCGTACCCGTCACAGGAGATATCCTCCACGTTGATGTCGTGTTTGATCGGGTCGATCCGCTCGTAACCGATGAAATCACGCCGGAGGTAGTACAGCAGCTTCTCCACCTGGTATGCGGTCAGCGTCTCCCGATTCTCGGCAAGCACTGCGGGCTCCGGACGCACCGCACTCCCGGCGAGTCCCTCCCCCGACGATGATGACGGCGAGTATCCCAGTTTCTGCAGGATACGCCCCACGCTCCCGCGTTCGGGATCGACATCGAACCGATCGATCCGGTCGTCGAGCTCCCGCAACCACTCGGCGATCTCACCGAGAAACCCGCCCGCCTCACCGTCGCCGTCGACGAGATCGTATCGGTCGAGGAGGGTTCGCGTCTCCTCGACGATAACTTCCTCCCGGAACGCCTCGTCCCCGCCGGCGATCGACTCGTCGGCGTACTTGATCGAGGTACGGAGCTTGCCGGTGAGAAACTCCTGTAACTCCGCTTCGATCCCCGTCAGGTGCGGCTGGACCGCGTAGTACTTCTTCTCGTTCTCCTTCGTCGAGTGGAACACGACGATGAACGCGTACGGCTCGTTTACCCAGTACCGCTCCTCCTCCCGGAAATGCGTCTTCTTCCCCATCGGCACCGCCTTCTCGAGGTCGTACCGTGTCACGAGCGTCGAACGCCCGTCGTCGGTCGTGAAGAACTCGGTTTCGTCCAGATCAGGATCGACAGTAACCGTCCGCCGGTCGATGATATCTGACAGCACCGCCGTACCGTCCGCACCGCCCGCGAGCAGGGTTTCGGTTCGGCTCGGGTCGAATCCGAGCGCCTCCGTTTTATTTACGTCGGTGAACGACAGCGGGTTCCCCTCGTCGTCGGTCGGTCGATTTCCCTCCTCGTCGCGGAAGAACTCGTTCTCGTACTCCGTCCAGGTGTAGTCGCCCTTTCGAACCGGCACCGCCGCGAGGTCCTGCTGGGTTTCACACCGCTTGCGGAGCTCCTCGCCAGTCCGGGCGGCCCTCCGGACGTGGTCCACGAGCGACTCCGCGTTCACCGATACCTTCGCATCGGACGCCGATTCCTCGGAGCCCCCGTTCACGGGAGCACCGTCGGCGTCCTCGAGTACCATATCCGGACCCACTGCCGGGGCGTTGAAAAAGGTTCCTCGCAGATCATCCAGCTTGATAATTAGACGGTGGTCACTGCACCCGATCGCATCGTGTATCTCATGTGTCTCATACATTTCATCATGACGAGATGCTTATGATGGCCGAGAGCTGAATGGAGAGACGTGCCCTCGCTCGGTCGCTTGCGAAGTCGCCGTGTCCGACGACGGGTTCGTGACGCGGTCGCCGCGGAGCTGCTCGGGCGTCCGAGGAGTCTCGCGGCCGTGTTGTTTTTCACGTCGTTCATGTTCTTCGTCGGGGTCGCATACTACCGACCGACCGCCGGCGACGTACCGATCCCGTTGTGGCCGCTGTACGCGGATTCGGCGGTTGCGGTCGCGCTCGGCACGCTGTCGCTTCTCACGCTCGTTCCGACGGTCCTCGACGGTGGTGATGTAGGGGACGCTCCGATGACCCGACCACTCGCGTATCTCCACACGGTGGCGTTCGTCTGGCTGGTCCAGTTCGGGCTCTGGCCGCTCGTCTCGTTGAACCTCGCGTTCGAGGCGTATCTCGCCGCCCCCGACGCGTGGATCTACTACTGGGGCGTGATCGGGACCCATCTACCGTTCGCGGGGCTCGCGTTGCTGTTCCCGACGTTCGGCCGCACGACTCGTGGCGCGCTGATACTGGCGTTCGTACTCGTCACCTGTAACCTCATCGTCGACTACGGGCTCGGCTACCATCCGCCGCTGCTGTACGAGCCGGGGATCGGACTCGCCGCCTTGACGCTCGGTCTCGGCCTGTTCGCCGTCTGGCTCGCGAGTCGGTCGTTCGACCGGTTGGAGCGAGACTGACCGGTCGTGCTTGGTCCAACCTGAACGAAAGCGCAGAAGGGGTGCGGCGAGGTCCTCGCGAGCGAAGGTCAGCCGTGCCCGTGGGCGAACGGGGTGAACGACGGGCGCGGCGGGATTCGAACCCGCGATCGAGAGGTTAGGAACCTCTCGCCCTGTCCGCTAGGCCACGCGCCCACATCGAGAAACGAGTGTACAGATCAGGTGAGGTCCGGTCGGACGGGATCGAACTCGACAACCCGAGATCCTGTCGGGGTGCCCGTCTCAGGGAGCCGCGTTACGCGGTCTCTTCGTCCGTCTCGAGCTCCTCGTCTTCCTCGTCGAATGCGGCGTCAGTCGTGGTCTCCTCGTCGGTATCTTCACCTTCCTGCATCTGTTTCAGCTCGTCTTCGACCTCCTCGCGGCCCTTCTTGAACTCGCCCATCGCCTGTCCGGTCGACCGTGCGAGCTTCGGAATCTTGTTCGCGCCGAACAACAACACCAGCACGAGCAGGATGATGAGGAGCTCGGGGCCGGCCGGAATGCCGCCGATCAGTGGAATCGCGCTTGCCATCTCTACCCGGTCGTAACCCTGTGGCGACTATAGTCTTTTTGCCTCAGTGCAGCCGGTCGAATCCACGATAGGCCATCTCAGCCCCCGAAGCGCGTCGAAATCGCGCCGCACGTCGTGAACGCATCGTTCAGTCCGTCGTCAGCGGCCGCCTCTCGGCGAAACGGTGATACGTTACCGGTCCGACCGTCTCGTATGGTCGACATCGGGGACGACGCTCCCGACTTCACAGCCTCGCTTGCGGACGGTGGGATCGAACCGTTCCGTCTCTCCGACCAGCTCGGGGACGGCGTCGTCGTGCTCGCCTTCTTTCCGGCCGCGTTCTCGAACACCTGCACCGACGAGATGTGTGCGTTGCGGGACGGCCTCGATCGATTCGAGTCGGTCGGTGGAACCGTGTACGGCGTCAGCACCGACCTGCCACACGCCCTGCGGGCGTACCGACGCGAGTACGATCTTCCGTTCGGGCTCATCGCCGACCCGGACCACGAGGCGATCGAGGCGTACGACGTCGTCGAGAGCTTCGCGCAGTACGGCGTCGAGACGGTCGCCCGCCGTGCCGTGTTCGTGATCGACCACGACGGGGTCGTCACGTATCGGTGGCTTGCCGAACACCCCGGCAAGGAGCCGGAGTACGATGCCGTTGCCGAGGCTGTCGCCGCGGCGACGAACACGGCACAGGATGTCGATTGACTTCCTCTCCGCCCTAACGGGCGAAGATTCCTCCGTGGGTAATCCCTGTTGGATTCCCCCGGCTGTGAACGTGCGGGTTCGCTGACGTACCCTCGTCCCTCGTGTTGAGAGTGTGACATTTTGGGTCGTCGTATCCGATCGGTGTTACCCTCACCGTGGTTGAGTGAGTGGCATTCACGGGCGTCCAGCACCGTGAGCAGCGGGCCGGGCCATCGGCCTGACTCTCCGTTGCAGCCACCGTGAGAGAGTCGGTTGATGACATGCCAACCGCTGCTGGTTGGGCTGTGAAGGTGTGTGAGTGGTGAGACGCACTCGTGGCCATCTTGAGCGTGAGCACGTTCCCCGCAGCAGCATGTCGCATGTCTGCCATTTCATAGTATCTCGCATAAAATAACCGTTGAGATTACAGACTGTCTGTGTCGCGTGGTTTGTAGCATATCATGTCGGCTTCATCCTCGCGCTGAACACAGGGTTTCGCATTGAAATTCAGTAACACCGCTACGACTCTCGTCCGTTTGCTGCGTCGTTCGACTCGACGTCGAGTGCGTCGTCGAATCGACCGCCAGCGAGTCCGGGACCCTCGGGAACCTCGATCGTGCCGTCCTCGACGGGTGATGGGTCCGGAGCGAGATCCTCCGCGAGAAGCGATCCAGTTGCCAGTCCGCACGCTCCGACATCGGGAACGGCGGCCGCGATGTGGACCGCGCCGACTCGCGCGACCACGCCGTCGATCGTCGTCGTGATCACCGGGTCGACGCCGGCCTCCCGGGCCCGGCAGGCCGCGGCGAGCGTCTCCATCGGACCGCCGAGCGCCATCGGCTTCAACACCACGACGTCGGCCGCCTCGGCCGCGAGCACGTCCGAAACTGCGACCGTCGAAAGCGATTCGTCCACGGCGATCGGAACGCGACACTCCTCGCGGAGTCGAGCGAGACCGTCGAGATCGGCCGCCGGGAGCGGCTGCTCGACGTACGCGAGGTCGACGCGTCGCAGGCGGTTGAGTGCCCGACGCGCCGTCTTCCGACTCCACGCGCCGTTGGCATCGGCGCGGAGTTCGACTGCTGGACCGACTGCTCGTCGGACCGCCCGCAGCCGCTCGATGTCGTCGTCGATCGGCCGCGCGCCGACCTTTAGTTTGAGACACGAGTAGCCGTCGTCGACGGCGCGTTCGGCCGTCTCGACGGCCGTCGCGACGTCACCGTCGCCGATAGTCGCGTTCACCGGAACGGACGTCGAGGGTGCCGGGAGTCCGGCGCGGTCGGCGAGTCGCTCCGCCAGCGGAACGTTTCGATCTCTGGCGTCGGCGTCCGCGAGCGCGAGCGCGACGCCGTGTCTCGCGGCGGGCGTCTCTTCGGGATCGAGCGTGGCGAGAGCCGTGATTCCGTCGTGTCCGCTTCCGCCGTCCTTGATCCCGTCGACCGCATTCCCGTGACTCTTGACCGGTCCGATCTCTCGGAGTGCCTGCTCACAGTCCGCTGCGGATTCGGTCCAGCCCGGTATCGGCGTCGCCTCGCCAACCCCCGAGCTCGTCACCCCGGTGTCGACATCGGGGTCGAGGCCGACGAGGAACCCCTCGCGGTCGAGCAGCTCGGCACGAGCAGTGTTTAGCGGGCTCGACAGTCGAAGCGAGAAGGGCTCGATCCGCATGGGTCAGACGGCGAGTCCGGCGGCGAAAAGCGCCGCGTACGCGGCGAGCAGTTTGCCGGTCGATTCGAGTGCGGGATTCAACGCCGCGCCGGACGTCTCCGTGAGCACGGTTCGTGTCACCGTCGCGGCGAGCGGCAGCGTAAGCAGGGGTAACAGGACGGCGGCTCCGTACCCCGACCACAGGAACCACAGCGGGGTGAGGTACGCTACCGTGAGCAGAAGGAAGAACTGGAGTCTGGAAAACCGGTAGCCGAACCGAACGGCGAGGGTTCGCTTGCCCGTCTCGGCGTCCTCCTCGCGGTCACGAACGTTGTTCACGACGAGGATGTTCGTCGACAACGCCGCGATAGGAAGGCTGGCGACGACCACCGCGAGCGGCACCGTTCCTTCCGGGATCCAGAGCGGGAAGTGGCCTCCCACGAGCGCAGCCGCCTGTACGTAGTACGTTCCCGTGACGGCGATCACGCCGAAGAAGACGAACACGAACAGATCGCCGAGCCCGTGGTAGCCAAGCGGGTACGGACCGCCGGTGTACGCGATCCCGGCGGCGACGGAGGCGAGGCCGATGACGATGATCGGGACGCCACCGACGGCGACGAGATACGTGCCGACGAGTATCGCGGCCGCGAACGTGAGCCACATCGCCCGTTTTACTTCGTGGGGATCGATGATGCCGCTGGCGACGACACGGGTAAACCCCTCACGGTCGTCGGTGTCCGCGCCCCGAATCGCGTCGTAGTAGTCGTTCGCGAAGTTGGTCCCGATCTGGATCAGTGCGGCCCCAACGAGCGCGGCGAGTGCGGGCAGCGGCGCGAACACGCCCGCATCGGCGGCGAGGCCGACCCCGACGATCACCGGGGCGGCGGCGGCCGGAAGCGTCTGCGGACGGGCAGCCATCAGCCACGCCCGGCGACGCGACACCTCGGTACTCATTACTCCCCGTAGGGTCGTCGCGTCCCTTAACGTTACCATCGCGGGCGATAGTGCAATAAACCCCTTGTCATGGTGGGTATCGAAAAACCCACAGGGAAACGCGTTTCCTCCCGGGCCGTGACGGACTGCTATGGGCCGCTCTCGCATCGTCGAACTCGAGGGGCATATCATCGACAGCGGGACGATACAGCGCGCGTTCGGGGCGGTGATGGATCTGGGCGGCTCCTTCGAAGTCGAGCAGTTCGATGTCGGGAAACACAAAGGAGAGGAGTCGTACTGCCGAATGACCGTCTCGGCGGATGACGAGAAGACGCTGCAGGCGATCCTTCACGAGCTGCACCAGAACGGAGCCGTCCTGGAGGATCCCTCGGACGTCACGCTCGTCGCCGCACCGGAGGATACGGTCGTGCCGCCCGGCTTCTACTCGACGACCAACCATCCGACGGAGATCCGATACGATGGCGAGTGGATCGAGGTCGAACGGATCGAGATGGACTGTGCGCTCGTCGTCGAGCCGGACGGTGAGTCCTCACAAGGGTCGGACGGCGACCCGCTGGCGTACACGAAGGTGCTCGACGCCATCGAGGAGGGTGATCTCGTCGCCACTGACGAGTCGGGGATCCGCGTTCACCCCCCGGAACGACCCAGAAGCGGCGGCGGAGCGTTCGGGTTCATGCAGGGTGGGGTCTCCGCTGAGCGACCGTCGGAGTCGACGATTCGGGAAGTCGCGGCCGAGCTTCGCGAGGTGAAAGCCCGCGGTGGCACCGTGATGGTCGTCCCCGGGCCGGCCGTCGTCCACTCCGGTGCGGGCGACGCGCTCGCCGACCTCGTCGCAGCCGGCTACGTCGATTCGCTTTCGGCGGGAAACGGGTTCGCGACATTTCCGCCGCACTGAAGCGCGGGGAAGCGCGGGGTTTTCTCCTCGATGCTCCGTAACCAATACATGCTGACCACTCAGACGACCTCCATGGAGCTTCGACCATATGATCCCGAAACCGACCGGTCAGGTCTGTACGAGTGTAAGCTGGCGTTCGAGCGCGGGATCGGCGTCGACACCGGCGGTGCCGAAAAGGCGAAGCAGTACGAGGAAAAGCTCACGGAGAGGTATCGCGAGAAGTGGCTCTCGTGGGTCGAGCGTTGTGTCGACGACGATCCTCGCTGTGTCACCGTCGCCGTCGCGGAGCCGGAGGCCGAAAGCGACGCTTCGACTGTCGTCGGATACGTGTTCTGTCTCCCGGAGCGGCTCGCGTTTATCTGGGACGCTGCGGTGATAAACGAGCTGTACGTCGCGCCGGAGTACCGCGGAACGGGCGTGGCGGACGATCTGATGGGCGCGGCTCTCGATCTCGCCGCCGATCAGGATCTCCCGCTCGATCGGCTCGTCTTTGATGTCGACCGAGCGAACGAGCGTGCACGAGCGTTCTACGATCGGTACGGCTTCGACCACTGGGGTGAGATAATCGCGCGACCATTGGAGGAGTGACCCGACGACCGACATCCCCGTCGAGAGTGACTCGACGACCGACGTCGCCGTCGATCGTCAGTTCGCGCGGGAAAGCACGGGAACAAGAAAGTCGGTGACGTCCGCCGCGACCGTCTCAGTCCTGCCGACGAAGAAGTGGTCGCTTTCGATCGCTACGGTCTCGATGCCGAGCGTCTCCGCGCGCTCGACGACCGGCCGCCACTCGGCGGTGGTGTCCCGTGTCGCGTACACGATCCGAGCCGGAAGCCCGGTGTCGGCGATGGTCGATAGCGACTCGACAGCGTCGACGTCCGGATTGAGCTCAGCGGTCGGGGCGAGCGCGCAGACGCCCGCCAGCTCCGGGCGAGTGGCCGCCGTCACAAGCGCCACGCAGCCGCCGAAGGAAAATCCGAACAGCCCGACGCGGTCGTATCGGTCGAGCGCCCACCTGACGGCGTTGTCCGCATCGGTCGTCTCACCGTACCCCTCGTCCCACGCGCCGTAATCGAATCGAAGACAGTCGATGCCGGCGGCCGAAAGCGCGTCGCTGACGGCCGTCAGTCGCTCGTCACCACGGTGACCCCCGTGTTGTGGATGCGGCGGGCACGCGACGACGACCGTGTTCGCGCCGGGATCGTCAGCCGGAGTAGGCGCGTCCGAAGCCTCGTCTCCCGTATCCGCGCCGTCGAGCGACGCGCGAACGTCGCGTCCGCCCGGAATGGGCACGCGTTCACTCACCGTGAGGCAGTTGATTCCGCATCGACAAAGGCGTTCGGCCCCCGTCACGGCCCATCTCGATGGACCTCCCTCACGGTGGTCCGGTCGTGCCGAGCGACCCCGGAAAGCTTCAAGCCGGCGGCAGCCGTTGTACGTGCCATGGCGACCTTCACAGGTCGACGAACGTCATGAGCGACGGGGACGATTGGTTCGAGCGGAAGCTTCGCGAACTCGAGGAGTCGGAACAGCACGGGGAGTCCGAGGAGTCAGAACAGCACGGGGAGTCCGAGGAGTCAGAACAGCACGGGGAGTCCGAGGAGTCAGAACAGCACGGGGAGTCCGAGGAGGCTCCCGAAGCGAAATCGGATCCGGAGACGGGGGTCGAGGTCGATCCTGAGGCAGCGCCGGAGCCGGGAGCGTCCGAGGCTGAACGGTCACCGAGCGGTGAGTTCGACTCCGTGAGTACGGGTAACGACTCGGACATCGATGCTTCCCCGGACGCAGCTGGGTCCGCGGGTATGGATGATCGCGACGATCCGTTCGGCGGAGGCGGCGGTGACGATCCGTTCGGCGGAGGCGAAACCGATGCCTTCGGATTCGCCGACTTCAGCAGTTCGGATGAGGAGTCACCCGAGTTCGATGGCGAAGAGGAAGTGGAGTTCGACTCCGATATCGAGCGCGTCAGCGTCGGTATCGACGGACTCGATGAGCTGATTCTCGGAGGGGTCCCACGGACGGCGTTGATGTCAGTGATCGGTTCGGCGGGGACCGGAAAGACGACGTTCGCGCTCCAGTTTCTGAATGACGCGATCGAAAACGGCGAGGCGGGCGTGTACCTCACCTTGGAGGAGAGCCGCGAGTCGATCCTCTCGACCGCCGAGGAGAAGGGCTGGCCGTTCCGCGAGTACGCCGACGAGGGGCGACTCGCGGTCATCGCGATCGATCCGATCGATATGGCGAACTCGCTGGCATCGATCCGAAACGACCTTCCACGTCTCGTCGCTGCGTTTGAGGCCGACAGACTCGTTCTCGACTCCGTCTCGCTCCTCGAGATGATGTATGACCATCCGGCGAAGCGTCGGTCGGAGGTGTTCGAGTTCACTCGGGCGTTAAAAGAGGCGGGCGTGACGACGCTTCTGACCTCGGAGGCGAGCGACGACAACCCGTACACTTCGCGGTACGGAATCGTCGAGTACCTCACGGACGCCGTCTTCGTCCTCCAGTACGTCCGTTCCTCGAACTATCAGGAAACCCGGCTCGCCGTCGAGATACAGAAGATCCGCGATGCGAACCATTCGCGGGAGACGAAGCCGTACGAGATCACGAACGAGGGGATCTCGGTGTACCGACAGGCGAACATCTTCTGATCAGCCGAGCGTTCGGTCGTACGCTACTCGTGGCGTGTCGACGTCGACGCCGAGTTCACGCAGCGGTTCGGTCGCCGCTTCGACGGGGGCCGGCTCCGCCCGGTCGAGGGCGTCGGCGGTGGCCTCCGCGAACCGAACGGTCCAGTCGTCGTCGATGACGACGGTCGCGCGACGCGAGATCTCGGAATGACCCTCCCACGACTCCGCCAGCAAGTCGTACGATTCGGCGACGCCGCCGTGAAAGTCCGAGACGATCGGAAACGGCAGGTCGAACCGATCGGCGTACGCGAATCCCGAAAACAGCGAGTCACCAGTGACAGCGACGACGGCGAGATCACGTGTATCGTGCCAGCCCGCGTCCCGGAGCGCGACGAACGCGGCTGTACAGCTCGGAACGAACGTTGCCGGCGCGAACGAGAGCACGACCGCGCGGTGGTTCTCCACGAGTCGATACAGCTCCAGTTCGACGCCCGTTCCCTCGGAGACGGCCGGCGCGATGAAGTCGGGAGCCTTGACGCCGACATCGATCATACGCTCACTCACTCCGTGGTGCACTTAAACTATCCCGCTCAGGACGACGGATGCGTCGATCCAAAACTTCCCAGTGGTGGTCCACGCCCGCGCAGCCGTGATCCACAATCCGCACGGTCACAAACCCGCATCCTTCGCTCCGATCGTGACCTGCATCCCCCACCGTGAGGGTCCATCCCATCGACCACGTGGGACACTGTCACCCACCCTACAAGAGCTTTAAGCGATGACGACGTAACTCGGAGCGTGACGGACGTGTTGTTGACGACTGCGTTCGACCTCGTCGCCACCTACGGGGTCGTCGTTCTCCTCCTCGTTTTCGTGCTGGAGGGTGCGCTAGTCGGGAAGTTGATCCCGACTCGGACGCTGTTCATCGCTGCCGTGTTTGCAGTCGGCTCCGATGCGTTCGCGTTTCTCCCGGTGGCGGCGGCCGCGGTCATCGGCGCGACGATCGGTCAGCTCCTCCTGTTCGTCTCGGTTCGCCACTACGACGTGGATCCCACCGCGATGGACGCAGTTCCGGTCACCGACGATCGACTCGACGGCGCGGACCGCTGGTTCG
Organism: Halorubrum luteum; assembly: GCF_054652935.1. Classification (NCBI taxonomy): domain Archaea; kingdom Methanobacteriati; phylum Methanobacteriota; class Halobacteria; order Halobacteriales; family Haloferacaceae; genus Halorubrum; species Halorubrum luteum. The sequence goes on from NZ_BAAIGT010000002.1 coordinate 1,892,669, forward strand.
ATCGGTGGGGACTGCCCGCGGTCGCCGTGACGAACGCGATCCCCGGGGCTCGAGGCTGGCTCGCGCTCCCGACGGCAACGTCTTCGGTGTCGGCGCCGCAGTTCGCGCTCGCCTCGCTCGCCGGCTCGGCGACGTACACCACCGCGCTCGTCGTGGTCGCCATCGGGCTCGAACGCGGGGTCCGACAGCTCTCGGGGCCCGTGGGCGATGCGGTGCTCGTCGTCGCGTAGTCGCGCGGCGCTGGGTCGCTCGCGCGGGCAGTTCGTACCTTCCGCTCGCGCAGTTCGAACTCTGCTCGCGGATCGTTCGCGCACGCCACCCACCCCCTACGACTGGGCGAACGAGACGTCCGCAAGCGTCGTCGTCTCGCCGAACAGCCAGTCGGCGTGCTCGACGGCATACGACTTATGATCGTCGGTGATGTATCCGAGCGCGTCCTCGACGACGACCGGGCGGTAATCACGGAGGCCGGCGCTTCCGGCCGTGTGCAGCACGCAGACGTTCGCGAGCGTGCCACAGATCAGCAGATCGTTCACGCCGCGAGCGTCCAGATACCCCTCCAGATCGGTTCGGTAGAAGGCGTCGTACGTGTGTTTCTCCACGACGTGGTCGTCGTCACGAACGTCCAGCTCCGCGACGAGCTCGGCGTCCCATGACCCCTCGACGACGTGCTCGCCCCACCGGTCGAACTCGTCGTAGTAGTGAGTGTCCTCGAACTGCTCAGGCGGATGAACGTCCCGCGTGTATACGATTTGAGCGCCCGCCTCACGGGCGCGGTCGACGAGCTCGGTGACGGAATCGATCGCGGCCTCGCTCGGCTCCGCGTAGAGACTCCCGTCGGGATGGCAGAACCCGTTCTGCATGTCCACGACGATCACTGCGGTGTCGCTCGAGTGGTACGTCATGCATGGGCGTTCGTCCTCCGGCCTCAAAAAGACGACTCGCCCGCGTATCGTTCTCGCTCAGCACCGCGTATCGTTCTCGCCCAGTAACATGATCGGCGCGTGTTCGGGGGGAACACACCGGTAAGCTACTTACGCGGGGGTCCGTAACGGCCTGTATGCGACGGGCACTCGTCGTCGCGGTCGTTGCGCTCGCGCTCGCGCTCACGTTCGGGACGGGCGTCGTGGCCGCGGAGTCGCCCGTAGGTGACGCCGAGGACTGCGGCCCCAACGCGACCACGGAGGTGGTGGGGTGCTGGAACGGAACCCACCACACGGACGACCCCGCGGACCTCGGGATCGATCAGAGTGGTGACGGCGACGGGCTGAGCGAGGCCGACCTCGAGAACATGACCTACCTCAAGATGGCTCGTGTGGAGGCGATCCGCGAGCGACCGTTCGAGTCGGCGGTTCCGGTCGAGGTCATCACGCGTGAGGAGTTCGCCGAGCAGGGGCTCGACGGCGAGTCCGACGAGGAGTTCCATCGGTGGAACGACCAGGTGTGGAAGGCGCTGTTCGTGATCGGCGAAGACGAGTCGAGCCAGGCGGTGATCGACGAGGTGTTCTCCGGCGCAGTTGCCGGGTTCTACTCGCCCGCGGATGATCAGATCACGATCGTCGTCGACGAGGGCGACGCGCTTCGAGTCTCCTCGACGACGCTGCTCCACGAGCTCGGGCACGCGATGCAAGACCAGTACGAGAACCTCAGCGACCCGCGGTACAGCGGAGCCACTCAGGATGCGGATCTGGGCGTTGACGGGATCGTCGAAGGCGAGGTCGTCTACATGGAGGAGGTGTACGCAGAGCGCTGCGAGGAGGAGTGGACGTGTACGGCGGAGCCGTCCGGCGGGGACGCCACGGGTGGGGCCGCGGACGATTCCGACCCGAACCTCGGCGTGCTGCTCACCGTGCTCCAGCCGTACTCCGACGGCGCGCCGTACGTCGACGAGGTGCTTGAGGCGGAAGGATGGGAGGGTGTCGACGATCTGATGGCCGACCCACCCGAGACGACCCGAGAGACGATCCACCGCGAGCCGTTCGACCCCGTCCCGATCGAGTTCGACGACACCGCCGAAGGAGAGTGGGAGACGTACGACGAGCAGGGTGTGAACGGATCGGACACTGTCGGCGAGGCGTCGATTTTCGTCTCGATGTGGTATCAGTCGGTGAACTACAACGCGGGCGTCGTCGATCGTGACGTGCTGTACGAGACGACGCACCCGTATCGGACGTACAACTACGCCCATCCGGCCACGACGGGATGGGCGAACGACGAACTGTATCCGTACCGGAACGACGCGGACGGCGAGGAGCGGGACGGCTACGTCTGGGTGATACAGTGGGAGACGGAGACTGACGCGGCGGAGTTCCACACCGCGTATCAGCGGGTGCTCGACGCCCACGACGCGACCCACCGACCGGACGGCGTCCACTACGTGTCGGACGGTCGGTTCCGCGGCGCGTACGGCGTCGAGCGAAACGGGACGACGATAACGATCGCACACGCGCTGGAGCCCGACGCGGTGTTCGAGCTGCGTCCCGACATCGAACTAGACGAGCCGGACGTGAACGACCACGACGGGTTCGATCTGCCGGACGCCCCCGGTGAGACTGCCGAGCCCGCCACGCCGACCGATCCGAACGACACATCGGAGGACCCGGCACCCGGGTTCGGCGTCCTCGTCGCGACCGTCGCGATCCTCGCCGCGCTCGCTATCGCACGACGACGATGATCGGGAAGGCGGTAGCCTCTCGTCGTTCGTCACCGCGCCGCCAACCCGAGTGGTTTTACCACGGCGCGGAGCCAAGCCTGGGTCATGACCGAGTTCGACATCGTCGACGCGGACGCCATCCGCGAGGGACGGGCGACTGACGCCTACTTCGATCGAACGGAGGCCACCCTGCGTGCGACCGACCGAAACCCGCACGTCGTCGCCGAGGTGACGGCCGACCAGTTCCCGGACGGTGAGTTCGAGCTGTTCGCCGGCCTGAAAGACGCCGTCGCGCTGCTGGAAGAACGCAACGTCGACGTCGACGCGATCCCGGAGGGTCGCCTGTTCGATGGCGGTCCCGTGATGCGTATCGAGGGGCCGTATCTGGAGTTTGCTCGGCTCGAGACGTCGCTTCTCGGATTTCTCTCACACGCCTCCGGGATCGCCACGGCCGCGCTCGACTGCCGCGTCGCCGCGCCGGAGTCGCAGGTGCTCTCGTTCGGCGCGCGGCACGTCCATCCATCGATGACCGCGACCGTCGAACGGTCGGCGCTCGTCGGGGGGTTCGACGGGCTCTCACACGTCGCCGCCGGCGACCTCATCGGACGCAAGGCGTCCGGGACGATGCCGCACGCGCTGGTGATCTGTTTCGGAGAGGGGAATCAGGAAGCGGCGTGGCGTGCGTTCGACGAGGCGGTCGACGAGGCGGTTCCGCGGATCGCGTTGTGCGATACGTACACTGACGAGCGCGACGAGGTGCTCAGAGCCGTGGCCGCGCTCGGCGACCGGCTCGACGGCGTCCGGCTCGACACGACCGGCTCGCGACGCGGGGATTTCCGACACATCGTCCGCGAGGTGAACTGGGAGTTGGACGCCCGGGAACACGAGGACGTGGACGTGTACCTCTCGGGGGGGCTCGATCCGGACGACCTCCGACGACTTCGGGACGTCGCCGACGGGTTCGGCGTCGGCGGCTACGTCTCGAACGCGGACCCGATCGATTTCGCGCTCGATATCGTCACCATCGAGGGCGAGCTTGCCGCAAAGCGGGGAAAGCTCTCCGGACGGAAGGACGTGTACCGAACCGGCGAGGGAGGCCACGCAGTCGCCCTCGCCGACCGCGACGGACCGGCCGACGCCGAGTCGCTGATGAAGCCAATACTTCGGGAGGGCCAGCTCGTCGACGGCGCGGAGCAGCTCTTCGATCTCGACGCGGCAACGGAGCGCGCACTCGCGGATGCGGATCGCGTCGGCTACGGCGCTGAAAAGTAGATCGGCCCGTTCGGCCGCGCTACAGCCCTCGGCCGCGCTACAGTTCCTCGACCGCGCCACCGTCGGCGCGCTCGCGGAACACCTGCCCCTCGATGAGCGTCACCATGGTGTCGTCCTCCTGCCAGGCGTTGGGGGAGATCTTCGCCTTCCGGCAGGCCCGCGAGAGGAACTCCGCGCCGGACCAGCCGTTCTCGACCGGGACGGTCGGATACAGCCATCCGTGAGAGCTGCCGCCGTCGACCGCGACGCCGTGTGTTCCGATCTCGAGGTCACCGAGTGGATCGTTCGTCAACACCGTGTTCGAGACGATAAACACCGAGACGGTAATGTTGTCGAGTTCCTGTGGTTCGACCTCCGAGCCGCAGGAGCTCTCCGAAGCCGCCTGGATCGCCGCCTCGACGATCGCGTGTCCGAGCTGGTCGGACGTCTCCCATGCACCGGCGCATCCGCGGAGTCGACCCCTGCCGCGCGTCGACTCCAGGCGGACGAACGCGCCGGTTCGAGCGTAAAACGCCTCCCGCATACTTCCGGGCTGTTCCCGTTGTCCCTGTCGGACGAACGATTCGACCGCCTCGCGTGCGAGTTCGACCGCTCGTGCCCCGTCGTCGTAGGATAACTGAACGGTCTGCGCCTCGGACATACATCACATAGAGGTGCTTGTGACTTGAACGCTTCCCTTATCGATGAGGAACCGTGAGGGTCAGCCAGCCCCCGTCGATCATGACGAACGGGCCCGTCAGCGCACGGAATCGATTGGGATCGCACCGAACTCCTTATCAGTCGTCGTCGGCTACTTATATACGGACAGAGGGAGCCCGACTCCCGTGCCTTTGGCATGAGGAAAGTCCCCCCACCGGCCGGACGGGCGACCGGGTACACGCCCGGAGTCGGAGACGGCTGGCTCTGGAACAGCAACGACACCCCCCGCCCCGATCCGTGAGGTCCGCGAACCGACCCGCGAGGGAAGGGAGTTAACCGACCGAGACGGCGTGGCGACGCCACGCTTGCCCGACCGGCTCCGCCGGGAGGGAGACGGGTGGGAACGGATGGAACGGCGAATCCTCGCCGGTGCAAGTCAGCGCCAATAGGTAGTCCGGCCACGGCGCTGACGCTCAGCCGAATGTCGGGATGAACTGAAGGGGGCTTACTCCCCTCAGTCCGATCAGATCCCGAGTGGCCAAGCGATCGCCCGGGCGATGGGTTTGGAGCCACTGTCGAACGAAACGATCGGGTTTGACGAGACCCTCGAGTTCGCGTTCGGGGAGCGATACTGACTGGAGCGACGAACCGTCGACACGCTCTTTGGCAGTCGTTCACTAGTATCACGTATGAGCGCTCGCCCGGCGACCACACCGAACTACCAGCGGCTGTCGGACGAGGAGTTCCGGGCTCGCGTCGACGGGCTTCGGGACCGGTACGGCGACTGCGACCTGTGTGCGTACGACTGTGGGGTCGACCGGACGGCGGGTGAGACGGGTGCCTGTCGCGTCGACGACACGGTCTCCGTCTCCTCGTACTTCGACCATCACGGCGAGGAGGAGGTCCTTCGCGGCCACAACGGCAGCGGGACGATCTTCCTCGCACACTGCAACATGACGTGCGTGTTCTGCCAGAACTTCGAGACGAGCCAGGAGCCACGAAGCGCGGCCGTCACCTCCGAGGAGATCGCGGAGATGGCGCTCGAGCTCCAGAACCGTGGATGTCACAACGTGAACTTCGTCTCCCCGACCCACTACTCGCCGCATCTCGTCGATGCAGTCCGGATCGCCCGTGATCGTGGCTTGGAGGTGCCCGTCGTCTGGAACTGCGGCGGCTACGAACGGACGGAGACCCTCGAACTGTTGGACGGCATCGTCGACATCTACATGCCGGACGTGAAATGGAGCGACGACGCTGCGGCCGCCCGGTACTCGAAAGCGCCGGAATACTGGTCGAACGGTACGGAATCGCTTCGCGAGATGCATCGCCAGGTTGGCGACCTCGAGATCGACGACACGGGGCTGGCCACCAGTGGGCTGCTCGTTCGGCATCTCGTCATGCCGGGACACGTCGAGAACGCCAGAGGCGTGTTAACGTTTCTTGCTGAGGAGATCAGTCGGGAGACGTTCGTGAACGTGATGGGTCAGTACCGGCCGGCATATAAGGCTCAGTCGACCGACCGGTACAGCGAGATCAACCGACGAGTCACGCCCGAGGAGTACCGGTCCGTGCTCGACCACGCCCGCGAGGTGGGACTCGAGCGCATCGAGTACGACCCCGTGATGGCCGGTAGAAGCGACGCAGGTCACCGACTGCGGTGAGCACGACGTTCGCGTTGTACTCGATACTCGCAACGATCGTTTCGAGATGACGCGCGGACAGTCAGGCCGCCCGGGAGCGGACAGGGCGCGCAGAGTTGGGGCCGTACTGGCCATGGAGCCTCTGTAGCTCCAACCTTTATCGGGCTCGCCCGTGTAGATTCATGCGGGTAGTTCTCATGAAACTCGCGTTAATCGGGGTCGGACAGGCGGGTGGGAAGGTGGTCGACGAGTTCCTCGCGTACGACGCGGACACGGGCGCAGATGTCGTCCGCGGAGCGCTCGCAGTGAACACCGCGAAAGCCGACCTCCGAGGTCTCGACCATCTCCCGGAGGACCGACGCATCCTGATCGGACAGGCACGCGTGAAGGGTCACGGCGTCGGTGCGGATAACGAACTCGGCGCGGAGATCACCGAGGAGGATATCGACGAGATTCAGGGTGCGTTCGACTCGGTACCGACCCACGAGATCGATGCCTTCCTCGTCGTTGCCGGCCTCGGCGGCGGAACCGGCTCCGGCGGCGCACCCGTCGTTGCCCGTCACCTCAAGCGGATCTACACTGAGCCAGTGTACGGACTCGGGATCCTCCCCGGAACGGACGAGGGTGGGATCTACACGCTCAACGCGGCACGATCGCTGCAGACGTTCGTCGACGAGGTGGACAACCTGCTCGTCTTCGACAACGACGCGTGGCGCAAAACCGGCGAGTCCGTCCAGGAGGGGTACGACGCGCTCAACGCGGACCTGGTAAAGCGGTTCGGCGTCCTCTTCAGCGCCGGCGAGATACAGCACGGCGGTGACGTCGCCGAGAGCGTCGTCGACTCCTCGGAGATCATCAACACGCTTGCCGGTGGCGGCATCTCGACGGTTGGATACGCCGAGGTCGAGGTGGACGAGCCGGAGCGTGGCGGGCTCCTCTCGCGTTTCCGTACAGAGGACACGACACCCGACAGCACGGAAGCGACCAACCGGATCACGAGTCTCGTCCGGAAGGCGACGCTCGGACGACTTACCCTCCCGTGTGAGGTGGAGGGCACTGAGCGTGCGCTGCTCATCGTCGCCGGTCCGCCCGAGTACCTGAACCGGAAGGGCATCGAACACGGCCGCAAATGGCTCGAAGAGCAGACGGGGTCGATGGAGGTTCGCGGTGGCGACTACCCGCGCCGCGGGGACGGCACCGTCGCCGTGCTCGTGCTTCTCGGTGGGATCACGAACGTGCCGCGGGTCAAAGAGCTCCAGCAGGTCGCAGTCGAGGCACAGAACAATCTCGACGAGATCACCGATGAAAGCGAGGATCGATTTAGCGAGCTCATGGACACCGACGACGAGCTCGAGTCACTTTTTTGACCCCCCACAGTCGTCGGACGACCGTGGCAGGTGCTCGTATCCTTGCGCTGCCGGAACGACTGTATTAACCATCCGTCGTACGGAGCGCTTCGACGGCGACGACCTGACGGTGGGGATCGAGTTTCCGGATGCGGGTGGGGCGTTCTCGATCGAACGGCGATCGGTGAGCTGGCTCGGCGCTACGAGGCGATATCGTCGTGGATCGAAGCGGATGGGGAACGATGAGCTGCTCGCCCGCCTCGGCGGCGCAACGTCTATAAAAAGAGATAGCGCGAGTACCACGGGCCACCGTGCCCGTGGGTGAAGCGCGTCCCAATATCACACAAATTCAAGTGCTTGGGGGATAACACACTGATAACGACCAGAAAACGACCCCTCAAAGTATGGAGTTGAAGACCTCAATTCCTTCGCTGGTCGTTCGGCAGGGATGAAAATGCGACTCCTCTCAAAACCCGCTACGGCGGTGAGACGGGAGTTGTCGTGGGCTGGTGGAGGCCCAGACCCTCACGGACACGTTACGTGTTCGGGTGTTTACCCGTCCCGGGCACGACCACACACACGAAGTGTGGGAGTGCGAGGGCGATTAAATTCCGTTGCCGGTGCAGTGCGGCCCTAAACACGGAAGCCACGGGCCACCGCGCCCGTGGTACTTCACGATGTAGTCATCCGTATGACGACGTACGTCACACAGAATGTGTACTGTTCACATGGGACGTATCATCGACGTGAGTCAGTCGGCGTCGCCGGACCCAGCCGCGCCGGACCCAGCCGCGAGGGACTCAGCCGCGCCGGACCGAACGGGAACGGACGGGTACCCGACGGTCCGGCTGGGCAGTTCGCTCGGATGTGTTCGTGGACGATCGGGTTTCCGTGACAGCGTTCGCGGTGGAACGGGAGACGGGGACGATGACTGATGCCAATGACGCCGAGACGGCGGACGTTTCCGCCCTCGACACGACGAAAGCCTCCGAACTCACCGACCGCGTGATCGATACCGTCACCGATGTGATCGTCGGGAAAAACGATGTCGTCGAGGACGTCCTCGTTACCGTCCTGGCACGGGGACACCTCCTCATCGAGGACGTGCCGGGCGTCGGAAAAACCACACTGGCAAAGGCGATAGCCGGCTCATTCGACGCCTCGTTTAAACGGGTCCAGTTCACGTCCGATCTCCTTCCATCGGACATCACCGGCGTCAACGTGTTCAACCAGCGGACGGATGAGTTCGACTTCCAGCCGGGGCCGGTGTTCGCCAACTTCGTGCTCGGTGACGAGATCAACCGCGCTCCCCCAAAAACGCAGTCTGCGCTGTTGGAGGCGATGGAGGAACGACAAGTGACGACTGACGGCGTGACTCGGACCCTGCCGGACCCATTCTGTGTGATCGCGACCCAGAACGATGTCGAGCCGGGACGGACGTACGACCTGCCAGTCGCGGAGGTCGATCGGTTCACGAAGAAGGTCCGGCTCGGATACCCGGGAACCGACGAGGAGTCACGGATGCTCGGCCGGATGGTCGACGACCGCGTCGGCCACCCCGTCGAGTCGATCGATTCGGTCGCGGGCGTTACGACGCTGCGTCAGGCACGTGCAACCGCCGCGAGCGTCGAGACGACCGCCCCGTTGCGTGGATACGTCGCTCGTCTCGCGGCACACACCAGACGCAACGCGACGCTCGGCGTGAGCCCACGGGGGAGTCTCGCGCTGTTGCGAGCGGCACAGGCACGAGCGGTGCTGAACGGCCGTGACTACGTCGTTCCCGACGACGTACAGCGTGAGGCGCAGACGGTGCTCGCACACCGCATCCGGGCCGATTCGAGCGGTACGAGCGGCACCGACATCGTAGACGAGGCGCTCAGTTCAGTCCCGGTGGAGTGATCGACGTACCGAATCCATAGAGCAAAACGCGACAGCTAACTCGACGCGACCGATGAACTCGACGAGACTCACTCGACGCGGCCGCATCGTAACTGCGGTCTGTGTCCTCGGGGTACTCATGTCCGTCATCGGTGGGGGTCGTGCGCTCAACGCGGTGGTGCTGTCGGGAGCCGTCGCCCTCGTTGCGGGGTATCTGCAGGTCGCACGCGCTTCTCGACCTCGCGTTCGACGGTCGGGGATCTCACCCGGATTCGTCGGAGAGCGGCGGGACGTTTCGCTTTCGTTCGGGGATGGCGACGGTCGGGGGTCGCCGTCATCGACGTTCGTCGCGCGCGTGTTCGATGCGACTGACGACGGACTGAGCGGGAGTGCCGACGGAGTTCGGACGACGGTCGGTGCCGAGCCGGCGACTTACACCGTTGCGTATGCCGCCAGAGGGGAGCGACGGTTCGGCCCGGTGCGGATCGAACCGACGGACGTGTTTGGCCTGTTCACGCGGACGTTTGTCGTCGACGACCACGAAACGGTGCTGGCGTATCCGGAACGTCACCCGATCCCGTCACGGTTCCGCGGTGAGCTCTTCGGCGAGGAGATGCTCGGTCGACGCCGTCGCCGGGAGGAGTTCGATCGAGTCCGTGCATACGCGCGGGGGGACTCGCTTCGCGACATCCATTGGCCCACGACCGCAAAACACGACGAGCTGATCGTCAAGGAGTTCGCGTCGGACGCCCCCGAGCGGCGCGCCACCGTAGCCGGCCGGACCGTTGATACGACCGACGACGAGGCTGCTGACGTCCTTGCGAGCGCAACGGTCAGCCTTGCACTCGCGCTGCTCGCGGACGGGGTCTCGGTCGACGTCCGCCTTCCTGACGGTGCGGTGGCCGCCGATCCCGAGCCGTCGGGGAGACGCGACACACTCGCGTTGACGGCACGTACGGGACCCGGAACGCCGGCTGGCGAGTTCGAGGCGGACGTGCGCATCGTCGCTGACGCGACGGACGCGCGGATCCACGCCGACGGCGGGACAGTCCAGTTCTCGGAGCTCCGTGCGGAGGCTGTCGAGGAGCCTGACTCGGCAGTGACAACGGCCACCACGGGATCGGCCGAAGACGCCGATGCCGACGGGCCCGCAGATCCGGGGGAGGTGCCGTCGCCGACGACGATCATGAACGGAGGAACATCGAAATGAGTCGGAGAACTCGGGTGGTCGGCGACGCGATCGACCGTATCAGCGACGTGAGCGGAGTCTCCGATGGCGTACACGATGGGTGGCTTCCCGCGGGGGTGATCGATCCGGCGACCGTCGGCGTTACGGCCGTCGTTGCCGCGTACCTCTACGTGTTTCTCTCGGTCACCGACATCGTCGGCGGTAGCGCCCGGCTCGTCGCCGTCGTCGCGCTGGCCGGAGTCGTCGGGGTCGGCTGCTCCGGACTGTTCGACGAGCGGACCGCGATACGGGTCACGCTCGTGTTGTTCGTCGTCTCGCTCACGGGATACTACTTCACCATCCCCGAGAGCCAGCGGGCGCTCTTCTCGGTTCGTGGCGCGTTCTTCGACACGATATCGCTACTCACGGGGCTCTCAGTGTTGCGGCTCGCGGCTGCCGACGTGTGGGTGATCGCGGTTGCGCCCGTTCCGACGTTTTTCGTGGCGTACCTGGTCGGTCGGTGCCGGCACGTCCTCGCCGCGGCGGTGGCCGGCGGCACCCTCGGGTTCCTCGTCTTGACCGGCGACGCGGGTGAGATCGTCACGCTGGTCGGAGTGCTCGGCGCGGCGTTCGTCACGGGCGCCGTGACGCTTCGGGCACCCGGGGGGTTCTCGGAGCGGGGTGACACGCTCGCGCTCCTCTTGGCGGTGATGCTCGTTGCGAGCGCGACCGTCACCCTGATCCCGGCGGGTGCGGGCCAGCCGTGGGGGGCCGATCGCGGCACGCCCGGGCTCGAATCGACGCTCGTCGACGATGACGAGCTCACTATCGTCGGGTCCACGCAGCTCTCGCCGGAGGTACGGTTCACGATCACGAGCGAGGTAGAGTCGAACTGGCACACCGGAGCGTACGACACCTACACCGGCGACGGATGGGTCCGGTCGGGCGACGAAGAGCCGGTTGAGGATCCGCTCTCCGGGCCGCCGGGCCGCACCGTCGAAGTCGAGTCGACGATCGTTCCCGAAACAGAGATGCGCGCACTGCCCGCACCGTGGCAGGCCGTCGAGGCCGGTGGGCCGGTCAGCGGGAGCATGCAGGTCGACGATCGAGGTACCCTTCGACCGGGGACGCCGATTCGGTCCGGTGACTCGGTTCCGGTCAGAAGCACCGTCCTCGACGCTGACGCGGACGAACTACGCGAAGCCAACGAGACACACGACGGTCGGATCGCGGAGCGATACACGCAGCTGCCCGAGAGCACCCCCGACCGTGTCGGTGACCGGACGGCGGAGATACTCGACGACGCGGGCGCGGAGAACCGATACGACGCCGCAGTTGCCGTCGAATCCTACCTGATCACGGAGTACGACTACTCGCTAACCGTCGAGCGTCCCGACGGCGACGTCGCCGATGCGTTCCTCTTCGAGATGGACGCGGGATACTGTACGTACTTCGCGACGACGATGGTCGCAATGCTCCGTTCACAGGGGATCCCCGCCCAGTTCGTCACGGGATACGGGAGCGGCGAGCGGATCGCTGACGACGAGTGGGTCGTCCGCGGACAGGATGCACACGCCTGGGTGCAGGTGTATTTCCCGGAGCACGGCTGGGTTGCGTTCGATCCGACCCCGAGTGCGGAGCGCGATCAAGCTCGTGAAACCCGGCTGGCGGAGGCGCGCGCAGACGACGCTGAAAACGTCGACATCGATCGCTCCGACCCCGGCGGCGTGGAGGGTATTCTCGAGGGTGAAGAACGTACCGACGAGATCGATGACGACGTCGCCGACGAGATCGATGACGCTGCCGACGAGGCGAACGAGTCCGCTGCCGACGGGGTGAACGGTTCGGATATCCCCGATGCGGCACTGGAGGGTATCGCCGGTGACGGACCGGTGCCCGACGAGCTCGGGACGGACGCCGGGAGCCAGGCGGACGACACCGAACCGTCTCCTGTGGACCGGATCGTGGTGCCGTCGCGCGAGACGCTCGGCTACGGGCTGCTCCTCGTCGTCGTCGCCGTCACAGCCGCCCACCATGCCGGCGTGACGACACGGGTCGGACGTGCCCTCCGAGTTCGGCTGCCAGCACGACGCCGATCGCCGACGTCCGATGTCGAGCGCGCGTTCGCGGATCTCGAATGGCTGCTCGAACGGCGGTATCGGCGGCGACGCGCCGGCGAAACGTCGCGGGAGTATCTCGATGCCCTCCGAATGTACGGCGTCGACGACCGTGTCCACGAGGTGGGTGCCGTCTACGAACGGGCCGTCTATGCGGGTCGGGTGAGCCGTGCGGAGGCGGACGATGCCCGGCGGACGGTCCGCAGGCTGGCTCTAGAGGCGACACCGGTGATCGGCAAGCGGTTCGAGCAGTGACGGACGGTGGTCCAGCGTTGATTCCGATAGATTCGGACGAGCGCAGTCAGCGGGTCGTCACCGGTCAGCTCAGTCGACCGATCGCGTCGACGATCACGTCCACGCCGATATCGATCGCCGTCTCGTCGATGTCGAAGTAGGCCGTGTGGTGGCCCGATGGGTTGCTCGCTCCGATACCGAGATACGTCGCGGTACCGCCCGACTCCTGGACGCGACGGATGAGGTAGGAGGCGTCCTCGCTTCCACCGAACTCCGTTCTGGTCACGCTGTCGACGGCGTCCGCGGCGTTCGCCGCCGCCTCGACCACCTCGATCACCGACTCGTCGTTCTCGAACGTCGTCGTCTTTCCGTAGAGACTCGTCGTGTAGTCCACATCGTGCATCGTCGCCGCGCCATCTATCACCTCGCGCGCACGGTCGAGCATGTACTCGTTGAGGTCGTGTGTCCCGCCGCGAACCTCGACGCGCATCGTCGCCTCCTCACAGATGACGTTTTGTGCGTTATCCGCGCTGACCCGGCCCACGTTGATTCGAGTCCGTCCATCACCGTGCCGTGCGATCCCGTACAGATTCCCGATCGCTGCCGACGCCGCCTGGAGCGCGTTTCGGCCCGCGTTCGGTTCGCCGCCCGCATGAGCCGGCTCCCCCTCGAAGGTGACGTCGACTTTCGCGTTAGCAAGCGGTGCGTCGTAGCTCGCAACGACGGTTCCGGTCGGTTCGTCGAGACCGACGTGGACTGCAAGGAGATGATCGAGATCATCGAGATGGCCGGACTCCGCCATCGGTTTTCCACCCCGACCACCCTCCTCGGCAGGCTGGAAGAACAGCTTCAGCGTTCCGTCGAAGCCGTCACGCGCGAACGTCCGAGCCACGCCGAGGCCGATCGCCGCGTGTGCGTCGTGTCCACAGGCGTGCATCTCGCCGGGGTGGATGCTCGCGAACCCATCGCGGGCCGGGCGATGGTCATCGTCCATCGCTTCCTGTCGGGAAAGCGCGTCGATGTCCGTTCGCAGTCCCACGACCGGTCCGTCACCGAACTCTCGGGTGGCGATGACGCCCGTCACGTCCCCCATCGCGTCGAGATACGCCTCCGGCGCACCCGCATCCCGTGCTCGCTCGCGTGCGGCGGCGATTTCGTCGGCGGGTGGCACCCCCATCCGCTCGTCCGGCTCGGTCGTCTCGGTACCGACCAGCACGTCGTATCCGAGATCCTCCAGCGCGTCCGCAAGCAGCGCCGTCGTCCGGAACTCCTTCCAGCCTTCCTCCGGACGGGAGTGCAGATCGCGGCGCACGTCCCGAAGCGATACGTCGGTGAACGAATCGAGTGCGTCCATGCTGACCAGTTATGCGAGTACTGCAAAAAACGTCGGTGTGGACGCGCGGGAGATCGTTTGGAACCCCTGACCGGAGGAAACGACTTGTGAGTCCGGGTCGTAGCGTCGATATGGCCGAGTTCCGCGGTTCTCCGTCCGATATCGAGGGCGACGGACGGGCAACGTCGGCGATGCTTGCGCGCGCCGCCGACGACGGAGTCGCCTCCGTCAGCATCCGGACTCCTCCCCGACGGGTCGTGTTCGGGCGACGGGACACAACCCGTGACGGCTACGATCGGGCACGGTCGATCGCCCGAGTGAACGGGTTCGAGCCGGTAGAGCGACGTGTCGGCGGGAGAGCAGTTGCGTACACGGGACGGACGCTGTCGTTCGCGGTCGCTCTTCCGTCGGCGGAGCCGCGAACCCGGATCGAGCCCCGATACGAGACGGCGACCACGGCGGTCGTCGAAGCGCTCCGAGCGACCGGTGCGGACGTTTCCTCCGGCGAGCCGGACGCGACGTTCTGTCCCGGTGACCACTCGGTCCGCATCACGGGTGGCGGAAAGGTCGCCGGGATCGCTCAACGGGTTCGAGCCGACGCCGCGCTCGTCGCGGGATGTGTGATCGTCTCGGCGGCCGATTCGGCGGCGATCGCTTCGGTTCTCGACCGGGTGTATCGTGCGCTTGACCTGCCGTTCGATCCCTCATCCGTGGGGAGCGTTGCCGACGCCGGCGGTCCCGACGACCCGAGCCGGGTCGAACGCGTGCTGGAAGACGCGCTTCTCGACGCACCGTGGGGCGACGGTGACGCCGACACGGCCGATCGGGGCCAACACACGCGCGCGGACGATGTCCACGGCTGGTGAGTGTCCACGGCTGGTGCGTGTCCACGGCTGGTGCGTGTCCACGGCTGGTGCGTGTGAGTCGAGCGAATCGGACGGGTGCTTGTGGCTCGAACGGTGCGTTGTGAAGGAACGGCACGCGGCTCTCGGTTTCGACGTGCTTTTTATCGGCGGCGGTCACAGTTCCTGCATGGCTGAATTCAAAGTCGTCGTCGCCGACCCCGACACCGGCGAGACGGTCCAGCGCGAGGTCGACGGACAGGACGCGAACAGATTCCTCGGACGTGAACTCGGCGACGAGATCGGCGGCGACGCCGTCGGTCTCGACGGGTACACGATCGAGATCACCGGCGGCTCCGACGAGACTGGCCGACCGATGCGGAAGGACGTCTCCGGCACCCGCCTGAAGGAGCTTCTTCTGGACGGCGGCGTCGGGTTCAAACCGTCCCGGGAGGGCGAGCGAAAGCGGATCACCGTCCGTGGCCGTGAGGTCGACGACGATGTCGCACAGATCAACGTCTCCGTCGTTGACGGCGACGATGGCGTCGCGTCCGCCCTCGGCGCTGGCGACGAGGAATAACGCCACGTCGATGCCGCGTGTCCCTTCTGACGACGAGAGCGTCGCGTCCGTGCGCGCCGCGCTCGCACGCACCGGCGGGACCCGTCGGCTGTGTGTCCGTCTCCCCGACGACGACGCGGTGCGTTCCCGACTCGACTCCGGTAGCCTGACGGCTCTCGATATATCCGCCGGTGATCTCGTCCGCGTGACGTTCGACCGCGAGACGCATCACGCACGCGTCGAGTCGGGCTCTCGGGGACGGTTCATCAGCGGCGCGTTCGACAACCGACGGCTCGCTCGAACCACGGGAGAAGGGGAGAACCGACTCCTCGAGTGGATCGGGAAACACGACGGTGAGGAGGGCGACGTGATACTGCTCGACGTGCTCGTGTCCGGCGAATCGTACGGGCTCAGACGCCCCGGCGATCGAACCGTCTACGACGTGCGGCGCGGCCCGCGAACGTCGCTTTCGGAGATCGCCGGCGATCTCGGCGAGTGACCGCGCGGTCCGCACGCGTCAGGTCGAATCGCTTATTCGCTCGCGTCCCCCACGTCGTCACATGAAGGAGGTCGACGCGGAGCTTTCGACGCTCGACCGGGCGATCATCAACGCGTTTCAGGGCGGGTTTCCCGTTACGGAACGCCCGTTTGAGCCGGCTGCGGCCGCGCTTCGGGAACGCGGCGTCGATGTAACTGGCCCCGAACTGTGTCAACGAGTCCGTGAGCTGGACGAGGCGGGTACGCTCTCCCGGTTCGGCGCGCTGGTGAAAGCCGAGGAGATCGGTGGTGCAGCCTCGCTCGTCGCGATGCACGCGCCCGAGGAACGGTTCGACGAGGTCGTCGAGCAGGTAAACGAGTTCCGTGAGGTCGCACACAACTACGAGCGGGAGCACCCCCACCTCAACGTCTGGTTCGTGGTGAGCGTCGCCGACCACCCGGACCCTAATAAAACCGCCGCCGACCGGATCGAGGAGGTGCTCGCCGACATCGAAGCGGCGACCGGTCAGGAGACGTACAACCTGCCGAAACAGCGGGAGTTCCACGTCGGTGCGAAGTTCCTCATCGAGGGGCCGGTCCCGGACGGCGACGTGGACCTCTCGGATCTGGGACCGGCGGTCGAGCCAAGCGATCGAACGACGCTGACGGCGGCGGAGCGCGACCTCGTCGTCGAGATTCAGGGCGGGTTACCGGTGACCGAGACGCCGTACGCGGACGTGGCCGAACGGCTCGATGCCGACGTCGACTGGGTTATTCGGACGATAAACCGGTTCAACCGGGAGGGAAAGGTGCGGCGCGTCGGCGTGATTCCGAACCACTACGCGCTCGGATACACGGAAAACGGGATGACGGTGTGGGACGTCCCGGAGGAGGTGCTCGAGGAGGTAGGTCACGAAGTCGCCGCGCTCGATTTCGTCACTCACTGTTACCAGCGTCCGCGACACGCCGGCGTCTGGGAGTATAACTTCTTTGCGATGACGCACGGTCGGACCGAAGCGGAGAGCGAGCGCCGGGTGTCACAGGTGCGGGATCTAATGAACGACTACTGGGACGTAAACGAGGAGGACTGGGACACGCTGTTCTCGACACGAATTCTGAAAAAGACGGGTATTCGGATCGACGAGCGGGCGGACGGTAACACTGCGTAATCGGCGAGACTCCTCCGTATGATACCCCTGTTTCACGACCTGAACGACGAGCTCGTTCTCGTCTTCGGCGGCGGGTCGGTCGGCGCACGAAAAGTCGATCGCTTCGCTGCGGAGGCGCGCGTTATCGTTGTCAGCCCGCGGTTTCACCAGTCGCTCGAAACGGCCGCGGCGGACGATGGATCGTCGATAGAACTCGTTCGCGGGTCCCCGGACGCCGCGGCCGTTCGTGACTGGATCGAACGAACGTCTCCCGCACTGGCGATCGCGGCCACCAATGACCCGGAGATCAACGGCGCGGTCGAGACGGCAGCGTCGGACGCCGGCGTGCTCGTGAACAGAACGGACCGCGCCGGCGAGCGCGACTCGGGGAGCGTCGTCGTGCCCGCGACGGTCGAGGACGGTCCGGTACGAGTCGCGATATCGACGGGCGGGCGGAGTCCGGCACTCTCGAAGGCGCTGCGCGAACGGATTCAGGCGGAGATCGAGGGCGCTGGAGCGATGGCGGAGCTCTCCGGCTCCCTCCGCGAGGAGCTCAAAGACCGGGATGTCGACCCCGATCGGAGGCGGGCCGCGATCCGGGCCGTCGTGCGATCGGGGCCGGTTTGGAAGGCTTTACAAGAGGGGGGATCCAAGGGCCGAAATGAAGCCGAGAGGGTGATCGAAGGGGTGCTCAACGAATGAGAGAGACCGGTGTGATCGTCGGCGTCTCGGTTGCGTTCAGCCGCGCGACGGTCGACGAGATCGACGCCGCCGGCGGCGACGGGGTCCGTGCGACCGTCTCGGACCTGCTCGCTCGCGAGGGGGTCGACGAGGCGTTCGCCGTACAGACGTGCAACCGGTCTGAAGCGTACGCGGTCGTCGATCGGCGGGCCGACGGAGTCGAGGCGCTCTCGTCGTTCGCGCCCGACGTTCGTGGCGGGGCCGTTCGACGACTCGGCCACGAGGAGAGCCTCGAACACCTGATGCGTGTCGCGTCCGGACTGGAGTCGCTCGTCCTCGGCGAGGACCAGATCATCGGACAGATCCGGGCCGCCTATGAGGAATCCCGTTCGGCGGGCGGGATAGGTCCGGTGTTAGAGGACGCGG
This sequence comes from Halorubrum luteum, assembly GCF_054652935.1. Taxonomy (NCBI): domain Archaea; kingdom Methanobacteriati; phylum Methanobacteriota; class Halobacteria; order Halobacteriales; family Haloferacaceae; genus Halorubrum; species Halorubrum luteum. Next base: position 1,911,082 of record NZ_BAAIGT010000002.1, read on the forward strand.
TGACGAAGGCGATCCACGTCGGCGAGCGGGCGCGGACGGAGACCTCGATAAATGAGGGCGTCGTCTCGCTGGGGTCGGCGGCGGTCGAACTCGCGTCCGACGAGACGGAGCTTCGAGGGACGACCGCCGTCGTCGTCGGTGCCGGGGAGATGGGAACGCTGGCGGCTCGAGCGCTCGACGACACGTCCGTCGAGGAGGTGATCGTCGCTAACCGCACGATCCCGAACGCGGAGTTCGTCGCAGGCGAGCTCGAAACCGAAGCCGCCGCCGCTCCCCTCGCCGACCTCGGGCGTCTCCTCCCGACAGCGGAGCTCGTCATCTCCGCGACCGGAAGCCCCGAACCGGTGTTGGAACGCCCACAGTTCGCCGACGCCGGCGAGCTGGTCTGTATCGACATCGCACAGCCACGCGACGTCGATCCCTCCGTGTCGGAGCTGCCGGGCGTCGCGCTCTTCGACATCGACGCGCTCGAAAGCGTGACACAGCGAACCCGCGCACAACGCGCGACGGAAGCGGAGACCGTCGAGGCGATCATCGACGAGGAGCTCGACCGGCTGCTCGAGTCGTACAAGCGAAAACGGGCGGACGACGCCATCTCGACGATGTACGCCGCGGCGGACCGGGTGAAAGCCAGGGAAGTCGACGACGCCGTCTCGAAGCTCGAAGCGCAAGGCGAGCTCACGGACGACCAGCGGGAGACGATCGAGGCGATGGCGGACGCGCTGGTTGGACAGCTGCTCGCTGCGCCGACGCGGTCGCTTCGGGACGCCGCCGGTGAGGACGATTGGGAGACGATCCAGACGGCGCTCGAGCTGTTCGATCCGGAGTTCGACGACACGCCGACGGCGTCCGAGGAGTTCGACGCGTCATCCCCCGCCGCCTTCGCCGAGGAAGTCGACGATTAGTGCCGATTCGGGAAAATAGACGATCCGATCGTCGTGAACGGTGCCAAACGCCCAGACGCCGCTACCCGGTGTTTTTCATTCCGGCAGCGATCCCGTTGACCGTGAGCCGGAGCGTTCGTTCCTCCTGGTCAGTTCTGTGTGTGCGGCCGAGCAGGTCAGCCTGAAGCATGTTAAGCGGATCGACGTACGGGTTTCGCCGGTCGAGACTCTCGGAAAGCCACTCGCGACGGAGGAGCGTGTCGCGTCCGCTGATGTCCAGCACGAGATCGCAGGCACGGTCGTACTCATCGACGAGTCGTGGATAGAACCGTTCTCGAAGCTCGTCAGCCGCGAGGTCGGCGTACTCGCTCGCGATCTCGGGCTCCGTTCGTGCGAGCGCCAGCGACGCGTTATCGAGCGTCGTCCTGAAAAACGGCCACTCCTCGAACATCTCACGGAGCGTCGCGATACCCTGTTTCTCGCCGACCTCGGAGAGATACGCGTCGATCCCGGATGCCACGGCGTACCAGCCGGGAAGGATGAGTCGGGTCTGAGTCCACGAGAACACCCACGGGATGGCGCGGAGGTCCTCGACGCTCCGTTCGCCTGACCGGGATGCTGGACGCGAGCCGAGGTTGAGATCCTCGACGACGGTGATCGGGGTCGCCTGCTCGAAGTAGGAGACGAACCCCTCCTCGTTCAACAGTCCCCGGTAGGCGTCCCTGGCGGCTGCACTCATCGTCTCCATCGCCTCGACCCACTCGTCCGGAACCTCCTCGGTGGGATGCTCGATCGCCTCGTGTCGGGCGCGGATCTGAGCGTCCAACATCTGTTCGAGCTCCCGCTCGGCGATCCGGGGGTTGGCGTACTTCTCGGCGATCGCCTCGCCCTGCTCCGTGAACTTCACCTGTCCGGTGACAGTCTCGTTCGGGAGCGCCAGAAGCGCCTCGTTCATCGGGCCGCCGCCGCGCGAGATCGATCCCCCGCGACCGTGGAACAGACGGAGCGTGACGTCCTCCTCGCGGCAGAAGCTCGCGAGCCGTCGCTGATTTTTATACAGGTCCCAGTTCGCGGCGAGAAAGCCGTTCTCCTTGTTGGAGTCCGAGTAGCCGAGCATCACTTCCTGCACCTCGCTGCGGGCTGCAAGCGCGGCTCCGTACGCCTCGTTTTCGAACAGGGTTCCGAGGATACGCTCGGCACCGTTGAGTGCCGACTCCGTTTCCAGCAGGGGAACGACGTCGATCCCGCAGTGATCCGGCAGGGAGACGACGTCGACCTGGTCGGCCAGGAACAACACCTCGAGGACGTGGCTCGGCTCCTCGGTCATCGAGATGCAGTAGGTGTCTATCGCCTGCGTCCCGTACTCGTGTTGCCACTCCGCGAGTTCGGAGAATCGCTCGAGAACCCGATCGGCGGTCTCGGAGACGTCGCCCGGCTCGTCGACGTCGACGATCGGATCCTCCTGCAGGATCGCCTCGGTGAGGAACGAAGCTCGTTCGGACTCGTCTTTCTCGCGGTAGTCGACGCCCTCGGTCGCGACGAGCTCCGCGACGGCCTCCGTGTGGTTCTCGCGATGATCCCTGAGATCGAGAGAGGCGAGCATGAACCCGAACGTGTCGACCTGTCGACGAAGCGGCTCGATGAACGACTCCCGGACCCCGTCGTTCCGGTCGCTCGACAGCGACGACGCGATGACGTCCAGATCCTCGAGGAACGCCTCGCCGTCGGGGTAGCCGCCGGGCCTGACGTCGTCGACGCGGTCGAGTCGCTCGCGCATCAGACGGAGCTTCTGGCGGTACGGCTCGTCCGGATACCGCTCCCGTGCCTCCTCGACGACCGTCGGGAAGCGGTCAGCGTCGGCCGCAAGCGAGCGCTCGAGCTCGTCGCCGACGGCGTACCGCTCGCCATCGTGGCTCAAAACGGCCGAGAGCCGCTTACACCGGTCGCGGTACTTTTCGATGGCGACGGCGCGCTGTCGCTCCAGCGTCTCGTCGGTCACGTCGGGCGTGACGAACGGGTTGCCGTCGCGGTCGGAGCCCGCCCACGAGCGAAACTCGAACAGCTTCGGGCAGTCGATATCGTCGTACTCCGCGGAGATCGTCTCCTCGAACTCCTCGTATGCGTCGCCGACGACATCAAAGAGGATGTTCTCGAGATACCAGCCGATATTTCGCGCCTCGTCCTCGGGTTCCGGGCGTCGCTGCCGCACCTGTCGTGTCCCCCAGAGACTTGTCACTTCGGCGGAGACGTCACGCCAGATCGCGTCCCGCTCTCTGTCGGTGAGGTTGCGCTCGTCGAGCTCTTCGAGGTGAGTCGCGATCGATCGGAGCTTCGCTTTCACGGTCGCCCGTCGGGCCTCGGTGGGATGGGCGGTGAACGTGGGCTCGATGAGCACGTCGTCGAGAATCTCTCGGAGCTCGTCCGCCTCGACGCCCGCGTCCGACAGACTCGCGAGCGTGTTCTCGAAGGAGTCGTGGAGGGAGCCGTCGGCGTCGGCGCTTCGAACGGCGCGGACGCGCTCGCGCTCCTCTGCGAGGTTGATGAGCTCGAAGTACGTCGTGAACGCGCGAGCGACGATCTCCTCTCTCGTCGTCGAGAGCTCCCCGACGGAACGGCGGAGCTCCGACCGGTCGTCCATCTCGCCTCGTCGGTAATTGATGGCGGAGTTACGGAGCGTTTCGACCGTCTCGAACGCCTCCGTCGACGTCTGTTCAGCCAGCACGTCGCCGAGGAGCGCACCGAGTTCGCGTACGTCCGTCCGCACATTCCTGTTGTGTAACTGCATACCATATGCCGTACTGTCGAAAGCCGTTAAATCCGCCGCCCGGTACGAATGTTGCCTCACCTTCGAGTTAACTCCTGAACGCCCCGGACCGCCGGTCGCACTGGCGGTATCCGGTTCGTCACCCTTTTTACTAATCCGTGCCGAACGGGAGGTATGACTGAGTCCGACAAGTATCCCGCCGAATCCGGCCGGCGGCGGTTCGTGAAGGGTGTCGTCGGTGGTGCCGCGCTTGCGGGCGTCGGCGCAGCGGGATCGGCGACCGTGAACTCCCTGACGACCGCGGGCGGCGTGGGTGGCGGACAGACCGTCGCGATGACGATCGCTCACACCGGCGGCCCGGCACCGCGTGGCCTCCCGCAGATTCCCATCCGCGTGAACGACGACGGGTTCCTCGAGGGGATCTGGCCCGATGTCCAAACCGTCGAGGAGGGCGGCATCGAGTTCGAGGTCGCTCGCGAGGAGCTCGGCGGCCGCACGTACGCCGGCGAGTGGTTCCAGTACTGCGGCATCGAATCACAGGAGAACGTCGAGCCGAACTTCGAGTCGGACAACGTGTTCCGGGCGAACCCCGGCTCCTACGACTGGCAGGACGAGACGTACGACGCCGGCGACCGGATTCGTGCCGACGACTTCGACGATTACGAGACGTGGGGTAACAATGTCGGCAACGACGGCGTCGGTAAGCCGGCGACGTGCACGTGGCGGTCCGAGGATGCCGACGCCGACCTCAACGCGGTCGTCATCCGCTCACCGCGGATCGAGGAGGCCGCTCAGGAGAACGAGTGGCTCGCCGCCTCCACGGATCAGGGCTTTATGGCGTACCTCAACGTCTGTACCCACTTCTGCTGTATTCCCGGATACAAGGAGCTCGAGGAGTCGGCCCGGTACGACGCCGAGGACGGCGCGTACTGCGTCTGTCATCAGTCGACGTACGATCCGTTCACGCTCGAGGAGGCGCTGTTCGTCGCCCGTCCACGACCCGACTGACGACCGCGATCGGACGTCGACCGCGCGTCGACGACCGGCTGCGCGTCGACGACCGGCTGCGCGTCGACCCGTCGGTTTTTGTCGTTCCCGCTCCGAAAGGTACGTATGAGTTCTGACGATGGAGCGTCCGGTCCGGACGGGACGGACGCGTTCGACGCCGAGTTAGCGGCCGCCCGCGAACTCCTGGATGGCGAGGATATCGAGGCGGTTCACGTCGGGGTCGTCCGCGACGGCGAGGTCGACACGACGTTCACACAGCGGAGCGCCGACGACCCCGAGAACGAGGGGCTTCGCGCGCTCGCGCTGCTCGCGGCACACGTCCAGCTGGTCGCGAACGAGGCCGGCGTCGAGGCGTCCACCGTCGCGGCCGATGCCGCAACGCTCGCCGGTCAGGTCGAGCAGATCCCGGCCAACACGGATCGGCTCCCCGACGAGTAGCGGTCGAGGCGGACCGTCGGTCACTCCGTGGCTCCGCCGCCTCCCAGTTCGTCGTTTGCGGCTCCGCCGCCTCCCGTTTCGTCGCTTGGCGCCACACGGCCCATTGTCTCATCGGACCGGATCCGTCGGAGTTGGTGAACCACCCCGCCGAGCGCGATCAGCAGGACGGCAAGATTGAGCCCCGCAAGCGCGATCGACTGATACGCCGGGTCGATCCACGTCCGGATCGCAGTGCCCAGATGCTCGTACAGGTTCCAGCCGGCGATCAGCGCGAGCAGGACCAGCGCCGCGAGCGCGACCCGATCGAGGAGCCCCCGTACGTCGGCTGCCGACAGCCGACCGAATCGGTCGGACGATGACCCGCCGGCGGCAGTTCCGGCGTTTTCGCTACGCTCTTCGTGCGTCCCGTCTGGTATCGTGGTGTCCGTTTCGTCGTGTGTCATGGTTTGCTCGTGGTGTTAGCCGTCTCTCCGTGCGTACAGCGCAGCAGCGAGGAGGGCGAACAGCGCGACGACCACGCCGAACCCGGGTGCGTCCTCGCCGGTGTCTGCAACCTCCTCTTCCTCCGGACGCGGGGGTGGCGCGTCCGCGGCGTCCTCCTCCGCGAACTCCTCGACCGAGAACTCGACGTCCTCGACCGTCTCGTTCGCGGCGATCCGCTCTTGCGGATCGAGGTTCGCGACGCTCTGGGTCTCGTCGACGAGCACATCGTCGTCCCACAGCGCGGCGTCGACGTAGTAGTTGTAGCCGTCCGGCACCTCGACGGTCGCGGTCACCGTGTCGGTTCGACCGGGGCGCACCGAGCCGACGGTCACCTCGGCGTCGTCAGCGACGACGTTCGAGTCGGCCTGCCGGAGGAGCAGACGGAGGTCGACGGCGTCGGACGCCGCGTCGCCGCGATTCGTCACCGACGCGGCCAGCTCCAGCGTCGCCGTCCCGTCGTCGGCGTCGACGACCGAGACCGTCAGCGTGGGCCACACGTTGCCGTCAGTGAACCCGACGTGCGAGTCGGCGTACGACGGCGTGAGCGCGGAGACGCCGTCGACGCGCGTCGACCGTTCGACCCGTCGCTCGCCGTCGACGAAGACGACCGTCTCGAGCCGATAGCCGCCCGAGCGCTCCACCTCGAGCGTTCCCTCGACCGGACGCTCGCTGCTCGTCTCCATCGCCTCGCGCATCGCCGCCCGGTCGTCACCGGCTACGTCTCCGAGATCCGTCTCGACGTCACCGACGTCGACCGTCGTCTGGTCCGCGAGTAGTCCGGAGTCCGCGTCGATCGCCCGGTACCTGACCGTGACGTTCTCCGCGACTGCGCCCCGGTGCTGCAGGCCGACGGTCACGTCGAGCTCGGTCGTCGCGCCCCCGACCTCGCCCGGCTGAACGGCAACGTCGGCGATGCTCACCTCCGTCGGCAGGTCGGGGTCGTCGGTGGCTCTCGGGTCGTCGAGCGCGCCGGGAACGGCGGCGACCGCGATCGCACCGACGACGAGGAGGGCAACTCCAGCGGAGAGGAGGGCGGTTCGCGTGTCCATGGTCGAGAGACCCGTCGGCTGTCATAAATGTCTTCCGTAGGGACAAACGACTCTCGTCGCCTTCGGGCCGGTTTCGACGTCGTCGGTTGCGTCTCCGTTCATACCACTCGGTAGCGACCCTGCGACTCCGAGAGCTCTCCGCGTCGGGTCAGCTTCGTGAGCAGGTTGCGAGCGGCGTCTTCGGGAACGCCGTGGTCGGTCGCGTAGCCGATGATCTCCGCTTCGACCGGCTCGTCAGCCTCACGGACGGCATCACGGAGGATTTCCGTTCGGCTTCGCGAGCGGGAGCCGCCGCCGGTCGTCTCGGATCCGGCCGCGAACGCGGCGTCAGCGTCGACGCCCGAGCGTTCGAGATACTCGCGGTCGTCGATCCCCGCCCGTTCTACCGCACGCTCCAGCTCGGCGACGTGGTCGACATCGGCGAACGCCTCGCTGTCCCCGTGTTTTTCCGCCAGCAGCGCGGCTCGCGCCTCGCGTGCGGCCTCGCGGTCCTCGGACTCGTAGAAGCGTTTCAGCTTGCTCGTTCGATGAGTCTTCGAGCAGCGAGGACACTGCGCGGACTCGCTCGTCCGCGGGTTCTGCAGCAGCCACATGTTCGAGCATCGATTGCAGCCGACGACCGCGTACATACGGCGGCGTACGACCGGATCCGGTTTGAACCCTCGGACGCGTACCGACGCTCTCGTCGTCCGACTAGCCGTCACATCTCCAGTCGTCCGACTAGCCGTCATATCTCCAGTCGTCCGACTAGCCGTCATATCTCCAGTCGTCCGACTAGCCGTCACGTCGCTCGATCGATCTGGCGGCGGCGAGCACCTCCTCGTGGAGCGTTCCGTTCGAGGCGACGAGCCCGGTCGAGTCGTGTCGCCAGCGGTTCCCCTCGAGGTCGGTGACGCGGCCACCGGCCTGCCGGACCATGAACACGCCGGCCACGGTGTCCCACGGGTTCGGCTGCAGGTTCGTGATCGTGGCCTCCAGCCCGCCCGCCGCGACCATCGGCAGAACGGCCTGTGCCGCGCCGAACCGGCGCATATCACCGAATCGGGTAACGATCGCCTCGCAGGCGCGGGCGTACGCCTCGCGGTCGTCGAACGCCCACCAGATCGTCGGGTCGACGGCGGCCCGCCGGGGGTCCGCCACGTCGTTGACGGTGATCGGGGTGCCGTTGCGGTACGCGCCGTTCTCGTCGGCGGTGTACACGTCCCCAAGCGCCGGACAGACGGTCGCCGCGGCGACGGGTTCGCCGTCGACGACCGCGGCGACCGCGGTCGCCCACGTCCGGAGATCGCGGACGTAGTTGTGCGTTCCATCGATCGGGTCGATCACCCACGCGGGACCCGCTTCCGGGACCGTCTTGCGCTCCTTCTCCTCCTCGCCGACGACCGCGTCGTCCGGAAACGTCTCACGGAGCGTCTCGATCACGGTGCGCTGTGCCGCCCGGTCGGCCTCGGTCACCACGTCGTCTTCGCCTTTCGCCTCGACCGCAACGCCAGTCCGGAAACGGTCGTGGGCTACCCGTGCGCCGGCCCGCGCGGCGCGTTCGGCGACGGTCGCGCGGTCCGCGGCGGCGGGCTCGTCTCGATCGCTCATGGTCCGGATCACTCGTCCGGCGGGGAATAGCCGTCGATCCCCGCATGTGCTCGCTACCCGGATCGGCGGACTCGGCGGAATTAACTCAGTTCCGAATTCGAGTACACTTAAGAGGGTGGAGGGGGTATCATCGTTCGTATGCAGCCCCAAGAAGCCGTCCGTCAGCTCGAGTACGCCATCGACGCTTCCCTCGACGAGGAAGGACAACGAAGCGCCGCCGGCTACCGCCCGACGTTCGAGCGCGTCGCGGAGCGGGCCGACGGCTCCGCCGTGTATGCGCTGGCCGGCGACCTCACGGCGGACGTCGTCGAGGGTGACCGGCCGACGCCGGCGGAGGCGGACGCCGCAGCCGACCGTCTCCTCCGCGATTTCGCGTACACTGACGGCGGCCGATAACGAGTTCGAGACGTCGACGGTGCACGTGGCGCGAGCAGCTGTGAGAACGGCGTCGGAGACGGTTTTCTGAGACGCGATTCGAACGGGGAGACCGTGTCACGTCTACAGTGTTACGGTACGGCCTGATGCCTACAGCATGAGCTCACGGTGTCGGAGCGGCGTTCTGAAGCGCCGTCTCGGCGATGTTCCCGCCGTAATCGGCGGACCTGAGCACGGAATCGACGACGAGCCCGAGCAGCTGTGCGCGTGCCGGGTCGAGATCGCGGAGGAGTTCGTCGATCGCCCGGACCCGCTCGTCGATCTCCCTGACGCCGGCGCGAGCGTCGTTCGCCTGTCGAGTCGCCGCATCGCTGTCGGCCTCGAACAGCGCGTCCATTGCCGTGTCGATCACGTCGACCGCGTCGTCGTGGAGGTCGTCGATGGCGTCGATCACGTGATCCGGCAGCGGCTCCTCGATCTTCAACGTGAGGTGCGCGATCTTCGTCGCGTGGTCGCCGACCCGCTCCAGCTGGCGAGCGCTGGAGTGGTAGTCGAAACACGTCTCCCGGGGCAATCCGAGCTCCTCGACCGTCTTCGGCGTCCGCAACGTCGCACGGAAGATCCGGGAGACGACGAGCCAGAGCCGGTCGAGGTCGTCGTCGCGGTCGATCACGTCTCGAGCCCGGTCGTGGTCGAGTTCCGAGAGCGCCGTGATCGCGTCGTCGAGCATCGACAGGGAGATCAGTCGCATTCGAGTGACGGCGTTGTGTATCGACAGCTCCGAGGAGTCGAGCAGATCGCGGATCACGACGCGGTCGTGCGTTTCCTCTAACACCTCCAGCCCGACGAGACTCTGGACCGACTCTCGGATCGTCGACCGCTGTTCGGTCGTGATCGGCGTCCCCTCGAGCTCGATCACCTCGAATCCGCTGACGTACATCGTCGTGACGGCGCGCGTGAGCGCCTGCCCGGTGAGGTCAGTGACGTCCAGCCGGCCGCGGGTGCGCTCCGTCTCCGTCTTCGGTGTGAGAAAGAGCGAGTCGCCGTCCGGATAGAACTCGACCTCGCTGCCGGCGGCGACGTCGTTATTGGTCGCCCACGATTTCGGGATCGAGACGGTGTACGTCGAGCCCCCGGTGACTTGCACCTTCCGCGTCTCCATGTAGCGATATGATCGCCGCATCACCTTAAGGCTGATTAAGATATATACTTTCAAATCGGCCGTTGAATCGACTGAAAGACGCGAAACGCTCCTATGTAGCCAGTCTTCGACGGTGTCCCGATCGATACACTGATTCTACAACGTAGTAGTATATAGTAGTATATAGATATTATAGTAGCGTATTTAGTCCTCAGGATCCCTTTGTTGGATCGATGGATAGTGACACCACCGACGGGGTCCGGTCCGGGCTCGGTCGGCGGGCGTATCTGACCGCCGTCGGCGGCGCGGTCGCCGGTCTCTCTGGCTGTCTCGTTCGTGGAGAGGAGGGAGAGCGCAAGCTCGACGGGCGGATCGTCGTCGACGGAAGCAACACGCTGCTTCCACACGGGGCGGCGGTCGCCGAGGAGTTCCAGTGGCGAAACAACCGCGTTCGGATCCCCGTCCGCGGGTCGGGAACCGGAGCCGGATTCCAGCGGTTCTGTGCCGGCGACACCGACGTCCAGAACGCCAGTCGCGCGATACTCGACGACGAGGTCGCCCTGTGTGGGTCCAACGGCGTCGACTTCCTCGAGTTGGAGGCGGCGCTCGACGGGATCGCGGTCTGGGTGCATCCGGAGAACCACTGGTGTGAGACGCTCACGGTCGCGGAGCTCAACCGGCTCTGGCGCTCCGGATCCGACGTGGAGACCTGGGGAGACCTCCGCGAGGAGTGGGCCGACGAGCCGTGGGGCGACGAGGAGATCGCCCTGTACGGTCGCGACTCCGCGTCCGGCACGTTCGACTACTTCACACAGGCGATAAACGGCGAGTACGGGAACATCCGATCCGACTACTCCGCCAGCGCCGACACGAACGTAATCGTCCGCGGCGTCCGCGGGAACCGACACGCGATCGGGTTCGGAGGTGCGGGGTACTACTACGAGAACGAAGACGATCTGAAACTCGTCGCCGTCGACGACGACAACGGCGGCGTTCGTCCGACGAGAGAAACCATCGAGAGCGGCGAGTACACGCCCCTCTCCCGGCCGATGTTCGTCTATCTGAGCATCCCTGAGCTTCGTCGCCGCGAGTTCCGGGCGTACGCGAAGTTCTTCTTCGAGGAGATCGACGACGACGCCGATCGGTCGATAGTCGATCCGGGTGAGACGCTGACGTGGACACAGTGGGCCGCACGGAAGGTCGGCTTCTACGCGATCCCCGACGAGACGGTCGAGGCGAGCCGAGCGAAACTCGACGACGCGATAGCGAGGGTCGAATGAGCGGGGCGACCGACGCAGCGAGCGAGCTCACGCGTGAAGGCTCTGATATCCCGGTCGCGAAGAACCTCGCCGTCCGCGCCGTTTTCTTCGCGTGCGCGCTCATCACGGTGCTCACCACGCTCGGGATCATCGTCGTCCTCGTCGACGGTGCGCTCGGGTTCTTCCGTGAGGAGACGCTGTTCGGCGTCCTCTCGGGCGTGTTCGGCGGCCTCCTCGCAGGCAGTCCGACGGAGGCGTGGACGGCGCTTCGCTCCGGGCTGAGCGCGCAGGTGACCGTCACCGAGTTCCTGTTCACCACCGAGTGGTCGCCGATCATCCGTCCCCGGTCGTACGGAGTGATACCGCTGTTGTGGGGGACGATGATCATCGTCGTCGGCTCCGCGCTCATCGCGCTTCCCGTCGGCACCGCGACCGCGATCTATCTCTCGGAGTACGCCGACCGGCGCGTCCGGAAGGTGATCAAGCCGACGCTCGAGATCCTCGCCGGGATCCCGACGATCGTGTACGGGTTCTTCGCGCTATCGTTTATCACGCCGCTCATACAGCGGTTCTTCCCGGAGACGGGCACGTTCAACGCGGCAGCGGGGGCGATCGTCGTCGGCGTCATGATCATCCCGATGGTGTCGTCGCTGTCCGAGGACGCGATGTCCGCGGTGCCCGACGACCTTCGGAACGCCGCGTACGGGCTGGGCGCGACGAAGTTCGAGGTGTCGACTGACGTCGTCGTACCGGCGTCGCTGTCGGGCGTGATGGCGTCGTACATTCTCGCGATCTCCCGCGCCATCGGCGAGACGATGGCCGTCACGCTGGCGGTCGGGATGCAGCCGAACGTTACGCTGAACCCGCTCGAACCGGCTCAGACGATGACGGCGTACATGGTCCAGATCGGTATCAGCGACGTCTCGGTCGGCTCGATCGGGTATCAGAGCCTGTTCGCCGTCGGCCTCCTCCTGTTCGTGATGACGCTCGCGATGAACCTGTTGAGCCTGTGGATCAAGAGCCGCTATCAGGAGGCGTATCGATGAGCCGCATCCCGCTGATCGGCGGTGATGCCGGGTCACCGTCCGAACGCTCCGGAGCCCAAACGAGTGACTCGGACACCACACGAACCGACGGCGGCAAGTCGGCCGAGTCGTCCGACCCGTTCGCCGCCGTCGGCAGCAACATCGAACGGAAACAGCGGCTCGGTCGCGTGTTCGTCGCGATCTGTGGCGCGTCGACGCTCGTCGGGATCGTCGCCCTGGTCGCGCTCCTCGGCGACGTCCTGTACGAGGCGTGGGGGTGGGTGACGCTGGATTTCCTCACGTATCCCCCCTCGCGGTTCATTGAGAACTACTATCCAGACGGCCGTGGTGCCGGGATCTACCCCGCGTTGGTCGGGTCGATCCTGCTGATCGCGCTCACCGCCGTGTTCACCATGTTCCTCGGCGTCGGCGCGGCGATTTATCTGGAAGAGTACGCGACGGAGAGCCGCTTCAAGAGCTTTATCGAGGCGAACATCGCCAACCTCGCCGGCGTTCCGTCGATCGTGTACGGGCTGCTCGGGCTGGCGGTGTTCGTTCGGTTCGTCGGACTCGGCGAGAGCCTCCTCGCCGGTGCGCTGACGCTGACGCTGCTCATCTTACCCATCGTCATCGTTTCCTCACAGGAGGCGCTGCGCGCGGTGCCTGATTCCCAGCGGCAGGCCGCCTACGGCGTTGGCGCGACCGACTGGGAGGTCGTCCGCGACGTCGTGCTCCCCGCCGCGCTGCCCGGTATCATGACCGGCACGATCCTCTCGCTGTCGCGCGCCATCGGCGAGACCGCGCCGCTGATCATGGTCGGCGCGGCGACGTCGATGTTTCGCGCACCGGTCGAGGACGTCGCCGGCGTGCCCGTGCCGGACCTGTTCGGTCCGTTTGCCGCGATGCCGATGCAGATCTTCGACTGGGCTCGACTGCCGGAGGGCGACTTCCAGCACGTTGCCGCCGCCGGGATCGTCGTCCTGCTCTCGATCCTCCTGTTGATGAACGCGACCGCCATCCTGATCCGAAACAAGTACGAAACGCGATAATCCCATGAACGACTTCCACACCACATGAGTGACAGTTACACCACCGAAGAGACCGATGTCGGCGCGTCCGTCAATGACTCCGACGCGTCCGTCAATGACTCCGACGCGTCCGTCAATGACTCCGACACGTCCGCGACCACCGCCGATCCCGTCGACGGGACGAGAGCGGAAACCGAGCCGTCGATCCAGCGGATCCCCGACGCCGACACGGTGATCGAGGCGGCGGATCTTACGGTCCACTACGGCGACGTAGAGGCGCTTAAACCGGTGAACGTCCGTCTACCCGAGCAGCAAGTGACGGCGATCATCGGACCGTCGGGCTGTGGAAAATCCACGTTCCTTCGCTGTCTCAACCGAATGAACGACATGGTCGACGCGGCGCGGGTCGGCGGTGAGCTTCGGTTTCGGGGCAAGAACGTGTACGACGACGACGTCGACCCCGTCGCACTGCGTCGAAAGATCGGGATGGTGTTCCAGAAGCCGAACCCGTTCCCGAAATCGATCTACGACAACGTCGCCTACGGACTGAAGATCCAGGGGTACGACGGGGATATGGACGCCCGGGTCGAGGAAGCGCTTCGTGGAGCCGCGCTGTGGGAGGAGGTGAGCGACCAGCTCGACTCCTCCGGACTGGATCTCTCGGGTGGGCAGCAACAGCGACTCTGTATCGCCCGCGCGATCGCGCCCGATCCCGAAGTGCTGTTGATGGACGAGCCGGCGTCCGCGCTCGATCCCGTCGCGACCGCGAAAGTAGAGGACCTGATCGACGAGCTCGCCGAGGAGTACACGGTCGTCATCGTCACCCACAACATGCAGCAGGCCGCTCGCATCTCCGATAAGACCGCCGTGTTTCTCACCGGCGGACAGCTCGTCGAGTTCGGTGACACGAACCGGATATTCGAGAATCCGGACAACCAGCGCGTTGAGGATTACATCACCGGGAAGTTCGGATAGTCGAACCGGATCGTCCGGCGGGTCGACGCCAACGGTCGACTCAAGCGTGTGTCACTCCGTGCGGTGAGCGGCTTAGCTGGGATCGTCGCCGTCAGCCGCCTCGCCGCCGTCAGTCGCCTCGTCGACGGCGACGGTCTCCTCGATCCTGACGGGGTCGTCGACGGAGACGACGTTCCCCCACGACGGCTTCGGAACGACCGTGTTCACCATCACGCGGAACGCGTGGTCGAACCGGTCGCCGCCGGACCACGCAGGCATCGTCTCCTGCCGCTTCTCGATGAACGTCTCGCGAAACCCGGACAGCTCCGCGCCAGTTTCCGGATCCCGCGACGGGACGACGCATCGTTGACACGGGTTGACGCCGAGAACTGTCGTCCCCCCGACTGAAAAACGCACCCGCGAGTCGCGGTCGGCGACGAGGCGGTCCTCCCAGAACGCCGGACAGTCCCCGAAGACGACGTTCGGTCGGAGCCGTCGCCGGGCCTCCGTCGCGTCAGCAACGCCGTCGAACCAGGAGGCGAACGTCTCGAGCGTCGCCTGCGAGACGACGGTCGGACCCGGGGCCTCGCGATCGTCGGGAAAACCACCGTCCGGCTCTCGAACCAGATCGACGTCGTAGCCAAGATACTCGCCGACCCACGCCTCGATCGCCTCGCGGTCGTCCGGCAGGGCGAACGTCCGCTCGGCCGCGTCGACGGCGACGTCCCCCGCACGCTCCGGTCGGGAGAGCGTGACGGCCGTCGGCGTCGCGTCTGCAGCGCCGGCGAGCTCGTAGCTCGCCCGGAGTCCGTGGATCGCCGGTTCGCTCTTGCCGTTGACGTATCCCCCACCTCCGCCGACCGATGCCTCGTGTGGATCGACGCCGGCCTCGACGAACGCGTACGTCCGATCCCCACGAAGCGCACCGCTCGCCCCGAGCTCGGCACGGTCGACGGCGACGCCGTCGAGCGACTTTATCGGATACGCGACCAGCTCGTCGATTCGGCTCATGGGATGCGTTCGGCGAGGGTCAATAAAAGGACTCGCCCGCGAGACCGGCCGAGCGAATCGACGGCTCGGAGCCGACGCGGTGAGCGTTACTCCTCGTCGTCCGAGTCGGCCGCGTCGGCCGCGTCGCCGTCCGCGTCGGCCGCGTCGGCCGCGTCGCCGTCCGCGTCGGCCGCGTCGCCGTCCGCGTCGGCCGGTTCGTCGAGTCCGGCCGCCGCGAACGCGTCGACGATTTCAGCTTCGGGGACCGTGCGGTAGCCGTCGGCGTCGGTGATCGTCGCGACGGCGAGGTCGGACGCGCTCAGCTCGTCCTCGTGGGTGGCGAGCGCTTGCATACCGAGGTGGATCCCGTCGTCGAGCGAGAGCTCGTCGCTCCACTCTTCCTCCAGGCGCTCCTGGATCGTCTTTCGACCGCCGCCGATCACGGTGGCTTTCCACTCGTTCGGCGTTCCCGATGGGTCGGCCGCGAACAGCCGTGGATCGCCGTTCTCGATACCGCCGAGCAGGAGCGCGGCCCCGTACGGGCGGGTGCCGCCGCGCTGGGTGTTCTCCTGAATGTGGTCCGTGACGTACTTCGTGAGCGTCTCGACGCCGACCGGCTCGCCGTACCGCAGGCGGTTCCCCTGTGCCTGTCGGCGAGCAAAGTCGATCAGCTGTCGCGCGTCGGCGACGTGGCCCGCGCTGGCGGTGCCGACGTGGTCGTCGAGCTTATGTAGCTTCTCGATGCTCTCCGCCTCCATCAGCGAGGAGGCCGCACGCGACATCGCGACGAACACGACGCCCTCCGCGGTCCGTACGCCGACGCTCGGCGCGCCGCGGGAGACCGCCTCCCGCGCGTACTCGACCTGATAGATCCGACCGTCGGGAGAGAACAGCGAGGTTCCACGATCGTACGCCTGCTGGTCGTTACCGCCCATCATCGTCGATCACCGGTCTCTCGAATACCCGCTCGCGTCTTCACGCGCTCGGTCACTCCATCGTCGCTCATTACCACCCAGTAACGGGGGACGACTGAAAAACCCTCCTTAACCGGTATGGCAGTGTGGTGGCCATGGAGCCGGTTCACGACGACGCCGGCCACGTCGATTCGCGACTCGTCCAGCCACGTCGATTCGCGACTCGTCCAGCCACGTCGATTCGCGACTCGTCCAGCCACGTCGATTCGCGACTCGTCCAGCCACGTCGATTCGCGACTCGTCCAGCCACGTCGATCCGCAAGCCACAACGGATATACTTGACATCCTCCTCCGCGTAAACGCGGAGGAATCCTGAGCGTTGGAGATTTCAGGTTTGCAGTTCCACCGAACCTCAGTACGGTGAGACTCCGTGTGAGGTTCACGGACTGTGGCGGGTGGGACTGCTGGGAGTGCCAAGCCCCCGGTACTCCTATCCTCCATCGTATATGGACTCCCGAAGTTGTTTTTGCCTTGGGGAGTCCGGCAGATCTCGACGGACTTGGAGTTACTTTCTGTGGTGCCTACAGCAGTCGGGCACTGCATCGGTTCATTATAGGAACCGACCGTTCACCTGACTGGTTCCGATTACTGTCTTATTGCTTGGGGCGGACAGGCCGCCATCGTAGGACTGGCGGGAATCGCTCCGTTCCCAGCCTGATTCCTACCGATATGTAGGATTGCCTGTCACTTCAAGCTACGGATTGCCAAATCTCAGTGTGGCTATTGCAGCGTGGATTGCTTCCGAGTTGTCGGATTCATCCTGCGGCTGAAGCCGCAGGTATTCTCCTTGATTCTTTAGTACGTGTTTACCCCCAGAACGATTTCGCCACTCTCTCGTAAGTTGCCCCTGACCTCGTAGTAGAGCAATGCAGACGACAGGGTATTCCCCGAGGGACGGTCTCCGGCAGGGAGACCGTCCCGTGTCTTCTGCACTAGCCGAGGGGGGTTCTGATGGTTACTGATGAGAAAGTGAAGCAACTGCTTGAGCGGATCACTGCCCTCGAAAACCGCGTTGATGAACTTGAGCAGGAGAACGAAGAACTGAGGCAAGAAAATCAGCAACTCCGTAAAGAGAACAAGCGCCTCAGAGCCAAGATCCGATGGTACGAAGGACCACATACACCGCCGAGCAAGGACCAGTCGGAGCAAGAGGAGTCGTCCTCGTCCGACGGGGACGAGGACGACGAACAGCCCCGTACTGACGGTGGCACGCCCGGCCGAAAGTCCGGACATGACCCGGAATGGCGCGACGCTCCCGATCCAGATCAAGAAATCGAGGTCACCTGTGACTGCTGTCCAGACTGTGGTGAGGCGTTCGACGAGTCGGCGGGCGTCAGCCCCCGACTCGTCGAGGAACTCCCTGACCCACAGCCACCGGAAGTCACTCAGTACAACCGGCACCACTACGAGTGTCACTCCTGTGGAGCTGAAACCGTCGCCTCACACCCCGACTGCCCCGATGAGGGGCAGTTCGGGGTGAACGTCATCGCACAGGCAGCGCTCTCTCGGTACGACCACCGTCTTCCATACCGGAAGATCGGCGACCGCTTCGAACAGCTCCACGGACTGGAGTTGTCTGGCGCGTCTGCATGGCACGCGACCGAGCGCGCTGCGCGCGCCGGTCGCTGTGAGTACGAGCAGATCCGCCACCAGATCCAGCAAGCCGACGTTGTCCACGTTGACGAGACTGGAATCAAACGTGACGGCGAACAGGCGTGGATCTGGACGTTCACTACCGAGGAACATACGCTGTACGCGGTCAGGGAGAGTCGAGGAAGCGATGTTCCCGCAGAAGTCCTCGGCGAGGACTTCGCGGGAACGGTCGTCTGTGATGGCTGGACGGCGTATCCGGCCTTCAGCAGCAACCTCCAGCGGTGCTGGGCGCATATTCTACGGGAGGCTGAAGACGCCGCTGAGAAGCAACCGGAAGGCGAACCGATCCACCGTGCTCTCAAACAGCTGTACGTCGCTCTCCAGATTCGACTGGAGAGCGACTTGACAGTTCGTGAGCGAGCAGAACTCCAGCATGTGGCCCGGAGAGAGCTTGAGTCGCTGATAGAGCGGTCAGTGCCCGACGGACCAGTGGCAACACTACTCGGGAAGATCGAAGGAGGCCTCGACCACTGGCTCACCTTCATCGGTGAGCCAGCGGTCTCTCCGACGAACAACGCGGCTGAAAACGCGCTTCGTGAGCCGGTGGTTCTCCGGAAGATCATTGGAACGCTCCGGAACGACCGCGGTATGTTCGTGCATGAGACGCTGCTGTCCCTGCTGGCGGCAGGTCGCCAGCAGGGACGTAATCCCTACGAAGAATTCAAGCGAATCGCTCGAAACAATGAGATGATTTCACGAACTCAGGCAGTGCCCGCTGTTGCGTCCTCGGGGTAAATACATACATTCTTTATAACTCAGCCGACGACGTGTTCAGGGTATGCGATCGGTACGAGCCCGCTCATCCCGAACGATCGTCGCATGCGTCGGACTCACGCTGCTCGTCGTGCTGGCCGGAGTCGCACTCGGCGTCGTCGGGGCTCACGACATCTCGCCTGACGCCTCGGCCTCCGGACTCGACGGTCACGAACCCGGGATCGAGCGCGCTACGGCCGACCACGCTGGGGTCGAGCGTGTCGGGATCGAGCGCACCGACACCGATATCACGGTGACGAACGCGCTGTTTCTTACCGGCGACCGAGGTACCATCGGAGTGACGACGACGGTGAGGACGCCGGACCGTCTCTCCGAACTTCGGATGACGCTTCGGAGCGCGAGCGATGCGCCGATCGAGATGGACGGGTTCACGCGCGTCGAAAACGACGACGACGGCAATCCGGTCGTGGAGTGGGATGGCGACACCGACCGTCCATCCGTCACCTATCGGATGGATGCGAACGTCACCGCCGATCCGGAGGGGCCGCTAGCCACGACGGGAACGTATCATTTCGCCGATGTCGGCGACTGGGCGATCGTCAAGACGCCGGTTCTCGACGTCTCGTGGCGAGGACCGCCGGGAACCGGCGTCGTTCGCGAAAACACGGTCGACGGACCCGGCGTCGCCTCGCAGGCCATGGCGTTTCTCGGCAGTCACGAGGCGTACGTGTATCACGGTCACAGCCAACGATACCGTCTCGTCGTCCCCGACGCCAGCGACCTCGAGGAATCGCCGGAACGGGTGTTCGAGGCGTTCGAGCACGCCTCGTCCGCGCTGCAGGTCGGTGCCCGCGACGAGGAGGTGATCGCCATCGCTGCGCCGGCGGGCCCCGTTGACTGGAGTCCTCGCGGCCTCCAGATCGGCGACGCCGACCTGTGGGTGGTCGCCGACGAGCCGGCCGGCACTGCCGACGACGTCTGGACCCACGAGTACGTTCACACCCGCCAGGCATACGAGGCAGACGAGAGCGTGTACTGGTTCACCGAAGCGAGCGCGATGCATTATGCGGCTCTTTTCGCCCTCGAGCGCGGCGAGGCCGACTTCGACGAGTTCCGAAGCGTCCCCGCCCGCGGGGAGCGAGAGCCCGACGCCTCGGCCGTCCTCGCGAATCCTGCCACGTGGGAGGGCCGTGCTGACTACACCAAGGGCGCACTCGTCGCGGGAGAGATCGATCGACAGCTCCGGACCGCGACCGACGGCGAGGCGTCGCTCGCGACCGTGTTCCGCGAGCTGAACGAGGCGTCGGAGCCGGTCACGATCGAGACGTTCCTCGACGCCGTCGCGTCGGCCGCTGCCGACGGTGGCGACGACGAGGGTGCCGCCGCGATCCGCGCCGATGCCGAACGGTACACGACGACGGAGGCGGTCCCCGAACTCTGGACACGGGATGAGCACGAGGCCGCGTTCGGGGAGACGCCGGCACGGATCGGCTACGGAATCGCCGATGATGGCGTTCGAGCGACCGGCGAGTATCGGGATCGCCCGGTCGACTCGGATCCGATTCGGCTCGTTGCCGGCGAGACGCTCGCGTTGGACCTCGCAGTTCGAAACGCCGGCGGTGTGGCGGGTGACTACGACGTGACGCTCTCGGTCGACGGAGCACCGGTCGAAACGCGAGGCGGAACCGTGGAGCCGGACAGTGATCTGATCGAGCGGTTCGAGCATGCGTTCGCGGATCCCGGCGAGTACGAGCTCCGGATCGGCGACGAGACGCTGTCGGTCGTCGTCTCGGACCCGGCGAACGTCGTGGTCCGCGACGTCACGGTCGCAACGGACGCCGTCGGAGAAGACGGGACCGTCGCGGTCGGCGAGACGGTCACCGTAACCGCCGCGTTCGGAAACGACGGTGCGATTCCCGCGGGTGGCGACGCGGAGTTCCGAGTCAACGGCGAACCGGTCGGAAGCGAGTCGGTACGACTCGACATCGGCGGGGAGACGACGGTGGAACGAGAGCTATCGCTCGACGACCCCGGATCGACGACGATAGCGGTCGTCACGGCCGACAGCGAGGCGTCCACGACGGTCGACGTCAAGGAGGACGGCTTCCTCGATCGATCCAGTGGCGATGACTGGATCGACGAGACGGTCGACGACGTTCCCGGATTCGGACCGGCAGCGGTGGTTGTCGCGATTCTCTCGATCTCGCTTCTCGCTCGCCGACGGTGATCAGGGAAGCGGGCAGAGACTCGCCGTGAGCACGGCGCGCTCATCCGTGTCGTTTCTCGCGCCATGGAGCGCTCCGCGCTCGTTTAACACGACCGCCGGAGCGGAGAGACGTCGTTCCTCGTCGTCGCGGATCACGGTCGGTTCGCCCTCGAGGACGTGGAAGACGTTCGTCGCGTCCGCGTGTTCGTGTGTGTCGATCTCGGCACCGGGCGTGAGCACGAACGCCTTCACCAGCACGTCGTCCGTGACGACGAGTTCGGCGGTTGCGGTCTCCCCGTCGGCGGGATCGAGACTGTCGACTGCGTCGGCGTACTCGTCAAGACTCATACGTGCGTCTCGACGCGTGATACCTAAAAACGTCGGTGATATCGATGCGCGTCGGCTGGGTGGACGACGATCGGAGTCGGTGGATCGAGCCGCGATCGGAGTCGGTGGACCAACCGATTCGAATCGCCGCTCGAGAGCGGGCCCGGCGGACCCGAAAGGGAACGAGACCGTGCCTCTGACAGAGTTGTCACACGCGTCACCTCCCCGGTTCCCGGATCGATCCCAGCCCTAACCCCGAGGCCCAGCTGGCCTCAACGGGGGAGCGAGACGCGAGCGACGGTCATCGTTCGTACGGCGTTCGTTCGTGAACTCCTTCGGAGCCGAAGCGTGTTTAATGGCGGCGGCGGTTGACCCGTTTTTTGCCGAATTAAGCCCGATAAACCGGCACGAGCGGATTTGAGACGTCCACCGAGCGCGAAGCATGGATCGACGAGTGCGAAGGCGGCGAACGGAACTAACTCGCTCTGGCGCGCGCGAGTCCGAACACGGGATACGTCTCACAAGTTCGACGAGGATGTCGTAGCACAGTTCCCACACCGCCACAAGAACCGCTCAGTGCAGCCATCGCGGCGATCGATGTCGGGCGTACGTCGCTCACGAGGGTGGATGGGTGGTTTATAAGCGATGCCGTGGAGGGGTTGGTGTTCGTTTATAAGTGAGTCGCGAGAGCGATAGCTCCGCGACGAACGATCCGAAAGCCCCAGCCGCGACGGCTCGCGCGCCTTGCTGCGCTCCTCGGTCGCTCGCGGTGCTCGCTCCCTGTGGTGCTTACAGCGGCGGGCGTCGCCCCACCGGGAGACTGCGTCTCCCGAGCCCCCGCTCGCTCCGCTCGCGGGGATCACGGCTGCCCCTTTCAACCCCACCCGACCGCACCGCAACCGCACCTCACGCCTCCCCAGCCTCGTCGGCGGCTCGCGCGTTCCGCGCTCGCCGCCGCCTCCCTCGCACGCGCTCCTCGCGCCCTAAAAAGGACGCTCGGAGGCGCGCGCCGACCGCCCGCCGTTACCTGATACATGAATCATGCTCTGCGGTGTGGTTGCGGTGGCGCGCGCCGCGAGCGGGCCCGAGGCCCGTGAGCGAGCGCGCGAGGGAGACCGGAGGGGGGCCGCCGAGCGGTGCCGGCGGCCCCCTCCGGTCGAGGCTGGGGCGGTCCGAGGCTGCGGGGCGGTCGGGTGGGACTGGAAGGGGCAGCCGCGAGGGCGACGCACGGCGACGAAAGCACTGCAGGGAGCGAAGCGACCGAAGCGCGCAGCGAGCCGCGCGAGCCGTCGCGGCTGGGGCTTCCGAGGGAGTCTCCTCTCCACCGCTCACTTATATACCGCTCTTCTCCACATCGAGTGAGCCTTTATATGCGTCTACTCGAACTCACACTGCGCAATATACGCCCGCCATCGATCGTCGACGATGGCTGAATTGACCGATTCGCGGTGGGGGTAGCAGGCATGAGAACCGTTGTATGACACCCAGTAGGGGTGTTCCTCAAAACAGGCTCTCCTCAAAGCGGAATCTCCCGCAAAGGGAACACTGTCCGGAAACACACGCGACCGCGAACCTGACCATCACGGTCGTCCATCCCGTTTATACACATAATTCGTGTATAGCACATACAAAAAAGGGAAATGGTTATGTGTGATACTTTCAATCACACGGGTATGCCATCACACGGCATGGCTGCTGAACGGTGGAGGGTATCGGGACGGAGACTGCTTCAACGGAGATTGACCGCACTGGCTCGCGGAGGTGAACACGTATGAGCGACGGGGAGGGTGCACTCCGCCGGTTCCGCGAGGAGCTGGACCCGATCGTCTTCCTGTTCGGAGCCGGACTCACGCTGGGCGTCATCCTGACTTACTTCCTCAATCCGGATGGCGTCGAGGGCGCGATCGCAACGCTCGACGCGTTCATGCTGCAGTACTTCAACTGGGCGCTTCTCGTCATCGTCTTCCTCGTCGTCACCTTCCTCGTGTTCCTCATCCTCGGTCCGTGGGGGCGGCTCAAGTTCGGTGACGACGACCCCGAGTACAGCTTCTTTTCGTTTTTCGCGATGCTGTACTCCGCCGGCTTCGCGGCCGGCGTCGTGTTCTGGGGTCCGACCGAGGCGCTGTTTTACTACGACAACCCGTCGCCGCTGTTCGACGTACAGGGCGGTACCGCTGAAGCGATCCCCATCGCGATCCAACAGACGCTGTTCCACTGGGCGATCCCCCAGCTCGCGGTGTTCACGATCATGGGAATCGCGATCGGCTACTTCGCATACAACTACGAGAACGTCCCGCTGCGCGTCTCCTCGGCGCTGACCCCGATCCTCGGGGCCGACAACCTCGACGGACCGGTGGCGAAGCTCGTCGACGTGCTCGCCGTGTTCGCGACGATCGGCGGCGTCGCCACGTCGCTCGGCTTCATCGGCAGCCAGTTCGTCGAGGGGCTCGCGTTCCAGTGGGGCCTCGATCTGGGAACGACCGGGGTGATCCTCGTCGTGACCGGGATGACGCTGCTTTTCACGGTTTCGATGGTGCTCGGCGTCGACCGGGGGATCCGGCGCATCTCGAACTTCAACATGGTGCTTTTCATCGCGCTCATGCTCGCGACGTTTATCCTCGGCCCGACCGCGTTCCTCGTGCTCGCTGGGACCGAAGCGATCGGCGGAATGTTCAACGACTTCGTCTCGATGAGTCTGTTCACCGGGGCCGGCGTCGAGGGCGGCACGGAGTGGATGAACGCGTGGACGGTGTTCTACTGGGCGTGGGCGCTCTCGTGGTCGCCGTTCGCCGGGCTGTTCATCGCGCGGATCTCCCGCGGGCGCACCGTTCGTGAGGTGGCGTTCACGGGGATCGCCGCCACGTCGGCCGCGACCATCCCGTGGTTCATCTTCGTCGGCGGCACCGCCGTCTACTTCCAGCACAACGCGGTCGCCGACTTCTCGCAGGTGATGGCGTTCGAGCTGGGCGCGGAGGTGTCCGGCTTCATTCTCTTCGAGGCGTTCCCGCTCGGCACCGTGTTCATGATCGCGTTCATGATTCTCGTCACGACGTTTTTCATCACGTCCGCCGACTCCTCAACGCTCGCGGTCTCGATGATGACGACCGGGGGCAAGGCGAAACCGTCGAACATCAACCGGGTGTTCTGGGGTGCCGTGCTCGGGATGACCGCCGCGATTTTGATGACGCTCGGCGGCGTCGACGCGCTCCAGTCGGCCGCGATCATCACCGGCGCGCCGTTCGCGTTCGTCTGTTTCATCGCGATGCTCGGCCTGATCCGTCAGTTCACTCGCGACGGCGAGCCGCTCCTCTTACAGGAGCAGTCCTGGCTGATCGGCGACCCGCCCGAAGGGAACGGCTCCCCGGACGAAACTCCCGTCGCGTCGCAGCCGACCGACGATGACTGACCGGCAGTCGGCCGCCGATGACCGACCGGCAGCCGACCGCCGATGACCGACCGGTAGTCGGCTGACGATTACCCGCCGACACGGTCGATTTTCCGATTACTCGTCGGCACGGTCAGTCTGAACTGACTGGTCGCCGGCCCCACCCACTCCCGTTGGCTCCGATCGGGAGAAGGTTTTAATGAACGCCGTACACACTTACTGTGTATGGACAGGGACACTGCGGAGCCGGACACCGGCGGATTGCCGGGGCCGAACGCCGAGAAGTGGGTGGCGTTTCATGGCGAGAACGCCGCGCCGAGCGAGTACTCCCACGAGTTCGTCTGGGACGTGACCCGCGAGGCGGACGGGCCGTTCGTCACCGACGTCGACGGCAACGTGCTCTTGGATTTCACGTGTCACATCGGGGCCGCACCGCTCGGCTACAACAACGAGAAGGTGCTCGGAAAGCTACGGGAGTTCGATCTCGTCGAGCCGATGAAGATCGCCGGGCAGGACCTGTACTTCGGTGCGGGGCCGGACCCCGAGTCTTCGTCGGTGCCCGGCTCAAGCCACCTGATGGAACGACTCGTCGACGTGTCGAGCCAGTACGGAATGGACACGGTGTTCCTCTCGAACTCCGGCGCGGAGGCGGTCGAGAACGCGATGAAGATCACCCACGACCACAACCCCACCGCGAAGTACGGCTACACGTTCGGCGGAAGCTTCCACGGTCGAACCCTCGGCACGCTCTCGCTCACCAAGTCCAAGGAGGTGTACACGCGCCACTACCCGGAGATCTCCGGCGTCGAGACGGTGCCGTTCTGTGCGGACCGGACCTGCACGCCGGACACCTGCTCGTGCGGCTTCTTCACCGACGGCGGCTCCCGACTCCGCAACGCGCTCGCGCCGGAGGGCGGACACGTCAATCCCGACGAGATCGCCTTCGCGATCCTCGAGCCGATCCAGGGCGTCGGCGGCTATCGGTTCCCAAGCGAGGAGTTCATGGCCGAGGTCGGCGCCGTCACCGACGAGTACGACATCCCGCTGGTCGTCGACGAGATCCAGTCCGGGATCGGCCGAACTGGCAAGTTCTGGGCGTCCGACCACTACGATATCGAGCCGGACGCGATCGCCGCCGCGAAGGCGCTCCGGGTCGGCGCGACCGTCTCGAGGTCGGACGTGTTCCCGGAGGAGAAGAATCGCCTCGGCTCCACGTTCGGCGGCGGCGATCTCCTCGGGTCGATGATGGGGACGTTCACGATCGACGCGATCCACGAACACGACCTCCTCGCGAACGCGATCGAGCGCGGCCGACAGGCCAAAGAGATCCTCGCGGACGACGCCCCCGACTCGATCGTCGACGTCCGAGGCAAAGGACTCATGCTCGCCGTCGAGTTCGACACGCCGGACCGACGGGAGGCGGTCGTCGCCGAGGCGCTGGATCGCGGCCTCCTCACGCTCGGCTGTGGCAAGAAGACGATCCGGCTGCTCCCGCCGCTCGACTCGGCGGAACGCGAGATCGAACTGGGCGTCTCGATCTTCTGTGACGCGGCGAAAGCTGCCGACTCCGCGGAGATTCCGGCGTAGTCAGCGGTCGGTCGTGTGCTCGCGATCGACCTCGTCGACGCGCAGGATCGACTCGGTGAGCACGTCGACGCCGATCTCGAGACTCCGTTCGTCGACGTCGAACGTCGGCGTGTGATGGGCGGTCGGGTGGTCCGTCCCCACGATCAGGTACGTCGCGAGTCCGCCGTCCTCCTGCACCCGCTCCATCAGGAACGTCGCGTCCTCGCTCGCGCCGAAGTCGGCGGTGGGCACGACGTCGGTGACGCCGTCGACGTCGCGCGCGACCGTCGCGACGTGGTCGACGAGATCTGGGTCGCTGTCGGCTCTGGGTGATTCGCTGACGACATCGAACTCCAGGTCACAGCCGTGCGAGTCGGCGGCACCGCGGAACGCCCGCCGGAGACGGGATTTCGCGTACTCCATCAGCTCGGTCGTCTCCCCGCGCGCCTCCGCTTCCACGCGGGCGTGGTCGGCGATCACGTTGCTCGCGCTGCCCGCCTCCGCGTAGCCGACGTTCACCCGGGTCATCCCCCCGCTGTGGCGGGGGATCCCGTACGCGTTCGAGATGGCCGTCCCGAGCGCCTGCATCGCGTTCTCGCCCTGTTCGGGCGCTTTCCCGGCGTGTGCGGAGACGCCTCGAAACTCGGCGTCGACGTGACACATCGCGAGCGGGCGCTCGATCCCGGCGACGACCGCTCCGGTCGGATGGTCGAGTCCGACGTGGGCGGCAAACAGGTAGTCGAGTCCCTCGGCGAAGCGACTTTCGGCCATCGGATGTCCACCGCCACTGATCTCCTCGGCGGGCTGGAAAAAGACGACGAGCCGGCCCGAGAACTCGCTTGCTTTCACCGCTTCGAGCGTCGCGAGCCCCCACGTCATGTGCGCGTCGTGCCCGCAGGCGTGCATCGTTCCGTCCGTTTCGGAGCGGAACCCCTCGCGCGCCGGGCGGTGGTCGGCGTCGGTCGACTCCTCGATGAACAGTCCGTCGATGTCGACGCGGAGGCCGACCGCGGGACCGTCCCCTCGGTCGAGGACGGCGATACAGCCCGTGACGCCGCCCGCCGTGGCATCGAGGACGTCCTCGCGGACGCCCCGCTCGCGGGCGCGCTCGATCCACGGCTCGTAGGCGTCGTCGTCGAGGACGGCCATCCGGTCGTCGGGGTCGTACGCCTCGCGGCCGACCGCCAGCTCGTCGACGCCGATCCGCTCGATCTCCTCGACGAGACGGCTGGTTGTGGCAAACTCCCGCCAGCCCGGCTCGGGGTGGCGATGGAACCCGCGGCGAAGCTCGACGAGACGCTCGGCGACGGAGCCTGTCATGCGTCGTCGTGACTCGCCGAACGACTTAAGCGTACACGATCATCGTGTATTCGAACTACGAAAAAGCGTAAGTAGTCGTCGGGCGAACCCGCCGACACACCGCCACTGGCGGCGTGTTCATCAATGACCGAAGATCCGGACGTCGTCGTTCTCCGCGAGGGGACCGAGGGACTATCGATGGAATCGTACGCGGAGACGCTGAGAGAGCGGCTGCCCGACCACCGGGTGGCGCTGGCCCGTACGCCGAACGCCGAGCGCGAGCTGGTGTCGCGAGCCCGCGTCGTCACCGGGATCACCGTCCCGGAGGAGCTCGTCGCGGACGCCGACCGGCTGGAGCTGTTCGCGTGCACGTTCGCCGGGACCGACCACGTCCCCGTCGAGACGCTCGTCGACCACGGCGTGACGGTCACCAACGCCGGGGGGATCCACGCACCCGGGATCGCCGAGCAGACGATCGGCAACATGCTCGTGTTCGCCCGCCGGCTTCACGAGGGGTGGCGCCGGAAGTCGAACGCGGAGTGGCGACACTTCCAGTCGTACGAGTTCACCGGAAGCACGGTGACCGTGATCGGGCTCGGCTCCATCGGCCAGCACGTCGTCGAGCGGCTTGAGGGGTTCGACGTCGAGACGATCGGCGTCCGCTACACGCCCTCGAAGGGCGGTCCGACCGACGAGGTCGTCGGCTTCGACGAGGACGCGATCCACGACGCGTTCGCCCGGAGCGACTACGTCGTCGTCGCCTGTCCGCTCAACGACCTCACCAGCGGGCTGATCGGCGAGGCGGAGCTTGCCACGCTGCCGCCACACGCCGTCGTCGTCAACGCCGCACGCGGCGGTATCGTCGACACCGACGCGCTGGTGTCCGCCCTCCAGTCGAGCGGGATCCGCGGGGCCGCTCTCGACGTCACCGACCCGGAGCCGCTGCCGGCCGACCATCCGCTGTGGGATCTGGAAAACTGCCTCATCACGCCGCATACGGGCGGTCACACGCCAAAACACTGGGAGCGACTCGCCGATATCGTCGCCGACAACGTCGCCGCCCTCGAGTCCGACGGCGAGATCCGGAACCTCGTCGATGCTCCGTCCGAGTGAACAGCCGGCGCGGATCAGGCGGTGAACAGCCGGCGCGGGAAGTCGGCGAGCGTCTCAGCGCCGGTGGCGGTCACCCTGAACGTCTCGCTGAGTTCGACGCCGAACTCGTCCTCCCAGAGCCCGGGGATCATGTGGAACGTCATGTTCTCCTCGAGCACCGTCTCGTCCCCGGGGCGGATGCTCGCGGTGTGCTCGCCCCAGTCCGGCGGGTAGCCGAGCCCCATCGAGTAGCCGATCCGGTCTTCCTTCTCGACGCCGTACTGCGCGATCGTCTCGCGCCACTCCCGCTCGACGCGCTCGCAGGTGACTCCCGGCTCGACGACGTCCAGCCCCGCCTCGATCCCCTCGACGACGACGTCCGCGGCCTGCTGGACCGCGTCCGGCGGGTCGCCGACGTACGTCGTTCGAGCGAGCGGCGAGTGGTAGCGGTGCCGACAGCCGGACAGCTCGATCAACACGGGGTCGCCCGCCTCGAACTCGCGGTCGGTCCAGGTGAGATGCGGCGTCCCGGTGTGGTCGCCCGAGGGCATCAGCGGCACGATCGCGGGATAGTCGCCGCCGTACTCCTCGGTACCGCGGATCAGGTTGTCGTAGATCTCGGCGGCGACCTCGTACTCGGGGACGCCCGCCTCGACCGCGTCGAGTCCGGCCTGCATCGCGGCCTCCGAGATCCGCGCCGCCTCCGCCATGTACGCCAGCTCGCGGTCGGATTTCTTCACCCGGAGCCAGTTGACGAGCAGCGTCGTGTCCGTGAACTCCGCGTTCGGGAGATTCGACTGGAGGCGCGTGTACGACTTCGCCGTGAAGTACGCCGCGTCCATCTCCAGCCCGATCCGACCGCCGTCGACGCCGAGGTCGACGAGCACGTCCGCCAGGAAATCCATCGGGTGGAGGTCGTAGGGGGACTGGACGTGATCGTCGCTATACGGACGGATGTTCGGCTCCGAGAGCCACGTCGTCGCGCGCGCACCGTTACCGTCCATGTCCCGGCCGACCCAGACGGGCTCGTCACGCTCGCGGGTGACGACGACCGCCTGATGCACGTAAAACGACCAGCCGTCGTACCCCGCGAGGTAGTTCATGTTGGCGGGCGAGGAGACGACGATCGCGTCCAGATCGCGCTCGTGAAGCTGCGCTTTCGCCCTCTCGACCCGACGCTCGTACTCCGACTGCGGAAAGACATTGTATGACATGGTCCGATGATCTACGCGTACCGACACACACTAACGACAAAAATACTTCGTGTACGAAGGATACGGAATTCGTTTACAACAGCTCGTTCGAGACGAGCCGGTCGACCGCTTCGCGAAGTCGCTCCTCGCTCGCGGCATAGGAGATCCGGGCGAAGCCGGGTGCGTTGAACGCGCTGCCGGGGACACACGCGACGGACGCCTCCTCGATGGCGGCCTCACACCACGCCTGGTCGTCGGCTCGCGGCTGGTCGCCGCTCGCACCCGAGGCGCCTTGCGCCTCGCCGTCGTCGACAGGGATCATCATGTAGAACGCGCCGTCGCCGACGTCGACGTCGACACCGTGTTCGTCGAACAGATCGACGAGCAGATCGCGGCGACTTCGGAACGCGTCGCGCATCTCCGCGACGGCCTCGTCGGTGTTTTCGAGCGCCTCGACGCCCGCGTGCTGAACGAAGTTGACCGCACAGGAGACGGAGTGTGAGTGGAGCTTGCCGGCTTGCCCGACGAACTCCTCGGTCGCGTGGACGTAGCCGAGCCGCCATCCGGTCATCGAGAACGCCTTCGAGAAGCCGTTGACCGTGAGCGTCCGGTCGGCCATGCCGTCGAGGCTCGCGAGCGAGGTCTGCTCGACGCCGTAAGTGATCCGCTCGTAGATCTCGTCGGAGATCACGGCGACGTCGTGTTCGACCGCGAGGTCACGAACGCCTTCGAGCGCTGTTTCGGAGAACACCGCACCCGTCGGGTTCGACGGGGAGTTGACGACGAGCAGCTCCGTCTCGTCGGAGACGACCTCGCCGAGTTCGTCGAGCGCCGGCTCGAGCTGGAACCCGTGCGGCGCGAGATCCACGCGTGAGAGATCCCCGCCGGCGAGTTTCGCCATCGCCTCGTAGGAGACCCACGCCGGGTCGAGGAGAACTACTTCGTCGCCGTCGTCGATCAGCGTCTGGAAGATCTCGTACAGCGCCTGCTTGCCGCCGGGCGTAACGATAACCTCGTCGGCGCTCGCGTCGATGCCGTTTCCGCGGAGTTTCTCGGCTATCGCCTCCTTCAGCTCCGGAATCCCGTTCGAGGAGGTGTAGCCGGTGTGGCCCGCGTCGAGCGCCGCTTTGCCCGCTTCGACGATGTTCTCCGGAGTGTCGAAGTCCGGCTCGCCGACCGAGAGATCGACGATGTCCGCGCCTTCGGCCTCCTTTTCAGCTGCCAGGTTCGATATCGCCAGCGTCGCGCTGGGCTCTACGCGTCCGATCCGGTCCGAGAAGTTGTATGCATCGGTCATTCGAGTTCCTCCACGAGGTCGATCGCGGCGTGTGCGGCCTCCGCTCCCTTGTCGACCCGTTCGCGGGCCTCCGCGCCGGACATCCCCGGACCGCTCACGCCGAACGTGACGGGAACGTCCCGGTCGAGGCTGACATCGGTCAGTTTCGCTGCGGTCGCCTCGGCGATCACGCGGTCGTGGTCGGTGTCGCCCGTGACGATCGCGCCGACGACGGCGACGGCGTCGATCTCCGTCCGGCGAGCCAGCCGATCGGCCGCGAGCGGGCTATCGTACGCGCCCGGCACGGCGATCTCGTCGGCGACCACCGCGTCCCGCTCGGCGGCCGCCTCGCGGGCCGCCTCGGCCATCGGCTCCGTCACGGAGTCGTTGAACTGCGCGACGACCAGTCCCAGCGTAACCATATATATGGCTCACGCGGGCGGCATCAAAGGTTTACCGTTCCGCGTCGGGATCGCCGGAGTCGGCGGGTCCTCCGAAGTCCGAACTCCGCTTGAGGGCCGGCGCTCCGTATCGGGGTCGGTGGTCCGTATCAGCGCCATCGGTCGTCGCCGGTCCGGTCGGCTGGATCCGCTGATCCCAAGCCGCGGCGTCTCACCGTCCAGCCGACGCAGTGCTCCCGTGGGCGACGCGTCTTTACCGTCCGGACGCCTACGAGTGGGCATGACCGACACGAGAACCGCGACGCTCGGCGGCGGCTGTTTCTGGTGCGTCGAAGCGGCGTTCGAGGAGCTACCCGGCGTGATCGGCGTCGTCTCCGGCTACGCCGGTGGCCACACTGAGGACCCGACGTACAGGGAGGTGTGTTCCGGCTCGACCGGGCACGCCGAGGTCGTTCAGGTGGAGTACGACACCGCGGATCTGTCGTACGCCGACGTCCTGAAGGTGTTTTTCACCGTCCACGACCCGACCCAACTCGATCGCCAGGGTCCCGACGTGGGGAGCCAGTACCGCTCGATCATCCTCACTCACGACGACGACCAGACGGCGACCGCGAAGTCGTACATCGAGCGACTCGAGAACGCGGACGCGTACGACGATACGATCGTCACCGAGGTCGAGCCGCTCGAACGATTCTATCGCGCCGAGGAGAACCACCAGAACTACTACGAAAAGAACCCGGGAGACGCGTACTGTACGTTCCACGCGGATCCGAAGATCGAGAAGGTTCGGAAACAGTTCGTCGAACCGACGGGGTAGCGACAGCGGAACACGAGAAGAGCGGCCTCGGGACGCGATGTGGGAGCGGGTCGTCCCGAGCCCTGATCCGCGGACGACGGACGGTGGAAGCGAGTGCCCGGCCTGCCGTGCCCGGTCAGGAGCGGCCGGCCGGTTCGCCCGCGGCACACGAACCGAGGTGAGTTCGCGACAAGAACCCATCGAGCGAATTATCAGAGTGGATATTTTGAGCCGAGTGTTGCTGTCGGTGAATTTCGTCGAAGCCGGCGATACGCGAGCAAAAGTGGGTCGGGACGGAGTGGTGGAGCGACGGGCAAGGCGGACGACGGGTGGGTGGGCGGATCGGGTCGGAACAGCGGACCCCGACTGCGCGTGACCCGGACCGCCCGAGGGTCGGGACGGGCGCGGTTTGAATGCCAAACTCCGACGAGAAAAGCGTCGGACCTCGGCGAACACAGGTACGGGTTTGACACGTATAAAGGTAGGAGGTTCGATGACGTCACCGGCGGTCGTGCAGCGCCGGGAACTCCGTCCGGATCTCGCTGACGCGGTCCGGATCGATTTCGGCGGTCACCGTCGTCGGCTCGTCGCCGGCGGAGGCAAGCGTCGTTCCCCACGGATCGTACACGCTCGTTCGGCCGCACAACGCATCGTCCCCGAACTGCCCGCTGCCGTTGACGGTTGCGACGTACGCGAGGTTCTCTATCGCGCGCGCTCGACCGAGGGTTCGCCAGTGTTCGACGCGCGGGTACGGCCACGCGCTCGGCACGAGGACACACTCGACGCCGTCGTCGACCAGCTCGCGGTACAGCGTCGGGAATCGGAGGTCGTAACACGTCGTCACTCCGACACGTACGCCCGCGACCTCGACCACCGGCATCCGGTCGCCGGGCACCATCCGTTCTGTCTCCTCGGACCCGTATCCGAACAGGTGATGCTTGCGGTAGACGAGCCGGCGCTCCCCCGTCGCATCGAACAGCACTGCCGTGTTCGCCAACCCTTCCGTGGCCGGCACGTCGACGCCGTCGGCCGCGGACGCGCCGAGATCCTCCACGACGGTCCCGGCCAGGAGCACGATGCTCTCCGCAGCGGCGACGTCCGCAAACCGTGCCAGTCGCTCTCCGCGGACGCTCTCCGCGGCGCGCTCGTACGCGTCGAACGCGAAGTATCCCACGTCGAACAGCTCGGGAAGCACGACGAGATCGGCGCCCGCTGCCGACACCTCCCTGATGCGGTCGAGCGCGCGATCGACGTTCGCCGAGATCGCTCCCCCCTCGACGTCCAGCTGGACGCACGCGAGCTTCATGCGCTGGCCCCCAGCGATCGGCGAAGCGCCGCCTCGAGGTTGTCCAGCTCCGTCTCGAAGTTCCGCTTAAAAAATGATTCGACGCCCGGCAGCGTCCCGTCGACGACGAACTCGTTTTCGAGCCGACAGCCGGACCCCGTCTCCGTGATCGTGTGCTCGCCAGTCACGCGGAACGCCTTCGATCGCCCGACGAACTTCACCCGGGTGGGGGGTTCACGCTCGATCTCCTCGGTTTTGACCGAGATCGTGGATCGGATCATCGGAATGGGAAGCTCGACGTGCCACGTCGCTCGCCCGTCGCCGTGGACGTCGTACGTCTCGACCACGCTTATTGCCCCTGCGCGCTTCTCCGCGTCCGAGATGAACGCCCACACGTCCTCGGCGGGCGCATCAAACTCGAACGTCCGGGAGGCTCGGACGGTCATGGCCGGACGTTAGCGCGGAAGGGATTAAAAGGACGGGAGTCGGCGGACCACGATGGGAGCTGGCACCGGAAGCCGTGCGGGTCGTGGACTCATCCGCGCGTAACTCGCCACGTCGTCGACCGCGCACGCCCCCACTTCTCGATGTCGACGTCCTCGGACTTCTCTGCGAGTCGGGGGAGCCGGGAGCCGACCTGTTTCGCGGTGAGACCGATGGCGTCGGCGATCGTCTTCGAGCGGACGTACCGCTCGCCGCGGGAGACGCTGTCCGTGAGATACGCGAGGATCCGCTGTTCCTCCTCGGTGTACTCGGTCATCGCGAGAACGTAGGCGTCAAACGACCTTAACGGTTTCTCGTCGATCGCTGCTCAGTCGAACAGCTGGACCGCGACGACGGCCAGCAGCGCGAAAATCACCGCGGCGGCGAACCCCCATGCACGACCCATCTGCGTCGGCGCGCCGTACATCACGACTGCCCCGACGACCGCAACCGCCGCGAACGCGATCATCACGCCGAGCCCCTTGTCCGACTCCATGGATCCCTCGCTCATACCTGAACGGTCCGCGGGTGGGCACTTAGTTCATACGAACCGGGTAGGGTTCGTAGGACACCGAGTGGGCTGCGTGGTCGGCGACTCCACGTTGGATGCGTGGTCGTTCGCTCCGAATTCGACACGTTCGTCGCGAATCAGATGATTTCGACGTGCTCGGACTCCTCGTTCAACGCGAGGTTCGCGGCGATCTCCGCGTTTCGCATCGCATACTCCGCGGTGTGTTGCAGACTTACGAGCACCTCACGGGTCATCAGGAGCACCGAGTTCTCGAGCTCGTCCGGCAGCTCCGAGAGGATCTCCTGTTCTCTGTCCTCCAGTTTCGCGAACAGGTCGCGACACTCTACGGTGAGGTCGTAGTCGCGTTCGACGACGGCGCGAACCGCGAGCGCGGTGAGCTCGTCGACCTGGTCGGTGAACTCACGGATCTGGCGCATCGTGGAGCCGTCGACGTCGAGCGTGTGACCGTCCGCCTCCATCACGATCTCGGCGATATCCTCGGCATTGTCCGCGGTGAGTTCGAGATTCTTTGCGACCGAGCGGTAGCCGATGAGCGGAAACCCTTCCTCTAGCCCGATCGCACGGGCGAGATTGGGGTTCTGGTATGCGGTGAAGATCAGTCGGAGCAGCAGCACGAATATCTTGTTCGCCTGCCGCTCGCGATTGAGCGCGCGCTGTGCGAGGTCGGGATTCCCGTGAGCAAGGGCTTTCACGCCTTCGCTCCGCATCGTCGACCCCGTGTTCTCCAGCCGCTCGAGCAGGTTGTCGAGCGTGAAATCCTCCGGATCGACGGAACACCGGATCGCGATGTCCTCCGGCGTCTCCTCGATGACGCCGAGTCCCATCAGCTGCGTCTCCGCTTTATAAACCGCGTTGATATGGTCGCTCCCGAGCGCCCCTTCGCTCGTGACGTGTATCACGCGGCGTCCGAGAACGTACTGCGCGACGATGGCGCGTTCGAGCGCGCCGGCGTCCAAGTTGTCGGCGCTGATGATCGCTTCGGACTCCTCGGTGTTCACCGACTCCGGAAGCACCGTCAGGGTGCCTTTCCCCCCCATGCGGATCGACACCTCGTCGCCCTTGTTCACCCCATGCTCCTGTGCCCACTCCGCCGGCAGCGTCATCGCCAGCGTCGACGGACCCAGACGCTGAACCTTCCGCGTTTCCATGTGTATCCGTATCGCAGGATCGACCTTAACGTTATCCCTATGGTCATTATACGCACTCGAGAATATACAAGGTGTTAATCGACGATCGTTACAGATCCACACACCATCCCACGCCGGGAACGAAGATCCACACACCATCCCACGCCGGGAACGAACCATCTCGCGCGCGAACGGTCCGCAGCGTCACCGAGATGCGTTCGTATTTATGGACGGAAGACGGTACGTCCTATATGCCAGAGCGTGTCCTCGTCGTCGACGACTCATCGTTCCAGCGGACGCTCGTCCGTGACGCGCTGTCCGGGGCGTTCGACGTCGTCGCCGAGGCGAAAAACGGTGCGGAGGCGGTCGCGATGTTCGAGGAGTACGATCCTGATGCGGTGTCGATGGATGTCGTCATGCCGGAGATGACTGGTATCGAAGCGACGGCCGAGATCAAATCGCGGTCTCCGGAGACGGCCGTCGTAATGTGCACGAGCGTGGATCAGAAAGAGAAGATGATGGAGGCGGTGAAAGCCGGCGCGGACGGATACGTCACGAAGCCCGTCGAGGCCGACGAGCTCGTCGCCGAGTTCGAAAGCCAACTGCGTTGAGCTGAGGAGGTAGCGTTCGTCGTATCGCAGTCACTTCGGTCTCCGTGTGCGCTGACCGACTCACGTCATACCGCGAACACGAACAGTGCGGCACTCGCCAACAGGAGAGGGTCGACCAGGCTAATCGGTCGACCACCGACCCTCCGCAACGGTCGAGCCGCCGTCGATCCGGTGCCGCCACCCGTCGAGGACGGCGAACTGCTCCTCGCGGCGCCGTTCGAGCCACCGGAGCAGTCGGGCCGCCCACCGGAGCTTCCGCGCCTTCATCCGCTCGACGTTCGGGTCGTCGAACGCCCAGCCGGGAAACAGCAGCTCCCCTGCACCGAGATGGTCCGCGAGGAACGCCGCGCGGTCGCCGTCGGTGAACCCACCCACGTTTCGAACCGGTCCGCGGGGTGCGGCCTGCGTGGTCACGAGCGTCCAGTCCGCTTCGAACTGCGGAAGCCACTCCCGGATGGCCGACACGTTGTCGCCGTGCGCGTGTGCGACCACCGGCACCTCCCGTGTCGTCAACCGCCACGCAGTCTCCGGATTCTTATCGAGATCCGTCACCATGCAGTCGACGTCGACGTTTGCCGCGGCGAGGACGTCGGCGGCGGTCGAGGCCGCGACGACGACATCCGCATCGCGGGCGAGTTCGACCTCCGCTTCGAGACACGGAGCTGCGCCGGCGACGGCCACCGTTCGACCGGTCCACTCTCCGAACCGGTCGAGCGGGAACGGCGTGGCGAACTCCGCGGCGACATCGCGGGCTCGCTCGTCCGCCGCCCGATCGAACCCGAAGTCGTCGAGGATCGCCTCGTACACCGGCTCGAACGTCTCGAAGTTCACGATCGCTGCTCCCTGACGTTCGTGATCGCCACGCCGTGCTGTCCGGTAACGTCACGAGCTCGAACGATACGTCTCACTCTCATCGGTCCGTCTCGTTAGTTACGGGCATCCTCGATCGTGGCCAGAACCGATTCGATGGCGTTCGGGAGCTCCGAACCTGCACGTCGCATCTCGACGAATCCGCCGGTCGTTCCGACCAAGAGCCCGCACCCGTTCGACGCCGTTCCGGGATCGGACGCCGTTTCGGACGTGGATGCCGTCACGAACGTCACGTCCGTGCCCGCGGTCGCCGCACGGATCCCCCCGATGGCCTCCGGTGAGAGCCCGCCAAGCTCGAACGTCCGTACGACGGCGCGGTCGGCGACTGCGGCATCGACGCCGAGCCTGTCACAGTGTCGGCGAGCTTCTCGCGCGGTCGTCACGTCGAGCTCCTCGACGGTGATCTCGCCGCGCTGCCGGGGTCGGTTGCGTGCGAACTCGGCACCGATACGTGCCGCATCCAGTGTTTCGGCGACGTCGTGCGTCCGAATTACGTGTGCGCCCCGCTCGACCGCCATCGACGTTGCGGCCAGCGAGACGGGAAGCGCCTCCTCGGTGCTCCGTCCAGCCACGTCTCGGAGGAAGTTCTTGCGGTTGATCGAAACGAGCAGCGGTCGACCGTATCCACGGAACTCACGGAGCCGGCGGAACGTCTCGCGATCGTCGGCGAGGGTTTTCGCCTCCGACCAGCCGCCGAACGCCGGGTCGAGGATCGTCT
The DNA here is from genome assembly GCF_054652935.1 of Halorubrum luteum. Classification (NCBI taxonomy): domain Archaea; kingdom Methanobacteriati; phylum Methanobacteriota; class Halobacteria; order Halobacteriales; family Haloferacaceae; genus Halorubrum; species Halorubrum luteum. Next base: position 1,948,578 of record NZ_BAAIGT010000002.1, read on the forward strand.
TCTCCGTGAACCCGTTCCGTGCGAGAGCGTCGTGTATCTCGTCGACGTCCTCGATCGCGCCGGGTCGCTCGAGATCAGGGGGTGACGCCATCTTCGAGACCGCGGCGTCGTGGTTCGCACAGACTTCGGGCAGCTTCGGGTCAGCAAATCCGCAGATGTCGTTAACCATGTCGAATCCTCGGGCGAGCGCCTCGTCGGCGACTTCGTGGTAGCGCGTCTCGATCGACCAGACGACATCCCCGGACACTGACGCCATGGTTTCGATCGCCGTGTCGAGCCGCTCGAGCTCCTCGTCGGCGGAGAGCACCTCGAACTTCTTGTTCGCCGATTCGAGACCGACGTCGACGATGTCGGCCCCCTCCTCGATCAGCGACTCGTCGACGTACGCCGCCGCGTCGGCGGGATCGTCGTACACGCTCGGATCGTAGGGAGACTCCTCGGAGACGTTGAGCACGCCCATGATCCGTGGTGGGTGGTCGTCGCCGATCCCGAGCCCCGCCGCATCCACGTTTCGCATACCCGTATCAGGGGCGGCACCGTTAAATGGGGTCCGGAAGCGGTCGGCGAGAACCGGACGTATGCGGTCCGGCGGCCGATTTGGGATCCGTGCCTTCCGGCACTCGATGTCCGGGACGCGGAGCCTTTTCACGGGGGCGGCCGTCGGACCCCCATGAGCGATCCAGATATCGCGGTGTTGCGGCAGACGATCCACGGCGTCGGCGCGCCGGAACTGGCCTCGGAGATTCGGGAGCGACTCCCCGATCACGAGGTGGCGTTGGCGGAGACACCAGAGGAGGAGCGGGAGCTCCTCGAAACCGCACGCGTCGCGGTGGGTCTCGATGTCGAGGAGTCGGCGCTCGCGACCGCGGAGAACCTCGAACTCTTCGCGTGTGTGTACGCCGGAACCGGCCACCTCCCGATGGAGGCGTTCGAGGCGCACGGCGTCGCCGTCACGAACGCATCCGGCGTCCACGGCCCGAACATCGCCGAGTACGTCGTCGGCGCGATGATCGGTCACGCTCGTCAGTTCCACCGCGCATATCGCCAGCAGGCACGTCGAGAGTGGCGGAGCTTTCCCTCGACCGAGCTGTTCGAGTCGACGGTCGCGGTCGTCGGACTCGGGGCGATCGGCACCACCGTCGTCGATAGGCTGGAACCGTTCGACGTCCGGACCGTCGGCGTACGCTACAGTCCGGAGAAAGGTGGTCCCACGGATCGCGTGGTCGGGTTCGACCGGTTCCACGCGGCGGTCTCGGACGCGGAGTACGTCGTGCTCGCGTGTCCGCTCACGGAAACGACGGAGCGACTCGTCGACGCCGACGCGTTCCGAACGATGCGCCCGGACGCCGTTCTCGTCAACGTGGCTCGCGGAAAGGTCGTCGACACCGATGCGCTCGTCTCGGCACTCCGGAACAACGAGATCCGAAGCGCCGCGCTCGACGTCACCGACCCGGAGCCGTTACCCGAGGACCATCCGCTGTGGGGACTCGGTAACGTGACGATAACGCCGCACAACGCTGGACACACGCCCGACTACTTCGAGCGGGTGGCGGAGATACTCGCCGACAACGTCACTCGGCTCACGGGTGACTCCGAACTTCGGAACCGAGTCCTGTAATCCACCCAGTCGATTACGCGTTCGTACGCCCGCATCCCTTTTGAGTACGTTCCTTACGCACGGCCGTTGCGGTGGAGCGATACGAATCACCGAACGACCGTCACCGGCACGTCGGCACGGCGAACGACGCCTTCTGCGACGCTACCGAGGACGACTCGGGAGAGACCGGTTCGGCCCTGACTCGCGAGCACGACGTGGTCGAACGGATCGTCGTCTTCGTCGACATCTCCGGCGGCGACGTCGAGGATCGTCGCGGTCGGGCGACCGAGCTCTAACCGCGTGTCGACGTCAGCGTCGACCGCGTCGGCGGCCGTCGAGAGGAGCCGTTCACCTCGCTGGCGGGCGTTCTCGTACCACTGGTCGACGGCACCGGGGAACCCGCCCTCAGCGCCGGTCGTCGAGTCGGCCGGATTGATCACGTGAAGGACGGTGGTCTCGGCGTCCGGCCACTCGTCGACCGCGAACCGAAGGGCGTTCACCGACTCGTCCGATCCGTCAATGGCGACGAGAATACGTTTCGTCATACGTGGCCTTCGACCGACGATGATAAAAATCCGGGCGTCGCGGCGTGTCGCTCCCGAGCCGGTTCACGCGTATTCGCTACCGACGACCTCCCGTATCCGTTCCGCAGTCACCGAACCGACGCCGTCGACGTCGAGCAGATCCTCCTTGGATGCGGTCATGACCGCCTCGACCGACCCGAACTGTTCGAGCAGGGAGCGAGCCGTGACTGGTCCGATGTCGGCGATCGAGGAGACGACGTACTCCTGTTGTTCAGCCTTCGTCTTCGTCGTCTTCTCGCCGTGAACGCTCACCTCGCGGTCTCGTGTCTCCTGCTCTCGGCGGGCGACCGTCGCCAGCAGCTCCGTCGTGTCCGTCTCGTCTTCCGTTCGGAGAACGCTGATTCCGAAATCGACGGCGAGCGACGCGAGTGCACCACGGATCGCGTTGGGGTCGATGTCGCGTTGCCCGTAGAGATTCGTCCCTTCGACGACGAGCACCGGCCGGGCATACGCCCGAGACAGCTCGCCGATCTGCTCGAACATCGACCGGTCCGCGTCGAGCATCGAGTCGACGAAGTCCGCCGCCGACTTTCGCTCGACTGCGACGCGGTCGGAGAGAACGTAATCGCCGACTGCAAGCGTCTCCAGCCGGGTCACGTGTCCCTCCCGTTTCGAGAGCTCCTTTGCGATGGACGAGTCGAGCTCGCGCTGGTCGATCACGATCTCGACGCCGTCTTCGATGCCGGCAGTAGCAACGATCCCGTTATCGTCGGTCTCGTCGGCCGCCTCGCCGTCGGCTTCGGTCGCGGCGTCACCGGAGCCGTGGTCAGTCGCAGCATCGTCGGCGGCGACGGCAGGGCTCTCGTCATCCTCATCCGCGAACGCCTCGAGGTCAGCCTGCCCCTCGCCGGAGACGGACGCCTCGATCTCGTCGGTCGCCTCCTTGAGCGCCGACAGCTCCTGTTCCATCTTCTTCTCCCGTCTTCGAGAGATCCAGAAGAACGCCTCGTCGCGGGTGTCTTCAGCCATCAGGACGACGACCTGGCCTTTCGCCTGTCTCCCCGTTCGCCCTTTTCGCTGGATCGACCGGATCGCGGTGGGGACCGGCTCGTAAAAACAGACGAGGTCGACCTCGGGGACGTCAAGCCCTTCCTCCGCGACGCTGGTGGAGACGAGCACCTCGAACTCGCCCGCACGAAACGCGTCCAGCGTCTCCTGCTGTTGGGTCTGGCTCATCCCGTCGGATCCCTCCTTGTCGCCCTGGCCGACGAACTTCCTGACGTCGAAACTGGAGGAGAGAAACTCCACGAGCGCCTCGGCGGTGTCCCGCGACTCCGTGAAGAGGATCGCGCGCTCGCCGCCGTTGATCCCCAGCGTCTCGGCCAACAGGATTCGCGCCTGCGAGAACTTCGGGTGGAGCCCGTCGAACGACTCCGCCTTCCGCATCGCTTCGCGAACCGTCGGATCCGCGATCATCCGTTGGCTCGCCTTCGATGCCCCAGACGACCGCGCGGCGTTGCGCTGGCGCTCGAAGTACCGCCGTACCGACTCAACCGACTGGGTCTCGACCAGTTCGACGGCCCGCCGGAGCTTCATCACCTCCGCGTGCGTCGACATCCCCTTGTACCCCTCCGACTGGTCGTTGTCCATCATCCGCTTGAGCTTTCCGCGCATCTCGTTGAGGTCCCGCTGGGAGAGGTCCGGGTTCGTCGTGTTCGTTACGCCGAGTGATTTGAGCTTCTCCAGGCGGTCGGTGATCACCTCGTTCAACGCGTCACGAATCTCGAGCACCTCGTTCGGCAGCTCGATCTGCTCCCACCTGACGTCGGTGTCGTGGGTGTACTCGTCGACGTCTGCGTCAGCCTCCGTCATCACCTCGACGTTCCGAAGCCCGAGGTTCTCACACACCGTCTCGATCTCTTCGGTGTCCCCGCCGGGCGACGCCGACATCCCCGTCACGAGCGGGTCTGCGGCGTCCGCGTGATAGCGGTCGGCGATGTACACGTACGCGTAGTCGCCCGTCGCGCGGTGACACTCGTCGAACGTGAGATGGGTGACGTCCCGCAGCGAGATCCGGCTTCCGACGAGATCGTTCTCGACGACCTGTGGCGTCGCGATAACGACTCTCGCGTCCGCCCAGAGCGCGCCCCGGTCGTCCGGACGTACGTCGCCGGTGAACACGACGATCTCCTCGTCGGGGATCGCCAACGCCTCCCGATAGAACTCCGCGTGCTGCTGAACGAGCGGCTTCGTCGGCGCGAGAAACAGCGCGGTGCCGCCGGTCTCGTGCAGCCGTTCGGCGGTAACGAGCAGACTGACCGTCGTCTTGCCGAGCCCGGTCGGAAGACAGACGAGCGTGTGGTCGTCCAGTGCCGACTCCGCGAGCCGAAGCTGATACTGCCGGCGCTGGAGAACTCCATCGACGAGCAGCGGACCGTCTACTCCTGCGGCCTCGGTCGCCATCGGCGACTCTTCGCCGGCATCGGCCTAAAGGCTTCGCGAAGCGGGGTGAAAGTTATCGGTCCGACCCCTCCTCCGCGACGTCCGCGCGGACCTCCTCCGGAACGTCCTCGTCGACCAGCTCGGCCCACTCATCAAGCCGGTCTCCGGACGGTGTGCGTGCGCTCATCATACGGAGCGTCTCCGCGATACCCCTTAACGGTTACTCCGACTCCTCGAAGTATGTACACCGCCGATGGTTTATCTTCGGCGGAGCCCACCGATCAGATCGTCTGCGTCATCGACGAGAAACAGGGCGTCGTCAACGCCGTGTTTCTCAGCTGAAACGCTGACCGCCTCTTCGTTCACACCGCCACGGCCACCGACCGGTCTTTTAAATGGCTCGGCCGGTTACAGTACGTGCGTGCCATCAGTCCCCGCGCGAGTATTTCCGTATGGGAGCGATGACGACGCGGAGAACCCAAGCACGTGACAGCCGTCGCACACGCGACGCGTCCACCGCCACGCAGGCGGTCGCCCGGCACGAGGGTTTCCCGGTTGACGCGGCACGCCGCCGGAGATGAGACCGGTCGTTAGTGTTCCGGGCGTACATTATGGCTCGCTCGCTAGCGCTTCGCTCGCCATCTGACCGCGAGGAAGATACCGATGTGTCCGGGCGCACAGGTGCGCCCGTCGCTATGTGGATTCGTTGCCGAGCCACTGCTGTAGCTCGGCTTTTTTCTCATCGTAGATGATCTCAGGGTGCTGGTCCTTTCCTTGCCGTACGATGGCTTTGATCTCCTCGAACAACTCTTCACAAAGTGATTCCAGCCTCTCCGAATCGGCCCGAGAGCTGTCGTTCATGATCGGAAAGTCACTCTGTTCAGAGCAGGATAATTCCTGATAGAGTCTGCGGGCGAGTGGCTCGTACAGGTTGGCGACGCGCTTCCAGTCCGCTGTCTCTTCCAGTGACCGCTGTCGGTATTCTTCGTCGCTACAGACTTTCTCGGCGAAGTTCCACATGTACGCCTCAGTTTGCTCGTCGAAGTAGAACCACCGGTTTATCAGCCAGTCCGCTTCGGTACCGACTGGTTTGACGATCATCAAGTGGTCACTGCCGACCGGCCCACCGGTGTCGAATACTAACGTAGCTTTACACCCGTTTACGGATCGCTCCTCTATCGTTTCGCGCACGTGGATCGTTCTCCGCGCTATCACTCAAATACGTCCGGAAGAGCGGTGACCCCCACCGTCTCGATTGATGAGGGTGACACAGTTGAAGACGGGTGTCATATTTTTGTTGAGATGTCAGCAGTATGCTTTTGCGGGAGTAGCAGCAACGTGTATATATGTCCGAGGGAGACTCCCGGCGGGTCGCACATGAGCTGATGAACGAAGCCCACATCCGTGGCCGCCGAATCAGCGTCCGCCAGGTGTACGCCCTCGTCGAAGAGCGCGGTGAAGATCCAGAGGCTGTCGCTGATCGATACGATCTCGACGTGGCTGATGTGTACCACGCCTTGGCGTACTATCACGACCACCCGCGAGAGATGCATACTGTAGAACAGGAACGCGAAGACGCTATGGAAGACTTCCGACGATCCATCAATCGTCCTGAAGGCGTCGATCCGGACACGGCGTGAAATGAGCGGATGGGCCTTTCTACTCGACGAGAACATCGATCCGAAGACGGCGACGTATTTGGAGAAGGAAGAAATCCACGCTGAGCACGTCCGTGATGTCCTCTGGCAGGGAGCAGATGACGATGCGGATGTTCTACCGTACGCCCGAGAACACGAACTGATTGTCGTGACGAGTGACGTGAAGGATTTCGGTGGATTACCACCCGATGTTCACGCAGGCATCGTTCTCCTCTACGATGATACGACGCCAGCGTACCAGGTTGCGGCTGGACTTATTACAATGACCGACACGTACCAAGATCGAAATTCGTTCGGTGGGCGTGAGGAACTCGATCCATGGGTTTGAACAGACGTGCTGGTTTTGCGCGTTTGAGACTCTCAGCGCGATTAATACACTTTCACCGAGCCTACTAGTAGATCCTCGCCCGGTAGTGTTCCGGGCGTATATTTCGAATTATCGTAGATACGTCTCTATTTTATCGACGACAGTATCGACGAATTCGTCAGTAACCCGGCCCTGCCACGCTACCAGGTCCTCGATCCGTGGCGAGTGAACGGCCCATGGCGAGACGAACGACTCGCGCGGGACACCGCCGACTTCCCACACCTCGGAACGCAGCGCAAGCGAGTCTTCGTACTCCCTGGTCGAGACGGCGACTGTAAGGAACTGCTCGTCGGCGAACGGGTGCAAACTGTTATTGACGATCAGCCACGGTCGTTGGCTGTCCTCACCTGATTTGAACGGGTCGGAACTGCGGACGACATCGCCTCGTTCCGGTTGCATTTCTCAGTCCTTCTCGCTGGGATGTGGCTCGTCCGGAGCGGCCGCATCCCACTCGTCCGGGTCGATTCCCCCATCCTCGTCGTTGAGCTGCTCCGTCACACGATGGAGGTCGTACGCATCCTGTACGCGTTCCAGATCTCTCGTGATCGCCCAGTACTCATCCTTATGTCGGACGAGATCACGACGTTTCAGGCGGGAAAGGGCAGTGCCGACCGTGTTCGGGTCTTCCTCGATTCCGGTCGCAATTTCCGACCGAGTGAACGCTTTGTCCTGATTCGTATACAGGTAGATGAGTACCTGCTTGGGAACGCTCGGACCACTTGGAAGATCGCCTGTTTCGAACTCTTCGATACGAACGGGCATACACAGTACGTAGTATGCTGATGTAATGAATGTACTGCTGTGCCTAAATCACCCGTCAAAGGCGAGTTCACTTTCACCGAGCCTACTAGTAGTTTCTCGCCCGGTAGTGTTCCGGGCGTACATTATGGCTCGCTAGCGCTTCGCTCGCCGTCTGACCGTGAGGAAGATACCGATGTTTCCAGGCGCTCAGGGTGTGCCTATCGCTATGTGGGTTTGTTGCCGAGCCACTGCTGCAGCTCGCTTTTTCTCGTCGTAGATCGCTTCCGGGTGCTGGTCTTTTCGCTGGCGTACGATGGCTTTGACCTCCTCGAACAACTCTTCGCAAAGCGATTCCAACTTCTCCGGATCGACCCGGAAGCTGTCGTTTATCAAGCTGTTCCAGCAACGTCGAAGCAGACACCGCCGGCGAGTGGCTCCGATCCTTCCCTTCGCAGGGAATCAGCTTATCTGCACACGACCGTCGACATAAGAGTCTTGTCGACCGAGACCATGATAACGTCATACATGGACCTTCGCGTGCAGGGGGACGTTCCCCCCGATCCGTTTCTCGGTGCCGCCGACCTCTTCGAGACCGAGTTCTCGCTGGAACATCCCGTCCACGTCCGGATCCGCGATGACCCCGACGAGCGCACGTGGGCCGGTCACTACGACGACCACCACGTACTGAACGTCTCGAAGCGGGCCGCGACGAGCGCGATGGCCAGAGAACTCGCGGTCCACGAACTGTCACATATGGCGCGTTACGAGGAGGGCCACGCCTCCCACGTTCAGTCGACGGAGGAGGCTCTGTATCTCGGACTCGCCGGCGAGGAGGTCGAACGGCGGAAGCTCGCGCACTGTTATCAGATAGCGAATCATATGAAAGATATCTACGCGGACGACATCACCCTCTCGGTCGCACCCGCACGGAAGCTACTCGGCTTTCTCGAGTCGACGCTGGCGGCAGCGGTCGCGGACCGTCCCGGGCCGCCACGGCACGGAGCGCGACCGACGACATCGACCGCGGATCCGGAGATCACCGCCGTCAACGCGGCGTTCGCACTCGCGCTGGTGGAGCGACACGACCTCGCCACCCGGAGCCACCGTATCTACGACCTCGCGCGTGCGGCCGGTTCGGACGCGCCCTCCGTCGATGTCGCCGCATTTAAAAGACGGTTCCTCGCGCTCGGCCCCGACCCTTCCGAGAGTGACTACCGGAAAGCGCTCGTGTCGGCGACGCGAGCGTACGCCGTGTGAGATCGCCGAACGAGCGCGAGAGCACGAAGATCGAGCAGTTCCGTCGACTACGAGGAACGAGGTAACCATCGAACTCTCGGTGTCGGGCGAAAACCGTGGCCGTCGCTCCGGAAAACCGTGGCCGTCGCTCCGTGTGCAAGGAAAACAACGAAAAAGGAGAGCCGTCCCGAGATCGAGGCGACGACGGATGCAATCAGTGAGCGGGCTCCTCGGCGGGTGCGCGCATATCGTCGATCCGGAGGATGATCACGTTCGCGGTGTCGTCTTTCCCGTCGACGGTCCCCTCGATCACGAGCTTCGACAGTGGGGTCGGGCCGACCGTCACCGAGTCGTCCTCGTGGAAATCACGGACTGACCCCTGAACGTGGATCTCGGCTCGACACAGCTCCGGATGGTGGACGCTGGAGAGGTCGATCCCGTCGACGTTGACGCCTTCGACGTTCTCGCCGTTGTGTTGGATCGGGACGTGCGCCGGGTCCTCCATCCGCTGGACGTCAAGCGCCTCGTAGGCGTTCGAGGTAGGTTTGTACCCGCCCTTCGGGCCGGGAACGCCCTCGACAAGCTGGAGCGCCTTCAGACTCTGCATCTGATTCCGGATCGTGCCCGGGTTTCTGTCTACTTCGCCGGCGATCGCTTCTCCCTTCACGGCGTCCTCCTCCTCCCCGTAGAGGTTGATAAGGGCCGTGAGGATCGTCTTCTGGCTCGACGTGAGCTCGATCGATGACATAGGCCCGACTAGATGGCCTGCCTGCTTAAATGCGATGGAACGAGCGTTTAAATCGTTCGACCGCTAGCCGCTTCGCAGCTCCCGAACGCGGAGGAAACGCTGACGGATCCACCCGAAAGGACGGCGTACGGACCCCCGCCATTGAAGCCGCGTCGGCGCGCGGACCCGGTATGACGACGGTACGGATCATCGGCGCGCCGACGGACTACGGAGCGAACCGACGCGGCGTCGACATGGGACCCTCCGCGATACGATATGGCGGGCTCGCGGAGGAGCTCGCGGGTGCGAACGTCGAGACGGTCGACGCCGGCGATCTCGCGGTGCCGCGAGCGGAGGAGCGTGACCCCGACGCCGAACCGCCGACGGCTGGCGACGCGAAGTTCCTTCGGGAGACGGCGGACGTCTGCAGCCGGCTCGGCGCGGAGGTCGCCGGAACGCTGGCGAACGGAGAAGTCCCCCTCGCGCTCGGCGGCGACCACTCGATCGCGATCGGCTCGCTCGTCGGAACTGCCCGCGACGCCGACGTCGGCGTGGTCTGGTTCGACGCGCATGCGGACCTGAACACCCCGTCGACGACGCCCTCCGGAAACGTCCACGGGATGTCGCTGGCGGCCGCGCTCGGACTCGGCGAGTTCGCCGACACGGAGTGGGCGAACGCGCCCGGGCTCTCACCGGAGAGCGTCGCCCTCGTCGGTCTCCGTGCCGTCGACGAGGCAGAACGGGAGCTGATTCGCGAACGAGGATTTACCGCGTACACGATGTCCGACATCGACGAGCAGGGGATCACGGATGTGACCGAAGCGGCGATCGAGACCGCGAACGATGGCGCCGACGGCGTCCACGTCAGCCTCGACCTCGACTGGCTGGATCCGAACGAGGCTCCCGGCGTGGGGACGCCGGTCCGAGGCGGGGTCACCTACCGGGAGGCACACACCGCGATGGAGATCGTTCACGACGCCGACGCGCTTCGATCGATGGAGCTCGTCGAGGTGAACCCGACGCTCGACCAACACAACGAAACCGCGGAGCTGGCGACGGAGCTCGCCGCAAGTGCCCTCGGAAAACGGGTGCTGTAGGACTCACCGGCGAAACGCACCGCTCTCCGGCGTCTCGACACCCAGTCAACCAGTCGAGGGCGAAGATCGAACAGCGGTGGGGCCGGCGAGCTGCGTACGGTGCGATATCTGATTTTTGTATAGCGGTATGCGGTACAATCCATCCAAGCAGTCGACACGCGGTCCTTTTAGGAATCGCCGGAGTATGACGGGTATGGTCCGGAACGTCGCCGCCGACATGGCCGAACTCGACGCCGAGGATTTCTATCTTCTCTCGGGCGTCGAGCAGGGGATGCGCTTCTCGGAGTGGGTTCGGCGCGATAAGCTTCCCGACTACGCCGATCTGACACCGGAGGAGGTCGACTACCGGCTGGATCGATGTCTCGACCGCGAGCTAATCCAGCGGAAAACGATCCAGTACGAGGGGTATCAGCTCACCTTCGAGGGGTACGACGCGCTCGCCTTGCGCACGTTCGCGGAGCGTGAGACGATCGACGGCGTCGGCTCGCCGCTCGGCTTCGGGAAAGAAGGCGACGTGTACGAAGCACAGTCGTTCAAGCCGCTCGCGTTGAAGTACCATCGCGAGGGGTACACCAACTTCCGAGAGGTGAACAGGGAGCGCGAGTACACCGCCGACCGGAACCACGTCTCCTGGATGTACACCGCTCGGAAGGCGGCCGAACGGGAGTACGAGGCGATGGAATCGCTGTACCCCGACGTAAACGTGCCTCGTCCGGTCGATCACAACCGGCACGCCATCGTGATGGACAAGTTCGACGGGGTCGAGCTCGCGCGCGCGAAGCTGGAACCCGAGCAGGCGGTCGCAGTCCTCGAACTGGTCCTACGCGAACTGACGACGGCGTACGGACACGGCTGGATCCATGCCGACATGTCAGAACACAACGTCGCGGTTGCGGAGTCGGGAATTACGGTGTTCGACTGGCCACAGGCCGTCGCCACCGATCACGACAACGCGCGCGAGCTCCTCGAACGCGACGTTGAGAACCTGCTTCGGTACTTCCAGCGGAAGTATCCTCACGAGACGCCCGACGACGTCGAAATCACCGCTATCGCCGACGCGATCGTCGACGGAACGTTCGAGCATCTCGACGAGATCGCGGGGCAGTAAACCGTATACAACGATATCAAATCGGCATCTCGAAGCGGCACGTCCGTGAGGAGCCGAACGCACAACGTTCAAACCGGCACCGGACTACGCTCGCGTATGGACGCCGACCGACGGATCGTCGACGCCGAGGAGGTGCCCGAAGCGGGGACGGTACTGGTGACGCTTCGACCGCTCGACGAGGAAGCAGTTGATGAGGAGGAGGGTGACGTGGGAGCGGCCGAGGACGGAACGACGGAGGCGGAGGCGATCCTGGTTCGGATCGACGATGTGGTGCGCGCGTATCGGAACTACTGTCAACACTGGACGGACATCAGACTCGACAAGGGTGACGGGGCGTTCGTCCGCGACGAAGAGGTCTTCTGTCAGAAACACGGCGCGACGTTCGAGACGGAGACGGGGTACTGCAACTTCGGACCGTGTAAGGGATCCGTGCTCGAAGCAGTCGACATCAAGGTCAACGATGGAGCTGTGTATCTCGTCGACGAGGACTACGCGTTCGTCCGCGTCGGAGCCGCAAACCTTCCGGAGAACATGAGCGACACACGGATGGACTTCACCGGGAACTAGGTGCCGAGCGGTCCCACGAAGGACGACGGTAAGCGACGCTAAACACGGTGAGTGAGCGGTGTGAATCGCCTCGGGTCAGAATCGCGTCCGCGATCCGCCACCCGACTCCTCGCGACCGAGCGCCTGTTTGAGGAAGTGCATCCAGCGCTTGCGGTCGGCGGCCTCCTGTCGTTTCGCCTCCGCTTCCGGTCCCGGAGCATCGAGACTCTCTAGCGCTTCCAGCGCCCGGTCGATACCGATGATCGATGCCGCCAGCTCCTGGCCGCGCTCGTAGCTCACGTCGCCCTCCTCGATCCGCTCTAGTCGATCGAGTCGTTCGCGGCGGAGGTTTCGTTTGGCCCGATCGACGCTGTCGCGTTCGCCGGGTGGAATCGAGTCGCGACGCTCGATCTCGAAGACGAACGTCCGAAGGTCGATCGTCTCGCCGCGGATCGACATCTCCTCGGGAATGTCGACGCCGATCGTCGCCGCCTCGCGGTTGACCCGTTCGAGGAGCGCCTTTCGTTCGTACTCCTTCACGCACGCCCGATACGGGCCGCGAACACTTCGCTCCTTCGTCGGTGGTGTCGCGGTCGACTCGAGACCGACGTAGATGCGTCCAAGTCAGGGATAGGTGCGCCGGGTCGACGACCGCCGAGCCGTCGCGCACACTGTCGCCTCGCGGCGTCGGAGGGACGGTATTAACTCCCGCCATCTCCGAGGGAACCCATGGAGACGCTCGAATCCGAGCTCGCACGCGCACGCGAGCTCGCCGTCGACGAGCTCGCCGACGCCATCGAGTCGATCGGATTCGAGTGTACGCGCTGCGGGGGTTGTTGTACGGGATACGAAACGGCGGGAAGCCACTGCGATAGCGACGACGACAGAGACGGTGAAGATAACCCCGCCCGTGGTGAGGACCGTGTGGACACCGACCGGGAGGAAGCCGAACGGGAGCCCCACACGGCGACGGCGTTCCCGGGCGAGATACGGGAGCTGGCCGATGCTGCGAGCGAGGAGTTCGCGGAGACGTACGACTGGCGAGACGTCGCGCGACCCATGCCGTACGGGCTCCACGAGAACGCCGACGGCGACTTGGTCGGCGAGACGTTCGAGTGGGCGATAGCGACAGACGACTGTGGCGACTGTACGTTCTACGAGGAAACCGATGGACAAGGGGCGTGTACCGTCCACGGCGCGCGTCCGCTCGTCTGTCGGACGTATCCGTTCAGCGTCGCACTCGGCGGAACGAGCCAACCGATGGGCGAGGCCGTCGACGAGGCGGGGATGGTCCGCGCTCACGAGTGTGAAGGGCTCGGCCGCGATATCGGTCGAGACGAGGCAGAGCGGCTCGCCGCCGCGCTCAAACAGCGGGCAGTCCGGGAGATCTCAGAGGCGATCGCCGTCCGGGATGAGTACGATCCGAACGCCGCGGAACGGGCCGATGTGGACGTCGTCGTGTTCGACTCGGAGGGGCCGAAACATGGGGACGGAACGCCGATAGACAGCGCGAGCAATGCTAACGCCGAGAGTGATACCGATGTCAACACCGAGACCGATCCCCACGCCACCGACCAGCGAACGACGTGAGAGACGGGGACGGAGCGTGGGAGCCAGCGTCGACGCGAAGGCGTCTCAGGTCGAGGGAGTCGCTCGTCGCGCCAGCGGTACTACTATTATTACCCGTTCGTAACGTGCACGCGGAGTCTACTATGGAAATCTCCGAGAAACTCCTCTGTCTGTTCAGTGCCGATGTTCGTGAAGACGGCGACAAGTACGTCGTCGAGGTGCCGCGCCGAGAGATCGAAACCGGCTCCGTCGAACCCGGCGAGACGTATCGAATCGCGCTCATCTCCCGATCGGAAGGGGACGGCGAGTCAACGCGTGAAACCGAGGAGTCGCCCTCGCGCTCCGGCGACGGCCCGCAGCCGCCGGTCGAGCCCGGAGAGATGCGCTACGTCGAGATCGAGGATCTCGGAAAGCAAGGCGACGGGATCGCCCGCGTCGAGCGCGGGTACGTCATCATCGTCCCCGGTGCCGAGGTCGGCGAGCGCGTGAAGATCGAAGTGACCGAAGTGAAATCCAACTTCGCGGTCGGCGAGATCGTCGAAGAGAACCTGTGATCACTCGGGAACTCTCGCGTCCCAGTAGGAGACTGAGGCGACGTAATCCCCGGGGATCGTGTTGCCGATGAGTGTATCGACGGCGCGGAACGGGTTCGCGATCGCGCCCGGAAGCTCCCGGTAGAACCCGTACGGCAACACGAAGTCGTGTTCCTCTCCCGCGAGCGTCAGGTCGGCGGCGCTAAGCATCTCGACGACCTGCCGTTCCGAGTAGAGCCGGGAACCCATCGGCAGCAGCCAGGTGTACAACAATCGGAGACTCCGTCGGTTGAACGTGTCGAAGAACACCTGATCGCTGCTGACGCGGCGGAGCTCTTTCATGAACGGGAGCGGCTCGTCCATGAGGTGGAAAAACCGCATGGCGACGACCGAATCGAAGTGGTCGTCCGGGAACGGGAGCCGGGAAGCATCACCGCGCATGAACTCGACGGTGTCGGACAGTCCAGCCGCAGCCGCCTTCTCTCTGCCCTGCTCGAGCATCTCACGGGAGATGTCGAGTCCGATGATATCGGCTCCGCGGTCCGCGAGCATCGTGGTGAACCGGCCGGTCCCGCAGGCGACTTCGAGGACCCGATGGCCCTCCTCGATCGGTCCGAGTGCGGAGAGCACCGCCTCCTTCTCCCGGTTGTCGATGAGCGTCCCGCCGCCGGAAAAGCGGACGTCGTCGTACTCTTCGGCGACCTCGTCGGCCTGATACCAGTCCTGTCCCTTCACGTTAAGCAGTCATCCACTCCGAACGACTAAAACCGTACTGGATGACGACGTAGACCGAGCGAGGAGCGACGCGTCGCGGTGTATCAGATGTACTATGAATTATTAGTATAAATAGAAGCCGAGAAGTGATATTAGTACCTTATATTGTTGCAAGTAGATTCCCCCATATGTAGACAACCTTTACGAACGGGAAACAGTTTCACTGAATTATGAGTACCAGTCACGTGGAGACGCCTGACCAAGACCGCCTATCGGAATCCGAGTACCGCAACCGGCTCCGTGAGCTCCCGCCGAGCGCCAAGCTCGTCGCCAAAGTGCTCGAAGGCGATGCACCGCTTTCACAGGGCGGACTCGCGGAGGAGTCGCTGCTCCCCGACCGCACCGTTCGGTACGCGCTCAACCGGCTGGAGGAGGAGGGGCTCGTCGACTCCCGCTACAGCTTCAAGGACGCGCGCAAGCAGGTGTACTTCCTGACCGTCTGAGGAAGCCCTTTTTACCTCTTCGGCGTGCAACGGGTGGTATGGACCTCTCGGTCGTCGTCCCGACGCTCAACGGTCGAGACCAGCTGGCCGCCTGCCTCGACGCGCTGGCGGCTCACGCGCCGCGTGCGGAGGTGATCGTGGTAAACGGTCCGTCCGCCGACGGGACCACCGGGATGGTGCGGGACCGAGACGACGTCGACGTGCTCGTCGAAACGTCCGACCGGACCGTCAACGTCGCACGAAACGCCGGGATTGAGGTCGCGACGGGAGACGTGCTCGGGCTCGTCGACTACGACAATCGGATCGGCGAGTCGTGGGTCGACGCCGTGGCTGCGGGACTGGAACGCGGCGACGTCGTGACCGGTCCGGTTCGGCGATCCGACGCATCCATCGACGGCGAGACCGACGAACCGGAGAGACGGACGATCGCGGGACGCGACGTGACGTACTTCGCGGGCGGGAACGTCGCGTTCCGGCGGTCGACTATCCGGGATCTCGACGGGTTCGACGAGTATCTACACACCGGGGGCGCACGCGACGCCGCCCATCGGCTCTCGAACACCGGCCACGAGGTGGTCTGGGAGCCCGAGCTCGCGGTTACCAAGGAGATCCCGACCCGAACCGCGGCCGACGGCGGGCGGGACTCGCGTGACTGGGGATGGAAGTACCGGGCGCTCTCCTACCGGCTACTGAAGAACTACGGGCTTCGGCCCACGGCGTTCATGCGGACCGCGTCGCACGCGGTGTCCGACGCGGTCTCCGCCGCCCGCGACGTCGTCCGTGGTGACGGAACGCCGTCACGATGGCTCGGGAACGGTCGCGACGTCGTCGGCGGCATCGTCACCGGGAGCTCCGACGGGATGGTCGCGCGAGCGAAGGACCGGTCGCCAGCGCGAAACCCGCACGGACTCTCGAAGCGCGCGGACCGCGCCGTCGCCACGTACGACGAGCGATCGGAGTCGCCGGCCACACAAAAGTAGCGAGTGACGTCGAGTCCGCCGTCGCGTGTAGCCAACGGTCTCACGGCGGCTCGGTCGGTTCGAGTACGGCGGCGTGGTCGACCGATACCTCGCCGCGCTCGACGGGGTCATCGCCGAACAGGTCGTGCGTGAAGACGTCCGGCACGGAGACGGTCGCCGGTCGATCACCGAAGTTGACGACGACGAGGAGCCCGTCCGCCCCGGTCCCGACGTCGTGCGCCCCGTCGTCGGACGCAGTGCTCACAGGACCGTCGCTCGTCCGCACGTACGCGGTTACCGCCCGCTCATCGCCGTCGACGACGTCGATATCCGTCGTCGGACCGTCGAAGACGACCTCGCCGGTGCGGAGACGAGGCTCGGCGTCACGGAGTTCGGAGAGGCGTCGGTAGTAGTCGGTGAGGGCGTTGTCGCCGTCGTGCCAGCTGAACGGGCCGCGAGCCGACTCGGCACCGCGCTCCTGCCCGGCGTACACCATCGGCGCGCCGGGGAGCGTAAACGTGACTGCGGCCGCGGCGCGCTGGGCGTGCTCTCCGTGTGCCGCGATATAACGTTCCTCGTCGTGGTTCTCGACGTAGCGCATCTGTGCGCTCGGATCGTCGAAGCCGAGCCACTGCGCCCGCTCGAACGCCCCCGCGATCGCGTCCGCCGGCTCCCGACCCGCGCCGATCTCCCGCAGCGTTCCGTACAGCGAGCTGTCGTAGTGAAGGTGGAACTCACCCTCACCGTAGAACGGGTCGTGCGGGATCGTCTCGTCGAGCAGCAGGAATCCGTCGGGTACGCGGTCGGCGACCTCCTTCCAGAACCCGTGTGGAACGCCCCATGCCACGTCGGCACGGAACCCGTCAACGACGGCTGCCCACTCGTCGATCACGTCGAGAAGCCAGGTCCTGACCGCGAGCGAGTCGAAGTTCAGGTTCGGGATCCGTTCCCAGTTGAAGTAGTACTCGGGTGCGGCGGCCGCGTTCGCAGCCGCGTCGCGGCCGTCGACGGGTGCAAGCGCGGCCCAGTCGGTGTCGCTCACGTCGACGTCGGCGGCTGCTCGGCGGTAGTGGTCTCGATACGCGTCGACGCCGGCGGCGTGGAGCTGAAACGCCGGATGGTCGCGGGAGGTGTGGTTGATCACCAGATCGAACACGACGCGGATATCCGCGGCGTGACAGCGGTCGACGAGCGACTCGAACGATTCGCGGGATCCGAGGTCGTCCGCGGTGTCGAAGTAGTTGGTGACATGATACCCGTGCTCCGTCGGCGAGGCCAGCACTGGCGTCAGCCAGAGCACGTCGACCCCGAGACTCTCCAGATACGGGAGTCGGCGTTCGATCTCGGTAAACGTCGTCCGTAGCGTCTCTCCCGCGAACGACCGAACGTACACCTCGTAGATCGTCGGCGCAGTCGCCCACGCCGGACGCACGGAAGGGTCCGTCCCCGTGAGCGACGGAAGCGAGTCGTCTCCGGTGACCTGTCGCGTGCCCTCGGCAGCGACTCCCTCGGCAGCGACTCCCTCGTCCACCACGTCGATCCGGATCGTCTTCATCACGCCGTATCGGGCTGCGTGTGGCACCGCGTGGATCCGGACCGAGTCCGGAAGCTCCGCGATCGGGACGGAGAGCGTGTTGCCGTCGGCCCGTGCCTCCAGCGCGTCGATCGTCCCGGGCTCCGCGTCGCGGTCGTCGATGAGGAAGTCGACGCCGACATCGCTATCCCGGTCGACCGACGTCGACTCGGCGTCGGGTGGAGACGCCGGATCGGCCGTCACGACCAGGGTATCACCATCGACCGTCGCCGACAGCGACGCTGTCGGTCGGCCGGGGCCGGGGACCTCGTGAACGCCACGATGCTGGTTTGCGGGGTCGTCGTCGACGACGAACCCGAACCCGTGACTGCCGGGCGGAACTCGGGTGTCGACGACCCACTCGTCGCCGTCGCGTTCCGCACGGTCACGGGCGAGCAGGTTGTCGTTGTGCGCCCACATGAGCGAGACGCGGTCGATATCGCCGCAGCGCTCGTCTTCGTCGGTCGCTGCGGCCAGAAGCTCGTCGTGCGAGACGCGGATCTCGGTTCGTCGGCGCTCGTCCGGAAACGCCCGAACGCGCTGGCGATGCGTGCCGTCCGGGGCATCGAGCTCGAGAACGTACGTTCCGGGGACGTCCGGATGAAGGTAAACGACCGGGTCGTCGTCCCGGCTCGTCGCGCCGCCGCGAAGGATCGGTCGGCTATCGTCGACGCTCGCGTCGGGGGCCTCCCGAAGCCGCCACGTGTACGTGCCCGCAGGATCCGGATCTCGCGGTGCCAGCTCGACGGGCTCGCCGACGCTCGTCGCCCGGGGTGGACCGGGTTCGTGCATACACCTACCCCGGTCCCGGCCGGCTTGAGCGTTTCTTTCGTCCCGAGCTTCCGAGGTAAACGTGTGAATAATAATTACACCAAAAGTTGATACCGTCGGAACACCGAGGAAGCGGTAATGCAACTTCGAGACGCTATCGACGATCACAAGCGCCACGTCGGCCATGCAACCCGGTTCCCCGGGGAGCGACGGACTCTCTCCGGGCGGTTTACCGGGACCGGCGGGCGACTCGTCCACGTCGACGCCGACGGGAGGCTCCGCGATTTCGGCTCTCCGCTCACCGGCCACGCCGGACTCACGCGGGCGCGATTCGGCCTGATCGTCGCCGGCGACGTGACGTGGCTTGACGACGTCGAGACGCATCAGTCGTACGTCGGCGAGACGGCGCTGGTACGGACGGTGCACGAGACGGCTGTCGCGACGGTGCGGCGACACGACCTGACGATCGGCGACGCACATCTCACCCACGTGACCGTCGAGCCCGATCCGGACGCCGACGTCGACCCGTCGGCGCTTTCGCTGGCGGTTTACGCCGTCTTCTCGCCGGACGGTCGGGAGCACCAGGTGGGGCAGCTCCGCTTCGACGACGCGGTGGAGGTGTACCACGACACCGAACACGACTACCTCGCGAGCGCAACCGGCTTCGACGCGCTGGGCGGCGAGCTTCCGATGACGATCCCGGAGATCCTCGGCCCCGACCCGGTTGACCTCCCCCGGGATCGCGACGGCGAGCGGTACGAGGAGGAGCAGCTCTCCGGCGAGCTCCTCGCGGCCGTTCCGTTCGAGGACGGCTCGACCGTCGTCGGGTCGCTGCTCACCGAGCGGCCGGAAACGACTCGCGAGGCCGCGAGAGACCGACTCGACGAGCTGTTCGACGAGTTCGGCGATCTCGACGCGCTCGTCGAAGCCGCGGGCGAGGCGACCCCGTCGCTCCCGGACTCGGTGCCGGAGCGCGAGGCGATCGTCGCCGACCTCCGGGTGCTCTCGCTTTTGTCGGCGGCGACCGGGCTCCGGATCGCCGGTCCGGATTTCGACCCACACTTCCTCCACTCCGGCGGCTACGGCTACACGTGGTTCCGCGACGACGCGGAGATATCGACGTTTCTGCTCGACGCTGACGCCCGGCTCGGTGTCGGTCTCGGCGACTGGCACGAGCGCTCGGCCCGGATGTACGTGGCGACGCAGCGACCGGACGGCTCGTGGCCACACCGCGTCTGGCCGCGCAACGGCGCGCTCGCCCCCGGCTGGGCGAACGCCCGCATCGAGGATGGCTCCGGGGTCGACTACCAAGCGGATCAGACCGGCAGCGTCATCGCGTTCCTCTCGCGGGCCCGAGCGGCCGGCGTCGACATCGACGGGCTCGACGCCGCGCTGGTCCGCGCGCTCGGCAGCCTCGACGAGACGCTCGCGGACGACGGGCGACCCGTAGTCTGTCAGAACGCGTGGGAGGACACGAACGGTCGGTTCACCCATACGACCGCGACGTTCCTCGAGGCGTACAGCGATCTCGCCCGACACGGGACGCGACTCGAGGCGGACGAGGTCGAGGCGGGCGTCGACGGCGATCCCGCCGCACACGCCGCGGAGCGCGCTCGTGAGGTGTACGACGCGCTCGACGACCTGTGGATCGACGAGCGGGGATGTTACGCGCTTCGCGAGACGCCCGACGGCGCGGTCGACGATAGACTCGACTCCGCGACCCTGTCGCTGGCGGCGGCTCACCGATCGTTCGACGCCCTGTCTCGGACGGCGGAGTCGACGGCTGCGACCCACGGAGCGGCCGTGGGAGGTGTCGGCGAGGAGCGACTCGACCGGCTGGTCGAACACGTCGAGACGATCGTCGACGGACTCGCGCACGAGACGGACGCGATCGCCGGACTGATCCGGTACGAGGGCGACGGGTGGCGGCAGGCCGGACAGGCCTCCGAGAAGGTGTGGACGGTGTCGACCGCGTGGGGCGCCAACGCCTGCGCGGAGCTGGCGGTCCTGCTCGCGGACCACGACGACCCGCGTGCGGAGCGGCTCGCCGAGCGTGCCCGCGACCTGCTCGCACACGTCTCGCCGGGCGGGTCGCTGTGTGCGGAGACGAGCTACCTCCCCGAGCAGCTGTTCGACGACGGGACGCCGGACAGCGCGACCCCGCTCGGCTGGCCCCACGCCATCCGGCTGGCGACGATCGCCATCCTCGACGACCACGACCTCCTCACGAACGACCCGATCCCGGCCGACGACTGAGACGGAGCTCCGGTATCGAGCAGTCGATCGGCCGATGGCTCCACCTATTTACGTTCGCGATGCGATGAGACGACCATGATCGACCGAGTGTTAGTGCCGATGGACGAGTCGGAGATGGCACGGCGGGCGCTGGAGTACGCGCTCGACGCCTACCCGGATGCGAGGATAACCGTCCTTCACGTCGTCGGGGAGGCGACGCCGATGATGGGTGGAGCGACCGGGATCGCACTGGAGGACGACGTTGGGGCGGCCGCCGAGGAACGCTCCGAGGCGGTGTTCGAGATCGCAGCCGAACTCGCCGGCGAGCGTGGGGTCGAGGTCGACACGAAAACGCGGATCGGCCATCCGGCGCGCACGATCGTCGAGGCGTCGACGGAGTTCGACACGGTCGTCGTCGGCAGTCACGGCGGCTCCATCGTCGACCGGCTGTTCGTCGGCGACGTCGCGGAGACCGTGTTCCGCCGGGCACCCGTTCCGGTCGTCGTCGTTCGGTGACTGCGGCGCCGACGACGCACGGTCCGGAGCGTCCGATTTACACGCCCCAGAAGAACACGATCCCGAGCGTCGTGACGACGGTGAGGATCAGCTGCAAGGGAGCGCCGACGCGGAAGAAGTCGCCGAACCGGTAGCCGCCCGGACCGTACACCATCAGGTTGGTCTGGTAGCCGATCGGCGTGAGCATCGCGGTCGACGCCGCGAACGTCACGGCGAGCACGAACGAGAACGGCTCGGCACCGATCGCCATGGCGGTGTCGATGGCGACCGGGATCATCAACACGACGCTGGCGTTGTTGCTCACGACGTTCGTGATAAGCGCCGTGAACAGGTAGAACAACCCGAGTACGACGATCACGTTGAGGCCGGTCGAGTAAACGACGATACCGCTCGCGAGCCACTCGGCCGCACCGGTTCGTTCCATCGCGACGCCGAGCGGGATGAGCCCTGCGAGAAGGAAGATCACGCTCCAGTCGACCGCGGAGTACATCTCGGTGGGTTTTACACAGCCCGTTGCCACCATCGCGACGATACCGCCGAGCGCGCTCACGACGATTGGCATGACCTCCAGCGCCGCAAGCGCGACGACTCCCGCAACGATCGCGATAGCGACCGGGATCTTCGAGGTGCGGAAGTCTGGCCGGGTGAGCCGCCCGCCGACGACGAAGTTCCGGTCGTTGATGAACCGCTGGATCGTCTCCTCCGTCGCCTGCAACAACAGGGTGTCGCCGGCGCGGAGCTGGCGCTCGTCCATCCGTGCGTGGATGACCCGCCCGCCACGGCGGATCGCGAGTACGGTCGCGTCATAGCGGTTCCGGAAGTTCAGCGTCTCCAGCGTCTCGCCGATGATCGACGCCTCCGGCGAGATGACGACCTCGACGAGATTCTGTTCCGTCTCCGCCTCGACAGCATCCGCCTCCGTCGTGAGCTGTGCGTCCGTCACCTCGGCATCCGGTGCGAGATCAAGCCCCTCTGCGTCGATGAGCGTCATGAGACTCTCCCGGTCGGTCCGGAGCACGAGCACGTCCTCCTCGCGAACCTCCTTGCGGGCGAGCGGCTCGGTGAACGCCTGGTCGTCGCGGACGAGCTGGACGATGTCCGCGTCGACATCGATCTGTTCGAGACACTGGTGCACCGTTTTGCCCACGAACGGCGAGTCGTCGCGGACGACGACCTCGGTGAGATACTCCGTCATCTCGAACTCCTCGATCAGCTCGTCATCCATCCGGATCCGCTCGGGGACCAGATACCGGCCGACCGTCGCGAGATAGATCCCGCCGGTGAGGAGGACGATGAGTCCGAGCTGTGTGAACTCGAACATCGAGAACGGGCGGTCGAGCAGGCGTGCAGAGAGGTCGCTCGCGAGGATGTTCGTCGACGTGCCGATGAGCGTGAGCATGCCGCCGAGCATCGCCATGAACGACACCGGCATCAGCAGCCGCGACGGCGAGACGCCGGTCTTCTTCGAGATGGCACTCACCATCGGGATCATGATCGCGACCACCGGGGTGTTGTTGATGAACCCGGCCGTTCCGCCGGAGAGCCCCAGTACTGCGACCAGCTGTTTAAATGGGCTGTCGCCGAATCGGTCGGCGATCCACGCCCCGAGCTCGTTGATCAGCCCCGACTGACGGATCCCCTCGCTGAGCACGAACATGGCGAGGACGGTGATCGTCGCGGAGCTGGAGAAGCCGCCGATACCGGTCGCCGCGTCCACCTGCGTCCACGGCTCCAACACGATCAGCGCGAACATCACGCCGATCGCCGTCACGTCGATCGGGAGCGGCTCCGTGATGAAGAGGACGAGCGCAGCCGCAATGATCGCGAACACCACCAGAATCTCCGCCGTCAGCGGTGGGATCGCCGGCTCCGCCTGCTGAAGCAACGCCGTCGGCTCCGACAGTGACCGGGGACCGAACCGCCCCGTCCGCGCCGCGATCAGGAAGGTCACGTCCGCCGATCGTCGAGTGAAAAAAAGAGTGTTGTGGTCGCGTCGGACACGAGCCGGGCCGGGGGAGACTCGTCCGAGAGCCGTTACTCCGCGCGAAGATCGCGGACCCGCTGGATGTTCCACGCGAAGCTTCGCCCGTTCTCGGTCGGGGTCTCGAGCGCGAACGGAACCTCAACGAGATCAGGATGGTTGACGATCCGCTCCATCCCCTCCTCACCGATGTGTCCCTCACCGATGTGGGCGTGTTCGTCCTTGTGCGTGCCACACGCGTGTTTCGAGTCGTTGAGGTGGATATACCGGAGGTGGTCCAGTCCGACGATATCGTCGAACGTCGCGATCGTCTCGTCGACCGCGTCGCTCGAGGAGAGGTCGTAGCCCGCAGCGAACATGTGGGCGGTGTCGAGACAGACGTCGATATCCGTCTCGGTGCGGTCGATGATCCCCGCGAGATGCTCGAACTCGCCGCCGAGCTTCGTTCCCGCCCCCGCGTCGCTCTCGATGAGGATCGTGACGTCGCCCGGCACGTCGAGGTCGTCGATCACGGACGCGGCGTTGTCGAGTCCGCCGTCGACGCCAGCGCCCGTGTGTGCGCCGAGATGGACGTTGACGTACGGGATGTCGAGGCGGTCGGCCGCGTCGAGCTCCGCCTGCATGGAGTCGAGCGATTTCTCGCGGAGTCCCTCCTTCGGCGTACAGAGGTTGACGAGGTAAGACGTGTGGATCACCCACGGCCCGTCGAGCTCGCGTTCGGTTCCGGTTCGGAACCGATCGGCCTCCTCCTCGCCGATGTTTGGATCCTGCCACACCTGTGGGGAGTGGGTGAAGATCTGTCCGCAGTTGCCACCGACCTCGACCTGGTTGTCGACCGCGTTGTCGACGCCGCCGGCGATCGACACGTGTGCACCGACTCGAAGGCTCATACGACTGCAACGGGATGGACTCAAAAAGCCGCTTCGGAAACGGTCGACAGCTCGCGGCTCGTACCGAATGCAGTGGCACCGAACAGTTTCACGTGTGTCTCCGTCGAGACATCACGGATCCCGGACAGTTTTACACCACGACTGTAGAGAAGCACCGATGGCAACGGTTCTGTGGAACGCCGAATGAAGAGATCGAACTGACCGACGATCGATCAGGGCGGTAGCGGGTCCTTGAGGGTGGTGAGCGACGTATGCCCGGGACCGCTCGCACGGATCGGCTGTCCCGGCGGGACGGAACGTCTTTATTGGGTCGGCGGGAGGGCAACCACATGGGGTCGGGAAAGATCGGGCGACGGTTCTTCGAGGAGCGGATCCGACCGCGGCTCGGAGCCGACCGCCCGGACGTGACGCTCGGACCGGCACACGGCTGCGATTTCGGCGTGATCGAGCCAGGACGTGAGAGCCTCGACCGGTCGAACGACGACCGGCCGGGTACGGACCGTCGGCACGCCGATCTGGACGCGGTCGTCGTCGCTACGGATCCGATCTCCGTGTTGCCGTCGCTGGGCTACGACCGGGCGGGTCGATTCGCGCTCCACATCGCGCTGTCCGACGTGGCGGTGTCGGGCATCCCCCCGTCACACCTCTCGATCGCGTTCGCGTTACCGACCGATTTCGACGATGCGGCGTTCACGGCGCTCTGGACCGCGATCCACGAGGAGTGTGACCGACTCGGCATCGCGGTGACGACGGGACACACCGCGCGCTATCCCGGTGCCGAACTCCCGTGGGTCGGCGCGGCGACGGTGCTCGGGATCGGCTCGCCGGAGCGGATCGTCCGACCCGACGGCGCGCGCCCGGGCGACAGCCTCGTGGTCACCCGAGGGCCCGCCGTGGAGGCAACCGGGCTGTTCGCGTCGCTGTTTCCGGACGCGATCGACCGTCCCGCGGAGACGGTTGCGACCGCACAGCGTCGGCTCGACGACGTTCGGCTGGTCGAGGACGCGCTCGCCGCTTGCGAGGCGGGAACGGTCCACGCGATGCACGACGCCACCGAGGGTGGACTGCTCGGGGCGCTCCACGAGACGGCGAGCGCCTCCGGCGTCCGGTTCGTCGTCGATAGCGACTCGGTGCCGGTCGCGCCGGGCGTCAACGCCGTCTGTGAGGCGCTCGGGATGGACCCGTGGCGGGCGACGACGTCGGGAACGCTTCTCGCGTCGGTCGCGCCGGCCGATGCCACGACTGTCGCGGAGACGCTCCGGAGTCGAGGGACGCCCGCGGCGGTCGTCGGGTCAGTCGCGTCCGGGTCGGGCGTGCTCGTCGACGACGAGGAGACGTCACCCCCCGAGGGAGACGCCTCCTGGCCGGTGTACGCCGAGCTGTCGTCGGCGTGAGCGCGTACGGCCCGATTCGGGCCCGTCACCGGAAAATGAACGTTTTAAGCCCCGGGAGTCGGAACGCCAGTGCATGGTGCGGAACCCGTCACACGACGAGGAGCCGCCGTCGACGCAGGAGGTGGTGGACGCGCTTGCGGACGAGGCCGCACAGCGTTTCGTTGCTGCCCTCTCCGAGCCAAAGACGGCGAGTGAGCTCTCCGAGGAGTGTGACGTTCCGCTGTCTACGACCTACCGAAAACTCGAGAAACTCACGGACGCGTCGCTGCTAGAGGAGTCGACGGAGATCCGGCGCGACGGACAACACACCACGCGGTACGCGGTCGCGTTCGAGGATGTGACCGTTACCGTCGACGACGACCGCGAACTGGCGGTCGAGTTTACGCGTCCCGACCGGACACGGGACGAGCGACTGGCCGAGCTCTGGTCCGAACTACGGGAGGAAACATAACAATGCACGTCGAACTCGTCATCATCGGTGTAAAGACCGCCATCCTCCTTTTGGGTGGTAGCATCACCTACTACGCGCTGAGCGCGTACTCCCGGACCGGCGACCCGTCGCTTCGGGCGCTCGGGGTCGGGTTCGGGATCGTCACCGTTGGCGCGCTCGTCGGCGGCGTCTCCCACCAGTTCCTCGGCGTCGGGCTCACGATCGGAGTCGCGATCGACAGCACGCTGACCGCGATCGGATTCGGCGTGATCGTCTACTCGCTGTACGTCGACTGATGTCGACGGTCGACGTACCCCGTTTTCGGTAGCCTTTTGCGGCGCTCTCGCCATAGTTTGCCCGATGAGCGAGACCGCACGCGAGGAGCTCTCACGGCGGATCGCCGGCGAGATCACGTTGAGCGACGATCCCGGTGCGACCTTACGAAAGTGGCGGACGGACTTCGACGTCTCACAGACGGAGCTGGCCGACCAGCTCGGGGTCTCCTCGTCGGTCGTCTCCGACTACGAGAGCGG
Source organism: Halorubrum luteum (assembly GCF_054652935.1). Lineage (NCBI taxonomy): Archaea > Methanobacteriati > Methanobacteriota > Halobacteria > Halobacteriales > Haloferacaceae > Halorubrum > Halorubrum luteum. Next base: position 1,975,222 of record NZ_BAAIGT010000002.1, read on the forward strand.
TCGCCGCGAGAGCCCCGGGATCGGGGTGGTGCGGCGAACGGTCGACGCGCTGCTCGATATCGACGAGCAGCGTGGCGGCGGACGGCTCAGACAGTACGCCCGCGTGCTCTCGGCCGGCTTCGAGAGCGACATCGTCCACGACCTCCGAGAGTACTCGACGGCGATCCCCTTAGCGGAGTTCTACGAGGCGATGGGCGCGACCGAGATCGTCCGCGGCGACCAAGACCACGTCAACGGCCACACGGTGATCGATTCGATACAGGCGATCACGCGGCTCTCCAGCGACGAGTTCTACCGGCTGTACGGCCAGTCGACGAACCGCGCGCTCGTGTTCACCCGAGTCACCCGCGGCGAGTCACCGCTGGTCGCGATGCGCGTCGTCAGCCCCACGCCGAACGCCGTGCTCTTGCACGGGATCGACGCCGACGACCTGTGGGAACACGCCGGCGATCTCGCCCGCGTCGACGGGTTCTCTCTCGCGACCTCCACCCGGGATCTGGACGACTGTCTGGCCGATCTCCGGGAGCTGTAGCTCGCTGCGTCGCGGATACACTCCGCCCGTCCCTCACGGAACCGGACGGCTGAAACCGCTGGCGTGTCTCCGTGTCGGTATGACGAGCGATTACGTCGACCGCCTTCGTGCGAACCGGCGCGAGAAGGACGAGTTCTTCGCCGAGCATCCGCAGTCGCCGATCCCACCGGAGCATCGCGAGGCGTTCGACTCCCTCGAGTATTTCGAGCCGGACCCGGCGTATCGGGTGGACGCGACCGTCACCGTGCATGACGAGCCCGACCCCGTCGAGATGGAGACGACCGCGAGCAACCCGGTCAGATACCTCCGGATCGTCACGTTCACCTTCGAGTTCGACGGGACGGAACACACTCTTGCGGGCTACCGACAGGAAGGAGACGACGGCGCGATCTTCGTCCCGTTCCGCGATAAGACGACTGGACAGGAGACGTACTACCAGGGTCGATACATGGAGCTTGAGCCGGAGTCGGAGCCGGCCGACGGCGACGTCGTCACGATCGATTTCAACCTCGCGTACAACCCGTTTTGCGCGTACAGCGAGACGTTTTCGTGTCCGCTCCCACCCGAGGAGAACTGGCTGGAGACGACCGTGACGGCCGGAGAAAAAACGCCGACGTTCGAGTGAGTCGGCGGCCGCGTTCGAGTGAGCTAGGCGATGTTCGATCGAATCGGACGGCGGCTTTCAGACCTGTGTCACCCACGCCCGGTACTCCGGCTCGAGTTCGTACACGTCCCGGAACGCGCGTTCGATGAACCCCGCCACTCGGTTCGCGTCCGAGCGCGCGGAGACGACCGCGTTGGTGCCCTCGGCTTCGTCCGGACTCACCAGGTCGTCGATCCGAAACTCCGGGAACTCTCCCAGAAGTGTTTTTAACCGTTCCAGCTCCTCGTCAGTGCAGTCCATCACGAGCTCCGTCCCCGCGAGCTGTATCCACGGCGGGATCTCTCCTCCGTCCGTGACGTCGCTGTCGGGGTCGATGTCGATCGTCATCACGTCGCTCGACCGGTTCCGATGCGCCGTCGCGGCGTCCGCAAACAGCTTCAAACGCTCCGTCTCGGTTGCTGCGTCGAACCGCGTCATGGCACCGTCTCGGACGCCCGGATCCTTAGCGTGTCCGGTCGGACGCGACACGCGAGCGGAGCTCCCGGTCGAGTATGTGGAACGAGGTCGCTGGACCGAAGTCGTCATACGGTCGGCGGCGGAACTGCGGGTATGACCGATCCGGAGGGTGCGGCGACGGACATCACGCGCCTCGTCGACCAGAACGGCCTCGTGAAACTGTTCGCGAACAGGGTACGAGCACGGATTCTCGCGACGCTGTTGTACGCCGACGAGCCACTATCCGTCGCGCGGATCGCCGACAGCGCCGGGATCACCCGCAGCACCACCCTCGAGGCGCTCGAACGGCTGGAGCGGTTCGATGTCCTCGAACTGGAGGGAACGGGGGTGGACGAGTCGGTGGATGGCGAGATCGACTCACAGGCGTTCGCGGACGCCACGTTCGCGCTCGCGGACGACGACGAGCTGGTCGAGACGGTCAGACGCGTCGCCGAGCTGTCCACGAAACGATACTACGACCCCTGAGATGCTGTAAGGCGGATCCGGATCGACCGGACCCGCTCACTCGATCCGTATCGTCGCCTCGTCGGAGAGTCCGCCGGCGTCCGCCTCGTCGACCGCGAGCCGCACGGTGAGGATGTGCTCGCCCGGCTCCGCCTCTCGCCACTCGTTCGGTCCGACTCGCACTGAGCCGTGCCACCGGCGCGTGAACCGCTTGCGTTCGCCTCGGTCGAACACGAAGGAACCGGTGCGGTCCGGGAGCGGCTCCGGCGTCGTCGACGCCTCCCGACGGCCGTCGACGTGCCACGTCCAGAGCACCGGTGATCGCGTCCGGACGACGACCGGAAACGGGAACGCGTTCCGGAGTTCGACGTGCATCGGCACGGACTCGCCGCGCGCGAACACGCGATCCGGGACGGAAAGATCGACTGCGACACCGCGTCGAACGAGCCAGTCGGGGACGAGCGCCCTGCTCAGCTTCGCGGCTGGCACCGTCCGCGCGGCTCGCGGTTTCGTTTCGCGGTCCCGCTCGCTCGGCCGGTGCGGGTCGTCGTCGTCGCGATCGATCGCCGACGACTCGTAGATGCGCCGCATCGCCGTCGCTTGTGCCGGAACGAAGATAACCCTGTTGGGCGCTCAATCACTTTTGGCGGTGCCGTCATCCGATCCCGCCGGGTCCACGTGGCCGTCGCGATAGCGCGGGTCGAACAGGTGACACGCCGCTCGTCCGTGCTCGATCGGCCGAAGCTCTGGGTTGTAGACGCCACACGGCGTCACGAACTCCGACCCGAGGAGGTCGACGGCGGCCTCTCGGTCTCCGACGACGACGCGATCCAGCGCCTCCGCGAGCACGCGCTCGGCGTCCGGGTCGGAGAGCGTGGCAGGGACATCGTACTCCTCGCGGACCGCCTCGGCGAGTCGATCCGCACCGTTCTCGACCTGCTCTTCGAACGCCGCCACCGGCACCTCGTCGTCTTCGATCCGGGTTTTGAGCGACAGCACCGAGCGCCACTCGCCGTCCTCGAACGCGTACTCCGCCGGGGGGATCACCCGCGGGCAGCGCGTGTGGAACTTACAGCCGTCCGGCGGGTCGATCGGCGACGGAACCGTCCCCTCAAGCAGGATTCGGTCGGCTTCCCAGCGCGGATCGGGCTCCGGAATCGCCGACAACAACGCCTCCGTGTACGGATGCTGTGGCGGCGAGAACAGCTCCTCGGGCGTCCCGATCTCCGCGATCTCGCCGAGATACATCACCGCGATCTCGTCGGCGATATGCTCGACGACCGAGAGGTCGTGCGCGATGAACAGATACGAGATCCCGAGCTCCTCCTGTAGCTCCTCGAGCAGGTTGAGGATCTGCGCCTGCACGGAGACGTCCAGCGCCGAGACGGGTTCATCACAGACGATGAACTCGGGGTCGACCGCGAGCGCGCGGGCGATGCCGATCCGCTGGAGCTGGCCTCCCGAGAACTCGTGTGGATACCGATTGGCATGGCTCGCGTTGAGCCCGACCCGCTCAAGCAGCTCCTTTATCCGGGCGTCGCGCCCCTCCTCGTCCTCCAGACCGTGGATGTCGAGCGCCTCACCGATGATGTCGTTGACCGTGAACCGCGGATTGAGACTCGACTGCGGGTTCTGGAAGATGATCTGCATCTCACGGCGAAGGTCCCGCAGTTCGCTTCCGGACAGCTCCGTGATGTCTCGTCCCTTGAAGTACACCGATCCGTCCGTCGGCTCGACCAGCTGGAGGATCGTTCGACCGATCGTGGACTTACCACAGCCGCTCTCCCCGACGAGCCCGAGCGTCCGTCCCTCCTCGATCTCCAGGGAGACGCCGTCGACGGCTTTCACGTGTTTCTTCCGGCCGAGCAGCCGGTCGATGAAGTCGGCCTCCGACTCGTAGTACTTTTTCAGGTTCTCGATCCGCAGCAGCGGCTCACTCACGGCGATCACCTCCGATATCCGCCGCGTCGACGCCCTCGCGGACGGTCACCTCGTAGTCGAGCCCACCGGACAGCTCGCCGGTGTGCTCGAGACAGGCGGCTGCCTGCTCGGCGTGTTCGGCCGGATTCGCCGGCTCACCGGTGTCGACGTTGATGAGGTCGGGATCGGTTCGGGCACACGCCTCCTCCGCGTACGGACAGCGCGGATGGAAGTTACATCCCGGCGGCATCTCGATCAGGTCCGGCATCCGACCGGGGATCGTCTGGAGGCGGTCGCGGTCGTCACCGATCCGCGGAATCGAGCTCATCAACCCGACCGTGTACGGGTGTTGTGGGTCGTAGTACAGCTCCTCGACGGGAGCCATCTCGACCGGATGCCCGGCGTACATCACCATAACCCGGTCACAGAACTCCGCGACGACGCCCAGATCGTGTGTGATGAGCTGGATCGCGGTGTCGAACTCCTCGGCGATCTCCGCCAGGAGATCGAGGATCTGGGCTTCGATCGTCACGTCGAGCGCGGTGGTCGGCTCGTCGGCGATGATGAGGTCTGGATCACACGACAGCGCCATCGCGATGACGACGCGCTGTTGCATCCCGCCGGAGAACTCGTGTGGGTAGTCCGTGTACCGCTCTCCGGCGTCGGGGATCCCGACCGACTCCAGCGTCTCGATGGCCCGCTCCCGAGCCGCGGACTGGTCCATGTCGAGATGGAGCCGGATCGCCTCCGCGATCTGCTCGCCGATCGTGTACGCCGGGTTCAGCGCCGTCCCCGCGTCCTGGAAGATCATCGCGATCTCGTTGCCGCGCAGCGACCGGACCTCCTCCTCGCTCATCTCGAGAAGGTTCCGTCCTTTAAATCGGATCTCGCCGCTCTCGATCACGCCCGGCGAGTCGATGAGCCGCATGATCGCGAGGCTGCTGACGCTTTTCCCGGCCCCGCTCTCGCCGACGACGCCGAACCGCTCGCCGGCCTCGATCTGATACGAGAGATCGTTCGTCGCCTTCACGACGCCGTCTTCCGTGTAGAACCTGACGTTCAGGCTCTCGACTTCGAGCATCGCCATCAGCGCATCCTCCCCGCGTCCCCTTGCGGGTCGAAGGCGTCACGGACGCCGTCACCGACGAGGTTGATCGCCATCACGAACACGAAGATCGCGAGCCCGGGGAACAGTCCGGCCCACCAGCGCCCGCGTGCCATCGCGTCCTGCTCGACGTTGAGCATGACGCCCCACTCCGCGCTCGCGGGCGAGAGCCCGAGGCCGATGAAGCCGAGTCCGGCCGCGATGAGCACCACGGTCCCAACCGACAGCGTCGCCTGCACGATCACGGGAGCCATCGCGTTCGGCAGGATGTGGCGCACGATCACCGACCGGTCGCGCGCGCCGAGCGCCTTCGCCGCGGTGACGTACTCGTTTTCCTTCACGCTCAAGATTTCGCCGCGGATGATCCGCGCGTACGGCAGCCAGCCGACCGCCACCAGCGCGAGAATCAGCTCCCAGTAGCCGCGTCCGAGAATCGCGATCACCGCGATCGCGAGCACGATGAACGGGAACGCGTACAGCATATCGACGACTCGCATGATCACCTCGTCCACGTAGCCGCCGTAGTAGCCGGCGATCGACCCGAGCGGGACGCCGATGAGCAGCGCGACGGCGACCGCAATAAAGCCGATCGAGAGGCTCCAGCGGCCGCCGTACATCACGCGGGAGAGGATGTCACGGCCCGCCCAGTCGGTGCCGAACAGGTGCAGCCCGGTCTGTTGGAGACTGAACAGATGCTCCGTCGTCGGCGGCTGGTGACCGGTGAGAATATCCTGTGCGGCCGGGTCGGCCGGCGCGAGCGAGATGGGCTGGACCACCTGCCCGGCGAGAATCGGCGACCCGTTCGGCACGGCTATCGGTCTCGCGAACACCGCGACCAGCATCATGACGGCGATCGCGACCGCGCCGAACAGGGCAAGGCGGTTACTCTTGAACCGCTTCCACGCGTAGTGGAGCCGGCCTTTCCCCTCCTCGGCCTGCAGCTCCGGCTCCCACGAGGAGAGCGGCTCGCGGGACTCGACGACCGACGCGTCGAAGCCGGTCACCCTGATACGCCCGCGGTCGGGACTCGTTCGTCTGTCTTCAGTTGCCATGGTTAGTATCGAATACGGGGATCGAGATACGCGTACAACACGTCGGCGATGAGATTCGCGACGATTACCGCGACCCCGATGAGTAAGACGATCCCCTGAATCACCGGGAAGTCACGGTTGCCGACGCGGTCGACGAGGAGCCGTCCGATCCCGGGGTACGAGAAGACGATCTCGACGACGACGGAGCCGCTGATGATAAAGGCGATCTGGATCGCCGCGACCGTCACCACCGAGATCAGCGAGTTCCGGAGCACGTGTTTCCGGACGACGGTTCGCTCCGGAAGCCCCTTCGCGCGTGCCGTTCGGACGTAATCCTTGTCGAGCTCCTCGACCATCGACGACCGCATCAGCCGCATCATCAGCGCGGTCGCTCCGGTTCCGATCGCGATCGCCGGGAGGATCGTGTAGATGATCATGTCGGCGCTCAACAGGCCGCGCTCGGTCGGCGGCAACACCGGGAACAGCCCGAGCCAACTCGCGAACACCAAGATCAGGATCAGCCCGAGCCAGAAGTTCGGCATCGCGATCCCCACCAGCGCGAACACGCGGCTGAACTGGTCGACGATCGTGTTTCGGTAGTACGCCGCCGCGATCCCGGCTGGGATGGCGGTGAGCACCGTCACCGCGAACGCCATCGACCCCATCAACAGCGTGTACGGGAGGCGGTTCATGATCTCCGTCGTCACCGGTCGTCGGGTGATGATCGAGTTACCGAAATCGAGGGTCGCCGCGCCGATGATCCAGTCGATGAACTGGACGTACACCGGCTGGTCGAGCCCGTACTGTGCCCGGATCTCCGCCTCGGTCTGCGGGTCAAGTTCGGTGAACAGTGTGATGAAGTCGATCGGGTCGCCGGGGATGGCGTGGACCATCCCGAAGGTGATGAGCGATACCCCTATCAGAAGCGGGATCGTGAGCAGCGTGCGTTTGAGTACGAATCGTTGGAGACTCATCGAAAGCGTAAGTGCGAATTCCTCGGGGTAGCTGTCGCAGTACGGTTACTGCGGCGGCGACGCGACCTGGTCGAGGTGCGGCTTGTACAGCGCGCAGTAGCGGAAGCTGGAGTTCGGATGGGGGGCCCACTCGTCGAGGCTCTCGAGCGCGCCGGGGTCGAGCACGTCGATCTGGTCGCCCGTCCACATGCTCGCGAACGGCACGTCCTCCGCGAGCACCTCCTGGAGGTCGTGGTAGATCTCCCGCCGATCGTCGACGTCGAGCGTCGTGGCTCCTTCCTCGATCAGTTCGTCGACCTCGTCGTTGCTGTAGAGGTTCCAGTTGAATCCGTCGGGGACGTGGTTTCCCGAGTCGAGCAGCTCCTCGACGTGACCGTTCGGATCGAATCCGCCGGTCCAGCCGATGCCGACGATGTCGGTGCTCTCCGCGGCGCCCTCCGGATCGAGCAGGAACGGGACGAGGTCGTCGAAGGCGCGAACGTCGAGGTCGGCGTCGAACAGGTCGGTGCTATCGAACGTCTGCTGGATGACCTCCATCCACCGCTGGCGCGTCCGGTTGACGTTCGTGATGAACTCGAGCTCGAACGGCGGCTCGATGCCCTCCTCCTCGAACGCCTCCTCGATGAGCTGGAGCCCCTCCTCGGTGTTCTCGCCGACGTACTCGTCGAGCAATCGCTGCTCGTGTGACTCGTCCCAGTAGGGTCCGAGTCCGGGACTGATCGGGCCGCCGAGTTCGGTCGCGTTGTCATCGAACACCGCCTCGATGACGTCCCCTTTCGGCAACAGTCGCGTCATGCCACGCCGGAGCTTCTGGTTGTCGTACGGGGATTCACCAACGGGGAAGGTGATGAAGTCGAAGCCGACCGCCGGCCCGCTCACGACCTCGCCGGTCTCGTCGTCCCACTGTTCGAGCTCGAAGGGGGCCGGGTTGTCGATCATGTCGAGCTCACCGGCGGCCATCGCCTCCTCCTGGGACACCTGCTCGGTGATGATGCGGAACGTCACGCGATCCCACGGAGCCGTGCCGGGGTAGTCATCGCCGTCGTACCAGTAGTCGTCGAACGGGACGAGCACGACGCGGTCCTCCGGCGCGAACTCCTCGAGCACGAACGGCCCGGTTCCGATCGTCTCCTCGTCGAACGGGTGGTCGTCGTCCTGAGGGTTCTCGCTGATCCCGTCGTGGTTCCGCGGCAGGATCGGGACCTCGGTCAGGTCGCTGAGGTACGGCGCACGCGGCTCCTCCGAGCGGAGCTCGATCTCGTAGTCGTCGAGGACCTCGACCTCCGAGATCCACGAGACTGCGGCGTCGTTCGTCGTGCCGCGGGTTCGCTCGATGGAGAACGCGACGTCATCGGCGTCCATCTCGTCGCCGTTGTGGAACTGCACGCCCTCGCGGATCTGGAATCGGATGGTGGTGTCGTCGACCTCCTCCCAGTCCTCGGCGAGCTCCCCGCGGAACTCCCCGAGATCGAACGTCGGTTCGACGAGGTACTCGTACGCGAGCGTCCCGACCGTCGACGCGGAGGTGGCGTCGGCGATCACCGTCGGGTCGAACGTCCCGGGGTTCGCGGCGGACGCCGCGACGAACTCGTTCGCTGCCGGTTCGTCATCGTCGTCGTCAACGTCGTCATCGTCGGTTTCCTCGGGGTCGTCGACGCAGCCGGCTGCGCCGATGACGCTCGCGCTACCCATGGCTGCGAGTACTCGCCGGCGAGTACTTCGTACCGAGTCGTCGGAGTGCATGGCCGGATCGTGGTATCGGTCTGGTAAAAAACATCGTATTTTGCCGCCACGCGTTCGCTCGCACAATGACAATACAACGGTGTATCCGTGGAGGAGAGTGGGATAAACCGTCGTTACACCGGAGTGAACTCTAGCGGTCCGGTGATGCTGGAGGAGAGAATATTGCCTGCTTCGAAAGAGACCCGTCTGAATTGCGGACCGAATATCGTCGATCGGTCGGGGTGGGTGCCGAGAGATCCTTACCCATTCGCTGGGTCGCCGTCAGTTCGTAACCCGTACGCGTGGAGGAGTGTGTTCCCTGAAATCAAGCGAGATCATAAATACTGTCCTGAGACGGGTGCTGGCACAACCGACAGCCACGAGGTGGTGGCGACGCCCGCGGTCTGCGAGGTGGTGGCGACGCCCGCGGCGTCACTCGGCGGACGCGGACTCCATCTCGCGTGGCACGGCAAGCACCGGTCGGTCGCTCCCGCGGATCACCGCTTGGGTGACGCTTCCGAACACTGCCTTCCCTGCGGGAGTCCGTTTTCGTCCCGAAAGGCAGATCACGTTGGCGTCGATCTCGTCTGCGAGAGCGAGGATCTCCTCTGCGGGATCCCCGCTCGCCTCGGCGTGAACGGTATCGACACCGGCCGCCTCAAGCCGCTCTCGTGCTCGACGAACCGCGGAGAGCTGGTTCACCGACGCTCCCTCCGGGTTGTCACGGAACACGTGACAGAGGTGAACGGTGATCTCGTCGTTTACGGCCGGGATGTCGGCGATCGCGTTCGCCTGCGCCAGCGCCCGGCGTTCGTCCTCGTCGATCGCGAGCAACACACGATACATGAGCGACGGTTCGATCGGGTCGGATATAAATGTACGAGACGGGAGCCGGCAGTGGCCAGCGACTCACACCTCCTCACGGGCGTCGATTTCCGTATACATGTACCAGGCGACGGCGTAGACGCCGACGAAAAGCAGGTAGCCGACCACGAGCCCGACGAGTTGGCTATCCCCGAGCCCGCCAGGAAGGATCGCTGACAACACCACGAGCGCGACGGTGAACACGACGAGCGAGAACACGCCGGAGAGCGCGTACACGCCGACGTCCGAGGCGAGTCGGTCCCACACGAGGAGCCGTACGGCCGTTCGATAGATAAACACCCGCCGTCGAGCCGTCCCGCTATCGACGAGGCGGCTCCCCGCCCCCGATCCCGATATCATCGTCGTCCGACTCCCCGCTCGTGGTGGCCGATCGGTCGTATGCGCCGTGTCGACGGAGCTCTCCCGCCCGCTCCAACACCGCTGGCGTGCGGCAGACGCCGGGCTCGCCGGCGGCCTGTGCGACCGCGCAGTTGTTGCAGTTCTCACAGACCACGGCGACGCCGGGATCGACATCGACCCCGAGCAGTCTGGCCGGGAGCTCCGGCTCCGCGTAAAACGGCCGCCCCATTCCGACGAGGTCGGCGTCGGCGGCGAGCGCGCCGTCGAGCTGTGTGCGGTTCCGGAGGCCACCCTCGCACAGCACCGGGACGTCGACGCGGTTGCGGACCCGACTGCAGAGCTCGCGGTTCCATCCGGGCTCGAACTCGTAGGCGAACGATTCGAGCCAGTTGCCGATCGCCACCGCGGCGGCACGAGGCAGCGACCCGAACGTGTCCCGGTAGCCGTCTCTGAATCGCGCGTCACGCCACGCGCGGGCCGGAAACTCGCCGCGGACGACGCTCATATCCCAGAACACGCTCGTTCGGACCGGCACGACCGCGTCGTAGCCGGCGTCGACGAGCCGCTCACACGCACGTATCGCGTCCTCGTCGTTCAGGTGCGGACCGATCCCGGGTAGCGTCGGCCGTTCGGAGGGCATCTTCGTCAGAAGCGGTACGTCGCCGGCGCGGTCGCGAACCTCCTCAGCGACGCGTTCGAGGAACGCGACGCCCGCGCCGACGTCGGGATCGATCCCGAACCGGTCGTCCCGATCGTTGTAAAACGGTGATAGGAACTGCTGGACGATACCCATGTTCGCGCCGGCGATATGTATCGCGTCGTAGCCGGCATCCACCGCGTGCGAAGCGGCTCGGCCGAACTCCCCAGCGAGCTCCGCCACCTCCGCGGTCGTCAGCACGCGAGGGGACAGCTCAAGGAATCCGAGTCGGTCGAGCGCCCGGAGGATCCGCGGCGGTCTGGACACCGCCAGCTGGTCGAGTCCGGGGTTCGCCCGGCGATACGCCGCGTGCCACACCTCCATCGATCGCAGCCCGCCGTGTTCGAGCTGGATCGCGATCTTCGCGTCGTGTGCGTGGATCGCGTCCGTGAGCCGCTCGAGTTCGGACACGAACCCCGGGTCGTGGACGCGGGTCATCCCGGGCGCGGCACAGCCTCCCTCGCCGCGGACGATCGTCGCGCCCTGATGAACGAACCCGGCTCCCGCGGCCGCCGCGGGCTCCAGTTCCGCGATGAGCGTGTCGACCGCATCGTCGTCGTTGCCGGCACACTCGAGCAGGGGTGCACGATACAGTCGGTTCTTCAGTCGGAGTCCGCCGAGGGTAACCGGATCCTCAAGCGTCGGAGCCTCCGACGACGGGGCGTCGTGTGACGTCCGGCGTGCGGTTCCTCGCCCGGCCATGCGGCGTCGTTGGGGCTCACGGGATTTGACGGTTCTCCCGGCCGGGCGTTTAACACGCCACGCCCCGTGGCTCGGATATGAAGCGAACACGACGCGAGCTGCTCGCTGCGGGAGCGGCGGTCGCGGCAACCGCCGGCTGTCTCGCACCGACGGGCGAGGGTGGACGCGTCGGCGTCGACGAGCGAACCGAGTTCGAGCCGCCGGAACGGACGGATCCCGTCCGCGTCGACGACGACGCCGACTACGTGGAGGTGTACGAGACCGTCTCCCCGTCGGTCGCGCGCGTCCAGACGTACGTCGAGGACCCTGAGGAGTCGATCTTCGGGGACGGCGGGGGAGAGGCCGGGCAGGGTACCGGGTTTCGTATCGGCGAGGACTACCTCCTCACGAACGACCACGTGCTTGCCGATCCCGACACCGTTCGCGTGCAGGCGTCGGACGGCTCGTGGCTGGACGCCGCCGTGGCCGGCCGGGACTCGTACAGCGACCTCGCCGTCGTGGAAACGAACGGAACGCTTCCCGGCGGGCCGCTCCCGCTCGCGGAGGAGACGCCGCCGACGGGAACGGAGGTGCTCGTCATCGGCTCGCCGCTCGGACTCGCGGGCACCGCCACGCAGGGGATCGTCAGCGGCCGCAACCGGACGATCCCGGCAGCAGTGACCGCGGTGGGGCAGTTCTCGATCGCCGACGCCGTCCAGACCGACGCCGCGTTGAACCCCGGTAACAGCGGCGGCCCGATCGTCACGCTCGACGGCAACGTGATCGGCGTCGCGACGGCGACACAAGGGGAAAACGTCGGCTTCGGCGTCTCCGCACGGCTCGCCCGCGAGATCGTCCCCGAACTGATCGAGACGGGAAGCTACGACCACTCGTTCATGGGCGTGAGCGTCCTGGAGGTCGAGCCCCTGCTCGCCCGAGCGAACGACCTTCCGGAGGCGCAGGGGGTGTACATCGCCGACGTCTCCGCGGACGGGCCTTCGGCCGGAGTGTTGCGCGGTGCCGACGGCGAGACGACCGTCGAGGGAGCGACGGTTCCGACCGGTGGCGACACGATCGTCGCGCTCGAGGACACGCCTATCCCGACGAACGAGGCGCTCTCGCGATTTCTCGCCTTAGAGACGCGCCCCGGTGATCGCATCGACGTCACCGTGTGGCGGGACGGCGACGAGGAGACGGTGGCGCTGGAACTCGGATCGCGACCCGAACCGTAAACCGGGGTGCGGCAGCGCCCTCGAAGCCAGCTGCCTCCCGACACCAGTGTGTCACAAACCGCTTGTCATGGTGGGTATTCAATGATCGCATACCTGAATCGGCCGTGCGACGCAGCGTGCGTCGTGATCGATACCGGGCGTACGTCGCTCACGAGGATGGATGGTTGGTTTATAAGTGAGTGTGTGGTAGGATTGTCGGCTGTTTATAAGTGAGTCGCGGGAGCGATAGCTCCGCGACGAACGATCTGAAAGCCCCAGCCGGGAGGCGGGCGCACGCTCGCTGCGCGCTTCGGTCGCTCACGTCGTTCGCTCCCTGCAGTGCTTGTGTCGCCTGCGCCCGCCTCCCGGCTGCCCCTTTCAACCCCACCCGACCGCACCGCAACCGCACCTCGCGCCTCCCCAGCCTCGTCGGCGGCTCGCGCGTTCCGCGCTCGCCGCCGCCTCCCTCGCACGCGCTCCTCGCGCCCTAAAAAGGGCGCTCGGAGGCGCGCGCCGACCGCCCGCCGTTACCTGATACATGAATCATGCTCTGCGGTGTGGTTGCGGTGGCGCGCGCCGCGAGCGGGCCTTCGGCCCGTGAGCGAGCGCGCGAGGGAGACCGGAGGGGCCGCCGAGCGGTGCCGGCGGCCCCTCCGGTCGAGGCTGGGGCGGTCCGAGGCTGTGGGGCGGTCGGGTGGGACTGGAAGGGGCAGCCGCGAGGGCGACGCACGGCGACGAAAGCACTGCAGGGAGCGAAGCGACCGAAGCGCGCAGCGAGCCGCGCGAGCCGTCGCGGCTGGGGCTTCCGAGGGAGTCTCCTCTCTACGGCTCACTTATATACCGCTCTTCCTCACATCGAGTGAGCCTTTATAACCATCTACTCGAACTCACACTGCACAATATACGCCCGAAAATCGATCACCGCGATGGCTGCACTACGCGACTCTGCTGTCGGTGTGTGAACCGTGTTACATGACCCTCGTGGTCGGTCGGCCGGAGGGGCTCGTTCACCGCAACGCCGAGGGGCCACGGCGGAGCGAGTACGCCGCGTACGCGACCACGAGAAGGATGACGGTGAAGATCACTGACCCGAACACCGCGGGCGTCGTCTCCACGATCCCGCCGAGCGGTGCCGTCAGCGCGATGACGCCGCCCGCGAGAACGACGGCGATAAGGATCCCGACCGCGCCGAACGCCTTGAATATCGTGTCGAGGTCAACCCGACCATCGGTGCGTCGTTGGTGGCTCATACCCCTCAGTACGCACGCCGTATAAAACACTGTTGAGGGTATTCCCACTAGGAGAGAACGAAACCACCGCTTCCCACAGCGCCTTGTCATACCGGGACTCGTGTGGTCCGGACGATCAGCGGACCCACGAGAGGATCCGTCCGAGTCGGTGTGCGCTCTGTAACGCGCCGACTCGCGCGGTCGAAGCGGTCCGTACTGCCGCCCACTTGGCAGCCGTCGCGCTCCGGATCGCGCCCGTCTTCGCGTAGTAGCCGGACTTGCGCGCGGCGGCGATCGCGTAGTGTTTCGCCGCCATCGGCACCGGAGCACGCTTGCCGCTCGCGCTCGCGGTCCCTCCACGGATCGCGTCGAGTACGTCGTCGGCGGTGACCTGCTCGACCGTCTCTCGTCCCTCGATCTCCAACTCCGTGAACGCGCGACCGACGTACTCGAGGTTGTGCGCGTCGCTGGCGGCAACGCCGGGATAGCCGTGTTCGTTGGCGAACTTACGCGCGCGACGGTTTCGGTACCCCGTGAACAGCCACGCGTTGAACACCTCAACGGCGTCGACCTCGTCGACCGTCTCCGCCGCATCCGGGTCCGTCACCGGGATGTACTTCCGTCGGACGCCGTGGCGCGACCGCTGGAACGGGTGGGGGACGATTGCAACACCGTCGTGGTCGTGGATCCACGCGACCGTCTCGTCGAACGGCTCGCGGTGTGGCGGCATCGACTCGACGCCGATGGCGAGCAAGTGGCCGTGCGCCGTCGACACCTCGACGCCGGGGATCCCGATCAGTCCGTACTCGTCGGCGATCTCGGCGGCCCGTAGCGACTCGTCCATCACGTCGTGGTCGGTGATCACGACCGCGTCCAGACCGATGTCCGCAGCGTGTTCGAGGATCAACTCGATCGGCTCGTAGCCGTCATAGCTGTCGTCGGAGTGGACGTGCGGGTCGATACGGACGGTGACGGAGGACACGCCGGTGGGTAGTCGCTCCCGATATATAAACACAGCAACATCGTCGCGGAAGAACAAGCGAGGCCGTCGTGGGAGAACAAGCGGGATCGCCGGTCGGAGCGTCAGGTGAACAGTCCCCGGATCCGGTCGACCACGGAGCCATCGTCCTGCTCGGCTTCGGCCTGCTGTTGCTCCCGGAGTTCGCGGAGGGCTGCGGCCTGGTCGTCGGTGCTCTCGCCGCTGGCAGTTTTCTTCTCGCCGCCCTGGAGTCCCTGTAGCTGCGAGACGGCGTCGTTGACGGCACCGGTGGTCGTTCGGGTCTCGGTTGCGGAGCCGGCGAGCTTCTCGCGGTCCACGTCGACGTCGTCGATGGCGGTGGTGTCCAGTTCGAGCCGGCGGGTTTCGCTGCGCTCGACGCCCCCCCACGTCAGCTCGGCGTCGCCGAGCTCTCGTTCGATATCGGCACGGACCTGCTCGTCGGTGACCGTCTCGTCGGTCTCGGCGAGTGCGTCACCCTCGGCGTCTGCAGCTACTCCCGCGGGAGCCGTGCCGGTAGCGCGTTCGACCCGGTGGGCGACGAGCGCCGCGCCGGTCGCGCCGATCACCGCGACGAGACCGACGCTGTAGACGGCGACGCCCTGTGCGCTGTAGTCGGGAGGGGTGACGACGTTCCACTGGTGGGGGTACGCCCACACGAACAGCCCGACTGCAACCAGACAGACTGCGCTTCCGGCGCCGGAGACGTACAGCATTCGCCGGTCGACCGGAAGCAGGACGACGATGGCGGAAAGGAGGGCCGGAAGGCCGATCGCGGACGCGACCACGGCGACTTCGCGGACGGCGTACATCGATTCGGAGTTCGCCGGCAGCGTCGCGCTGTAGAGGAACACCGCAACGCCGACCGCGCCGAGCCCGAGGCCGACGAAAAACAGCCCGAACCCCGCGTACACGTCCACCGTTCGGTCGGGGTCACCGACGTACCGGTGATAGTACGCCAGAAGCGGATTGGTGTCGTTCGACTCGCTCATACGCGAACCTTTCCCCGAACGATAATTATTGTTGTCCCCGACGCCGCCAGTGCCACGGGGTGAAACGACTCCGTGTGCTCATCCGGGCCGACCGTCTCCACCCCCTGTGTTTTTCACCGGTGGCAACGTCGATACATTCGATACACCGTGACGAGTGAGTGTCCTCGCTGTGGCTCGGAGCTGACGACGCTCGCGCTTGCCGACACGGAGGCCGTGGCGTGCGAATCGTGCGGCTACGTCGGCGTCGAAGCCGACCACACCGGTGAGCCTCGTTCCGTCGAGAGCTGGGACGACGCACTCCAGCGGTTCGAGGCGAACTACAGCGCGGAAACCCGGGTGCGTGCGGACGACTCGGGATCCGAGGCCGACTCGGAGCCCGATTCGGACACAGAGACGGCCCCGCCGGAGGAGACGCAGTCAACGGAGGAGTGACATGCCCACGATCGACATTACGGACGACGAACGCGAACGCATCGAACGGCTCCGAGAGGAGATCCAGGACGTCCACGGGGGCCCGTACGCTACCGTCGAGACGTCAGACGTCCTCACGTATCTTCTCGATCTCGCGGACGCCGTCGACGACCCGGAGCGTCAAGCCGCCTCCGACGACCGGAGCGACGACGCGAGCGAAGACGAGGGGTTCCCCCGTGAGCGCCTCCGGGCGCGTCTCGAGGACCGAAACCGAAAACACGCCGATCCGGACGACGAGCCGCGGATGGACCTGTACACCATCGCCGCCGAGTACGACATCGCCGGGCGGAGCGAGATGACGAAAGACGAGCTCGTGGAGGCAGTTCTCGACGTGGCCGAACGACTATACGCGGACCCGTTCGCCCCGGTGGATGTCGAGTTCGACGAAGCGGCCGACACGGACGGCGACGACTCCGAAACCGACGGCGACGACCTCGAAACCGACGGCGACGACCTCGAAACCGACGCGACCGACGCAAACGGAGACGGTAAGACGGACGAGGGAGACGGTGCGGACGCGGCGGACGGCGGATCCGGACAGCTCGACGCGATGTTGAGCCTGCTGGACACGCACGATGATAAGTGGCGGGAGGCCGACGGCGACGCGCGATACGAAGTGGACCTGCCGGACGGAACGACCGAGTCCGCCAGAACGAAAGACGACGTGCGAGCGCTGCTGTTTAAAAACTACTGAGTGAACGACGAACGAACCCATGGGGCTGATCGAACATATTCGGTCGTGGCTCTCCGGACTGACCGGTGATACGGCGTCCGAAACGGCCGAAGCCGAAGGTGAGGAGCGTGATGAGCCCGACGATCCGGAGCCGTCGCTCGACCCGGCGTCGGCGGACGTTACCCGGTCGGAATCGACCGACGAAGCCGTCGATGCGCTTCGATCGGTTCGGCGCACCGCTGCCGAGACGGCGACGGACGAGCCGAACGAAGAGGAGGCAACCGAAAGCGAGGCTAACGGCATCGGAAACGACGGGGGTAGCTCCGGAAACGACGGCGACGCCGGCGAGCACGGAGACGACGGGATGATTTGACGCCCGTCCGGCCCGAATGCGCTTCGAGTGCGATCTGAGCGCGGTTCCAGTCGGCTGCTCACCGGTCTCGACCGAACCCGGTCTCGAACGTCGCCTCCGACAGCGACAACACGGTCGGCCGCCCGTGTGGACAGGCGAACGGCCGCTCGCACTCGCCGAGTCGCTCGAGCAGCGCCCGACGCGCCTCCGCGTCGAGATCGGCGACATCGCCCCGCTTCAGCGACGGATGACACGCAAGGTCGGCGAGCAGCCGCTCGCGAGCGTCCCGCGTCGACTCGCCGGTCGAGAGCGCTGCGAGCGCGTCGCGGAA
This sequence comes from Halorubrum luteum, assembly GCF_054652935.1. NCBI lineage: Archaea > Methanobacteriati > Methanobacteriota > Halobacteria > Halobacteriales > Haloferacaceae > Halorubrum > Halorubrum luteum. The sequence goes on from NZ_BAAIGT010000002.1 coordinate 1,992,928, forward strand.
CGCCTCCGCGTCGGCGACGCGCCCGAACGGTGCGGGAACCCGCCGAAGTCGAACCGTGCCGCCGCCGAACGGCTCCGTCTCGAAGCCGAGCGCGGCCAACTCGTCGGTGTGTGCGTCGGTCGCCGCCGACTCGGCCGGCGACAGCGACAGCGTCGCGGGTGGATCGATCTCGGCAGTCGGCAGGGGGTCGTCGTCGAAGGCGCGCCGCAGACGCTCGTAGTTCACTCGCTCGTGGGCGGCGTGGACGTCGACCACGAGCAGCTCCTCGCCCGACTCCACGAGGAGGTACAGGTCGCGGAAGACGCCGAGCGGATCCGCGTCGTCGAACGTCCCCGCTCGTGATCCGTCCGGCTCGCCGACCGGGGCCAACGCGGTGTCGAGATCCGTCGCTACGTCGGCCGATCGCCTGAGATCCGCGCCCGTCAGCGCGTCCGCGACCGCCAACTCGACCGCCTTCGCAACCGCTCCGACGTCGCGGAGACCGACAGCCCGTTTCGCCGGGTGGACGTTCGCGTCGACGCGGTCGGGCGGCACGGAGACGTCGACCGCGGCGACGGGCTCGCGGCCGTCCGGGATCAGTCGTCCGTATCCGGCCCGCACCGAACTCGCGAGCCGATCGTTTCGTATCGGCCGCCCGTTCACCGAGACGCGGACGTGGTCTCTCGACGCGCGCGTGATCGACGGGTACGTCAACACGCCGTCAACGCCGATCGGAGCCCCGTCGCTCCCGCCTGCACTCGTTGACTCCGTCTCGCCGGCATCCGTCGATTCGGTCGCGCTCAGCGTCGTCGATCTGCTCGCCGTCTCTCGGTCGTACACGCCAAACAGCGCGTCGGTGCGGTCGGTTCCGGGGGTAGAAAGCGTCTTCGACCCGTCGTGTTCGAGCGTGAACGCGACGGTCGGATTCGCGAGCGCGTAGTCCGCGACGAGCCGGGAGATCCGACCGAACTCCGTGGCCGGGCCGGACAGCGCCTCCCGTCTCGCCGGCCGGGTCGCGAACAGGTCTCGGACCACGACGGTGGTTCCACGGCCCCGCCCGGCGTCCGTAACCTCCACGTCGCCGGTCGTGATCGCTCCGGCGGGTTCGTCGACCGTCACGCGCGTTCCCACGGCCCCGCCGTCGTTCGTCGTCAGCTCCAGTCGGGCCGCATCCGCGATGGCCGCCAGCGCCTCGCCGCGAAATCCCAACGAGCCGACGCCGACCGGGTCGCCGCCGGGATCGAGTTTGCTCGTCGCGTGTCGCTCGACGGCGAGGCGAGCGTCGGCACGGCCCATTCCGTGTCCGTCGTCGGCGACGCGGATCCGGTCGGTGCCGTCGCCGTCAACCGCGACGTCGACCCGCGAGGCGTTCGCGTCGAGCGCGTTGTCGATCAGCTCCCCGACGACCCGCGCCGGCCGCGTGATCACCTCGCCGGCAGCGATCCGGTCGACGGTGTCCCGGTCAAGTCGGTGGATGCGGTCCGCGGAATCGATCGCTCGGTTCGCGGAGTCGACCGCTCGGTCCTCGTCGTCCCCGGACGCGTGGTCACTCATCGCTGTCGAGGCGGCTGCGGAGGTCGTGGAGCTCGTTCAGTGCCTCTATCGGAGTCATCCGCGCGATATCCAACCGCTCGAGTTCGGCGACGATCTCGTCGCTCCGACGCCGGGTTCCACCCGTTCCGTCGGCGGCGGTATCGGCCCCGGAGTCCGGTTCCGCATCCGGCTCGTCTCCGTTCGCGTCCGCCTCACCGACGAACTCGTGGAGCGATCGGTCGGGGTCGTCTTCGGCCGCTTCGGCGATCAGTTCACGTGCCCGATCGACCACGGTGGTCGGAACGCCGGCCAGCTCCGCCACCTCGACGCCGTACGACGACGAGGACGCACCCGGAACCACCCGATGCAGGAACGTCACCTCGCCGTCCTCGCGGGTCGCGGTGAAATGGAGATTGAAGACGCGCTCGCGCTCTGTCGCCAGATCGGTAAGATCGTGGTAGTGGGTCGCAAACAGCGTCGTCGCTTCCAGTTCGTCGTGGACGAACTCCGCGGCGGCTCTCGCGATGGCGCGACCGTCGGTGGTCGCGGTGCCGCGGCCGACTTCGTCGAGGAGGACGAGCGAATTCGGCCCGGCGTCGTGGAGGATCTCCGTCAGCTCGCTCATCTCGCGCATGAACGTCGACTGGCCGCCCGCGATATCATCGGACGCGCCCACCCGGGTGAACAGACGCTCGAACACCGGGAGTCGAGCCGCCTGCGCGGGGACGAACGAGCCAACCTGCGCGAGCACGGTCGTCAGCGCGACAGCCCGCATGTACGTCGACTTCCCGCTCATGTTCGGGCCCGTGATCATCGCGATCGACCCCCGAGGAACGTCGGCGTCGTTCGGGACGAACGACTCCTCTGTCCGCTCGACGACCGGGTGTCGACCGCCCTCGATCTCGATGCCGACATCGGACTCGTCGAGGAGGTCCGGACGGACGTAGTCGTGTTCGACGGCGACCGTCGCCAGCGAGCAGAGTGCGTCGAGCTCGCCGAGAGCGTCCGCCAGTGCCTGGATGCGCTCCGTCTCCGCCGCGGCGCGGTCGCGGATCTCGACGAACAGCTGGTACTCCAGCGCGTCCGCCCGCTCGGCCGCGCCGACGATCTCCTCCTCGCGCTCCTTTAATTCGGGCGTGACGTAGCGCTCGCTGTTTTTCAGCGTCTGCCGGCGGCGATAGTCGTCCGGCACCTTCCCGAGGTTCGCGTCGGTTACCTCGATGTAGTAGCCGTGGACCTGATTGTGACCGACCGACAGCGAGTCGATCCCCGTCCGCTCCCGCTCGCTCGCCTCCAGATCGGCGATCCATTCGCGACCCATCCGCTCGGTCTCCCGAAGCTCGTCGAGCTTCTCGTCGAACCCCTCGTGGATCACGCCCCCCTCCGTGATCTCCTGTGGGGGGTCGGTCGCGATCGCCTCGTCTATCAGCTCCCGAAGCTCGGTCAGCTCGTCGAGACGATCGCACAGCTCGCGGAGATGCTCCGTCCGCAACGTCTCTTCCCCCGCGAGCGTCCGTTTCAGCGCCGGGACGGTCGAGAGAGTCGCGTACAGCGACCGAAGGTCGCGAGCGTCGGCCCGACCCCGGGAGATCCGGCCGACGAGCCGTTCGAGGTCGTACGCGGCCCCGAGCGCGTCGGCGACCCCCTCGCGGACGAGCGTTCGATCGGCGAGCTCGCCGACCGCGTCGTGTCGCGCTCGGATCGCGTCGGCCTCGACGAGCGGTCGGCGGAGCCAGCGCTCCAAACACCGACGACCGAGCGCGCAGCTCGTCTCGTCGATCGCGTCGAACAGCGTCTCGCTCGCCCCCAGCCCTCGGTTCTCGAACAGCTCGAGGCTCCGGCGTGCGGCGGCGTCGAGCCGGAGGTGGTCGCGCGGATCGTACCGCCGGATCCGCGAGACGTACTCGAGCGGCCCGTCGTCGCCCTGCGTGTACTCCGCGTACGCCAGCACCGCCCCCGCCGCGCGCAGCTCCGCGTCGGTGCCGAACCGACGGTCGGGAGCCGACACGTACGGCTCGAGCTGCGCCATCGCGACGTCACGACCGAACGCCGACGCGTCGTACTCGTGATGGGTCCAGCCCCGATCGGCGTCCGATGGGTCGTATCGCGGCGCGTGCGGCCCCGCGATCAGCTCCGCGGGCTCGATCCGGTCGAGCTCCTCGCCGATCGTGTCGACGCCGCCGGAGGTGACCAGACACTCGCCGGTGCCGACATCGACCGCGGCGAGGCCCACACGATCGGGAGCGTCACGGTCGTCCACATGTACACCGCCCGCGTCCGCGCCGTCCGAGCCCGCGGTGCCACTCCGGTCGCCGGTTACCGCTGCGACGTAGTTCGTGGTGCCGTTCTCGAGGAGGTCGTCATCGACGACCGTCCCGGGGGTGATCACTTCAGTGACCGCGCGGTCGACGAGGCCGGACGCCTGCTCGGCGTCCTCGACCTGGTCGCCGACGGCGACGCGGTACCCTGCGTCGAGCAGCGATTCGAGGTACGGCGCGGCGTTGTCGATCGGAACCCCGGCCATCGGGTACGTGCCCGTTGAATCCGACCGCTCGGTGAGCGTCACTTCGCAGACGCGCGCGACGGTCTCTGCGGCCTCACAGAACGCCTCGTAAAAGTCGCCGACCTGGAACAACACGAGTGCGTCCTCGTGAGCGGCACAGAGGTCTGCGTACTGCGAGAGCATCGGCGTGAGCTCCTCGCGGGCGTCCGCGATCCCCGGCGGGAGCCCCGTCACCGTCTCCCGGTCCGCGGTTGCCATACCCGGTACCGGGTGACGCTGACTCATAAACGGTGCGGACGCGTGGCGGGGCGTCCCCGATTCGCACCGCCGACCCGAACCGGTCGGCCCGTGAGGCTTACATCCACGGCCCACCGATCGATCCCGTGGCGAACCGCACGATCCTCGTCGGCATGGCGGCAACGTTCGTCGGGCTGACGGCGCTGCTCGTCATCGCCGGGATCGTCGTCAACCCCCTCCTGCTAGTCGTTGCCGTCCCGTTCGGCGCGGTCGCGTATCTGCTGTGGTACCACGCAAGCGGGAAGCTCCGCGACCGCGTGCGTCGGGAGGCTGCCGGTGCCGACGCGGCCGAGCGGGCGCGTGCCCGCCAGCGGGCCAGGGCCGCCGAGCATCGACGCGGCGGAGCCAGCGGCACTCGAGCGAACGGAGCCGGGCGATCGGGATCGTCGGGCGGCCCGCGCGACTGGGGCCCGTCGGGTGACCCCCGCGACCGGGCCCCGTCGTCCACGCGAATGTCCGAGCGGGCCGCCTACGAGACGCTCGGACTCGATGCGGCCGCGAGTCAGGACGCAATCAGATCCGCGTACCGCGAGCGTGCGAAGCGCCTCCACCCCGACAGTGACGGTGGCGACGAGGAGGCGTTCAAGGAGTTGAACGAGGCGTACGAGGTCCTGAAGCGTACGTGACTCCGCCCGCACGTCGACAGCTCGCTCTCGGCAACCTCGGGCGTTCCGCGGGGTGACGAGCGGCGTACACTGAAAGGAGTCACATCCGTGCAGTCTGTTACAGCGGATCGAAGCGCTCCCCGACAACGTGGAGTGCAACGTGACCGAAGTCGGCCTGCATCAGCGCCCGATGACGACGCAGTCGGCGCTCATGAGTGGTGATGCGATCACATCCCGAGGGAGAGATTCGATACGTCTCCGACAGTTCCGGGAATGAGTGCACGAACGATGGACGTAACTATTATATATTATGAAATTATAATTAAATATATGGTCGAACTCCAGGAGTCAGTGGTCGTGATCACGGGAGCTGCATCGGGGATGGGTGAAGCGATGGCGCACCGGTTCGCTGCGGAGGGAGCGAACGTGGTTGCGGTCGATATCGATACAGAGAGCGTCGACGATGTCGTGGCTGCCGTCGGTGAGAACGCGATCAGCGTTCACGCTGATATAAGCGATGCTGATAGTACGGACGCAGTTGTCGAAACGGCCGTTGACGAGTTTGGGACGGTCGACGTGCTCTGTAACAACGCCGGCGTGCTCGATGATTTCACGCCAGTCGGTGAGACGTCCGACGAGCTCTGGGACGGGGTGCTCGGAGTGAATCTTGACGGACCGTTCTACCTCACGCGAGCCGCGCTGCCCGAACTGCAGTCGGGCGACGACGAAGGCGTCGTGATAAACACGGCGTCGGTCGCAGGCAAAGCCGGCGACGGTGGCGGTGCAGCGTACACCACATCGAAGCATGGACTGATCGGCCTGACGAAGAATCTAACGACGATGTATGCGCCCGACATCCGCGCCAACGCGATCTGTCCCGGTGCCGTCAAGACGGGGATGACCGAAGGCATGGACGATCAACTGAACGCGTTGGCAGCCGACACACCGGCGAAAGAGCCCGCAGATCCCGAGGAGATCGCCTCGGTCGCGGCCTTCCTTGCGAGCGACGACGCCTCGTTCATCCACGGAGCAGCCATAAACGTGGATGGTGGGATGCTTTCCGACATCTGAACGGGAGTACCCGCACCAAACCGGAGCGTCTTGTCTCCGGTGTTGTCGGAACGTCCGACCACATACGAGAGGGAACCTCGGCGCTCACGCCGAGGGAAATGTCATTCCAGCACGACCAGCACGTCGCCCATGTCGACGCTGTCGCCCTCGGCGACGTGGACTGAAGCGACCGTACCACCCCGCTCGGCGACGATGTCGTTCTCCATTTTCATCGCCTCCAGCACGCAGACGACGTCGCCCGCCGCGACCGCCTCGCCCTCAGCGACGTCGACCGAGAGGATCGTCCCCTGCATCTCCGCCTCGACGGCTTCACCGCCCTCGGCGACGTCGACGCCGCCGGAGCCGCCCGAGTCGTCGCTCGCGGTGGTACCGGAGCCGCCGGTGGCCTGCGGCGGGCGTTGCTGGCGACCGCTCGCGTCGCCCGCTCCGGTCGGGGTCGCCGGCGCGCCGCGCTCCTCGAGTTCGACCTCGAACCGCTTACCGTTTACCTCGACGGTGAACTCGCGTTCGGTCACCTCCTCCTCCTCGTCGCTCGCGGCCGTCTCGGACCCCCAGCGCTCCTGCGCGTCGGCGATCCGGTCGTGGTCCAGCTGCTCGTCGAGATACTTCGTCGTGTGCGTGCCCGCGACGAACCGGTCGTCGTCGAGCATGAGCCGGTGGAACGGGACGATCGTGACGACGCCGTCGAGCTCGTACTCCGCGAGCGCGCGCTTCGACCGCGCGAGACACTCGTCGCGGTCAGCGCCCCACACGATCAGCTTCGCGATCATCGAGTCGTAGTCGGTGACGAGCTCGTCGCCCTGCCGAAGCGCGTCGTCGACGCGGACCCCGATCCCGCCCGGCGGGTCGTACGTCTCCAGCCGCCCCTCGCTGGCCGGCTGGAACTCCGCCGCGGCGTTTTCCGCGTTGATCCGGAACTCGAATGCGTGCCCGTCCAGCTCGACGTCGGACTGCGCGACGGACAGCGTCTCGCCCGCAGCGACCCGGAGCTGCTCTTTCACGATGTCGATCCCCGTCAGCGCTTCCGTCACGGTGTGTTCGACCTGTATTCGTGTGTTCACCTCGAGGAAGTAGAAGTTCGTCTCCGGCCCCAGCGGCTCCTCGGGGTCGCGGTCGGGGTCCTCCTCGACGAGGAACTCGACCGTGCCGGCATTCGTGTAGTCGGCCGCGGCGACCCCCCGACGGGCGGCCTCGCCGATCCGCTCGCGGAGCTCGTCGGAGAGCGCCGGGGAGGGTCCTTCCTCGATCACCTTCTGGTGGCGGCGCTGGAGCGAACAGTCGCGCTCGCCGAGGTGGACGACGGTGCCCGCCTCGTCGGCGACGATCTGTATCTCGACGTGGCGGGGGGTTTCGAGGTAGCGTTCGAGATACACCGAGTCGTTCGAGAAGTACGCCTCACCCTCGCGTTTCGCCGCCGCGAGCTGGTCTTCGACCTCGTCGGCGCTCTCGACGACTTTCATCCCGCGTCCGCCGCCGCCGCCTTCGGCTTTGATCGCGACCGGGTAGCCGTGTTCGTCGCCGAAGTCGGTCACCGCCTCGGGCTCCGTAACCGGCTCGGTCGTCCCCGGGACGATGGGGACGTCGGCGTCAGCCATCACGCGCCGGGCGGCGGTTTTCTCGCCGAGTCGCTCCATCGCGTCGCTCGTGGGTCCAACCCACGTGATATCTTCCGCCGCCTCGACGCGGGCGGCGAACGTGGCGTTCTCGGCGAGGAACCCGTACCCGGGATGGATCGCGTCGGCACCGGCCGAGCGGGCGGCGTCGAGGATCGCCTCGCCGTCGAGGTAGGAGTCGGCTGCACGGGCCGGGCCGACGTTGTACGCCTCGTCGGCGTAGCGGACGTGCCCGCCGTGTTTGTCGGCGTCGCTGTACACGGCGACGGTGTCGACGCCAAGCTCCTCGCAGGCGCGCATCACCCGCACCGCGATCTCCCCGCGGTTCGCGACCAGGACCTTCTCGAACATTCTTACCGGGTGTTTCCACCATGGGATACCTCATTCTGTCGGTCCGGCGTGGAGCCGAGCGTCGTCTCTCGGCCGGGCGTCGTCTCTCGGCCGAGCGTCGTCGACTCCGGGTGATCGCGGTTCTGCCGAGAGCGTTAAGAGGTTTCGCGAGCCAGTTCCCGGTATGCTCTCGGCAGGGAACCCGTACGTGTTGCCGTCGGTGATCGTGGCTGCCGTGGCGTATCTGGCGCTGTCGATCCTGACAGATCTGTCCGTGCTCGTGCGCGTCGGCGTGCTCGTCGGCGTCGGAATCGTGTTCCCGATGGGGTTGAACGCGGTCCTCGGTGGTAGCGGTGACGAGGAGTCGCTGGCCGCGGAGGAGGCCGACGATGGACCGACGGACGCCGACGATGGACCGACGGATCGCAACGAGAGGTCGGATGTTAACGGGGAGGCGACGTGACCGCTGGCGGCGTCGGTTCGGAGGGCGGGCGAGACGGGCGATCAGGCAGTGATCGGGGATCGGCCGCTTCGGGCAGCGATCGGGGATCGGCCTCGCGTGGCGGATCGCGCGACTCGACCGAGCCGTACTGCATCGGCCACCGCGGCTGTCTCGTCGGCGAGCCTGAGAACACGATCCGCTCGGCGCTCGCGGCTGCTCCCCATGTCGACGCCGTCGAGATCGACGTCCGCCGCTGCGGCTCCGGCGATATCGTCGTCGTCCACGACCCGACGCTCGAGCGCGTCTGTGACGCTGACGTTCGCGTCGACCGCTGTACCGTCGACGAGCTTCGGGGGTACGGGGTCGACGGCACCGACGAGCCGATCCCGACGCTGCGGGAACTGCTCGCGGCGCTTCCCGTCGACGTCGACGTCAACGTCGAACTGAAAACGACCGGGCTCGCTGCGGACGTCGCCGAGGCGCTCTCCGCCGTCGACAACGAGGCGTTCGTCTCCTCGTTTTCCGCCCGCGCACTCGCGGAGCTGCGCGACGTCGCACCGGGGATCCGGCGTGGTCTTCTGTATAAGCGATCGTGGGAACGGGCGCTCGTGGCGGCCGATCGGCTGGACTGTGAGCTGTTACACCCGTACGTTGAGGCGGTCGACCGGACGCATCTCCGTGCGGCCGCCGAGGCGGGGTTCACGGTGAACGCGTGGGGCGTGAGCGACAGCGAGACGTACCATCGAATGGTCGATCGCGGCGTCGACGGCGTCATCGTCGACGACTATCAGTGCCTCGTCGACGACGACGCGGATTTATAAAGATACCTGGCGGTGAAGGCGGTCGAGGTGTCGGTGAGAGTCGCTCGAACATCATTCACTCGGCGCTCGCTCGCGGCTTCGCCGCTCGGAGGCGCGAGCGGGAACGCGGTCCTTTTCAGTCGGATCGGCGAACCGTAGGTATGAAGATCGAGGAGGGCGGACTGACCGTGACGGTTCCCGAGGAGCGCGACGGCGCGAGCGAGGGCACCGGCGGCGGGGTGTTTTTCAACCCCACACAGGAGCTGAACCGGGACATCACGGTCGCCGTGTTGCGCGCGTACCGCGACCGTGAGCCTCGCGCCGAGACGTATCTCGACGCGATGGCCGCCTCCGGGATCCGCGGCGTGCGGGCCGCGGCCGAGGGGTACGACGTCACCTGCGCAGACGTCGACTCCGATGCGATCGAGCTCGCCCGCGGGAATCTCGCGGCCAACGATCTTCCGGGCGAGGCGGTCCACCGCGACGTCAACGCCCTGCTGTACGAGTCGGTCTTCGACGTCGTCGATCTGGACCCGTACGGGACGCCGATCCCCTTCGCGGACCCCGCGTTCGCGAACGCGCGGAACCTCGTCTGCGTCACCGCGACCGACACCGCGCCCCTCTGTGGCGCACACCTTAAAAGTGGGATCCGGAAGTACGGCGCGGTGCCGCGCAACACCGACTTCCACCCGGAGATGGGGTTGCGGACGCTGATCTCCGCACTCGCGCGCACCGCCGCACGCTACGACAAGGCCGCTCGCCCGATCTGCTCGCACGTCTCCCGACACTACGCCCGCACGTACCTTGAGCTTGAGTCGGGCGCGCAGGCCGCCGACAGGTGTCTCGAGGAGCTTGGGTACGTCGACGTCTGCGAGGACTGCCTCTGGCGCGAGCCGACCCGAGGGCTGATCGCCGACCCCGCCCACGAGTGTCCGTCGTGTGACGGCGAGCGCGTGCTCACCGCCGGCCCGATCTGGCTCGGACGGACGGCCGAGCCCGGGTTCGTGCGCAACGTTCGCGAGCAGGTCACCGGAGAGATGGGGGAGGCGAAGCGCGCCCGTAAGCTGCTCGACCAGGTCGCCGGCGAGATCGACACGTCGACTCACTACGACCAGCATCGACTGTACAAGCAGTGGAGCGAGCCCGCGATCGGCATCGAGGAGTTCGTCGAGACGCTCCGCGAGGCGGGGTACGAGGCGAGCCGCGCACACTACCGCGGCACGGCCGTCAAAACGAACGCCTCGATCCCCGAAATGCGTGACGCCGTCGTCGACGAGGAGTGAGCACGGAAGTCGATATCGGGGCGATCGCCGCGTCCCGCAGTCGTCACTACCCAGCACATCCCGCAGTCGTCACCACCCAGCCCGCTTCCCGGATCGGGATCACCCGACTCGTTTTGTAGTCGTCGGTCGAACCCGCTCGTGTGACCCGAGCACCGACCTCGGCCGTCGACACCGGCCGACTCGTGGTCGACGCCGCGCTGGACCGGAACGTGACGTTTCTCGCCGCGGGCGTCGCCTACTACGCGTTCGTCTCGCTGATCCCCGCGTTACTCCTCCTCGTCGTCGTCGCGAGCAGCGTCTTCGGCGAGGTGATCGCCGGACAGCTGCTCGCCGCGACCGGCGACTTCCTCACGCCCGCGGGCGAGGAGGCGATAGCGACCGCGGTCGCGTCCGCACAGGGCCGGTCCGGCGCGACCGTGCTCGGCCTCACCGTCCTCGTGTGGTCGACGTTGAAGGTGTTCCGCGGACTCGACACCGCGTTTCTCCAGGTGTACGGCGTCGACGAGCAGGTGACGTTTCTCGAACGGCTCGCGGACGCCGCGAGCGTCGTCGTCGGCATCGGCGTCGGCATCGCAGCGATGGTCGTGGTCGGCACGTTCGTCGCCGCCGTCGACGCGCTCCCGCTCGTCGAGGTCGCGAGCGTGCTCCTCCTGCCGATGCTCCTCACGGTCGTGTTTCTCCCGATGTACTACCTGCTCCCGCATCCGACGGTGAGCGTTCGGGATGCGCTACCCGGGGCGGCGTTCGCCGCGACGGGCTGGACCGTGCTGCAGGCCGGGTTTCAGGTGTACGCCGCGAGCGCGGGGCAGTATCAGGTGTACGGCGTCATCGGCGGGATCCTGCTGCTCGTGACGTGGCTGTACGTCGCCGCGATCGTCGTCGTGCTCGGCGCGGTGGTCAACGTCGTGCTCGCGGGGGATCGATCCTCGCTGGGCGACGACCCCGATACCGAGGGTCGAGTCGCCGAGTTCGGGACCGGCGGCGACCGCGTCGACGAGTCCGGGAGCGTCCGCGACCGGCAGCTACAACACGGACGCGACCGACCCACGGGTATGAACGGAGAGTCGGACCGCGAGGCCGAAAGGGACGAGGAGCGTCCCCGCGGAGCCCCGGACGTGGCCGCTCTGGAGGCGGAGCTCGACCGTCTCCGCGCGGAGTTCGACGAGTTCGAGGAGGACGTGCAGCGCCGCACCGTCGACCGCCCGACGCTCGAATCGGAGCTGAAACGGTACGTCCGCTCGCGGATGCGTCGCGGCCACGCCCGCGGATGGGGGCCGTACCTCGTGCTGTTGTACGGAACGATTCTGACGCTCGGCGCGTTCCGGTTTCTCGACGGACTGTACGCCATCGCCGCGATGATCATCCTCGGTCTGTCGACGCTCGGGCTGTACACCCTGTTTATCATCGTCGGAATCGGCCTCAACCTGCTGGAGACGCCCGGCAAAGCGCTCGACTACGCACGCCGCCGCGGCGACGACTGAGCGATGGACGCCACGGAGTGGGTGTGGATCGAAACGTTCGCGCTCGAATCGACGCGGGCAGTCGGCGAGTTCGCCGTCGAACCGGCGCTTCCGGCCACCGTCGTCCTGCCAACCACGGCATGTCGCTGTGGCGGTGAAACACCGCAGGACGAAAAAACGAGAGCGCTCAGACGACGTCGATGGAGGCGGAGTCGTCGTCGCGGTCGAACTCGACTTCCAGCACGCCGTTGTTGAACGTTGCGCTGCCCGAGTGTTCGTCGACGGGGGCGGGAAGCTCGATGGTCTCGTCGTACTCACGTCGGTCGGACGCCGCGGAAACGGTGAGCGACTCACCGTCACACTGCACGGAGAGTTGCTCTTTGGAGACGGCCGGAAGGTCGGCGACGACGCGAACGGTCTCGTCCGTCGCGTACGCGTCGACGTGCGTCTCCGATGCGAATCCGGCGTCGTCGCTCGTCGGCTGGCCGCTCGCCATCTCGTTCATCATCCGTTCGATCTCCTCAAAGAAATCGCCGAACGGATCGTCACGGTCGTCTCTGTCCATGCACGACGTGATGACCGTCATCCCGATAAGCCTTCTGTCCATGCACGTTCTCGCCGAAACCCGGGCGCGTGCAAGGCGAAACCCGGGCGCGTGCAAGGCGAAACCCGGGCGCGTGCAAGGAGCGTCTCCGACGCCAACACGGTCGCTTTTTAGGTCTCACCCGTCTGTGACCTCCATGAGCAAGCTCGACGAGTTCCTCGCAGGCGATCGCCTCGACGACGTCGTCCTCTTTATCAGCGACGCGTCTCTCGACGACGACTCCCGGCTTCGGAACGTCGGTTCCGAAACCGACGCCGGCGTTCGGCTCGTGCTCGACGGTGAGACCGGCCGGTCGGCGTTTCAGGCCGGCACCGGAATGGACGCGATGGAGTTCGCCCAGACGGCGATGCGGACCGAGGGGACGATCGCACGAACGCTCGATGACGGCAACTGTCCGTTCGTGGACGACGCGGACCACGAGACGGACGACGAGGACCACTGGGTCCGGTTCGTGTTCGCGTTCGCGGAGGGGAAAAACGAGGCGGTCGGCGGGCTCTACGCCGACGGCGACGTGATCCACGCGTACGCCCACTGTGCTTGCGGAGAAAGCTACTCACAGAAGTGGGTCGTCGGCGACCGGACGTAACGCCCTTCCCCCCTGGTGACGAACCGTCGCGTATGACCACGCGCGAGTTCGACGGGATCCGACTGGAGAAGGTGCGCGAGCACGTCTGGGAGATCCCCCGCGAGGGCGAGATGAACGTCTCGGCGCGAGTGCTCGCCAGCGAGTCGCTGCTCGAGGCGATCGGCGACGACAAAACGCTCCAGCAGTTGCGAAACGCCACCCACCTGCCGGGGATCGTCGAGCCGGCGATCTGCATGCCCGACGGCCACCAGGGGTACGGCTTCCCGGTCGGCGGCGTCGGAGCGATCGACGCCGAGACGGGCTGTATCTCGCCAGGCGCGATCGGCTACGACATCAACTGTCTTGCGGGCGACGCGGAGGTGCTGTTATCACACGGCCGTCGTCGTCGGATCGAGAATCTGTTTGGAGAGTTCGAGGACCGACAGGCAGCTGTTGCCACGGAGGATGGGATCACCGATTCGGATATTCGACTCTTTTCAATGACGGACGACCGTACGGTGTATGAGATCAAAACTCGATCCGGTGACAGGATCACTTCGACGGAGGACCACCCGTTTGATACTCCAGCAGGAATGACGGAGATCTCCGAAGTGGATCCAGGCGAGGAGGTGTTTCTACATCCATTTAAAGGACTACCCGACAACACACCCCCAGAGTTCGTCGTTCTGGACGAAACTGACTTTTCGGGCGAAGACCACCAGTTAGTTCGCGTACTGAAAGAACGCGACCTTTTGCCACTACGATCGACTGATGACGCGTTCCATCGTCTGCTGAAACTCGTCGGGTACCACACCGGTGACGGTTCGTTCGCTGATAGGAGAACCCAATTTTACGGAAAACCAGCTGATCTTCGAACCATTCGTGACGATATTGAGGCACTCGGGTTCACAGCTTCAAAGATTTACGAGCAGGATCGAACCCACGAGATAGACGGTAGAGAGTTCTCACGAACCGAGTATAGCATCTCATCCGGATCGAATGCGTTTAAACAACTGTTACTCCGGCTCGGCGCACCGGATAGCAAAAAGGTCGAATCCAAGCGTACTGTACCGGAGTATCTGGATCATGTGGCGGATTGGCAGCGGGCGTTGTATCTTTCTGCATTCTTCGGTGCCGAGCTGAGCGCACCGGACACCGTGGCGCCGAAGAATTTCTACGCTCCTGCCGTATCTCATAACCGTCTCAGTAGTTGTCGAGATGCTGGTGAAGAGTTCATGTGTGGTCTCATGGAGCAGCTAAACCGGATCGGCATCGAGACCAACTCGCTTGAATTAGTGGAACAGACGGAGACGTCCTCCGGTGAAACCGTTCGTCTCCGGTTTGGGATCAGTTCAAAGCCGGATAATCTAATACGGTTCTTTACTCGAGTGGGATACCGATATGCGAAAGAGAAGCAGAAGCGAGGGCTGCTTGCAGCTCAGTATCTCAAACGGAAACGGGAAGCGATAGAACGACGCGCACGGATCGCCGATGAGGCCAGAGCACTCTCTGATGGAGGTACGGCAACGAAAGAGATCAAAGCCCGGTTCGACGACGTCAACGAGCGCTTCATTGAACGGAGTGTTTACGACCAGCGAAGCGGCCGTCCTCGGCCTCCCCGTGATTTCCCCGATTTCGATGAGTTCTGTGAAGAAGTTACCGTTCGTGATAACCTCACCATGACCTCGGAGGTCTCGAAGATTCTCGAACGGGGCACAATGGATGTGTACGATATCGGCGTGAATCACGACGCCCATAACTTCGTTGCGAACGGGTTCGTCGTTTCTAACTGCGGCGTCCGGATGGTCCGAACGAGTCTGACGTACGACGACGTCCAGGGGCGCGAGCAGGAGCTCGTCGACGCGCTGTTCGAGGCGGTGCCCTCCGGCCTCGGCGGCGGCGGCGTCATCGACGGCGACATCGACGCGCTCGAGGCGGCTCTCGAGCGCGGCGTCGAGTGGGCGGTCGACGCGGGGTACGGGATCGAAAGCGATCTCGCGCACTGTGAGGACGAGGGTCGTCGTCCGGACGCTCGCCCCGAGTACGTCTCGAAGAAGGCGAAGGATCGCGGCCGCAACCAGATGGGGTCGCTCGGCTCCGGCAACCACTTCCTCGAGGTCCAGCGCGTCACGGACGTGTTCGACGAGGCGATCGCCGAGGCGTACGGGCTCTCGGACGGACAGATCGTCGTGTTGATCCACTGTGGGAGCCGCGGGCTCGGCCACCAGACGTGTAACGACTACCTCCGGCGGATCGAACAAGAACACGGCGACCTCCTCGAGTCGCTGCCGGACAAGGAGCTCGCGGCCGCGCCCGCCGGCTCCGAACTCGCAGCCGAGTACTACGGCGCGATGTGTGCGTGTATCAACTTCGCGTGGGTGAACCGCCAGCTCATCACCCATCGAACCCGCGAGGTGTTCGGCGACGTGTTCGACGCCGATCCGATCGCCGACCTCGGCATGGAGCTTCTGTACGACGTGGCACACAACATCGGCAAAAAGGAGAGCCACGACGTTGGCGTCGGCGCCGACGGGCTCCCCGCCAGCGGCGACGACGTCGTCGACCGCGAGGAGCGGACGCTGTACGTCCACCGGAAAGGCGCGACGCGGGCGTTCCCCGCGGGTCACGAGGCGGTGCCGGAGGCGTATCGCGCGGTCGGTCAACCCGTGATCATCCCCGGGAGTATGGGCGCCGGGTCGTACGTGCTCTCCGGGGGTGCGGAGTCGATGCGCGTCTCGTTCGGCTCGACCGCCCACGGAGCCGGACGGCTGATGAGCCGGACGCAGGCGAAACAGGAGTTCTGGGGCGGCGACGTACAGGACGACCTGGCGGAAGGACAGCAGATCTACGTCAAAGCGGAGTCGGGCGCGACGATCGCCGAGGAGGCACCCGGCGTGTACAAGGACGTCGACGAGGTCGTCCGCGTCAGCGACGAACTCGGGATCGGCGATCTCGTCGCCCGGACGTTTCCGGTGTGTAATATAAAAGGCTGAGCTACGCAGGGGACGGAGCGGGCGGAGCATCCAACCGAACCGTCCAGTACGACTATCCCATCCGCCCGTCCGGCTGAACCGGTTGGACTCGATCCGAGGTAGCGGTAGGTGCTGTGCGGGCCGACCGGTTTTAAGCGCTTTCCGGAACCAGTGCCTGTATGGCACCCGAAGACGGTAGCGAGGACCCCCCACAGTTCCGTACGCGAAGCGTGCACGCCGGATCGAACCCCGATCCGACGACGGGCGCGCGAGCGACGCCGATCTATCAGACCACCTCCTACGAGTTCGACGACGCCGACCACGCGGCGCGGCTGTTTGCGCTCGAGGAGGCGGGCAACGTGTACTCGCGGATCATGAACCCGACGAACGCCGCCTTGGAGGAGCGGATCGCCTCCCTCGAGGGGGGTGTCGGCGCGGTCGCCACCTCCTCGGGAATGGCCGCGTTGGATCTCGCGACGTTCATGCTCGCGTCCGCCGGCGACAACGTCGTTACCTCCTCGGCGCTGTACGGCGGGACGTACACGTATCTCACCCACTCAGTCGAGCGCCGCGGGGTCTCGACGCGGTTCGTCGACCCCCTCGATTACGAGGGGTACGAGGACGCGATCGACGAGGACACCGCCTACGTCCATCTCGAGACGATCGGCAACCCCGCGCTCGTGACGCCGGACATCGAGCGAATCGCCGATATCGCCCACGACCACGGCGTGCCGCTTTTCGTCGACAACACGTTCGCGACGCCGTATCTCTGCCGACCGTTCGAGCACGGGGCGGACCTCGTCTGGGAGTCGACGACGAAGTGGCTCACGGGTAACGGAACGACGATCGGCGGCGTCCTCGTCGACGGCGGCTCGTTCCCGTGGGGCGAGTACCCCGAAAAGTTCCCGGAGATCGCCAAGGACAACCCCGCGTATCACGGGATCAACTACGTCGACGCGTTCGGCGACGCGGCGTTCACGTTCGCGGCGGTCACCCGCGGGCTTCGCGATCTGGGCAACCAGCAGGCGCCGTTCGACGCGTGGAACACGCTCCAGCAGACGGAGTCGCTGCCGCTTCGCATGGAACGCCACTGCGAGAACGCACAGGTCGTCGCGGAGTACCTCGACGAACACGACGACGTCGCGTGGGTGAACTATCCCGGGCTGGAACACCACGAGACCCACGAGGAGGCGACGGAGTATCTCGACGGGGGGTACGGCGGCATGATCACGTTCGGGCTGGAGGCCGGCTTCGACGCCGCGAAGGCGACCGTCGAGAACACGGAACTCGCCTCACTGCTCGCGAACGTCGGCGACGCGAAGACGCTCGTTATCCATCCCGCGTCGACGACACACCAGCAGCTTACCGAGGCCGAACAGGAGGCCGCGGGCGTCACCGGTGACATGGTGCGGATCTCCGTCGGCATCGAGGATCCCGCGGACATCGTCGCGGACCTCGAAGCCGCCATCGAGACGGCGACCGAGTGAGGCTGCAACGACAGGGAGAGTCCGGAACAGCGGAGCGAAGTCGGCAGGGCTACGGCTTACAGTCGACGTGACTGACGGTCATCACCCGCCGTACGTCTCCTCGAGATACTCGATGATGTCGTCGCTCTCGGCCATCCCCTCGATCCCGTTCGCCTCGTCGACGAGCACTGGAACGCCGGTCTGGCCGCTGATCTCCCGCACCTCCGTTCGCTGTCCGTGTGACCGCGGCACCGATATCGACTCGTACTCCAGTTCGAGGTCGGCGAGCGTCTCCTTGACCTTCGCGCAGTACGGACAGCCGGCGAGTTCGTAGAGCTTGAGATCGCTCATCACCGTGGATACGGGACACGCGGGTAAAGAACTCGGTGGTCGATGCAGCGATCCCACACGACCGTCTCGGCCTCGCGTCTCCACGGCGGAGCTCAGCCGCTGTGTCGACCGGGACCATCGACCCGCGTTCCGAGCGGTGGTCGCGTCCGATCCCTGGGGATCCGGTCGACGCGATACTCGTGGACGTCGGCGTGGCAGTCGGGACACAGCGTGAGCAGGTTTCGAACGTCGTTCCGCCCGCCGTTGGCCCGCGGGACGACGTGGTGGACCTCCAGCATGCGGGCCGCAGCGTCCTGTATCGACG
Source organism: Halorubrum luteum (assembly GCF_054652935.1). Classification (NCBI taxonomy): domain Archaea; kingdom Methanobacteriati; phylum Methanobacteriota; class Halobacteria; order Halobacteriales; family Haloferacaceae; genus Halorubrum; species Halorubrum luteum. The sequence goes on from NZ_BAAIGT010000002.1 coordinate 2,011,106, forward strand.
CGCTCGGAGGGCGCTTCAGGCTTCGCCCCTCTCGGGACCGCCACCGGGTCGCCCCGTCGAGCGTGTCGATCCGTCCGGCCGGACACAGCGCACAGGTGAACGAATCACGCAGCCGGACTCGGGCCTTCAGCTCCCAGCTCGGCTGTGGCGGACGGTACGAGAGCGGCCCGTTCTCGGAGAGCTTCGAGAGGAGTTCGCTCACGGTCAACTGCGGCGGGTCCGGAAGCTCCCGGAGCTTCCACGCGCGGACCACCTCCCATCGCTCCATACCGCAACGAACGTATTCGGCGTGAAAAAGTCGGTCGGATGCGTGCGTCGGGCGAATGGAAGCGTCGGGCGAATGGAAGCGTCGAGCGAACGCGGATCGTGCGCCGCGCTACAGCACGAACCCGCCCGTCTGGAGCAGGTAGTAGCCGATGAGCAGCACGGCAAGGACCCACTGACCGGGATGGACGTCAGCACCTTCGCCCATCGTCGCCTTGATGATCGGGTACGCGATGATGCCCGCCGCGAGCCCGTCGGCGATCGAGTACGCGAGCGGCATCACGAGGATGGTGAGCGCGCCGGAGATCGCCCACGCCGGGTGGTCCCAGTCGATGTCGACGACGCCCTGGAACATCATCACACCCACGACGACCAGCGCGAGGAACGAGGCGTAGTCGGGGAGGATCGGGACGAGCGCAACGAACGGGATCGCGAGGAGGAAACAGCCCGCGACGACGAGCGCGGTGAGCCCCGTGCTGCCGCCCTCCTCGATCCCGGTCGAGGACTCGATGTACGTCGTCACCGTCGAGGTGCCGAGCATCGCGCCGACGGTGGTGCCGACCGCGTCGGCCATCAGCGGCTGGTCCATGTCGGGGAGCTCACCCTCCTCGTCGAGGAAGTCGCCGAACTGCGAGACGCCGATGAGCGTCCCGGCGGTGTCGAAGAAGTCGACGAAGAAGAACGTGAACACGACGAACGTGAACGTCACCGGGTCGATGTCGGCGAGTCCGTCGATGAACGCGCCCGCGAGCGGCGTGAAGTCGAACTGCACCGCCGTGACGAGCGTGACCAGTCCGCCGACGAGCCCCTGCTCGGCGAACGTGCCGTACAGTTGGCCGTCGACGACGTTCTCGGGGCTCGTCAAGCCTGAAAGCGCCACGAGCCAGCCCGCAAGCGCGGTAGTGATGATCCCGATAACGATGGAGCCGGTGACGCCACGCGCCCAGAGAATGAGCGTGAACAGCACGCCGAGCACGCCGAGCAACGCGGCGGGCGTGGCTGCGATGTCGCCGAGCGTGACGAGCGTTCCCTCGTAGCCGACGATCACCTGCATCTCCTGAAGACCGATGAAAAGCAGGAACGCGCCGATACCCGCACCGACCGCGAACTTCACCGGCTCAGGGAACAGGTTGATCACGTACTCGCGAGCGCCGATCGCGGTGAGGATGATGAAGAGGATCCCCTCAACGAAAACGGCCGCGAGGGCGGTCTGCCACGGGATTCCGAGCGCGATGACGACCGTGAACGCGAAGAACGCGTTGAGCCCCATTCCCGGAGCGAGACCGAACGGTCGGTTGGCGTAAAACGCCATTACGACCGTCGCGACGACCGACGCGAGGATCGTCGCCATCGCGATCATCTGGAACACCTGTGTCTGGCTGTACCCCTCGATGGCGATCGCCTCCGAGAGGATCGCGGGATTCACCACGATGATGTACGACATCGCCAGGAACGTCGTCACCCCGGCGATCAACTCCGTGCGGACGTCCGAGCCGTGCGCCCCGACGCCGAACCGTTCGGACAGCGTCTCAGTAAAACCCATTGAACAGGTGTGCGTATCTACGGATCAGTTTATAAGTTTTACTTTCGAGAACCACCAGAGGTACACATATGTGTACATAATACTCGAGATAAAGCCGGTGTTCGCCGTTCAAACTGCTTAAACGTGCATAAAACCAATCCTCGTTGACGTGTTCGACCACGAGGATCGTGTGACCGGGCGCTACTCGAACCGCTCGAGCGCGCCGACCGGTGCGTCCGTGATCTCGCGGGCTCGGCTCATCCCCTCGTCACCGACCGCGATCAGCGTGAACACGCCGGCGATGTCGGCATCTGCCTGTAAGGCGATATCCAGGAGGAGCTCCTGCGTCTCGCCCGACCGGATCAGGTCGTCGACGACGAGCACGGTGTCGCCGGGATCGATAGCTCGTGTGGGGAGATAGTAGGTGAGTTCGATTCCCGACTCGAGTCGCTGGCGGGACTCGATAAACTCCTCGACGGCGGTCTCCTTCGATTTCTTGGCGTAGGCGAGCCGAGCGTCGAAGAAGGAGGCCATCGCCGCGCCGAGCGTGATCCCGTCGGTGGCGGCGGTCAGGACGACGTCGGGCGCGTCGAACGCGAACGTCTCGGCGGCGACCGGCGCGACGAGGTCGAGAAACGACTGGTCGAAGACGACGCCGGAGTTGTCGACGTACCCCTCGTCGTCGAACTCGACGCGTGCGGTGAGCTCGTCCGCCAGCGCGTCGCGACCGACCCCGGACACGACCTCCCGCGCGCGGTCGGTGCCGGGAAGCACGTGACCGTTCACGTAGCGGTTCAGGTCCCCGGCGGGCAGTCCGGTCAACGTCGACAGCTCCTCGTACGTCCGCGTCTCCTTCAGCGTCCGCAACACGGCGACCGCCTGCAGCTGGAGGGCCGCCTTCTCGGCTCGGTTCATACCGATGATCGTGATTGCACAACAATGAATACTCCGAAGTCATTCGTGGAAAAGATACACACGTGTGTGATAACCACTCACGCAAGAGGTGGGTCTGGCGGCCGGACGCAACTGTGGTGGCTATCGCGTTCGACCCACGTCCGACCGCCATCATTGACGGTCACGGCCGACGGCTCGTCCGCCGGTTTCCCGTGTCCCTCACTCGTCGGTGTCAGGATCGAAGAACAGCGCCGGCTCGGTTACCTCCACATCGACGACATCGCGGTCGTCGAGCGGGCGCAGTCGAATGACGAGCGTCCCGGTCGACGTCGCGGTGTGTTCGAGCGGAGCGGCGTCCGGATCCGCGAGGTACGTCGGGACACAGAGCGCGAATCCACCGTCACCGTCCTCGGCGACGACGAGCCGAAACGCCACGCCGCTCTGGCGCGCCGCGTACACCCGGAACGTGTCGACGTCGATGCTCTCCATCCGGTCTCGAAGCTCGTCGAACTCCGGGCCGGGAAGAAGGACGTCGAGCCGCCCGGCGTCGGGCACCGGATTGACGTCGCCCGGATGGACGACGGTCGCCTCCCAACCCCGGTCCCGGTACTCCGCCGCGGTCGCGTCCGCATCGGCCAACACGTCCTCCCACCGCTCGTGCAGCGCGCGCTCTCTCATACGCTTCCACGGGGAGCCGGCCTCCTTAATCGTTCGATGGAGGCCAGTTGCAACACGCCGGGCTCGCTCGTCATCGCTCGCGGACTACGACGAACTCCGCGAGGTCGCGGAGGTACTCGATCGCCTCCGTCTCCGGCGGGTTGGCGTCGGCGAGCGCCGCCAGCGCGAGCTCGGACTGCTCGCGAGCCCGCTCGTTCACTTCCTCAGGGCTCAGCGAGGTCACGCGAACGACCGATGGTCGGTCCATCTCGGCGTCCTGTCCGGTCGGCTTGCCCAGATCGTCGGCGTCGGCGGTGGCGTCGAGCACGTCGTCGCGCATCTGGAACGCGACGCCGACGCGCTCGGCGTACTCCCCGAACGACTCCACGGCCTCGGGATCGGCCCCGCCGGCCACCGCACCGAGCTCCGCGGCGGCCCGGAACAACGCGCCCGTCTTCCGGCGCGCGAGCTCCATGTACTCCGCCTCGGTCGTCGGGTGTGCGGCCAGCTCCGTCGCCTCTCCCTCGCCGAGCTCGACCATCGCCTCGGCGACGATCCGCATCGCTCGCTCGTCAGAGGAGAACAGTGCGAACGCCTCACCCAACAGCCCGTCGCTCGTGATGATCGCCGAGCCGTAGCCGAACTCCGACCACGCCGAAGGGGTCCCGCGACGCACGTCCGATCGATCGATGATGTCGTCGATGACGAGCGAGGCGTTGTGAACGAACTCGATCCCCGCCGCGAAGTCAACCGCGTCCTCGGGGTCGCCGCCGAACGCCTCGCACGCGAGGATCGTTACGGCGGGACGCACTCGCTTGCCGCCGGCGAGGACGACGTGTTCGAGCTCCGCGGACAGCTCGTCGGGCTCGACCGCCTCGATGACCTCCTCGAGCCGCTCGTCGACGAGCGCGACCCGACGCTGCAGATACTCCATCGACTTATAAAACGAGCCGGGCGCGCAAAGGCCTGACGGAACGCACCGTCCGGATCGTTTCAGCAGTTCGATTCGCGTCGACGGCGACCCAGATACTCCACGTCGTCGACGGCGACCCAGCTACTCCACGTCGTCGACGGCGTCTTCAACGTGAGAGTGCTCGTCTGCGGGGAACGACCCCGCTTCGACGGCCGACTTATACTCGGCCACCGCACGCGCCATCTCGCCGCGAACGTCACCGAACTGTGCGGAAAAGGACGGCGACCACTCGCCGAGACCGATCACGTCGGTGATCACGAGCACCTGTCCGTCACAGTCGGGGCCGGCACCGATCCCGATCGTCGGGACATCGAGTTCGTCGGTGATCGTCGCCGCGAGATTTGCGGGGACGTGCTCCAACACGACCGAGAACGCGCCCGCATCCTCATGCTCGCGAGCGAGCTCGAGGATCGTCTCGGCGGCCGCTCGGTCGGTCCCCTGTCTCCCATACCCGCCGAGTCGGTTGACGTGTTGGGGCGTAAGGCCGACGTGTGCCATCACGGGGATGCCGACGTCGACCATCCGTCGAGTCGTCTCGACCGTGTGCGGGCCGCTCTCGATCTTCACCGCGTCCGCACCCGCCTCCTTTATCAGTTCGCCGGCGTTGCGGACCGACTCCGCCTCGTCGACGCCGAACGAGAGAAACGGCATGTCCGCGACGACCAGAGCGTCCTCGACGCCGCGCACGACTGCACCCGTCCGACTCGCAACGTCCTCCATCGTCACCGGGAGCGTCGAGTCGTACCCCATCGTCGCGTTCCCCATGCTGTCGCCGACGAGAACGACGTCGATACCCGCCTCGTCGACGACTTCCGCGGTCGGCGTGTCGTAGGCGGTGAGCATCGTGATCGGCTCCTCGCGGTCCCGGAGCCCCTGGGTCGTGGTCATACGTGGAGTGTGCGCGTCGACGTGAATTAAACCAGGCGAATCATTTCGACGTTGCTGAGCCCAGTCGCCGACCGACGGACGTCGACTCGTGGGTGGAGGCCGACGTTCTTCTCGCGTTGCGTGGAGACGCGGAGTGACGGCGTCTTCGTCGCTCGATCGGCGTCGCCCGACCGGCATCGATTTGACCCTCCGGGTCCGACCTCGACGCGTGCAACCCGTCGAGCGCTCCGAGGTCGAGGGGATCGACTACGGCTGGGTGATGCAGACGACGTTCGTCGTCACCATTCTCGTCGGTGCGCCGGTCGTCGCGCTACTCTCCACGCAGGTGACGCTCGGCACGTGGGGTGCGCGTGCGACGTTTGCGGTGCAGGTCGGTGCGCCGATATGGTTCGTGACCGCCGTCGCCGCCGCCGTCTACGCGAAACGGACGGGCGCGGGCGACGGTAGCCGATCGGCGTGAACCTCGCGCTACTCGCCGACCGCGTCGTCCGTCCACACGAAGCGGACTCCCGCCCGCTCCGCGGCGGTCGCGTCGCTTCTGGAGTCGCCGATGAACACGGCGTGTTCCGGCTCCGCATCGAGCGCGTCGAGCGCCGCGAGCAGCGGATCGGGGTCGGGTTTCATCGTCGGAACGGTGTCGCGTCCGACGACGGCGGAGACGTCGTCGTCGAGCCCGTGGGTTTCTAAGGCGATCCGACACGCCTCCTCGCAGTTGAGCGAGCAGACGCCCGTCCGAGTTGGATCCCCTTCCCCGAGCGCGTCTGCGAGCGGCAGCCGTGTCGAGTCGCGCGCGCCGGACCGCTCGTGGAGCCGGATCGCCTCCTCGACGGGGTCGCCGATGCCGTACTCCTCGGCGGCACCGAGCAGATCCCACAGCCCGTTTCCGGGCGGCTTGATCGCGTTGTCCGTGTAGACGGCGAGGACGTCCTCTGCCACGACGTCCCAGTCGACCGCGAGGTCGACGAGAGTACCGTCCAGGTCGTACACCACGGCGTCGTAGTCGGTCGGGTCGAGCCTCATCGGTCGTCCAGTACGCCCCGAGCGATGATCTTCTTTTGGATCTCGGAGGTGCCCTCGTAGATCTCCGTGATCTTCGCGTCGCGATACAGCCGCTCGACGTCGAACGCCGTCGTGTAGCCGTACCCGCCGTGGATCTGGACCGCCTCGTTCGTCACCGACATCGCCGTCTCAGACGCGGAAAGCTTCGCGCGCGCGGCGGCGACGCGAGCGTCCTCGCCCGCATCCGCCCGCCGACACGCCTCGCGGACGAGCAGCCGCGACGCCTCGATCTCCGTCGACAGCTCCGCGAACGTCCCGCGGATCGCGCCGATCTCGGCTATCGGCTGCCCGAACTGCTTGCGCTCGCCCGCGTACTCGCGAGCCTCGTCGAACGCCGCCCGTGCCAGCCCGACCGCCTGCGCCGCGATCCCGATCCGCCCGCTCGTCAGGATCCGGAACGCAGCCGAGAGCCCGTCGCCCACTTCGGTCAGCCGATTCTCCGCCGGGATCCGGCAGCCGTCGAACGAGATCGAGGTCGTGTCCGACGCGCGGAGCCCGAGCTTCTCCTCTTTCGCTCCAACCTCGAACCCCTCGGCGTCGGCGGGCACGAGGAACTGGGTTATCGCCTCTCGGCCCGCTGCGGCTGGGTCGGCCGGGTCGGCGTCGTCGTCCCCGGCTGCCTTCGCGAACACGACCGCGACGCCGCCGCGCTCGCCGTTCGTGATCCACTGTTTCGTGCCGTCCAGCACGTACTCGTCGCGATCGGAGTCGTACCGCGCGGTCGTCGACATCTCGGCCGGATTCGATCCGGCATGGGGTTCGGAGAGACAGAACATGCCGACCGGTCGCCCCTCGGCCATCTCGGGGAGCCACTGCTCCCGCTGTTGGTCGCTCCCGAACGCCGCGAGACAGGAGGTGACGAGACAGTGAACCGACAGCGCGGTGGCGACCGCGAGCGCGCCGTACGCGAGCTCCTCGTTGACGACCGCGTACGTCGTCCGGTCGGCGTCGAAGCCGCCGTACGCCTCCGGCACCGTGAGCCCCGTGAGCCCGAGCTCCGCGAGCCCGTCCCAGACGTCCTCGGGAAACGACGCCTCGGCGTCCGCCTCTCGGGCCACCGGACGTACCTCCTCGACGGCGAACTCCCGAACGAGCTCGCGTATCGCCCGCTGCTCGTCGGACAGCGCCGACCCGACGCGTACCCCAGTCATACCTCGGCGTTCGATCCCACACGGAAAAAGATGAGTGATCGGCGGGTGTGACTGACGAGCCTGTCGAAGGAGTTGTCCGAAACGTCCGGTAATCCGACCCGACCGCTCCGTCTCACTCCCAGAGCGGATACAGCTCGTCCCGTGGCGGCTCCGTGATCGGGTCGCCGTCGAGCAGGACCGTCCCCGGGGCGAGACTCTCGGAAGCCGGGTTCGCGTCATTTGGCGCGGATGCCGTTCCGATCACCGCGCCGTCGATGCCGGCCTCGTCGAGCGCGGCGAGCGCGTCCGCGACCGCGGCGTCGGGAACCGCCGCGAGCAACGCGCCGGAACCGAACGTTGCAAGCGGATCGACATCCAACGCCGCACAGCACGCAGCCGTCTCCGGTCGAACGGGGACCGACGCACGCGATATCTCGAGGACGAGCTCGCTCGCGCTCGCCATCTCGACGAGTCCGGTGAGCACGCCGCCCTCGGTGGGGTCGTGTAGCGCGGTCGAGATGTCACGAAGCACGCGCGCGTCGCCGATCACGCTCACGTCGTCGAGGAACCCCGCGGCTGCGTCCAGAGTCGTCTCGTCGACGCCGGCGTCGAGACACGCCTCGCGGAAGTCGGTCGCGAGGATCCCGGTCGCCTCGATCCCCGCGCCGCTGGTGAGCAGAATCCGGTCACCGGGGGCGACGCCGCCGCTGGGGAGGAACCGGTCGGTGGTGCCGAACGCGGTCATCGACAGCAGCGGACGCTCCAGTGACGGCACCACCTCCGTGTGGCCGCCGACGACCGTGACGTCGACCGACCGAGCCGTCTCGTCGACCTGCTCGGCGACCGTCCCGAGGCGGTCGGGATCGTCGTCGGGGAGCAGCACGGTGTTCGTTAGCCATCGCGGCTCCGCACCGCTTGCAGCGACATCGTTGCAGGCGACGTGGACCGCGAGGCGGCCGACCGCCTCGGCAGCCAGCGAGAGGGGGTCCGTGCTGACGACGAGCGTCCGGTCTCCGAGGTCGATCGCGGCCGCGTCCTCCCCGTAGGCGGCTCCCTGCAGCACCGCCGGATCGTCGACGCCGGTCGCATCGAGCACCGCAGCCAGCGCCTCCGGGCCGAGTTTGCCGGTCACGGTGACCCGCCCCCGTGTGGAAGCGTCACGACGACCCGCCTCGTCGGCTCCGGAGCCAGTCGACCACGGTTTCGGAGTCGGCGTCAAGTCCGCCGCCCTGCGCGAATCTCGCGCTGCCGCCGCCGCCGCCGCCGAACTCGTCGGTGACCGCGGCGACGACATCGCCCGCGTCGACGACTCCAACGTCGTTCCCGTTCGGATCCTCGCCGTCAGCGTCAGCACCGTCGGAATCGGTCGGTGAGCCGGCCTCCGGATCGGCCGCGACCACGACGAACGGTGCCGGATCGGGGCCGACCGCGGCGACCACGTCGACGTTGCCACCGTCTATCACTGCGGTCGCCGGCTCCTGGAGGTCGTTCGGGTCGGCGTCCTCGACGGTGCCGACGGCCCACGCCGTCCCGTCGCGCTCGACGGTCGGGAACTCCCGGAGTGTGGCTTCGAGGAGGTCGGTACGGGCCTCCCGCAGCGCCGCCTCGAGCCGATCGTTCTCCTCGGCGAGTCGTTCGACGGCATCGACGAGCCCCTCGACGTTGGCGTCGACCGCCGTGGATGCCTCCAGCGCGGCTGCGTGGACCGCGGCGTCGCGGTCGATCGCCGTCGGTCCGACCGCGAACTCGACGCGGGTGACGCCCTCGCCGGGGTTCGAGCGGTCGAGCACCTCGACCGTCCCGATCTCCTTGGTGTTGGACACGTGGGTCCCGCCGCAGGCCGCGACGTCCCAGCCGTCGACCGTGACGACGCGGATCGCCTCGCTGCCGCCCATCGCACCCTCTTCGGTCTTCTCGTTGAACGCGATGTCGTCGATCGAACGGGCGTCGGCCTCCGGCATCGTCTCCCACGACACCGGGCGCGACTCCCACACCGCCCGGTTCGAGAGCCGCTCGAGCTCGATCAGGTCCTCGTCGTCGAGCGGCTCGTCGGTCGTCAGATCCACACGGACCTTCTCCGACGAGATGTCGAACCCGGCGTAGCCGAGCTCGTCAGTGATCCGCCTCGCCGCGCCGTAGAGAACGTGTGAGGCGGTGTGAGCGCGCTCGCAGTACGTCCGGAACGCGTCGTCGACCACGCCCGCAACCGTGTCGCCGACCCCGACATCGGGCTCGTCGGCGAGGACGTGTACCACGTCGCCGTCGCGGTCGACGACGTCCTCGACGACGACGCCGGCGAGCGTCCCGCGGTCGGCTGGCTGTCCGCCGGACTCGGCGTAGAAGTACGTCTCCTCGAGCGTGATCTCACGGCCGTCGAGCGTCTCGATCGTCGATTCGAACTCGCGTACCGCCGGCTCTGCCGGCGCGCGTGACGCGGTCATGGTTTGCAGGAGTCCGCCGTCGAATAAATAGTTGGTCGCCGCGGCATACGACATCGATCCGACGGCCGACCGACGCCCATGCGTCCACGTACCGCCCGGACCGGCGAACGGACGCTCTTATACCCCTCGACGGGTAAGGAAGTGGCATGATATTCGAGGGCCTCCCGACGACGCCCCGCGCCGAGGAGCTCGTCGACAAGGCGTTCTCGCGAGCCGCGCGGGCGGGCCACGCCAAGAGCGGCCACGAGGCCCAGGAGTCGATGCTGCGAACCGCGGGCAACGTGCTCTCAGACAACCTGGAGAACGTCGTCGTCTCGTGGCCGGATTTCGGCTTCGACGTCGACCCGTTCTACTACGAGCTCGCCGACGCGATCGTCGACGTCGACGAGCTTCGACAGGCGCTCTCCCGGGTGATGTGGACCGCACGGCGGATCGAGACGCTCAGGGACGACTACACCTCGCGGCTCCGCAACGCCGACCCCGACACCGCGAAGAAACACCGAAAGCAGGCGTTCGCACGCATGGCGGACCTGATGGACGATATCGAGGAGGACCTGCTCGTCATCGGCGAGGCCCGCGACGCGCTCCGTGACCTCCCCGACATCCGCCCCGACGAGCCCGCGATCGTGGTCGCCGGCTACCCGAACGTCGGCAAGTCCTCGTTCGTCAACCACGTGACCCGGGCGTCCAACGAGATCGCCGAGTACCCGTTCACGACGAAAGGAGTCCAGATCGGCCACTTCGAGCGGGACCGCGTCAGATACCAGATCGTCGACACCCCCGGCCTGCTCGACCGCCCCGCCGACGAGCGCAACGAGATCGAGACGCAGGCGATAAGCGCGCTCGAACATCTCGCGGACGTCGTCCTGTTCGTGCTCGACCCGTCCGGGGACTGCGGCTACCCCCTCGAGTCACAGCTCGAACTCCGCGAGGAGATCCGCGAGCTGTTCGGCGACGACGTTCCGTTCCTCACTGTGGCGAACAAACACGACCGCTTCGAGGCGATCCAAGCGGAGTCGGTCGACGCGACGATGAGCATCACCGAGGACGAGAACGTCGATCACGTGCTCGACATGGCGGTCGAGGCCGCGGCCTTCGAGCCCGACCTGCCGACGCGGGACCCGTCGACCGAACCGTAGGCGCCGGACCGCCGCTTCGCCCGGCGTCGCCGGTTCGTCGGCTCGTCGCCGGTTCGATTCCGTCGCTCCGAGCGGCTCCGCTCACTCCGAGTCGTCGGATTTCTCCGGCTTGTCGGGGGTTGCCGCGTCGGGTTTCGTGTCCTGATCTCGCCGACCGGGACCGAAGAGACGCTGACGGATCGAGCGGTGGCTCGGTCGCTCGGCGAGCAGGACGGAGCAGTCCACCTCGTGGAGGATGTCGAGGTGGAGCGAGTCGGACAGCAGCCGCGAGAGCAGTCCCTTCTCGGTCGCTCCGATGACGATGAGCGTGCTGTCGGTCGCCTCGCGCTCGATCGCGCCCTCGACGTCCCCGCCGGCGTCGACGATCCGGGTCGCGTCGTCGAGTCCGTGGTCCTCGGTCCACTGCGCGAGGAACCGCTCGCCGGCCTCGCGTTTCGACTCGTCTTCCACGATGTGAAGCGCCGTCACTTCGGATCCGAACGTCTCCACGAGCGCGCGTGCGACCTCGGAGCCGAGCGCGGAGTCGGGGCCGCCCGCGGTCGGGAGGAGGACGCGAGAGGTGTCCAGATCGCCCTCGCTCAACACGAGGAAGTCACACGGCAGCTGGTTCGTCAGCTCCTCGATCGGCCGCTGGGCACGGGCCGCGCTCCACAGCTGGTCGTCGCCCCAGCTCATGAGCACCGTCTCTGGACGCGTTCGGCGGGCCATCGAGAACACCTCCTCGAAGGAGAGATGCGAGGCGACCGTCGTGGTCTCGACGTCGACGCCGTACCCCTCGACGGTCTCGCGGAGGTCGACCATCCGCCGATCGGACGCCCTCCCGATCCGGTCGTCGTCGGCCGATTCGATCCGCATCCGGTCGGGTGCCTGGACGACGTGAACGATGTGAACCATCCCGTCGTCGTACGTTCGCGCCAACGCGCTCGCGAGCTCGACGAGGTGGCCGTCGGTGCGTGGGTTCGAGATCGGCACCATCACCCGTTTGGCGTCGCCCGTGATCAGGGCTGCCTCCGCGCTATCGAGGATCGGCACGTACGACCGGCCGGCCACCCGTCCGAGCGCCCACTCGGGGATCGACAGCTGCCGGTTCAGTCCCTCGAACCGGGCCTCCTCGAGGCGGTGCTCGCTCGTCTGGAAGTAGTTGACGACGGTGACGAGCACGACGCCGCCGATCGTGTTGCCCAGAAGCACCGGAAGCACGAACTCGACCATGCCGACGTAGAGACCGAGAGTGCCGGCGAACATCAGATACAGCGCCTCCGTGAACGAGACGACGACGTGATACAGGTTTCCGAGCGGGATCGCGAGGAACGCGAGATACACCACGAGCAGTCGGGTGACGGAGTTGGTGGAGGCGAACCCGACCCAGACGACGCCGGCGACGATCAGGCCGGCGATCGCGGCTTTGAAGAACAGCGGCCACCAGCCGGTTTCGACGCCGGACTGGGCGATGTCGGCGGCCACGGTCGCCGCCTCGGGCGTGAACACGCCGCCGTACGACAACACGACTGCGCCGATCGCGCCGCCGGCGAAGTTCCCCGCGAGCACGATCGTCCAGTGGCGAAGCAGCGTCGGGATGCTCGCAAGCCGTTCGAGCGTCAGCGCCACCGGCGGGAGGGTGTTCTCGGTGTACAGCTGGTAGCCGCCGATGATGATGTAGATGAACCCGAGCGGGTACAACAGCACGCTCAACACCGGATGACCGTCGGTCGAGGCGGTCATCGAGGCGTACAGCAGGAACGTGATCGTGATCGCGAGCCCCGCGGCGAGCCCGCTGAAGAACAGCTCCCGATTCCCGGACGTCACCTCCTCGTCGGCGGCGGCGATGATCCGCTGGAAAACCTCGTCCGAGGAGAACCGGTCGCGAACCGCCTCTCCGACTGCCGGCGCGCCGCTTGCGGCCCGTTCGACGACGTCGGATCTCGTCTCAGCGCTCGGTCGGTTTCTGTCGGTCACTGTCTACGGGACCATCCCGGAAGGTCAAAGCGTTTGTCACTGCAGATAGTCGGGTTCATCCCCCTCACACGACGCTTCGTGCGTCTCGGCCTCCTCCTCGTCGGCGAACAGGAGTCCGCACACCTCGCAGGCGAACCAGGTTGAACCGTCCCGTCGTGTCGACGTGACCATGTGTAATGCTACCACGCGAGCAGTGAAACGGTTGTCGCCTGCCGCGGCGGATCGACGCGTCTCGAAGGGAGTACGACTCGGTCACATCGGAGCGGGCGGGCAAACCTAAAGAGTCGGCAGCGGGAACGAGCGGTATGAACGACGCTTCCGGGGTCCGTCTCACGGTTCGCGCCGCCGAAAAGCGCGACGCGGGACGGGGTATCGCCCGGCTTCCCGAGTCCTCCAGACAGCAACTCGGCCTCCTCAGCGGCGACACCGTCAGGATCGAGGGGGATCGGTCGACGGTCGCGAAGGTGTGGCCCGGCGGGGCAGACGCCCGCGACGGCTCCGTCCTCATCGACGCCGACACCCGCGCCAACGCCGGCGTGAAGGTCGGTGACACCGTCCGAGTGGCTCCGATCGACGTCGCCGACGCCGACGGAGTGACGTTTACCGCCCCGTCGACGCTCGCGGACGTCGACGTGAGCCGCGAGGCCGTCGAGCGCGCGCTCGCACGTGATCTCCGCGACCGACCCGTGACCGAGGGGGAGGCGGTTCACGTCGAGCGGCTCGGCGGGCTTCGGTTCGTTCTCACCGACTCGGAGCCGGTCGGAACGGTGCGGATCACGGCCGGAACCGACGTCACGGTTCGATACGGAGACGACTCGAGGACGGGCTCGACCGGTAAACCGACGGGCTCGACCGGTAAACCGACGGGGGACGCGTCCGGGTCGACGAGATCCGGCGACGACGCGCGACGGCCGGATGCGCCGCCCGCTCCCGGTACGGACGCTCAAGCCAAAGGTACCGGTCGCGCCGGCGACCCGGATCCGCCGGCCGAACGGACTGCTGGCGCGACCTACGAGGATATTGGCGGGTTAGACGAGGAGCTGGAGCTCGTCCGCGAGACGATCGAGCTCCCGCTGTCGGAGCCGGAGGTGTTCACCCGACTCGGCGTCGAGCCGCCGAAAGGCGTGCTGCTGTACGGGCCGCCGGGCACGGGGAAGACGCTGATCGCCAGAGCCGTCGCCAACGAGGTGGACGCGACGTTCATCACCATCGACGGCCCGGAGATCATGTCGAAGTACAAGGGGGAAAGCGAGGAGCGGCTCCGCGACGTGTTCGAGCGCGCGGGCGAGGAGTCGCCGGCGATCGTCTTCTTCGACGAGCTGGACTCGATCGCCGGAAAACGGGACGACGGCGGCGACGTGGAGAACCGGGTCGTCGGGCAGCTCCTCTCGCTGATGGACGGGCTCGACACCCGCGGCGACGTGATCGTGATCGGCGCGACGAACCGCGTCGACAGCCTCGATCCCGCCCTGCGTCGCGGCGGGCGGTTCGACCGCGAGATCGAGATCGGCGTGCCCGGCGAGAGCGGCCGGCGACAGATCCTCGACGTCCACACGCGTCGGATGCCGCTCGCGGACGACGTCGACCTCGACCGGATCGCGAGCCGCACCCACGGGTTCGTCGGCGCGGACATCGAGGGGCTCACACAGGAGGCGGCGATGACCGCGCTCCGACGCGCCCGCGAGAGCGGGGACGCGGAGCTGACCGCCGTGACGGTCACGAAGGCCGATTTCGAGGCGGCACACGCCGCGGTCGAGCCGAGCGCGATGCGCGAGTACGTCGCCGAGAAGCCGACCACGGAGTTCGCCGACGTCGGCGGACTGGAGGGTGCAAAAGAGAAGCTGGAGCGGGCCGTGACGTGGCCGCTGACGTACGGCCCGCTGTTCGACGCGGCGAACGCGGCCCCGCCGACCGGGGTGCTCCTGCACGGACCTCCCGGCACCGGCAAGACGCTGCTCGCGAGAGCGATCGCCGGCGAAAGCGGCGTGAACTTCATACAGGTCGCCGGCCCGGAGCTGCTCGATCGGTACGTCGGCGAGTCGGAGAAGGCGGTCCGAGACCTGTTCGACCGCGCACGTCAGGCCGCACCCGCGATCGTCTTCTTCGATGAGATCGACGCGGTCGCCGCGGACCGCGACGCGGTCGGTGGGGGTGACTCCGGCGTCGGCGAGCGCGTCGTCTCTCAGCTGCTCACCGAACTCGACCGCGCGAGCGACAATCCGAACCTCGTCGTGCTCGCCGCGACGAACCGCCGTCAGGCGCTCGATCCCGCGCTGTTGCGTCCGGGGCGTCTGGAGACGCACGTCGAGGTGCCGGAGCCGGACCGGGACGCTCGCCGGAAGATACTCGACGTCCACACCCGGGAGAAGCCGCTCGCGGACGACGTCGACCTCGACCGAATCGCCGACGAGACCGAGGGGTACTCCGGGGCGGAGATCGCCGCGGTGTGCCGGGAGGCGGCGCTGCTCGCGATCGAGCGGATAGCCGACGAACACGGGGACGCCGCGAACGACCACGCCGACGAACTCGGAGTCACCGACGACGACTTCACCGCGGCGCTGACGACGGTTTCTGCGTCACAGCTGTGAGTGCCGGGATCGACACTGATTCGGTCTCGCTGTCGGCGTCGATAGCGCGGTCGGCGTCGATAGCGCCTTTGGTCGTCGCCGCCAACTGAGCGCATGGCCGCCGAGCGCGAACCGGACGGGGACGACGATGTGCACGGAGCCGACGAGGCGACCGCCTCGCCGTCCGTCCGTCGGCTGTTCGGCGAGCTTCTGGCAGCAGTCAGGTCGCGACCCACGGCCGAGCTCGTCGCCGTCGCGGTCCCGATCCCGGCACTGCTCGTCGGGCTCGCGTTCGTTCCCGGGAGCGAGGCGTGGCGGCTCTCGCTGGCGGCCGACGGCGTGCTCGAGAGCCGGTGGACGCTGTGGACCGCGTTCGCGTCCAGTTTCGTCCACACGAGTCCGACCCATCTCCTCGACAACGTCGTCAACTACTGGCTGCTCGTCGCCGTCGCGTACCCGCTCTCCGTGATCGCCGGCTGGCGGCGGCGGTTTCTGTACGCGGTGCTCGTCTTCCTCGCCGTCGTTCCGATCGCGTCCGCGTGGGTGACGCTCGCGATACTCGGCGAGTTGACGAACGCGCCCGCAGCCGGCTTCTCCGACGTGAACAGCGCGCTGTTAGGCTACCTCGTCGTCATCTGGTTCGTCGCGCTCGCGAGCGAACGCCGGGAGGGGACCGACGCTGAACCGACGGAGAGCGTCACGGCCGTTCCGACCGGCGTCGACCCGCGATGGTCGATCGTCGTCGTGTTCGCCTCGCTGGCGGTCGTGTTCCTCGCGCCGAGCGGCGTCAGCTACTTTCCTCCCGTGCCGGCCGCCGGCAGCCTGTTTGCGGTCACCGCCGCCGTCGTCGCGGTCGGACTGTATCGAGCTGCGGGTCACCCCCGCGTCGCCGGGTTGAACCTGGTTCCTGCCCGAGAGCTGCTGTACGTCACCGGGGCGAGCGTCGTCGTCGCCGGCGTGATCGGGTCGCTCGTCATCGTTCCGTTCGGGAGTAACGTGTACGCGCACCTCGTCGGCTACGCGTTCGGGTCGCTCGTGGCGCTTCTCGGCGTGGTCGCGGACGGCTGAGAGCCGGTTTGTGTGATTCGAACGCGGTCGATCGGAGTGGACCCGGACACGGTCAACCTCGACCGATCCGGACATGTTCGCTTTGTTCGTCCGCTCAGCCCGTCCGGTCCGCGAGTTCGGAGTCGGAGCCGACCCCGTCGTGCGGACACGTCCCGTCCAGACAGCGCCGTCCGGTGGCCGTCTCGAATATCGGAAGCCCGCAGCCGCAGTCGTCGACGACCACGCCGTTCGGGATCGAGCACGTCGTGCCGCACGGCTCGTCGTGTTCGCAGGCGAGATACACCCGGCCGGGTGCGGATCGAACGGTCAGGTCACCGTCGCAGTCGGGGCAGTCCCACACCCGGTCGAACCGGTCCGCGACGGCCGCCTCGAGCGGGTCACACGCCGGGTCGAGACAGAGATGGAACGGCTCGCCGCGCTCGACGCGAAGCTTCGGGAGCCCACACTCCTCGCAGGTCGCGTCGGTGACGCTCGCGCCTGCGGGAAGCCCCCACCGGGTCGCGCAGTCGAGGCAGACGACATCGCCGCCGGAGCGGACGAGCTGGCCGCCGTCGTCCGGACAGGTGCCGACCGGGATCCCGGCTTCGGTGACCGGCAACGCGCGGCTGGCGGTCGCCTCCTCGGTTACGACGCGGAGCCGGCGTGCGCCCTCACGAGCCGTGACGCTGAACCCGTCGGCGTCGCCCTCGACGACGACCGAGTCCGCCCGGGTGAGCCACGCGACCGGCTGGTAGCCGTCGGCGTCGTGGACGAGCGTGGTGTTGTCGGGTTTGATGAGGACGATCACGCGGCCGCGGTACGTGCGGGTTCGGTCGCCGCGCTCGGTCACCTGACAGTCGCCGGCGAGGACGCGAAGGCGCTCGGGCATGTCGCGGACTGGCCGCGGTTTTCGGTTTAAACGTTGGCGAAGTCACTCGACCCGCACGGTTCGGGTCGCTCGGACGGGATACAGCGGTAGGTCGGGGAACGTCGCCTCGACGACGAACTCCAGCTCGTCGGCCTCGGGTGTGCCGAACACGCCCACTGGGACGGTCGTCTCGCCGTCGAGATACGTGGTCGTCGCGCTCATCTCGACGTCGTTGACCGTCACCCGGATCCCGGTTCGCGCGCCGCCGGCGACGTTCGCCACCCCGACCTCACACAGCTCGTTGTCGCCCACCGCGACCGTCTCCGGGAACGCGCCCCAGTCGACCTCGATCCGGGGGAGCTCAGCCGCGGCCGACACGACGCGCTCGGCGACGGAGTCACTCATCCCGGCGTTCGCGAGCGCCTCCGCTCCCGCGTCGACGACGGACGCGGGCGAGGTGACTCCGGCGTCCGCGAGTCGTTCCGCTCGCGTCGCACCGACGCCGTCGATCGCGGTGAGCGCGACCGCCTCGCGGCCCACGCCGTGTTCGACGCGCGCCTCGACGCGGCGGGCGAGGTTCGCCGCTCGCGGGCCGGCGAACCGGTCGAGGAACTCACACAGCGCGGCGACCAGCCGGAGCGCGTTCTGCCGGATCACCCATGCGTCGGAGCGGAGATCGGAGGGGATCGAGTCGTTCATTCCGGCCCGCAGGATCGCGAACACCTTGCGATGGCCGTTCTCCAGGTCGGTGTCGTGGCCGTCGAGGATCCGGTCTATCGCGTCCGCCTCGGCGGAGCGCGCCGAAACGGAGCCGAACTCCCCGGCACCCGCCACGGCCTCGAGGATCGCGTCGACGGTGAGACTGTCGCGGTCGGCGAGCAGGCGGAACCGCCGGGCAGTGTCGAGCCGGAGGTAGTACGTCGAGGCGAGGCGTCCCAGCGCCGTGGGTTCGATCGAGAGGTCCTCGTCGGTCGCGACGAACCCGTCGTCGACGAGCCCGTCGAGTGCGCCTCGAACCCGGTCACGGACGTGCTCGAACTCGTACTCGTCCGGCTTCGAGCGTGCGCGGACGTAGTAGAACGTCGTCTCCAACCAGTCCATTACGTCCTCCAGCCCGCGGATCGTCCCCATCGCGATCTCGGCGTTGAGATGCGACTCCAGATCCGTGGCGAGCCGCGACTCGATCTCCTTGCCGTCCCGGAGCAGCGACCGATATCGGCCGGCGTCCGACCGGTCACACACCACCCAGCCGTAGCCGACGTCGTCGTAGCCGGGGCGTCCCGCACGCCCGAGCATCTGGAGGACGTCCAGCGGCGAGATGTCCGTCTCCCCTTCCAGCGGATCGTGGTACTTCGTGTCGCGGATCACGACGCAACGGGCGGGGAGGTTCACGCCCCACGCGAGCGTCGACGTCGAAAACAGCAGCTTGATCCGTCCCTGTTTGAACCACTCCTCGACGCGGTCGCGGTCGCTTTTTGCCAGCCCGGCGTGATGGAATCCGACGCCGTCGGTGACGGACTGGCGGAGCGTGTCGTTCGTGAGCTCGGTCGCTTCGGTGTGAAAGTCGTAGTCACCCCGAGAGTCGATCGGGATGTCCCGCTCGGCGATCTCGTCGCGCGCCTTCTTTGCGGCCTGCACGGTGTCCTGTCTGGAGGAGACGAACACGAGCGCCTGCCCGTCCTCGCGAACGTGCGGCTCGGCAAGGTCGAGCGCGCGGTAGAGCCGGCGGTACTTGTCGGCGAACGCGTTCGAGCCGTGGCTGTACGTTTTCACGCCGGTCTCCAGATCGACCGGGCGGTACTCGTCACCGAACTCGTACGTCGTCTCCGGCGGTGCGTCGAGCCACTCGGCGACGTCGTCGACGTTGGGCATCGTCGCGGAGAGCGCGACGACGCGGGGATCCTGCAGTCGGCGGAGCCGCGAGACCGTCACCTCGAGGACGCCGCCGCGCTTCTCCGAGTCGAGCAGATGGACCTCGTCGATGACGACGCAGTCGACGTCGGTGATGAACGAGTAGCGTGCCGAGTCGTGTTTGCGGGTGGCGCTGTCGGCTTTCTCCGGCGTCGTCACGAGCACGTCCGCGCGTTCGGCGCGGCGCGGGTTGAGATCACGCTCGCCGGAGACGACGTACACGGAGTAGCCCAGCTCCTCGAACCGCTCCCACTCGCGCTCCTTCTCGTTCGTGAGCGCCCGCAGAGGGGCGATAAAGAGCGCGGTGCCTCCCTCCGAGAGCGTCTTGCAGATGGCGAGTTCGGCGAGGGCGGTCTTCCCCGACGCCGTCGGCGCGCTCGCGACGACGTTGTCGTCGGACTCGAGAATGCCGGGCAGCGCAGCGCGCTGCATCCGGTTGAACTCCTCGAAGCCGAACGCGTCCGCGAACTCCGGGATCGCCTCCGCCACCTTCACGCCGCATCACGCCGGGTGGCGGCTTCTCGTCGAGGGGAGCTGGCTCGCATTACTCGGGGAGGGGGGCTTCGCGGGGAAAGGCGTTTCTCATGCGGCACGCCGCGCGGGCGGCGACGAGGACGTTCGACGAGCGCATCCGGCCGACGGCTTCGTTCGAAGCGTTTCAGGTTTCGACGAACGTCGCGTCCGCAGAGGTCCGTCCCGTATTGAACGAGAGCACTCGCGCGCGGATCACGTCCCCCTCACCGATCGCGTCCGGAATCCCCTCGGTGAACACGACGAACCCCTCCACTTTTCCGACCGCGACCTCCGAGCCGGAGTGATGGTCAGTGAGTTCGATCACGCCGAGCTCGTACGTCTCGCCGATATTAACCGGCGGATCGCGGTTCTGTGCCGCCTCATGTGCGCGCTTCGACTCGCGGGCGTCCGCGGAGGATCCGCGCACACGCCGCACGACGGCGACTAGCGCGACGAAAACCGCGACCACACCGACCGCGACGTAGGCGAGCTCCATGCGCCGTGGTCGTCTGGAGCCGTGTTAAGCGATCGGCTCCGGCTCGGCGTCGACCCAGCAGGTGCGAATGCTCAACGCGGTGGACCGCTTGGAATGCTCGGACGCCGGGCGGTGATCGTCCAACAGCTTCTCGCGTGTCGAGGAGGTGTTCCGAGCGGTGGATGTGTCCAGGTGGCGGACGTGTTCGGTCAAACGACCACGTCCGTTGGTCGGCGAGCCCACGCCAATCCGATGTCGTCGTCGTTGAACGACTCCACGACGACGCCGACGACGTCGACCGTCCGTTCGAGATACCGTCGTTTCGGCCCCTCCGCAACGACGGCCCAGCGAGTAATGCCGCGCGCTACACCGAGGCGTGCAGCAGTGCGAAGCGTATGTCGGGCGGCGTCCAAACAGAACCGCGAGGTCGACACGACGATCACGGCGACGGCAATATCGTTTTCCATCGTAACAGCACGCCAGCGATCGAGCAGCGCCTCTCCGTCTGCGGGGCTCAGGACGGTGCCGTGTGGAAACTCCACGACGAGCACCTCCCCCTCAAGACGAATCGTCCACTGCCGATCCCGGTTCATGACACATCAATGTCATCGGATGCGTATGAAACTCCCACTCCAAAATATTAGTTCTGATAACGGTATCGGAGCGCAAAACCGTAGCCGACAAAAGGATAGCGACACGCGACGCTCGAAAGGCGTCCGGCAGCCGCGTGACACGAAACCGGTGGCTATCAGTTCAGACGTCCGAGGCCCAGTCAAAAGCCTTGTCGACGTCACTGAACGACCGTACGTCTACCGCATTGCTGTCGACGTTCGCTCCGATCGCTCTGGAGGTGATACCCGGCGCGACGAGCGCGAGCCGCTCGATATTGACGCCGTCTGCCGCATCACCCCACACCTCTGCGAGATGGTCTTTCGTCTCATCGTCGACCAGAATATCGTCTCCGAACTCGGTGACTGCCCCCGTGATCCCGGGGGTCTGAGCGCGATCGATCCATTCCGACTCGAACTCATCGGTTTTGTCCGGGTCGCCGTCCCAGTCGGTGATGTCCTGAATCAGTACGCCCTCTTTCTCTTCGTGGCTGAAATCCGGCCCTGCCATGCAACCACCTCCAGTGGAGGAGAAAATAAGCGTTCCTTCCAAAGTATCACATCTAAGAACTGGGAGTAGGTATCATATACAATAACTGGCAACGAATGCTTATCAACTCCGAACGGATGCGGTTAGCCAATGAGCACGGACGCGAACGCGGCGATCCGGCCGGACCGGACGTATCTCCGGGATCGTATCGAAGGATCGCATCCGGACGAGGAGAAGGACTCGGTCGAACTCCGTCGGGAGCGCGACGGGTGGCGACGGCTGTTTTATCAGCTTCTCGAGGGTCTTCCGGAGCCGGCGTTCATTCAAGCACCCGACGACGGAATCGTCGAAGCAAACCGAGCAGCCGAAGACGTCTACGACATCCCGGCTGACGAAATCGCCGGTACAGAACCCGAAGCGGTGTTCGAGGCGGAGTCGACGACGTCAGCGGAAACCACATCGAATGGTAATTTTCCGACAACCACCGCGATCGAGACTGGCGACTCGGTGCAAGAAGACCGCCTTCGAAGTACGTCGACCGCATCCGGTGAGGTTACGCACCGCTCAGCCGCGCTCCCGCTTTCGACACCGGACGGAGAGCGACTCGGAGCGGTCGGCGTCACGCCGGTCGTCACCGATCTCGTCGACTCGCAGGAACAGGTCGAAAAGATACGAAACCGCGTGACCGACGAACTTCCGTTCCTGATCGATCGTCTCGAGGAGGATTTCGACGAGATCATCGACCACCTTACCTCGACCGCCGAGACGACCGAAGAGCAGCGCGACCGCATGGAGAACGTCAGCTCGGAGATCGCCGATCTGAGCGCGAGCATCCAGGAGGTCGCCGCAACCGCGGAAGAGGTCGCATCCGAGAGCCAACGAACCCGCGATCTCGCCGCGGAAAGCCGTGCGGAGGCGGATGACGTCGTCGACATCATGGACGACGTCCAAGCTGCCGGAGACGAGATGGTCGAGGAAGTCCAACAGTTGGATGCCACGCTCGAGGAGATCGATGCCGTCGTGGAAGCGATCGACGAGATCGCCGACCAGACGAACATTCTCGCGCTGAACGCCTCGATCGAGGCTGCTCGGGCGGGAGAGGCGGGCTCAGGATTTGCCGTCGTCGCCGAGGAAGTGAAGTCACTCGCAGAACAGGCGAGCGACCAAGCGACGGAGATCGAGTCGATGATCGACGACGTCCAAGAGACGTCCGCGGACACGATCGACACGATAGCCACGACCTACGACGGACTCGAGGAGGGAATAAACCGGATCGAGGTGGTCATGGAGAGTCTCGAAACGATCGCCGACGCCGCTGAAGAGAGCGCACAGGGGATCACGGAGGTCTCGCGAGCAACCGACGACCAGGCAGCTTCGACGGAAGAGGTTGCTGCGGTCGTCGACGACCTCGCGGCGACCAGCAAATCCCTCACCGCCGAAACCAGCACCGTCGCGGACGCGAGCCAGTACCAGCGCGAGCTCATCGAGGATATCATCGAGGAAATCGAGGCCGTTGAAACACTGGGTGAGGAGACGGATCGTACGACGACTGCTTCCGAATAAACACCATATCCACCCTCGTGAGCGAGGTACGCCCGAGATCGATCACGACGCGCGCAGCACCGCACGGCTGGTTCGGGGATATGAGCGTGGAACACACACCATGACAAGCGGTCTACGATCCCCTCACCTCGCCCAGTTGGGGCGGCGTTGACGAACCCGTCCCACTCGACTACCGAAACGCGGGCGGGGTGCGGCCGCGGGAGCTGTCTCCGTGGCGGCTCCCGGAACGCTTGCGGCGAGAAGTGGGCCTTGCCGGATTTGAACCGACGATCACTCCGTTATGAGCGGAGGGCTTTAAGCCAGACTAAGCTAAAGGCCCCTCAGTACCCAGTATACGGCTCGGACTCTTTACCTTACCGGACTCGTCCGGTCGGCGGGTTTCGCCGTGGCGGGGCCGCGAACTCGACTCCGGTCGCGCCGGGAGCCTCAAGTGGCGTCGCTTCCATCGACCGTCCGTGCGCTCCAGCTCGGACGACACCCTTCTCGTGTACGGCGCGTACGGCTACACCGGCGAGCTCGTTTCTCGGGCGGCCATCGAGCGCGGGCTGGACCCGATCCTCGCGGGTCGAGACGGCGACCGACTCCGAGCACTCGGGCGGGAGCTCCGCTGCTCGGTCCGGGAGTTCGATCTGTCGATTCCGGCCGTCACCGCCGATAGCGTCCGCGACGTCGACGCCGTACTCAACTGCGCCGGACCGTTCGCGGCGACCGCCGAGCCGCTCGCCGACGCCTGCATCGAAACCGGCACTGACTACCTCGATGTCACCGGTGAGTGGCAGGTGTTCGAGGCGCTCGCGGCTCTCGACGCCGACGCGACGGCCGCAGGCGTCACGCTGCTTCCCGGGGTCGGCTTCGACGTCGTCCCCACCGACTGTCTCGCGGCCGAGCTCGCGACCCGGCTCCCTGACGCGACCGAACTCGCACTCGGCTTCGACGCGGACGGTGCAGTGTCCCGCGGCACCGCTCGGACGGCGATCCGTGGCCTCGGTGACGGGACCGTCGTCCGCGAGAACGGCGAGCTCCGTCGACTCCCGACCGGATCGCGGCGGCGGCGAATCGACTTCGGTCGCGGCGGTCGGGAGGCGCTCGCCGTCCCGTGGGGTGACATCGTCACCGCGACCCACACCACCGGGATCGAGACCGTAACCGTGTACGCCGCGCTCCATCCGCGACTCCTCAGCCTGCTCCGACTGGCTCGCCCGCTCGGGCCACTCGTTGGCAGCCGCCCGGTTCGGTGGCTCCTCGATCGACTCGTTGCCTCCCGCGTCGAGGGACCGACTGCGGACGAACGGGCGGAAAACGAGGTGTACGTCTGGGGCGAGGCGCGCGCGTCGGGTGGACGAGACGTAGATGACCGCTCCGACGACACCCGACCTGCCGGCGACGACGGGAGCGTCGTGACCGGGCGGCTCCGGACGCCGGATCCGTACGACCTCACCGTCGGGGCGTCGCTTGCGGCCGCCGAACGGGTGCTTGTAGGGGACGCCCCGTCCGGCTTCACGACGCCCGCGGGTGCGTTCGGTCCGTCGTTCGTCGACGTCGTCGACGGGGTCGAGTGGCTCGATCGGTAGCCGGGTTCGGCCGGAGGACCGATGCTACTCGCTTCCGTCGACGGCATCCACGAGTTCGATCTCGTCGTCGCCGTTGGGAACCGCACAGATGAACGCCGCGGGTTCGTCGCCGTCGTTGTGGTACCAGTGTTCGACGCCCGCCGGGATCAACAGCGCGTCGCCGGCGGAAACGACGTGTTCGCTCTCCTGGATCCCGACGATGTACTCGCCCGCGAGGACGTACTGTTCGTGTTCGACCGCGTTCGTGTGTCTGGGCACCGACGCGCCCGCATCGAGTTCGAACCGCCGGATCGCGAAGGTCGGCGCGCCGTCGGACTCGTCGAGGAGCACGCCCTTCCGGAGGCCATCGGCGGCATCGACGGGCTCGTACTCGATCTCCTCGCCACGCTTGATCACCGGCTCCGCTCCGGTCTCGGCCGCCTCGCTCGCGTTCGTCGCGTCGCTCATGCCCGAACGGTTGCGCCGAATCCTTATAAGCGGTCGGCGACGCGGAGACGTGGTGCCGCTCGTCCGGCGCGTCCGGGGGTTCCGCCGGGGCCCGGACGTTTAAACGGCGGCACGACCAATCGGAAGGCATGCGTGGCATTCGGATCGGGAGCGCCTTCGGGATCCCGATCAGACTCAACTGGACGTTTCTGATAGTGCTGCCGCTGTTTGCGTTTCTCATCGGTGCCGAGGTCGTCACCATCGCGGAGCTGATGAACGAGACGATGGGCGTCGCGATCGACACCGAGGCGATTGGCGCCGGATCCATGCCGTGGATACTCGGGTTTGCGGCCGCGATCGGACTGTTCGGCGGGGTGTTACTCCACGAGTTCGGCCACTCACTCGTCGCGTTACGCTACGGCTACGAGATCGACTCGATCACGCTGTGGCTGCTCGGCGGACTCGCCAGCTTCGCCGAGTTCCCGGAGAACTGGAAACACGAGTTCTGGATCGCCATCGCCGGCCCGATCGTCAGCGTCGCGGTCGGCGTCGCCTGTTACGCGGTGTTCCTGCTTGCGCCGGCGGACGCGAGCGCGGTGCTTTTCGTGTTCGGGTATCTCGCGATCCTCAACGTCGTGCTCGCGGCGTTCAACATGCTGCCCGCGTTCCCGATGGATGGCGGACGGGTGCTCCGTGCGCTGATGGCGCGCAACCAGCCGCACGCGCAGGCGACGCAGCGTGCGGCGGCAATCGGGAAGGTGTTCGCGTTCATGATGGCGATCGTCGGGCTGTTCGGCAACTGGATCCTCATCCTCCTCGCCTTCTTTATTTACATCGCCGCCTCCGGCGAGGCCCAACAGACCACCCTGAAAGCCGCCTTCGAGAACGTGACGGTCGACGACGTGATGACTCCGCGAGAGGAGCTTCACACGGTCACCGAGGAGACGAGCGTCGCGGAGCTGATGGAACGGATGTTCCGCGAGCGGCACACGGGATATCCCGTGCTGTACGGGGACGAGCTCGTCGGGATGGTGACGCTGGAGGACGCGCGGTCGGTGCGGGACGTCGAACGCGACGCGTACCGAGTTGACGACGTGATGGAGACTGACATTGCCTCGGTGACGCCGGAGGCGGACGCGATGACCGCGCTGCAGACGATGCAGCGGAACGGCGTGGGACGGCTCCCGGTGATCGACGACCGCGGCGAGCTCGTCGGCCTCATCTCGCGGTCGGATCTGATGACCGCGTTCGACATCATCCAGACCAGCGGGACCCCGAACGCGCTCCGAAATCGCGGCGTCGTGGAGGACGACCGGATGCTGTGACGGGCGGACGAGACGCTCACCCGGACAGCTTCCCGTCGAGCACCTTCGCCGCGGTGAGCACCGGGTCCCAGACGGGGCTGAACGGGGGTGCGTACGCCAGATCGAGGTCGCGTAGCTCCGACAGCGTCAGCGTCGATTCGAGCGCGGTCGCGACGGTGTCGACCCGCTTTGCCCCCTCCTCGCCGACGAGGCTCGCACCGAGCACGCGCTCGCTCCCGCGGTCGGCGACGAGCGTCACCGACAGCTCGCTCCCGCCGGGATAGTAGTGCGCCCGCGTCGGCGCGTCGACCGTGACGGAGACGGGGTCGAACCCGTATGCCCGCGCCCGCTCGGCGTCGACGATCCCCGTCCGTGCGGCCTCGAGATCGAACGCCTTGAGGATCGCCGTGCCCGCGGTCCGTCCCACCGGCGTCGGGTCGCCGCCGACCGTCGACCCGATCGCTCGGCCAGCTCGGTTTGCCGTCAGCGCGAGCGGGACGTGGTCCGGCTCTCCGGTGACGACGTGGTCGGCCTCGGCGCAGTCGCCCGCGGCGTACACGTCCGGCAGGTTCGTCCGACCGTACTCGTCGGTCGCGATCGCACCCGTCGGGCCGGTCTCGACGCCGGCCGACTCCGCGAGCTCGACGTTCGGCGCGACGCCGACCCCGACGATCACGAGCTCCGCCGGCTCCGCCCGCCCGTCGAGGGTGACCGCAATGACACGACCGTCGTCCGCGGAGCCGTCGTCACCGCTCTCGAACCCGCGAACAGCCGTCTCGAGGTGGATGTCGACGCCCTGCTCGCGGACGTGTTTCTCGACCGCCCGCGCCGTTGGTTCGGCGAACGGCTGGAGCGTTCGCGACTCCATCTCGAACATCGAGACGTCGATCCCGCGGGCGGTCAGCGCCTCCGCGGTCTCGATACCGACGTAGCCGCCGCCGACGATCGCGGCCGTCTCCGGGTCGTGTGTCTCGATGTACTCGTCGATCGCGGCCGCTTCGTCCAACCCGCGAAGCGTGAACACGCCGTCGAGACCCATGCCGTCGAACGGCGGAACGACCGCTCTCGCGCCGGTTCCGATCAGCAGGCTCCCGTACGACTGCTCGAATCTGTCGCCGTCGGTCTCGACCGTGACGACGTTCGCATCGGGGTCGATATCGACGACTTCGTGACCCGTTCGGAGGTCGACGTCGCGGTGTTCGCGAAACGCTTCCGGGGTCACCGCGACGAGCTCCTCGAGCGTCTCGACGTCGCCTTTCAGGTAGTACGGCATGCCGCAGGCGGCGTACGACACCCACTCACCCTGCTCGAAGACGACCACGTCGAGGTCGGGGTTCTCCCGTTTGGCCTTGCTTGCTGCGCTCATCCCTGCGGCGTCACCGCCGACCACGACGAACGGACCGCTCGCGTTGGACATCTCGCTCATGCGTACACGTATGCTCGGAGTACGCTAAAGTATTGTGGAAATCGGACAATACAAACCTTCGAACGAGCGATCGAAATTTTCGTCTCGATATCTCTCCGGTCGAGTGAATGGTCACGATAGGACGTATTTCTGGCCGACTGTTGCGCTTCAGATTCATCATCGTGGATCGACATTCGCGGCTCGTCGGATCGATTGAGAAAGGGTTAACAACGCGCCGTGGGTCGATA
Organism: Halorubrum luteum; assembly: GCF_054652935.1. Taxonomy (NCBI): domain Archaea; kingdom Methanobacteriati; phylum Methanobacteriota; class Halobacteria; order Halobacteriales; family Haloferacaceae; genus Halorubrum; species Halorubrum luteum. Next base: position 2,039,025 of record NZ_BAAIGT010000002.1, read on the forward strand.
TGGATATGAAGGTACTCGTGACGGACCCGGTCGCTGATGCGGGTTTGGACCGACTCCGTGAGGAGGGGTACGAGGTCGAAACCGCCTACGATGTCGAGGGTGAGGCGCTGCTGGAGGCGGTATCCGACGCCAACGCGCTCGTCGTTCGGTCCGGAACGGAGGTCGACGCCGAGGTGTTCGAGGCCGCGCCGGATCTCGTCATCGTCGGGCGCGCGGGGATCGGCGTCGACAACATCGACATCGAGGCCGCGACCGAGCACGGCGTGATCGTCGCCAACGCGCCGGAGGGGAACGTTCGCGCCGCCGCCGAACACACCGTCGCGATGACGTTCGCCGTCGCGCGTTCGATCCCCCAGGCGCACGCCAGACTCCGTGAGGGCGAGTGGGCCAAAGGCGAGTTCCTCGGTACCGAACTGAACAACAAGACGCTCGCCGTCGTCGGGCTCGGTCGCGTCGGGCAGCAGGTCGCAAAGCGACTCGACTCGCTCGGCATGGACCTCGTCGTGTACGACCCGTACATCTCCGAGGAGCGAGCCGGGCGTCTCGGCGCGGAGCTCGTCGAGGAGCTCGACGAGACGCTGGCGCGTGCCGACTTCGCGACGATCCACACGCCGCTGCTGCCGGAGACGGAGGGAATGATCGGCGAGGCGGAGCTCGCCGAGCTCGAGGGGGGGTACCTCATCAACTGTGCTCGCGGGGGTATCGTCGACGAGGACGCGCTGGCGGCCGCCGTCGACGACGGCGTGCTGGCCGGTGCCGCGCTCGACTCGTTCGCGGAGGAGCCGCTCGACCCCGACTCGCCGCTGCTCGACGTCGAGGAGGTCGTCGTCACGCCACACCTCGGCGCGGCGACGGAGGCGGCACAGGAGAACGTCGCCGTCGACACCGCGGAGGCGGTGATCGCGGCGTTCAACGACGAGCCCGTGCTCACCGCGCTGAACGCGCCGTCGGTCGACGAAACGGCGTTCCCCCGGATCAAACCGTATCTCGCGGTGGCCGAGACCGCCGGAAAGGTCGCCGCACAGCTGCTCGACGGTCGGATAACCGACGTCGAGGTGACGTATGAGGGTGACATCGCGGCGGAGGACGTCGAACTCGTCACTGCGAGCGCGCTCAAAGGCGTGTTCGAGCCGTTGGAGTGGCAGGTGAACGCGGTCAACGCGCCGCGGCTCGCCGAGGAGCGCGGCATCGACGTCACCGAGGCGAAGACGCGACAGACCCAGGACTTCCAGAGTCTCGTCCGTGTCACCGTTCGGAACGGTGATTCCGAACTCGCCGTCGAGGGGACGCTGTTCGCCGGTGAGGACCCGCGAATCGTCCGGATCGACGGGTTCCGCGTCGACGCCGTTCCGTACGGCCACATGCTCGTCGCGCGCAACTACGACGAGCCCGGCGTCATCGGACTCATCGGGAGCGTCCTCGGCGACCACGAGGTGAACATCGCGGGGATGTTCAACGCCCGTGAGACGCAGGGTGGCGAGGCGATCACCGTGTACAACCTCGACCACGAGGTGCCCGCCGAGGCGATCGAGACGCTGGTCGCGGACGACCGTATCGTCGAAGTTACCGAGATCACGCTCGACGAGGCCGACGAGCAGGAGTTCGAGTAGACCCTCGTTTTTTCATTCGTCGCTGACGCCCGCCGCACACTCCCTGATGAGGCCGTCGACGTTCTCCGGGAGCGTCGGATGGTACGCGCGATCCGGCAGTTCCCTGACGTCGAGTTCCATCTCCACGGCGATCTGAAACGTTTTCGCGATCGTGTCCGCGTGGTAGTGGAGCCCCTGCCAGCCGAGCACGGTGCCGTCGTCGGCGTCGACGACGAGCCGCCCGAGCCCGTGCGGGACGTTCTTCGATTTAAATACGCCGTCGTCGCTCGCGTCGCGCGTCGCGACGACCGTCGAATGGCCGGCCTCGGCGGCGGACCGCGGCGTGTGGCCGACGCGTGCGAACGGGTACACGCCCGCCCCGGAGAAGACGACGTGGTGGTGCACGTTCGTGTACGGCTCGACGGGCTGGCCCCGGGCGTGGCGGACGATGTTCTCGGCGGTTTGAAACCCCTGCTCCTTGGCGACGTGGAGGATCGGCTCCCGGCCGTTGGCGTCGCCGACCACGAACGTTCGATCGTCGTTCGGCGGTCGCATCGTCGCGTCGATCCATCCGTCTTCGGGCGCTTCCGACGCGCGTCCGTCCAGCTTCGGATCGAGCGACGTGTTCTCCAGCTCGAGCGGATCGAGGTTCGGCTTTCGCCCGGTGAACTGGAACACTGCGTCAGCCTCGACGTGGGTCCCGTCGTCGAGGCCGAGACGGACTCCGTCCGGCGTCTCCGTGATCGACGTTTCGTACACCTCGGTCCGGACGTCGACGTCGAACTCCTCCCGGTAGATCGCCAGAAGCTCGTCACCGAACTCGGGGTCGGCCTCGTCGAGCGGACGTTCGTCGTGTTCGATCACGGTGCAGTCGACGCCCGCCTCCGCGAGATACGGCACCATCTCCATGCCGACGTAGCCAAACCCCATCACGACGCCGGTGTCGGGGAGATCGGTCGTGTGGAGAGTGTCTTTGCTCGTGTACAGGCGGTCAGCAGAGAGCTCGTCGAGGCCCGGCAACGCCGGGACGTTCGGCACGGAGCCGGTCGCGATCACGACGTAGTCGGCCTCGATGATCTCCCCGTCACCGATTTCGTCGGGGCCGCCGCCGATCTCGACCGTGCGGTCGTCGACGAACCGGGCGGGCGCGTGGCGGAACTCGATCCCGTCGCGCTCGGCCAGCTCGTGGACCGATTCCCGGCGATGGCCGGCCCAGTCGCGAGTCCGGTCGTTCTTCTCGGCGACGACCCGGTCCAGATCGAGCTCGTGTGGCTTCCCAGTGAGCCGCCCGTCGTCGCGGGCCTCGAATCGGTGAGCGGCCGCCGAGAGCAGCTCCTTCGACGGCATACACCCCTCCAGAATACAGAGTCCGCCGCCGGGGTCTCCGTCGTCGACCAGCGTGAGCTCGTCGACGCGTTTTCCGACGTGTGGTGCTAGCTCGCTCGCGACGGCCGCGCCGGCGCTTCCGTACGCTCCGATGACGACGACGTGCATACCGGACACGACGCCCCCGTCGTACTAAGAGTTGCTCACCTACCTGTCGATCCCGCTTCCACCGTCGACGACTCGCTCGACGTCCCCGCGGGTCACGACGGCGACGTCGCCGCCGATCGTTCGCTTCAGCGAGGCGGTTGCGGCCGCCCATTCGAGTGCTGCGGGGATGTCGCCGCCGCGGAGCCGCTTCGCGAGGAAGCCGGCGACGAACGCGTCGCCGGTGCCGATCGCGTCGAACGTCTCCGCCTCGTACACCTCCTGTTCGTAGACGGACCCTCCGCGTAACGCGACCGCTCCCTCGTGTCCGCGCGTGACGACGACGGTGTCGATGCCGAACTCGGAGGCGAGCCCGTGAGCGATCTCCACGGCGTCACCTGTTCTGTCGAGCACTTCGCGGGCGTCCCGACGCGGTACGAACAGCGTGTCGATATCCGCGAACAGCTCCTCGTAGGCGGCTCTCGCCGCTCCGGGCGCCCACAGCTTCGACCGATAGTTCAGGTCGAACGAGCGAGTGACGCCGGCGGTGCCGGCCGCACGCAACAGCGCGGCGGTCGTCTCGGCGGTCCGCTCGGAGAGCGCTGGTGTGATCCCGGTCGTGTGAAAGCGGTCGGCGTCCTCGAGGACGCCGGTCGGTAGCTCCTCGGGCGTCACCGTCGTGATCGCGGCGTCCGCGCGGTCGTAGATTACGTCCGTTCCGCGTGGCTCCCCGCCGTGTTCGAGGTAGTACGTTCCGAGTCTGCTCGCGTCCGGATCGGCCCACGCGACCCGTGGCTTGACGCCGTGGCTCCGGAGCTCACCCGTGACCCGCCGACCGAGCGGGGAGTCCGGGAGCTTCGAGAGCCACGCGGCGTCGACGCCGAGTCGGGCCGTGCCGACGGCGACGTTGCTCTCCGCACCGCCGGCCTGGACGTCGAGCTCGCGTGTCGTCTCCAGCCGCTCGCCCCGAGGCGGCGACAGCCGGAGCATCGTCTCGCCGAACGTCACGAGATCCGTCATCGCGCCCACCCGCTAGCCCGGTGTGCAGCCGTTCTCATACGTGATCGCTCGATTCGTAGTACAAAAGGAGCGGCGATCCGTGGTAGGCGTCGACGGGCGGTGGCCCTCGACGGGCGACGGCTCTCGACGGGCGGTGGCCCTCGACGGGCGACGGCTCTCGACGGGCGGTGGCCCTCGACGGGCGTCACCTGACGGTCGGGTGTTAACTGACGCTCGTTCGCCGAACGATCACAATCAATATTTATAAATTGAGCGGCGGAACCGTTACGCATGTACGACGACGAGGAGCTCGCCGCGATCCGTGAGGGACACGAGCGGTGGCGGGAGGAGACGCTCGATCCCGTGCTCGACCGCCATGGCGAGCGTCGCGAACGGTTCGCGACCGTGTCGAACCGCGAAGTCGACCGGCTGTACACCCCCGCAGACGTCGCCGACCTCGACTACGAGGCGGATCTCGGCTACCCGGGCGAGGAGCCGTACACCCGCGGCGTCTATCCGACGATGTACCGCGGTCGGACGTGGACGATGCGCCAGTTCGCGGGGTTCGGTACCGCCGAGGAGACGAACGACCGGTTCCACTATCTGATCGAGGAGGGCCAGACCGGCCTCTCGACCGCGTTCGACATGCCGTCACTGATGGGGATCGACTCCGACGACGAGATGGCGCTCGGCGAGGTCGGCAAGGAGGGCGTCGCCGTCGACACGCTCCGCGATATGGAGCTGCTCTTCGACGGGATCGACGTCGGCGAGGTGTCGACCTCCTTTACGATCAACCCGTCCGCGCCGGTGATCTACGCGATGTACGTCGCCATCGCCGACCAGCAGGGCGTCCCGCGTGCGGAGCTTCGGGGCACCCTCCAGAACGACATGCTCAAGGAGTTCATCGCCCAGAAGGAGTGGGTGATCCCGCCGGAGCCCTCCCTCGATCTCGTCACCGACACGATCGAGTTCGCGGTCGCGGAGACGCCCGCGTTCAAGCCGATCTCGATCTCGGGGTATCACATCCGCGAGGCCGGGTCGACGGCGACACAGGAGCTCGCGTTCACGCTCGCGGACGGGTTCGCGTACGTCGAGGACTGTCTGGACCGCGGGCTCGACGTCGACGAGTTCGCGCCGCAGCTCTCGTTTTTCTTCAACTCGCACAACTCCATTCTCGAGGAGGTCGCAAAGTTCCGCGCCGCTCGCCGGATCTACGCGAGGGTGATGGCGGAGTGGTACGGCGCAAAGGCCGAGGCCGCAAAACAACTGAAGTTCCACACCCAGACCGCGGGACAGTCGCTCACCGCCCAGCAGCCGTTGAACAACGTCGTGCGGGTCACGATGCAGGCGCTTGCGGGCGTGTTCGGCGGCACCCAGAGTCTTCACACGAACTCCTTCGACGAGGCGCTCGCGCTTCCGTCCGAGCGGGCGGTTCGCGTCGCGCTTCGAACCCAGCAGATCATCGCCGAGGAGTCCGGCGCGGCCGACGTCGTCGATCCGCTCGGCGGCTCGTTCGCCGTCGAGGCGCTCACCGACGAGATCGAGTCGGACGCGATGACGTACATCGAGGAGATCAGAGGAATGGGCGACGGCTCCGTCCGCGACGGGGTGCTCTACGGGATCGAGCAAGGGTACTTCCACCGCGAGATCCAGGAGTCCGCATACGAGTATCAGGAGCGTGTCGACGAGGGCGCGGAGACGGTCGTCGGCGTCAACGCCTACGAGATCGAAGAGGAGACGAAACCGGATCTGCTCCGCGTCGACGAGACGACCCGGGAGCGGCAGACCGACCGCCTCGACGCCGTCAAGGCGGACCGTGACGACGACGCGGTCGAGCGCACGCTCGACGACATCCGAGCCGCTATCGACGACGACGAGAACGTCCTTCCCGCGATCGTCGACGCCGTAAAGGCGTACGCGACGATGGGCGAGATCATGGCCGTGTTCGAATCGGAGTACGGTACGTATCGCGAGCGGATCGGGGTTGCGTGAGGAGTTGGCGGACGGAGTGGACGGACGGCGGAACGCACGTTTCCGGTCGACCGGTCGCGATCAGGGCGCTGCGGCCACGGCGTGTTCCACCGGCTCCGCGGCTTCGACGCGCCATGCGTTCCCGCGCCGCCCCGCCCGTCTGAGCTCGAGTTCGACGACGGAGCCGGGGTCCAGTTCCGCGAGCGCCTCCTCGGCGTCCGGACAGTCGTACTCGACGACGTGTAGCGTCTCGTTGCGCGGATGCTCGCGAAGGGTCATCGTTCCGTGGTCGTTGCAGCCGTCGACGACGGTGTACGTCCCACTCCGATGCATAACGTTCCGATATACGTGTCGAATGGAGTTAATTTTTGGGTGCCACGGGCCGATCAACTCGGATCGAGTCTCGCCCAGCCAACGAGCCGCTTTTATCCGTTCGACTGCCAATCGGCGATATGGCCGACACGGAGATTCCGGACGACCATCCCCGAGCCGCGTCGCTGCGGACCCGCCATCGGATCGAGGCGGGCGTCGAGAAGGGAATCACCTCGAAGCAGGGGCTCATCGCCCAGGGACGCGGGGAGGCGTTCGATTACCTGCTCGGCGAACGGACGCTCCCGAGCGCGGACGAGGCGGAGCGGGCAGCGGCGGCTCGACTCCTCCTCGCCGACCATCCAGTCATCTCCGTCAACGGGAACGTGGCCGCGCTAGCCCCCGACGCGACCGTCGAACTCGCCGAGGCGGTCGACGCCGATCTCGAGGTGAATCTGTTCAACCGGACCGAACAGCGCATGGAAGCGATCGTCGACCATCTCCGCGAGCACGGCGCGGACGGGGTGAAAGGGCTCGCCGGAGACGGGAAGATCCCCGGACTCGACCACGCTCGCGGCACGGTCGACGCGGACGGGATCGGGGCCGCGGACGTCGTCGTCGTTCCGCTGGAGGACGGCGACCGGGCGGAGGCGCTCGGCGAAATGGGAAAAACGGAGATCGTGGTCGATCTCAACCCGGCGAGTCGTTCCCCGCAGGTCGCCACGATCCCGATCATCGACAACGTCGTCCGCGCGCTCCCGAACGTGACGGCCCACGCCCGTGATCTCGCGGACGCGTCCCGGAGCGATCTTCGTACCGTCGTCGACGCGTTCGATCCCGACGAGATGCTCGCCGCCGCCGAGGCGACGATCCGCAACGGGTCGTTCGCCGACGAGTGAAGCGCCTCGGGTCAAGTCGTTCGAGAGACTTCGTCTCTCGCCGGCACGGAAATCGAAGGATTTCAGTACGACCCCGGGGGCGCTCGTCTCGTTTATGAGCCCGACGACGACTCGCTCACGCCCGCCGGATCCCAGCCGAACCCCTCCCGAACGACGAACTCCAGCGCGTTGATCACGTAGTGGGCGACGATTACGAGGAGGAGACTCCCGCTGACGACGAACACCGCCGCGAGCACGAACCCGAGCACGCCGGTGACGGCGATCCCGAGGCGCCCCTGAGCGCCGTGGCCGAGTCCGAACGCCACGGAGGAGCCGACCGCGAGCAGCCACGGATCCACCCCGAAACCGACCGCGAACGCGCCGATAAGCGCGCCACGGAACAGCGCCTCCTCGAAGACGGCGATCACGGGTAACACGACGAGAAGCAGGAGCGCCCACCCACGTCGGTCGGATGGAGCCATCGCCTCGCGGAGTCGCTCCGGAGCCGTCACGCCGAACCGGTCGCCGAGCCCCGCGGCTGCCTCGTTGCCGAGATAGAGAACGACGCCGACGGCGACGCCGACGAGCAGCACGGACGCCGTGATATCCGCCGCTGCGAGTCCGAACGCACGTGCCGGAACGCCGGTCCACCACGCGACCCCGACGAGCAGCGCCAGCGCGACTCCCTGCGAGAGCGCGACGTTCGCGAGGAGTAGCTCCGTCGTGAGAACCGGCTCCGCGGCGTTCGATACCGGCGTGTCGAGGTCGTCGGAATCGCGGTCGGCGGTGTCGGGGTGGTCGGCGGTGTCGGGGTGGTCGGCGTCGCCGATATCGTCGACGATACGGACCCGCTCCAGCGTCCGCTGGGAGCGACGGGTGAGGTACAAAAGCGCCAGCGTCATGACGACGGTCGCGACCGCGAACGTCGCCCAGTCGGTCATGTCGTGGCTGGTCGCGGAGCGGTGTTACTGCGGGCTCGGACTTGACGGGCTGGAGACGCCCTGCTGGTCTTTAAGCGCCGAGCCGGTGATCGATTTGAGTCGGGAGACGAGCGAATCTTTCTCGGCTTCGCCCTCCAGAGCGATGTCGAGCACCTCGCTGATGTGCGAGACGGGGATCACCTCGATCATCTCCTCGTACTCGTCTTCGATCATCACGTCCTGCTCGTTCGCCTTCGGGATGATGACCCGACTGCAACCGGCCTTCGCGGCCGCCTCGATCTTGTGTGTGACGCCGCCGACCGGCAGCACGTCGCCGCGCACGGACAGCGAGCCGGTCATCGCGAGGCTCTGGTCGACACCGACGTCCTCCAGCGCCGAGATGACCGCGGTCGCGACCGTGATCGATGCGGAGTCGCCGTCGACGCCCTGCTGGCCGGTCTGGATGAACTGGATGTGGATATCCTTCTCGGAGATGTTCTCGTCGGAGAACTTCTTGATGATCGCCGAGACGTTCTGGACGGACTCCTCGGCCATCTCCTTCAGCTGGCCGGTCGCGATCACCTGCCCGCCGCTCTGGGTGGGCGTCACTTCGGCCATCACTGGCAGCATGATCCCGGAGTCCTCGCCCATGACGGCGAGGCCGTTCACGCGGCCGGTGACGTAGCCGTCCGAGACCTGTAGCTCGTAGTCCTTCCGGCGCTCGATGTAGTCGTCGGCGAGCTGCTGTTCGATCGACCGCGACCGTCCCTTCGCCTGCAGCACGTGCTCGCGGGTCGTCTGCTCGGCGTCCTCGCCGCGAGCGATGTCGCCGGCGACACGAACGAGCCCGCCGAGGTTCCGGAAGTGCAGCGTCAGGTGACCCTTCCGGCCGGACCGCCGTTTTGCCTCGAGGATCACTTCCTCGACGGCCTCGGCGGTGAACTCCGGCAGGCGGCCGTCCTTCGCGACCTCCTGGGCGATAAAGCGGACGTACTTCCGGCGCATCTCCGGGTCGTCCTCGATCGTGTCCTCCATGTACACCTCGTAGCCGTACCCCTTGATACGGCTCCGCAGTGCGGGGTGCATGTTCTCCATCGCGTCGAGGTTCCCGGCCGCGATCATGACGAAGTCGGTGGGGACCGGCTCCGTCTGGACCATCGCGCCCGAGGAGCGCTCGGACTGGCCCGTAATGGAGAACTCGCCCTCCTGGATCGCCGTCATGAGGTGCTGTTGGCTCCGGATGTCGAGCGTGTTGATCTCGTCGATGAACAGCACGCCCTTGTTCGCCTTGTGGATCGCGCCCGCCTCGACGCGGTCGTGGCTCGGCGTCTCCATGCCGCCGGACTGGAACGGGTCGTGGCGAACGTCACCCAGCAGCGCGCCGGCGTGCGCGCCCGTGGCGTCGCGGAACGGCGCGGACTTCGTGTCGCCGTTGTTCACGAGCAGGTTCGGGATCATCGCGTCGGAGCCGCGGTTGAGGTAGCGGAAGACGAGGTAGACGACACCCGCGGCGATGATACCGATGAGTATCTGGCCGACGATGATGAGCGCGTACCCCAACACGACGGCGATGATGATCCACATGAGAAGCGACCGCATCTGGTTGCGCTTGCGGGCCTCCTCTTTGTGTGCGTCGACGATCTGTTCACCCTTCCCCGCCGGCACCGTCCGCACCTTCGGCTTGTTGCCGTCGTCGGGGTTGTGATACACCAGGACGTCCTGAAGCTCCTCTTTCGGGAGCAGCTCGGACATCGCCTTCGCCAGCATCGATTTGCCGGTACCCGGCGACCCGATCATCATGACGTGGCGGCGCTGTTTGGCCGCCTTGATGATCACGTCGCGAGCGTGCTCCTGTCCGATCACCTGGTCGACGAGTCGGTCGGGGATCTCGATCTCGGTCGTCGTGTCGATCTTGAGCCCGCCGAGGAGGTCGTCCTCGTCCGGGTCCTCTGCGATCTCCGCCCCCTCGACTTCGACGGTGCTGCCGAGCTCGTCGATGTCGCCCTCGTCGACCGGTTCGTCCGGTGCGTCGGGAGTGGTGGGCGCGTCCGGTGCGTCAGGGGTATCGGTTCCGTTCGGTTCGTCGGACCCGCCGTCGCCGGGATCGTCTTTGATCTTCGGGTCGTCCCAGATCGTCTCCTCGTCGGCGGGCGGCGTCGAACGCTCCCGCTCGGACGGATCATCCGGATCGGCGTTCTCGTCCGGATCGGCGTTCTCGTCCGGATCGGAACCCGTATCGACGGGGGCGTCCTCGCCGTCTCCCGACGGATCCGGGTGCCCTCCGGCCTCCGTCGTGGAGTCGGAGAGCTCCTCGGTCGTCGGGTCGTTCGTGTCCTTCTCGTTGCTCATAGAATCGATATTCGCTACTGAAAACGAAGGGAGCGCTACTGATATACTTTCTCCCCGAGAACGATCCCGAACAGAAGCCGGAAACGCGGGGTAGAAGCGCTATAGGTGCCGTATAATCCGGGAGTGGCGTCCCGCCGTATTTATAAATGACGCCCGCGCTACGTGGAACCATGCGGGGGTTCTACATCGGACGGTTCCAGCCGTTTCACAACGGCCACCGTCATATGGTCGAGGAGATCGCCGACGAAGTCGAGGAGATCGTCTTAGGGGTCGGCTCGGCCGGCGACTCCCACAGCACCAGAAACCCGTTTACTGCGGGCGAGCGCGTGATGATGGTGACGAAGGCCGTCGACGATCTCCCCGTAACTACCTACGTGGTTCCGATCGAGGATCTCGACCGCAACTCCGTCTGGGTGAGTCACGTTCAGAGCATGACGCCGCGGTTCGACGTCGCGTACTCGAACAACCCGCTCGTCATCCGTCTGTTCGAGGAGGCCGGCGTTGAAGTTCGGCGGTCACCGATGTTCCGGCGCGACGTTCTTGAGGGGACGGAGCTCCGCGAACGGATCATTCACGGCCGCGACTGGGAGGATCTCGTGCCCGACGCCGTCGTCGACGTCATCACCGAGGTCGACGGCGCGGAGCGGATCCGCCAGATCGCGGAGACGGACACGCCCGTCGACCAGTGATCGTCCCGCTCGAGCTTGCGCACCGTCCGGCCAACCACCCCACAGCAACCATTCACAGCAACCATCCGCAGCAACCATTCACAGCGACTACCCGTACACCCCATGATAACGCTCGCAAGCGACTTCGGATCGCCGTACCCGGCTGCGATGAAAGGCGTCATCCGTCGTGAAACCGACGCGGAGATACTCGACGTCGCTCACGATCTCCCGCGTGGTGACCCGCGTGCGGCAGCGTTCTGGCTCCGGTTCGTTCTTCCGGAGTTCCCGCCCGCAGTCCACTGTGCGGTCGTCGACCCGGGAGTCGGAACCGACCGCGCCGCAGTCGCGGTCCGCGCCGGCAACCACGTCCTCGTCGCGCCGGACAACGGGCTCGCACTCCCGCCGGCTCGCGCGCTGGCTGCCGACGCCGACGGCAGTGGACGCGACGACGGACGGCTCGGCGACGACGGACGGCTCGGCGACGACGGACGGCTCGGCGACGAGATCGAGTGCTTCGAGATCGCCGTCAGCGACCCCGCGAGCGCGACGTTCCACGGTCGGGACGTGTTCGCACCGGCGGCGGCGCGGATCCGGGAGGCGCTCGGCACGTCGGTCGCCGACGGCGACGTGCTTGCATCGACTCCCGGACTCACCCGTACGACGGAGTACGTCGACCTGACGCTTCCGGCGGCGACCGTTGCGGACGGCGTCGCTCGCGGCGAAGTGCTCGTCGTCGACGACTTCGGGAACGCGATCACGAACGTCCCGGGGTCGTTCGTTCGCGGCCGCGACCCCGACGATGATCGCCGGTCCGACCACGTTCGCGTGAACGGCGAGCCGGTCCCGGTCGCCGAAACGTTCGCGTCCGTCCCGCGAGGAGACCGCCTCGTCACCGTCGGAAGCCACGGCTATCTCGAGTGTGACGTCAACGGCGGTCGCGGCGACGAAGCGTTCGGACTGTCGCCGGGCGACGCGGTGCGGTTCTCGTAGTGGGGTCGGGCTCGGGAGCCGGTATCGATCTCAGATCCCGAACGTCGCACGCAGCATATCCCGCGTGCCGGGCCCGAGTCCGACGGCGAGCACGGTGATGAGGAGAAGCAGGGTGTATCGCGGTGACTCCTCGAACATCTCCCCGTTGAACACCCAGACGACGAACGTGGCAGCGCCGAGTTTTACCAGCAGGAACGGCCACGCGTCACCGGTGATCGCTACGATGGAATCCGGCAGGAGGCGACCGGTCCAGTTCACGATCAGCTCGTTTACGACGTGTTTGGGGACGAGGTTCGCGGTCCCGGTGAGCTCGGGCATCCAGTTGAGCCCGATCACGTTTGCGACGCCGTCGACCGCGTGTCCCCAGATGATGAGGAAGCCGGCGAATCCGGTGCCCCGATTGATCGACGGTTTCCACCCCTCGATCAGTCGCCAGACGAGCCACGTCGAGAGCGTGGCGATGACGAGCGTTAACACGAGTACCTGGGGATACACCGTCACGTACTCCGTGAGCGCAGCGAGTGCGATGAGATACCCGACCGTGATCACGAGCGCGACGCTTCCCAGCCCGAAAAGCGGTGTGGCGTAGTCGTCGACGACCCCGCGATCGGCGAGCGCGTACGCGGCGACGACACACACCAGCGTCACCGCGAACACGGTGAAGTAGATGAACGGGCTGATAAGCAGCGCGCTCCACGGGAACGGTATCATCGGCTCGGTGCCGGCTCGCATCGCGGCGATGCCGGCGTCCTCGACCGTGCGGAGCGCCCCGCCGAACAGCATGAACGGGAACAGCGCGTAAAAAAACCGGAACTCGTCACCGATCTCCAGCCGGCGGAGCAGGAATATCACGCCGATCAGCATCCCGAGCAGGATGAACACGTAGCTCACCGTCGAGACGGTGGTGTAGCCGGGGAACGCCACCACTTGTCCGGCCTCGACTGCGCTCGCACACTCCGCGGAGCTCGTCAGCAGCTCCGTCGTGCCACCCTCGCGGACCGCACACTGTGCACCTTGCCCGTCGGCGGCGACCGGACCCCAAAAGTACCGCCAGAGGAACGCATCGTACACCTGGCGCGGAAACAGAAGCGATCCGAGCGCGAGCGCGGCCGTGACGACGCCGACCACCGCGGCCCACGCCCGCTCGGGTGAGAGGTCGAACCGATCCTCGAGACGCGTGCTCATGTGCACCGTTCGGACGGTTCCCGAGTTGAGCGTTCCGGTCCCGTGTGGATCCGATGCGACACCGGGGGGGAAGCGACCGGTCGTCGTGAGACTGCAGGGAAGACCGAGCCGACCGGACCGTCTCAGATCGGCAGTCCGTCTGCCTCGTAGTCGGTACCGAGGATGATCATCGTCTGTGAACGCGAGAAGCCGTCCATATCGGCGATCCGTTCGAACATCAGATCGCGGAGCCGGTCCGTGTCCTCCGCGACGACCTTCAACATCACGTCCCACTCGCCGGTCGTCAGATGGATCTCTCGGACCTCCTCGATGTCGCGGAGTCGCTCCAGAGCGTCCTCCTCGCGTCCCTGCTTCACGCGAAGTCCGACCAGTGCGCTGACGCCGTAGCCGACGGATTTGGGATTCACCTTCGCGTGATACCCCTCGATGACGCCTGCTTCCTCCATTCGACCGACGCGGTCGTGTACGGTTGCACTCGACATGTCGATCCGACGGGCCACTTCCGAGAACGGGGTTCTGGCGTCGTTCTGGAGGATCCGGAGGATCGCGCGGTCCGTGTCGTCTAGCTCCATGTGTGGGGCTCACCCGCGGGACTCTTTGAAGTTGCGACCGGGCGGACGACGTTTCGTGTCGCCGAGATGGCATCCCGCGGCGCATTGGCGAGCGAACTGCGTCGTGCCAGCCGCTCAGTCTGGTGCGGATCGGACACGACAGCGCAACGTACATACCTCGCGATCGCGAACGGCCCAGTATGGACGAGGCAGTCGTTGACCACCGCCGGCTGATCATCGCCGGCACCGGTATCGCTGGACTGACTGCGGGGATCTACGCCGCACGGTCGAACAACGAGCCGCTCCTGATCGAGGGCGACGAACCGGGCGGTCAGCTCACGCTGACGACGGACGTGGAGAACTACCCCGGCTTCCCCGAGGGGATCTCCGGGCCGGAGCTGATACAGAACATGAAATCGCAGGCGACGAAGTTCGGCGCGGAGACTCGAAACGGCGTCATCGAGGACGTCTCGAAAGCCGACGAGGGACATTTCCGGGTCGAGCTCTCTGACGGTGACGTGTACACGGCCGATGCCGTCATCGCGGCGTCGGGCGCGTCCGCCCGAACGCTCGGCGTCCCCGGCGAGGAGGAGCTGATGGGGTACGGACTCTCGACGTGTGCGACGTGTGACGGGGCGTTCTTCCGCGGCGAGGACATGCTCGTCGTCGGTGGCGGTGACGCGGCGATGGAGGAGGCGAACTTCCTCACCAAGTTCGCGGACACGGTGTACATCGCACATCGCCGCGAGGAGTTCCGGGCGGAGGACGTCTGGATCGACCGTATCATGGAGAAGGTCGACGAGGGCGAGATCGAGCTCCTGTTGAACACCGAACTAACCGAGATCCACGGCACGCCGGCGGACGGGATCGACCACGTCACGCTCGTCGAGCATCCCGGCGGTCATCCGAAACAGAAGCTCGAGGCTCCCGCCACCGCCGACGACGTCGACGAGTACACGTTCGACGTCGGGGCCGTTTTCTTCGCGATCGGTCACACGCCGAACACGGCGTTCCTCGAGGGGACGGGCGTCGAGTTCGACGACGACGGCTATCTCCTCACGGAGGGAGGTCGCGGCGAGAATCAGACTGACACGGGTGTCGACGGGCTGTTCGGTGCCGGGGACGTCGTCGACTTCCACTACCAGCAGGCGGTCACTGCCGCCGGGATGGGCTGTCAGGCCGCCATCGACGCCGACGACTACCTTTCGGAGTTGGAACGGACCGGAGAGCTGTACGAACCCGAGGAGACGGCAGTCGTCGAAGGCGACGACTGACGGCTCGACCCGGCGACGACCGCAACCCTCCCGTCACGCCGGCGAATCGTATCCCAGCGTGGCGATCCCGAGCTCGTCGTCGTCGGCCTCGACGAGGAGGTCGACGGAGACCGCCTCCTCGCGGTAGTTGTACAGTTTGACATCGAGTGGCTCCCGGGCTCCGTTTGTCCGCGAGCGCCACTAGCGGCGCGAAACGACCGGTCACCCGACGGAAAGAACCGTATCGAGCGCCGCCTCGACGGTTCGGACGGCGTTCGCGCCGTCTCGGCGGTCGACGACGACGAGAAGCGCACCGCGAGCGACCCCCGCCGCTCGGACGGTGACGCCCACAGCTGATAAGCGTTCGAGCACCGCCGCCAGCGCGGCGGCGTCGACATCGCCGGTCGCGACGACCGCCGTTCCGTCACCCTCCGGAACGAGCGATGCCCCGGCCACGGTCAGTGTGGGTGCGTCCGTCGTTTCGACCGTGTCGACGTCGGCCATCCCGACCCCGCTTTGCATCGTCACGGTCGCGGTCCGGTCGTCGGTGTCGTACGCGGGGAGTTCGTCCCGAAATCGGCGGAGTGCGGTCGCGGCGGCCTCGATGTCGCCGTCGAGGCCGGCGTCCTCCGCGAGCCACGCGGCGGCCGCGCTGTAGTTCACCACACCGGCACGAAGCGCCGCGAGAAGGAACGGACGGGCCCGGACGGCCTCCCGGGTGTCGGCTGCCAGCGACACGGTCACTCGGCCTCGATCCGGCAGCCGTCGGTGTAGTCGATCCCCTCGATCGTGTCGATACCGTTCTCCCCGCAGACGGGACAGTCGGGTTTTCGTGCGTATTCGACCGTCTCGAACGTCATATCCATCGCGTCGTAAAAGAGGAGCCGCCCGCCGAGGGGTTCCCCGGCGTCGAGAAGCAGCTTCACGGCCTCCGTCGCTTGCACGCAGCCGACCGTTCCGGGCAACACGCCAAGCACGCCGGTCGCCGCACAGTCGGGGACGGTTCCGGGGTCGGGAGCCTCGGGGAACAGACACCGGTAGCAGGGACCACCCGGGACGAGCGTCGTCGCCTGTCCCTCGAACTTGTATATCGCGCCGTGGACGACGGGCACGCCCTCGATCCGGGCGGCGTCGTTGACGACGTATCTGGTCCGGAAGTTGTCCGCGCAGTCGACGACGACGTCGACGCCGCCGATCAGTTCGCGGGCGTTCGCCACGTCGAGTCTGGTCTCGTGCGTCTCCACGTCGACATCGGGGTTGAGCGCCTCGACGTACCGCGCCGCCGACTCGACTTTGGGCTCGCCCACGTCGGCGTCGCCGTGGACGATCTGTCGCTGGAGGTTCGAGCGCTCGACGACGTCGTCGTCGACGACCACGAGCCGCCCGACGCCCGCTGCGGCGAGGTACTGGATCACCGGGGAGCCGAGTCCGCCAGCGCCGAGCACGAGGGCACGCCCGTCGAGGAGCCGTTTTTGCCCTTCGGGACCGACTTCGTCCATGATGATGTGTCTGGAGTAGCGGTCGAGCTGAGTCGAATCGAGCGAGAGGGTCATACGCGTGCGTACCCGGCGCGAGGACTTAAAGCCGGAGTCGACTTCGCGTCCGGAGCCGCGGCGCCGCTTCCGTCCCGGATCAGGGATCGACGCCCGGCGGGTCGTTCCACTCGTCGCTCTCCTCGTCGTCGTCGGTCTCGTCCGCCCGCGTGCCGGCGGGGCCGAACGGCTTCTCGCCGCGTCTCGACTCGTGGACGGCGAACGTCGTCTCCCCCGTCGCGTACGGGTCCTCCTCGGGGTCGTAGTCGCGCTCCTCGCGCTCGAACAGGTACGCGAAGAAGCCGAACAGCGGAACGAAAAACGAGATCGCTGCCCACTTCCGCGGGCTCATCCCGTGGTTCGGCGCGTCGAGGTACGCGTACACCGCGAAGCCGACGAGCCACGCCAGCGGGATCCCCACGAGCACGGCGAGCAGGAGCGCGTCCATGCCGATCGGATGCGCTCGATCGCCTAAATCCCCCGGGTGACCGCGACGCGGCGACCTCCGGCGCGTTGATACGTGGATGGGTGATCGCCCGCGTGGGTGAGACCCCGGCCGACACGACCGTTTGAGGGCGTCATAGAACACTTCACACACCGACACGAGAACCGCTCGGTGCAGCCATCGCGGCGATCGATCTCGGGTGTACGTCGCTCACGAGGGTGGATGGGTGGTTTATAAGCGATACCGTGGAGGGGTTGGTGTTCGTTTATAAGTGAGTCGCGAGAGCGATAGCTCCGCGACGAACGATCCGAAAGCCCCAGCCGGGAGGCGGGCGCAGGCGACACAAGCACTGCAGGGAGCGAACGACGTGAGCGACCGAAGCGCGCAGCGAGCGTGCGCCCGCCTCCCGGCTGCCCCTTTCAACCCCACCCGACCGCACCGCAACCGCACCTCGCGCCTCCCCAGCCTCGCGGTTCGCGCTCTCCGAGCGCTCACCGCGTCCCTCGCACGCGCTCCTCGCGCTCTTTCCAGAGCGCTCGGAGGCGCGCGCCGACCGCCCGCCGTCACCTGATAACCGAACAATGCTCTGCTTGTGGTTGCGGTGGCGCGCGCCGCGAGCGGGCCTTCGGCCCGTGAGCGAGCGCGCGAGGGAGACCGGAGGGGCCGCCGAGCGGTTCCGGCGGCCCCTCCGGTCGAGGCTGGGGCGGTCCGAGGCTGCGGTGCGGGGCGGGACTGGAAGGGGCAGCCGCGAGGGCGAAGCCCGGCGACGTAAGGACCGCAAGGAGCGAACGCAGTGAGCGACTGAGGACCGCAGCGAGCCGCGCGAGCCGTCGCGGCTGGGGCTTCCAAATCGGTCTCTGCCTCACCGCTCATTTATATACCACTCCTCGCAGCGCTAAGTACGCCTTTATAAGCATCTACTCGAACTCACACTGCACAATATACGCCCGGTATCGAGCACGAAGCAAGCAGCGTCTCACGGCTGATTCGAGTGTGAATTCATGGAACGAACCATGGCAAAAGATCTATGATACTCTACCGTTTCGAAGGCTCCGCCCTGTACTGCAACCGCACCGCAACCGCACCTCTCACCTCCCCAGCCTCGTCGGCCGCCCTCCGCGTCGCTCCGGGCGACCGACTCCCTCGCGCGCGCTCGCTCGCGACTTCGCCGCTCGCGTTCGAGGGCTCCCTCCGGTCGCCCTCGCGACTCGCGCCCTTCGGGCGCTCACCGGCGCGCCAACCGCATGGGGTTTATAAATTGGTGTCATCGCGATCGGGATCGAATCGGCTTGTACGGTAGTCATTGACTCGACGAGAATTCCGGCCACATTCGCTGTATCGGGTGAAATCAGGATTAATCCGGGTTAACGGAGTTCCCTTTTTAACCCCGTTCCGCTCCACGGGTGATCCGTGACGATGAGCACACGAACGTTGTACGTACTGCTGATCGCGATCGTCGCGATCGGGGCGGCCACGGGTGCCGTGGCGGCCGACGATGGACTAGAACTCACGGTCGACGACGCGGACGCGGAGCCGATCGTGACGGTGACCGAAAACGACACCGCGGTGGCGAACGCCTCGGTGACCGTCGAGCCGGTCGACGAAAACGCGACGTACGCGGGTAGCGGGAACTACACGACCGACGAGAACGGCACGGTCGAACTGCCCGCCGCCGACGCGGACGTCACCGTCGAGGTGACCGCGGAGTACGAGAACGAGACCGCCTCGACGACGGCCGATCTGACCGTCGCGGCGGACGACGAGCCTGAAGCTCAGCAGCCGTTCGGCCAGCAGGTCCGCGACTTCGTCCGGCAGCTCCAGGGCAACGGACCCGGCGGCATCGGCAGCGCGATGTCCGACTTCGTGACGCGGAACAACCCGGGTGACGCGCCCGACCACGCGGGCAACCCGCACGCGAACGCGACGAACGAGACCGATCGGCCGTCCCACGCAGCTAACGCCAGCGATCGTCCTGCCAACGCCAGCGATCGTCCCGCCAACGCCTCCGAAAACGCCGGTGGTCCCCCTGAACACGCAGGTCCTCCCGAACACGCCGGCCCGAACCACACCGAGACGAACGAGTCGTCCGATGACGATGACGCCACCGACTCCGACGCCTCCGGCGACGCCGACTCGTCCGGAACCGATGGCTCGTCCGGAAATGATGACGCGCCCGGTAACAGCGGGAGTGCCGGGAACGGTAACGGTGGTGGATCCGGGAGCGGAAACGGTAACGGCGGCGGCCCGCCAAGCAACTGACCACACACCGGCGAATCGCTTCCGATGACGGCCCCGATCGACTTCGTTTCTCGCCCCGTTGTCGGCAGCGTTTAGTGGTCGGTTCGCCAACCGAGATGCATGAGCGAGAGCACGTATCCACCGGTCACGGAGCATCTATCCGATCCCGCGACGGCCCGCGAGGAGGGTCGTCGAAAGATGGACTGGGCGCTACAGCATATGCCCATTCTGGAGGCGCTGCGCGATGGTTTCGTCGCCGAGCAGCCGCTCGCCGACGAAACCATCGCGATGGCGATGCACGTCGAGGCGAAGACGGCGAACCTCGTCGAGCTGCTCGCCGACGGCGGCGCGGAGGTCGCGATCACGGGGTGTAACCCTCTCTCGACACACGACGACGTCTCCGCCGCGTTGAACGCACACGACTCGATCACCTCCTACGCGGTTCGGGGCGTCGACGACGAGGAGTACTACGACGCGATGCACGCGGTCGTCGCGCACGAACCGACGATCACCGTCGACGACGGGATGGATATGGTGAAACTCGTCCACGAGGAGTACCCCGAACTGATCGACTCCATCGTCGGCGGCGCGGAGGAGACGACGACCGGCGTCCACCGGCTGCGCGCGATGGACGCCGACGGCGAGCTCCACTACCCCGTCTTCGCCGTCAACGACACGCCGATGAAACAGCTGTTCGACAACGTCCACGGCACCGGGGAGTCGTCGCTGGCGACGATCGCGATGACGACGAACCTCTCGTGGGCGGGCAAAAACGTCGTCGTCGGCGGGTACGGGAAGTGCGGCAAAGGCGTCGCGAAGAAGGCGGCCGGCCAGAACGCGAACGTCATCGTCTGCGAGGTCGATCCTCGCCGGGCGTTGGAAGCCCACATGGAGGGGTACGAGGTGCTGCCGATGGTCGACGCCGCCGAGATCGGCGACGTGTTCATCACGACGACCGGCAACCGCGACGTTATCACCCGCGAGCATTTCGAGGTGATGCAGGACGGCGTTCTCCTCGCGAACGCCGGCCACTTCGACGTGGAGGTGAATCTCGAGGAGCTCGACGAGCTCGCGGTCGACCGCTTCGAGGCGCGGGAGGGGGTCGAGGGGTTCGAGCTTCCCGACGGTCGGGTGCTGAACGTGCTCGCCGAGGGACGACTCGTCAATCTCGCCGCGCCGATCGCGTTAGGGCACCCGGTCGAGGTGATGGACCAGAGCTTCGGGGTGCAGGCGGTGTGTGTCCGCGAGCTCGCGACGAACGGCGCGGCATACGACCCGGGCGTCCACGACGTCCCCGACGACCTCGACCGCGAGGTCGCCGAGATAAAACTCGCCGCGGAGGGGGTCGCACACGACACGCTCTCCGAACAGCAGCGCGAGTACATGGACAGCTGGGAGCACGGGACGTGACCGCTTCGGACACCTGCGCCTCGCCCTGACGCAGCCCCACACGGAACATATCGATATCTGCCGTCGGCCGCTGCTCACGCCAACCAGTCGTCCGGCTTCGTATCGTAGTCCCCCTCGTCGGCCGCGATCCGGGATTCGATCGACTCGTCGAGGTCGTGTTCGGTGACCTCACCCCCGTCGTACTGGAAGCGAACGCCGACTTCCGTCCCATCGGGCTCGCGTCCACGACGCTTCGCCCGTCGGAGCTCCTCCTCCGAGTACTCGACCCGAATCGTCGCGAGATGGACGGGCCGCCCCCACAGCTCGAAGACGCGCTCCAGCGTCGCTTTCGCGCTTGCCTCATCCAGCGCGACGCCGTTGTACCGGTGGCCCAACAGCAGCTCGCCGCGGTTTCGGAAGTTCCCGTCGAGCACGACGATCGTCGGCTTTCCGAAGTTCGTGAACCGCAAGAGCAGCTTCCGCCGCACGTCGTCGGCGTCGACGCTGGCAACGCGGTGCTCCTCCGTGGCCCGGCTGTACTCGTAGGTGAAGTAGTTCCGCTCGCGAACGAACTCGTCGGTGAGGAACTCGTCGATGAACGTCACGTCGTTGTGGCTCTCGCGGACCTCGAACATCCGCTTCCAGCCGGCGGCCCGGTCGACGTCGTCGAGCGCCGCCGTGACCGTCGGATATCGATCGACGTCGAACATGTAGCGTGCTCGTTCCGTGAGACTCTCGCGGGACACGTTCCGTAGCGCGCCACGATGCTCCGGCCGTGAGAGCACGTAATGTCGCTCCGCGAGCCCCTCGTACGTGAGCAGCTTCCACGGGTATCGCTCGATCGCCGGTGCGGTTTCATCTCCGCCCGGCTCCGTGTCGTCGCGCGCCCGCGCCGAGAGCGCCCGGTCGACGGTTTCGGCGTCGACTCGTGGGTCGCCGTCGTCGGCGAGATCGGCCAGCGCGTCGAGCGTCGCGGGTCCCGCGCCGGCGATCGCCGGATGTGGTTCGAGGATCTCGACCACGCGGTCGATATCCACTTCGGCGTGGAAGTTCTCGGGCATCACTCCCTCGACGCGCAGCAGCTTGTCGATCACGTCCCGGCGGGCCGCCTGCAGCTCGACGTGCGTCCACAGCTCGAGACCCAGTTTGTACGGGTTGAGCCCGGGCGAGCCGAGCACGCGCGCCATATGGTCGGCGTACGTGAGGAACTCGTCGGGGCCGGCGAACCCTTCGCCGCCCATCATGGTAGACTCCCAGTACGTGGCCCATCCCTCGTTCATCACCTTCGTCTGCTTCTGTCCCGCGAAGTAGTACGCCTCCTCGCGGAGCGCGTCGATCACCGTCGTCTCCCACGGCTCGCGGTCGACTGCCTTTCCGCTTTCGGGGTCGTACCGTTTTCCGTGGTCGCGAAGGAACGCGAGCACGTCCGGACGCGGCTCCGCCGGCTCCGTCCCGTTTGCGTCTCTGGCTTCGAGCCACTCGTCGTCGAACACGTCCCGGCGCACCTCCTCCGAGAGGTCGAGTTCGTCGATCCGTGCTTCGACCGCGTCGATCGCGTCGCTTTCTTCCTCGCCGACGTCGGCGGTGATACCTGGGGTGCCTTCGGACCGGGCGGCGTCGATCGGGTTGTGCTGGTCGATCGTATCCTCCAGCGCGGAGACGGAATCGATCAGCCGCTCGACCGCGTCGCGGTCGACGTCCGGCCGATCCATGATCGCGGCGATCCGGTCGGCGTTACGCTCCAGCCGCGCCGCGGCGTTGGGTCCGTCCTCGCCGCGGTCCGCGTACAGACCGAACCAGCCGTTGTTCGCGAAGAAGTCCGCGTGCGCCTCGACGTGGGTGATCACGGCTTTCTGGTCGGCCAGCGTGTTCGACTCCTGGAGAAACGCGTGACTCGGATCGTCGTTGTTGACGATCTCGAACGCTTTTCCGAGCCCGTGACGGTCCGTCTTCCGCTGGCGCTCGTAGTTCATCCCCCAGCGCCAGTGCGGATACCGCCG
Organism: Halorubrum luteum; assembly: GCF_054652935.1. Classification (NCBI taxonomy): domain Archaea; kingdom Methanobacteriati; phylum Methanobacteriota; class Halobacteria; order Halobacteriales; family Haloferacaceae; genus Halorubrum; species Halorubrum luteum. The sequence continues at coordinate 2,061,761 of NZ_BAAIGT010000002.1, forward strand.
CTGGAACCCGCCGTAAGCGATGAGCTCGTTCATCTCGTCGTGGTCGACCACCCAGTATCGAACCGGATACGGGTCCAGTCCGAGCCGCTCGGCGAGGTTGCGAGCCTCGCGGGCCGCCTCCTCGAGCCGTCCCGCCTCGCGTTTCGCCGCTACACGGTCGTCTCTCATCGACGATCACCTCCGTCGGTTCGACCGGCGACCGGCCCGGAGCTCGTCGCGTCGCTCTCCTCCGTCTCGGTGCTGAGGATCTCGTAGATCGCATCGGTGACGTCCGCCGGCTCGGAGACGCGTGCGACGGCGACGTTGTCGGCGTCGCCGAACGCCTTCTCGATCTCGTCGGCGTGGCGGGCGTTCGACGCGGTGCCGCCGGGCTGAGTCTCGACGTACGCGTGCAAGTTTGCGTCGATCGACTCCATCAGCGGGATCACCGACTGTTTGGTGTCGCTGCCGGCGTTCTCGGAGTCGCCGGCGGCGAACACGTACCGGTTCCATTCGCTGAACGGATACTCCTCTAGGATCTCAGCGACGAGCTCGTACGCGCTGGAGATCCGCGTGCCGCCGCCCGACTGGACCCCGAAGAACGCTCCGCGATCGACCTCCCACGCCTCCGCGTCGTGAACGACGTACCGGAACTCGGCGGCGTCGTACTTCCCGGTCAGATACCAGTCCATCGGCGTGAACACGCGCTCGACGAGCTCGCGTTTCGTCTCGCGCATCGATCCGGAGGCGTCACGGACGTTGATCACGACGACGTTACGTTCGCGCTTTTCGATCACCGTCGGATGCCGGTAGCGCTCGTCCTCCCGACGGAACGGAACGCTGTCCAACCCATCCCGTCGGATCCGGCGGCTCACCGGATCGGGCTCGCACTCGGCATCGAGCGCGTCGAAGCTCTCCCAGCGGTCGAGCGCCGCCACCGACGTGCCGTGCTCGTCGGCGAGGGTCGTCGCCGTGTCCGCGATCCACGCCCGGGAGACGGGGATACCGTGGCCGCGCGCCCACGCGAACACGTCGTCGACGTCGGCGTCGGCGACGAACAGCCCCTCGCGGACGTACTCCTCGTCGAAGTCGGTCGCGAGATGGCGCTTCAGCCCTCGTTTGAAGAACTCGTCGACGTCGAGCGTTCCCTTCGGACCGGCGCGGGCGGTGTCGGTGAACTCGCCTTCGATCTCCTCGACCACCTGCTTCCCTTTCGGTTCGAGATCGAGGCCGAGCGCCTCGTCGAGTTCGCGCGCGAACTCCTCGGGATCCATCTCGTAGTACTCGTGGTCGCCGCCCTCCTCGCCGGGGTCACCCTCGTCGTCGCCGTCATCGGGCTCGGCGTCCACCGGCTGGCCGGGCTGCGGCTGTCCGTCCGCTCCCTGTCCGACGCCGCCGGCCTCGCGGCGGTCGTACTCGAACTCGGGGAGGTCGACGATCTTGATCGGAATCCTGACGCGGTCCGGACCGGAGCCGCCGAGATCGCCGTGTTCGATGAACTCGGAGAGATCCTCTCGGCGCTCCTCGCCGACCTCGTGGAACCGTCTGCGGTCGTCGCTCAGTCCCATGACGGCCCACCTCCGTTCGTATCATCTCCCCGGTCGCCACCGAAATCGTTGCCGGTCCTCGATCCGTCATCGTCGTCGGCTCCCAGCGCCGCCCACTCGTCGCGGACGTCGCGCATCACGGCACGACTCGTCAGCTCCGCGGAGGCTCGGCTGTACATCCCCTCTGTGAGTCGGTCGATACTCTCCGCTTTCACCCGTTCGGTCACCGTGTCGGCGGGCGGATCCGCCCACTCCGCGGGGTCGAGATCCGGAAACTCCCGTTTCACGTCGGCGAGGTCGTTCGACGACAGCGCCTCGCGCAGCTCTGGAATCTCGGCGAGGTCAACGTCGTCGACGCTGAGTTCGTCGCCGCGGTTCCGCCACGCGTACCGGGTGAGTGCACGGATCACTCGCTCACGCCGGAACTCGGCGACGACGGACCGCGGCTCGGTCCCACGGTAGTCGGCCTCCTCGAACCGCCCGAGCGTCTCCGTCTCGAACACCTTCATCGCGAGCGCATCCGGCTCCTCGGGTCCTCGTTCCGTCTCGACCGGCTCCTCGGCGTCCCACGCGTACACGTGCTCGACGTACTCCGCGATCGCGGACGAGGAGACGGTGGATTCGGCGAGGATCGCGTTCACGACATCCGTCCGCTGCTGCTCTCGCACCTGCGTTTCGACCGGCGCCCGCCGGCTCTCGAACTCAGCGACCTCCGCCCGGGAGAACACGGGCGCGTCGCCGAGTCCGTCGGCCATCGCCTCCAACACGTCCCTCGGCATGATCACCTCCTCGACCGGAAGCGTCGGATGCGTTCGGTCCGCGTCCGACCCGAGCAGGTCGGCTACCACGTCGCGCGTGTACGTGACCGGGATCCCGTTTTTTCCGTCCCGGTCGCCGACGTCGACGTCGTCGATACGGATCACCTCGGTGCGGTCGCCGCCCTCGGCGTCGCGTCGGATCGACCCCGTCTCGTACAGCGCCGCCTTCTCGATCAGATCGATCCCCGCGGGGAGGTCGTCGTCATCGAGACGCGTGACGACCGTGTACAGCGCTGCGGCCCCGATCGCGTGGGGTGCTAGCTCCCGTTCGGTCACCGTCCCGTCGTCGTTTCTGACGTCGACGACGAGCGGCGCGGCGGTCCGCCGGTCGCGTTCCGTCGGTCCTTCCTTCCGGCCGATCGCCGCTCGTGGCTCGGCAGACCGCTCGCTTCGACGGCCGGCCAGGGCTGACGGTCGGTCGTTCGCCGGGGTCTCCGCTCGGTCTCCCGTCGGGACGCCGTCGACCCCGGCGACTTCGCGGCGCAGCAGCTCTGCCTCCAGCCGCCGGTTCGTGAGGTAGCGGAACTCGTGGCGAGTGAGCCGTCGCTTCAGCGCCTTCAGCGGATCCGCGCTCTCTCGCTCGACGTGGCGGTCGAGCTCGGCGTCCAGATCCGGGTTCGAGATGAGGATCAACTGCGTGTCGAGATCCATGCCGATCCCCTTGTCAAGCTTCACGCGTCCCTCGTCCGGAACGTTGAGCAGCCGTCTGAGAAGGTCCGCGTGCTGGCTCGCGTCCTCGACCACGGTCGCGACGCCGTTCCCTTGCGAGCAGACCCCGTCGTAGCTGAACGCCTGCGGGTTCTTTCGCCCTCGAGAGTCGAGCTCGCGAAGCATTCCTCCCATCCACGAGCCGACGAGCCGCTCTTTTGGCGTCCCGTCGTCCTCCGCGTGGAGAACGCCGATACCCGCGCCGACGTCGACGACGTAGCTCGTCACTCGGAGATGGTCCCGGTCGGTGATCGCCGAAAACAGGTCGTGGCGTCCCTCGTCCCGGTACGTCGACTCGAGGTGGTCGTACGCCTCGCGGCTGAACGGATCGAGGTCGACGTCGACCGGGAGCGGGTACGCGTCGTCGCCGACGGCGTCGGCGATCCGCTCGCGGACGGGTGCTGGAAAGACGGATAGCGGGTGTGTCTGGACCGGACTCCGGTACCACGCCGTGGCGTCCCCGCCGTCGCCGTACGACAGTGATCGGCCGCCGCCGGGACCGCTTCCCGCTCCGGTTACGTTCCACTCCACCGTGTAGCGTCGTCCGGCGTCCGTCTTCGAGAACTCCCGGAGCCCGTTCACGAGACACCGCTTGAACTCGGACTTGCCGGTTGCCGTCGGCCCGTCTATCCAGAGTATCGTCTCGTCGTTTCCCCGTCCAGCTGCGGCGGCCCGGAGATTGTCGACAAACGCGTTGAGCGCGGCGGTGTTGCCGAGAACCGCGTGTTCGCCGTCGTTGAACGGGTCGTCGAAGAACCGGTACCGCTCCATCCGCTCGCCCCGTTCGCGGACCTCGCGAGTGCCCTGCGACTCGATGGCTGCGAGAACGTATCGCGCGCCCGAGGCGGCCGCGATCGGATTGTCGAGCACCCGTTCGACGTACTCCTCGAGACGCATCGGCGGGTCGTACGCCCCTCGTAGCGTCTCGTCCGCGGCGCGAACGAACGTTTCCCCGTCGGATTGGTCGTGTCCGGACATCTCACTCACCGTCTTCGATCTCCGAGCGGGCGACCGCGGCACCCGCGTACTCCAACACCTCCGTCGCACCGTCCGTCGAGTATCCGCGGTCGATCAGGGCGTCGACCCAGGCGCTCTGCTCCTCGTCATCGAGGTCGGTCGCCGAGACGAGCGCGGAGAAGTTGATGTTGTGTTTCTTATCCTCCCACAGCTTGCGCTCGAGCGCCCGGCGGAGGCGATCGTTCTCCTGTGGGTCGAATCCGCGTCCCTCGCGTGCTCGCCGGGAGACCCAGTTCGACACCTCCTGTCGGAAGTCGTTTTTCCGGTCCGACGGAACGTCGAGCTGCTCTTCGACGGCGCGCATGAACGTCTCGTCGGGCTCCGTCTCCCGCCCGGTCAGCTCGTCGTCGACGGTGGCGTCGTCGATGTACGCCATCACGTGGTCCATATACTTCTCGCCCTGTCTGCGAAGCTCGTCGACGTCGTACGCCAGGGCGTGACGGACGTCCTCGATCGCGCGCTCGCGATACTCCTCACGGACGGTCTCCAGCAGCTGCTCGTAGCGATCGAGGTCGGCGGCGGCGATGGAGCCGTGGCCGCCGAGATTCGCCTCGAAATGGTCGAACACCGAAAGCGGCGAGAGATGCGTCCGGTCGCGGTGGGTGGCGTCCATGATCGCTTCGGCGATCTCGTCGCCGATGAACCGAGCCGAGACGCCGTCCATCCCCTCGCCGACATCGGCGGACTCCGCGGCGTCCTCCCGGAGCTTTCGCCGGTCGATCTCCTCGTCTTCCAGCTCCCCGTTGTACACCTTCGCCTTGTCGAGCAGGCTCACGGTCTCGTCAGTCGGCTCCTCCAGCCGGGTGAGCACGCCGAACAGTCCAGCCATCTCCAGCGTATGCGGCTCGACGTGGACGTTCGGCACGTCCGCGTTGGCGAGCATCTTCTCGTAGATGTTCGCCTCGCTGCCGTACTCCAACACGTACGGGTAGTCGATACGTTTGGTTCGGTCGTTGAACGCCTCCATCTTCTCGTCGCCCGTCTTCTCGCGGTACTCCGGCATGTTCGTCCGCCCCACGATCACCTGGTCGATGTCGATCCGCGGGTTGTTCTTCGGCTTGATCGTCGACTCCTGGGAGGCGTGAAGGAAGTCGTAGAGAAACTCCCGCTGCAGTTTGAGTAGCTCCTCGCCGGAGAACAGCCCTCGATTCGCGTTGCAGAACGCGCCGGCGTAGTCGAACGCTCGCGGGTCGGACTCGCCGTACACGGCTAGTTTCGCGTAGTTGACGTCGCCAGTGAGCTCCGTTTCGTCCTGATTCTTCTTGTCTTTCGGCTCGAACGTCTCGATGCACTGCCGCCGGTTCTCGTCGGCGACGAGCCGGACGATCTCGACGTGCTCGTCGAGCACTCGCTGCAGGTCGTCGTCGTACTGCGCGAGCAGCTCGTTCAGGTAGAACTCAGACGCAGGATCGGGGTGCTGGTCGTTGCGGAGCGTGTAGGGGGCGTCGAGCCGCTCGTTGAGATCGTCGAGCACCGACTCGCGCTGCGGCTTCGGGAGCAACACGAGTGGGTCCTGATTCATCGGCGAGTGGACCGTGTCGTCGCCCGGATCCTGATCGTCGATCACCGAACAGAGGTCGACCCATCGGAAGGTGTACATCCGTCCGGCCGACTCCCGCGTGTACGCCTCGAAGTAGCGGCGCGTGAGCCAGTCGAAATGCGACTTCCCGGAGCCGACCGGTCCCAGGAGGAGCTTGATCCGTTTTTCGGGTCCGAGACCACGAGCACCGGATTTCACCTTGTTAACGAACTCGTGTATCGATTCGTGAACCTCACGACCGTAGAACACGTTCTGGCCGTCGTGTAACGGGTCGTCGGCCGCGAGCGAGTACTCGACGATACCGCGTTCCTCGTTGTATCGCGTGCCGTAGTGGTCGAACATATCCGCGACGCGCTGGTGGGCGTTGCGCGCGATCTGCGGGTCCTCGTACAGCGCGTCGAGGTACCAGTCGAACGACCGCGACTCCCGAAGGTCGTCGGGGACGTTCGTCCGGTATTCTTCGCTGAGCCGTTCGAGCGTGTGTCGGTCTGACATTGTCTCTGGTTGCTCGGACGGGCGGAGCCGAACCGTCGAGCGGATCCCCGCTGGACGGCGGCACGGCTCTTCGTGCCTGAAACGGCGGCTCATCGAGCCGCGAACGCCGTCGCACCGAGGACGACTCGTCGTGAATCGTCGTTCGCCCGTAACCGAGGCTATATTAACCGGAGTGATTCACACTGATAAGCGTGTCGCCAGTTGGCACACCTCACAACTCCCGTATCCTCTCGCATTCCGGTGGTTTCTTTCCGCGTGGACGGGTTTTCCGCCGATACACGCGCTGAAACCCATCTCTCCGTCATCCGTCCTCACATCTTTTTGCGCCGCGGCTCCGTACTCCGACGCAGTGACCGTCACGAGCGTTCATGATCCGACCCACCGTGAGGCGCTGTGGGAGCTCGAGGCCGCCTTCGAGCGCGGCGATCTGATAAGCGTCTTCGGTCGGTGTACGGTGTCGTACGACGGTCGTGCCGCCTCCGAGCTCGGCTCCGGCGACCGGCTCCTCGTGTTGAAACCCGACGGTGCAGCCCTCGTTCACACCGACGAGGGACGCACACCGGTTAACTGGCAGCCCCCCGGCTCGACACACCACGCCGCCGTCCGCGACGGTCGACTCCGGATCCGCTCCGAGCGAACGAATCCGGACGAGACGCTGCTCGTCCGGTTCAGCGAACTCCACCAGCTCTCCGCGATGGGTATCACCGGCGGCCGTGAACTGGAGTTACACGGCAGCGAGGAGGACCTCAGGACCCGGATCCTCGAGCGCCCGGAGCTCGTCGATCCCGGATTCGAGCCCCGCGAGACCGAGCGTCCCTCCAGTGCCGGTCCCATCGACGTGTTCGGCGTCGACGACGCGGGAACTCCGGTCGTCGTCGAGTTGAAACGCCGACGCGTGGGACCGGACGCGGTGGGTCAGCTCACGCGGTACGTCACCGCGATTCGCGAGGAGTACGGCGTCGATAGCGACGCGCGGAGTGACGACGGCCTAACCGCTGACGGCGACACGGACGGAATCGAGGTCCGTGGCGTGCTGGTCGCACCCTCGGTCACGGATCGCGCCGCCGAACTGCTCGCCGACCGTGGATTCGACCACGTCGCGGTCGGCCCGACCGAGGCGTCCGACGGCGTGCCCGACGAGAGCGAGTCGAACGACGCCAACGATCGGACGTGAGCGGTCCACACGGCCAGTCGGTGTGGTATCGAAGGGTTTATCGCCGCAGCGCGGGCTACATCCGATAAGTAGCCATGTCTGAAAAACCCGCCTCTATGTATCGGAAGATCGATAAGCCGTCGTACACCCGACGCGAGTACATCACGGGGATCCCCGGATCGAAGATCGCCCAGCATAACATGGGCGATCTCTCCGCGGAGCCGGACGACTACCCGGTCGAGATCAGCCTCCGCGTCGAGGAGGAGCTCCAGATCCGTCACGGCTCTCTGGAGAGCGCGCGGCTGTCGGCGAACCGCCACCTGATCAAGGAACTCGGGGAGGGCAACTACAAGATGGTCCTCCGCAAGTTCCCCCACCAGGTCATCCGCGAGAACAAGCAGGCGACCGGCGCGGGCGCGGACCGCGTCTCCGACGGAATGCGACAGGCGTTCGGCAAGCCGGTCGGCACCGCCGCCCGACTGCAGGCCGACGACGTCGTGTTCACGGCGTACTGTGACGTGGATCAGGCTCCCGTTGTGAAGGAAGCGTTCCGCCGCGCGTACAACAAGCTCTCGCCGCCGTGCCGGATCACCGTCGAGCGCGGCGAGAAGCTGCTCGTTGCGTAACGCTCCCTTCGACCCGCTTCTGTACGATGGTGTCATAGAACACTTCACACACTGACACGAGAACCGACCGGTACAGACCTCGCGGCGATCGATCTCGGGCGTATATTGCGCATACGAGAATCGATGTGTGGTTTATAAATGTGTATTCAGCGTGGTGAGGAGTGGTATATAAGTGAGCGGTGGAGCAGAGACCGACTTGGAAGCCCCAGCCGCGACGGCTCGCGCGGCTCGCTGCGCGCTTCAGTCGCTCACTTCGCTCGCTCCTTGCAGTGCTTGCTTCGCCGTGCGTCGCCCTCGCGGCTGCCCCTTCCAGTCCCGCCCCGCACCGCAGCCTCGGACCGCCCCAGCCTCGACCGGAGGGGCCGCCGGAACGCTCGGCGGCCCCTCCGGTCTCCCTCGCGCGCTCGCTCACGGGCCGAAGGCCCGCTCGCGGCGCGCGCCACCGCAACCACAAGCAGAGCATTGTTCGGTTATCAGGTGACGGCGGGCGGTCGGCGCGCGCCTCCGAGCGCTCTGGAAAGAGCGCGAGGAGCGCGTGCGAGGGACGCGGTGAGCGCTCGGAGAGCGCGAACCGCGAGGCTGGGGAGGCGTGAGGTGCGGTTGCGGTGCGGTCGGGTGGGGTTGAAAGGGGCAGCCGGGAGGCGGGCGCAGGCGACACAAGCACTGCAGGGAGCGAACGACGTGAGCGACCGAAGCGCGCAGCGAGCGTGCGCCCGCCTCCCGGCTGGGGCTTTCAGATCGTTCGTCGCGGAGCTATCGCTCCCGCGACTCACTTATAAATCACCTCCAGATCCATCACGCAATCACGTATAAACCACCCATCCACCCTCGTGAGCGACGTACGCCCGAGATCAAGCACGAAGCACGCAGCGTCTCACGGCTGATTCCGGTGTGAATTCATCGAACGAGCTCCGTGGCAAAAGTTCTGACATCCTAGCTTCCGTACTGCTATCGTTCAGTGCCCGCCGAGCGCGAGCTCCCGGTGAGACTGGTCGACGCCGGCCGATCACTTCGGGAAGCTGCGAGCACGTCCGCGGCGTCCCCTCACGCGATTTATCCGTCCCGGCGACGAACCGTGACTTGTTCGGCCATGCTCGACGCGATCATCGACGCCGCTTTCACGCTCCTGTTGTACGTCGGGCTTCCGGCGCTTTTCGTCTTCTTTCTCCTCAAGGGAGCGCTGATCGGGAAGCCGCTCCCGACGTCGGTGTTTCTGCCCGGCTACGTCCTCGCGATCGGGGCTGACCGCGCGGAGGCCGCGGTGATCGTTCTCGTCTCCTCGACGGGCTACGTCGCCGGACAGCTCGTCGTGTACTCGGCCGCCCGCCGCGGGGGCCGGTCGGCGATCGAGTCGTCACCGCGAGTGTCGATCCCCGATGACCGGCTCGACCAGGTCGAGGAGCTGTTCGACCGGTACGGCGGGCCGGCGGTGTTCGTCACCAACTTCGTTCCGTATCTCCGCGGGCTGATCTTCGTTCCGGCCGGGATAGCGAAGTACCCCGTGCTCCCGCTCGTGGTGTACGCGTTCGCCTCGACGCTGATCTACCACGTCGTCATCGTGGTGATCGCGGTCGGCGCGGTGCGCGCGGTGTTTTGAGACGCACGGAGCACGACCGATCACGGCGACCCAGCCCCGGACCCGACCATCCGGCCGCTTTCGTTCGTCGGATCCGACGGGTTAAAACGCGATCCGCGGCTATCGGCGGGTAATGAGCTTAGTCGTTACCGACACCCTTGCGGACGAGCGCGTCGAGTTCACGGCCGACGGCGACGTCACGCTCTACGTCTGTGGTCTGACGGTGTCGGACGACCCGCATCTCGGACACGCGCGCCTCTGGTTCCACGCGGACGTGCTCCACCGCTGGCTTGAGCATCTCGGCTACGACGTCCGCCACGTCGAGAACGTCACCGACGTCAACGAGAAGATCACCGCCCGAGTCGGCGAGCACGAGGAGTGGACCGCCGAGCGCGACGTCGCCGAGGCGTTCACCGCGAGCACGTTCGCCGCGATGCGCGGACTCAACCTCCTCCGAGCGGAGGTGTACCCTCGCGTCACCGAGCACGTTCCGGAGATCGTCGACCTCGTCGAGACGCTCGTCGAGAAGGGGTACGCCTACGAGTCGAACGGCTCGGTCTACTTCGACGTCACGCGCTTTGAGGGGTACGGCGCGCTGTCGAACCAGGAGGTCGAGGAGCTGGAAGCCCAAGGCGAGCCGGCCGAACGAAGCGAGAAGCGGAACCCGGCGGATTTCGCGCTCTGGAAGGCCGGCGGCGTGAGCGAAACCGCGGCCCGCGAGCACGCCAAACACAACCACGGTGAGTGCGTTCCCGCCGGCGAGACGTGGGACGCCCCGTGGAGCGAGGGACGGCCCGGCTGGCACGTCGAGTGCTCCGCGATGTCGATGACCCATCTCGGCGACACGCTCGATATCCATATGGGTGGCCGCGACCTGGTGTTCCCGCACCACGAGAACGAGATCGCCCAATCGACGGCGGCCACGGGCGAGAAGTTCGCCCGCCACTGGCTCCACGTCGGACTCCTCGAGATGGACGGAGAGAAGATGTCCTCGTCGATCGGCAACTTCTGGACCGTGCCGGACGCCTTAACGGAACTCGGCGTCAACGTGATCCGGACGTTCTACGCCGGCGCGGCGTACCGCTCCGAGCAGGCGCTCACCGAGGAGACGATCGCGGAGGCCGAGGAGCGCTGGCATCGCCTCTCGCGGACCCACGACCGTGCGGTCGAGGCGCTCGACTCCGTCGACGCTCGGAGCAAGGCGACGGATGAGGAGCTTCGGGCGGCCGTCGAGCGAACCCGGACGGCGTTCACCGAGGCGATGAACGACGACCTCAATCTCCGGGAGGCGACCGCCGCACTCCTCGATCTCACCGACGCCGTGAACCGGCACGTCGACGCAGTGGACGGTAACGGCGCAACACCCGACGCAGCTCCCGAAGCGTACGATTACCGCGGGCTTCGCGGAGCGGTCGAAGCGTTCGAGGAGCTCGGCGGCGACGTGCTGGGCCTCCAGTTCGGGTCGACGTCCGACGGGGAGGTCGATCTGGCCGGCGAGCTGATCGAGCTCGTACTGGACGTCCGCGAGGCCGAGCGCGAGGCGGGCAACTACGAGCGGGCGGACGAGCTGCGGGACGCGCTCGCCGACGTCGGCGTCGACGTCGAGGACGGCGAGGACGGCGCGAGCTACCGGCTCGAGTAGCCGGAACACGGACCATACACGAAACGCGGACCCACGGCTTCCTCTCGGTTCGCGACGGCCGCTCAGCGCCGCCACTTATAAACGAGTTATACTGATAAGCACAATCTCCGTGCTGGTCCCGCCACGAACTACACACGTGATGCACCCCACTCGCCCGGATGCGGACGACGAATCGACGAAGACGGACGATCCGGACCAGTACCTCCCCGCTATGCCGCCGAAAACGGTTGTCCGAGCCCTCCGGCGGCTCGCGAACGCGGTTGCCAAGTAGGGTCGTGCCCGGGGCCGGAATCGCTCGGCTCCCGCTATCAGGCCGTCGCGTCGTACCCGGCTTCCACGATCGCGTCGACCACGGCGTCGATGTCGATGTCGCCCTCAACGGTCGCGGTTCCCGCCTCGTGGTCCGCGCTCGCGGACTCGACGCCCGGGAGCGCCGTGAGCGCGTCCGTCACGTTCTCTTCACAGCCGCCACAGGCCATGCCGTCTACTTCGATCTGCATGTCCACGAGTCCGAGCGCGACGACCAATTAGTTTTCTTTTGATCGGCCGGTCGTTTCGTCCCTCGTAGAAACGCCGTCCGCGTCGACTACTCGACGTCGATCCGGTGTCCGTCGCGATCCTCGGAACGCCAGCGACCGGGTGGTCGGCGCGACACTCGCCCTGGCTAGTCGATGTCGATCCTGTGGCCGCTCGCGTCCGTCGCCGATCGCTTCGGGAGCGTGACGGTGAGCACGCCGTTGGTGTACGACGCGGTAGCTCCGTCGGGCTTCACCGGAGCGGGAAGCGGGATCCGCCGGGACACAGCACGGGTCCGCCGTTCACGGACGTGGTATCGCACGTCGTCCTCCTCGTCATCAGCCCCGTCCGCGTCGGCGTCGGTTTCGGACGCATCCTCCCGCGTTGCTGCGATCGTGAGGGCCTCGTCGTGGAGCTCGACGTCGATCTCCTCGCGGTCGTATCCCGGAAGATCTGCCGTCACCCGTATCTCCTCGTCGTCCTCGGCGACGTCGACCGCGACATCCGCCGACATCGGCGTTTCGAGCGTGCCACCGAGCTCCTCGAACTCCCGGCCCATTCGCTCGAACAGCTCCTCGATCTCGCGGAACGGATCTCGTCGGGGCATACGATCGCCGGTTTGTCGCGGACGGACTTGAACCCACGGCCACGGCCGACTCCGACCCATTCGGTGACGACGGTCGAGCACGGATGACGAGTGTCAGCCGCGTAGCCGACGCTTCGCGACCATTGCCGGCGAATCGGGGGGAAGGTTCATACGGTCCCGCGTGCGAGCTGAACACATGGAGCGGGTTGGTGTGACCCTCGACGACGAGCTTGCCGGGTCACTCTCTCGATACGCCCGTCGTCGCCGGATCAACAGAGACGTGGCGGCCGAACGCCTGCTGGCGGCGGCGCTCTCGGAGTGGCGCGTCGACGACGCAATCGAGCGGTTCGCTCGCGGCGAGATCGGATTCGCACGTGCAGCCGCGGTCGCGAACGTCGACCGGTGGCGGTTCGGAGAGCTGCTCCATCGGCGCGCGCTCGGGGGCGATCGGCCGACTGACGGGGTCGAGAGCTGCGTTGGTGTGACCGACCACATCGCTCGCCCAGCCGTCACGGAGTAGCGATCCGCTCCCCGTCTCGGACGTCCCCGTACGTTCACCGTCGAACGTTCCTTCGGTCGTCGAGTGGCAGTCGGTCCGACAGTGCTTCGATCGCCGCCGCGGCGGCGCTATCCGGCGCTGACCGAACAACCGGACGCTCCGCTTCGACCGACCGCCCGACTCGTGGATCCGCCGGAAGTGCCTCAGTCGGCGCTTCGAGCGCGTCGGCGATCGCCTCCATGGGTGGCTCCGACGTGACTCGGTTGACCGCACAGCCGACGAGTCCAGCGTTGAGTTCGCGGGCAAGCGCTCGCGTCCTGAGCGCGTCCGCGAGCGCGAACGCCCGGGGTGAGACGACGAGCAGGCAGGCGTCCGCAACCGCGAGCGGAACCCCTGCGTCGGCTCGCCTTCCAGCCGGGCAGTCGACGACGACGCTGCCGAACTCCCGTTCCAGCGTTCGGAGCGCATCGGCCAAGCGGGTTAGATCGCTCGCTCGCGCTCCGGCGAGCGTGCGCCCGCAGGGAACCACCTCGACCGGACCGGCCCGAATCGTCTCGGTGACCGCTGCCGGCCCGGCGAGCACGTCGTGAAGATCCGGACCGTGTCCTTCCGGAAGATCCGCCATCCCGAGGTCGGCGTCCACGACGACACCGTCGATCGCGGCGGCGACGTTGTACGAGAGCGTCGTCTTTCCGACGCCGCCCTTGCCGCCGGAGACCGCGAGGATCACGACAGGCGCTCCAGCGCATCGGTCGGGACGTCCGCACGCTCGGCACGCGCCGCCAGCGCGTCGGCCCGATCGCTTATCCGGCGGAGCCGGGCAGCGTCCCCCTCGAGCCGCGAGTCGAGCTCGGCGATCGCGTCGACGCCACCCGCCGCAGCGACGACCGTCGTCGCCGTCGCGACGTCCGCATCGACCAGTCGCTCACCGCGCCTGATCCGTCGTTCGACGGCGTCCAGCCACGCCTCCGCTCGATCCGGGTCCGCCGGATCGTCGAGCTCCGCCCGCCGCGCATCGGCCGCTCCGGACGTGTCATCCGCATCCGCCGTTACGTCGGCGATCTCTGCCACGTCGCCGGTCTCCGCCACGTCGATCCCCGCCACGTCGTCCGTGGTCGTGTTGTTCGACTCACCGCCCGCGCCGACCGAGTCGTCTCTCGGCCCGACCGACCCGGCTTCCTCGGGGGCGGCCGGAACGGCCTCCCGTGGTGGACGATACGTGCCGAGCTCTCGAACCGCGTCCGCGGCGGTCGGTGACGGATCCTCGCCTCCCGCCTCGGCAGCCTCCTCGACCGTGAGCTCCACCGGCGGATCGACCGGTTCCGCGGGAGTCGCGTACCCGAGTGCGCGTCGCTGGTCGGGATCGAGCCGAACGGTTACGCCGTCTTCGTCCCAGCCCGCTTCTGGAACGCCGCCACGACGCGGCGGCAGCACGGGACCGTCGAGCCGATTCTGCAGTCGGACGCGGCGTGGAACTGCCTCGTCGTTGTGGAGTCGACACCGAACTAGCGACACTCCATCTTCTCGTTCGACCCCCCACGAGAGCTCCATACGCCGGATCGCTCGGAATGGTATTTAACGAGTGGGACGACTAATCGGCGCGTCGAGCAGGAGTTCCGGCGCGGCGTTCGAGGCCCTTGATAGGGTCTCGACGGCGCGCTCCGACAACACCACCGGCTCCGACAGCTCGGCGATCCGAACCGCTGCGAGCGACGCCGGGAGAGCCGGACCGTCGTACTCGGTCGGTCGGCTCCCCGTATCCGGACGATCTCCGCCGGACGTGACCGCGAGCGCGTCGCGAAACGCCGGGTACACCTTGCGTGACAGCTCGCGTCTCGCTCGCCGCAGCAGATTCGCTCGGCGATCCTGCAATCGCAGTCGGCGCTCCCGGGCATCACGTGCGGTGCGCGCCAGCTCCCGCTGTCGTTCGAGCGCCTGTTCGGCCGCGACGCGCTCGGTCTGTGCATCCGACAACGCCGCGGCCGCGTCCTCCAGCGCCGCGAGCGCATCGTCGGTATCCGCCTCGACGGTCCGGCGTGCACGAACCTCACCACGAGCCGTGGCCACGCGCTCTTTCAGCCGATCCTCCTCTCCGGTCGCCGCCGCGACTCGGGCGCGAGCGGCCTCCAGGTCGACATCCGGCACGTCGATCGTCGCGAGCGACTCCGAGACCGCCCGAATCTCCGTCGCCACCGACGATTCATATCCCTTCGACCGTGCGGCTGCAGCCAGCTCGCGATGGAGCGTCTCCCCGGTCGGCACGCGACCGAGCACGTCGTGTGGGTCGACGAATGGGCGCACGTCCCGGTCGACGCCTTCTCCCCGGGCCGAGTCGGATGGCTCGTCACCTCCACAGTCCGTCGCGTCGATCTCCGTGGACTGACCGCGATCCGCGCCCTGCATCACAGCCGCCTCTCTTTTAGACGCTCGGGATCGGGATGATCGGTCCCCGAGGCGAACGCCGCGTACGGCGTCGATTTCGCGTCCCGGTCGGCGTACGCACGCGCCGCCTCCCGAACCTCGTCGTCGACCTCGACGAACTCGTTGAACGGCTCCGTCCGCTCGATCTGTACGTCGCCCCCGTGAGCCTCCCGCAGTCGTAAGGCGAGGAACGCGCCGTACGCGGTCGGTCTGAGAAGCGCCGCTCGACCGAACCGGCGGACGATCTGGTCGTCGTGGCTTCGACAGACGTTGCGAAGCCCGGTTCGTGCCGTCTCCGAATACGTCACGACCAACAGCACGGACTGCGGTGGTCGAGCCGTATCAAAAGAAGTTACGGACCGGTCGTAAACGTGTCAGGAGAAGATGAAAACCGGAGCAGTTCACACCCGTTCGAGGTCGAACTCGGGCCCCCCTTTCGAGTCGAGATCGACACCGGCCGCAGCCAACACGCGTTCGCGAGCCGCGGGCTCGGACGGCGCGATGACGACGGTTCCGTCGACCGGCTCGTCGCCGACCGCTCGAAACACGTCGTCGTCACCGTCGAACTCGGTCGCGTACGTACGGAGGATCGCGGCGACGCGACGCTCGGTCGTGGCGAGGTCGGTCTCACCGTCCTCGAACGCCGTGAGCGCGTCTTCGACGTTCCGAAGTACGGAGATGCGGTCCATCTACGTCGTGCGCAGGTGCCCCTGCTTCGGTTCGTACACTTCGCCTTTCGTCCGGAGCTTCTCGATTTCCTGTTCGGCCTTGGTCTGATCCATCCCGATCTCGCCGGCCCGGTCGAGCACCTCCTCGACGGGTGCGCCCTCCTCGTACTCCTCCTCGATGTCCGCGATGAGCCCTTTGATGTTTTTGATGCGGTCGCGCTGGCTCTTCGAGGTGCCGGTCTCGACGACGTCGGCGTCGAACTGCCCGGTCTCCGGATCGACCCCGATATCCTGCAGACACGATTCGACGATGTCGGTCGCGCGGTCGGCGTCCTCCCGTTCGACCGTATCGGAGAGTCGGACTCGCGCGCTCGCCTCCGAGAGTCGGACGAGCGCCTCGAGCTTTCGCGCCGTGACCGGCACCGGCGCGTCCTCGTCGGCCCCCTTCGCACGGAGGTCGACGTAGAACTCCTCGATCAGATCCTTCGCCTCGTCGGTCATCGTGGGATAACAGTCCCGCTTGGCGTGTGCGATGTACTTCCGGAGCAGCTCCGCGTCGATCTCCGGCGCGACCTCGTCGGTGACGTTTGCGACCTCCTCGGCGGTGAACTCCGAGCTCGGAAGCTGTTCGCGTTGGGTGTTGAGCTCGCCCGCGTAGTTCGTCTTGATGATGTGCTGGGCCAATCGCGCGTCGTGTTCCGGGTCCGGCTGGTCGGTCACCGTGAAGATCAGATCGAACCGGGAGATGAGCGCGGGTTCCAGGTCGATCTGCTCGCCGATCGGCTCGTACTGGTCGAACCGACCGTACTTCGGGTTCGCCGCGCCCAACAGCGAACACCGGCTTTTGAGCGTCGCGTTGATCCCTGCCTTGTTCACGCTGATCTGCTGTTGTTCGAGCGCCTGGTGCATGGCGGAGCGATCCTCCGATCGCATCTTATCGAGTTCGTCGACTGCGGCGATCCCCTTGTCGGCGAGCACGAGCGCGCCGGCCTCAAGCGTCCACTGTTGACCGTCGCCGAAGTCGTCGCGTACGGCTGCGGCCGTGAGCCCCGCCGAGCTGGAGCCTTTCCCCGAGGTGTACACGGATCTCGGCGCAATTTGTCGGATATATGATAGCAACTGGCTCTTCCCCGTTCCGGGATCCCCGATCAGGAGCATGTGGAGGTCACCGCGGATCCGCGAGCCGTCGGGGAGGTGTTTGGTGACCCCCGAGAACAGCTGAAGGATCATCGCGAGCTTCTCCTCCTCGTAACCGTAGATGGCGGGCGCGATGGAGTTCACCATCGCGTCGTAGATGTCGTCGCGGTTGGAGAGCTCTATGATCTCTCGACGGTCCGCGTCGGTGATGTCCATGTCCTCGAACTCCTCGTCCTCGATGGCGATGGCGACGCCGTCCATGTACAGGTCGAAGACGGCGGTCTTTTCGTTGCCCTGCTCGATCTGCTCGATGTGGAGGACCCCGACGCAGGTGACGTGGTCACCGGGGCTCACCTCGCCGGTGATGTCGTCCTCGATGTCGACGTCGAGCGACTGGGGCGTCTCGCCGCCGCGGAGCCCTTCCGGCGACTCCTGAATGCGGAGCTTCTGGGAGTCGATGAACTCCGACTGGTCGAAGTTCACCCGGAACGGCCCCTGGCGTTCACACCCCTGACACTCGTGGGGCTCCTGGAAGCCGCCGTCGGTCTGCGGGATGTACGTCATCGTCCCGCAGCGCTGACACTCGAAGGCGGCCTCCGTCACCTTCGGGCGGACGTCGGTCGCCTTGCGGACGATCCCCTGTACGGAGACGAGCTTGCCGATGTGGTCGTCGTGGACGCGGATGCCGCGGATGTCGATGTTCTCGGGGAGATTCTCGATCCGGACGTGCGCGCGGCCGAGACTGACGTCGGCGGGGAGGTCGTACAGCCGGAGCGCCTCCTCGGCATACTCGCGCATCTGGTCTGGTTTGGTCCGGAAATCCTCCGCGAGGTCGCGGTCGAACTGGTAGAGGTCGTCGTAGTCGACGTACAGCGAGCGCTGCTCGTTCGGGTACCGCTGTGCGAGCGTGCCGATCTCGTCACGGTAGTAGTTCCGATAGAACTGAATGAACCGCTCGGTGAGATCCTGATTCCCGGCCTGAGCCATTACGAACCCCTTTCGTCGGCATCGCCTATGAACTTCATGTTCGCGCGCGGCGGAACTGGTCGGGGCGTTCGGCAGGATGGTGGCGAGGGTCCGCTTGCGATCCACGGTCCGCCGGTCAGCTGGTCAGCTGGTCCGCCGGTCAGCTGGTCCGCCGGTCAGCGGATCCGCGATCCGTCGGTCCGTCTACTCCGCGAGCTGCTCGCGGCCCGGCGCGATGAGACGGTCGAGGTACTCCGCGAGCGCGTCCTTCGCGTCCGCCGGATGGAGCTCGCCGGACTCGAGGTCGGCTTCAAGGGCGTCGTACGCGTCGTACTCGAGGTCGCCGCCGTACTGCTCCGGACGCTCGACGACGACGGCGTCGAACCGAGGAAACACGTGATACTCGAAGATCTGGAGGACGGGATTCTCGCGGTCGTGACCGTGCTCGTCCGACTCGGGGTCGGCCGTCGGCGGACAGTACGCCCCGTTCACTTTCTCGTCGATGCTGTCGCGGGAGTCCTCCATCGAGATGGTGACCCCCTCACTGGAGGACATCTTTCCGACTCCGGAGCCGAGGTCTGCGATCAGCGGCGTGTGGAGGCTCGTGGGTGGCTCGCGGTCGATGCTCGGGAGGACGTCGCGCGCGAGCATGTGGACCTTGCGCTGTTCCATGCCGCCGACGGCGAGATCGACGCCGAGGTACGGGATGTCGAGCGCTTGCATCAGCGGGTACACCGCCTGTGATACCTTTACGGAGTCGCCGGAGGTGATCTCCGCCATCGCACGCTCGGCGCGAGCGAGCGTCGTCTCGAGCTCGAGCGCGTGCAGGTCGAGCGTGTAGTCGTCATCGAGCTGGAAGTCGGAGCCGAGCACGAACTGGGTGTTCGACTCGTCGAGTCCGTACGCGATGAACTGATCGCGCATGCGCTCGGCGGTGCGGCGGATCTCCTCGAACGACCCCTTGTCGTTGAGGTATGCGTGGACGTCGGCGAGAAGTACCGTCACCTCGAAGCCGGCATCCTGCAGATCGATGAGCTTGTTCGCGGTGAGCATGTGACCGATGTGGAGCACGCCCGAGGGCTCGTAGCCGACGTACGCCCGCTTCCCGTCGGGGTCGTCGGCCAGCGCCTCGATCTCCGTCTCGGTGACCACCTCGGCCGCGTTCCGGGTGATCAGCTCGTGGGCATCCATACTCCCGAGTGTGTCGCTCCCGAACATATGACTTCTGGATGCGTGACGGCCGTGAGAGCCGAACCTGATTCGATACCGACGCTCGTTCCGTGATGCCACCGGCGTTCACGCGTCGGGATCGACGTCGACGCCGAGTTCGTGCACGGCGGCTGCGACGTCGCCGTCCAGCGACGTGAAGAGTTCGCGGGCGTGTGCGGTCGTCTCCGACGTGACCGGGACGTGGACCATCCCCTCTCCCGGCTGGCCGTAGACGACCGTCGACCCGTGCGGGGCGGCGAGGATCGCCGGCAGCGCCGCCAGATCCTCCTCACCGTCGACCTCGATCAGTGTGGGCTCCGGCGTCTCGATGGCGTTCCGGAGCGCCGATAGGAGATCCGATGAGAGCGTCGCAGCAGGGTTCTCGACGCGGACGCGCCGAACGTCGGCGGCTGCAAGCGCGGACCGAATCTCCTCGCGAACCGCCTCCCGCTCGGTCTTCCCGTCGACGAGTGCGACGTCCGGAACTCGACCCGCCTCACGGAGGTGATAGGTGACGACGTCGCCGACGGCGACCATCGGCGCGTCTGGCGCGTCGTGGTCGTTCCGGGTGGTCGCAGCCGCGGCGAGAAGCTCGTCAGCGTCGGTCGTCACCGGTCCGAGCGGCCGTTTGAACGCGTCGCGGAGGTCGTCCGGGAGCGTGAGCATTGATGGAGATCCGGGTGGATTACCGGACCTTCAGCGCGTACGAGCCCGGCTTCGAGACGTTCATCTCCTCGGCGATCTCGCTCTCCTCGGGACGGGTGATGATGACGTAGCCGGCCCAGTCCTCGGTGAGCGAGGAGGAGCCGCAGTGCTCGCAGGTTTGGGCGTCGGGATCGTTCACGAGGTGACACTCCCGACACGCGAGCCGGTCTTCGGCCATCAGTCGTCCTCCGCGGCGGGCCCGCTTTCAGCGCGGCGGCGACGCTCGCTTTCGAGCCACGCATGTTTGCCGAGCCCCGGCTGTTTGGCGGTGAGGCCGATCTTCGAGTCGCGCGGGTTGCGCTCGTCGATGCTCTTCGTGACGACCCGAACCCGGACGGCGTCGTCGACGCCGAGCGTCTTATCGGAGTCCGAGGAGGCGAGCTGCTGGTTCGCCCCGTCGAACGTGAGGTACTCGTCGGTGATCTGTGAGACGTGGAGCAGCCCGTCGACCGGGCCGATCCCGACGAACGCGCCGAACTCGACCGTCTCGACGACGGTGCCGTCGACGACCTCCTGCATGTCGGGATCGAAGGTGAGCGCGTCGAACTCGACCTCGTAGTAGACGCCCGGGCGGTTGTGTAACACCGCGCCATCCCCGATCTCTTGGACGTCGATGACGCTCACGACGCTGCCGACCTCCTCGTCCATTCGTCCTTCCAGTTTGTCCTGCAGCAGGGCTTTCACCCGCTGGTCGGTGACGTCCGCCAGATGCTTCGGCGGGACCTCCACCGTATCCTTGAGTCGAACTCGTTTGTACATATGCGTGGGTGTGGTGCGCGGTAAACCTGCGCTACGGTTCCGTTATCGCCAGTGTGTTCCGACCCCTTAAACCGATTACTGGTGCGTTCGCCGCGAGCACCCGCTTCGAGAGGGGGCGATCGTTCGTGACGACGTAGTCGACCCGGTCCGTCTCGACCAGTTCGACCAGCGCGTCGTCGGCGTACGATGCGTCCGTGTCGACCGTCCGTGCCCGCGTCGCCAGATCCGCGCCGACGCCCGCCGCGGTCGCGGCCGAGCCGGCTCCCGACTGGAGCCCGTCGAGCTCCGCGCGGACGGCCGACGGGACGACCGTCTCGTACGTGTCGAGGAGCCGATCGAGCTCCTCGAACAGGCGGACGTTCGCCTCCACCGGCGCCATCAGCGCGCTCGCGTCGAGCGCGACGACGGGCACTCGATCTGGTTCGGTCACGTTACGACAGCGTTCCGACGCCGATGAGCCGCCAGCGCGCGCCGACGCGGCGATTGATCGCGATCTGTGCGCCCGCCTCGGCGCACACGGGACGTTTGAGACTCACCTCGCACTCGCCGTCCCGGGCGCTCGTCACCGCGCCGACCGTCGTCGCGGTGCCGACGGTGAGCATCAGCGGCTCGCCGGTGGAGATCTCCTCGACGTCGCCCTCGCCGACGACGCGGTCGAGCAGATCCACCTGCATCTCGAAGGCGTCGCGAGTCGGCGGGAGCGTTCCGGGCTCTCCGGCGACCTGTCCCGCGAGCGCGTCGCCTTTCGTCAGACTCGGATCGAGACCCGTTCCGACGCCGAGCAGTCCGCCCGGCTCGGCGGCGTCGACCTGCTGATTTCCAGCCTGCAGCGACCGGACGGTGGTTTCGAGCGGTCGCCACTCGGTTTTTCCCTCCTCCTCGACCTGTCGACCGGGACGGATCTCCAGTCCGTCGTCGACCGCCAGCTCGCCTTGCACGAGCGAGCCGCCGACGACGCCGCCTTTGAGCTCCGAGGCGTCCGCACCCGGGCGGTTGATGTCGAACGAGCGGGCGGCGTACATCCGAGCGTCCTCGTCCGGGTCGCGCTCGGGCGTCGGGATGATATCCTCGATCGCGCCGATGAGCAGGTCGAGGTTCACCTCCTGTTGAGCGGAGACGGGGACGATCGGAGCGTCCTCCGCGACGGTGCCCTCGACGAACTCCTGGATCTGCTGGTAGTTGTCGACGGCGCGGTCGCGGTCGACGAGGTCGACCTTGTTCTGGGCGATGACGATGTTCTCGATTCCGATGAGATCCAGCGCCATCAGGTGTTCTTCGGTCTGTGCCTGGGGGACATCCTCCGTCGCGCTCACCACGAGGACGGCCCCGTCCATGATCGACGCGCCCGAGAGCATCGTCGCCATCAGCGTCTCGTGGCCCGGTGCGTCGACGAACGAGACCGTCCGCAGGCGCTCGCTCTCGGAGCCGTCCGGACACTCCTCCTCGACGGTGTAACACTCGGGCTCGTCGACGCCGGGACAACGACGGAACGTCGCGTCCGCGTAACCGAGTCTGATGGAGATGCCGCGTTTCATCTCCTCGCTGTGCTGGTCGGTCCACGATCCGGACAACGCCTGGACGAGCGTCGTCTTCCCGTGGTCGACGTGACCGACGAGACCGATGTTCACCTCCGGTTGTGTATTGGCTTGGGTCACTTTTGAACCTCCTAAGGGAGTTAGTCTTGTGCGAAATTCGCCCCGTGCGAGTGATAAAGTTGCTGTTATAGTGGCGTCGTGGGTCCGATGATCCCGGATCGGTTCGTGGATCGCCATCACTGGGGCGTGGCTACCGTTTCGCGGACGACGACCGATCACCGATGGGCGACCGGCGTCGATGAGAACCCGTCGAGGACGGAGCTTCGGGACCGACGACAACCCCTAAGAGGGTGAGTCGCCTAGGCGGTCCCGAGATGGGATACGCCTGCCCGGTGTGTGGGGTTCCACAGCGCGACGGAGAGCATCTCGCCCATCATCTCGCGTTCACGGCGATGATCCACGGCGACGACCACGAGGCGTGGCTCGACGAGCACGTCGCCGACTGGGCGGACCGGGGTCCGGACGGGCTCGCCGACCGCGTCGTCGACCACGCGAGAGAGGCGGAGTACCACGAGGTGTTCGAGGACACCGTCGACCGCGGACGGCCGGACGTCGACGTGGGCGGCCACGCGGGTCACGGTCGACACGACCACGCCGATCACGGCCGAGCCGGTGGGGCCAGTCCCGCCGTCGACACGTCCGGTGGCACCGATCCCGAGACGGCAGCCGTGATCGAGGAAGCACGCGAACTCACCCGGGAACTGTACGACGAGTCGGAGGGTGCGGAGACGAGCGCGGACGACGCTGCGGGTGCGGCGACGGACGACGATCCGCGGTCGTAGCGCAAACCCTTTTCAGTCGCCCGCCGACGCACGAGTATGGAGACGCACGGAGCGTTCGCGCCGACGACGCGAGCCGAGGCGCTCGAGCGATACGAGGACGCGGGACCGGCCGCCCGCGTCGTGGTTCGGGAGGTGACCAAGGCGATGGAGTTCGACGCCGCCGAGTACGACGAACGGGTCCGACCGGAGGTGATCGAGACGGCTCGCGATGCCATCTTCGCGGAGCTGCTCGTCGTCCACGTCGGCGACCGCACGGAGTTCGACGCGTGGCTCGAGGACGGCGCGTTCGACGACTCCGACGTCGTCCGGCTCGGCTCCGAACACGTCGACCGCGTCGCGTGGCATCCGGTTCCGTTCGCGGACACCGTGATCGCGACCACGTTTCAGGCGGAGCCCGAGGCAGCCATCGGAACGCTCAGGCGAAACGCGTTCGGCCGCGTGTATCGCGACGAGTTTTACGAGTAGATCGAACTGCTACGACGCTTACGAGCAAATCGAATCGTTACTACGGTCGTAGTTACTTGTTTTCGACAGAGTGGACGCGTATATTCACGTCTCAGGCTTTTAAGTCCCTTTTTGCTTCCTCAACGTCCAGCGGAGACCCGCTATTTTTTGTGGATGTGTACGCAGGTATCAGTTGATGATCCCACAGGCCGACAACGCCATCTCACGCAACGGAAAGACGCTGATCCTCGCGTACGACCACGGGCTCGAGCACGGTCCGGTCGATTTTACGCCGAACCCGGCGACGGCGGATCCGGAACGGCTGTTCGAGCTGGCGACCCACAGCGCGGTGACGGCGCTGGCAGTTCAAAAGGGGATCGCCGAGCGGTACTACCCGGAGTACGAGGACGACGTTAACCTCCTGTTGAAGCTCAACGGCACGTCGAACCTCTGGATGGGCGAGCCCGACAGCCCCGTCAACTGTTCGGCGGAGTACGCGGCGGGGCTCGGCGCGGACGCGATCGGTTTCACGCTGTACGGCGGCTCGAACCACGAGGTCGAGATGGCCGAGGAGTTTCGTGAGGCTCAGGAGGGCGCGCGCGAACACGACATGGGCGTCGTGATGTGGTCGTACCCGCGCGGACAGGGCGTCAAAAACGACACCAGCCCCGACACGATCTCCTACGCCGCCCGGCTCGGGCTGGAGCTCGGTGCCGACGTGGTGAAGGTGAAATACCCCGGATCTGCGGAGGCGATGGGCGAGGCCGTCCGCATGGCCGGCCCCACGAAGGTCGTCATGTCCGGCGGGACGATGCGCGACGACGAGGCGTTCCTGACGAACGTCGCGAACGCGATCGACGCGGGCGCGAACGGCCTCGCAGTCGGTCGCAACGTCTTCCAGCGCGACGACCCCGAACGCATCCTCGACGCGCTCGAAGCCGTCGTCTTCCAGGAGGAGGACCCGGCGGAGGCGCTCGCCGCCGCGGAGTCGGCCGACTGATGACGACCACCGACCCGGTCGTCGAGGCGGTGTTCGATGCGGTCGCCGCGACCATGCCGACGATCCGCGAGGCGCTTCCCGGTCGACGCGTCGAAGGGGGCGCGGAGAACCCCTCCGGCGAGACGGTGATGGCCGGCGACGTGTACTCCGACGAGCTGCTGATGGAGGCGCTCGTCGACGTCGATGGGGTCGGGACGTACGTCAGCGAGGAGCGCGAGGCCGCCGTCGATGTCGGCGAGGCGGTCGATGAGGATGCGTACGCGGTCGCGGTCGACCCGCTCGACGGCTCCTCGAACCTCCGCTCGAACAACGCGATGGGGACGGTGATCGGCGTGTACGACGCGCCGCTGCCCGCCACCGGGCGCGACCTCGTCGCCGCCGGCTACACGCTGTTGGGTCCGATCACGACGATGGTCGTCGCCGACGAATCCGGCGTTCGCGAGGAGGTGATCGACGGCGACGCGGGCGGTGACGACGGCTCGGTCTCCCGCTCGGTCGTCGACGACGACCTGACGCTGCCGACCGAGCCGACCGTCTACGGGTTCGGCGGACGCGTTCCGGACTGGCCGGACGCGTTCCATACGTACGCACGCGCGATCGAGGACGAGCTGAAACTGCGGTACGGCGGCTCGATGGTCGGCGACGTGAATCAGGTGGTCACCTACGGCGGCGTGTTCGCGTATCCGGCGCTCGTCGACGCCCCCGACGGAAAGCTCCGACTCTCCTTCGAGGCGAACCCGATCGCGTACGTGATACAGCGCATGGGCGGCGCGTCCTCGGACGGCTCCGGATCGATCCTCGACGTCGAACCCGACGGGATCCACGATCGGGTCCCGCTGTACGTCGGCAACGAGGCGCTGATCGACCGGCTGGAGTCCGCGCTCGACGACTGACTCCTCGGCCGCCGCCGCTCGTTTTTCGCTGATCTGCGGTTCTGCATGGAAAACTGTTTACAATCTCCGGGAGCAGGTCATCGCATGAGAGTTCACGTCGGCACGGCGGCGACGCCGGAGGAGGCCGAGGCGATCGCGCAGTCGCTCGCGGAGCATCTCGGGGTCGACGTCGACGTCCACGTCGGCGACGACGACGAGCCGACGGCGACCGCGGCGGCCCCTGCCGTCGAGTACCCGCTCGATGACGACCTCGGGCCGACTGACCGGGAACGCGAGCTGCGTGCGGAGATCGACGACATTCTCCGGGGCGGCCCCGAGAAGTACCGCGAGCGACTTCCCGAGCAGGGGAAGCTGTTCGTCCGCGACCGCCTCGATCTGTGGTTCGGCGACGAGAATGGAGCCGATCAGAACCGCGACGGCGGAGACGGCCGGGACGGCGACCCCAGCGGCCGGGACGGCGACCCCAGCGGCCGGGACGGCGACCCGGCCGGGCTTCATTTCGAGGACGGGACGTTCGCGGCGTTCGACGACTGGCATCCGAACGCGCCAGGCGGCGACGAACACGACGAAAGCGACCGGGTTCCTGCCGACGGTCTGATCACGGGAGCGGCCGAGTTCGAGGGACGCGACGTCCACTTCATGGCGAACGATTTCACCGTGAAGGCCGGGTCGATGGCGGCGCGGGGGGTCGAGAAGTTCCTTCGGATGCAACAGCGGGCACTCAAAACAGGCAAACCCGTGCTGTATCTGATGGACTCCTCCGGCGGCCGGATCGACCAGCAGACGGGGTTTTTCGCCAATCGCGAAGGGATCGGGAAGTACTACTACAACCACTCGATGCTCTCCGGCGCGGTACCACAGATCTGTGTGCTCTACGGTCCCTGCATCGCCGGCGCAGCGTACACCCCCGTCTTCGCCGACTTCACGGTGATGGTCGAGGGGATGTCCGCGATGGCGATCGCCTCCCCACGGATGGTGAAGATGGTGACCGGCGAGGAGATCGAGATGGCGGATCTGGGCGGCCCGCGCGTTCACGCGCAACACTCCGGCTCCGCTGACCTCGTCGCCCGCGACGAGGAGCACGCCCGCGAGCTCGTCGCGACGCTGATCGGCTATCTCCCGGATGCGGCGGGCGAGAAGCCACCGCGAACGGAGCCGACGCCCCCGAAGTTCTCGCCGGAGGGGATCGACGAGCTGATCCCGGAGTCGCCGACCCGACCGTACGACGTCCACGACCTCATCGACCGGATCGCGGACGCCGAGTCGGTACTGGAGCTGAGAGCCGACTACGGGACGGAGATCGTCACCGCGTTCTGTCGGATCGACGGGCGGCCGGTCGGTATCGTCGCCAATCAGCCGACCGAGCGGTCGGGAGCGATCTTCCCGGACGCGGCGGAGAAGGCCGCGGAGTTCATCTGGACGTGTGACGCATACGAGATCCCACTGTTGTATCTGTGTGACACTCCCGGATTCATGGCGGGCTCGAAAGTCGAGAAGGATGCCATTCTCGAGAAGGGGAAGAAGATGATCTACGCCACCTCCTCGGCGACGGTGCCCACACAGACGGTCGTCGTTCGGAAGGCGTACGGTGCGGGGATCTACGCCATGGGCGGACCTGCATACGATCCGGAGAGCACGATCGGACTCCCCTCCGGCGAGATCGCGATCATGGGTCCCGAAGCCGCGATCAACGCCGTGTACGCGCGCAAGCTGGCCGACATCGACGACCCGGACGAGCGCGCGGCGACCGAGGAGCGACTCCGCGAGGAGTACCGCGAGGATATCGACATCCACCGGATGGCGAGCGAGGTCGTCATCGACGAGATCGTTCCCCCGTCGACGCTCCGTGCGGAACTGGCCGCTCGATTCGCCTTCTACGCCGATATCGAGAAGGACCTCCCGCAGAAGAAACACGGAACGGTGTTGTGACCCGACGGATCCCTGCTTGACGCGGACTGACCGTGTGTCGAACGCTCACAGATCGTGCGAAACTTTATCACGGACGAACACCAATCTCCGAGCAGATGGCCCCTGCGAGCATGCCACCAACGACGGAGGCCAGAGACGTTTTTCGCGAACTGGGATACACCGTCACCGACGACGGGCGAGAGTTCATCGCCGAGCGGAAATGGCGTCGAGTCCTCGTGACGGCGCTTTCTCCCGACGGCGTAGATGATCTTGGGCCGTATCTGGCGGACGGTGGAGAGACACCACGACTTCGCTGTTTCGTCACGTGGCAGGAGGAAGCGGCCGAGCTTCGTGACCAGCTGGTGTCGTTGAAGCCGCCGTACGACTGGGCGGTGATCGGCGTCGAGGGCGACGAGTTCACCGTGATGGAAGGCGCACCCGGCAGTCCGTGACGTCGAGCGGCATCGAGCGCTGAAGCGGGCGGTTCGACCACGACCGATCGTCGCAGGTTTTTATATAACTGTGCGTGCAAGCAGCAGATGAGATGGTCTTCAAAAAGATCACTTTGATCGGGACGAGTACGGAGAGCTTCGACGACGCCGCAGACGACGCGATCGACCGGGCGGAGGCCACGCTCGAAAACGTCTACTGGGCGGAAGTCGAGGAGTTCGGCGTCGAAGTGAAAAACGCCCCGGAGCGAGAGTATCAGGCGGAAGTGGTCGTCGCCTTCGAGCTCGAGGAGTGACGATCGACCGCGCCGGTCGGTCGGCGGACCCGCCTGCGGGGCGGTCCGGTAGGTTTAGGAGGCACGTCACCATCGCTCGCGTATGAGCTTGGAGGTCGCCGTCGCAGTTCCTTTTAAATATAGCGGCGCGGAGCGACTCGGAGAGGGTGAGTTCGTCGTCGCGCTCTCGCTGGAACGCGACTGGTTCTCGCCGGACCAGGCGAAGCGTCTCGTCGACGTCGCGCTCGGTCGGGGGCTCCTCCGCCAGGAGGAGGGTGAACTCGTCGCGGGGTTCGACCCGAACGACGTCACGGTGCCGGAGGGGTACACCCCGGACGAGTCGATCCTCCGCGAGCAGTCCACGTTCGAAGCGGTGCTCGACGCGATCGTTGCAGCCGGCATCGAGAAACAGCGCGCAGTCGCGGGGATCAACGAACGGCAACGCGCGCTTGCGGTCACGATCGAGGCCGCGGCGGTGCTGTACGCGAAAGAGCACGGGGCTGCGGTCGAGAGACTGGCGGCCGACGTCAGAACGGACCTCGCCGACGGGGAGCGATGACTCGAACGGGACCGGGGGCGATCCGCTGATGGTCGACGACCGGCTCTCCGACGGCGTCCGGATCGCACAGCTGCTCGCGTCCGAGGTCGACGGCGACCGAACGCGTCTCCGTCGGCTCCGCGTGACCGACGCCGACCCCGACATCGACGCCACGGCCGACGGCGCGCTCGCGTATCGGGTCGTTCGGGACCGAGACGAGGGTCGAACGAAGCGCAGCGAGTCGACGGATGCCGCCGAGACGGGCACGGAGATCGACAGGGAGAGCGACTCCGGAGCGACGGCGGATCCGGAGTCGGTCGCCGAGGTGTACGTCCACCCCGACCGCGTCCGCGTCGAGTTCGTCGCGGCGGTCGACGCCGTCGCCGACGCGGCGCGCGACCGTGGTCTGCGCGTCCGACCGAAGGCCGTCCGGCCGCCACGAACGCTCGTGTTCGTCGAGGACGGCGCGGAGGTGAAACGGATCCTCCCCGCCTTCGAGGCCGTCTGACGGGCCAACTTCTTATATACGGTAGCGACGCAGTTCGCTTCGAGATGGTCAGTGACTCCTTCGGTCGGCAGCTCGACGCGAACGTCTCCAGACGATCCCTGCTCGGCGTTCTCGCCGGATTGGCCGGAGTCGGACTCGGCGGAACAACGATACTCACTGCCGCGTCGGATCCCGCGGCCGCGGTCGACGGCGATCCGGCTGCCTTCGAGGTCGGTGACGAGCCGACAGTCACGAGCAACGACGGCCGTGTCGACGCCGTGTATCTCTCACCGACGGTCGACGTCGCGTGGACCGACTTCGGTGACGGCGTCGAAGCCGTCCGGATCGCGCTCGCAGTCGGTACCGACGCGGGCGTGGACGAAATATACGCCGAGACACTCACGGCCGCAGCTCCGGATGCGACGCCCGGTGATGTCGCAAGCGTGCAGCCGACCGACGGTGGCGACGACTCACCGACGCTCGACGCGATAGACGGCGGTATCACTGTCGCTTTCGAACGGGTAGACGCGACTGCGCGCGGCGACGCCGTGACGAGCGAGACGCTGAGCGATCCCGATCTGGCCGGCGGGGAGACGGCGACGACGACGCTTGACGTCGTGCTTCGTGCGGACGTGACGGGGGGCGACGACGAGGCAACCGTCGTCCGGACGACGACCGCGGAGCTCACGGTCGACAATCCGCCCGGCGACGCGGCTGCGGGTGGGGAGGTGAACGTGGACGCCGCCTAGCTCGAATCCCTCGCAGGACGCCCGAGGTGGTCTTCGACTGCGTCGACCTTCGCCCGCGCGGACGTCTCGCTCGTCCGCTTGTCGTCGATCTTCAGGACCGTCGACACGCGGTCGGCGTCGACCGCCTTGTGGGCCGCTCCGACCGCCGCCAGCAACGTATCGATGTCGCCGGCCTCGATCACCGTCCCCATCGGGTTCGTCTCGTAGCTCACGTCGAACTCGTCGAGCGCGGCCACGGCTTTCGCGACCTCGCCGGACATGCTTCCCTCGATCACCGGTGCGACGCTCAACAGGGCAACGACCGTCATATCGGATCCGCACGTGCCGTCAGGATAAATAGGGTCCGTCGTGAGGGCGTACCGATCGCCGAGTGTGACTCTCTCACCACGTTAGCCGTCGATCGCATCACGGAGGAAGGAGAGCTGATGGCCGACCGCCGGTTCGAAGTCGGCACCGAACGCGGAGAAGTGGTCCGCCGGCATGGTGACGAGCGTCCCTCGAGACAGCGATTCGGCGGCGGCAACGACGCGGTCGACGGGAACGATCGCGTCGTCGGAGCCGGCAAGAAGCAGGGTCGGAGCGCGGATATCGTCGAGCCGGTCGACGGGACGATAGTTCACGAGTCGAAGCAGCGACCGTGCGGGCGTCTCGTTGCGCCACGTCGACTCCCGATCGACCAGGTCCAGATACGCCCGCTGGGTGCCCGGCTCCGTGATCGCCGCCAGCTCCTCGCTCCCACCCACGATCGGTACCGTCCGCCCGCGTCCGACTCGATGGCCGAGAAGATCACGGACGCCCGCGACTCCGGACCGAACGAGATATCGGCCGCCGCGGTCGAAAGCGATCGCTCGAGCGTCGGTCATGGGCGTCACCGCGATCACCGCGTCGACGTCCCGACGCTCGGACGCGAGCGTGAGCACGTGGCCGGCCGATAGCGACGCTCCCCACAACACGATCTCCCGCCCGACGGCGTCGACGCGGTCGACCCGGTCGACTGCGGCCGCGTAGTCGGCCCGCTGTCGCTTCGGGTCGACGAGCTGCGAGCGACCGTCTGACTCGCCGAACCCGCGATAATCGAAAAGAACGGTCGCGTATCCCGCGTCGGCGAACCGCTCCGCGACCGCCGGCAGTCCGAAGCTTCGTTCGGCGCCGAGCCCGGGTGCCATGACGACGACGGGCGGGGCGTCGCCGTCGCCGCCAGGGAGGTACAGCGTTCCACGACACGTCTCCCCGTCGACATCGAACGAGAGGTCGCGAGTTGCGAACCGCTCTCGCGGCGGCCGATCGAGCCGACGCTGCGCGCGGTTCACCGGGTTGCGCCGCGTCACAGGTCCGACCCTCCCGCATCCGAACGGCGCTCCGAGGCCGAGGGGGTCGTCTCCGCATCGACGTGTGTCACCGTCGAGAGGACGCGCTTCGAGAACTCCGTCTCGCTGAGTTCGTACGCCAGCAACTGCTCGAACCACTCGCCTTTCGCGGCCCACGTTCCCAGCGGATCTCCCGGCGACCGCACGACTGTCGCCTCGACACGAACCGGCTCCCACACCCCGGCCTCGGCCCGATCGATCAGCGCGTTGAGCGCGCGCCCCATCTCCTGGCGATGTATCTCGTCCCCGGGAAACGCCGTCATGTACGTCAACGACACCGGATCGTCGTCTTCGACGTCCTCGACGCTAACCCCGTAGCTCCGAAGCGTCGGCTCGATCCCGGCCGCCGACTCGTCGTCGGTCATACCGGACGGTGGTCGCGGCGGAATAAATCGGTACCGGCGTCCGCGGTCTCCGCGTCGCTCCCGTGGTACACGTCTCTCGAACGCCTTTGAGGAAAGCCGCAGACGGGGCGGTCCGCGACAGCGGACCGTTCGTTCTGTCAGAGGCACACGTTATCCCGTGCGGCCATCGAAAGATTTTCACGCAGCATAATAAACGCTCGGTGAACCATATTTCAGTCCCTCAAGCTACAGGTCACTGTCGCAAAACGTTTTCTCGCGTCGTTCTCAGTCCCCGGGTTTCGGGGACGCTTCGACTGCAGGCGTCGTCGGTTGCGCCGTGTCGATATCGTCGAGATCCGATATCGCGTCCGCGCCCGCGGCGGCGACCACGACGAATCCGACTTTCGCGACGATGTCGAGGTAGACGAACACGAGCATCTCCGTCGAAACCGTTATCAGTCCGAATCCGGTCGGTGCGACCAGCCACACAACGGGGTACAGCGTCCACAGGACGACCGTGATGTTTCGGAGCGTTCCGAAGACGGCCCGGACGCGGTCCGTCTCCACGGACACCGACTCCGGAAGCGTGACGAGGAGACCGTACACGAGCAGGCCGTACGTGGCAACCCCGATGCCGAACGCGACCCACGAGAGCGTCCCCGTGGTCGCAACGGCGACGACGCCGCCGATGATGATCACGACATCGGCTCCGATCAGTCCGGCAAGCACCCGCCGTGGCGGTCGCGCGAGGAGTCCGAGATACAGCAGGATAAGCGGCGTCGTGACGAGCCAGTCGACGTATCGAGCGACCGGCAGGAGACCGCCCTCGGTCGAGACGTTCCCGATCTCGAGCGCCATGGCCAGATACGCGAGCGCGGCGAATCCGGTCACGCCGGCCAGCGTCGCGTAGTACGTCCCGTTGGTTCCGGTCGAGTACCAGAGCCACAGCGGCGGCACGGTCCCCACGGTCATCGCGAGCACGCCGAGCCACGCCCAGAGCGTCATCTCGACGGGCATCTCAGTTCACCTTCTCCGTCTTCGAGTCGGCGTTCCAGTCGAAAGATTCATCGCGGGCGGATCGATCCTCCGTCCCACCGTCCGAGACGATCGCGCTCGACGCGGGAGCCGCTCCCGAGCTCTCGTCGACCCTGCCGACCTCGCCGCTCGCGGTCTCGAACCTGAACCGGTCGACTGCGGCGCGCAGGTCGCTCGCTCGCTCGGAGAGCGACCCGGCCGCCGTCTCGACCGCGGAGAGGGTTCGTTCCTGCTCGTCGACCGCATTGGTCACCTCGCTCGCGGCGCTGGCGGTCTGTGCGCTGATCGCCGAGACGTCCTCGACGTGCCCGACGACCGCATCGACCGACTCGGCCTGCGTCTCCGTCGCGTGTGTGATCTCCGTCATGCTCTTGTCCGTCCGCTCTGAGGCCTCTGCGAGGCGTTCGAGCGCGTCGATCGACGTCTCGACGGTGTCGACGCCGGCGGTGATCCGCTCTTCGGTGCGTTCCATCGCTTCGACGCCGGTGTCGGCGCGCTCCTGGACCGCGTGGATGCGGGCCTCGATCTCCGCAGCGGACTCCTTCGTCTCCTCCGCAAGCTCCTTGACCTGCTCCGCGACGACGGCGAACCCGGCTCCGTCGGCGCCGGACCGCGCAGCCTCGATCGAGGCGTTGAGCGCGAGCAGATTCGTCTGTTCGGCGATGTCGGAGATCGTGTCGACGACCTCGCCTATCTCCGCGATCTCCTCCGCAAGCGCCTCCACCTCGGCGGTCGTCTCGGCGGTCGCCTCCTCGACGGCGTCCATCTCAGCGAGCGCCTCCTCAGCGGCCGCCCGCCCCTCGTCGCCGACCTCAGCGGCGTGTTCGGCGGTTTCCGCGACGTCGGTGACCGTGGCGGCGACCTCCTCCGCGGACGAGGCGAGGCTCTCGGCTTCGTCGGTCGCTGCCCGCAGGTCGTCGCGTTGCGTTCGTGCACCCTCGGCGATCTCGGTGACGGCCTCGGAGACCGTCCCGGTGGTTTCCCGGAGGCTGTCGGTCCGTTCGTCGACGGCCCCGGCCACGTCGGCGGTGTCGTCCGCCACGGTCGCGACCGAAGCGACGGTGTCCTCGAGCTCGTCGGCCATGGCGTTGAACGCCGTCCCGACGCGCGTCATCGCGTCGTTCTCACAGTCGGTGTCGACGCGGCGGGTCAGGTCGCCGTCGGCGAGCGCCCGCATCGCCTCCTCGTACTCGGTCGCCTTGCGCTCGACCGTCTCGGCGCGTTCGGTCGCCTCCCGTTTCGCCCGTTCGGCCTCCGCGCGGGCGGCCTCCGACTCCTCGATCTCGGTCCGAAGCGAGCTTCGCATCTCGTCGAACGCGCCGAACAGCCGGCCGATCTCGTCCGACCGTCCCGTTCGGAGCGTGACATCGAGGTCACCGTCAGCCATCCGTTCGGCCTTCCGTGTGAGCTGTCGGAGCGAGATCACCGTGTTCGATCCGACGGTGACGCCGATCAGTGCGAGACCGATCACCGTCAGCAGGATCATGCCGACGAGCCCCGAACGGATCTCCGTGCCGGCCGCGCCGAGCTCGGCGGCCCGCAGATAGACGATGACTCCATACGCGACTGATACCCCCGTGACCCCGATCAGCGACAGCGCGAGCTTCGCGCCGTAACTGGACCGGAGCCGGCCAAGCGGTCCATGTTCCATGTTTCGTTGAAACCCTCGGACTACCGCCACATAACCGATCCCCACCACGTATCAGCTGTGATAACCCGAGGACACGCGTCGGGGACACTCGCTGGCCGATCGACACCGCGGCGGGAGTTCTCGATCGTCTCGAAGCGTCGCCGGATCCCGGTAGCCATTTGCGCCGGGAGTCGGTACGTCGGAACATGGATCCAGTCGAGGCGTTCCGGGCAGCGGACTCGGCGGTCGCCGTCGTCGGTGCCGGCGGGAAGAAGACGACGATGTACGCGCTCGCCGGACGGACGGACCGGTCGATCGTCACGTCATCCGTCCGGATCCCGATATTCGACGACCAGGTGACGCGGGTCGAGACGACCAGCGACCCGACATCGACCGCGGCGACCGCGCCGGACGACGCGTTCCCGCTCGGCGTCGTCCCGGAACGCGAACGTGAGGACCGCTACCACGGATACGACGTCGACGTCGTCGACGAACTGATCGCGGCGCACGACGGGCCGGTCTTTATCAAGGCGGACGGCGCTCGGCTCCGCGATTTCAAGGCACCGAACGGGCGGGAGCCGCAGATTCCGAGCGCCGTCGACGTCGTCGTCCCCGTCGCTTCGGCGAGCGTGGTCGGCGAACCCCTGGCCGACGCGCTCGTTCACCGTCCGGAACGCGTCGCTCGGGTCGCCCGGGACGCGGACGTCGACGTCGCGGTCGGCGAGCCGATCACGCCCGAACTCGTCGGCGCGGTGCTTGCGAGTCCCGACGGGGGGCTCAAGGGCGTCCCCGGGAGTGCGACTGCGATCCCGCTCGTCAACAAGGTCGACGACGAGGAGCGCGCGGAGACCGCCCGGGCGATCGCCACGGCGTTCCGGCGGCGGATCGACGAACGCCACGACGAGACCGCCGGGGACTCCGCGATCGACGTGCCACACGTCGTCCTCGCGCGGATGATCGACGCAACCATCGTCGAGACGGTCGCGGTGCGTGGTCAGTGAGGAGTGTGGTCGATGAGGAGTGCGGACGGAGACTGCGCGGCTCCGCGACGCTGGGCTCGCCGGACGCTACCGGCGTTTGGAGGCTCTCGGCCGGAGTCGAACGGTTCAAGTATTCGCTGGCTGTTCGTACCTGTATGAAAGACCAGGGACGCTCCACGCGCAAGCGAACCGGCGGCCGACTGAAGCACGCAGCGAACAAGAAGCGCCACCAACTCGGTCGCGAGCCGGCCGAGACGACGGTCGGCGAAAAGCGAGTTCAGTTCATCGACTCGCGCGGCACCGAAACGAAGGTCCGGGCACTTTCGACGAACGTCGCGCAGGTCGCTGACGGCGGCGAGGTCGTCGAAGCCGAGATCGAGGACGTCGTCGAGAACCCCTCGAACGTCAACTACGTCCGACGTAACATCGTCACCAAGGGCGCGATCATCGAGACGTCCGAGGGACGCGCCCGCGTCACCTCCCGTCCCGGTCAGACCGGCCAGGTCAACGCCGTTCTCCTCGAGTAGCGCGTCCGACTGACGGATTTCCTTTCGCTGCCGCCACGGCCACCCGGACGTACGTGCACCGCGTCAGTCGGCCGGGTGCGGGACGGTCGCGGCCCCGCGGCATCGGTCGTCGACGACGGTACCACAGTCGGGACAGACGAGCCGGCGAGACTGTGCCCCGCCGGTCGTCCGCCACCCGCCATCGGGCGGGCTCTCGAACTCGCAGTTCGGACAGAACAGCGTGAGCTTCGTGCGTGCGGCGTGCGTGGAGGTCGGGTTCATAGGGTCGATAGCCGTTCGACGTATAAATGCCTTCTTTGACCTGATCGATCCAACGAAATCCGAAATCGGCTGACTGCTCCGCCGTGCGTACGGTTCCCTGCACCGTACGGTCAGCCGTCCCATGCGGTTTCTCCGCTCCCACGATATGGCGAGCGAGCTACAGGTCGTACGTCTCGCCGTCGACCGCGAGCGGCTCCTCGAACGCCTCGTCGACCGGATAAAAGTGCGCGATGTGGACCAGCCGGGTTCGGTCGGCGTCGAGCTCCGCGGCGAGATCGACTGCTCCCTCGCGGGTCATGTGTTTCGATCCGAACGTCCGTGGGACGCCGTCGTCGTCCTCGTGTCGCCCGCCGATCGGGTGGTGTTCACACAGAGCGGCGGGAACGATGGCGTCCGCGAGCAGGAGGTCGGGGTTCGCGAGCGCCGCTCGCGACCGGTCGGGGATCGCGTAGCTCGTGTCGCCCGTCATGGAGAGCTTTGCGCCCGTTTCCGGGTCCTCGATCACGACGCCGTAACAGCGCAACGGCGGGTGGTCGACGGGAACGAACGTGACCCTGAGCCCGCAGCTCTCGAACGGCTCGAACGGCTCGCGGGCGTGGACGCCGATCCGGTCTTCCAGGTAGTCGTACTTTGCACGGATCGTCTCGGCGACGCTCTCGTCGGTGGCGGGGTCGGTCTCGTCGGGCGCGTGAACCGGCAGCCCGTCGAACAGGCGGTAGGCGTTGCCGAGCCCGTCGAGATGGTCGAAATGGATGTGGGTCACGATCCCCGCGTCGGGAAGCGGCACGTCGTGGTCTAGAAACTGGCTCCGGAAGTCGGGGCTGAAGTCGACGAGCAGCGACTCGCCGGTGCGCTCGTTCGCGACGTGCACGGAGAACCGCGAGCGCGACACTCCCCGGTCGCGCGCCTCCGTACAGGTGTCGCAGTCGCAGCCGACCGTCGGCGTTCCCGTCGTGTCGCCGGTCCCGAGGAGCGTCACCCGCATTCGGATCGCACTCCTCGACGCACGGACTTATGTCCGCGGTTCGGAGACGCCCACGACACCGGCGACGCTATGCCCGTCCGGAGACGTTTCCGTCCGGACGGCTCTCGATCGACTCGGCCTCGACGTAGATCCGCGTCGCGCCGGGCACCACCTCTCGTGCGGCGCGTTCGACGGCGTCGACGGCGGCCTCGATGCCGGCCGTGTCGAGGTCGGACGCGAACGAGATCTCGCAGGCGACCAGCACGGAGTCGGGGCCGAGATGCATCGTCCGCAGGTCGAGGATCTCGTCGACGCCATCGACCGCCTGCATCGCCTCGAGCAGCGCCTCTCGGCGTCGACTCGTCACGCCCTCCCCAACCATGAGGCTCCGGTTCTCCCACGCCAGCGCGAGCGCGAACGCCATGAGCAACACGCCGATCGTGACGCTCGCCGCAGCGTCGTACACGACGTTCCCCGTGACGTCCGTGAGGTACACGCCGAGAATGGCGACGAGGACGCCGACGATCGCGACCAGATTCTCCGTGGCGGCCGTGATGAGCGGTCCGTCCTTCGTCCGACGGAACGTTCCGTACAGGCCGTCGAACCCATGCTCGTCCGCCTCCGCGTCGACCGCCTGGTACGACTTATAAAACGCGTACGTCTCGAAGACGAGCGCGACGCCGAGCACGACGTAGTTGATCCGGACGTCCGCGGCACGCAGCGGTGACCCGAGCGCGGCGTACCCTTCGCGGACGGAGGCGAAGCCGGCGACGGCAAAAAGCAGTACGGTGACGACGAACGCGAAGAAGAACTGCTCTTTTCCCCGTCCGAACGGATGCTTTCGGCTGGCCCCGGCCTCGCTCAGTCTGAATCCGACGAGCAGCAGGATCTGATTTCCGACGTCGGACAACGAGTAGTACGTCTGGCTCAGCATGCTCGCGTTGCCAGTCGCGAGATACGCGAGAAACTTCGCAACCGCGATCGCCGCGCTGGCGACGAGCGAGACGTACACGACGAGTCTGGTCGACGTCGACACGCGTGACGGATCCGGCCGGACGACTGTAGTGTGTTCCGGTCCGTCGTAGGTTCTCCACTCACGCCCGGTCCGCCGCGAGTCACCCGGATCGCTGGATGGTCATCTGCCGAACCTCGACGACGACGGACTCACCGATCGTCGCTTCGATCCGCGTGTCGAGACGTGTCACGAGACTCTCGACGGCCGTCCCCGGTGGGACTCCAACCGTCACGACGACGCGATCGGTCGTCTGCGGCGGAAGGGTTCCCGACCGCTCTATCTCAAGCTCAAGCAGGTCGAGGTCGTCGTCGACGCTCGCCAGCTCGTCGCCGACGGCGCTCCGGATCTCTCCCTCCGTCGTCGTCGCCACGTACGTGTCGTAGGTGACGCCGCCGAGAAACACCGACAGCAACGCGATCGCGGCGACGAGCAGCGCCGCGCGCTTCACGAGCGCCGCCCGTGCCTCGTCCTCGCGGAACCAGCGCTCCGGTCGATATCCCTCGTACCACAGCATTACGAGCGCCGCGAGGTTGATCGAGAGGACGTTTACGAGGACGAGCACGCCCGCGCCGACCGCGAGCCGCGGGATCCCGAACGCGATCCCGATCCCGACGGCGGCCGCAGGAGGGATCAACGCGACGGCGATCATCACGCCGACCAGGGCCGCTGAGACCCCGGTCATCAGCGAGACGATCCCGGCGACGCCGGCGCCGAGCGCGACCGCAAGCACGAGCACGTTCGGCGCGAGCCGCTCGGAAACCTCCGCGAGCGCGAGCGGATCCAGTCCCGGCGGCACGAGGTTGGCGGCGCGGAGCCCGGCGGCGAACGCCGCCGCGGAGCCGACCGCGAGGACGACGCCGAGCGCCTGCAGGCGGACTCCCCGGCGGAACAGCTCGTCGTCGTCGACGACCGTCCCGACCGCGGCGGACATCGCGGGGCCGATGAGCGGCGCGATCACCATCGAACCGACCACGGTCGCCGGCGAGTCGAGGAGCAGCCCAGCGGTGGCGATCACCGCGGACAACACCGTCATCAGCACGTACGTCTCGATGCCGGAGACGAGATCCGTCGCCTTCGACTGCAGCTCCTGTCTGGAGATCCGATCTCCCGTCCGCTCGGACTCCTCGGCGTACGTCTCCTCCAGCTGCTCGAACCGCCGGGAGATAACGGTCTCGGCGTCGACGATGACGGTGTAGGTCCCCTCGTCGATGCCGGCTTCGCGGAGCCGTTCGAGCACTGGCTCGACCGCGGCCACCGGGAGCGGAAACGTCGCGACCGCGGTGTACTCGCGCCCGCTGGTTTCGTCGGTGACGACGTAGTCGATCCCCTCCTCGTCGAGCGCGCGGATCACCGCGGCCCGCTTTCCGGCGGGGATCATCACTTCGACGAGTCGCACGGATCGGAGTGGTCCGGCACAGTATATAAACTTGGGTCGTGGCGGGGCCGGACCGACGGCGTGCGGGCCGACTCGCCACGTCGCGCGAAGCCGGAACTTTAAAGCGCGAATCCCGCCCATCTGCGAGCAAGAATGCTCACGCCGCTGCTCATCGACCAGTTCCTGCTCGACTATCATCTGGGACACGTCCTGATACTCGCGTTCGCGGCGTCGCTTCTCGGCGTCCTGCCGCTGAAATCCCGAAAGGTACTGGCGTTGGTCGTGATGGGGTTCGGAGCGATCTTCCTCATGGCTCCGTTTACGACGATGCCAGCGCCGTACATCCTGTTCGGTATCGGTCTCGCCGTCGTCGGCCCGCTGCTGTGGACGACCGCGGAGTCGTAGCTCGATCCATCTCCTTTTTGCGTTCCCGGGTTCACCAACCGCTATGATCACGGTACGGGCACCCGCGACCAGCGCCAATCTCGGGAGCGGTTTCGACGTGTTCGGAGCCGCCCTCTCCCGCCCGGCCGACGTCGTCAGCGTCGAGAAGGCGGACCAAACCACCATCGAGGTCACTGGCGTCGGGGCCCAGTACATCCCGGAGGACCCGGAGAAGAACACGGTCGGCGCGGTCGTCGAGGAGCTCGACGCGCCGGCACGCATTCATATCGACAAGGGGGTCCGTCCCGCGTCCGGGCTCGGATCCTCTGCCGCCAGCGCCGCGGGCGCTGCGGTCGCGCTCAACCGCCTGTACGACCGCGGACTCTCCCGGTCGGAGCTCGTCCCGATCGCGGCGGAGGGAGAAGCGGTCGTCTCCGGCGTCGCCCACTCCGACAACGTCGCACCGTCGATCCTCGGCGGGTTCACGATCACGACGTCGGAGAGGACCCACGCCGTCGACGCGCGCGTGCCGATCGTCGTCTGTCTGCCGGACGTCGCCGTCTCGACGCGCGATGCGCGGCGCGTCGTTCCCGACCGCGCGTCGATGACGGATATCGTGGAGACGGTCGGGAACGCGGCGACGCTCGCAGTCGGGATGTGTCGCTCCGATCCGGAGCTCGTCGGCGCAGGAATGGACGATCCGATCGTTACGCCCGAGCGCGCGAGACTCATCACCGGCTACGACGACGTCCGGAACGCGGCGCTCGACGCCGGCGCAGCCGGCGTCACGGTGAGCGGTGCGGGCCCCGCGGTGATCGCCGTCTGTCGTGAGGGACAGCGGAAGTCCATCGCGGCCGCGATGCTCGGTGCGTTCGCGGAGTCGGGAATCGACGCGCGGGCGTACCAGACTCGGATCGGCGCGGGCGCGACCATGATAGAGGAGTAGCCGTTCGGACGGTCAGTCCCCGCCGGCTGCGCGAGCCCGCTTTCGAGCCTGTTCGGGGGAGCGACCGTCCCGGAGGAGCGCTTCGACGAACAGCTCGCCCGCCTTATACGACGACCGAACCATCGGTCCGGACGCACAGTAGAGGAAGCCGAACTCCGCTTCGGCGACCTCGCGCCAGACGTCGAACGTGTCCGGATGGACGTACTCGAACACGTCGAGATGCGACCGCGAGGGCTGGAGGTACTGGCCGAACGTGACGACGTCGACGCCGACCTCACGGAGGTCGCCGAGCGTCCGGTACACCTCGTGGTCGTACTCGCCGACGCCGAGCATCACGCTCGTTTTCGTGTACACGTCCGACTCGCGGTCCACCTGGTCGAGCACTGAGAGCGACTGCTCGTAGTTCGCGCGGCGGTCGCGGACCGGCCACTGGAGACGCTCGACCGTCTCGACGTTGTGGGCGATCACGTCCGGGCCGGCGTCGATGATCCGCCGAACCGCTTTCGGGTCGCCCTCGAAGTCGGGGATCAGCGTCTCGACGAGGATCTCCGGGTCCCGCCGTTTGATCTCGCGGATCGTTTTCGCGAAGTGTGCGGAGCCGCCGTCGTCGAGATCGTCGCGGTCGACGGAGGTGAGGACGACGTAGTCGAGTCCGATCTCCGCGACCGCGTCCGCGACGTTCGCGGGCTCGTCGGGATCCAGTGGCTCCATCCCGCCGGTTTCGACATCACAGAAGTTACACCCTCGTGAGCAGCGTTCGCCCATGAGCATGAACGTCGCCGTGCCGGGGCCATCACGACCGGACCAACACTCACCCATGTTCGGACAGTTCGCCTCCTCACAGACGGTGTGGAGGTTTCGGTCGCGGAGCGTCTCCGTGATCGCCGTGAACTGACTCCCTGACGGGGGGCGAGACTTCAGCCAGTCCGGTTTCCGTCGCCCGCGTTGCATACGATGATCTGGGGTGGCCGGCTCCAAAAGCGTGCGGGTAGCGTTCGGAGACGGATCCGACGTACTCAATCAACCCCTCGAAGCGATCGCCGCCGCAGTCGTCGCGTTCACCGCTCGATGTCGGTGTATCGCTCACTCGTGGGCGGCGTCCCACTCATCGGGTTTCCGGAGGTTCCCACAGTCGTTACACTCGATCCGACCCATCGTATCCATCGCGGTGTCGAACGAGTCGCAGTTATCACAGTAAAACCCCCATCGGTCGCGACCGCGTGATTCGGCGAACACGACGTAAAAGGGGCCCTCCGCGCCGCGCTCCGCACGCGTCCGGTCGACGAACACGTTCTCACCGCCGGCCGTCGTTGCTGCTTCGAGTTCCATGGCGTCAGTACGCGACGCACTGATTTAAAAAGCTTCGCCGAACGTCCGTCGCGCAGCTACGTCCGGAACGACTCGCCGCAGCCGCATTCGGAGACGACGTTCGGGTTCTCGACGTGGAAGCCGGCGGCTTGGAGGCCGGACTCGTAGTCAAGTCTGCTCCCCCCGATGTAGTTTCGACTCGCCGGGTCGACGAACACCCGAAGCCCGTGGTGCTCGACGACGAGGTCGTCGTCCTCGGGTTCGGTGTCGAAGCGCATCCCATATGAGAGTCCAGCACAACCGCCCTGCTGGACGAACAGTCGCAGTCCCGCCACCTCGGTGTCGAGCCCCTCGCTCTCCAAAAGCGAGAGCGCTTCCTCGGCTGCATCCGGTGTCACCTCGATCGCCGGATCGCCGCTCGGTCGAGCCGGTTCAGTACTCATACGAACGTGTTCGCTTCGGATCGTAAAAACACTGACGGAGGGTGTCACACCCGACCAGTCCTCAGCCCGGGTTGGTCTCTGACCGATCCGCGGCCGACCGACCATCGCCCCGACCTCGACTCTCCTCCGATCACTCGCCACGGACGGTTCGAGCCGTCGTCCCGCTCCCCTCGCCAAGAAGCCGACCTAATATATCGGATACCACGGCCAGACGACCACACGCACCGCCTGTTCGCCATCACACCGACTCCGAGAACCGGCCAGTCACTCCTCGAAGCGCTTCCGGACGCTCGCGGCGTGTGCCTCCAGTCCTTCGGCGTCCGCCAGCGTGGTGATCGTGTCCGCGATCCCGTCGAGCGCGTCCCGGTCGAGTCGTTGCACCGTCGAGGATCGCAGGAACGTGTCCGTCGAGAGCCCTCCGTATCGTTTCGCGCCGCCGTTCGTCGGCAGCACGTGGTTGGTGCCGGCCGCGTAGTCGCCCGCCGCAACCGGAGAGTACGCTCCGAGGAACACGGAGCCGGCGCTGTCGATCCGGCCGAGAAGCGCCTCATCGTCGTCGGCCATGATCGAGAGGTGCTCGGCCGCGTACTCCTCCGCGAACAGCACCGCTTCCGACATCGACCGAGCGTGTAACACACCGGAGGCCTCGTTGTCGAGCGCCTCCCGGATCGTCTCTGCACGCTCTCGTTCGTCGATCGAGGTCTCGACGACGTCGACCACCGCTTCGGCGAGGTCGACGTCAGCAGTGACGGCGACGACCGAGGCGTTCGGATCGTGTTCCGCCTGCGCGAGCAGCTCCGCCGCGACGTACTCGGGATCGGCGGTGTCGTCCGCGAGCACGAGCACCTCGCTTGGACCGGCGAGGAAGTCGATCTCCACGTCGCCCTGCACCTCGGCTTTCGCGGCTGTCACCCACCTGTTCCCGGGGCCGACGACCTTGTCCGCGCTCGTTACCGTCTCCGTTCCGTACGCGAGCGCGGCGATAGCCTGTGCGCCCCCGACCTGATACACGGCGTCCGCGCCCGCCTCGTGGATCGCCGCGAGCGTGACCGGGTTGATCTCTTCGGCGGGCGGCGTCGCGACGGCGACGTGGTCGACGCCGGCGACGACGGCCGGAATGATGCCCATCAGTGCACTTGACGGATAGGCGGCCGAACCCCCCGGGACGTACACGCCGGCGCGATCGATCGGTCGGAACCGGCGACCGAGCTCTCGACCGTCGAACTCGTCGCGCCAGTCTTCCGGGCGCTGTCGCTCGTGGAACTCACGAACGTTCGAGGCGGCCTCGCGAACCGCGTCAAACACGGGATCGTCGGTCGATGTGAGCGTCTCGTGAGCCCGTTCGGCCTCGTCGGTAATGTCGATGTTCCCGACCGTTACGCCGTCGAACTCCTCGGAGAACTCACGAAGGGCGGCGTCTCCCTCCTCCCGGACGCGATCGACGATCCCGTCCACTTTCTCTCGAACCGCCTCGACGCCCGCGTCGCGTTCGAAGAAGCTACGACGCTCCGCGGGCGAGAGCTCCGAAACCGTGCGTACGTTCATATCTTCGATTCGAGCCGGCGTTTAAAGGACGTTCCGACTCCACTACCCGCAACCTCGGACTCGTCGGGGCGTCACTCCATCGGACGCACGCCGGTTACGTCGAGCACCGCGAGCAGGAACAACCCCACGAGC
Source organism: Halorubrum luteum (assembly GCF_054652935.1). Classification (NCBI taxonomy): domain Archaea; kingdom Methanobacteriati; phylum Methanobacteriota; class Halobacteria; order Halobacteriales; family Haloferacaceae; genus Halorubrum; species Halorubrum luteum. The sequence goes on from NZ_BAAIGT010000002.1 coordinate 2,105,704, forward strand.
AGCACACCGGCCGCGAACAGGATCGGTGCCGAAACGAGGATCGCGACGTCGTACGGCGCGATCAGGCGCGTCGTCCCCCGGACGAGAAAGGAGACGAACACGAGCCCGAACGCGACGATCGCCAACTGGACGAAACGGGAACGCTCCATGGTTGGATCCGAACCGGACCCGGCAAAGCGATTACCATTCGTTCGCGGTGCCGAGCTCGTACAGTCCGTATCGATCGGGAGCGCTCCGAACCGTCGATCGGTCGAGCTCTCGCCACGGTTTCCGGAGACTCATCTCGTGCGCTCCACCGGCTCATTCGGGTCGATCATCGGTAGGCGTCGAGCCCCTCGTCGGGCGGGGCGACGATCTCGAAACTCCCTTCGCTCCACTCGTCTTCGACGAAGACGAACACGCGCCCGCCGGCAGTCTCCGGGTCTGCAACGATCTCGTTTCGCTGGCCCGTCCGCGTCACCACGACTCCCGGGAACAGCTCCTCCGTCTCTCCGTGCTGTAACACGACCCGTCCGACGCCGGAGTCGCGAAGGATCTCATCGTCGGTCTTGAAATCGTTGACGTACGTCATCACGCCCTCCGTTTCCGTCGGGTCCGTCACTAGAACGTGGGTCTCTTTACCCGGCCCGGTTGTCATCGCCCCCTCGACCACGTCGGGAGCGCCGCGGTACAGCGTCGTCCGTCCGTCGAGATACTCGACGACAACCCCCTCCTCGCGGAGGTCGACAGCGAGCGAGGTCGGGGGGACGTCGCTTCGTGAAGGTGCTGACATGCGGATCGGTTACGTGCGGGAGGCCAAAAGGAGCGTGCTCGACGACTCCCGGACGCGCGAGTCGTGGCCACGTTTAAGAGGAGTCCACCCCGAACGATCCGCATGCAACGGACGCGACGAGGGGTTCTCGGTTCCCTTCTCGCCGCTGGCGTCGCCGGTTCCCGGCGTTCTCGCGGGCTGTTTTGAGGAGCCCGATGAACGGAACGGATCTCCTGACAAGGGTGGACCACGGAGGATACTACACGACCGTGTTCGCGGAGATCGTCGTCGAGAACGTCGGTCGGTTCGAGTACGGGCTCCTCGAACTGCGTGCGGACGCGTACACGACGACGCCGAACTCCCGAGAACGCGACCACGCCGGTTTCGAGTACTCGAGCCGGTTGTTTCCGAGCGACGATCGATTTCTCGGTGGAACGCGGCTTTTTCGGATCAGTATCAGGTTTCGGCGACGCGTTGGTGCCCGTCGAGCCAGCCCTGAGTGGTATGAGGTCGACGCTGCAGTCCGCCGCGCGGAGCCGTCAGATTCGACAGAGTAGCAGGTGTCGCGATCCACGTGCTAGGAGCACTGAATGCTCGCCGGGACCGCCAACTCTTTGCTCTCGCTTGACGCCCGTGGACGTATGGAGGGACGGGCAGCCGCGCTCGGCGCGGGAACCGTGTTGAACGCGCTCGCGACCGGCACCGGGGCAGCGTTCGGGATCGATGTCGAAACGCGGGCGACGGTGCAGCTCGACCCCGATGCGGACGTTGTCGAGGGGACCATCGCGGACTCACCCGACGCGGACACCGCGCTGATCGAACGGTGCGTCTCGCTCGCGACCGAGCGGTGGGGAAGCGGCGAGGGCGGAACCGTTCGCACTGACAGCGACGTCCCCCTCGCCGCGGGGTTGAAAAGCTCCAGCGCGGCCGCGAACGCGGCCGTTCTCGCGACGTGTGCTGCGCTGAGACTACCCGTTGGAGGTGATGCGGACGATCCGGACGTCGACGTGACGCGTCTCGATGCGTGTCGACTCGGCGTCGAGGCCGCTCGAGACGCCGGCGTCACCGTAACCGGTGCGTTCGACGACGCGACGGCATCGATGCTCGGCGGCGTCTGTGTCACTGACAACGACGACGACGAGCTCCTATCGCGCGAGACGGTCGAGTGGGATGTCGTGGTGTGGACGCCGACGGAGCGAGCCTACAGCGCCGATGCGGACGTCGATCGATGCGAGAACGTCGCGTCGATGGCCGACCTCGTCGCCGACCTCGCGCTGACCGGCCGGTATGCCGAGGCGATGAGCGTCAACGGACTCGCGTTCTCGGCCGCGCTCGGCTTCGACCCTGACCCCGCGGTCGAGGCAATGCCCCACGCCTCGGGGGTCTCGCTGTCCGGAACCGGGCCGAGCGTCGTCGCCGTCGCCGATCCGTCGGATCGGAACGCCGACCTCGACGCAGTCGCCGAACTGTGGCAGAAACGAGAGGGGAGCGTCCGACGAACGCGGACGCGAACCGACGGTGCACGCATCCTCGACGACTAACACCGAGCCGGCACGAGCAACGCCCGACCGCCGAAACCGACACGACCAAACCCTAACCGCCGAAACCGACACGACCAAACCCTAACCGCCGAAAACCGACACGACGATCAATGAGTACGAACGCATCCGACCCGGACGAGATGACGCTCGACGAGCTTCGCGAGGAGATCGAGGATATCGACCGAGAGATCGTCGAGTTGATCGCTCGCCGGACGTACGTCGCCGACACCGTCGCTCAGGTGAAAGCCGAAAACGATCTCCCGACGACCGACGAGTCACAGGAGGAGCGAGTGATGGAGCGAGCCGGCCGAAACGCCGAGCAGTTCGATGTCGACGCCAATCTCGTCAAAGCGATCTTCAGGCTGCTAATCGAGCTGAACAAAGTCGAGCAACGAGAGAGCCGGTAACTCAATCGAGGCCAAGACTCAGCTTCAACGCCTCGTCGACTTCAGCCATCGTCGGTCCGTCGAGTGAGCCGACGGCTGAGTGAATCCGTTCCGGAACCGAGACGGTTCGAATCTGGTCGACCCGTATTGACGAATCTTTTTCGAGCGGTGACCCGCTCGCCTCGACGAACACCTCGAACGGATACTCACGGTAGGTCCCTGTGACGGGCGCAACGATGGTCGTACTGGAGTTCCGGTTTCCGATATCGTTTTGAACGACCACAGCCGGCCGCGTCTTCTTCATCTCGTGTCCTTCGGCGGGGTCGAGCCGAACGATAACCACGTCGCCCCGTCGCACGTCCGTGCCGTCACTCATCGAGGCGTTCCCACGCTTCGTCGGAGGCTTCGCTCCACTCCTCAGCGAGTGCCTCCGCACTCTCGGAGGCCTCCCGATAGGCGGCTGCCAGCTCGTCGTCGTCCGGCCGGTCGGACTCTACCTCAACGACAGCGACGGTCACACGCTTGTTCGCATACTCGGTGCCGAGGTAGACACGACCTCGGTCGTCCGTCTCGTTCGTTTTGAGGTCTGTTGCGTCGACTTTCATCAAGGAATGGTACGGACCCGCGGCTGATATGTGTTGCCCACTATTACCCACGGATTCCCGTAGAAAATGAAGAATATATTATGTATTTCAGCTACCTGAACAAGGTGGAGCAAAGAGAGAACCGCTGAGCGGAAGCGGCTTAGTTCACGCTCTTCGATAGTTCGGCCCCCGCTTTGAATTTCACCGTGTCGGACGTGTTTCCATCGTCCACGAGGTGTAGGCAGTGACCGTCGAACGGGTAGCACGAACAGTACACGTCACCGTCCGACGAGACGGCTCCAGCAATCTCCTCTACGAGCTCGTCGTCGGGAAGACTCCCTGTAATGACGGTGTCTTCGAGGTGTCCGAAGAACAGCTGTGCCCCAACCGGTGAAACGTCGTCTGGCAACAGGCGCAGAATCTCGTCCCCACTGACCGCTCCGGAGCGAGAAAGTGTGATGTCCTGAATGCTTACTTTCCCACCACCACCTCCTGCCACCACTGTAACCGAGTTCTCGTAGAGGCAGGACTCATCAATTACCCACCCGCACGAGTAGACGTACTGGTCGTTATTCTTGTGCCGCTGGACGCACAACAACGCGGGGAACGGGCACGGACATCCCACTGGCTGCGCGAGGACCTGACAAACGATCACCGACGTGGATGAAGCGGGACCCGTCTCACGCCCCCACTCATCCAGCGAATCGACATCAGTTGGCCGTCCATCTGAACTCACACCAACCATCGACTTCGTATCAGACGCCGTGGGAGGACGGTTTGTCACATTTATGACGACAACTCCGGAGTCAGACGTGAGCACGTCGAGAGAACCGTACGTGTGAGTCGGTCCGGAAACGTTGGTTTGAGACGTGTTCCCTCCCCAGCAGTACACCGACTGCTCTGTCGACAGACCTCCTCCAGAGGAGTGTTGCCCACACGATTCGTCGTCATCGTCGTCTCCGTCGTCTTCGTCCGCTACTGCTGCCGCGGTCTCGTAGGTGTTCGTTCCCCACGAGTGGAGGTTGCCGTCTTCGTCCGCTCGGCCAGTGACGAAGTCGATCAGCCGCCGTGGAGTGATCAGCGACTCGACGCTCAGTCCATCTCGGGGTGCCCGTGCGTCGGGGAGGGTGATGACACACCGTTCGCCCAAGACGGGTTCGCTCTCGAGGTACTCGTACAGCCCGCGTATCTCGTCCTCGCTCGCACCAGTGAGCCGTTGTAGGCGTCGAATTGCGTCGCTCGTGTCGTCACCGGATTCGTCGTCCGAATCCGATCCGCCCCCGAACGCGTTTTCTCTTTTGTTCGACCGAGTCGAGTTGTAATCCTGCGCAGGGGGGACATCGTCGTCGAAGTCGTCCTCGTCGTCGAAGTCGTCGTCGACTGGGCCGGCTTCACCGCGGTTCTCGTTCGAGCGCACCGAGTTGTAGTTCTGCCCGTCGACGGCCATCGCTGTGTTCGTCATCCACGCTTCGAGCTCGACCTCTCCCGAGAGAAACCGTTCTTCGACGCGAACAGTAGGCGAGAACTTGACGGTATCTCCAGCTGTAACGGGGATTAGTCCGTCTCCTCGAATCCCCCCGAACATGGCAGCAGGCGAGGCTCCGATCTTCGTGGTTCTCGCAGCGACTTGACTCACACAGCCACTCAAGCCACCGATTGCGACAACCCCACCCGCCGCGAGGAGATGACGACGACTGACGGTACCATCTACCACACTAGATGCATCGTTATCTAGTCGTTGTGAACACATAATCAGGTCCTACAGGCGACCGGGCAATATAAGTATTTTTATATAAAAATTTTGGTTATGTCGGACTGATCTGACGCTCGGCGAAAATCGCTACCAGATAGTACTGTATCACTCTGCCTCCCTACTACGTCCTCAGAAACCTTTGTTTTCTGATAGGCTGCACGAGAACTCCACTCTCGTGAACGCTCCGTGTCCGCTGGTGCGGACTGCGGTGCTCGTTGAGGAAGGGGGCTTACCGCCTGTAATCAGCTAACCTTCGGGTTTCTGCGGTTGCTGCGTGGAACGCGTCGAACGGGGTCATTCCCTCTTCGTAGTAGTTCACGGCCTTGAGAACCACCTGTTTCTCCTCTTCGTCACGGACCGGGACGAGTTCGAGCAGATTAGCCACCAGTGGGACGTAATCGAACTCGTAGCGTTCCCGAGCGAGGATGAGTTCGAGATAGGAGAGCGCCGACGTTTCGACCTCGTGTTCGTCGAGCGCGGCTTCCGCCGACTCCTGTAGCCAATCGGTGTCCTTCGCGAGGGCAAGAAGAAAGTCCGTTTCGACGTACACCGTCATCTATCGCCCTCACTCCGAGCTTCCGCCTGCGCCTCGTCCTCGATATCCTCTCGTATCTCTTCGACAGAAGCATCCCGGAGCTCGCCTGCCGCTGCGCGGACAGCCGCTCGCGCCGGAACGAACCCTTTTAGTTCGGGCCACCGGTATCGCTCGGTATGGCCATCAAACCCAAGTACATCAAACAGCTCGGGAACGTGCTACTCGAGCGATACCCGGACTCGTTCAACACGGATTTCGAGACAAACAAAGAGAGCGTCACGGCGTTGACGACCGTCGAGTCGAAGGGCGTTCGCAACCGGATCGCCGGCTACATCACCCGCAAGAAGTCGCAGGCGGCTCAGCCCGCGTAGCTCCTGCGGCCACCCCGAACCAGTTCCGCCCGTTCGGAGACGTTTTACGCGGACCGATGCGAACGGTCCCGGGATTTATGCCGGAAGCCGCGGCCAGCTCGTCGGGATGGACACGCTGGTGTATCCCGTGTTCGATCCGACGTTCGCCGCCTCGGCGCTCGCGTTCCTGCTCGGCGGGGCAGCGCTCGGGACGGCCAGCGGACTGGTCCCTGGACTCCACGCCAACAACTTCGCGCTGCTGCTTGCCGGAGTCGCGCCGTCGATCCCTGCGGATCCGCTGCTCGTCGGAGTCGCGATGCTGGGCGCTGGCGTCGTCCACTCGTTTCTCGACATCGTTCCCGCGCTTGCCCTCGGCGTGCCGGACGCCGCCACGGCGATCGCCGCGCTCCCCGGACACCGACTCGTGATCGCCGGGCGCGGCCGCGAAGCGCTCCGGCTTTCCGCGGTCGGCTCCGGGCTCGCCGTCGCGCTCGCGGTTCCGCTCGCCGTTCCGATCACGTGGGCCATGGTCCGCGGCTACCCGACCGTTCGCGCACATCTCGCGTGGCTGCTCGCCGGCGTCGTCGTCTTCCTCGTCGCGACGGAGTCCTCGAGGCGGGCGGCCGCCGGCGGTTTGCTCGCGTTCCTCGCCAGCGCGGTCCTCGGGTTCCTTACGCTCGATGTCGATCCATCCGCCCCGCTCGATGCGGGTGGGATGCTCGCACCGCTTTTCACCGGGCTGTTCGGCGCGCCCGTCCTCGTCGACGCGCTCGGCGGTGACGGCGTCCCGCCACAGTCCGACGCGCGAATCACAATGCGAAAACGCGATCTCGGGGTCACCGCCGGTGCCGGATCGCTGTCGGGAGCGATCGTTGGCTACGTTCCCGGCGTCTCCGCCGCCATCGCCGCGGTCGCCGCGCTTCCCGCGGTCCCGCGGCGCGAGGCTGACAGGGGATTCGTCGTCGCCACGAGCGGCGCTAATACGGCGAATACGGTGTTCGCACTGTTCGCGCTAGCCGCGCTCGGCACGCCCCGTACGGGCGTCACCGTTGCCGTCGACCGCGCGGCGGTTCCGCTGGCCCTCCCGGTGTTGCTCGTCGCGGTCGGCATCGCCGCAGTCTGTGGATTCACGCTCGTCGTGCTCCTCGGTGATGCGTACCTCCGAGTCGTCGGCAACGCGAACTACACCCGGATCTCCATCGCGGTGTTGTGTCTGCTCGCCGGGCTCTCGTTCGCGTTCGCCGGCGCGATCGGCGTCGGCGTATTCGCCGTCTCGGGGCTCCTCGGGCTCGTTCCACCCCGACTCGACGCTCGTCGCGTCCACCTGATGGGAGTGTTGATCGGGCCGTTGATGCTGTGAGACACCGCCGACCGTGAGACCGTGCGAGTTCTCGCCGGACCGGGGGCAAAGAACAACGGTTAAAAGTCGCGCGATGGTGAGTTCGGGTATGAGCGAGAGTGAGACGCGGGCGACGCGAAAGTGTGTCTCCTGTGGCATCCAGGTGTCCGGTATGAACGCCGCGACGTTCGCCTGCCCCGACTGCGGAACGACGGTCCACCGCTGTGCGAAGTGTCGGAAGCAGAGCAACCTCTACGAGTGCCCAGACTGCGGCTTCCGGGGGCCCTAGAATGGGAGACGTCGCAGCCAAGATCAAGGTGATGCCGAACAGCCCGGAGGTCGATCTCGACGAACTGCAAGAGCGGCTCGAGGAGTCGCTCCCGCAGGGCGCGAAGATCCGCGGCTTCGAGCGCGACGATGTCGCGTTCGGACTGGTCGCACTCCTCCCGACGGTCATCGTTCCGGACGGTGCCGGCGGAACGGAAGCCGTCGAGGAGGCGTTCGAAGGCGTCGACGACGTCGAATCCGTATCCGTCGAGAACGTCGGTCGGCTGTAGTTCGCGCGAATCCGTTTTCAAACCTGCTCCAACCCCGAGCGCCAGCGGCGCGCGGGACGGCGGACGGGTGGCGGTCGTCACCACCAGACGGTGAAGAGCACGTAGAACGTCACGAGCGCGCCGATCGTCGACAGGATCGGTACGACGTTCTGCATCAGAATGACACGTGCGGTCGTCGTCGGATCGAACAGATCGGCAGCCGATGGGATGTCCGCAGGCTCCTCTTCGCCTATTTCCGGAACCTCCTCGCCCGGTTCGTCCGCCGTCAGCGCACCGACCGACACGCTCGTCTCGGTGTCGCCGCGGATCCCCTCGCTCACGGTAACGGTTCGGGTCGCTCTCCCCCAGCCGAGACCGACGATCGACATCGTCGCGATGATCACGAACGAGGCCGGGATGCCGATCGCCGAGAGACCGATCACGATTCCGGAGGAGACGACTGCGACGACGATCGCCGCGGTGAGCGGGAGATCCGTGATGTCGTTGCCGAGCGTGTCGAGCGTCCGTCTGGCGATCGTGAACGCGCCGACCGCGACCGCCGCGCTCCCAAGGAGGATCATCGGGTTCATCTCGACGCCCGCGCCGACCAGCGGCGCGATCGCGTTGGCGATGTTGGAGGTACCCGAGGAGAACGCCATCAGACAGCCGATCGCGACGACGACGACCGCACCGACGATCTCGCGGCGCGTCGTGTTCGGGCCGACAATCGGCTTCGGCACCGCGCCGGACCGGTCGAACTCGATCAGGGGACCCTCCGTGCTTTCGATAGCGACCCACCGGTTGATCGCGGGATAGAAGTACCGACCGATGACGCCCGAGACCCAGAAGCCGATGATCGGCGCGACGATCCACCAGACGGCGATCTCACCCATCACCGCCCAGTCGAGACTGCTCGTCGCAACGCCGAGCCCCGCGATCGCGCCCACGGCAGTCATCGACGTCGACGCCGGCACGCCGTAGTAGTTTCCGACGAACAGCGCACCGCCGATGAAAAACAGGACGACGATGCTCGTTTCTAGCGTGAACACGCCGGGCTGCGTGACGAGGTCCTCGCCGAGCGTGTCGACGACGCGTCGACCGAGCGTCCACGCGCCGATCGCGAAAAAGACCGTCATCAGCGCGGCGGCGCCCGCCTTCGATATCACGTTCGCGCCGACGGCGGGTCCGAACGCCGGCCCGGTCGTCGCGCCGCCGATGTTGTATCCGACGAACGCGGCGACTACGACGCCGACGACGAGCAGCAGTTCCACCATACGTACCTGATAACTCGATCCGGCGGGTTAAGCGTCCTGACTTCCGGACGGGATCGAGGTGTCGACGGCCCCGGTACGGGTCCGGGTCAGCGCCCGGCTTCGACCGCCTCGCGCATCTCCCCGGCGAGTCGCTCGGCGCGGTCGGCGTCGGCGGACTCCGCGTATATCCGGATCTTCGGTTCGGTTCCGGACGGGCGGACGAGCACCCACGCGTCCCCGTAGTCGAGTCGGTAGCCGTCCGTCGTGTTCGGCTCGGCGTCGGCGGTCTCGACGAACGCGCGTGCGGCGGACAGCATCTCGTCTCGTTCGTCGGCGTCGTCGTAGCCGACGTTGCGGCGGACGAACTGATAGTCGGTGTACGGTGCGACGACGTCGGTGACGGACGCATCGTCGGCGTTCGCAAGAAGTTCGAGGAACTTCGCGCCGATGTACGCGCCGTCCCGCGAGAGCCGGTACGGCGGGAAGAACACACCCCCGTTTCCTTCGCCCGCGATCGGTACGCGAACGCCCTCGTCGTCCAGTTCGCGGATCCGGGTGATGATGTTCGTCGCACCGATCGGCGTCAACTCGAGGTCGGCGTCGTTCGCGTCACAGACGTCGACGACCCGTTGGGAGACGTTGACCGCGCTGACGACGGCGTCGTCGGGCTCGAGCTCCGCATCCGCGAGGGCCGCGAAGGAGGTGTCACCGTCGACGAACCCGCCGGTCTCGTCGACGAACACCGCCCGGTCGGCGTCGCCGTCGTGGGCGATCCCAACGTCGGCATCGGAGGTCGCGACGAGCCGGGAGAGCGCATCGAGGTTCGCCGGCACCGGCTCCGACTCCCGACCGGGGAAGTGGCCGTCTGGCGTCGCGTTCACGGTCCGTACGTCACAGCCCAGCCGACGATACACCGTCGGAGACGAGACCGAAGCGGCCCCGTGTCCGGGGTCGACGGCGATCGTGAGGTCGGCGTCGGCGATCGCTTCCCGGTCGACGCTCGCGACGAGCTGATCGATGTAGTCGTCGACGGCCCCGTCGATCCGCGTCGTCGACCCCGCGGTCCGCCAGTTCGCGAGGTCGTACTCGTCGTCGAGCACGCGACGTTCCACGCGCTCGAGCACGTCGACGGACAGTTCGACGCCGTCGTCGCCGACGAGCTTCACGCCGTTGAACTCCGGTGGATTGTGCGAGGCGGTGACGAGCACGCAGGGGACGCCGGCGGACTCACAGTAGTGACCGACCGCGGGGGTCGGGACGATTCCGAGTCGCTCGACGTCACACCCCACCGCCGCGAGACCGCTCGCCGCGGCGTTCGTGAACAGCTCGCCCGTCGTTCGGGTGTCGCGTGCGACCGCGACCCGGTCGGCGTCCCAGGTCGATCCGGCCGCCTTGGCGATGTCGAGGACCAGCTCCGGCGTAAGATATCGGAGCGCCACCCCTCGAATACCGCTTGATCCGAACAGCTCCATACTCGTCCGTGTGCCGGCCGACGGGAAAGCGGTTCCGACCGCGACTCGGGAGGTTCAAACCGCTGCCGCCACTTGCCACACCATGGAGCGGACACGACGGGATCTGCTGGCGGCGACGAGACGCGCCCTCGTTGGCACCGGCGTGGGCGCAGCCGCGGGCGTCGCGGGATGTCTCGATTTCACCGCCGGGGACGGTCCACAGGGTCCGGCGGGAACGCCGGCGGAGCTGACGTGTCCCGACGCCGAGTTCGTGCGACTGGATACACCGTTCGAGGGACCGGTCGACGATCGGACGACGGCGACTCCGGTGACCACGGTCGAGCTGTCGACGGAGGGGACCTCTGAGACGTACGGCTCGACGCTGCGGCTCGCGCTTCGAAACACCGGGACGGCGCCCGCGACGACGCTCGGCGAGCACGCGTACGCGATCCAGCGCGACACGGGCCGTGGATGGCAGGAGGTTCGCGGATCGCTCGGCGGACCCCCCGTCGATCTGCCGCGAACCGAGGAGTCGCTTTCCCCGAACGGCGGGTACACGTGGACGTTCCGCCTGCGCGAGACGGATCTCTCCGAGGCGGTTCCGGAGGTGGACCTCGACGTCTGTCCGCCGCTTGGCGCGGGAACCCACAGATTCGTTTACTGGGGGATCGAGGACGCGTCGCCCGTCGGCATCGAGTTCGAACTGATCGGATGATCGCGGATAGAACCGGAGACAGATCGTTCACGCCACACTCCGCGCGCTGGATCTCGGTCAGTTGTATCACTACTCGTGATCGGCGCGTCCCTCCGAGCCGGGACACCTTTTAGGCCCCCGATCGTCGTGTGGATCGATGACAGTCGCCGATCGGATCGCCGTCTTCCGCGAGCACCTAGAGGAGTGGCTTCGCGGGCTGTATCACGGAATGATAACGCATCCGGCGTACGAGAAGATCGAGAAGGAGGCGGAGGACACGGAGGATGAGTTCATGCTCGCGTGTTTCCCGGACGCGTTCGGGATCCCCTCGCCGGTGTCGTACTACACTGCCGAGCTGCTTCCGTACCTCGAAGACGAGTTCGAGGCGTGGGAGCGCCGGCTGTGGGACCGGGAGAGTCTCATCGAACGGAAGGGACAGCAGTACCACTTCTGATGGAGCCGTTCGTGTTCTTCGGCGGGAAAGGCGGGGTCGGCAAGACGACCGTCTCCTGCGCGTACGCACAGAAGTGTGCGGAAGACGGCGTCCGCACGCTCGTCGTTTCCACGGATCCGGCTCACTCCGTCTCCGACGTGTTCGACCAGCAGTTCGGTGACGATCCGGAGTCCGTCGACGGGATCGACGGGCTCGACGCGATGGAGATCGACCCCGACGAGGAGGTCCAGCGCCACCTGCAGGAGATCCGCGAGGGACTCTCCGAGCAGGTGTCGGCGGCGATGGTCAACGAGATCAATCGTCAACTGGAGATGTCTCACGGGACGCCCGGCGCGTACGAGGCCGCCCTGTTCGACGCGTTCGTCGAGGTGATGCGCGAGGAGAGCGACCCGTACGACCGGGTCGTCTTCGACACTGCGCCCACGGGATCGACGCTGCGACTCCTCGGTCTACCGGAGTTCTTAGAGGAGTGGATCGACCGGCTGATGTACAAGCGTCGGCAGTCGATCGACCTGTTCGAGAAGGCCGCGATCGGGGAGATGGAGCCGCGCCGCGTGATGGAGGGGGATCCCGTTCTCGCCCGGCTGCAGTCGCGCAAGGAGTTCTTCGAGTACGCGGGACGGACGCTCCGGAACGACGCCGCGTTCTTCCTCGTGTTGAACCCGGACCAGCTCTCGGTCAACGAGACGGGTCGCACGATCGACGGGTTCGCCGACCGAGACCTCACCGTTCGCGGACTCGTCGCGAACAAGCTCACCCCCGAGCCCGACCCGGACGAGAACGGTCGAGGTGCGCGTTACCTCCGCGAACGGGTCGAAACCGAGCGGGAACGGATCGAGCAGGTTCGTGAGGGGTTCGAGCCGCCGCTCGTCGCGGAGATCGAATCGCGAACGAGAGAGGTTCGGGGCGACTTGCTCGGCGACGTCGCCGCGGAGCTCGACATCGACACGACTGACTCGCCGGCTTGATTGTGAATGAATCGGGGTGATCGCTCAACTATCTATGGTATGTGACCGATCACATCTTGTGTTTACGAATATGGGAGAAAATACGCCGTATCTCCTTATGGTCGCTTGATTTTGCTCTTCTCACATATCTATCACGATCGAAGAAAATGTTTAAGTGTGGTATCGTTGATCGATAGCGTGAGGCTGGGTAACAATGACAGGTGTAATCTGGATCGTAGTTGCCGTGCTGGCGACGTTCACAGTCGGGTACATGGGGTACTCGTCGTATCTCTCACGGTTCGTCGAACTCGATGACGAGCGGGAGACGCCGGCACACAAGTACGAGGACGGACAGGAGTACGTACCGGCGAAGAAGCCGGTGTTACTGGGGCATCACTTTTCGAGCATCGCGGGCGGCGCGCCGATCGTCGGCCCGATCACGGCGGGGGCCATCTGGGGATGGGTGCCGGCGCTGTTGTGGGTCGCCATCGGCAACCCGCTGATGGGGGCGGTTCACGACTTCGTCTCGCTGTCGAGTTCGATCCGCCACGAAGGGCGGTCGATCGGCTACATCGTCGGCCAGTACGTCGGCGAGAAGGGGAAGAACCTGCTGCTGTGGTTCGCGTTCCTCACGATCATCCTCGTGGTGGCGGTGTTCGCCCTCGTGGTGGCGATCGTGTTCAACGCGTTCCCACAGGTGACGACCGCGAGCTTCGTGTACATCGCGCTGGCGCTCGCGTTCGGGGTGTATCTCTACCAGCTCAACGGGCCGTTCATTCCTGGCACCGTGATCTTCGTGCTCGGCGTGTTCGCCGGCGTCTGGCTCGGCATCCAGTACCCGTTCGCGCTGTTCGAGCTCGCCGAGGGCAGCCACGTCGAAGGCACGTACGTCCTATTTAGTAGCGCCGGCGAGTGGGTGCCCGGCGCCGCAACGCTCGGCGCTAACACTGCCGCGTGGGTCCCGGTAATCATGGTGTACGGTGCGATCGCCAGCGCGCTGCCCGTCTGGGTGCTGTTACAGCCGCGCGACTACCTCTCCTCGTTCCTGCTGTACACGGGGGTCGGTGGTGGTATCCTGGCGATCATCGTCGGAACGATCTTCGCGACGTCCTCGCAGCCGCTCGTCATCGACTCGTCGATCGGCGTCTTCGAAGGGTTCTGGGGGATCTCCGCGGTTGGACTGTTCCCGCTTTTCCCCCTGCTTTTCGTCACGATCGCCTGCGGAACCATCAGCGGATTCCACTCGCTGGTCTCCTCGGGGACCACGTCTAAACAGCTCAACAAGGAGAGCGACGCCCGCCTGATCGGCTACGGTGGGATGCTCGGCGAGGGGCTGCTCGCGGCGCTCGCGCTCTCGACGCTCGCCGTCGCCGGCTTCGCCGGTGACGCCGCGGCCGGCGGGATCGGCGGTGCGCTCCCGAACTTCGCGACCGGCGGCGGGATCATCCTGACGAGCCTCGCGATCCCCGAGACGGTCGGTGCCGTGTTCATGGCGCTCGTCCTGGTGAGCTTCCTGCTCACCTCGACCGACACGGCCGTGCGCCTCGGTCGCTACATGATGGAGGAGATAGTCGGCATGGACGACGGAATGACCGTCTCCGGTCTCTCCGGCGACATGGGCTCGGTCGCTCGCGGCCGATACACGAACCCGATCGTCCAGATCGGCATCGCGTACGCGCTCGTGCTCTCCGGGCAGTGGGAGACGCTGTGGGGGCTGTTCGGCGGCGCGAACCAGCTGCTCGCCGCGCTGGCGCTGTTGACCGCGACCGTCTGGATCGCCAACTGGGACGAGTCCAAGCAGCTGATCTCCACCGGCGTCCCGATGGCGATCATGGTGACGATCACGGTGTTCGGACTCACCTGGATCGCCATCTACAACAACCTCTACCAGAACCTGATACTGGGTGATGCAGCGACGCTCGGCGCACAGATCTCCTCGGCCGCACAGATGACGCTGGGGATCGTGTTGATCGCGCTCGCACTGTCGCTCGTCAAGATCGGCGTCGGCAACCTCAGGGACGTTCGAGGTGGCGACGCGCCAGCGGCCGAACCGAGCGACGACTGAACCGCCGGCTCCGCTCGCATCCTGCCCTCCGTCCGCTTCACAGACTTCGTTCGTCAGCTACCGCCAGAACCGCTTGGCGAGCCGCGAAAAGAACCCTTCCGTCGGTTTCTCGACCGGCTCCCACAGCCGGAACGCGCCCGTGACGCCCGCGACCTCGCTGTCGACGATCGTCTCCTCGTCGGGTGCGACGACGATCAGGTTCACCTCGTAATGACCGTAGTAGCCGAACTTCAGAAGCGTTCGGTCCCGGAACCCGTCGACGAACTCGATCACCTCGTCCGGGATCCGGTCGGCGACGAGCACGAACGTAACGTCCGTCCCGTAATGTTGTTCGTTCGCTTCGATCCGGTCGTCAGCGATCTCGTGACCCAGATCGACGAGCCGTTCCAGCTCGGTGACGGTTGGCGTCGTGACTCGTCGCGCAAAGAGGAACTCCCGCTGGTCGTGGTCGGCGTAGCTCAACGCGGGATGAAGGAACTGCTTCTGGTTGCGCATCCGCAGCGTCGCCGACAGCTCGAACCGTTCGCCGTGAACGACCGTCTCCCGCTGGAGGTCGTAGCTGTACATCAGCCGGTCGGACACCCGGTCGAGATACTCGTCGTCGTAGTCGGGAACGTTCTCCCGGATCTCCGCCGGCAGCTCCTGCGGATCGTGTCGTGGAGCCGTCCCCGGCTTCGATTCGGACCCGTCGGCGTCCTTTTCGGGGGCGTCGTGTTCGGACATCGTCAGTCGTCGTCGGGTGCGTCGCCGTCGGGCGTGTCACCGTCGATCTGACCGCTGTTCGCGGCGTCGGCCAGCTTTCGGCACTCGCAGGGTCGGCCCGTCTCCGGCTCGACGGAATCGACGTCGACGGCGTGGTATCCCATGTGCCTCTGTTTTCCACGACGCTTAAAAACGCGTCGGGGGCGTCGCCATCGGGAGCGGATCGGTTTCACCAAGTTCGGTGGTCGCTACGATTCCCACTCCGTCCGCTTCGCGTCCAGCTGTCGCGCCTCGCGGACGATATCGTGCTGATTGCGCACGAGGTCGCTCATCGTGACGATCCCGCGAAGTTCGAGATCGTCGACGACGACGAGCTTCTTTACCTCGGCGCTCACCATCCGCTTGGCCGCCGTCCGAACCGTCGTGGTCGGCACGATGGTCTCCAGACTGCTGCTTGCGGCCTGACGGATCGGTATCTCACTGAACGGTGCGCCGGTGACCACGCCCGCCCGCATGGCGTCCGACTCCGTGAGGATCCCGGCGGGTGCGCCCTCGTGCATGACGACGACGCTGCCGACATCGCGACGCAACATCCGTTCGGCGGCGGTCGCGACCGTCTCGTCGAGGTCGACGGTGACGACGTCCGCGGACATGACCTCCTTGACGCGCATGTGCGGGCGTACAGGCGGATACGACTTGATGCTGTCCCACGAGCGGTGTCTCGTGGTCGCCGTTGCATCCGTCGCATCCGGACGGTTTGCACCCGTCGCATCCGGACGGTTTGCACCCGTCGCATCCGGACGGTTTGCACCCGTCGCATCCGGACGGTTTGCATCCATCTCATCCGCGCGGGCCCGCTGTCGGCCTCGGGGTTTAACTGTGTGAGAGACGTACCCACGGGCGAGTACCATGACCGACGGAGAGAAACGGACCGAGGCGTGTGGCCGATGTTCGATGTCGACCGTCGTGGATGCGGTGAGCGGTGACAAGTCGCTCGAGGAGCGCGCCGATCACGACCCGTTCGGTGGCGAGCGGATCGAGGTCGACGAGTCGGAGATCCGTCGCGTGTCGCCGGCGGGGTGGCTCTCGGACACAAAAAAGCGGCTCGACGAGTTCGCTCGGCGGATCGCGTACGGAAAGTGAGGGCGACGTGAGCGAGGCGGCGGGATCCGATGCGGAAAGCGGCGGCTCGACACGGAGGACGGTGGCGTGTGCACACGGCACGTCGGAGACACTTATAAGCCTTCGTTTCCTACGGGCGCAAACGATGGAAGAGAGTATCTCCGGGTTCAAACAGCGCGGAGACTGGGGCGATATCGTCGAACACGGGGAGCGCCTCGCGTTGGCGCTCCGCGAGACGGGTGCGGACGGCGACGCGTTCCACGAGTTCGACGACTGGCGACCGAAGTCCCACGAACGGATCGACGAGGACGTCTCCGAGAAGACGGCCGATCAGGCGTCGATCGGCGAGGGTGAAGGCGAGCGGGCCGGCAAAACACCGGGGGACGACCTCCAGACCGCCGGCGAAAAGCTCACCGAGTCCTACGAGAAAGTCGAGGAGGACGACGCCGAAAGCGCGATGGAACGGTGGGGGGAGTCTCTCGACCACGTCGCCCGTGCGGCCGACTCCGCGAGCCGTAGAGCGCTTCGCAAGGTCGAGGACACGGTGTATCGCAAGGTGATGACCCAGCTCGCGCCGTACTACTTCGATAACGAACTGGTCAGCGCCAACGTCCAGAAAGTCGGTCGTGGCGAGAACGGCGACGAGTTCGTCTTCGAGGTGAACGTCAACGACGATGAGCTGAAAGCCGAAGTGAGCGAGATCCTCGCGGAGTACGAGTCGGAGATCGACCGGTGGCACGTCGAAGCCGAGAAGCAGACGGAAAACGTTGCTGCCGCGGAGGGTGCGGAACCTCCTGAAAAGGAGGGTGGTCCCGAGTCGACGACGACGTAGAGGCCCGAGTCGGGGGACACCGTCGGATCCCAGGTCACGGAGGAACGTGCGCCGCCCCGTTCGCGCGCGGTACGTGTCGATACGTAATAAACCATCAGACGTATTTCTCCCGCGAGCTCCGGATCAGCGCCGCGGACCCGGATCTCGCCCGATATCGCGCGGCCCGTCTGTCGAACACGCGCGATCGGGTGTCGTATCCACCGGCGTGGACTCGGGGGTATCAACATCTTTTAGATCCGCTCCGACGAACCGTCGCTCATGGGAGAGGACTACCGCACTGAGTCGGACAGCTTGGGAGAGATGCAGGTGCCGGCGGACGCCTACTGGGGCGCACAGACGCAACGCGCCGTGGAGAACTTCCCGATCTCCGGGATCACGTTCGGGCGGCGGTTCGTCCGCGCGCTCGGGATCGTCAAGAAGTCGGCCGCGCAGGCGAACCGCGACCTGGGTCTCTTAGACGAGGAGAAAGCCGAGGCGATCGTCGCGGCGGCCGACGAGGTGATCGCGGGCGAGCACGACGACCAGTTTCCGGTCGACGTGTTCCAGACCGGCTCCGGCACCTCCTCGAACATGAACGCCAACGAAGTGATCGCCAACCGCGCCGCGGAGATCGCGGGTGCGGAGATCGGCGACCGGGTCGTCCATCCGAACGACCACGTCAACTACGGCCAATCCTCGAACGACGTGATTCCGACCGCGATGCACGTCGCGGCGCTCGAAGCCGTCGAGAAGGATCTCATGCCCGCCCTCGAGACGCTCCACGCCGAGCTGGAGGCGAAGGAGGCGGAGTTCGACGGGATCGTGAAAACTGGACGGACGCACCTCCAGGACGCGACTCCCGTCCGCCTCGGTCAGGAGTTCGGCGGCTACCGGACGCAGGTTCAAAAGGGTATCAAACGCGTCGGCGACGTTCGACTCCATCTTCGCGAGCTCGCGCTCGGGGGCACGGCGGTCGGAACGGGGCTGAACACCCACCCGGAGTTTCCGGAGCTGGCCGCGGAGTACATCTCCGACGAGACGAACACGACGTTCCGCGAGGCGGACGATCACTTCGAGGCACAGGCGGCCCACGACGCGATGGCGGAGGCACACGGCGCGCTCCGCACCGTCGCCGGCAGCCTGAACAAGATCGCCAACGACCTCCGGCTGCTCGCGTCCGGCCCGCGAAACGGGCTCGGCGAGATCGAACAGCCGGAGAATCAGCCCGGCTCCTCGATCATGCCCGGCAAGATCAACCCCGTGATCGCCGAGGCGGTCAACCAGGTGCACACGCAGGTCGTCGGTAACGACGCCGCCGTCTCCAACGGGGCGGCCCGCGGCGAGCTCGAGTTGAACCTGTATAAACCCGTGCTCGCGCACAACTTCCTCCAGAGCGCCGAGCTGCTCGCGAACGCGTCCGAGACGTTCGGCGAGCGGTTCGTCGCGAAGCTGGAGGCGAACGAGGCGTACTGCGAGGAGCGCGTCGAGCAGTCGATGGCGCTGGCGACCGCGCTCAACCCGGCGATCGGCTACGACAAGGCGTCGAAGGTCGCAAAACAGGCGCTCGAGGAGGAGAAAAGCATTCGCGAGGTCGCCGTCGAGGAGGGGTATCTCACCGAGGCGGAGGCCGACGAGGTGCTCGATCCGGAGGCGATGACCCACCGCGTCATCCTCGGCGACGACGACTGACCGAGGCGACCGGACGCTTGGGTCGTCAACGACGGACGAACACCCGAATCGAGACCCCATCCGGGGGCGACACACGAGGACCGAGTCGTCACTAGAAGTTTAAAAATTTGGATGTAAATAGCAAGGTTTATTTAAAAATTATCGAGGTCTTCTTTCCGAATAGCAAATATTCATATGTGGGCGTCGTGAAGCCGGGACGATGAACGGGTCCAACACGGACTGGTGGCCGAATCAACTACAAGTGGAACTCCTCGACCAGAACGCCCAGGATCTCGGGCCGTACGACGAGGAGTTCGACTACGCGGAGGAGTTTCAGAAACTCGACTTCGAGGAGGTGAAAGCGGACATCGAGGAGGCGCTGACGACGTCACGGGAGTGGTGGCCCGCGGACTACGGGCACTACGGACCACTTATTATCCGCATGGCGTGGCACAGCGCCGGCACGTATCGCACCACCGACGGCCGCGGCGGCGCGTCCGGCGGGACCCAGCGGTTCCCGCCGCTCAACAGCTGGCCCGACAACGCGAACCTCGACAAGGCGCGTCGGGTGCTCCTGCCGGTCAAACGGAAGTACGGCCGCAAGCTCTCGTGGGCCGACCTGCTGGTGTTGTCCGGGAACGTCGCGCTCGAGTCGATGGGGTTCGAGACGTTCGGCTTCGCGGGCGGTCGCGAGGACGCGTTTAAATCGGACGACGCAACCTACTGGGGCCCGGAAAACGAGATGGAGGCCTCCGATCGCTTCAGCGACGACGGTGAGCTCGAGGAACCGCTCGGTGCGACCGTCATGGGGCTCATCTACGTGGATCCCGAGGGACCGGACGGCGAACCCGACCCGATCGCCTCCGCGGAGAAAATCCGGGAATCGTTCGGACGCATGGCGATGAACGACGAGGAGACGGCCGCGCTCATCGCCGGCGGACACACGTTCGGCAAGGTCCACGGCGCTGACGACCCCGACGAGCACGTCGGCCCGGAGCCGGAGGCGGCCCCCATCGAAAAGCAGGGGTTCGGCTGGGAGAGCGATTACGGGTCGGGGAAGGGAGCCGACACGATCACCAGCGGGATCGAGGGGCCGTGGAACACCACTCCGACCCAGTGGGACATGAGCTACCTCGACAACCTGCTCGACTACACGTGGTGGCCCGAGAAGGGCCCCGGTGGCGCGTGGCAGTGGACCACACAGGACGGCGAGCTCGACGACGCCGCGCCGGGCGTTCAGGACCCGTCGGAGACGGAAGACGTGATGATGCTGACCACGGACGTCGCGCTGAAGCGGGACCCGGAGTACCGGGAGATCATCGAACGATTCCAGGAGAACCCGAGGGAGTTCCAGGAGGCGTTCGCGAAGGCGTGGTACAAACTGATCCACCGCGACATGGGCCCGCCGGAGCGCTTCCTCGGCCCCGAGGTCCCCGACGAGGAGATGCTGTGGCAGGACCCGATCCCCGACGCCGACTACGAGCTCGTCGGCGAGTCGGAGATCGATGAGCTGAAATCCACGATCCTCGACTCGGAGCTGTCCGTCGCCCAGCTCGTCAAGACCGCGTGGGCGTCCGCGTCGACGTACCGCGACAGCGACAAGCGCGGCGGCGCGAACGGCGCCCGGATCCGGCTCCGCCCCCAGCGCGACTGGGAAGTGAACGAGCCGGACGAGCTGGCGACCGTACTCGATACGCTCACGGGGGTCAAAGAGGAGTTCGACGCCTCGCGCTCCGACGACGTGCGGGTCTCGCTCGCGGACCTGATCGTGTTGGGCGGCAACGCGGCCGTCGAGCAGGCGGCGGCCGACGCCGGCTACGACGTCGAGGT
Source organism: Halorubrum luteum (assembly GCF_054652935.1). Classification (NCBI taxonomy): domain Archaea; kingdom Methanobacteriati; phylum Methanobacteriota; class Halobacteria; order Halobacteriales; family Haloferacaceae; genus Halorubrum; species Halorubrum luteum. Next base: position 2,126,476 of record NZ_BAAIGT010000002.1, read on the forward strand.
GCCGTTCGAGCCGGGACGGACGGACGCAAGCCAGGAGCAGACCGACGTCGAGTCGTTCGAGGCGCTGAAGCCGGACGCCGACGGGTTCCGGAACTACCGGGAGGACGATCTCGAGCGAGCGGCCGAGGAGGAGCTGGTCGACAAGGCCGACCTCCTCGATCTCACGGTCTCCGAGATGACGGCGCTCGTCGGCGGCATGCGCGCACTCGGCGCGACCCACGACGACACCGACCTCGGCGTGTTCACGGACCGGCCGGGGACGCTCACGAACGACTTCTTCGTGAACCTGCTCGACATGAGCGTCGAGTGGGAGCGGACCGACGAGGAGAACGTGTTCGAGGGCGTCGACCGTGAGACGGGCGAGGTGCAGTGGCGGGGAACCCGCGTCGACCTCATCTTCGGCTCGCACTCGCGGCTCCGTGCCGTCGCCGACGTGTACGGTGCCGAGGACGGCGAGGAGGAGCTCGTTCACGACTTCGTGGACACGTGGAGCAAAGTGATGCAGCTCGACCGGTTCGACCTCGCATAGCTCCCGGGAAATCGCTCGCGGGGCTGCAGGGGCTGATCTACTCCTCTCCCCTCGTCCGCCGCGTTCGCGGTTCGCTCTTGTGGACAGGGTGTTCGCCTACAAGAGTTAAACTCCCTCACACGCTACTCCGAGTATGACGAAGTACTCGACGGGATCCGGCGGCGGTGGTGGTGACGGCGACGCCTGCGAACTCTGCGGGCGTGAGACGTCGAATCTCAAACGGGCGAACGTCGCCGGGGCGAAGCTGCTCGTCTGCTCGAACTGTCGCCCGCACGACGACGCGCGGAAGACGTCGTCGAGCGGTCACGGCGGCTCCGCTGGTCGCTCCGGCTCCGGCAGTGGCTCGCCGAGCTCCGGCGGCTCCGGCTCGACGAGTCGCAAGAAGGAGGTTGCCCGCAAGCAGGCGAAGGTGTACGACGCAGCCACCGGTGACTCCAGTCACTGGGAGGAGGAGGGGACGAACTACGAAACGGACCGCCTACCGTATCTCGTCTCCGACTACGACGACACCGTTCGGGACGCCAGACAGGAGGCCGGACTCACCGTCGAGGAGCTGGCCGAACGCTTGGAGATCGACGAGGACGACCTCCTCGCCGTCGAGCAGGGTCGTGCAGCGACCGCCGGCGTCGGGGGATCGGTCGTTCGCGCGATCGAAGCGGAGCTGGACGTCGCGATCGTCGACGAGTAGCCGCGTCAGGAGTCGCGATCGGCGGTGGTGTGGCCCCCGCTGCCGGCGATACTCCTGTCGGTTTGCTCCGTCGGTGTCGGCGGCTCTCCCGTGTTTCGCTCGGCGAGAAACGCCGCCTCTCGTTCGGGCGGGTCTCGCTCCCGGAAGCAGTCGAGCCCCGACTGGTATCGGTCGCGATCGTCGTGACGTGCTGCCGGCACGTCGACTGGTCGCTCCAGAACCAGCTCCGCGATTCCCGTTCGGTCACCCGTGTACACGAACCCGACCTTGTACAGCGCCTCGTACGCGAACGGGTTGTTGACGGCGATCCGAACCCGGTCGTATCCCTGCTCCCCGAGTCGTGGTATCGTCCGTGCGATCAGCTCCGGTCCGAGCCCCTCGCCGCGCCGCGCCGCATGGACGGTGACGTAGCGGAGCCGACAGCACGCGGGATCGGTCCGGTCGGCGGAGAAGGACACCGCCGCGATGATATCCCGGTCGAACGCATCGGGGTCGACCGTCTCCGGAAGCGACTCGTCGGGGGTCCACGAGGGAGCCGCCCCCGAGCAGTCCGCGGTTCGTAGCACTGCTTTCCCCGGCGTGCCGACGACGAACTTCCCGGCGTACGCGAACGCGCGATAGTCGAGTCGGAGCGTGACGCCCTCCTCCGGCCAGCCGACGATCGCGAACTCGGTGGTTGGGGCGAGACTCTCGGGTTCCACACGCGGACGGACGTGACCGCAGCCTAAAGCGTATGGGGCTCCCAGAGGCAGTATGCACGGCGTCGGCGACGTCCGGTTCTTCGACCGGGTCGCACCGCTTTACGACCTCGTCATGCCTCCTGCAAGCGGTGAGGCGCTGGCGGCGGGGTTCGATCGCGCGAAGCGTCCGATCGAGCAGCTGCTCGACCTCGGTGGCGGGTCGGGGCGCGCGGCGGCGGCGATCGCCGGCCCGGAGACGACCGTCGTCGACGCCTCCGTCCCGATGCTCACACGGGCCCGAACGGGTCGCGGTCTGTCGGCCGTCGCGGGCGACGCGGGTCAGCTCCCGATCCGGGACGACGCCGTCGACGCGGCGATGGTCGTCGACGCGCTCCACCACCTGCCGGATCGGACGACGACGCTCCGGGAGGCCGCACGCGTACTCGCGCCGGGCGGCGTGCTCGTCGTCCAGGAGTTCGATCCGACGCATCCGCTCGGCCGCGCGCTCGAAGTGGCCGAACACGCGATCGGTATGCGGTCGACGTTCGTCGCCCCGGACGAGCTTGCGGACGAGCTGTTTGCCGTCGGCTTCACTCCGACCGTCATCGACCGGGGGTTCAGTTACACGGTCGCCGGGGTCCGCCGAGACGCGACGGAGCCAAGACGATAACCGGTCGTCACTGCCTCGATTCGGATCCTCATCGCGGTCAGTGGGTCGGATCCGCTGGGGCGTCGCGTTCGTGGTCGTGCCCGTGGCTGTCGCCGTGGTCCTCGTGATCGTGGTCGTGGGAGTCGCCGTCGGTTTCGCCCACGATCTCCGCACCCTCGCCGTCGATCATGTCCATGTTCTTCAGGTTGTCGCGCTCCTCGAAATCCTCGACAGCCTCCATCACGTCCGCTTGGGTGATCGTCCTCCGATCCTCGGTGAGCGCCCCGAGAACGGCCTCACGGAGCACCATTCGGAGGTCGGAGCCGGTGAGGCCGCTCGTCCGGTCGGCGACCTCCTCGGGGTCGAAGTCGGCGATACGCATCTGACGCGTGACGACTCGGAGGATGTCGGCACGCATATCGCGGTCCGGCTTCGGGAAGTTGACGATCTCGTCGAAGCGACGCCACGCGGCCGCGTCGAGCTGATCCGGGTGGTTCGTCGCGCCGATGAGAAGCACCTCGTCACGCACGAGCGACACCTCGTCGATCGATTTGAGCAGCGTGTTCACCGCGCGTTTAAGCGCGGCGTGTTCGTCCGACCGACGCGTCTTCGCGACGGAGTCGAACTCGTCGATGAAGAGGATACACGGCGAGAGCCGCTTTGCGACCTCGAACGTCTTCTCGACGTTCTTCGCGGTCTCCCCGAGGTACTGACTGGTGATCATCGACAGCTTCACCTCGACGAACGGGAGGCCGAGCTCGTGGGCCAAGGCTCGTGAGACGGTCGTCTTCCCGGTCCCTGGGGGGCCGACGAACAGGAGCTTCCCGATCTCGCGGAGCCCGATCTCCGCGAGATACTCCCGGTGTTCGATCGCCTTGACGATCTTCTGGATCTCTCCCTCCTGGTCGCCGGTCAACACGAGGTCCTCGAGCGTGGTTTCGATCCCCTCGGGCGCGCGGACGTTGACGAGATCGAGCATCTCGGCGTCCTCCTCCTCGTCGAAGTACTCCTCCAACAGGGCGTCTATCCAGACCCGGTCCGCATGGATCGGTCGGACGTCCTCCCGCGCGGTGTCGTGGGACACCGGTGCGGTGAGCTCGTCGTCGGCTTCGAGCGCTGCGACGACCGTCGGATTGGAGGCGATCCGATCGGCCGTCGCGTTGTCGTCGAACCACTCCAGCGCCATCTCCGGTTGGGTCAGCGTGATCTCTCCGGCGAAGTCGGTTCGCTGCGTGAACAGGAGATCGGAGACGGCCTCCCACGGTCGGTCGACGCCGGTCGCGGTTCGGGTGGCCTCGTCGGTCGCCTTCAGCGGGCGTTCCACGCCGCCGGGCGTGTCGTCGCCGGGCGTCTCCGACCAGAACACCTGTCGAAATCTCGGAAGCAGGTCGTTCTCATCGAGGTCGCGGTTCTCGGTGTAGAGGTGGGCAGTCAGAACGAACTCGACCACGTCGAGCGCCGGGTCACTCATCCCCGTGAGGTAGCAATGGCGGACGTTTAAGCGCGTCGAACCGGCTAGCCCGGCCATCGGCTCCGCGGTCGTGGACTCCGGTAGCCGCCGACTCTGCTCGCCGTCGACTCCGTCAGGTATCCGGTCGACAGGCCGTCGTGAGCCGACAGACGTTTGCTCGCAGGGGTCCGACGACCACGCGAGATGGACCGGCGAGGATCCGATAGCTCCGGTCGCCCGTCCGCGAACGCCGACGACCCGGTAGCGGAGTCCGTCCCCACGACCTGCATGCGCTGTGCTGTCGGCTGTGGACTCCGCCAGCGCGCCGACCGCGCCGGCGGGCTCGACGTGGTCCGGGGGGATCCGGACAGCGTCGTCAGCTCGGGACTCGCGTGTCGGCGCGGTCTCGAGGAGACGGCAACCCCCGCCGGCGAACGGCTCACTCGACCACTCGTCCGGCGTGACGGAACGCTCGAGCCGGCGACGTGGGAAGAGGCGTTGAGTCGCACCACCGAGCGGCTTCGTGCGGTGATCGACGCCGATCCGGACCGGCTTGCGGTGCTCGGCAGCGGCCAGCAGACGAACGAGGCGGCGTACGCCCTGGGGAAACTCGCGCGGGGCGGGATCGGCACTCGGCTGTACGATGCCAACACCACGCTGTGTATGGCGAGCGCGGTCCGCGCGTACGTCGACGCGTTCGGCAGCGACGCGCCGCCGCCGACGTACGACGACGTGCCCGCGGCGGACGTCCACCTCGTCTGGGGAGCGAACCCCGCGGTCGCTCATCCGGTGTTGTTCCGGTGGATCGAGGAGTCGGCGACCCACCCGGACGGTGCACTCGTCGTCGTCGACCCGGTCGGCACCGCGACCGCCGACCGTGCCGACCACCACGTCCGTCCGGATCCGGGCGGCGATCACGCGCTCGCGAGAGCCGTGCTCGCCCGCATCGTCGACACCGGTCGAGTCGACGAGGCGTTCGTCGACGCGCACACGACGGGTTTCTCCGCGCTTCGGGAGTCGCTTCCGGACCCTGCGGCGGCGGCCGCCGAGGCTGGCGTTCCAGCGGAGACGGTCGATCGCCTCGCAAGGCTCTTGGACCGACGGACGCTCGTGTACTGGGGGATGGGTGTCAATCAGAGCGTACGTGGCACCGCCACCGCCGGCGCGCTGATCGACCTGTGTCTCGCGACGGGCAGCCTCGGCGAGGGACAAGGGCCGTTCTCGCTCACCGGCCAGGCGAACTCGATGGGCGCGCGACTCTGCGCGTCGAAGGGCAGCTGGCCCGGACACCGGAAGTTCACCGCTCCGACCCATCGGCGGGTCGTCGCCGACGCGTGGGACGTGCCGTGCTCGCGGCTGCCGACCGACCCGGGTCCGGGCCCGGTCGGGGTTCTCGACGCCGATCCAGACGCCGTCTGGACGGTCGCGACGAACCCGGCGGCGGGAATGCCCGACGCCGGCCCCGTGCGGCGGACGCTTGCCGACGCGTTCCTCGTCGTGCAGGACGCGTTCCGAACGGAGACCGTCGAACTCGCCGACGTCGTTCTTCCGGCCGCGACGTGGGGGGAGACCGAGGGAACGACGACGAACATGGAGCGGCGTATCTCTCGCGTCCGAGCGGCGACGGCTCCGCCGGGCGATGCTCGGTCCGATCTCGGCGTCATCGTCGCGCTCGCGAACCGGATCGCGCCGGAGCTGTTCGCCGAGACCGGTGCCGATCCGGTCGCCGTGTTCGAGGAGTTCACCGCGCTCACCGCGGGGACGCCAGCGGACTGTTCGGGTATCAGCTACGACCGGCTCGCCGACGGAGCCGTCCGGTGGCCGGCCCCGACTGCGGATCGGGACGGCGGATACCGGTATCGCACTGACGAGCCCGCGGAGGCCGAATCTGGCGGCTCCGACGACGGCTGGTCGTTCCCGACGCCGACCGGGCGAGCGGCGTTCTCCGCGCACGACGCGCCAGCGGATCCGGACCCGATCGACGGGACGTTCCCGCTCGTGTTGACGACGGGGCGGCGGTCCGACGCGTACAACACGGGCGTCCGATCGCGAGACGGTGGCGAGCAGCTGACGGCTCGAATCGCTCCGGAAACGGTTGTGGACGGAGGCGTCGCGGCCGAATCCGACGACGGACCCGTCGACCTCGTCACGCGCCGCGGTCGGGTCCGTGCCCGACTCGAGATGGATCCGGCGGTTCCGGCCGACATCGTCTGGTTGCCGATCCACCATCCGGCGACGAACGAGCTGACCGTCGCCGCCACGGACCCCCACTCCGCGGAACCGCACTACAAGTCGTGTGCGGTTCGGATCGAGTCGGTAGAGTGATCGGTCGTTGCCGCAGTTCGCGGATTTCGTCGACAAACCCGACCGTGGCGAGTCATCCGAGGGGCTCTTCAACCCGTCCGGGATCGTGGATGCACGCGACCCGATGTGCCGGAGGACGTGTATACGGTGCCGTCGCTCGACGACGCCAGCGCAACCGAAACCGTCGTGTTCGACCGGATCCGATCGGTCACCATGACGAAGTGGCTGCACAGCGGACGTCGTCGGGATATCTGTGCGATCCTGTACGATGCCGGGGAGCTCCGAGCACAGTCGCTCAAAAACCGGATCGAGACCCATTACGACGAGCGGATCGACCCGGGATCCTTTTACGGGACGATGTCGGCGCTGGTCGACTCCGGTCACCTCGAGCGTCGGACGGAGGGGATCGCCGATGTGTACGCGCTCACCGACGCCGGGGAACGGGCCCTTCTCGACCACTACGCGTGGCTCTCCGAGCGGCTCGGGGACGCGGACTCGATAGTTAAGAATTAATAATATTCGCGCTATAGGTTATTACATGACGGTCGTCAGCGTCTCGATGCCGGAGGACCTGTTGAATCGGATCGACGAGTTCGCGGACGAGCACGGCTACACGGGCCGCAGCGAGGTCGTCCGTGAGGCGTCTCGAAACCTCCTCGGCGAGTTCGAGGACGCGAAACTCGAGGAAAGAGACCTGATGGCCGTCGTCACGGTGCTTTTCGATTACGAGACGACGAGCGTCGAAGAGCGGATGATGCAGCTCCGGCACGAACACGAACATCTCGTCGCGTCCAACTTCCACAGCCACGTCGGCCCGCACTACTGTATGGAGCTGTTCGTGCTCGAGGGGGATTTAGCGGAGATCTCGTCGTTCGTCGGCAAGGTCCGCGCGACCAAAGACACGCTGTCGATCGATTACAGCGTCATGCCCGTCGACGAGTTCGGTCCCGGGGACGTGGACGCCGAGATGAGTCACGCCCACGACTCGGAGTAGCCCGCCGTTTCCGACGGCGGCACCGGTCGTCCGCGCGGCTCGGTAGAGGCCCGCCTCGTCGCACGCAGTCGCGGGGTTTAATCAGCCGTCGCTCGTAGCGCGCTCGATGGCCGACAGCTACCGAGGCGTGTTCGGAGCGATCCCGTACGCGATCCGACACACGAAGTCGTGGACGATGCGCGTGTACGGGGTGATCGGCACGGTTTCGGCGGCGCTCATCGCCGTCGTCGTGACGCTGGCGCTCGTCGTCTGGATGGGCGAGACGGCCGAGATGGACGGCGGGCTCTTCTTATTCTCGCGGTCGCTGTACGTGATCGCGGGGTTCGCTGCGGTCGGGCCGCTTCTCGCGCCGCTGCTTTTCGTCGCGCGGCGACATCGTCGAAACGATCCGGTCGCGGACGGCTACGACCGGATGCTTGCGTACACGGGGTTCCTCTTTCTCGCGTCGATCTACCTCGCGATGGTGATCTCAGCGCCCGCCGACCTGCGAGACCCGTCGGACTCCGTCGTCGTCACTGCGCTGTACGCGTTGCCGCCGCTTGCCGGGCTCGTGCCGCCGGTCGTCGTCGCCGTTCTTATGTTTCTCACACATCGTCGGCTCCGGCAACCCGAAGCTGACGCACCCGCGTCGGATTCCCACGAGACCGACGAGGGGACGCAGGCGGGAGACGACGATCTCTCCGGCTCCGCCGATTGAGCGCCCGCCTCGCTGGAGAGGCTCCTCGAAACCCGGAAAAGCGTCGGCGTTCTATCGGCGGGTAATGACCGACGAGTCGACGCGTCCGACGCCAACCGAAAAGGAGAGCACGTTCCTCGTGACGCACGTCGAGGCCGATTCGGCCGTGATCAAAGACGTCAACGACGGGCAGGTCCACACGCTGAGCTCGAACCCCGATCTGTCGGTCGACGACGCGATCGAGGCGACCGTCGCTCCGGACCCTCCAATGAACGTCACGTATCAGGCCGTCGAAGTGACCGACCGGTGGGAGCTGTCGATCGAGCGGAGCGAGGAGCCGCCGACGGTTCAGGAGCGCGACCTCGCCGCCGACCAGCCGGTCGGGGAGCTGGTCCGCGAGCAGCGGGCCGGAGTCGGCGAGATCCACGTGCTGACGACCCCGGAGGAGACGACCGAAAGCACGGTTACCGAGGTGATCGAAGACCGGGAGAGGACGCTCTCGCGTGCCGCCCGACTCGGCGTCAATCGAGTCGAAGTGCGGTCGGAGCCCGGCGTCGTCAGCATCCGGTATCTCCCGTGATCAACGGTCATTATACTCCCCATACAGTTCGTTGGCCTATGGTATGAGGTTTACCCTCATTATCATCCACGCGGATGGTAATCCACATTAACCCTCGCTTCAAACGCCCGAACATGAGTGATTCACACGTGATCATCGGAGACGGTATCGCGGGGGCATCCGCGGCGGAGACGCTCCGCGAGCAATCACCGGACGCCGAGATCACGGTTATCACGGACGAAGGGGAGTCCCTCTACAACCGGATCCTGATCAAAGAGTACGCGAAGGGGAAGCTCCCGGAAGCACCGATCTCGATCCACGACGAGAGCTGGTACGACGACAACGACGTCGACCTTCGTCTGAACACCGTCGTCGTCGACGTCGACACCGAAAACGACGCGGTTCACACTCACGACGGTGAGACGTTCGAGTACGACACCCTTCTGCTGGCCGTCGGCGGCACGCCCCAGCAGCTCCCGGTCGAGAACTCGGACGCCGACGGGATCCACCACTTCTGGACGTTCCAGGACGCCCGCGAGATCAAACGAAGCGTCGAGAACGCCGACCATGGCGTCATCGTCGGCGCGGGGCTGCTCGGGATCGACTTCGCGGCGATCTGTGGCGCACAGGACGTCGAGGCGGAGTACCTGATGCGTGGCGACTGTTGGTGGCGGTACGCGCTCTCGGAGGAGGGTGCGGAGATCATGCACGAGGCGATGCGCGAGCGCGGCGTCGAACCCGTGTTCGGCTCCGGAGTCGATCACTTCGAGGTCGACGACGACGGGCACGTCACTGCCGCCGTGGACCCGAACGGCGAGCGCTACGAGTGCGACTTCGCCGGCGTCGCCATCGGGCTCGACTTCAACACCGAGCTGGTCGAGGACACGCCGATCGAGACGGACGACGGCATCGTCGTCGACGAGTACATGCGTACGAACGTCGACAACGTGTTCGCCGCCGGCGACATCACGCGGTACCACGACGTGCTGCTCGGCGACCGCGCACAGAACGGATCGTGGGGATCCGCGAAGGAGCAGGGGTCGATCGCCGCACACAACATGCTCGACTACGGCTCGAAGGAGTTCAAGTGGGTTTCCTCGTACTCGATCACGCACTTCGACTTCCCGTTCCTCTCGTTCGGCCATCCGACCATCGGCGATGAAACCGTGGAGGCGACGACCGCCGAGGGCGAGTGGCGACGCGTCGCACTACAGGACGGGCGGGTCGTCGGCGGCGTGCTTATCGGTGACCTCTCGCCACAGTCCGCGTTCAAACAGCTGATGCGTGAACAGCGATACGTCGGCGACCAGACGGATCTTCTCATGGAGAAAGGGTTCTCCGTCGAGGATCTCGCACAAACGACCGAACAGTAATAATCGGTCGCAGCCATGTCGTCTTGGCCGACGCCGGTCGTCGCGGCGTCAGATCAAACCGATCCCGTGGACAGTTCGACGAACGCATCCTCGGCGGCGAGCTTATCCAGCGTCTCGTCGACCTCGCTTCTGACGTCCCGGAGCCGGTCGACCAGCTCGGCGTACTCGTCGGTGCCGTGGTTACCGGTGACCTCCAGCGCGGCCTTCTTCGAGGCGAGCGCGAAGAACTCCTGGCTTCGTTCGTCGAACTCGGCCCGATACCGTAACACCTCGACCAATCCGATGAGATCCTCCTTCGTCACCGGCTTCGTCTTGTAGTCGTCGAACGGCATGTCGACGATGTCGATGTCGGGTTCGACCGCGGTCAACATCGCGATCCGGGCGTTGTACCCCGCCTCGCGAAGCTCCCACAACACCTCCGTGCCCGTCATATCCGGCATCCGGCGATCGAGCAGCACGACGTCGACCGACTCGTCCATCATCGCTAACGCAGTCTCTCCGTCTGTTGCGACTCGGACGTCGTAGGTTGCTTCGAGATAGATGCGGTACAGCTCCGCAAGGTCGGGCTCGTCCTCGACCGCGAGCACGGTGGTGTTATCCCCGCCATCCGGCTCGCTCATGGCCGGCCACGCTCGATGCGGAGGATCATTCCCGTCGTTGAGAACACGGCATCACGAGAGCCGGGCTGCTGGGACATGTGCAGGAATACCACGGTGAGGTAAATAAAACCCAACGGCAGATTATCAGATTCGATTCTTTGGCCGACTACGGTCTCCGGATCCGCGGTCACACCCTTCGAAAACGCCGTCACGGAGAACCGAACGCCGACCCAGGGACGGCGTCGTCATGGTGGCGACACAAGCGTCGTCACCGTGACTCGATCGGCGTCGTCACCGTGACTCGATCGGCGTCGTCACCGTGACCCAAAAACACATTTACGCTCGCATCGTAACGTCGGTTAACGAATGTCTCATAGCCCCTCATTGCCCGACCGTCCTCGTCTGGAACTCGATCCGGAGATGAGCGAGGCGGAACGGCTCGAGGCGATCCGCCAACACTACAGGCGGATCGTGCAGGTAAACGAGGAACTGGAGGACCGTCTGGATAACGTGCAGGGCCGTCGCGGCGAGCTCAAAGCGGAGGTAGACAAACTGAAACGCGAAAACGAGGTGTTGAAGACGTCGTCGCTGTACATCGCGTCGGTCGAGGAGCTCACCGACGACGGCGTCGTTATCAAACAGCACGGCAACAACCAGGAGGTGTTGACGAAGACGTCGACCCGGCTCGACACGGAGCTCCGTCCCGGCGACCGTGTCGCGATCAACGACTCGTTCGCGGTCCAACAGATCCTCGACGATGAGACGGACTCGCGCGCACAGGCGATGGAGGTCACCGCCTCGCCGGACGTGACCTACGACGACATCGGCGGCATCGACGAGCAGATCCGCGAGGTCAGGGAGGCGGTCGAGGACCCACTGGAGAACCCGGAGCAGTTCGAGACCGTTGGCGTCGAGCCGCCGAGCGGCGTTCTCCTGCATGGCCCGCCAGGAACGGGGAAGACGATGCTCGCGAAGGCGGTCGCCAACGAATCCGACGCCACGTTCATCAAGATGGCCGGCTCCGAGCTCGTGCGGAAGTTCATCGGCGAGGGGTCCCGGCTCGTTCGCGACCTGTTCGAGCTCGCTGCGGAGCGTGAGCCCGCCGTCATCTTCATCGACGAGATCGACGCCGTCGCCGCCAAGCGCACGGACTCGAAGACGTCGGGCGACGCGGAGGTCCAGCGGACGATGATGCAGTTGCTCTCGGAGATGGACGGGTTCGACGACCGCGGCGAGATCCGCATTATGGCCGCCACTAATCGATTCGACATGCTCGACGAGGCGATCCTTCGTCCCGGCCGGTTCGACCGTCTCATCGAGGTGCCCGAGCCCGATGCGGAGGGACGCGAACGCATCCTCGAGATCCACACCGCGGATATGAACGTGACCGACGACCTCGACGTCGGCGACGTCGCCGCGGAACTCGACGGCTACAGCGGGGCCGACATCGCCTCGCTGGCGACGGAGGCCGGGATGTTCGCCATCCGTGACGACCGGACGGAAGTCCATCGCGTCGACTTCGAGAAGGCTCGCGAGAAGCTTCAGGACGTGGAGGATACGGACGACCGCGTTATCAACTACCAGTACTGAGCCCTCCGGCGCATCGTTGGAGTCAGTTAATTTCCCGTCGCCGACCGATCTCCTGAAAGCGTGCACGACGGTCCGGCGCGACGGATGCATCGAGCGCAACGGATGCATCGAGCGCAACGGATGCATCGAGCGCAACGGATGCATCGAGCGCAACGGATGCATCGAGCGCAACGGATGCATCGAGCATGACCAGCTTCGTAACGCCTTAACCCGGACGACGACGAGATGTCGGTCATGAGCACCATCCACGTCGTCGGCGGCGTCGGCGTCGCGGACACCGCGATGGCCTCCTACGACGCCGCGCTCGCGGACGCGAACCTGCACAACTACAACCTGATCGCGGTGTCGTCCGTCGTTCCCGCGGACGCGACGGTCAGGCACGTCGATCGCGCGCCGGATCTCGGTCCCGCCGGCAACGCGCTTACCGTCGTCGAGGCGCGACGCACGGTCGGTCCGAGCGACGAGGTCGACTTCCGGGAGGGCGGACGTGCCGGCGCGGAGGCGGCCGACAGCAAGCGTGCACCACGACGCCGACCGAACGTCGCAGCGGGGCTCGGCTGGACGACGGGGCCGGGGCCCGGGCTGTTCTACGAGGTGACCGGAGCGAACTCCGAGGACGTACGCGAGCGGATCCACGCCGGCCTCGACGACGGAAGCGAGCTTCGCGACTGGGAGCTCCCCGAGCGCGACCTCCACGTCGAGACCGCGGCCGCGGAGCCGGAGCGGTACACCACCGCAGTCGTGATCGCGGCGTACGGTGAGTCGGAGTCGGTGCTCTGAGGCGGTTGGGACGGCCGACGCCTTTTTGAGTCGGCTCCGCGTACGGTTGGCAACTTCAATGAACGGCAACAACCCGTATGCGGGGGGGCCGGGCGTCACGAACGCGGGCGAGCCCGCGGCCGTCGACCTGTCTCCGGAGCAGGAACGCCAGCTTCGGCGCACCGTAGCCGGCATCGTCACTCGAACCGAGTCGTATCTCCCCGACAGCTACGCGGTGGGATCGGAGCTGTCGGTCGGAGCAGAGGGACCACAGGCGACAGTCGCGGTGAATCCGCCGGCCGGCCACCCCGTCTCGGCCGGCTTCACGCCCGACGCCGACGAACTCGAGGCCGGAATCGCCGACGCCGACGCTGACGAGGTTGCGAAGGGGCTCGCCGCCAGCGCCGCGGTGCAGGTGATGAACGCCATCAGTGACGTCACGCCGACGGCTCGATAGGCTCCTTCTTCGTCGGCCGCGGCTACGGGTGCGCGTAGTAGACGAGCACGTCCTCACCACCGGTCGGTCCGGCCTCCGCCTCCTCGCTGGGTGACGGATCGAACGCGTCGATCCGGACGAAGCCGACACGCTCGAACTGGACGACGGTGTCCACGTCGACATCGGCGAGTGCGGGCTCCGCGTAGCCGACCACGTCGCCCTCGACGGTCCGCATGCGTGTCCGGAGCCCCTCGTCGGCCGGTACCCAGTGGACAACGTCGACGTCGCCGTCACGGACGACGGCGATGTCGTCGCCGACGTACTCGAACGCGTCGCGGACGTGTCGGACGCAGCCGAACCCCTTGAGCCAGACCCGCTCGCCGTGGGCGGGAAGGTCGGACTCCTCGAGCAGGACGCGGCCGGCCGGGACGGTTCGGTCGCCCCGCTCCTCGTGGTCCGGATGAAGCGGCGGGTGACCCGTCTCGGGACCGCCGATCACGTCTCGGGCGACCGCGGGGTCCTCCTCGCGGTCGCGCACGAGGAAGTACCGGTTCGCCTCGTCGTCGACGATGTCGCGATTGTTTGCGTACACGGACGACATCGCGAGGTCGACGTCGGAGGTGGACATCCCCAGCTCCGTCATCGAATCGACGATCGCCTCGCCGCGGATGCCGCGGCGACGAACGGCCGCGAGCGTGGGTGCTCGCGGGTCGTCCCAACCCGTCAGCTCGCCGTCGTCGATGAGCCGTTTGATCGTCGACGTCGACAGCTTCACGTCGTACTCGTCGATCTGGACGTGGCCCCAGTGGAGCACCTCGGGGTACTCCCAGTCGAAGTAGTCGTACAGGAACTGCTGGCGCTTCGCGGAGTCCTGCAGGTCGATCCCGCGGATGATGTGGGTGACGCCCGTGAGGTGGTCGTCGACGCCGGACTGGAAGTCGAGCATCGGCCAGCAGCGGTACTCGGACGCCGCCTCGCGGGGATGTGGAGTGTCGACCATCCGGAACGCGACCCAGTCGCGCAGCGCCGGGTTTTTGTGTTCGATGTCGGTCTTCACGCGAAGCACCAGTTCGCCGGCGTCGTACTCGCCGGCGACCATCGCGTCGAACTCCGTGCGGACCGTCTCCGGGTCTTTATCCCGGTTCGGCGAGGGTTCGCCGGCGTTTTTGAGCTCGGAGAACTCCTCGCCCGGAAGGTCACAGGTGTACGCCCCGCCGGCGTCGATCAGTTCGCGGGCGTGCTCGTAGTACGTCTCCACCCGGTCGGACGCCGTGAGCACGCGGTCCGGCTCGAACCCGAGATACGCGATGTCCTCGAGGATCGCGTCGTACGCGTCGAGGTCGGGGCGTTTCGTCTCGGGGTCGGTGTCGTCGAACCGGCAGATGAACTCCCCGTCGTACCGCTCTTTGTACGTTCCGATCACCGCGGGCATCCGCGCGTGACCCATGTGCCACGGGCCGTTCGGGTTCGGGGCCGCACGCATCACGACCTCGCCGGGCTCGGCGTTCGGCAGGTCGGGGAGGACGTGGTCGTCCGTCTCCGCCTCCGCCTCGAGCTCCTCGACCAGTTCCGGTGCGAGCTCGACGAGTCGCTCGCGACGTTCCGTCTCGTCCATCGCGGCGACGTCGGCGACGACGGAGCCGAGCACGCCGGGGATCTCGTCGCCGTGCGGTCGGAACTCGGGATTCTCGCCCATCAGCGGGCCCATGATCGCGCCCACGTCGGGGTCGCTACCGTGTTTGAGCGCGTTGAACAGCGCGGCCTGCTCGCCGGCCCGCTCGACGCGCTCGTGGAGTTCGTCGTCCATTAGGCGCTCGTTGTCGGCGTCGGGTCAAAAGCGCCGCGGAACGAACGGCGCGTGGCGGCGCGTCGCGTCGTCCACTGGGTTCATACTCGTCCGTCTCCTCGTACGCTCATGGACGGCGAGCAGGGATCGACTCCGTCGGATGGGGAGGGACCGACGACGGCGACGCATCGAGGTGAGCCGACGTGGTAGAGCCGATGACCGACGCGGAACGGGAGTCCGGAAACCGAAAGATCCAGATCGGCTTTCTCGCGCTAGTGACGGCGTCGCCGCCGCTGATAATGCTTCTGGGCGATCCGACGGCGACACAGCTGGTGGTCGCAGCAGCCGGCGGGTTCGTGTTCGGGCTCGTGCTCCTGTGGTACCTCCGCGGGCTCGCGGCGGAGTTCTCGACCGGTCCACGGCGGTAGTCGACGGAGTCGACGTCGCGCCTCTAGCACGTAGACGGTCCCGGCAGTTCCCGGCGTGTTTCTTCAAGGCTTTACGTACGGGCGGCAAGCGTTCGATATGAGCCATCGGATCCTGCTGTTGGGTGCACCGGGTGCGGGCAAGGGGACACAGAGCAAGAAGCTGGCGGCCGAGTACGACATCGAACACGTCACGACCGGCGACGCGCTCCGCGCGAACAAGGATATGGAGACGGAGTACGGCACGCCGCGATCGTTCATGGAGGCGGGCGAACTCGTTCCCGACCCGGTCGTCAACGAGATCGTGAAGGCGGCGCTGTCCGAGGCGGACGGGTTCGTGCTCGACGGGTATCCACGCAACCTCTCGCAGGCGGAGTATCTCTCCGAGATCACCGATCTCGACGCCGTGATATTTCTCGATGTCGACGAAGAGGAGCTCGTCGGTCGGCTCACCGGTCGTCGGCTCGACCCCGAGACGGGAGAGATCTATCACGTCGAGTACAATTGGCCCGACGACGAGTCGGTTCAGGAGCGGCTCGTCCAGCGTGAGGACGACGAGGAGGAGACGGTTCGCGAGCGACTTCGCGTGTACCGCGAAAACACCGAGCCCGTCATCGAACATTTCCGCGAGGAGGGCGACCTCGTCGAGGTCGACGGCGAGGCCGCACCCGACGACGTGTTCGACCGGATCCGGGACGTTGTGGAGCGCTGAGACGACACCGATCCTGCAAGGTTCTTAACCGTCCACTGCCAAGCCGCTCGTAATGAGCAAGGTCGAACGGCGTGTCCGCTCGCTCGTCCGCGAGGACGGCTCGATGCGGGACGCCCTCGAAGTCGTCTTGGAGCGCGCCGGCGACGGCGACGCGGACGACGGCGAGGTGCAGTGGATCGACGTCCGCGACGAGATCACGAGCGGACAGTGGGGCCGACTCATCGAAAAGGAGATTCTCGTCGACGGCGAGACCGGCTTCGCGCTCGCCGACCGCGAGGGGATCGAGGAGGGGTTGGATGAAGACGAGGACCTCACGAGCGGCGGCGACTTCGAGACGCCGGAGACGACGGACTGGACCAAATGGGACAAACTCGCCGCGCTGGCGACCGTCGGCTTCTTCGTCGGCTACGCGTTCGAGCCGGTCCGGAACGTGATCGCCGGCGCGATCGACTTCGTGTTCGGTCCGCTCCTCGGCATCGTTCCCTTCTACGTCGTCATCATG
Organism: Halorubrum luteum; assembly: GCF_054652935.1. Classification (NCBI taxonomy): domain Archaea; kingdom Methanobacteriati; phylum Methanobacteriota; class Halobacteria; order Halobacteriales; family Haloferacaceae; genus Halorubrum; species Halorubrum luteum. The sequence continues at coordinate 2,143,187 of NZ_BAAIGT010000002.1, forward strand.
GTCGTCGCGCTCGCGACCGGTCTCTACTCGACGCTACTTCGTGCCGGCTTGATGGACATGGAGAAGATGAGCGTGTACCAGGACCGAATGAAAGACATTCAGGAACGGCGCAAGGAGGCAAAAGAGCGCGACGACGACGAGGCGCTCGACGCCATTCAAGAAGAGCAGATGGAGGCGATGGGCGACCAGCTCGGCATGTTCAAAGAGCAGTTCCGCCCGATGGTGTGGATCATGTTCCTCACGATCCCCGCGTTCCTCTGGATGTTCTGGGTCGTCGGCTATCGTGGCAGCGAGGCCCAGTACGAACTGGAGACGCTCGTCATTCCTTTCGCCGGCACCGTGGAGTGGACTACCGGCGTGATCGGACCGATCCAGGTGTGGATCGTCTGGTACTTCCTCTGCTCGATGGCGTTCACCCAGGTCATTCAGAAGAGCCTCAACATCGAGATGTCGCCGTCGACGTCGTAACCGACCGCCGTCTCGGACTCGGTGAGGCGCCGCGTTCGGACTACTCGCCGTCCGGATCCGCTTCGGCGGCTGCAACGTTCTCGGCGACGCCCTCGAACGCCGCGAGTATCACTCGGCGGCACGCCTGTCCCTCCGTCGTCCAGTGGTGTGCGTAATCGAGCATATCGTCGTAGATCTCCGGCTTACAGCCTGCCGCCTGCGGATGTCCTCCGCCGTTGACCTTTCCGGCGACCTCGTGAGCGTGTTTGAACCCTTCGGAGCCGCGGATCGACGCGGAGCCAGCGGGCTTGACGATCACCGCGGCGTCGGCCCCCTGCTCGCGGAGCGTCTCCGCGACCTCGTTCTGTGAGCAGCGGCCGTACGTGACCGCGACGGTCCACTCGCCGACCTCGTGGGTGACCGCGCGGTCGACGGCGGCCTCGATGCGTGCCTCCTTTTCGACCCGCCGGTCGGTGAGGTAGGCGTGGACGACCTCCGGAAGATCCGCACCGTATGCCCCGACCACGGTCGTGTACGCCTCGGCTCCGGTCCAGTACGAGAAGTCCGCCAGATCGTCCGAGCGCGGATCCTCTTTGATCCACAGGTCGTGGTCGCGGGTGACCGCCGCGAGCTCGGTCCACCGGTCGTCGAACCCGTGATCGAGCGAGCGAAGCGCCACGTCCGCGGTGCACTCCTCGTCGCTGTCGCCGACCACGAGGTCGACGCCCGCCGCTCGAACCGACTCGGCGGTCGCGTCGTCCCACTGGTGGTGATCGAACCACCGGATCGAGTCACACGACGACGCAAGCGACTCCAGCGGCTCGGCGATCCACTCGTAGTCGTCGGGACACAGGTCACAGACGAACAGGTCGATCCCGTCGTCCGCGTACGCGGCGACCCGTTCGAGCGACGTGTCGATCGAGTACGGTCCGGCCGCGATCAGCCCGACCGGGGACTCCGTGTGCGCGTCCTCCGTCGGGTCGTCATCCGCGGCGTCTTCGTCGCGGTCCGCCTCGTCTTCGTCGCCGTCCTCGTCGCCCGCGACCCGCCGTTCGAGCGCTGCCTCGAAGTCGGCGACATCGTGGGCGGCGTCGTACGCCTCGCGGACCATCGCGGCACAGGCAAGTCCGTCGGCGTCGCCGTCGGCGACCACGACCGCCTCGGCCCCCTCGATCGTTTCCTTTGCACGCTGTTCCGCGCGCTCCTCGTCGAGCGAATCCGGATAGAAGAACCCCTTTCCGGGGAGCTTCGTGTATCGCGAGCGGGGGATCCCCGCTTCGTCGATGAGCTCGTCGTCCATACCGCGACACCGGGCGGCACCGGGAAAACTCCGCCGTTTCCCGCGGGAGTCCCGGTGGGTCTCGCCGGACCGACGACACGGCGGCTCCGACCTCCCGGTAGTTCGAGTCGAGTCGCTTGGAAGCTCCCACACACTTTTGATGGACCCGGAGTATCGATCATTCACCTATGAAAAGCGACCTGTTTGAGCGAATCTTGGTGCCGATTGCGGGTCCCAAGGACGCTGAGGAGACGGCGCGTGCGGTTCGGCCACATCTCACTCCGGATACGAAGCTGATCGTCACACACGTTACGCCGGGTTCGACCGCCGAGACGACGATCAAGACGGGACGAGACCAGTTTGCAGGAGCGACCTACGAAACCTTCTCGGACATCCTCCACCGTGATGACGTACAGTTCGAGTGGGTGACACTTGAAGGGCGCGAGGTGGTGGAGGCACTCGTCGATGCGATCGGTATGACGGGGGCGACGCTCGTCGCGTTCACCCCGAGAAACATCGACGAGTGGGCCCGAACGATCGCCGGCGACCCCGGAGGACGGCTCATACGGGAAGCGGACGTACCGGTGATGGTCTTCCCGAACCGAGACCTGTGAACCGCCACGGGATCCACGTGAGGGGCCCGTCAGTCACTGCCAGTCAGTCTCCGTGACGCGTCACGCAGTTCGACAACCCGATCAGTTCGACCGGCTCGGAGTTGTCCGGCGAGTAGACCACCATCTGTCCCTTCTCCATGTACGGCACCTTCCCCGCCAGATTCGACGGGATGTTCACGCTGTTGATCGCGTCCTCGTCGCCGAGATTTAAGACGACTTTGGTGTTGATCTGTTTGAACACCGACTCCGCGACGTCCTGTGGATCCTGCGTGATCAGGAAGAGACCGAGCCGCTCTTTCCGCCCCTGCTTGGCCGCCTCGGTGAACGTGTTCACCACCTTCCGTGCCTGCACGTTGTCGGCGTCGGCGAGGAAGTTGTGCGCCTCGTCCATGCCGACTAACAGCGGGGTCTCTTTCACACGGGCGCTTCGCGGATCGTTCGACAGCTTGTCGCCGACGAGCATCGTCGAGACGGCGAGCACGACGATCTCCTTCTGTCTGGAGGTCGGGAGATGGTACGTCGGGACGACCGAGAGCCCGCCGGGACGGACCAGCGTATGGTCCAGCTCCGTGATCGGCTTCGCGTCCCCGTCGAACACGCCGCCGGGAACGCCCCGAACGCGTCGTTTCACGGCGTCGTAGGTGGCTTCGTGCACCCGCCCGGACTCGTGAAGCTCCTCTTTGAGCGCCGGATCGTCGAGATACGAGAGGAACTGCTGATACGTTCCGGAGTCGCCGTAATCGCGGAAGAACCGATCGAGCAGCGTCAACAGCGCGGGGTACTGGTTGTCGTTTAATCCGGAGCCGGCGACGAGCCACGGCATGTCGTACTCCTCCACCATCGAGAACGGGATCGTGAACTCGACCTGCTCCGCGCGGTGTCGATCGCCGGAGTACGTCGCCCCGTCCGCCGCGGGGACGAGTGCGACCGTGTCGTCGTGGCCGCCGTGCGCGATCCCCTCCCGCTCCAGTCGCCGGGCGTCAGCGTCGTCGAGATCCGGATTGTCGTCGTGCATCTGTGCGTACTCGTCCTGCGGATCGAACTGCACGACTGCCATCCGCGCCTCGCGTCCGTCGGCCATCGGATAACGCCGGTCCACATCGAGATACTGGCGGAGTACGTTTTTTGCGGCGTGGGTCTTTCCCGACCCGGTCCCGCCGGCGATCAGCGTGTGCCGGAACGCGAGCGGGTCGCCGTCGGCGTAGTCGTCTTTCACGCGGTAGTCGACCGTAGGCGGTGACGCCGCCGTTCGGACCTTCTCGCCGCCGACCGAGAGGTGTCCGAGGAAGACGCCGGACTCGGGGATCTTCAGCCCGGTCTTGATCTCGGTCGCGTCCGCCGCCTCCTCGACGACCGCGCCGGGTTTCGGCACCCGGTCGGTCATCCGACGGCGGAGCTCGTCGCCGTCGCGGTAGACGACGGAGACCGGCTCCAACTCCGCCATGAACTTGTAGTCGCGCTCGGTGAACTCGTCGCGGCGCATCTGGCGGCGGGCGTGGATCTCGGTCGCGTCGTCCGACTGGAACTCCTGTGCGTACTCCAGGCCGATGATCCGACAAAACAGCCGCTCACCGTCCGGGTACGGGACGACGAGGTACGTCCCGAGCCTGACCGACTCCCGGTTGCCCGCCGTGACGAACGCTTTCAGCGTGGTCTCGTCCGCTTCCTCGGCGACGCGAAGGCCCTGCGAGACGGAGACGACGCCGAGCCCCGCGTCCTCACCGGCCGGATCCACGTCGTAGTCGGTGAACGCGTCGTCGGTATCGCTGCCGTTGGTCGCGCCCGATTCGACGTCGGTCGCGCCCGATTCGGCGTCGTCGCCGGAGCCGGCGGCCGACTCCTCACCGGTGAACTCGGTGAAATCCTCCAGCGTCATATCCAACCAACCGAGGGCCACGTGGAAAGCGGTTTCCCCCGGAGGTCCGGACGCCCGCACCCCCGATCTCGCCGGCGACCGATGACGGTCCGCTCGCGCGGGCCTTTTATCCGTCCGACGTGTAGCGGGGCCATGATACTCGTCCGCGGTCGGGGTGGTGGGACGGAGCTCACCGGCACGGTGTTCGAGCGTGGCGAGGAGCCGCCGTCGTATAAGGGTGCGCCGGACGAGAACGCGCCGTACGTTTGGGTCTGCGACTCCTTTTATGAGGTCGAAAGCGGCGGCTCCCCGCTCATCGTCGACGGCACGGAGATCCGTGTGGCTTTCGAGGAGCCGATGCCGCGCGGCTTCGACACCAGATCGCAGGCGGTTACGGCTGCCAAAGAACACGTTCGGACACAGTTCGCCCGGATCGGCGTCGACGGCGACGACGTCGAGATCGAGGTGACGAAGGCGGATCCTGCATGATTTGCGCGACCGAGGAGCCGCAAACCGATGATTTGCGCGACCTAGGAGCCGTCCACGGTCGCCCGATCGACTGATTCGGCGTCGATCGGCTCGCCGCCGTACTCGTCGACGAACGCGTCGACGTCCGCGTCGTCGCTGAACGGAATCACCTCGGGCCCCATCGCGCCGGCGACGTCGCTGCCGACGACGACGGTGAGCTCGGTGGTTCGCGCGAACGCGTCGGCCTCGACGTGCGAGGAGAACAGCACGTCGTCGCCCTCCTCGAAGGCCTCCTGGTCGACCCGGGAGTAGTCGGTGAGGAACGTGACGCGCGGCTCCCGCCCGCCGTCTTCCGCGTCGAACCGATACGTGTACGTGCAGGTGCTGCTGCAGAACTGCGCCGGGCGTCCCCCCTCCGGCTCGTCATCCTCGAAGTGGATCTGTCCGACCGGCCCGGGGTGGTCCTCGACGATCATGCCACACTGGTCGCAGGCGCGTTCACCGTCCAGTGATACGGGTTCGACGTCGCCGGCCTCGTCGTCACCGAGACAGCCCGCTGACGCGAACGCCACCCCGCCCGCGACGCCCGCGAGCAGTGCCCGGCGATCGATCGAGGAGAGCTCATGTACTGGCATCGATCGACGTTCGGCGCTACCGGCGTTTAGACCCTCGGGAGCGGTTCACGCCGACGTTCGAGGAATGAACCAGACTCCCTAAATGGGTGTAGAACCAACTGCGTATGTGCAGTTTTTCGACCCGTACGGCGACCGTTCGCGGTACGTGCTGGTCGCCGTCGGCGTCCTCGTCGCGCTCGCGGCGGTCACGACGGCCGGCGCGTTCCTCGCCGACCCGGCGGACGCGGCACCCGACCCGGTTCGGTACGACGACGCCGTCGAGCTGGGGCTCTCGGCCGAGGCGGACGAGCTGATGGCCGGTTCGGCAACCGTCCCGAAAGCCCAGGTGTTCTACTCGGGGTTCCAGTACGTCGTGGGATACAACGGGATCGAGTCGCTCGTCGACGCGCTCGACGACGACCGCGTCGAGACGCAGTTCGGCCATCCGCTGGCCGTGTACGTGCAGACGTTCGACGGGACGGATACGACCGTCGGCGGCGATGGACTGTTCGACGCCGAACGCCGACCCTCGTGGACGCCCGCCGACGAGGCCGTCTACGTCGTCGGAAGCGACGCCCGAACACCGGCCGGCGAGACCGTGATCCCCTTCGCGGACCGTTCGGTTGCGGACGCGTTCGTCGACGAACACGGCGGCGAGGTCGTCGCGTGGGCGGCGCTCCGCGAGCGGTCGTTCGACGTCGACACCGCGAGGACGGTCCGATCGATGGCTCCAGCGCGGTGGACGACGGCGGACGACCGGGTCGCCGACGCGCAGCGCCGTGCGGACCGACCGGTCTCGGTCGTCGTCGGCGAGGACGAGCCGACGGTCGCGGCCGCAGTCGAGGCCGCACCGCCGAACACGACCGTCCTCATCCCGCCGGGCGAGTACGCCGAAACGGTCGAGGTGACCAAACCCCTCACGATCGCCGGGGGAGGCGGCATCGACGACGCGCATCCGACGATTCGCGGTGACGGAAACGGGTCGGTGATCACGGCTCGCGCGCCCGACGTCGCGATCAGGAGCGTTCACGTCGCCGGCACCGGGAACCAGACCCGAGACGCGGACGCCGTTCGTGATCCGCCGGGCGGAAACGACGCGAGCGACGACGGCGAGGACGGCAACGAGACCGACGACGGCGACATCACCGCCACGTGGGACACGAACGTGCAGCTGGGGTACGGCCACGGCGACGCGGGGATCCGCGGTATCGGCGCGCCGGGGCTCGTCGTCGAGGACGTGCACGTCGAGACGAACGCGAGCGGCGTCCTCCTTCGGGGCGGCTCGCATGCGACGATCACGGAGCTCTCGGTCGACGGCACCGACGACTGGCGCGACGGATTCATGGGCGTCGTCGGAATGGAGTCGCGGGTGACGCTCACCGACGGCGAGTTCGTCGGCGGACGCGACGGCGTGTATCTCCACCGTGCGGACGGCTCCGTGATCCGGAACGCCACGTTCCGGGAGAACCGCTACGGCGTCCATCTGATGTACACCGGCGACACGCTCATCGCGGACAACGACGCGAGAGACGCGGTGTTCGGCGGGATCACGGTGATGACCCGGCCGGAAGGCAACGCTATCGTCGGCAACCACGTTCGCGGCTCCGCCGCCGGGATCCAGGCGTCCGGCACCCGGACGTACGTCGGCTACAACACGCTCGTGGACAACGGGCTCGGACTCTCGACCAGCTCCCGGCAGTCGCTGTACGAACGCAACGTCCTCGCCGGCAACGAGGAGGGCGCACGCGCGACCACGGTCGTCCCGTCCAGTCGCGTCGTGGCGAACGACTTCGTCGCGAACGACCGGCACGCGGGCGCTGGTGCCGGCGCGCTCCGGATCTGGGCGGACGGCGACGTCGGGAACTACTGGGAGGGCGCGGACGCGAGATTCTCCGACGCCGGCGACCGGGGGTACCGTCCGACCTCGCCGGTCGACGCCGCGTTCCACCGGGATCCCGCCGCGGTGACCCTGTCGGAGTCGCCGGCGGCGACGCTGCTCGACCGGCTGGTCGGCACCGCCGCCGGATCGCGGACTGGGAGCATCCTCGATCCGGCACCGGCCGCCGAGCCGTACGCGCCGGACCGGGTCGCCGCGGCGACCGGCGACGCCGACAGTCAGGTCCGTGCTGACTGGCGGTCGGCGCTTTCCGACCCGGCGAACGGGACGGCTACCGTCGATCGCGGAGGGTACACGTCATGAACCACGACACGGCGGCAGACGGTGGCGAATCGCTCGCCGAGATCCGCGATGTAACGCACGCGTACGGCGGCGTCCCGGTGTTGCGGTCGGCGTCGCTTGCGGTTGGTCCCGGGGTCACCGCGGTGGTCGGGCCGAACGGCTCCGGCAAGTCGACGCTGCTCCGGATCCTCGCCGGCGAGACCGCCCCGGTGGAAGGAACTGTCAGATACACCGGCCCGGACGTGCAGCGTCCCGTCGGCTATCTCCCGCAGGACGTTCCGTTTCGCGGGTCGTTCACCGCGCGGGAGACGCTCGCGTTTTACGCGCGCCTCGTCGACGCCGACCCCGACGCACGTCTCGAGACGGTCGGACTCGCGGACGCGGCGGCCCGGCGCGTCGACGCGCTCTCCGGGGGGATGCGTCGGCTTCTCGGGATCGCGCAGGCGACGCTCGGTGATCCGCCGGTCGTCGTTCTCGACGAGCCGACCAGCGGGCTCGACCCCGGGATGCGCGAACGAGCGTTCGAGCTGGCCGCCGACCACGCCGCCGACGCCGCAGTCGTGGTGAGTTCACACGATCTCGGACTCGTCGACGCGCACGCCGACGGGATCGTCGTGTTGCACCGCGGTCGGGTTGCGGCGGCTGGCGGTCGTGCGGCGCTGCTCGATCGGTACGGCGTCAACGACTCCGAGGAGCTGTATCGTGCGGTCGTCGACGGCGACCCGGACCCGGAGGGCGAGGACCCGGATGATGACGCGTCGGACCGCGTGCACGTCGCCGGGGTGTCCGACCGATGACCGGGCGTCGAGCGGCGTTCTCGGCGGTGTTCCGTCGGGAGCTCGCGACGGTTCTCCGGACTCCGGGGTACGGCCTGCTGGCGGTCGGGCTGCTCGCGGCGCTCGGCGGGTTCGTGGTCGTCGGCGGTGGCGGCGCGACCGGATTCGTCCCGGCGATCGTCGACCTGTTGTTGCCGACGGAGGCGCTCGTTCCTCTCGTCGCCGTCGGTATCGGGTATCGTGCGCTGCTCACGGACGCGTCGAGCGGGGAGCTCGCCGTGATCCGGACGTACGGCGTCGGAGCCGTGACGTACGTCCTCGCCGTGTTGCTCGCGCGGCTGCTCGCGCTTGCGGCGCTCGTCGGCGTGCCGTACCTCCTCGTCGGCGGCTACATCTGGGCGGCTGCGGCTCCCGACACCGGGATCTACGCGACCCACACCGGGGTCGACTCGCCGCTGCTTTTCGTTCGGTTTATCGCATTCGTGATGTGTCTCGGCGCGGCGTATCTCGCGGCGGCCGCGGCCGTCTCGACGCTGGCGTCGAGCCGCCGGAGCGCGCTCGCGCTCGGCGGGGTCGTGCTCGTCGGTGGCGTGTTTGGTGGGGACCTCGCCGTGTTGCGCTCGCTGGGGGATTCGGTCGCAGTCGGTGAGCTCGCCGGGCTGGTCGCGGCGACCCCGAACGGTGCGTTCCGTGGCCTCGTTTTCGAGTACGTCGTCGCGCTCGCGTTCGATGCGGGCGGCGGCTACGTCGCGCCCGGCCGGGCGCTCGCAACGCTTCTCGGGTGGACCGCGATCGGAACCGCGGTCGCGGTCGCCGCGCTCGGCGTCGGTCGCCACGCCGGCACACACGTCGAGCGCGTCCGGCGGCGATATCTGCAGTAGCGGTCGCGTCGCCGTCTCGACACGCCGATGATCCGTGTGGATCCCGTGGCCTCCGACTCGCCGGCGTCTCCCTTCCGCATCCTTTTACCCTCGTCGTCGGTATTGTTATTTATGGACAACACTACTGTGGAGCGGCAGAGTCGCGGTGGCGTCGCGTTCGGTGGCGTCGACTCGAACCGACTCCCGAGCTCGCAGGGGGCGTAGTCGTGGGGTTTCATACGTTCGACCCGTCGAAGGCCGACCGGCTTGACGACGAGTCGCGGTACCGGTTTCTCTCGCGTGACGAGCTGGTCGCCGCGCTCGGAGCGGACGCGGACGCGACCGTGGTCGACCTCGGTAGCGGGACGGGGTTTTACACCGACGACATCGCGCCGCACGTCGGGACCGTTCACGCCGTCGACGTCCAGCCGGAGATGCACGATCAGTACCGCGAGCGGGGCGTTCCCGAAAACGTCGAACTCGTCGTCGCCGAGGCGGGCGACGTGCCACTGTCGGACGACTGTGCTGACGCCGTGTTCTCGACGATGACGTATCACGAGTTTGCGAGTCCGGAGTCGGCCGCGGAGTCCGCCCGTCTCCTTCGATCGGGCGGCCGCGTCGTCCACGCCGACTGGAGCGCGGCGGCCGACGGCGTCGACGGGCCGCCGGTGGCGGAGCGGTACGCAGCGGTCGACGCCGTCGAGGCGCTCGAGAACGCCGGCTTCGAGGTGCTACGCGCCGAGGAGCGACCGGAGACGTTCCTCGTCGTCGCCGAAATCTGATCGACGACCCCCGTGTTCGATGTCGGGCGTATATTGTGCATACGAGAATCGGTGCGTTGTTTATAAAGGCGTACGTAGCGCGGCGAGGAGTGGTATATAATTGAACGGTGGAGCAGAGACCGATTTGGAAGCCCCAGCCGCGACGGCTCGCGCGGCTCGCTGCGGTCCTTACGTCGCCGTGCTTCCCCCTCGCGGCTGCCCCTTCCAGTCCAACCCGACCGCACCGCAACCGCAGCCTCGGACCGCCCCAGCCTCGACCGGAGGGGGCCGCCGGAACCGCTCGGCGGCCCCCTCCGGTCTCCCTCGCGCGCTCGCTCACGGCTTCGCCGTTCGCATCCGAGGGCTCCCTTCGGTCGCCCTCGCGACTCGCGGGCCGCTGGCCCGCTCGCGGCGCGCGCCACCGCAACCACAAGCAAAACATTGTTCGTTTATCAGGCGACTGCGGGCGGTCGGCGCGCGCGTCCGAGCGCCCTGAGAAGGGCGCGAGGAGCGCGTGCGAGGGAGGCGGCGGCGAGCGCAGAACGCGCGAGCCGCCGCCGAGGCTGGGGAGGCGCGAGGTGCGGTTGCGGTGCGGTCGGGTGGGGTTGAAAGGGGCAGCCGGGAGGCGGGCGCAGGCGACACAAGCACTGCAGGGAGCGAACGACGTGAGCGACCGAAGCGCGCAGCGAGCGTGCGCCCGCCTCCCGGCTGGGGCTTTCAGATCGTTCGTCGCGGAGCTATCGCTCCCGCGACTCACTTATAAACAGCCAACGATCCCAGCACACAGTCACATATAAACTCCCCATCCACCCTCGTGAGCGACGTACGCTCGGTATCGATCACGACGCACGCAGCGTCGCACGGCTGATTCGGTATACGATCATGGCATGGACCACACCATGACAAAGCTCCATGACACCGTATACACCTACAGCACAACTGACCGCGGGATCCTCCCCTCAGAACGTATGCGCCGGTCTGCGGATGGGAGTTGCCGCTCCCGATGGCGTTGCTCGGGCGCTCGTTCGTTCCGCTGGCTTACGGTGAGGTTCAACAGCCGGGGATCGGTCAGAAACGAGCCTCTCGGGACGGACACCCGAACACCGCGGCAGAGGGACAAAAATCAAGCAGTGATCGAGTCGATGCCGTTGATCTCGACGAACCCGTACCCGCACTCGGTGCATCGCCACTTCGTCTTCTCCCCGAGATGAAGCATCATGGATGCGGACTGATAAAACGGGACCGTCTCCTCACACGACGGGCAGTCGACGTCTTTCTCAAGACTCATACGTGAGAATCGTACCGGCACGGATTTTAACGTACTGATCCCGGATGTCCGATCCGACGGTCGAACCATCGACTGGGTTCGCCGGGTGGATGTCGGACGACTCGAGCGCTTGGCCGCCTCCGCTGCACCGACAGATGGCTCGTGTCGACTGTGCGGCCTGAAGCCCGGCATTGATCTTCGTACCGCGGATCAGCCACAGCAAGACAGCTATAAAGCGTACTCTGCGATACGAAATCCGATGTCGACCACCTCCACCCGATGATTTCATGATGATATCGGGTGAGGACCCGGTATGAGCACGTACACCGCCGAGATCGAGATTCGGTTTCGAGATATCGATGCGATGGGCCACGTCAACAACGCCGTCTACGCGACGTATCTCGAACAGGCTCGCACTCGATACTTCAGAGACGTGCTGGAGACGGACCTGTCGTCGATATCGACCGTGCTGGCCTCCCTTACTATCGAGTTTCGGCGACCGGTCGAGCTCGCGGACGAATCGATCAACGTCGATATTGACGTCCCGGAGCTGGGTGATTCGAGTCTCCCGATGACGTATGAACTGCAGACTGCCGACGAGGTCGTTGCCACCGCGGAGTCAACGCAGGTGCATTTCGATTCGACGGCGGGCGAAGCACGCCCGATACCCGAGCCGTTACGGGCGCGAATCCGATCGTACCACGAGCTGTGATGAACACCGTCGCTCCGGTGTGGACAATACATTCATGCGTCGTCCGGTGTTGATCCGAGTATGTCAGTCACGCTGTACGCGCTGGACGGCTGTCCATGGTGTGAGACAGTCCACGATGCGCTCGTCGACGCTGGCGTCGAGTACGAGACGGTGTGGGTCGACGCGCTTCACTCCGACCGCAACGAGGTGAAACGAGTGAGCGGCCAACGGGAGGTTCCGGTGCTCGTCGATGAGCACCGAGGCGTTACGATGCCCGAAAGCGCGAACATCCTCGAGTACGTCGATCGAACGCTTACATGACGATCTACACGGGCCGTGGTGACGACGGGGAGACCGACCTGCGGGATATGACGCGCGTCCCGAAAACGGATCCGCGGATCGAAGCGTACGGCACCGTCGACGAGGCGAACGCGCTCGTCGGCACCGTACGCCCAACCGGGTACGAGGACGTCGACGAGCTGCTCGCGACGATCCAGAACCACCTGCACGTGGTGCAAGCGGATCTCGCGAACCCCGACCCAGGTCCCGACGATCCGCGGATCCGGGAACAGCACGTCACGACCGTCGAGCAACGGATCGACGAGTTCGACGAGGAGCTGAAGCCGCTTCGGAGCTTCCTCCTACCGGGCGGTAGTGAGGCGGGAGCGGCACTGCATCATCTTCGGACGGTGGTCCGTCGGGCGGAGCGACGCAGCGTCGCGCTCGCACGTCGCGAGGAGATCAACGAAACGGTCGTCACCTATCTGAATCGACTCTCGGACCTCTGTTTCACGCTCGCCCGCGTCGTCAACGCCCGAGATGACGTTCCGGAGGAATCACCGACGTACTGATCCGTCACCTGCGTCGATCGAGCGATCGGGTATCCGAACCGAGCGGCCCCAACGGTCGTCTGGCGGCCGAGTCCGCCCGACGGAAGTTGACGCCTACTGGACAACGGATCGGTAGGCAGCGCGACCGAAACGTGAACCGACTGGACAAAGCAACCCTTAAGTTGTGAGGTCGGATACATCAAAGCGCGCGGGTTGGTGGTCTAGCCCGGTTATGACGGCTCCTTCACACGGAGCAGGCCGGCGGTTCGAATCCGCCCCAACCCATACGAAGTACGTACGGTTTCTAACACCGTATTTTCCTCACTTTCAGGCCTTCTGGTGCCATAATCGTGATTTTCACCGGTGTTTTCGGGGCAGCGGAGATCTCGTAACTCATACGGTCTTCGTAGGTCGGTCGCCTCCGTCTGGGAATCCGAATATATGTCGACGAGGCTCGTATAAATAGCTAGGATAAGATTGGCTGGACGTTCGGTGAGACCAGCCGGTCGAGTTGCTTTCCGGGACCGGACATCTGTGGTGGTTTGGTTCAGATGAGGTTGGGTGTTTCATCAAGAAGCAAGGCGGATACCTCGGGGTCGTACGGAAATCAAATATTTCCGTGATGACGAGACGCTCCGCGTCTCGAACCACTTGACCCCGAGGCAGTTGACTGGATCGTGTGATGGATGATCTGCAGCGATCCATGGGTGAAAAGACAAATATTCAATATTTTTGTGGTTTGGTGGGTCTTCACTGACTCACTCAGTCCAGAAGGCCCGCTGTCGCTCCTCGATCTCAGCGAGAGCCGTCGAGAGAACGTCCCGCCAGTCCTCGGGGTGATCAGTGTCATCCCCCGGTGTCGGTGCATCAGGTCCCGGATGGACGTGATCACGCTCGTTGTGGTCAGACGGATGGCGGTCCCACCGGTGATCGAACGCCCCATCCTCGTGATCTTCGTGGTAGTGCAACGAGAAGTCGCCGTTCTCGTACCACACGATCTCAAGATGAGCCGATTCGACAGGTCTAGGGTAGAACCGCTGTTCGTAGACGCACACCAGTCGGTCCGGCGCGAACGCGGGTTGCTCTTCGCTCCGAGCGAAGCGGTCGTCCGTCGCCAATCGGTCCCGGATGACTTCGAGACGGTCGAAATCCACGGGCGCACCACTGATGGTAGCGGAAGAGTCCGCGTCGTCCCTTCCCTCCGTCATACCGCAGTTCGCTCGTTCGCAGCGTCTCCGCGTCCCGTCGTGAGTGCACGCTCAAGGAGCGTGATACGCCGCCGAGTCGTTTTCCAGGCGGACACGTCTTCCCACACGTCCTGTACCGATTGGCTCGTAGCAGACGCCGTTGCCGTGATCGACACCGCCTCCGGAGATTCAGCGTCGAACCGCTCGCTGTAGATCTCTTCACGCTCCGTCTCCGTTTTCAGGAACGTGACGAGTTCGTCGGACGAGTACTCCTTTTGGAGACGCTGGACTCGCCGCCAGTTCAGGTACTCCTGATTTCGCCGGTACGTGGCCGGCGTCTCAGTGACCTGTGTCACGATCCCGAGCCGCTCGAACCACTCCAGGTACTCACGTGCGGCATCTACCCCCCGACCGGCGAGTTCGGCAACCTCGCTCGCGGTAGCCGGCTCGTCCAACCCGAGGACGGCGTCGAAGAAGTCGTCGCGCGTCCTGTCGCCGCGGACCGCTTCCTCAGGCGAGGTGAGGGCGCCGAAATCGGGGCGAATGTCCTCTTTCTCGGAGTCCTGTCTGATTTCAGCGCTCGGTTCTTCCATACCGGATGCTTCGACTTGAAACTGGATAAGTCTTTTCAGGATGTATTATTCCGTGTGAATTTTCGACATTCATTGGATGGAGAGCGACGCACAGTCGATCTTTTACCCAGGCTCAGGACGAGTGCCAACGGTCAGAAGTCTTGGTCGAAGACTTGTTCTTGGCAAATCGGTGCGTTTTTGAAAGATCGACGAGCAGTGTCGCGTTCCGGACGACCCGACTGATCACGTCGTGGTTCTCGGATACGGCCGGATCGGACGGCGAGTTGTCGCGGCTTGCGAGGAGGCCGGACGCGAGTACATCGTCATCGAGAACGATCCCTCGATGCGTCCGCTCCTCTATCAGGATGCGGAGCACTTCGTCATCGGTGACGGCATGTACGAGTACGTCTGGGAGGTCGCTGGAGTCGAGGATGCTCGCCTCGTGATCTCAACCGCCACCCAGCGGCGTGTTTCAGAGTACGTTCTGCAGGTCGGAGCAGGGACTGAGGTGCTGTTGCGAGCCGATGGTCCGGACGAAGCGGCTGCACTCCGTGAGTCCGGTGCGTCATTCGTAATCGTTCCGGATATGCTCGCGGCCGAACGGCTTGAATCGCTCCTCCGGGAACTGCTGGGTGGTGAGATGGACCCGGAAGAACTTCCGGATCGTCATATTGAAACACTGGAATGGCTGGAAGGTAGAAGATTGAACTCCCGGTTGGGCTGATGACTGGGGGATTGTCCGGCTCCGGCTGTAGCCTTGTCAAAATGTCATTTTCGACCCGACGTCCGGCGTCGGCGATGTCGCTGTGAAGCCACTGGACGGCGAACACGGTAGGGCCGGGAACCACCCGACTCGTTCGCGAGTCACTCCTCGGATCACGACACCTATCGAACGACCCGAAATAAAGCAATTCCGCCGAGACCGAATCAGCTGGAGCAGCTATCGACGAACGTCGTCAGCACCCGGTTGAATCGCTCCGGTTCCTCGAGGAACGGACAGTGCCCACTGTCGGCGAACCGTTCGAGATCAGCGTTCGGCGTCCGTTCTGCGACGTACTCGACGCCGGCAGGATCCAACAGCGTGTCGTCTTCGCCGACGCAGACGAGCGTTGGGACGTCGACGTCCGCAAGCACGTCGCGGTAGTCACGAACCGACTGATCGAAGAAGATCGCACTTTTGATCGCGGGTGGGACGCGAGCGATCTCGTCGAACACGAGTTGTCGCACGTCGGCAGCCGGCTCGCTAGCGAACATCTGGTCGATTAGTACCGCGCCCAGCTCGTGGTGGTCCGTTTGCGCAAGTTCCATCAGATCAACGAGCGCCTCGAAGTCGAACACGCCATGCTCGTAGCCCTCCTGCTCGAGATCCAACGGTTGTTGCTCGACGGAGACGAACCCGGAGAGTCGGTCGGTGCCGAAGCGGTCGATGTACTCCCACGCGACCAGCGACCCCATCGACCAGCCAACGAGCACGATACTCTCGAAGTCCTGACGCTCGAGAAACGCCTCGAGATCAGCGGCGTACGTCGGAAGTGTATGGCCAGTCACGGTTTTTGCCGACCGGCCGTGACCGCGGAAATCGAGCACGACTGGTCGGTGGTCATCGGCGATACCCTCCTGCTGTTCGATGAAGAATCGGCTACCCATCAGGACGCCATGGAGAAAGACGACCGGCGTGCCGTCACCTGATTCCTCATAGTACAGCTGCGTGCCATTGACCGTTTCCGTCGGCATACGTGATCGTTGCTGACGGTGATGTTAGTTTTTGCCCGTCGGAAAGCGACCGCGTGAGGGGTAGCTTCAGGCGTCTCGAGACCACAGATCCGGATATGCCGCCGTCACCACACCACCGCGTCGAGTCACCCGACGCCTCAACGATCTTCGGGTACCACGACCTCACTCCGCCGACGACCGCCGACGTGTATCGAGCTCGGCGGGTGCTCAGCGACCGGCTCCCCCGGACGCCGCTCGTCAAAAGCGAGTGGCTGTCCAACGAGTACGATGCTAAGATCCATCTGAAACGGGAGGATACGCTGCCGACGGGATCGTTCAAGATCCGTGGGATAACGTGTCTCCTCGCCGGATTGGACGAGGAGTTCCGGCAGCAGGGTGTCGTCACAGCCAGCACCGGCAACTATGGGCGAGCGCTCTCGCAAGCCGCCCGCTGGTTCGACACCGACGCGATCGTCGCCGTCCCGGAGGGGACCGGGCAGAACCGGATCGACGGGATCGAACGGCTCGGTGGCCGGGTCGAGGTCGTCGGTGCCGACTACGACGACGCCGCGGAGTGGGCCGCCGACTTGGCTGCTGAGAAAGGGTATCGGTACGTCCATCCCGGCAATGAGCGGCGGGTGATCGCCGGCACCGGGACTGCGGGACTGGAGATCGCCGAGGCGCTCCCTGAGGTGGATGTGGTTCTCGGACCGATCGGAGCCGGTAGCATCGGTGCCGGCTACGGTCTCTCGGTCGGACGGATTACTGACGCCGACGTGATCGGCGTCCAGGCCGCCAACGTGGACGCAGCCTACCAGGCGTGGCAGAGCGGTGATCTGACTCCACAAGAGGAAGCCGATACGTTCGCCGACGGTATCGCAGCTCGCGTCCCATATGCCCTGCCAATGGAACTGATGCGCGAACACGTGGATGAGATGTACACCGTGAGCGAGGCGGCGATCATCGAATCGGTTGCGACGGTGTTCCGTGAGGAGCGGATCCTGATGGAGGGTGCGTGTGCACCGCCGTTCGCAATCCTCGAGACGCTCCGGGACGAAATCAACGGAGAGACGGTTGTGATTCCAGTTACTGGTCGGAACCTTCCGGGATCGAAGGTCGAGCACGTGGTGACGGATGTGTAATCGATGCGCTACCGTCGGTATCGTCGGTATCGACCGACTACGCCGTCGTGAGGGTCGTCGGTGCTGTATCGTGTGGGATTCTAGCTGTGACGCTGGGACCGTCAGTGCTGGGACGCCGAGAGCGTCTCGCCACAACGTCAACCGGAGGTAGGGAACTTGCCGGCAGACAGCCAAGAAATAACAGTTTCATTAGCATATGCGTACGGACCACTATATTGGTCTATATACCAGTATGATCCCATCTAATACGTCTGTAGTTCTTCCTCTTCACATATATATCACATAGCATACTACTTAACCGAAGCCACGCCAGGATACGATGATGGCACCCAGCCAGAACGGAACGACGCGTGGCATCACCCGACGGAAATCGCTCGCGGCCATCGCCGGACTCGGCACGGTTGCGGTCGCCGGCTGTATGGGCGGCAACGGCGACGGCGGCGGCCTGTCGGGCACGATCGACGCGTCCGGGTCGAACACGGTCGCGCCGATCACCTCGTGGGCGGGCGAGAACTTCCAGGACGCGTACCCGGACGTCCTCGTCGACGTCGACCCCCAGGGAACCGGTGCCGGGTTCCAGGAGTTCTGTCGTGCGAACTCGGACGTACAGAGCGCGAGCCGACAGATCACCGAGGAGGAGATCGAACTCTGCGGCGAGAACAACGTCGACTACGACTTCCTCGAAGTCGGGCTCGACGGGCTCGCAGTCGTGAAGAACTCCGCGAACGACTGGGTGGACAACATCACCCTCGACGAGCTCCGTCGCGTGTGGCAGTTCGAGTCGGACGTCGAGACGTGGCAGGACATCCGCGACGAGTGGCCCGACGAGGAGATCGCGCTGCACGCGCGGGACTCCGCCTCGGGGACGTTCGACTACTTCACCGAGAACGTCGTCGGCGAGCGCGGCGACATCCGCGACGACTACTCCGCGACGAGTCAGACCAACGAGATCATGGGCGCGGTCGCGAACAACGTCCACGGGTTCGGCTGGGGCGGTCTCGGCTACCTCCGAGAGATCGAAGACGACCAGCCGATCGAGGCCGTGCCCGTCGAGAGCGACGTCGACGGCGAGTTCTACCTCCCGAACGAGGAGAACATCGAAGACGGGCTGTACTCCCCGCTGGCGCGGCCGCTGTTCGCGTTTTTCAACCTCGCGAGCCTCGAAGAGCGCACGGACCTCATCGGTTCGTTCGCCCGGTTCTACACCAACGGCGCGGAGCAGTACGCCCGCGATGAGGGATTCTACGCCGCGCCCGACGAGGTGAGAGAGGAGAACCACGAGAAGATCGATTCGTGGCTCGATCGGGTCGGGTCGTCGCCGGACGACCTCACTGTCCAACGGGAGTAACGAGGCACGAACGCCATGAGCACGGACACGAACACTAACCTGGACATCACCGGCGGGAGCGGCACGGCCAGTGCCGACAACGCCTCGAACAGGCGGGCTCGACGCGTGCTGTTCGGCTGTGCGGCGGTGACCGTCGCCACGACGCTCGCGATATTCTTCGTGCTCGTCGACAACACCGCGAGCTACTTTTTCGGCGCGCGGCTCACCGAGATCGTCACCGGTGCCGCGACCGAGCGAACGGTCACGTTCACCGAGTTCTTCACCGGCACGCGGTGGGCACCCGACCACGCGACGCCGGCGCACGGGGTTTTGCCGATCGTCTTCGGCACCCTCGCGATCACGATCGGGGCCGCGTTCGTCTCGATCCCGATCGGCACGGCGACCGCGATCTACCTCTCGGAGTACGCCTCACCCGGCGTGCGCGGCAAGCTCAAGCCGACGCTTGAGGTGCTCGCCGGGATCCCGACCATCGTGTACGGCTACTTCGCGATCGCCTTCATCAACCCGGTGGTGCTCGGACCCGTCGCCGAGGTGTTCGGGATCAACATCGGCCGATACAGCCTGCTGTCTGGGATGCTGGTCGTCGGGATCATGACGATACCGATGGTCTCCTCGATCAGCGAGGACGCAATGCAAGCGGTTCCGGACGACCTCCGGAACGGTGCGTACGCGCTCGGCGCGACGCGGTTCGACGTGTCGGTGAGCGTCGTTACCCCGGCGGCGTTGTCGGGCATCTTCGCCTCCTACATCCTCGCGGTGTCGCGGGCGATCGGCGAGACGATGGCCGTCTCGCTGGCCGCTGGATTCAACGCCAACATCACCGCGAACCCCTTCGACGAGATCATGACGATGACCGCGTACATGGTGTCGATGGCCCGCGGAACGTCGGCGGTCGGTACCGTCGAGTACAACAGCCTGTTCGCGGTCGGCTTTCTGCTGTTCGCGATGACGCTCGCGATGAACCTGCTCAACGACTGGTTTAAACGCCGGTTCCAGGAGGAGTACCGATGACGGAACCAACGCGACGAGACGACGAAGCGAACGGCACGGGAGCGGACGGCGGCGTCAACCAGCCGAGGGCGGACGGCGGGACGGTCACGGACGGTCGGGACGCCGCAGAGCTGTTCACGGACATCGACCTCGGGTGGGAGCACCTGAAGAACCGGGTGTTCCTCTGGATCATCTTTGCCGCGGCGATGTTCGGCGTCGTCGCGCTCGCGGTGCTGTTGCTCGACGTCGTGACCGACTTTTACGTCGGGATCACGGAGTTCGAGATCAGCCTCGTGCAGTTCCTCACGGCCGACGGCTCCCGGCGACCCGAACGCGCCGGCTTCGCCGGTGCGATCGTCGCATCGGGAATGCTGATGGTGCTGACTGCGGCGCTCGCCTTCTTCGTCGGGGTCGGTTCCGCGATCTACTTAGAGGAATACGCGCCTGACAACCGAGTCACCCGGCTGATCGAGGCGAACCTCTCGAATCTCGCCGGCGTTCCTTCGATCGTGTACGGTCTGCTGGCGCTCGCGGCGGTCGTCAACGGAATCGGGACCGGCCCCATCCTCATCGCCGGTGCGGTCGCGCTCGGCCTGCTCGTGATGCCGATCATCATCGTCTCCGCACAGGAGGCGCTCCGCGCGGTGCCGGACGGGGTCAGAAACGGGTCGTACGCGACCGGCGCGACGAAATGGCAGACGATCCGCGAGGTCGTGCTTCCGGCGGCGATGCCGGGGATCATGACGGGAACCATCCTCGCGCTCGCACGGGCGGTCGGCGAGACCGCACCGCTGTTGATGGTCGGCGCGCTGTTCGTCAATCGGATGCCTCGCGGCCCGTTCGACCGCTTCAGTGGCATGCCGACGCAGATCTACGGCTGGGCGGCCGAACCGAGCCAGCACTTCATCCACCTCGCGGCGGTCGGAATCGTCGTGCTGCTCGTCGTCCTGTTGTCGATGAACGCGGTCGCGATCTACCTGCGGAACCGATACGAGACCGAGGTGTAACCATGTCAGCACAAGACCTAGACGACGACACGAGCACGGACTCACTCATCACGACGGAGGTATCGAGCAACGGGACCGGCCGCGCGAGCCGCCCCGATAACACGGTCGTCTCGACGCGCGATCTAGACGTGTACTACGGCAGCGACCAGGCGCTCGACGGGGTCGACATCGAGATCCCGGAGCACAAAGTGACGGCCATCATCGGCCCGTCAGGCTGTGGTAAGTCGACGTTCCTCCGGTGTATCAACCGAATGAACGACCAGATCGACGTCTGTCGGATCGACGGCGACCTCTCGTTTCACGGCAAGAACGTGTACGCCGACGACGTTGACCCCGTGGCTCTGCGCCGGAAGATAGGGATGGTGTTCCAGAAGCCGAACCCGTTCCCGAAGTCGATCCACGACAACGTCGCGTACGGCCTGAACATTCAGGGGTTCGACGGCGATATCGAGGCTCGCGTCGAGGAGGCGCTGAAGGGGGCCGCGCTCTGGGACGAGGTGAAAGACCAGCTCGACTCCTCCGGGCTCGATCTGTCGGGTGGGCAACAGCAGCGGCTCTGTATCGCCCGGGCCATCGCGCCGGACCCGGAGGTGATCCTGATGGACGAGCCGACGAGCGCGCTCGATCCCGTCGCGGCCTCGAAGATCGAGGACCTCATCGACGAACTGGTCGAGGAGTACACCGTCGTGATCGTCACCCACAACATGCAGCAGGCCGCGCGGATCTCCGATAAGACCGCGGTGTTCCTCACCGGCGGCCAGCTCGTCGAGTTCGACGACACGGCGAAGATCTTCGAGAACCCGGACGACGACCGAGTCGAGGATTACATCACCGGCAAGTTCGGATAATGCCACGCGAAAACTATCAAAAGGGGCTCGACGAGCGCTGTCGGCTGGCCGCCGAGCAGGTGGTTCGCGAGCTGGTCGCCGATCAGAACGCAGAGACGTCGACGGCCGGGGGGACGGAGCTCGCGGCGGCGCTCGACGAGGTCTCCCGCGCGCTGTTGACCGTCCGCGACCTGGAACGGGTCGGGGACCACGCCGTCAACATCGCGGCAAGATCGCTGTACATGATCGAAAGCGACGACGAACTGATCTACTGATATGACCGACACAGAGCCGTACAGGCGGAAGATACAGCAGTCCGGTGGCACCACCTACACGGTGTCGCTTCCGAAAGAATGGGCCGAAGATCGAGGAATGGACGTTGGAAGCCGTGTCAACCTGTACACTCGTGGTGACCGACTGCTCGTTACACCCCCGGATGATAATAAGCGACAACAGGTAACGGTCCCGGCTGCCGGTCACAGTCCGGCCGAACTCTCCCGGCTCGTGACCGCAGCCTACGTCGCTGGCAGTGAGGAGATACGGATTACCGGCACGCTTGACCGGGAGACCCGTGCGACGGTCCGGCAGTCGGTCTCGGATCTACTCGGAATGGAGATCACCGAGGAGACTGACCGAACGCTCGTTGCGCGAGCGATGCTGGACGCCGATGACCTCTCGCCGAAGCAGACGCTCGCGCAGATGGAAACTATCACCCTGTCGATGCACGAGCAGGCGGTCGATGCGGTGCTCACGGCCGACAGCTCGGCGGTAGAAAGCGTTGCCGGACAGGACGACTCGGTCGACCGGCTGTTCGCACTCGTTTCTCGCGAGTTCCAGTGCTCGCTCGTCGACATCCGACTCGACCGCATGGGAGACGGGCTCACGACGTTCGATTACTACCATGCCGCCCGTCAGCTCGAACGAGTGGCCGACCACGCTGAAACGATCGGCGAGGCGGCCGCTTTCATCGAATCGCCACCACCGGAGGATATTGACGCCGAGCTACGGACGATCGCCGCCGACGCGCGTGAACTCGTTCGACGGGCCCTCGCCGAGACGCTCGGGGACCGCGATCCGGACACGTTAGGACGGATCATGGTCGACGCTGAGCCAGTCGTCGCGACCGCCAAGACGCTCGATCGTGAGCTCTACGACCGCGATCTCGCGAACGGGCACGCGCTCGCGGGTGTCCTCGACAGTCTCGCTCGGACAGCCGAGTACGCCGTCAACATCGCTGATACAGGAGTCCAAGCGTCTTGCCGCGAGCATGACACGAAACCAGCACAACGACCGAACTGATCGGACGCGACAGTACCAACCGACACGCACCCACGACACACCATCCATGCCACCTATCGATACGAACGACCCGACAGACCGAACCGTCGATGCCACGACCACCGTCGCGTTCGTGTGCGTCCGAAACGCCGGGCGCTCCCAGATGGCAACCGCCTTTGCCGAACGCGAGCGGGCCGAACGTAACCTCGTGAATGACATCGCTATCGTCACCGGCGGTACCGACCCGGCTGACGACGTGCACGACGTCGTCGTCGATGCCCTCGATGAAGTGGGGCTCGACGTCAACGGACGGAACCCACGACGGATTGACGAGTCCGTTCTTGCCGAATGCGACGTCGTCGCGACGATGGGCTGTTCGACGCTCGATCTGGACGGTGTCGAAAACGTCGACTGGGACCTCGAGGACCCCGGTGAGAAGGAGCTTGCAGAGGTGAAAGCGATCCGTGACGAGGTGGAGCAACGCGTTATCGAGCTGTTCGACGAACTCTCCGAGCGGATCAAGTGACCGCAGGACCGCGCGCACGACTACACTGCCCGATAGGACGAAACGTCGTGGAGCTGGCCGCCGACGAGGCTGCCACGCGTTGAATGCCGCGAAACCGGGGAACCATTTAATGACATCGACTGGTAAGTCAGAATCAATATACGTAGCTATGAAGCTTATCGAACGAGGACACGGGACCGACAGGATTGCGATCGTCGGAGGGATTCACGGCGACGAGCCAGCGGGTCGGCGGATCATCGAACGGCTGGCAGAAACGCTCGATAACGAGGGGCCCAAAACCGTCCAGCTGATCGTCGCCAACGAACCGGCGCTTGCCGCTGGCGAGCGATACACCGAAACGGACCTCAATCGCTCGTTTCCGGGAGATCTCGACGGCGACACGTATGAGTCGGTGTTAGCGGCCCGCTTGACGCGCCTACTCGAGGGGTGCGACGCGGTGCTTGCGTTACACACCTCACACAGCGCCCCGCCGCCGTTTGCCATTTATAGCACGTTGACGGAGTCCGTGAGACGAACCGTCACTGCGCTTCCCGTGGAGTACGTCCTCGATTCGGCGTCGCTTCGCGACACGACGCTCGATTCGGTCGTTCCTCACACGGTGTCCTTCGAGACCGGGCGACAAGGGAGCGAGGAGGCCGTCGAGGTCGGATACGAGGGCGCGCTCTCGTTTCTGCGTGCACACGGTGCCGTAACCGACGAGAACCCGTCGTTCACTGAAACGACGATCGTCGAAGGCGAAAGCGAGGTTCCGAAAGGGGGTGGGACGCCACACGTGTACTACCAGAACTTCGAAGAGATGTCCGAAGGAGCCGTCTTCGCGGAGGACGACATCTACACGCACCGAGTCGAGCGGGATGGTACCGTTCCCGTTCTCGCGAGCGAACACGGCTACGAGAACATATTCGGCGTGTACGGCACGGTCACGCAGACGCTGACACCTCCCGGATAACTCGATTCTCCGTAACGCGCAGTCCGCGGCCGGGCGAACCTCCGTCGGCGATGAACGCAGATCGCAAAAACGCGTACGTGTCGGGACCGCTTAGGCGTCGAGAACGTCGTCGTACTCGCCGGCGTCGACGCGGTCGTCGAACGTCCGGGCGTCCTCGCCCTCGATCGTCACGCCGAGCGAGGCGCAGGTTCCGCCGACCTCCTTGGCGGCGTTTTTCGTGTCGTACGAGAGCAGGTCGGAGGATTTCTGCTCGGCGACCTTCTTCACCTGCTCGATGGACATGTCAGCGACGAAATCATCCTGTGGCTCGCCGGAGCCGGTGTCGAAGCCGGCCTCGTCCTTTATGAGCTCCGCCGTCGGCGGCACGCCGACCTCGATGCTGAAGGAGCCGTCGTCCTCGTACTCGACCGTGATGGGGACCTCCATCCCGTCGAACGCGGCAGTCTCCTCGTTGATCTGTGAGACGACGTCCTGCACGTCGACCGGCGTCGGGCCGAGCTCCGGTCCGAGTGGCGGACCGGGATTGGCCTGCCCGCCGGCGACGAGCACTTCGATAGTTCCAGCCATGTCCGTTAGAACCCGGTGGCGACTTTTAACGGTTGTTCTTTCACGCGCGGGGAGAGAGCGGTTCACACGCTCCGTACCACTCACACACGGACAGCGGTTCGCGCACACGGACTGGCGGTCCGCGCACACGGACAGCGGTCCGCGCACACGCTCGACTCCTCGAGGGCGGAACTCGGTGTGCGTCCGAGGAACCGCTCACGCCTCGGACGCGATCCGACCGGGGAGAAACGACCCCGTCTCCCGGCGAACGCCGACGAGAAGCGTCACACCGGCCAGAAGCGGGACCACGGCACACGCAGCGTAGATCGGCGCGAAGCCGACTGCTTCGACGAGCGGAAGCGACACCAACGGGCCGAGTCCGCCGCCGACGTCGCCGAGTACGTTGTTCGTCCCCGACGCGCGGCCCATCCGGTCGTCGGGCGTCAGGTCGGCCAAAAGCGCCATCATCGGCCCACTCGTTCCGCCCTGTCCCGCCCCGATGAACAGACACGCGAGCGCCAGATCGAGCGTTGAGGCCGACCGTGCCAACAGCAGAAAGCCGACGAACGAGACGACGAGGAACGTGAGAAGGATCGGCGTCCGCGACTCCCTCGTGTCGGAGATCCGTCCCCCGACCAGCATGAACACCGCCGCTGAGACGACGGTCCCGGCCATGAAGATCCCGGACGTGCCCTGTGCGTTCAGTCCGAGCAGCGAGATATCGTGTTCGCCTAAAAAGAGGACGAGGGTGGCGAACAGCGCGCCGACGTACGCAAACATCAGCCCGAAGTTGACGAAGCCGACGGTCACCGCCGGGATCGACGTGTCCACGTCCCACGGCTTCACGGAGGTCTTCTGACCGGGCGACGTGACGTGCGTCTCCGGGACGAGCCGGTAGGCTACGGCGCTCGCGACCAGCGCGAACGCGGCCGCGACGACGAACGCGGCGGCGTTGCCCGCAACCGAGGAGACGACCCCGCCGAGCACGAGCCCCGCCGGAAATCCCATCGTGATTCCGCCGCGCACGACGCCCATGTTCGTGCCTCGTGAACCGCTGTCGGAAACGTCCGCCGCGATCGTGTACGCCGTCGCGAACACCGCGGCGGATCCGAGCCCCCACAGGATGCGGGCGAGCACGAACCACGTCTCCGGTGCGACCGCGAACGCTACCGCCGCGAACCACTCGTCGACGCCGACTCCGATGGGGCCGGCGGCGACGGTCGGCAGCGCCTCAGCCACCCACCGAAGCGACTCGGCCGGCGGTAACACGAGCGCGACGACGTATCCGAACGTCGCGATACCCTCGATGAGCAGCCCGTAAACGAACGGCTTCCGCGTCCCGTATCGGTCGACGAGCGCACCCGCCGGCGCGTTCGCCACGAGTCGGACCCAGCGGTTCGCCGAGAGGATGACCCCAACCATGAACGCCGAGATCCCGAGCACCGCTCCGAGATTCGGTAGGATAGGGAAGACGACGCCGCCGCCGAATCCGACGAAGAAGGTGCTGGCGATCACCGCGAGCAGCACCGTCGGCGGGCGTTCGATTCCGAACGTCGGGAACCGGGACACGGCGACTACGGTCCGTCTTCTGCGTTCGAACCGGTCGCGTCCACGGCGTCGGTCGACGATTCGTCCGTGTCCGCGGCGTCACCTGGCTCCTCGCCGGTCCGGGCTGGCATCGACGCGATCGTCTCATCGAGCGACGGCCGCTCGCCTTCATCAACGAGCAGCGGCTCGACGAGACGGTTCACGACCGCCTCGGCGACGGCTCGAGTGTACGGCGGCTGGGACGGGTCTCCACCGGCCAGGGTGATCTGTCGCGTCCGAGCCCCGTCCAGCGACGCCACCAGCAGCGCTGCAGTCTCCTCGACGTCGACCTCGCGGAACGCCCCGGACTCGATCCCGTCGTCGAGGATTTCGACGACCGTTCCCCGGAGGAGGCGGTCACTTCGCACGAGCTGTTCGCGGATCCGGTCGTTGAACGGGCCCTGTGACCGAAGCTCCAGCAGCGCGATGTGGAACGACTCGCGGTCGGTCTCGTCGGGATCGAAGACGAACCAACCGACGAACTCCATCAGCCGTTCGGCGGGGGGTTGGTCGGTCCGGTCGTCGACACGCCGCTCGAAGTCGCTTATCACGTAATCGAGAAAGGCGACCAGAAGCTCTTCTTTGGTGTCGTAGTGGTAATGAAGCAGCGATTTGCTCTTCGAACACTCGTCGGCGATATCCTGCATCGTCAGCCCGGCGTAGCCGTGAGCACACAGCGCGCGATAGACCCCGTCCATGATCTCGTCGGCCGCGCTCGGCTCGTCACTCATTGACTGACTGGTCAGTCAACGATCCGTAAATCTCTATCGATGACGGTCAGAGCCGCCCGGAGCGTCACGGTCGGTCACTCCTTGTGTTCGGGTGACAGTCGCGCCCAATCGATCCGCGCGGTCGAGTGGTGGCCGCGCCCAATCGATCCGCGCGGTCGAGTGGTGGCCGCGCCCAATCGATCCGCGCGGTCGACCGACTGACGACACTGGAGACGCGTCGCTCGCGGTCGTGAGTCGATGGAAAAGCCGATACGCCTCGACGGGTCGTCCTGTCCGCTTACAGACGGGTGACGTTCGTCGCGCGGGGGCCTTTGTCGGCCTCCTCGATGTCGAACTCGACCTCCTGACCCTCCTCGAGGTCGGGGCCGCCGACGTCCTCCATGTGGAAGAACACGTCCTCGTCCGCGTCGTCAGTGTCGATAAAGCCGTAACCGCCAGTGTCGTTGAAGAAGTCAACTTCGCCTTTCGCCATTGCATCCGTACAACTGCGTCTCCTACCTAAAAGGCTTCCGTGACCGTCTCCGGAGCGACAACGGCTGACATGCAGCCGTCCGGATCGGAAGCGCCGAGCGGTGGGTTTCACTCGTGGTGTGGGCACGTCAGCCCGTTTTGTCGGATCGGTCACGTATCGCGTGACGGCACGCGCTCGTCGCGGTAGAAACTACTATACGACCCCGGTACACAGCATCACATGTATGAGTCAGTCGTACAATCGGGGCCTCATAGAGGACTTCGGCAGATGGCGGGAGTTCTCGGCGGGGATGTGGGCCTGGATATTCCACAAGTTCACCGGCTGGGTGCTCGTAGGATATCTGTTTACCCACATCGCCGTGTTGAGCACCGCGATCCCGGCTGCAGGTGCCGAGGAAGCAGTCCTTCAAGCGGGCGACGACGTCTACACGCAGACGATCGTGACGCTGGAGGAGCTGCTGCTCGTCCGTATCCTCGAGGTCGGGCTGCTCGCAGTGGCGGTGTTTCACATACTTAACGGGACGCGGCTCCTCCTGATCGACCTCGGACTCGGGCTGGAATCGCAGGACAAGAGCTTCTACGCGTCGCTGATCCTGACGGGAGCGATCACCGTCGCGTCAGTGCCGACGTTCATCGCGGGGGCGTTCTAAGATGGCCGAACGCTACTCCTCGTTCACGCCGGGCGGCACGATGTGGCTGCTCCAGCGCGTGACGGCAGTGTTTCTCATCGGCGTTCTCTCGTTCCACTTCTTCCTGCTCCACTTCGTCCACCACGCCGACGAGGTGTCGTTCCTCATGAGCGCCGGGCGGATGGAGACGTGGAGCTACTACTCACTGATGGTGTTGTTCCTGCTGACGGCGACGTTCCACGGCGTCAACGGCGTGTACAACGCGCTTATCAACCAGGGACTGACCGGCACGAAGCGAACGGTCGTCAAGTGGGTCCTCGTCGTCGCCAGCGTGGTCGTCATCGTGCAGGGGATCCGAACGGCCAACGCGTGGGCCGGTATCGGGGTGTTCTGAACATGAGTACGCAAGTTCCGAAAGAGGAGAGCACGGACGCAGCGACCGAGACGGACGCAGTCGAGGAGACGCCCTCGAAAGGTGACGCCCGTCGCGAGGAGAAACGCCGACGTGCCGCCGAGCGGCGAGCACAGCGGCAGGCCGAGGAGGCCGAGAAGGCGGCAGCCGACGAGAACACCGTCGAACTGAGGGTGTTCCGGTACGATCCCGAGGTCGAAGGAAAACAGGAGCCGCGGTTCGACACGTTCCACGTCCCCTTCACGAAGGGGATGACCGTACTCGACGCGCTGATGTACGCACGGGATACGTACGACTCCTCGCTCACCTTCCGGCACTCCTGCCGACAGGCGATCTGCGGGTCGGACGCGATGTTCGTCAACGGGAGCCAACATCTCGCCTGCAAGACGCAGATCTCCGAGCTCGACGAGCCGATCCGGATCGAGCCGCTCCCTCACGCCGAGGTGACGAAGGATCTGGTCGTCGACATGGAGCATTTCTACGACCAGATGCACGCGGTCGAGCCGTACTTCCAGACGAACGAGCTACCGGACGGCGAACTCGAAGAGCAGCGTCAGACTCGGGAGAACCGCGAGAAGGTGAAGATGTCGACCCGGTGTATCTGGTGTGGCGCGTGTATGTCCTCGTGTAACATCGCCGCCGGCGACAACGAGTATCTCGGCCCCGCCGCGATCAACAAGGCGTACCGGTTCGCGATGGACGAACGGGAGGGCGAGGATATCAAACAGAAGCGTCTCGAGATCATCGAACAGGAGCACGGCGTCTGGCGGTGTCAGACACAGTTCTCCTGTACCGACGTGTGTCCCAAGGACATTCCACTGACGGAGCACATCCAGGAGCTGAAACGCGAAGCAGTCAAGAACAATCTGAAGTTCTGGTGAGTGTGAGAGACACGCTCAAGGACATCCAGACCCAACCACACACTATACAGCAATCATGTACGAACACGACGTAATCGTGGTCGGCGCGGGCGGGGCTGGTCTCCGCGCGGCGATCGCGGCACAGGAGGCCGGAGCCGACGTGGCGATGGTCACGAAGCTCCACCCCGTTCGGTCCCACACCGGCGCGGCGGAGGGCGGCATCAACGCCGCGCTCCGCGATGCGGACTCGTGGGAGGACCACGCGTACGACACGATGAAAGGATCGGACTACCTCGGGGACGCGCCAGCAGTCGAGGCGCTCTGTAAGGAGAGCCCAGAGGAGGTCATCACGCTCGAACACTGGGGAATGCCGTTCTCCCGCGAGGAGGACGGTCGCGTTTCCCAGCGGCCGTTCGGCGGGCTCTCGTTCCCGCGAACGACGTACGCCGGCGCGGAGACGGGCCACCAGATGCTCCACACGATGTACGAGCAGGTGGTGAAACGTGGGATCACCGTGTACGACGAGTGGCACGTGATGGATCTCGCGGTCACCGACGAGGACGATCCCGCCGACCGGACCTGTCATGGCGTCGTCGCCTACGACATCAAAACCGGCGAAATAAGCGGCTTCCGCGCCGACGGTGGCGTGATCCTCGCCACCGGCGGGATGGGTCAGGTGTACGACCACACCACGAACGCGGTGGCAAACACCGGTGACGGCGTCGCGATGGCGTACCGTGCCGGCGTTCCGATGGAGGATATGGAGTTCATCCAGTTCCATCCGACGACGCTTCCCTCGACCGGCGTGCTCATCTCGGAGGGCGTCCGGGGTGAGGGTGGTATACTGTACAACGCGGAGGGTGAGCGGTTCATGTTCGAGCACGGCTACGCGAACAACGCGGGCGAACTCGCCTCCCGCGACGTCGTCTCCCGCGCCGAGCTGACGGAGGTCAACGAGGGCCGCGGGATCGAAGACGAGTACGTCCACCTCGACATGCGCCATCTGGGCGAGGACCGAATCCTGGACCGACTGGAGAACATCCTCCACCTCGCCGAGGACTTCGAGGGAGCCGACGGACTCACCGAGCCGATGCCGGTCAAGCCCGGCCAGCACTACGCGATGGGCGGGATCGAGACGGACGAGTTCGGCGAGACGGTGATCGATGGTCTGTACGCGGCCGGCGAGTGCGCGTGTGCGTCCGTGCACGGCGCGAACCGGCTTGGCGGGAACGCGCTCCCGGAGCTCTCCGTGTTCGGCAAGCGTGCGGGTCGCCACGCCGCCGGAGAGGATCTCGGCGAGGCCGATATCACGACCGGTAAGGAGGGCGAGTGGGAGCCAGCCGACTACGAGTTCGAGGTCGAACTCGGCGAGACCGGGGGGGCCGGTCCCGCGGCCGCCGACGGTGGCGCGGTGGCGACCGATGCCGACTCGGTACTGTCCGCGGCGGTCGAGCGCGCCCAAGAGCGCGTCGAGACGCTGCTGGAGCGGGACGGACGGAACCACGCGGAGGTCCGCTCTGCGGTGCAGGAGACGATGACCGACCACGTGAACGTGTTCCGCGAGGAGTCCGGGCTGAAACGGGCGCTGGAGGATATCCGCGAGGCACGGGAGGCGTACAAGGACGTGGCTGTGTCCGACCCGTCCCGCACGTTCAACACGGACCTCATTCACACGATGGAGACCCGAAACGTGCTCGACATCGCGGAGGCGCTGACGATGGGCGCACTCGCGCGCAAGGAGTTCCGGGGTGCCCACTGGCGACAGGAGAACCAGATCCGCGACGACGAGAACTGGCTCAAACACACGCTCGTCTCGTGGAACGGCGGCGAGCCCGAGCTGTGGTACAAACCCGTCGTGCTGGAGGGTGAGGCAAAAACGTACGAACCGAAGGTTCGGTCGTACTGATCTCCGGGCCCGACGTTCCCGATCGATTCCGATCGATCACGATTTCCTATCCGTCGGTGGTCGAAATCCACCCCGCTCGAAGCCGAAACGTTCAGTAACCGTGACGAGAAACGACGACACATTCGACCGGAACCGTCGTTTCTCCAGTGCGTTCCGGCGATACGCCGGCTTTCGACGATCGTTGAATGGGGGGTTTATTATCGTCGAACCCCTTGGTGTAGCCAAGATGTTGGAAACCGAGACAGCACCTGCGACGGCGACACCCGCACTGCCGCCGGAGCTGCAGTCTCCCCGTGCAAAGCTCGTGTATCTGTACCTGACAACGAACGGTTCGGCGACCGTTTCGGAGATGTGCGACTCGCTCGGCATGAAAAAGATCTCGCTGTACGGCATTCTGAAGACGCTCCGCAAGGAGGGTCTCATCGATCACGACCAAGAGACGTACACGCCGACGTGAACACGCCCCCGCGGCTTCGATCGCGGTCGCCTTCGCCGTGAGTGGTCGCTCTCGGCGGGGCGGAGGTTCGTGAGCAGCCGATTTTACAGTCCTCGTGAGATCAGTTCGAGCTTGCGAACCGTCTCGCTGAGCGAGGGGTTTACGACGCAGTAGCACCCACGACGGCTGTGGACGCGAACCAACGCGAGTTCGAGAACCCCTTCGGGATGGACACCGACTGCGAGAACTGTGCCGAGCTGTGCGGCCCGCGGGAGCAGGTCATCCACGGCTACGGCGACGTCGGCGCGGAGTTTCTCGTCGTTGGCGAGGCACCCACCGCGGCCGCCGAGCGAAACGGCGTTCCGTTCACCGGACCGGGAGGCGGCGAGCAGGTACAGGCGATCTTCGCCGAGTTGGGGTTCGTGCGCTCGGACCCCGACGCTTCCGAGCCGGACGTACAGAACGTGTTCTTCACCAACCTGACGCGGTGTCGACATCCCGACCGCGATCCGACCGACGAGGAGGTACGGACCTGCGAGCCGTTTTTGAACGCCGAGATCCGGATGATCAACCCGCAGATCATCGTCCCGGTCGGCGAACGTGCGCTGCGGGCGCTCGCGGTCGAGTACACGACGAGGCGGCCGGACTCCTTCGACATCGACGCCGAGCACGCGACGACGATTCGAGGACGCGGGTTCGAGCTGGTTCCCATGATGACCCCGACCGAGCTAACCGACGAACGGGCGGACGCGTTTCTCACCCACATGCGCGAGAACGTGTTGAGTCGAGATTACAGGCAGACCAAAGGACGACAGCAGCGGTAGCCGAGCAAGACGCGTCGACCGGAGCTACTCCTCAGCGCGGAACTTCACCAGCGTTAGATCGCGGTCGAGCGCACAGTGGTCGTGTGGCGGCTCGCCGAGCACCTGGTCGATGACGCGCTCCTCGTCGAAGTCGGCACCGTCGGGGACGCAGTACTGGTGGCTCGGGCACTCCGTATGCGGGCACGGTCCGACGAGCGACGACCGACTCCCCGCGTACGCGTGCTTGGAGGCGACGGTGGCGGGGACTGGGGCGGTCTCGACCTCGACCGCCCGGACGCCGTCGTCGTGGACCGCGCAGTCGAGCGTCTGTGCGTTCTCCCGAATATCGGTAATTCGATAGCGGGTTCCCTCGGAGAGGTTGAGACACTGGCTGCGATACGGACAGCCCTCACAGCCGGCCGCTTCCCCCTCGTACACGAACTCGCGGCCGACGTCCGCGAGCCGCGTTCCGACGAGCGTGACGGTGGTCATACCGCACTGAACGCTCTCCGTCTCCGTAAGCGTCCCGCTCCGTCGATGACGACGGAGGAGAAGACACATCCCCGCGCCCGAGCAACGTTCGGTCGATGATCGCGGAGTTGGCGGCGGAGCTGAAACGGGAGGCCGAGCGCGCCAACGAGCGTCGTCTCCTCGTGCTCGCAGGGGACCGTGACCGCGGGTTCGACGCCGCATACGACGTCATCGAGTCGATCGGCGGCGGAGACGGAATCGACGACGAGGTGACCGTCGTCTCGACGAGGGAGGGGTTCCGGTTCGACGAGCTTCGGCCGACCGACGGTGAGGCGCTTCTCGGACGGACGCGACGCTGTGTCGTGCTCGACTGTCACGACCGGTTCGTTCCGAACGCGCTCGGACAGGTGTCCGGCGCGGTCGACGGCGGCGGGTTGCTCCTCCTCCTCACGCCAGCTCTCGACGCGTGGTCGGACGTCCGCGACGGGTTCGACGAGACGCTCGCGGTGCCGCCGTTCACGCTCGGAGACGTGACGGGACGGTTCCGGCGACGGATCGTCGACACCCTCCGGGAGCATCCCGGCGTCGCGATCGTCTCGCTCGGCCGGTCCGACGACGGAGCGGGCGGGACAGCGCGCTCGACGCCGACGGTCGAGTGCAACGGGCAAACCGATCCGCCGGCGTGGGAGCCGCGTTCGCCCCCGCCCGCGCCGTCGACGGCAGCGTTTCCGGCGGCGGCGTACGAGGCGTGTCTGACCGCCGACCAGTCGCGCGCGGTACGCACGCTCGAACGACTCGCCACGCCGGGATCAGCGGTCGTCGTCGAGTCCGACCGCGGCCGTGGAAAGTCGAGCGCGGGGGGGTTAGCGGCCGGATCGCTCGCGCTCGCGGGACGGGACGTGCTCGTGACTGCACCGCGGTTCGAGAACGCCGCGGAGCTGTTCTCGCGGGCGCGAGAGCTGTTGACGGCACACGACGCGTTGGCCGGGACACAGCACGCGTCCGGCCGCACGCTCGCCGCGACGACCGGCGGCAGCGTCCGGTTTCGGTCGCCCGCGGCCGCCGCCGCGCTGCCCGACGCGCCGGACGCAGTGATCGTCGACGAGGCGGCGGCGCTGCCGGTGCGGCTGCTCGAGTCGTTGCTCGCAGCCCGAAGCATCGCCTTCTGTACGACGATCCACGGCTACGAGGGAGCGGGTCGAGGATTCTCCGTCCGGTTTCGCGAGCGACTCACCGAAAGCGACCACGCGGTCCGTGACGTCCGGCTGGATGAGCCGATCCGATACGCCCGGAACGACCCGGTCGAGACGTGGGCGTTTCGGGCGCTCATGCTCGACGCTCGACCCGCGGTCGAGCGGGCGGTCGACGGAGTCACGCCCGCGGACTGTACGTATCGGACGCTCGACCCCGACGAGCTGCTCGCGGACGAGCACCTCCTTTCGGAAGCGTTCGGGCTGCTCGTCGTCGCCCACTACCGGACGGAACCGAACGACCTCGCGCGGCTGCTCGACGCGCCGAACCTCTCTGCGCGCGCGCTGGTCGCGGACGGCCACGTCGTCTCCGTGGCGCTGCTCGCCAGAGAGGGGGAGTTGTCGGCGGAGACGTGTCGGCGCGTGTACGAGGGCGAGCGCATCCGCGGCAACATGGTACCGGACCTCCTCGCGAGCCAGCTTCGCGACGAGCACGCCGCGGCGGCGGCCGGACTCCGAACCGTCAGGATCGCAACCCATCACGCGGTCCGCGGCCGCGGGCTCGGCTCCCGGCTGCTCGACCGGATTCATCGGGAGTTCGCGGACGACGTGGACTACTTTTCAGTCGGCTACGGCGCGACTCCCGACCTGCTTCGATTCTGGCGACGGGCGGGCTATCGGACGATACATCTCTCGGCGACGCGAAACGACGCCTCCGGCGAGCACTCCGCGATAATGATCCGCCCGGAGAGCGATACGGGCACGGAACTGTTGGCACGGCATGCGGCGACGTTCCGCGACCGCGAGCGCGACGCGCTGTCGGATATCCACCGCGACGTCGACGCCGACGTGGTCCGGGGCGCGCTTCGCGCCTGCTCGGCAGCCGTCGACGTCGAGCTCACGGACCACGAGTGGCGGGTCGTCGTCGGTGCCTCGTACGGTCCCGGCATGTACGACGTTGCGCCCGGCGCGGTCAGGGATCTCGCGCTGGCCGCACTGATACACGGGGTCGGGAAGGACCGCAGCGATGACGACGCGGGGAGCGAGGCCACTGCCACCGCGCTTGACGATCGGACCGAACGACTGCTCGTTCGGAAGGTGTTACAGGGACGTCCGTGGGATCCGGTTGCCGAAGAGCTCGACTACGCCTCGACGCGGGAGTGTATGCGGGCGCTCGGCGAGGCCGTGCGGCCGCTCGTGGACCGCTACGGGACGGCGGTTGCCGAGGCGGAGCGGGAACGGTTCACGCGGTGAGACCGCCGTGATCGCCCGGATGTGACAGACTTAAGTATCCCTCGACCGGAGAAGTGAATGCGAAGCACGCACCGGTAGTGTAGTGGTATCACGCAACCTTGCCATGGTTGCAACCCGAGTTCAAATCTCGGCCGGTGCATTTCTCGAACGTAGTGAGAGAAATCACCGAGTGATTCGAACGCAGAAAGACGAAGCGGCGAGCGAAGCGAGCCGACCGTGGTAGCCGTTCCGCAGTGGGTGTCCGATCGTATGGAGCTGCAACACGACCCCCACGAGGAGTGACCCCACAGTGGATTCGAGGCGTGAGAGACACCACAGTGGAGGAGACGGTGGTACGGCGACGCTACCGATCCGGCTGCCGGAGACCGGTTCCGGGAGGCGTTCAAGAATCGGGAGGCCAAGAGAGATCTAAACGAAAAGCAGCGCGAGTTCCCCGCCCCACCGTGGGCGGGGGTGAAGCGCGTCCGCTCGGCTACGTCCCTGTTTTAAGTATCGGGACGCCCTACTACAGTATGGAACCCACGTTATCGGCCTCGCAAAACCCGCGCACCCACTTCGGGGTAAGACGCGGTGCGCCGGGCCTGTGTCGCGCCCTCGTGAAGGGGCGGACGCCCACGGACACACCCGCCACGGCTGCAACAGACGACCTCTGTTGCGGTGGCACTCCCGGTGTGTTCGGGTGTTACCGGTTCCACGCGAGTCCCCCACAGGGACGAGCGCGGGCGGAATTAAATTCGCCACCGGTCGTTTCGCTGGCTCCACGCCAGAGACCACGGCGAAGCCACGGGCCACCGCGCCCGTGGTACTTCACGCGTGTCGCGTCGTCGTCGGGTTTGTATTAGTGAGTATTGTGCAAGAAAATCATAGCACAGTTCACATCGACATAAACAGTGCTCAGTGCAGCCATCGCAGCGATCGATTTCGGGCGTATATTGCGTATACGAGAATCGGTGCGTTGTTTATAAAGGCGTACTCAGCGCGGCGAGGAGTGGTATATAAGTGAGCGGTGGAGCAGAGACCGACTTGGAAGCCCCAGCCGCGACGGCTCGCGCGGCTCGCTGCGCGCTTCAGTCGCTCACTTCGCTCGCTCCTTGCAGTGCTTTCGTCGCCGTGCGTCGCCCTCGCGGCTGCCCCTTCCAGTCCCACCCGACCGCCCCGCAGCCTCGGACCGCCCCAGCCTCGACCGGAGGGGCCGCCGGAACCGCTCGGCGGCCCCTCCGGTCTCCCTCGCGCGCTCGCTCACGGCTTCGCCGTTCGCATCCGAGGGCTCCCTCCGGTCGCCCTCGCGACTCGCGGGCCGCTGGCCCGCTCGCGGCGCGCGCCACCGCAACCACAAGCAAAACATTGTTCGTTTATCAGGCGACTGCGGGCGGTCGGCGCGCGCCTCCGAGCGCCCTTTCTAGGGCGCGAGGAGCGCGTGCGAGGGAGGCGGCGGCGAGCGCGGAACGCGCGAGCCGCCGACGAGGCTGGGGAGGCGCGAGGTGCGGTTGCGGTGCGGTCGGGTGGGATCGAAAGGGGCAGCCGGGAGGCGGGCGCAGGCGACACAAGCACTGCAGGGAGCGAACGACGTGAGCGACCGAAGCGCGCAGCGAGCGTGCGCCCGCCTCCCGGCTGGGGCTTTCAGATCGTTCGTCGCGGAGCTATCGCTCTCGCGACTCACTTATAAACGAACACCAACCCCTCCACGGTATCGCTTATAAACCACCCATCCACCCTCGTGAGCGACGTACGCCCGAGATCGATCACGAGGTACGCAGCGTCACACGGCTGATTCGGGTATGCGATCATGGCATACACCACCACAACAGTGCTCTGGCGCCCTAGTGTATTGTGCATTAAGCACAATATATAATGCGGGAGAGAGTCAATGAACGCTAATGCCTGACGTGGAGTATCTCAGCTACGGCGTCGTCGAAGAGCGCGATTGGACTCTGCAGGATCCGGAGATCTTCGGGAAAGCTGCGGAAGCCGATCTCGACTGCGAGGACCACGGGCGCATGGAAGTGTCGCACGAAGAGAACATACTCGATGCGGCCGAGCGCGAGGATCTCAGCTGGTCGCTGAAATGTCTCAAGGGACGGTGTGGCCGGTGTTCCGCCCTCGTCGTCGACGGTGAAATTAGCATGGATGCAGAACAGGAGTTCCTCACGTCCGAGGAAGTCGAGAGCAAAAATCTCTGTTTGCCGTGTGTCTCCGAACCTGAAACCGATATCAAACTCGTGTACGGCGTCCGGCATCTCGACGGGCTTCAGGATCGGATAAAGTGACGCGCCGGTCGCAGTCACGACGTGCCTGAGGCCGGGAGCGTAACGGTAACGTTGGTCCCTCGCGGCGCAACCTCGGTCACATCGATCGAGCCGTCGGATCGGTTCACGATCCAGTACACGAGCCACAGTCCGAGACCGCTTCCATGATACAACGCGTCGATCGCCCGTCCGGTTTCCAAGACGTCGCGGTCCATCTCCGAGATCCCGGGCCCGTCGTCGATAACGCGTACGCTTGCGGTGTCGTCCGCGGTCGCAACGCGTATCTCGACGGAGGGCTCCGCGCTGTCGTTGTGAATGATCGCGTTACGGACCAGCTCCGCGATCGCGTGCTCCAGGTCGTCAGTCGCCGAGACGACGACGCGTTCCGGCGCCTCGACCGTCACCTCCGCACTGAGATCGGAGGCGCGGATCTCGTCGGCGATGGACCGGACCATCTCGGTGACGTCGATCCGTTTCGTCTCCGGCTCGTCGCTGAGCAGCTTCGTGATCCGCCGTGACTTCTCACCCGTCGTCATCAGCGCGTCCGCATGGGTGACGATCTTGTCGGCCGTCGCAGCCGTCTCTCCGGACTCTTTGGAGCGAATCCGATCGGCTAACCCTCGAATCACCGTCAGGTCGTTTCGGAGGTTATGCCGGAGGATGTTGTCGATCACGCGGAGCTGTCGCGTTTGCTCCTCGAGCTCCGTCACGTCCCGACAGATGGCGATCGTGCCGGCGAGTTCGCCGTCCTCGTCGTAGTACGGGTAGCGTCTCGTATCGAAGACCGCCTCCTTGCCGGAGCGATTGAACTCCGGAGAGATCGAGTAGCTGATCGCCGATTCGTCGTCGATCGTCTTCCGTTTTTTCTCCGCGATCGTCTCCGCCGCGTCCGAATCCATGAACACGAACTCATCAGTTCCGAGCAGCTCCTCCTCGGAGAGGCCCGCAAACTCCGTTAACGCCTCGTTGACCAGCTCGAACGCTCCCGTCTCGTCCTGTAGCATGATCGGGTCGTCCAGGCGCTGGACGATGTCTCGGTGTCTTTTGAGTCGATCCCGTAGCGCTTTGCGTTCGGTCACGTCCGTCTGCACCGCGACGTACGCCGTGACATCGCCCTCGTCGTCGGTGATCGGTGCGATCGTCTGGTATGCGGTGTACTGCGTCCCGTCCTTGCGACGATCGATGACTTCGGCCTCCCAGATATCGCCCGCCGTGATCGTCTCCCACAGCCGCTCGTAGTACTCCTCGGACATCTCGCCGGACTGGAGCACGTTCGGCGTTTGACCGATCACCTCCTCCCGGTCGTAGCCGGTGATCTCCTCGAAGGCAGGGTTAACGTACTCGATCTCCCCGTCCGGATCGGTGATGAATATCCCGTGAGCCGAGGCTTCGACTGCCTGCTTGAACCGAGTGAGCGTCTCCGTTTTCGACGTTAACTCCAGTGACTGGTTTCGGAGCCGAAGGAGCGCTCGAATACGCCACTCGAGTTCGATCTGTCGTATCGGGAGCGAGACGATCTCGTCGATCGCCGCCTGAAAGACGTTGTCGGCGACTTCGCCACGATCAGTTGCAATGATCTCCTCGCGGGTTTCCGGCACCAACAGTAACACCGGCAGCAGCACCGGCTCAGCGTCCGATTTGGCTCGCTGGAGCTCGTCCGTGAACGCTTCGAGACCATCCTGATCGACGATACAGAGGTCGAACTCCCCAGCAGCCACCGGCTCGTCCACGTCGGCGAGCCGATACGTGTCGTGGTCCGTGAGCCACTGTGTGAGAACGCGTTCGTTGCCGCTGTCGGCGACGAGCGGATAGATACGCGGCGACGTCGAGCGTAGTTCCTGTGTGTCGTTCATCCGTGTTGGTTCACGCTACGTCCCACCCGGTTGCCAGTCCGGGGTTCCGGTCAAGACACCGCGCAGATCGGAGAGCTGCTCGCCGATACGGAGCCCATCGTCCGTGATATCGAGCGTCCGGAGCCTCGTTTCGAAGTCGCTCGACCGCATCTTGAGCACGCCGATCACCTTCCGTAGCTCGCCTTTATATTCGACGTGGCGGAGAACGATGATGCCGTCCGCGAGATGGCTCACCTGCTGTTCCGTCGCCCGGAACTCGCCGGTGATCTGATGGACTTCGTTCGTGATCAGTCCCGTCACGTTCATATTACGGAGATACCGTCCGATCTTGATCAGCTGGCGTGTGGTGTCGGTGTGGGGTTCCCGGAACGCGCGTTCGTAGCCGCTGATACCATCGATCATGAGTATCTCGGTCCCGTTCTCCTCGACCTCGGTTCGAAGTCGATGCGTGAACGCAGCGACCGAGAGCTCGTCCGGGCCGATCTCCTCTATCACCAGCGTTCCATCGTCGATCATGCTCTGAGCGGGTATCCCGACGGCGTCCGCGCGGTCGAGCATCGTTGTACGGCCCTCCTCGAAGCTGTACAGCACGGACCGCGTATCGTTGCTTGCGGCCTCGGTCATGAACTGGAGCCCCGTGGTCGTCTTACCGGAGCCGGTCGGACCGCTCAAGAACGTGATCGTGCCCGTCACGAGGCCGCCGTTGAGGAGCCGGTCGAGTTCGGAAACGCCCGATGAGAGCGTGTCCGACGCTCCGTCCCGTCGGTGACTGGAGGGGTCGAGTTGCGGCCACACGCACATTCCGTCGTCGTCTATGGTAACGGTGTGAGGTCCCTCCCGCGACGAGGAGCCGCGGAACTTCGACACCTCCAGCGTCCGGTGGCCCGTCTCGACGTCGAGAGTGATCACGGTGTCGGCCAGGAACTGGAGGTCGTCGTCGGAAATGGACGACGCCGCTTGCGACGTTAACAGCACGGTCGCGCCTTCGGCTTTGAGGAAATCAAGCAGGCTCAGAACCTGCGTCCGAAACTGCCGTGTGTCCGGCGACAGGTGTCGCAACACCGTGACCGGGTCGATCATCACTCGCTCCGGCTCGACCGCCGTCACCGTCTGACGGATCGACTCGACGAG
Organism: Halorubrum luteum; assembly: GCF_054652935.1. Classification (NCBI taxonomy): domain Archaea; kingdom Methanobacteriati; phylum Methanobacteriota; class Halobacteria; order Halobacteriales; family Haloferacaceae; genus Halorubrum; species Halorubrum luteum. The sequence continues at coordinate 2,183,893 of NZ_BAAIGT010000002.1, forward strand.
CGACGGCCGTTCGACTTCGCTCGACTCAAAAAGCGTGTAGGTGGAGTCCGTCTGGAACTCCTCGCCCGCCGGCGAGAGGTTGAGAAACTCTATCGCGTCGGTGTTCAGTCCGAAACTATCGGCCGTCGATTCGAGATACGCCTCGGGTTCGCCGAGATTGATATAGAGGTTCGTCGCGTCAGCGTCCGCCGTCGTCGTCAGAAAGTGGAGGCCGAAGATCGTTTTTCCCGCACCGGGTGCGCCTCTGACGAGCGTCGCGGACTCCGGCAGTACGCCGCCCATAAGTACCTCGTCCGCTCGCGGCACGCCCGTTTTTATGCGTGAGTCAGTGTGTGAGCTCATCATACATCCCCTCGAAAGGGTCGTTTCGCGTCGTCCGAGCACAGCCAACGGCGTATCGCATGCCTGTGTGTAGTCGAATGGTCATATTGTGTGTGACCGTCCCAGCCATACTGTGTCGATATGGGTTCATTCCCTGTTAGGTGTAGGGATATCGTTCGTAGAGAGCCATTAACTACGTACCTGACTGGATTGGCGGACGTGAGACCGTCTCACTCGACAGGGGGAACCGAATACCGACTCTTTAAACTCGGCACGGACGCTGAGTCCGTCGTCCGCGACCCGGACAAGGACCGCTTCCTCGACGACGCTCGCTCGATCTGAACCTATTAGTTCGTGGACTGCGACGCCACAAGCGTGTACGTCGGTGTCGACGAGGCCGGTAAGGGACCCGTGCTCGGGCCGATGGTGGCCGCGGCGGTGCGCGCCGATCCCCCGGATCTCCCCGACGACGTGGACGACTCCAAACGCGTCGCGCCGGAGCGCCGCGAGGAACTCGCGACACTGCTTCATGAGCGCGAGGACGTCGCCGTCGCGGTCGCCGTCGTCGAGCCCGCCGAGATCGACGCACCCGACACGGACATGAACACGCTCACCGTGAGCGGTCAGGCACGTGCGGTCCGGCGGGTCGTCCGCCCGGGCGATCGCGTCCTCGCCGACGCGGGCGACACCAGCGAGACCCGGTTCGCCCGGAGGCTCACTGCGTTGTTACCCGTCCCCGCTCCCGTCGAGGACCGGACCGACGGCGACGCGGTGGATGCAGACGAGAGCGACGACGACCCGTACGCTTCCGTCGACGTCACCGCCCGTCACGGAGCCGACGAGTCGGACCCCGTCGTCGCCGCAGCGAGCATCGTCGCGAAGGTCGAACGCGACGCGCGCATGGCCGCGATCGACGACGCCTACCCGGCGTACGACGGCGTCGGCAGCGGCTACCCGAGCGACCCGACCACGCGATCGTTTCTACGCGAGTACGTCGCCGACCACGGCGACGTTCCCGACTGCGCGCGTCGGTCGTGGTCGACGTGTGCGGACGTGCTGGCAGCGGCCGAGCAGTCGGGACTGAGCGACTTTTGAACAGCGGCGAACGCCGGAAGAGAACGAACGACGCCCGTTACCGCACCGTCAGCAGCCGGCGGAGAATGTCGCCGTAGGCTGGCCGGGTGATGAGCACGCCGATGAGCACGCCGAGGATGGTGAAGATGGCGAATCCGGAGAGGTCGCCGAGCGAGAGCACCATCAGCGGTGACATCGCGATGATCGTCGTCGCGGCCGCCGCCCCGATCACCCAGAACGCCCTGCGGAATCGGGAGTCGAACACCTTCCGGGATTTCACCTCGCCCTCGCTCATCACCTCGTCGGCGATGATCACGAGGTCGTCCACCCCGGTACCGACGACGGCGATGAAGCCGGCGATGACGGCGAGCTCGATCGGATAGCCGACCAAGGCGGCGAAGCCGAGCAGGGCGTACACCTCAGCGAGCGCGGTGACGATCATCGGTAGCGCCACCTTCGGCTCGCGGTAGCGGAGGAACACCATTCCCGCGACCGCGAAGATGGCGAACACGCCGGTGATCACCGAGTAGATCCGGAAGTTCTCACCCTGCGTGGGCGAGATGAACGAGGAGGTCCCCTCGCCGGCGATGTCGAGTTCCGCCGGGAGCGCGCCGGCGCGCAGGTTGATCGACACCTGCTGGGCGTCCTCGAACGAGGTCGTCGTCAGCCGGAAGTTGCCGGAGTCGGCCCACGTGCCGCCGACCATACTGCTCGCGAGCCCGTCGTCCATTCCGAACGCGTTGACGACTTCGCCGTCGACGACGAGGAGCAGACACGGCTCCGCCGTCTCGCCGACCGGATCCTGCATGTACGTACACCGCGCGCCGCCAGCGGAGGTGGCGACATCACGGTCGACGACGGCGCTCTGGAACCGCTCTGCCGGCGACTGGTCACCCTCGGGCGCCTCGTTGACGACCGAGACGGGCACGTACGGCTGGTCTTGCTCGTCCCGGCTCGCGGTGCCGATGTTCTCGAAGTCCTCCTGAACGAGCACCTCCTCTTCGACGCCGAGACCGTCCTCGGCGTCGGCGTCGGGGTAGGCGATGTCGATCTGGACCGTTCCGCGCTCCTCGAGCAGTCCGATCACGTCCTGGCGTCCCTCGCCGGGCACCTCGACGAGCACGAAGTACTCCCCGGTGATCGACTGGACCTGCTGGACGCTGCCGCCCGAGAGGCCGGCCTCGTTGATCTTCCCCTCGATGACGCGCTCGGCAGCGTTTCGCGTCTCCTCGGTGACGCCGCGTCTGACGTCGGTGTACGCGTAGCCGGAGGCGTCCATCGCCGCCTGGAACTGCTCTCCGGTGACGTCCGGGTCGGTCACCTCGACCTCCCCGCCGTCCTCGGTAAGACGCTCCGCGTTCACCTCCCTCGTGGAGACGCCCTCGAGCTCGGCCGCGACGTCGGCGGCGACCTGTGTGGGGTTGGCGCCGTCGAACTGGACTCCGGTCGCGGTGTGGCCGAGCAGCGGTGCGCGAATGCGGGTCCCGCCGGCCAGATCGAGACCGTACTGGAGGTTCGTCATCCCCTGTTGGGCTTCGTCGGCATCTTCGCCGGGGGCGGTCTCGGGCGCGAACTGCGGCGCGAACAGCGCGACCGACGCCGCGACCACGACGACGACGAGAAGCAGCACGCGCCAGTTGTTCTTGACTGGTTGTAACATTAGCGTTTCACCCCCTCGAACTTGTACCAGCGAAGCAGCGTGACGTTCATCAGATACGTGTTCATCATGTCGGCTGCGAGCCCGATCGCGAGGATGATCCCGATGTTACGGAGCAGATCGATGCCGAACGCCGTCGCGACGATCGCCATGACGATCATCGCGGACATCGAGGTAACCGTCATCGTCACCCCGGTTCGCATCGCGCGGCTGACGGACTCGTAGAAGTCGCCGGTGCGGCGCAGCACGGAGTTGTTCAACAGAATGTCGGAGTCGACGCTGTATCCGATGATCATCAGGAGTGCGGCGACGGTTCCCAGCGTCATCTCGATCCCGAGGAGATTCATCGCGGCGATCGGGATCACGATGTCGGAGAACGCCGAGGCGACGACCGCCACGGAGGGGACGAACGTGCGGAACAGCGCGAACACGAGCACGCTCATCCCGAGGAACGCGATCGCGATCCCGAACAGCGCGGTCTGAGCCGTGTCGGCCGCGAAGCTCGCGGAGACCTGGTCGACCGCCTCCGTCGTCAACCCGCCTGCAGCCGCCTGGTCCTCCAGATCACCCGCCAAGCCGTCGGGGTCGTCGGCGTCGGCACGGAACGTCACGACGTACACGTCGTCAGCTGGAATCGACCTGATCGAGTCGGGCTCGTCGGCGAACGCCGCCTCGATCCGTTCTTCCATGTCGCCGCCGTCGTCGGCGATCCGGAGCTCGACGCCGCCGGTGAACTCCAGTCCGAGGTTTGCCGGCGCACCCGTCATCAGGTACCACCCGCCGATGATCGCGAGCGCGACCGCGAGCACCACCAGCGGCACGAAGACGAGCTGCCGGTTCGAGTAGTCGGTGTAGTTGACTTCCGGTACCTCGATCGCTACCATAAACCCGTCTCGTCCGTGAGCCCGAATAAGCCTTCTCACTCGCGTCCCCTGCAGTTCGTGGTCGTAACGCCTCACGAAACACCGAACGGAGTCGGATCGCCACAGATTCAATAGCGTTCGGGCCCGAACGGAGGTATGAAGATCCGGCAGAACATCCGTCACTGGGCCGCAAAAAAGGCGCTAACGACCCCAGTCGTCGGCGACGTCGCCAACGACAAACTCGTCGAGTTGCACACGAGCATCTTCCTCAACAAGGCGGACGAGGAGCGTCGAGATGAGCGGAGAGCACACCTCGACGACTTCTTCGACGCGACGATGGACACGTACGTCACTGCACTCGAAGCGGGGTTCTCGGAGGCGAAGGCCCGGGAGATCACCCACGTGCAGGCGAACTTCGACTTCTTCAACCACGGCTGGACGGAGATGATGGAGATCCCCGGCGACGAACTGGAGGACCACTACCGGCGCTACGAGACGTTCTTCTCCGAACACGGGATCACGATCGACGAGCCGCTCGGCGAGTTCCGACTGGCGTCGGGGATCACCTCGGCGCCCGAAACCCCCGGGAAGCTGGAGACGCCGGAGTACGAGAACGCGCTCGCCGGGTTCGCAGACGACGTCTACATCGAAACTGACGACGGCGAGACGGTCGTCGGCGGCGACACCGAGGAGCCCGAGGAAGTCGATCCCGCCGCCGCCCCCGGACTGGACGAGGACGAAGCGAGCGCGTAAGACGCCCGCCGGATCCGGCCCGGGCGTCGTCCTGTCGGAAGTGGTTGCCGCCCTCGTCCTGTCGGAAGTGGTTGCCGCCCACACTTTTCACGCGTGACGATGAGAGTCGAGTATGAATCGTGGTCAGTCGTTCCTGCTGTTGCTCATCGGTGCGGTCGCCCTCCTCACCCTGTTCATCGTCCTCCCGTTTATCGAGTACGTTATCGCCGCGGTGATCCTCGCGTACGTCCTGTATCCGGTTCACGCCCGGCTTGAGCGTCGGCTCGAAACCGTACATCGCTACGTGAACGGCACGGTCGCGTCGATGGTCTCGGCGATCTTCCTCATCATCACGTCGATCGTCGCCGTGATCGTACCGCTCGCGTACATCGCGATCGTCTTCGTCGAGGACCTCGTCGACATCGCCGAGGGTGAGACGGGGCTTGACGTCGTCGCGATCGAAACCCGGATCGCCGAACTCACCGGCGAGGAGTTCGACATCGAAACGGGGATCGCAACCGCCGGGGACGCGCTGGTCGACACGCTGTTCGGCGGCGTCGGCGGGATCGTCAGCGGTGCGCTGCAGGCGTCGTTGGGGCTCGCATTGACCCTGTTCGTCGTGTACTACACGCTCATCGAGGGACCGGAGTTCGTCGCGTGGCTCCGGTCCATCATCCCGCTTCCGGCCGCCGTCACCGACGAGCTGTTCGAGAAGATCGACTCGACGACGTGGGGAGTCGTGATCGGGCACATCTCCGTCGCCCTGTTGCAGGCGGTCGTCGCGGGCGTCGGTCTCTGGGCCGCCGGTATTCCGAACGTCGTCTTCTGGACGTTCGTGATGGCGGTCCTCGCACTGCTGCCGCTCATCGGGGCGTTCCTCGTGTGGGGGCCCGCCGCAGCGTATCTCGTGGTGGTCGACCAGACGACTGCGGGCGTGTTGCTAGCCGTCTACGGCGTGCTCGTCGTCTCGATGGTCGACAACTACGCGCGTCCGATCGTCATCGACAAGCAGGCGCATCTGAACCCTGGAATCATCCTCGTCGGCGTGTTCGGCGGTATCTACTCGATCGGTTTCACCGGACTGTTCGTGGGCCCCATCGTGATCGGGGTGCTCGCGGCGACGCTCGAGACGTTCCGAGAGGATTACGATGCGATCTGAGGGGACTACTCGCTCCGCCACCAGCCCTGCAGGTACGCCCCGAGGAACATCCCGGCGAGCGCCCAGAGGATGGTAACGTTCCCGATGCCGAGGCTGGCGTAGGCGGCACCCGGGCAGATGCCGGAGAGCCCCCAGCCGACGCCGAACACTGCACCACCGACCAGCACGTTGCGATCGAACGGTTTGAGCCGGCGCTCGAACCCGTCTCCGGTCAGGGCCGCCCGGTCGAGCAGTCGCGGAGCGAGGAAAAACGTCACCCCGGTGACGGCCGCGCCGCCGAACATCACGAACAGCAGCCCGAAGTCGTCGAACTGGAGGAAATCCAGCACGACCTCCGGCCGTGCCATGTGGCTGTAGCCGAGGCCGAACCCGAATATCACTCCGCCAACGAGGATCAGCGGAATGAACGCGGGATGGCGGGTGTCGGCCGTCATCACGGCGTCACCCCCAGTGCCATCACGAGCTGTGCCGTGCCGATCGCGACGACGAGGAACGTGACGACGCCGACGATCGAGGTCCGCGAGGCGGAGCCGACGCCACAGATCCCGTGTCCGGACGTACACCCCTTCCCGATTCGGGTGCCGATCCCGACGAGCAGGCCACCGACGAACAGCCGCCACGGCTGAACGTCCGTCAGCCACGCACTCCCCTGATACACGACGGCGTACACCGCACCGCCGAGAACGATCCCGAAGGTGAATACGAGCCGCCAGTCGCGGGAAGTGACGTACTGCTGGAACCGGGACTGGTCGGAGACGTACGACAGCGTCGACTCGAGGAACGTGCTCGCGCCGGCGCTGATCCCCGTTCCGAGATAGATGATCGCGACGCCGAGCCCGACGAGTAACCCCCCGACCGCGTATCGCTCGATCCCGTGTGGGAACGGGTCGGCGAGCACGAGCGGTACGAGCTCAGTCGGCAGGGACGCCGTCGCCGTCGCTAGCGGCGCGATCGCGGTCGAAAGCGAATCGATTGTCGTGACCATTCAGCTTCCGGTCTAGTCGTCCGCGAGCGACTCCTGGCTCGCGGCGCAGTTGTTCGGGCCGAGTTCGAGGGTGAACGCCTCCTCGTCGTCGACGGTCTCCTGTCCGAGGTTGGTCGCGATGATCGTTTCGTAGTTCGCGGGCCGCGGCGGCATATCGGACAGGACCAGTTCGACGAACGACTCCTCGTCCATCGAGAGTGCGTCCATCCGTGCTTTCAGGTCGCCGATCGGTGCGGTGAACGTACCGTCGTCGGCCGGCACCGCGGCGTCGCTGAAGTGCGCGCCACCGATCAGGACGTCGTCGGGGAGCGTCAGCACACGCTCCTGGAGCGACTCGTGCAGCATTCGGGCGGCATCGGGCGCGCCCTCGTCACCCTCCTCGAGGTCGGGGCGGGCGACGCTTTCGATGAACAGCCCGTCGCCGGTCGCGAGCAGGCTGTCGTCGATCAGGTAGGAGGTCATACCGGTCGTGTGGCCCGGCGTGAACACCGTCTCTATCGTTGCGTCGCCGACGGCGAACTCGTCGCCGTCCGCGGCGAGCGTCATCTCGTCCGCGTAGGTGACGCCGCGGTCGACCGCGGCGTCTGGGATGACGCCCTCGACGCCCTCCGCCGCGAGCGCGCGAACGCCCGAGATGTGGTCTGCGTGGACGTGCGTGTCGATCGCGTACGCGAGATCGACGCCCAGCTCCGCGGCGTCCTCGAGGTAGCGGTCGGTGAACGCGCGGAGCGGATCGACGATCGCGGCCTCGTCGCCGTCGTACAGGAAGTAACCCAGACAGCCCGACGAGGGGCGCTGGTACTGAACGAGCGTGCCAGCGCCGTCGTACGCCGACACCTCGATGGCCTCGTAGATCCGTGCCCAGCCGTTCATTCCCTCCTCGAGATGGTCGACGTCGTAGCCGCGGTCGGCGAGTTCGCCGGCGACGAACGCGCTCGCGCCGCCTTTCGCACACAGCACCGTAACGTGCTCGTCGTCGGGGATCCGCGCCAGCACGTCGTCGTCGATCTCGTCGTCGAGAAACTCGAAGTACGGAACGTTGATCGACTCGACGTTCTCGTCGTCGATGTGCCACTCGTCGTACTCGGAGCTCATCCGCGCATCGAGGATCGTCACGGGATCGCCCGAATCGATCTGCGATTTCAGGGTGTCCGGTTCGATCGATTCGACCTCGACCACGGGAGTCGGAAAGTCTTCGGGATTCATGTCGTACACCCCCACCTAACGGATAGACCTACATAAGAGTTCGGATTGTTTTTCACTATACCCACAATACTATCGCCGTCAGTTCCGGATCAGGACGTGGCTGAAAGGGGTGTGTTCGTGCGTAGATGGCTGCTTAAAAAACCAAATTATTTAGACGACGAATCATTTCGAGCTCGGAGAAGTTCGTGGAATCCACAACGATCGACATTCTTATAACACCGCATCCAGTATTGTGAGTTAGCTCCAATACATACGACGGAGCGGTTCACCATGAGCGCAGAATTCGACACCACGGAGACGCTGGACGTGAAAGGAGTATCGTGCCCGATGCCGGTCGTCAAGACGAAGCAGGCGATCGACGAGCTCGACGCCGGCGACGTCCTCGAAGTGCTGGCGACCGACTCGGGCAGCATGAGCGACATTCAGGGCTGGGCGAACGGCACCGACGGCGTCGAGCTGCTCGATCAGGTCGACGAGGGTGACGTGTACAAACACTACGTCGAAAAGACCGCCTGAAATGAGCTCCGACGCTCCCGCCGAACCGGACGCGACCGCCGAACCGGACGCGACCGCCGAGCCCGACGAGTCGACCGAGGAGATGCCGACCGAAGCCGAGCTGCTGGCCCGCATCGAGGAGCTGGAAAAGCAGGTCGACGGCATCGAAGCCGAGGTCGACGACGGCCAAAAGCAGATGACGATCATCGCGACGAAGGGGACGCTCGACATGGCGTACCCGCCGCTCATCCTCGCGAGCACGGCCGCGGCGTTCGGCTGGGACGTCGTCGTGTTCCACACGTTCTGGGGGCTCGACATCCTCCACGAGGAGAAGGCGTCCGAGCTCAAACTCTCGGCCGTCGGGAACCCGAGCATGCCGATGCCGAACGCGGTCGCCGCGATCCCCGGTATGGACGCGATGGCGACGCGCATGATGCGAAACAAGATCGACGAGAACGGCACCGCAACGATCGAGGAGCTGATCGAGCTCTCGCTCGACCAGGGTGTCGACCTGCAGGCGTGTCAGATGACCATCGAGCTGATGGACTACGACGAGGACGACTTCTTCGACGGCGTTACGACCGGCGTGGGCGCAGCCACCGCGCTACAACATATGGGTGACGCCGACGTCCAACTGCTCGTGTGACGGCCGCTCGGAGGCCACGCCACCGATCCGTCGACACCACGAACGGATCTCCGCGGACGACACCACGACAGCTCCGAGCACAGTACCGTTGATCTGGACCCCTCAAAAGATGACAACCACCGACGCGACCCGCTTCTGTAAGGCACCGAGTATAACCGGTATCCCGATCAGATCCAACTGATGGCAGACGCCGTCGCCGTCATCGCACTCGTACTCGCACTCGGGGTAGCTTCTCGACTGCTCGGGGACCGACTCCGGATCCCGAGCGTCCTATTCTTGATCCTCGCGGGGATCGCGATCGGTCCGGAGCTGCTCGGGATCGTCTCGCGTGAGACGTTCGGCGACGGGCTCACCGCCGTCGTCGGCGTCAGCGTCGCGATAATCCTCTTCGAGGGCGGGTACCACCTCAACACGGAGAAGCTCCGGGAGGTCCCGGAGTCGCTGTTTCGGCTCGTCACGATCGGCGCGACGCTCACGTGGCTCGGCACTGCCGCCGCGGTCGTCAGGTTCCTCGACACCTCCATCGCGGTCGGGCTGCTCGTCGGCGCGCTGCTCGTCGCCACCGGCCCAACCGTCATCGGACCGATCCTGCAGGTCGTCACCGTGCGGGACCACGTCGCAGCGATGCTCGAAGGAGAGGGGATCATCAACGACGTCACCGCCGCGGTGCTCGTCGTCGTCGTCTTCGAGGTGCTCATCGTCGGCAACGGGACGGTGACGGAGCTGCTCGCCGGACTGGTCGGTCGGCTCGCGATCGGACTGCTGGTCGGCGTGCTCGTCGCGGGTGTGACGTTGAAGCTACTGACGCGGGTGACGCGGATCCCCGGCACTGCACCGCTTCACGCGCGTCTCGTGGTGCTTTCGGCCGCCGTCGTCGCGTACGGCGGCGCGGAGCTCATCGCCACAGAGACCGGGATCGCTGCGGCCGCGATGGCCGGCTTCGTGCTCGGGAACGCCGACCTCCCCCATCACGAGGCGGTCGTCGACTTCCTCGATGATCTGTCGGTCGTCGTGCTGTCGTTCGTGTTCGTCGCGCTCGCGGCGCTCATCGATTTCGACGACATCCTCCGGCTTGGGCTCGGCGGGCTCGCCATCGTCGTCGCCGTGACGCTGGTGTTGCGGCCGGCGGTTATCTACCTCTCGACGACGGACGAACGGTTCACACGGAACGAGCGGCTCTTCTTGAGCGCGGTCGGTCCGCGCGGCATCATCCCGGCCAGCGTCGCGACGCTTTTCGCGGTCGAGCTACAGGCGCTCGGCCGCCCGCAGGAGGCGGGACTGCTCGCCGGCACCGTGTTCCTGATCATCTTCGCGACGGTGGTCCTCCAGGCCGGCCTCGCGAGACAGATCGCCGAATACCTCGAGGTTTCACCAATGCACACACTCATCGTCGGCGCGGGCCGTGTCGGCCTGTCGCTCGCGGAACGACTCGAACGGGACGGAGAGAACGTACGGATCATCGACAACGACCCCGAGGCGGTCGAGCGCGCCCGTGAGCGGGGGTTCACGGCGGTCGAGGGGGATGGCACCGACGCCGACGTCCTCGACGGCGCGGACGTCGCTGGCTCGCGGGCAGTGATCGCCGTGACGCCCGACGACGACGTCAACCTTCTCGTCTGCCAGCTCGCGAAGACGCGGTTCGACGTCGAGACGGTCGCCTCGCGAGTGAACCAGCCCGCCAACGTCGACGCGTTCGAGTCGCTCGGCGTGCGGGCGATCGACCTCTCGATGGCGACCGCCTGGTCGCTCGAGAACGTGCTCGAGCGACCGTCGCTCGTCCGCTGGATGAACGAACTCGGTCGGACGGGCGACGTCCAGGAGATCGAGGTGACGGCGTCGGATCTCGTCGGAAAAACCATCGCCGACGTGAACGCCGAGATCCCCGACGGCTGTATCGTCGGGCTGTTGACGCATACGGACGGAACGACGGAGGTCCCGACCGGCGACCACGTGCTTCGCGAGGGGGACCGCGTGACGTTCCTCGGCGGGAGCGACGCCGTCGACCGGGCGGTCAAGCGGTTCCACCCACACGACTGACCGAGTCGACACCGGTCACCCGACTGACCGGAGCGACCGGGTCGATGTCAGCCGCGTTCAGCGTCGCCCGCCGCTGACCGGCGGGAACAGCGCGAGTTCGTCGCTCTCCTCGAGCGTGGCGTCGAGGTCGTCGCCGTGGACGACGTTTCGGCCGTTCCGCAACACGTTGATGTGGTCGGCGATCTCCCCGTCCTCGAGGATCCGGTCGCGCAAGTCGGGGTGTGCCTCCAGCAGGGCATCGAGTGCGTCTTCGACGGTGTCGCCGGGGTCGGCGTCGACCTCGACGATTCGGTCGCCGGCTATCTCCGAGAGATCGGCGAACAGCTTCCACTCCATGCGAAATCAACGGGTCGGTCGGCCTAAGAGCGTTGCGACGCGTCGTCCGTATCCTCGACGTTCGAGCCGCCACCCGCTCCGTCGCCATCGGCCGGTCCCGGCGAAGCGGCGGTCGCCTCGAACCGGCGTATCGCATCGGGTCGTCCGACCAGATACACCGTGTCACCGGCAGCGAACGTGTACGCGCGTGCTGGGATCGCCTGCACGTCGCCGTCCGCGGGCTCGACGGCCGCGACGACCGCGCTCACGTCCGCGACTGCGGAGCCGACCAGACTGCTCGCCGGCGAGACGGTGACCGTCGCCATCGTCTCGTCGGCGTTCCGAAGCAGGGAGGCGAACTCCCGGTCCGCCTGCGGCTCCGCTGGAAGCGTGACGAGCCGGTAGCCGCGCTCGACCGAGAGCGTCTCGGCGTCCGACTCGTCGAGCGCGACGGTGGCGACGTCGCCGGCGACGCCGCGGAGCTCGCCGGTCGCAACGCGCTTCGGATCCGGATCGGTCCGCCACACCTGCACCATGTCGCCCACGGTAGCGCTGTTCGGCGGATCGGCGTCGATCGCGACGGCGACCGTACCGGGTGCGAGCGTCGGCCCGAGTCCGGTGGCGCGGGAGCCGACCGCGACGTATTCGAGCGAGCCGTCCGCCGCGAGGTCGACGTCGACGTAGCCGACGCCGTACTCCGTTTTGACTCGCTCGACCAGCTGTTCGCGGAGCTCCTCGACGGTGAGCCGGCGGGGAAACAGCAGGCTCCTTTCAGCCAGCTCCGCCTTCTTCTCGTCGGACACCGGCTCGTACGTGTCCAAGTCCTCGATCTCCGCCGCCGGCGGCAGCGTCACGACCGTGACACGACCGACCGACCGCACGACCGTGCTCACCTGCCCCTCGAGCTCGCGGACCCCGGTGAGTGCGAACACGTCGACCGCGAGGCGGTCGCCGACGTACCGCCCAGCCGGCGAGACGACCGCGGCAGCTCCGATCGAAACGACGTTGAAGAACACACTCTCGGGCGTCAGAAGCGTCGCATCCGTGGTCCCGACCAGTTCGCCGAGAGAGGTCGTGTTGAGGTACAGCGCGACCACGGCGACGCCGAGCAGAACGGCGACGCCCTCCGGAAGCTCCGTCCGGAAGTACCATCGATGGACGAGCGCGGCCGAAGCGGTGGTGAGCAGCGCGAGCATCCCGAACGTAACCAGCGTGACCCCCGCGCTGTACGGGTCGCTGAACGTGACCTGCGCCGAGACCGTCGTCGAACGTCCGATCATTTCGCCGCCTCCGTGAACCGCTCCAGCGCGTCCCGGTTCCCGACGACGAACAGCTCGTCGCCCGCCGACAGCGGCTGGTTCCCCCTCGGTGCGACCGTCCACGACTCGTGACGGGCCGCGAGGATCGCGACGTCGTACACCTCCCGGACGCCGACGTCGCCGATCGTGTGGCCATCAAGCGGTCCCCCAGCGACGACGGACACCTTTCGGAACCGCTTGCCTGCCCGGCGCAGTAGGGTCGTGAGCTCGTACTCACGTCGCGTTCCACGGGAGAGGACGAGCACCCGACCCCGCCCCGCTCGCAGTAGCGCACTCGCCTCCGAGCGGCCGACTGCGACCGTCACGCGTCCCGCACCTCCGGCCGTCGCCATCGTCGCGGTAGCCGACGCGGGTGCGCCGTCGGCCACAGTCTTCCCGCCGTCCGTGGTGGCGGTTTGCCCGGGTCTCGACTCCCCACCCCCGTCTTTCGTCGCGTTCTCCGGACTCGATTTTGCCGACAACAGCGTCCCCTCCACGACCAGATCCGGGGTGACGACGCGAACGACGTCGCCGCGGGCAAGGCCCGTCGGAACGAGCGCCGGCACGGACACCGCGCGCTTCCCTGACGGTACGCGCGTCGAGAGACCACCGACGGGTGGCGCGGCTGCGACCGTCGCCCGCGCGTGCTCGTCGATCGACACCGAGACGTCGCTCAGGTCGAACTCGGTTCGGAGCCGCTCGGCGAACCGGCTCTCCAGTTCAGCGAGCGGCAGGTCCGCGGGAAACGTCCACTCGCCGTCGACGATCGCCTGCCTCGTTGCCGCGGACACCGGTGGATACCCCTCCATATCGGCGACCTCGCCGACCACGGTCAGCCGGACTCGACCTCGCCCGCCGACGAGCTCGACTACGTCCGAAGAGAGCGTTCGGTCGCGAAGCTGTTTGAGCGAGACGCGTTTCGGCGCGTTCGCGCCGAGCGTGTCGCCCTGCGCGTGGGCGTACAGCGAGAGCATCAACACGACGACGATCGCCGTGAGGATCGCCGGCGCGCGCTCGGCCGACCGGATCGTCTCGTCGTTCAATGCGAGCAGTCCGCCGTTGATCCCGGCGATGGCGAGCGCCAGCACGACGACCCCCAGTCCCGGAATCGTCACGCCGGTGAAGTACTTGAACACGAATCCCAGCACGCCGGCGACCAGCGCGGGAATGATCCCCGTGATGATCCCGAGATAGATGCCGAACAGGATCTCGATCGGGAGCGTCATATCTCACGCACTGCCGGCTAGGTTAAACCAGTACCGCCCGGGACGTAGCGCTCGAGGCGGTCCGCTCCATCGGTACGAACCGGCAGCAACTCCGTCGATCCGGACGGGGCCGATCCGAGGATCCGCCGCACTCGGGGGATTTAAGTCCGGGGTCGGCAACGGCCCGCGTATGGATCTGAGTCGTGAGTGGGTGACCGTCCGAGCGTCGATCGCGTTGACGTTCGCGGTCGCGCTGCTGTCCATCGTCGTCGGACTCCTCCACATCAGCGGCTTCAGCGTCGAGGGACCGCTGACGCCGTACATTCCCGGGATCGTTTTGCGCACGGCCGGATTCACGGGGACGATAACCGGCTTCGCGATGCTCGGCAGCGGGTTCGCACTAAAGAAGAGGTATCGGATCGGCTGGTACACTACCGCGGTGTTGCTACCGCTGACTGCGGTGCAGGGTCTGATGCAGGCGTCGGTGTTCTCGCTGCCGCTCGTCGTGTTATCGGTGGTGTCGATGCCGGCGCTGGCGGTCAACCGCGGACGGTTCGACCGGTCGTTCGCCCCGTCGCCGACGCAGCTTGCCGCCGGCGCGGCGCTCGGAACCGCCATCGCGTACGGGACGGTCGGCACGTACGCCCTTCGCGAGGAGTTCGCGGGCGTGGAGACGATCGTCGACGCGTTCTACTTCACCGTCGTCACTGCGTCGACCGTCGGATACGGCGACATCACGCCACAAACCGGGGCGGCATCGGATATCGCACAGCTGTTCGTGCTCTCCTCGCTCGTCATGAACGTCGCCGCGTTCGCGGTGGCGCTCGGGGTCCTGCTCACGCCCGCCATCGAGGCGCAGCTGTCGAAGGCGCTGGGGAAGATGACCGAAAAGCAGTTCGACCTCCTCGAAAATCACGTGCTTCTGTTGGGGTACGGCGGTATGACGGAGCTGATACTGGATGAGCTCACCGAGCGGAACGTCACCGAGTTTGCGATCGTGACCAACGACGAGACCGCCGCTCGAACCCTCGGCGACCGATCGATACCCGTCCTGACGGCGGATCCGAGCGACATCGAGCCGCTCGAACGCGCACACCTCACCGACGCGCGCGCGGTCGTCGTTGCCACCGACGACGACGCTCGCGATGCCCTCTCGGTGCTTACGGCCCGCCAGCTCGATCCCGATATCCGGATCGTCGCAACCGCGACCCAGCGGGAGAACGTCGAGAAACTACGGCGAGCCGGCGCTGACCACGTCATCTCGCCGGCGACGCTCGGCGGCCACCTCATCGTCGCCGAGGCGTTCAAAACCGACGGGGACGACCTCGCCGACGCGCTGCCGGTTGGGACCGACCACCGATAACGATCCACGGAGACTGCGACCGGAGCACCTACCGGTCGGGTTCGGACCGGTCATCGACGGATTCGGACCGATCATCGACGATTTCGACCGCTTCGTCCTCCGGTCCGTACGCGGGGACCGACAGCGTCACTTCGACGCCTCGTGGCTCAACGTCGCTGATATCGACGCTTCCTCCCGAGCGCGTTAGCACCCAGTACACCAGCCACATCCCGAGTCCGCTGCCGTGATACAGGGCGTCCGTGGCCGCTCCCTCCTCGGCGACGGCACGGTTCATCTCCGATATCCCGGGCCCGTCGTCCCGCACGCGGATCAGTATCCGGTCGTCGCGGCTCTCGACCCCGATGTCGATCCTCGGCTCCTCGCGGTCGTGGTGCACGATCGCGTTCGTGACGAGCTCCTCTATCGCCCTGTCGAGCTCCGGCGTCGATAACGCCATCGCCTCGGCTGGAACGTCGGCAGAAAGCCGTGCGTTCGGATGCGACCGGGCGGTCGAATCGCGGACTGCACGGACGGACGCTGCGACGTCGACTGGACGCTGTGCCGGTGGTTCGCTGAGGATCTCGGTGACCGCACGTGACTTCTCGCTCGTCGTCAACAGGTCGTCGGCGTGTTCGAGAACCACGTCTGCGGCCTCGGCGATCTCCGGTCGTGCGCTCTCGCGTATCCGTTCCGCGTGGCCCGTGATGAGCGTCAGATCGTTTCGGATGTTGTGCTGGAGCACCCTGTCGACGACGCGTAGCTGGCGGGTCCGATTCTCCCGGTCGGTGACGTCCCGCAACACGGCGACCACGCCGGCCGTGTCGGCGTCCTCCTGGAGCGGGTAGTACTGCACGTCGAGCGTCCGCTCTCCCTTCGTGGGATGGGTCCGCGTCATCCGGAACGAGACCTCCTTCCCTCGTCGGGCACGGGCGAGGTCCCGTTCGAGGTTCTCATACGTCGCGTTCGGAAGCACGTCGTCGATGCGTTTCCCTTTCACCGCCTGAGCGTCGATACCGTGGAAATCGGCGTACTCCGGGTTCGCGAACAGGTACCGGTTCTCCTCGTCGACGGCGGCGATGAGGTCCGTCGCACCGGTGATCGCCCGTTCGTATCGTTTGAGCTCCTCTTGGCGACGCTCGATGGCAGTCACGTCCCGACAGATCGCGACCGTTCCGACGAGCTCGCCGTCGGAGTCGTAGTACGGATACCGCTTCGTGTTAAACGTCGCTTCGTAGTCGGTGTACGGGAACGTTACATCGACGTCGTACTCCGCCGGCGCTTCGCTTTCGAGCACCGACCGCTTCTGCTCGGCGATCCGCGTTGCGGAGCAGTCGTCCATGAACGCGAACTCGTCGTTGCCATGCAGTGTGACCCGGGAGCGTCCGGCGAACTCCGAGACGGCCGCGTTCGTCAGCTCGAACTCCCCGTCACGGTTCTGTAACATGATCGGGTCCTCGAGGAGCTCGACGACGTTCCGGTACGTCCGCAGCCGCTCCTCCGTCTCCTTTTGCCGTGTGACGTCCGTCTGGATCGCGACGTAGCGGACGATTTCGTCGCCGTCGAACACCGGGGCGATCGTCTGGTGAGCGTGATACAGCTCGCCACATTTCCGGCGGTCGACGATCTCTTCCGTCCACACCTCGCCGCGTTCGAGCGTCCGCCAGAGCCGATCGAAGTACTCGTCGGACATCTCTCCGGAGTTGAGCACGGCCGGAGTTTCACCGAGCAGCTCCGCGGCCTCGTATCCCGTTAGCTCCTCGAACGCGGCGTTGACGTACTGTATCTCGCCGGCCGTGTCGGTGATGTAGATGCCGTGACCCGCGCACTCGACGATCTTGTGAAACGCATCCTCCTCACGCGACCCCGTCATCTGATCTCTCGGAGCCGCGGGGTCCGTCTCGCCGTCGGCCGTGGGGCGTTCGGGATCTTCCCGTGCGGCCGAGAGGTGTCCGCCGGTGTGAAGCTTCCCCGAGTACAGCAGCTCGCCGTCGTGAGTGTGCCGTCTTGCGTCGAACGTGAGAACGCGCTCGACGCCGTCCGCACAGACGGCGGGAAACGTGAGCGGGCCGTCGGCGCCGACCCGATCCGAAGAGAATCGCTCGCGAAGCGCCGCCGCTCGGTCCGGCTCGAGAGTGGGTGCGACGATGGCCGCGAGCGAACGACCGACCAGTTCGTCCGGCTCCACCCCGAGCAGCTCCGCCACACGGCGGCTTGCGTAGCGTACCGTACACTCGTCGTCGACCGTGAGGACCGGCCCGAGCCCGCTCTCGATGACGGCCTCTAAAAACGACGGATCGACGTCACTCGGTTCGTCACGACGATCCGAGATACCCATGGCTCCGAGTTTGGCCTTGCCCGCTGATAAGCCGACCGTTATCTCCGCATCGATGGGTTGGCAGGCAGAATTGTACACATTCTACACAAGCCTTTTAGGTGGGTGTCGCGTACATCGGCACAATACCATGCCTGATTCGATGTCGGAACAGCTCCAACGAGATATGGAGTGTGAGGGGTTACTCGAGTGTTTCCACGGACTCAAAACCCTCGATAAGGAGTGTTTTCGAGTGCTCGTGGCCAGCGAGGAGCCGCTCACGATAGACGAGATCGCCGAAACCGTCGACCGTGAACGCTCGACGGCCTACCGGTCCGTCCAGCGTCTGCTGCAGACCGGGTTCATCCAGAAGGAGCAGGTGAACTACGATCAGGGCGGCTACTATCACGTGTACTATCCGACGGACCCCGAACAGATCTCGAACGAAATGCAGCGGATGCTCAACGACTGGTACGCGAAGATGGGCCAGCTCATCCAGGAGTTCGAGAACAAGTACGAGCGGAACGAATCGCCCGCGATCGAAGGCTGAGCGCCCGCGATCGGAGGTTTCCTACCACGGTTCCGCGGTCGGTCAGTTCATGATGACACCAGAGACGTTGTCAGCGATACGAACTCTGACGCTCTCCTCGCCAGTGCTCGCCGAGACGATAACTTCCGGCTCCTCGCTGTCGTTGTGAACGACCGCGTTTTACAGCAGGTTGCGAAACGCCGATCCCAGCATGTCGTCGGCGAGGACTTCGACGTTCGGGAGTGGTCCATCGACATCGCTGAGCAGACCAACATACTGGCGCTCAACGCCTCGATCGAGGCCGCCCGTGCCGGCGAAGCGGACGAGGGATTCGCCGTCATGGCGGACGAGATGAAATCGCTTGCCGGGGAGTCCCAAGAGCATGCCAGCGAGATAGAAGGAGTGGTGGAGGAGATCAAGGAAGATACCGCGGAGACGGTCACCAGCCTCGAGGAAACGACCATGGAAGTGGATCAGGGGATCGAGCAGGTTACCGAAGCGATGGACACGCTGCAAGACATCACTCGCGCCGTTCAGCGGCTTTCGAGGTGGAGCCCCCGGCCTCAAGTCGTGCGGGACCGTCGGTCCCGCTGACCATCCGAACGGGCCTAGCCTGCACGTCGTCAGACCTCGTCTGACGGAACCCTCAACGAGCGAGGTCGAAAGACCGAGCGAAGTAGGGAGGGGTCGGTTACGAGGCATCCCAGGGGATCCAGGAAGTGTCCGACGCGACGGACGATCAGGCCGTGAGCACCGAAGAAGTCGCGTCGCAAGTCGACCAGCGTACCGTTGGACGCCTCGGGAGCCGGTAACGGCACTGCACAGCGAAGCGAGAGCAGTTCGACCCGTCGCGTGGTCTCTCGTCTCCGTCGCGCGACCACGGTTCGTTCCCTTTTAAACGTCGGCTCCGCAAGGGAGATGTAATGACGAACTCGTCGCCCAGACACGCAGACCCCGACGAGAACCCCTACGTGGACTCCCCGCCGACCGACTTCGCTCCGGTCGATGAGCTCACCGAAACGGAGGCGAAACGGCAGGCCGAACAGCTCCGTGCGGCGATCCGCGAACACGACCACCGCTACTACGTCGAGGCCGACCCCCTCATCGAGGATGCGACGTACGACCGGCTGTTCGCTCGCCTCGAGGAGCTCGAGTCCGCGTTCGGGCTGGACACCGACTCCTCCCCGACACGTCGCGTCGGTGGCGAGCCGCTCGACGAACTCGACACCGTTACACACGTCGCGCCGATGCTGTCGATCGACAACGGCGCGGAGGCGGACGCCGTCCGCGAGTTCGACGAGCGCGTCGCCGCCGGGCTCGCCGACGCCGGCTTCGACCCGGCGAACCGCGAGTACGTCTGTGAGCCCAAGTTCGACGGGCTCTCAGTCGAGGTCGTCTACGAGGATGGCGAGTACGTTCGCGCCGCCACTCGCGGCGACGGGTACGAGGGCGACGACGTCACCGAACAGGTGCGTACGATCCGGTCGGTTCCCGGGAAACTCCGTGGCGAGCCGCCGGAACGGCTCGCGGTCCGCGGCGAGGTGTTCATGCCCCGCGACGCGTTCGAGGCGCACAACGAGGAGCGCGTCGACCGCGGACAGGAGCCGTTCGCGAACCCCCGCAACGCGGCCGCCGGCACCCTGCGACAGCTCGACCCCGAGATCGTCGCGGAGCGCCCCCTCGACGTCTTCTTTTTCGACGTGCTGGCGTGGGACGAGGATGGATCCACCGCCGGGCTGAGCCGACCCGACACCCACTGGGCCGAGATCGACCAGTTCGACGCGTTCGGGCTCCGCCGGACCGATCTCGTCGAACTGGTCGACGATATCGAGGCCGCGATCGACTATCGCGACCGCATTCTCGATCGGCGCGACGATCTGAACTACGAGGTCGACGGGGTCGTCATCAAGCTGAACGACCGGGACGCTTGCGAGACGCTGGGAGCCACCTCCCGCGCGCCGCGCTGGGCGTTCGCGTACAAGTTCCCGCCCCGCACCGCGACGACGACCGTCCGGGACGTTACCGTGCAGGTGGGCCGGACGGGGCGGCTCACGCCGGTCGCGGAGCTGGAGCCGGTCGACGTCGGCGGCGTCACCGTCTCGCGGGCGACGCTGCACAACCCCGCGGAGATCGAGGCGCTCGGCGTGAACGTCGGCGACCGCGTTCGGATCTACCGCGCCGGCGACGTGATTCCGTACGTTCCCGAGGTCGTGGCGAAGCGGTCGGAAGGGAGCTACGAGTTCCCCGACGCCTGTCCGGTCTGTGGCGCGCCCGTCGAGCGCGACGGGCCGCTGGCGTTCTGTTCGGGCGGGCTCGCCTGTCCCGAACAGCTCGAGCGCGCGATCGAACACTGGGCTCGACGTGACGCCCTCGACGTCGAGGGGCTCGGTCCCGAGCGGGTGGAGACGCTCCGTGAGACCGGGCTCGTCGAGTCACTGCCGGAGCTGTACGATCTGACCGTCGAGGAGCTCGCCGAGCTCGACGGGTGGGGTGAGACGAGCGCCCGAAACCTCATCGAGGAGCTCGATGCCACCCGCGAGCCGCCGCTCGACGCGTTCCTCGCCGGACTCGGGATCCCGGACGTGGGCGCGACGACGGCGGACGCGCTGGCCCGAACGTTCGGCGACCTCGACGCGCTGCTCGACGCCGACGAGACGGAGCTCCGGACGGTCGACGACATCGGCCCGGAGGTCGCGGCGTCGATCCGGGAGTTCTTCGATTCGCCGGAGAACCGCGCCGCGATCGAGGGGCTCCGGGATCGCGGCGTCGATCCCCGGCCGGTCGAGACGGAGGCGGGCGACGCGCTCGAGGGACTCACGTTCGTGTTCACCGGGTCGCTGTCGACGACGCGAAGCGAGGCGGAGACGGTCGTCGAGAACAACGGCGGCTCGGCGACGAGCAGCGTCTCCGGCAACACCGACTATCTCGTCGTCGGCGAGAACCCCGGGCAGTCGAAGCGCGACGACGCGGAGTCGGAGGGGGTCGAACAGCTCGACGAACGCGAGTTCGCGTCCCTGCTCGACGATCACGGGATCGCGTGGCCGCCGGATGACGACGGCGACGCGAACGAGAGCGACGATGGTGACGGAGCCACGGACGTCCCCGATTCGACGCTCGACGAGTGGACCGAGTGAGGCCGCAGTGAGCGCATCGCTGTCGTGGATCGGTAGCGGAGACGGCGAGACACAACGCTTTATCCGTCGCCGCCGGAACCGTGTGCCATGACCGCGATCGAACTTCGTGGCGTCCGCAAAGAGTTCGCGGACGTGACGGCCGTCGAGAACCTCGACCTCACCGTCGAGGAGGGGGAGGTGTACGGCTTTCTCGGCCCGAACGGCGCGGGCAAGTCGACGACTATCAACATGGTGCTCGACCTCGTTCGTCCGACGGCCGGCGCAGTCACCGTCCTCGGCCGCGACGCCACGACCGACAGCGTCGCAGTCCGGGAGCGAACCGGCGTGCTTCCGGAGGGGTTCGCGGTGTACGACCGGCTCACCGGGCGGCAACACGTCGAGTTCGCCATCGAGTCGAAGGAGGCGGACGACGACCCCGACGAGCTGCTCTCGCGGGTCGGACTCGACGCCGACGACGCCGATCGCAAGGCCGGCGGCTACTCGAAGGGGATGCAACAACGGCTCGCGCTGGCGATGGCCCTCGTCGACGACCCGGAGCTGCTCATTCTCGACGAGCCCTCCTCCGGACTCGACCCGGCCGGCGCAAAGGAGATGCGCGAGCTCGTCCGCGAGGAGGCCGACCGCGGCGCGACCGTCTTCTTCTCCTCACATATCCTCGGGCAGGTCGAGGCCGTCTGTGACCGCGTCGGCATCCTCAGGGACGGGACGCTCGTCGCCGAGGACTCCGTCGAGGGACTCCGCGACGCCGTCGGCGGTGAGGAGACGCTGGAGATCGACACCGACGGCGTCGACGACGAGACCCGTGAGGCGGTGGCTGCCATAGAGGGGGTCTCCCACGTCGATGTCGACGGGACGACTCTTCGCGTGAGCTGCGGCGACGCCGCGAAGACGCGGGTGCTCGCGACGCTGGAAGAGGCCGGCGTCGCGGTCGACGACTTCCACACCAAGGAGGCGTCGCTCGAGGATCTGTTCCTGGCGTACACCGAGGGTGAACGGCCCGATCCGTCGACCGACGCCGACGAGGAGGTGGCCCGATGAGCCTCGTCGCCGTCGCGAAGAAGGACTTTCAGGATACGGTGCGGTCGAAGGCGATGGTGCTGCTCGTCGCGCTGTTCTCCGGGCTCGTCGCCGTGATGGCGTACGCCGTCCGCCCCGGTCCCGAGGGAGACGCGTTCGCGACGGAGCTACTGTTGAGCGTTTTCGTCGGTCCGATCCTCGTGACGACGCTCGTTCCGCTCGTCGCGGTCGTCGTCGGCTACAACGCGGTGAGCGGCGAGCGCGAGTCCGGCTCGCTGAAGCTGCTCCTCTCGCTGCCGCACTCGCGGGCGGACGTCGTCTTCGGCAAGGTGATCGGCCGCGCCGGAGCCGTCTCGCTCGCGGTGTTCGCCGGGTTCCTGCTACCGGCCGTCGTGCTGGCCGTCATCCCCGTGTCGTTCAACGTCGGCGCGTTCCTCGGCTACACCGTGTTCGCGGCGGTGTTGGGCTGTGTGTTCGTCGCAATCGCCGTCGGCTGTTCGGCGGCCGCGTCGACGCAGCGCCGCGCGCTGATCGGCGGCATCGGCGTGTACTTCCTGTTCGTGCTGTTCTGGAGCACGCTCACCGGCCAGCTGCTCGGCGCGTTCGACCCCGTCGTCTCGGCACTGCCGATATCGGAGTTCCAGCTCCGGACGTTCCTCGAGGTCGCGAACCCGACGACCGGGATCCAGGTGCTCACCAACGCGTTCCTCGGCGAACAGCTGTTCGCGGGCGAGACGCTGAATCAGCAGATCTCCGCGACCGCAATGATACTGTTCTGGACGCTCGCGCCACCGCTCGCGGGACTGCTGAAGTTCGACCGCGACGACCTATAGCGCCACGGTTAGTTCCGGACCGCTCCGGTCAGTCGTACTCGTAGAACCCGCGCCCGGTCTTCTTCCCGAGATCGCCCGCGGCCACCTTCCGTTTGAGGAGGTACGCGGGCGTGTACCGGTCGCCGAGCTCCTCGTGGAGCGTCTCGCTGGCGTCAAGCACGACGTCGAGCCCGATGTGATCGGCCAGTTCGAGCGGCCCCATCGGCACGTTCGTGCCGAGCGTCATCCCCCGGTCGATATCCGTCTTCGAGGCCACCCCCTCGTCGTACGCGCGGATCCCCTCGTTGATCCACGGCATCAGGATACGGTTGGTGACGAACCCCGGCTTGTCGTCCGCCTCCCACGTCTCCTTGTCGAGGTCCTCGGCAAAAGCGTGTGCGAACGAGACGACCGCCTCGTCGGTGCGTTCGCCCACGACCACCTCGACGCCGTCCATCACCGGGACGGGGTTCATAAAGTGGAGCCCGACCACGTCGCTCGCGCGCTCCGTCGCGCTCGCGATCGTCGTGATCGACAGCGTCGAGGTGTTCGTCGCCAACACGACGCCGTCCGCGACGGTCGCATCGAGGTCGGCAAACACCTCGCGTTTCACGTCGAGCTCCTCGATCACGGCTTCGATGACGAGGTCGACGTCGGCGAGGTCACCGAGGTCGGTCGTCCCCGTCACCCGCGCTCGGATCGCGTCCGGCTCCTCCTCGAGCCGCCCCTTCCCCGCCAGCCGGTCGAGGCTCTCCTCGATGGCGTCGAGTCCGCGGTCGACGTACGCCCGCTCGACGTCACGCATCGCCACGTCGTAGCCGGCGGTCGCCGCGACCTGAGCGATCCCGTGACCCATCGTGCCCGCGCCGACGACGCCAACCCGCTCGATATCGGATAGCTCGTGCATGCGAGTCGCTGCCGTGCGTCGGGTGGTAAGCGTTGCGAAACGGAACCCTGCGGGCGAGACACCGATCAGTCGACGGCGACGCTCGTCTATCAGTCGACGGCGACGCTCGTCTGCATCCCGTCGGTGTTGAACGCGCTGCCGGCTCCCCGCTCGTCGAGGACGATGACGCCGGCTCCGGAGCCGGTTATCGACTCGAACGCCTCGATCGCTCGATCGGCTGCGGTCTGTGCGTCGAGTCCGTCCTCGAGGTGACCGACCGCGCGCCGGCTCAGCGTGACACGGGTGATGTCCTCGCCCGCACCGGTGGCGCTCGCCCCGCCGGCGTCGGTACAGAAGAACCCCGACCCGACCTGTGGCACGTCGCCGACGCGTCCCGCGAGCGCGAACGACCGACCGCCGGTCGACGTCGCCGCCGCGAACGTCTCCCCGTCCGACGCGACCGCACCGACCGTGTCGTGATCCGGAGCCTCTCGCTTCGTGGCTTCGTCCCCTACCGTCGGCTCGGACCGATCGTCCGTCACCGATCGCGACGATCCGCCCGCCTGATCGCGCCCCGATCCGAATCGCTCCGCGAGCCAGCCGAGCTGCTCCCGCGACCTCCCGCTCGGCGGTGCGTCCCGCTCGTATCTGTCGCGCTTCTCCGCGGTCAGGAGGTCGACGTCCGTTTCGACGCCGAAGTCGGCCGCGAGCTCGACGGCATGCGAGCCGGACAGCAGGACGTGCGGCGTCTCCGAGTGGACGACGCGGGCGACCGACACCGCGTGTTCGACGCCCGCCATCGAGCAGGCCGCGCCGATCTCGCGGTCCGACGTCATCACCCCCGCGTCGGTGCGGACGACGCCGTCGGACTGGACCGCTCCGCCGACGCCCGCGTTGAAACGTGGGCTCGACTCCAGCAGCCGAACCGCACGCTCGACAGCAGTGAGCGGCGAGTCGACTCCGACGCCGGCGGCCGCGGCCTCATCAAGGACCGACTGCCGCGGTTCGGGCTCCTCGGGAGCGCCGCCGGCTCCACCGTGAACGATCACGCGCATGGTCGCCATGGACGGTCGATCGAGGTGGGCAATGTTAAACCGGTCGGGTGATCCGCCGGTGGGGAGCCGTCAGCGCGGAAACGGCAGGCACTTTAGGGCGGTGTGAGAACCCACGAACGTTCATGAGCTACGATAAGGTGGCCGTACCCGAGGAGGGTGAGCAGATTACGCTGGCGGACGAGGAGACGGGGGAGCTGTCGGTTCCCAAAGAGCCGGTCGTGCCGATCATTCACGGTGACGGGATCGGGACGGACGTGGGGCCGGCGGCCCAGCAGGTGTTGGACGCGGCCGCGGAAGCGACGGGTCGGTCGATCGCCTGGATGCGCGTGTACGCGGGTGCGAGTGCTCGCGAGCGGTATGACGGGGAGAACTTGCCCGCGGACACCGTCTCTGCGTTTCGCGAGTTCCGCGTGGGGCTGAAAGGGCCGCTCACGACGCCCGTGGGTGCGGGGTTCCGCTCGTTGAACGTGGCGTTGCGCAAGACGCTGGACCTGTACGCGAACGTCCGCCCCACCTACCACCTCGAGGGCGTCCCCTCACCCGTAAAGAATCCGGAGGCGATGGATATGGTGACGTTCCGCGAGAACACCGAGGACGTGTACGCGGGTATCGAGTGGGAGGCCGGCACCGACGAGGTCGAGCAGGTCCGCGAGTTCGTCGAATCCGAGATGGGTATCGACGACGTGATCCACGACGGGCCGGTCGGGATCGGAGTCAAGCCGATCACGGAGTTCGGCTCGAAGCGACTGATCCGCGAGGCGGTCGACTACGCGCTCGCGACCGATCGCGACTCGGTGACGCTGGTGCACAAGGGGAACATCATGAAGTTCACCGAGGGGGCGTTCCGCGACTGGGGGTACGAGCTGGCCGACGAGGAGTACGGCGAGGACGTGATCACCGAAGACGAGCTGTGGGAAGAACACGACGGCGAACAGCCCGACGGGACGGTCGTGATCAAAGACCGGATCGCGGACAACATGCTCCAGCAGGTGTTGACCCGGACCGCGGACTACGACGTGATCGCGACGATGAACCTGAACGGGGACTACTTCTCGGACGCGGCGGGCGCACAGATCGGCGGGCTCGGGATCGCGCCCGGGATCAACCGCGGCCACGGCCGATGTCTGGCCGAACCCGTACATGGCTCCGCGCCCAAGTACGCCGGCGAGGACAAAGTGAACCCGACCGCGATGATCCTCTCGGGCCGCGAGATGCTCGAGTACATGGGCTGGTCCGAGGCGGCCGACCTCGTGCGTGACGCGGTCGAGGAGACGATCGCCTCCGGAAAAGTGACCTACGACCTCCACCGCCAGATCGACGGCGGCGAGAAGCTCGCTACCAGCGAGTTCGCCGACGAGATCGTCGCCAACATTCACGAACTCGCGTGAGCGCGCACTGACGAGCAACCGTTCGTCTGCGCAGACGGTCGGATGCCGGCGGCTCGTACAACTGCGTTCGATGGCCGTATCCTGGCTCGAGGATCTCCCGATCGCCGCCGTGTTTTTGCCCACTCACGCCGTTGTTCGGGTATGGCACTCACCGTCGATCCCCCCGATCCGCCGACACTGGCGTCCGTCGACCCGAACGAGTACGAGGACGCGGAGGTCGCCGGCGGCGACTACCGTCGAGACGAACTCGAGACGTTCCTTCACGGGGGTGCGTGGGAGGAGGCGTTCGAGCAGTGGGCCGCCACGAGCGAGATGGACGAGGCCGACTGGCGGATCGTCGAGGATCTCGAACTGGTCGCGCGCTACGACTTCTTCTGGGATGACTTTGCGGACCGCGTCGGCTATCACGCGCCCGGGCTCCCAGAAGACTGGAAAGAACGGGAGCTCCACCCCGACCTCGACTCGTGGGGGACCGTGTCGTCGATAAACGCCGGGCTCACCGAGCTGGGTCAGATCGTCTGTGAGGTCCTCAAAGCGGAGTACGTCGACTGGGAGGCGGAGTTCGAGGCGCCGGACGATCTTCCAGATTTCGAGGCTTGATCACGCTCCGCGCTGACGTGCGAGACGTTCGTCCGGATAGTCCGTACTCTCCGGAAAAACACCTCCGGCGGTCCCGCGGCCCTACGCGCTGAACAGCTCGTCGACCGCCTCGCCGGCCGTCTCGGCCGCCTCGCGGGCCACCGCGTCGGGATCCGGCGCGTCGTCCGCGTCGCCGGGCGCGTTGAGGTAGACGTCGACATCGAGGACGCCCTCCTCGAACGTCACGGTGACGTCGAGATCTGTCACGGCCGACTGGTCGTAGTACGAAAAGACGACACCTTCGGCCGCCTCCGCAGCGGTTCGAACGACTTCCTCGTCGCGCGGGCTCTCATCGCTCGACTCGTCCTCGGCCGGCATTTACGCGCCGCCCGCGCCCGGACCGCCCGGCCCCATCGGGCCGCCGCCCGCGCCGCCCTGCAGCATCTGCTGGAGCTCGCTTTGAAGCTCCTCGAACTGCTCTTGGACGCGCTGCTCCTGCTTTTCGAGCTGCTCGGCACGGACCTCGAGCGAGTCGACCTTGTTCTCCAAGTCGTCGTAGGCGCTCTCGTAATCCGTCTCCACGAGCACTTCACCGATCTCGCGGTACATGCCGGCGTCCTCGTCGACATCCTCCAACGCGTCGAGGGCGGTCTTCGACTCGTTGAGCGCGGTCTGTGCCTGCTCTTTCTGCTGTGCGACCTGCTGTGCAGTCTCCTGCAGCTCCTGTAGTTCCTCGATCTTCTCCTGTGCCTCGGGCGGCATATTACCCTGCATGGATACGACGAGGCGTCCCGGACGGAAAAACCCCCGACTTCTCCATCGACACCGAGATGTTGCGTTAGATACTGCTACACGGTTGATATCGGTGGTCTCACTGAGAGGCCGGCTGCCGAAACGCGGTGTCGCTAGCTTGGGACGCGGTGTTGCTAGCTTGGGACGCGCTCGGCGACTTCGACCAGCCGGGACCAGCTGTTGATTCCGGCGCGAAGCGCGGTGAGATCGTCGGCGGCGATTCGAACGCAAACGACGGCCCCGTCCCGGCGCACGGTCGCGGACGACCGGGGGTCGTCGATCTCGCCGACTTCGGGCGCGAGCGCGTCGGCGACGACCCGAGCGCGCCGGTCCGTCGGGTAGGAGATACGGAGAGCGGTGTCATGAGCGCGGGACATCGTCGGGGCGGTGTCGGTCAATGGAGACCGGTCACTCGACGTCGACTTCCTTGATGCCGCCGCCGCGTTCCTTCAGGAGGACGCGGTGGCCGCAGTACGGACAGCGCACGCCGCCGTACTCGTCGAGGGTGACGTCGCGCTTACAGCGGGAGCACTTGTAGCTCATCTATTCGTCGTCCGTGAGCGCTGCGCGGATCGACCGGCGCACGGTGCGTCCGCCGGGCGTCTCCGGGCGGTACGCGCCGCCGGTGAACGTCTCGCCGGTCTCCTCGTTCACCCAGATGCCGGTGCCAACGCGTTTGACGTCGTCGCCGTCGACGGTCGCGCCGCGCATCTCCTCTTCGATCTCCTGTACCCGCTTGCGAGCGATGCGGCCGTAACGGGCCCCGAATCGACCCGCACTGCCGGTGCTTCGAGCCTTGTCCTCAGCCATAGTGGCTCATTCTACCGCCAGCGCGGGTAAAAAGGCTACGAGTCGGAACCGCCGGATTTCGGCAGTCGACCGCCGAGGACGGTCAACCACAACACTATTTACTACTCAGTAATACTACCTAGTTGTATGCACGGGTTCAACGGATTCAGCGACGTCGACGAGGCGGACGTAACGCGCGCAATAGGTGAGGAGTGGACCGACGAGTTCATGGAGTTCTCCGAGTCCGACGTGATAATCGTCGGCGGCGGCCCCTCCGGCCTGATGGCCGCGAAGGAGTTGGCCGAGCGGGGCGTGAAGGCGATGGTCGTCGAGAAGAACAACTATCTCGGCGGGGGGTTCTGGCTCGGTGGGTTCCTGATGAACAAGGTGACCGTCCGCGACCCGTCCCAGGAGATCCTCACCGATCTCGACGTGGCGTTCGAGCCCGCAGGCGGGACGGACGGGCTGTACGTCGCATCGGGCCCGGAGGCGTGCTCCGGGCTCATCAAGGCAGCCTGCGACGCGGGCGCGAAGATCCAGAACATGACGGAGTTCACGGATATCGTGATCCGAGAGGACCATCGCGTCGGCGGGATCGTGATGAACTGGACGCCCGTCCACGCGCTGCCTCGCGAGATCACCTGCGTCGACCCGATTGCCGTCGAGGCGGACCTCGTGATCGACGCGACCGGTCACGACGCCGTCGCCGTGAGCAAACTCGACGAGCGGGGCGTCCTCGACGCGCCCGGCATCCAGCACGCCAAGGAGCACAACACCGGCATGGACGCCACGGATGACGACCAGTACGGCGCGCCCGGCCACGACTCGCCCGGTCACGACTCCATGTGGGTCGACGAGAGCGAGGACGCGATCGTCGAACACACCGGGCTCGTCCACGACGGGCTCGTTGCGACGGGTATGGCGACCGCGACCGCCTACGGCCTTCCGCGAATGGGGCCGACGTTCGGCGCGATGCTCGTTTCCGGAAAACGGGCCGCACAGGTCGCGCTTGACGAGCTCGGCGTCGACGCCGGAGACGTCTCGCTGTCGGACGCCTCGCAGGCGACACCCGCGGACGACTGAAACCGCGACGAGCCAAGCAGTTCCGTGCTCGCGCCCGGCCGAACGCTACTCGGACAGGCTCCGACGACGCCTTTTTGCGTCTCTGCAGCGGATATCAGGTATGTACTGGCGGGGCCACGTCGGACTCGGACTGCTGGCGTACGCGCCGGTCGCGGGCGTCGTCCTCGGCAGCGGGGAGTTCGGACTGGCGGTCGTCGGCGGACTGATCGCGATCACCGTCGCCCCGCTTCCGGACGTCGACCAGTCGCTGCCGATCCCGCACCGCGGCCCGACGCACACGCTCGCGTTCGCGGTCGCAGCGGGCGTCGTCGCCGCGCTGGCGGCCACGGTCGTGCTTGCGGCCGGCGCGGGCGCCGGCGTCCCGCCGTGGACCCCCGCGTTCGTCGGCGGCGTCGTGACGCTGACGCTGTGTTCCCATATCGCGGGCGACGCGCTTACGCCGATGGGGATCCAGCCGTTCCGACCCCTCTCGGGGTTTCATCTCACTCTGGACCTGACTCCCGCGAAGAACCCCCGCGCGAACTACCTGTTCCTCGCCGTCGGCGTCGCCGCGCTCGGGACGGTCGTTGCGCTCACCGCCACGGGGTGAACAGCCGTGCGTCGAACCGGTCGGCACGGACGAGTCCGACGCCGAACGCGACGGCGACGACCGCGGGAACGAGGTTCCCGAACCAGAGGTTGATCGCTCCCCAGAGGATCACGAAGCTCACTAGATCGTCGAGCATGAACTCACAGTTCGCGAGTCGCTCGCGGAGGGCGGCCATATCGAACGCGCGGTCGAGCGCGACGACGGCGACGGTCGCCGACAACACCCAGCCCGCGTAGTTCGAGAGGGGAACGCCGTAGAACGCGCCGCCGCCGAACGACCAGAAGCCGAGCGCGACCGCGCCGGGATCCAACACGACGTCCATCGTGACGACGGCAGCGATCACGGCGAGCAGTCGAATCCACCCGACTGCGGCTCGCGACCCGGCCAACAGCAGATACAGCAGGTACGCGTTCATCACGAGCGGGATGAAAAACACCGGCAGCGCCAGCGGCACGCCGCCGAGCATCGGCCCGAGACTGATCGTGTACTCGAAGCTTCCGTACGGCCACCCGGTCCGAACGCCGACGTGCTCGATGAGATACGTGTACGCGATCAACAGCCCGATCCAGCCGACCGCGCGCCGGTCGAGAAGTGGTAACACGCCGACGATGAGCGGGGAGCGCATGACGAGCACGCCGAACAGGACGAACCACGGGTTGAACGCGAGGGGGTCCGGTACCCACCCCTCCGCGCTGCCGACGAGCGTGATCGCCCCGACGACCGGGAACAGCACCGCGATGGTGAACCGATTCTCCCGGACGACCCGGTCGAGCAGGCGCTCCGCCTCGTCGCGCGTCGCGGGCAGCGTCTCGCGGACCGACCGGCGCGCCTCGGCGGACGACGCGGCGTCGGAGTCACCGGCAGCCGAGCGAGTGCCGGAGTCGGCGGTCGCCGTCGATCCCGCATCGTCGCTCGTCATCCGAGCACCTCCCAGATCGGATACACCCGCCAGAGACCGCCCATCGCAAGCAACGTCCCGACGACGGTGTTGAGCGCCGGGAACCACCAGTACGCGCGGGCGACGTCCACCGACGAGACCGCAACCCACGAGACGAAAAGCGGGTACGCGGCGAGCAGCGCTCCAAGCCGGAGATCGAGGGTCGCGAACGCGATCGCCGCCGCAGTCCAACAGGCGAGACAGTAGACGTACGTCCGCGTCTCGCCGAGCACGGTCGCAGTCGTCCGGATCCCGGCTGCCCGATCCGGATCGATGTCCGGGATCGCCGAGAACGTGTGCATCCCCATCGTCCACAGCCACGCGCCGACGAGCGCGGCGAGCGGCGGATGTGCGCCCGCAACCGCCGCGTACGCCGCCGCGCCGGGGAGGATGTACAGACCGTTCGAAACCGAGTCGGCGAGCGGCGTCGTTTTAAATCGCAGCGGTGGTGCACTGTATCCGATCGCGAGCACGAAAAAGCCGGCGAGATACGGCCACGCGACCGCCGGCGTGATCGCGAAGGTTCCCAGTCCGAGGAGTCCGGACCCCACGACCGCCGCGACGACGAGCCGGTCCCCCTGCCACCGGCTCTCGCGGTCCTCCTTTTTCGGGTTTATCTCGTCGATGTCGGCGTCGTACACGTCGTTGACGCCGTATAAAAGCACGTTTGCCGGAAGCAGAAAGTACGCCGCCAGCGCGACGGTCGTCGGCGTGAACAGCTCGCCGACATCGGAGATTCCGTACGTCACGCCGACGGCGACCGGGCCGGCGAGATACAGCCAGAACCGCGGACGGGACAGCACGAGGAGGTAGCGAAGCCGTTCGCGAATCTCGTCGCTCCCGTCGGCGATCTCCCGGTCAGTCTCGTTCGTGGCTCCTTCGTCGGAGCCGTCGTTGCTCATTTGCACGGCTCTCAGATCGTTTCCGAGATGCGTTCGGCAGTTAGCTGTCCGCTTATCAGGCACATCGGCACCCCGATTCCCGGCGTCGTCGTCGCCCCGGTGAAGTAGAGCCCGTCGACGACGGTGGAGGCGTGTGGCGGCCGGAACAGCGACGTCTGTCGCAAGGTGTGCGCGAGCCCGAGCGCGGAGCCCCGATAGCTGTTGTACCGGTCCGCGAAGTCGTCGACACAGAACGTCTCCTCGACGACGATCCGGTCTCGGAGATCGGTTCCCGTGTTCTCGGCGATGTCGTCGAGGACGAGATCCCGATACGTGTTACGAAGCTCCGGGGTGTCCTCCAACCCCGGCGCGATCGGCACGAGGGCGAAGAGGTTGCTGTGTCCCTCGGGCGCGACCGTGTCGTCGGTTTTCGACGGGACACAGAGGTAGTACGCCGGGTCGTCTGGCCACGCGGGGTCATCGAAGATCTGTGCGAAATGCTCGTCCCACGCGGTCGGCAACACGAGCGTGTGGTGTGCCAGCTCCTCGACGTCCCCTTCAACGCCGAGATACAGGAGGAACGCCGACGGCGCGTACGTCCGCGACGCCCAGTACTCGTCGGTGTACTGTCGCTTGCTCGGCGGAAGCAGCTCCCGCTCCGTGTGTGCGTAGTCGGCGTTGGAGACGACCAGGTCGGCGAGATACCGGTCGCCGGTTGTCGTGTCGACTGCGAACGCGCCACGGCGACCCTCTATCGCCGTCACCTCGGCGTCGGTGACGAACTCGACGCCGAGATCCTCGCCCAGTTCGACCATGCCGTCGACGACCGCGCCGACCCCGCCGTCCGGGTAGTACACGCCCATGTTGAAATCGACGTGGCTCATCAGGTTGTACAGCGCGGGCGTGTTCGTCGGCGACCCGCCGAGAAACACCAGCGTGTACTGCATCAGCTGCTGGAGCTTCGGATGTGAGAAGTACCCCTCGACGTGTCCCTGCATCTTTCCCAGAAGCGAGAGCCCCCACGAGTAGCGGAGCACGTCGAGGTCGACGTAGTCGCGCAGCCGTGGACGATCCTCGTACACGAAATGTTCCATCCCGACCTCGTACGTGTACTCGGACTTTTCGAGATAGGCGTCGAGCGCGTCGGCCGCGCCCGGCTCGTACGACTCGAACAGCTCCTTGTTCCGTTCCAGATTCGGAAGCACGTCGACGCTGTCGCCGTCCTTCCAGAACACGCGGTAGTGCGGGTCAAGATGCGTCAGTTCGTAGAACTCCTCGGGCGACCGCCCGAAATGACCGAAGAATCGCTCGAACACGTCCGGCAT
This sequence comes from Halorubrum luteum, assembly GCF_054652935.1. NCBI lineage: Archaea > Methanobacteriati > Methanobacteriota > Halobacteria > Halobacteriales > Haloferacaceae > Halorubrum > Halorubrum luteum. The sequence continues at coordinate 2,217,335 of NZ_BAAIGT010000002.1, forward strand.
GAGATACCACGAGGGACCCATATCGAACCGGAATCCGTCGATCTCCAGACGGCTCGCGCGTCCACCGAGCTGTTCGTTCTTCTCGAGGAGGGTGACATCCGCGCCGGCGTCGGCGAGGTAGCACGCCGTCGAGAGCCCGCCGAATCCACCGCCGATAACGACGACGGACTGACCAGCTACGCCGTCGGTGTCCGGGACCGCGTCCATACTCGATCCGTGGGGCGGAGACGGTATAAATACCTGCCAGACGATGTCGGTCGGTGTGCGGAGACGATGCCAGTGGGTACGCCTAAGTCCGTCTCGCCCGTACGTTGGAACATGGATTCGACGGTCGCGATCACCGGTGCGACGAGCGGGATCGGGCGGGCAGTTGCGAAGGCGTTCGCCGACGAGGGGGCGTTCGTTGCGCTCTGCGGACGCGACGGGACCGCCGTCGACCGGACGGTCGCGGAGTGTACCGAGGACGGCAGCGACGGCAGCGCTTGGGGAGCTCGCGTCGACGTCCGTGACGAGTACGACCTCGAACGGTTCTTCGAGAACGCTGCCCGCAAGGGTGACGCGATCGACGTCGTGTTCGCGAACGCGGCCGTCTTCCACGGCGTGCCCGGCGAGAGCCCGATGGAGGACGTCCCTTACACCCGGTTCGACGACACGATCCGAACGAACGCTCGCGGCGTCTTCGCGACGATCCGCGAGGCGCTCCCTCACCTCGCCGAGGAGGCCCGGATCATCGTTCCGTCCGGCTCGGTCGCCCACGAGTCGAAGGCGGGGATGGGAGCGTACGCGGTCTCGAAAGCCGCGGCCGAGGCGGTTGCCCGTGGCTTCGCGGCCGACATCGACGCGACGGTCGGCGTCGTCGATCCGGGACTCGTCGCGACCGACCTCACGGGAATGGAGAACGCACGGAGTCCGGAGAGCGTCGCGCCGCTTTTCGTCTGGGCCGCGACCGACGCACCACCGGCTGATCTGAACGGCGAGCGGCTCGGACTTCGGGAGTGGAAGCAGGCGACGCGCTGATTACTTTTTCTCCGTCGAGCCACCCGCGGACGACACTCCGCCGTCGGCGGCGGGTAGGTTGGTTTTCGATTCCACGTCGTCTGCTGGACCGGTCTCAGCGACCGGCTCCGAGATGCTCGGTGCGGACGCCTCGCCTGCCGATCTCTCGTCAGTCATCGGAGCCGCGTCACCCTCGGCAGCTGCATCCGTCTCGAACTGCTCGACGAGCGAACGTAGCTCGTCGGAGCGATCCGAGAGCGACTCGGCGCTGGTAGCGATCTGTTCGATTGCCGCGGTCTGCTCTTCGGCGGCCGCGGAGACGTTCTGGGCCTCGGCGGCCGTCTGCTCGCTCACGCTCGAGACTTCGTCCACCATCGCGACGATATCCTGCGTGGAGTCGGCCTGTTCGTCCGTCGCGTCGTTGATCGACTGGATACTCGCGTTGGCGTCGGAGACCTCCTCAACGATGGCTTCAAGCGTTTCGACCGTTTCGTCGACGGTCTCACGCCCTTCCTCGATGTCGTCTTCCATCGCGAACATATCCTCGGCAACCGACTCGGTGGATTCCGAGACGCCCGAGATCAGACGCTCGACCTCCGTCGTTGCCTCCGCGGTCTTCTCGGCGAGATCCTTTACCTCGCGAGCGACCACCGCGAACCCCTCGCCAGCCTCGCCCGCTCGGGCCGCCTCGATCGACGCGTTGAGCGCGAGGATGTTCGTCTGGTCGGCGATATCGTCGATCAGATCGACGATCTCACCGATCTGACGGACCTCCTTTTGAAGCGTGGACACCTCGTCGATGGTGGTTCCCATCTCCGCCTCGATCCGATCCATCCGGTCGATCGCAGACCGGGCAACCTCTTGACCATCAGTGCCGAGTTCCACCGCGCTATCGGCCTGTACAGCCGTCTCGTTCGTCGAGGAGGCGATCTCCTCGACGGTCGCTGAAAGGTCGTTCAGCTCCCCGGCTGCCGTCGAGAGGTTCCGCTCCTGACGCTCGGTGCCCGCCGAGATCTCCTCGGCGGAGGCGGTCACCTCGGAACTCTGCTCACCGACCGTCTCCACAGCGTCCTGAATCGTCACGACGAGCGACTCCATCTCAGCCAGCATCTCGTTGAGCGACTCACCGATCGACTCCATCGCGTCGCTTTGACTCTCGGTGTCGAGTCGGCGCGTCAGATCGCCGTCGGCTGCGGCGTCGATCGCATCGCCGTAGTCGTCGGCTTTCTCCTCGAGATGCGCCGTCAGCTGTTTTGCCTCCGCTCTGGCCGTCTCAGCTGCCTCGGCCTGCCGTTCGGCCTCCTCCAGCTGGTTGCGAAGCGTATCGCGGAGCCGCGTCAGAAGCGTCGAAAGCTGACCGAACTCGTCGGTGCGTGAGCCGTCGATGTCGACGTCCAGATTACCGGATTCGATCTCCTCAGCGTACAACGAGCGGAGCGCCTTCCGACCGCTTAACAATGATGAGGCGGCCAGAGCCCCCGTGTTTCGACGAACCGCCGCACGGGGGAACGCGGGTGTGTGGTGCGGTCCCGTGCGTACCTCGCCGTCACGCGTGTCCGAGCAACCAGTCGGACGACGGTCACACGCATCACCTGTTCGCCCCTCTCGTGTAACTTCCGTTACCGGCGTTCGAGCCGGTCGCCGACGGTGACTGACGGCGGATCGGTCGCCATCGCAGCGACCGCGTCCATAAACGCCGTCCGATAGCTCGCCGGTCCCGACGGCTCCGTCTCCGCCGCCAGCTCGCCGGCAACTCCATACGCGATCGTTCCGACCAGTCCCGCGGCGGTCGTGTCGGGAACTGGAGCGTTGGTCTCGCGGGTTAGCGCCGCCACCGTCGCCAGCGTGCTCGTGAGCATACAGCCCGAACCGACGAACGTTCCCATCCGCTCGTGACCGACATCGAGCTCGTACGCGGTTTCGCCGTCCGCAACGACGTCCGTCTCGCCCGAGACGACAACGACGGCGTCCGTTTCCTCGACCAGCGCCTGCGCCGTCTCTGCGACGCCCGTCGCTTCGCCAACCGACTCAACCCCTCGCACCGCCGCCTCCTCGCCCGCGAGTCCCTTGATCTCGCCGGCGTTCCCCTTGATGACATCGAAAGTGACTGCGTCGAGCAGGCGTCCGACCGACTCGATCCGATGCGGTGTCGCACCGTACCCGACCGGATCGAGCACGACCGGTACGTCGACCTCGTTTGCTCGCCGCCCGGCGTCGATCATCGCGTCGATCTCCGAGACCGACGCGGTACCGGTGTTGATCACGAGCGCGTCGGCACCGGCAGCCATGTCGCCCGCCTCCGCCGGAGCGTTCGCCATCACGGGGAGCCCACCCCAGTGAAGCGTGACGTTGGCCGTCTCGCTCGTCGTCACGTCGTTCGTGAGATGGTGAACGAGCGGCGACGCCTCGGGAAGTGCCGACAGCGTCTCACGGAGTATTCTCCCATCGATCGGCAGCTCATCGGACATCCGTAACCACCTCCCGAAGCTCCCGCGTCGCAGCAGCCGGATCGTCGGCCGTCGTGATCGCGGATATCACCGCCACACCTACGGCTCCCGCCTCGACGACGGCAGCGGCGTTGCCGGCATCGATGCCGCCGATTCCGACGATCGGGAGCTCAACAGCCTCTGCTATCGCCCGGATTCGCTCGGGACCGACGTCGTTCTTTTCCCCGTCGACGTCCTTCGAATCGGTGCCGTAAACGGCCCCGACGCCGAGGTAGTCCGCGCCGGCGGTCTCGGCCGTCCTCGCCTCCTCGACCGTCGCCGCCGAACAGCCAACTACTGCGTCCGAATCGAGCTGATCTCGAGCGATCTCGACCGGAAGATCCGACTGGCCGAGATGCACTCCGTCCGCGGCGATAGCCCGGGCGAGATCGATCCGATCGTTGACGATCAGCGGCACGCCGGCTTCATCGGTGAGATCGCGAAGTCGGATGCCCAGACGGTACCGGCGGCGAGCGTCCATTCCCTTCTCGCGGAGCTGAACGGCGTCGATGCCGTGTTCGAGCGCCTCCTCCACGACGGAAACCGTGTCACGTCCCGGAGAGTGGCTCTCCTGTGTCACGAGATACGTACCCCACGTTGACGGATCCATGGGTGGTAGTATCCGGTGGTCGTGAGAAAACGGTTCCGCTTCACGGAGCTGGTCGGACGCTCGGTCCCCGTTCGAACGAGGCGCGAGCCGGTCAGTCGTCGGCGACCGACTCGACCATCTCGACGCTTCCGGTGAGCTGGCGGTGGACGTACGGGATGTCGATCCCCTCCTCGTCGAACGCCTCCTTGACCGCCTGCACGTACTCCGAGCGAACCCTGACGAAATCGCCACGGCCGGGTTCGGAGATCCACCACCGTGCCTGAAGACCGACGTCCGAGTCCCCGAGCTCGACGAGCCGTACCGACGGTTCCGGCTCGTCGAGGATGTCGTCGTGTTCGACCGCCTTTTCGATGATGATCTCCGTCGCTCTGTTGATGTCATCGTCGTAGCCGATTCCGAACACGAACTTCTGTCGGAGCGTGTCGTACGCGACGGGGTTCGTCACCGCGTTGTTCGCGAGGTCACCGTTCGGGACGGTGATTCGTTCGTTGTCGAACGTTCGGATGCGCGAGACTCGCAGATCGATGTCTTCGACTCGGCCCGCGTTTCCGTCCCACTCGATCCAGTCGCCGACCTCGAACGGCTTGTCCTTCAGGATGAAGATCCCGGCGACGAAGTTCCCGAGGAGCTCCTGCGCGGCGAACCCGACTGCGAGCGCGAGCGCGCCTCCGAACACGGCGAACGCGGAGAGAAACGCGCCGTACCCGGCGACGGTGAAGGCGATCGCTATCGCCGCGACCCACACGATCGCGTTCGCGACGCTCGTCCCGAGACTCCGCACGACCTCGTCGAACCCCTTCGATCCGAGCATGCGACGAACTGCCGGAACGAACAGGGACTTTCCGAGCAGGAGCACGGCGACGAACCCGACGACGAACGCGACGATCGACACTGCGATTCCGCCGATATCGACCGTGTTCGCGATCCCGCCGACCTGTAGTGGTACCATCGCCGTCATGTTCGGATTGCTATTTAAAGAAACTACTGGCAGCGCAGTTCGTTACGCGTGGTACTCGACGTGGGGTGCTGCGGGTAACGGCCCGTCTTTCGATGCGACGGCGCGGAGTCGTCGACCGTGCGGATCATCACGACGGAGCCGGTCGACGATCGTCTTCGACAGCCACTCGGCCGGGCCGGCCGGGGCCGCAGCGACCGGCGCATCCGTTGGTCGGAACTCGTCCGGGAGATACGGTGCATGGGTCGGAAGCCGTTCGGTGAGTGGCACGTCTCCGAGCTCCGCGATCCGACGGAGCTCCTCCAGCGCCGGCCACTCGTACGCGGGATTGATGTAGTCATCGGTTACCGGGGAAACTCCACCGAGGTCGTCGACTCCGCAGTCGAGGAGGTCGGCGGCGGGAGAGAGGTTCGGCGGCACTTGGACCGACACCGACGGCGGCAGCGCCGCTCGAGCCATCGCGACTGTCCGCCGAACCACGTCGATATCCGGCGTCTCGAAATCCGAGCGCTCGTTCGAGACGACGTTCTGGACGATCACCTCCTGCACGTGACCGTGCCGCTCGTGGAGTTCTCTGATCGCAAGCAGGCTCTCGGCGCGGTCCCGCCACGTCTCGCCGATCCCCACGAGAATCCCCGTAGTGAAGGGGACGCCCCGTCGACCCGCCGCCCGGATGGTGTTCAGGCGCTGTCCTGGCGTTTTTCGACGGCCCCCCTCGTGGGCGTCGACATCGGCGGTCGTCTCGAGCATCACACCCATCGAGGCGTTCACCTCCCGGAGCCGGTCGAACTGTCGTTCCGTCAGATCACCGGGGTTTGAATGCGGGAGCAGCCCCTCCTCTAACGCGATCTCACAGGCCCGATACAGGTACTCGTGGATCGAGTCGAACCCCCACGTCTCCAGCTGTCCGTGGATCTCCGTGTAGCGGTCGTCCGGGTCATCGCCGAACGTGAACAGCGCCTCGGTGCAGCCGGCGTCCGCTCCGATCCGACACCGTTCACGCACCTCCTCGGGGCTCAGTAGCGTCGCCTCCCCGGGCAGGTCGTAGTACGTACAGTACGTACAGGTGTACCGGCACGCGGTCGTCAGCGGAATGAAGACGTTGCGAGCGAACGACAGCCGCGAGGCTCGGTCGACGTCGTCCGGCGTTACCGAGAGCAGCCGCTCGACGTCCGTCTCGTCGACGGTGATCTCGATTTCGTACTCGTCTCCGGCCGGGAACACGCTTGACCGTCCGCGTTCGGACCACTAAAACCCTCGCTGTCGACGAAGACGGCCCAGCCCCGAACGACGATGAGTCATCGAGCGAGGCGAAATGGCAGCGCTGACCGACGCCCCGCTCGATCGTGCCTCGGCGGCTGTGACGGCCTCTCTCTCGGTGTCACCGACCGATGCCGACTCGTCCATCCGACCGGTCGAGCCCGAATCCGGCGGTCCGAAGCCACTCGGCGGCCCGACCGTCGGCGTGGACGAGCACTTCCACGAGATCCGCCGGCGTGTCGACGTCGCTCGCGAGACGATGTGAGTCGAACGCGTGAACGGTCGCATCGATGTCGGCTGCGATCCGCAAGTGGTCGAGGTACGACGCACCGTGGTAGTCGACGCGGAACGCCGGATCTCGAACGACGAGCGCGTTGGTCCCACCACCTCGGCCCGGCGCGATGACGACGTCCCCAGTAGCGTCGAAAAAGCGGCCGAGAACGTCCGGTGTCGCCAGTGCGAGATCGGCCATGACGACGGCAGTCGGTGACGAATCCACGGGATCGACGCCGCTCGAGGGGACACCTGCTTCGAAAGCATCGTTGATCGCCGTCGTTAATGGCCGGGAGTCGACGGTGACGGGAACGTCGATCGGAGTCGAAACCTCGACCGGTGCCGTCGAGAGCACGTGCGGAGTGGCTCCACAGGCGCTCACGGCGTCGGCGACGTCCACGAGCATCGCGCGGGCGAAGGAGCCGCGTTCGTCGGGAGCGAGCACCTCGGATAGTCGCGACTTCGGGTCAGCAGCCGAGAACGGGACGAGAACCTCCATCCGGGGAGTCGGTTAAAACAGCGACTCGAGTTCGTCCTGGTCGTCGCTGACGAGATTATCGAGATTCTCCTCGCTCTCCTCGCGGATCTCGTCGAGGTTATCCTGAGCCTCGATAGCCACCTGCTGAAGCTCCTTGATACGAGGCACGTTCGTGACGCCCGCAAGGAGGATCACGGTCGCAACGAAGCCGGCACCACGATACGGATAATCACCACCGCGTACCTCCATCGAGCCGGTCTGCTCTTCGAGCCACTTCCGACCGCGTTCGATTCCCTTCCGATTCAGGTACTCCGGCGGTCCGGCGAGCACGAGCAACGCCCGTTCTGCACCCTCGATCTCACAGGGGAGCGTAAGCCGACCGAGTGCCGCCTTCCGGACGAGACTCGTGATGCGGTTCGTCGTGTGAGCGCTGTCGAGTTCGTCGCCCCCATCGTCGTTTCGGAGCCGAGAGAGCAGACCGCCGGAGGAACGCTCTTCGACCTCCTCCTCGGCGTAGCCAACCGTCGAGACGCCACCTCCGGCAAGCGTGTTGATGATCTCCGAGGAGTCGACGACGCTCTCGGCGACCTCTTGACCCTGCTGGATCTCGCCGGCACCGAAGAGGATACCGAACCGCCGAACGATCTCCTCGTTGATCTGCTCGTAGCCGCCCTGCACGGACTCGCCGGTTTTCCGCCAAGCGTCGTTGTCGAACACCATCAGGTTGTCCACTTCGCGGACGAACGTCTGGAACGACCGGGCCGCGTTGAGCGTGTAGATGCCACCCTCATCGCTTCCCGGAAGGATCCCGAGGCCGTACACCGGCTCGGTGTAGATCCGTTTGAGGTGTTTCGCCAGCACCGGCGCACCACCCGACCCCGTACCGCCGCCAAGTCCGGCGACGACGAGGAACGCGTCGACCTCGTGGACGGGGATCGAATCGATCGCGCCCTGTACTTCGTCGATATCCTCCTCGGCAATCTCGGCTCCGAGCTCGTTGTCGGCGCCGACGCCGTGGCCCTTCACGCGCGACTGGCCGATGAGCACGCGCTGATTCTCCGGGATGTGCTCGAGCCCCATGAGGTCCGCTTTGGCCGTGTTCACCGCCGCTGCCGCGCGCACGATCTCGGACCCCGTCCGCTTGTCGTACTCCAAGAACTTATCAACGACTTTACCCCCTGCCTGTCCGAATCCGATCATTGCGAGTTTCATTGTATGCCCCGTTTGTCTTTGGAAAAAACACAGATGGATGTGGAATATAAGGCTTCTGATGGGGTTACCATCTCTGATATCCCCACCGACGGCCCGTGAACGACGCTATACTGGCGTGTGACGCTCATGAGACGCCCAGATACTCGGCTAGCGTCGTCATCTCGGCCTCGTCGATCCCGAACGCACCGATATCGTTGTCGGCGGTCGTGTTGTCGAACTGTAACGAGCGGTACTGGTCGGGTCCCATCGGGAACCCCGGAACCGCACCGAGCACCGTGAGCCCGACTTTGGCGAGCGGCATCGGGAGCGGCACGATCCGTACACCCTTCCGTTCCGCCTCGTACACGAGATTCGTCACATCACGGAGCGTGAGCTTCTCCGGTCCGCCGATCTCGTACGTTTCGCCCGCGTGCTCGTCGTCGTCAACCATTGTGATCAACATCGGTACGAGGTCCTCGACGTGGATCGGCTGGAAACGAGTCGTACCACCCCCCGGGAGGGGGTACATCGGAACCCCCGGCGCGAACATCCCTTTCAGCCGTTTGGTGAACGAGACGAACTCGCCACCCTCACCGAAGACGACGGACGGACGGACGATCGTCCAGCCGAGGTCGCTTTCTCGAACGATCGCTTCCGCCTGGCCTTTCGCGCGGATGTACGCCGTCGCACCGTCCGGATCCGCCCCCAGCGCACTCAGTTGGACGAACCGGTCCACATCGTTCGCTTCCGACGCGCGAACCAGATTCTCGGTGCCGCCACGGTGGACCGTATCATGCATCTCGTTCCCCCCCTTCGGCTCGAAAAGCGGCGAGAGCGCGACGAGGTTCACCACTGCGTCGTGGCCGTCGACGACCGGTTCGACCGAGTCGTACGCGGTAACGTCGCCCACCGCGCTCGCGACGCCGTCGGGCGTGTCCGCCGGTGAGCGGGAAAGTGCCGTCACCTCATGGCCCGCATCGGCAAGCCCTCGACACAGGTACGACCCGATGAAACCGGTCCCGCCGGTTACCAGCACCTTCATGCAACCGCAAACGGGAGGATCAACCGTAAACTTACCGCGATGTCAGACGGGCGTATGACGGATACGCCCCTGAGAGACGATCCCGAACCAAAATCGAATTATAGGTGATCCCGGACCCAATCGACTTATCCCACATCACGCCCGAACGCCACCATGCTGATCACGCTGGAGGGGCTCGACGGGAGCGGAAAAACGACGGTCTGGAAGGCGCTTCATGACGTGTACCCCGACGCGACGTTTACCCGGGAGCCGACCGAGAGCTGGTACGGTGAGGCCGTGCGGCGGTCGATCGAGGACGACGAGGCGGATCCACTCGCGGAGCTATTTTTATACACCGCCGACCACGCGAACCACCTCGCGACCACGATCCGACCCGCCCTCGAAGCGGGAGATCTCGTGGTCTCGGACCGGTACTCGGACTCCAGGTTCGCCTATCAGGCCGCGTCGCTGGCGAAAAGCGATCTCGACATCGCCCGACCGCTGGAGTACGTCCGAGGCGTCCACGACGCCTTCTCTCGGCCACCGGATGCGACGATCTATCTCGACATCGAACCGGGGACGGCCGTGAAGCGATCCGGACGAACGGACAAGTTCGAACGCGACAGCTACCTTGCTGCCGTCCACGCAAACTACGAACGGCTCATCGAGGCCGAGCCCGACCGGTTCGTTCGTGTCGACGCCACGCGGCCTCCGGAGGCGGTCACCGAACGGGTGGAGACGGTTATCTCGCGACTCCTCGAGACGGAGTGAACGGCGCGATCACCGAGTGTCCGGCAGTTCGTACTCCTCCGGCGGCGGCACGTACAGGTAATCGATCGTCGCACCGAGCACGACGGGAAGGAACACGAGAAGGCCGAACACGGCTGCCGGACTCCCGAGGTCGACGCCGACCCCGACTCCGAGCACGCCGGTGAACAGTAGCGTCGACCCGAACAGTACCATCGGACTCAACACCGCCGTGTACACGATCCACCCCCACGTCGTCGACAGTCGCAGCCGAAAAAAGCGTGTCAGCACGCCCGCGATCAGCGTGTGAACGGCGACGAGCCCGACGAGCAGGGTGAACCCGATCAGCGCGAGCATGGTTGACGTAGGATCCGCCAGCATTTCCGCCTATCGGACGACCGCTCCAGCCCGACCGATGGTTTATAACCGATTCCGAGCCAGTCCCGACGTGGTTTGAGATCCGCTCCGGCTCGGTCGAGGCGGGTGTGTGGGAGGTCGACCGGAGAACCGACGCGTTTCCCACCTGTTCGCCACGTTGGTGGTTCACAGCGTGCCACCGCTACCCTGTGCCCGGGCTGTAGAGAGCAGTCCGGCAACCGGGTCGACGTACTCGTATCCCGGGATCACCCCCTGCACGTACGTTCCCTCGACGAAGTCGATCAGTGCGCTCGCGTCGTCGACGGCGAGCCGTTCGTTGATCTCCTCGAAAACGTATTGCACCGTAATCCCGCCGTCGTTTCCGGACACCTCGGGGTCGAACTCGTGATCGCCTCGCGTGACTCCGCCCACGTCGACGACGCGTCGCTCGAACGTCTCCGCCCATCCGTCTTCGACGACGTCCGCGACGTGATCGGCGGTTACGGCAGACAGGACCGGGACGCGAACGGTCACCTCGAACCGACACCGACCACTCTCAGCGGGCTCGACGGCGACATCGCCGTCGAACGCCGTTGTCGCCGACGTCCACTCCCGATCGGCTGACTGCTCGAAGGATCCGTGATCGGCGAACGCACGAACGACGCGATGCGGTAGCTCGCTCATACTCGACGGAACGGGCCACGCCCTCAAAAGAACGCGGTGTCGGAACTGTCACCGGTTCGACGTTCGTCGCCGCAGTCGCTCCGCCGGCAGTACGTCCGTCCCGAACGTCGGAGCCTCATCACCGGCGAGTCGTGACACGATCGTTCGAGACTGGTGACGTTTGGTCGAGACCGAAGGAGTCACGGCGTGAGCCGACCGACGGACACCCACTCGACGTCGTCCCCGTCGGTCAGTGCGAACACCATCTCCTTGCGAACGCCTCCGGCGAGACGAACGTCCAGCGAGAGCTCACGCGGCGCGAACGCGTGGTCGGGCGCGACGACGCGAACGAGCTGCTCCGAGTGAGGAAGCTCCTCGACCGTCTCGACGTCGAGGTACGTCCTGAAGTCGGCTCCAAATTTGAACCCCGTTTTAGGAACGACAGATCGGTCGCGGAGTCGCTCATACACGGTTAACCGCCGGTCGAATCGATCGCCCTCGACCGCCCGACCGCGTGACCGGATCGCTGCAGCACCGGTACCCCGCTGATCGTCGTCGTTCGATCGCGAAAGCGACAACGATCCCCGCCTTGCGAGCGACGCGGCTTCGATCAGCGAGAGCTGGACGGCATTCTCGACCGCCGCCGCGCGTCCGGTCAGCGGTTGCCCGTAAAAGCCGCGCTCGTAGAGTTCGTTCGGGGCGTTCCAGACGATGACTCGGTCGTCAAGAAGAACGCCGGTGAGATCCGTCGGCGGCTCGTACGCGGTCGTTCCACGAATATCCGGCGTCGTCGCGGTAAAGTACGTAATGTCGCTCTCCTCGTCGACGACGGCGAGCGTTCTGTCGACCACGCCGGATGCGGGGATCGGCTCGCGTTCGCCGACGATCCGGACCGGATACAACACGTTCCCCGTGTCGGGCGTCGACCCACGCTCGTACGCGATGAGGTCGACATCGTCGCCGAAATCAGCGTCGCTGCCGGGCCAGCCATCGCGTGTCGGCGATAAGTAAAACCCACGGTCACGGAGGTCGGCATACACGAGATACCGCACGGCAAATCGGTTGGTGGCCGCGGCGCTGTCGACGAAGAATCGCTCGAACTCGACCGCCGGACCGTCTCCGTCATCGAGCACGACGCGGGCGAGGTCGCCGCGGAACAGCAGGTGGGCAGCCTCGATCCGCGAGAGTTCGATCTCGTTTCCCGAAAGCGGGCGGCCGTATCCCCGGGAGTCGTAGAACCGCTGTCGTGCATCACCGCCGACCCGAACGACGCCTCCGCGGAGCTTCCCGGTCGGCTGCATCCTCACTTCCCCCAGAACGGGTCCCGTTTCCGTCGCGTGTCGAGATACGACGAGAGCGCCTCGCGCTCGTCTGCCGTTATCTCCTCTCTGAGTTCCTGCTCCAAGATCTTGGCATGCTTCTCCGGTAGCTCCGTCCAGAGGGTGTCACCCTCCTCGATGCCGCGACCGATGGTCGGCCCGTCGATGGCGATGCTTACCCGCTCGCCGGCACGGGCCTCATCGACGTCGTCTCCCTGCTTTTGAATTCCTGAGAGCGATCCGACGCGCTCGAACTCGTTCCCGTCGAAGTAGCCGACGTTTCGGTTGTTCTGCAGCGTCCCGGAGATGATCTCGACGCCAACGACGGCCGGATCGTTCTGGCGGAACGTATGGTCGGGAAGGAGGCGGAACCTAGCGGGCCTGACGACCTTATCAAGGACGGTCTCCTGTTGGGCGCGTTTTCGTTCCTCGACGAACGTCTCGTAATCCTCTATCAGCTGGTAGATGACGTCGTTTTTGAACAGCTTCACGTCGGCGCTTTCGAGTTCGCGCTCCGCGTTCGGGAGGACGTCGACGTTGAATCCGAGGATCGCCTTGTGTTCGACCTGGTTTGCGGTCTCGGCGATCGCGATATCCCGAGGAGCGATGTCGCCGACCTCGGCGCGCATGATGGGGACTTCGGCTTCCTGAAGCGCGTTCGCCATCGCCTCCAGCGAGCCGAGCGTGTCCGCCTTGACGACCACGCCGTCCTCCGCGGTGTCGACTTCGATCTCGGCGAGCTCGGCTTTCACGTCCTCGATCACCGCCTCGACGGGGCGGTCTCGTACGACGCGTACCGGCGCACCGGCCATCGCGTCGTCGAGGTCCGGGGCGGCGATCTTCACCCCGACGGCCGCGCCGACCTCCGCGACTTTCTCGAACTTCTTTTCGGTCCGGATCTCCTCGAGGGGACGCGGCTGCAGCAGCGCACGGACCTCGGTGACGATCGGCTCGTCCTGTCCGCCGACGACAACCGTGTCGCCGTTTCGGAGGACGCCGTCGTAGATCACGGCGTCGACCGTCGCCCCGAAGCCCCGCTCGTCTTTCACTTCGAGAACGGTCCCCTCACCGGGGCCGTGGACGTCGATCGCCATCTCGTCTCTCATGAACCGCTGTGAGAGACCCATCAGCACCGTGAGAAGGTCCGGAACTCCCTCCGCGGTTATGGCCGAGACGGGAACGACGCCGATGTTCTTCTGAAAGTCCTGAACGCGCCAGTAGAGGTCTGCCGAGAACCCGGCGTCCGAAAGCTGCCCGATGATCTCGTAGAGGTTCTCGTTGAGCATCGACTCCGCACGCTCGGACTGCGCCTCGAGACTCCGCTGGATCGGCTCGCCCTCCTGTGGGTTCCAGCCGGGTGTGGTGTCGATCTTGTTGGCGGCGACGACGAACGGCGTCCCCGTCCGTCGGAGAATGTCGATCGCCTCTTCGGTCTGGGGCTGAAATCCGTCGTTGACGTCGACGACGAGCACAGCGATATCGGCGAGCGCACCGCCGCGCGCCCGCAGCGTCGAGAAGGAGTGATGACCGGGCGTATCGATGAACAGGAGGCCGGGAAGGTCGAAATCGTCCGGATCGACGAGCTCGCCCGCCATCGTCGATATCGTCGACAGCGGGATATCCGTCGCGCCGATGTGTTGGGTGATCGCTCCCGCCTCGCCCTCGCTCACGGCGGATCCGCGTATCTTGTCGAGCAGGCTCGTTTTCCCGTGGTCGACGTGTCCGAGCACGGCGACGATCGGCGTTCGAAGGGTGTCCGGTTGTGTGTCGTCAGTCATGAGAATCGCCCCGAGAAGGTCGTTATATACGGATCGGCCCGGACGCCAGTTAAGTGTTTCAAAACGCCGACGACGTGGAACACACCGGAACGTGCGTCCGAGACGGCACGTTGCGGTTGTGCGTCCGAGACGGTACGTTGTGGTTCCGGACTCGCACGCTACACGACTGGAGGTGCCCGCGTGGTGGGGAGACGGGTGGTTGACGTGAGCCACGCGTCCGACAGCCCGTGGCGTTTAAGAGCATCGCCCGGGTTATCGCAAGCATGGTGGACATACTCGCGGAGAACCTCTCCGGAAAGTCCGTGATGGGTTCTGACGGAACGGAGCTCGGCGACCTGTACAACATCACGATGGACCTCAAATCGGGGCAGCTCCGACATCTCCTCGTCAGTCCGGACGAGCAGCTCGATCCCGCTCGCTCCGGCTTCGAGATGGACGAGACGGGGCGACTCCAGGTACCGGTTGCGAACGTGCAGGCGGTGAAAGACTACATCGTCGTCGCCCGCTAATGCAGATTCTCGATACGTCCGCGTTCATCCACGAGTACACCACCGATGACGAGGTCGTCTCGGTGCCGGAAGTACACGACGAGCTCGAGGGTGAACACGCGCTCAGGTTCGACGCGATGGAAGGATCGGGGATGACGATCCACGTGCCGGCGCCCGAGGCGATCACGAACGTCGAGCGTGCGGCACGCGGCTCCGGCGATGCGGACGAGCTCTCCGAGACGGACATCAGGCTGATCGCCGCCGCGCTGGAGCTGCACGCCACGCTCGTTACCGACGACTACGCGATGCAGAACGTCGCCGAGCGACTCGATGTCCCAGTCGAACCGATCGCGCGCGACGGGATCACGGAGGAGCGCGAGTGGCGCTTCCAGTGTGTCGGCTGTAGCAGAACGTTCGACGAGAACAAGGAGCGATGCCCGATCTGCGGCAGCGATCTGAGTCGAAAGAACCCCGCGTGAACTACCGTTCTTCTTGTCGAACTCGAAGCCAGACTGGACGTAGGTGAAACTGCGGAAGTCCTTGGGTGCCTTCCAGTTGAGACTGCCCACGTTGTAGCCCTTCTCTTTCAGCGGCTTTCGAGGTGGAGCCCCCGGCCTCAAGTCGTGCGGGACGCGATTCGTTCGCACGCCAGAAATCTTCGATTTCTGGGGACGCTGTATCCCCTCCCTACTGCGCTCCTTGTCCGCGCGCGGACTGCGGTGCTCCTTGAGGGAGGGGGCTTAGCGCCTGCTATCAGCTCAGTCGGGGGTTTCTGACTCGTGAGCGACGTCGTCACCGGGCACCGCCGACGCGACGACGTCCGCGTCGACTCCGGGGAGACGCTCGCGGAGCCGGGTGGCGACTCGCTTCGCCTCCTCGAGTTCGATCTCGGCGACTGCGCGCACCAGCGCGACGGCCCGCTCCGTTCGGGCTCGCTGCCACGACGCCTCTCTGGACTGGTACGTCCGGATGGCACGCAGAAAATCGGCCTTCGAGAACTCCGGCCAGTACGGCGCACAGAAGTAGACGGCAGCCTCGTTGCCGTTGGCATGCCACGGGAGGAAGTTCGAGGTGCGCTCGTCGCCGCCCGTCCGAACGATGAGGTCGACGTCTCGAACCGGCCGATCGTACAGCCGTCGCTCGACGACGTCGACATCGACGTCGTCGGGGGCAATATCGCCGCGGTCGACGTCGCGGGCGATGCCGCGAGCCGCCGAGAGCAACTCGTTTCGACCGCCGTACGCCAGCGCGACGTTGAGCCGGAACCGATCGTTGTCGGCGGTGCGTCGCTCCGCGTACGCGACGGCTTCTTGTACGCGAGACGGAAGTCTGGGGATATCGCCGATCGCACGGATACGCACCCCCTGGTCGTGAACGCGGTCGGCGTCGGCGAACTCGAACAGCTTCGATTCGAGCAGATCGAACAGTGGCTCGAGCTCCTCGTCGGGTCGGTCAAAGTTCTCCGTCGAGAACGCGTACAGCGTCAGCTCCGCGATCCCGAGGTCGGCACACCAGTCGAGCACGCGCTCGGTCGTGTCCGCACCAGCACGGTGACCGTCGGGCGCGTCGGCACCCTGATCGCGGGCGTACCGACGGTTGCCGTCCTGAATGATGGCGACGTGCGTGGGGACTGCGTCGATCTCGCGGCGAAGCAGGCGGAGGTACCCGCGTTCGGCGACGTTGTACAGCCGCGACGACATGGTCGAACGCACGCCGCCGCCGGGTATGTACCTTTTCGTGTCGTCCCAACCGGACGGGCGTCGGTCGCCACGCGTATCGCCATCAGGCACACTGACGGTGGAAGCGAGCGTTTGCACGGTGGGGAGCGATTATCGACGGGGAAACCGTTATCGGCGGGGCGAGCGATCGCCAGATATGGCGAACGTACTCTCGGACGAGGAAGTCGATCGGAGTCTTCCCGACGGATGGGAGCGGGACGGACCGGAGATCGTCCGGACCTACGAGTTCGACGACTACCTCGACGGCGTCATGTTCGCGAACGCCGTGGCCGAGGTGGCCGAGGAGCAGCAGCACCATCCGACGATCGTGATCGAGTTCCGCTCCGTGACGATCCGCTACACGACCCACGAGGTCGGCGGAATCACGAAACGTGATCTTCGGTCGGCGGGGCTGTGCAACGACGAGTACTGATCGAACCATCCGCGCGAGCGAACCAACACACGATCCGCGACACGACCGCCACCAAGAACCCGATCCGCGACACGACCGCCACCAAGAACCCGATCCACGAACGCAAAAACGATGGATGCCGCATACGTGTTCCGCGTCACGTTCCGACTCGATCCCGACGACGTATCGGTCGATCCGGACCGGTTCCAGACGACCATGGAGATCCCGGCGGTCGACCCCGGCGAGGACGGTTGGCTCCGGTTCCGGAACCGGCTGTGGCGCGGCGAAATCGGAGACGAGCCGTCGATGCGACGAGTCGCGAGCGACCGACTCGGGGTCGACGTCACGGAGATCGCGTTCAGCGAGCTCCGGACCGGCGAGGCGTATCTCGACGCCCTGACGCGCGCCATTGCGGACGACCTCGATGCGTTCAACGCCGACTCCGCCGACGACGTCATCCACAAGTATTTCGGGTCGTCGATCCACGTCCGTGGATAACCGTCGCCGCGTGGCTTCCCGTGCGCCAGCCGCCACGTGGCTTCCCGTGCGCCAGCCGTCAGGATCGTCGGGTATAATCCTGCTGCGGTCGACGTCGGGGTGTGAACGAGCGCGAGGCCCTCCGGAGGCTGGCTGCCGACCTGCCACACGCCGGCGACGACGCTGCCGTGGTCGACGGGACGGTGATAACCACGGACATGCTCCACGAGCGGACCGATTTCCCGCCCGGAACGACCCGGTACACCGCCGGCTGGCGAGCCGTCGGCGCGTCCCTCTCGGACGTCGCCGCGATGGGTGCGGACGCCACGGCCGCCGTCGCCGTCTACGCGGACGAGACGTTCGCCACCGACGCGCTCGACGCGTTCGTCACTGGCGCGGTCGACGTCTGTGCGACCGTCGACGCCGAGTACGTCGGCGGCGACCTCGACACTCACGCCGAGTTCACGACGGCAACGACCGCGATCGGGTCGGTCACCGACGCGGGAACGGTCCCTCGGTCCGGCGCGCGCCCGGGCGACCTGCTCTGTGTCACCGGCGAGTGGGGACGGTCCGCCGCCGCGCTTCGACTGTTCGAGCAAAGCGATGCAGTCGACTCCGCTGACCCCGCCGCCGGTCCCTCCGCGGACCCCGGAAGTGATCCCGCGAGTGCGGCCGTCATCGAGCGCGCGAACGACCTGTTCCGATTCACGCCCCGCGTCGCAGATGGGCTGGCGCTCGCGAAGCGCTCGACCGCGATGATGGACTCCTCGGACGGGCTCGCGCGGTCGCTTCACCAGCTCGCGGAGGCGAGCGGCGTCGGGTTCGGCCTCGAGCGCGACCGGCTCCCGGTCCATCCCGCGGTCGACGACGTCGCCGACGGACCAGACGACCGATTCGCGCTCGCCGCGACGTTCGGCGAGGATTTCGAGCTTGTGTGTACGCTCCCAGCCGAGGCGTTCGAGGCGGTCCGCGAGGCGTGCCCCGCAGGGCTCACGCGCGTCGGTCGCGTCGTCGATATCGACGGCGACGGCGACGACGCTCCCGTCACCGTCGACGACGAACCCCTGCCGGACGAGGGGTATACGCACGGTTAATCCGCCGTGGCGTGTACCGGATCGTCCACGGCACTCACCGGGTGTCGACGCCGCGGATCAGTCGGTACGCCCGCAGCGATCCGGAACGCAACGCTTACCGCTCGCGTCCGTCGACTCGACGTATGCGCGACCACTTCGAGATCCGGGACCACGACGCAGCCGGTCGAATCGGGCGGCTGGAGGTCCCTCGCGCGGGCGTCACCGTCGAGACGCCGGCGCTGCTGCCGGTCGTCAATCCGAACGTGATCACCATCGAGCCCGCGCGGCTTCGTGCGGAGTTCGGCGCGAAGATGTTGATCACAAACTCCTACATCATCCACAGCACCGACCGGATCCGCGACCGCGTCCTTGAGGAGGGGCTTCACGAGTTCCTCGGGTTCGACGGCGCGATCATGACCGACTCCGGCTCCTTCCAGCTCGCGGAGTACGGCGACATCGACGTGACGACCGCCGAGATCCTCGAGTTTCAGCGCCGGATCGGCAGCGACGTCGCCACCCCCGTCGACGTGCCGACGCCGCCGGACGTCGATCGCGACCGCGCAGAGTCGGAGCTCGCGACCACCCGGCAGGCGCTGGCCGACGCCGAGGCGGCCGAAACGGGAGAGATGCTCGTCAACGCACCCGTTCAGGGATCGACGTATCCGGAGCTTCGCGAGGAGGCCGGCCGGCACGCCGCCGACACCGACCTCGACGTGTTCCCCGTCGGTGCGATGGTCCCGCTGATGAACGCGTACCGCTACGCCGACGTCGTCGAGGCGGTGATGGGTGCAAAGCGCGGCCTCGATCCCGATTGTCCGGTTCACCTGTTCGGGGCGGGCCACCCGATGATGCTCGCGCTGGCGGTCGCGGCGGGCTGTGACCTGTTCGACTCCGCCGCATACGCACTGATGGCCCGTGACGGGCGCTACCTCACCGTCTCCGGCACCGAGCATATCGAGGAGATGACCTACTTCCCCTGCTCGTGTCCGGTGTGCACGGACCACACGCCCGAGGAGCTAAGACGCGCGTCGGACGACGAAACCGAACGTCTCCTCGCCGAGCACAACCTCCACGTCACGTTCGAGGAGCTTCGACGGATCAAGGCGGCGATCCGTGGCGGGAACCTGCTCGAACTCGTCGACCGGCGTGCTCGCGGGCATCCGGCGATGCTCGACGGCTACCGGGCGTTGCTCGACTACGCGGACCGACTGGAGCGGACGGACCCCGTCTCGAAGGACGCGTTCTTTTACACCTCCCACGAGGCCGCCCGTCGACCCGAGGTGCGTCGCCATCACGACCGCATCGCGCGACTCGACGCCCCCGACCGACTCCTCGTCACCGAGTCGAAACCCCCGTCGACCCACGACTACGACGCCGTCTGGCGTATAAAACCGCCGTTTGGCCCGTTCCCCCGCGCGCTCTCGGAGACGTATCCGCTTACGGCCGAACTGCCGGAGCGGACGGACGTCACCGCACAGACGGCTGCCGCCGACGGCGTGGCACAGTTGGTCGCGACGAATCCGGATCTCGATCTCACGCTCGGCCACGACGACTGGGATCCGGTCGCACTCGATCGGCTCCCGGAGGAGGTCGAAACGGAGAACTTGCAGGAACTCGGTCGGTAGAGACCTCGGAGGTCGGGGTCACTCGGACGTCGCCGCGGGCATCCGACCGGTGTAGTCCCACGAGTGGATCCGCTCCGGCTCGATCCGGACGTGGACCTCCTC
This sequence comes from Halorubrum luteum, assembly GCF_054652935.1. Classification (NCBI taxonomy): domain Archaea; kingdom Methanobacteriati; phylum Methanobacteriota; class Halobacteria; order Halobacteriales; family Haloferacaceae; genus Halorubrum; species Halorubrum luteum. Next base: position 2,237,364 of record NZ_BAAIGT010000002.1, read on the forward strand.
ACGGTCGGGACGTAGCAGTCGCTCGCCGAGCCGGTGGTCCGTCCCGCCCAAATAGCGTTCCATCAGCGACCGCAGTCTCGCCTTGTCGACGTCGGGTTCGACCGTCGCTCGCCCGCGACCCCTGACGCCCTTGTACGGCGGATCGTTCGTCGAGACGTCGAAACCGACGTGGTCGTCGTGAGCGAGGAACTCGACGACGTCCGCGTCCGCGCCGGTCGCACAGTGAATCGCTCCGTCCCACGCGAACCACAGCGAGACGATCCACGGGTCGCCGGCGGGGGTGTGACAGCTCACGCGAACGGGGATCCGCGCCGACTCGAGGAACTCGTCGATGCGAGCGCGGTCCCACGGACCGGTGAGATTCATATCACGTTCACGGACGGAATCATCCTAAACCCATCGTCGAACGCGGTCGTCTCGCGGGAACCGGGACCTCCGATACGATCACCGGCAGCCCAAGAGCTATCCGGACACCGGGGGATCGACCGGACATGCAGATCACGGAGGTCGAGGCGATCCCCATCGCGATCCCGCTCGAGACGCCGGTGTCGTTCGCGACGCGAACGATCCACTACCGCGATCACGTCGTCACGTACGTCCGGACCGCCGACGGCTCGGAGGGTGTCGGCTTCTCGCTCGGCTACGAGTCGGCGGATCTGGTCGCCGACGCCGTCAACCGAGTACTCGCTCCGATCGTCGAGGGGGAGGACCCGCGCGACACGGAGCGCCTCTGGCGAGAGATGTTCGACGGTACCGTACAGGTCGGACGCAAGGGCGCGTATCTCCGGGCGATCTCCTCGGTCGACATCGCGTTGTGGGATCTCACCGCCAAGGCGGCGGACATGCCGCTGTACAAGCTCCTCGGCGCGCACGCCGACGCCGTCCCGGCGTACGCCTCCGGCGGCTACTACCGCGACGAGAAAGGTCACGAGGGGCTCCGAGAGGAGGTTCGGCGATACGTCGACGCGGGTCACGACACCGTGAAGATGAAAGTCGGCCGCCGCTCGGTTCACGAGGAGGTCGAACGCGTGCGGGCCGTTCGCGAGACGATCGGCGAGGAGCGGACGCTGCTGATGGACGCCAACGGCGCGTGGTCGTCGGCGCCGGAGGCGCTGCGTAACTGCCGGGCGTTCGCCGAGTTCGACCCGTACTTCATCGAGGAGCCCGCGATGCCGGACAACGTCGATCTGCTCGCGCGGATCAACGACGGGCTGTCGTACCCGGTCGCGACCGGCGAGCTCGAGTCGACTCGCTACGGGTTCGCGAACCTGCTTCGTGCCGACGCCGCGGGCGTGCTCCAGCCGGACGCGACGGTCGTCGGCGGGATCTCCGAGTGGCTGAAAGTCGCCAACACGGCGGCGACGTTCGACGTCCCGATCGCGCCACACTACAACTGGAACCTCCACACGTCGCTGCTCTGTGCGATCGAGAACGGCACGTGGGTCGAGTACTTCTATCGCGACCAAGACGTGAAGGTGTTCGACGACATCGTGGTCGATCCGATCGAGCCCGAAGGGGGAGAGATGCACCCGCCGGACCGCCCCGGGCACGGGGTCGAGATCGACCGCGACGCCGTCGAGCGGTTCCGCGGGCTCCCCGACCGGGGGGACGCGAACCGGTCCTGATCGGGGAGACGCGTCGTCGGCCTCGGCGTCGCGTCCCGCCGAACTGCATCGGCCGCGGAACACAAGAGAGTTGGCGGTCCCCCCGTGAGAGAGTGTATGACCGACTACTTCGAGATCCACGAGCGGGACGGTGCCGCCCGTCTCGGCGAGCTGCGCCTCGCCGATCCGGTGACGACGCCGGCGCTCGCGGACCCGTTCGTGGCTGACGCCGGCAGTCTCTGGGCCGGCGAGCGGAGCGTCCCCGAAGGTGATGAAACCGAGCTGACGGTGCTCCCGCACCGAAGCTTTCCGGCCGGAACCCGCGAGGAGGTTCGCGAGTCGTTCCGGGTCGCGTATCCGGACGTCGAGTTCCCCTCGGCCGCCGTCGTCGACAGCGTCGGTGCCCGAGACGTCGGGGCGGATGCGTACGTGCTCTCGGACGCGTCGGGGTTCGTCGGCCACGGCGAGGCGTTCCGCGACGCCATCCTGGCTGCGAAGGCGGCACTGCCGGCCGACATCGCGCTGTTTCTCTCCGGCGTCGCCACCCCGATGAACGTTGCCCTGCTCGCGTACGCGGGCGTCGACCTCGTCGACGGGACGCTCGCCCGGACGAAGGGGACGCAGGGGAAGTACCTCACCGCGGACGCGGAGCACTTCCTCGAGGACCTCGAGGAGCTTCCCTGCGCCTGCCCCGCCTGCGCGACGTCGCGCTCCGAGTTCGATCGCGGCGACTGCGCCGAGCACAACGTGAACGCGCTGTCCGCCGAGCTTCGGCGGGTCCGTGAGCGGATCCGTGCGGGTCGGCTTCGGGATTACATCGAGGGACAGACCCGCCACGAGCAGTGGCTCACTGCGGCGTTCCGCGAGTTCGACGACCAGTGGGCGTATCTCGAGGAGCGCACGCCGATCCTCCGGGATGCGGAGCTGACGGCGGCGACCGCGGAGACGCTCGACCGGGTCGAGATCCGACGATTCGCCGACCGAGTGACGAGTCGGTACCGCAATCGGTTCACCGACCAGCCGCTCGTGTTGGTCCCCTGTTCGGCGACGAAGCCGTACAGCGACTCCCAGAGCCACCGACAGTTCCACGACGCCGTTAAATGGCGCGGTCACACCGTCTCGATGACGTCGCCGATCGGCGTGGTGCCACAGGAGCTGGAGACGACCTACCCCGCCCAACACTACGACTCGGTCGTCACCGGCGACTGGTCGGACGACGAGATCGCGTTCGTCGCGGAGGTGTTCCGGCGGTACCTGACGCGAAACGACTACTCTCGCGTGATCGCCCACGTCCCCGACCACGGGTATCGGGAGATCTGCGATCGCGTCGCTTCCGACCCCGCGATCGACGTCGCCTTCGAGTTTACCTGCGTGGACCACCCGACGACCGACGAGTCGCTGGGCGAGCTGAACGCCGCGCTGGAAGGGGAGCCCGCCTACAGCAAGCGGGAGCGCGAGCACAACACGGTGAAGTCGATCGCCGACTATCTGATCGGCGACGGCGCGGGTGACGAGCTGTTCGGCGGGCCGGACGACGACGAGCGAATCCGAACCACCGGCCGGTACCCGAAACTGCAGGTGTGGGCGCCCGAGGAGGAGGGACGACGCGAGGGCGAGCCGGGCGCACAGCTCGCGACGATGGTTCCGCAGTACGGCACGCTCTCGTTTACGATCGAGGGGGCACGTCGGTGGGTCGACAGCGACGCGCCGACGAAACACGTCGAGATCGACGGATTCGTGCCGCACGGCTCCGTGCTCGCCCCGGGCGTCGTCGACGCCGACGACACGATCCGCGTCGGAGATGAGGTCGTCATCGAGGGACCGAAGGCGTTCGCCGTCGGCCGCGCGGAGATGTCGGGCCCGGAGATGGTGTCGTCCACCCGCGGCATCGCCAGCAGCGTCCGTCACGTCGACGAGATCGGAGGGTGACAGCGAGGCAGTTCACCGTCGGTCGATCGAAGGGGGTTCTTCGTGATCGTTCGATCGCAACAACTCGGTCGATTTTAAGTATCTGGGCCTCCCTATTTCGGATATGAGTAAATCGTACTTGGACGCCGGGGAGGACGTATCCGAAGACGACGTGGTGCGTGTGGGGCTCAACGGGTTCGGACGGATCGGCCGAAACCTGCTTCGTGCGGTGATAGAGAGCCCGCGGATCGAACTGGCGGGTATCAATGACGTCATGGAGTTCGAGGATATGGCGTACCTCGCGAAGTACGACACCGTTATGGGCCGTCTCGACGACATCGAGCTCGACGACGAGGCGCTGACGATCGGCGGGACGTCCGTGCCGCTTTTCAACATTCAGGATCCGGCCGACCTCCCGTGGGACGAACTCGACGTCGACGTCGCACTCGAGTGTACCGGCGTGTTTCGGACGAGAGACGACGCTGGCGCACACCTCGACGGCGGCGCTGACACGGTGCTCATCTCCGCTCCGCCGAAGGGTGACAAGCCGGTCAAACAGCTCGTGTACGGCGTCAACCACGACGAGTACGACGGCGAGGACGTCGTCTCGAACGCCTCCTGTACCACGAACTCCATCACGCCGGTCGCGAAGGTGCTCGACGAGGAGTTCGGCATCGAAGCAGGCACGCTGACCACCATCCACGCGTACACGGGCTCGCAGGCGCTCATCGACGGGCCGAAGGCGAAGACGCGCCGCGGGCGAGCCGCCGCCGAGAACATCGTCCCGACGTCGACGGGTGCAGCCGGCGCGGCCACCGAGATCCTGCCGCAGCTCGAAGGGAAGATCGACGGCATGGCCGTCCGAGTCCCCGTCCCCAACGGCTCGATCACGGAGTTCGTCGTCAGCCTCGACGAGGCGGTCACCGAGGAGGCGGTCAACGCCGCGTTCCGCGACGCCGCCGATTCCGGCCCGCTCGCCGGCGTGCTGGGCTACACCGACGACGAGGTCGTTTCCAGCGACGTCGTCGGACTCCCGTTTTCCACGTACGTCGACCTCCAGTCGACGAACGTCGTCGCCGGCGGGAAGCTCCTGAAGATCCTCACCTGGTACGACAACGAGTACGGCTTCTCGAACAGAATGCTCGACATGGCGACGTATCTCGCGGACGAGTCGTAGCGCCGCAGTCGAGAGTCGCCGAATCGCAAACGAACCGTACACGCCTAAGTATCCGTCATCCGACTTTACGCCCATGTCAACGTTCAGAACCCTCGACGACCTGCCGGCAGACTCGCGCGTGCTCGTCCGTCTCGATCTCAACTCCCCGATCGAGGACGGCGAGCCGCAGGATAACCGACGCTTCGAGCGCCACGCGGAGACGGTCCGCGAGCTCGCCGAGGCGGGCCACCGGGTCGTCCTCCTCGCGCATCAGGGACGTCCCGGGCGAGACGACTTCACGTCGCTCGCGGGGCACGCCGAAATCCTCGCACGCCACGTCGACCGCGACGTTGCGTTCGTCGCCGACACGTTCGGCGAGGCGGCGATCGAGGCGATCGAGTCGCTCGACGCGGGTGAGCTACTTCTCCTCGAGAACACCCGGATGTGCGAGGACGAACTCCCGGAGGCGGAGCCCGAAGCGAAAGCCGACACCGAGTTCGTCGAGACGCTCGCGCCGCAGTTCGACGCGTACGTCAACGACGCCTACTCGGCGGCGCATCGAAAACACGCATCGCTCGTCGGCTTCCCGCTCGTCTTACCCGCGTACGCCGGTCGCGTGATGGAGACGGAGTACGAGGCGAACACCGCGATCGCCACGAAGGAGTTCGACGGCCCCGTCACGATGGTCGTCGGCGGGACGAAAGCGACCGACGTGATCGGCGTGATGGACGCTTTGGAGGGGACAGTCGACCGGTTCCTCCTCGGCGGCGTCGCCGGCGAGCTGTTCCTGCGCGCCGCCGGTCATCCCGTGGGTCACGACCTGGAGGGGATGGATCTGTTCGACGAACAGTGGGAGCGAAACCACGAGACGGTCGAGGGGATTCTCGCCGACCGCGGCGAGGAGATCCACCTCGCGGTGGATCTGGCGTACGAGGACGACGGCGACCGCGCGGAGCATCGCCTCGACGAGATCGACGAGAAGACGCACGCGTATCTCGACGTCGGCTCCGACACCGTCGACGCGTACGATCCCCTTATCAGGGAGTCGGACGCGGTGTTCGTGAAAGGTGCACTCGGCGTGTTCGAGGACGAGCGGTTCTCACACGGGACCGTCGGCGTTCTCGAGGCGATCGCCGACACTGACTGCTTTGCCGTCGTCGGCGGCGGCGACACCTCCCGGGCGATCGAGCTGTACGGGATGAGCGAGGACGAGTTCTCGCACGTCTCGATCGCGGGCGGTGCGTACATCCGAGCGCTGACGGGCGAGTCGCTGCCGGCAGTCGAACTGCTCGAAACCGCGTCGGGCGAGTGAGAGCTCACGTCCTCCACACCGTCGCGGCGACCGATCGTGTCTTTTCGCGGCCGCGTGGGGGTTCGGGCGGTCGAGAACGGGCTGCTCCTCGTCGATGTCGAGTTTACTCCTCGTCGATGTCGAGGTCGAACTGTTCGTTCTCCGTGACCGCGTTTAACACGACGCTCGTGTTCGACTCGCGGATGTCCTCGTCGGTGAGCAGCGTCTTGATCTGGTCGTTCATTCCGTCCGTGTCGGTGAACTTCCCGATCGCGATCACGTCGTAGTCGCCGGTGACCTCGTACACGCTCACCATCTGTTTCTCCTGGCGGAGCTTCTCCGTAATGTCCGGGAGCGCGCTGCCCTCAACTTTCAGCTGGAGCACGGCCGTCACGTCGTAGCCGAGCTTGTCGTAGTCGATGATCGGCGTGTATCCGCGGACCACCTCCTCGTCTTCGAGATCACGGAGGTGGTTCGAGACGGTCGTCACGGAGACGTCCAACTCCTCGCCGAGGCTCCGAAGGCTGGCGCGACCGTTGCCGAGTAGTGAGTTCACGAGCTTGGCGTCGAGGTTTTCGTACGTCATTACACTCCACCACGGTACGAGGGGTTTAGAATTTTACGAACGTCCACCGGTGTCCGGAGTGCGGCGGTTCATGCACCAAGCGACAAGGCCTTTATACTGGCAGATAAGGAACTAACCGTCCAGAACATGACGGACGAACACGCAAAGACTGACGGCGGACTCACGGCGGAAGAACAGGCGGTCATCGACAAGATCGACGAGCAGAACGTCGATTTCCTTCGGCTCCAGTTTACGGACATCCTTGGAGTCGTTAAAAACGTTTCCGTCCCGGCCCATCAGGCTGAGAAGGCGTTCACCGAAGGGATCTACTTCGACGGCTCCTCGATCGAGGGATTCGTACGCATCCAGGAGTCGGACATGCGTCTCGTTCCCGACGCGGACACGTTCGCGGTGCTCCCGTGGCGCAGCGGCGAGGACGGCTCCGCGGCGGCCCGGGTCGTCTGTGACATCGTCGACACCGACGGCGAGCCGTTCGTCGGCGGCCCGCGCCAAGTTCTCAAAAGCGTCCTGGAGAAGGCCGAGGATATGGGGTACACCGTCTCCATCGGTCCCGAGCCGGAGTTCTTCCTGTTCAAAACGGACGACGAGGGGAACGCGACGACGACCCCGCACGACAACGGCGGTTACTTCGACCTCGCACCCAAGGACCTCGCGAGCGACGTCCGCAAGGAGATCATCTTCACCTTAGAGGATATGGGCTTCGAGATCGAGGCTTCACACCACGAGGTCGCCGAGGGCCAACACGAGATCAACTTCAAGTACGACGACGCGCTCTCGACCGCGGACAACATCGCGACGTTCCGCGCGGTCGTCCGCGCGGTCGCGGCCCAGCACGACCTCCACGCGACGTTCATGCCCAAGCCGATCGCGGAGATCAACGGCTCGGGGATGCACAGCCACATCTCGCTGTTCGACGAGGACGGCAACAACGCGTTCGCGGACGACGACGACGAGTTCAACCTGAGCGAGACGGCCTACAACTTCATGGGCGGCGTGCTCAACCACGCGCCGGCGTTCACCGCCGTCACCAACCCGACGGTGAACTCCTACAAGCGGCTGGTGCCCGGCTACGAGGCACCGATCTACGTCGCGTGGTCCGACACGAACCGCTCCGCGCTCGTCCGCGTCCCGGACGCTGCCGGTATCTCCGCGCGCTTCGAGGTGCGCAGCCCCGATCCGTCCTGTAACCCGTACCTCGCGTACGCGGCGCTCATCTCCGCCGGACTCCACGGTATCGAGACTGACGCGGATCCGGGCGACCCGGTCCGCGAGGACATCTACGAGTTCGACGACGAGAAGCGCGAGGAGTACGGCATCGAGACGCTCCCGCCGAACCTCGGTCGCGCCGTCGAAGAGCTCGAGGAGGACGAGGTCATTCTCGACGCGCTCGGACCGCACGTCGCCGAGAAGTTCCCGGAAGCGAAAAGCCAGGAGTTCAGCGAGTACCTCACCCAGGTGTCCGAGTGGGAGGAGGACCGCTACCTCGAGACGTTCTGAGGCGGCCGCACCCGGACCGGCGACGCAACCGATATCGACCTTTTTCAGCGGTACGACGACGCACGCGACGACAACCCGTTGCGCACGCTATCTCGACCGAGGCGGTCACCGTCGTTGTTTATAAGCGGATCCGGCGCCTCCGATCGGCATGACCGGACTCGACGAGGAACGCGGCGCGCGCCGAGATGATGCGTCAAAGCTGCCGGCCGATATCGACGCGGTTCGAGAGCGGCTCGTCGACTGGTACGAGACGGACCACCGCGAGTTCCCGTGGCGACGTACCGAGGACCCGTACGCGATCCTCGTCAGCGAGGTGATGAGCCAACAGACGCAGCTCGACCGGGTCGTCCCCGCGTGGGAGGCGTTTCTGGACCGGTGGCCAACGACGACGGCGCTCGCGGACGCCGACCGCGGCGACGTCGTCGCCTTCTGGTCGAGCCACTCGCTCGGGTACAACAACCGCGCGAAGTACCTCCACGAGGCTGCAACACAGATCGAGACGGAGTACGATGGAACGTTCCCGCGGACGCCCGAGGAGCTCGAGGAGCTGATGGGGGTCGGACCGTACACCGCGAACGCGGTCGCGTCGTTCGCGTTCGACGCTGGCGATGCCGTCGTCGACACCAACGTGAAACGCGTGCTACATCGCGTGTTTGCGGATATCCGCACTGCGGACGATCCGGAGTATAAAACCGTTGCAAACGAACTCATGCCGCCCGGCGAGTCACGAATCTGGAACAACGCGATCATGGAGCTCGGCGGCGTGGCGTGTGGAAAGACGCCTCGGTGTGACGAGGAGGGGTGCCCGTGGCGCGAGTGGTGTCACGCGTACCAAACCGGCGACTTCACTGCACCCGACGTGCCGACTCAGCCGAGCTTCGAGGGGAGTCGCCGGCAGTTCCGCGGTCGCATCGTCACACTCCTGAGCGAACACGAGGAGATGGAACTGGACACGCTCGGGCACCGGATTCGGGTGGATTACACGCTGAACGGCGAACACGGGCGAGAGTGGCTTCGAGAGCTACTCACGGATCTCGCAGCGGACGGGCTCATCGAAGTCGAGACGCGTGACGACGAAACGATCGCCCGGTTGTGAATCTCGTGTCGACCGCTCCAGCTCGGCGTCCGGTCATCGCGTCGTTTCGGCTGTGTCTACTCGTACAGCGGGAACTCCTCGCAGAGTTCGACGACGCGCTCGCCGACCTCGTAGATAACGTCCTCGCTGTCGGCGTTGTCGACGACGCGATGGATCAGGTCGGCGACCTCCTCGATTGCCGCCTCGTCGAATCCGCGCGTCGTCAATCCGGCGGTACCGGCGCGAATGCCGGACGGGTCGAACGGGGATCGAGTCTCGCCGGGAACGGTGTTGCCGTTGAGAACGATGTTCGCGGCCGCCAGCGCGTCCTCGGCGTCGCCGCCGGAGAGATCCGGATGCGACTCACGGAGGTCGGCCAACACGAGGTGGGTGTCGGTGCCGCCGGAGACGAGCGACAGTCCGTGCTCGGCGAGCCGATCGCCGAGCGTCCGCGCGTTGTCGACGACCGACTGGGCGTACGTCTCGAACTCGGGGTCGAGCGCTTCCTTGAACCCGACCGCCTTCCCGGCGATGTTGTGCATCAGCGGACCGCCCTGCCCGCCGGGGAACACCGCGTTGTCGATGTCGTCGGCGTACTCCGACTCGCACATGACGATCCCGCCGCGACCGGCACGGATCGTCTTGTGTGTCGACCCCGTCACGAAGTCGGCGACGCCGACCGGCGAGGGATGGACGCCCGCCGCGACGAGCCCCGTGATGTGGGCGATGTCGGCGAGGTGATACGCGTCGACCGCGTCCGCGGCGGCCTGTATCTCCTCCCAGTCGACCGCCCGCGGGTACGCGGAGTAGCCGGAGACGATGATGTCCGGGTCGACCTCCTCGGCCATCTCGCGGAGGCCCTCGTAGTCGATCCGGCCCGTGTCGGCGTCGACCTCGTACTGCTCGACGTCGTACATCTGCCCGGCGAAGTTCGCCGGGTGGCCGTGCGAGAGATGTCCACCGTGTGTCAGGTCGAGAGAGAGGATCCGGTCGCCCGGCTCCAGCACCGAGTAATACACGGCCTGATTCGCCTGCGTCCCGGAGTGTGGCTGGACGTTGACGTGGTCGGCTCCCCACAGCTCCTTCGCCCGCGCGACGGCGAGCGACTCAACCTCGTCGGCGTACTCACAGCCGGCGTAGTAGCGCTCGCCGGGGTATCCCTCCGCGTACTTGTTCGTAAGCACGCTTCCCTGTGCTTCCAGCACCGCCTCGCTGACGTGGTTTTCGCTGGCGATCATCGCAAGCGTCTCTTCCTGTCGGTCTCGCTCACCGACGAGCGCGTCGGCGACGGCCGGATCGACCTCTCGAACCTTCCCGTACTCCATGTGGAAATTCGAGAACGACTGCACAATAAGCCTGTCCGTCCGGCCGCGTGACGGGTGATACGGATCCGTCGGCATCGGACTCGGATCGGTTGACCGGCGGAGCGCGAGAGCGATGGCTCACCCGAGCGACGCCCTGCCGACGCACTGGAGCGCGACGGATACGTGCGTGAGATCCACAGGCGCAATCGAAACACACGATTATGCTGATATCGGGCGTCTGAGGGCCTATATCACAGTTGTTCATCGTCTCAACCCCGTTAATATTAAATATAGATGTAGTTATTATACATAATAACGAATGGTATCAAATCTGCTTGTCGACGACGTCACGGAGCTCATTGACACGGCGTGTGCCGACGTCGAGGAGGAGCTTCTCGTCGTCGACCCCGCCGCCGATACGGTGAACGAGATCGTCGAGGCGGCCATCGACCGCGACGATCTCCCCCGGCTGTCGTTGCTCGTCGACGAGCGCACGCTCAAAGATGTCACCCGCGAGTTTCTCGTTGCGTCGCGAACGGCGGACCTCGTCGCCGACGGCTCGCTGTCGATCCGGCTGCTCCCCGAGAGCGTGGACAACACGCTGTTCGTTTCCGACTCTCGTGTGCTGGCGGTCGTCGCCGCCGGCGAGCGCGTCGGCGCGCTCGCGACGGACGATGCGGAGTTCGTCACGGAGGTTGCCGAGACGTATCGACGAACGTTCGCCGACGCCGAGGCGTACGAGCTCCGAACGCCAGCGATCAGCCGGGTTCGGGAGACGCTGGACGCGGAGATCGGCGAGGAGACGCGCGCAGATTTCGACGCCGTGCTCGCCGCGCTTGACGCCGACGGGTCGACGCTCGACGAGGTGACCGTCTCGCTGCTCGTCGCCGCGAAAAACGACGTGCTGTTGTACGATATCTCGAAGTGGGGCGAGGACGTCGGGATCGCCTCGAAGGCAACCTTCTCACGGACGAAAACGCGTCTCGAGGATCTCGGGGTCATCGACACTGAGAAGGTGCCGATCGACGTCGGCCGCCCTCGACTCCGTCTCAAGCTCGGGGACGACCGTCTCGTCGGCGTCGACACGGACGAGTTCGCTGCGGTCGCCGACGATCTGGTTGCGTAGGTCGGCGCGGAGTGCTCACGGACGGTTTCGCGGAGTGCTCACGGACGGTTTCGCGGAGTGCTCACGGACGGTTTCGCGGAGTGCTCGCGGGAGCCGACATCAGTCTTTTCGGGAGCGCGATACGAACTCGACCACGCGCCTCTCCCCGGGCTTTTTCTCTCCGCTGTGCGTTCGACACCGGCATGGACATCGGACTGGTCGGTGACGGGCCCGCGATCGACGCTGTCAAGCCCGCGCTCGGCGACGTCGACGTGAACGTGATGCCGGTCGAGGCCGCGCTGCTCGACGGCTTCGACCTCGCGGTCGTCGCCGACACGACGGGCGCGGAGTCGTTCACCGTCGCCGACGACGCCCTCGACCGGTGGGTCGCCGTCGAGGTGGGTGGCATCGGCGGCGTCCCGCTTGACAACGTCGACGCCGCGATCACCGTCTTCGGGGACGCCTGCTACGACTGCCTCCGGACGCGCGTCGAAAGTAGCGACCCGGAGCCCGCCGACGCGCCGCGTGGCACGCGTTCGGCGGTCAGGTACGCCGGCGCGGCGGCAGGCCGGCGGACGATCCGGCTGCTCGCCGGCGAGCCCGTCTCCGACACGCTGGTCGAAGTTTCGGGCCCCGAGCGGACGCTGCTCCCGGTCCCGGGATGCGGATGTGGCTCCGAGCCGGGCGAGGCGCTGCCCCGGAACCACGGGACGACGACGCTGTCGGACGCGGTCGCTCGCGCCGAGCGCGCCGTCGACACCCGGGTCGGACCGCTCGCCGAGGTCGGCGAGCAGTCGTCGTTTCCGGTGCCGTACTACGTGGCGGCGACGGCGGACACCACTCCCTTCTCGGACGCCAGAGCCGCCGAGTTCGCCGCCGGCGTCGACGCCGACTGGGACGCCGCGTTCATGAAGGCGCTCGGCGAGGGGTTGGAGCGCTACGCCGCGGGCGTGTATCGCGAGGACGCGTTCACGACCGCGACCGCCGCGGACGTCCCGAATCCGGTGCCACCGGACGCGTTCGTTCGACCGGACGACCGTCCCGTCTACGATCCGGATGACCGCCTGCCGTGGGCGACGGGCGAAACGCTTGCGACCGGCGCGGCGGACGAAACGCCCGGATCCGACGCGCCCGGCGAAGGGGCCGCAGCCGGCGATGTCGCGTCGCTGCCGGCGGAGTTCGTCCACTTCCCGCCGCCGGAAAAGCGGTATCGACCGGCGATCACGACCGGGCTCGGGCTCGGCAACTCCGGACCCGAAGCGGCGCTGTCGGGGCTGTACGAGACGATCGAACGCGACGCGACGATGACGACGTGGTACTCGACGACGGAGCCGCTGGAGCTCGATGTCGACGACGAGACGTTCGATGAGCTTCGCAAGCGAGCCCGTGCGGAGTCGCTGTCGGTGTCGACGCTGCTCGTGACGACCGACATCGACGTCCCAGTCGTGGCGGTCGGGGTTCATCGGGACGGGAAGTGGCCCCGATTCGCAGCGGGCTCCGGCGCGAACCTGGACCCGGTGGCGGCTGCGCGAAACGCGCTCGCGGAGGCGCTGCAGAACTGGACGGAGCTTCGGTCGATGGGGCGGGATGCGGCCGCCAAACAGAGCGCGGCGATCGGAGATCACGCCGGATTTCCGGAGGCGACGCGGGCGTTCTTCGACCCCGACGCGACGGTGTCGTGTGATGGGATCGGCGAGCCGGAGCTCGCCGGTGCGGCGGAGTTGGACGAGGTCGTCGACCGAGTGCTGGCGGTCGGACTCGACGCGTACGTCGTCCGGACGACGACTCGCGATCTGGAGACGCTCGGCTTCGAGGCGGTGCGCGTGCTCGTGCCGGGCGCACAACCCCTGTTCACGGGGGAGCCGTTCTTCGGTGAGCGCGCGACCACGGTGCCGAAGTCGATGGGATTCGAGCCGCGGCTCGACCACGAGTATCACCCGTTCCCGTGAGATCACCCGGCCCGAGACGCCGTCGTGCGACGCCGACGTGCGACACCGACGTGCGACGACGCCGACGCATGGTACTCACAGGACTCTCGACTCCGTCCTTATAGGCCAACGGGAGCGACCAGCCGTACGCGACCGCGACGAGTCGAGTCGTGACGGTCACGGCTGCACACGCCGCAGCGGCGATCCCGGCCACGCCGAGACTCTCACCTCCACCGACGACACCTCCAGCGCCGAGGCCTGCGCCGACGAGCCAGTACGCACAGCCGCCCAACACCGCCGGCGTCGCGTAGAAGTCGTCGAAGAGGATGAACGGGGACCGGTCCAGCAGGATGTCGGCGAACGCGGCGAGCCCGATCGCGTCCGCGACGACCGTCACCGGGTGGTCGTCGGGCGAGACCAACACGACGGTCAGCCCGATCGCCAGACCGACTCCCAACAGTCCTAAGGCGATCTCGATCGGCGACCGTAGCACGAGCGGCACGCGGTTCACGAGGAGGTCCCGCGTCACACCTCCCGCGAACGCCATCGCCAGCCCCACGACCGCGATCCCGAACAGGTCGAACTCCTCGCGGATCGCCTTCGCCGACCCGACGAGCGCGAACGCGACCAGCCCGATCGTGTTCATGACGGCGAACGGGTCACCGAAAAGCGTCGCGAGGAGTCCGTCAGTCACTACTCCCGGCTACGAGAACGGTCACCTTGAGCGCGTCGGGTTGGCTCCGATCCGGTCACGACGAACCAACCCGGGCCGGACGCACGGAGACGTTCACCTCGGCTAGATAAGCGGGAGGAGGCTCAAAAGCGGCAGCGCGTCGAGCGACAGGAGACTCACGAACAGTCGTCCGTCGACGGGCCACGTCGGTGCCTCGCGGTGTTCCGAGAGGCGACTTTCACCGTCCACGTGACGCTCGAAGTACCGCTGTTTTCCTCGGCGCATCGCTCGATGGATCTGCCAGAACGAGAAGTACAGCCACACGAGCACCGCTATAGCGTAGACGAGGAGCGGGCCGAGAAACAGGACGCTCCAGACGAGAAACGACGACGTCTCCGCGACCGGCGGCCGCGTGGGAAGTCCCCAGACGTAGATCCGGTAGGCACAGTAAAACCCTCCGAGCACCAACAGCATGTTCACTCGCGTCGCGAACCGGCCGATATCCTTGAACCCCCCGTACCCATCGACGTGGTCGGGATCGTATCGGAGGGAGAAGGCGGGCTGATCGTCCTCCCCATCGGCGTCCTCGGCCGCCCGCTCGGCCGTATTCGCTTCGTTCGATCGGTTCGTCGCGTCTCCCCCGTTACCGTCGTCGACAGCGGCCGGTGGCCCGTGGTTCGTCAACAGCCTGTTGAAAAAGGTGATCAGCACGAGAAACTGGAAGAACACGACGACGATGAGGAAGTTGGCGACGTACGTGGGTACGACGTTTAACAGGATGATGGGCTCGGTGGTCGCGAGCGACACCAGTGCCTCCGGCTCGACTGTCGTCTCGACGCCGAGACGGCTCAAGAAGAACGGGAGGAGAAACACGACGGCGAACAGGTAGCTCGTATACACGGGTCGGTATCCGTCTGTGGTGGGGTCCGGATCGCGTCCGAGCCGGCGTTCGATCCCGAATCGGTCGTTCACGGCTTTCCGCGCGTCGTGTGCGAGCGCTTCCGCCAGCCGGCTTCGGAACGTCGCGTACGCTCCGGACGTCTCTTCCACCACCACTCCTCGCTTCCGGTCGAGATTCGTGAACATCGACTCCGTGCGGAGCATACCGTCGTACACGAGCGATCCGCCGAGCAGGAGCAACAGGAGGAACCCGAACCCCTCGAGATAATGGTGTTCGGTGTCCGCGGGTGGCCACTCCTCGACGGGCGGATCAGTGAACACCGCCGTCTCCGCGCCCGCAGAGAGCAGGACCGCGGTGGCCGTACCGACGCCCAACACGATGAGCAGCGAGAGCGTGAGATACGCGTCGTACGACTCCCGACTCGGCCCGACGCCGACGGCGTACAGCAGTCCGGCGAGGATGACGGCCCACGCGATACCGCCGAGAAGCACCCAGCCGCTGACGCCGAGCGCGAGGGCGTCGAGCGGGTTCGTGTGGTCCGGAAGCAGCTGCGCGAACGAGAGATGGACGACGAGCAGGAGTGCAACCATGAGCGGCGTCCGCTTGAGAAGCCACCTGACGACTCCCGAACAGTATCGGACCGGTGGATCGTCGTCCCGCGGCTCCGGTCCGTCCGCGTCGTCGTCTCGCCACGAAAGGTCACACGCACAGAACCGATACAGCGGCGGATCGGTGTCGCCGTCGCTTCGTCGCCAAACCGCCGCGGGTTCCGGTGGCTCGCCGGACACCTCGGCGTCCGGGTGATCGGACCCGTCGGCGTTCGGGCTGTCGAGAGCGTCCGAACGGGGGTGCCCGACCTCGTCACGCGGACTCTCCTCGCGCATGGTCGCCTCGTCGCGAGTATCGGTGACCGGGATAATGTATTTTGCTCCGGAGTCGGCCCGTTCCGGCCAACAACGGGGGTCGGAGTTCGCGAGAGCCGCTGACTGGTGAAAAGCCCGTCACGAACGGTGGACCATCCGGGAGGAAACCGACGCGCCGTCAGAGGAGTTTGTAAAACGGCTCGTTTAGTCTGCGTAGCCAACTAAGTGATGGAGGCCATACCGTGAGTTGGAATGCCAGTTGACAACCTCTCCGACGTCCTCACGACGCGACAGCAGATCGCCGTCGTCGTCGTGGCGGCCGCGGCTCTCGGCGCGGTGTTCGCTCCTGCCGTCTACGGGGCGACCAGCGAGCCGAGCGACACGGTCGCCGTCGTCGAACTCGAGGGACCCGTCAATGCGGCCCTCGCTGACGACGTCGAGGCGGAACTCACGGAGGTACGGAACAACGAATCGGTCGAAGCGGTGGTACTGAAAATCGATACGAGCGGTGGCGCACCCGCCGCCTCCGAGCGAATGTACACCGCAGTGAAACGGACGAGCGAGGAGATGCCGGTGATAGCCAGCGTGCAGGATATGAGCGCGTCCGGTGGCTACTACGCGATGGCCCCGGCCGACGAGATCTACGTGCTCCCCACATCGCAGGTCGGAAGCATCGGGTTGAACGCGATCGCGCCCCAGCCCTCCCCACCGACCGAGGGTCCGAGCGGTCCCGACAAAGTCGGCAGCAACGAGATCGAGCAGTGGGCCCAGACGCAGACGCTCGCCGACACGTTCGTCGAGACGATGATGGAGGAGCGCGGCGATGAGTTCGAGATGCCCCGCGAGGAGGTCGCACACGCCGACATCTACCTCGGTACCGAAGCGGTCCACAACGGCTTCGCCGACGAGATCGGCTCGCTCGACGAGGCGGTCCACGATGCGGCCGACAGAGCGGGACTGCGAACGTATCAGGTCGACACTCGCGAAACCGGATCGGACGTCGGGTTCCCGATCCTGATCCGCACCGACGAACAGATCGTCGCCGTGTACGACAACGAACCGGGCTACGGTGAGGTGGAGCCGCTGGGGCTCGCCTACGTCCACGAGGACGCGGTCCCACACATCGATACGGTCGAGCGGTTCGCCGCCGCCGACGTCGGCGCGAGCACGCCGACGGACGGCCGGACCGCTGACGGGACGGACGACACGACCGATGCTGGAACCGACGACACGACCGATGAGACGACGGACACCAACCCCGCGATCAGCGGAGGTGTGAGCCCATGAGCCAGCTACGAACACTCGCGGTCGCGTTCGTCGCCACCCTCGGCGTGATCCTCGCGGGGGCGGCAGTCGCCGGTTTCGTGACCGGTGACGGCGCGGATGCGCCGCCGGAGATCGACGTCGACCACTACCACGACGAGGCGCTGATACACGACCGCGACCCCGGTGAGGCGGACGTGACGATGTCGAGCGCCGAGCCGTCACAGACGATCGTCATCGACCCGGGAGTCGATGATACGGGCATCGGCCCCGCCGATCCGCTACTACTGCTCGGAGCCACCGGCCCGGACGTCACCGACCGCGACGTGCGGCCGATGGTGAACGTTCTGATAGAGAACGGCCACGATATCGAGGTCCACACGGGCGGAGTGGGCGGCGAAGACACCACGGCGCTCGGTGCCGATCTGGCCGACGCGGACGCGTTCGTGACGTTCCGGACCGATTACAGTGAGGAGGAGATCGACGATATCGAGACGTTCGTCGAGGGTGACGGTCACGTGCTGCTTGCGACCGACCCCGACGATGAGTTCGAGGAGCCCGGTCCGGCTGCGCTGGATGCACGGCTCGGCATCACCACCGAGCCGGGATACGTGTACAACATGGCGGACAACGATCTGAACTATCAGCGCGTGTACGCTGAGCCGACCGGCGACTCCGAACTTACCGCGGGCGTCGACCGCGCGGTGTTCGCGACGGCGACGCCGGTGGGAACGGCCGCTGGCGGCTCCGACGAGCTGCGACCGACCGACGGTGCGGAGCTCTCGACCACTCGCGCGCCCACGAACGACCCGCTTCTCGTCCGGAACGACGGGGTCGTCGCGGTCGGCGATAGCGACTTCCTCGCACCGGAGAACGCACAGCGCGCCGACAACGACGTGCTGATCGGCAATCTCGCCGACTTCCTCGTGACGAACGACCGGAACGCGGCGATACAGCCGCCAGACAGCGACGAGGATGATGCGGAGCCGGAGCGACAGCCGCCCGCTGAGCCGCGAGACGACGAGGCCGCCGAGGAGGTCCCCTGATCGACTCGACCGGTGTGACGCTCCGGTCGACCACCCAGCGGTGTAAGCCGTCGCCACCCCACGTCGTTTAAGCCGTCGCCACCCCACGTCGTTTAAGCCGTCGCCGACCCAAAGTGTTCACATATGCCCGCGACGATGGAGGTCAAATGCGAGAGCGACGACTGCGAGCTCGATATGTTCGAGAACCACTACACGTACGACGTTCCCGACGACCACGGCGTCACTGATCTCGCGTGTCCGTACTGTGGCAGGAGTCGTCTTGCCGAGATCGAGGTGTAACGTCGTGACGCGATTCGTCGATGCCGGCCGCTCGGCGTTCCGCAAGGCGCTCGAGCGAGTGGGTCGTGGCTGGAGCCGCATGCAGGAGCGTCGCCCGCTCTCGGTGGACCTCCTCGAGAGCGACGATGCGTATCTCGTCGTTTTCGACGCCCCCGGCGTCCGCGGTGAGGACGTTCAGGTGAAGTTCCTCGATCACACCGTCGAGGTCCGCCTCGAACGGTTCCGCGAGTTCTACGACGGGTACGAGATGATGTTCCCCGGTCGGGGGCTCACGCTCTCCGGGAGCGCCGATCTCCCCCGGGACGCCGATGTCACGCCACACGGCGCGAACGCGACGCTCACGCGTAACGGGACACTCGAGGTGGAGATCCCGAAAGACGAGCGGGCACAGGAGGTGTCGGTCGTCGAGGAGAGCGAGGACGACGATCAAGACAGGCCTGAATGATCGACGGTCCAAGTGTTCGACTACGCGGATCTCGGCTAGAGATAGTCGTACCGAATGGCTACGCCGACGGCGACGAGCGTCCCGCCGAGGAAAAGCAGCACAGCGGACTGCCACAGCACCGCGTCGAACACGCCGGTCACGAACGTCAGGAGGAACTCCTCGACGGCCGGCGCTTCACCCGATCCCTGTAGCAACGACCGGATCCGGTTGATCGCGACCATCGAGACGACGATTCCGACCGCGCCGGCGGCGGCCGTGGACGCTCCCGTCGCGGTCGCCGCCGTCGATCGGGGCGCAACCCAGCCGAGCAGTCCGGCGACAGCGATGGCCAGCACGGTGAGGCCGACCGCGACCGGGCCGGAAAGCGAGACGGCCACACGTGCGGTTTCGAGCATCTCCATCTCCTCCTCGCCGAGCTCCTCGGTACTGTCGACGGTCTCGGGAAGGTTCTCCTCAAGCTCGGCTTCAAACGTCGCGACGAACGCCTCCGCGAGTTCCTCTTCTGCCTCGTCGACCCGGCTTGCGTACTCGGCGTGAGTGACTTCGCCGGTCAGCGCGTCGATCCGGGCGGTCTGTAGCTCACGGACGGGAGCTTCGAGCGGGGCCTCCGGGCCGTCGAACTGTCCCTCGAGTTCGGCGTCCATCTCCGCAAGCATCTCCGCGCGGATCTCGTCCATCGACGCATCGAGACGCGCAGCGAGCTCCTCGTCGCTCAGGTCCCGCTCGGTCTCCGCCTGTATCCGCGCTTTCTGCTCCTCTCTGAACGTCGCGCGTCGTTCGTCGAACGTGTCGGGGTCCGCGGCCATCGCCTCGATCTCCTCGCCGAACGGCATCTCGACCGCGGCGAGATCCAGCTCCTCGGCGTCGGCTTCCACCTCGGCGAGCACTCGCTCCTTCACCGGTTCGGTGTCGAACGCGATCCGGAGCTCGTCGGTTCGTCCGTTGAGGAAGTCGTACACGCCATCGATGTTCCGCTCCAGTTGCGATCTGACGTACTCGTCGGTGACCGCGGCACCGAGAAGCTCCGACTCGGAGCGGTCGAGCGGCGTGTCGTCGACGTCCCCGTTGGGTCCAGCCGCGATCTCCGAGCGGAACTCCTCGGCGAACGACCCGTACAGCTCGGCGTCGTGTGCGCTCTCTTTCGCGTGGTCGGCGTCGAACGCCGTTCGGTCGAGCGCCACGACCGCGTTCGCGGACAACACGAGCGCGAACAGGACGGCTCCGACCCCGATGAGCACGACCGCCCGCTTCGGTTCCATAGGAGGGCTCTCTCACGCCGTCTGTTAACTTTTTACATGGCATCCGGACGGTCGGCGTGTCGTTGGCGTCTCACCCGCGTTCCCGAACGGTCATCCCCTCGACGATCTCGAACGTCTCGTTGCCGTCGAACCGCGTCGGATCGAACGCGTCGATCCAAGGCGACGTCGGAGGGGTCGCATCGACCTCGTCCAGCGACGCGAGGACGCCCTCCGCGACCAGCTCCCCGATCGCCGGCGCGCGCATGAACCCGTGTCCCTGCCAGCCGGCGGCGACGAATAACCCCGGTGCGACCTGCCCGACGAGCGGATCCCCGTCGGGCGTGGCCGTGCAGAGTCCGGCCCACGCACGCTCGATCGTCGGATCGTGACCCGCCCGCTGGCGAAGCGTCTCGCTCACTGACTCGAGGAACCAGTCGTCGGCGCTCCGGTCGTAGTCGTCGGGATCCGCTTCGACCGGCTCGGTACCATCGCCGGCGAGCAGTCCAGCGGAATGCGGACGGAAATACACGCCCGCGGTCGCGTCGTAGGCCATCGGCCCCGCGTACGGGCGGCGGCTGACGAGCGCCTGCACCCGGTACGGCTTCACGGGCACGTCGACGCCGGCCGTCGCGAGCAGGCGCTCGGTGTGTGCGCCCGTGGCGACGACGGCCGCGTCGAACTCGCGAACGGACCCCCCAACACGAACCGTCGCGGCCGCCTCCGGATCGAGGGTGACCGCGGCGTCGGTCTCGACGGTGACGCCCTCGCGACGGGCTCGGTCGCTCATCGCGGCGACGTAGCTTCCGGGGTCGGTCCAGCCGGCACCCTCCGCGACCGCAGCGACCGCGAGGTCGTCCGTGTGGAGCGGGAACCGCCCGCCGAGCGTCGTCGGGTCGACGACGGAAACGCTGCTGCCGTGCTCGCGCATCCGGTCGACCATCGCCGGTACTGCCTCTGCGTCCTCGTCGTCCGCTCGGACCGCGATCACATACGGGCACGGGGTAAACTCGAATCCGGGCAGCGAGTCGGACAGCGCCCGGAACCGCTCCATTGATCGGGCGGCCAACGCGGCATCGACGTCCTCAGCGTACGCGTCGTACAGTACCCCCGCCGCACGACCGGTGCTTCCGGAGCCCAACTCCCCGCGATCGAACAGCGTCACCGCCGTGCCGCGGGCCGCGAGATCGGCTGCGATGGTGACGCCGACCGCACCGCCTCCGACGACGGCGACCTTCGGACCGGCCTCCCGTCCACCTCCGGCTGCCTGCCGCCCGTTTATATCAGCCATACCGATGCTCCGACGGACGTGCTGAAAAACCTCGGGATGCGGAGGAGCCGCTCCGACCTCGCTGCTCGCTCGACCACCCGGCGGCTCCAATCTCGCTACTCACTCGACTGCTCACGCAACTACTCGGTGTCTCTCCCGGCCAGCCGGTCGAGAGACGTGTGATCCCCGGTGACCCGGTGACGCGCGTGTCCCCACCCAGACTATGGACGTCGAGCCCGTTCGATCGGTATGAACCAGCTCGTCGACGGCGAATGGCGAACGGACGCGTACGAATCCACAGACGGGGAGGGCGCGTTTCAGCGCGGCGAGACGACGTTCAGACGCTGGGTCGCCGGCAGCGACGTTCCGGACCACGTCGATGCCGAGCCCGACGATCGCTTCCAGCCGGAGGCCGGACGCTACCACCTGTACGTCTCGTACGCCTGCCCGTGGGCACACCGCACGTTGCTCGCGCGGTCGCTGCTCGGACTGGAGGAGGCGATCGGCGTTTCGGTCGTCGATCCGTGGCGCGGTGAGGACGGCTGGCAGTTCACGCCCGAAAAGGACGGCTGCACGCCGGATCGGGTGAACGACAGCGACTACCTCCGGGAGCTGTACGTCGCTGCGGACCCGGATGCGACCTGCCGAGTGACCGTGCCGGTGCTCTGGGACACCGAGGAGGAGACGATCGTGAACAACGAGTCGCGGGAGATCCTCCGGATGCTGTCGACCGCGTTCGCGGACCTCGGTAACGGCGCTTCGCTGCTGCCCGACGATCCCGAAGTACGCGAGACGGTCGACGAGGTGATCACGGCGATCTACGAGCCGATCAACAACGGGGTGTACAGAGCCGGATTCGCACGTTCACAGTCCGCGTACGACGAGGCGATCGACGACCTGTTCGAGGCGCTCGACAGATGGAACGACCATCTCGCCGACCGACGCTACCTCGTCGGCGACCGGCTCACGGAGGCGGACGTCTGCATGTTCACGACGCTCGTCAGATTCGATCACGTGTACCACACCCACTTCATGTGCAACGCCACGTTCGTCCACCAGTACGAGCACCTCTGGCCGTATCTCCGTGATCTCTACACGACACCGGGCGTCACGGAGACAGTGAACATGGATCACATAAAAGAGCACTACTACACCACGCACCCGGACGTGACGCCGTCCGGCATCATCGCGCGCGGCCCCGACCTCGACTGGGAGGCACCGCACGACCGCGATCGGCTCCCCGGATCGCCGCCCGTCCCGACTCCAACCGAGTGAAGTTCTTCGCGGCGTGTCGAGCGGAGTCGCGGGGCTCGATGAACTGGTTATCGACCGCGTACGGAACCCGGAAGCGATTTCCGTCGGCCACTCGTTCCGCTCGATATGGACTACGAATCGAGCCTCGACCGCGCGATGGACGAGGTCCCGGACCTCGGCGGCTCCGACGAGCGGCTGTCGGTCCCGGACCCGGAGGCACAGAAGGACGGCGCGTTCACGCGCCTGACGAACCTGTCGGCGATCGCCGACGCACTCTCCCGTGACCCCGAGCACGTACACTCGAAGATCCAACAGGAGCTTGGGACGGCGGGCCAGTACGAGGACGGCCGCGCCCGCTACAACGGGAACTTCCGCGAGCGCGACTTTCAGGCGGCGATCGATTCGTACATCGAATCGTTCGTCACCTGCTCGGAGTGTGGCTTGCCGGACACGCGCCTGGAGACGGAGAACCGCACGCCGATGCTACGCTGTGAGGCGTGTGGTGCGTTCCGTCCGGTCGCCAAGCAGTCCACCTCCACCACACAGCGGCAGGAGGAGGCGATCGAGTCCGGCAAGACGTACGAACTCGAGATCGTCGGCACCGGTCGCAAGGGCGACGGCGTCGCCGAGCGCGGCGAGTACACCGTCTTCGTCCCCGGCGCACAGGAGGGTGAAACCGTCCGCGCGTACATCAAGAACGTCTCCGGAAATCTCGCGTTCGCCCGACGCGAGAGCTAAACCGCCACACCGATCCGCCCCACTGCTTCGATTCGTCGAATACGGACGGGACCAGCGATCGGCTTTGCCGACGGGAGGTTCACATACCCGCCGGTCGAACTATCGTACATGTACCACGACGTACTGTTCCCGACGGACGGGAGTGAGGGTGCAAGCGCGGCACTCGAACACGCCATCGACCACGCGTTGACGTACGACGCAACGCTTCACGTGCTGTACGTCGTCGAGGAGACGTATCCGGCGGTGGAGGCCGGGCCGGCCGACGTCCTCGACGACCTCAGAGCGGAAGGTGAAGCGGCGCTCGAGAACGCCCGCGAACGGGCGACCGAAGCCGGCGTCGAGTCGGTCCGTGGGTCGGTCACCGGTGGGTCACCGTATCGAAACATCCTGCAGTACGCCGAGGAACAGGGAGTCGACCTGATCGTGATGGGAACCCACGGACGACGCGGCGTCGACCGGTACCTTCTCGGTAGCGTTACGGAGAAGGTGGTTCGGACCGCTGACTGCCCGGTGTTGACCGTGCGGGCCGAGCAGTAGCGAACCCGGCCGTTCGCAAGCTCGGAACTCGTCCTGTCAGATTACGGCACCGATGTGGTTCGTCGAACGCAGGACACGACCGGTTCGTCGTTGGTCAGAATTCCGGCTCTAAAGGAGCTATACCCGCCGTTTTCCGCCATGCTGCCGGTGCTGGTCACACTGCCCACCGGTGTGTTTATGCCCACGACCCCATCAGTCGGAAACGACCTACATGAGCACGGACACGCTTCCATCTCGGGCGGAGACGGTCATCATCGGTGCCGGCGCGGTCGGCTGTAGCGTCGCGTATCACCTTTCGGAGCTTGGCGCGGAGGACGTCGTCGTCGTCGACCAGGGCCCGCTGCCGGTCACTGGCGGCTCCTCGGTCCACGCGCCCGGCATCATCTTCCAGACGTCGCCATCGAAGATCCAGACGAAGACGGCCCACTACACCAGCCGACTGCTGTCGGACGCCGACGTGTACGACGAGGTCGGGGGGATCGAGCTCGCACGTAGCGAGGAGCGCATGGAGTTTCTCCGACGACGCGTCGAGTGGGCGACCTCGTACGGCCTGCCGGAACCGCAGCTGCTTGACCCCGAGGAGGTCGCCGAGCACCTCCCCCTCGTCGACACGTCGGAGATCCTCGGCGGCTACTACTCTCCGACCGACGGACGCGTCGATGGGATCGCCGCGCTCCAGTGGTACGTCGAACAGTCCAGCGCGGATTTCTACGGAGACACCGAGGTTACCGACCTCGACGTCGCCGGCGGCGAGGTCAACGCCGTCGTCACCGACCGCGGGCGTATCGACTGCGACCGCTGCGTGATCGCGACGAACAACTGGGGGTACCAGACCGGACGGCTGGCGGATCTTGACTTGCCGATCGCGCCGGTCGAACACCAGTACGTCGTCACCGAGCCTCTCGAGGCGCTCGCGGACGCGGGCAGCTCCGTTGGCGACAACACCACCGGACTCGACGTGCCCGGCGACCGCTCCATCGCGGAGTTCATGAGCGAGGGACCGCATCGACCGGTGGGGCGCGACCAGGACAACTCGCTGTACTTCCGGACTCACGGTGACCGGCTCGGCCTCGGCTCGTACAACCACGAACCTCTCTCGGTCGACCCCGATGCGATGGGGACAAACACCCCGGAGCGGCAGGCGTCCGTCCGCGGATTCACACGCGAACACTGGGAGGAGCCGACCCACCGCAACCGCGAGAAGTCGGCCAAGCAGGCGTTCGACGAGCTGTTGCCGACGACGACCGACCTCGAGTACGAGGCGACCGAGAACGGGATCTTCGTGTTCACACCCGACGGGATGCCCGCGGTCGGCGAGACCACCCAGGTCGACGGGCTCTGGACCGGGCTCGCGATCTGGTGGACCCACTCCGGCGGCTACGGCCGGATCCTCGCCGAGTGGATGGAGAACGGCGTTCCACGGCTCCCTTCCGGCCCGGTCGACACGGGCGGGATCCACGTTCGCCGGTTCGAGCCGCACGCCGGCGAGACGGAGTACTTCGTCGACCGTGGCGCAAAGCGGTACGAGCAGGTGTACAGCATCGTCGAGCCACGTTGGCAGCCCGACGACCACCGCGGGCTGCGGACCAGTCCGTTCTACCACCAGCAGCAGTCCCTCGGCGCGGAGTTCTACCAGAGCGGCGGCTGGGAGTCCCCGCAGTGGTACGAGCACAACGCCGACCTGGTCGACAGGTACGAGGATCGGATCCCCGAACAGGACGGCTGGCAGGGGATCAACCGCTCGCCGATCGAGGCGGCCGAACATCTCCACACCCGCGAGAAGGTGTCGATGTTCGACATGACCTCGTTCAGCTCGATCGTCGTCAAAGGCGAGGGCAGCACCGAGTTCCTCCAGTCGGTGTGTAGCAACGATGTCGACGCCGACGTGGGACAGGTGCGGTACTCGCTGCTGCTCAACGAGGGCGGTGGGATCCTTGCCGACGTCACCGTCGTGCGCCTCGACGAGGAGGAGTACGTGGTGACCACGGGCGGCGGCAACTCCCCGGGGATCCACGGCGGCTGGCTCGCGGACCACGCCCCCGAAACCGTCTCCGTCCACGTCGAGGAGGGTGCCCGAGCGACGATCGGGTTGTGGGGGCCAAACGCTCGGCTTCTGCTCCAGCGGTGTACGGACGCCGACGTCAGCAACGACGGCTTTCCGTACTTCACCGCGAAGCGACTGTACGTCGGAGAAGTGCCCGTGCTCGCGCTCCGGGTGTCGTACGTCGGCGAGCTCGGGTGGGAGCTGTGGGCTCCCGTCGAGTACGGCCAGCGACTCTGGGAGACGCTGTGGGAGGCCGGTCAGGATCTAGACGTCCGACCGATGGGTGGCGGCGCTCTCGAGTCGATGCGGCTGGAGAAGGGGTTCCGACTGTGGGGGACCGACATCGACACCGACGCGAACCCGTACGAGGCGGGAGTTCCGTTCGCGGTCGATATGGACACGGAGTTCGTCGGCCGCGATGCCATCGACACCGCCCGCGAGGAGGGGATCGACAACCGGATCACGCCGATCACTCTCGACGACTCGACGGACATCCTGCTGAGTGGTCGCCCCGTCATGCAGAACGGAGACGCGATCGGCTACGTGCAGGCCGCCGACTTCGGCTATTCGGTCGGCGAGTCGATCGCGTACACGTACGTGCCCGACGAGTACGCCGAGGCCGGCACCGCGGTACAGGTACGATGTGAGGGAGAGACGTACGACGCGACGGTGCGTGACGAGCCGCTGTTCGATCCGGGTCGCGAAAAGATCCTCCGGTGAATTCGTGATGAAAACGCACACGAATTCGTGATGAAAACGCACACGAATTCGTGATGAAAACGTCGAAGCCGGAGGAGGGATTTGAACCCTCGACCTATTCCTTACGAAGGAATCGCTCTGCCAGCTGAGCTACTCCGGCGCTCACCCACACGTACCCGCAACAAGAAAATAAGGGTTCCGGAACGGGAGCGCGACGGCGGCGGTTCCCGTGCGGACGAATCGCACGAACGGGAGGTGGTCGAAACTGCTCGACCGTCGCGGTGCGGACGCTGTCGACCCACAATGATCGATCGTTGATAAGGGTTATATATGCGATGTTGTAAAGGTAATTAACAGGTTAGTTGCGTAGACGCGTAAGGATCGGGGGATAATTATTCGTATATAAGGATAAGAGCTAAATACGAGCTCGAGCCTCGATCCGTTGTCGACAGCACCACTCGCGTGCCGCGACGGCGGGGATCGACTCTCCCGGTGGTGTCTGCCCGGTCGGAGCCCGTACCGGGCGTCGACGGCGATGTCGACGGGTCCTCCCCACACTCCCGTTGACCTCGATCGATACACTGTCAGCGACCCATCGCGGCCGGCGTGTTTCCACGTCTCCGGCGTGCCCAAGCGCGAAGTCGCCTCTGGACCGACGTACCAACCGGCCGCGTACTCTTGTCATGTGACGGGCCACCTTCCGCCCGCCCGGCTTCGTCCGGGTCGGTGGATCGCCGTGCCGAGTCATGAGCGTCGGCGACGGACGATATCCGATGTGCCTTTCCGAGTCGGGAGCGTCAGCCGTCGTATGAACGCGGATTCACCGACCGGTCCGACGCGGAACCCACGGAGTCCGGTGAGCCATCCATGACGCGACGAGACGACTACTACAACCGCGCGAAACAACAGGGCTACCGGAGCCGCGCCTCCTACAAGCTGAAACAGATCGACGAGGACGCGGAGCTGTTTGAGCGTGGCGACACCGTCGTCGATCTCGGTGCCGCGCCGGGGGGCTGGTTACAGGTCGCCGCCGAAGCCGTGGGGGAAACCGGGACCGTCGTCGGCGTCGACCTCCAGCGCATCGACGAGTTCGACGACCACGATGTCGAGACGATCCGGGGAGATATGACCGAGGAGCGAACACAACACTACCTTCGGGAGGCGGTCGGCGAACGGGGCGCGGACGTCGTCGTCTCCGACATGGCGCCGAACATGACCGGCGAGTACTCGCTGGACCACGCCCGGTCGGTCCACCTCGCTCGGCAGGCGTTCGCCGTCGCCGAGGAGCTGCTTGCCCCCGGTGGCGACTTCGTGGTGAAGGTGTTTCAGGGCCGGGACCTCGACGCGTTTCGCGAGGAGGTCGGCGAGGAGTTCGAGTACGTGCGGACGATGTCGCCGCCGGCCTCCCGGGACGCCTCCTCGGAGGTGTATCTCGTCGCGAAGGGTCGGATCACCGCCCCCGTCGAGGAGGGCGACCGCGTCGAAGTCGAGATCGAGAAGCTTGGCGAGGAGGGTGACGGGATCGCGTACGTCGAAGGGTACTCGCTTTTCGTGCCTGGGACCGACGTCGGCGAGACGGTGACCGTCGTCGTCGACGACATCAAACCGCGATTCGGGTTCGCCGACCGGGTGGACTGACGCTCACTCGCCGAGATCCGGGGGTCGCTGCTCTGCGAGCTCCCGTTCGAGGCTGCCGCGCTCCCAGCTTCTGACCGCCTCCCCATCGACCTCGGCCTGCACCTTCTGTTCGAGGAGGTTCACCGCGACGCTGTTTGCACCCTCCGGAATGATGAGATCCGCGTGTTTCTTCGTCGGCTCGATGAACTGCTCGTGCATCGGCTTCACCGTCGAGAGATACTGCTCGATGACTCCCTCGAGATCCCGCCCGCGATCGACGACATCGCGCTGGATTCGCCGAAGGATCCGCACGTCCGCGTCCGTTTCCACGTACAGCCGGAGATCCATCATCGCGTTTATCTCCTCGTCGTACAGCGCGAGGATACCCTCAACCACGATCACGTCCGTCGGCTCGACGACGACTCGCTCGTCGCGCCGGTTGTGCACCTCGAAGTCGTACTGGGGCATCCGGATCGACTGGCCCTCCAACAGCGATTCGAGATGCTCGCGAAGAAGCTCCCACTCGAACGCGTCCGGGTGGTCGTAGTTTACCGCCTCTCGCTCCTCGACGTCGAGATGCGAGAGATCCTCGTAGTAGTTGTCGAGCGGGATCCGGGTCACGTCATCGTCGACGTTGCGGGTGACGAGACGGGCCACGGTCGTTTTCCCCGCTCCCGTTCCCCCGGCGATCCCGATCACGAACGAGGGTATGGTCATGCCCGACGTTCGGACGGGTGGCGGTTTGAACCCTCCCCTTTCGTCGCCAACCTGTAACCCCAATTCTACGTTGTGGGACGTTATAACGATGACGGGGGCAGGTTTTACCCGTTCCGTGCGAATCGATCGGTATGCGCACGGATACCACAGCCAGCGACGTGATGCACAGGGAGTTTCTGGGGGTGAGCGAGTCGGACGCGCTGTCGGACGCCGCGGAGCTGCTGGTCTCGGAGGAAACTGACTGTCTCGTCGTCGTCCGCGGCGGCGAGCCGGTGGGGCGACTCGGCTCCCGTGACGCGCTCGAAGCCGTTCTCGCCGCCGATCCCGACGGGGTCACGGTCGGCGAGGTGATGGACTCGCCGCCGCCACGGGTTGGGCCGGATGCGCCGCTCTCGACGGTCGAGGAGCGACTCGTCGCGGAGGGTGCAAACCGCGTGGTCGTCGCCGCGAACGGCGAGGCGGTCGGCGTCGTCACCGATCACGACGTGCTCGCCGCCGGTGCGACACGCAACGCCACTGCACCGGACGGGGAGACGGCCGTGGCGGGCGGCTCGGCTCCCGAACGGTCGATGGAGCCGGATCCGACGATCGACGCCGAAATGGGCCGCGAGATCGACCGCACGATGAGCGCCGAGTCGACCGATGCCTCCGGATCGCCCACGCAGGGCGTCTGTGAGGTGTGCGGCTCGCTCGCTCCCAGTCTCTCTACCACGAACGGACAGGTCGTTTGTCCCGACTGCCAGCAGGTGTGACGTCGTTCGATCAGATTCGCGTCACGCCGGCTACCGCGGACGACATCGACGCAGTCACCGATTTATGGGTCGATCTAGCATCGGGTCAGCGGGCGTACGGATCGACGCTTCTCGCCGACGGGAACCGGAACGCGGTCCGTGACTCGGTCGCCCGTGGCGTCGTCACTGGTGAGCTGCTCGTCGCCCGCAGGATTCCTGACGACGTTGATCGCTCCGGCGCTCTCGACGGTGCCACCGATCCGATCGGATTCGTCGGCTTCTCGCTCGACCACGGTGGCCTCGAGCGCGACGAGACTCGTGGTGTCGTCGACAACCTCTTCGTCGCTCCGACCTGTCGCGGGGAGGGCGTGGGGTCCGCGCTGCTGTCCGCCGCGGAACGTGCGCTTCGGGAGTCGGGTGCGACCGAAATCACGCTGGAGGCCATGGCTGCCAACGACCGGGCGCGGTCGTTCTATCGGGGGTTCGGGTACGAGTCACATCGCGTCGTACTGCGGAAGCGGCTCGACGAGACCGACTGACCCCACGCCGAAAGCGACAGTCACTCAAAGGAGCACCGAGTACTGTCGCCCGCGCCAGGGGAGCATGGGTGGTTCATGCACTCGACTTGTAATCGAGACTTCCGGGGTTCAAATCCCTGCCCTGGCTCGTCTCTTCCCTCGCAATCGACCGTGTCGGTGACGGGTCGTCGCCGGTCGTCCATACGCTCGGCGACGACGGCGAGCGCTTCGACGTGTTCCCCGCGGTCCCGAAGTCGGCTAACCCGTCTCGCGTCATCGTCGGACAGCGATCGTGTTGAAATACATTCACCTTCGATTATCAGAGGCGATATCTCGACCGCGTATCGGCAAGAAAGCGGCGGCGATAGCGGCTCGGTTTATGTTCGTCGCGCCCGAGACGGGACCATGGACGCCTCGGACGGCGCGCTACTCGGAGTCGCCGTGGTCGTCGCCGCGACGGTTCTCGCCGGAACGCTGGCGGCCGGGCTGCTGTTCGGGTTCGACGAGTCGGTACTCCGCCCGTTCGCGCTGCTGGCTGCTGAGCCGTTCGCGTGGATCGTCGTCGCCGCGCTCCTCGTCGCCGTGGTCGGTCACTCCTATATCGGCTGATTTCGACCACGTCACTCCGGGTCAGCCCGGTCCCGTACCGCCCGGTCCCGTACCGCCCGGACGAGTTCGCCGAGTGCGCGGTCGACGCTGTCGTGTTTCACCTCGGACCGAGTCCCCTCGAGGAGCGCTCGCTCGCTTCTGACGAACGATTCGCCCGATCCCCACGGCGCGGCGTACGCGACGCCCACGTACACGAGTCCGGCTGGTTTCTCCTCCGTGTCCTCGGGACCCGCCACGCCGGTCGCCGAGACGCCCCAGGTCGTGTCCGCGCGATCCCGCGCCCCCGCAGCCATTTTTCTGGCGACCGGCGCGCTGACGGCACCGTGTGCGTCCAGCGTCTCGCGGTCGACTCCAAGTTCGCGTCGCTTTGCGTCGTACGCGTACGTCACGTACCCACGGTCGAAGTACGCGCTCGACCCGGGGACGTCGGTCAGCCGGGAGCCGATCAGCCCGCCGGTCAGCGACTCGGCGACGGCCAGCGTCTCCTCGCGTTCGGTGAGCAGCTCTCCGACGGTGACCTCGGGCGGGTCCGAACCGACCCACTCACCGCCGATCAGTCCGACGTCGGGTTCGTCGTGTTCACGCATGGTTCTCGTGTTCGACTCCGTCGTGTACCGGCTTCAACCCCGCCCACAGTGGGACGGAGAGTCCGCCCTGCTACCTCGTTGGAACGTGCGGGAGTCACGCCTCCGCTCGGAGGTCGCCGACCGTCCGGACCCTCGTACCGATCGGTCGCTTCACGAACGCTCCAGTGGCGCGACCGAACAGTTCGCTCACTCCTCGCTGTGCCGCGATGTCGAGGAGTCGCTGGTCGATCTCGCCATCGACGACGACGGTGTGAGGCGGCGAGGCTGCGTTCGCGACCGCGTCGAACGCCTCCTCGGCGTCGGCTTCCGAGAGGACGCCGAGCCCGTCATCGAGGAGTCGTGCGACCCCGCTTTCCGTGTCGATCACCTCTTGAACGTGTTCCTCGAGGGATCTCGGCTCGTCATCAAACGCGGCCTCCGCTCGCTCTGCCGGCGTAGCGTCTTCCGAGGCGACGCTCTCCGTCCCCGTCGCGGCCCCCCCAGTCGCCTCTTCCACGCTGGTCTCCCCCGTCTCTTCCACGGTGGTATCCGTCGGTGCGGACCCGTTCACCGCGTTTTCCTCAGGCGTCTCGGCTCCTCCGCCGGGTGCGGACGCGCTCTTCGTCTCGTCGGTTTCGTGTCCGGCACCGTTCTGTGAAGCCGACGCGGGCTCGCTACGGGCCGCCGTGCCATCGGCGGGATCGACTCTGTCGGCTGCCTCCCGGAGGTTCGTCTCGCTAGTGAGAGTTTGATACGGGACTTTGCCGCGTAATGCCTCGAAGACCTCACCACGGTCGAGATCCTCGACGGACTCGCCGGCGGGCGCGAACGCGACGTAGTCGATGTCGCCGACCTGTGCGAGCTCGCGGAGAATCAGCTCCCCACCTCGGTCGCCGTCGAGGAACGCGGTGACCGTTCGGTCCTGGGTCAGCTCCGCGACCGCGTCGGGGACGTTCGTCCCCTCGACGGCGATCGCGTTCTTGATCCCGCCGTCGAGCAGCGTGAGCACGTCCGCGCGTCCCTCGACGACGATCACCGCGTCCGAGTCACCGACGCGCGGACCGGCAGGGAGCCCCTCGTACTCGACGATCCCCTCGATCCGGGCGGCGTCGCGGACCTCCTCTAACACGTCCGTGCTCGCGAGACTCGTCTCCTCGAACCCGTCCGCGAGCAGCTCCTTCGCACGCTCGACGATCTCGCGCCGTTTCGCCGCGCGCACGTCCTCGATCCTCGTCACTTCGACGGACGCCTGACACGGGCCGATGCGGTCGATCGTTTCGAGCGCCGCACCGAGGATCGCCGTCTCGACTTTATCGAGGCTCGAGGCGACGGTCACCTCGCCGAACGACTGGCCGTTCTCGGACTCGACGGCGACATCGATCCGGCCGACCTTCGATGATTCCTGCAGATCTCGAAGGTCGAGCTCCTCGCCGAGCAACCCCTCGGTCTGTCCGAACACCGCGCCGACGACGTCGCTTCGCTCGACGACGCCGTCGGCCGCGATCGTCGCGTGTATCAGATACTTCGCTGTGTTGTCCATGATACGAATGTATCGACCAATCTGCGTCGGTCCTGTTTATTACCGACCGTGCCGCGTCGGTCGTGTTCGTTACCGGCCATCCTGTATCGGTCGTGCTGTATCGGTCGTGGTTGTATCGGTCGTACTGTGTCTGTGTCGGTCATGTGGTGGCTCTCACGTGTGGATGATGGATGATGATCTGATGATCGGGCGGATCGGTCGGCCCGGAGTTTATCTACCGCGTTTACAGCAAAGAACGTGTCGCATCGTCATCGATCCAAGCGTATGAAGAAAAAATATCTTCATACAAACCTTACGAACACTATCGATAGATTTTAGGCCATCGTGAGGTATTACTGTTGTAATGAGCCGTCGAAGAAGAGATCTGATCTGGATTCCGACGTTCGCGATACTGGTCGCATTCGCCGTTCCGTGGCCGCTGTGGGGCGTCGATCTCGTTCTCGCGGGGCTTCCAGTGTGGATCTGGTGGCACGTCGCGTGGCTCGGCCTCTGTGCCGTCCTGTTTTATCGGTTCGTCGAAACCGGCGCGTGGGAACGCGGGATGG
Organism: Halorubrum luteum; assembly: GCF_054652935.1. Classification (NCBI taxonomy): domain Archaea; kingdom Methanobacteriati; phylum Methanobacteriota; class Halobacteria; order Halobacteriales; family Haloferacaceae; genus Halorubrum; species Halorubrum luteum. Next base: position 2,270,908 of record NZ_BAAIGT010000002.1, read on the forward strand.
GGGTCGATCCCGGGGGTGAGATGCGATGAGCGTCGCGTTACAGCTGGGGATCGTGGTCGGGTATCTGTTCGTCGCGCTGGCGATCGGGCTGCTCGCGTACCGGGTCGCAAAGGCGACTGCAGAGGACTACTATCTCGCGAGTCGCTCGATCGGGACGATCGTGTTGCTGTTCACGACGTTCGCGACGCTGCTGTCCGCGTTCACGTTCTTCGGCGGACCGAACCTCGCGTACCAGGCGGGTCCGGAGTGGCTGATCGTCATGGGGGCGCTTGACGGCGTGCTGTTTGCGGTGTTGTGGTACGTTATCGGGTACAAGCAGTGGCTGATCGGCAAGCGGAACGGGTATATGACGCTCGGCGAGATGCTCGGTGACCGGTTCGGGTCTCCCGGGCTCCGCGCGCTCGTCGCCGGCGTCAGCCTCATGTGGCTGTTCCCGTACGTGATGCTCCAGCAGATGGGTGCCGGCGAAGCGCTCGTCGGACTCTCCGGCGGTATGATCCCGTACTGGGGCGGCGCGGCGCTCATCACCGCGTTCATGATCGTGTACGTCGCACTCGCGGGGATGCGGGGCGTCGCGTGGACCGACACCGTCCAGGGGCTGTTCATGCTCTCTATCGTCTGGATCGCCGTCGTCTGGGTGTTGTCGGCGGTCGGCGGACTCGGTGCCGCGACCGGGTCGATGCTCGAGGCGCGTCCGGCGTTCGGCAGCTTCGGTGGCGGCCTGTACACTCCCGGGTTCATCGTGTCGACGGCGATCACCATCGCGTTCGGAGTGACGATGTTTCCGCAGATCAACCAGCGCTTCTTCGTCGCCGACAGCGGTGCGGTGCTGAAACGGTCGTTTGCGCTGTGGCCCGTGCTCGTCTTGCTCCTCTTCCTTCCCGCGTTCATGCTCGGTGCGTGGGCGGTCGGGATGCCCATCGACGTTCCGGAGGGCGCGAACGTGTTGCCGGTCGTGCTCAACGAGTACACGCCGCTGTGGTTCGCGGCGCTCGTGATCGCGGGCGCGATGGCGGCGATGATGTCGTCGTCGGACTCGATGCTGCTGTCCGGGTCGTCGTACTTCACTCGCGACATCTACCGCCCGTTCATCAATCCGGACGCGTCGGCGCAACGTGAGGCGTGGCTCGCGCGACTCGGCGTCGCCGCGTTCGCCACGCTTGCGTTCCTCGCCAGCCTGCTTCGTCCCGGCACGCTGATCGAGGTCGGCGACACCGCGTTCTCCGGCTTCGCGCTGCTCGCGCTCCCGGTTATCTGCGCGCTCTACTGGCCCCACACGACCCGAGACGGGATGGCCGTCGGCATCGCGGTCCCGCAGGTGCTGTATCTCGCGCTCGTGTTCGTGCCGGCGCTTCCGCGAAGCTACGCGGGGTGGGATTACGCGCTCGCGCTGATGGCACTCTCGGCGGTGCTCACCGTCGGCGTCTCGATGCTCACCAGCCCGACGACCGACGGCGACGCCTCACGGTTCGCGGTCGCGGGGGACTGACGCGTCGTTTTCGGCGCGCGTGAGACGCTACTTCGCGACCGGCTCCGGGACGACTCCTCTCACGCGGATGGAACCGGCGAAAGACGGAAATTCCTACCACACCATCCGTTCGTATGAACGAGCCCGGGACCGAGGGCGTACTGTTGGACCAGGAGACGCTCCACGATCGGCTCGACGACGCGCCCGAGTGGCTACAGGACCACTACCGGACGTTCCGCGAGTCGATGCTCGACGAGCACGACGGGTCACCGTTCCCGTGTTACTTCGGTATCGAAGTCGAGCGCAAGGGCGAACTGCTGTACGCTGCCTGCGAGTCGACGACGGACCCGGCAGCCCTGCTCCGGCTTCGAGACGTTCTCTTGGAGTATCTCGAGGTACACGAGGACCACGCGAAGCGTGCGCCGCTGGCAGTGTTCTTCCGCCCACCCGACGGCGACGCCCGCGTCGCGCGCAGAGCCGGTGAGGCCCATTATCACGAGCGGCTGTGGCACGTGCTCGAGTTTCTCCACGTCCACGACCCCGAGCCGTGGCCGACGGATATCCCGACCGATCCGGACGACCCGTACTGGGAGTTCTGCTTCGGCGGTGAGCCGATCTTCCCGACCTCCCGTGCGCCGTTTTACGACGAGCGACGGAGCCGGTACTCGCCGATCGGCCTGGAGATCACCTTCCAGCCGCGCGCCGTGTTCGAGGGGATCACCGCCGACACGGAGGCGGGCCAGCAAGCGCGTGAGGTGATCCAGTCGCGGATGGCAGAGTACGACGGCGTCTGTCCCCACGCGGACCTCGGCGACTGGGGAAAAGCGGACGACCGCGAGTGGAAACAGTACCTGTTCCGCGAGCGCGACGAGGCGAGCCCCGACGAGTGTCCGCTCCGGCCAACTCGCGAGCACCCGAAAACCACGCCCGAGCTGCTCGAGCCGGGCGCGTGGCGTCGACTCGACGGTGACGCGAGCGGGGACGGCTCGGCGCTGGAGGCGACCGGAGTCGGCGATGACTGACGACACGACGCTTCCGGACGAGGATCCTGACCGGTTTCACGACGCCGTGCTGGTGTTCGTCGACTTCCAGACCGGGTTCGAAGACCCCGCGTACGGCGAGCGCAACAACCCGGATGCCGAGGCGGTTGCGGCGGCCGTATTGGAGCGATGGCGCGACCGGGATCGGCCGGTCGTCCACGTGCGGCACGCGTCGACTGAGCCGGACTCGCCGCTTCGTCCCGAGAAGCCGGGGTTCGAGTGGATACCCGAAACGGCTCCGACACCCGACGAACCGACGTTCGAGAAATCGGTCAACGGAGCGTTCCTCGACACCGACCTCGACGCGTGGCTCCGCGAGGGTGGACACGACCGGCTCGTCGTCTGCGGACTCACGACCGATCACTGCGTGTCGACGACGGTTCGAATGGCCGAGAACCGCGGCTACGACGTTGCCGTCGTTGCCGACGCCACGGCGACACACGCACGGACGACACACGACGGTGATCGGGTCGACCCGGAGACCTCCCACCGCGTGGCGCTCGCGCACCTGCAAGGGGAGTTCGCGACGGTGCTCGAAAGCGATCACCTGTTGATGTGAGCTGAACGTGTCCCCGGATCTCTCGTGCGTGGTCCGTCGTCCGCGGGCGGCAGTTCGTAGCCATCGTCCGCGGTTCCGGCTGCAAGTCGCTCGCCTCGTGCGGACCGTCACGAACCCACGTTCTTTTATTTACACACGTGAGAACACCGGTAACGATGAGCCGGCGTCAGACGAACCTCGCGGTCCACCTCGACGGCATCACCAAGCGGTTCCCCGGGGTCGTCGCCAACGACGATGTCGACCTCGCCGTCGAACGTGGGAGCGTGCACGCGCTACTCGGTGAGAACGGCGCGGGAAAAACCACGCTGATGAACGTCCTGTACGGACTCTACCGCCCCACGGAGGGCCGGATCGTCGTCGACGGCGAGCCCCGATCGTTCGACTCGCCACGCGACGCAATCGACGCCGGCATCGGGATGATCCACCAGCACTTCATGCTCGTGGACCCGATGCGAGTGTGGGAGAACGTCGTTCTTGGCAACGAACCCACCGAATGGTTCGGACTCCGCGTCGACGAGGCCGCCGCACGTGACGCCGTCAGGGACCTCAGCCAGCGATACGGTTTCGATGTCGATCCGACGGACAGGATAGAGGAGATCGCGGTGGGCGTCCAACAGCGCGTCGAGATACTCAAGGCACTGTATCGCGGTGCCGAGGTGTTGATCCTCGACGAGCCGACCGCCGTGTTGACGCCACAGGAGGTCGAGGACCTATACACCGTCCTCGAGGAGCTTACCGACCAAGGGAAGACGATCATCTTCATCACCCACAAGCTCGGCGAGGCGATGCACGCAGCCGACGAGATCACGGTGCTCAGGGATGGCAAACACGTCGGAACGGTCGACGCGGACGACGTCACTCGCGAGGAGCTCGCGGAGATGATGGTCGGTCGCGAGGTGCTGTTGGAGCGCGACTCCGCGACGGGCGTGCCGGGAGAGAGCGTCCTCGAAGTCGACGATCTCACCGTCGAAGACGATCGCGGCGTCGAGGCCGTCTCCGGTGTCTCCGCGACGATCCGCGAGGGTGAGGTGTTCGGCATCGCCGGCGTCGACGGCAACGGGCAGACACAGCTCGTCGAGGCGATAACCGGGCTCCGGGACCAGACCGCCGGAACGGTGTCGTTCCGAGGCGAGTCGCTCGCGGGTGTGAGTCGCAAGGCGCGGATCGACCGGGGGATGGCGTACATACCCGAGGACCGCCAGACGCGGGGGCTCGTGATGCCGTACGACTTCACCCAGAACGCGATCCTGGGGAGCCAACACGACGCGGCGTTCACCGACGGCGGACGGATCGACTGGGACGCCGCGGGAGCCCACGCCGACGGGATCATCGACGAGTACGACGTCCGACCGCCGCTCCCGGACGTGTCGGCCGTCTCCTTTTCCGGCGGCAACCAACAGAAGTTCATCGTCGGCCGGGAGTTCGAGCGCGATCCCGACCTCGTCATCGCCACCCACCCGACGAGAGGTGTCGACATCGGTTCGACGGAGTTCATCCACGACCGACTGATCGAGCTTCGCGAGGAAGGGGCCGCGGTGCTTCTCGTCTCCTCGAAGCTCGACGAAGTGCAGTCGCTGTCGGACCGGCTCGCGGTGATGCACGAGGGTGAGTTTACGGGCGTCGTCGACCCAGCAACCGTCACTGAAGAGCAGATCGGGCTGCTGATGGCCGGAGCGGATCCGGACGACGATATCGGGAACGCTCGGCTCGAGGAGGAGACGGAGGGGTCGCGGTGATCTCCGAGGAGGTTCGCGAGGCCGCGCGCGGCTTCCTTCGGAAGCTGGTTCGACTGTCCGCAGTCGAGCGGATCCTCATCAGCATGGCGGCGCTGTTTCTGTCGATCGTCGTCGGCTTCTTTATCGTGCTCGCGTCCGGCCGGGTCGCGGAGTGTGCGACGGGTGCGTGGACGATGCCGGTGACGGGCCTCGGCTTCTGTTATGACCCGTTCGAGGTGTACTTCGTTCTGTTTAACGGCGCGCTCGGCGAGCCGTTTTACACGTGGCAGCCGTCGATCGTGAACCCGGACTGGCTTCCGTTCACGGTCACGTGGCTCGGGCTTATGCCCGGCTGGAGCCCGTTTAACAGCTCCCTTGCGCTCACGATGAGCGAGACGACCCTGCTGATCTTCACTGGGTTGTCCGTCGCCGTCGCGTTCCGAGCCGGCCTGTTCAACATCGGCACCCAGGGGCAGCTCGTCGTCGGGGCTCTGTTGACCGCGCTCGTCGTCGTCGCCGCCGCACCGTTCTTCCCGGCGGGTCGTCTCGGCGGCGTGCTGCTCATCTCGCTCGGCGTCATCGCCGGAGCGGTCGGCGGCGGGTTCTGGGGAGCGATCCCCGGAGCGTTGAAGGCGTACGCCGACGCGAACGAGGTGATCACGACGATCATGCTGAACTTCATCGCCGCGAACATCGCCTTCGTCCTCGTCGCGGGCCCGTTCGGCGACGAGACGAGCTCCGTCGTCGCCACGGAGCGCGTTCCGGAGTACGCTCGAATCGATCCGTGGTTCTTCCCGGGCCACGGCGACTTCGCCGAACTGGCGCTGATCGGTGGGCTAGCCGCGGTCATCGGACTGTACGTCCTCATCGAGCACACTCCGTTCGGGTACGATCTACGAATCAGCGGGATCCAGCCGATCGCCGCGGAGTACGGCGGGGTGAACAGCAAGCTGACGACCGTTCGTGCGATGACGATCTCCGGCGCGCTCGGCGGGATCGGTGGGAGCATGTGGATCCTCATGGCCGAGGGCCGGTGGATCGAGTCGGTCCCGGCGCTCGGATTCGACGGTATCGCCGTCTCGATCCTCGCCGGCAACAATCCGCTCGGCGTCGCGCCCGCCGCGGCCCTCTTCGGCGTTCTGAAGGGCGGGGCGCTTGAGGTCGGCTTCCAGACGGACGTTCCGACCGAGCTGGTCGGGGTGCTCCGCGGCCTCATCATCCTGTTCGTCGCCATGCCGGAGTTCTTCCGAATGGTCGGAAGCTACGTCGACGTTGACGAGCCGGAGTCGGGGGCCGATCCTGGGGTCGCTGCCATGGACGACGGAGGTGAGACGGATGCGTAACCCGATCGCGGACGTCGACGTCCCGCTTCTCGACGAGCTCGTCGACTCGGAGTACGTCCGGTCGCTCATTCTCGGCACCGTCGGCGTCTTCGCGCTGCTCGGCGTCCTCGGTCTGCTGTTCCCCGAGACGGTCGTCGGTGATCTCGCCGGAATCGTCTTCTCCGGCGGAACCGCCGCCGCCACGGTGCGGCTCTCGGCACCGATCGTACTGGCCGCGCTCGGCGGTATCTTCGCCGAGAAATCCGGCGTTATCAACATCGGGCTGGAGGGGCTGTTGATCATCTCGGCGTTCACGTCGATCTACGTCGCGTTCGTCCTCGGCGACGCCGGCGTTGCGACCGGCTCGAGCGCGCTGTTCGTCGGGTTTCTCGCTGGGGTGCTCGCGAGCACGGTGCTCGCCGTCGTGTTCGGAGTCGTCTGTATCGAGTTCAAGGCGGACCAGATCATCGCCGGACTCGCGATCTGGCTCATCGCTCTGGGACTCGCGCCGTTCCTCTCGACGGTGTTTTTCGGCAGCGTCAACACGCCCGGCGTCGGCAACGTCAGCTGGCACTACTCGGGCGTGTTGATCGTCGTCGGCACCGCCGTCTCCTGGTGGACGCTGAACCACACCGCGTTCGGGAAGCATATCAAGGCAGCCGGGGAGAATCCGAAGGCGCTCGACACGGTGGGCGTCTCCGTCTCGAAGATCCGACACGCCGGCGTGATGCTCTCGGGCGTGTTCGCGGGTGCTGGCGGGGGTGCGCTCGCGTTAACGGTCGGTCGGTTCATCGGCTCCGGCGAGACGATGGTTCAGGGAAAAGGGTTCATCGCCATCGTCGCGTATCTGTTCGGAAACTACAATCCGATCGGCGCGCTCGGCGCGGGGGCGCTGTTCGCCGGACTGGAGGCGACGCAGCTACGGCTACAGCAGCTCGGGTACGGGATCCCGAGCTCGCTCGTCGAGACGATCCCGTACGTGGTCGTCATCCTCGTGCTCGCGTTGGTCGGGCGGACGCGGCTGCCCGCGGCCGCCGGCGAGCATTACGAGACGGAGGAGTGATCGGTGCTGGCGGCGTCGGGAACGGCGGTCGGTTCAGCTCTCCCGGGCGTCTCCGACGATCCGGGTGAACTCCCGGGCCGTCTCCGTGATCGACTCGTAGTCGCCACGCGCAGCGGCCTCGTAATCGACCAGTGCACCGCCGGCCCCGACCGCGAACGCGCCGGCGTCGACGAACGCTGCAGCGTTGTCGAGACCGACGCCGCCGGTCGGCATCATCGGGATCTGTCCGAGCGGACCGTTCATGGCGGCGAGATGGCCCGGCCCAACCGTCGACGCCGGGAACACTTTCACGAAGTCCGCGCCCGCCTCGTACCCGCGTATCGCCTCCGTCGGCGTCATCACGCCCGGGGCGCTCACGGCACCGTAGCGGTTACACGTCTCGATCACGTCCTCGTGGAGACTCGGCGAGACGACGAACTCAGCGCCGGCCATCAACGTCGTTCGTGCGGTCTCCGCGTCGAGAACGGTTCCGGTTCCGACGATCGTCTCGCCGTCGGCGAACGAGGACGACACGTCGTCGATGAGATCGGCGACGTTCGGCGTGTCGGCAGTGATCTCGATGGCAGTGACGCCTCCATCGCGGAGCGCGTCCGCGATCCCGATAAGTTGGTCGGCCTCGACTCCGCGCAACACCGCGACGACGCCGCTGTCGGCGATCCGTGAGAGCGTCTCGTCCATACTCACTCGTTATCGAGTGAATACTTAAAACCGAGTGAGTGCCGAAAAACGGGAGGACGAAACGAGCGGTCGTCGATCAGGCGTAGCGTTCGAGTTCGGGGCGGTCGAGATCCTCGAAAACGTCCGCGGCGACCGCAGAGAGGAACGCCTCGCCCTCGTCGGTGATGCGGCGGCCCTCGCCGGAGGCCGTGGAGACGAGTCCGTCCTCCTCCAGCGCCTGTAGCGAGGCACGGATCAGCTTCCGGGAGCCGCCCGCATGCTCACCGGGACGGACGGCGTAACGGTTCGAGCCGCGCTTTTTCGAGCCGTACTCCGTGGCGAGCCGCTCGACGCCGACGGGCTCGTTCTGGGCAACCTTTCGGAGCAAGCTCGCCGAGCGGACGTACCAGAAGTCCTCCTGCTCGGGCGGCAGCTCGTTGCCGGAGCTGCTCTTCGCGAACCCGACCCAGGCGGGCTCGTCGATCCGCTCTTCGAGTCGTGCGGCGAGCTCCTCGATGAGGGCATCCGCCGGCACGTCGTAGATGGTTACCATTGGGGAGGAGTTCAGCCTAGCGTCGTTTAAACCCATCGTCTTCGGGAACGCCCGTGTGACCCGTTTTCACGGGACAGCGACGCTCCCGCCCGGATACTCGCTGCGGAAGAGGACGGGCGGTTCGCGCCCACAAACCGTCGCGAGCCCCGACGAGGAGTCGACGGACCGCCACGAGCCGCCGGCCGCGCCTACGCGACGTAGTCGTACTTCCGCTCGTTCATCCGACCCCAGCCGGTGAAGACGAACTCCGAGTCGGGTGCGGTGAACTCCTCGATCTCGCGGTCAAGGTCGACGTCGTACTCGTGGACGTCGTGGACGTCCTCGTACTCGTCCCACGAGAGATCGTACCGCGCCGCGAGCTGCTCGTCGATATCGAGCGCCTCGATCTCCTCGCGCCACCCCTCCCGGACCGTCTCCGCGTGGATCTCCGCCTGCGCGCCGGAGCCGTACGACCCGACCAAAAGCGCCTCGCCGACGAGGTCGTGGTCGCGGTCGATCGCGTTCCGGAGCGCGCTCGCGCGAGCGATGTGGACCGACCCCGTGTACCAGTTGCCGACCTCCCGCGAGAGCCCGAGCGTCGGCTCGACGACATCGTCGTACCACGCCTGGTACTCCTCGGTCGTTTTCAGATCGTCCATATGATCGCGGATCGCCTCCTCGAACGCCTCGCGGTCCGCGAACTCCTCCTCGCGGGGCTGGCGGCCGATTCGTTCCGCGAGCGCGTCCTCGTGTTCGGTGTCGCGGATGACGTGGCGGTACGCCAGAAGCGCCGCCTTGCGGACCATCCCCGGGAACGGCGTGTGGAAGGGGGCGTACACGAAATCCTCGAGGTGGACCTTCCCCGCGACCGACTGGTAATCCTCCAGCGCCTCGCGCATCCGCGAGAGATACACCTGCATCGAGCGCTTGCCGTCGACGCTGGGGAACTGCTGGTTCGGCTTGAGGAAGTCCGTCTCGTCCATCGAGCCGTACCCCTGATGGGTCGATAGCTCGACGATCGACGGGTCCTCGTCGATCAGCATCGCCACCGCGCCCGCGCCCTGGGTCGCCTCGCCGGGGTCCCCGCGGGCGTACAGCGCGGTGTCGGTCGCGATCACGAGCGCCGCCCGGCCGCGGTTCCGCTCGGCCCGGATCCAGTTGTACGCGTCGTCGATCGCCTGCGTCCCAGCCACGCACGCGAACTTACGCTCGCCCTTGTTGGCGTGGCGGAAATCGCCGTCGTACACCTGCTCGAGACAGCCCGCGATGTACGTCGAGACGGGTTTCGAGTGGTCGAACGCGGACTCCGTCGCGACGTCGATCCGACCGATGTCGTCGGGTTCGAGCCCCTTGCGGTCCATCAGGCGCTTCGAGGCGTTCGCACCCATCGTGACGATGTCCTCGTACACATCCGGGAACGAGGAGTTGTGCAGTCCGAGCCCCTTCGTGTACTTCTCCGGGTCGTCGCCCTTCTGTGGCGCGAACGTGTTCGGCAGGTCGAGTTTCAGCTTCCCGGTACGGATCTCGATGGCGTCGATCCCCACTGCGGTCATGTGTGGGGTTTCATACACCGGGCATATGGGCCTGTCGATAGGGCGTTACGTCGATCGTGGAAGCCAACTGCGATGCCCGACACTCACCCGTCGCCAGACCGGTTCCCAAATTTATTACTAATAAAAAGTAATACTAATATTGAAGTAGTAATAGAGCCGATTCGGGGTATGGGCGAAACTGAGAACGGGACGACCGTCGCCGTCACGAGTAAAGGACAGGCAACGATACCGAAAGAGCTCAGAGAGAAACTCCGGATCGACACGCCGGGTCGCGTCCGGTTCGTCGAAAACGAGGCTGGAGAAGTGGTGATACGGCCGGTGAAGCGCCCCTCCGAACTGCGGGGAGAACTCGCGACGGACGCCGACGATGGGGCGTCTGCCACAGAGCTCCTTCGGGCAGATCGCGAGCGCGACCGCCAAGAGTTGGACGAATCCCGTGTGGTCGGCGGCGACGAATGAAGGTCCTGTTCGACGCCGAGCCACTACTCGCGTTCGCCTTCGACGAGCCGGGTGCAGACGCTGTCGAGGAGGTATTAGCGGACGTGTACGACGGCAATGTCGATGGGTACGTCACGACCGTCAATCTCGCGGAGGTGCAGTACGTTGCGGCCCGGCTGTCCTCGCCGGAGCGAGCGGACGAACACGTCGCAGGCCTCAAACGGATGGGATTACGCGAGTACGGCGTCGACGATCTCTGGAAGCGCGTGGCGAGTATAAAGGGAAATCACACGCTCGCGCTTGGCGACGCCTACGCACTCGCTGCCGCCGCAGCGGAGAACGCGGCGGGCAACGAGGTGACGCTGTTAGTCGGTGCCGACGACGACTACGACGAACTTGAGGAGAGTGCTGCGTTCGGAAGGTTGATCGAGCGCGTCAACGATTGAGATCGCTTGAGAGTGTCAATTATATATCTATATATGGTGAGTGCTATCTAATATCTCGGAGTTTTTCGAGCCATTCGGCGTGATCTTCCATTTCTTCCGGCGAAAAGAACCGATCGATTCGTCGGACTGCCGTGACGAGCTCACTCGGTTCGTGATTCCTTTTTGAGGGTTTCGACGAGTTCGTCACGCCGTCGTCGATACGTCTCCATCTCGTCGAGGTTCTCGTAAGATCGTTTGACTTGTTCGTCGAGTAAACCGTTTTGATGGTTATAAAATAGCTCTCTATTCACGCGTTAGTCCGTTGTCGAGGGACAGCGTATCATCCGGCTCATCAAATGTTCCCGACACCGTTTCATATACGTTCCCGTCCGAATCAAGCAGCGTGATCGTTACGTCTGCCGGATTATTCACGCGTTGACCACCACTATACGGGCCCATAGTGAAATCGACATTTTCTGTCATGGATATCTCATCAGTCTGCGACGTCCCGTCATTTCCGTCCAGCTCGAACCGTATCTGGCCGTCTTCGTCAACGTTGTCGATAGTCCCATCAAAATCGACTTCGGTGATCTGATTGCCTCCCTCCGACGCATCAGCAGTGAGTGTTTCAAAGGTCGGTGTTTCTTCTTCGGGATCTAACATGAAGTCGACGGTCTCATCCTCACCATCTCCAACATCCACTGGGAACTCCGTGTCGCCATTGTACCCATCTGCATCGGCCTCGACGGTGTACTCGCCCGGATCGACCTCGACGCTGTACGTTCCGTCTCCGGCCGTCGTCGTGCTGGTGACCGCGTCTCCAGCGTCCGTGCTGTCGCCGTCGTAGACGGTGACCGTCGCGCCGTCGATTCCGGTGTCAGTGTCGGCGTCGGTTACGGTTCCGCTGATCGAACCTGCCGGTGGGACCGGTTCATCCGGCTCCGTCACGGTGACCTGCGCTTCGCCGGCCTCAGAGTCGTCAGTCCACCGACCGCTGGCGTCCTGACCACGGATCGTCAGATCGTACTCTCCGTTCGACCATCCGGCGGTCGAAATCATCTCCGTGATGTCCTCACGTCGGTCCGTCTGATCCGGATCGTACGTGAAATTCTCATTTTCCGTCGTCTCGCCGTCCTCGGCTACGACTTCGACACTCTGGATCGGGGTCCCGCTCCGATAGATGTCGTCGCTCACGGGGGCGACGCTGTCGACAGTCGCACTCAGCTCGAAGGACTCACCGACCCCAACCTCCGAGGAGTCCACGTTCTCATCGTACACGTCCGGTCCTCGGACAGCGTCACCCTCTCCGCCGCCCGCCATGATACGAGTAAACACGACCCGCTCAAATCCGGAGTCATCTGCCTCCGCGTCGTTGATCGTGAACACCGTACCGGTTTCCGAGTGGACTCGGCCGTCGTCGTCCGTTTCGAGAGTCCTCGTCGGGGAGTTGGAGGAAGTGCTCGTGAACACGTCGACGCTCGCCCCCTCGACCGGATTGTGGTACCGATCGCGAACCTCAACGCTCGCATCCACATCATCCATCACGTTTTCCGAGCCGACCGGAACGATGTACGCCGGCTCGGTCTCCCCTTCGCCGTCGACGCTCACCTCCGAGAGCCGGAGACGGAACTCCTCGTTTTCCTCGAGTTGGAGGCGGATCTCACCACTACCCCGATCGGCAGTTGCATCGATGTTAGGATACCGCTCAGTCGTTCGGTTAGCCAACTCCACTTCATTGCCGACGACAGTCGGAAGCACGATCTCGCTGTCAGTGTTCGCGACTATCGGAACCGTGCGCGTTCCCTGTGAGACGGCCTCCGGATCGACGCTTCGCGCCTCGACGCCGTTTTCGGACACCTCACCGGACAGCACGGTCAACGAGATCCGATCGCTGCGGTGAATCGTCTGATTCGTCCGCAGAAGCGTCGCATCGTTCGGGAACTCTGCAACGACAAGGGAGTGTTCGTACGTCAGCGTCGGTCCCTCTCGATACTCGTTGTAGTTCGGCGTGTACTGAACTGAGCGTGTCTTGAACTCCGGATCCGTCGCCCAGAACTCCTCGACGTTCTCGTGAACACCGTCACCGATATCGACGTTCTCGATCCGGAGCTGTCGCTGCTCAGTCGTGCGGATCTCCCCCGTCACCGGAGCCGGATTCACGAAGAACGTCCGCTGAGGGTATCGCGTACCGAGCCGGACGCGTGCCGGCTGTGCGGATCCCGTCGACCCCGCACGGAGGATCGCGTTCCTGAGGTCGCCGATGTCGTTTTCCACCTGCTGGCTGTGCTCGAACTCGACGTTCGCGTTCTCCTGTGGGACGACCTGTGCCTGATACACCGCCATCGCGACGATCAGAAAGCCGAACAGGATCACCACGCCGACCACGACCGACTGGCCTCGACGGTCGTGACTGAATCGCATTATCTCACCTCCGGAGGCGATACTTATAAATTCGGTCACCGGCCGGAGCGCTCGGGGTCGCGACGGGGCCGTCCCCGCCTCACCCTCGCTGTTTTCGCGCCGCCCGCTGCCCGCTCTTGACGGCTGCCCACCCGGAGATCACCGCGGAGATGCCGCCGAGCAGCACCGCCTGCGTGGAGTTGAACTCGGTAAGATATATGGCGATCAGCGTCACCGTCACAAACGCGAAGATCCCGGCACCCAACATGGTTCCGAACCCGGGCTCGGCGATCGCCTCGTCGTCGCTCATACCGGGATCCCAACCGGTGGCAACTTAAATACGCCCGTTCGCATCCCACGCCGACCGCGTCGGACCGGTCGGTTTTTGCGGTCGGCCGGCGCAACGCCGGTATGGCGAAACAGCCGCACCTGCTGATCGAGGAGGGTGACGTCCACGAGACCGCGATCATCCCCGGCGACCCGGGCCGCGTCGACCGCATCGCGGATCTGTGTGACGACAGCGAGGTCGTCGCCGAGAATCGCGAGTACAAGGTCGTGAACGCGAGCTATCAGGGCGATTCGCTCACGATCTGCTCGACAGGAATCGGCTGCCCGTCCGCGGCGATCGCGGTCGAGGAGCTTGCACGCGTTGGCGTCGAGCGATTCGTCCGCTGTGGAACCTGTGGCGCGCTCCAGAAAGGGATGGAGATCGGCGACATGGTCGTCGCGACCGGCGCGGCCAAAGAGGAGGGGACGAGCAAGCGCTACGAGTCCGCCGTCTACCCCGCCGTTCCCGACTACGACGTGCTCTCCGCGCTCGTCGACGCCGCCGAGGACAACGACGAGGACGTCCACGTCGGCCCGATCGTCTCCGACGACGCCTTCTACAACGAGAGCGACGAGTTCGTCGCCGACTGGGAGACGGCGAACCTGCTCGCGATCGAGATGGAGGCCGCCACCGTGTTCGCGCTCGCTCGCCGCAAGGGCCTAGAGGCGGGCGCGATCTGTACCGTCGACGGTAACCTCGTCGAGGGGACACAGAAGGGCGCTGACTCCGACGACGAACTGCCCGAGAAAGCGAAGAACAACGTCGAGCGCGCGATCCGGATCACGCTCAACGCGGTCGTCTCGCTGTAGGTCACGGTCGTCGATGGTCATCGACGGTTAGCGCGGTCCCCGCCCGCGGCCGGACTACCGCACGGCGTCGGCACGCGAGACAAGCTCGCGAACGCGATCGAGGTCGACGGGGGCGGTCGTCTCGCCACCCTCCTTGAGCGCCGTACCCACCACGACGCCGTCGGCGACGCGGAGCGTCTCCGCGACCGTCTCCGACCGAACGCCGCTCCCGACGAGCACGGGAGTGTCGAGACCGTGTGCGTCGCGTTCCTCGACGACGGCCCGCAGCGTCGTCTCGTCGGCCGGCTCGCCGGTGCCGTGCCCGGAGACGATCACCGCGTCCGCGAGTCCTCGTTCGGCCGTGTCCGGAATCGACTGCAGCGCTCCGCTCGCATCGGAAAGCGGGGCGGAGTGTTTCACGTCGACGTCGGCGAACACTCCGATGTCGACACCCAGCCGGTCCTGCAGGCGCAGCGTCCGGTGTGCCCGCCCGTCGACGACCCCCTGATCCGTCACGCGCGACCCCGTGTGGACGTTGACGCGGACGAACGCCGCACCGACGGCGGCAGCGACGCTCATGGCCGCGTCGGCGTCGTTCCGCAACACGTTAATACCGATCGGGAGGTCGATGTCGGCCGCGACCGCTGCTGCCGCGCGAGTCATCGACGCGACCGTGTGCTTCGGCACGTCGTCCGGATGAAACGGCACGTCGCCGAAGTTCTCGATCATCACCGCGTCGACGCCGCCGCTGGTAAGCGCCTCGGCGTCCGCGACTGCGCGGTCAACGACCCGTTCGATGGCCCGCTCGCCGTCGTCGTCCGCGGTCGGCGACCCCGGCAGCGGCGGGAGATGCACCATCCCGACCACCGGCCGCGGGGTCCCGAACGTCGCAGCGAACTCCATGCTCCTCCGAACGCGGCGTCGTCACTTAAACGTCGACACGGCAGACGACGCCGGGCCGACGACACACGGACAGCCATCGATCCCGCGCAAAGTACAAGCGCGTCGCACCCTAACGGTTCGTTCATGTCAGAGTCGCTTGCGGACGAGCCGTGCGAGGCGTGCACTTCAGATGACGAACCGCTCACTGAATCCGAGTACGCGGACTACCTCGCGGAGCTGGACGACGACGTGTGGGAGGTCGTGGAGGAGCACCATCTCGAGGGAACCTACCAGTTCGACGATTTCCGGGACGCGCTGGAGTTCACCTACGACGTCGGTGAGCTGGCCGAAGAGGAGTGGCACCATCCGGATCTGCATCTCGAGTGGGGCGAGGCACGCGTCGAGATGTGGACACACAAGATCGATGGCCTCCACAAGACCGACTTCGTGATGGCCGCTCGGATGGACCGGATCCACGAGGAGTACGCACCCGCAGAGTGAGCGACGACCGCAACGAACGCTTTTAAACCCCTTCCCGTAAAATGACGGGTAATGAGCGAAAACGTCTTTGTCGTCCCGATCGACCCCGAGAACTTCGATAACACCGTGCGATCCCCGGTCGATCTCACGGAGTACTCGGATCGTCCGGAGCCGTTGGCGGGACTCGACGAGGCGCGTCTGTGGGCCGTCTCCGACGATGGCGGTAACGGGTCGACGTTCGAGCGGATGAGCGAGGGCGACCTCCTGCTGTTTTATCACGACGGCGAGTACGTCGGCACCGGCCGTATCGGGACCACTTTCGAGGACGATGACCGGTGGGTGAGCGGTACGTTCTGGACTGCGCTGCCGGCGACCCGGATCTACACCGTCGAGTCGTTTCGCCCGATCTCCGTCCCCAAGCGCGGCGTGAATCGCATCTTCGACTATTCGGACGCGTACACTCCCGGCTTCATGCGCGTCGCCGACGATCGAGTGACGACGCAGCTCGAGTCGATCGAGTCGGCGCTCGCACGCTACACCGAGCGGAACGCGTAGGTCAGCCCATTCGTAATACGGACGAGGGTGTCATAGAACGCTTGCCATGGTGTGTATGCCACGATTGCACACCCAAAGCAGCCGTGCGACGCTGCGTGCTTCGTGATCGATCTCGGGCGTATATTGCGCAGTGTGAGTTCGAGTAGATGCTTATAAAGGCTCACTCGATGTGGAGAAGAGCGATATATAAGTGAGCGGTGGAGAGGAGACTCCCTCGGAAGCCCCAGCCGCGACGGCTCGCGCGGCTCGCTGCGCGCTTCGGTCGCTTCGCTCCCTGCAGTGCTTTCGTCGCCGTGCGTCGCCCTCGCGGCTGCCCCTTCCAGTCCCACCCGACCGCCCCGCAGCCTCGGACCGCCCCAGCCTCGACCGGAGGGGGCCGCCGGCACCGCTCGGCGGCCCCCTCCGGTCTCCCTCGCGCGCTCGCTCACGGCTTCGCCGTTCGCATCCGAGGGCTCCCTCCGGTCGCCCTCGCGACTCGCGGGCCGCTGGCCCGCTCGCGGCGCGCGCCACCGCAACCACACCGCAGAGCATGATTTATATATCAGGTGACGGCGGGCGGTCGGCGCGCGCCTCCGAGCGCTCTGGAAAGAGCGCGAGGAGCGCGTGCGAGGGAGGCGGCGGCGAGCGCGGAACGCGCGAGCCGCCGACGAGGCTGGGGAGGCGCGAGGTGCGGTCGCGGTGCGGTCGGGTGGGGTTGAAAGGGGCAGCCGGGAGGCGGGCGCAGGCGACACAAGCACTGCAGGGACAGCGTGTCATAGAATCGTTCACAACGATCAGTAGAGCTGCGAACTGACCGGTGAAGGAGCCACCAAATGCGATTGATATTCGAACTGGTATGCAAGATATAGAGTGAATTCATCGGTCTCGCCTTTCTGGATTTGAGGATGGGAGTTTTGTAGCGACCGGATATAGAACGCACATGGAAGGAGAGTTGCATCGAAAGCTTGTCGAAGAATCTTCGGATATTGCGACGATCATCGATTCAGAAGGGTTCTCTTAGCCGAGAAGTGAAAACAAGGCATAGGATCCCACGAGCGACATCATCGGCGTGATCACCCAGAGTGTCACAACGCGAACTGCCGCTGCCTGGTGGAACAGACCTTCGGCAGACAGTTCCTCCGGGTCTTTTTCGCCGATGCTAGACACACCATCCCCGGATGCGTGCTGTCTGTCCGGGTGAGGAGTCTCGCCTTCAGCGAGTTCGCCCACAGTCGGGCCCGAATTGACCCCCTTGTTGCCTTCAACTGGGTGAAGTCTGAGTGCACCAGTCGTAAACTTTGGAGCGGATTCATCGGCGGGAGATCGTGTGACTATTTCTGCGAGCGTCCGCGCTCGGCTTGCACGGCCCCACCCGAGTCCAATAATACAACTGGTCGTACTCACGGCGAGACTGGCTGGAATTCCGAGCCACGATAGGACGGTGATAATCGTCGCACCCACGGTCGAAACAATGAGCGCAGCCAGAATCGGCATCTCAGTAATATCGTTGCCAACGGTCGCCAGCGTCCGCCGGGCAATCGTGAAGCCGCCCACGCTGATGGCCCCAATTGCGAGGAGAATCGCCGGGCTAGGGTCAAGGGAACCGTTACCGACAAGCGGGGCGACTGCGTTCGCCGCGTTCGAGGCCCCAGCACTGAACGCCATGTAGCAGGCAATTGCCACCACAAGCGCCGACCCGATCAGATCCCGAGGCGAGACGTTATCGTTGACCGATAGCCGTGGGAGTCTCCCCTGGGTATCGATTGCGATCAACGGGTTCGTGAAGCGACCGAATTCGAATTTGGCGTCGAGGTGCGGGTACAGATATCTGCCAATAAACACACCTGTGAAGACGGCGATCAGCGGGGCGACGATCCATGCCGACAGGATGGTAAACATTAGCGCAGTGTTGAGCGTCCCCGTTGCCAATCCGAGTCCGACGATTGCTGCGACGGCTGTCATCGAGGTTGACGCCGGGACACCGTAGAGGTTCGAGATCAGGAGTGCGAGCCCGGTAAAAAAGAGGACGCCAACGCTCGCTGCAGGTGTAAAGGCTGCTGCATCGATGATTTCGGTACTCATCGTCGTGATGACCTTCCGCCCAATCGTCCACGCTCCGAGGAACGCAAACACGGTAAACAGTGCTCCGGCGGTGACTTTTCTGACGGCCCGGCTGCCGACTGCCGGTCCGAAGGCGACCCCGGTTGATGACCCGCCGATATTGTACCCGACGAACACCGCCACCAGCAATCCCACGAGAATGAGTAATTCTGCCACGTGTCTGCGTTCGGTTCGCATGCGAAAAAATAGTGCCGTTTCACTGCTGAACTGTTGGCTCCGACCGATAGACGCAGTAACACGGATATCTAGGACCGATTCGTCCCCATACGGGTTGCCCAAAGATCAGTGATCGATATGCGCCTTCTCTCCATCAACCGTTGAACGGACATTTTCACAAGCTGTTAGAAGGTGGTCTGCATCCAGAGGCTGAGGGCATTGGAGAAGGGGGGTTTCGCTATATGATTGCTGGTAAGAGAGCCTGTACCGCCCGAAAACCAGTATCAACTCCCTAAGGACTCCCCTTTTTGCGCGCTCAGAGGCTGTAGTCAACACATGTATTTCATTCCGTCAGAGCCCAGCGGAACAATTTGCTGGAACTCTCGGCCAAGATTGAACACCAGAACGTGATGTAGCACCAGAGCGACTCATCTGAATGTTGTAATGAACGCGTTGACAGCGTCGTCACTTCCTGTGACAATGAGGCGGTCGTTTCCTTTGATTACTGAACCGGCTCCGGGATTTGTCAGCAATTCACCGTTCCGCTCAATGGCGACGACGGTCGCTCCGGTTCGGTTGCGGACAGCCGATTCCTTGAGCGTTCTGCCGACAAGCTCAGGGGCAGTTGTCCGGATAATTTCGAACTGTGTTTCCGGTGTGAGAACTTCTAACTGCGTTTCCGGTGTGAGACCTTCTTCGTCCTCTAAGAGAACGGATGAGACCATTCGCCCGGTAACGGTCGAAAGGGCGAGCACGTACTCGGCACCAGCCCGGTAGAGTTTTGCTGTGTTTTCGACATCGTTCACCCGTGTTATCACTTCGATATCGGGTGCCAACTCTTCGATTGCGACGGTAGCGTACATTGTGGTCGTGTCGGCATCCAGTGCCAACACGACAACGCTTGCATTTTCGACACCGGATTCAGAGAGTGTTTCCTGCTGATTAATATCGCCGGTAATATCGACTCTGTCGTCCTCAGTTATATCAACCACCGTGGGTGAAACGTCGTTTGTCTCCAGAACGTCGATGACTGCTTGCCCAACGACACCATAGCCCGCCACGATGACCTGCTCACTACCGGGGGTCATTGGAGAAATTGTTCGGCTCTTCACCTCTTGGAGGGCCTCGTGATTTCCGGCAACAAGCAAAATCGTATTTGCGTCAATCCGCGTATTGGGCTCCGGAGCAGGACTGAACTCACCATTGGACCAGATCCCATTGACGGTAATCCCGAGCTCTCTCGGCAGTTTCAATTCCGCAAGAGTCTGCCCTGCGAGGTCGCTGTTTTTCTCGACGAGGATTTCTGCGAGTTCAAAATCGTCACCGAGTTCAATCGTCTCTTGGAGTTTTCTTGTAACCGAGAGGGTCGCTTTATTGCCGAGCGCGCGACCAAGGGCTTGTCGAGGTCGAATCACCTGGTCAGCGCCCGCATACCGATGATACTCTGCATCCTGTTTATTCTCCGCGACACTCACGACCATCAGATCTTCCCGGAGTTCTCTAGCAGTAAGAATTACTGAGATGTTCTCTTCGTCAGAAACATCGGCCACCAGCGCCTGGGCTTCGTTGATGTTTGCGGCTCGGAACGTCTGCTCATATTCGGGATCGCCGCAGATCGCTTCGATTCCACGGGTATTCAGATCCAGCACCGTTTTGGGATCATCATCGATAATAACATAGGGGACATCCGCTGCCTCAAGCTTAGACCGAAGGACATCTTCGCGCGGGTTGTATGAACAGATGATGACGTGGTCAGTAAGTTCGGTCGATTCCTGTGGGTTATCTTTGAGGGCTTGTTGAAATAGCGGCACGACGAACAGCGGTAGTGCTAGAAACACGAGGAGCACGCCGGAAAGGTTCATCCAAACGACGATGAGATTCATGATGGCTGTGTTCCAGTACCCAGTATCGCCACCGAATCCGGCTGTCGTGAGTGCCTCAATGACGACTTGTAAGGAATCAAAAAACGCGATCTCTACCCCTTCAAACGTGAGCATTGCCCACTGGTAGAGGAGCGTGTACACAAAGACAAGCAGGGCCACGGCAGACAATAACATGACAATCCGTCGCTGCCATTCTATCATTATAGCTCGATAGGACTGATTTGATTAAGTATTCTTTTATTGTACAGTTGGTGTTGAATATGCGCGTTCCATCTTGCACGCGAGTCTTGACAAGACTTGGATAAGCAGAGCGTGCGAATCTTTCTATGACACGCTCCTGCAGGGAGCGAACGACGTGAGCGACCGAAGCGCGCAGCAAGCGTGCGCCCGCCTCCCGGCTGGGGCTTTCGGATCGTTCGTCGCGGAGCTATCGCTCTCGCGACTCACTTATAAACGAACACCAACCCCTCCACGGTATCGCTTATAAACCACCCATCCCCCCTCGTGAGCGACGTACGCCCGGTATCGATCACCGCGATGGCTGCACTGGGCGACGCTTCCGTCGGTGTGTGAACTGTTCTATGGTGCTCTCGGGCGGGGTGTATAACCGTCTCGGGAGTGTAGCATCGGGTGTATGTCGCGAACGCGCGTAACGGTCCGGTGTGGCTCCTGTGAGTACACGGAGACGTACGACTCGCTCCGCCGCGCTCGAACCGCCGTCGCCGACCACGAGGCCGAGACCGGCCACAGCCCCGGCTGGTCGATCGATCGTCTCGCCGCGGGAGTCGAGCAGGCCGGAGCCGACGCCGGCGTCTGCGGGCTTCCCGGACGGACGAATCCGGACTCGCCGCTCGTCCGTGACGGAACGGAGGAGTGAGACGAGCGCGGACGGTAGGGCGTTACGACGGTGACGGCTACTCGGAGGCCTCGAACGACAGCTCGAGACAGCCGCACGCGTCAGCCTCGGGATCGAAGCAGTCCGGACACTCCGGCCGTCTGTCGATGATCGTGTCCAGCCGGTCGGCGACGGTGTCGTCGATGACCGCCTCAAGCTCGCGCGCCTCCGCACGGAACTCCTCGACGCCGAGCACGTTCGCAAGAAACCGCTCGATGATACAGTACGTTTGGAGCGCGTTTCGAGCACGGACGATCCCGTCATCGGTCAGCCGAACTCCTTTATACTTCTCGTGTTCGGCCAGTCCGCGACTCTCCAGTTTGCCGATCATCTCGTTGGCACTGGCCGGGCTAACGTCCAGCGCGTCCGCGATCGCGCCGGTCGATGCGGGGCCGTCGGCCCCCTGCTGGATGACGTAGATCGCCTTGAGATACTGATCAGCGGTGTTCACGACTGTCCTCCGTTGGTGTCCGCAGTGAGGTCACTCCCGGCGTGGATACCCCGGCCGTCGGAGCCGCCCCGTTCGTTGGAGCCGCCCCGTTCGTTGGAGCCGTTCCACGCGGCGCGGAGACTCCGTGCATCGGGAAGATGGAACCCGTGCGATCGGCAGCTCATCGTCGCTCCATAACCTCCGTTACCTCTCTGACGCCCTCCGCTTCCTCCTCGCGGATCGCTTTTAACGTATCAAGCAGCTCCGTGCGGTCGACCGAGAACGATGCGTCGGACGCCTCGATCGCCTCGATAAGGTCGTCGTAGAACTTGTACGCCGTCTCCTCGTTGCACAGCTGGTCGTACAACACGCCGTCGAAATCGTCCGGCTGCGTCCGGCCGTAGCGCGCCTCGACGAGCGACTCCACCTCGTCGAACGGAACGCTCTCGACGTCGAGGTCCGCGATGAGCGCCTCCAGCTGCCGCCGGTGGTCCGCGGACTCCTCCGCGGCGCCCTCCAGCAGCGACTCGATATCCGAATCGAGCTCGTCGTCGACGCTCCGATAATGGTGGTACGCCCGCGCCTCGACGACCTCTTCCAGCACGATCCCGATCTGAAGCAGGCGTGCGAGCTGATCGTCCGAGGAGACCCGCCGTCCGACGCTCACTGGAGCCCCCCGGTCCAGATCCGTCGCCGTCGGCGTCGCCGTTCGGTCGATACGGCCGTTCGCATACGCGGCAGTCGGTCCCTCTTCGACTTAAGCAGTTCCCTCGACGTGCGGTGTCGATACGCTTGTTTCCGAGAGCAGGCGCCAGCGTCGACGATCGTCTCGCGGGAACGGCTGGCCTCACTCGAGCCGATCGCGCAGCGCGGCGTTCATCGCCGCCACGGGAGCCGTCGCTCCGGTCCAGATCTCGAACGCCTCGACGCCCTGGAACAGCAGCATCCACGCGCCGTCGACCGTCGTCGCTCCCGCGTCCGCGGCGTCCCGAAGCAGCCGCGTCTCGATCGGCGTGTACACCGCGTCGAGCACGGTAAGATCCCCGTGGAGCGCGGCGGCCGGAACCGGCGTCTTCTCCGGGGACTCCATCCCGACGCTCGTCGCGTTGACCAGCAGGTCGGCTCCGGCGACGCGGGACTCGAGGTCGTCGAGTCCACTCCCGGTCGCGCGAGGCACGTCCCCGGCGAGTTCGTGTGCGCGCTCGGCGGTCCGGTTCGCGACGTGAACGCTCGCATCCGCGTCGGCCAGCGCGAACGCCGCCGCGCGCCCCGCTCCGCCCGCGCCGATCACGACCGCCTCCGCGCCGGACGGATCCACGTCGTGGTGTGCGAGCGCCCGCGTGACGCCGGCGGCGTCGGTGTTGTATCCGCGGGGACGAACGCTGTCGCCCGCGTCGGTCGTCGGTCCGAGATCGATCGTGTTCACTGCGCCGATCCGCGCCGCGAGGGGGTCCGCGTCGACCGCGTCGAGCACGTCCCGTTTGAACGGTATCGTGACGTTCAGTCCACGAACGCCGAGCGCGGCCGCGGCGTCGACCGCGCGCGCCGCCGCATCGGGAGCCGGCTCGAACGTCACGTATCGCGCGTCGAGTCCCAGTTCGTCGTATCCCGCCTCGTGCATCGGCGGCGACAGCGAGTGGCCGACCGGATTACCGATCAGTCCGTACACGTCCATGCACGGAGCCGGACGGGAACGAAGAAAAAACCGCCGCTCGTCGCGAGTTTACTCCTCGTGTAGCGTCAGCGAGGCGAGCAACGCCTCCAGCTGGACCTGCTCGTTCGCCCCCTCGGCGATCCGGTAGTCCGCCTCGCCGACACGCTCCATCAGCCGGACCGCCTCGCGCTCGGTGAGGTCGAACTCCCAGACGGAGCGGTGGAGCTGGTCGATCACGTCGCCGCCGGCCATTCCCGTCTCCGTGATCAGCGTCTCCAGCGTCGCTCGCGCCTTCGTGAAGTCCCCGTCGAGCGCGTCCGTCACCATCGACTCGATCTCCTCGGGTCGCGCCGTCGCCGTGATCGCGTACACCGCCTCCTCGTCGACGACATCGCCGGTCGTCGCAGCCGCCTGCAGCGAGTTGATCGCCCGGCGCATGTCGCCGTCGGCCGCGTACACCAGCGCGTCGACGCCCGCGTCCGTCACCTCGATCCCCTCCGCGGCGGCGATCTCGCGGACCTGCGTCGCGACCGCCTCGTCCGACAGCGGCGAGAACCGGAACACGGCACACCGCGACTGGATCGGGTCGATGATCTTCGAGGAGTAGTTACACGAGAGGATAAAGCGGGTGTTGTCGGAGAACTGCTCCATCGTCCGGCGAAGCGCCGACTGGGCGTCGTCGGTGTTGTGTGTCAACACACCGTTTCCAAGCATGAAGTTGGGTGTGTTTTCCATGGTGATGTTGTACGCCTTGCCGCGATGGCTGTACTCGATCCGGCGGATCCCTGCCGTCTGAACCGATTTAACACCGCCATCCGTAACCGCGGTGGCATCGAACTCGTCGTTCTCGCCGCACATCTCACACCGTGATACGCCGATCTCGTCACCGAAGTCCGCGATCTCGTCTCCTGGAGACAGGTCTCGCAGCTCCCGCTCGACCAACCGACCGTCCTCGCCAACAACGAAGAACGGATGTGTCGGGCTAGCAAGTATCGTTCGACCGTCATCGAGTTCGATCTCGAAGAAGTCCGCGACGCCGGAGTCGACCAACTGCCCTTCGTCGGACTGGATCTCGTTGGTCTCGAAATCGACGGACGGGATCGGTTCGCCCTCCACACTCACGTCCTCGATCGGTTTCACTTCGGGCTTCGACGGATATCCCGTCACAACCTCGGTTCCCGGCGGCACGCACAACGAGTCCGCCTCATCAAGAAACACGATCCGGAAGTCGCCGCCGAACGACGACCGCGCGAACCCCTTGATCCGGTCGCGGACGACGTCGATGCCGCGCTGGTCGGAGGCGTTGAGTTCGAGGAAGTTGCCTCGCCAGTTCTCCTCGCCGTACACCTCGCGGGCGATCGCCGTTGATGCGGTGGTGTTGTGCATGACCGTGGGGACCGATCCGGCGACGTAGCTTCGCGTCCCGGGAACGGTCAGGTCGTACACGCGTTCGTCCGTTTCCACTCGTTCGACGTGCTCGATACGGTCGTAGTGGAGATCGGCGGTGGCGATCCGACTCACCTCGTCGAGGAGTTCGATCGCCTCCAGACTGAGTCGTTGCGTCGCGAGCTCGCGGAGCTGCGCACGAATCGAGCCGAATCGAGTGAGCGAATCGATCGAGGGCTGTCCGGGACCGAGGAACGTCGAGACCTCCGAGGAATGCATCGAGAGACCCTCACCGACCGCGGCGTAGCTCGCGCCGATCATCTCGACGCACGCGTTCAATTCACGTTTCACGTGAGAGACGCGAGCGCTCTCGACCGATTCGGAGACGAGTTTTCGCGTCTCGATCGGTTCGAGCCGCTCCCGTTCTCCGACCCAGGCGGCCGGAACGCTCGTCACTGACTCGATCTCGGGCTCCAACTCGTCTAGCCGTTCGATGCCTCGCTGGATCTCGTCGATCCGATCGGTCGCGGCGTCCACGACGCCGTCGAGCACGTCGCAGTACCGTTCTCGCGACGGCGACGTCGTATCCAGCGACTTCGGGAGATGCTCCGTCACGGGAACGTCGAGCCGGTCACACAGCTCGTTGAGAGCGTTTTGGGTCGGGATCGTGTCGTAGTTCGGATTCCGGTCCTTCGCGGCGTGTTCGGCGAGTCGCTCGGATTTGTACCCGATGGAGAACCCGATCGCGTCACGGAACCGTCGTAGCGCACTGGCCCCGGAAACGTACAGCACGTGGTAGGTCCGCTTCGTGTCGCTTCCGTTCGTCGCCGCCTTTCGGACGGTCCGACGTCGGGATTCGATCCCGAACGTCGAAAGCAGATACGAGAGCAGAGTGATGTGCGCTCCGTTTCGCTGCGTGAGCTCGATCGTTCCTCCGGACCCGACGTGAGATTCCGCGTCGAACACGGCGCGGAGGAACGCAGCGCGGGACTCCATGTCGGCCGTCACGATCGCTGATCCGATCCCGGATTCGCCGGACGCGCTCGCGAACACGTCGAACACCGACTCCAGATAATGCGTCAGGGTTCGGGACCCGATCCGAACGAACGGAACGTCCTTCTGTGTTCCGCGGGTCGTTTCAGCGTCGAACACCTCACGTGCGGCCGTCTCGAACGTATCCAGCAGATCCTCGTCCGTGTTGTAGAACTTGATCCGCCCGCCGTCTATCTGGGCTTCGCTGATCGCGAGCCCGACGAAGGTAGCGAGCGCCGGATGCATCCTCGTCGGCGGAGTGATCGACCGCGACCGAGCCCCGTGGACGTTCACGTACTCGATCCGGTCGACGGCGTCGATCCAGTGTTCAGCTCCGACATCGGCCTCCCGAAGCCGTGAGAGCGTGACCGGTCGGTCGACGCCGAGGTCGTCCGCACGCTCGGGATCGAGCGTCACTTCGGTCCGTTCCGGATCCATCTCCTCGTACCAGCGGAGCTCCCTGGCGTCGGACGGAACCGGAAGCGTCGTCGGTCGCGCGATCCGGTCGTTCTCGTCGATATCCTCCGCCCGAACCCAGTCGAACCCGTCGTGGCTGATGACGCGCAGTTTGTGTTCCGGGGTAACGCGGTGGGTAGCGCCGTCACGGGTTCGAATCTCGATGAGTTCCGTGGTCTCCGTACCGAACACGTGTGACGGCTCGACGTACTCGAAGCCGTTTCGCTCGGTAAGGGTCGCGACCTCAAGCCCGTCGGCCGGTTCTTCGAACCCCTCCACGTCTCGACCGACGACGTCCTCGATCGGGCGAACACCGTCGTTCGTCAACACTGGCGTCTCACCGGTGACACACTTCCCAACGCCTGCAGGGCCTGAAAATAACAGGTGCGGCACGTCGTCCTGCTCGATATAGCTCTGGAGGCGTTCGACGATCTCCTCCTGGCCGTGGATGTCGTCGAGCGTCTGCGGTCGGTACTTCTCGATCCAGATCTCGCGCCCGACGGCGGTCGCCGCTCCCGTCTCCTCGGCGTCGCTCATACTCGGATCGAGGGGTCGGCGGGGTGATAAACGAACCGAGAGGCTACTCGAACTCAGCGACGAGCGCGGGGACGACGTCGAACAGGTCGCCGACGATCCCGTAGTCGGCGATGTCGAAGATCGGCGCGTTGGGGTCGGTGTTGATCGCGACGATCGTGTCGGAGCCTTTCATCCCCGCAACGTGTTGAACCGCACCGGAGATGCCGACCGCGATGTACACCTCGGGAGTGACGACCTTCCCGCTCTGGCCGACCTGTCGGTTCTTCGGAAGCCAGCCGTTGTCGACGATCGGACGGGACGCGGACAGCGTCGCGCCGATCGTCTCGGCGAGCTCCTCGACGACGTCGAGGTTCTCCTCCTCCTCGATACCGCGACCGACGGAGACGAGCACCTCGGCCTCGCTGATGTCGACGTCGCCGCCGGCGACCTCCTCGAACCCTTTTACGCGCGCGCCGGACTCGGGGAGGTCCACCTCGACGGACTCGACGGCGGCGTCGCCGACGCCCTCCGCGGGCTCCCACTCGCCGCCGCGGATCGTGAGCGCAAACCGGTCACCGGCGACGTCGACGGTCGTCTCGACCTTCGAGCCGTACATCTCGCGAGTGACGGTGAGCCCGTCGTCGTACTCGAACCCGATCGCGTCCGTCACCAGCGGTAGGTCGTAGCTCTCGGCGAGCGCGGGCACGTAGTCGAGCCCGTTGACGGAGTTCGGCGCGACGATCGCCGACGCCTCGGTACGCGCGAGCAGCGTCTCGACCGCGGACTGGTAGACGTTGTGGTCGAACTCCTCGCCGTTGGCGACCGTGTGGATGGTGTCGACGCCGGGCCGATCGAGCGTCTCGGCGAATCGGTCGACGTCGCCGCCGATCACGGCGAGGTGGAGGTCGCCATCGATCGCGTCCGCGAGCTCGCGGCCGGCGGTGATCAGCTCGTAGGAGACGTCGCGCAGCTCGCCACGGCGATGTTCGGCGACGGCGACCACGTCGGACATCACGCGTCCACCCCCGTTTCCCGCAGGACCTCGGCAAGGCGCGTCGCGGCCTCTCCCGCGTCGCCCTCGATCATCTCCGCGTCGGACTCGCTTTCGGGCTCGTACATCGACTCGATCGACAGCGAGCTCTCGACGTCGGCCGCGTCGAGACCGAGATCGGCGAGCTCCGTGCCGGCGATCTCTTTCCGCTGTGCCTGCCGGATCCCGCGAAGGCTCGCGTAGCGCGGCTCGTTGAGCCCGGTCTGGACCGTAAGCACCGCCGGAAGGTCGACCTCGGTCAGCTCCTCGACGCCGCCCTCCAGCTCGCGGTGCACGTTGGCGACGCCGGCGTCGACGTCGAGTTCGAGGTCGTTGACGACGGCAGCGTGCTCGAAGCCGATCCGCTCGGCGAGCGCGACGCCGGTCGCGCCGAACCCGCTGTCGGCGGCCTGCACGCCGGAGAGCACGAGGTCGGGGTCCTCCTCCGCGACGACCGCCTCAAGCACGTCGACCTTCGCCTCGACGTCCGAGAACTGGTCGTCGAGCGCGTCGTCCCAGACTCGGACCGCGCGGTCGACCCCTTTCGCGAGCGCCATCCGGATCGTCTCCTCCGCGCGGCTCGGACCGATCGTGACGCTCACGACCTCGTCGGCGACCCCCTCCTCGCCGAGTCGAACGGCGGCCTCGATGGCGTAGTCGTCCCACTCGTTGAGGTCGTACTCGAGGTCCGAAGAGGCGATCTCCGTTCCCTCGATCGTGAAGTCGTCGTCGGCTTCACCGACCTCCTTGACGGTTACCAGAACCTTCATGATCGACGATCCGTGGGTCGTGATGTAATGGCTTTCGGAACGGCTCTCCCGGGAGACGTCGTTGTGTCCATCCGATCGTCACCGGGACCCGAACCGCGAGCCGTCCTCGCGGTCGTCGGAGGAAGCCTCACCGCCGCGGTCAGCGCCGGGCGTATCGCCTCCCCTCCCGCCTCCGGAATCACCATCCCCGTCTTCACTCCCACTGCCGGTGTCGCCGTCGTCGTCCGGAAGGGAGATGAGGTTCTCCCGGCCGAGTCGGAGCTTCTCGACCCGACCGTCGTCGGCCATCGTCGAGAGCAGCTGTGACACCTTCGCGTCCGACCAGCCGGTCTCGGAAACGATGTCGGCCTGCCGCATCCGGCCGCCGTTCAGCTCCAGCAGTCGTTCGACGCGCTCCTCGTCGGAGAGCAGCGAGAGATCCTCCTCCGGCTCTTCGTCGGCGTCGTCGCCAGCGCTGGCTCCCCCGTCCTCGGCGGCAGAAGCCGAAGGGCCGCCCGGACCGTTCGGCGATCCGGAGACCGGCGGACCGTTCGCGGCCCGGTCGGATCCGACTCGTCGATACGCGAGAAGCCCGAGCGCGATGACCAGCGCGGCCAACACGATCGCACCGGCAAGCAGCGTCCAGGGGGGCGTCTCGGCCGTCGCAGTCGGCGAGTAGACGACCGCGACACGCTCCTCGTCGTCAAACGCTCGCGGCCCCTCGATGACGACGGCGTTGTCACGGAGCGGCAGCGTCGCGCCCGGCGTCCCGGAGACGGAGTAGCCGGCCGGCGTCATCACCTCGATCGACTGCCCGTCCGACAGCGACCGGAGCCACGTGTCGTTCGTCGGCGTCGTGAGCGCGTCACCCAACACGAGGTCGTCCCCATCCTCCTCGAGGAACGCGGTCCAGACGAACGTGAGCCGGAGCTCACCGACCGCGACGACCTCGTCGTCGACGTCGAACGCGCCGGTGTCGTGATGAACCGCCACCGACCTGTCGACGGCCTCGATCGCCATTTCACGATCGGCGTTCCGACTCGCGCCATCGGCAAAGTTCTCGAACTGAGTTGCGCTCGGACCGAGCTCCTCCTCGAGGTATCGGTCACTCACCGTCTCGAACACGGCCGTCTCGTTTGCGTCGGTGAACTCGTAGCGGACGACGACCTCCCAGTGAGCGTTCCGGTTGGGTCGGAGATCGACGCTGATATCCGTCTCCGGCGGCCGGTCGAACGCGGCTACCTGTGCACGGTTCGGAGCGCCGTCAAGCGCGGGAGCAACGGGTCCGCCGTCATCGATCCCGGGCTTGGCGACCGCCATCGCAACCGCTCCGCCGACGCTTCCGACAGTCGACGTGTCGGCCGCCGAGGAGACCGACGTGTCGGCCGCCGAGGAGACCGACGTGTCGGCCGCCGAGGAGACCGACGTGTCGGCCGACGTCGTGAGTTCGGCCGGTTGGACCGGAGCGTCGCCACTGGCGACGCCGGCCCCCGCAAGGAGGGCAACGGCGAGGAACACCACGAGGAGAACACGAGGGGCGGGGCACCGCATACAGACGGTGTCTCTCGCGCGGTCGACAAAAGCCCTTTCCATACACCGCTTTTGTGACCGGAGACGAACGCGTTCCGTCGGTCGGGCCATTGAGGTGGATTTTTTGTACTGGGGGGCGGAACGGACGGTGATGAGAGCCCTCCCGCTCGTCGTCGCGCTGATACTGCTGATCGCTCCGGTGGCCGGAGCGATCGCTCCGGCGGAGGCCGGGCCGCCGGACGTCACGCCGGACCATGACCTGACGCAGTCGGACGGCGACGTGGCGGTCGATGTTCATGCCGACCGCGACACAACCACCCATATCGACCGCGACACAGCCACTGACGGCGGAGAGACGGCGGTCACCCCAGCCGCAGTCGGCGAACCCGGAGGGACGTTCCGCGTGCTCTCGACGCCGCCGGATGCGGAGCCGCGAACGGATATCCACGGGCACGGAGCGAACCTCGGAACGTCGCTCGGCTGGGAGGTCGCCGACGTCGACGCCGCGCTCGAGACCGAGGCGATCGTTCGGGAGATAGAGAACGCCGAGACCGAAGCGCAGCGACAGCGACGCATCCTCGCCGCGATAAACGAGGTCGAACAGGACGAAGTGAGCCTCAACAGCCGACAGACCGCGGCGATCGACGCACACGCCGCCGGCGAGCTTTCCGACAGGGAGCTACTGGACGAGCTCGCGACGATCGGAATCACGGCCCGCGAGTACGACGAGCGTCTCGACGTGCTCAACGAGCTCGCCGACGAAACCGACGACTTCAGCGCGCCGGGTCGACTCGACGAGCTGCAAGTGCAGCTGCAAGTGTACGAGGGCCCCGTTCGCGACCACGCCCTCGCGACGGTCCGCGGCGAGACCGGCGGCAGCGACATCCACGTCGAAACGAGTGAGGGTGCCGTCGTGCTCGCGACGATCCACGACGGCCAGTACGTCCGCGAGGCGTTCCGAACTGATCGTTGGAACCGTGCCGGCGGCACGATAGGGAGCGAGGAGGCGATAAACACCACCGCGGAGAGCTACCCGGAGACTGCCGCACTCCGCGAAGCTGACGCGTTCGGTGCCGGCTCCGTCCAACGGATCACGATCGCACACGACGCTGGCGAGCTGCGGACGTTCGTCAGCGGCGGTAGCAACCAGGTGTTCGTCGAGCACCAGCGGATCGATCTCGACGCGTTCCCGGACGTCGACCCCGTCTCGACGACCGCCGACGGGTTCAACGCCACCGTCGACCGGAGCTACCCCGGCGGTCCCGTGCAGGTGACCGTCGTCGACGACGAGGACGGCGATCCGGCGACCGACGTGACGGTGACGAAGAGTGTCGACGGAGGAGACAGCGAGGCGATCGGCACGACCGACGACGACGGCGTCGTGTGGACGCTCTCGCCGGCCGACAGCTATCGGATCACCGTCGTCGACGAGCCGCGAGTCGCCGTCGTCGACGGGATCGAGCCGATCGAGACGCCACGAGTGATCGACGAGTCTCCCGACGAGCTCGACGATGACGGTGAGACCGACGATGGCGGTGAGACCGACGAGGACGTCGGCGAGTGATGCTGACGAGGACGGCGGCGAGTGATGGTGTGACCGGCACAGGAGTGACGGCAGCGGGATCCGACTCCTTACATCGGAAACCGACCCAGACGTCCCGTGCCTCGGACTCACGTCTCCGAACGGTCCGCGCTCCGGAACCACTCTCCCGGTCAGTCACGCGCGACGGCACCGATCGCCGTCGTACTTCTCGTCGCCATGACCGTCGTGCTCGCCGCGGGCGTCGCGACGGCGGCGATCGACGCACCGACCGAGCCCACACCAACCGCGTCGCTGTCGCTCTCGGCCGAGGGAGACCGGATCGAACTCCGGCACCGTGCCGGTGATCCGATCCGCGTCGAGGAGCTGACCGTCCGCGTCAGCGTCGACGGCGAGTCGCTCGGCCGGCAGCCAGCCGTCCCGTTCTTCTCCGCGAGCGGCTTTCGACCGGGACCGACTGGCCCGTTCAACCCCGCAAGCGACGACGTCTGGCGGCCCGGCCAGTCCGCATCGTTCGCAGTGGCCGGGACGAACGACCCGACGCTCGAGCCGGGACGGACCGTCGAGGTACGGCTCCTCGTTCGCGACCGCCCGCTGGTGACGCTCGAGACGACCGTTCGCCCCGCGTGAGGAGTCGACTGGAGATCGGTCGACGCGACGCGATCGAAGCCGTCGTCGGCGTGGGGTATATACGCACGAATCGCCTATCGCTCGACGTGACCGCCCGAACCATCCGCGCCCGCGACCGGCCGGTGTTCGGCGTCGACGTCCAGAGCGGCGACGTGCGGGGCGATACCCCGTCGTACGCGCTCGTCGTGTTGGACCCCGTCGACGACGACGATCCGGATGCACCCGACTCGGACGGGCCGCTCGCACGGGTCACCCGCGACGTCGTCTCCCTCCGGAAGCTCTGCCGCCTGATCGACGACCGCGAGCCGCTGTACGTCGCCACCGACAACGCCTACGAGCTGGCCGCGGACAAGGGGGCGCTCGTGAACTTCCTCCGATCGCTGCCGGACGGAACCCGGCTCGTGCAGGTAACCGGCGCGGAGCGGCCGGAGCCGCTCTCACGAGTCGCCTCCCGCCACGGCATCCCGTACGGAAAGGAGCCGATGAAGGAGGCGGAGGCCGCCGCGCGGCTCGCGGCCGCCAACGTCGGCCACGAAGTGACCGCGTTCACCGACGAGACGACGGTGAAGGTGTCGCGAGGACGGTCGACTGGCAAGGGCGGCTGGAGTCAGGACCGGTACACCCGGCGGATCCACGGGAACGTCAAAAAGCGGAGCCGACAGGTCGAGTCGAAGCTCCGCTCCGCGAACCTCGCGTACGAAAAGGAGGTTACCGAGAAGTACGGGGGCTACGCGAACGCGGTGTTCGCCGTCGAGGCCCGTCCCGAGGAGATCCCGGTGTCGAACTCGCGGGCGGGAGACGTCCGCGTCGAGGTCGAGCGCGAGCGCCGCGACGGGATCGAGTACGAGCCGCTCGTGACGCGGCGTGATCGCGTGATCGTCGGCATCGACCCCGGAACCACGACCGCGGTCGCCGTGGTGGGACTCGACGGCACCGTTCACGAGCTGTACTCCTCGCGGACCGCGGACACCGCCGACGTGACGGAGTGGATCGTCGAGCAGGGACGGCCGATAATCGTCGCCGCCGACGTCGAGCCGATGCCAGAAACCGTCGAGAAGTTCCGCCGCTCGTTCGACGCTGCCGGCTGGCAGCCCACCACCGACCTTCCCGTCGATGAGAAGCTCCACCGCACCCGGGAGGTCGCATACGAGAACGACCACGAACGGGACGCGCTGGCGGCCGCGCTGTACGCCTACGACGACCATGCGGACCAGTTCGACCGGATCGCCGAGAAGACGCCACCCAGACTCGACCGCGAGGAGGTGATCGCGGGCGTCGTCGCCGGCGGCGCGTCCGTCGAGGCGGTCGTCGAGGAGCTTCGGGACGGACCCGACGGCGACGACGACGGTGAACAGGAGGGCGACGAGGACCCGACCGAGCCGGACCGAACCGAGGAGGAGGAGACGATCCGGCGTCTCCGCGAGCGCGTCGACCGGCTGGAGGCGCACACCGAGACGCTGGAGGAGCGCCTTGCAGAGCGGGATGATCGGATCGCCGAGCTCGAAGCCGAGCTGGAGGAGGCGAGACGCCAAGAGCGGATCGAGGCCCGGAGCCGTCGGATCGTCTCTCGACTCGAACGCGAAACGGATCGGCTCGAACGGGAGCGGGACGAGGCTCGCGAGACGGTCGCCGAGCTCGAGGAGAAGGTGGAGAGTTTAAAAGGGATCTGGAAGCTCGACCACTCGAACTTCACCGATGTCGCCGGTGGACGGGATCTCGTGAGCGTGAAGGTAGTCGAGCAGTTTACCCTCGACGCGATCGAGACGACCGAGGAGGCGTACGGGATCGCCTCTGGCGACGTCGTCTACCTCAGGGACGCCTCCGGCGCGGGTCGTCGGACCGCAGAGCGACTCGCGAGCCACGAACCCCGCGCGGTGATCCGTGACGGTAATCTCTCCGAGGTCGCCGATCAGGTGCTTTTCGACCACGAGGTGCCCGTCGTGCCCGCCGACTCGGTGCCGGTCCGCGAGGTCGACGATCTCGCCGTGGCCAACGAGTCGGCGCTAGAGGACGCGGTCGACGACTGGACGGAGCGCGCGAAACGGCGCGAGCGCGAGGAGAACGCCGAGCGGATCGACCGGATCATCTCCGAGCACCGCGCCGGACGGACGCTTCCGGAGACCGAAGAGTGATCCACACGACCTGCCGCCGTCGGCTCTCCGGCTGTGGCTCTCCGACTGCGGCTCTCCGGCTGTGGCTCTCCGACTGCGGCCCTCCGACTACGACGCCGATAGCAGCTTCAGCCGGAGCTTCCGCTCATCGATCTCGTATTTAAACGACGGATGACCGTCGACGAGAACGTACGGGACGCGTTCGCCGTACTCGGCGGCCAGCCCGGGATCGGTGTCGACGTCGATCATCTCGATGTCGACCACGATCCCGATGTCGTCGGCGACTCGCTCGACCGTCTCGCGAGCGTCGACGCACAGTGAACACCCATCACGGGTGTAGATGGTGACGGAAACGGCGTCGTTCGGAGCGGACGCTCCATCCCCCTCCCCGGCGGACGGCTCGGAACGTGAGTCGGTCACGGACGAGGTGTGGTGGCCGGACGACGAGTGCGTTTCGATCGGCGCTACTCCGCGTCCGCGTCGACGACGAACTCGACGTCACCGGCGATCACTGCGCTCGCGACGACGGCGACGCCGACGACGAGCGCGACCCCAAACGTGACCGTCATCACAGTGACGACGTCGCCACCGACCGCGCCGCCGACGAACGCACCGACCGCGCCGCCGACGCCACCGGCGATGATCGCGAGCACGCTCGCGTCGTTCATGGCCCGCAGTTCTTTCAACAGCATAATAACTCTTGGCGTGGGGATCTCGAAGCTGATAACGTACCGCTGGGATCGTTGGCGACGACAGTGGCGTTACTGCGGATACTCGCGACCGAGGTCGACATCGACGCCCGCACCGGTGGCGGATGGTGCGGCGTCGGAGTCGGGAGAAGAGTCGCTCGGAGTCGGGCTCTCCTCGCCACTTCCGCCCGGGCTCACGCTACCGGTTCGGTAGCCGGCCATGTCGAGCGTGACGTACTCGAATCCGAGATCGGAGAGATGCTCGTGCACCGCGTCGGCGAACGCCGGATCGAGGGCGCGCGGCAGTTCGTCCGGCGCGATCTCCACCCGGGCAAGTCCGTCGTGATCGCGGACGCGGAATCCCTCGAACCCCCACTGACGGAGGATGCGTTCGGCCTTCTCGACCCGCGTCAGCCGCTCCTCGGTCACCGCGAGGCCGGTCGGAATCCGCGAGGAAAGACACGCCATCGACGGTTTCTCGGCGACCGAGAGCCCGTACGCGTCGGCGATCGCTCGC
Organism: Halorubrum luteum; assembly: GCF_054652935.1. NCBI lineage: Archaea > Methanobacteriati > Methanobacteriota > Halobacteria > Halobacteriales > Haloferacaceae > Halorubrum > Halorubrum luteum. The sequence goes on from NZ_BAAIGT010000002.1 coordinate 2,306,417, forward strand.
ACCTCCGCTTTCTCGATGCCGGCGTCGAGCAGCGGTGACACGACGTCGAGCTCCTCGACCGCCCGCAGTCCGGGACGGTGCCCCTCGCCGGGGTCGTCGGCGTTCGTCCCGTCACAGACGGTGTCGATCCCGAGCTCGGCGGCCCGGTCGTACATCTCGCCGAGCCGCATCGTCCGACAGTGATAACAGCGGTCACCGTCGTTTTCGACGAAGTTTGGGTCATCGAGCTCGGAGAACGTCACCGTGTCGTGTCGGATCCCGACCTCGTCCGCGACTCGCTCCGCGTCGTCGAGCTCCGCGGCAGGAAGCGTCTCGCTGCGGGCCGTACACGCGACCGCGTCCGTACCGAGCGCGTCGTGCGCGAGCGCCGCGACGACCGAGGAGTCGACCCCGCCGGAAAACGCGACGAGCACCCCGTCGCGCTCGGCGAGCCGATCCCGCGCGGTCGCCGCCTTTGCCGCCGTCTCCGGGGCAAGTCCGTCGGCGTCGACCGCGAGAACGTCCTGCGTCATGCCGCCCGCTTGGAGACCGGTCCGAAAAAGACCATCGGAGGACCGGAGCGGTCCTCGGCGTCCGTATCCTTTTTGCCGTTGCCGCGAAAGCCGCGGGTAGATGGAGCTGGAGGCGATCCCCGGCGTCGGCGCGAAGACGGCCGCGGCGCTGCGCGAACTCGACGACCCGGTTGGGACCGTGGAGTCGGGCGACGTCGCCGCGATCGCTCGCGCACCCGGGGTGAACGAGGCCCGGGCCGCCCGGATCGCTCGCGGCGCGATCCGTCGCCGGCACGACGACGACGGGCGGTTTCTCGCGACGGACCGTGCTCGCGAGATATACCGCGACGCGATGGAGCTGTTACAGGAACGGACGGTCACCGAGTACGCCGAAAAGCGCCTGGAGACGTTCTACCCCAGCAGCTCCGCCTCGCGGATCGCGGAGGTACAGGCGTTCGTCGAGACGGCCGTCGACCGCGAGCCGGACCCGGCCGTCCTCGACGCGCTAGAGGGCGTCGAACCACTCTCCGATCCCGGAACCGTCCGAGTTCGCGACCGCTGTCTGGCGACGGCTGACGCGGAGACGTACGCCCGCGCGGAGTCGACGACGCCGGAGCTGTCGGTCGAGACCGTGGAGAACACGCGGGAGATAGCCGAGCTCGCTCGCTCGTACGCGTCCGTGATCGTGTTGGACGAGGAGTTCGCCGGGATGGACGTCGACGGCGACGTCCACGTTCGGCCGAACGCGCTCGAAACGCCGGCGGAGACGGTTCCCGAACGCGTGCTCGCTTTCTTCGCCGAGAACCGGGAGCGGCTGGAGGCGGCGGCCGCGGTCCACGAGGCGGTTCGGAACGTCGAGGCCGGTTCGGACCGAGGTGCCGCCGATGCGGGCGATGACTCCGGAGGAACCGACGCCGCCGAAGCAGGCGACCCCGCCGTAGATCCGGACCGCCTGCGCGACGCACTCGACCGCCTCGACGACGACGGGACGATCGCTGGCGACGCGGAGCTGGCGCGGCTTTCCGACGCGGTCGACGACCTCGACGCGGCGGTGTCGACGGCGGGATCGGTCGCGGAGGACCACCTCCGCGAGGCGATCCGGGAACGCGACGTCACCATCGAGGGGACTGACTTCCTCTCGCTGGTCGAGCAGGGTGCACGCGTCGACTCCCTTCTCGACCGCGAGCTCGCGGACGAGTACGACACCGCGGTCGAGCGCGCCCGCGAGCAGCTCGTCGACGCCTTGCGGCTGAAACCGGAGGAGACGGACCTCGCGGAGCGAGTGTTCGGCGGCGACCCCACGTTTCCGGTCGAGCACGACGAGACGGCGGTGTCGCGGCTTCGGACGGAGCTCGCCGCGGCCCGCGATCGACGGGCGGCCCGACTGAAAGCGGAGCTGGCGGCGGAGCTCGGCGAGCTTCGCGAGCCGGTCGAGACGCTGGTCCGCGATGCGCTCGAACTCGACGTCGAGCTCGCGATCTCCCGCTTCGCACGGGAGTTCGACTGCACGATGCCGCTCGTTCACGACCCGTCCGCCGGCTCGGACGCCGCGTCGGCCGCTGATCCGACCACTGGGACGGGATCGACGGCCGCGCGCGGCTTCCGGATCGAAGGGGGTCGGTCGCCGCTGCTCGACGTGCCGTTCGCCGAGGTCGACCCGGTCGACTACGGGGTGTCGGGGGTGACGCTTTTGTCCGGCGTCAACTCCGGCGGGAAGACGTCGACGCTCGATCTGGTCGCGCTCGTCGTCGTACTGGCCCAGATGGGGATGCCGGTGCCCGCCGAGGAGGCGGAGATCGAGCGGTTCGCCGAGCTCCACTACTACGCGAAATCGCAGGGGACGCTCGACGCGGGGGCGTTCGAGGCGACGCTGCGGGATTTCGGCGACCTCGTCGAGGGCGCGTCGGGACGACTCGTGTTGGTCGACGAGCTGGAGTCGATCACCGAACCCGGCGCGTCCGCGAAGATCATCGCCGGGATCCTCGAGGCGCTGGACGGGCAGGACGCGACCGCCGTATTCGTCTCGCACCTCGCGCGCGAGATCCGCGAGGCGGCCGCTGCCGAGGTCGCGGTCGACGGAATCGAGGCCGTCGGCCTCGTCGACGGCGAGCTGCGCGTGAACCGCTCACCCAAGAAGAACCACCTCGCACGGTCGACGCCGGAGCTCATCGTCGAGAAGCTCGCCGACGACCGTGGCGGGGGTTTTTATACCGAGCTGCTGCAGAAGTTCTGACGCTCGAGACCCTCCGTTCGGCCAGCAGAAGCCGACTTACGCCGGATCCGTTCGAAGAAACGGTTACCACGTATCCCGCCGTTGTGCCAACATTTAACCCGATCCTATTCGGGGGATCGATCATGTACCTGCTGCAGGCGGCGACCCGAGAAACGTTCTGGACGATCGGGCCGGTGGGTAAAGCGGCGTTCTACTGGCTCGCGGCGGTAGCGATCCTCGTGTTCCTCTACGGCGTGTACGCCCGCTTCTCGGCGTACGCGCAGGGACGGTCCGATCCGCAGGACCGGCTTTCGGAGCTCCCGTCGCGGACGATGGCCGCGACGAAGACGGTGTTGTCGAACGTGAACCAGTACGACAGGGACCTGTACGCGGGCGTGATGCACACGTTCGTGCTGTGGGGGTTTCTCGTGTTGGTCGTCGCAACCGCGATCCTCGGGTTCGACATCGACATCTACCGCCCGCTGATGGGCGAGTCGTTCTGGGTTGGCGACTTCTATCTCGCCTACCAGTTCGTCGTCGACGCGTTCGGGCTGCTGTTCGTCGTCGGCGTCGGCATGGCGTTGTATAAACGCTACCGCAACCGTGACGGCCGGCTCTGGGGGAAACACACCTCCCTCGAGGACGACGCGTTCATCTGGACGCTGTTCCTGCTCGGCGTCGGCGGCTTCCTCGTGCAGGCGGTCGGCATCGTCGGCCAGCCGGAGCGCGCGGGCGAGACGGTGAGCTTCGTCGGGATGGCGATGGCCGGCGGGCTCCAGTGGGCCGGATTGACGCAGGGCGGCGCGGAGGCCGCCTACGGCGTGATCTGGTGGCACCACTCGCTGTTAGCGTTCGCGTTCATCGCGTGGATCCCGTACGCGAAGCCGTTCCACATGATCTCCTCGTTCGCGAACGTCGTCGCGCGCGACGAGCAGGCCGGCTCGCGGCTCCCGAACGTCCCCGCGGACCTCGAGCACACGAACGCGGAGTCGATCGAGGATTTCACCTGGAAGGAGCTGCTGGACGGCGACGCCTGTACCAAATGCGGCCGGTGCTCGTCGGTGTGTCCCGCGAAAGCGTCCGGCCGCCCGCTCGACCCGCGTGACGTCATCCTCGACCTCAAAGCGTACCGGGAGTCCGTCAGCGACGACCCGGTCGTCGGTCGCGCTGGCGACGGCGTCGCGACTGATGGCGGGACCGCGGCGGCCGACGGCGGCTCCGTTCCAATCGTCGCCGAGGGCGGCGGCGTGATAGACGCCGCGTCGATGGAGTCGTGTATGTCGTGTATGGCATGTATGGACGCCTGCCCGGTCGACATCGAGCATCTCACGACGTTCACCCGGCTCAACCGCCAGCTCACCGACGAGGGGTCCGTCGACTCGAACCTACAGGACGTGTTCCAGGACGTGATGCGCACCGGCAACACGTTCGGCGATCAGGCGGCGAACCGCGGTGACTGGACGGAGGACGTCGACGTCGACGTCGCGGACGCTCGCGAGACGGAGGTGGAGTACCTCTGGTACGTCGGCGACTTCCCGAGCTACGACGATCGCAACAAGAAGGTGGCGCGAGCGCTTGCGAAGCTGTTCGACGAGGCGGGCGTCGAATTCGGCATCCTCTTCGACGACGAGAAGAACGCCGGCAACGACATTCGCCGGATCGGCGAGGAGTTCCTCTATCTCGAACTCGCCGGGCACCACGTCGAGACGTTCGCCGACTGCGAGTTCGACCGGATCGTCTGTACGGATCCGCACTCGTACAACACGATCAGAAACGAGTACCCCGAGCTCGACCTGGCCGAGTTCGCCGACGATCCCGTGATGCCGTTCGACCGCGAGGAGCCGTGGAACCCCGACGGCGAGATCGAGGTCCAACACTGGACGCAGGCCGTCGAGGAACTGGTCGCCGACGGTCGGCTCGGGCTGTCGGGCGACGAGCTCGAGTACACCGTCACCTACCACGACCCCTGCCACCTCGGACGGTACAACGACGAGTACGAGGCACCCCGCGAGCTGATCCGCGCGACCGGCGCGGCGCTGTTCGAGATGCCGCGTTCGCACAACGACTCGTTCTGTTGTGGCGGCGGCGGCGGTGGTCTCTGGATGGATATCGACGAGGAGACCAAACCGAGCGAGGAGCGGCTTCGGGAGGCGCTCGAGGACACGAGCGCGGGCGACGCCGTCGAGAAGTTCGTCGTCGCCTGTCCGATGTGTACAACGATGTTCGAGGACGGGCGCAAAACCGGCGGCTTCGAGGAGTCGATCGAGATCGTCGACGTCGCGGAGCTGTTGATCGAGGCCGTCGAGGCCGGCTCCGAAACGTTAGACGCCGACGAGACCGAAGCGGACATCGACGCCGACGCCGCGGAAACCGACCGATAGCGACCGCGAAATCGGCCCACAACGACCGCGAGCACGACGGGGATCGCGGGACTGCGGCCGTGTTTCCGTCGGATTTCGTTTGCGGGGATTCGCCGCTACTCTCTTGTGGGTGTGTGACGATCCCTCGGTCATGGCAGACGACGTCGATCGAGAGACCGAAGCGGTACGCGAGGCGGTACGGGAGGTCGCCGAGCGGATCGAGGAGAACAAAACGCACCTGACGGATCTGGACTCCGCGATCGGTGACGCGGACCACGGGGCGAACATGTCGCGCGGGTTCGGTACGATCGACGAGAAGCTGGCCGATCTCGACGACCCGGATCCGGCAACGATCGTCAAGACGGTCGGTACCACGATCATCTCGGAGGTCGGCGGCGCAGCCGGACCTCTGTACGGCGGGTCGATCATGAGCGCGAGCACGGAGCTTTCCGAGGGCGTCACCGCGGAGACGAGCGTCGCGTTCGCGGAGGCGTACCTCGAAAAGCTCACCGACCGCGGCGATGCGCGCATCGGCGACAAGACGATGGTCGACGCCGTGACGCCGGCGGTCCACACGTACAAAAAGTCGATCGAGGTCGACGACCTTCCACCCCTGGAGGCGCTCGCGAAGGCGGTCGACGCCTGCGAGCGCGGCGTCGAGTACACCGTCCCCCTCCGGGCTCGGAAGGGACGCGCCTCCTATCTGGACTGGCGGTCCGTCGGCCACCAGGATCCGGGCGCGACGAGCACGCTGATCATCGCCGAGGCGATCCTCGACGTCGCGGCGGCGTATCTCGACGGCGACGTGGAGCGCGACGCCCGCGACCCGGCGGTGATCACCGCCGAGGAGAAAGGGATGGAGCTCGCCGAGGCGGTCGAGGAGGCCGGGGAGGATCCGGCTGAAGACGCCGAAGGCACGGAGGCGGAGTGATGGTCGGGCTGGTCGTCGTCTCACACAGCCACGACGCCGCGTCCGGAATCGTCGAGGTCGCGGCACAGATGGCCGGCGAGGACGCGTCGATCGTCGCGGCCGGCGGCGAGGCCGACGGCGGGATCGGCACGTCCGCACCGCGGATCGGGGAGGCCATCGAGGCGGCCGACGACGGGGACGGGGTCGTCGTCCTCGTCGATCTCGGCAGCGCGGTGATGAACGCCGATCTCGCGATCGAATCCGGGTCGGTCGACGCCGAGATCGCCGACGCGCCAGTGCTCGAGGGGGCAGTCGAGGCCGCCGTCGAGGCGTCGGCTCCGGACGCGACGCTCGCCGAGGTCGTCGAGGCGGCCGAGCGCACGTGGGACACCCGAAAGCTCGGCTGATCCGCACGGGGAGCACACCGGCCGTCGCTGGCTACTCGTCGGGTGCCGGCAGCAGCGATCGGACCTGCTCCGGCGTCTCGGCGTCCAGCGCCGCGGCGGCGAGCTCCGCGGCCGCGTCGTCGTCGACGCTCCTCACCGCCGATTTGACGCGGGGGACGCTCACCGCGTTCATGCTCAGCTCGTCGACGCCGAGCCCGACGAGAAGGGGGGTGAGCGCCGGGTCGCCGCCCGCCTCCCCGCAGACGCCGACCCACGCGTCCTCGGCGTGTGCGCCGCGGACGGTGCGGTCGATCGCGGACAGCACCGCCGGCTGAAGTGGGTCAGCGATCCCGGCGACGGATTCGAGGTCGCGCTGGGCCGCCATCACGTACGCCGACAGGTCGTTCGTCCCGATCGAGAGGAACGACACCCGTTTCGCGAGCGTGCGGGCCGACAGCGCCGCCGCCGGCGTCTCCACCATCGCGCCGAGCTCGGGACGCGCGCAGTCGACCCCCGCCGATCGGAGCTCCGCGAGAACCCGATCGACCGCGTCGATCGCGGCGTCGAGCTCCGCCGGCGTGGAGACCAGCGGGAACATGACCGCGAGCGGGCCGTGCGCCGCCGCCCGACAGAGCGCCCGGAGCTGCGTCTCGAAGAGCTCCTCCCCGGCATCCGACAGCGAGAACCGGATCCCGCGAACGCCCAGAAACCCGTTCTCGACGGGGTCGAGATCGAGGTACGGAACGTCCTTGTCGCCGCCGACGTCGAGCGTCCGGACCACGACACGGTCGCCTTCGCCGTCCCCGTTCTCCTCGAACGCCTCGAGCGCGGCTCGGTACGCCTCGTACTGTTCCGTCTCGTCCGGCGGCGACTCGCGATCGAGAAAGAGGAACTCCGTCCGGAAGAGGCCGACGCCGTCGGCTCCCTCACGCGCCGCGGCCGCCGCCTCCGGCGCGGAGCCGACGTTCGCGGCCACCTCGATAGGCGTCCCGTCGCGAGTGCTGACGCGGTCGTGGATCGCTTCCGTCGTGCCCGACGCGTCGAGCTCGGCGCGCACCTTCTCGTCCGGGTCGACGTGGACGACGCCGTTTCGGCCGTCGACGCCGAGCGGCGTCCCGTCGGTGAGCTCGTGGAGCGTCTCGCCGACGCCGACGACCGCGGGAATCGCCATCGACCGCAGGAGGATCGCGGCGTGGGCCGTTCCGCCGCCGGTCGCGGCGACGACGCCGGCGACGCGATCCGGGTCGAGCGCGGTGACGTCTCCGGGCGTCAGCCGATCCGCCAGCAGGACCGCACCGTCCGGATGGGTCGCCGGAGCGTCTCGGTCGCCATCGTCGTCACCCCCGTTTCGGTCGAGTTCGCGAAGGAGCCTGTTGCGAACCTCTCGCAGGTCGTCCGCGCGTTCGGCCATCCGGCCGTCCATCCCCTCGAACTGCTCGATCGGGTCGGCGAACGCGCGAACGACGGCGTGGTCGGCCGGGAGCCCGTCGGCGATCACCGCGGTCACGCCGTCCTCGATGCCGGGATCGAGGAGGAACTCGATATGCGCGTCGAACACCCCCGCTTCCTCCTCGCCGACGCGCTCGGCAGTGCGATCGCGTTCGGCCTCTAGCGCGGTCCGAACCGACTCGCGAGCGCGCTCGAACCGGTCACGCTCGACGTCGGCGTCGACAGTCCCCGGCGCAGGCGGCTCCGCGAGATCCGTCGGATCACGGTCGGCGAGCCAGCGGGCCTCGCCCACGGCGGTCCGAGGCGTCACGCCGACACCCTCGATCGTGGCCGTCATTCGTGGTCGACGCCCTCTTTCTCGCCAGTGTCGTCGTCACCCTCGTCGACCGGCTCGGTAAGGATGGCCTCGATCGCGTCCAGCGCCGCCGCCGCGTCGGGACCCTCGGCGACGATCCGGACCCGATCGCCCTGTGCGACGTTCAATCCGGTCACCGAGAGCATGCTGGCCGCGCTCGCGGGCGCGATGTCGCCGTCGACCGGCTCGATCGTCGTCTCGGCGTCGAACTCCTTCGCCGCCCGAACCAGCTTCGAGGCGGGCCGCGCGTGCAGTCCGGCCTCCGGGACCACCGTAACGATCCGTTCCATATCGGGGAAACGACGGCGATCCTCGAAAACGTTCCCCCCAACGCGGTCGTCGGGGCCGAATCGGTCCGCGTGCTGCAGCTACGTGGTCGTCGAGGCCGTATAAAAGCGGAGCTCAGCGCCGGCCGGTCAGTTTCCGCGCCGTCGGTCGCCGCCGATCGACGGGCGGGTGTGTTCGGTACCTTTGCCGCGCTTGCGCTGGCCGCGGCCCTTGGTGCCGGCGGAGGTGAGTCCGCGGAACGCGCGACCCTTGTGGTCGTCCGAGCAGATCCAGTTGAGGTCGTCGTCGTTCTCGATCGCGGGGTGGGCTGGGTCCACCAGGATCACTTCGTGCCACTTCTGGGAGCCGTCCTCGCCGACCCAGTAGGAGTTGAGCACGCGCAGGTTGCGGTACTTGCGGGAGGCGCGCTCCTCGGCGATGCGCTGGATCGACTTGCGGCGCGAGAGGCGGTTGACGCCCTGGCGCTTCGAGCGGCGACCGGCCTTGAAGCGCTGCTTGCGCGAGCCGCCCTTGCGGACGCTCACGCGGGCGACGACGATGCCCTGTTTCGCCTTGTAGCCCAGCTCGCGGGCCTTGTCGAGGCGGGTGGGGCGCTCGATGCGCTCGATCGCGCCCTGGTCGCGCCACTCCTGTTTGCGCTGCCACTGCAGCTCCGCGAGTTTCCCCTCCTTGGGGGACTGCCATGCGTCCTTGATGTGCGAGTAGAAGCTTCGTGCCATGGTTATCCACGGACGCTTGCGATTCAGCCGCCATGCGGCCACATCTCGTCTCGTCCCGGCCTCGAGGTCGTTCGTCTCGGTGACGAACCGACCGGAACCGGTGGCGAGTGCCCGCTGGACGTCCGACCAGCGAGTTAGCGGCTGTACCACCCTCTCGGTTGTAAGGGCTTCGTTCCGTCTCCGACGTGTCTCGCGGTCACACGCGACATTCACGTTAGCCGGCGAACAAGTAGCGCGCATCGCATGGTTCGTCGGACGGTCGAACGGGTCGGCGTCGCGCTTCTCGTGGTCGTGTTCGTCGCGCTCGTGCTCGGGCAGGTGTTCGGTCAGCCGACGCTCATCGCGTACGTCGACTCCGGCAGCATGGAGCCGACGATAGACGAGGGCGACGGCTTCGTCGCGATCCCGGCCGCGGTGACCGGTCCGCCGAGCGAGGGTGACGTGATCACGTTCCACGCCGAGGAGATCGAGGGCGGCGGACTCACGACCCATCGGGTGGTCGGCGAAACCGACGAGGGATATATCACGCGTGGCGACGCCAACCCCTTCACCGACCAGGACGGTGGCGAGCCGCCGGTGGGTGACGACCGGATCGTCGCCCAGGCGCTGCAGATCGGCGATACGGTGGTGACGATCCCGCATCTCGGCACCGGGATCGAGGGCATACAGGGGGTCGTGTTCGGCACGGTGGTCGCGGTCATCGACACGCTGGGACTCGATTCCGACGTCTCGCCGGGCACGGTCGGCGTGTGGATCTTCGTGCTCGGCGCGGTGCTGTTCGTTGCCTCGTTCCGCTCCGATTCCGACTCCGGCCCGGAGCGTGACATGAGCCGATCGCTGGACGGTCCGGACGGTATCGACGGACGGACGGTCGCGATCCTGCTGCTCGTCGTGGTGCTCGTCCCCGCGAACGCCGCGATGATCGTGCCGAGCGGGCCGACGGACGTCGTCATCGACGGCGACGAGGTGGCCGACGCCGAGGGGGTCGACCCGGGCGACACGGTGGAAGCCGAGTTCGACGCGCGAAACGGCGGACTGATCACCCTGCTGCTCGTGTTCGAGCCGACGGACGACGACGTGGCGGTCGAACCCGACTCCCTTGCCGTCCCGGTCGGGGAGGGAGCGACCGCGACGGTTTCCGCGCCCGCGCCCGAACCGGGCGGCGAGCGAACGATCACGATCGAGGAGCATCGCTATCTGGTCGTCATGCCCGAAGGGGTGCTGACGTGGCTCCACTCGGTGTCGCCGTACGCGGCGCTGGCCGCGCTGAATCTGTTCATCGGCGGCGCGTTCCTCGGCTTCGTCGGCGGACTGATCGGCTTCAATCAGGTCCGGCACCGGGACACCTCCCGCGACGTCCCGCTGAGCGTCCGCGTGAAGCGGCTGTTGCGGTGAAGCGGTCGTTGCGGTGAAGCGGCCGTTGCGGTGAAACGGATCGCATGGATGGGTCGGGCCAGCGTCTGCCGTTCGCGCGAGCCGGCGCGTTCGTTCCTCGGTTTCGACGGGCTGTTAGTCGCTGTGACGCGCTCGGACACCCCTCGTTTCGTCCGGTAACGTCCGCAACGCGCGAGCCGACGTCCGGGCGGCAGCGACACGGAACGACCCGACTCACGGCTCGTCGCGCCGCCGACCGTCACCGTCGGTGGCGGCCTGTGAGGGGCCACCGTCGTCCGCGATCGTCGGGTCTTCCCAGGGCGTCTTCCCGTCGGTCGGCGGCGTCGGGGAGTCCGACTCGGTGCGGTCGTCGCCCTCGGGGGTGGCCCGGCCCGGTGCGAGCAGCTCGGGCGGCGGGTCGTACACGTAGCGGACGTCGTCGTCGAGGACGACGAAGCGGGGGCGCTGGTCGGCGCGTTCGATGGCGCGGCGGTCGCTGTCGACTGCGACGTCGACGAGATCGCGGAGCGAGTCGAGTTCGACGACGGTGCGATCGTCGTCGTCGGGCACGCTGCCGGCCGAGATCCACTTGTCCATGTCCGAACGGGTGCGCCGGTACTCCAGGTGAGCACGTTCGTGGTCCCCGACCGCGAACAGCTCCTCGCGGCGGGCCACGCCGGTCGCGATCGCGCCGAGGAGGCCGACGACCGCGAGCAGCGCGCCGCCGTACAGCCGGAGCGGCGAGGACTCGACCGGGACCTCCACGGTGCGGGTGGCCTCGTAGCTGCCGGTGCCCTCGGTGTCGGCCTCGACCTCGTAGGTACCGCCGCCGGGCTCGAGCTCGAGGCGATCGGTGCGGCCGTCGACGAAGCGGTCGTCCGCGACCTCGGTTTCGATGTCGCTTTCGGCGACGACCGAGATGCGGGTGGTGCCCGGCGACGCGCCGAGCTCCTCCTCGATCGCCTCGATGCGGTCGACCAGGGCGACGACGTCGGCGTCGAACGTGACCGTGTGGACCTCGCCGGGGTCGAGCGCCTCGACGTCGTCAGTGGCGACGGGTTCGGTCTCGCGCCAGTGCGTGACGGTCCGCTCCTCGCCGTCGGGGCCGGTGATCTCGTCGGTGGCCTCGACGACGATCTCGACGTCGACCGTGCCGGTCGCGGGCTCGGCGTCGCCGTCGTGGGTGAGCCGGTACTCGCCATCGAGCACCGGCGCGAGGCGGGTGAAGTAGAGCGGGCGGTTCTCGAGGCGGTCGCCCGCGGCGAAGACGGCGGTGTCGTTGACGACGGTCGCGCCGTGGTCGAACTCGGAGTCGACCGTCCAGGTGCCGGCGGTCTCGGTCGTCGTCTCGACCTCGGGGGCGGTGTGTTCCTCGTGGGCGACGACCCCGCCCGCGGCGGCGACGAGCAGGAACGCGATCGCGACGTACGGGAGGTACTTGTGAATGACTGCGCGGTCGCCGACCGTCACGCGCTCGCGGACCGTCGGCCGGAGGCGATCCACCTGCGAGCTGAACCGATCGCCGAGCGAGGGATCGTCGTCATCGTCGGTGGGCCCGTCGCCGGGGCTCCTGCTCGCGGAGTCGTCGGCACCGGTCATTGCTTCCCGTGACGCTTCCGCGCGTTGCGATCCGGATCGCTGGGTCGTCGCTCGCGAGAGGAGGTTGTGGAGCGGCGGTGCGTGTCGGTGTGTTGTGGCGCACGGGGTGCCCGGCCGCGGCGACGCTTCATACGGACGACACGGTCGGCGACGGGCTTTGTTCTTTCGACAGTCGCAACTTACGAGACCCGGTGTGTCCCCCATCGCGTCCGGAGAGCGCGACAGCCCGATCGACGCGGCGGGCTGCGAGTAAGCTACAGTTACTATAGTTATCAGTAACTTACTTTGCCGGGAAATTGTTCCCAATTATCATATTTGCAAATTGTGCAAACACACAAATTTATATCAAATGCCATGTTATGACACTACGAGTGGTTCCCGGGCATATGAACGCGACACATCCGTCACGAGGGGACGTGTTTAGTTTGCTGAGCAACCAGCGGCGGCGGTATGCGGTGCGGGCGTGCCAGGAGCTGGAGACGCCGATCGAGCTGGGGGAGCTGGCGGAGCACGTTGCGGCGCGCGAGTGCGAGAAGCCGATCTCGCGGATCACGAGCGAGGAGCGGCGGCGGGTGTACAGCTCGCTCCAGCAGGTGCACATCGACAAGCTGGAGGAGGCGGGCGTGATCACCTGCGAGCGGAAGACGATCGAGCCGACGGAGAAACTCGAGGACCTCGAGTTCTATCTGGAGGTCGTTCCCGGCGACGAGATCCCGTGGGCGGAGTACTATCTGGGGCTGTCGGGCGTGACGGCCGCGCTCGTGGCCTCGGCGTGGTTCGGCGTGTACCCGGACGCGATCACGGGCTACATGTGGGCGTCGCTCATCGTCGGGCTGTTCGCGGTCTCGGCGGGGATCCACTACGTGCAGACGAAGCGGAACCGACTGGGTGAGGATCTGCCCGTGGGGGGTGAGTCGGCATGAGTGAGGATCGACTGTCGAAGTGGACGCGTCGAGGAGCGATCACCGCGATGGGCGCTGGCGGCGGACTCGCAATACTCAGCTCGGCGGGCCTCACCAGCTTATCGGCCGACAGAGCAACTCAGGTTGAAATCGTCGATGATATTGATGATCTTGACGTGGTTGAGAATCCAGGAAACGAAGAGGGCCCCGATGCAGAGTTAGAAGTCACAAACAAGGACGATACCAACAGTACAGATCTTAATCATGTAGAAGTTATCGACGGCAACGGTAGTTTTGAAGGGGAAGGGGATGTTGATTTACCGAAAACAATTGATCCAGATGGAGATTCGGTAACGCTGGAGTTTTCCGTTGATAATGATGAAACTGCATCAGTAAGACTCGATCTCGTCGGTGAGGGTCCCAGTGGTATCGTGGTCGAAGAGATCGCTGACGACGGTACTGCTTGAGGCCTGTCGTGTCCATCCGAGACGCCGTTCGACTCACGGCGACTCGATCAGAGGGTGCCTGAACTTCCGAACTCGACAACCCAGCCACTCGTCGCGTCAGCGGTCGACGGTTTCACGACCGTGATCGACCGGTCGATCAGTCGCTCAGACGGTGGGTCCGGACGCGCTCCTCCCGACAGCTACGTCGGGAAGCAAAACAGCCACGTCGGGCAGGACAGCCTGCGATAGGCTCATGTGCGACATCTCAGAGAACTGCTTTCTTTTATTTCGGTCGCTCGGCTCCGTCCGTTTGGCTTCGGTGCCGGGTTGCTCCCTCTTCTTTCCGTATGGTCGTCGGTTTCAGGCGACTTTCATATCCTCCCTGAGCGTGAAGCAAGTCCACATAGCGGATATTTCGATCGGGTTCCGTTGACGACCCGTGATTCATGCACCGTTTGAGCCTCGTTCGTGTTTTGATGAGTCCCTTCAGACTCGGTCTGATGATTCTCACTCGGCCTATTAATAAGGGGATATCGTCAGTATGGATGGGTACGTCCGAGATAACGGACGTGATCAACCAATGGCAGACATGAACCGACGCAACGTCCTTCTGGGACTCGGCACGGCAGCGGCTGGTAGTGGTGTAGTGTTCGGATCAGGTGCGCTCACGAGTCTTGAGGCGGACCGTGAAGTTCAGGTCGAAATCGTGGATGCGACAGAAGGTCGGCTGGGGATTGATGCATCTGATGGGGCAGATTCAGAATTCATCACACAAGACGCTGATGGCGTCTTCGAAATTAACGACGATGATGGTAATATAAAAGTACAAGCCGTCGACCGAGAAGATGATATCACTCTGGCAGAAAACGGACTGGAACTATCCGCTAATCCCCTTGTGGATGCAGATGGTGATATGGTGGAGTTTGTTGTGAGTGTGGAGGATGACCAAATAGTGGAATTCACCGACGAGGGGCATGATCTAATTGAGGACACTGGTGAAGATCTTAGTGGTGATACGCTCATTATCGAAGAAGGTGCTACCCCCACATTCGACATCAATATCCTGACCGAGACCGCTAGCGCTGGAGAAACCGTATCTGTAGTCACATTCGAGGCTGAGCAAGTTGACGAAGGGGCCCCTGACTTCTCGCCCAACTAACCAACACTGAATATGCCTCCCCGACGAACGCTCCTCACCCGACTGGTCGCTGCGGCGGCAGGAGTGGCTGGTCTGACGTTTGGGTCAGGAGCGTTTACGCAGACGACCGCCGACCGCGATGTCGCGTTGCACTTCTCGGTCGACGACGAGGCGGCGCTGTCGATCGAGGCGAACCCCGACCTCGGCTCGGAGACGGTCGGCCTCGACGACGATGGCAACTTCCAGATCAGCACGGACATCGCGGCCGCGGGCGCGATCCAATCCGTCGGGCGGGTCGACGACCTCTCAGCCTCCGAACCGGATATCGAGACGGAAGCGTTCACGATCACGAACAACGGCACCACCGAGGTTGCGCTGGAACTCACGCCGAGGGAGTTCGACGATGCCGGTACCGGAGCCGAAATCCGATTGGAGTTCGCGGAACCCGGAGGCGACTCCCTCGCATCCATCGACCTGTCCGACACCGGTGAGCGAGCCCCGATCGACACGCTTCAGGAAAGCGAGTCGGTCCTCGGAGCGGTCATCATCGACAGCCGTGATGTCGACGGGCTCGGGGAGCTCGACGCCGAGATACGAATCAGCGCGATCGAGGCGGATCTGGTACAATGACCGAGACGCATCGCACGCGAACGACCGGACTGTAACCGAGCACAAGAACACACGACCATGAAATTCACACGACGCAAGGCGCTGGCGACACTCGGCCTCACGGGTCTCGGCGGCGGGGCCGTCTTCGGCTCCGGAGCCTTCACCCAGCTCGAGTCCGACAGAGACGTAACACTGAACTTCTCGAACGACGACGAGGCGGCTCTCGCCCTCACCGCCGGACCACAGGAAGACGAGTT
Source organism: Halorubrum luteum (assembly GCF_054652935.1). NCBI lineage: Archaea > Methanobacteriati > Methanobacteriota > Halobacteria > Halobacteriales > Haloferacaceae > Halorubrum > Halorubrum luteum. The sequence continues at coordinate 2,321,912 of NZ_BAAIGT010000002.1, forward strand.
GAGCGAAGTCGACGTTGAGCAGGCTGGTTCAGGGGCGGAAAACGTCTCGATCACCGTCGGTCAGGATGAAGACGGCGGCGGAATGGTTGGCGACGGCGTGAACCTGTTCCGCGACGTGCTGACCGTCGAGAACAACGGCAACAACGCCGTCTTCCTGAACGTCGCGAAGGCGGATGACGATAGGGCTCGAGCTCATCAACTCCGGATCCTCGCTCCCATCGACAGATCGGATGGAGGTGCGGATGATGTTGCAGAAGCTGATAATGGAGCCGAACTTGAGAGTAAGATCTCCGGCAGGACCGTCGGCGATGATGACGTTCGGGACATCAACGTATCCGACGATTATGTCCCCGATGATCCACAGTGGGACGAGAGAGAGTACTTCCGCTATGCGCTCCGGGACAGCGCCGGTGACAACTATCCCGGAGGCGTGGTTGAACTTGGCTACGGAGAAAGTGTCAACCTGAGTATCGAGATCGAGACCGGTCCCGGGACCGGTGCCGGCGAGCCGTTCGACGACGAGTACCGGTTCGCCGCGCGCGACGTGGATTCGTTCGACGGATCCACGCTTGAAAGCGAAGAGGATACCTTCGTCCTCGATCCGGACGGTACCACGCTCGGGGATTTCTAACCCATGCAAACGGGGATCGACCGACGGTTCGGCCGACGTGTTCGCACGGTGTCAGTAGCTGGCCGTTCGGGTTCGGTCCTTGACGAACGGAATCGGAACCAGCAGGCCGAGATGCGCTCGGTGATAGCATGAACGGTCCAGCGTCGCGTCGAAGCGTTCTCGGTTTCCTCGGGGCCGGTACAGCCGGCCTGACCGCCGTGTTGAGCACCGGTGCGTTCACCCAGGTCGAAGCCGACCGGGAACTCTCGATCGGTATCGACGCCGACGACGAGGCCCTCTTGACGATCGAGCCGAACGATGATCTGGCGTCGGACGCGGCCGAGATCGGCGATGATGGGGAGTTCATCATCGATCTCGACGGTGCGAGCACGAACAGCGCGTTCACCCTCGGTCGCCTCGACGACATCCGTGATCCGACCGTCGTTGAGGAGAGCGCGTTCGTCGTCCGCGCGCAAGGGACGTACCCGATCGACCTCGGCGTCAGCCTCGAGGAAACGCCCGACGAAGTCGATATCACGGTCGTGATAGCCGAAACGCCCGCGGAAAACCCGGACAACACCGTCTCGATCGCCGGAGGGGAGGACGCGGACATCTCCGCGAACCTCGATCCCGAACAGGAGGATCCCGGCGATCGCGTCCTCGGCGCCATCGCCGTCGACGCCGACGACGCACCCGAGGATCTCACGGCTGAACTCACGTTCACCGCCGAGCTCCTCGACGGCGACTGACGAGTCACACGACACCGAGTTCCCCCCTCGTTTTCTTTTTTCCACCGAGAGCGTCACCTGCCAGCGGCAGTTACAGAGTTCACCATTCACGGAACCGTCGTCGTCCTTTCCGGTTCAATAGGGTTGAATTCGAACAATACACCCAAACTCGTGCCACACCGGGATAGTGGTGTGGCTGATAACAAGCTACCATAGGTCTTCATGCCGAAGACACGTCCGGATACCTCTACTCTCGTCCCTCACCGAGCAGCGTCGCCTCACACCCCTCACAGCGCAGGCGCGGCAGCTCGCGATCGACGCCGTCGCTCTCGACCACCGCCTCGCTACACGTCGGACACCGATTCATAAAGGCCCGCAGGCGCGCCACCAGCTCGTCGCGCTGTGCCGACGGAAACTCGTGCCAGCCGGCCACCAGTTCGTCGCACAGCGAGTACGCCGCCACGTCCGCGAGCATCGCCGCCTCCGAGGGCCACCGCCCGATCGGCTCGCCCTCCCGCGCGACGACGACGCCCAGCTCCGAGACCGCACACTCCAGCACGTCCGGATCCGCCCCGCGATACAACGCGAGATACGTCGTCGGGTCGCGACCCCGCAGGTGGTCCATCCGCCGCCGCCAGTCGGCGCGAAACTCCGCCGTCAGGTCGAGCACCTCGTCGTCGCGCCCCTCGTCGTCCACGACGAGCACGTCGGCATCGAACAGGCGATCGAGCAGCGTCTCTGCGGCCGTCTCGGGGTTGGAGGACTCCCGTGGCATTACGTAATCTCAAACGGCCGCATCGACGTATAAATCGGGGGTGTACGGCGGATCGCGGCCCGAGACTGCGCGAACGTGCCCGCCGATGGCGCGCTTCGTCGGTGACGTGCGCGTCCCGGATCGCGGCGTCCGTTTATATTCGATTGGGTGGGAGACGGACACCACCGTGTCCGGTGTTGTGGGGTCGGTGGGGTGGTCGTGATGGTGCGTCGAAGCGAGTGCAGCCGAGATGCCCGTGATCCTCCGCGTCCGATCGAATCCGGAACAGCGGACACGGTGGTGTGTTCGGTGGTACGACGATCGAACAGCGGACGCGGTAGTGTGTCCGGTCAATATCTCTCGACGAAAGTTTGGTTCGCCGACATAATCTCCCCACGATCACCCTCGAACTCCGGACACGGTGGTGTGGGTGTGTCGACGGAACCGCGAACGGACGCCGACGACCCCGGATCGCTCGCTCCGCGTGCGAAGCCGTGTTCCTGCAACCGTCCGGTATTTATAACTGGACCGTTGGGCTGGTGGCTCTTCCGTCGTTCCGTGTTGTCATCGATCGACGTGCCGACGTGGAGGAACGCGTCGGGTCACGCTGCTGTCGTACAGCGTCACCGTCCACCCACGCCGTCTTTCATTTCGGTGCGGGCCTCCCGAGCCTTTTCGGCCGCGTCCGTTCCGTCCCACAGCCCGGCACCCGCGCGGACGGACTCGCGTCGGTCCCGGACCAGACGCGAGAGGAGGTCGTCGACGGTCTCGTCCTCCCCTTTTAACCGGGCGAGCGCCGCGTGCGTATCTGGCTCCACGCGAATGCTCTTGTTCTTGCCCATGTGCGACCGTATACGGGCTTGTATACATGACTGTTCCTGCCGGTCGTATCGATCGCCTCGATCGCGGCTTACGTTTCGACATCCTCGAGCGTCGTCGTCAGACGTACCGCACGTCCTCGGCGATCGCGTCCCCGATTCGCGGCTTCAGCGACTCCTTCGTGACGAGGTCGACCTCCACCCCGAGTCGCTCGGTCAGTTCGGTTTCGAGTCGCACCAGCTCGAACAGCGAGACCGGTTCGGTGAGCCGGTCGCGTTGACGATGGGCGAGATCGACGAGGCGAAGCGGATGATCGTGGCCGACAGAGGGTCGAGAACGCAGCAGACGTGGGTGACGTTTTACAACGCCGGGGCGGCCGAGGCGTTCGAGCGGTTCAAGCCCGACCGCGATCCGGACGATGGGCGCGTGTTCCAGACGGTGAAACAGCCAGCGAGTCGGAAGTTTCGGCAGATATCCGAGGCGACCGGGGTGACGGTGCAGAAGCTGCGTCGCTGGTTTGCCACGGGGATGTCACGACTCGGTGTAGACGCCAAGTATATTGACGCCCTCTCCAGGAGAACCAAATCGAGCGTTCTCGAAAAGCACTACTTGGACGACTCCGCGGAGCGGTTGAAGAAGACCCATGACGAGGCTGGGCTCACGGTGCTCGAATAGGCGCTGTGGATGTCACTTTCGGGTCGTGATAGAATGGGAAATCGCGGTCATTTAGCCGAGCGGTCACGTCGAAAAAAGAGGCGGGTGGCCTACTTAGTTGTCGCTGTCGTCACCAGCGTCCGGATCAACCGGTGCCCCAGCGAATGGGTCGAAAGTGACCTCACCTCCGCTCTCTTCTTCTTCTATACGATCCTCGATTGTGCTTCGGTCCTCGGTTCCGAACCAGTTGTTAGCGACATTGAGGGTTCCCTCAGTGGTGAGTCGAACGGCATACCTGTCGTTGCTAACAAAGTGGTTATTCACCGATTTTTGTACCGAGCCGGTGACAACAAGGTCATCTCTGTTGTCTCCTGCTGATAAGTTACCCTCAACAACTGCATCTTCAGCTTCATCCGACACCTGAATTGCGTTGGCGTTCTCCCCTGTCACCGTATTGTTCTCGATAACCGGTTCATCAGCGCCGTCCGAGACGCTAATGCCGATGCGGTCAGAGTGGACTTCATTATTGGCAATTAGTATTTGATCCGTACTGGCGGATTCGAAGCCTTCCGGTCCATACTCCGAGACCAGAATACCATCGTTGGATGAGGTAACCTTGTTATCCGTGATTTCGATGCCTTCTGCATCCTCAACACCGGTGACAACGATGCCTTCCTGAGCCGCATCAGCCACGTCGAATCCTTGGAACACAACATTCGCTGCGTTGATGTCAACGGCTCGGCCGTCACCGCCCGCATCTGGTCTCTCATCAATTACCGTTTCCTCTGGCCCCTCTTCTGAGATGACCTCAACGTTCTCGTGCACGATACTGATCAGCGCACTACTACTGCCAGCGTTATCCGAATCCTCGTTGCTGGCGTCGTAATCAGATTCTACGAGAATCGTGGTGTCTGCGCCTTTTCCGTTCAGCGCAGCTCCGATACTCTTGAACTCGGCCTCAGCGCCAACAGTTACATCAACGGTCAATCCACGGTCAGCAACCGGTTCGGCGGGGTAATCACTGAAGTCAGCGCCCACGTCAATCCCGGACAGGAACTCGATATCGTCGTGGGGGTCCACGGTCACACCGTCTGCGCCGTCAACCAGCACGGGAATCTCGCCTTGGCCGTCGACAGTTGGCGACGCTTCGTCGGCGGCGGCTTCGATCGTCAGTCCGTCGTTCTCAATGGTGACCCGATCGGTGTACGTGGCGTCGCCAAGCTCGAGCGTCTCACTGTCTCCGGCGTCAGCAACAGCGGCCGAAAGCGTCTGGTACTCGCTTGCGGGCTCTCTGGAAGTGTTTCTAACCGGGGTGGCCGGCTCAATGAACTCGCCGGAGGCCGGCTCAGCAGCAAAGATGATGTCGCCGCTGAGTTCGTCGGGCGCGTGGGCATTACCCGTCAGCAAGCCGATCGCAACGTCGAGTTGGTCACCCGACTCGACGTTCCCGATGGCAATACTTCCTTCTTTTGCAGCACTGAAATCAAGGTCGTCGGTGATCACATTATCGTCTTCGTCCCTGTGCGTAATGGTGAATATCAGTTGATGTTGATCGTCCTCCTCGGGATCAACCTCAGGGTCATTGATATCACTCGCGTCGATCTCGACGTCGAGCGCACCGTCTTCTCCGCCGCCGACCTCGTCGAAGTTGTTGACGACTTTGAACGCCTCTTCACCTTCTACGACCGTGCCGAAATCGCCGGAACCGGTTTCAATGCGTCCGATGGTGACCGTTGATCCGACGTTGAACCCTTCATCATCGTCGCTCAGTTCGTCAGTGTCGATGACGAGTTCACCCGATTCCTCGTCTTCGAACACCGAGGTGACGTCGTCGTTCGCTTTCAATGCGAGCAACGCCTCGCTGTCGGAGTCGATGCCGATGGTCACGTCCCGGTCCGCTTGCACCTGTGTGAACGCCCCCGATCCGAACACGATTCCGCCGCCACCTGCGGCGGCACCGAGACCGAGCAGCGTCTTTCGTCGATTGAGTTTCATGGACGGTGGTACACACCCGTTATGCTACCACAGGGAACGTCCCCTACCCTCTTTTTAATAGGCCGCATGAGCCGGATCACGACGTGTCTGAAAAGCCTCGATCGGGGGGCGTATCCACGCCACCAGCCGACGATCGGACTCCGCCCTTCGCAATCCGGGGACGAAAACGTCCGGCTGAACGTCCGACGGAGCTCCCGTTCAGGCACTCGACTCCGATCCCGGCTGCTGTGACGTCGGGTCCGATCCGGACGCGACGAGACTCGACGAGCCACCCCGACGACCCGAATCGAAGCGGATCCGGCCGGTTCTGAGCGTCATTCGCACGCGCATGGTGATGTTCAAACCCTGCCTGAGCGTTGATCGCGCCGATCGACCGGTGCTCAGACACACACTGAACCTTCATAGGCGGCGGCCGAGCGCGCTCACGGGGGTCATTAAAAAATGGGTCCGGATGATAACCACCTATAGACCACCATGTACGTACCACGACCTCCCGGCGAACGGGCCCCGACACGACAGCCACACCACCGGTGCCGGCCGGACGCCGTGACCAGATGGTCGGTGACGGGCGCTTCGACGGGTGTGGATGGGTCCGCCGACAGGGGACGTCGTGGTCTCGACGGTCCGGTGGCCGCCGGGACGGATCGTCGACGTGCAACACGGGTGATTACTCATGACCTCTCGTAGAACGCTACTCATCGGAATGACCGCAGGAGTAACGGGCGTCGCCGGGGCCGTCTTCGGATCGGGCGCGTTCACCACGGTTGAGGCGGACCGTGACTTCGTCGTCGACCTCGCCGACGACGACGCGAGTCAGCTCGTGATCGCACCGAACGAAGACCTCCCGTCGAGGGCCGTCGACGTGGACGAGGATGATGGCGTCTTGGACTTCGACGCCGAGGAGCTCAGCCGGAGTTCGATCGTTTCCTACGGGTTCTTCGATGATCTCGAAGACTCCGGGACGCTCCAACAGGGCGTCATCGTCATCCGGAACGAGAACGAGACCGGCGAACCGGTCGATATTAGCGTCGGATTCGGAGACACAAGCGACGACGGGCTGGACGGTACGAGTATTGAGGAGTTCGACCTGGCGCTTCTGCCGTCGGACGACAGTGACACTGATGACGTGCAGGTCACCTCCCCTGGCGACGACGACGCCGAAATCGACGGCGTCCCGGCGTTCGACGACGAGGAGGACGACGAGGGTGACGAAGAGGCGGCGACGGTCGAAGTCGGGTTCCGCATCGTTTCCGAGACCACCGACGAAGAGGAACCGGATGAGTTCGACGCCGAGATCGAGATCACCGCGGTACGACAGGGAGCCGACCCGGGGGAGGACTAATGAGCCCACGCCGCAACGCTGCGTCAGTCGCCGTCTTGGAACCCCAAAGAGCCGGCGCTCCGACGGACGAACGACCCGCGATGCGTCGCACGCCTCCGGGCCGATGGCCCACGGTCGATACGCCAGCCGGTGGCGACGGTTCGGGAGGAGATACGATAGCACCGGATGACGGAGGACGCAGAATATGAAACGCACACTGCTACTGGTCGTGGTACTCGGATTCGTCATCGGTGGCGGCGTCCTCGCCACCGGCGCGAGCGACGACCTCTTCCAGGACGTCGACGACGTCGAGATCGACGACGACGAGATCGTCCTCGAGGCCGCCGACTCGCCCGAGGGCGACGTCTACGCCGACACCGATGGCGGTGAGCTGAGCGTCGAGATCGACGACGTGAACCAGCTCGCCGACACGCGCGTGGACAACGTGTTCACCGCCGAGTACAACGGCGAGGAGGAAGCACGCATCCACTTCGAGGACGTCGACGACGACGTGACGATCTTCCAGATGGACGAGTTCGACGGGGACGATCCGGATGCCGTCGACGAGGACAACCCCGTGATCCTCTCGCCCGACGAGGATGACCCCATGGAGGTCACCTTCGGCGTCAACATCGTCAGCGAGGACGTCGACAGCGTCGAGATGGAGGAGATCACCGTCGTCGGCCAGGCGGTCAACCCCGCCTTCGAGGTCGTCGACATCGAGAGCGAGGACGAACAGGTCACCGCGGGCGAGCGCGTGACCGTCGAAGCCGAGATCGAAAACCCCGGCTCCTCGTTCCAGCGCACCGTCGGCCTGCTCGTCTCCGACCGCGACGACCTGTTCGACGACCGCACCGTCTCCCTCGACACCGACGGCAGCACCACCCAGGAGTTCGAGTACCGCACTCGCAGCGCCGACGCCGAGGCCGGCGAGATCAGCATCGGCGTCGACGCCGTCGACGACGTGGTCGAGCCCGACGACGACCGCGCCGTGACCGTTCAGGTCGAGGAGCCCGACGCCGAGTTCGACGTCGCGATCGACGCGCTCGACCCCGACGACGAGGTCACCGCCGGCGACGAACTGACCGTCACCGCCGACATCGAGAACGTCGGCGCAGCCGGCACCGACACCGTCGAGCTGCTCGTCGACGGCGACACCGTCGACGATGTGGACCTCGAACTCGCCGCCGACGAGACCGCCACCGAGGACCTGACGTACGTGCCCACGCGCGGCGACGCGGACGAAGGCGAGATCGAGCTCCGGCTGGAGAGCGCGACCGACGACAGCGACGAGGAGACGATCGATGTCGTGGAACCGAACGAGTTCGACATCGACATCACCGACGTCACCGAGGAGCCGGTCGCCGGCGAGGACGAACTCGTCGTCGAGGCCGAAGTCGAGGACGACGGCGACGAGGGCGGCACCGCCCGCGTCTGGCTCGAGTTCGACGACTCGCGCGTCGCGTTCACCACGGTCGACGTCCCGGCCGACGACGAGGAGACCGTCGAGTTCACCGTCGACGTCGACGACCGCGACGTCGGCGAACGCGTCGTGCAGGCGTTCACCGAGGACGACGACGACGACGCGGAGGTCACCGTCCTCGAGCCCGCCGACCTCGTCATCACGGACGTCGACCCCGAAGACGAGATCCTCCAGAGCGAGGACCTCGAGGTCGACGTGACGGTCGAAAACCCCAGCGAGCTCGCCGCCGAGGGCGAGACGACCGTCGAGGCTGCCGCCGGGGACGCGACCGCCTCCGAGGACGTCACCGTCGCCGGCGGCGACGACGAGGCGGTGACGCTCACCCTCGAAGGGCCGTTCGACCGCGGCGAGCTACCGGTCACGGTCACCGTCGACGGCGAGGAGGCGACCGTTCCGACGACCGTGCTCGCGCCCGCGACGTTCGAGGTGTTCGTCACCGACGCCACCGATCCCGTCCTCGACGACGAGACGCTCGAGGTCGACGTCGACGTGGTGAACGTCGGCGACGAGACGGGCGAGGAGACCGTCGAACTGCAGCTCGACGATGATACCGTCGACACCGAGACGGACGTCGAGGTCGACGGCGGCGACACCGAGCAGATCACGCTCGAACTCGACGTGCCCGGCGAAGGGATCGACCCCGGCGACGTGACGCTCGAGGTCGTCGGTGACGACGGTGACACGGACGAGGTCACCGTCGAGGTGGTCGAAGCGCCCGACGAGCCGCTGTTCCGCATCGAGGACCCGGCGATCGAGTCCACCGAAATCGTCCAGGGCGCGGACGAGATCGCCAGCGGCAGCGACACGCTCGACATCGACGCCACCATCCGGAACGTCGGCGACCAGACCGACGAACAGGACGTCGAACTCGTCGTCGGCGGCGAGGTCGTCGCCGAGGAGACCGTCGAGCTCGACGGCGACGACGACCAGGCGGTCGACTTCGAGGTCGACGCCGACGAGCTCCCGCTGGGCGAGTCGACGCTTGAGCTCAGCACCGACGACGTGACACGCGACGGGGGCGTGTTCGTTCGGGAGCCGATCCCCGCGACGCTCCTGTTCGACGATCCCGCCGAGGTGATCGACATCGAGTCGATCGAGGACGGCGAGGAGGTCGAGGTGACCGTCGAGAACGTCGGCGAGCTCGACGGCGAGACGACCGTCGAACTGGCGTACGCCACCAGTGCAGGCGTGCCGATCATCGACGTCGTCACCGAGACGGTCGAGGTCGACGCGGACGACACCGAGGAGGTCGCGCTCGAGGCCGACCTCGAGGACGACGTGCTCCGCGCCGGCAGTTTCCCCGGCGAGCTCACGGTCACGATCGCGAACGACGAGTCGGACGAGGCTGACGACGAAATTACCGGCACGGGCGTCGACCTCGAGTTCGGCGGACTCGGCGACGCGGTCGACGACGCCGACGAGGGCGACACGGTGCTCGTCGGTGCCGACCCGCCGATCGACTCGACGGTGACTATCGCGGACGAGGGGGTCACCCTGGAGGCCGCCACCGGCCTGCCGATCGAGCCGGACGTCTCCACGACCGCGATCGAGATCGACGCCGACGACGTCACGCTCGACGGGCTGCTGCTGTCGGCGACCGACGCCGACGGTGCCACCGGCGTCGAGGTGACCGACGGCACGGAGGGCGCGGCGATTCGCGGCGTCGCGCTCGTCGCCGACGAGGGCAACGCGTGGGACCCCGCCATCGACGACGCCGGCACCGACACGCTGGTCCGATACGCGGTGATCCGCGGTGGTGCCGGCGGCGACGGCGTGGTCAGTACCGGCGACGACCTGACGATCCGCGACAGCGACTTCCGTGGGGCCGTCCACGCGATCGAGCTGACCGAAAACGGCGCGGACGCAGCCTCGAACGCCACCGTCCGCAACGTCGACCTGATCAGTAACGAGCGCGGGCTGTTCTCGGACGCCGGCACCCACCTCATGGAGGCGAACAACATCGAGCGGAACGACGCCGCCATCGAAACGGTGGGGACGCCCGCCGAGGTGTTCATCGACGCGCCGGACAACTGGTGGGGTAGCGCCGCCGGGCCGGAAGTCGGCGTCGACATCCTCTCGAACGTCGAGTTCACGTCGGTTGCGGCCCCGTTCGAGAACGCGGAGTTCACGATCGCCGAGTTCGAGGACGAGGCGTTCGAGATCGAGGAGGACGAGACGTTCGAGATCGAGGTCACCGTCGAGAACGACGGGGGCACCTCCGGCGCGAGCGATCGGCAGGACATCGAGCTGCTCGTCGACGGCAACGTGGAAGACTCGGAGACCATCGACGAGCTCGACCCCGGCGAGACGGCGGAGGTCGACCTCTCTGCTCAGCCGTCCGAGATCGGCGCGTTCGACGTTCGGGTGCGCTCCGACGACGACACGAGCGATCCGGCGACGCTGACGGTCACCGAAGTCGAGGAGGAGGAAGAGGATCCGAGCCCGCGCGGTAGCGCGCTCGACCAGGACTTCGGCGCACCGGACGATCCCGACGAGGACGTCGAGGAGACGCCGGAACCGGAGACGCCGACGCCGGAGCCGGAAACCCCGACGCCCGAACCCGACACGCCGACGCCCGAACCCGACACGCCGACGCCCGAACCCGACACGCCCGACGAGGAGACGCCCGAAGAGCCCGCAGGGTTCGAGACGCCCGGCTTCGGCGTCGTCGTCGCGCTGATCGCGCTGCTGGCCGCCGCGTTCATCGCGGCCCGCCGCGACCGCTAACCCCTCGGCTCCCCTTCGTTTCCGCCGACCGCTTTTCGTTCCGTTCGCCGACTCGCTTTTCGACGTGTTCTGCCCCGTCCGTAATCACCCCGAGGCGTCGTTCCGAGCCATCGATACTCTTCGAGTATTCTTCGAGTAATCTTCAAATCGGAAGCGTCTTGAAAACGCGGCCACCTCTCGGAACTGATGCCGAAGATAAGCGTCGAGATTCCGGGGGAACTGCTCGAGGACCTCGACGAGCACGTCGGCGACGACGGGAAGTTCGTCAATCGGAGCGACGCGGTGCGCGCGTCGATCCGCAAAACGCTGGACCTGCTCGACGAGATCGACGAACGGCACGGTCGGCTCGAATCCGCCGACTCGCCCGGCGGGGACGAGGGCGACGACCGGTCGGGAGCGGATCGATGAGCGATCACCCGTACGCGGGCGACCCGCTGGACCGGGCGGCGATCGCGCAGGTCGGGCTGGTGGCGCTTTTCGTCACCGCGCTGGCGACCGCGCAGGTGACCGCCGCGAAGGTGCTCGCGCTGCCGCTTCCGGTCGCGCTGCCGGCGGTCGGGCCGGAGATCCTGCTGCCCGGGGCGGCGCTGGCGTACGCGATCACGTTCTTCGCGTCCGACTGTTACGCCGAGCTGTACGGTCGCCGGGCCGCACAGGTCGTCGTCAACGTTGCGTTCGCGATGAACTTCGTCGTGCTCGCGTTAGTGTGGTCGACGCTCGCCGCGCCCGGGATCGACCCGGAGGTGTCGGCCGCGTTCGACACCGCGCTCGGCCCGGCCACCAACGTCGTTATCGGGAGCCTGCTCGCGTACGTCGTCAGCCAGAACTACGACGTCGTCGTGTTTCACGCGATCCGTGACCGGACCGGTCCGGAGCTGCTGTGGCTTCGAAACCTCGCGTCGACGGCGACGAGCCAGATCCTCGATACGGTGATCTTCATCGGCGTCGCGTTCGTCGTCGCGCCCGCCGTCCTCGGGATCGGCATGCCGATGTCCGTCGGCGCGGCCGCCACGCTCGTCGTCGGCCAGTACCTGCTGAAGCTGCTGATCGCCGTCGTCGACACGCCGTTCGTTTATCTCGTCGTGCGCGCCGTCCGGGAGTAGCGGGTTCGCTCGGCGGGCGCTTGCGACGCGAATCGGTCGCGAGACTCCCGCTTGTGGCCTCGAACCCGAGGTCAAAGGTTACTTACACGCCGGGCGGCGAGTGGAACGTAATGAGCAGCGACGCTGAAGAGGCGAGCGAGGACCGCCGGAAGTACGAGTTCCGCAAGGTCATCGAGGAGCTCACGGAGTTCGAGGGCTCCGGTACCCAGCTCGTCACCATCTACATCCCCGAAGATAAACAGATCTCCGACGTGGTCGCCCACGTCACCCAAGAGCACAGCGAGGCGGCCAACATCAAGTCGAAACAGACGCGAACGAACGTCCAGGACGCGCTGACGTCGATCAAGGACCGCCTGCGGTACTACGACACCTATCCGCCCAAGAACGGGATGGTGATCTTCTCCGGGGCCGTCGACGCCGGCGGCGGTCAGACCGACATGGTGACGCGGACGCTGGAGTCGCCGCCCGAGCCCGTCGAGTCGTTCCGCTATCACTGCGACTCGAACTTCCTCACCGATCCGCTCGAACACATGCTTGCGGACTCGGGACTGTTCGGGCTCATCGTGCTCGACCGCCGGGAGGCGAACGTGGGCTGGCTGAAAGGAAAACGCGTCGAGGCGGTCAAATCCGCCTCCTCGCTCGTCCCCGGCAAACAGCGGAAGGGTGGCCAGTCCGCCCAGCGGTTCGCCCGGCTTCGCCTCGAGGCGATCGACAACTTCTATCAGGAGGTCGCGGGGATGGCCAACGACCTGTTCGTCCCGAAGCGGCACGAGCTCGACGGGATCCTCGTCGGCGGACCGTCGCCGACGAAAGACGAGTTCCTCGACGGCGACTACCTCCATCACGAGCTACAGGACAAGGTGTTGGGAAAGTTCGACGTCGCCTACACCGACGAGTCCGGGCTGAAGGATCTCGTCGACGCGGGGAGCGAGGCACTCGCCGATCAGGAGATCGTCGACGACAAACGCCAGATGGAGGAGTTCTTCGAGAACCTCCACACCGGCGAGGAGGCGACCTACGGCTTCGAGCAGACCCGTCGGAATCTGATCATGGGCTCGGTCGACCGGCTGCTCATCTCCGAGGACCTCCGCTCGGACGTCGTCGTGTACGAGTGTCCCGACGGCACCGAGGAGTACGAGGTGGTCGACTCCCGACATTCGACCCCGAGCCACGAGTGCAGCGAGTGTGGCGAGGAAGCCGAGGTACAAAAGCGCGAGGACGTCATCGAACACCTGATGGCGATCGCCGAACAGCGCGGCACGGAGACGAAGTTCATCTCGACCGACTTCGAGAAGGGCGAACAGCTGCTTGACGCGTTCGGCGGCGTCGCCGGGATTCTGCGCTACTCGACCGGCGTATAGCGACCCGCCCACGCGATCGTTTGGATCCCGACGCCGGACATCGACGCGGAGACGTCGCTGTAGCTCACACGGCTCTCACATCGACTCGGAGGCCCCGCTACACCGCGCGAGGATCTCGTCTCTCGCCTCGCGCGCGCAGCTCCGTCGGTTCCGCTGGAAATGCAGCGTGTTCGCGTCGATCGGGTCCGAGAGAAGCCCTGCCGTGTCGTGATCGAAGTCGACCTCCTCGATCTGGATGTAACCGATCGTGATCCCTTTGTCGTACGCCACGCCGCGGATCCGGTCCATCGGAATCGATTTCGATTCGAACCGCGAGCGTCCGTCCCGCTCGACGTGCACGTGGTCATCGTACACGAAGAGATCCCCGTCCTGAAACCCGCAGTCGACGAGCGGCTCGACGTCGATCCCTCCCGGACGATCGGTCGCGTCGGCGTCGTCACTCCCGCCGGTCTCATCCTCGCCGCTTCCGCCTTGCCACGGCCATCGTCCCATCGTCAGTCCCGACACCGAACTCTCCGCGAGCCATCCTGATCAATGTATGGGTGCGTCACCGGAGCGTGGACGCGACGACGACTGCCCCGAGAAGCAGGAACGCGAGCGCAGTCACCGGCTGGCCGCCCGCCGCGAGCACGTACGCCACGTACGTCACGCCGACCGCGGTCCCACCCACGAGTACGGTCACGCCCGCATGGGCGACGACGTTCCGCCGGGTCGAGGCGTCGCGGCCCACCTGCCGGCCGAGCGAAACCCCGTGATCGCCGACGTCCCATGCGACCGCGAGCGCGGCGGCCGCGACGAGCAGCGGCTCGGGAGCCGCACCCAGATACCCCGCGACGCCGAGACCGACGACGCCAGCCCCGGCGCTCCACGACAGCACGCGATGTGACCCGCGGAGCGTCCCGAGCACGAGTCCGACGGCGGCGACGCCGACGAGCGCGCCACCCGTCGGCTCGGCGAGGAACCCGGCCGAGAGCGCGACACCCCCGGCGATCGCGGCCGCGACGACCGACGACACCGGCGGTCGATCGTCCCGCTCGGCACGGCGAGCGTGGTCGTGGTCCTCGCGACGCGTGCGTCCGACCCCGCTCATCGCGACCACCGTCGCTTCGCGGCTGCGGCCGCGACCGGAAACGACCGGTCGCCCCACTCGACGGTTCGAATCCCGGCTTGCCGAAGCTCGCGGACGCGCTCGCTTCGTTCGCGTGCAACGAGCGAGCGGCCCGGGGTGTCGGTCGCCGTCGGGTTCGGCGAGAGCGCCGTGACGAGATGATCGTGCGCGTCGATACGGCGGGCGAGCGCCACCGCGTACCGGTCGACGAGCGGCGTGAGAAACAGCACCTGCGCGTCCGCCGATAATCGCCGCCTGAACCGCCGAAACCACGACGACGGATGGAACCGGTCGTCGCTCGGAGTCGGCGCGAGCGCCGGGGCCGTCGCCAGCGTGTCGCGTCCGCGAGCGGCGTGATCCGTGCCCGACCCGGGCGGGAGCCAGCAGTCACGCGGCCCGAGCGCCGCGATCCCCACGCGGTCGCCAGATGACAGCAGCGCCGAGAACGTCCGCCCCGCGGCGTCGACGGCGCTCTCAACGGCCGTGTCGGCGTCCGGGTCCGGGGCGACGTACGCCGACTCCCGCGCGTCGATCAGGAGCACGACCGTCGCGGCGCGCTCCTCCCTATGCTCGGTCGTCGCCAGCTCTCCGGTTCGAGCCCGGCGATTCCAGTCGACCCGTCTGAGCGGGTCTCCGTGGCGATACTCCCTCGTCGCGTGGAACTCCACGCCGTCGCCGCCGATGGCGGTCGGAACGCGACCGTGGTACTGCGTGGTCAGGCCGCGAAGCGGCAGGTCGCCACCCGCCGAAAGCGACGGCGTACACGAAAGCCGGATGTCGACTGCGGCATCAACCGCCGTCTCGCGCTCGCGCGACCCGGACGCGTTCCGGGTGATCACCCGTACTGGCTCCCAGTCGTGGGTGCCGCGGGTCGCCCGTACGGCGTATGAGAACGTCGCACTCGCGCCCGGTTCGAGCGCCGTCGCCGCGCGGGCCGGCCCATCGACGACGTCGAGTCCGGGCGGAACACCATCGACGAGTCGGACGTCCGGTAGGAACGCCTCGCCGACGTTGCGGACGGTGACAGTTACGACGACGCGTTCGCCCGGATCCGCCGTTTCGTCAGTCAGCCGTCGCTCCGCATGGAGCGTCGCCTCCGGCGCCTCCCCCGCCCGTGCGTACAGCCCGTACCCGACGCCGACCGCACCGACGAGCACCGGGGCCGGCTGACGCGCAACGACGCCCACGCCGACGAGGAGCAGCGTCACGCCGATCACTCCGATCCATCTCCCGGTGTCGAATGCGGTAAGCGGTCGCCGATCGCTTGCCCCGTCGTCGGTCATCGTCGTCCTCGATCCTCGGTCATCGTCGTCCTCGATCCTCGGTCATCGTCGTCCTCGATCCTCGGTCATCGTCGTCCTCGATCCTCGGTCATCGTCGTCCTCGATCCTCGGTCATCCTCACCCACGCCCGTCGCGAACCCGTCGGTCGCATCGGACGGTTGGCCCCCATCGAGCCGTCCCGTCGCATCGATCCGTTCGAGTTCCGCTATCGTGGCCACAAGCCCGCGCTCGAACGGTGAGCGCCCGAGTAGCGCCGCGCGGAGTCGAACCCCGACGGGGTAGGCGGCGTCGTTCGCGAGAAACGCGGCGGCGGTTCGGTCGTTCGTCCATCCACCGGTCTCCGCGAGTTTCACAGCGCGGTCGTGGGAGACGTCGTGAGCGCGTGCAATCGCCGGAATCGCCACGTCGTGTACCCGTCCACGGAGTCGACTTCGGGCCCCGTGTCGGCGACCTGCCGATCCGGACACGCGATCGATCAGGTCGTCGACGTCCGCGCCGGGAACCGTCGCGCGCCGTCGACGCTCCGGCTCGCCGGGATCGAGGGTCGTCCGGTCGCGGTTCCGGCGCGCGCTCGCGTACCGTATTCCCTGGACTACGGCAAGAAAGCCAACGAGCGTGACCGCGATCTCGGAAAGGTCGATCGCGCCGGCGAACCCGTGCTCGAGCACGATGACGAAGCCGGCAAGCGTCGTTACAACCCCGATCGCCGTGAGCGGACGCATCACGCATCACCTCCGTGGGCAGCCTCGATCCGGCGAAGCGCCTCGACCGCCGCCCGTTCCCGCTCGTCGGTCGGCTCGGAGTCGCCGTATCGTACCTCCTCGAAGACGGCCGTCAGGCGGTCGACCGGCTCGGGGTCGACGCCGGCGTCGATCGCCGCCGCGGCGAACTCCCCGGGCGTCGACGACGCGGGGCGTTCCACGTCGAGCACCGCGGTCATCTCCCGCCACGCACGGTACACTTCGTTGTTGGCCTCCGCCGTCTCGATCCGGTCGGCCGCCTCGCCGGCGGTCCGCGCGAGCTCCTGCAGATCCGGCTCGTCGGACGCGTCCATCCCCGAATCGCCGGCGTCCGTCGCCGAAGCCTCGTCGTCGCCGCGCGTCGCGAGGAGCACGAGGAGGCTCCCGATCACCGCCACGGCGACGACGAGGAGAAAAAGCGCCTCCGGCGTTGAGACCGCGGCACCGTCACCCCCGATGCCGCCGCGCTCGCCGGCGAGCGCGAGGCGTCCGTCGCCGTCACCACCCGTTCCGATCGCGATCCGCGTCTCGAACGCGCTATCGACACAGGTCGACAGGAGATACCAGACGCCGACCACCGGCAGTCCGACGGCTCCGGCGACGACGAGTGCGGCCAGCCAGGCCCCGGTGTCGCGGTACGCGAGTCCGCCGACGAGCATAATGATCCCGACGAGAATCGCTACTGCCGGCGGCTCGCGGAGCGCCGGATAGCAGACGCCGGACAAAGAGAGGCGTGACTCCTGGGCGGCCGCCTCGCCGGGAGCGCTCACCGCGGTGTCGTCGCTCGCGCCGATCGGTCCGTCGCCGCCGGCGCCGCCGATCCCGCCGCCGTCGGCCGTGACGGCCGAGTCGAGCGTCGCGGCCGCAACGCCGAGTGCGACGACCACGAGGAGGGCGAGGAAGGCTGTCGCGAGGGTCTCCCGCTGCACGCGTCGAGGATGCGCGCCGCCGAGTGAATAGCTTTCGGCGAGCGGAGGGCTGACGCGGTCTACTCGTCGTCAGTTCCGACGACCATCACGGGACAGGACGCACCCCGCTGGAGACGGACCGGGAGCGTCTCGGGGTTGACCAGCCGGTCGAGTCCCGTCCGGCGGGCCGACCCGACGATGATCACGTCCGCGTCGTGAGTCTCGGCGAAGTCGATCGCCTCCTCGTGAGCGGTCCCGTATCTGAACCACTTCTCGACGTCGACGCCGGCGCGCTCGCCGCGTGTCTCGGCCGCCTCGACGGCGGTCTCGCCGGTGCGCTCGCGCCGCTCCACGGCCATGTCCCAGTGTTCGGTGGTGTCGACGACGTACAAAGCGTCGACGGTTGCGCCGTGGGCCGCCGCGAGATCGATGCCCGCCGCAACCGCTACCCGCCCCGTCGCCTCGCCGTCCGTCACGACCAGCACGCGGTCGAACAGCTCCGCGGTGTCGACCGGCGCGCTCTCCGACGTACCGTTCCCGCGGGCAGCCGTCCGCTCGTCGGCGAGCGTACTCGGTTGTAGCGCCGGTTCGTGGTCGTCGGAATGAATGTCTGCTGACATGATTTTTGTCCTCGACAGGTCGTCGAATCGGCCGTTTCGGCCGTTCTCGTTCCGTCTACCCCCAAATTACACGCACTACTACTTAACAATTTTTGACAGGATAGACGATTATCATTATCTATCCTCTTTCACTACCTTGGTAGCGGTTTTTGATCGACATAAGCTGATCTATCGTTTGAGAATTCGTCTAATTCGTGTAGAGAAACAACACAGATAGTCCGGCGTCACTCCCGCTCGTCGTCTCCGGAACGAAGGAGCTCGACCCCGTCCGTGGCGACGGGTGTCGGCTCGTAGCCGCGTCGCCCCGACACGTCGGTCTCGTCGATCAGACCGGCAGCGCGGAACTCGGCGAGTCGTCCGTGCAGATCGGACTCACACAGCTCCGTTTCGTCAAGGAGACGAGTTACCGAGAGCGGCCCCGCATCGACGAGAACGACGAGCAGGCCGAGCGACCGATCGTCGTGGACGGCACGAAGCACCCGCCGGACGGAGGCGGGGACGCCCTCCGCCGCGGTGGCGAGCGCTGTCGTGCCGTCGACGACCGTCAGCTCCGCGTTGTCCACGTACCGTTCCGCACCGGTATGGGGGTCGCGAACACGGCTCGACTCCTCGGAGCGCTTCACGAGGAGGTACGTTCCGCCGTCCGCGTCACGAACCGTCTGCATGCTACGGACCAGGCTGTCACGACGGATTACGCTTCCGGGGCGTCCGTGCCGTGCGGCTCGGAGCCCTCCGTCGAGTTCTCGGTCGCGTCGCGCGACCGGTCCCACGCACGATACGTCTGATACGTGCGGAAGCCGGCGAGGAGACCACCGACGAGCAGCACCGGCCCGACCCGTGACCACCCTTCGAAGAACCAGACCATCGGACCGAGCGCGACCAAAAGTAGCGCGGCGTTCGCATATATCACGCAGGTGATGAACGCTCGAAGGGTGTCCCGGTCGACCTCGGACGCCGACTCGAAGTTACCGTTCTCCTCGAACGTTTTGACGGCGGGGGCTTTCGGGATCTCCGGCGTCAGTTCGCGCTCCGCGGCGGACTGCTCGCCGATGGAGATCTCGCCGTCGTCGTCCTCGTCGAACGGATTCACGACGCGACGTAAGTGGTCACGGAGCAAAGCAATTGCGACCGAACGCCGCGGTGGGCGACGGCTGTCGCTCGATCGACGTCCGAACTGTCCGGCAGGTCAGGTCGCGTCGGTGAGCCGTATCGTCCGGCTGGCCTCGACCCACGCGAGGGGGTTCGCAGCGTCGAATATCACCACGTTCCCGTCGTCCTCGTACACCTCCACCTCCGCGTCGCGGTTGCCCGAACGGTACGGTCCGTCGTCCGCGTGTGGATTCGAGGTCACGGAGTGTGGTACGATGTACCATAATAAATGCCTTTCCGTCCCGCGAGTCATTGCCGGTCCCGAACGCTCGAGTCCAGAACGCGTCTCCGAGCGAACGCCGAACTTTTTACCGGGGTGCGCCGAAGGAGACGCATGAACCAGTCGGGTCTCACGGATTTCTCATCTACCGACGCCGCGGACGATGGCGACGGTGTCTCGCGCGGGGACGTGGCTGCCGAGGAGGCGCGCGTCGTCGCGGGCAACGGTCGGGGACGCGTCAGCGACGTCGTCGATCTCGAGGACGCGAAGTTCCCCGAGTCCACCGGCACCGTCGAGCTGATGATCACCCAGATCGACTACGCCGTCGAAGGGTACGGCAGCGACGAGTACCCGGTCGTCCACGTGTTCGGCCGCCGCCCCGCGGAGGACGGGCAGGACGACACGTCCCACGACGTGCAGGAACACGTCCGCGTGCTCGGCGTCGAGCCGTACTTTTACGTGCCGACCGCCGATCTCGACGCCGATCCCGTCGAGGAGTACGACGTCGTCATCGGAACTCGCGAGACGGACCGCGACGGGGAGCCGTACGAAAGCATTCGCGGCGAACCCCTCACCCGGATCATCACCCGAACGCCCCGCGACGTCGGGAACATCCGCGACGACTTCGCGACAACCTTCGAGGCGGACATCCTCTTTCCGAACCGGTTTCTGATCGACAACGGGATCAACGGCGGCATTCGCGTCGAGGAGCGCCGTCTCGACGACGATCAGGGGACGATACAGGTCCACGAGGGGCATCTCGAACCCGCCAACGTCGACGCCGAGTTACGCGTGAACACGTTCGACATCGAGGTCGACGACCGCCGCGGCTTCCCCGAGGACGGCGAGGAGCCGATCATCTGTCTCACCAGCCACGACTCCTACGACGACGAGTACGTGGTCTGGCTGTACGAAGCGCCCGACGCCGAGATGCCGCCCCCGCAGGACCTACCCGACTACGAGCGACTGGTCGTCGACGACGAGGCGGACGGCGAGGCGCTCGACTTCCGCGTCGAGACGTTCTCGGAGGAGGCCGCGATGTTGGACGCGTTCGTCGAGTATGTCGACGACACCGACCCGGATCTCTTTACGGGGTGGAACTGTCTGCCGGCGGATACTCACATTCTCAAAGGGGACGGGACCGAACAACGGATCGAGGACGTGTCCGTCGGAGACGAGGTGATAGGGAACGACAAACAGCAGACGACGACCGCGACGGTCACGAACAAGTGGGAAAGCGAGAAGGATATTCTCAGATACAAGCTCGCGGACGGAACGGATCTCCGCAGTTCAGCGGATCATCGTGTGATGGTTGGTGACGATGATCAGGTCGACTGGAAGGAGGGGAGCGAGATCGAGGTCGGAGACTACTTCCTCAAACCGCGGAAATTGAACGTTGATTCGGATCGTGTCCCAACCCTCAGTGACCTCGTCCCGGCCGAATGCCAGCGATTCAGGAGTAAAGAAGCGATCAAATCGTTCAAATCCGAACTTCCTTCCGGTGCCGTTTCAGAACTCGCGGAGGTGTTCGGTCTCGCCACAGGAACCTTATATCACCCGAAAACAGATGTCTGGACTCCGGAGCGCTGCCAGGTTGCGTCTGATCGGTACGACGTTGCGCTCCCTGACGGCGGGAGGGAGTACCGCCGCACGCGGAACGACCTTGACAGGGAACTTACCGAACACGAACTGTATCTCGCGGGACTAGTTCTTACCGACGGGACGATGTCGTCCGACGACGGGATTCGTTTCTACAACACGCGCGAGGAGCTACACGAACAGTTCCCCGGTGAGCCGCATCTGGAACCCGACGGAAAAGGATGCTACAAACAGAACGTACTGGACTACGCCCGGATGTACGCGTTCAACGGGCTCGGGATCCCGTTCGGCGACAAAAACGGGGGAGAAGTCGATCTCTCCACGGTTTTCGAACTGCCAGAATCGCATATAGAACGGTTCCTGGCTGGAGTCATCGACGGGAACGGGAACGTCTCGTCGTCGGTGACCGTTGCCGCCGAAAATCGATCTATCGGGGAATGGTACGTGAAGCTATTCCGCCGGCTTGGCATCTACGCAGAACAGCGTGAGAACGTGGTTCGGATCCCGGACACAGAGCGTGAGATCCAGCGACTCAGGGATCGGGTCCTCCCGCATCTCTCTCATTCAAAAAAGCGAGAGGCGCTGAAAGCGCTGGACGGCGGAAAAAGTGGACGGAGCGAGAACATCCCGTACGCGCTCTTTGAGGCGGACACGGGCAGTGACGAGAAACGGATCGGCCGGGACAAACACCGCCGAGGAATCAATCTCAAACGGCACGAAACGACTCTCGACGAGTGGTCGGAGTACGTGTTTGTGGAGGTTGAGGATGTGGAGCGTGTCGGCACGGAGACGACCTACGACATCGAGACGACCACGCACAATTTCTTCGCAGATGATTGCCTCGTTCACAACTGTGAGGACTTCGACGTCCCGTACTTTCTCGACCGGATGGAAGAACTTGATCCGGGAAGCGAGTATGATCTCTCGGTCGACCGGTTCTCCCGGATCGGCGAGGTGTGGCGCTCGGGGTGGGGTGGCCCCGACATCAAGGGACGGGTCGTCTTCGACCTGCTGTACGCGTACAAGCGGACGATGTTCACGGAGCTCGAGTCGTACCGGCTCGACGCAGTCGGCGAGCGCGAGCTCGGGGCCGGAAAGGAGCGATACGCGGGCGATATCGGCGATCTGTGGGAGCAGGACCCGGAGCGACTGCTGGAGTACAGCATCCGCGACGTCGAGCTCTGCGTCGAGATCGACCGGAAACAGGACGTGATCGCGTTCTGGGACGAGGTTCGGACGTTCGTCGGCTGCAAGCTCGAGGATGCACCGACCCCGGGCGACACCGTCGACATGTACGTGCTCCACAAGGCGTTCGGCAAGTTCGCGCTCCCGACGAAAGGCCAACAGGAGTCCGAGGAGTTCGAGGGCGGAGCCGTCTTCGAGCCGATCACGGGCGTCAAGGAGATGGTGACGGTACAGGACCTGAAGTGTTTCAGTGCCGACACGGACGTGGCGACGCCGGACGGTCTCGAGCGGATATCCGACCTGGAGGTCGGAGACCCCGTCTACACGCTGAACCCGGAGACGTTCGAGTGTGAGATCAAGCCGGTCGAGGAGACGCACACGTACGAGAACCGGTACGGCCAACTGCACCACGTCAGCGGGAACACACACGATTTCAAAGTGACCGAGAACCACCGGTTCCTGCTCTCGAAAACGCGTGGCTGGGACGAACTCGACCCGTCCGATTTCGCGTTCAGCGAGTATCGCGACGTCCCGGAGAACGAACGGTTCGCGTTTCCCATCCACGAGCCGATGGCCGGATCGAAACGCGACCGGTTCGACCTGGTCGATGCAGTCGAGGACGGACACGTGGCCGTGTACGCTCACGACGGGTTGACCGGATTCCGCGCGGCGATGCCGGCGGGAGTCGAGTCCGACCTCGATCGAGCGGTCGGAACGTCACGCCTCGCAGCGACTGACGGAAAGACCGGTAAATATCTGATTCCGGTCGAGGCGTATCGACGGAACCGGGAACGGATCGAGGAGCACGCGGACGAGACGTATCTCAAGTACGAACGTGGCCACGCCGAGATGCCGCTCTCGTTCGCGATGGACGACTGGCTGGAGCTGATCGGCTGGTTCGTTACCGAGGGGAGTTTCAGTCGCGACGTTCCCGGATTGGTGGTACACCAGCAGGACCCCGACGGGCGGGAAGCGATCCGCGATCTCCTCGATCGCATGGGGTTGAACTACGCGAGCGACGACGCGCGATTCCAGATCTCGAACCGGTATCTCCACGATTGGTTCCGGGATAACTGCGGAGACGGGTTCGCCGAGAAGCGGCTACCTGAATGGGTCTTCGAACTCGACGCGGAGCATCTCCGCACGCTACTCGAAACGGTGATCGCGGGGGACGGTAGTCGGGCACAAAGCGGGCTCGGAAAGTTCTGGACGAAGAGCGACCAGTTGAAAACGGACGTCGTTCGTCTCGGGATCCGCTGTGGCGAGAAGCCGACGGTGACCGAACAGTCGGACGGCACGTGGTACGTCTCGATAGGGAAACGGGGATCGATGAAGAAGGCGAACGCGACGACCGAATCGCACGACGGACAGGTACACTGCATCACCGCGCGAGAGAACCACGCCATACTCGCCGGGCGCAACGGACATCTGCAGTGGGTCGGTCAATCCCTCTACCCCATGTGCATGGTGACGATCAACGCGGGGCCGGAGACGAAAGTCGATCCGGAGACGTACGACGGCGAGACGTACGTCGCACCCAACGGGACGCACTTCCGGAAAGAGCCGGACGGGATCATGCGCGAGATGGTCGATGAACTGCTCTCCGAACGCGAGGACAAGAAGGCGCTCCGGAACGAACACGATCCCGGCACGGAGGCGTACGACCAGTACGACAGACAGCAGGGGGCTGTCAAGGTTATTATGAACTGTTTCACCCCGGACACCGAGGTCGTGACACCCTCCGGGGTGCGGTCGATCACGGACCTCGCGGTCGGCGACGAGGTGTACTCGCTGGATCCCGAAACGGAGGAGATGGAGGTCAAACGCGTCGAGGAGACGCATGCGTATCCGGAGTATCGCGGCGAGATCGTCGATATCGAGACATCGAAGATCGACTTCCGAGTCACCCCGAATCACCGACTGCTCGTTCGGAAGAACGAGACGAACGGGATCACCGAGGACGGATACGAGTTCGTCGAAGCGGGAAACCTCGATCGAGCGACGAACTACGAGCTCCCACACGACTGGGACGGCCCTGACGGAGAGCGGATCGACGAAGTGGATCTGACCGAACTGATCGATGGAGAGTACGAGGTGTGGGTTCGGCCGGACGTACACGGGCACACGTTTACGGCCGAACTCGGCTGGACTCCACGTCGCGTTCCGAAAGCCGATCTCGGGCAGACTGGATACGTGTTCACGGCGGCGGAGTTCGAGGAGCACCGCGAGTACGTCGAGTCGGTGTGTGAGACGAGCTTCATTCACCGTGAATCCGGTCGAAAGTGGATCCCACGGACCTACGACGGGGACGACTTCCTCGAACTGCTCGCGTGGTATATTACGGAAGGAAACGTGTACACGTCCGAGACGAAGTCATTCGGTGACAACCTTCGGGACTCGGCGACCACGGTGAAGATCGCACAGGAGGCCGTGGCGGACGGGGGAGACACCGACCACGCGACGGTCGGTGAACTTCTCGATCGGATGAGATTGGACTACTACGTCGACGAGCGCAGCTACCAGTTTACGTCGAAACTGCTTGGGGATCTCCTCCGAGACTACTGTGGCGACGGGAGCTTCGAGAAGCGAATTCCCGATCTCGTTTTCGAGGCGACGGAAACACAAAAACGAGCGTTCTTGGAACTGCTGATCGACGGCGACGGTGACCGCCAGATCGGATCGTGGCGATACACGACATCGAGCGACGAATTGCGGGACGACGTACTCCGCCTGTGTTCGCATCTCGGAATAACCGCGAGTTACAACCACGACAGCGGGAGCTGGCGGATTTACGTCACGGAAAACGCGAAAAACACGCTTCGGATGCACCGGAGCAGCTCGCGAAGCGAGGCCGAAGACGGCGTCTACTGCGTGACCGTCGCGGACAATCACACGCTCCTCGCGGGACGGAACGGAAAGTTCCAGTTTGTCGGTCAGTCGTTGTACGGCGTAACGGGATGGGATCGATTCCGACTCTACGATAAAGAGGGTGCAGCGGCCGTCACGGCGACCGGTCGGGAAGTCATCGACTTCACCGAGACGGCCGCGAACGAACTGGGTCACGACGTCGCGTACGGGGACAGCGTCACCGGCGATAGACCCATCGTCGTTCGCGATCCGAACGGGATCGTTCGCATCGTTCCGATCGCCGACCTCTTCGAGGGTGCGGACGTGACCTCGGATGAGAATATCGTTATCACCGCGGACGGTGGACCGGTCGCCTCGGCGTCGACCGACAAGGAGCGGCGCTCCGTGGACGGATGGGACGCGCTGTCGATGGCCGGAAGCGGCGAGGTCGAGTGGCAACCGATCGAGCAGGTGATCCGGCACGAGACGGATAAGCCGGTGGTCAATCTGCGGCACAAGTTCGGCGAGTCGACGACGACGCGGGATCACTCGTACGTCGTCGAGGACGGCGACGAACTGGTTGAGGCAACGCCGGAGAACGTCGAGCAACCACTGCGTGTTCCCGGACTTCCCGAAGTCGAATCGGTCGAAACGATCGACGTATATGAGGTTTTGAACGGGTACACGCGCGAGTATGAGGACGGTCGGAGCGTCGGCAGCGAGAACGCGGAGACGAAAGTCAAACGCGTCCACGCGAACGACGACTGGGTCTGGTTCGGTCACACGCATCACGACACGACAGAAAAGCCGGTCAAGGTACGACGGCACATCGAACTCAACTCCGAGGACGGACGAGCGCTCGTACGATTGCTCGCTGCGTACGTAACCGAGGGGAGTGCGTCAACGATCGAGACGACGGAAAAGCGGTTCGGAGCGAGCATCGGCGAATCGAGAGCGGAGTGGCTGGAGGGAATTCGTGAGGACTATCTCCGCCTCTTCGATGGGGCGACGGCAAGCATCATTCGATCGGATACGTCCGAAACCCGGACCGTCGAATACGAAACCGACGACGGCACCCGTTCGGCAACATACGACGACGAGACGCAGAAACTCCAGATGATGAACGAGTTGTCGGCCGTGTTCTTCCGTGAGTTCGCTGGCCAGACGTCGCGCGGGAAACACATCCCGGGATTCGTATTCAACCTTCCGAGCGAGCTTCAGCAGATCTTCGTTGACGTGCTCGTCGAAGGCGACGGATCACGAGAGTTTCCGCGGTACAGGACGGAGTACTGTGAACGAAACTTCGACTTCGAGACGACCAGCCGCGAGCTCGCCGCCGGTCTCTCGACGTTGCTGACCCAGCGTGGACGGAAACACTCCCTGAAATACAGGGACGGAAAGGGGAGCTACACGATCCGTACGTGTGATTTCTATCGGAGCGGTCGCGACCCGGTCGTCAACGAGGTCGACCACGACGGATACGTGTATGATCTGAGCGTCGCCGAGAACGAGAACTTCGTCGACGGCGTCGGCGGAATCGTTCTTCACAACACCGACTCGGTGATGTTGTCGCTTGGGCAGGGAGTGGACAAACGACAGGCGATCGAGACCTCCTTCGAGATCGAGGACCACATCAACGAGCGCTACGACGACTTCGCTCGCGAGGAGTTGAACGCGGAGTTCCACCGCTTTCAGATCGAGTTCGAGAAGCTCTATCGACGCTTCTTCCAGGCGGGCAAGAAGAAGCGGTACGCGGGGCACATCATCTGGAAGGAGGGCAACGACGTCGACGACATCGACATCACCGGCTTCGAGTACAAGCGGTCGGACATCGCCGGGATCACGAAGGAGGTCCAACAGCACGTCATCGAGACGATCGTGACCGGTGACGACATCGACGAGGATCTCGAGGAGATAAAGACGTACCTCTCCGAGGTGATCGAGGAGTTCCTCGCGGGCGAGATGGACGTCGAGGAGGTCGGGATCCCGGGCGGGATCGGCAAGCGCCTCGACGCCTACGAGACGCCGACCGCGCAGGTCCGGGGCGCGAAGTACGCGAATCTCCTGCTCGGGACGAACTTCGGGAGCGGCTCGAAGCCGAAGCGGCTCTATATAAAAAAGGTGCATCCGGATTTCTGGGAGCGAATGGAGGCCGAAAAGGGACTCGATCCGCAGCGTGATCCCCTGTACGGCGAGTTCAAGCGGGATCCGGACGTGATCTGTTTCGAGTACGCCGACCAAGTCCCCGAGGAGTTCGAGGTCGACTGGGAGAAGATGCTCGAGAAGACCCTGAAAGGGCCGATCGCCCGGGTCATCGAATCGCTCGGTATGAGCTGGGAAGAGGTCAAAACGGGCCAAGAGCAGACTGGGCTCGGCTCGTTCATGTGATATTACTAACGCGGTTTTTCATAGTCAAAACTTTTCTTTCAACATTGGCGCGTTTGCACGGGTGATTCCGTAACCATTAACCGGCCGAACCCCTTCTCGACGGGTACGAGGAATCAGACCACATATGGCAACTCTCGAGATCAACAACCTCCACGCACAGGTGGCGGAAGAGGGCGGTGAACGGATCCTTCGTGGTGTCGACCTTGAAGTCGAGACCGGCGAGATCCACGCGCTGATGGGACCGAACGGCTCCGGGAAGTCGACGCTCGCGAAAGTGATCGCTGGCC
This sequence comes from Halorubrum luteum, assembly GCF_054652935.1. Taxonomy (NCBI): domain Archaea; kingdom Methanobacteriati; phylum Methanobacteriota; class Halobacteria; order Halobacteriales; family Haloferacaceae; genus Halorubrum; species Halorubrum luteum. Next base: position 2,349,801 of record NZ_BAAIGT010000002.1, read on the forward strand.
ATCCGGCGTACGAGGTCACGGACGGCGAAGTGCTGCTCCACCTCGACGAGGAGGACGTGGCCGACGTCGACGAGGAGCTCGACGACGAGGACTACCACTGGGAGCTGCTCGACCTGGAGCCGAACGAGCGCGCCGCGCTCGGCATCTTCCTCGGCTTCCAGTATCCCGCGGAGATCGAAGGCGTCACGATGACGAGCTTCCTCCGACAGGCGCTCAACGCCAAAGCGGAGGAGCGCGAGGAGCTGTTCGAGGAGGACGACGACGAGGAAACGGAAGCGGACGACGAGGGGTACGACACCTCGCCGATGGAAGGACCGGCCGACGACGGTGAGATCGGCGTCGCCGAGTTCCAGGAGCTGCTCAAATCGAAGATGGAGCTCCTCGATATGGACGAGAAGTTCATGCAGCGGTATCTCAACGCCGGCTTCTCCGGCGGGGAGAAAAAACAGAACGAGGTGCTGCAGGCCGCGATGCTGGAGCCCGCCATCGCCGTGCTCGACGAGATCGACTCCGGGCTGGACATCGACCGACTGCAGGACGTCTCCAACGGGATCAACGCGCTTCGCGACGAGCAGGGCACGGGGATCCTCCAGATCACCCACTACCAGCGCATTCTCGAGTACGTCGAGCCGGACTACGTCCACGTGATGCTCGACGGCGAGGTCGTCAAAAGCGGCGGTGCCGAACTGGCCGAGGAGCTCGAGGACGCCGGGTACGACTGGGTCCGCGAGGAGGCGTTCGAGGCGGCGTAATCGGATATGATTACTGATCACACATAAACCCCCAGAAACGTAAACCAACACTATGAGTTCAGAGCAAGACCACCTGAAAGAGACGAACACCGAGGCCCGGTTCGAGTTCAAAAAGGAGGAGAAATCCGCCTTCAAAGCCGATAAGGGGCTGACCGAGGAGACGATCCGGGTCATCTCCGAGGACAAAAACGAGCCCGAGTGGATGCTCGAGCGGCGCCTCCGCGCGCTCGAGCAGTTCAACGCCATGCCGATGCCGACCGACTGGCCGGAGGCTCCCGACATCTCCGAGGTCGACGTCAACGAGATCATCCCGTACATCCGCCCCGACGTCGACGTCCGCGCGGGCGTCGACGACTGGACCGAGCTCCCCGACGAGATCAAAGACACCTTCGACAAACTCGGCATCCCCGAAGCCGAAAAGAACGCCCTCTCCGGCGTCGGTGCTCAGTACGAGTCCGAGGTCGTCTATCAGAACATGCAGGAGCGCTGGGAGGAGAAAGGCGTCATCTTCTGTAACATGGACAAGGCGGTCCAAGAGCACGAAGAGCTCGTCAAAGAGCACTTCATGACGAAGTGTGTTCCGCCGAGCGACAACAAGTTCGCCGCGCTCCACGGCGCGATCTGGTCGGGCGGCTCGTTCGTCTACGTCCCCGAAAACACCACCGTCGACATGCCCGTCCAGGCGTACTTCCGGATGAACTCCGAAGGGATGGGCCAGTTCGAACACACCCTCATCATCGCCGAGGACGGCGCCGAAGTCCACTACATCGAGGGCTGCTCGGCACCCAAATACTCCGCGTTCAACCTCCACGCCGGCGGCGTCGAAGTGTTCGTCGGCGAGGACGCACACGTCCAGTACTCCACCGTCCAAAACTGGTCGAAAAACACCTACAACCTCAACACCAAACGCGCCATCGCCGAAAAGAACGGCCGCATGGAGTGGATCTCCGGCTCGATGGGCTCGAAAGCCACCATGCTGTACCCCTCGACGATCCTCAAAGGCCGCGGTGCCTCCGACAACCACATCACCATCGCCTTCGCGGGCGAAGGGCAAGACATCGACACCGGCGCGAAAGTGTACCACAACGCGCCCAACACCAAATCCACGATCGAATCGAAATCGATCGCCAAAGACGGCGGCCGCACGAACTACCGCGGGCTAGTCCACATCGCCGACGGCGCCGAAAACTCCTCGACCGCAGTCGAGTGTGACGCGCTCATGTTCGACAACGAGTCGACGTCCGACACCATGCCGTACATGGAGATCAACGAGTCGAAAGTCGACGTCGCACACGAAGCCACCGTCGGCAAAATCGGCGACGAGGACATCTTCTACCTCCAGTCCCGCGGCCTCGACGACGACGACGCCAAACAGATGATCGTCTCCGGCTTCATCGAACCCATCACCGAAGAACTCCCCATCGAATACGCCGTCGAACTCAACCGACTCGTCGAACTCGAAATGGAAGGGTCGCTTGGATAACATGAGCACGAAAGCTATCGAGAGCCTCTCAGAGGACACGGTACGACGCATCGCCGAGGAGCGCGACGAGCCAGAGTGGCTCCTCGAAACCCGCCTTGACGCGCTCGAGGCGCTGGAGACGGTCGCACTGCCGGACGTCATTCGGACGCCCGGGCGACAGTGGACCGACCTTGCAGCGCTCGACTTCGAGTCGCTCGTCGATCCGCTGAACCAGTCGGACCGGACCGACCGGTCGAGCGACGACGACGTCGTCGTGCTCCCGTTTACCGAGGCGTTCGACGAGTACGGCGACGTGATCGAAGCGAACTTCGGCTCCGTGCTCGATCCCGAGGAGAACTACCTGACTGCGCTGTCGGTCGCGCTGTTCACGACCGGCACGTTCGTGTACGTTCCAGAGGGCGTCGACGTGGAAGACGTGACGGTTCGCGCCGAGATGAACTCCCGATCGCTGTTCAGCCAGACGCTCGTCGTCGCCGAGGAGTCGTCGTCGGTGACGATTCTCGAGTCGATCGCGTCCGGAGACGAGAGCGACGTCGACGGGGACCGGTACTTCTCGAACCTCGTGGAGATCGTCGCGGGCGAGAACGCCCACGTCCAGTTCGGCTCGCTGCAGAACCTCGATGAGGACACGTACACGTACGCGCTGAAGCGCGGCGACACGGACACGTACGCGACGATCAACTGGATCGAGAGCAACTTCGGCTCGAAGCTTACGCGCTCCGACGTCGAGACGGAGCTGAACGGCGACGGATCCGAGAGCCAGATCGTCGGGACGTTCTTCGGCACCGAGGATCAACACTTCGACATCAACGCACGCGTCTGGCACAAAGCCGAGCACACGACTGCCGACCTCGTCACCCGCGGCGTGCTCGACGACGTGGCACGCTCCGTGTACGAGGGCGTCCAAGACGTCGGCGAGGACGCGTGGAACACCTCCAGCTACCAGCGTGAGAACACGCTGATGCTGTCTGACGACGCCGAGGCTGACGCGTCACCGAAGCTGATCATCCACAACCACGACACCGAGGCCTCTCACTCCGCGACGGTCGGACAGGTCGACGCGGAGGACCTGTTCTATCTGGAGAGCCGGTCGATCGACTCGCTGACCGCACGGAACATGCTCGTCGAAGGGTTCTTCGTCCCCGTCTTAGAGGAGATCGCGGTCGACGAGTTCCGCGAGGACGTCGAGGAGCTCGTTCTCGAACGGCTCGAGTAAAACGTAGTGTCGGATCCATCCTGCACTTAAAGAGTCAGACGTTCTTCTTGGATCTCTATGAGACAGCCGTTCGCTGAAGAGTACGAATGAATCAGCAGTGCTGGCCGCACAGAGAGTGTTAGGCGGTGGAGGACTCGAAGACCGGTTCCGGATCGGTGGGTTGAGTCGCATCACAGACGCGGATGCGACCGTCGGAGCGGACGAACACGTTCCACGTGTCTACCTGAAAACTGAGGAGAGTGTGACCGTCCGTGGTTCTGTCGGAAGGGTCACACAGCGCGTTGAGGGCGTCCGGATCAACGTAATCGAACAGCGGTGGGAGATCGGTTGGATCAACACCGACAGCGTCCGACAGTGCCCATATTATATCCTCTGTAGCGGAGCTATCACTCTCGAAGTCGTATTCCGCATCAACGACCGGTGTGCATCCACGATAGACGGAGAGTTTCTCCCGATTGTTCATATTACGCGTACTCTCCCGCTCTATAAAGCGTTGTTGTGAGAACATGAGTGACAGAATACTCTTATAACGATCGGATCGACGCATGCCCACCTCCACCTCGAAAGCCCTCGCCGGGAGGCGGGCGCACGCTCGTTGCGGTCCTCGCTCAGTCGGTCAGCGTCGCCGAGGCGGAGTCACGTTCCATCGTCGCGAAGCCGCGGTCCAGATCGTCGATCAGGTCGTCGACCCCCTCGATCCCGACGGAGACGCGGATCAGGGTATCGGTGATCCCGAGCGCCTCCCGCTCCGCCGGGGAGAGCGGTTCGTGTGTCATCCCCGCCGGCAGCTCGATGAGGCTCTCGACGCCGCCGACGGAGACGGCCAGCGTGAACTCCTCGAGCGCCTCGAGGAACCGTTTCGCGTCCTCGATCTCGCCGTCGAGCTCGAACGAGAGGATGCCGCCGAAGCCGGACATCTGCTCGCGGGCGAGCGCGTGGTCAGGGTGGCTCTCGAGGCCGGGGTAGTGAACCGCCGTCACCGCCGGGTGGTCGTCGAGATACGTCGCGATGGCGAGCGCGTTCGCCTCGTGACGCTCCATCCGAGCGGCGAGCGTCTTCGTACCGCGAAGCACGAGATAGCTGTCGAACGGTGAGCTCACGCCGCCGACGCCGACCTGCTGGAGGAATCGGAGCTCCTCGGCGACCGCGTCGTGATCCGTGACGACCGCGCCGGCGACCGCGTCCGAGTGGCCGTTCAGGTACTTCGTCGTGCTGTGGACGACGACGTCCGCGCCGAGCGCCAGCGGCTGCTGGAAGTACGGGCTCGCGAACGTGTTGTCGACGCCGAACAGGACGTCGCGGTCCGCGGTGAGATCGGCGATCCCCGCGATGTCACACAGCGCCAGTCGCGGGTTCGTCGGCGACTCCATCCAGACGACGGCGGTCTCCTCGCGGAGCGCGGCCGCGACGTTCTCGGTGTCGGTCGCGTCGACGTACGTCACGTCGACGCCGAGCCGGTCGGCGAACACCCCGTCGAGCATCCGGCGCGTGCCGGCGTACAGGTCCTCGAACGCGACGACGTGGTCGCCGGGCTCGACGGCCGCGAGAAGCGTCGTGAAGATCGCTGCCGTTCCGGAGGCGAACGCGAGCCCGTGCTCGCCCCCCTCGAGCGCCGCGAGCCGTTTCTCGAGCGCGTGTCGCGTCGGATTCGACAGTCGGGAGTAGACGAACTCCCCCTCGTCGGGGTCGACGTCCTCCAGACGCATCTCCGTGTCGAGGCCGGGCAGCGCGAACGTCGAGGCGAGATGGATCGGCGAGACGACGTCGCCCGCCTCGCTGCCGACGCCGAACGGCTCCTCGCCCTCCGTAACGGCGAGCGTGTCGAGCGTTTTCTCGATGTGTTCGTCCATACCACAATAGAGTGCACACTCGCTGTAATAACTTATCATTTCTTAGTAATAAACCGCTTCGAGTAGAATTACTATGAGTAATCCTTTCGGGTAGCGGTCGCCTATTCGATGATCTCGATGGCCGGTCGGCCGGGCTCGGCCTTCCGGACCACGTCGTCGGCGGCCGTCTCGGCTCGGGTGACGACGACCGGTGCGTCGAACTCGCGTTCGATGAGCCACGCGGCCGCGAGCAGTGCGTCGTACTCCTCGTCGCCCGAGAGCGTCTCCGTGAGCGCCTCCCGTTCGGCCTGCAGGTCCTGTCCGTAGGCCGCGGCGGCGTCACCCTGCTCGCGGATGTGGTCGTGGCTCATCAGCTCGCCGATGAGGTTGTCGGCGTCGCTGTCGATCGCGATCCTGAGCGCGTCGTACTTCCAGTCGGGCGCGACCACGACGTCGATCCGCTCGGGGTCCTCGATGCCCGCGACCTCGACGATGTCACGGACGTCCTCGCGGGTGTTCGCCACCAGCCGACGGCGGCGCTCGACGGTGTCGCGGTCGACCGTCGCGGTCGGCCAATCGGCGTCGACGACGAACCCGTCGCGACCCAACCGGTCCCACAGCTCCTCGGCGAGATGTGGCGTGACGGGGGCGAGCAGCCGAATCACGACGTCGAGCCCGCGCTCGAACACGTCGGGATGCGGCTCGGCGTGCTCGCGGTATCCCCGTAGCGTCCCGACCAAGTCCTGTGCTTCCCGGAGCGCCACGTTGAACGTGAGGTCGTCGTACTCCGCGCCGGCGATGCTCACGGCGGCATCGATCTCCGCGTCGACGTACTCGTCGACCGTGTCGCGTTCGGTTTCGCTGTCGCCCGGATCATCCGCGACATCGTCCGGATCATCCGTGAGGTCGCCCGCGACGTACTGGGCCACGAGCTCCGACAGTCGTGCCAGAAAGCGGTGGGTGGACCGAACGCCTTCCTCCGACCAGTCGAAGTCGCGCTCGGGCTGGGCCGCCTCCATCATGAACAGCCGCGCGGTGTCGGCACCGTACTCCTCGACGATCCGCTGGGGCGAGACGACGTTCCCCTTGGATTTCGACATCTTCTCGCCCTCGAGTTGGACCATCCCCTGTGCGAGCAGGTTCGTGAACGGCTCGCGGTGGTCGAGCCCCTCGGCGTCCGCGAGGAACTTCGTGACGAACCGGCTGTACAGCAGATGCATCACGGCGTGTTCGATCCCGCCGACGTACTGGTCGACCGGCATCCAGTCGTCCGCGCGGTCGGGGTCGTACGGTGCGTCCGCGAGCTCGGGCGAGACGTATCGCAGGAAGTACCACGAGGAGTCGACGAACGTGTCCATCGTGTCCGTCTCGCGGGTCGCGGGGCCGCCACACTCCGGACAGCTCGTCGCCTTCCACTCCTCGGCGGCGTCCAGCGGGTTCCCAGTCGTGTTGATGAACTCCGGAAGCTCGACCGGGAGCTCCGACTCGGGCACCAGCACGGAGCCGCAGTCGCCGTGACAGTGGACCACCGGGATCGGCGTCCCCCAGTACCGCTGTCTGGATATCCCCCAGTCGCGCAGCCGGTACTGGGTGGTGAGCTCCGCGCCCGCGGTGTGGTCGGTGATCGCCTCGCGGGCGTCGGCGCTTCGCATCCCGGTGTACTCCCCGGAGTTCACGAGCACGCCGTCCTCGGTGAACGCCGTCTCGCTCACGTCGGGCGCGTCGGGTGCGTCAGCCGCGTCGAGACCGCCGGGCACGTCGGGACCGTCCGACTCCGCCGCCTCCGATCCCGCCGCCTCCGATCCCGCCGCGTCCGACCCCGCGGGGGCCGGGTCGTACCCGTCCGGCTCCGGCGCGATCACGGGCTCGATCGGGACGCCCATCTTCGCGGCGAACGCGTGGTCGCGGTCGTCGTGGCCGGGCACGCCCATCAGCGCGCCGGTCCCCACGTCCGAGAGCACGAAGTCCGCGACGAAGACCGGAAGCTCCTCGCCGGTTACGGGGTTGGTTGCCGTGAGGTCAGTTTCGACGCCGTTCGGCTCGTCGCCGTCGGGGTCGGCGTCGTGGTGAACGAACTCGTGAACCGCGTCGTCGCGCTCGACCAGCGACTCGCTTATCGGATGGTCCGGCGCGAGCGCGAAAAACGTCGCCCCGAACACGGTGTCGGCGCGGGTGGTGAACGCCTCGACATCGCCGTACTCGCGGTCGGGGCCCGACAGTTCGAACGTGAGCGTCGTCCCGTACTGGCGGCCGATCCAGTTGCGCTGCATCTGGCGGACGGAGTCGGGCCACCCCTCCAGCTCGTCGATGTACTCCGTCAGCTCGTCGGCGTACTCCGTGATCAAAAGGAACCACTGCTCCAGCTCGCGCTGCTCGACGGGGTTGTCACACCGCCAGCAGAGCTCCTCGTCGCCCTCGACCTGCTCGTCGGCGAGCACCGTCTCGCAGTCCGGACACCAGTTCACCTCGGCGTCGCGACGCTCCGCGAGCCCTTCCTCGTGGAATCGGCGGAACAGCCACTGGTTCCACTCGTAGTACTCCGGGGTGCAGGTGGTGATCTCCCGGTCCCAGTCGTAGCCGAACCCCATCGACCGCATCTGCGTTTTCATCGTGTCGATGCAGTCGAACGTCCAGTCGCGGGGGTTGGTGTCGCGCTCCTTCGCCGCGTTCTCCGCCGGGAGCCCGAACGCGTCCCACCCCATCGGGTGGAGCACGTCGTCGCCACGCATTCGACGGAACCGGGCGTACGCGTCCGTGATCGTGTAGTTGCGGACGTGACCCATGTGGAGCTTCCCGGACGGGTACGGGTACATCCCGAGCACGTAGGTTGGGTCGTCCACCTCGTCCGACGTGCGATACACGGAAGCGTCCGCCCACGCCTCCTGCCATCGTTCTTCGACCGCGGTGTGGTCGTAGCCGTGCTGAGACATCTGGTTATATACGCGTGGTGCGGTCGGCGTCGTATACCTTTCCATCCACGTGGCGCGTCTCACGGGGACCCGTGCCGAGAACGGACGTGGCTCCGTGCTCGCCGCACGGAGCGCACAACGACCCGTGAACGATCGAAGCGCGTGCTCGAGTTCGGCGAAAACGTCATACGTGATGGCGTTCTGTGTTCGATCGCAATGGCTCTGGTCGAGCAGTATCGCTCGGAGCTGCTGGCGCTCGGCATCGTGTCCGCGGTTACGGTCGGCGTGCTCGAGGGGTTCCACTTCCAGGGAGAGGTGCTTCTGGCAAAAGTCGTCGCACTCGCTTTCGTGATCGCGCTCGTGTCGGTCAGCGTCCTCCGCGTGATCGCGGTCGCGGAAGGCGTGTTCCTGCTCGAGGGGGCAGCAGTGTCGGTTCTCGCACCGCTGCTGTTCGAGGTGTCGCTCCGCTTCGAGCTGATCGGCGTGATCATGGCGGTCGGGTTCGTGGCCGGCGTCGGGCTCAACCGGCTCTTCGGCCGCATCGAGCCTGACGATCGGTCGACGACGAAAGCGAAATCCGACGCTCGATGACCGACGAATAGTGGATCATCGCACTCTTCCCGTGGTTTTCTCCACGAGCGCGTGCCCGAATCGTCGCCGGAACGAGCCTGCTTCGTGATCGATGTCGGGCGTACGTCGCTCACGAGTGGGGATGGGTGGTTTATAAGCGATACCGTGGAGGGGTTGGTGTTCGTTTATAAGTGAGTCGCGAGAGCGATAGCTCCGCGACGAACGATCCGAAAGCCCCAGCCGCGACGGCTCGCGCGCCTTGCTGCGCTCCTCGGTCGCTCGCGGTGCTCGCTCCCTGTGGTGCTTACAGCGGCGGGCGTCGCCCCACCGGGAGACTGCGTCTCCCGAGCCCCCGCTCGCTCCGCTCGCGGGGATCGCGGCTGCCCCTTTCAACCCCACCCGACCGCACTGCAACCGCACCTCACGCCTCCCCAGCCTCGCGGTTCGCGCTCTCCGAGCGCTCACCGCGTCCCTCGCACGCGCTCCTCGCGCTCTTTCCAGAGCGCTCGGAGGCGCGCGCCGACCGCCCGCCGTCACCTGATAACCGAACAATGCTCTGCTTGTGGTTGCGGTGGCGCGCGCCGCGAGCGGGCCTTCGGCCCGTGAGCGAGCGCGCGAGGGAGACCGGAGGGGCCGCCGAGCGTTCCGGCGGCCCCTCCGGTCGAGGCTGGGGCGGTCCGAGGCTGCGGTGCGGGGCGGGACTGGAAGGGGCAGCCGCGAGGGCGACGCACGGCGAAGCAAGCACTGCAAGGAGCGAGCGAAGTGAGCGACTGAAGCGCGCAGCGAGCCGCGCGAGCCGTCGCGGCTGGGGCTTCCAAGTCGGTCTCTGCTCCACCGCTCACTTATATACCACTCCTCACCGCGCTGAATACACTTTTATAAACAACGCACCGATTCTACTATGCACAATATACGCCCGAGATCGATCGCCGCGATGGCTACGCTGAGCGATTCTTCCGTCGGTGTGAACTGTTTTCCGATATGCTCCACGTGAGCAGCTACTCGCTCGAGACGTCCACGTTATGCGAACCGGCCCCCCCGGAGCCACCCTCTCCCGTGCCGGATCCGGACCGCCCCGTACGTGAGCCGGAGTCGGACCGGGGTGGCTGCGATCGGCCCGACGGACGCTCCTCCTCGACCGGGATCTGATGGGCGGAGTCGGCGAAGCCGGCCGAGAGGATCCGGGTCATCCCCTCCTCGACGGTTTCGCCCGTCTCCTCGATCCGCTCCGGCTCGACCTCGATGACGAATCCGGAGGTGATGTTCGGCGCGGTAGGCATGAACAACACGATCTTTCCGTCCCGGGTCTTCTTTCCCGTTTTGAACGCAGTCATCCGGATCCCGGCCCAGGTTTCGAGGTACACCGGGCTCTGCAGCTCGTCGGTGCCGGAGAGCGCGGTTTCGACGGCGAGTTTGGAGGCGTTGTACACGACGCGGAGCGCAGGGATGCGGTTGATCGTATCGTCCATCTTCGCCTCCGCTATCCGGCCGAGCGTCGTGCGCATGAAGTAGCCGACCGCGAGGACGATCGTCGTGAGGACCGCGAGTGCGATGATGACGCGGGAGAGCGGCAACAGCGGCTCCGGGATGATGTCGGGCTGGAGCGCATCGATCAACGGGATCGACGCGATATGTCGGTAGATCCAGCGGAGAACCAGAAGCAGAACGAGTAGCGGAGCCAACACGATAAGTCCGCTCGCGAAGTCGCGTTTCCACGTAGACATCTATCGCGTGAACATGCGGCGGCAACCCTTAAGAGGCCTTCTACGTGTCGGCGAGCGAACGCGAACGCCGGGAGTATCGACCGGCGATAACCCGGACAGCGAACGGGAGGATCCCCCCATACTCGCCGACACGGCGGGAGAGATACGAGAGCCACGCGTCGCCGTACGGAACGTACTGAGAGACGGTGATACCCTGCGCGGCGAGGTCGCGCTGGGCGTCCGGACGGACACCCATCGGCAGCTGTATCTCATAGTCGGTGTCGAACTCGTCGCCAAGACGGGTCGCGAGCGACAGTATCTCCGGATCGTGGCTCCCGACCGCGACACCCCGGTCCCGATGCTCGAACAGGTGTTCCACGTCGCCACGGAACGCCTCGTCAGCTCGGACAGGGTCCGCGTACGCGACGGTGGCTGACGCGTCGGATCGGCCGGACGTGCTGGACGTGCCGGCCGGACCCTTCCCGATCCGGATGCTTCCGGGGACGTCCACAAGGCGCGAGAGGTCCTCACGGGTGCGTTTCAGACGCGAACGGAGATGGATCCCGGACCGCCACGGAAACTCCGACGCCAGTTCCTCGAAGACGTCGACCGTCGTCTCCGTCGTCGGGGCGTCCGTCGTCTCACACCAGACGAACGCTCCCCGTCGGTCGGCGTAGGTGACGATCCGGCGGTAGTTGCGCTCGAACAGCTCCGGAGAGACGTCGAGACCGATCTGCGTTGGAGTCACCGAGAGGGACGCATCGAGGTCGGTTGCGGCCAGATCGTCGATGAGGTCGAGGTACGCCGTCGTGTCCGCACGCGCTCCAGCCCGGTCGTTGTGCTCGCCGGCTAGGGCCAGCACGGCGGCGATGCCGTCCCCGTTACACTGTCGTGCATGCTCGAGCGCCTCGGCGGCACTCTCGCCCGCGACGAACCGTCTCGCGATCGGGGGGATCATGGCCGACGGTAGTTTCGGGCTCGTCTTGACGCTTGCCACTCGCCGCCGGATCGGATCCAGCGTTTATAAACCAGTGACGCCCATCGAGCCGGTATGGTCGGTTCGCTCGTGGCGACGGCGTTCTGGGCGATGCTGCCGGCGTACGTCCCCAACAACTTCGCGGTGCTCGCCGGCGGCGGACGCCCGATCGACGGCGGTCGAGAGTGGAACGGAAGCCGGATCCTCGGCGACGGAAAGACGTGGCGCGGCACCGCGGTCGGTACCGCGGCCGGATTCGTGCTCGCACTCGCACTCAACGCGATCAACGCCCCCGTGAGCACCGCTCTGGGAGTCGGACTCCCCGCGTTCGAGCTGCACGCCGCGTTCGCGCTCGCGGTCGGCGCGATGCTCGGCGACATCGGCGCGTCGTTCATCAAACGCCGGTCGGGTCGGGAGCGAGGAGCGGCGTTTCCCGGGCTGGACCAGCTCGATTTCGTCGCCGGTGCGCTCCTCGTCGCGTTCGTCGTCGCGCCCGACTGGGCGCTGTCCGTGTTCACCCTGCCGGTGCTCGCCGTCGTCGTCGTGATGACGCCCGTCCTCCACGTGACGACGAACGTCGCCGCGTACAAGCTCGGACTGAAAAACGAACCCTGGTAGTTCGACGTCCGTCACCCACGATCTCGACCGGCTATCGGTCGTCGCGTAGTTCGAGATCCGCGACGATGTCGTACGGATCGGTCCCCTTCCGAACCGCGTCGAGGATCCGGAACGCCTCGTCCGGCGCGAGAAAGTGCCGACAGACGGCGCGACCGAGCGGCGTCGGAGAGAATCCGTCGATGAACCCCCACTCGAGCAGCTTGCCGACCGCGTGAGTCGTCGGAATCTCGCCGATCATGCGGTCGTTGAGCCGTTTCGCCCGCTTGCCGGCGACGACGACGTTCGCGAGCGTCTCCTCTACGGCGGCCGTCTCGTCGTAGTGGGTCGCGACGTTCTCCATCTCGCCTTTCAGCAGCGTGAACGCCACCTCGTCTTCCGTTCGGTCCATCGAGTTGTGGTACACCCCGTCCGGCTCGACGAGCAGGTACACCCGACCCCGGTCGTGGTAGTCCGGACGGCCAGCGCGCCCGAGCATCTGGGAGAACTCCTGTACTGAGAGCCACTCGATCCCCATCGCCAGCGAGTCGAAGATCACCTGCGAGGCGGGGAAGTCGACGCCGGCGGCCAGCGCCGCCGTGGTGACGACCGCCGACAGTTCCTGATCGCCGAACTGGCGCTCCACCTGCTTGCGACGCTTGTAGTCGAGTCCGGCGTGATACGGAGCGGAGTCGTATCGAAGCTTCCGGCTGATCTCGTGACAGCGCCGCCGGGAGTTGGTGAAGATGATCGTCTGCCCGCGGTACCCCTTCGAGGATTTCGTGTCGAACTCGCGTTGTACCAGCTTGTCCGCAATTTGGGCCTTTTCCCGACCGTCCGCGAACGTGACGTGTCGCTCGATCGGAACGGGTCGCTCCTCGAACTCGATCAGGGTCGCCCCGAGGGTTCCGGCGAGCCACTCGGGGTTGCCCACGGTCGCCGAGAGGTAAACGAACTGGGTACCGCCGTACCCGTCGTGAGTCTCCCGTCGTCGCTCGCTGTAGTGCTTCAGACGGGAGATAAGCCCGTCGAGACGATGACCGCGCTCCCCCTCCTTGAGCGTGTGAACCTCGTCGATGACGACGGTGCCGACATCGCCGAGATCCTTGCCGGTCCGGAGCGCGTGGTCGATCCCCTCGTACGTGCCGACGATAACGTCCGCGTTCGGATCGAAGCGGGTTCCGTCGTCGGTGATCCGTGAGGCCCCGACCCGGATCGAGACGTCGAGGAGATCGCCGTAGCGGTCCTCGAAATCCTCGTGTTTCTGGTTCGCGAGGGCGACGAGCGGGACCAAAAACAGCAGCTTCCCCTCACCGTTCAGCGCCCGATCGATCCCGGTCAGCTCGCCGACGAGAGTCTTTCCGGTCGCCGTCGCGCTCACCACGAGCTGGTCGGTGCCGTCGAGCAGACCGTTGCGGACCGCGAGACTCTGGACCGGTAACAGCTCGTCGAACCGCCCTCGGACGTGGGTGGCGAGATCCGGGTGGAGGTCGAGCTCGTCGGTGCGGACCGGCGTCACGTCGTCGACGTTCGCCGACACCTCGTCGTACTTCGTGAGGTCGGGGTCGAGCCCTCCCTGCAGCAGGTTGATGATCCGGTCGAGATCCTTCGAGTCGTACAGAAGCTCCTCGAGCCGCTCCTCGGCGGCCCCGGTGAACTCCCCTTTGTACGACAGCTCCCGCTCCAGTTCGCGTTTGGCGCAGTCCCGACAGATCGACTCGCCGTTGTGCGCTATCGCCGTCTCCGAGGTGATCGGTCCGTACCGACCGTCGGTCGCGCAGCGCCGACAGGTACGAACCGTCAGCGCCTCCAGCTGGTAGCCGTCGAGCATCGCTTCCAGACGCTTGCGAGCCTCGGGCGACGTCTGTTGGGAGATCCGGATCCGACTCGCCGCCCGCGCGAGCTCGACGAACTCGTCCGGGGAGCGCGGATGGTCCTCGCCGTCCCGGACGACCCGGAACTTCCCGGGGCGGGGACCCGCCGACGTCTCCTTGAGCTCGAGACGACCGCGAAGCACTCGACTCCCGTCGCGTACCGCGACGACGGTGTAGTCGCTCCGCGCCTCGTGGAGGAACAGCGTCTCGAGTTCGGCCAACTGCGTTGACACTGTCGATCCGTAAGCGAGACGGGTATTTCAGCATTGTCAAGCCAAGACGCCCGTCGTGTCAGAGTCCGCCCTTTTCAGGACGCTCCGCGATCGTCGAAACGGCTGGTCGGCGTCTCCCCGGACCGGTCGACTGCCGGGAGCGAGTACTTATCGCATAGCCGGAGTATGTGAATGTATGGCTCCCTCTGTGCTGCGACGAAGAGAGTTTCTTGCCGCTGTTTCAGCTGGCGTCGGAGTGCTTGCAGGATGGAGAGGTAGGGACTTCTTTGCTGAAGACACTGGTTCCGAGCAACCAGACGACTCGTCCAAGTGGAACGTCGAACAGCACGGCATTGAGGGAGATGGCTCTACAGACGTGAGAACAGCAGTTCACGAACTTCTCGCGGTAGTAGATCATAAAGACACGGCCGCCTAAGTACCTACATGCACCCCACACACGTCCTGCACCGCAATACACGTCCTCCGTACACCGCCGGACTCACTATCCGACAGCCATGACCGACGTTACCGCCGCTGTCCGCGTCGAACATCCCGATATCGTGCTCACGAAGACGGTCGCACACGACCGTGGGTCGACGGTCACGTCGGTGTTAGAGGCGGGAACCGATCCGACGTCGGGGCGGTTTTTCTATCGCGTCCAGTCGGCTGATCTCGATCGGTTCGAGGAGGGATTGCGGACCGATCACACGATTGGCGCGTTCGACCGGGTGATCGAAACCAGCGACGGGAAGGCGATCTATAGCTTCGAATATACCGACGAGGCGAAGGTAATCTCGCCGATCATCTCCTCCGCAAACGGGGTCGTCCTCGATATGCAAAACGACGGAACCGGTTGGGTGTTCACGATCTGGCTGCCAGATCGGGAACACTTCGCTCCCCTCTGGGACTATGCAGAGTCGAACGGGATCGCCATCGAACTGCTGCGCGTGAACGACCACTCGAGTTTGGGGGAGACGGACGCGAGTCTGACCGATAGCCAGCGGGAAGCGCTCCTCGTCGCGCTCGATGCGGGCTATTTCGAGGAGCCACGGGATGCGACGCTCGGCGATGTCGCCGCCGCGCTGGATATCTCGCAACCGGCAGCCGGCGGGCTCATTCGACGGGGGACCAAACGACTCATCGTTTCGTCGCTGCGGGAGGACGAGGAAACCCGGGAGTGATCATCCGCAGCCGGAACGCGTGCTCGCGTACATCCGGGAAGCGCGCGATCGTCGGCATGATCGTGTGAGGTACCTCGGGGTCACCTTACAAACCCCCCCGAGGCTTCCCTGTGTAGGCCCGCACTGCCGCCGCAAGGGAATTTGAGGCGTCCGTGACCGACGCTGGGACGACGATGACGGCACCCCGACAACCGAACAGTACGCTACGCGATTTTGCGATAGAGCCGGAGAACAGCCCGAAGTACGGTGTTCAACTCCACCGTGGGGCGCATGATTTAACAACGATCAAAGACGGGAAGATCACTGGGTGCGAGTTCACTCTATCACTCCGGGATGATAACCGTTAATCGGTCGCTCCGTCTCAAACGCGTATGGCTATGGAGCGGTCGACCGCGTTCGTCCCCGGGCATGTCACCGCGTTCTTCAGTGCCCATCATGCGGCCGACCCGGCCGCCGCGGGGTCGCGCGGGGCCGGAGTCGCGCTGACGGACGGCGTCCGAGCGACCGTCGTTCCCGCCGCTGCCGACCGCAGCGATGGGATCGACACCGCAGCCCCGACCGATTCTACACCCGCAGTCTTGCTCAACGGCACCCCGGCGACGATCGGGGTCGTCGACGACGTGCTCGCGGCCCTCGGCGTCGCGGGCGCGACTGCCCGGGTCGACCTCGCGAGCGACCTGCCGGTCGGAGCCGGGTTCGGCGTTTCGGGGGCCGCCGCGCTCGGAACGGCGCTCGCCGCCAACGACGCGTTCGACTCCGGACGGTCGGAGAACGCGCTCGTCCGGATCGCTCACGAGGCGGAAGTCGTCCGCGGCACCGGGCTCGGCGACGTCGTCGCACAGGCCCGTGGCGGAATCCCGATTCGGCTCCAACCGGGTGCGCCAGGCCACGGCGACCTCGACGGCATCGCCGCGACTGCACGCGTCGAGTACGTCACGTTCGGAGAGCTGTCGACGGAGGCAGTGCTCGCAGGCGACACGACTCTCCTCTCCGACGCCGGCGAGCGAGCGCTTACCGAGCTTCGACGTGATCCGACGCTCCCGACGCTGATGAGCGTCTCACGCGAGTTCGCGGAGCGCGCCGATCTCCTCGTTCCGGAGGTCGCCGAGGCGATCGAGGCGGTTGCGGCGGCCGGCGGCTCGGCGTCGATGGCGATGCTCGGCCGCACCGCGTTCGCGCTCGGGACCGGCCTCTCCGACGCCGGCTACGACCCCGCGGTCTGTCGCGTCGACCCGACGGGTGCGCGGCTGCTCGAGCGCGATGTCGCTGGAGGCGAAACCGGCGCAGCCGATTCGGAATCGACGTGACCAGCCCCGTATCGCCCCGACCGGGCAGAGTCCGCCCGGGCGGACGCGCCCTCTCTCGTGGCGATCACACCCAGTGGCCGAGGATGTACGTCGCCCCGACGATCGTCGTTCCGCCGAACGCCTCCCGAGCACCGACGCCGAACGGCAGCGGCATGCCCGAACGCTCATCGCCGCCCTCGTCGGGCGGCTCCTCGCCATCCGGCTCCTCGTCGGCCCCCGTCTCGTCCGGGACCGTCGCATCTGATCCCCTCTCCTCGGCGGACTCCGGCCGGTCGCCGGCGTCGTCTGCGCCATCCGAGGTATCCGCCTCGTCGACGTCCTCGGACCTCTCCGATTCCGCTGCGTCCTCGCTCGGGAGCTCGTCCGGATGGACGACGATCGTTCCGGTCACCTCATCGCCCGGGACGCTGACCGTGTACCCGTACTCAGCCGGCTCGAGGTCGGCGGTCGTCCGTGCGAAATCCGTTTCGGCGGTCCGGTTAGCTCGCAGCCGCTCGGACTCCTCGGCGACGAGCGCGCCGTTACCGATGCTGAGGCTGATCCGCTCGCGCCCCTCGATGTCGCCCTCGTTGCGTACCGTCACGGCAACGTCCGACAGCGGGTCGCCTCGCGTAACCGTCAGATCCCCGGGCTCGTCCTCGATGCTGAAGCTGAACGGGTTCTCCGGGTCGTCGACGGCGATCGCGGTTCGGCTGTCGTACAGATCTCCGGACTTATACAGTTCGACGACGAGTTCCGTGCCGGAGTCGACGAACGCGCCGAAAGTGAACGAGAAGGCCCCGTCCTCGTCGATATCTAGGTCATCCGTAGAGTAGGCCGGCTCGGAGCCGCCGTCGGACACCACTTCGATCGACAGCTCCGTGTTCGGATTTAGGGTCGTCGTCCCCGAAATCGTCGCCGCGCCGGTATCGACAAGCAGGTCACCGTTATCGTTGGCTTGGTCGTACGTGAGGCTCCGTTCCCGGATCGTGAAGTTAGTCGTCGCGACCCGACTCTCATCGTCAGCAGTCCAATAGGGGAACTGCTGGTCGATCTTGTCGTCAGTCACGGACCGTGCCTCGAACGGTTCGGGTTGGTCACCGGACGCGTCAAACTCGTAGCGTTCCCCGATATCACCTTCAAACGCGAGCTCGACGTCGAACTCGTCTCCCGGCTTTAGCTCCTCCGTGAACGCTCCGGCGGCGGTGTCGATCACGAGGTACATCGTTCCGGCCGTCGGCCCGTCACCGGGGGCCTCCAACTCTTCGACATCGTCAAACAGAAGATATGCGTCGCTCGGGCCGGCCGACGCGAGATCCAGACGGGTCCGGGGTTCGTTCCGATCCGGGTTGGTTTGTCTGATCGTCAGCGAGACACCCTCGTCTTCCGAGAGGAGGTCCGCCAGGAGATCGGGTTCAGCCGCGCCGTTCTCGTAGATCGTATCGAGGCCGCTGTCACCGTTCTCCTCGTCGTCTCCGGCGAGGTGCGCGAGCGCGCCCCACATGCCGGTCGCCTCGAAACCGATCACGACACGTTCGTTTTCAGTGATCGCGCGGCGTTCGCTCGCGTCGCCGAGCACATCGCCCACTGAGTCGTCGGCGTCAGCCGGCGCGCCCGGAGCGGCGTACACGTCCGCTCGCTCGCGGAACTCCGGCTTCGTCAGGACGAGTTGCGACCGTTCGCCCGGGAACTCCGGCTCGACGACGCCGTCTTCCCGCAGCACGACCGTCTCACCGGCACCGACGGTAAGTCGGTACCGCTGGGGTACCAGCGGGTTCGCGACCCCGCCCGCTTCTGCCGCCCCGGCGAGTTCGTCGAAATCGCTGAACTCGTCGCCGTTTTCGTCGACGAACGTGACGTTCTCGGACGGATTCCCGTGGGCGTGGCTCTCGACGGCACTGTCCGGATACACTGAGTCCGTTCCCGCGCTCGTCCCCAGCAGCCTCGTGTTGATCGTGATCGTCTCGCCACCGTCGACGTGGAGCACGTCGAGGGAGCCTGACGGAATGTCGGGATCGCTGATTCGGTCGCCGCCGATAATGACGTATCCGCCATCAGCTCCGACGCTGACATCAACGTCGACGAGGTCGCCCGCGGGCGTACTGTACTCGTCTTGCCCGAACGACGCGTCGACCTCGGCGCGCTCTACGCGGATCGTTGCGGTGTCCGACGCGTCCGTTCCGGGAACGAACGCCTCGAACTTGTACACGCCCGGATCGACACCGTCGAAACTAACGGCGTTCTCATTCCAGACGATATCTTCCTGTTCGTCGGCGTCGAACGCTTTGAGCGTCGCCTCGTCGCTAAGGCCGTCTGCGGAAACCTCGAGTTGGACGTTGGTATCGCTGATCTCATCGACCGTCCCCACTGTCTCCTCGATGTCAAACGTCGTTTCGTCTCCACGGTTATCGACGATACCGTCAGAGAACGTGGCATCGATCCCGATCTGAGTGATCTCGATCTTCTGGCTACTCAGATCCTCACGGCGGATCTCGTCATCGTCGATCTCGACTACGATCTCGTCGAGGCTGTTTTTTCCTGCGGTGGACGGGTGTGTCAACTCGATCGGGAGCGTCACTTCCTTGTTGTCGCCCCCTTGGTCAACGTTGACTGAGGCAGTCACCTCTTGGCCGTCGACGCTCGGTTTCGCACTGTTGTTGCCGACCGTGACGTTCCCGTCGGCGGCAACTACGCCATCGTACGCCTCCGAGAACCGGACTGTTACCGTAACGTTGGTGTCGTCGTCGACGTTCGTCACGTCGAACGAGACGCTGTGTTTCTTCGTTTCCGTGACGACCGCGGTGTCGTTCTCGATCGCAGGGTCCTCGATCGCGGGCCCCTCTTCTGCCGCGACGGAGCCGCCCGTCGCGAGAGCCAGCACGCCGATCCCGACGAGTAGCGCGGCAGCGAGCAGGCGTCGATTTAGGTGATCGGTGTCGGCGGAGGGGTGTACGTGTGGCATTTGTGGGTTCCCACGGACTGTTTCGTAGCACTCACCGCGGTCGTGGGTCGACGGTAGCGCGAATTACCCAAAACTGCGTTCCTCCCGGACAAAAACGTGCCCACCCGATTATCAGCACGGAGAACGACGTCGTCGCTCGCGGGCACGACGATTCGGTGAACTCGATGACGGCGTCCGGGTCGCTCGTCCGAGGCCGTTCCGAAGAATTAAGCCCGCCGCTGCCGCCGTTCCGATGAGGATGAAGTCGTGTCCCCGGTGTGAAACCGAGATCGACGAGTCGGCCCGGTTCTGTGTCCAGTGCGGTGCGCCACAAACGGAGGACGCCGCCGAGGAGCTTGACGAGTACGTTCAAAAACAGGCCGAGCAGGTCGCGGCCGAGTCGGGGATGGGTGGTGGCGACGGAGCCGCTGCGTCCGGCGTCGCGGATGCGGCTGCAGAGGCGTTATCGGACCGCGAGCAGCTCTGGCGTCGCGGCTGCTACGTCGCCGGCTACGGAACGATCGTCGTCGCGCTCACGTTGGTGCCGGCGCTCCACTCATGGTTTCTGATACTCGGCGGGATCGCCATCCTGCCGCCGATCCGTCGTCTGACTGCGGAGCCGCTCGGCAGCCCGCTTAAACGCGAGGTGATGGTCGGGCTTTACGCTCTGTTCGTCCTGCTCGGTATCGTCCTGTTCGTGGTGTTTTGAGCTCTTCGTGCGGCGGGTTGCCCGGGAAGTCAGCTTCCTTCCGTCGATGTCGGCCTGCGTCGTCTCCATCGTCGAAAACAACTGCACTTGCCCTATCACAAATTTGTTGGTAATACTTAAGACGATGGAACGGTAGTCACGGGATACGGTTCGCACGGGCGGCGCTCGCTCCGCGGGCTCCCGTCGCTGCGGCCGGCAGCGCTTCGCTCGCGCCGATCTCGCGATCGCCGTCGAGTGGCAACGCTGCTGCCCGCGCCGGGACGTCCGCAGCATGTCGTTCCCCGTCGCGACCGGGAGTTCACATGAGCACGACGACACACGACACCGCGGTTCGTGACCTGCTCGACAGGGCACGAAACGGGTACGAGACGGTGGTAGACGACGACACTCGCGATCGACTGGTCGCGGAGATCGACCGCGCGCTGTACGCGGACGCCACGCCGACCGAGCGCGCGTCGGCGACGATCGACGCGCTCACGGCGCGGATCGAGCGCGATCCCGCCTACGACGGGATGGCCGCGAGCGTCGCACGCGAGGACTACTTCCGTCGCGTGACCGGCACGCGCCCGCCGGCGGACGACGAGGCGCTCGGGGCTGCGTACGCCGACGCGTTCCGTACGGCTATCGAGCGAGGCCTCGACGCCGATCTTCTCGACGAGCGCATGGCCGAGTACGACCTCGACCGCCTCGCGGACGCGCTCGAACCCGATCGCGACGCGCTGTTCGATTACACCGCGCTCGACACGCTCGAACAGCGGTACTATCTCCGGGAGCCCGACTCCGAGCCGTTCGAGCTTCCGCAGGTGTTCTGGATGCGCGTCGCGATGGGAGTCGCGCTCCGCGAGGAGCCGGATGAGCGAGCGGCGTACGCAGAGGCGTTCTACGAGGTGCTCTCGACGCTCCGGTTCGTCCATTCAACGCCGACGCTGTTCCACGCCGGAACGACTCACCCGCAGCTCTCCTCGTGTTATCTCACGACGGTTCCGGACGACCTAGAGGGGATCTTCGATGCGTACAAGGAACACGCGAAGCTCTCGAAGTGGTCCGGCGGTCTCGGGAACGACTGGACGCCGGTCCGCGCCGACGGCGCACTCGTCTCCTCGACGGGCGTCGAGTCGACCGGAACGGTGCCGTTCCTGAAGATCTCGAACGACGTGACGGGTGCGATCAACCGCTCCGGCAAGCGACGCGGGGCGGCGGCCGCCTACCTCGCGGCGTGGCATCTCGACTTCCCGTCGTTCATCGACCTCCGACGGAACACCGGCGACGAGCGCCGACGGACCCACGACATGAACATCGCGGCGTGGATCCCCGACCTCTTCATGGAGCGCGTCGAGGCGGACGCGGAATGGACGCTGTTCTCGCCGGACGAGGTCCCCGAGCTTCACGGCACCTACGGAGAGGCGTTTCGGGAGCGATACGAGGCGTACGAGGCGGCCGCCGACCGCGGCGAGCTGCGCCAGTTCGAGCGCGTCGACGCCGCCGACCTCTGGCGGGAGACGCTCACGCGTCTGTTCGAGACCGGCCACCCGTGGATCACGTTCAAAGACCCCTGTAACGTGCGGTCCCCGCAGGATCACGTTGGCGTCGTCAACTCCTCGAACCTCTGTACGGAGATCACGCTCAACACGAGCGCGGAGGAGACCGCCGTCTGTAACCTCGGTTCGGTTAACGTGGCGCGCCACATGACGTTCCGCGACGACGCTGCGACACACCCCGCCCCGGACGACGTCGCGGCCGCGGCTCGCGGGTCCTCGAAGGCGGATGCCGGGTTCGCGCCCGGAGTCGACGGCGACGCCGCCGAACTGGACGTCGAGCTGTTCGCGGAGACCGTGGAGACGGCGATGCGGATGCTGGACAACGTCGTCGATCTGAACTTCTATCCGACGGAGAAAGCGGAGCGGTCCAACATGCGGCATCGGCCGATCGGCATCGGGCTGATGGGATTCCACGAGGCGCTTCAGCTCGCACGCGTCCCCATGAACTCCGAGCGCGCGCTCGGCTTCGCCGGGAAGGCCGGCGAGCTGCTCGGCTATCACGCGATCGACAACTCCGCGAAACTCGCGGCCGAACGCGGCGCGTACGAGACGTTCGAGGGCTCCAAATGGGACCGTGATCTGCTTCCGCAGGACACTCTCGATCTGCTCGAAGCGGAGCGTGGCCGGGAGATTCCGGTCGCTCGCGAGGAGACGCTCGACTGGGACGCGGTTCGCGACCGGATCGCGGCCCACGGGATGCGTAACTCGAACACCACCGCGGTCGCGCCTACCGCGACGATCTCCACCATCGCCGGAACGTCGCCGTCGATCGAGCCGCTGTACTCGAACCTCTACGTGAAATCGAACATGTCGGGCGACTTCACGGTCGTCAACGAACGGCTCGTCGCCGACCTCAAAGCGGAGGGGCAGTGGGGATCGGAGGCGCTCGACCGGCTGAAGTACCACGACGGCGCGGTCGGAGGGCTCGATCTTCCGGGAGCACTGTCGGAGCTGTACCGCGGGGCGTTCGAGATCGACCCGCGCCATCAGCTCCGACTCACCGCCCGTCGAGGAGTCTGGATCGACCAGAGCCAGTCGCACAACGTCTTTTTCCCCTCGACGGACGGGTCGTTGCTCGCCGACGTGTACGAGACGGCGTGGGAGCTCGGAGTAAAAACGACGTACTATCTCCGCACGCTGGGCGCGTCCAGCATCGAACAGTCGACGCTCGATATGGCGGAGTACGACGACACCCAGTCACGATCGACCGGATTCGAGCGGGACGACGACAACGGAGCAGCCGCCGCCGACGACGGCGCGACCGACGGTCGCAGGGATCTTCCGACCGTCGAGGACCCGACCTGCGAGTCCTGTCAGTAGCGACCACGAACCATCCGAAGCCACCACTCTACACACCATGCCGATCATCAACAACGACGCACATCACGACCCGAACAAGATCCTCCCGATCGAGTACGACTGGGCCCGCGAGTACTACACCGACGGCGTCAACAACAACTGGGTTCCCGACGAGATTCCGATGGCCGATGACGTCCACCAGTGGGAAGGCGACGAGCTTTCGGCGGCGGAGCGCCAGCTCGTCGAGTGGAACCTCGGCTTCTTCTCGACGGCCGAGTCGCTGACGGCGAACAACCTCGTCCTCGCCGTCTACGACTACGTCACTGCCCCCGAGTGCCGCCAGTATCTGCTTCGACAGGCGTACGAGGAGGCGATCCACACGGACACGTTCATCTACTGCTGTGACTCGCTCGGATTCGAGCCCGACTACCTCTACGGGATGTACGACCGGATTCCCGCGATCGAGGCGAAAGACGAGTTCGTCGTCGACCTGACCCGGGCGATCGACCGTCCCGACTTCACGATCGACGGCGACGCGGACGTCCGCGCCTTCCTGCGTGATCTCGTCGGGTTCTACGTGATCATGGAGGGGATCTTCTTTTACGCCGGGTTCGCGATGATGCTCGCGCTGAAGCGGCGCGGGAAGATGGTCGGGGTCGGCGAGCAGTTCGAGTACATCATGCGCGACGAGTCGTTGCATCTCAACTTCGGCGTCGACCTCATCAACACGATCCGCGAGGAGAACCCCGGCGTCTGGACCGACGCGTTCGAGGCGGAGATCGACGAGCTGATCCGCGAGGCAGTCGCGCTCGAATCAACCTACGCCGAGGCGGCGTGTCCCCCCGATCTGCTCGGCATGTCCGCGGAAGGGTTCATCGAGTACGTCGAGTACATCGCCGACCGCCGGCTGACCCAGCTCGGGATGGACGAGCGTTACGGGACCGAGAATCCGTTCCCGTGGATGTCCGAGGCGGTCGATCTGAACCGCGAGGCGAACTTCTTCGAGCGACAGGTGACCGAGTACCAGTCCGGGGGCTCGTTGGACTGGTGACCGTCGCGGTCGGTTCGGGACGGGACTGACGATCGGTCCGTCGCCACTCCACGGCTCCCCCTAGCGTCCGGGCTGTTCGGACTCCGTCTCCAGCTCCACGTCCGTGTCGGCGACTGCTCCGGTTTCGATCCCCGCCGGATCGCCGCCCTCGCTTTCGGCGGCGAGATCCTCGTCCGTGTACGAGTCGAGCTCCTCCAGCGCGGACTCGATGTCCTCTAACCCCAGCAGCTTCTCCGTCTCCTCGTCGAACTGCTTTCCGTCTAACCCCTCCATCGCCTGCACGTCGGAGCCGGACAGCGACTTGCCGTATCGACCGACGAGGCTGGTGAGCTCCTGCGGGAGGACGAACGTGGTCGACTCGCCCTGGCCGATCTCCGCGAGCGTCTCCATGCCTTGCTCGATGATCGCGCGCTCACCCATGGAGTCGGCCGCACGGGCGCGAAGAACGGTGGAGATCGCGTCCCCCTGCGCTTCGAGGATCCGACTCTGTTTTTCCCCCTGTGCGCGGATGATGTTCGACTGTTTGTCACCCTCCGCCTTCTCGACGGCGGACCGGCGTTCTCCCTGCGCTTCGAGGATCATCGCGCGGCGGCGACGCTCCGCGGACGTCTGCTGTTCCATCGCGCGCTGGACGTCGCGGGAGGGACTCACCTCGCGCACCTCGACCGCCTCGACGCGGATCCCCCACTCGTCGGTCGGCTCGTCGAGCTCGTCGTGGATCCGGTCGTTGATCTGCTCGCGGCGGGAGAGCGTGTCGTCGAGCTCCATGTCGCCGAGCACGGCCCGCAGCGTCGTCTGCGCGAGATTCGAGACGGCTCGCTTGTAGTTGTCCACCTCGAGAAACGCCTTCTTGGCGTCCATCACCTTGATGTACACGACCGCGTCGGCAGTCACCGGCGAGTTGTCCCGCGTGATCGCCTCCTGGCTCGGGACGTCGATCGTCTGTGTCCGCATGTCGAACGCGTACGTCCGCGAGACGAACGGCGGGATGAGATGGACGCCGGGCTCGAGCAGCTGTCGGTACTCCCCAAACACGGTGAGCGCCTCCTTCTCGTAGGCGTCGACGATCTCGACGGCGCTGACGATCGTGACGAGGACGACGAGCAGCGCGAGCACCGCCACCCCGAACACCAGACTCTGATTCAGTAGGGTGAACCCGACGAGCACCGCCACCGCGAGCGCGAGGTACTGCCAGACGGAGTCGGGTAGCCCCCCGGTCGGGTTCTCCGTGTCGAGGAGGTCGGATCGAGGACCGTTAGTTCCCATACTCGACGTTACGGTTCAACGACGTTAACGGTTCGCACGACTCGGCCGATCGCGGTGACGCGTTGATCGCGGAGAGCCGTCGCTCCCCGGTCGCCGTCGATGAGAGTGTTGCGAGGGAAGAGCGCTCCGAGAGCGGTCTTCCGCATCACGGGGATGGACCCCGGCGATGCGAGGGGAGGGATTTGAACCCACGGACCTCTACAGGAGCGGATCTTGAGTCCGCCGCCGTTTCCGGGCTTGGCTACCCTCGCACGCGGTCGACGATACCCGCTCATGGAGGTTTAAGCCTCCGGTTTGCCACTGAGGCGAACGCGATTGTGCACGGCACACCGCATCTCAGAACAGTCGATCGAGGACGAACCGCTCCAGCAGGCTGCGCCGCCGGACGGAACGCGGCTGGACCATGACCGCCGTACAGTCGACGGTTTCGACGAGCTGGTCGGCCCGACTCCCCTGGAGTCTGTCGAGGACGCCGCCACGACTCACCCCGGTGACGAGGAGGTCCGCGTCCCCGACGAACCGTGCGAGGCCGTCGACCTGATCGTCGGTTTCGAGCACCGTCGACCGCCCCGGGACCGTCAGGATCGACAACAGCTCGCTGTGGTATCGCTCCGCCGTCTCGCGGCGCTCGGCCGGGGCGTTCTCGGGGATCGCCCGAAGGAGGTTGATCTCGGCATCGGTCTCCTCGGCGACGGCGTCCGCGATCAGCAGCTTCAGCGGGTCGTACGGGCCGTGGGTGGCGACGACGGCGATCTCGTCGATCTCGTCGAAGCCGCGGTCCTCGACGAGCGCCACCCCGCAGGGAGCGTGCTGGAGGATCCACGCCGTCTCCCGACTGCCGAAGAGGTGGCTGAACCCTTCGCGGGCCTGACGCTCGAGGAACAGGAGGTCGACGTCCTCGAACGTGGCGAAGTCGACGATCGCCTGCCTGTGGTCCCGGCTGCCGATCTCGCGGTAGTCGACGCTGGCGCGCGGATCGTCAGTGGCGGCGGAATCGGCCGCGACACCGCCGGACGTCCGGGGCTGACTCCCACCGGGGAACCAGTCCGGAGCCTCGTCGGGGTCCGTCGGGAGGAACTCCGGCGTGTCGGCCGAGCGGACGCCGGTCTGGCCGCCAGGCGAGACGTGGTCCGGAACGTCGATGAACTCGACGACGGAGATAACCGTCGTCCGGAGCCGACCGAGATCGGACGCGATCCGCAGCATGTCCCGACGAGCGGCTCGCGTCGTCCCCTCGGTGACGGCGACGAGTACGTCGTACGTGCCGGCAGTCTTGGCCGTGAACAGCTCGCGTGTCCGCTCGACGGCGCGCTCGCCGACATCCTGCCGAACGCGAGTTCGGGCGGCACCCTCTCGGTCGAGACCGTCGCGGTAGAACACGACGTAAAAGAGGTACCAGAGCCCGGCGAGCGCGCCGATCCCGAGCGCGCCGACGATCGCGATCGTCTCCATGTACGACAGCACCAGCACGCCGCCGAAGATCCCGAACAACGGCATCCACGGATACAGCGGCGTCTCGAACGCCGGGTCGTAGCTCTCGATCGCCCCCTCCCGAAATCCGATCAGCGCGACGTTCAACAGGACGAACACGAGGATCTGGAACGCGCTACCGAACGCGGCGACCGCCTGGATCGGGAGAAACGTCATCGCGGTCAGGATGACGCCGGTCAGCGCGACAGCGTACGCCGGGGTAGCGAACCGCTCGCTGATCTCCTCGAGTTTCGAAGGGAACACGCCGTCCCGAGCCATCGCCAGCGGAAACCGCGACGCCGCAAGCAGCCCGGCGTTCGCCGTCGACGCAAGCGCCATCAGAGCCGCGACGACGATGGCGATCGCACCGACGCCGCCGATCACCTCCTCGGCCGCGAGCGCGATGATCGCCCCCTCGCCGTCCTCGGAGAGCACCGCCGGGCTCGTGCCCTCGATCGCCGCGGGGACGTCCAGAACGCCGATCGTGATGTACACCACCAGCGCGTACGTCAGGGTGACGAACGCGAGCGCGCCGAGGATCGCCAGCGGCAGGTTCCGGCCGGGGTTCTCGACCTCCTCGGCGACGGCACCGATCTTCGTCAGTCCCGCGTACGAGATGAACACGATCGCGGTGGCCGCGAGGATCCCGCCGGTGGTCGGGTCGAACGCGCCGGCGGTCCGCTCGGGATCGATCTCGGGGACGCCAGCGACCGCGTACGCCGCGAGGATCACGAGGAGGATCCCGACGATCGCGAACTGGAGCTTCCCGGACCCCTCCGCGCTCACGAGATTGACGACGGTGAAAAGCAGCGCGAGCGACACCGCGAGAACGATGACGAACTCCGCGAGCGTCGGGTCGACGTACACGAGATACGGGACCCCGCCGACCAGCGCCAGCGCGCTTTTAAGCGTGAGCATCAGCCACGTTCCGACGCCGGCGATGGTGCCGAGCAGCGGCCCCATGCTCCGCTCGACGTAGAGATACGGGCCGCCGTCCTCGGGGATCGCGGTCGCCATCTCCGCCACCGCGAGCGCGGCCGGAAGCACCAACACCGCGGCGATCACGAACGCAAGCACGGCGGCGGAGTCGGCGAAGAACCACGCGACGCCCGGGAGCACGAAGATCCCCGAGCCGATCATTGCGCCGACCGCGATCGCGAACGTCTCCGGCAGTCCGAGATCGCGTTTCAGCCCCGATGGCATCGTATCACCCCGCCAGCGAACGACGGCCGTCGTGTCGGAGAGCGAGCGTGATGCGCGAGTGACCGACCGGTCAGATCAGTCATTTCCACGGCGAGAAATTGGAGCGAATTAAAAATAAATGGTGTACCTGACGTTGCTGTAGTCGGTGACGAGACACCGTGTGCGTGGACCGATCGAGTCGGATACGTCCTCCATCACCGATGGGGTCTCATCGACATCGGCCGCACGTCGTGTCCGCACGAACGACTGACGAGCTGGCGGAGACGGCGTTCGGGTGTTCAGTTCGTGCGCGATCGACTCCGGCAACGCACGAAGACCCGCCGCGGCGGCCGGCCGAAGGTATTTCCAGACGGACCGACGACGTGGGGATATGGCCCTCAAGAAAGCCCTCTACTACGGTGTGATCGCGATCGGAGTCCTGTTCGCCGTCAGCATCGTCGTCTCCGTCGTCTCGACGATCCTGAGTCTGGCGTGGGCGGTCGTCTCCGCGGCAGTGTCGCTCGCGATACTCCTCGGAGTCGTCTACGTCGTCTATAAGACGGGGGCGTGGGTTCTCGGCGACGACGGAGGGACGGCGACGGACGAGTTCGGATCGAGCCGGTCGACGTCCTCGACGGAGCCCGCGGACCCACAGGAACGCCTCCGGGAACAGTACGTCGAGGGACGGATAAGCGAGGAGGAGTTCGAGCGGCGGATCGCCCGCGAACTCGAAAGCGAGTCCGTGGAACGCGACCTCGACCGAGAGCTGAGTCGCGAGCGCTGACATCCCCGCGTGCTCCTTTTGGGGATCAACCAGTCAGCGTCAGCGCTCGTCGATGGAGACGTCACCGGGCTCTTGAACCGTTACTCTGTACCCTGCATAGGAGAACCGCACGAACAGATCGGCGTCCGGGCCCGTGGTTGCATGTTCGAACAGCTGCTCGAGAGCGTCCGTCTCAACGTACTCGTACAACGGCGGAAGTGCATCCTGTGAGACGCCTTCTCGGTCCGCAACCGCCGAAACCACGTCTTCAGTTATCTTTCCCTTACGGGGCATATGGAACGGAGTAATACACAGCAACCCCAAGAGTCTGGTGTCTCACATCGATGCGGGTGCTTCGACGCCGAGCACGTCGAGCGCGTTCGCCATCGTGTTCCGGGCGGCGACGACGAGCGCGAGACGAGCGTCACGAACGTCATCGTCGTCCGCGGTGAGCACTGGACACTCGCGGTAGAACCCGTTGTACGCCTCCGCGATCTGTCGCGTGAACGTCGCGACCGTGTGCGGTTCGAGATCGTCGGCAGCCGCCTCGATCACCGCCGGGAACCGGGCCACCTCCCGCAGCAGGTCACGCGCCGCCTCCGTCTCGAATGCGTCGGCGTCGACGTTCGCAGCGTCCGGGGTCGTGACGCCCGCGGCGTCGGCCTCGTCGAGAATTCCACAACAGCGCGCGTGGACGTACTGGACGTACGGCGCGGACTGCGCCTCGAAGTCGAGCGCGTCCTCCCACTCGAAGGTGATCGCCTTCGTCGGCTGTTTCGAGACGATGTCGTACCGGACCGCGCCGATACCGACCTGCCGGGCGATCCGCTCGACGTCCTCGTCGGTCAGGTCGTCGTCGCGGATCCGGTCGTCCATCCGGGTTTCGACCTCCTCGCGAGCACGGTCGATCGCCTCGTCGAGGAGGTCATCGAGCATCACGCCCGTCCCCCGACGGGTCGACATCTTCCCGTCCGGGAGGTTGACGTACGAGTAGATGACGTGCCCGAGCGCGTCGGTGTCGTTGCCGAGGATCTCGAGGGCGGCATCGAGCTGGTCGGCCTGCAGCTTGTGGTCCTCGCCGAGCACCGTCACCGCGCGGTCGTAGTTGTCGAACTTCCACTCGTGGTGAGCCAGATCGCGCGTCGTGTAGAGGCTCGTGCCGTCCGAACGCAGGAACACGAGGTTCTTCTCTATCCCCCACGCGTCGAGTTCGAGCTGCCAGGCGTCCTCGTCGTAGACGGCGTGGTCGGAGGCCTGCAGGCGATCGGCGACGTCGTCGGTCGACCCGTCTCGCATGAACCGCGTCTCCTTCACGAACTCGTCGAACTCCGCCGGAAGCCGCGCGAGACACGCCTTCATCCCGCCGAGCACCGCGTCGACAACCTCGCCGACGCGCTCGTACGTCTCTTCGTCGCCGGCCTCCAACCCCTGGAGGATATCGGCGATCTCCGCTTCCGCAGCCTCGATGTCGTTCGGGTCGGCGTTTTCGAGGTAGGCGTTTCCCTTCCGGTAGTATCGGACGAGATCGTACTCGATCCGGTCGCGTGCCGGCGGTTCCTCGAGGTTCGCCTCGTCGAACGTCTCGTACGCCCACGTGAACACGGCCATCTGTCGTCCCGCATCGTTTACGTAGTAGTGTCGGTCGACGTCGTAGCCGGCGTACGAGAGCACGTTCGCGACCGCGTCCCCCACGATCGGGTTGCGCGCGCGACCGACATGGACGGGACCCGTCGGATTCGCGCTCGTGTGCTCGACGACGACCGAGGTGTCGCGGTCGGGAAGCGTACCGTACTCCTCGTCCCCGGCGGCGGCCGCCAGGGCGTCGGTGAGATAGCGGTCGCCAGCGTGGAAGTTCACGTACGGACCCGCGGTGTCGACGGCGTCGAGATACTCGTAGCCGGCGACGTCGACCGCGTCGGCGATGTCGGCCGCGACGGTCGGAGGAGCTGCGCCGGCCTCGCCCGCGAGTCGGAACGCGACGCTGGAGGCGAGCGTCGCTTCCATCTCGTCGGGCGGTCGCTCGATACCGAGGTCGTCGGTCGGGAAGTCGCGGCTCGCAAGCGCGTCCGCGAGCGCCGACTTCACCTCCGACCGGAACTGCCTGAACATACCTCCCCGTTCGTCGGTGGGGCTAAAAGGCCCTTCCGAAGCGCGACCGGCGGGAGCCGCCGCGACCGGAGCGCTTAGGTGCACCCCGTTCGGAGTTCAAATCGGATGTCATGAGGCCGGGATCGGGCCCGAAAACTCAAAAGCCTTTTCACGTTTCTGAGATCCATAACACATTCGTTATCCTTTTGCGTGCGACGGCCGAAGATCGGGTATGGCAGAACCGGCGACGACTGCGGAACCCGATCCGGCGGAGCTTGCGGCGCTGAAACACGTCGCGCTCGTGGGCGCACTCTCGGAGACGAAGGTGTCGTGTGCGGCGCTCGGCGACGAGCTCGACGCGTCGACACAGACGGCCTCTCGACGACTGCAGGCGCTCGAATCTGCGGGGCTGATCGAGCGCGAGGTCGTCGGCGACGGTCAGTGGGTCGTCCTCACCGACGACGGCGAGGCGGCGCTGCGGGCGGAGTACGCCGACTACCGACGGCTGTTCGAGACCGACACCGAGCTCGTGCTCGCCGGCACCGTCACCGGCGGCATGGGTGAGGGGAAACATTACATCACCCTGCCGGGCTACGCCGAACAGTTCGAGGCGCGACTGGGGTACGAGCCGTTTCCCGGCACGCTCAACGTCGATCTCGACGCCGAAAGCGTCCGGCGACGCGGCGAGATCGCGGGTGTCGACGCGGTGCCGATCGACACGTGGGAGGACGAAGACAGAACGTACGGGGCCGCGACCTGCTACGCCGTCACGCTGGTCGCGGACGGCGAGCGATACGAGGACGCTCACGCGATCGTCCCCGACCGAACCCACCACGACGACGACCAGCTGGAGCTGATCGCGCCGGACCGCCTTCGTGACGTCCTGAGTCTGGCCGACGGCGATCCGATCGAGATCAGGGTCGAGGCTGACGGACGTGTCGACGAACCGGCCGACCGCGCCGGCGTGGAGGTAGCCTGATGCGCGCCGATGTCGACGCCGACGAGAGGGGCAGCGCGGCCGACGCAGATCCGGACGCCGACGCGTCGGGACACGAGGCGACGGATGCCGTCGACCGCGCGCTCGATGCGTTCCGGGTGGGCAATCCCGTGTGCGTGCACGACTTCGCCGACCGCGAGGGAGAGACGGATATCGTCTATCCCGCGACCGCGGTCGATGCCGAGGCCGTCTCCCACATGCGCAACGACGCGGGGGGGCTCGTCTGCGTCGCCGTCGCGGACCACGTCGCCGACGCGTTCGGCCTGCCGTTCCTCGCTGACGCGCTCGACCACCCCGCCGTCGACGACACGCCGGAGTACGACGACCGCTCCTCGTTCTCGCTCCCGGTGAACCACCGTGATACGTTCACCGGGATCACCGACGACGACCGCGCGCTCACCATTACCGCGCTCGCGGACGCAGCCGCCACGGTCGACCGGAATCCCGACGGCTACACGCCGGAGTCGTTCGCCGCGGAGTTCCGCTCGCCCGGGCACGTCCACGTCCTTCGGGGGGCACGTGACGGGATAGCGGATCGCGTCGGTCACACGGAGCTTGCGCTCGCGCTCGCCGATGCGGTCGACGACGCACCCGCAGCCGTCGTCTGCGAGATGCTCGACGACGAGACCGGGGCGGCTCTCGCTCCCGAGGACGCCGCCACCTACGCCGCACGCCGTGGCATCCCGTACGTCGAGGGCGCGGATCTCGTTTCGGCGCTACGGTAGGTGCCGGGAGACGTCGGAATGGAACGACGCCGAACGTGAGTTCCTGACACGGTATCTCCTAATTTTAAGCCCGCCCGACCCGACGCACGGATCATGGGATTCGACGAGATGGACGTCGACACGATATGGAAGAACGGGGAGTTTCTCGACTGGGAAGACGCGACGACCCACGTGCTTACCCACGCCCTCCACTACGGCAGCGGCGTGTTCGAGGGGGTCCGCTGTTACGACACGGAGCACGGCCCGGCGATCTTCCGCTGGGACGAGCATCTCGACCGACTGTTCGACTCGGCGAAGATGTACGACATGGATCTCGGTCACAGCCACGCGGAGCTCACCGAGGCGACCGTCGAACTCCTCCGGCGCGAGGAGCTCGAGTCCTGTTACATCCGCCCGATCGCCTACTACGGCTACGACTCGCTCGGCGTCTCGCCGGCCGACTGTCCGACCGACGTCGCCATCGCCGCCTGGCCGTGGGGCGCGTATCTCGGCGAGGAGGCACAGAAGGACGGCGTCGACGTGATGGTGTCCTCGTGGCGAAAACACGCCTCCTCGCAGGTGCCGACGAACGTGAAGACGACCGGTCTCTACGTCAACTCCATGCTCGCCGGCGAGGAGGCTCGCCGGAACGGCTACGTCGAAGCGATCGTGTTGAACAAGGAGGGGAACGTCGCAGAAGGCCCCGGGGAGAACATCTTCATGGTGAACGACGGCGAGATCTACACGACCGGCCCCGCCCAGTCGATCCTCGAGGGGATCACTCGTGACACCGTGATCACCCTGGCGCGGGAGCACGGCTACACCGTTCACGAGGAGGCCGTCATCTCCCGCGGACAGCTGTACACCGCCGATGAACTGTTCTTCACCGGCTCCGCGGCGGAGGTGACGCCGATCCGGAGCGTCGACGATACGGAGATCGGCGCGGGAACGCGCGGGCCGGTCACCGAAGAGCTACAGAGCGCCTTCTTCGAGCTGATCGAACGCCGGACCGACGACCACGACGACTGGTTCACCTACCTGTAGGCGTCGCCGTCACTGGACGCCTCGCTCTCGTCGGACGCCTCGTCAATATCGGGCGGACGCGATACGCAAAAGTGTCCGGCCCCTCCGGCGTCTCAGCTCGTATCCCGCGTGAGCCAGGGTATCATAGAACGCTTGGCATGGTGTATGCCATGATCGCATACCCGAATCAGCGTGCGACGCTGCGTGTTGCGTGCTCGATATCGGGCGTATATTGCGCAGTGTGAGTTCGAGTAGATGCTTATAAAGGCTCACTCGATGTGGAGAAGAGCGATATATAAGTGAGCGGTGGAGAGGAGACTCCCTCGGAAGCCCCAGCCGCGACGGCTCGCGCGGCTCGCTGCGCGCTTCGGTCGCTTCGCTCCCTGCAGTGCTTTCGTCGCCGTGCGTCGCCCTCGCGGCTGCCCCTTCCAGTCCCACCCGACCGCCCCGCAGCCTCGGACCGCCCCAGCCTCGACCGGAGGGGGCCGCCGGCACCGCTCGGCGGCCCCCTCCGGTCTCCCTCGCGCGCTCGCTCACGGGCCGAAGGCCCGCTCGCGGCGCGCGCCACCGCAACCACACCGCAGAGCATGATTCATGTATCAGGTAACGGCGGGCGGTCGGCGCGCGCCTCCGAGCGCCCTTTTTAGGGCGCGAGGAGCGCGTGCGAGGGAGGCGGCGGCGAGCGCGGAACGCGCGAGCCGCCGACGAGGCTGGGGAGGCGCGAGGTGCGGTTGCGGTGCGGTCGGGTGGGGTTGAAAGGGGCAGCCGGGAGGCGGGCGCAGGCGACGTTCCCGTGAGCGAAGCGAACGGGAGCCAGCAAGTCGCAGCCCGGCAGCCCGCGACTGCAGGCAGCCCGGAACGTCTTGCAAGGCAAGCACTGCAGGGAGCGAACGACGTGAGCGACCGAAGCGCGCAGCGAGCGTGCGCCCGCCTCCCGGCTGGGGCTTTCAGATCGTTCGTCGCGGAGCTATCGCTCCCGCGACTCACTTATAAACAGCCGACAATCCTACCACACACTCACTTATAAACCAACCATCCATCCTCGTGAGCGACGTACGCCCGAGATCGATCGCCGCGATCTACACTGGGCAGTTCCTGTGTACGTGTGTGAACCGTTGTATGACACCCTCTGGATCAGTACTTATACTCGTCAGGGGCCAGCCCGAGCGCCTCGTAAAACTGCTCGTCGAGGCGGTTTCGCTCATCGAGCCAGTCGCCGAATCCGGCCGGCTCCGTGGGATACGCCTCGTACAGGCGTTCGTATCTGGAGACGTAGTCGCGAGTCCGCTTGAGTCCGATGATCGCCTCGTACAGATCGCTCCCACTCACCCCGAGGGTCTCGAACGTCCCGTTTCGATACTCGGCACCGAGATTGCGTACGACGCCGGCGACGACGAAGCCCATGCTCCGCCAGTCGTCCACCTCCTTGGACGTCCCGACGATCTCCCTGAGCTCCCGCTCCGGAAGCAGAGCGGTGATGGCGCGAAACGTATTCACCTCCATGGAGCCCGCCGCGACGTTGTACGCGTCCCACGCGGCGAGCTTCGCGGCCTCCCCGTGCTCGCGATACAGCCAGCGGTTGTGTTCCCACAGCCCGCGCTCCGAGGGATCGCCGTTCTCGACGGCTTGTGCGGCGGCACGACCGGCGGAGTACCCGGAGTAGGCGGCCCCGCGGATCCCCTTGCCCGTGATTGGATGGGTCGTCGCCGCTGCGCCGCCGGCAGCGACGTACCCGGGAGCGACCATCGAATCGAGCGGTCGGCGAAGCGCGATCGACGAGCCGAGCTTGTTTCCCGTCCCGAACTTCTCGGCGACGCGGGCGTCCTCAAACTCGGGCCGGTCCTCGATATCCCGACGTAGCCGGTCGGCGAGCGGGATCGGATCCTTGCTCATCTGGAACCCGAGACCGACGTTGATCTCCGTCGGCGTGCGCGGGAAGTACCAGATATACCCCATCTCCTCCAGCGGTTTTCCGACGATCGCATCGTGGTACGCGACCGGCTCCTCGGTCTCGATGATCTCGCGGTAGGCCGACCCGAACTGCGTGTAGTGAGGTACCTCGAACGTCGGCTCGGCGGACGTGTCGAGCTCGTCGAAAGCGATCATATCCTGGAGGATCGACTGTGCACCCGCGGCGTCGATCACCACGTCGCAGTCGTATCGAACCGCCGTCCCGCCGTGCACCGCTTCGACGCCGGTGACGCGACCGTTCTGTGTCACCCCGTTCACCACCGTGTCGTACTGCTGTGTTACCCCCTGTTCGGCTGCCTGCTCCAGCAGGCGCTGGCCGAACTCGTATCGGTCGATGACGTTGCTTCCGTCGGAGTACGGCAACGTCTTCCGTACGCCAACCTCCTCGTCCCACCACTCGATCCGATCGATGTTCCCGTCGACGAGGACCGACTCGTCGGCGGCGATCGCGTCCATGTCGATCGGTCCCGGGTATTTCTCCGGATCCCGCGGGCTCTTCATCGCGTCGCCACACGCGATGAAGCCGCTCCGTTCGCGGGGTTTTCGTTCCAGCTGTACCACGTCTACCCCGTCGGCTGCCGCCGTTGCTGCCGCGAAGCACCCCGCGACCCCACCCCCCACAACGACAACGTCGTACCTTTCGTTCACCATCTGAGATCGCTCGTAGTAGTCGTATGCGCGCGTACGATACTGTCAGTTGCGGTAGCGTGAGGCGACCGCGTGGCTCGTCACGCGAGTGCACTCCGTCCGGTCGCACGACGGACGAATCGATGGGTATTCGACTACCCGTGCCCGACGGTATCGCAGTGATAGCGATCGTCGTCAGCCGGGCGGACCGCGCCTCCGAGCACATCGGCGAGCGCCTCCTCGAACTCGGCGACTGGGAGCGACGAACGGACGAGACGCGTCCGGACGCCGACGGTGGCGGGACGTACTACCGAACCGAGGGGTTCGAGCTTCGCGAGTTCGACGACCTCCACATTCACCTCGAAAACCCCGCAGCAGCGTTCGGCTCCTCGTCCTCGTCGGCGTCCGATCCCCGCGATCCGACGTTTCTCGTGTTCGTCTCGCGACACTCGGGCGAGACGGGGGCGCTGTTGACCGCCCACGTCACCGGGAACTTCGGACCCGCCGAGTACGGCGGCGACCCCGATGCTCTCGCCCGGGCTGCGCCCGGAGCCGAGAAACGTGTCATCGACGCGCTGGCGCGACACGCGCCCGACGGCTACGACGTCGGCATCGAGTGCACCCACCACGGCCCGACGGACGTCTCGGTCCCGTCGCTGTTCGTCGAGGTCGGATCCGACACGCCCCAGTGGGAGGATCCTGCCGCCGCCCGCGCGGTCGCACGAGCGGTGCTCGATCTCCAGGGGACGGGCCCGGATCTGGTCGGCTCCGACGGTCGCCCCCGTCACGTCGTCGGGTTCGGCGGCGGCCACTACGCGCCACGGTTCACGCGGATCGTTCGGGAGACGGCGTGGGCCGTGGGCCACGTCGGTGCCGACTGGGGGCTCGCCGCGATGGGGTCGCCGGCAGCGAACGCCGACCTCGTGGACCGGGCGTTCGAACGGAGTCGCTCCGACCGCGCCGTCATCGAGGGAACGCGTCCGGAGCTGGCGTCGACGATCGCGGACCTGGGGTACGATGTCGTGAGCGAGACGTGGATCCGGGAGGTCGGGGATCGACCGCTCGCGCTCGTCGAGACGCTCGCGGAACGACTCGCCACTGTCGACGACGGGCTCCGGTTCGGTGACGTCGTTGCGGACACGATCATCGTCCGGGAGCTTCCGGCCGAGCTTTTGGCTCGCGCACAGGGGATCGACGCGGACGCGGCGCGCGCCGCAGTCGAGTCGAACACGGTCGCGTTCGACACCGAACAGGCCGGAGCGCGTGCGGTCGGCGAGGCTGCGTTCGACGCGAGCAGCGGGGGTGACTCCGCCCGGTCGCGCGGCTACGCCGACCTCGTCACCGATCTCGCGGCGGTACTCGACGCGAGATACGACGAGGTTCACGTCACGACGGAGGCGGTCATCGCCCGGACCGAAGCGTTCGACCCGACACTGGCAGCCGAGCGTGGCGTCCCCGAGGGTCCCGCATTCGGCCGGCTTGCCGACGGGGAGTCCGTCGAGGTCGACGGCGAAACCGTGGAGCCGACCGACGTCTCGCGTCGTACCGAGGACCGGTTCCCGGTTCGTGGAGCGGCCGCGATCGACGAGGCGTAGCTGACGCTCCGCCTACCCCGTCCGTGCAACGACGGTCTCGCCTACCCCGTCCGTGCAACGACGGTGTTGCCGACGAGGTCGCCGACGCGCTGATCGTCGTCGGTGAGCAGGATGACGACGAGCCCGACGAGATAAGCGAACAGCCCGTCGACGATCCGCAGGACGTTCCGGATGGCGGACGCCTTCATATCACACGGCGACCCGTCCGATTTCACGACGACGATGCCGAGGACGCGCTTGCCGATCGTCTGTCCGTACGCCCCCTCCATGTAGATGAAGTAGGCGAACACGACGAGCCCCGACAGGCCGCCGACCGCGACCGCGAGTCCGTCACTGACGAGCCCCACGACGAACACGAGCAGTCCGAGCGCGATTCCGAGTACGAGGAAGTCGACGATGAACGCGGCGATCCGCGGCAACAACGTCTCGGTGTGTGTGCCCATACGCGGGCGTGGTCGTTCCATGGATGTCGTTGCGTCCGTGATCATATATAAAAGTGGGCGAACGACGCCCGATCGGTGCCGTCGAAACGGCCGTTAGAATCAAACGCCGGGGTGACGCATCCTCGTGTATGAGCATCGAACCCGAGGAACGAACGATCCGCTGTCTGGTCGCGAAGGTTGGCCTGGACGGACACGATAGAGGGGCACACGTTATCGCGCGGGCGTTCCGCGACGCGGGATTCGAGGTCGTCTACTCCGGGCTCCACCGCTCGCCGGACGAGATCGTTCAGGCGACCGTACAGGAGGACGTCGACGTGCTCGGGATCTCGATCCTCTCGGGGGCACACAACACGCTCGTCCCGAAGGTGATCGAGGGGCTGGAGGAGTACGGCGCGTTCGAGGACACGCTCGTTCTCGTCGGCGGGATCATTCCCGACGACGACGAGGCGGAGCTCAAGGAGCTCGGCGTGGCCGAAGTGTTCGGACCCGGCACGCCGATGGAGGAAACGATCGAGTTCGTTCGGGCGCACGCCCCGGAGCGCGCGTAGATGGTCGGCGAGCGGAGCGAACGGGCGGCCGACCGCGACGACTCCACCGACCTCCTTGAGGCGCTGCTTGCGGGGAGCCACCGGGCGCTTGCGCGGGCTATCACCCGGATCGAGAATCGGTCGCCAGGGTATCGCGAACTGGTCGCCGCGCTCCACGAACACACCGGCTCGGCGCGGGTGATCGGGGTGACTGGCGCGCCGGGTGCCGGTAAATCCACGCTGGTGGATAAGCTCGCGGCCACCCATCGCGAACGCGGTGAGACGGTCGGCGTCGTCGCCGTCGACCCCTCCTCGCCGTACTCCGGCGGGGCGGTGCTCGGCGACCGGATCCGGATGGCCTCGAACGTCGGAGATATGGAGGTGTTTTTCCGCTCGATGAGCGCTCGCGGCCAGCTTGGCGGGCTTTCGATGGCGACCGCGGATGCGGTCCGTGCCCTCGACGCGTTCGGCAAGGACGTGGTGATAATCGAAACGGTCGGGGCCGGCCAGAACGAGGTCGACGTCGTTCGCACCGCCGACACGGTCGCGGTCCTCGTCCAACCCGGTTCGGGAGACGATGTCCAGACGCTGAAAGCCGGTATTCTCGAGATCGGCGACGTGTTCGTGGTGAACAAAGCCGACATGGACGGCGCGGAGCGGACGGTCGCGGAGCTCGAGGAGATGGTTCACCGACGCGAGGGCCCGACGGCGGGACTCGACACCGGTCATCACGGAGTCGAGGTGCCGGGGCATCCGGACGACGACCCGGATCGGGAATCATCCGACGGGGACGAGACTGCGACGACGTGGACGCCGCCGGTACTGCAAACGATCGCGACGACGGGTGAGGGGGTCGACGAACTCATCGAGGCGTGCACGTCACACGCCGACCACCTCCGCGAGTCGGAGGCGTTGCAACGTCGGGACCGGCTGCGGTACGCCGAGGAGATCCGAACGTTGGTGCGGTCGGACATCGGTGACCTCGCGACCGCGGAGCTGGAGCGGCGGGGCGGCGTCGAGGCGCTCGCCGAGCGCGTTCGCCGCCGCGAGACGGATCCGTACACGGTCGCGGACGCGGTGGTCGAGCCGATCGCCGACTGCGTCGACGAGGCCCGCGACGGAGACGATTAGGTCCCCGAAGAACGCGGACGACCCTGCAGACCGCTCGACCCATCCCGGAACCGTTACCAACTAGCCGCACACGTACTCATACAACTCGAATGCGACTCCCGAAACGACAGCTCGCGGTGCTCGAATCCGCAAGCGCGACGGACGAACGGACCGTAGAGGAGATCGCGGCGGAGACGGGACTCAAACCCGCTACAGTGACGGGTGCCGCCTTCGATCTGCGCGACGACGGGCTCGTCGCCGTCGACGAACGGACCGCCGAGACGCTCGAACTTACCGACGAGGGGCGGCGATACGTCGACGACGGACTTCCCGAGACGCGGCTGTACCGGGCGGCGCTCGACGCGGGCGCGGTCGACGAGCCCGTCCCGATGGGTACGGTCATCGGCCGGGCCGAGCTCGACGGCCCCGAGGTGGATATCGCGCTCTCGAACTTCCCCCGGAAGGGGTTCGGTGCGATCGACTCCGGCGAGCTCACGGCCGATCCCGACGCCGACGTCGACGCCGATCCGGAGGCGGCAGTGCTCGCTGCGCTCGCGGCCGGAGAAGACGCGACGACCGCCGACGACGCGGACCTCTCGGCCGTCGCCGACGAGGCCACGGTCGGCCGGCTCGTCGACCGTGGTCTCGTCGAGCGAGCATCGTCGACGACGCGGTCGATCACGCTCACTGACGACGGCGTCGACGCGCTGATGACCGGCGTCGAGGCCGCTGAGACCGTCAGCGAGCTCACCCCCGAACTGCTCGCGAGCGGCGAGTGGCGGGACGTCGAGTTCGCCGCGTACAACGTCGAGGCCGACGCGCCCGCGATCGAGGGTGGCCGGAAGCACGTCCTGCGCGAGACCGCCGACCGCGTGAAGGACGTGCTCGTCGGTATGGGGTTCCAGGAGATGGAGGGTCCTCACGCCGACAGCGACTTCTGGATCAACGACTGTCTGTTCATGCCGCAAGACCACCCGGCTCGGACCCACTGGGATCGGTTCGCGCTCGACGTCGACCCGATGAAGGCGATTCCGGACGAGCTGATCCGGCGCGTCGAGGCGGCTCACCGTGACGGCTGGGGGATCGACGGCGACGGCTACCACTCGCCGTGGTCCGAGGAGTTCGCACGCGAGGTTGCGTTACGTGGACACACCACGTCGCTGTCGATGCGCTACCTCTCCGGGATCGCCGGCGCGGAGCTCGAGCCGCCACAGCGGTACTTCTCCGTCGAGAAGGTGTACCGCAACGACACGCTCGATCCGACACATCTCCTCGAGTTCTTCCAGATCGAGGGGTGGGTGATGGCCGAGGACCTCTCGGTACGCGACCTTATGGGGACGTTCGAGGAGTTCTACCGTCAGTTCGGGATCGAGGGGATTCGGTTTAAGCCACACTACAACCCGTACACGGAGCCGTCCTTCGAGCTGTTCGGCGAGCATCCGGAGACGGGCGAGGAGATCGAGATCGGCAACTCCGGCATCTTCCGCGAGGAGGTGACCGGGCCGCTCGGCGTCGACTGCGACGTGATGGCATGGGGGCTCGCCTTAGAGCGGCTCGCCATGCTCACCACCGGTGCGGAGGATATCCGCG
Organism: Halorubrum luteum; assembly: GCF_054652935.1. Lineage (NCBI taxonomy): Archaea > Methanobacteriati > Methanobacteriota > Halobacteria > Halobacteriales > Haloferacaceae > Halorubrum > Halorubrum luteum. The sequence continues at coordinate 2,391,280 of NZ_BAAIGT010000002.1, forward strand.
ATCTGCACGGCACGCTGGCCGACATCGAGTTCCTGCGGAACGCGGAGGTGACGTACTGATGCCCGTCGTCGACGTCGACCCCGACGAGCTACGCGATCTCACCGGTTACGAGGCGAAAAGCGACGAGGAGTTCAAAACGGACCTGTTCGGACTCGGCTTGGAGTTCGAGGGGGAGACGGAGACGGGTGACCTCCAGTTCGAGTTCGCGCCCGACCGACTCGACCGCCTCTCCGTCGAGGGAGTCGCCCGGTCGCTCCGCTACCACTACGGCGACGCCCGCGGCGTCTACGTCCCCGAGACGAACGATCCGGAGTGGACGATCGAGGTCGACGAGTCGGTGCCCGACGAGCGTCCGTACGTCACCGGCGCGGTGATCCGGGGCGTCGACCTCGACGAGGACGCCCTCGAGTCGCTCATCCAGCTCCAGGAGAAGCTCCACGCGACGATGGGGCGGGGTCGGGCGAAGGGCGCGATCGGGATCCACGATCTCGCGATGCTGAAGGGCGCGCCGCTGGAGGAGGGCGCCGAGCGGTCGATCACCTACCGCGGCGTCGACCCCGACGGCGACGCGTTCGTCCCGCTCGACTCGAACGACGAGCTGACGCCCGCGGGCGTGCTCGAGGAGCACGACACGGGCCGGACGTACGCCGACCTCGTGAGCGAGTACGACCGCTACCCCGCGATCTACGACGAGCTCGGACTGTTCTCGTTCCCGCCGGTTATCAACGGGAAGCGAACGGAGGTGACGACCGGCTCCCGCGAGCTGTTCGTCGAGCTCACCGGCACCGACCAGTGGACGATCGACAAGATGTGTACGATCATCTGTTACGCGCTGTCGGCGCGCGGGGCGACGATCGAGGCGGTCGAGGTGGCGTACGCCGACGGGGCGACCCACCCGAGCGAGTACGGTGCCGAGCTCGTCCGGCCGGATCTCGACACCACGGAGAAGTCGGTGAGCCACGACCGGATCGAGACGCTGCTCGGCGTCGATCTCGACGCCGAGGAGGTCGTCGACTGCTTCGAGCGGTCCGGCCTCGACGCGACGTACACGCTGGGCGAGAAGACGACGTACGAGGTGACGATCCCGCCGTACCGCGTCGACGTGCTCCATCCGATGGATCTCGTCGACGACGTGGGGCGCGCGTACGGCTTCGACCGGCTGGAGCCGCGGTACCCCGACGTCGGGACGGTCGGCGGTCGCCACGAGCGCTCGCGACTGGAGGACGCCGTCCGCACGAGCCTGATCGGGCTCGGATTCGAGGACCTGCTGAACTTCCATATGACCTCCGGCGTCGAGAACTACGAGCGGATGGGGATCGAGCCCGACACGTCGGCGTTCGGCGGCGGTGACCCCGTCGAGATCACGGAGCCGTACAGCGAGGAGTACACGCAGCTTCGGACGTGGGCGCTTCCCTCCATCGTGATGCTGCTCGAGCGCAACACGCACAACGCGTATCCACAGGACGTCGCGGAGATCGGCTTCGTCGCCGAGCGCGACGACGACGAGAACACGAACGTCGCCGAGCGTCGCCACGTCGCCGCAGCCCTGGCCCGTCGGGATGCCTCCTACGAGGCCGCAAAGAGCCGATTACAGGCGCTTTGTGACGACTTCGGCGTCGAATTGGAGACGCCCCGGATCGAACATCCGTCGTTCATCGACGGTCGGACCGCGTCGGTCGTCATCGACGGGGAGCGCGTCGGCGTCATCGGCGAGCTTCATCCCGAACTGCTCGTCGAACACGACCTCGAACTGCCGGTAGCGGCGTTCGAGTTCGACCTCGACGCGCTCGCATGACGGGTGAGGAGAACCCGCCCGGCGAACAGGGATCGTTCGGCGAAGATGCGTCGCTCGTCGAGGAGGTCCACGCCCGCGGCCACGAACACGTCACTGCCGAGCACGCGAGCACCTTCGAGTTCACGACCGATGACTGGCTCACGCCGGGCGGAGACTGCATCCTCGGGATCGAGGCGGACCGAACGCCTCGCGAGTTCGACCCGGCGTTCAAGCGCGCCTGTCGGGACGCCGATGCGACGATCACGGCGACGATCGTCGTCGACGGCGACGACACCCACGAGGCGAGGATCACGGGTCGCGGGGATCCGGAGCTTACGCTTCTCGACGATCGGTCGATGGTCGGCCGTACCAGCACGTACACGGACGACGAACGGACGATTTTGGTCGAGGCGGACGCGGCCGCGGCCGATCTCGACCGCGATCTGGTCGATGCGCTCGCCGATGGTGCGCCGGTCACGCTGCGGCTCGCGGTCGATTGACACGCGTCACGACTCGGTGTGCGTCACGACTCGGTGTGCGTCTCGATTCGACCATATCCGCGCGTCAGACGTTCGAATTCGTCGACCATCGATGATGTGTACCCGACGGTGTACAGGTTTGTCCGCAAGATCCGAACCGACTCCCGTGTCGTCCGCCTCGCGGGGGCCGCCCTTTAACCCCAGCGGGGCACACGAACGCACATGGTGACCGCGACATGGTAAGCATGGGGACATCGGGGGTGTTTGCGCGGGCGTACGACGAGCTGGACGCCGCCGTCGAGGTCGGATTCGCGGGCGGTCGGGTGATCGCCGTGTCGTTTCCGGCGACGCCTCCGGACGACGCTGCTGGCGACCACCAGCTGCTCGATCGGATCGGCGCGTATCTTCGTGGCGAGCCCGACGAGTTCACCGACGTCGCCATCGGCCTCACGGTGCCGACGGACCAGCGCGCCGTGCTCGAGGCGCTCCGCGACGTACCGTACGGGGAGGCGGTGTCGGTGAGTCGGGTGACGCGACTCGCCGCACTGGACGACAACGACCCCGACGATCTCGACCTCGTCAAACGGACGCTCCGCGAGAACCCCGTCCCGCTTTTGATCCCCGACCACCGTGTGCAGGGTGGTCCGTACGCGACGCCCGCAGGCGTCCGCGACACGATTCGGCGGTTAGAAGAAATAGGAAACGGCTACGCGGTGTGACGACCCCGTTCACCTCGTTTCGCTCGACCCGAGCGCTTCGACGAGCCAGTCACTCCGTCATTCCCCGCTACGGGTCAACGAGACGAGTGTCTCGGGGCTCGGCCCCGGAGCAGTTCACGCCGGCTCCCCGCAAGTCTTATGTACAGATGAGTACATTAGTGTACAGTAATGGACGATCCAGATGCGCTGGCACCCGCGGTCAGGTCGATCCTGTCGGCCGCGCGGGACCGGACCGGGGAGAGCGGTCGGCTCGACGTCGACCCGCGCGACCTGCTGACGGCGTTCGACCGAGCGGAAGCTGCGGATCACGTTCCGGTGATCGCGGAGGTAAAGCCGACGAGCCCCACGACCGAGGGGACTCGCGAGGACGACCCGGTGGAGCTCGCGGCGGAGATGGTCGCAGGGGGTGCGGCCGCGCTCTCGGTGCTCACCGAGCCGGAGCATTTCGGGGGGAGCGTCGAGACGCTCGCTCGCGTTCGCGAGGCCGTCGACGTCCCCGTGCTCCGGAAGGATTTCATCGTTCATGAGGCGCAGCTCGACGCCGTCGAGAGCGACGTCGTCCTGCTTATCGCTCGATTCGTCGGCGATGAGCTCGCCGATCTGCTCGCTGCCGCCCGTGACCGCGGATTCCAGGTGCTCGTCGAGGTCCACGACCGTGAGGAGCTGGAGCGCGCACTCGACGCCGGCGCGTCGATCGTGGGCGTGAACAACCGCGACCTCGCGAAACTCGCGGTCGACCTCGGAACCTTCGAGTCGGTCGCGCCCGACGTTCCCGACGAGGTGACGCTGATCGCCGAAAGCGGAATCTCCACGCCCGCGGACGTCCGACGAATGCGCTCGGCCGGAGCCGACGCGCTGCTCGTCGGGTCGGCGATCATGGACGGCGACGTCGAGGCGAACACGCGGGAGCTGGCCGGAGCCGAGTTGACGGACGACACACCAACGCGAACCACATCGACACACGATACACCCACATGAGCGAAACCGAACCCACGACGACGGAGACGACGCGACGACCGGGCCGCGAGCGCGGCCGCGAGGACGGGAAGTTCGGCCGCTACGGCGGCCAGTACGTTCCGGAGGCGCTGATGCCCGCGATCGAGGAGCTTGCTGACGCGTACCAGCGCTACGTCCTCGACAACGAGGACGACTTCATGGACGAGTTCCGCGAGCGACTCGCCGACTTCGGCGGCAGGCCGACGCCGCTCCAGCGCGCGGATCGGCTCTCCGAGCGCTACGACTGCGACGTGTATCTCAAACGCGAGGACCTCCTCCACGGCGGCGCACACAAGCTGAACAACGCCCTCGGGCAGGTGCTTTTGGCGAAGTACATGGGCAAAGAGCGGATCATCGCGGAGACGGGGGCCGGCCAGCACGGCACCGCGACCGCGATGGCGGCCGCCCATCTCGACATGCCCTGCACCATCTACATGGGCGAGCGCGACATCAACCGCCAGCGTCCCAACGTGTTCCGGATGAAGCTCAACGGCTCCGAGGTCAAACCCGTCACCGCGGGCCGTGGGACGTTGAAGGAGGCGATAAGCGAGACGATGCGCGACTGGGCCGCGACGGTGGAGAACACCCACTACGTCATCGGCTCGGTCGTCGGTCCACATCCGTTCCCGGTGATGGTCCGTGACTTCCAGGCGGTCATCTCCGAGGAGGCCCGCGAGCAGGTGATCGACACGACTGGCGACCTCCCGACCGACGTCGTCGCGTGCGCTGGCGGCGGCTCGAACACGATGGGGTCGTTCGCAGCGTTCGTCGACGACGAGTCGGTCGATCTCCACGCGGTCGAGGCGGGCGGCTCCACGCTGGAGATCGACGAGGAGGAGGGAGTCGCGCCGAACTCCGCCTCGCTTTTCGCCGGCGAGGAGGGCGTGCTCCACGGCGCGCGCACGAAGCTCCTGCAGGACTCACACGGACAGATCATGGAGAGCCACTCGGTGTCGTCCGGGCTCGACTACGCCGGCGTCGGTCCGGAGCTCGCGTACCTCGTCGACCAGGGTCGCGTGACGCCGGTCGCCGTCGACGACGACGCCGCACTGGAGGGGTTCCACCGACTCTCCTCGATCGAGGGGATCATCCCCGCGCTGGAGACCGCCCACGCGTTCGGCTATCTCGAGGAGCACGCCGCGGAACTCGGCGACCGCGTCGTCGTCACCGTCTCAGGGCGTGGTGACAAGGACCTCGACGCCGCGATCGAGGAGACGGACCAGCGCGAGATCGCGAACGCCCCGGACATGTCGATGTTCACGGGGGGGATCTGAGATGGCCGAGCACGTCGCCGACGGCGGTTCGGCGGTCACGGACGCCTCGCGAACCGGCAACAGCGAGGCGATCGCCGAGGCATTCGCGGACGGCCCGGCGTACATCCCGTACCTCGCGGTGGGTGACCCCGACTACGAGTCGTCGCTGGCGTACATCGAGGCGCTCGACCGCGGCGGGGCCGATGTGATCGAGCTCGGGCTCCCCTTTTCGGAGCCGATCGCCGAGGGACCGACGATTCAGGGCGCGGTCGTCCGCGCGCTGGAGGGTGGGATGACGCCGGATCGGTTCTTCGAGTTCGTCGAGGATATCGACGTCGAGGCTCCGCTGGTGTGTATGACTTACTACAACCTCATCTACCAGTACGGCTCCTCGGACGGCCCCCGGTCGTTCGTCGAGCAGGCGGCCGCTGTCGGCCTCGAGGGGTTCGTCGTTCCGGACCTGCCCGCCGAGGAGGCGGACCCGCTTCGGGAGGCGTGCGACGAGTTCGGGCTCGACCTGGTGTTCATCGTCGCACCGACGACCGCCGGCGACCGGCTCGACCGGATCATGCGCCGGGTGTCGGGATACGTGTACGTGCAGGCGCGGCTCGGTACGACCGGCGCGAAAAGCGACGTCTCGGACCAGACGACCGAGAGTCTGGAGCGGCTCAGCGAGTACGACGTGCCGAAGGCGGTCGGGTTCGGAATCTCCGCCGGCGAGCACGCGGAACGGATCGTCGCGGCCGGCGCGGACGGGATCATCGTCGGCTCCGCGCTCGTCGACATCGTGGCGGACGGACACGAAGCCGACCGCGCGACCGACGCGGTCGCGGCTGACCTCGAGGCGCTCTCGCGGGAGCTGAAGGAGGGTTCCCGGCGAGGATACGCCGCCAGAACGGACGCTGGAATCCACGAAGACGACGGATGACCTCGAGGACGGATCCTGCTGACACGTGGGGTCGTTTTCGTGTGCCGCGGATCCGATCGCCGTACTGGGGCGGGACGACTCCAGTGTCGACGGTGCGACTACCGAACCGAGCGAGTTCGTCCCCGAACGAAACCCACTTACGCTTGATTGCCACACTCTCACACAACGAGCCATCCACATGACAGCAGGACTCGCCGCACGACTCGACCGCATCTCCACGAACGACCGCTACCTCATCGTCCCGATGGACCACGGCATCACGATGGGCGCCGTAAAGGGGCTCGTCGACATCGAGGCCACCATCGACGGCGTCACGCGCGGCGGCGCGGACGCAGTGCTCACCCAGAAGGGTATCGCCCCGCGAGTGCACGACAACAAGAACGGCGCGGGCTTTATCGTCCACGCCAACGCCTCGACGACGATCGGTCCCGACGAGAACGACAAACGCGTCACCGCGACCGCCGAGGAGGCGGTTCGCGCGGGCGCGGATGCCGTCTCCTTCCACATCAACGTCGGCTCCGACCACGAGCCCGAACAGATCGAGGAGCTCGCCGAGCTGACCGACGACGCGACACGCCTCGGTCTGCCGGTGCTCGCGATGGCGTACGCGCGCGGTCCGGGCGTCGACGGCACCGATCCCGAGTCGCTCGGCCACGCCGTCCGTCTCGCCGAGGAGCTCGGCGCGGACGTCGTGAAGACGGGATACTCCGGCGACGGCGACTCCTTCGCGCGCGTCACGGAGTCCACTCGGCTCCCGGTCGTCATCGCGGGCGGATCGAAGGGGACCGACCGCGAGACGGTCGAGATGGTCCGGGGCGCGATGGACGGCGGCGCGGCCGGCGTCTCGATGGGCCGGTCGATCTTCCAGCACGACGACCCCGAAGGGATCGCCAGCGCGGTCTCGGCGATCATCCACGACGACGCCGGCATCGACGAGGCGCTGGAGGCCGGCGGGTTCCTCGAGGCGTAGTCGCTTCCGCAGTTTTCAAGCCCCGCCGCCGCAACCGTGAATTAATGACACGGACCGTCTGGATCAAAGCCGACGCGAGCGTCGGCGACTGGGAGTCCCGGAAGCGGCGGATCACGACGGCGATCGAGGCCGGCGCGGACTGGGTGCTCGTCGACGAGGGCGACGTGGGACGGGTACGCGAACTGGGCGACGTGAACGTCGCGGCGTTCCGCTCGGAGGCGGACGTCGTCGACGGCGACGAGGAGACGGCCGAGGCCGACGCCTACTTCGTCGGCAAGGACGGTGAGGGTGACGGGACGATAGAGCTTCCGAACGACCTCGCGGGGTCGGCCGACCTGTCGACGCTCCGCCGCCGTGACGACCGCGCGCAGGGCGTGTACGTTCGCGTGCTCGGCACGGAGTACGAGACGTTCGCCGAGGAGGCCGCCGCGGACGCCGAGTATACCGTGGTCGTCGGCGAGGACTGGTCGATCATCCCGCTGGAGAACCTCATCGCGCGCGTCGGCGAGGAGACGCACCTGATCGCCGGTGCGACGACCGCAGCCGAGGCACGGACTGCCTTCGAGACGCTGGAGATCGGTGCGGACGGCGTCCTGCTCGACGCTGACTCCCCCGACGAGATCCGCGGTGCGGTCGACGCCCGCGACGCCGCCGACCGCGAGCGGCTCGAGTTACGGCACGCGGAGGTCACCGCGGTCGAACGGACGGGTATGGCCGACCGAGTGTGTATCGACACGGGCTCGCTGATGGACGACGACGAGGGGATGCTCGTCGGCTCGATGTCCCGCGGACTGTTTTTCGTCCACGCGGAGACTGCCGAATCCCCGTACGTCGAGTCCCGTCCGTTCCGCGTAAACGCGGGTGCCGTACACGCGTACGTCCGCAACCCCGAGGGGGGAACGAACTACCTCGCGGAGCTATCCAGCGGTGACGAGGTACAGGTCGTCGACACCGACGGGCACACTCGCGAGGCGATCGTCGGCCGCGTGAAGATAGAAAAGCGACCGATGTTCCGGATCCAGGCGGAGATCGAGACGGACGACGGCGTCGACCGGGTCGAGACGCTCATCCAGAACGCCGAGACGGTGAAAGTCGCCACCGCGTCCGGTCGCACCGCCGTCACCGACCTGGAAGCCGGCGACGAGGTGCTCGTCTACTACGAGGACGTCGCTCGACACTTCGGCGAGGCGGTCGAGGAGAGCATCATCGAAAAGTAGGTGTACCGAGATGCGGTCGTCGGAGGCGTGATGGTCATACGTTATCTGCGCGTCGACGCTCGTCGCTGACTCTCTCACCACGGATCGTTGCTTGCGAGATCCACGTCCGAGTCGAGCTTCGAGGAGGGACAGACGTCCTCGAGCACGCAGTCCGCACAGTCCGGGTTGATCGCGGTACAGGTCGCGCGACCGTGGTCGATGAACAGGTGCGTGTACTGCTGCCAGTCCTCCTCGGGAACGATCTCGAGGAGATCCGCCTCGATGGCCTCCGGGCGCTGCTCCTCGGTGATCCCGAGCCGTCGAGAGATGCGCTGGACGTGGGTGTCGACGACGATCCCCTCGACGATGTCGTGACCGTGCTGGAGCACGACGTTGGCGGTCTTTCGACCGACGCCCGCGAGGTCGGTGAGATCGCTCATCGTATCCGGCACCTCCCCGTCGTGTTGTGCCACGATGTCCGCACACGCCGACCGGATGTACGACGCCTTGTTGTTGTAGTATGTTATCGAGTCGATCGCCGACGCCAGCTCCTCCTGTGGCGCGTTCGCGTACTCCTCCGGCGTCCGATACGTCTCGAACAGGTCGGCACACACGTCGTTCACGCGCTCGTCCGTACACTGCGCCGAGAGGATCACGGCGATAAGCAGTTCGAGACGGTTCGAGTAGTTTAACGAGATCGTCGAGTCGGGGTACTCCTCGTACAGCCGGTCGAGAACCTCGGTGACCTGCGCTTCGCGATCATCGTGCGGCATGCCCATATGCGGTACTGCGCGTCGGCAACATTGAACGGTTCGGAACCGGTCGACGCTCGACGATCGACGGTACGCCGTGTCGTCGTGTTGTCGTGTCGTCTTGTTGTCGTGTCGTCGTGTCGTCGTGTCGTCGTGGCCGTCACAGCGATCGGCACATCGCGTCGCTCCGAGGTGGATCGCCCGTCGTGAGCCGGAGCCGACGCGCGTCCGACGAACGTGTCGAAGGCACAAAGTTCACGTCACCGGGGGTGTGAGTTGTCGAGGATGGAACGACGAGGGCAGATCGGACTGCTAGAGGCGCTCCTCCTGGACGTGGTCCGCCTCCATGAGACGTGGATGGAGCTCGTCTTTCCGCGACAGCTCGATCCGAGCACGGTGTTGGGGAAGTGGCAACCCGAGACGACGCCACAAACCGTCGCGTACTACCTGTGGGCGGCGATCGGTGCGCCGCTCGTCGCCGTGGCGTATCCGCTGCTCCTCGTGGGGTTCGCCACCCGATTTTATGCCGCGAAGCTCGACTCCGCAGTCGCGCGATTCGGTATCGCCGGCGCGGTGATCGTCGCGACGGTGCTGTGGGGGACGCTCACACTCGTGACGCATCTCCAGCTCCCGTTCGACGACGTGATCGCGGTCGGAGCCGCGAGCGTCGTCGCGATCGTCTCCGCTGCGCTCGCGGCCGGCTTCTCGAAAGTCGGCGGGCGGTTCGTGAGCGTTCTCCTCGCGTACCCGTTCGCGATGACCGCGATCTTCCTTCCGCCGGTCGTCGCCGCGCTGGTGACGCCGACGCTTGAGCAGATCATCCTTCCGCCGAGCTACGATCTCGCCCGCTGGATCCTCGACACGTTCCTGTCCGTCGGCGGGATCAACGAGTGGCTCCGCGGCGCGTTCGACCTCGAGACGTTCGGTGAACAGTGGGGGCTCCCCGGACTCGGCTACGTGCTGATGTGGGTCGGCATCTCCATCCCGCTCGGCTGGTTCCTTGGGCTCCTCGTCGCGCTCGCGGACCTCATCCGGCCGAAGCCAGACGCGTAGCTCTCCACGTCGGTCCCGGTCGGGAGAGTTATGCCGTCGGCGGCCAAGCATCGACGCGTGCAGAAGACGGTACTCATCACCGGTTGTTCGTCGGGAATCGGCCGGGCGACGGCCCACGCGTTCAACGACGAGGGATGGACGGTGTATGCCACCGCTCGGAACCCCGCGGACATCGAAACGCTCGGCGAGGCCGGCTGCGAGCTGGCGACGCTCGACGTTACCGACCCCGAGGACGTCGACCGCGTCGTCGACCGGATCCTCGACGAGGAGGGAGCGATCGACGCGCTCGTGAACAACGCCGGCTACGGGCAGTTCGGACCGGTCGAGGACGTGACGACCGACCGAGTCCACGAGCAGTTCGACGTGAACGTGTACGGCCCGCATCGGCTGATCCGCGCCGTGTTGCCCGGTATGCGCCGCGAGCGCGACGGCACCATCATCAACGTGTCGTCGGTGACCGGTCGGGTCGCGTTTCCGGGCAGCGGCGTGTACAGCGGCTCGAAGTTCGCGCTCGAGGCCATGTCGGACGCGCTGCGCAACGAGGTCCGGGAGTTCGGGATCGACGTCGTCGTCGTGGAGCCCGGCCCCGTGAAGACGAACTTTGCCGACCGCGCGGGTCGCGAGGCGGATCCCATGGAGGCGGACGGGATCGAACGGTCCGGTGCGTACGACGACTTTTATACGCTGTTCGAGGACACACAGCTCGTCGGCGGCGACGGCCCCGGCTCGGTGGAGCCGGAGCTAGTCGCCGCGGAGATCCTCAACGCGGCGAGCGCGACGAAGCCGCCCACTCGTGTGCAGCCCGGAACGCTCGCAAAGGCGAGCGTCCTCGCTCGGCTGCTCCCGGACTCGATCCGCGATAAGGGGTTCGAGACGATCGCGAAGTTCGTCAAGTAGCGGCAGCCGTGCCGCACGCGGATCGCGCGCTCCTCGAGCCTTCGTCGCTCTGGCGGGGCGTGTTCGTCGCTCTGGCGGGGCGCGTTCGTCGCTCTTGCGGGGTGTTCAAACCATTATCGTCGATTCTGACGCTGGTGAGACGGCCGCCGATGCGGGGATCAGTCCCGACGCGGCGCTCGACGTCCGGCTCCAGTCGACGAACGACTCCGACGTGGCGTTCCTGCAGCAACGGACGACCGAGCTCGACGACGGGTGAGCCACGACCGGGGACCCGGATCCGGCTCGACGGTGCGGCTACTCCGTTGGGTCGACGGCGAATGGGCTCGGTTCGGCTCGCCAGTCCCAGCCGGGGAGCCGCGTCTGGAAGCCGGCGGCGAGCGCCGCGTCGAGGTCATCGGCTCCTGCCGCGCCTCGTCCGTCGGCCGTCGCATCCGTGCCGACGTGGACGTCCGTGAGGTGAAACGTCGCCTGCGCGAGCAGGGAGAGCGGCTGTCCGCCGGCGATCGTCGCCGCAAGCTCGCGCCCGAGCACCTCGTCGACGACGAACCCCGGATAATCGTCCTCGACGTCGAGCTCTCGCAGGAGGCGAGCGTAGCCGGCGACGTTCACCGCAGCCTCGCCGTCGGCGAAGACGACGTCGACCTCGCGGCGATACGTCTCCGGGTCGACGGGGTCGACGTGGGTGTCGAACAGATCGCCGAGCCGCGCGCGAGTGTCGTTGAGTATCGGCACCACGACGTCGGCTCGATCGCGGACCCACGCGTGTTCCTCCGTGACGACGGCGGGCGTGACGTGCATACGACCGCATACCGGCGCGAACGGCTTGCTCTTTGCGAAGGCTTTTATAACGACCGCGGACTACTTCCGAGCAAGCGGGTTTTCGCTGGCTGTTCCCGCACGGTATCAACTACGGACAGGACTTCCATTATGCCTACTCCGTCATGGCCGGCCGTTCGGCGACGAGTCCCGGATCGGTTCTCCGGGCAGCTTCCGCCGTCGAGGTCGGCACCGACGACCCGCAGTGAGATATGAGTCAAGTCGATAAGCAACTCGAGAATCTGAAAGCCGAGATCGAACAGGAGATTCCGACCGACATCACGGTTACGGACGTCAAATACGAGGGCCCGGAGCTGGTCGTGTACACCCGCGACCCGAAGCGGTTCGCCGGCGACGGCGACCTGATCCGGCGGCTCGCTTCCAAGCTCCGCAAGCGGATCACGATCCGTCCGGACCCAACGTCGTTATCGCCGCCGCGGCAGGCCGAGGAGAAGGTTCGCTCCGTGATTCCCGAGGAGGCCGGCGTGACCGACCTCGACTTCCACGAGGACACCGGCGAGGTCGTCATTCAGGCCCAGAAACCCGGCATGGTGATCGGCCGACGCGGCTCCACGCTTCGGGAGATAACCCAGGAGGTCGGCTGGACGCCGGAAGTCGTTCGAACGCCGCCGATCGAGTCCTCGACGGTCTCGAACGTCCGGAGCTTCCTGAAAAACGAACGCGAGGAGCGCCGCGACATCCTCGAACGTGTGGGCCGACAGATCCACCGCGAGGAGATGTCGGACGACGAGTGGGTACGGATCACGACGCTCGGCTGCTGTCGCGAGGTCGGACGCGCCGCCTTTATCCTCTCGACGCCCGAGACCCGGATCCTCATCGACTGCGGCGACAAGCCCGGCGCCGAAGGGGAGGTGCCGTACCTGCAGGTCCCCGAAGCGCTCGGCGCGGGCGCGGCCACGCTCGACGCGGTCGTGTTAACCCACGCCCACCTCGACCACTCCGCGCTGGTTCCGCTCCTGTTTAAATACGGCTACGACGGTCCGATCTACACGACCGAGCCGAGCCGCGACCTGATGGGGCTGCTCACGCTCGACTACCTCGACGTCGCCGCGAAGGAGGGGCGGACGCCGCCGTACGAGTCGGCGCAGGTCCGCGAGGCGATCAAACACACGATCCCGCTGGAGTACGGCGACGTCACCGACATCGCGCCGGACATCAAGCTCACCTTCCACAACGCGGGCCACATTCTCGGCAGCGCGGTGACGCATTTCCACGTCGGCGACGGGCTGTACAACGTTGCCTTCTCCGGCGACATCCACTACGAGGACACCCGGCTGTTCAACGGCGCGGTCAACGACTTCCCGCGCGTCGAGACGCTGGTGTTGGAGTCCACCTACGGCGGTCGCAACGACTACCAGACCGATCAGGACGACTCCGAGCGAAAGCTGAAGGAGGTGATAACCGAGACGTACGAGCAGGGCGGAAAAGTCGTCATTCCGGCGTTCGCCGTCGGTCGCTCCCAGGAGATCATGCTCGTGTTGGAGGAGGCGATGCGAGAGGGCGAGATCCCCTCGATGCCCGTCCACCTCGACGGGATGATCTGGGAGGCGACCGCGATCCACACGACGTATCCGGAGTATCTCCGCGACGACCTCCGCGACCGGATCTTCCACGAGGACGAAAACCCGTTTCTCGCGGACGAGTTCAACCACATCGACGGGGGCGAGGACGAGCGACAGGAGGTCGCCGACGACGACCAGTGTGTGATCCTTTCCACCTCCGGGATGATCGAAGGAGGCCCGATCATGTCGTGGCTCCACCACGTCGGTTCCGATCCGGACTCGAATCTCGTGTTCGTCGGCTACCAGGCGCAGGGGACGCTCGGCCGTCGGATCCAGAACGGCTGGGACGAGATCCCCGTCTCCGGCTGGAGCAACGGCGGCCGTGGCGACACGCTCAGCCTCGAGATGGGCGTCGAGACGGTCGACGGCTTCTCCGGCCACGCCGACCGACAAGGGCTGGAGAACTTCGTGAAGACGATGAACCCGCGTCCCGAGAAGGTGCTTTGTGTTCACGGCGACGAGCGCTCCGTGCAGGACCTCTCCTCGGCGCTGTATCACGACTACAACATGCGGACGTTCGCGCCGAAGAACCTGGAGACGTTCCGGTTCAAGTAGCGGTCCCGAACGTTGTCACGATCACACACCTCGTCGATACGGGGTGTCATCTCGTGGCCACCGCTTCACCGCGAACGACCGCTCGTGACCTTTTAAGCGTACTCGGCGGGATACCCGTGTATGCGCATCGCGCTCATCGCACACGACGAACTGAAAGACGAGATGGTGGCGTTCGTGAACTCGTATGCGGACGTGCTGGCGGACTGCGAGCTCGTCACGACGGGAACGACCGGACAACGCATCACCGACGAGACGGGTCTGACGGTGGACCGCCAGTCGTCGGGACCGCTCGGTGGGGACCTCCAGATCGGCGCGATGGTTGCGAACGACCGGATCCACGGGTTGGTGTTTCTCCGGGATCCGTTGACGGCACAGCCACACGAACCGGACGTCTCCGCGCTGTTGCGCGTTTGTGACGTGAAAGACGTCCCGCTGGCGACGAACGTCGCCTCCGCGGAGCTGCTCGTCGAGGGGTTGATCGTCGAGGAGCTCATCGACGTCGGCGACCAGTGACGCGCTCGCCCGGGGAGCGATATCGGCACTGAGAACTCGCCCGCCGGAGTTATGTCCCCGACACGCATCGATCGATCCGATGGGAGACCCGTCGCCGAGCCGTCCGGCCGCCGTCGCGGTCGTCGGCGTTCTGCTGTTTGCCATCATGACAGGGGGAGCGCTTACCGGAAGTGGTGCAGTCGGTGTCGGAGGTGCGTCGGCTGCACCCCTCGACACGGATCCCGTGGACGGGGTCGACGACGCGCAGGTCGCCCCGATAACGGAGTGTTTCGCCGGCGAGGGGTATCCGCTCGTCATCGGCGACCCACCGGCGACGATCGATTCGCTGGTCCACCTCTCGGTGCTGACCGACCCGAGCAACGGCGGCGAGTTCGGCGTCGAGCTGTCCGGCACGCTCGAGAACGATAGGATCGTCACCCTCGCGGCGGGCGTCCGACTGAGCCGCGCTGGGCTGGTGGCGACCGGCGTGAACCCGTTCGCGGCGTTCGACATCCTCTACACGTACGAACTCCGGCTGCCGATGTTCGACGGTGCGATCGGACAGTCGGCATACGAGGAGGAGCGCCCGCCCGTGTCGGGGGCGACCGAACCAGTTCCCTGTTAGTTCGTTTCGTGTTAGTCGGTGACGTTCGCGGGATCGACGACCTCGCCGTCGATCTCGTCGACTCCGACCCGGTCACACAGGTCGTACAGCGGACACGCCTCCGGGCCGTCGAGACAGGCGGGCTTCCGGGCCGTACAGTACTCCCGCCCGAACTGGATCATCGCGGTGTGACCGAATCCGCATTTCTCCGGCGGGACATCCGCCTCGATCGCCTCGCGAACCGCCTCGTGGTC
Organism: Halorubrum luteum; assembly: GCF_054652935.1. Classification (NCBI taxonomy): domain Archaea; kingdom Methanobacteriati; phylum Methanobacteriota; class Halobacteria; order Halobacteriales; family Haloferacaceae; genus Halorubrum; species Halorubrum luteum. The sequence goes on from NZ_BAAIGT010000002.1 coordinate 2,406,601, forward strand.
GGCTTCCGGCGGTGCGAGGCCCAGTCTCCGCGCGATCCGGTGGACGTGGGTGTCGACCGGAAAGACGCCGCCGCGACCGCCGGCAAAAAGGAGGACGCAGTCGGCCGTTTTGGGTCCGACGCCGTCGACCGACAGCAGCGTCTCGCGTACCGCAGTCGGGTCGCCCTCAACGACGAGCGTGTCGAACTCGTCCGTCGAACCGAACTCCTCGAGCACCCACTCGGCTGCCTGTTGAATAACCGCCGACTTGCGGTTGTACAGACCGGCGGAGGCGATCGTCTCGGCCAGCTCGTCGCGGTCGGCGTTCGCGAGCGACGCGGCAAGCTCCTCGGCCGGCCCGTAGCGAGCCATCAACGAGTCGTGGGCAGGCTGGCTCGCCGTATCGGAGGTGTTCTGTGAGAGGATCGTTCGGACGAGACACTCGAACCCGTCCTGTCCGCCGTACGCCTTCCGCCAGTACATCTCGCCGAGTGCGTCGACGACCGCCTCCGCTCGACTGTCGCGCTCGCCGGACTCGAACTCGTCGAACGCGCCGCCGCCGCTGGCCCCACCGCTGATGTTCTCCGCGGGCTCGTCCGCCATACGATCGCTTCGTGCTCGGCGGTGAAAGGTGATCGGAGGCCGCTTCGATCGAGGCGACGACGGTGAGTCGACGGTTTCGGTGCCGAGACGCGGCGTGGGTGGCAAAACGGTGTGGTACACGTCCGCTATCGCGGGCCGTAACGCACGATTTATAACTGCGGCAGCGGAACAGGGGCACACGACTATGCCGAGTTCCAATGGGCCCCAGAAGGCGACCCGCGATAAGCTGTCAAACAAGCCGCGAGACCGCGGCACGTCGCCGCCGCAACGCGCGATCCAGGAGTTCGACGAGGGGACGCAGGTCCACCTCAAGATCGACCCGAGCGTCCAGGAAGGCCGCTTCCATCCCCGGTTCGATGGTCGAACCGGAACGGTGGTCGGCAAGCAGGGTGCGGCGTTCAAAGTGGAGATCACCGACGGCGGCAAGACGAAAACGCTCATCGTCCGTGCCGCACATATGAGCGCCCAGCAGAACTGAGATGACGATCTTCAAAGAGCGGATCGACGAGGAGTACATTACTACCTCCGAGGCGAAGGAGATCCTCGTCGAGATCGAAGCCGAGCGGGCGGAAGACGAGTCGCGCGAGCTGCGCTACGAACTCGCACGCGCCATCGAGCACGTCAACCGCTTCGCGCACCTCGACGCCGACGAGTCGCGCGAGCTCGTCGAGGAGCTCGCCGAGCTCGAGCCGATCGACGTGCCGACCGCGATCAAGATCGCGGACCTTCTCCCGGAGGACCGGACGGAGCTTCGGTCGGTGTTCGCCCAGGAACGCTACTCGCTTGACGGAGACGAGCTGGACGACGTGTTGGACGTCGTCGCCAAGTACGCCTGAAGAGACGGGCCCGTCTGCGGCGGCTGTTTTTAACCATCCATCACGTAGATACGCGTATGAGCGACAACGACGACGTGGCGGCCGGGGAAGGCGAAGATGCCGCCGCCGACCACGCCGAAGGCTCCGAAGGAGGTGACGCCGGACCGGCGGTCGTCCTCCTCGACGTGCTCCCGACCGGTCGGCCGGACGACGACCGGCCGGGGTATCAGAAGTCACCGGTGGCGTACGGACTCGGCGTCGACGCGTTTCGACTGTACGAGCTGGCGCTTGCCGAGGAGACCGACGTCTCCGTGAGCGACCGCCTTCCATTGAACGACGACTCCGTGACCCGATACCGTGAGGTCGCGTTCGACGATCTCACCCGGAACGCGGCTGCCGAGGTCGAGTACGCGGTCGAGGACGTCGTCGAGAGTCAGGAGCGTCGGTTCGTCGATTTCTACAACGAGGCACAGCCGATCACCCTCCGGCTTCACCAGCTTAACCTGCTGCCCGGAATCGGCAAGAAGCTGCGGAACAACGTGCTCGATGAGCGCAAGCGCGGTCCCTTCGAGAGCTTCGAGGAGCTCTCGGACCGTGTCTCCGGGCTCCACCGGCCCCGGGAAGTGATCGTCGATCGGATCGTCGAGGAGATCCGCGAGGAGGACCTGAAGTATCAGGCGTTCGTCGGCCGCGAGGAGTGAGACCGGTCGTCTTGCGGCGCTACCGGTCGTCTTGCGGCGCTGTCGGCCGGCTACTCGTCGACGGCCACTTCGTCGGCATCGACGTCGACGGCGGCCTCCTCCTCGGCTGCGACCTCCGCGGGACGCGCCTCGAGGGTCAGCTTCTGGACCTCGACGCGGCGCAGCGGGTAGATCGTCTTCGCCTCGCCGTAGATCGCCGACGAGAGGTTCCCGTCGACGATGGCGTCGACGAACGACTCGAAAGTTCGCTCCTCTGCGGCCGCGTGCACCTTGTCGATCATGACGCGGCGGATCGCCTTCTCCTGTGACCGGTCCGCTTTCTTCGTCGTCAGCGCGACCGGCTGGACGCGGATACGGTAGTCGTCGGTCGTCAGGACGGTGATCGATGCCTCGACCTTCGACGCGCCGCGGCGGACGAGCGAGCGCAGGTAATCCCGCGTCAGCTCGTACGTGATAAACTCCGTGTAGGCAGTGTCGCTGCCGACGTCGGTGATCTTGAACGTGAGTTTCGTGTTGTTCGCGCCCGAGTCGCCGGTGAGCTCGTCGAGCGTCGTCGTGATCGTGCGGCCGACCACCTGGTCGGGCTCCTCGGCGAGCGTCTCGCCGAGCTCCGCGCGATCGAACTGTTCGGGTGCCAGTACTGTGTACCAGCGCTTTTCGCCTCTGCTCTTGGACACTGATCGTTCGCTCATGTGTTGTCGTCGGACCCGTTCGTGCGGGGCTGGTCCCCGCCAGTCGTCTCGGATCGACTCCCGGGATCCGGTCGGGAGCGATCCGTGTCGTCCGGTCGGGACCGTTCCCCGCCGGACGCGTCGGCGTCCGCGGGGTCGTCCCCGCGGAACGTGTTCGTGCTGCGATTCGCGTCGCGGTTCGTGCCGCGATTCGCGTCGCGGTTCGTGCCGCGATTCGCGTCGCGGTTCGTGCCGCGATGTGCGCGTGCGCGCTCGATGAGTTCGTCCGCGACCTGCAGATTCACCACGTAGTCGTCCACGGTCGATCGAAGCCCGCCGGTGGTCGACCGCTCGACCGTACACGCGATCCGGTCGCCGTCGACTCGCATCGCCATGGAGTCGGTGTTGTCCGGGCCGAGTGCGGCGGCTACGCGGTCGGCGTCGGCGTGGGTCGTTCGGACGGCTGCCGTCCGCGAGCCGACTCTCGTCTCGTCTCTCGTCTCGTCGTCCGTCATAGCGCCTCCCTGAGGGCTGCGAGCGCCTCCGTGGTGTCGTTGGATACGCTGACGCCGCCACGCGTCTCGGTGCCCCAGCCGTCGCCGTCGAACTCGCGGGCGACGCCGCGGCAGACCGCTTCGATCCCCAGCGGGTCGACCGCGCTCACCGCGATCTCGCCGGCCGCCTCGTCGACGGCGATCGCGACCGGCTCCGGCGACCTGAAGTCGCGAACGAGCCGGGCGATCGTCGGCAGCGTGGCCGGAGTGGCGTCGATGCGGGTAACGACGCAGCCGTCGTATCGTCCCGTTGTCGCTCCGTCGAGCGCCCGATGGGCGTCGACGCCGTGCGTCCGCCAGACGTCAAGCGCCGCGCTCCGGAGCTCGTCGCTCGGGTCGTCGGCGAGCGCGAGGGCGACACCCGTACCGGGCTCCTCGTGAGCGAGCGCCTCCAACACGTCGGCGTAGCCGCCGACGGTCGCGAACGGCGCGGCCGGCTCGACACGTTCGATGGCGTACGGTCGAAGCGCACGCTCGACTGCCGAAGCGGCCCGGTCGCTCGCTGACTCCGCGCCGACGACGTCGACCGCGACCAACGACGCGAGCCGTCGATGCGCTTCGTCGTCGAGCGACGCGGGGAGTCCGAGCTCCGCGAGCGCGGCGCGAGTCGCCTCCGGATCCCCGGAGTACGACGTTCGGACGAGCGTCGACGCCGACACTCCGTCGGCGGGATCCGCTGCCGGGATCGCGACGCCGGGCCGTCGACGCACCACGTCGCCGCTCTCCGCGACCGCGAGGGCATCGCCGGAGCCGTCGGTGCCGGGGACCGACCCCGCGGCGACGACGCCCGCCAGCGCGAGGACGGGATCCGGATCGTCGCCCAGTTCGCGAGCGACGGCGAACGCGGTCGTGCTCGCCGGACGGTCGACACCCGGGACTGCGTGGTCTCCGGCCATCGTACCGATCCGAATCGCGGTGTCGTCCGGCTCCCTCCGGGCGTCGGCCTGGCCTCCCTCGGCTCCGTCGGGACCGGGGTCGCGGTCGATCCGGACCTGAAACGGCGTGGCATTCGTGCGGAGCGCCTTCGCGATCAGCCCGGCCGCTGCCAGCGAGTCGCCATCGTCGCTCGCGACGAGCCGAACGAACGACGCGTCGGCGAGCACGCTGGCGAGCGCGTCCGGGGCAGCGTTTCGGGTGGCAGCGGTTTCGGTCACTGGATCGTGGTGTGTCGGCGTGGTCTCTCGGTCGCGTTCAGACGGTTACTCCTCGAGCAGCTCGACGGCGTTCTCGTAGGTGTACGTGAACTCCTCGTCGAGTTCGTCACCGCGGTAGTAGTTCACCAGACGGCGGATCTTCGACTCCGTGTTCTGGAGCGCGCGCTTGTTCTGGTGGTCCTGTCCGTTCTCCGCCATGTGCTCGCGCAGACGGATCGCGCGGGCCATGAGGTTTCGAAGGTCCTCTGGGAGCTCCGCGGCGGCGTCGTGTTCCTCGAGGATCTCGGTGAGCTTCTTCCCGGTCGCTAGTTTGACGTCCGGGATCGGGGTGCCTTTGACGCCCTCGTCACGGAGCTTGAGTCCGATGACGCTGGGGTCGTGTCCCTGTTCGGCCAGTTCGACGACGCGAGACTCGATCGCCTCGGCGTCGACGTCGCTCCACTCCGGGTTTTCGTCCGTCGCCGGCTTGTCCGAACCGGACGAGCCGCGACGGCGCGTGTGCATTCGTGCCATTGTCTGAGATTGGAACGGCACAACCGCAAAACGTGACCGCGGCTCCGCGCGACGCGGCTGGCGACGAACCACCGTTTGGCGGTCCGACGGCCGCGCCGCCGGAGGCGTCGGTGCACTGCTACATTCCCAAGCCGTGGGCGAGCGCCCCGGCGAGTCGGATCTGCAGCTGTGCTGTTCCCGTCGAAACGGTCGTCGTCGCCCCTCTTAAGCGTGTTCTTGTCGCCCCGTCGGCCGGTGCGTGGGCGGCCGCCGGACGCCTCGGCTATCCAGGTGCCTTGGCTACCACGACACCCCGGCTACCACGACTACTCCTCGGGATACTTCGGCTCCCGGCGCTCCGCGCGCTCCGTCGCGCGCTCGATGACCGCACGGACAGTCTCGCCGTCGTCCTCGCGGTACACGTCGCCGTGGCCCGGATACATCGCGGAGACCGTCTCCGGAAGTCGGTCGAGGATCTCGTGGAGGCTCTCGATCAGCTGCTCCCGGGACTGCCCGGCCATGTCGGTTCGGCCGAACGAGCCGTCGTCGAACGCGCCGTCGTTGTACACGACGACGTCGCCGCTGTACAGCCGCTCGTCGCCGATCAGCGCGACGTGGTCGGGGGCGTGTCCCGGCGTATGCACGACTTCGCAGGCCTCGTCGCCGACGAGGATCTCGTCGCCGTCGACGATCGCGACATCGCGGCGCGGATGGTCGCCGTGGGCGAGCACACGCGGCTCGAACCGGTCGAGGACGGCGTCGAGCTCCGCGACGTGGTCGCCGTGTTGGTGGGTCAGTACGACCCGATCCAGCTCGTCGACCTGCTCGGCCACCACCTCCTCGACGCCCGGCATCGCGCCGGCGTCAACGAGAGTCGTCGCCTCGCCGTCGACGAGATACGCGTTGCAGGTGAACGTCTCGGCGCTCGCGGTGACGGCTATCGGTTCCATACCGCCGACATGGCCGCCATCGTTGAAAAGGATGTGTCTCATCGCCGGGGTCGACGTCGCCGTCCGACTGCGGTCGAGTGGCGCTCGCACTTGACCGTGCATTTATCCGTCATGATCCCTAATATTTAGGTGAATATGGGCTTCGGGAGCTACGATGAATCCGAACAGGAGAACCAAGACCTCGACGCGGACTTCGACGACGAGGACGGCGTCCGCGCTGCCCAGGAGACCCACCAGGGGTCCGTGGAGTACGAGCCCGGCGCTTCGAACGACGAGCTTCTCGACCGGCTCCAGGAGATCAAAAGCGAGGAGACGTAGCGAGGCGGCGTAGTGCAACCGGGGAGTCGCACGCTCGGCATCGCCTTTTCAGACGACGATCCGACGAGCTACATCGCCGGATCGGTCGTCCGCGCCGACGGCGTCCTCGACGGACTCGGCTTCGAGCGCTGTACCGTCGGCGGCGTCGATGCGACCGACGCGGTCATCGAGCTGTTTCGCGAACTCGGCCGCGAGGACGTCCGCCGGGTGCTGTGTGCCGGCGTCGCCCCGGCCTGGTTCAACGTTCTCGACCTCGACCGACTGCACGAGACGCTGGATCGGCCAGTTCTCTCCGTGAGCTACGAGGCCAGTCCGGGGCTCGAGTCGGCCCTTCAGCGAGAGTTCGACGGCAACGAACTCGAACGCCGGCTCGCAATCTATCGATCGCTCCCGCCCAGACGCCGGGTCGACATCGCCGGCTCCTCGCGAACCGCCGACTCCTCGCGAACCGCCGACTCGCTGTTCGTCCGCGCCGTCGGACTCGAGACCGACCGTGCGGTCGATATCGTCCGGCGACTCACCCGTGAGGGGTGTCGTCAGCCCGAGCCGGTCAGGATCGCGTCGATCGCCGCAAGCGCTCACAGGGCCGCAATCGCGGACTGAGCGTTCCCTCGTGAGCGTGCGAGCTGGCTGGCGAGCCGCGTCGATCGTCGCTACCGGCCCGATGTCGAAAGGCCGAGCGAAGTAGGGAGGGATCGGTTACGCGTCAGCACCTTCGGCGAGACCGGTGACGATCCGTGACGGGTTCTTCGCGAGCACTCGACGCATTAGGTCCTCGGAGACGTCGAGCGTTAACACTTCCATCACGCCGACGTTCGGATGGACGTCCGGCGCGCCGGAGCCGAACAGCACCCGGTCGGGATGCTCCAGCACGCCGCGTTCTAGCACCTCACGGTATCGGACGGCGCTGGTGTCGACGTACAGTCGGTCGTACTCGCCGAGCAGGTCCAGCGTCCGGTTCATCAGGTCCGCGTTCAGCGGATAGCCGCCGAAGCTCGCGAGCACGACCGGGAAGTCGTACGACAGTAGCTCCCGCTCGACCGCCTCGGGCGGAAACCGCTCGCCAGCATGAACGAGCACGGGAAGATCGGCGAGCTCCAGCTGTTCCAACACGTCCTCGTTAGGGAGCCCGTCGTACGGCGGTACGAGGGTAAATCCGTGGAACCGGTCGTCGTAGGAGTACTGCTCGACGTCGTCGGGACGGGCGTGGTGGTCCTCGCGCTCCGCCCGGAGATTTCGGAGCGTCGCGATGGGGTGATCCCTGGGATCGCGCGGTCCGTTGAGTCGGGCGAACGCGACGAACGGCCGGTCGACGGAGAGCCGGGCGACGGCGTTGTTGGCGCGGAGGTAGCTCCGCCCGGACGCGCGACGGCCGGGGCTGGCGACGGCGCGAACGACGCCCGCCTGATGCATCTCCCGTTCCAACCGCTCCGGCGTGATGTCCCGGCCGTGCGCCGCGACGGACTGCTCGTCGGGGTCGAGCGTGGTGTGGATGTCGACGATCCGGAACCCGTGTTCCAACCCCAGCATCTATCCGTACCTCCAGTTCATCACGGATGTGCCTGTCGGTCCGACCGAGTGACCGACCGCTCACGATCCACCGCCGTTTCTTCCGCCAGTTTTGATCGAGTCGGAACAAAATATATATAGAACCGCAAACCATCTCTCGGATCGAGTATGGCGTCTCGTATGCAACAACCCATGTACGTTCTCTCGGAGGACAGCTCGCGAACGCGCGGTCGGGCCGCGCAGGAGTCGAACGTGTCGGCCGGCAAGGCCGTCGCCGAGGCGGTACGCACCACGCTCGGCCCCCGAGGAATGGATAAGATGCTCGTCGACTCGACGGGCGATGTCGTGATCACGAACGACGGCGCGACGATCCTCGACGAGATGGATATCGACCACCCCGCCGCACAGATGATCGTCGAGGTCGCGGAGTCACAGGAGGATGCCGTCGGCGACGGAACGACGACCGCGGCCGTGCTGGTCGGCGAGCTGCTCGCCCGCGCAGAGGACCTCCTCGACGACGACGTCCATCCGACGACCATCGTCGAGGGGTACGCGGAGGCCGCGCGCCTCGCGAACGAGGCGATCGACGACGTCGTCGTCGACGGCGAGCTCGACGACGACCTGCTCGCGTCCGTCGCGGAGTCGTCGATGACCGGTAAGGGAACCGGCGACGTGGCGGCCCGCGACCTTGCGGAACTCGTCGTCGACGCCGTCCGACGCGTCGCCGACGAGGACGGCGTCGCCCGTGACCGGATTCACGTCCACCCGCGGGCCGGCGCCGCGGCGGCGGCGACGGAGCTCGTGGACGGCGTGATCGTCGACGAGGAGCCCGTCCACGACGAGATGCCCCGGCGCGTGAGCGACGCGACCGTCGCGATCCTCGATGCGAAACTCGAGGTCCGACAGGGCGACGTCGACGCCGAGTACTCGATCAGCTCCGTCGAGGGGCTCAACGCGGCTATCGAAGCAGAGGACGCCGAGCTTCGCGGCTATGCGGAGACGCTCTCCGAGGCCGGCGTCGACGTGCTGTTCTGCCGGAAGTCGATCGACGACCGTGTCGCCGGCTTCCTCGCGGACGCCGGGATTCTCGCGTTCGAGAGCGTGAAATCTTCCGACGCGGCCGACGTCGCGGACGTCACCGGCGCGAAGCGGCTCGGCACTCTCGACGAGATCGAGGCGGATGATCTCGGTCGGCTCGAGTCGATCGAGATCGAGGCGTACGGCGACGACGAGCTCGCGTTCGTCCGCGGCGGCGACGCCGCCCGGGCGGTGACGCTGTTCGTCCGCGGATCGACCGAGCACGTCGTCGACGAACTCGAACGCGCGATGCACGACGCCGTCGACGTGGCTATCGCCGCGCTCGATTCCGGCGGCGTCGTTCCCGGCGCGGGTGCGACGGAGATCGCCGTTGCAGCCCACGTCCGCAGCGAATCCGCGGGCGTCGAGGGACGCAAACAGCTCGCGATCGAGGCGTTCGCCGACGCCGTCGACGCGATCCCCCGGACGCTCGCCGAGAACACCGGCGCGGACCCGATCGACACGCTCGTCGACCTCCGGGCGCGCCACGACGCGGAGGGCCGTGCCGGCGTCATCGCCGAGGGACGTGCCGCGCGCGTCGGCGACCCCCTCGACTCCGGGATCGTCGACCCCGCGGCGGTCAAACGCGAGGCGTTCGAGTCGGCGACGGAGTCCGCGACGATGCTCCTCCGCATCGACGACGTTATCTCCGCTGAGTGACGCGGCCGCGCGCTTCGGGCCGTAGTCGGGACCGCGACTCAGTCCGTCGGAAACTCCGTCGGATCTCCCGTCGGCAGCGACGGCGGATCCTCGAACGCCTCGAAGAAGCGCCCGGAGACGAACTCCGCGACGACGTCCGGCAGCGACTCGTCGTCGGACACCGTCTCCAGGATGCCGAGGGGGACCTGTGCGCCCGCCATGTTCGCGTGACCGCCCGCGGAGCCGACCGGGTCGAGCGCCTCGCGGAGCAGCTCGCCGATATCGACGTCGGCCCCCCGCGAGCGGGCGGAGCCGTAGATCACGCCATCCATGTAACCGTACACGAAGGTGATGGACGCCTCCTCGGAGTCGAGCAGCCGTTCGGCGGCCTGTGCGAGCGCGTCGCGGTCGGCTATCTCGCCGACACAGGAGGCGACCGTCGACCCGCGAACCTCGCGGTTCTCGATCGCGCGGGCAAGCACCCGCAACGTCTCGCGGCTCACGCTCGGGCTCTCGACCCGCTCGAGCACGTCGTCGGCGGCGTGTGGCGTCAGCTCCGCCGCCGCCTCGAAGTCCGGGATCGACACCGCCCGGGTAAAATCCCGCGTGTCGATCCGGATCCCGTACACCAGCGCGGTTGCGAGCGTCCGACCCGGCTCGACCCCGAGCCGGGAGAGGTACTCAGCTATTAGCGTACTCGTTGCGCCGACCTCCGGTCTGATGTCGACGAACGACCCCTCGACGGGGCCGCGCGGCGGGTGATGGTCGATAACGACGTCGACCGGGTGTCCTTCCGGAAGACTGTCGTTGATTCCGGCCCGGGAGTGGTCGACGAGGGCCACGCCCCCGTACTCCTCGATGTCGATCTCCGCCATCGTCCGGAGATCCAGGTCGAGGAGGTTCACCAGCGCGCGGTTCTCCTGATGGGCGACGTCGCCGCCGTAACAGGCGTCGGCCGGAACGCCGACCAGCTCCGCGATCCTGACCACGCCCAGTGCGCTCGCGATGGCGTCCGGATCGGGGTTGTCGTGGGCGACGACGAGAAGCGGCCCGGAGAGCGATCTGAGGGCGTCGAGCAGTCGAACCGGTCGCTCCTGTGCGTCCGCGCCGGCCGCCTGCAGCGCCCGGCCGGCGATCGCCTTCACCGGGTCGACGACGCGGTCCGCGGCCGCCTCGATCCTCGCTCGCTGGTCGTCGGCCGGTCCCTCGCCGACGTGTGCAACGATCAGCGCTGCAGGAAACCTGTCTCGCGCCGCGGCGGTGGCGGCGGCGTTACACCCCGGATCGTCGCTCGCGACGATAACGACGGCGACGTCGTCGGGATACGTCTCCGGGTCGGTCGGGTCGGCCTCAACCGTGGAGACGTTGCCGTCACGGAGCGTCGACGCCCAGCCGGGATCGTCCGTGATCGCGTACAGCTCGCCGCGTCTCCCCTGTGCCCGCTCGACGAGCGTGTATCCGACCGAGCTACAGCCGAGGAGCAGGCGTCGAACCATGCCGGCACCTGTGGGGCGACGACTCAAAACGCTGCCGTCTCCCCGAGTGACCGGGTCGAGATTTGCCGACCGCCACCCGCCGGGGTCGATGGCTACTCGACCGACGACGGATCCATCGCGGCCGCGACGACGTCGATCGCCGCCCGGTTCTCCGCGACGTCGTGGACGCGGACGATGTCAGCGCCGTTGGCGGTCGCGACCGCGGTGCCGGCGACGGTCGCGTGCTCGCGGTCGTCCGGGCCGCAGCCGACCGCCTCGAACAGCGACTTGTGTGAGTGGCCGATCAGGACGGGACAGTCGAGCGCCGCGAACTCACTGGTCCGTCCGAGCAGCTCGAAGCTCTCGACGGCGGACTTGCCGAATCCGAGCCCTGGGTCGACGATCACGCGCTCGCGGTCGATACCCGCCTTCTCGGCCAGCAGGAGCCGCTCTTGCAGATCGGCGATCACGTCGGCGACGACGTCGCCGTACTCCGGATCGTTCTCCGGGTCGACGGGCGCGTCGATGCTGTGCATGACGACGACCGGACAGCCGGCGTCCGAGACGACCTCGCGCATTCGCGGGTCCTCCAGCCCGGTCACATCGTTGATCACGTCCGCGCCCGCGTCAAGCGCCGCCTCCGCCACCGCCGGCTTCCGCGTGTCGACGGAGACGAGCACGTCGCCGTCGGCAACGGCGTCCGCCTCGTTGACCGCCTCCACGACCGGGACGACCCGGTCGATCTCCTCGTCGACCGGCACCGGCTCCGCCCCGGGTCGAGTCGACTCACCGCCGACGTCGATGATGTCGACGCCGGCCGCGACCATCCGTTCGGCTCCGTCAACCGCGTCGGCGAACGCCTCGTGACGCCCGCCATCGTGGAACGAGTCGGGCGTGACGTTGAGTACGCCCATCACCGCCGTCCCGTCGCTCCACGGGTACTCGTTCGTCGCCACGTCTTCCGGTTCGTCGGGCTCGGCGAGTCCGAGCCGCGCCGCGATGTCGGCCGCGACTCGCCGAACTCCGTCGTCCTCGCGCGCCAGTCGGTTACGGAACGCACGGAACTGCGCGATCGTTCCGGCGAGGGTGACGGGGACGAGCTCGCCGCTCTCGACGCCCGCACCGCCGACCGCGCATTCACCGTCGACCGCGCGCATCGTCGCCGCGACGCGTCGCGCGGTGTTTCCGCGAAGCCGGAGCGTCACGAGCTGATGGTCCATACCATCCCGCACTCGGTCTGCGGTCACCGGATCGACATCCTCGTTCTCGAGGACGCGAACGGGTCCGCTTTGACTTCGAAGCGATTTCGGCGTCACCGTTCGGGTGTACGTGGTTCGCGCCTCGGCAACCGCGAAAAGCGACCCGGCGAGCAGCACGCAGTCGGCGTCGTCGGCGCGCTCGAACGCGCCGGCGAACGCGGCGGCGACGTCGTCGCCAACCGTCACGTCCGGCACTCCCGCCCGGCGTGCGGCCGCGGCCAACACCTCGGGGTCCTCGGCGCGGTCGAGATCCGGACGGCACGTGACGGCGCTCGCGGCGTCGGGCAGTGCCGCGATCGTTTCCGCGTGGTCTTTGTCGTGCATCGCCGCGTACACGAGGTGGAGCTCCTCGTAGTCGTACTCCGCGAGCGTTCCCGCGAGCGTCTCGCAGGCGGCCGGGTTGTGCGCGCCGTCGAGCACGACGAGGGGATCGGTTCCCATCACCTCGAACCGGCCGGGCCACGTCGCCCGCGAGAGCCCGTCTGCGATCGCGCGCTCCGGAGCTTCCGCACCGAGCGCTTCGACCGTCCGCAGCGCGAGCGCGGTCGCGACCGCCGCGTTCGTTGCCTGGTGTTCCCCGACGAGGGGGATCCGATGGGAGCCGGTCACTGCACCGTCGAATCCGACTCCTGCGTCGGTCGGACTCACCCGTCCCTCGTACGTCGCCACGAGCGCGTCGTCGCGCTCCTCGCCGCGGTCGACGCCGGGGCCCGCAACCGTCGTCACCGGCGCGTCGAACTCCGCTGCGACCTCGCGAACCACGTCGAGCGCCTCGCCGTCGCAGGCGGTGACGACCGGCGCGCCGCCGGCGACGATGCGGGATTTCGTTCGAGCGATCTCGGCGATCGAGTCGCCGAGGACGGCGGTGTGTTCGAGCGAGACGTTCGTCACCGCGGTCGTGATCGGAGCGACCGCGCTGGTGGCGTCGTACTCGCCGCCGAGCCCGACTTCGAGGACCGCGACGTCGACGTCGCGCCGCGCGAAGTCGCGGATCGCCATCGCCGTGACGACCTCGAAGAACGTGAGCGGCTCCCCGGCGGCGGCGCGGTCGACGAGCCACGGTTTCACCGCCTCGATGAACGACGCGACCGCCTCGTTCGTGATCGGTCGTCCGTCGACGCGGATCCGCTCGGCAAGCGATTCGAGGTGGGGCGAGGTGTACAGGCCGACGGAGAGTCCTGCCTCGCGGAGTATCGACTCGGTCATGCGTGCGGTGCTTCCCTTTCCGTTCGAGCCGGCCACTTGGACGAACGGTATGTCGTCCTCCGGATTGCCGAGATGTTCGAGTAACGCCTCGACGCCCTCGGTTCCCGGCTCCATGGAGAAGCGACGGAGGTCGAACAGGAACCTCGCCGCCTCGTGGTAGTGCATATCACGTTGTCAGTGCGGCGTCGCTTAGGCGTAACGAAGCCGGTCGCTCGGGTGGGTGGCAGGCCGGTCGCTCGGGTGGGTGGCAGGCCGGTCGCTCGGGTGGGTGGCAGGCCGGTCGCTCGGGCGGGTGGCAGAGAGACGAGATCACGTGCGCGCTTGCGAGCCCCCATCGCGTCTCCGACTCCTCTTTTTCAACCATGATAATTAGATGACCACCGTTTTATTCGTGTCGGTCGGTCGTTCCAGCATGCACGACCGGCACGACGCGTTCACGCTCCTCGATCTCACCCGGGAGCCGATCGTCGTGCTGGACGCAAGCGGACGGTTCCGCTACTGCAACGCCGCGGTCGAGGAGCTGCTCGGGTACGATCCGGACGACCTCCTCGGCGCCGACGCCGTCGAGTTCATTCACCCCGACGACGCCGACGAGTTCCGCCGCCGGTTCGCGGACGGCGTCGCCGGGAGCCGAGAGCCGTCGAGGGACCGGATCGAGTGTCGGGTCGAAACCGCCGACAGCGGAGTGGCGAGGCTCCGGTGCAGGCTCTACTCGCCGGACGAGACGGGGCTCGACGGGTATGTGGTGAGTGCACGCGACGTCACGCAGGAACTGGAGACGAGACGGCGATTACAAGAGATCGCGGCGAGCGCCTCGGACGTGCTCTGGATGTTTACGGCCGACTGGGAGGAGCTGCTGTTCGTCAACGACGCCGCCGAGACCGTGTTCGGGATCACGCCGTCCGAACTCGAGCGCGACCCGACCGCGTTTCTCGACCGCGTCCACCCCGACGATCGTCCGTACGTTGAACGAGCGATGGACCGTCTCTCCGCGGGCGAGTCCGTCGAGATCGACTATCGGGTCGATCCCGCAACGGAGTACAGCCGATGGGTCCGGGTGCCGGGCGAGCCGATCCGCGAGGACGGCGAGGTGGTCCGGATCGCCGGCTTCGCCCGCGACGTAAGCGAGGAGTACAAACGCAGTCGCCAGCTCACCGTGATGGACAACCTTCTGCGGCACACGCTCCGCAACGACATGAACGTCATCACCGGGACCGCGGAGCGGATCGCCAGCCAGGTGGCGACGGCTGACGCCGCGGGCTCCGGCGATGCCGACCGAGAGACCGGGTCCGATCGAGAGACCGGGTCCGACCGAGCGGTTCACTCGGACGGCGGTACGCGTTCGGACGAACCGGATGCCGTTCGTGAACGGCCGGACCCGGTCGAGGGTGGACGGCCGGACCCGGTCGAGGGTGGACGGCCGGACCCGGTCGAGGGCGGGCGTCCGAGTGCCGACGTGAAAAGAGACGCGATCGCGGACCACGCTGAGACGATCCGTCGGGTCGGAGCGGAGCTTCTCGACACCGCGGAGAAACAGCGCAACGTGATCGAGATGTTGAACCGCGACGGCTCGCTGACGTCGCTCGACGTCACTGATATGGTCGCCGACGTCGTTTCGGCGGTTCGCGACACCTGTCCGGAGGGGCGGTTCGTCGCGGAGCATCCACCGGAGGCGATCGCCGCGACGCATCCGGAGATCGAGTACGCGCTCGCCGAACTGCTCGAAAACACCGTCGAACACGCCTCCGAAACCCCGAACGTCCGCGTCGAGGTCGACAGGCTCGAAGACCGTATCGAGATAGCGATCCGGGACAACTGCCCACCGATACCGGCCGAGGAGACGCAGATCGTCACCGACCGGCGGGAGATGACCGACCTGTATCACCCCGTGGGGATGGGGTTGTGGCTGGTGTACTGGGTCGTCGACCGTTCCGAGGGCGAGCTCGCGTTCGACACCCACGCGAACGGGAACGTCGTCACCGTCTCGCTTCCGCGCGCGTCGGGCGAGCGCCGTCGTTCGGCACGGAATCGATACACGGCCGAGAACGCTGATCATGGGCGTCGTGACCCGTTCACATGATTGACTCGACTACTGAACGCCATCCCACCCGTTTTTAAACCAGCGCCTCGCGTAGTCGTACGTTGATGGGTACGCTCAACGAGATGTTCGACCCGGACCGGGTCGCCGTCGTCGGTGCGACCACCCGAGAGGGTGCCGTCGGTCGCGCCGTCACGTCGAACCTGCTCGACGACTTCGACGGGGAGACGGTTCCAGTCAACCCGAACTACGACGAGGTGCTCGGAACGCCCTGTGTCGCCGAGATCGACGAGGCCGACGCCGACGTCGCGGTGATCGTCGTCCCCCCGTCGATCGTGTTGGACGCCATCGAGGCGTGCGGCGAGGCGGGCGTCACGAACGTCGTCGTGATCACGGCCGGGTTCGGCGAGACGGGCGAGGAGGGCGCGACCCGCGAGCAGCGGCTCGCAGAGATAGCCGACGAGTACGAGCTGAACCTCGTCGGCCCCAACAGTCTCGGCATCATGTCGACGCCGTCCGGGATGAACGCCACGTTCGGCCCGGAGAACGCCCTGCCGGGCGGGCTTTCCTTTATGAGTCAGTCCGGCGCGTTCGTCACCGCCGTACTCGACTGGGCGAACGACAACGGCGTCGGCTTCAAAGACGTCGTCTCGCTCGGCAACAAGGCGGTGCTCGACGAGACCGACTTCGTCGACCACTGGGGCGACGACGACGGCACCGACGTGATCATCGGCTACCTCGAAGGGATCGAGAACGGCCGGGAGTTCATCGAGACCGCCCGCGAAACGACACAGGACACCCCGATCGTCGCCGTCAAATCCGGCCGCACGAGCGCCGGCGCGCAGGCCGCCTCCTCACACACCGGCACCCTCGCAGGCTCCGAGAAGGCGTACGAGGCGGGTCTCGACCAGGCGGGCGTCATCCGCGCGGAGTCCGTCGACGAGCTGTTCGACGCGGCGGGGATCCTCGGGAGCCAACCGCTGCCGGACACCGACAGCGTCGCCATCGTCACCAACGCCGGCGGCCCCGGGGTGATGGCGACGGACGCCGTCGGTGACGCCGACCTCGACATGGCGTCGTTTGCCTCGGCGACGACCGCGGCGCTCCGCGAGTCGATGCCCGACGAGGCGAACATCCACAACCCCGTCGACGTGATCGGCGACGCCGATGTCGACCGATTCCGGGAGGCGCTCGAGATCACCGTCGAGGACGACGGCGTCGGCGCCGCGCTCGTGCTCGCCGCGCCGACGGCGACGATCGACTTCGACGAGCTCGCGGACGCGATCCTCGACGTGAGCGAGGAGATGGATGCGCCCGTCGCCGCCTGTCTGATGGGTGGCGACCGGACCCGGGAGCCGAAACAGCGGCTGCAGGCGAAGGGGATCCCCTGTTACTTCGATCCCGCCCGCGGGATCGAGAGTCTCGCGACGCTCGGTCGCTATCGGGATATCCGCGAGCGCGAGTACGCCGAGCCGATGTCGTTCGACGTCGACCGCGAACGCGCCCGTGAGATCCTCTCGTCGGTTCGTGACCGCGACGACAACCGCCTCGGCGTCGAGGCGATGGAGCTGCTCGACGCCTACGGCATTCCGACGCCGGAGGGCGCGATCGTCGAGTCGCCGGCGCGCGCCAGCGCGGTCGCAGCCGACATCGACGGCGACGTCGTGATGAAGATCGTCTCGCCGGATATCCTGCATAAATCCGACATCGGCGGCGTCGCGGTCGGCGTCGCCGACGAGGACGTCGCGGACACCTACGAGGATCTGATCACCCGAGCGCGAAACTACCAGCCGGACGCGACGATCCTTGGCGTCCAGGTGCAGGAGATGGTCGAGCTCGACGACGGCGTCGAGACGATCGTCGGCATGAACCGCGACCCGCAGTTCGGCCCGCTTTTGATGTTCGGACTCGGCGGGATCTTCGTGGAGGTGATGGAGGACACGACGTTCCGCGTCGCGCCCGTCTCCGAGCCGGAGGCCCGCGAGATGACCGAGGAGATCCAGTCGTCGCCGCTGCTGCGGGGTGCCCGCGGACGCGACCCGGTCGACATCGACGAGATCGTCGAGACGATCGGTCGACTCTCACAGCTGGTGACCGACTTCCCCGCGATCTTGGAGCTGGACATCAACCCGCTCGTTGCACTGCCCGACGCCGACGGGGCGAACGCCGCCGCCGTCGACGTACGACTCACCGTCGACCCCGAACGACTCGAGTAATTCATGACAGACACCACCACCACACTCGTCACCGCGACCGGAGAACACGCCGGAAAGACTGCCATCACCCTCGCGCTCGCGCGGCTCGCCGCCGACCGCGACGAGAGCGTCGGCTACATGAAACCGAAGGGCACGCGTCTGCAGTCGAACGTCGGCAAGACGCTCGACCAGGACCCGATGCTCGCCCGCGAGGTGCTCGGTCTCGACGCCGAGATGCACCAGATGGAGCCCGTCGTCTACTCGCCGACGTTCATCGAGGGCGCGATCCGCGGCACCGAGGACGTCGATGCGCTTCACGCGCGCGTCCGAGAGGAGTTCGAGGAGCTCGCCGCCGACCGCGACCAGATGTTCGTGGAGGGCGGCGGTGACTGGACGACCGGCGGCGTCGTCGATCTGACCGACGCCGACGTGGCCGACCTGCTCGACGCGCGCGTCGTGCTCGTGGCTGGCTACGAGACGCCGGGCGACCTCGACGAGGTGATCGCGGCCGCCGAGACGTTCGGCGACCGGCTCGCCGGCGTCGTGTTCAACAAGGTGTCGGACACCGCGTTCGAATCGCTAGACCAGGACGGTATCCCGTTCCTCGAATCGGAGGGGATCACCGTGTTCGGCGCGATCCCGCGGCAGCGCGAGCTCGCGGGCGTCACCGTGGGCGACCTCGCCGACGAGCTCGGCGCTGAGCTTCTAACCGACTCCCCGACGGACGCGTTCGTCGAACGATTCCTCGTCGGCGCGATGGGCGGCGACGAGGCGCTTCGCCACTTCCGTCGCGCTCGCGACGCCGCCGTGATCACCGGTGGCGACCGCGCGGACGTACAGACTGCGGCGATCGACGCCTCCGGCGTGAAATGTCTCGTGTTGACCGGGGGCCACCGCCCCTCCGGTGCCGTGCTCGGGAAGGCGGCTGAAGCCGGCAAGCCGGTGCTCGCGCTCAACACCGACACCGTCACCGCGATAGACCGTGCCGAGTCGGTCGTTCGCGGCGGGCGTACCCGCGACGCGCGAACCGTCGAGACGATGCGCGGGCTGCTTTCCGACCACGTCGACGTCGACGGAATCGTCTGATTCACGACGACCGCGGGCGTCGTTGCTCGCGGGAGTTCTTTGCTGGAGACCGAGAAGCGAGATTGCCGGAAACCGAGAAGCGAGATTGCCGGAGAGCGATGAGCGGGAGATGCGGAAATATTTGGGGGTGTAGCTATGACCGAGGCCCGCCGAACTCCGCACGGGGGCCGAGGCACACGGCATCCCGTACACACCCCGCTCGCACGTTCCTTCCTTTCGGCGGTACAGGCGTCGACGAGCAGGCTTTCAGTCCAGTAACCCGACAAGCGGTGCCGCGATCGCGTCCGGCTCGGCCGCTTTCAGCGGCGGGCGCACCCTGGCGCTCTCGATCACGTCGCGCTCGCACAGCGCGGTCTTCGTCGCTGGCGCGAACCCGTACTCGAGGCAGGCGTCGAACAGCGCGCCGATCCCCTCGTGTAACTCCTCGGCGCGAGCGGCGGAGGACTCTCCCTCGCTCGTCCGTGCGAGCCGAGAGAGCTCCGCGAACGCCGACGGGACCACGTTCGAGAGTGCGTGCACCCCGCCGGTCGCGCCCATCCGAAGCGACGGGAGGAGCAGCGCGTCGAACCCCTGCAGGAGCACGAACTCCTCGGGCGTCTCGCGAAGTAGCCGGCAGAACCCGGCGAAGTCGCCGCTCGAGTCCTTCATTCCGACGACGTTCGAGTGGTCGGCGAGCGCGACGACCGTCTCGGGCGACAGCGGATTCCCCGTACACGAGGGGATGTCGTAGACGAACACGGGGAGGGTCGCGTCGTCGGCGATCCGTTCGAGAAACCGTCGGTTTCCGCCCTCGCCGGACTCGGCGTGAAAGTACGGGGGCGTGACGACGACGGCGTCGGCACCGGCATCGGCCGCCCGGTCCGTATGCGCCAGCACGTCCGGGATCGCGGTGTCGGCGACGCCCGCGAGGACGGGGCGACCGCCGGCGTTCGCGACGGTCGTCTCGACGACGGCAGCGCGCTCCGCGGCGGTAAGGCTCGCGAACTCTCCCGTCGTGCCGTTCGGGAACAGTCCGGCGACACCCCCCTCGACGGCGTGCGTGACGACGTTCGCGAGCGCGTCGTGGTCGACCGTCTCTCCGTCCGGTCCGTCGAACGGCGTCACGAGCGGCGGCGTGACGCCACGAACTGCCGATCCGAGCTCCATGCCGGCCCGTCCGACGCCATCCACCTAGCCGTTTCCCTCGCGGCGAAACGCGGCTCGTCGGCCAACCTCCATGGCTTCGGATGCTCACCGCCAGCCGCGGTCGGTCGTGTTCAGACGTTCGACGCCGTCGGCCGTGACGACGACGAGGTCCTCGATCCGGCAGCCGAACTCGCCGTCGAGATACACGCCTGGCTCGACGGAGAACACCATCCCCGGCTCCAGTTCCCGGTCGTTACCGGCGACGAGATACGGCTCCTCGTGGACGTCGAGCCCGACGCCGTGGCCCGTCCGATGGATGAACGCGTCGCCGTAGCCGGCCTCCGCGATGACGTCTCGGGCGGCGCGGTCGACCGTCGCCGCGGGAACGCCCGGATCGACCGCGTCCACAGCGGCGGCCTGCGCCTCTCGGACGACCTCGTGGGCGCGGCGGTACGTCTCCGGCGGTGTCCCGCCGAACGCGAGTGTGCGCGTCTGGTCCGAGGGATAGCCGTCGACCCGGGTGCCGAAATCGACGACGACCGGCTCGCCGGTGCGGATCGCCGTGTCTCCGGGATGGTGGTGTGGCTTCGCACCGTTCTCGCCCGCGGCGACGATCGTCTCGAAGGCGGGCTCGGTCCCGCCGTGTGCGGTCAGCCGGTCGTCGATCCAGTCCGCGAGTTCGGCTTCGGTCCGGCCGACCACGTCGGCTCCGAGCTCCCGCAGCTCCTCGACGACGGTGTCGGCGATCCCGGCCGCCTCGCGGAGCGCCGCCAGCTCCGTCTCGTCCTTCCGGATGCGGAGGTCCGCGAGCGCCTCGCTCGCGAGTCCCCACGTCGCGTCCGGCGCGGCGGTCCGGAGATCCTGCGTGAACCGCGCCCACATCGTATCGTCGACGAGGAGGTGACCCGCCCGCACGCCACGGTCGGCGAGCAGTTCGCGAACCGCGACGACCGGATCGTCGCCGTCGCTCCACGTTCGGATGTCATCGACCGACGTGGCGTCGCGAATCCGGGCGGCGGACAGCTTCGGAACGAGGAATCCCGGGTCGCCGCCGGCGGGGACGACGAGAAGCAGGTGGCGCTCGCCGGGCTCTTCCGTGTAGCCCGTAAGGTACTGGAGGTTCCGGCTCGGGAAACAGACGATCGCGTCGGCCTCGGTCTCGCGGCACCGCCTCGCCGCTCGCTTTCGTCGTCTCACGTACACATCATCGGACATACAGAAGATCCGTCCGACACGAATATATAAATGAAGGTGTCGAGCGGGTCGTATAAGCAGCGCGTTACTATATGCTCGGATGCGCTATTCGTACTCATGGCAGCCCAGGATTCAGCGACGTTTGAATGTCCGAAATGTGAAACTACGGCGCCGTCCACGTCGGTGCCGTACGACACCCTCGGCTACCCCGTCTGCCCGCGGTGTAAGTACACTCCCGGACCCGATACGGAGGGTTGACGCGGTTCGACGGACCGCCGAGCGGAGCGTGGAACCGCGGACCCGCACGCTTATCCCGACGCCGGCGACCCTTTCGAGTATGGAGTGGACGCGTTCGCGTGCGGACGATGTCGTGACGGAGTGGGAGCGGTCGGACGGGTACGCGACGGTGCGGCTTCGCAGACGAACCGACGGCGGTGCCGTCGTTCGCCTCGACGTGATGGAACAGGCGGCCGACGGGCGCGTGTACGAGCGCGAGCGCTACGACGACCCCGCCGACGCCGCCGACCGAGCAGTCGAGTGGCGCGAGTCGTACACGCACAGCGAGTGATCCGCCTCGGCCTGTCGTTTCCGTAGCCAAACGACCGATCTCATCCAATACGAGGTGGAGGCCGCTTCGGTCCGTTCCGACCGGTCAGTCGTACTTTCGAAACCCCATCTCGCGGGCCAGCTCTCGGAACGACTGTCGACACAGCCAGATATCGTACGCCCCAACCAGCCCCTGTTCCCGTCCGGTGTCACGACAGACGCGTCGCTGCTCCGACCGTCGCGTCTCCGCTCCGTCCGCATCGGTACTCGGTTCGCTCGCGGAGCCCGTCGCCCCGTCCGTGGAAGTCGACGCCTCGCGTTCCGTCATGCCAACGTCTCCGCTCTCCGTCTCAGCGACGGGTCGACAGTTTGGTCCTCGGCGAGCTCCTCGAGAGTCGCCGCGGCGTTACACCCGGCGAGTCCGTTGAGGGCGCGTCGGCGGAACTCGCCGGGGAGCCCGTCCATTCGGACGAGGATCGCGAGGTTCGTCGTCTCGCCCGCTCGTGCGAGTTCGTCGATCGCTTCGTGGCGCTTCGTCGGCGATACGTGCTTGTTGACCGCAGTTTGAAACGTCGTGGACATCGGTTGCTTGGAATGGTGATGTGTTACCGTCGCTCCTCGAGCGTGCAGTACGAGCCTTCGTGGGCCGACAGCCACGCCGTCACCAGCGAGTCCTCGGAGGCGATCGAGTAGATCGTACACAGATCGCCTTCCGAGTCGGTCGATTCGACGACCGCGAGACACTCCGGTGTCGGCTTTCTTCCTGCCGGTGGGGTCGTCGCTTCCGGCCCGCGATCGGTCACACGGCCGCGTTCAGTCCGCGATTCCGATCTCTTCTTGTCCGTCATTTTCGGGAGACTCCGTCTCGTCCTCGGTCGCTTCCTCGGCAGCCTCGAACGTCGGGAACCGGTCGTCGAACGCCTCCCAGTCGGCCTCCATCTCCTCGGCGGTGAGGAGACAGCGCTCGAGGCGGTCGCGGATCGACTCGTGGTCCATCTCGGTTCCGATGACGACCAGTCGCGTTCCGCGATCCCCCCACTCGTCGTCCCACTCCTCCGCGAGTTCGGGGTGTGTCTCGAACTGCTCGACGCGCTCCTCGGCCGGTAAGGCAGCGACCCAGCGTCCGGCGGGTGCCACCCGGATCGATCGCCCGGCGACGTTCAGCATGAGCGCCATCTCCTCGCGGCCGGCGAGCCAGAAGTGGCCTTTCGACCGGACGACCGTCTCGGGGAACGCGTCGAGCAGGTCGGCGAACCGCTCGGGGTGAAACGGTCGCCGTGCCTCGAAGACGAACGAGGTGACGCCGTGCTCCTCCTCGGCAGACTCGTGTGGCTCCTGCAGCTCCCGCATCCAGCCGGCAGATCGACTCGCTTCCTCGAAGTCGAATCGGCCGGTGTCGACGATACTGTCGGGGGCGACTTCGCCGTGGGTCGTCCGAACGATCTCGGCCCGTGGCTGGAGCGTCTCGAGCGTCGCCTCGACCTCGGCGAGCGTCTCCTCGTCGACGAGGTCACATTTGTTCAACAGGAGGATGTCACAGAACTCGACCTGCTCGACGAGCAGATCGCCGAGATGTTTTTTCGTGCCGTCGTCGTCGAGGATCTCGTCCGACTGCATCGCCTCCATGAACTGATGGGCATCGACGACCGTCACCGTCGTATCGAGGTGGCAGTTCTCGAGCGGCTCGACGCCGGTTTCCTCGTAGAACTCGGTCGGATCGAGATCCGACTGGTCGAAGCCGAGCGTCAGCGTCTGCGCGACGGGAAGCGGCTCGGCGACGCCCGTCGACTCGACGACGACCGCATCGAACTCGCGGTCGCGTGTGAGTCCACCGATCGCGTCGAGCAGGTCGCCGCGCAGCTCACAGCAGATACAACCGTTCGAGAGCTCGATGAGCTCCTCGTCATCCGCCGAAATGTCGGAGGATTCGGCGACGAGATCCGCGTCGACGTTGACTTCGCCCATGTCGTTGACGAGGACGGCGAGGTCCCGGTCGCCGCTCTCGCGGAGCACGTGATTGAGCGTCGTCGTCTTCCCGGCACCGAGCGTCCCTGACAGCACCGTCACGGGTATCGTCTCTCCGGCCATGTATTACTAATGTAGGCATACAAAGTAATATATCTTATTATCTTATTCAAAATTCTTATTAACACCTGCGGGCTGGTTTCGAGTACGGATGCGACGCATCGTATGACGACACGCAACTCACCCCGACGGCTCGATTGTGCGATCGTTGGAGGCGGAGTCCATGGCAGCTACCTCCTCCAGCGGCTTCTCGAAGACACCCCGGTCGACAGATCCGACGTACGCATCATCGATCCCCACGAGCGACTGCTCGCCTCGTTTCAGGAGAAGGCAGCCGCCTGCGGGATGGAGCGGCTCCGATCGACGTTCGTCCACCACGTCGGTACGGAGCCGTTCGGTCTCGAGAGCTTCGCCGAGGGGCACGACCGAACGGACGAGCTCGTTCCGACGGTCGATTACCCGGCGCGGCCGTCGCTCGAGCTGTTTTCCGACTACGCCGAGGCCGTCGTCGAGCGGAAGGGGCTCGACACGCTCCACCGACGCGCTACCGTCGAGGCGATCCACGACCGCTCCGGTGCGGCCGGGCTCCGGCTCGAGACGACCACGGGACCGGTCGTCACGAACCACTGTGTTCTGGCGATCGGCCACGGCGACCGGTACCGATGGCCGGACTGGGCGAGCGGTCTCGACCGCATCGACCACGTCTGGGAGGGGTTCGATCCCGCGGCGTCGGTCGACCGAACCATCGTCGTCGGCGGGGGTATCACGGCGACACAGCTCGCGTGCGAGCTGAGCGAGAGCCAGTCGGTGGTGCTGCTCACCCGACACCCGCTCGAGTGGGAGGTGTCCGAGGCGGATCCACCGTGGATCAACTGGTCGCACATCGAGGAGAACCTCCACGTCCATCCGCCGGGGTCGCGCGAGCGGTTCGAGGTGGTCGAGAACGCTCGGCACACGGCGACGGTTCCGCCGTACCTCTACACGGAGCTCGACGAGCGAACCGCAGACGACTCGATCACCCTCGTTCAGGGATGTGTCGAGTCGGCCGCGAGCGACGACGAGTCTGTTCGGCTCGCGCTGGACCACGGGATGGAGCTGCTCGGCGACCGCGTCGTGCTCGCGACCGGGTTCGAGCCGGTGTTCGAGCATCCGTTCGTCGACACCGTCGCCGAGGCGCTCGACCTCGGTCGGGGGTACCGGGGCATTCCGATCCTCGACGACGACACGCTCGCTTGGCGGCGCTCCGACGGCGGCTCCGCCCCGCTGTACGTCACGGGAGCGCTGGCCCTCGGCACGGTGGGGCCGTACGCGCCGAACATTCCGGGTGCGAGACGCGCGGCGGACCGGATCGTGCCCGGTATCTCCCGCGGGATCGACCGGCCGGCGTCCGACGGCACGACCGAGCGACTACCGGAACCGGACGCATCCGACTGAGCCCGACTCTTCGCTCCGTCCGACCCAGCCGGGTCTCTCGTCTCGTTCACTCGCCGATCGCCCGTCGATCCTCCGCATCGAGGAACGTCTGACACTCCACGGTACGCCCGTCCGGATCCACCCCGAAGCACTGATATATGTCGTACGTCGCGTTTTCGCGCGGTTCGTCGACCGCGGCGTCGCCGAGACGATCGTATGCGGCGTCGACCCCGGCCCGGTCGGGGAAGACGAACGTCAGTGTTCCGCAGTCGTCGGTGTGGTCACGCTCACAGAATCCGAACAGAAACCCGTCGTACCCGAGTATCGTGCAGTCGGGCTGTTCGAGTCGAACCACCGCATCAAAGACGTCGAGGTAAAATTCGACGATTTCGTGTCGCTGCTCCGTCGCGTGGAAGACGATACCCGTCATGCTCGGTCGAACGGTCTAAGAGTGATAAAGGCGTCGGGGTCGCTGATGCAGCGGGATGAAACCGAGCGACGTAGGCTCCGCGACGCTGAGCCGGCGTATCGTCGAACGGCGCTACGATGCCGACTGCACCGCGTCGCGAAGCGCGGCGGTGCGTTCCGTAATGTCGGCTGCGGCCGCCTCGAGGGCATCGAGTGGGTCGCCGGACTCGGCTTTCACCGTCAGGATCGGCTCGGTCTGTCCGCCCGACTGCTCCGGATTGACGTCGTACGTCGCCGCGGCGACCGCGTCGGTCTCCAACAGCGCACCCTTCAACACGTTCATGAACGTGTGATCTTCGCCGGCGATCTCGATGCGGAGTTCCGCGTCGGTTTTCTCGATGACCCGCAGTTCCATACCGTCGTTCCGCCCGAGCGGCGTTTCAACCTTTCGTCTCCGGGATTCCCGGGATCCCGACGGTTTATTATTATTGATTCGTTGTGTACGGCCGTATCATGACAGACGGTGACGGTCAACTGGAAGCCCGACTGGAAGAGCAGGCGGTGTTCGAGCCCCCGGCGGCGTTCGTCGAGGGCGCGAACGTCTCCGACGAGGGAATCTACGAGACGTTCGAGGAGAACTGGCCGGCGTGTTGGGAGGCCGCGGCCGACCTTCTCGAGTGGGAGACGGGGTACGACCAGGTGCTGGACGACAGCAACCCTCCGTTTTACGAGTGGTTCACGGGTGGCGAGCTGAACGCCTCCGCGAACTGTCTCGACCGTCATCTCGACGAGCGCGGCGACGAGGTCGCGATCGAGTGGGTCGGCGAGCCGGTCGACGAGGCGAACCGCACGTACACGTACGCGGAGCTGCACCGCGAGGTGAACGAGTTCGCGGCGGCGCTGCGCGCACAGGGCGTCGAGGAGGACGACGTCGTCACGATGTACATGCCGATGATCCCGGAGCTGCCGATCGCGATGCTGGCGTGTGCGCGCATCGGCGCGCCTCACAGCGTCGTCTTCGCCGGGTTCTCCGCCGACGCGCTGGCGACCCGGATGAACGCCGCCGACTCCGCGTATCTCGTCACCTGCGACGGCTACTACCGACGCGGCGATCCGCTCGACCACCTCGAGAAGGCGAACGAGGGGCTCGACGGCGTCGACCACGACACGACGACGGTCGTCGTCGACCGCCTGAGCGACAACGGCGATGACTTCGGTCACGCCCTGACCGACGACCAGTCCGACTACGACGAGCTGGTCGCCACACAGGAGGGAGCCGAGGTCGAGCCCGTCACCCGCGACGCCGAGGATATGCTGTTTTTAATGTACACCTCCGGCACGACGGGGAAGCCGAAAGGCGTGAAACACACCACGGGCGGGTATCTCTCGTGGGTGTCGTGGACCTCGCAGGCCGTCCTCGACATCACACCAGAGGACACGTACTTCTGTTCCGCCGATATCGGCTGGATCACCGGCCACTCGTACATCGTCTACGGGCCGCTCGCGCTCGGGACGACGACGATGATGTACGAGGGGACGCCGGATCACCCGGACCGCGACCGCCTGTGGGAGATCATCGACGCGTACGACGCCACCCAGCTGTACACCGCACCCACCGCGATCCGCGCGTTCATGAAGTGGGGGACCGACTACCCGGACCGACACGACCTCTCCAGTCTTCGGCTGCTGGGCACTGTCGGCGAGCCGATCAACCCCCGAGCGTGGAAGTGGTACTACACGCACATCGGGAACGAGGAGTGTCCGGTCGTCGACACGTGGTGGCAGACGGAGACGGGCGGGATGATGGTGACGACGCTGCCCGGCGTCACGGCGATGAAACCGGGCTCCGCCGGGCCGCCACTGCCGGGCGTGGACGTCCGGATCGTCGACGCCGTGGGTGAGGAGGTTGACGCCGGCGAGGCGGGGTATCTCACGGTGCAAAAGCCGTGGCCCGGCATGCTACGAACGCTGTACCGCAACGACGAACGGTACATCGAGGAGTACTGGGCGGAGTACTCCGACGTCGACAGCGACGACCCCGACGACTGGGTGTACTTCCCGGAGGACGGCGCGAAGATCGACGAGGACGGCTACATCACCGTCCTTGGCCGCGTCGACGACGTGATCAACGTCTCCGGACATCGGCTCGGGACGATGGAGATCGAGTCCGCGATCGTCGGCGTCGATGGCGTCGCCGAGGCCGCGGTCGTCGGCGGCGACCACGAGATCAAAGGCGAGGCGGTGTACGCGTACGTGATCACCGAGGACGGCTACGAGGGCACCGACGAGCTGCACGACCGGATCGTCACCGGCGTCGAGGAGGCGATCGGCCCGTTCGCACGGCCGGAGCAGGTCGTTTTCACACCCGACCTGCCGAAGACGCGCTCGGGGAAGATCATGCGTCGGCTGTTGGAGAACATCGCCGACGGCGACGAGCTGGGCAACACGAGCACCCTGCGGAACCCCGATATCGTCGAGGAGATACAGAGACAGGTTCAATAATCTCGGACTTCCGTTTCAGCTTCTCGTCCCGCTTGCGGCAATTTTCGTCGGCTGTTTCACCGTGTCCGGTGAGCGTGCGTCCGGGAGCCTCAGAATGCTCCTCGGGATGCCGCTGTCTCGAACGGAGATCGTCTTAGGCAAACTCGTCGGAGGGTTGGCTGCACTCGCGATCGGGATCGTCGCAGCCGTTGGGTTTGCGATCCTGGTGAGTCTCGGTACGTTCGGTTCCGTTCCGGTTCGGCCACTGGTTGGACTCGGCGTTACGACGGTCCTGTTCGCGTTCGCGTTCGGCGGTCTGTCGATCGGCGTTTCCGCGGCGTCCGCCACGCCTACGCGATCGATCGCCGTCGTCATGGGCGGCTACATGACGATGACGTTTCTCTGGGAGCCAGTCGTCGTGGGGATACACCACGCGGCCCACCTAGTCCTCCCGAGCAGTACCGTCGGAACGTGGGTTCCGTTCCTCGAACGGCTCAACCCGATCGAGGCGTACGCCGACATCGCGACTACGCTGGGGGGCGCTTCGGTGTATCCGTTGCGCATTTCGTTCGGACTGCTTGACCGCGATCCTGGCGCGTCACTCGCTGATCACGTGAGTGGGGGTGTTGCCGGACATCTCGTCGAGCCGTTCTTGATCGGCGTGCTGTGTGCGTGGACGGTGGTGCCAGTCCTGTTCGGCATGGTTCGCCTCCGGGCTGTCGACATCTCGTGATCGTGCTTGGGCGAACACCTATCAAGGCGGCTGTAATACTGCAGAATATGTGGTCCCTCCCCACACAACCCCTCCATCGTGCGTGTACTCGATACGGCCCTGGACGGCTTCCCGGCGCGGATCGGCCAGTCGTCGGCGCAGGCTATGCGGCCGCAAGCGCCGCGCTCGCCGCAACGGTCCTGTTCGCCGTCGGTGCGATCACCGGTGAGACGGTCGGCCTGTTGTCGTCGAACGACGGGGTCGTCTGGTTTGCGTTTGCCGGGCTCGCACTCCCGATCGTGATTCCGACTGCGTTCCTGGTCGGCGTCGCCGTGTGGCGGCTGCTCCCATCGGACGTTCCGTTTTTCGGCCCCGTCACCGGGCTGCTCGGTACGCTCGGGACGTACGTCGCCAGCCTGCTCGCCGTCACGGTCATCCTGACGGTGTCGGCCGTGCTCGGGCTCTCCGGTGCCGACCCCGTGAACGCGGCGGCGTTCTCGTTCGGCGTCATTGCCCTCGGGTTCTCGATTACGTGGTTGGTGACGTTCCCGGTCGGTGCCGTGAGCGGGACCGTGTACACCGCGGTCGTCGAGGAGTCCGAGTGAAGCGATCACGATGAGTTCACCCTCACTTCGCACGCTTCTCGTCGCGACGCTCGGCGGAGTCGCCCACCTCGGCGTCGTCGAGTTCCTGTTCCGTTGGCTCGGTCACGTTCCCGACTCCCTGTGGCCGCTCGCCTCGGTCTCCAGTGCGGTCTTCGTCTTCGCGTTCGGGTTCCTCGCCGTGCTTTGCTCTGCCCACACGCGATTGGTCTCGCCGATCGTCGGGCTCCCCATCCTGCTCGTGTGGGCGACGTATCGGGACGTCGCCTCGCCGGCGCCGAATTGGTCTGAACTCGAGGGGCACCTCGTCGTCGACGGCTCCGTCTACCTGACGAGCTACGTCGGAACGTGGTACGTCTGGCTCGCGACGTTCGTTGTCCTCGCCGCCGTCGAGTACGGCCTCCGTGGTCACCGCGGAATCCGTGGCGAACCACTCCGGAACCTACCCCCGCTGCCGTTGGATCGACGTGCGGCGGTCTTCGTGGCCGGTGCGGTTGGCGGCACGTTCGGCGTGGCCGTCGTGGCGTGGATGGCGCGGATCGGCGTAAATCCGACCGGGATCGTTCCCGTGATCGCCGTGACGACTGCGATCGCCGCTGCGGTCCCGGTCGCTGCCGCCGTCGCCCGTGGACTTGTCACGCCGATCGCGTGTTTCCTCGCGCTCGTCGTGCCGGTCCTCGCGACCCAGACGTTCGTCGGTGGCGAGGGTGGCCCGGTGTTTCTCCTCTTGCTCGGGCCGCTCGCGGTCGGATTCGCGATCGTGGGCTTCCTCGAAGGGCTCCTCCGATCGCGGCTTTCGGGACGATTCGGCGGTGTCGATGGGGTGGACGGATGAGTCGACCGTCGGTTTCGCCCGTTTCACCGTCGATTCTCCGGCGGACGGTGGAACCGGTTTTGGCCGTGCTCACCGTGGTTCTTGCCGTCGTCTGGGTGACCGAGCCAGCGCTCGTCTTCGACGACGGGATCGTCGCCACGATCGTGGGCCCCGCGTTCGTCCCCGCAACCCTGCTCGTTCCGGGACTTCTCGCAGCGTCGGTGCTCGCTCGTGCGGTGCGACACGGCGTGCGACTCGCCTCAACGTTCGTCGGCTCCGATGATCGCGTGCGACGTGACGATACGAGCCCCCGACGGATCGGAGCGTCGCTCGTGTTCGGCGTGCTCGCCGGCTACACGCTCTGGTGGGTCGCGGCGAGCGTGTACGTCCTCGTCGTCGCTGACGGGGGTGGCGTGGTGCTCGCACCGCTGGTCGCGCTCGTCGCCGGTAGCGTTCTCGGCGCGCTCGTCCTCGGTCGAACCGCGCTGGGGTGGGTCCGCCTCAAAAGAGGCACCCCCTCACACGCGAGGTGAAACGGGATAGGCTACCCCGAGTTGTAGACGCTCACACGGTTGTCGTTTCTCGTCCGGCGCCTCCGCCTACTGAAAAGCCGTATGCGACCGGGACGTCGACCACCTCCCCATCCGTCAGCGTGCCGTCTGTGTCGCTGAGGGAACGTTTCAGGAGGCATGTTTAATATCCACTAACGGGACGCCACAGCCGTGCCCTCCAATTCATCCGACGGTCGTGAGTCGGTCTCGAACGCTGACGATTCCGGCCCGACGGCTCCGTCCGATCGTATCGTTAGCCTCGACGCGCTTCGTGGATTTGCGCTGCTTGGGATCTTGGTCATTAATATCTGGCTGTTCGCGCTCCCGACTGTCGCGACGTATAACCCCACCCTCTATGGAGACTTCACCGGCGTGAACTACGTCGCGTGGGTGGTCAGTCACGTGTTCTTCGAGCGGAAGTTCGTCACGCTGTTTACGTTCATGTTCGGCGCCGGAATGGTTCTGTTCTTGGAATCGAAGGAACGGAAGGGTCAGCCCGGGCGGAAACTACACTTCTCCAGAACGTTCTGGCTGCTCGTCATCGGTCTCGGACACGCCTACCTGCTCTGGTATGGCGACATTCTCGTCTTCTACGCGCTCTCCGGGTTCATCGTAGTCTGGGTCTGGCAGTGGCGTCCGCTTCGACAGTTCGTGCTCGGTGCTGTCCTGTTCGCGATCCCATCTCTTCTCTACCTCCTGTTGGGTGTGAGCTATCTCGTGCTTCCCGAGGAGGGTCGACTCCAACTCGAAGAAGAGTTGCTATCCGCGTTCGGCGCGGACTTCTCCCCGGAACGGGAGATCGAGATATATCAGAGCGGCTGGCTCGATCAGGTGACACACCGCGTCCCGATCCTCGTCGAATATCACACGCTCGGGTTCGTCTCGGAGTTGTTCTGGACACTCGGGGGGATGATGCTCGTCGGAATGGCGCTCTACAAGTGGGGGGTGCTCTCCAACAGGCGAAGCACGCGGTTTTACAAACGGCTCCTCGTTGGCGGGGGGAGTGTCGGACTCGCACTCGTTCTCATCGGAGTGTGGGTTCGTGAGGTGGTTGCGTGGGAGACGATCCCCGTACTCACGCTCGCGTTCCAGTTCAATTACTGGGGCGCCCCGATTCTGGCGGTCGGATACATTGGCGGGATAATGCTGCTCTGTCGGTGGTTCCGCGACGGGAGAGTCGTCAACGCGTTGGCTGCGGTCGGACGCACCGCGTTCACGAACTACCTGCTCCAGACGGTCGTTGCGACGACGATCTTCTACGGTCACGGCCTCGGACTGTTCGGACAGGTGAGCCGTATTGAGCTACTAGGGGTGGTCGTCCTGATCTGGGCGATCCAGATTCCGGCGTCGGTGTGGTGGCTGGAACGGTTCCGATTCGGTCCGGTCGAATGGGTCTGGCGGACACTGACGTACCGCCAACGCCAACCGATGCGACGCTGAAAAGGCTTTGTTGAAATACTATTCTTCAGATATATTCTAGCCTGAAACAGCCGGTCGATGAAAGATGCGAACTGACCGGTCGAGATACTACCAGATGAGAATGATACTCACTCTGGTATGCAAGATACAGGGCGCGAATGTGGCACATCGCAGCGACGAAATCAGGATAGATCAATTTGCTCAGTACAGGGGACTCAGGGACCGCTCAGTACGAGATAAGCAGTCGATAAGAGAACGGTCGGTACAGGTAGAGACGGGAAAGTAGACGTGAAATATAGTATAATAACGGGAAAATTTTTGTATCTTCCCGTGCAACACGATAGTACACCATGTCAAAATCGACGGACGAACGAGGACGGATTTATCTCCCAAAAGACGTCCGAGAGAGGTTCGGTAACCAGTACCGCATCGTCGAACTCCCGAGTCATGTCGCTCTCTTCCCCGTCGACGAGGACCCGATAGCGGGGATCCGAGCTGCCGTTGGCGATGCGTTCGTAGAGACGGAAGCCGCCGATCTAAAAACGGACGCACGCGAGGCGATCTCTCGAGAGGTTCGAGAGGAAGCGGAAGCCCGGTCACACGCCGGTGAGGAGTGACCTGTGTACGTCGAAACTGACTTTCTCACAGCGTTAATAAAGGATGATGACTGGCTTCAGGAGGCCGCAATCCGCGCCCTCGACGAGCGCGATGACATTCACACATCGATACTTGCATATGCCGAGGTACTGGTACTGTTCTACGACCGTGAGACTGCCGAGTATGAGATCGACGCACCACGGGCGGTAACCAACCTGCTCGAACTAGTTCCGATCGTCCCGAAAGAACACGAGGACGCGGTTCTGGCCGCCGCAGCGTTCCTCGATGAGTACGAGCTCACACCATTTGACGCACTTCATGCCGGACTCGTCACGACCGGCGAGGAGTGTGTTCTTTCGACCGAGCAGGACTACGACACTGTCGGCCTCGACCGCACACCCTTGGAATCCGCATTTTCGGAGTGACTCTGTCAATAAGCAGGCACATTCTATCGGCTGGTTCAGGATTCATTTGAGGAAAATAAAGCGGTTCTCGTGCTGACTACATCCTCTGTATCTCGATCTCGCACGGTGTTCTTGACAGATGTCGGTAAGATCGTCGCCCTCGCCGGTAGGTGAGTTCTCTGTACTGAGCGATTGATGGGGGCGAAAATCCCAACTACTGAGAATTTCAACAAAGCCGGTGAAAACGGAAGCGGGGTCCCCGTTCCGTATGCTTTTGCAATCCCGTCCGAAACGCACTCTATGCCCTCCACCTCCGATCTCGGACCTCATCGTTCTCCTCTCGGATTCGCTCCGCTCCTTCTAGCGAACCTGATCCCGCTGGGGGGCGTCATCTGGCTGGACTGGGATCCGGCGACGCTCGTGGCCATCTACGCGCTGGAACTGTTGTTCACCTTTCCGCTCGCCGGCGTGAAGGCGCTGTTCGCGGCGCGGCCCCCGCGTACCGATCACGAGGGATCGAGCGTGGTGAGCGTGTCGAACGAACTGACCGAGATGCGCGGCTCCGTCGAACTCGTGTCGTGGCTCCCCCCGCTGTATCCGCGCAACCTACCGTTCGCCACGACCGTCGTCCTCGGCGCCGTCTGGTTCGTGATCGCGGGCGGCGTCGTCCTCTCGAACGTGGTGTCCCTCGGAGACGCCCTCACTCGTCCGGAAGTGCTGGTGAGCGCGCTCGCCCTGGTCGTCGGTCAGTCGATCGAGACGTGGCGCGACTACCTCCGTGGCGGGTACGAGACCGCGTCTGCGTACGCGGTCATCGAGACGCCGGCGAGACAGGCGTTCTTCCTCGTGTTCGTCCTGATGGTGACTCCCGGCATCGGGGTCATCGGCGTCGAGGGCGTGTTGAGTGTGATCGTGCTCGTCAAGCTCCTCATCGAGTGGTCGGCGTATCGCGCCGCCACGGACGGCACCGGACGGGTTACCGGCTGGCTCTCCGGACCGGATCCGTTGGAAACCGATCCGAGCCCGATATCCGTCCCTGACGGGCGTCCTGACGCCGTCGTCTCGACCCAGCGGCGTGCGGCACTGTACGATGCTGTCTTCGACGTGGTCGGAAGCCGCGCACCGTTTCTCGTGATGCCGTTCATCTTCGTGTGGTTCGTCGTGCTGATCGTTCTCGGTGACGGCGCGTCCCCCGTGCTGACAGTCGGCGTCAGCGTTGCCATCGGCGTCGCGTTTCTCGGCTCTCTCACGCTTCGCGTACTGATGGAGTATCTCCGATACGGGTCGCTGGAGTACCGCCGGTACGGCGACGAAATCGTCGCGTACGACACGCTGCTGGCGACACCGCAGTGGTCGGCGTCGATCCCCGTCCTCCGTGACGTGCAGGTCGTCCCGGACCGGCTCGCCGACCGGCTGCTCGACACCCGAACGATCGTCGTCACGACCGGGTGGGGCGACGATGAGACCAGACGGTATCTCGGGCCGACTGCCGACGCCGATCACCTCGTCGACACGTTCGAACTTCCCGTGCGAACAATTGATCTCGATCCGCTCGACCGACGACCGATCGCCGTCGTGCTGGTCTCGCTCGTCGCGTTCGGCGGTGTGGTCGTCGTCCTCGCTATCGGCCCGTGGATACCACTCGGGGAACTGCTGTTCGGTGGACTCACCTACGGCGTCTTCGGGATCCCGATCGGCGGGTTGCTGCTCCGATTCGTCTGGGGGCAGGCGTATTCCGACCGAACGACCGATCCGATCGAACCCTGACCCCGAATGGAGGGCCGAAACGACAGCGGGGGAGAGCTGTCAGCCGGCGTCTACCGTGTCGTCCGTGAGTTGAATATATCCACGGATGAGTTTCTCGCTCAGAAAATGTGATGCGTACTCGTTCGATTCATATCTTTGAGTTCATTTGAAAAATACAGCATCAACGTCAAAACGTGCTGTGACCCGGCATTCATCGTAGTACCCACCCGTGATGCGTACATTCTCTGTACTGACCGATCACTCCTCTCGTAGATCGAGACGAAGCTTCCGCTGCATTCGCGCCCTGTCATCAGCCCGTGAACGAACTTTGCCTTCTCTGTCAGACCGACGTGCAAGATACAGAGGGTAGGTCGTGTTTTCGCAGTGGTCAGCTCCGGGTCTGGTCGGTAAAGAACGTGGTCGTGTACGTGATCCGGAGGGCCTGCCCGACGGCGACCCCACCGAGTAGGACGGCGAGGATAGCGAGGCCCCCGACGAGGTCGAACGTCTCGACGAGGAGGCCGGGGTCAGCGGCGACGCCCCCAAAGAGGTCGTCGACGATGTTTCCGAGAGCTCCCACTCCAGCTGCCACGCCGATCCCGGTGGCGATGAGCCCGTACTCCAGCGCGAGTCGGATCATCGTGAATCCGGCTACCGACATCGGCGCGTCCCGAACCACACTGGCGGCCACCGTCACCGCGTCCATGGCGGAGTGTCCCTCGACGGCGACAGCGGGAAACAGGAACTGCGCGACCATCGCACAGCAGAAGTACACGCCACCGAACACGACCAAAAGAATCCCGACTGCGGCGGTATTGGCGATCTCGGGCAGAGCAATAGCGCTCGCCACGAGCGTTCCCGCGATGACGAGCACGAGCATGAGTGCGAACAGCACGAAGAACGCGGCGAGCCACAGGACGATGAGCAGCGCGTACGCGCCGAGCAGCGAGAGCCAGCGCTCTCGGACGAGGTCGACGCCGACTCCCGTCGATAGCGACCCGGTGAACAGACCGTGGTCGGTGACCGCGTACGCGGCTCCGAGACCGAAGGCTAACACGGGGATCCCCAGTATCCAACCGAGAATGGGAACCACGCTGATGACGACTGACGCGACGAGTGCGACCATCCCGAGGACTCCAACCACCGTGAGCGTGGCAGGCGTTCGATCTGCGAGTCGACGGATTCCGCGGAGGGAGTCGAGTGCGGGTCCCATACGTCGTCGTGCGTAACCGACACCGTAGAAGTTCGGATTGCAGTCGGAGTCTGCCCCGAGCAACCGTCGTCGTTGTGGTGGTCGGTGCGGTACGCTTCTCGTGGTCGTGGTCGAACGAGTCTGGCGGCCACTTCCGCCAACGCCAGCACATGCGGCTCGGATCGTCAGCAAAGAGCAGGTACTGACCGATAATGTCGTAAACGGTTGATGGACCCTGTGGGAATGGTTGGATATACAAAGAGTTTTTGAATAGATATTCAGTACGTGTTTTTATGACCGACAAGAGTCCGATCAAGTTGGTTGAAGCCGAATCTGAGGGTGTCTCTCCGCCGCCAACCCCGGAGGAGTACAGCGATCCGTACCAGTTCACCTACCCCAAGGTGCTCGTTATTTTGGCTGCGATGGTGGTCACCGTTGTCTCGGCCATCGTCTATGGGTGGCTTCTGCTTCAGTTCCAAGAGACCGAGGTTCTGGGGGTCGTGTTCGAAGCCACCGCAGCGGACGAAATCACGGTCGTGTTGCAGCTCGGCGTGGTGGGAATTCCGATGTTGTTTGGGTTTCTGTCCGTCGCTGTCTTCCACGAACTACTCCACGGCGTCGTCTACCAGCGCTACGGCTACGACGTGAACTACGGAGTCTACTGGCGGATGGGAGCGTTCTACGCAGCGGTGTTTCACCAGTTTCACTCTCGGGAACACAATCTTCGCGTCGGCATCGCACCGTTGGTCATCATCACCATCATCTGTCTGCCGTTGCTCGCAGTGCCCATCCCACTGGTCGCCACGACGGCATTTTTCATCCTCGTGTTGAACACTGGCGGCGCGATGGCCGATGTCTACGCACTCTGGCGGTTCTATCGAATGCCCGAGGGAACGCTGTTTTATGACGTCAACATGGATAATCAGTACGTCTTCGAACCGAAGTCAACTGCCTCGGGGTCAAGTGGTTCGAGACGCGGAGCGTCTCGTCATCACAGAAATATTTGATTTCCGTACGACCCCGAGGTATCCGCCTTGTTTCTTGATGAATGGGCGGGAACGGGTACAGAGCCTCTTGGAGGATCTCACCGGTCAGCGGCTGATGTTCAATTACCGGAGATTGCGGAGGGTGAGCATATCCCCGACCTGATCGCTGCGCTTGGAAGTCTCGATACGATTATGGGCGAAGTCGACCGGTAGTGACCGCCTCATCTCTATGCGGACGACATGCCTCTCGAATCGCTTCAGGTCGACTTCGCGCGATAACTCCAGCCGTTTGACGCCGAAACCCTTGTATAGAACGTATACATAGCAAACACTATGCCCACCATCTCCACGCGGGTCCCCGAGGACCTCGAAGCGGAACTCGAAGCCTATCTTGACGAAGAGCGCCTCGACCGGAGCACGGCGGTCAGAAAGCTCCTCTCGGAGGGACTCGAGGCGTGGCGACGCGACCGCGCACTCGAACGCTTCGCCGACGGCGAGGTCTCACTGATACGGGCCGCCGAGTTCGCGGATCTGTCGGTCTGGGAGTTCACGCAGCTCGTCGAGGACGCGGACGCCGCGTGGGTGTCCGGTGACGGCCTCGAAGCCGACCTCGACGAGTTGTGAGCTGGATCTTCGATGCGACCCCGCTGATCTACCTCGCGAAAGCGGAGCAACTCGATGTCATCGAGACGCTGGACGAGCCACGGATCGTTCCGAAGGCGGTCCACCACGAGGTCGTGACGGCCGGCGTCGAACGCGGCTACGACGATGCCCGCCGGATCGAACGCGCCGTGGAAGACGACCGTATCGAAGTAGTCACAGTCGATCTCGACGAATCGGCGGCCGCCGAGCGGCTCCAGCGCCACCCCGGGCTCAGCGACGCCGACGTAGCAGTTCTCGCCTGTGCGGACGGCCGCGACGGGGTCGCTGTGATGGACGAGTCTGCCGGCCGGTCCGCCGCCGCGGTTGAGGACATCGAGACGCGAGGGACCGCGTACCTCATTCTCTCGGCAGTCAAACGGGGAGCGATGACTCACGAACAGGGACGCGAGACGATCGACGCGATGGTCGACGCCGGCTGGTACGTCGCACCTGACATGTATACGAAACTCGTCGGAAAACTGGAGTCGTTCGAGTAGCTCCCGCTTCAGCTGCTTTGATTTAGATGTGCGCGAATCGCAGGAAGGCTCCGACCCCCGTTATGCCGCATAACGAAATCACTCACAGAACGACGGCCGCCTTTATAAGTATCGTACCACCGTCTGTCGGATGTGGACCGTTATGAAAGAGAACGGGCGCGACGGGATTTGAACCCGCGGCATCTTGGTCCGGAACCAAGTGCTCTGTCCGCTGAGCTACGCGCCCTCACGGCCTCATATCCCGGCGGACCGTTTAACGCTTCTGACTGGCAGCGACCGGATCGATGACGGATTCGAGGCCGATATCGGCACGCCGATCGAGGAGGGGCGTCAAAGTATCAGGTGTGATATTTCGAGGTGTGAGCTTAATGCCTCGCTGCGAGACGCTCATGTACGCACATGTCCCCACAGGAGCCACCTCGACCAGCACGTTCCGGAGAGCGTCCGGCTCCGGAAGCGGATCGATGCCTCGTGGGGGTCGCTGCCGACGGTGAGATCGTGTTTGCGGGGCCGTCAGTTCCGGACATGTTGGGGTACGAGCGGTCGACGTTCGTCGGATCAGCGCTTCGCGAGTTCGTCCACCCGTCCGAGCGCGGGGTGATATCCGACGCCGTATCGGGCGTCGCGACCACTCGACGCGTAACCCATCGGTTCCGGCACAAAACGGGAGGATACGTACGAGTGGAGTCGGTCATCGACGACGAACTCGCGCCGGAGTTCGGTGGACGCGTGCTTACGACGCGACGGGTCGATGCCGATCGGACGTTTCCGGAGCAGTTTCGTGCCTTCCTGGAGTACGGTACCGACATCGTCACGGTCGTCGACGCCGAGGGGATCGTTCGGTACGAAAGTCCGTCAGTCGAGGAGGTGCTCGGCTACGAACAGGGGTCGCTCGTGGGACAGTCACCGCTCGGACACGTGCATCCGGACGATCGCGACCGAGTCACGGAGGGGTTCTACCGGGCACTCGATGCGGAGGACGCTACCGGATCACTCGAGTTCCGGTACCGAACCGCCGAGGGCGACTGGGTCTGGCTGGAGTCTCGAACCCGTGCGCTTCCGGACGACGCCGTCACGGGACGACTGATTATCAACTCACGAGAGATAAGCGACCGGAAGCGTCGTGAGAGGCGTCTGACGGACCGCAACGAACGGCTCGATCGGTTTGCGAGCATCGTCTCACACGACCTTCGGAATCCGCTGTCGGTAATTCGTGGATCGATGGAGATGGCGAAACTAAACGACGACACCGAACCACTCGACCGTGGGGTGCGTGGGGTCGAGCGGATCGACCAGCTCATCACGGAGCTTTTGACCCTCGCCAAGCAGGGGCGGCGGATAGACGATCCGATGCAGTTCACGCTCTCCGGCGTCGTCCACGATGCGTGGGAGACCACCGGATCCGACATGGCGCGCTTGGTCGTTCGGAGAGACGCTCGTCTGTACGCCGACCGGAGTCGGATCCGGCAGGCACTCGAGAACCTGTTCCGAAACGCGATCGAACACGGCACCGAACCCGCTGCCGACGACACGAATCCTCGACCGCCATCGGGGGGAATGACGGGGGATCCGGCCACAACGCACGACGCGACACCAACGGTCACCGTCACTGCCACGGACGACGGGTTCCTCGTCGCCGACGACGGTCCAGGTATCGATCCAGCGCAACGAGAGCGCGTGTTCGAGCCCGGGTTTACGACCGAGCCCGACGGGACGGGGTACGGACTCGACATCGTGCGTGAAACCATCGACGCACACGGGTGGTCGATACGCGTCGCCTCCGACCGATCGATCGCCGAGCAGCTGCCCAAGGCGACCGGAGCACGATTCCGAATCACCGCGCCGGGCCCGGCCGACGCGGCCGACGAACCTTGGGTGGATCCCATGGACTCGACGCCCGAACGACGGTAACCGCTCAGGAACCGTCCGCGATCGCCGCCCGGCTCGCGGGACATCCGCCACCTGAGCCGTGAAACCACCCGCTGCCCGGGGCGCGAGATCCCTCCGGGAGGTATTTATCCGATCGTGACCTCCTCGGACGCGTGCGACTCGTGTATCGGCCGGTGGACGGCGACGAGGAACGAACCCTTGCGACCGACGTCGACATCGCCGAGTCGACGCTCGAACAGGCTCGCGGGCTGATGTTCCGGCGGTCGATACCGGACGACTACGCGCTTGTGTTCCCGTTCGACGCGGCAAAACCGCGGACCCTTCACATGCTTTTCGTCCCGTTTGCCATCGACGCGCTGTGGATCGCGAACGGGAAGGTGACGAGACGAACGCGCCTCCGGCCGTTCGTCGGACTCGGACGCGGCAGGGCGGACACGGTCGTCGAGCTCCCCGCAGGCGCCGCCACGGATGTCAGCGTCAGCGACCGGGTCGAGATACGGGAGTGAGCCCGAGTCGGGGGTCGACTCAAAGCAGATCGTCGATCTGGTCGTTGTCGAACGCGGCGACCGGATCCGACTCCTCGTCGCGCTCGTCACGAACCGCCTGTCGCGCTCGCTCCAGGAACGCCTCCACTCGCTGGGAGCGTTCCACCCCGGCAAGCAGTACGATCGCGGCGAGCCGGTCGGATTCGAGCGGAAAGTCACCGCCGCGGAGCTGCATCGATCCGGTTTCCTCTTGAAGCCACGTGCGAGCCTTCTCCGTCCCCTTTCGCGAAATACGGTCCGGGTTGCCGGCGATCGCGAGCAGACCGGCATCGGCGTCGGTCGCGTTCGGCAGCGATAACCCAGTCATCACCGCGCTTCGGGTCGTGCTCATGACCGTGGTGACGTTCTCTCCGGCGTCCTCGGCGGCGGGCGCGGACGCGTACCCGACTGCGGCCATCCCGCCGGCGCGGAGCGTGTTGATGACCTCGCTCGTGTCGACGACCGACTCTCCGACGCCGACGAGAACGGCTTTCATGTCCATACACTGGAGATTCGACTATCATATGTTTTCCCCACCCCCAACTTTAAGTTCGATACCGGGACGAACCCCGCCCATGCCGGAAGAGCCCACCGACGATCGGATCCACGAACGGCTTCGCGCGGTCGAACGGGCCCTGACCGACGACGACCGGACCGTCACGGATCTGCCCGACGACGCGACCGCAGCGGCGGAACGGGAGACGCTCGACGACCGACTGTCGGACGTTGAAGCGCGCGTCGAGGAGCTCGAAGCCGCGACACAGGCGGTCCGTGGCTACGTCGGCGCGATCCGCGCGGTCAACCGCGAGGTCGAGCGGCGAGCCGATCTCGCGCTCGCGAGAGCGACCGACGGAAGCGACACTCACGAAGACGACTGTCGAAGCGAATCGCACGGACGTGGCCCGGCTGCTGTCACTACTGATGACGGCTCGGCGATCGGAGCAGCAGTGCCCGACCGACAGACGACAGCGACAAGCGTGGAGATGGCCGATCCGTGTTCCGGCGAACAGTTGAGCGACGAACACGAGCACTGTGTCGACATCGACGAAAACGACTACGTGGACGAATCACATCCTTCGGATGGCGATCCCGAACGAGACGTTATCTCGCGACTTCGCGAGGTTCTGTAGCAGTGATACGCGTCGTTCTGGTAGTTCTCGTCTCTGTCGCTCTCCTCGCAACCGCGTTGCCCGCGCTCAATGACGCGCGAACGACGACCACGGTCGATCGGCTCGAGACGGAAGGGGAACGACTCGACCGGGCCATCGGATCGCTCGACGCCGAATCGGTCGCGATCGACGATCCGAGTCTCGCGGCACGAACCACGGTGACGCTACGTGCACCGACGGGGATCACGGCCGCACGGATCGACCGACTCGCGCTCGGCGACCCCGAGCGGATCATCGACGTCGATCGAACGGTTCACGATCGGTCGACGATCGGTCGAACGACGACCGCTGAGACGGGCCGAAGCGGCGACCGTTCACTGCCGAACGTGGCGATCGTGTACGTGCTTTCCGACGGGTCGCCCCGCCTCATTCCGGTCACGTCGGCAGGGAGTACCACGTCGATTCGCGTCGTCGATGGACCGATCGAGCTCCGGACGGGCGGCTCGAGCCGGCTCGAGCTCAGACTCGTCGATACGCACGGAACCGGAACCGTACGCGTCGCTCGCGTCCGATGAGTCGGAGCGTCCCACGGGGTCGGGCCCATCGTTTATATACGATACCGAGGCCACCCGTCGCATGAGCATCGATCTCCCGTCGCTCTCTCGGTCCGCGGAGCGCGGCTGCCAGTGTACGCCAACGTTCCGGGAGCCGGTCGGAACCGGCGTTGACGACCGCGTCGTTCTCGAGGTCGACGCGAGCGACTGTCCGGGCGGGGGCGACCTCCTCGCGAGTCCGGACTGCCGAGCAACCGTCGTCCGAACGCTCACCGAGCGCGACGCCGACGTGATCCGGACGACCCATGCCGGCCGCGAGCGGGCGTACGCCGGTCGCGCTGCCGCGCTGCTCGTCGCGGCCGGACGCTTCCGCGAGCGCGTTCGCTTCCACGAGGACCGACTCGCCGAGCGCGTGCTCCGCGATCCGGTCGGTGCCGGACGAGAGGCTGAAGGGCGTGCCGGTCCACCGAAACGGATCGCTGCCGAGACCGGACTCGCCGAACTCGTCACCGACGCGGTCGACGAGGCCGCTCTACTTAGAGCGCACGTGAGCCCGACCGTCGCGACGACCCGTGTCGCTGCGGAGCCGCCGCCGAACGCGTCGCTCGTCGACCGATGGGAGGTGGACGGCGGGGCG
Source organism: Halorubrum luteum (assembly GCF_054652935.1). Taxonomy (NCBI): domain Archaea; kingdom Methanobacteriati; phylum Methanobacteriota; class Halobacteria; order Halobacteriales; family Haloferacaceae; genus Halorubrum; species Halorubrum luteum. The sequence continues at coordinate 2,449,390 of NZ_BAAIGT010000002.1, forward strand.
ACCGTTCGACTCTACGAGGGGACCGGTCCGCTCCGGACGTATCACCTCACGCCGCCAACCGTCGGATTTGACCGGAACGCGTTCGAGACGCTTGCAGCCGCACGAGATCGTCTCCTTGCGAATCCGAGTGGAGGGGAGCGAGCCCCGGGACGCGCCGTTCGAGCGGTCGCCAGCGACGACGACCCGGTGGACGAACTCGCGGAGACCCTCCGAAGGCACACGCGCGGACACGGCGTTTTCGAGCACGTGTTCGCGGACGACCGCGTGAGCGACGCCACGGTGTCTGCACCGGTCACGATGAACCCTCTCCGGGTCGTCGTCGACGGCGATCGATGCCGGACGAACGTGTGGTTGCCGCCCGAGGGAGCGGCGACGCTCGCCTCGCGCCTCCGAAGAACGAGCGGACGCGGATTCTCCCGTGCGTCCCCGACGCTCGATGCGACCCTCGAGACGCCGAACGGGCCAGTTCGGGTCGCCGCGACGACGACGCCGGCGAGCGACGGCCTCTCGTTCACCTTCCGCCGTGGCGACCCCGAAGCGTGGACGCTCGCCCGCCTCGTCGACGCGGGGACGCTCACCGCGGAGGCCGCCGGTTTCCTTTCGGTCGCGGTCGAACGAGGCGTCACCGGACTGGTCGCTGGCGGCCGCGGCGCCGGAAAGACGACGGCGCTGGGATCACTGCTCTGGGAACTCGACGCCGGAACCCGAACGATTCTCATCGAGGATACACCGGAGCTCCCGGCTGACGCTCTCGTCACGGCCGGCCGTGACGTGCAGCGACTCCGGGTCGGAGAGGGTGCGGAGCTCCCGCCGAGCGAGGCGGTTCGAACCGCGCTCAGACTCGGTGGCGGCGCGTTGGTCGTCGGCGAGGTTCGCGGCGAGGAGGCCGCGGCACTGTACGAGGCGATGCGCGTCGGCGCCGCCGGGGAGACGGTGCTCGGAACGATCCACGGCGAGGATCCGAACGCGGTTCGTGAGCGAGTCGTCGCCGATCTCGACGTCTCTCGGTCCTCATTTGCCGCAACCGATCTCCTCGTGCTCCTCGATGAGCACGAGGTCAAGACGATCGTCGAGGTGGTCGACTACGACGGCGCTGTCGGGTTCGAGCCGCTGTTCGATCGGACCGGGAGCGGCCTCGTCGCGACCGGCGTGATCGACCGCGGCGAGAGCCGTCTCGTGGACGATCTCGGTAAAGCCGAGGAGTCGTACGCGGCAGTTCGAACCGCGGTGAGTCGACGAGTCGACCGGATCCGCGAGGCAGTCGACTCGGGACGGATCTCGCCGTCTCGATACGAAGCCGGAGACGCATGACGGGGGAGCCGGCCCGAAGAACCCTTCAGCGAGTCCGCAGCGCCACGGAGACCGTCCACCGCGCCGTCTCTTCGTCTCCGGCCGGCTCGGACGGTGACTCGTATGACAGCACCGCGAGCGGCGTCGACAGCGACGATCTCGACGACCTCGAACGAGCGATCGCGTTTCTCGAATGGAACGTCACCCGCGATCGTGTCGTCGAACTCGGGTATCGAGTCGGGATCGCCGTCGGGCTGCTCTGTGCACTCCCCGTCGCGCTGCTCGTTGGAGCGCTGCCGGGCGTCCTCGGCGGACTCATCGCCGGACTCGCCGGGACCCACGCATCCCACCGCGGACCGGTGTGGGTCGCGACGCTCCGTCGAACGCGTGCTCTCGGAGCGGCTCCCGGGCTCGTCGGACGACTGGTGTTGCGAATGCGGCTCGATCCATCGACCGAGCGAGCAGTCCGATTCGCCGCCCGAACCGGACGGGGACCGCTGGCGGTCGGCCTCGGGCGACACGAGCGCCGGTGTGCGGACGGGCCGACGACCGGACTCCGTGCGTTCGCCCGCGAGTGGCGACCCTGGTTCCCGGCGATCGATCGCGCGACGGCGCTCGTTCGAACGGCCGCGACCGCCCCGCCCGAACGACGCGGGCGCTGTCTGGACCGAGCGCTCGATGCGGTGCTGTCGGGTACGACCGAGCGGCTTGGCGCGTTCATCGGCGAGGTCAAGGGGCCGGTGTCGGCGCTGTACGCCTTCGGCGTTCTGTTGCCGCTGGCGATGATCGCGTTGTTGCCCGCGGCGGCCGCCGCTGGCGTGCCGATCGGTTCGGCGGTCGTCGCAGCTCTGTACCTTCTCGTGTTGCCGACCGGGCTGCTCGCCGCGGCCGCGTGGCTGCTCTCCCGGCGTCCGGTCGCGTTCCCGCCGCCGCCGATCACCACCGACCATCCCGACGTTCCGAGACGCTGGCCACACGCCATCGCGGGGGGACTGCTTGCGGGTGCGACGACGGCAGTCGCCGCCGGCTGGCTCGTCGCACCGTGGAGCGCGCCAGTCGGTGGTGTGGGAGTCGGCGTCGGAACGTCGCTGCTCGTCGTCGCGTCCGCTCGCCGGCAGGTGCTCCTCGAGGTCCGCGCCGTCGAGCGTGACCTGCCGGATGCGATGACGGTCATCGGCGGAGACGTCGCCGAGGGCGTCGCCGTCGAACACGCGGTCGCGAACGCCGGCGAGCGCCTCGATGGCGCGACCGGTGAGGTGTTCGAGCGAGCCGCCCGCCGAAGCAACACGCTTCGTGTCGGCGTGCGAAGCGCGTTCACGGGTGATGGCGGACCGATCGAGACGATTCCCTCACCGCGGGTGCGCGGCGCGGTCGCACTGCTCGCCGTCGCCGCACGCGAGGGACGGCCCGCGGGCGACGTCCTGTTGGAGCTGGCAGACCAGCTCGAACGCCTCCGGGAGCTCGAGCGCGACGCACGCCGCCAGCTGGCGACGGTAACGGGAACCCTGACGAACACCGCCGCCGTCTTCGCGCCGCTCGTCGGAGGGGCAACGGTCGCGCTCGCGACGGGGATCGATGCCGCCGGAACCGCCGGAGCAGGGCTCGACGCCGGAGCCGCGGGCGTCGATGCGCTCGCCGGAGGCACGAATCCGGGTGATCCGACCGCGACCGATTCGACTGCAACGGATCCGGGAGCACCGCAGTCGACGCCGGACGGAGAGGGTGGAGGTGTGGGCGGAGTGCTTCCCGTTCCGGTTCTCGGCGGGATCGTCGGGACGTACGTTCTCCTACTGTCGGCGATCCTGACTGGATTAGCGACGGGGTTGGAGCGCGGGTTCGACCGAACCCTGGTCGCGTACCGGATCGGGATCGCGTTGCCGACGGCGACGGCGACGTATCTCGTCGCATTCGTCGGTGCCGGCCTGTTGTTGTGAGGGGTAACTCGGACGAGCGGTCGGCCGCGGGCCAATACTTTAAGTCGGAAACCGGGGCCATCCCGAACCATGTTCGACGTCCACATCGATGCCACCTACGCGTGGCTCGGCGTCGCGCTGGTGAGCGTCGCGACGGCCGGCGTCGCAGCCACGCTCCCGGCGTCGCCACCCCCCGATGCCGGCGGTGTCGCCACTACCATCGACTCGGTCGCTGATGGGGAGTATCCGGCCACCGCCGAACACGGTCTCGCCGCGGATCGCATCCGTCTCACGCCCGGCTCCGTCTCGCTGTCGAACGGCGACGGAACGGCCCGATCGACGCTACACGCGCCACGGATTACGCCCGTCCCGACCACGGCCGGGACGGTCGATGGACGACTCCACCGACTGCTCGATGGCGTGCCACCGAACGCCGTGTTCGAGGATCCGACGGCGCTTGCCGACGCTGCCGAGCATGCTCGGGAGCAGGAGCACGCGTGGCATACGGCACCGAACCGGCTCACGATCAGACGGGTTCAGTACGGAGATGTCCATGTCACGCTCGTCGGGTGAACCCGAGCCGATCCGGGTCGACGAGCGCGGAGCAGTCGAGCCGCTCGCCGCACTCGTCGCGCTCGTCGCGGTGGGAGCAGCGCTCGGGCTGTACACCGTCGCGATCGACGACGCGGCTCCCGACCGAGACACGAACCATGCAACGGCCGCACTCGATCGGGTAGAACGCGAGACGATGACCGGCGGCGTCGTCGATCCCGACCGGCTCGCCGATCTGGAACACGAGACGCGACCGGACGCCGCCGTCGAGGTGGTCACCGAACAGGGAGCGTGGCGAACGACGACGGGGGCGGATGCGCCGGACGACGCCGTGGAGCGACCCGGCGTCGATGTCGTCGCTCGACCGGTTACGGTCCGCGTCGCGCCCGGAGAGAACGCCCGCGGCGTCCTCCGAGTGGGGGTGTACGAGTGACGAGCACCGTCCTCGACGTCACGGTCATGCTGCTTTGCGTCTCCGCGAGCGTCGTCGCGCTCGGCGGAGTCGGCGGCGATCCGTTCGGACCCACGAACGGGGCACCGGACGCCGATCGGACGGCGGACCGGGTAACGACGGAAACCGCAACCGTACGGTACGACGCCGCAGCCGAAGACGGCGAGCGCACCGTCCATGCGACGTTCGCCGAGCTGCTCGCGATGGTCGCATGGGACGACGGCGCGAGACGGAAGAGAGCCGGAAGCGAGAGCGAGAAGGATCCGGGCGGGTTCGCCACGACAGTACTCGGTGTCGTTTCGGATGCGTTCGGGGACCGGACGCGAATCGACGTGCGGGTGGATCGACGAGAAGCGGACGAGTCCCCAGCCGCGACGGGAAGTCGAAGGGATCATGGGCTGACCGCCGAGACGACCGGTGGATCCACGGGTGTGGTCGAGAAGCCGACAGAGGAGACGCAGAGCGGTGACGCGGTGGCGATCGGCACCGCGCCACCGCGTGGAGCGACGGTGAAGACGGCGGTCGCGACGACTCCAGTGCCGAACCCGAACTCCGCCGCGAACGCCCGCATTCGGTTCGTCGTTCGGACGTGGTAGCGATGTGGGCGCAACTCGCCGAGAGCGCGCGTGGCCGATGGACGGGACAGGCGCGTCACCCGCTCGACCGTCGTGGGAGATCCACCGACCGTCGCCGCGGGGGACACGAACGTGAGCGTACGTCCCGGAGACGACCGTTCACCGACGACCGACGTGCGCGCATTCCGTTCGCGCTGATCGGCGTGCTGCTCGTCGTCACCAGCACCGCGTACGCCGCCGGCGTCGCAGAACAGGGACTCGTCGGGGAGGACCGAAGCGTCGAGCGGGCGATGGACCGTGTGGATGCGGACGCGACCGCCGCACTCAAAACCGCCGCAAGGGACGCCGCCCACGATGCGGCCGCAGAGCCGGTGACGAGTTCGGAACCATCTCTCGGTGGCGCAGACGCCGTCCGTCTCGGGAGCGGAGCCGTCCGAACGGACGCCGTCAGACCGGCGTCCGCCTTCGAGGACGCGTTCCGCATCCGGCTCGCGATCGCCGCGGCCGAGGCGCTCGCATCGGTCGACGCTCGCGTCGGGGCGGTGAACGCGACGGCAACGGTTCCGGCGGTAGACGATCCGACCGATCTGGCGGCCGCACGGGATCGGGTAACCGTCGAACCCGTCTCGGACGGTACAGCAACCCGAGTTACGTTCGAGGGCGTCACGCGCCGGGCCGTCCGAAACGATCGCGTCGTCGCGGAGCGCACCGTCGATCGCACCGTCGTCGTGGCGGTTCCGACGCTCGCGGCCCACGAACGAACGGAGCGGTTCGAAACGCGTCTCAACCGCGGCCCGGTCGATGGGCCGGGACTCGGTCGACAGATCAGCGCGAGCCTCTATCCGACGACGTGGGCTCGCGGGTACGCCCAGTACGGGGGCGCACCGGTGCAGAACGTGCTCGCGAACAGACACGTAGAGCTATCGACGAACGCGGGTATCGTCCGGACGCAACGTGACGTGTTCGGGGCTGCGGATCCGGACGCGCGTGGCGGCGTCGCGCGCGCAACCGCCGAAACGGGTCTCACCGACCTGCTCGCTCCGACGGAGTTTGATGAGGAGACGTGGAGCGAAACGATCCTCGACGCACCCACGCCGACGGAAGACGATCGATCGGCAAGCGATGGAGCGGGGAGCGCGTTCCCGAACGAGCAGCATATGGACGCGTCGACCTCCGTCTCGATCGACCACGCCGCGGACGTGGGTGCGACCGAAGTGTACGACGATCTCGGAGCGCTCGCACGGGGTGCGTACCGTGTCGAGGCCGATCTCGACGCAGCAGCAACCCGGACCGACTACGGGGGACGGCTGCGACCACCCTCACCCGGTTCCAGTTGGAGCCGGGCGGATCGGTCGACGAGTCGTTCCGTCTCCGTCGTCTCGGGGCGTGACGCGCCCGAAGGAACACCGACGGGAACCGTCCGCCCCGGCGAGCAGCTCTCGTTCGGGCGGGCGACCCGGGAGGTCGTCGTCGATCGCAGCGCGCGAACGACGTGGGAACGCGAGGTCGAACGGGAAGTCGGAAACGACACCGTCACCGAGACCGAGCGAACGACGACCCGAGCGAGCACGAGCGATCGGTATCGTGTTCGGATCACCGTAACCGGACGGCACGCGCCGACCGGTTACGCTCCGAAGAGGGCGGCAGCGACGTTCGGAGCCGGTGACCGGGTCGACGGTCCGGACCTCACCGGGACGCCGACTGCGGCGCGAGAGGAGCTCGGAGCTTCGACGCCACGTGGCGTCAGCCGCATCGCGCGTACCGCAGTACGGAGCGGGGACGTCTCACGGTCGACGGCCGTCGTCGGGGATCGACCGCCGGAGCTATCGGAGAGGATTTCGACCGACATCGACGCCCTCCGGAAGGAGGTCGCCGGGATCGAAACCGATCTCGAGATGACCGAGGCGGCCACCGCGGACGCAGACCCGTATGGGACGTTAGCGAACGAACTCCGGGATAGACGGACCACCCTCGTCGACGCGCCGTCGACGTACGACGGAGCGGCCGATCGGGCACGAGTCTCGGCGAGGGAGGCGTATCTCGACGCGGTTATCCGAGAGCTGGAAGCCGCATCCGACGACGAGACCGCCGCGAACGATGCCGTCGTCGATCGGATCGGGAACGCACTCGACGGTCCGTCGGTCGGGGACGTCGTCGCGAGTCGAGAGGCCGCACGCGACACGGAGCCGTACGTGACGGGCGAGTCCGGACCGGGCGGCGCGGTGACGCTCACGCCGGACGGTTCACCGGGATATCTCCCGCGAACGGCCATGGACGGAGCGGACGTCGAGGCGATCGACGGAACGACGACACGGCCGCTCGCGACACGGAATCTCAACTACGTCACCGTCCCGTATGGCGACGTGTCGAGCGGGATCGTCGACCGGATTCTCGGCACCGAGGACACCGTACGGATAGGCGTCGCGGGGCGAGCGCTTCTCGCCGCGAACGACGTGCTCGCGGAGGAAGGTGACCCCGATCTGCGTGCGGACAGAGACGCCCTCGATCGACGCGTCGGTCGGTCGCTCAAGGCGGTCGATCAGGAGCTCGTCGATTCCCTCGGTGACCGGACGGCTCTCTCCGAGCGCGAGCGTAGAGCGGTCGTGGCCACCGTGGCGGAGACGTACGACGCGAACGGGGAGAGGGCGCTCGCCGTCGAGGACGGAAGCTACGCCGAGACGGTCGCCTCGGAGGCCGCAGCGAAGGGCGACCTCTCGGACGACGACGCGACGCAACTCGCTGCACACCTTCGCGTCGTCGTGTACGACGCCACCGGACGGGACGCGGTCAGAGTCCCGGCGCGTTTCGTTGACGGGCCCACCGAGAAGGCCCGCGGCGAACTCAGGGACCGGCTCGAGGACGCCGTCGAGGACGGTGCCGAACGGGCGGGCGAGGAGGCGGCCGAGCGCTGGGCACCGAAGCCAGCACGGAGCGTCGGTGCCGGCCTCCCGGTCGCACCGGTTCCCGGCTACTGGGTCGCTACCGTGAACGGCTGGCACGTGGAGGTCCGTGGGGAGTATCCGCGATTCGCGCTCCGTTCGGATGTCGGTCCACCCGGAAACCGGTTCGAGTACGTCCGGACCGCTGACGACGTGACCGTCGACGTCGGTGATCAGTCAGTTCGACTCGGAACGACGGACCCCGTCCGGTTCGAGACGGGAACCGTCGTGGTCGTGGCGGTTCCGGCCGGACCACCCGGCGTGGGTGACGTCGACGGAACGCGCGACGAAACCTCTCCGGGATGGCCATGTCCCGAGACGGACAGCGGTGCGGAGAGAACACGATCGGCGACGAACGGTGGTGGGGCGTGCTCGTGAGGTCACAGCGGTCGCAGCCGCGCGGGGCGAACGAACCGAGCCGGAGCGAGTAAACTACCCCACCCTACTTCGCTCACCGCATACGCGGTTCGCTCGTTGAGGGTGGGGGTTTGATGTGGACTCCCGGCAATCAACTGTCAGCGGTTGGCCGATAGCCGTCGCCGTTCAACATCCCACCATTTACACGCACGTCTACTGGTGCGTCTACGCTCCCCGACGTGGGCGAGGAACGCAGTCTGTGCTGTCGCTTCCGCATGTACCGCAGTCCGACGTTTTTCGCGCCGTTGTAGTCCGCGTTGATTTCGTACCCACACTTCAGACACCGGAACTGCTCGCCGTCACGGTTGTCTTCGTGGGTAAAGCCACAGTCGGTGTGCGAACACCGCTGGCTCGTGTGGTCTGGCTCGACCTGTTCAACTGCGACATCCCATTCTGGAGCCTTGTACTCAACATATTCGACGAGACGGCGGAACGCCCAGATATGATGCCAGTCAGCGTATGGCAATCGATCTCGAATATCCGTCAACTCCTCGAACACGATTACATCGCAGTCGTGGTCAACTGCTTCGTCAACAATCTCGTTGGCGACCGTGTGGATGTACTGTTTCCGCCATGCTCGTTCTCGTTTCCCGAGTCGAAGTACGGCGTTGTGAGCGGCTTGTGTGCCGCGCTGTTGCATCTCCGCCCGGCGCTTCTGGAACTCTTGAATCCAGTGGTCGTACTCGTCACCGCTCCAGAACGTGCCCGTGCTGGCGACGGCGAGGCTGTTCACACCGAGGTCGATACCGAGGACCGTCTGGTGCTCGGTCTCGTCCGAACCCTCGATTTCAACAGCCTCACCGTCTTTGTTTACCTTCCGCGTTTTGACGTGGAAGTAGAACTCGTCGGTGGCTTGGTCGTACTGGAGTGTACTCGTGCGAAACTCGTAGTCTTCCGAGAGGACATATTCCTCGTACGGTGTTGGACTGTCTGCTGGCAACTCAAAGTCACACTCGACTCGTCCGTTCACCGTCGAGAGTGAGATTTTGTTCCGGTAGAACGTCGCACTACGCTTGTCGTAGACCATGCTCCACGAGGTGAACTCTGGTTTGTTCGTCCGTTTCCCCTGTTTCCAGCGGTCAACGCCGCTATCGACGGCGTGGACGGCACGCCGGATAGCTTCTTGGACGAGGTTTGCCGTGAGGTCTGTTTCCTCGCGGAGACGGTCATACAGCGCATCTCTGGCTTTCACGTTCGAGGTGATACAGCCTTCGTAGTCGGTGTTGTCCCAGCAATAGTCACTGGCCTCGTTCACGCAGTACAGGAATTGCTCGGCGGTTTCGTGGAGGTCGTCGTGGAACTCGTCGGAAACGACGAGTTTGACCGGCACGGTACGTCTGACCTCCATAGTTCAGATGTCGTTCCGGCGGTACTTAATAGTCGGGAGTCGGGCGGCTACTGTCTCGTGGTTTGTGTCGTGGAGTGTCGGCTTCCTCCCCGGCCTACTCGCTTCGCGCTTCCGACTGGTCGGAAGCCCTTGCTCCTTGAAGCCGGGGGCTCCGCCTCGAAACTGCTGAACTACACCAGACCGGTCGAAGGCGGAAGAAAACCCGACCGGAGACGTTTTGGGATCGACGACCCGAGGAAAGGTATGCTTCACGAGGTCGTTGACGAGGCGGAGACGGTCGAGGCGGCCGCGCTGCTCGCCGCGTTCGAGGCGGTGCTGTCCGAGGCCGTCACGGACGCCGGCGACGAGCGGGTCGTCGACGAAACCGGGCTCACCGGGAGCGATGTCACCGCCGTCGCCAACGGGACGGTCGCCGAGCTGTCGGTCGAGGACGCCGCCGCGATACTCGCGACGAGTCGCGAGCCGGACGCGGACACGATCGTTTTCGAGCTTCGGGACCACCTGCTGATGGGCATGACGACAGCCGTGCTCGACGTCGACACGATCGCCGGTGCGATAGACGCCGACCTCACCGGTCAGGAGATCCAGCAAGCGATCGAGGGGCGGGCCGAGATGACGCTCGCACAGCTTGCGGAGGTTATGGCGGTGATCGAGGGGCGAAAGCGATGAGGATCGTCATCATCGGCTGCGGCTACGTCGGGCTGGAACTCGCCGAACAGCTCACGACGCGTGGGCATGCGGTCACAGGCGTCAGGCGCTCTACGGACGGGATCGATGCGATCGAGGCGATAGACGGGATAAACGAGGCGGTCCGGGCGGACGCGACCGACCCGGCGTCGCTCGCCACAGTTCCGGACGCCGATGCGGTCGTCTTCGCGGCCAGCTCCGGCGGCCGAGGCGCGGCCGCCGCTCGGGAGGTGTACGTCGACGGGCTCCGGAACGTCGTCGACGAGTACGGATCCAGATCGTCGTCCCCGGACCGGCTCGTGTACACGTCTTCAACGGGCGTGTACGGCGACCACGACGGCTCGTGGGTCGACGAGGAGACGCCGATCGAGCCGACAACCGAAAAGACGCGCGTGCTCGCCGAGGCGGAGTCGGTGGCGCTGGACGCGACCGCCGACGCGGGTATCGACGGGACCGTCGCACGGTTCGCCGGACTGTACGGACCCGAGCGCTACCGTCTCGAGCGCTACCTCGACGGACCGGTGACGGCGGGATATCTCAATATGGTGCACCGCGACGACGCGGCCGGGGCGGTACGATACCTTCTCGAGGAGGATCTGCTCAGAGACGAGCCGGTCCTCGTAGTCGACGACGAGCCGGTCGAAAAACATGAGTTCGCCGACTGGCTCGCCGATGCGTGCGGTGTGTCACGTCCGAACAAGCGGTCGAAAGCCGAGCGGATCGAGGCCGGCGATCTCTCCGAGGCGGCCCGCCGTCGGATACTGACCAGCAAGCGCTGCTCGAACGACCGACTCCGGGCGCTGGGGTACGAGTACGCGTATCCGACGTTTCGGGAGGGGTACCGTGATGCCGTGGAGACGTATCGAGCGTCCGGGAGATAGGAAACGCGTTCTCTCGTGGAGGTCAGTATCTCACGAAGCTTCTTGTGTCGCCGGTGAGTCCGACAGCACGTATGGGAGTCCCAGCGGCGATCGGGGACGGGATCTCCGAGATCGAGGCGTTCGTCCGTGCCAATCCGGAGCTAACTGCGGCAGCGGTGTTGGCCGTGCTCCTCGTGCTCGCGAGCGTGTTCGCGTTCGTCCGCCTCCGGCGGACGCCCGGCGTTCGATTTCGGCGACTGCTCGACGAGAAGTCGGAGATCGCGGTGCTGATGCACCCGAATCCGGACCCGGATGCGATGGCGTCCGCTATCGGCGTCGCGTCGTTAGCGGACCAGCTCGACGTCGACGCGACGATCCAGTTTCCGGGCCAGATCCGCCATCAGGAGAATCGTGCGTTCCGGACGGTGCTCGACCTCGAACTCGAAAACATCGATCACGTGACGGATCTGGCGGCCGAGTCGGTCGTGCTCGTCGATCACAACGAGCCGCGGGGGTTCGGCGGCGCGGACGGCGTGTTGCCGACGGCCGTCGTCGATCACCACCCGGGAGACGGCTCGGGAGAAGCGTTTACCGACGTTCGAACCGATTACGGCGCGACCGCCTCCATCGTCGCCGAGTACTTCCGCGAAAACGATGCCGTGCCCGTGCCGCCGGACAGACACGCGAGCGAAACGGACGGCGACTTCGTCCTGTCGACCGAGGCGGCGACCGGACTGCTGTATGGGATCCTCGCCGACACGAAACACCTCACCGTCGGCGCGAGCGAGCCGGATTTCGCTGCCGCCGCGTACGTCTATCCCGGGGTCGACCAAGATAGCCTGGACCGGATCGCCAATCCGGCGGTCGATGCGGAAGTGTTGGAGGTGAAAGCGCGTGCCATCGCCGGCAGGCAGGTCGAGGGGTCGTTCGCGGTCGCCGACGTCGGCGGCGTGAACAACGTCGACTCGATCCCACAGGCTGCAGACGAACTGATACAGCTGGAAGGGATCAGCGCCGTCGTCGTCATCGGCGAGCGCGACGGTACCGTGCATCTCTCGGGTCGCTCCCGTGACGACCGCGTTCACATGGGGAACGCGATCGACGCGGTGTTGTCGGACGTCGACAACGGCGACGGCGGCGGCCATTCACGGATGGGAGGCGGAACGATCACCCCGGAGATCGAGCCGAGTGGCGAGGAGGAGCCGGAGACGATCGATCGCGACGCACTCGCGGACGACCTGTTCCGAGCACTGGCCGGGGACGTGTGATCGTCGTCGGTGCCGCTGGCACCGAGGGTGGTGGCGGCCCGGCCACCAACGTTTAAGTCTCGGCCGGTGGAGCGAGACGTATGAACACGGACGCGTTCAACGGACCGGCGTGGCGGTCGCTCGCGGGAGTCGGTATCGGATACGGCGTCGCATCGGCGCTGATCTTCGTACTGTTCTTTTTACTACCGTACGCCGTCGTAATGGCGCTGTAGCACCGGCGGAGATCGGGGGCAGCGAGAATAAGACCGGTGGAAACCGAGCCGGTTGAAATCGGGGCGCGCGATAGGCGCGGTCTAGGCGAACGCCAGCGAATCGTCCGCGTCGAACTCCTCGTCGTTGCTGAGTTTCTCGTACGCTTCGACGAAGTCGTCCATCGTCACCTCGACGCGGTCGTCGCGGATCGCGAACATCCCGGCCTCCGTGCAGACGGCTTTGACATCGGCACCGGAGGCGTCCTCGGCGACCGCCGCGAGCTCGTCGAAGTCGACATCGTCCGCGAGGTTCATCTTCCGCGTGTGGATCCGGAAGATGATCTCGCGACCCGCGGTGTCCGGTTTGGGGACCTCGATAAGGCGGTCGAACCGGCCGGGGCGGAGGATCGCGGGATCGAGCATGTCGAAACGGTTGGTCGCGGCAATGATGCGGATCTCGCCACGCTCGTCGAACCCGTCCATCTCCGAGAGCAACTGCATCATCGTCCGCTGGACCTCCGCGTCGCCCGACGTCTTCGAGTCCGTTCGCTTCGAGGCGATCGCGTCTATCTCGTCGATGAACAGGACCGCCGGCTGGTTCTCGCGGGCGACCTCGAACAGGTCCCGGACGAGCTTCGCACCCTCGCCGATGAACTTGTGGACGAGCTCGGAGCCGGCCATCTTGATGAACGTGGCGTCGGTCTCGTTGGCCACCGCCTTCGCGAGCATCGTCTTGCCCGTTCCGGGCGGACCGTACAGGAGAACGCCGCTCGGGGGCTGGATGCCGACGTCATCGAACATCTCGGGGTGTTCGAGCGGCATCTCGACGGTCTCTCGAACCTCCTGCATCTGGTCGTCGAGGCCGCCGATGTCGGCGTAGGTGACGTCCGGCGAGTGTTCGACCTGCATCACGCGGGCACGGACATCCGTCTCCTTCTCGAGTTTCTTCACTACCGACAGCGAGTTGTTGACGGCGACGCGATCGTCCGGTGCGAGCTTCTCGCGCATCTCGTCGGTGACCTCGGTGAGCGCCTCCTGGTTGTTGCCGTGCTGTTTTATCACCGCACCGTCCTCGGTGAGCTCTTGGACGGTCGCGACGAACAGCGGCGACTGTTTGAGCTTCTTGTTCTCGTGGGTAAGCCGCTCGAGTTTCTGTTGATACTTGTTGTTCTCGGCGTTCGCGTCGAGGAGCTTATCGCGCATCTCCTCGTTTTGCGATTCGAGAACCTCGAGCCGCTCCTGTAGCGACTCGATCTTCTCCTGTCTCGACGCCGACCCCTCCTCGTACGGCATGTCGACGTCGTCGACGGTGTCACTCATTGAGAGGTTTTAGGCGGGTCGCGGATAAGAGGCTTCGGGTCGTACCGGCTCGGCGTCCGTAGCGTACGGCTGCTGTGGGAGATCCTGCACCCGTTTGATGCCCTTGGGTAATTAGAGTGTATAGTAAATATTATCTGCTAGCATGACATAGCGATGGTTACGAATGAGCACGACAGAGGCAGTCGCCGCCGAGGAGGACGTCACGGACCGCTGGGAACCCGTCCGTGATCTCCCACCGAGCGCGAAGCTCGTCGCGAAGGTACTCGATTACAACGATACGCTGACCCAGAGCGAACTCGCCGAGGAGACGCTTTTGCCCCCACGGACCGTTCGGTACGCGCTCTCTCGGCTCGAGGAGGAGGACGTCGTCGAGGCGCGGTTCTCCTTCGCCGACGCCCGCAAGCGAATCTACTCGCTGGCGGTGTGAGTCGACACGGAGCGTCGTCGAATGCCGACGATCGAATGTGATCCCGACATCGCCCGCAAACGGCTCGTGGACGCGGGCGTCGGGATCGAGCCGGGCAACACCGACCACGAGCGGTGGCGAGCCGAACGCGACGGGGCGGTCGCCGTTGCCTACGACGGCAAGGTCGTGGTGCAGGGCTCCGACCCGACGCGGCTCACAAACCTGATCGCTGAGGGCGGCGGCCGCGCACACGTCTACTTCGACGGCGCGAGTCGGGGAAACCCCGGTCCCGCCTCGGTCGGGTGGTGTCTCGTCACCAGCGACGGCGTCGTCGCGGAGGGTGGCGAGCGGATCGGCGAGGCGACGAACAACGAGGCGGAGTACGCGGCGCTAATACGCGCACTGGAGGCGGCCGACGAGTACGGCTTCGACGAGATCGACGTGCGAGGCGATTCCGAGCTGATACTCAAGCAGGTCCGCGGAGAGTGGAACGCGAACGCGCCCGCACTCCGTGAGAGTCGGGTTCGCGTGCGGGAGCTGCTCGACCGGTTCGACCGCTGGTCGCTGGCACACGTTCCGCGGGAGATAAACGCGCGCGCCGACGAGCTTGCCAACGACGCACTCGATGAGCAACGATAACGACGCCAAGCCATGAGACACGACGGGACCGACGAGCCGCCGGAACGGGTTCCGGACGTGCCGACGGAGGCCGTCGACGAGGCGGAGCGGCTCACCCGACTCGCGCGTGAGGCGACGGACCCCGACGAGGCGCAGCGCTACCGCATGCGGCGCGAGCGGATCGCCGACGATTACGGGTACGCCGTTCGTATCCGCGAGACGGACGACACCCTCGTGTTGTACCCCGACGAGTGGATCGAGGCGGGGACGGTGCAGTTCGACAGCGTCGAGGACACCGACCGCGCGGTCGAGGTGTCGCTGTCGGGGCCGGGCGACGCCGACCGCTATCGCGAGGTCGCCGCGTACAACGACGCGGTCGCCGAGACGGTCGCCGAGATCGCTCCCGCGGAGACTGCGGAGACACATGCCGCGACCGCGCGAAGCTTCGCCGCGTTCATGAGCAACCACTACGTGCGCCCCGTCGACGAGTCCTCGCCCGAGATGCGCGAGGAGTTCAGCGAGGAGTTTTTCCCCCGAAACGCCTGGCCGACCGACGAGCAACGACGGCACGTCGCGGCGTCGCTCGAACTCGTCGATCGGGCGGCCGCCGAAATCGAGGATCCGCCGTCGTAGGTCGCGAGTGTGCGATGGATGTCGCTCGAGGTGTGGAGTACGCGGCTTTCGCCGCGCCGTGTGCCAGAAATTTGTCGTTCGTGAACCGGTTCCGTGCTGCAGTCGGGGCGGTTACGCGTCGAGAAGTTGGTGAACCTCGTCGGCGCGGTCATCGTCCGTGACGAACCGTTCGAGGACCCAGTCGAGCTGCCCGAGAACGGTGTCGTGGCCGGCCGTGGTGAGCTCGTACTGGTTCGTCCGCTTGTCGAGTTCGCTCTTCTCGACGAGCCCCATCTCGACGAGGTCGTCGAGGTTCGGGTACAGCCGACCGTGGTTCACTTCCGCGCCGTAGTACGCCTCGAGCTCGCGTTTGATCGCGAGGCCGTACATCGGCTCCTCCGAGAGAATCGTGAGGATGTTCTGCTGGAACGCCGTGAGCTCGCTCGCGTCGGGTGTTGCCTCAGCAACTGATTGTGCCTCTGACATAGTTGTCGGGATGGTTCCTGGCTATATAATCCTTCTCAACGAATACGAGATTTGTCAGTCCGTGATTCCGCTTCGAGCCTGAAAACTGTCGGAAATTGGGTAAAGAACCTCGAAAACGACGGTAGCCACAAAAGGCATATAATAAGCATTTCTAACCATTCCCCGAATTAAGTTATGTATAAGCAGATTTATTCACTATCAGCCGACGAAACTCGATCGTATGTTTGGTCGTAGCTGGAACTCGACGCGCGAGGTCGGAAGATCACCGCGAGCTCGCCGAACGATCGAGAACGGAGCTACCGGTCGCGAGATCGACCGATGCGACCCGAAAGGACTTTGCCGGTCTTCGCCGGACTGACGGGCATGGCGAATCTCTGGGAGGACCTCGAAACGGGTCCCGACGCGCCCGACGAGATCTACGCGGTCGTCGAATGTCTGAAAGGCGAACGGAACAAGTACGAGTACGACAAGGATATCCCCGCGGTCGTGTTGGACCGTGTGCTCCACTCGAACGTCCACTACCCGTACGATTACGGGTTCATCCCCCAGTCGTTTTACGACGACGGCGATCCGTTCGACGTGATGGTGCTCGTCGAGGATCCCACGTTTCCCGGCTGTATCATCGAAGCACGACCCGTGGCGCTCATGAAGATGGATGACGACGGCGAACAGGACGATAAGGTGATCGCGGTGCCGACCGAGGACCCCCGATTCGACCACATCGAGGATCTCGAGGACATCCCCCAGCAGATCCGCGACGAGATAGACGAGTTCTTCGCGACGTACAAGAACCTCGAGGTGGGCAAGGAAGTCGAGACGCTCGGCTGGGAGGACAACGCCGCGGCGAAAGCGGCGATCGAGCACGCCCAGAAGCTGTACGAGGAGAACTTCGAGTAGTCGACGGCTGCTCGACAGCATCGGTGGACGAGACGTCGAGAACGCGTCAATGATGGATGAACACGACGACAGCGCATCGTTTCGTGACCACTCCGCGTGAGTCCGAAGTGGATCACTCGCGTGGACGCGGACGGATGCACGGGAGGAATACGTCCAGTCGGACGGTATGAGTTATGCACATGGGTAATTTTTAGGGTGACGAGCGCGTATCGACGAACAACGATGGCAACCGAGCCCCACACCGTCGGCATCGACCACCCAACCGTCGTGCCGACAAACTTCGCTCGGCGGAAAGACGAGCACGACGGTCAGGATGACTCCACCTGATCGACGTCGAGCGCCGCCGAGATCGGAACGGCGTCCGCTTTGAGCTCCGCGTACCGCTCATCTACCCAGTCGACGATCGTCGGAGCCGTCGATTCGAGCACGCACAGCGGACTGTTCCGGTCGTCGTGGGCGACGACGCTGGCGACGTCTCCACGTCGGAACAGTCCGTACCGTATCGGATCCGCGGTGACGTACACCTCGGCGTCGTCTTCCTCGAGTGCTCGAGCCGTCTGGGGGCCGAACTCGGCGACGGACGCCGACAGCACGCTTTCGTCGATGAGGAGTTCGATCCGCGAGCCCGCATCGAGCGCGGCGGCGGCAGCCTCGTTGTACTGCTGTGTCACGATCGGCGAGGCCGCCCGGATCAGGTCGCTGCTCCCCTCACGAACCAGTTCGACGACTCTATCGACGGCGGCGAGTGGATCCCGTTCGTCGGCGACCGTGAGCCGTCCCGAGTCCAGCGCAGCCGCGGGGAAGTCGGCGTCGACTCGTTCGATCTCCGCGACGAACGAGCCGTAGCGATCTGCACAGGCGACCTCGGAGAGCAGCTCCTCGTAGGCGTCGTGGACCCGTCGTCCGGCGGACGTGAGGTGATACACCCCGTCCCGCTTGATCACCCAGTGCCGGTCGCGAAACCCGGCGAGAATGCGCTGTATCGTCGTCCGGGTCGCGTCGATCGCATCGGTGAGCACGGCCGGGCGGCACGGCTCGGCCCGGAGCCTCCGGAGGACCGCGACGCGGACGGGCGAGCCGGCGAGATACTGTGCGCCGTCGTGAGCGACGTCCGACCGGGAGTACGTCGGCCCGCCGGCGGCGTCGTCCGCTGTGTCGACCGTCGCATCGGACCCTGCCTCCGTAGGCGATCGGTCCGAACCGTGATTTCCCCGCATCACGGTCGGAACTGAAACGTCACCACGGTTCCGATCGCATCGTCCCTGCCGACCGTCTCCGTCGTCACCGTGAGCCCGAACACGGCGTCCTCCCCGACTGCCTCGTCGACGATCGCCCGCAGCGCCTCGGGGTCGGCTCCCTCCTGTAACACCGGGACACGAACCTGGTTCCGGTTGACGCCCACGTCACCGAGATCGTAGTCGGTGTGCTCGAACGCCTCGCGGAGTGTGGCTTCGACGTCGGTCATGTGCGTCAGTTCGCGCCCGGGAGTATAAAAATCGGGGAGCCTGACCCGGGTGGATTCCGTGTGTCGCGAGAAGAGAGACGACAGTGAGCGTCAGTGACCCAGCGACGGTCCGATCCGTCGGACCGGGCGTCGGTGATCCGGTCGTGCTGGTCGCGGCTCGTCGAAGCGTGCTCGGGGGCCATCGGGCGCTCTGACCGATTCCGGGTCGTCCGGATCGACCGCGCGTGCGTGCGAAACGACGGGTCACGAAAGGTTTACGCGAGCCAACGGCGTACCGGGCGGCAATGAGTCGGGGACCGGAGCTCATCGTCACGGAGAAGGACAACGCCGCGAGACGGATCGCCGAGATCCTCAGCGGCGACTCCGCGACGACCGAGCGGATGAACGACGTCAACGTGTACAAGTGGGGCGGAAAGCGCTGTGTCGGACTGTCGGGACACGTCGTCGGCGTCGACTTCCCCCCGGAGTACAACGACTGGCGCGACGTCGAGCCGGTCGAGCTCATCGACGCGCCGGTGACCAAGCAGCCGACCCAGGAGGGGATCGTGGCCGCGCTCCGCCGGCTCGCGCGCAACGCCTCCCGGGTCGTCATCGCGACCGACTACGACCGCGAGGGCGAGCTGATAGGGAAGGAGGCGTACGAGCTCGTTCGCGAGGTGAACGAGGACGTCCCGATCGACCGGGTACGGTTCTCCTCGATCACCGAAAACGAGGTCCGGTCGGCGTTCGAGGAGCCCGACGACCTCGATTTCGATCTGGCTGCCGCCGGCGAGGCCCGGCAGACGATCGATCTGACGTGGGGGGCTGCGCTCACCCGGTTCCTCTCGTTGTCGGCCCGCCAGCTCGGGGACGATTTTATCTCCGTCGGTCGGGTGCAGGGACCGACGCTGAAGCTGATCGTCGACCGCGAGCGAGAGATTCAGGCGTTCGACCCCGAAAGCTACTGGGAGCTGTACGGCGAGCTGTGCAAGGACGGCGGCGACCCGTTCGAGGCGAGCTACTTCTACCTGAACGACACCGGTAACGAGGCGGACCGCGTCTGGGACGAGACGGTTGCGGATGCGCTGACGGAGGCGCTCGCCGCCGCGGACGGGGCGACCGTCGACGACGTGAACCGTCGGACACAGACGGACGACCCGCCAGCACCGTTCAACACGACCCAGTACATTCGCGCCGCGGGATCGCTCGGCTACGGCGCACAGCGAGCGATGTCGATCGCGGAGGATCTGTACACCGCCGGCTACGTCACGTACCCCCGGACGGATAACACGGTGTACCCGGACGATCTCGACCCGCGAGAGCTGCTGGAGGCGCTCGGGGAGGCGAACACGTTTACCGAGGACGTTGACGGTCTCCTCGAGCACGAGGCGATCGAGCCGACGGAGGGTGACGAGGAGACGACCGACCACCCGCCGATCCATCCGACCGGCGAGCTTCCGTCCGCGGCCGATCTCTCCGACGACGAGTGGGAGGTGTACGAGCTGATCGTCAGACATTTCATGGCGACCTGCGCCGAGCCGGCGACGTGGGAGCGGCTCAAGGTAGTTGCGCTCGCGAACGGCGAGGCGACCGACGCACTCGCGGATGCCGGCTGCAGCTCGGCCGCGGCGCTGCGCGATCCAGCGGGGGCGGAGCGGACGCCCGAACTCGCCGCAGACGGCGGACTCCGTCTGAAGGCGAACGGGAAGCGGCTGTTGGAGGCGGGCTACCACGAGGTGTACCCGTATCGCTCCAGCGACGAGCGGATCGTTCCGGACGTCGAAGTCGGCGAGACGCTGACGCTCGGAGAGCGGCGGACGGAGGCAAAACAGACCCAGCCGCCGCGTCGCTACGGGCAGTCGAGACTGATCGAGGAGATGGAGTCGCGGGGTGTCGGGACGAAGGCGACCCGTCACCGGACCATCGAGAAGCTGTACGACCGCGGCTACATCGAGGGGGATCCGCCGCGTCCGACGCAACTCGCGGAGGCGGTCGTCGAGGCGGCCGAGGAGTTCGCAGACCACGTCGTCAGCGAGGAGATGACCGCGCAGCTGGAGCGCGACATGGAGGCGATCGCGGCCGGCGAGAAGGAGTACGAGGAGGTAACCGCGGCCTCTCGCGAGCTGCTCGAACGCGTGTTCGAGGAGCTCACCGACTCCCGTGAGGCGATCGGTGACCACCTCCGGCGGTCGCTGAAGGCGGACAAGACGCTCGGCCCCTGCCCGGACTGTGGTGCGGACCTCCTCGTCCGCAAGTCGCGATACGGCTCGCATTTCGTCGGCTGTGACGGCTATCCCGACTGCGAGTTCACGCTGCCGCTTCCGTCCACCGGGAAGCCGCTCATTCTCGAGGAGAGCTGTGCGGACCACGATATCCGTCACGTGAAGATGCTCGCCGGGCGAAAAACGTTCGTCCACGGCTGTCCGGTGTGTAAAGCCGACGCGGCCGACGAGGCCGACGACGAGGTGATCGGAGCGTGTCCGGAGTGTGGCGACGAGGAGGGCGGCGAACTCGCCATCAAGCAGCTTCGCTCCGGCTCCCGGCTCGTCGGCTGTACCCGTTACCCCGACTGCGACTACTCGCTGCCGTTACCCCGACGCGGCGACATCGAAGTGACCGACGAACGCTGTACGGAACACGACCTTCCGCATCTGCTCGTTCACTCCGGCGACGAGCCGTGGGAGCTGGGCTGTCCGATCTGTAACTACCGGGAGTATCAGGCCCGTCAGGAAGGGTCGGAGCTCCAGACGGTCGACGGAATCGGCGAGAAGACCGCGGAGAAGCTACAGGGAGCCGGGATCGACGGCGTCGACGAGCTGAAGGCGGCCGACCCGGACGACTTGGCTGCCGACGTCGACGGGGTCGGCCCGGACACCGTTCGCGACTGGCAGGCGGACGCCGACTGACGGAAAGTATAATAGTTACCACGCAAACATGTGAGTTCACCGTACGTGTCGCCCGGACCCAGCCGAGGAGCGCCGGCACGACGGAATTTCGGGTTCGGCGAGGCGTCTCGCGTCGTCCGGTCGTTCGTCCGGTCGATCCCCGGGCCGGCGATCATCTGTGATCCGCGGACGCTTGCCGTCCGGGCGGTGAACGAACCCGCGACGACGCTTCTGGGGCAGGACCGCGGAACGCTGACGCTCATGGGCGTCAGCGATCTCGGCGACGCGACCGACGCGGTAAACGACACGCCGGTCGAGGAGCTCCTGACGGCTCCTTCGAGTCGGCGAGACCTCCCGAAAGGTCGAGAGACTGCTCGACGAACGACCGGCTCCGGTTGACCTGTCGCTTGCCGCGGCGGCTACCGAGGCGATCGCGGAGCTGGTCGGAAACGCGATCCGGCACAACGATAGCAGGCCCGCGGGAACCCGAGTCGAACTCACGCTGCGACGGCCGGATCTGACGCGTGAATCCGAGTGAGGACGACCGAAGCGCGCGGACCGGCCGGAGATCGGCACAGTGGTCGACTTCGATATCGCCCTCGGTTCCGCACCTTTTTATTTACCCCCGGAGGATCCCCTGATAATGACGAATCCGTGGGACGACTGGGACCACGTGCTGAAAGTCGATCCCGACAAGGAGCTGTACGGAAACGACACGTTCGAGGACGTGTGTCGGACGGGCACCGACGCGATCGAGATCGGCGGGACCCTCGACATCACCGCGGAGAAAATGAACCGCGTCGTCGACGCCGCCGCCGAGTACGACGTCCCGCTGTATCAGGAGCCGTCAAACCCCGGCGTCGTCATCGACTCGCCCGCCCTCGAGGGGTATCTCATTCCGACGGTGTTCAACGCCGGCGGTCCGTTCTGGATCACGGGTGCACACAAAGAGTGGGTCCGGATCGACGACCTCGACTGGGAGCGCACGCACACCGAGGCGTACATCGTGTTGAACCCCGACGCCTCCGTCGCCGAGTTGACGAACGCGAACTGCGACCTGAGTGCCGACGACGTCGAGGCGTACGCGAAGGTGGCCGAGCGGATGTTCGGCCAGGAGATCGTGTACATCGAGTACTCCGGTACGTTCGGCGACACCGAGACGGTGGGCGCCGCTGCCGACGCGCTCGACGACGCGACGCTGTTTTACGGCGGCGGGATCCACGACTACCACTCCGCCCGTGAGATGGGCGCGCACGCGGACGTGATCGTCGTCGGCGACCTACTCCACGACGAGGGCGTCGACGCCGTCCGGGAGACCGTCGAGGGCGCGAAAGAGAAGTGAACGCGAGGTTCGATCATTCGTGTCGCGCCCGCGACTCCGCCCGACGCTTATATACGATGCCGACCCAGACGCCGTGTGGTCTCGACTACCGCCGTCAAGCGCGCACTCGCCGCGCTGGCAACGCGCACCGACACCGCGAGGCGACCGTACGTCGCCGTGATCGACGAGGCGGACGCGGCACGCGACGACCTCCGGCGGGCGGCGGGGTTCGTGGAGTCCGTCGGGCTCGATCGCCTCGCGGAGGCGGTCGAGGCCGCCGAGCGCGACGGCCACGCGGACGCCGCCGAGCGTGGGCGGCACGCGCTCGCGACGTATCGGCGGTTCCGGAAGACCGCTGCCGATCCGGGGTCGGTCGACGGCGCGGCGAGCGCCTCGAACGCGAGCCGCGATCAGTTCCGCCCCGCCCCCGGAACCCCTAAACCCGACAGCCGCCAACGGACGGACAGATGACGCGGGTGATCCACACCGGCGACACGCACGTTGGGTACCAGCAGTACCACTCGCCGGTCCGACGCCAGGATTTCCTCGACGCGTTCGACGCCGTCGTCGACGACGCGGTCGACGAGGACGTGGACGCGGTCGTGCACGCGGGCGACCTCTTTCACGATCGACGACCGGAGCTGCCGGACCTGATGGGAACGATCTCCGTGCTCCGTCGGCTCGATGACGCCGATATCCCCTTCCTCGCGGTCGTCGGCAACCACGAGGCTACGCGTGGCGGCCAGTGGCTCGACCTGTTCGAGCGGCTCGGGCTCGCCACCCGGCTCGGCGACACACCGACCGTCGTCGGCGACACCGCCTTCTACGGGCTCGATCACGTCCCCGTCTCCCGGCGAGACGAGCTCGACTACGCGTTCGAACCCCATGACGCGGAGTACGCGGCGCTGGTCGCACACGGGCTGTTCGAGCCGTTCGCGCACGCGGACTGGGACACCGAGGAGATGCTCGACAAGAGCACCGTCGGGTTCGACGCCGTCTTGCTCGGCGACAACCACACGCCCGATCGTGCCAAGGTCGCCGGTACCTGGGTGACGTACCCTGGCTCGACCGAGCGGGCGAGCGCCACCGAACGGGAGGGACGCGGGTACAACGTCGTGACGTTCGACGAGGAGGCGGTCGGCGGGGACGACCGCGTGAGCATCCGCAGGCGGGCGCTCGACACTCGCGAGTTCGTCTTCGTGAGCGTCGAACTACAGCGAGGTGAGGGAGAGACGCGGGTCCGCGAGCAGGTGCGACAGCACGACCTCGAGGACGCCGTCGTCCTCGTGGAGATCGCGGGTGACGGGGAGCCAGTCACCCCGGCCGCGATCGAGGAGACCGCCGACGAGGCGGGCGCACTCGTCTCGCGCGTGACCGACCGCCGGGAGGTCGAAACCGACGCCGACATCGACGTGAGCTTTGCGGACCCCGAAGACGCGGTGCGCGAACGGATCGACGAGATGGCACTGTCGGCGGCGGCGCTCGACGTCGATGAGGCGGTGCGCGCGGAGACGATCGCCGACAGCAACGTTCGCGAGACCGTGAAAATGCGGATCGAGGAGCGACTCGAGGAAGACGGCGAGCTCGACGCATTCGATCGGGGGCGACGGCCGGAGAACGGTTCGGAAAGCGGTGGACCGGACGCAGACACCCTCGATGAAGGTGGCGAACACCTCGATAACGGCGTCGATGTCGAGGACTCCGAAGAGCACGTCGAGGACATCAATGTGGAGACTGAGAGCACGGAGAAAGACGGTACCGACGATCCGGATGTGAGGGGTGACGCCGAGACGGTCGACGACACGAGCGACGCGGACGACACGAGCGACGCGGACGACACGAGCGACGACGGACAAGTCACCATGGAGGACTACTTATGAAGTTCGAACGGATCCGTCTCTCGAACTTCAAGCCGTACGGGGACGCGGACCTGCGACTCACCGAGGGTGTCACGGTTATCCACGGGCTGAACGGCAGCGGGAAAACCTCGCTTTTGGAGGCGTGTTTCTTCGCGCTGTACGGCTCCAAGGCGCTTGACGGAACCCTCGAAGACGTGATCACCAACGGCGAGGAGGAGACCGAGGTCGAGCTCTGGTTCACCCACGACGGCGTCTCCTACCACGTCGACCGGCGGCTCAAAGCGTACGACGACCGAGTCGACCACCAGTGCACGCTGGAGTCGACCACGGGCACGGAGCTGACACGCGACGGCGCGCGAGCGGTGCGAGCGTTCGTAGCCGACCTACTTCGGATGGACGCCGAGGCGTTCGTCAACTGCGCGTACGTCAGGCAAGGCGAGGTGAACAAGCTCATCAACGCCACGCCGAGTCAGCGGCGGGCGACCATCGACGAGCTGCTTCAGCTCGGGAAGCTGGAGGAGTATCGCGACCGTGCCGGCGACGCCCGGCTCGGCGTCGAGGATGTCCTGAACGCGAAACGCGCCGTGCTCGAGGAGACGGAGGGGCGCATCGAGGAGCTGGAGGCGAACGGACTCCACGAGCGGCTGAACGCGCTCGAAACACGGCTCGAGACGACCGAGGATCGGATCGCGAACTACGAGACGCAACGGGAGCGGGCGAAGTCGACACGCGACGACGCCGTGGAAACGCTCGAGACCTACGAGCGCAAGCGCGAGCAGGTAAACGAACTCGAGTCGGAGATCGGCGAGATCGAGACGACGATCAGGGAGACGGAGCGGGAGCGCGAGGAGCTTCGCGAGCAGGTCGCCACAGCTCGGGAGCGGCTCCGCGAGCTGACCGACGAGATCGACGAGCGATGCGACGACGCCGGACTGGATGCGGCGACCGACGAGGCGATTGCGGCTCGCCGCAAGACGCTCGAGGAGCGTGAATCCGAACGCGAATCGGAGCTGAGCGACGTCCGGGTGCGTGCCGAGGGGTTCCGAAATCAGGCGGAGAGTCTCACGGAGAAGGCGGACGATCTCACAGAGCGTGCCGACGAGCTCGCGGCGGAGGCCGACGAGCTCGAGGCCGAAGCCGACGCGGCCGACGACAAGGCGGACGAGCGGGAAGCCTCGCTGGCGGAGCTCCGGGAGGAGCGAACGGAGCTTCACGAGCGGTTCACAAACGCCGATGTCGACCCCGGCGAGGCGGCCGACCGCCGTAAGGAGCTGCGGGAGACCAGATCGACCGTCCGGGAACGGATCGCGGAGCTGGAAGCGGAGCTGAGCAACGCCCGTGAGCGGGTCGCGGAGGCCGAGTCGCTACTCGAGGCAGGTAACTGTCCGGAATGCGGGCAGCCGGTCGAGGACTCGCCGCACGCGAATCGAATCGACGAGCATCGAGAGCGCGTGACGGAGCTGGCGGCCGATCTGGACGACGCCCGCGAGCGCGAGTCGACCCTTGGCGAGCGGATCGCGGCAGTTGACGAGCTCGTCGACACGGAGAACCGTCTCGACGAGATCGACAACGCGGCCGAGATGATCGCCGAACGCGTCACCGACAAACGCGAGGAGGCCGAAAAAAAGCGGGAGACCGCGGATTCCAAGCGGGCGTCGTTGCGCGAGACGCGCGAGGAGGCCGCGGAGCTCCGCGAAGTTGCCGCGGAGAAGCGCGAGGAGGCCGCCGATGCGACGGAGCGGATCGAGACACTGGAGGCTGAGCTCGACGAAATCGAAGGAGAGATCGAGCAGCTCGACGCGATCGAGTCCCGGGCCGAGGCGGTCGCCGAGACGGACGACCGTATCGACCGGCTCCGCGAACGACGGGAGAACCTCGCAGAGGTGAACGCCGAGCGTCGAGAGCGGCTGGTGGAGAAGCGGGAGCGACGAGACGAACTCCGAGAGACCGTCGACGAAACGGCGATCGAGGAGGCACGATCCAGCAAGCGGGAGGCGGAGGAGTATCTGGAGAAGGTGGCCGACGAGCTCGAACGGCTCGACGAGAGGCGGGCGGAGCTACAGAACGCGATCGGGGGCGTAAACGGGGAGATCGAGAGTCTCGAACGGCTTCGCGAGGAGCGGGAGACGCTCGCTGCCACCGTCGGCGCGCTCGAGACGCTCCACGAGGAGACCGACGACCTGGAGTCGATGTACGGTGACCTCCGTGCGGAGCTGCGCCAGCGGAACGTCACCGAGCTGGAACGGATGCTCAACGAGACGTTCGAGCTCGTGTACGGTAACGACGCGTACTCGCATATCGAGCTTGACGGCGAGTACGAGCTCACCGTCTACCAGAAGGACGGGGAGACGCTCGATCCGGAGCAGCTCTCGGGCGGGGAACGAGCGCTTTTCAACCTCTCGCTCCGGTGTGGAATCTACCGACTGCTGTCGGAAGGAATCGAGGGGGTCGCGCCGACACCACCGCTGATCCTCGACGAGCCGACGGTGTTTCTGGATTCGGGACACGTCTCGCGGCTCGTCACCCTGGTCGAGGAGATGCGCGGCTTCGGGGTCACACAGATCGTCATCGTCAGTCACGACGACGAGCTCGTCGGTGCGGCCGACGATCTCGTGACCGTGGAGAAAGACCCGCGATCGAATCGGTCGACGGTGCGACGGGAGGACGCCGCCGGACTCGACGCCGCGTCGCCGGCCGACGACTGATCGGCCGGCGCGCCCGAATTCGAACGGAGCGGCCGGCTACAACACGTCGATCGCGTCGTCGACGCTCATGTGACCCTCACGAACGGCCTCGAGTACGTCGCGTCGGTGCTCGTTGGGATCGGTGCCGACCTCGTCGAGCGTCACCTTGCGGGTGTCGCCGACGAACTCGGCGAAGTCCGTGCCGTCCGCGAGCGCCGTCTCCTTTTTGACCCGGTAGGAGCCGGCGTCGGTGGTGTACAGATCGCCGGGATGAAAAAAGTACCAGTCCTCGTGGTCGAACCGGACCGCGATCCGGGCGTTCGCACCGAAGTTACGGGCGAAAAACAGCAGCGCCTCGACCTCCTCGCCGCCGACGTAGATCGGGTCGCCGGCGCTGGATTTCGCCTCGATCGCGTAGAACGCGTCGCCGTTACCCGCGAGCACGTCCGGAAGCTCACGCTCGGTCGCCGCGCCACTGGCCGGCGCGCGCATCACCGCGAAGCCGGCGTCGTCGAGCGCGTTGACGAGCTCGCGCTCGCGGCGGTCTCCCTTGCGGTTAGCGGACACGGTCGTCCTCACCCGATTCGAACATACGAATCGATACTCACGAGAGGCACAAAAGAAGCGCGGCTCGTCGATCACGTAGCGGTCACAGTCCCTCGTACGGACCCGCCTTCGCTTCAGTCAGGCGGTCGACCTGCTCGGCCGAGAGGTCGATCGTCGCGGCCGCGAGGTTCTCCGTCAGCTGGTCGACGGTTCGCGCGCCGACGATCGGTGCGGAGACGCCTCGACGGTGGGCCAGCCACGCGAGCGCGACCTGCGCGGGCGAGGCGTCGACCTCGGCGGCGACCCGGTCGAGCTCCTCGTGGAGGTCGAAGTTCTCTTCGGTGAGATACGACTCGCGGAACCGGCTGGATGCGGCGACTTTCGACCCCGCCGGAAGGTCCTGGTCGCGGTCGTACTTGCCCGTCAGGAACCCCTGTCCGAGGGGGCTCCACGGACAGACCGCGAGGGTCCGCTGGCGGGCGAACTCGAGGTAATCACCCTCGATCTCGCGGTCGACGAGGTTGTATCGGGGCTGGAGCACGGTGAACGGCTCCCAGCCGTGCGCGTCGGCGACGGCGTTCGCGCGAGCGACCTTCCAGGCGTTCGGGCGCAGCGTCGACGCGCCGAGATACTGTACTTTGCCCGCCTCGACGAGCCCGTTCAGCGTCTTCATCAGCTCGCGAGTCGGCGTCTCGTCGTCCCAGCGGTGGATGTAGAGGACGTCGACGTAGTCGGTGCCGAGGCGGTCGAGGAGCGCGTCGATGCGGTGTCGGACGTTCTTGCGGTTCGTCCCGCGGCTGTTCGGGTCGCCGTCGCGGATCTGCCAGTAGATCTTCGACGCGACCGTGTAGCGCTCGCGGTCGCGGTCCGCGAGCCAGTCGCCGATCCACTCCTCGCTCGCCCCGCCACCGTACACGTCGGCGGTGTCGATGTATCTGCCGCCCGCCTCGGCGTACGCGTCGAGCAGTTCGTGAGCGCGTTGCTCGCCGATCTCGACGTCACCAGCCTCGTTCTCCTTGCCGAATCGCCACGTACCGAACTGTAGCTCGCTCGTCCGGATGCCGGTGCGGCCGAGCGGGACGAAATCGAGATCGATCTCCGAAAGCGATGGCGTCATCGAAACGACGTTGGTGCGAGTCGAACAAAAACCCATCAGAAGCGGATCCGGACCGATCCGTTGCAGCGGGAGCGCCGAGCCGCCAGCACTCCACCAGGAGCGCCGAGCCGCCAGCACTCCACCGGGAGCGCCGAGCCGCCATCGACGCTACTCGTCGGGCTCCGCAGCGAGCGCCTCGTCGCGTAGCTCACGGCAGCGCTCGCCGTCGACGGTTAGCTCGGGGACCGGCGTCGGCGACCCCTCCTCGTCGACGGCGACGAACACGAAGTACGACTCCGTCGTGATCTCCCGTTCGCCCGTCCGTGGCGACTCACGGTACGCCCGGAGCCGGACACGGAGGCTCGTCCGTCCGGCCGCGTAGACGTACGACTCGATGACGCAGGTGTCACCCTGTGGGATCGGGCGTTTGAAATCCAGCTCGTTGATCCGCGCGGTGACGCACGTCTCGCCCGCCGCACGCATCGCGGACATCGCACCGATCTCGTCCATCCACTTCACGACGTTCCCCCCGTGTGCGGACGCGTAGTTGTTCGTGTGAGTCGGCTGAACCCGCTGGCGATTCTCGATGTACGTGTCGCTGACGCTCGGCATACGACGGGGGACGAACCGGGGAGTGAAAGACGCGTCGACGGAAGCGGCCCGGAGGCCGACCCATCCCCAGTCAGGCGACGCCACCCGCGAGAAGCCCGGCGTCGACGAGCAGCAGGACCGCACACCCCGCGCTCGCGAGCAGTGCGGGACGTGCTCTCGTCGCGAGTTCCTCGACCGTGGCGTCCGCGAGTTCCTCGACCGTGGCGTCCTCGATCACATCGGTCGGGACGCCCTCTTGCATGTACGTCGCCCAGCCTACTCCGGGGTCGACGGCGCGGCGAATCCGGAGCACGCCGAGTTCGATCAGCCCGTTCATCACGCCCCACAGCGTGAGCATGGCGAGCACGAGCCAGCCGCGCGTCGTCGCCGTCAGCAGCTCCAGCGGCGTGTACAGCACCCAGATCATGTACGCACCCGTGAGCGGGAGCACGACGCCGGTCCAGCGTGTGATCATGAGAAGTCGGTGCGCACCGTCCACGAACGTCTCGGGATCGAGGGACCCGTCTAGTCCACGGGGAAGCGTGGCGTACACGAAGTACAGCGTCGCCCCCGTCCACAGCGCACCCGACGCGACGTGCAGGACGAACGCGGCAGCGAGGATCACGTGTCACGTGTCCACCCGTTGAACCATAAAACTCGTCGCACACCGGCCGGCGTGGTGAGACCAGAGAGCACGGCCGATCATCCGAGATCGGATCCGCGTCGCAGTCGATCGAGCGGTCGACGGTAGACGAGTTCGTGCCCCATGTCGGGCGTATATTGTGCATAGTAGAATCGATGCGCAGTTTATAAAGGCGTACTCGGTGCGGGGAGGAGTGGTATATAAGTGATCGATGGAGAGGAGACTCCCTCGGAAGCCCCAGCCGCGACGGCTCGCGCGGCTCGCTGCGCGCTTCAGTCGCTTTGCTCCCTGCAGTGCTTGCGTCGCCGTGCGTCGCCCTCGCGGCTGCCCCTTCCAGTCCCACCCGACCGCCCCGCAGCCTCGGACCGCCCCAGCCTCGACCGGAGGGGCCGCCGGAACCTCGGCGGCCCCTCCGGTCTCCCTCGCGCGCTCGCTCACGGCTTCGCCGTTCGCATCCGAGGGCTCCCTCCGGTCGCCCTCGCGACTCGCGGGCCGCTGGCCCGCTCGCGGCGCGCGCCACCGCAACCACACCGCAGAGCATGATTCGTTTATAAGCTGACGGCGGGCGGTCGGCGCGCGCCTCCGAGCGCCCGTTGAGGGCGCGAGGAGCGCGTGCGAGGGAGTCGTCGCCGAAGGCGACGACGAGGCTGGGGAGGCGCGAGGTGCGGTTGCGGTGCGGTCGGGTGGGGTTGAAAGGGGCAGTCGGGAGGCGGGCGCAGGCGACGTAAGCACTGCAGGGAGCGAAGCGACCGAAGCGCGCAGCGAGCGTGCGTCCGCCTCCCGGCTGGGGCTTTCGAGTCGTTCGTCGCGGAGCTATCGCTCCCGCGACTCACTTATAAACGCACACCAACTCCTCCACAGTACCGCTTATAAACTCCCAATCCACTCTCATGAGCGACGTACGCCCGATGTCTCACAATCAGCCATCTGTCGGTAGTTGAAATGCTCGATCTTCAAATGGTTAAGTGTAATATAGAAATACACAATAGAATTCACATAAATAGAGGGTCGAAAAGACCGGAACGTTCAGGTGATCGAAACGACGGATCGACGCTATGTCCGACGTGATCTCGAAGATCCGTTCTTAGCTATTCACGTTATTTACTGCCAAAAACACTCATGAAACAGCAAGATAGCCGCCTTTTATCCGAGATCATGAACAGGGACGCGAAGCGATCACAAACAATCATATCAGCAAGTATATCTTTGTCTGTTGATGAGTTGATCGTCGATCCGATCTCGATATTTCAGAAATAAAATTTGTGCCGTTTATATTTGATTACTTATATTCAGTATTTCTCGCCGCTGAACCGCTCCTCGCGCTAGCGACGCGAGGTGCGAGACTACTCCTCGCGGTCCGTCCAGAAGTCGAACCCGCGACCGGGCGCGAACACGTCGAGGCCGACGGCGCGCTCGTCGCCAGTGTTCTCGACGCGATGGGCTTCCCACGAGTCGAGGTGCACGGAGTCGTACTTCTCTAACACGATCTCGTCGTCCTCGGTCGCGACGGTGAGCTCGCCCTCCAGACAGAGACACACCTGCTCGTTCTCGTGGTCGTGCATCGGCGAGCTGTGTCCCGGCGGCTTCTCGAACCACTCGAAGGTGAATCGGTCACTGCCCGCAAGCGATCGTCGGCTCCATCCCTCGTCCGGTTCGTACTCCTCCGCTTCGTCGAACTCGACTGGCTCCATGAACGAGGGCACAGTTCGATACGACAAGAAGCTAGCGGTCCGGACGAAACGTCCGGTAGCGTTAGGTGCGTACCCCCGGTACGGCGGGCATGGTCAGCGAAGGCGATCCGGCTCCGGATGTCACGCTCCCGATGGCTGGCGGCAACGGCTACGACGACGTCACCCCGTTCACGCTCTCCGAGGCGATCGGCGACGGCCCGATCGTGCTCGCGTTCGTGCCGGGCGCGTTCACCGGCGGCTGCACCGAGGAGATGTGTGCGATCGGGAACGCGATGGACGGGTTCGAGGCGCTCGACGCGTCCGTGTACGGGATCAGCGTCGATCTCCCGTTCGCACAGAACGTGTGGATCCGCGAGGAGGGGTTCGACGTGCCGATGCTCTCCGACTGGAACCACGAGGCGACCCGCGCCTACGACGTCGTCTACGAGGACATGTACGGGATGATCGACTCCGCCCAGCGCAGCGTCTTCGTGATCGACGACGACGGGATCGTGACGTATCGGTGGGTCCGTGACGGGGCGAACCCCGAGTTCGAACCGTTCGTGGAGGACCTCCGCGAGCGGGTCGCGGACGCGAACGCCTAGCGCTCCGACGAGGACATCCCCAGGTGACGACGAACGCTTCACCGAGACGAAGCCGAACCCCCGAAGCAACGCCGAACCTCCGAAGACGAGACGCTCGGACGGCGAGTTCCGCGAACGGTAACGTTTTGATCCGGCACTGTGTGGCGTACCCATGGGCCTCGAACTCGAGGGAAAGACGGCGTTCGTCGCGGCGGCAAGCAAGGGACTCGGCCTCGGATCCGCCACCGAGCTGGCCGCAAACGGCGCGAACGTCGCGATCGCGTCCCGAAACGCCGAGAACCTCTCACGAGCGAAAGAGACGATCCTGAACGAGACCGACTGCGGAGACGACGCGGTGTACACCGTCGAGGTCGACCTCGCCGAGCGCGCCGACATCGAATCCGGGATCGACGCCACGGTGGAGGCGTTCGGGGGGCTCGACGTGCTCGTAACGAACCACCCGGGCCCGAACAACGAGCCGTTCGCGGAGACCTCGCTGGAGGCGTTCGACGAGGGGTACAACGACGTGCTCCGGAGCACGATCGTCCAGTGTAAGGCGGCACTCCCGGCGCTCCGTGACGGCGGCGGCTCGATCACCCATCTCGTCGCCGCGTCGGCCGCCGAGCCGACGGCGTACGGGACCATCGGAAACGTGTTCCGACCGGGTATCTACGGGCTCTCGAAGACGCTCGCGAACGACGAGGGCGAACACGGGGTTCGCTCGAACTGCGTCGCACCGCGCGGCGTCCGCTCCGATCGGATCGAATCGAAGATCGCCGCCAGAGCCGAGCGCGAGGGGATAAGCGAGGCCGAGGTCCGGCGACTCCGCGTCGAGGAGCTGCCGGTCCCCGAGATGGGAACCACCGAGGAGTTCGGCAAGGCCGTCGCGTTCGTCTCCTCGCCGGCAGCCTCCTACATCACCGGGGCGGTGCTCCCCGTCGACGGCGGCTGGAGCAACCGACTGCTGTGACCGCGCGGACGACCGACGCTACTCCTCCGGAACCAGCGTCGGCGTCGGATACGTGCCGCCGTTGACGTGTAACACCTGACCGGTCACGAACGACGCGGCGTCCGACGCGAGGAAACAACACGCGTCGGCGACCTCGTCGACCCGCCCGAGTCGGCCGAGCGGCGTCGACCGGATCACCTCGCGTTCGATCCGTTCCCACTCCTCCGTCCGGGAGCGGTCGACGTCTATCAGACCGGGCGAGACCCCGTTGACGCGGATCCCGTCGTCGCCGAGCTCCGTCGCCAACTGCCGGATCTGTCCTTCGATCCCGAGCTTGGAGCCGTACGAGTGTGAGTGGCCGTGTTTCCCCAGGTACACCATCGCCCCGATCAGGTTCACGACCGCGCCACCGCCCCGTTCTCGCATGTCCGGCACCACGGCCTGGGTCGTGAGCAGGACGCCGCGGAAGTTGACGTCAAGCACGCGGTCGACGTCGTCCGGCTCGATCTCCGCGAACGGCTTCGACGGGCGGTACGTCGCGTTGTTGACGAGGACGTCGATCGGCCCGAGTCGGTCGCGGACGTGGTCGACGACGGCGTCGATGTCGTCCGGCTTCCCGATATCCCCGAGCGCGACCGCGGCCTCGCTTCCGGTCTCTCGGACGCGACGGGCCGTCTCCGCACAGCCAGCCTCGTCGCTTCGGGCGGTGATTCCGACGTCTGCGCCGGCCTCCGCGAGCCGGACCGCCGTTGCTCGCCCGATGTTCTTGCTCGATCGGAATCGCGCCGTCGGCCGCCGCGAGCGCCAGCGGCCGGTCCCGGACGTCGACTGCGTACACCTCGCCCGCACCGAACCGCTTGGCGAGCAGCGCGCACTGGTACCCCATGACGCCGGTGCCGACGACGACAACGTCGTCCCCGGGGTCGATCCCGGCGTCGGCCACGCACAGAACGGAGCTGGCGAGGGGCTGGAGCGCGGCTCCCTCCGCGTCTGAGACGCCCTCCGGTACCGGGCGAAGCGGTTCGACCGGGAGGCGGACGAACTCCGCGAGCGCACCCGGCCGATCGTAGCCGATCGCCTCGGTGTCCGGACAGTAGTTCACGTATCCGGATCGGCAGTACGAACAGTTCCCACAGTGGATCTTCCCGGGCGCGTACACGCGGTCACCGATGTCGTACTCGTCGACCCCCGGGCCGCGATCGACGACGCTCCCACAGAACTCGTGTCCGAAGAGCCGTGCGCCCGGCTCTTCGTCCCGGATCCGTCGTTTCACGGCGTCATAGTGCGCAACTGACTCCCCCCGATAGAGGAGACACTCGGTCACGCTCAACTGAACGCGCGAGACCTCGATCAGTACCTCGCCCGGGTTCGGAGCGGGACGAGGAACGTCGACTACGTCGAACGACTCGAACTCGTCTACTACGACGGCGTCCATGAACCCCGCTTCGGTCGCAGCGTGAATATATCCTCGGGTGAGTCTCGAACACACTGTCCTCATGCAGTGTCGATGGCGGCGATAGTGAGAGGAGTGGACCGCGGACGGGTCCGACGACGTGACGAAACGTCTATGTCCGTTCCATCATAGGATCGATTGAAGATGACAATCGTTTCCGATCAGGACGTCGTCGTGGTAGGCTGCGGTATCGCCGGACTGAGCGCGGCCAACCGCGCAGTCGAGCACGGACTCGACGTCACCGTACTGGAGAAGTCACCGAAAGCAAAGCGGGGCGGCCACACGCGATACAGCGAGTCGTTCCGCGTCGCGTCCGCGGACTCGGATCTGGAGGAGTACGGGTACGAGTACGCCATCGACGATTACACGCCCGACGAGTTCTACGACGACATCATGAAGCAGACGAACGGGCGGGCCGACGAGGACCTGGCTCGTACGATCGTCGACAACATCGGCCCGACCGTGGACTGGCTCACCGAGCGCGGCGTGACGTGGGACATGGAGCCACTCAACGTCGGCTACACCGTCGCACGGACGTTCTTCGACGGCGAGGAGCTCGTCGCGGAGCTCGTCGAGGCGGCCGAAGCGGAGGGAGCGACGTTCGAGTACCGGACCGAGGCCCGTGAGCTGCTGTTCGAGGACGGCGCGGTGTCCGGACTCCGCGCGCGCAACGACGACGGCGACGTGGAGTACCACGCGGACGCCGTGATCGTCGCCGCCGGCGGCTACGAGTCGAGCGAGGAGAAGCGAACCCGGTACTACGGCTCCGACTACGACGCGATGACGGTCCGTGGCAGCCGATACAACACGGGCGAGGGCGTCGAGATGGTGCTCGACGCCGGCGGTCGGGCCGTCGGGCAGTGGGGCGGTGCCCACATGGCGCTCATCGACAGCGAGTCACCCGAGTACGAGGGGGGTGCGAACCGCGTCGACGGCTATCAGTACGGCGTACTGCTGAACAACGATGGAGAGCGTTTCTTCGACGAGGGCGAGGACGCGCGGGCGCACACGTACGCCAAACTCGGCCGGATCATCTTCGAAGAGCCCGGCCACGAGGCGTTCATCGTCATCGACGACCCGCTCAGAGAGCACATGCGAGCGACCGGCCCGGGCGACTGGGTCACGGGTGAAACCGTCGAGGACGTGTTGTCGGAGCTCGGCTGTGACGCGCCCGAAGCCGGAGCGTCGACGGTCGAGTCGTTCAATGCGGCGACCGATCCCGACGAGTTCGATCCCGACTCCCTCGACGGGAACCGGACGGAGGGACTCGACGTCGAGAAGTCGAACTGGGCGCTCCCGCTGGACGAGCCGCCGTACCACGCGTATCGGGTCACCGGAGGCATCACGTTCAGCTTCGGCGGCGCGGCGACGGACGACCGTGCCCGTGCGCTCGACACGATCGGCCGGCCGATAGACGGGCTGTACGTCGCGGGCAACACGACCGGCGGCCTGTTCTTCGACAACTACCCGGGCGGGACTGGGCTCGCGAACGGAGCCGTGTTCGGTCGGATCGCCGCGGACGAGACCGCCGCGTACGTGGAGGAGGGCGCATGAGCGGAGAACGCGTCGGCGACCAGCGGGCGATCGAGTGCTCGCTGGTCCGCGGCGGGACGAGCAAGGGCGTGTTCATTCCGCGATCGAACCTGCCCGAGGAGAACCAAGACGAGGTTATCCTCTCGCTTTTCGGTAGCCCCGACGACAGGCAGATCGACGGGTTGGGCGGAGCGACGTCGACGACCTCGAAGCTGATGATCGTCGCACCGAGCGAGCGTGAGGGGATCGACGTCGACTACACGTTCGGGCAGGTGGCCGTCGACGAGGCGGTCGTCGACTACGGCGGCAACTGCGGGAACCTCACCTGTGCGATCGGGTCGTTCGCCGTCGACGAAGAGATGGTCCCGGTCGACGACGACACCGACGAACTCACGGTCGAGCTGTACAACACGAACACCGGGGCGGAGATCACCCAAACCGTCCCGCTGGCTGACGGCCGCGCAGCGAGCGTCGGCGAGTTTAAGATCCACGGCGTCCCCGGGACCGGCGCGCGAATCGACACGACGTTCCACGATCCTGCCGGCGCGATGACCGACGGGCTGTTCCCGCTCGGCGGCCCGACGATCGACCTCGATGTGGACGGCGAGACTCTCGAAGCGACCGTCCTCGACGTCACGACGCCGATCGCGTTCGTCCGAGCGGCGGACCTCGGGCTCACCGCCACGGAGGGGAGAGCGGAGATCGACGGCGACGAGGAGCTGCTCGAGCGGCTCGAACGGATCCGGGGCACGGTCGCCGTCGAGCTCGGCTTCGTCGACGAGCCGGACGACGCGTCGATCGAGACGCCCGGCTATCCGAAGCTCGTGTTCGTCGCGCCGCCGACCGACTACACGACGCCCGAGGGCGGCGACGTCTCCGCGGACGAGATCGATATCGCAGCGAGATACATGAGTATGGGGAAGCTCCACCCGGTGTACGCCGTCACCGGCGTCTCGTGTACGTCCGCAGCGGTCCAGATCCCCGGGACGATCCCGAACGAGGTCGCGACGGAGACCGGTTCGACGGTGACACTCGGCCATCCGAAGGGGACGATGGCGGCGACCGCAGAGGTCGACCGCGAGACGCCGGCGGTCGAATCAGTGACCGTGTACCGCACCCAGCGGCGGTTGATGGACGGGAACGGGTACTACCGACCCGGGTGAGGACTCGGGCGGCGTGAGCCGACCGGATCGAGTGACGGACGAACGTGTTCCGGGGTGCTGTGGGG
Source organism: Halorubrum luteum (assembly GCF_054652935.1). NCBI lineage: Archaea > Methanobacteriati > Methanobacteriota > Halobacteria > Halobacteriales > Haloferacaceae > Halorubrum > Halorubrum luteum. The sequence continues at coordinate 2,486,706 of NZ_BAAIGT010000002.1, forward strand.
TTCATCATCGTGACTCACCCCGCAACGGGACCGGGCTGTAGCCCGGGTCGCGTCCGTCCCGTTTTGCGGGATAGTTATTAGTCGTGACCCGTTAGGGGCGCGTATGACAGGAGCTCCGGACGGATCGCGGGTCAAGTCGGTCGACACGGCGTTCGACGTCGTGCAGTACCTCCATCGCGCCGGGTCGGCAACCATCGACGACGTCGCTGAGGCAGTCGACGTCGGGACGAGCACGGCACACCGTCACCTCGTCACGCTTCACGACCGGGGGTACGTCGTCGCCGACGGGAACGAGTACGAGCTGAGCCTCAGGTTTCTCACCCACGGCGGCCGCCAACGGGAGACGCTTCCCGCGAACGACCTGATAAACCGGAAGGTGCGACAGTTGAGCGAGGAGACCTCCGAGCGCACGCAGTTTCTCACCGAGGAGCACGGCGAGCGCGTGTACGTGTACACGCACGCAGGACCCGACGCGGTGAAGACGGACGCGACGATCGGTAAGCGCGGGCCGCTGCACGTGAGCGCGGCCGGAAAAGCGATCCTCGCGACACTCCCCGTCGAGCAGCGGGAGCGGATTCTCGACCGAGCGGACGACCCGAGGACCGAACCGGGAACGGCCGCGCGGTCGGCGCTCGACGAGGAGCTGGACCGGGTGACAGAACAGGGGTACGCGTTCAACGACGAGGAGTCGACCGCCGGGCTTCGGGCCGTCGGCGTCCCCGTTCGATACCGGGACGGCGAGGTGTTGGGCGCGGTGAGCGTCTCCGGGCCAGCCAACCGGCTGACCGGCTCGTACTTCAGAGAGGAGCTCCCCGACCTCCTGTTGGGAACGGTCAACGAGATCGAGTTGAACATCGAGTATCTGTGACCGGCTCCGGAGCCGTCCGGCCTCGAGCGCCGAACCACGGGAGAATCAAATCACGTCCCGAATTACGGTATGAATAATATCGAACGTTCGTGATACTTCGATCCCACCCCGAGGCCCTTATGTCTCGATCCAGGCGGGTCCGAAGGAAATTCGATCGAGTCCGGAGCCCAAGCGACGCGTGGGATATTGCGTCCCGAATGGCGGGATGCGAACCAACCGATCAGTGTATCGAGCCGTCCGCGGTTCGTATCACCGCAATCAACTCGATCAGTCAGTTATGTCGCGACGCGAACGTGTCGAATCGGTCGGCGAAATAACGCCACGACGAGTCACGATGGTCCGATGCTTATCATTACAATCATAGTAGTGTAAGTTATTTGGGCCAGAGAATTTGAAGCGGTAGATATATAAGATATATTTTCTGTAGTTTTATTTTATATTTGAGGCAGAATTAACAGGGTATTTAAGATATTTCCACACGCACTACCGCGTTTACTTCTATTAGACGGTCTAGTTGCCCGTTCGTGATCTAGTTCGATTGAATCTTAGTTTACTTATATCGATATTTCGTTCTAATTACTATCTTTTCGGTGTTTTCGGCGTTCCGCTATCCATCAGTGTCCGATCGCTCCCGAAGCCGAGCGATCCGATCCCCGAGCGCCGGCTGGACCTCGAACCACGTCGACCAGTCGCCGGTCTCTGGCTCGACCCCCCGGAGGTCGGCGACGTGTTCGAACGCGTCCGCCACGCGGTCCGCACCCACGGCGTCGGCGGCGCGGTCGTCGGCGACGTACTGGACGCGACGGCCGACCCAGAAGGAGGCGAGGCCGACGAGGATCACGGAGAGAAAGCCCGAGTCGAACGGGACGATCGTGGTCACGATCGCGGCGAGCAGGCCGACGACGGCCGCGACCGCGACCGCGCGGAACTCGCCGTAGTACGTCCGGACGCGGCCCGCCTCCGCGGCGAGCAGGCCGAGCGCGACGTCCTCGTCGAGCTCGTCGAGCACGTAGTCGGTGAGAAACAGCACTCGTCGACGCGGCGGCCCGCGAACCGCGACGTCGACGGAGGCGTCGCCAGTCGTCTCAACGATGGCGACGCGGTCGACGTCGAGTCCGGCCGTCTCGCGAAGCCGATCGAGGTGTGCCCGCTCGGCATCGGTCGGCTCGCGGAGCTCGCGGAATCGGTCGTTGACGTACAGCGGGCCGATCTCGACGGCGAGAAACGCGACGACGGCGACGACGAGGAGAAACGCGACCGTGAGCATCGTCACCGAGTGGGATCCGTATCGGGTTAAAACGGGAGGATCGCGGAGCGGTCGCTACCGGTCGAGGCGTCGTCGATAAAAATCGAAGATCGGTTCGGTCCCGTGGACCGCGATCGAGCGCGATGCGACGGTCGGCGATGGCCGGAAGCGTTCCTGGCCGGCGCTTACATCGCGCCGCCCATGCCACCCATGCCGCCCATGCCGCCCATGCCGCCGGCACCGCCGGGGCCGCCGGCCGGCATGTCGTCGTCATCGTCGTCGGAGCCGCCGCCCTTGAGGTCGCCGGCCGCGATCACGTCGTCGATGCGGAGGATCATGACGGCCGCCTCGGTGGCGGACTCGATCGCCTGCGTCTTCACGCGGAGCGGCTCGACGACGCCCTCCGCCTCCATGTCGATCACGTCGCCCGTGTACGCGTCGAGGCCGGCACCGAACTCGCCGGCGTCGTGACGCGAGCGCAGGTCGACCAGCGAGTCGATGGGGTCGAGACCCGCGTTCTCGGCGAGCGTGCGCGGGACGACCTCCAGCGCGTCGGCGAACGCCTCGACGGCGAGCTGCTCGCGGCCGCCGACGGAGTCGGCGAAGTCGCGGAGCTGCAAGGCGAGCTCCGCCTCGGGCGCGCCGCCGCCGGGCAGCACCTGCCCGTCGACGAGCGTCGTGCGGACGACGCCGAGCGAGTCGTCGATGGCGCGCTCGACCTCGTCGACGACGTGCTCGGTGCCGCCGCGGAGGATGAGCGTGACGGATTTGGCCTCCTCGACGTCCTCGACGAAGATGCGCTCGTCGCCGCCGATGTCCTTCTGGGCGACGGAGCCGGCGAAGCCGAGGTCGTCGGCCTCGAAGTCGTCGAGGTTGGAGACGACGCGGCCGCCGGTCGCGCGGGCGAGACGCTTCAGGTCGTCGGACTTCGCGCGGCGGACCGCGAGGATCCCCTCCTGTGCGAGGTAGTGCTGGGCCATGTCGTCGATGCCGTCGCCGACGAACACGACGTCAGCGTCGACGTCGACGAGCTGGTCGACCATCTCGCGGAGCTGTTTCTCCTCCTGGTCGAGGAACTGCTGGAGCTGGTCGGGGTCGGTGACGTTGACCTCGGCGTCGATCTCCGTCTCTTTCACCTCGATCGCGCCGTCGAACAGCGCGACGTTGGCGTCCTCGACGCCGTACGGCATGTTCTCGTCGACGCGCTCCTTGTCGACGATGACGCCCTCGACGAGCTCCGACTCGTCGATGGAGCCGCCGACGACCTTCTCGACGGAGACGTTCTCCGTGTCGATGTCGTCCTCGTCGGCGACCGCGAGCACGGCGTCGACGACGAGCTCGGCGAGCTGGTCTTTCGCGGACTCGGCGCCCTTGCCCGTCATCGCCGTGGCGGCGATCTCCGTCAGCGTCTCGCGGTCCGCCTCGGAGACCGCGATCGCCTCTTCGTCGAGGATCTCTTTGGCCTTCTCGGCGGCCTGGCGGTATCCCTGCGCGAGCGTCGTCGCGTGGATATCCTGGTCGAGCAGCTCCTCGGCCTGGTCGAGCAGCTCACCGGCGACCACGACGGCGGACGTCGTGCCGTCGCCGACTTCGTCCTCCTGCGTCTCGGCGACTTCGACGATCATGTTCGCCGCCGGGTGGTCGATATCCATCTCCTTGAGGATGGTGACGCCGTCGTTCGTGACGACGACCGACCCGCCGGAGTCGACGAGCATCTTGTCCATCCCTTTCGGCCCGAGCGTGGTGCGGACGGACTCCGCGACCGCCTTCCCGGCCGTGATGTTCATGTTCTGCGCGTCCTTTCCGGAGGTGCGCTGCGACTCCTCGGAGAGTACGATCATGGGCTGGTTGCCCATCCGCTGTCGCTGAGACATAATCACTCATCGATTGATTGTGATTCTATAAAAATGTTTTCTTCGAGTTCTTCCGAACCGCATCATGGGGTGGGTCTCTCGCCACCGTGTGTGTCGTTATCATGGCTCTTTAAATAGTCATAGAGCCGACGAGACAGGGCAGCGAGCTTCGGGGCCGGCCGCTACTGCGGCGCGCTGAAGGAGACGTCGTCGTTCAGCTCGTTCGACTTCCGTTCGAGGTACGAGTACACCGCGCCGTGGGGGGCCCCGTCGAGCAGCATGCCGACCGCTCGACGGACGACCTGCAGCTCCTCGGGGCCGCCGACCGCGCCGACGGTGGAGCCGTACACGACGACGTTCGCACCGGTGAGCTCCTCTAAGAGCTCCCGCGTCCGCCCGTTCTCGCCGATGATCCGACCCTTCTTGCGCTGAAGGTCGTTGTCGTTTCGGGTGTGTTCGGTCAGATCGATCAGCTCGAGCGTCCGGAGGTCGTGGTCGAGGATCGACAGCGCGGTCTCGGGTTTGAACCCGCGGCCGATCGCTTTGATCACGTCCGGCGCGACCATCGCGGAGACGGGGTCGCCCGCCTCCTCGATCGCGACGCTGCCGGACTCGGAGTCGACGTCGAGCCGCACGCCCGCCCGCTCCTCGATCTCCCGGAGGGTCTCGCCGCCGGCGCCGATGACGACGCCGATGCGGTCCTGCGGAACCGTCACGTGTTGCATACACACCGGTACCCGTCCGAGCCTTTTAAACGTGTTCCGGCGGCGGCACCCCAACGCCGGCGTGTGCGGACGTGTGGGAGTCGCTACCGCGAACTGGGCTACCGAGCGACGGTTTCCGCCGAGGCTCGAATCACACCGGGAACGCTATGCGTCACACGGTCGAAGCTCCCGACAGTGATCGATCCGTGAGACGCTCGCGACTCGACCTGCTCGCCGGAGGGATCGTCGCCGCCGTGGTGCTCGTCGGAGTGGCGGCCGCAGTCGACGTGTACACGACCGCGACAGCGACCAACGGCATGGGGATGGGAATGAACCACGGTGACGCGACGGGCTGGAGCGACGCGCTCTGGACCCTGCTTCGTGCCGTCGCCGTGGCCGCGGTCGTGGGGGGTGCGTACGTCCTCGCACGTGACGACCTGCACGCGGCGCTCGGCGACGGCTCCGACGCGGGAGTCACCGACTCCCGGATCGACGCCGACTCGCCGACCGATGCCGACGCCGACTCGCCGACCGATGCCGACGGCGAGACACCGGTGACGGACGACGTCGACCCGGATCCGGGTTCGGACGACGTCGACAAGGCATCGAGTCCGGACGACATCGACGACACGGGAACGCGAGCGGCGGCAGGCTCGAACGCGGCGGACGTGTTGCGAGTGCTACCCGACGACGAGCGGCGGATCCTCCAGCCGGTCGTCGACGACCCCGGACTCACCCAGATCGAGGTACGCGACCGTTCGGAGTTCTCGAAAAGCAAGGTGAGCCAGACGATAACCGACCTCGAAAAACGCGGACTGCTGTACCGGGAGTCGCAAGGGCGGACGTACCGGGTGTACCCCGACGACGACCTTCGCGACGGCCGGTGACCACGCTGTCGGCAAGCAGCCGAGATCGTCGCGGACGAACGGTCTCGCTGATATGAAACGTTTAGATTCTCTTAGAAACGTTCTAAGACGATCTCAATTCGACCGTTCACGCCCACGAGTACAACTCCGGACCTCTCGTAGGTGGGCGTGGGGAGACACCCATGAACCGAACCATCATCCACGTTGCCATCGCGGTCGCGGTGCTCGTCGCTCTCGGCGGCGCTGCGGCCGTGGCGAGCGCGGAGCACGGCACGGAGGTACCGCACGCCGAGAACGCACCCGCCGCTGAAACCGCACCACACGCGCACAACGACGCAGCGGTCGAACGCTCCGGATTCGATCGGTTCGCAAGCGGCATGATCGGTGCCGGCGAGCGGATCGCTAACGGCGGTCCGCTCGACCGGATGACCGGCGACGGCGCTGATGTCCGTGCGGGGGGACCGGGTGACGGCTACGCCGTGCAGAACGGACAGTACAACGGTCAACACGGACACCACGCCGGTCAGCACGGACAGCACGGACACCACGCCGGTCAGCACGGACAGCACGGACACCACGCCGGTCAGCACGGACACCACGCCGGTCAGCACGGGCAGTACGCCGATGAGCGTGGAGACCGCGCCGACGGGGTCGAGTGGGACGCCGACCGCCGACCGATCAACGCGACGAACGAAACCCGGCCGGCCGGCCAGTACGGCCCGGGGAGCTGTGTGTACGCGGAGGGGTGAACGACGACAAGTCCGATCGCGATCGGTGACGAGCCAGCCACAACCGACGACTATTCCCGCGCGCGCCCGTTATGCGGATCCGAAATGAGCAAGGACTACATCGAGGTCCGCGGTGCCGAGGAGCACAACCTCAAGGACCTCGACGTCCGGATCCCGCGTGAGGAGTTCACCGTCGTCACCGGGCTCTCCGGGTCGGGCAAGTCGTCGCTCGCGTTCGACACCGTCTACGCGGAGGGCCAGCGCCGATACATCGAATCGCTGTCGGCGTACGCGCGGAACTTCCTCGGACAGATGGACAAACCGCAGGTGGAGGCGGTCGAAGGCTTATCGCCCGCCATCTCCATCGACCAGAAGAACGCCGCGAACAATCCCCGGTCGACCGTGGGGACCGTCACCGAACTACACGACTACCTCCGGCTGTTGTACGCCCGGGTCGGGACGCAGTACGACCCTATCACGGGTGAGGAGGTGGGTGAGCAGTCCGCTCAGGACATGGTGAACCAGATCCTCGAACTCCCCGAGGGCACCCGTGCAAAGATCGCCGCACCGATCGTTCGCGACCAGAAGGGCGCGTTCGAGGAGCTGTTCGAGGAGCTCGTCGCCGACGGGTACGGCCGGGTCGAGGTCGACGGCGAACGGTTCGACCTGACGCTCGACACTCCCGAGCTCGACAAGAACTACGACCACACGATCGACGTGGTCGTCGACCGGGTGACAGTGCGTCCCGACGCGCGGTCGCGGATCGCCGATTCCGTCGAGACGGCCCTCGAGGAGGCCGGCGGCGTATTGAAGCTGATCGTTCCCGACCCGCCCGCGGACGTGCCGTTCGCGTCGAACACGCGCTCGACCGGATCGTTGGCGGCCGACGCCGATGGCGACGACCGGCTCGAAGTCGAGTTCTCCGAGGAGCTCGGCAACCCCAACTCCGAGTTCCAGTTTTCCGAGATCGAGACGCGCTCGTTCTCGTTTAACAGCCCCTACGGAGCCTGCCCGGAGTGTGAGGGGATCGGCTCGACGAAGGAGGTCGACGAGGAGCTCGTCGTCGTCGACGAGACGAAGCCGCTGAAGGACGTGTTCGAGGCGTGGTCGTACTCGCGGTCGTACTACCGCACGCGGATCGACTCCGTGGCCGCCCACTTCGATCTCTCCGTCGAGACGCCGTGGGAGGCGGTCGACGACGACGTCCAACGGCAGTTCCTCTACGGCACCGACGACCAAGTCGTCTTCGAGCGACAGACCAAAAACGGCACGCGGCGCAAGGAGAAGCGCTTCGAGGGCGTGATCCCCAACCTCGAGCGCCGCCACGTCGAGACGGAGTCGCAGTCGACGCGCGAACACATCGAAGAGTACATGGCGGTGACGACGTGTCCGGCCTGCGAGGGAAGCCGCTTAAAAGAGCAGTCGCGACACGTCCGCGTTGCGGGCACCTCGATCGACGAGGTGAACCGCATGTCGATCGGCGACGCGCGCCGGCATTTCGAGGGGCTTGAATCGGAGCTCGGCGAGCGCGAGACGACGATCGCGACGGAGATCCTCAAGGAGATCCGCGCCCGCCTCGGCTTCATGGAGGAGGTCGGGCTGGAGTATCTCACGCTCGACCGAGAGGCGTCGACGCTGTCGGGCGGCGAGAGCCAGCGGATCCGGCTCGCCACACAGGTGGGCTCCGGGCTCGTCGGCGTGCTCTACGTGCTCGACGAGCCGTCGATCGGGCTCCACCAGCGGGACAACGACCGCCTGTTGAACACCCTTGAGGGCCTGCGCGATCTCGGCAACACCCTGCTCGTCGTCGAACACGACGAGGAGACGATGCGTCGTGCCGACGGGATCATCGACATGGGGCCCGGCCCCGGCAAGCGCGGCGGCGAGGTCGTCGCGCAAGGCGAGTTCGACGAGATAATCGAGACCGAGGCGTCGATCACGGGCGACTATCTCGCCGGCCGGAAGGAGATCCCGGTGCCCGAGTCCCGCCGCGAGCCGGACGGCGAGCTCGTCGTCCGCGGCGCGCGCCAGCACAACCTGACGGATCTCGACGTGGCGATCCCGCTCGGCACGCTGACGACGATCACCGGCGTCTCCGGCTCCGGGAAGTCGACGTTGATGCACGACGTCCTGTACAAGGGGCTCGTGCGGGAGATGAACGACAACACCTCCGTCGACCCCGGCGAGCACGACGCGATCGACGGGATGGCGGAGATCGAGACGGTGCGGCTCATCGACCAGTCGCCGATCGGGCGAACCCCGCGGTCGAACCCGGCGACGTACACGGACGTGTTCGACTACGTCCGCGAACTGTTCGCGGAGACGAAGCTGTCGAAGCGGCGCGGCTACGAGAAAGGTCGGTTCTCGTTTAACGTGAAAGGCGGTCGCTGTGAGGAGTGTGGCGGACAGGGAACCGTCAAGATCGAGATGAACTTCCTGTCGGACGTGTACGTCCCCTGCGAGCAGTGTGGCGGCGCGCGCTACAACGACGAGACGCTCGACGTCACGTATAAGGGCAAGACGATCGCGGACGTGCTCGATATGAGCGTCGAGGAGGCGTACGAGTTCTTCGAGAGCCATCAGGGGTTAAAACGCCGCCTCAAGCTGTTGAAGGACGTCGGGCTCGGCTACATGGAGCTCGGACAGCCCTCGACGACGCTCTCCGGCGGCGAGGCGCAACGCGTCAAGCTGGCCGAGGAGCTCGGCAAGAAGGCGACGGGCGACACGCTGTATCTGCTCGACGAGCCGACGACCGGCCTTCATAAGGCGGACGAGCGGAAGCTGATCGACGTGTTACACCGGCTCGTCGACGGCGGCAACACGGTCGTCGTCATCGAGCACGAGCTCGACCTCGTGAAAAACGCCGACCACGTGATCGACCTCGGGCCGGAGGGCGGGGAGGGCGGCGGCGAGCTCGTTGCCAGCGGCACGCCGGAGTCGGTGGCCCGCGACGACGACTCCCACACCGGGCGGTACCTCCGAGACCTGCTACCCGACGTCGACATCGACGGCCCCCGCAGCGACCGCCGGAAGCCGGCGAAAGCCGCCAGCGACGACTGAACTTTCGCTGGCGGGGTCACGCGTCGACCGCACCACTCGCCGACTCGCGAGATCAGCCTTCAGGAAGGTGATCGGTGACGTTCTCGCGGACGACGTCGCCGTCGCCGCCGACCACCGTCAGCGAGCAGTTGTCGGCCGACAGCTCGGTGAGCGACCGGACGACGTCGAACCCCCGCCGCTCGCCGACGGCGAGCCGGATCGGGTTGACGTGCGTGACGGCGACGACCGTGCCGTCGCGCTCGTGGAGGTCGCGCGCGGCCGCCAGCACCCGATCGCGGACGTCGAGCCAGCTCTCACCGCTTTCGGGCGTGTACGCCGCGGCGGTCGAGCCGTTCTCCAGTAGATCCAGCTCCGGAAACCGCTCGAAGAAGTTCGCCGAGCGGAGCCCCTGATACACGCCGAAGTCGCGCTCGCGGAGCCGGGAGTCGGTTTCGAGGCCGACGCCGACGGCTTCGGCGATCGGTTCGGCCGTCTGGCGTGTGCGCGGGAGATCGGAGCTGACGACCGCGTCGACGTCGCCGATCTCCGCGGCCGAGTCGTCAGCCTCTGTAGCCAATCGGTCAGTCTCCGCGGATGATCCACTCTCCGTCGCGAACGTCGCGGCGACGCGAGCGGCCTGCTCGCGACCTCGTCCGGAGAGCGGGACCGGGGCCCACCCCTGAATCCGACCCTCGGCGTTCCACTCCGTCTCCCCGTGTCGGACGAACAACGTCTGGCTCACGAGCGGTGTTCGCGACGGAGCCGCATACGGGTTCCGGGGTCGCGTCCGGGGCCCGAGACCGCATTCGGCGCTCGGAGCCACGGGCCGGTTTCGATGATCGCGTGGGAGAGACGACGACCGGTGAGGACCGACATGACTCGCCGATAAGCCCTTATCGGCCGCTGCGGTACGCGGGGTATGGAGGAGCTGGTCGGTGAGACGATCCGGGAGAAGCTGTCGTCGATCGCGACGCGGCTCCGATCGGCTCGCCGCGAGGCGCTCGCCGATGCGGTCGTCCCGGTCGGCGAGCGGACGTGGACGTACGCCGGACGGACGTGGTCGTGGCCGGCCGGCGAGTCATTGCGATACTTCCGCGACCTCGCTCCCGGCGAGCGGGCGGTCCTCGACAGCGCGTGCGACGAGCACGGGGTCGAGGTCGTCGGCGTCGGCACCGGCCGTGTCGCCGTCTCGCTTCCGGAGGCTGTCGGCGACGAGCCGCTGGTCGCGAAGCTGGCTCGGTACGGTCCGTCGGCAGAGATGGGCGCGGGCCGACCCCAGAACCGGAGAGAGCAACGGGTGTGGGAGGCGGTTACGGGGCATCCGTTCCTCCCCGTTCGGGCCGCCGACGAGGCCGGCGACTGGGTCGTGATGCCCGAGGCGTCGATGATCGATGCGGTCGAACGGGAGGCGACCGGTGACGACGGTGCGGGAGGTGGTGGCGACGACACCCGAGCGAGTGGTGTCGAGACCGTACTCGACCGGCTCGGCGACGCGCTCGCACCCCACCGGGAGCGGTTCCACTTCGACGAGCTGAAACCGGAGAACGTCGGCGCGTACGACGGACGCTACTGGATCGTCGACTACGGCCGTCCCGCGGGAGAGGCGCTGTTCGTCGAGCCGCCGGGCGGCCAGGAGTCGGAGCCGCCGGGCGGCCAGGAGTCGGAGCCGCCGGACGACCAGGAGTCGGAGTCGCCGTAGGTCCCGTCGGCGCTCACTCGTAGGTGAGCAGCCGGATCATTCCGGTCTCCATGTGGTACAGGTGGTGACAGTGGAACACCCACCGGCCGGGGTTGTCGGCGACTATGTCAAGCGTGCGCTGCCCCATGTGTCCGGGCACGGTTACCGTGTCCTTCACGGCGTCACCGACGGTGAAGTGGTGGCCGTGGAGATGCATCGGATGTCGCATCGGACTCCGGTTCGCGATCCGAAGTCGGACGTGCTCACCCTCCCGGACCCGGAGCGGGTCGGCGTCGGGGAACGTCTGCCCGTTGATCGTCCACGCCGCCTCCTCGTCGTCGTCCGTGCCAGGAGCCAGCGTGAGGTCGACGGTGCGGTCCGGCGACCCGTCGACGCCGGGCTGGGGCGTCACCGACCGGAGCTCCGATAGCTGAAGCACGTGCGACCCGAGCGGGTCGTCGACCGGCGTCTCGTCTGCCGACCCGTCGCCCAAGAGCGCGCGCCCGCCCGGCATCGTCCGATCGAGCGGGTCCGCCCGGACCGCGAACGGGCCGCCGCCGTCGACCTCGATGACGACATCGTAGCGCTCACCCATGCCGATATCGACCGCGTCGACCGAAACTGGCTCGACTGCCGGCCCGTCCGTGTGGGTGACCCGCATCGAGTGTCCCCCGACGGAGACCCGATACGTCGTCGATCCGGCCGCGTTGACGAACCGAAGCCTGACGCGCTCGCCCGGCTCCGCGTCGAGCACCGCCGGATCCGTCGGGAGTCGTCCACCGATCAGCGTCCCGTCGTACGCGGGACCGTCGGCGAACCCGCCGCCCATATGCCCGTGACCGTTCGACCGCGTGACGCGGGGCTCGTCCGTCAGGAGTTCGTCGATCACGACCGTGTGTTCACGGTCGTACGCGACGTGCGGGTCGGCCTCCTCGACGACGAGCGGGCCGAGCAGGCCGCGGTCGAGCTGGAGCCCGGAGTGACTGTGGTACCAGTGGGTGCCGGTCGGACCGACGTCGAACTCGTAGACGAACTCCTCGCCCGGCTCGATCGGCGGCTGTGTCACGCCCGGGACGCCGTCCATCGCGTTCTCGCCCGGGAGCGCCATCCCGTGCCAGTGGACCGACGTCGACTCGGGGAGCTCGTTTGCGACGGTGACGCGAACGCGTTCGCCCTCGACCGCGCGGATCTCGGGACCAGGGTACTGGCCGTCGTACAGCCACGTCTCGACCGTGGTCCCGTCGCCGACGTCGACCTCGCCGACCGTCGCGGTGAGCCGGTACTCGCGGTCCGGATCCCCGTACGTCGGTTTGGGGAACGCCTCGCCGTCGCTCGCCGTGCCGTCACCCGATCCGTCGTCGCCGCCGAGGTCCGTCGTGAGACAGCCCGCGCCGCCGACGCCGACCGCGGCGATCGCTCCCGACCGAAGCAGCGCGCGGCGCGAGAGGCGGGTCCCGTCCGCGTTCCGGCTCCCATCCGAGCCTCGGCTCCCGTCCGAGTCCCGGCTCGCGTCCGAGCCTCGGCTCCCGTCCGAGTCCCGGCTCGCGTCCGAGCCTCGGCTCCCGTCCGAGTCCCGGCTCACATCCGAGGTCCGGCTCGGGTCGGAGATCCGTCTCATTCCTCGCCCTGCCGGAGTCGCAAGCGGCGGTTCTCGAACTCCTCGTCGTCGATCTCGCCGCGGGCGTACGCGGCCCGAAGCTCCGCGAGCGCCTCGTCGTCGGGCTCGCCGTGTCGGTCGCCATCGAGTGCGGCGACCACGAGATAGCCGACGCCGGCGACGAGGATCAGCGGCACCGCCAGCGCGAACAGCCAGCCCAGCCCCCAGCCCGTACCGGACATGTGTCCCCAGCTCCCGGTCGTCCCCACGTGTCCCCATCCGAACAGCCCGGTCATCGGACCGAGGAGAAACGGGAGCGCGAGGAGTCCGAGGAGAGCGAGGACGATGACCGTGGACGTGCGCGTCTCACCAGTCATGCGATATCACCCCACATGCACTGGATTCGGTCTCCGGTCGAACCGCCGTTCAACACCGTCGTTGTTCGAAGAGCCGTCTTCCGTTCGGGCCGCCCGAGTTGGTCTTGTGCGTTCATGTCTACATTTCACTGTACACCCTCCGTGTGAATAAGCGAGAGGGTGTAAATCAATCCAGTAGATCGTTCGAGACTGTTTATAATTGCTTCTCAGGTGTCTTTTGGATTCGAGACCGTTCATGACGCTCGTCAGTGGCGGTCCCCGAGATCGTCGGCAGGATACACTCGATACGTCCGGCCCTGACGCTCTCGGTACAGCAGGCCGCGGTCCTCGAGGTCGGTGATCGTCTGGCTCACCTTGCTCCGGGAGTAGTCCGCGCGGTCGGCGACCGCGGTCTGGGTGATCCCGGGCGACTCGATCACCGGCGTCAGGACCCGCCGCTCGTCCTCGGGAAGGAGATCGAGCACGCGTCGCTCCGCCCGCGTTATCGTGGCCGCCGAGTCGGCGTCGTCGGGCGCGTCGGGGTGGCCGTCCGTGTCGGCGGCGGGATCTGCCGCGTTCCCCGCTGCGGAGGCCGACGACTCGACGTCCGTCGGGGTCGTGGCGGGCTGCTCGCGAGGCGGATCGCCGTCGAACACGCCGTCCCTGACGAGCGCGTACGCACCGGCGACGACGGCGACGACGAGGACGCTCAAAAGCAACGGTCCCAGAAAGTGGATCGCGGGCGCGGCACCGGCGTGTCCCATCATCGAATCGTCGGAGACGAGCAGCTGTCCCGTGCTGACGAGACCGACGAGAAGCACGACGCCGAGAAGCAGCCCAACCACGCGGTCCGCCTGCCTCCGGTTCATACGTCGACTCGCGTGCCGCAACGGAAAGAAGGGTCTGGTTTCGGTCGGCGTGCCGAGAGGCGACGACGCTCGGCGGAATCGGAGCGACGAGATCGGAACGGCGAGACCGGAGCGACGACACCGGGTTACACCCACTCTCACGAACGATCCCGACGGCCCATAAAAATTAATTCATTTTTGAGTAAAATCTGCAACAGACTTAAGAGCGACGGGGCCCAAAGACGAGTATGAGCATGGAAGCGAGCCAGAAGCGAACCGAACAGACCGGCATCGAAACGATCCTTCTCGCCGTCGACACCGCCGACGAGGAGCGAGCGGAGCGGCTGGCAGAGGAGACGATAGACGTCGCCGGACCGACCGAGGCGGAAGTCGTCTTAGTCCACGTGTTCACGGACGAGGAGTTCGACGAGATTCGCTCGAAACTCGACGTCGCCGCCGAAAGCGAGGCGTCGACGCCCGACGCGGTCGCGGAGCGACACACGACGACCCGAACCATCTCGAAGGCGCTGTCGGCGGCGGACGTCCCTCACACGATCCGCGGCGCGGTCGGCGACCACGCGGACGAGATCGTCGACACCGCCGAGGCGGTCGACGCCGACCGCGTGCTCGTCGGCGGTCGCAACCGCTCGCCGACCGGAAAGGCTGTGTTCGGCAGCATCGCCCAGGAAGTGATCCTCACGTCGCCGAGCCCGGTCACGTTCGTCCGAGACGACACGCGCTGAGCGAATCGTCCCTCCTCGATCCCGCGAAGCGTCCCGCTTAAGTGAGACGGGGTCGCCAATACGATCGATGTACTACGTGGGCGTCGACCTCGGCGCGACGAACGTCCGCGCGGTCGTCGGCGACGAGACTGCGACCGTGCTCGGCTCCGACGAGCGTGGAACCCCGCGCGGTCCGAACGGGATCGCGGTCACCGAGGCCGTGTTGAGCGTCGTCCGGAGCGCTTGCAACGAGGCGAGCGTCGATCCGACGGAGGTCGGCGCGGCCGGGATCGGGTCGATCGGCCCCCTCGACCTGGCCGCCGGCGTCGTGCAGGGACCGGCGAACCTCCCGGACGTCATCGAGCGGATCCCGCTTACGGGGCCGCTATCACAGCTGTTGAACACCGACGAGGTGTACCTCCACAACGACACCAACGCTGGCGTCATCGGCGAGCGGTTCCACTCCGAGCGTAACCCCGACGACATGGTGTATCTCACCATCTCCTCCGGGATCGGTGCTGGCGTCGCCGTTGACGGCAGCGTGCTCTCCGGGTGGGACGGCAACGCCGGCGAGGTGGGCCACATGACGATCGACCCGCACGGGTCCATGACCTGCGGCTGCGGCCACGACGGCCACTGGGAGGCGTACTGCTCGGGCAACAACATTCCGAAATACGCCCGCGAACTGCACGAAGAGGACCCGATCGGCACCGCCCTGCCGATCGAAGACCCCGAGTTCACCGCCGTCGACGTGTTCGAACACGCCGGCGAGGACACGTTCGCGGACCACGTGATCGACCAGCTCGCCCACTGGAACGCGATGGGACTCGCGAACGTCATCCACGCGTACGCGCCGCTCGTCGTCTCCGTCGGCGGCGCGGTCGCGTTGAACAACCCCGACCGAATCCTCGATCCGATCCGCGAGAAGCTCCCCGAGATGGTGTTTATCAACGTCCCCGAGGTGCGACTGACCGAACTCGGCGACGAAGTCGTCGTCAAGGGTGCACTCGCGAGCGCGCTAACCGGTGGGACCGGAGACCGGTCCCGGGTCGACATCGCACAGAGCTGAACGCGTCCGACGCGGCCGGGATCAGTTCGGTTCGTCGACGTCCGACCGTTCGGTGCTCGGATCGACCGACTCCGGTCGCGTCGACAGATACGCCTCGCGATACCGCCAAATTTTCACGAGGAGGAGGTAGCCGAAGAACCCCTGAAATCCGAGGACGAACACGAAAAGCGCCGGAACGAGCGGGAGCCCCGTCAGCGACGAGATCGCCGTCGTCGCCGGGCCGACGAGGCTGTTGTACAGCGCGTGGATAGCCGCCGCGATCAAAAGCCCCTTGACGATGATCGGCCCGCGGTGGTCCGGGTTGAACTTCGCCAATCCGAGGTAGTAGCCGGCGAACGCCGAGTAGACGACGTGACCGGGGCCAGCAAGCGCACGGATCGCCGCGATCCCGTCGCCAGCGCCGAGCGCGGAGGCACCTAGACGGAGCTCGTCGATGTCGATGTTGCCCGCGATGTACACGAAGTTCTCGATGACGACGAAGCCGAGCCCGGCGATCGCCCCGTACACCGCTCCGTCGATCACCGCGTCGAACCGCTCGTCGGTGTACGCGTACAGCCGGACCGCGAGCAGCTTCACGGTCTCTTCGACCGGACCGACGATGAGGAAGAAAAAGAGGACGAGTCCGAGATACCCCAACGGCTGAAAAAACGGCTGGGTGAGGCTGTTGAGCACGGCGGCGAACGTCGCCGTGAGCACCGAGAGAAGAAACGTCGCGACCAGAAGCGAGAGCGGCTCGCTCGTCGTCACGTCCGAGACGTACACGTACGCGGCGAGACCGAACGCGGGAATCGCGGACAGCGCGACGAGTCCCGCGACGACGGGATCGAAGACGAGCCCGAACCCGAAGGAGGCGAGGATAGTGAGCAGGATCAGGAGAGCGGTGAACAGGACGAGAAACTTCGTCAGCCGCGTTATCAGCCAGTACACCGCGACGGAGAGCCCATCGAGGGAGGTCCGCTCCTCCCACGTGGCGATATCGTAGAGGTCGCGATCCTCGGGAGCCGCCTCCTCCACCGGATCCGACCGTGAGGACATACCACGTCGTTCGTGCGGAGTCGGTTAAGAACTTTCACCCGCACGGCGAGCGGACGGGAACCGAACCGATGCCGGCACGAGCCGACAGAATTGAAACGCCGGGCGACGAACGGCGTGTATGCACTTCGACGAACGGACCCAGCAGGCGCTCCGCGAGGCGGGGATGGACGCCGACGAGATCGCGGCCGTCTCCGACCGGGTCGCCGAGCTCGTCGCCGACGACGCGGACGCGATTGCGGCGTTTTTCGCCGACGCTGATGTCGTTTACTCGGATATGGAGCTAGCACACAGCACCGCCGAGCTACAGGAGCACCCGGTCGCCGACGTCGATCTCTTCACGCACGGGAGCGACCTGCGCGGCTACCTCTCGCTCGACGGATGGGGCGTTCCCGTCGAGGACGGGCGGGTGCTGTCGATCGACGACGGCGACGGCGGCCACAGCCCCGACAACGGCGACGACCCCAACCTCGTCGAACTCACGCTCGGCCCGACGGTCCACGACCGCGTGCGGTTCGCCCGCGAGCGGGACCGGCTATGAGCGTCCGAGTTCGGCTCCGTGGGATCTACACGACCGCACTCACGCGGCTGCTGGTGGCGGACGGTCACGAGATCGTCGACGCCTCGCCGCCGATCCGCCGCCGGTTCGACGAGTCGTTCCCGGCAGCACCCCCGGACGTCGATGTCGATACGACCGACGACCGACTCGGCGTCGGAGTTGCGGGCGAATCCGAGGCGGTGGCGGCCGTTCGCGAGCGACTCACGGATATCGGCATCGACGCGATCGCGTGGAGCGATCCGACGCCGCCCGGCACCGTGCTCGACGGCGAGGTCTCCGACACGCTCGGCGGCGGAGCGGTGGTGTCGCTGGCGGTCGAGGGCGGTCGCCGAGAGGGGTATCTCCCGTACGACGATATCGACGCGCGGATCGATGAAGGCGACCACGTACGCGTCCAAGTGCGCGAGTCGGCCGCGCCGTGGGGGCGTCATCGGCCGGAGCTCGACGCCACGCTCCGGGCCGGCGGCGGGCTCGTGACGCTCGAGCCGGGGTCGGGAACGCGAGTCGACGCGTACGACGACGAGGCCGCCCGCGAGCTGGCCGGGATGACCGATCTGCTCGGACTGGAGGCACCCGACGGCTGGCGGACGGTGTGGAGCGACACCGCGGTCGACGCCGATATGGACGCGCTCGAGGCCGGACTGGAGGAGGCGGTCGCGGCCGCGGAGCGACTCGCCGACGTCGCGGGAGAGACGGGCGTCATCGACCCGGCGGAGGCGGTCGACACACCGGTCGCGACGCCGACCGCCGGAGCGTGGGTGTGGTTCGGCCGCGAGTGCCGGTTCGCGCTCGACGACGTCCGGCGCGAAGTGACGACGACGATGCCCGGACACCACCGGATCAAGGCGGGAGCGGCCGACGCGTCCGCGGGCGTCGACCTCGCAGAGGCGCTGTGTGACCCCGACGCAGACGCCGAGTTTCCGTTTACGATCGTGCGCGAGGTGTTCGGTCCCACCGAGGGCGACGCGGTCGGGATCCGTCACGGGAAGCCCGACGGACGGATGATACGCCTCGGGGAGGGCGAAGTGACGGCGGTCGACGAGGACGGGATCACCGTCGAACGGTCGATGAGCCCCGGCGGAAGCTACGACGGACTCGACGTACCTCGGGAGGCTGGCGATGTCGCCGTCACCAAGCTGACGGAGGGGCGCTGGTGGTATCCGACGACGTACCGCGGCGACGACGGCACGGTAAAGGGGACGTACGTGAACGTCTGTACGCCCGTGGAGCTGTTCCCGGACGCCGTGAGCTACGTCGACCTCCACGTGGACGTGGTGAAACACGCGGACGGGACGGTCGAGCGAGTCGACGACGGCGTTCTCGACGAGTCGGTTGCGGCCGGCAACACTCCCGAGCCGCTCGCGGAAAAGGCGCGGAGCGTGGCGGCTGCTCTCGAAAACGCGTTATAAACGCACCGGAGCATAACTGTGGTGTTAACCACCGATGCGAGAGAGCCATGGAGCCGTTGTCATGGCGTGTATGTCTTGATCGCATGCCCGAATCAGCCGTGGGAAGCTGCGTGCTCCTACTCGTCGGCCGCGTCCTGTAGCGCGCCGCGGATCGCGGGGATCGTGCCGGTGAGGGAGCCGACGTCCTCGGCGGCGCTCTCGATGTCGGCGACGAGCGTCTCCAGCTCCTCGATCTCCGCTTGTAAGTCCTCGGCGTCCTCGAACGCGTCGGCGCGCTCGCCGAGCACGTACGACTTCTTCGCCGAGCGGACGTGATCGACCGCGTCGCCGACGTCGAGAGCGGATTTGAGTCCGTTGAGCGCGCCGAGCACGTTGTCGGCGTCGGTGAGCCACACGTCGTCGGCCGCGGGAAGCTCCTCGCGAGCGGCCGCGAGATGCTCCTCGACCTCCGCGCGCGTCTCCGCGGCCGCCTCGCCGAACAGGTCGTCGTCGTCGAACGTTGACTGGCTCATGTGTTACTCGTCGACCCCGTACAGTTTAAAAGCGTGCCCGAAAGCGGAAGTGAAACCTAGCGTTCCCGGTCGTCTCACGTCGGTTTCGCTCACGTTCGGAGTTCAGTTCCGCTTCGGCGGTCGCGACTCCGACGAGCGCTCTCGGGTTCCGTCCGTCACCCGGGTTCACGTTGAAAGGTTGGTCATACGTATGAGCGGTCAGGTTCGGATCCTGCACGTCGACGACGCGCCCGACTTCGCCGACCTGACCGACCGCGTTCGGACAGTGTCGCGCTACGCGTCGACGTCGACGAGTTGCATCAGCGGATAGCCGTCGGTCATCTCCATGCGGGTCCGGACGACCACGTCGTCGTACTCGATCCGCATCTCGACGTTCATTAGCGTCCCCGTCAGCTCCGTGTACCCGTTCTCGTGGTCGATCGCCTCGGCGACTCGGTCATCGTCGATGTCGACGGTGACGGCCGTGCAGTGCGGCTGGTTCTCGATCGCCGCCGCCATCGCGGCCTCCAGGCTCCGCGTGCTCGCCGGGCTCACGGGCGTCCCCGCGAACTGGTGGTACAGCGACCCGAACTTGATCCCCGCCTCGAAACACGCCTCCTCGGCGGTCGATGGAGCCCCGGACGGGGACTCCGACACGTCGGACGTCATACCGGAGGTCCGAGGGCGGCAGTCAAGAGCCTTCGGCCGTCGTCGACTCCGGATCGAGACTCCCCAGCGCTCCCGGGAGGCAGTCGGAGACCACTCCGAGTCGGTCGAGCGCGTCCCACAGCGTCGCCCCGTTGCTCGAGACGACCGGTACGCCGAGGTCGGCTTCCAGCGCGTCGACGACAGCGAGCGTGCGATAGTTCGTACAGGAGACGAAGACGGCGTCGACGTCGGGAGGGACCTCGGCTCCGTCACCCGCACCGGTAGCGGGGAGGCCGTCGACGACCTCCCTGACGTGCTCGTACGCGTCAGTCGCCGAGAGCCGCCCGATCGCGGCGTTACTGACGAGCCCCCGCCCGTTGATCGCTTCGATCTCGTAGCCGAGCTCCGTCAGGTACGACGCCTCGCGCTCGTCGAGCTCGGCGGCGTACGGCGTGACGACTGCCAGTTGCTCGGCGTCGAGCGCGGACAGCGCCCGGTCGACGGACCGCGCGGTTGCGACCGCCGGAGCGTCCGCGGCGTCACGTAACGTTGCCTCCAGCTCCGCGTCGAACCCCGGCCCGTGAAGCAGGCTCCCGGTCGTACAGGCGTACGCTACGGCGTCGACATCGGCGTCGCCGAGTAGCTCCGCTGCGCGTTCGGCGTCATCGCTCATCGCGTCGAGCTCCTCGACGGTCACTGACGAGAGCGACATTCGCGCCGCGTACGCCTCGACGCCGTCCGGCGTCCACGCCGTGAACTCGGGCTCTGCGGTCGTGTTCGAGGAGGGAACCACGACGCCGAGTCGGCCGCGCCACCCCGTCATTCGTCGGTCACCTCGGTCATTCGTCGGTCACCTCGGTCATTCGTCGGTCACCTCGGTCATTCGTCGGTCACCTCGGTCATTCGTCGGTCACCTTCTCGTCCGCTCGATCGTTCGCGACCGCCTCGGGGTCCCTGTCGTCGGGGTCGCCGTGCCCGCCACCTCCCGGAGTCCGAACGGTGACCGTCGTGCCCGCGGGGACGTCGACGGTCGTCTTCGCGCCGACGGGCTCGCCGTCGATCAGGTTCTCGCCGGTCGCACCCGACTCGCCGCCTTCCACACCCGCCGGCGCGTGCCGACGGCGTTCGGTCAGAAGCGAGACGGTCGCGTCAGCCTCGACGCGGACCGTTCGCTCGATACCGAGCCCGCCGCGGTGTCGCCCGTCCCCGCCACTGTCCGGACGGAGTGCGTATCGCTCGACGCGGAGCGGGTACTCCGTCTCCAACGACTCGGCGGGAGTGTTAAGCGTGTTCGTCATGCCGACCTGGACGCCGTCCATCCCGTCTTTTTCGGCGCGGCCGCCGAATCCACCGCCGATCGTCTCGTAGTAGGTGAACGGTCCGTCGGCACCGCCGTCGACGCGTTCGTCGTCCGACCCACTCCTGGTCCGTCCACGCCCACCGATCGTGAGGTTGTTCATCGTTCCCTGGCTCGCCGCGGGAACGCGGTCCGGCGCAGCTTCAGCGAAGGCGGCGAGCACGACGTCGGTGACGCGCTGGCTCGTCTCGACGTTGCCGCCGACGACCGCGGCCGGCGGCGAGGGGGAAAGCAGCGAGCCGTCCGGCGCATCGATCCGGATCGGCTCGTAGCAGCCGTGGTTCGGCGGTATCTCCGGGTCGGTCACACAGCGGACGACGAAGTAGACGGCGCTTTTCGCCACCGCGAGCGGCGCGTTGAGATTTCCGGCGACCTGCTCGGCGGTGCCGTCGAACGCGATGTCGACCGTCTCGCCGTCGACGGTCACCGCGACCCGGATCGGGATATCCTCGTCGGTCACGCCGTCTCCTTCCAGCACGTCGGCCGCCTCGTAAGTCCCGTCCGGCAGCGCCCGGATCTCCTCGACGATCCGGTCGTACGAGTAGTCGATTACGGCGTCGAACGCCGCCTCGATCACCCCTCTGCCGTGTTCGCCGACGAGCTCTCGCAGTCGGCTCTCGGCTCGTTCGTTCGCCGCGATCTGTGCCCGGAGATCCGCGCGCCGCTCGTCCGGACTCCGAACGTTTGCGAGCAGCAGCTCGAACAGCGCCTCGTCGCGCTCGCCCGCCTTCACGAGACGGATCGGCGGGAGTCTGAGCCCCTCCTGTTGGATCTCACGGGCGCCCGCCGGCATGCTCCCGGGAGTCATCCCCCCGACGTCGGCGTGGTGTGCGCGCGAGACCGCGTATCCGACGATCTCGGCCTCGGCCTCGTCCGCGCTGCCGAGCGTGATCGGCGAGACGAGCGTGGCGTCCGGCAGGTGTGTCCCGCCGGTGAACGGGTCGTTGAGCACGAACACGTCGCCCGGTTCGGGATCGCGCTCGCGGACGGCCGCCACGGCCTCCGGCATCGCGCCGAGGTGGACCGGGATGTGCTCCGCCTGTGCGACCATGCGCCCGTCGGCGTCGAACAGCGCGGTCGAGCAGTCCTGTCGCTCCTTGATGTTCGGCGAGTATGCGCCGCGGATCAACACCTGGCCCATCTCCTCGGCGACCCCCTCGAGCTGGTTCCGGAGCACCTCGAGGGTGACGGGATCGATCGCGTCACTCATCGGCCACCTCCGTGGTCGGCTGCGGCCGCTCCGGTCTCTGCCTCCTCGTCCGTCTCCCCGTCCCTGTCCAGCACCAGCGCGCCGTTCTCGCGGACGCTGCCGGCCCAGCCGGGCGGGACGACGGTCGTACTCTCGGCCTGTTCGAGCACGGCCGGCCCTCGAATCCGCTCGCCGACCGAGAGCGCGCTCCGGTCGTACACCGTCGCGTCGACGGTGCCCGCCTCGGGGAACGTCGCCTCGCGAGTGCCGACTTCGGCGTCGCCGCCGCCCGTGTGGCGCGCCCGAGGCGGGTCCGTGCCGACGGTCGCGGTGACTCGGAGATTCACGGCCTCGACGGCCTCGTCGAGTCGATAGCCGTACGCACGCTCGTGGGCGGCGTGGAACCGATCCGCGACGGCCTCGGGGTCGAACCGCTCGCGGGCGTTCTCGGAATCGCTCGCGGAACCGCCGTCGACCGGAACGGTCAGCTCGAAGCTCTGGCCGGCGTATCGGCAGTCCGCCGCCCGCTCGACCCGTGCCGCATCCGGGTTCGAGACGTCGGCGAGCACCCGTTCGGTCAGCGCCTCGTAGGTCGTCTCGGCCCGCTCGGTTAGCTGCCCGTCCGCGGCGGCCTCCCCGACGGCGTCACCCGCGGACGGATCGGACAGCGGGAGCCGCACGGTCCGGACCGCGTCGTGGCTCTCGTCGGCCGCGAGCAGCCCGTACGCGGACAGCACGCCGGCCGGCCCGGGGACGATCACCCGGCTGACGTCGAGCCCCTCGGCGAGCGCGGCGGCGTGCATCGGTCCCGCGCCGCCGAACGCGACGAGCCCGAACCGTCGCGGGTCGTGGCCCCGTTCGACGGTCACCGACCGGATCGCACGGGTCATCGTCGCGTTCGCGACGCGGTGGACGCCGCGGGCGGCCGCGGTCGCGTCCGCCAGCCCGGCCTCGTCGGCGAGGCGTTCGAGCGCGTCGTAGGCGGCGTCGACGTCGATCGAGAGCTCGCCGCCGAGCGCCGCGTCCGGGCCGATATACCCGAGCACGACGTTCGCGTCCGTCACCGTCGCCCGGGTTCCGCCCTTACCGTAGCAGGCCGGTCCGGGCTCCGCGCCGGCCGACTCGGGCCCGACGCGTAACGCCCCGCCGGCGTCGGTCCACGCAATCGAGCCGCCGCCCGCGCCGACCGTCTCGACGTCCACCATCGGCGTCCGGATCGGGATGCCGCCGATCTCCGTGTCCGACGTGCGCTCGGCGTTCCCGTCGCGAACGAGGCTCACGTCGCTCGAGGTGCCGCCCATGTCGAAGGTGACGACGCCGTCGCGGGCGTCGGCCGAGGACGGCGTGTCGACGGAGGCCGCCGCGCCGACGACGCCCGCTGCCGGCCCCGACAGCACCGTCCGGACCGCGTTCATTCGGGCGGTTTCGACGTCGGCGACGCCGCCGTTCGAGCCCATGATTCGGGGGGCTGGAAGCCCCTCCTCGCGTGCGCCGTCGAGCAGTCGCCCGAGGTAGCCGTCGATCCCGGGGGTGACGTACGCCTCCGCGGCGGTCGTCGCCGTGCGCTCGAACTCGCGGAACTCCGGGAGCACTTCGTGTGAGGCGGACACCGGAATCGCGAGCTCCTCGCGCAGCAGCTCGGCGACCCGCTGCTCGTTGTCCGGCTGTGCGTACGCGTGGAGCAGACTGACGGCGACGCTCTCGGCGTCCGACGCCCGGATCTCGTCGGCGACCGACCGGACCGCCTCGGCGTCGACCGGCTCCTCGATCGCCTCCGGGACCGCCCGTTCGTCGACCTCGAAGCGTCGCCGTCGCGGGACGAGCGGCTCCGGCTTCTCCGCGTCGAGGTCGTACAGGTCGGGTCGCGTCTGGCGGCCGATCTCGAGGACGTCGCGGAATCCCTCGGTCGTGACGAGCGCGGTTCGCGCGCCGTCGCGTTCGAGGAGCGCGTTCACCGAGACGGTCATCGCGTGGGCGAACGCGTCGATCTCCGTCGGTTCGACGCCGGCCGTCTCGCAGGCCTTGTGGACGCCGTCGATGACGCCGACGCTCTGGTCGGCCGTAGTCGGTACCTTCGCGGTCGTCAGGTCGTCGTCGACGAACAGCGTCACGTCCGTGAACGTGCCGCCGACGTCGACGCCGATCCGTGTGTCGGTCATGGTGTGTGGGTGGTCAGTCGTGAGAGTCGGTAGTCGGTCGATCTCCGAAGCCGATAATCGTTCGATCTGCGGCTCCGTCCGGCTCGCGTGTGTCGGTTGGTACGTCTCGCGCCGAACGAGACGAGTTGTGGCGTGTACGGGAGTTGTGGCGTGTACGGGAGTTGTGGCGTGTACGGGAGTTGTGGCGTGTACGGGAGTTGTGGCGTGTACGGGTTTCGAGGGCAATGAACGCTCGGAATACGGCGGGTCGCGGCCCGGCCACACTACAGCACCAGCACGTCGTACAGCGTCTGGAACCCCAGGAACACCACGATGAGGGTGACGATCGCCCCGGCGACGTTCCGTGCGGCGCTGTTCGTGTACTCGCCGAGCAGGTCGTTGCTGTTCATCGCGTATATGAGGAACACCGCGAGGATCGGCAGCAGGATCCCGTTGGCCACCTGTGCGAACACGATCACCTGCACGGGGTTGTAGCCGAGCGCGGAGAAGACGACACCGACGCCGAGGATCGTCATCCAGATCGCGCGGAACCGCGTCGACGTCAGGTCGCGCTCCCAGCCGAGCACGCCGGCGGTCGCGTACGCTCCCGCCAACGGGGCGCTCATCGCGCTCGTGAATCCGGCCGCGAACAGCCCGATCGCGAAGAACGTCAGCGCGTAGCCGCCGAGCAGGGGTTCGAGCTGGTCGGCCATCGCGCCCACGTCGGTGATCTCGGTGCCAGCGGGGAAGACGGCCGCCGCGGTGATCACGATCGAGGCGGTGATGAACCCGCCGACGATCACCAGCGCGTACGTGTCGGTCCGACACTCCGTCAGCTCGGCCGGCCCGTCCCACTTCTCTTGAACGGTGCTCGCGTGCAAGAAGAGGTTGTAGCCGACGACGGTCGTCCCGACCAGTCCGGCGATCAGATACGCCGACCCCTCCGGAACCGTGGGGACGAGTCCCGCGCCGACCGCGCCGAGGTCGGGACGGACGGCGACCGCGTTCACGAGGAACGCGAGCCCCATCACGACGACGAGCGCGATGAACACCCGCTCTATCAGCTTGTAGTTCCCGGTCCACAGCAGCCCGGCGGCGATCAGCCCGATAACCGGTCCCCAGACGTTCTCGCTTACGCCGGTGATAGTCGAGAGCCCGGCTGCACCCCCGACGATGTTCCCGGTCTGGAACGCCGCCGTCCCGATCCCGATCGCCGAGACGACGAGGACGACGGTCGCCGTCTGCGCGGCGGGGTTGTCGAAGATCCCCCTGAGTGCCTCCCCGAGCCCCTCGCGGGTGACGAGCCCGAGCCGGGCGCTCATCTCCTGTAACACGAGCGTCGCGATGATCGAGAACACGATCGTCCACAGCAGGACGTACGCGTACTCCGCGCCGATGACGCTCGCGGTCGTTACCGTTCCCGGACCGATGAACGCTGCTGCGATGAGCGCGCCCGGTCCGATCGCTTTGAGTCTGTCGATGATTCCCATGTTAATAGTCACCTCGTGTGACGTTCCCACTCAATACACGTATTGTTAAAAAATATTGTTACGACGCGATCATATGGACTCGAAATAAATGAATATCAGATCATAAGATGTATGTTATCGTATGATCATCGCCGAGTGGTCGCATACGACTGCAGCATCTTTCGAGAGAACACCGAGGCGGATCCCTCGCCCCACTGCGGACGGATCCCTCTCCTCACTGCGGGCCGGACTGAAGCCGACACTCGATGTCATCCACACTTTTCACACTTTTCAACCCGGCCGCGAATAGCTACGCCCCCTCCGGCGGGATCTCGGTGAATATCACCTTCGAGACGCCGTCGTCGATCTCGACGTCGAACGGTACGTCGGCGGTGCTCCGTTCGATGAAGCGAGTCATGAACCAGCGGATCGGCTCCGAGGGGAACACGACGTGGAACACACCGTCGTTCTCCGATCGTACCTCGAGGAAGCCACACAGCACGAGCCAGTCGAGCAGCTCCTCCAGCCGATCGAAGCGTTCGGCGTACTCGCGCGCGTGGTAGTCGGCCACCCGGTCGGCGGCGGCGACGAACTCGGGGTCGGGGTCGCCGCCGTCGTAGAGCGCGTCGAGAAAGGCGTGGAGGAAGTCGACGTCCAGCAGGACGTGCTCCCCGGAGTCGAGCATTCGGTAGTACTGTTCGAGGTTGTCGGCGTCGTCGGCACCGGCGACTCGGGAGTTCGCCGCGTAAAACGCGAGTGCGCGCCTGACCACCTCGCTCTGTCCGAGTCCCGTCTCGGATAGCAGCGAGTCGAGCGCGGCGCGTGAGTCGTCATTGAGTGACACGGTGACACGATCGGTCATTCATTCGCATCTTCCGCCCACAACTAATAAAGCCCGCCTCGATCGACCATCGAATCCTCCGCGCGTCGAGATCGCTACGGTGCGCGCACACGACCGATCGCCGCAGTGCACGCATACGCCAGACCGCTACGGGCGTCGAAAGGCGGATCCGCGGAGGATGTCAAGCTTCATCACGCGTCCGGGCGAACCCTCACCACTACCGTGGTCCTCCGATCGCTCCGCTCGTGCTGGTCGGACCCGCTCCGTCGTCGGTGGCTACTCTGGGGGCTCATCGCGCTCACGTTCCTGCTCGTGAACGTGTACCGGCTCTCGACGGCGGTGATCTCCGGCGAGTTGATGTACGCGCTCGACACCACCGGCGGACAGCTCGGCACGCTCCACGCGGTCTTCTTTTTCGTGTACGCGGTGATGCAGATCCCGACCGGTGTGCTCGTCGACCGCGTCGGATCGCGACTCACCGCGGCCGGCGGCGCGGCGGTGATGAACGTCGGGGCCGTCTGGTTCGCGCTCGCGACCACCTATACGGGTGCGATCGGCGGACGGTTTCTGATCGGGTTGGGCGGGAGCGTGATCTTCGTCTCGCTGCTACGTTTCAGCACCAACTGGTTCCGTGCCGACGAGTTCGAGACGATGAACGGGCTCTCGTTCGCCGTCGGCGGGATCGGCGGGATCCTCGCAACCACGCCGTTCGCCGTCGTCGTCGACGCCGCGGGCTGGCGGTCGACCGTGCTGACGCTCGGCCTCCTCGGACTCGTCGGCGCGGTCGCGACGGTTGTGTTCGTCCGCGACTCCGCCGAGGATGCGGGCTTCGACCCGATCGAGGGCGTCCCCGAGCGCCCCCGCCTCTCGATCGCGGAGGTGCGGTCGTACACCGCGGCGGTGCTCACGGACCGAGGGACGTGGGTGATCGCGGTCCTGTTGTACTGTACCGGCGGAGTGAACCTCACGCTGGTCGGGCTGTGGGGGATCCCGTACGTCACGCAGGCGTACGACGTCTCGGTAACCGCGGCGTCGACGATCACGCTCGCCGGCGGGGTCGGCGCGGTCGTCGGCCCGCCGGCGTTCGGCCGGCTCTCCGAGGGATTAGAGCGGCGAACGGAGCTGATCGTCGCAGGCGCGGTCGTCCACACCGGGGGGCTCGCGTTCGTCGCCCTTCTCGGCACGCCACCACTGGTTTCGCTCGGTGTCGTGTTTCTCGTCGTCGGCAGCCTGCTCGGGGCGTTCGTGCTCACGTATCCGATGATCCGGGCACGGTACGACGACCGCGCGAGCGGGATCGCGTTCGGCGCGATCAACGGCGCCGCTTTCTTCGGGGCCGCGACGTTCCCGACGCTGATGGGGTGGGCGCTCGACGCGTACTGGACCGGCGAGTACGTCGACGGCGTCCGGGTGTACACGCTGCCCGGGTACCGGGTCGCGTTCGCGATCGGGGCCGCCGCCGGCGTCGTCGCGATCGGCTGTGCGCTCTGGCTCCACCGTCACGCCGACACCCAGGCCGCGGACGAGGGGACGAGACGTTCCTCACGGGCGGGACGCTGAACGTGAACGGCGGAGCGCTGATGCGGTGACCGAGGGGATCGCGAGACCCGGGACGGCCGGCGGTCAGTACGCCGCCAGTCCGGCCTCGATGCGGTCGAACCCCTCGTGAAGCCTGTCGACGGAGTTGGCGAACGAGAGCCGGAGCCGCCCGGGAGCCGTGTCGCCGAAGCCGTCTCCGGGCGCGAGCACGACGCCGTGTTCGTTCAGTAGGTACTTCGCGACGTCGATGGCGGGCGCGTCGATCCCGGGGTCGAGAAAGGCGTAAAACGCGCCCTCCGGACGGGGACACGAGAGCCCGTCGATGTCGGCGACGCGGTCGACGACGAGGTCGCGCCGCTCGCGGAACGCCCGGTGCATCTCCTCGAACGGCTCCTGTGGCCCGGTCAGCGCGGCGATCGCGGCGTGCTGGGCGACGCTCGACGCGCAGGCGGTGGTCGACTCGCGGACCGTCACCACCTCGTCGATCACGTGGCGATCGCCCGCGAGCCAGCCGAGTCGCCAGCCGGTCATGGCGTACGCCTTCGAGCAGGAGCCGACCGTCAACACGTGATCCGGGTGGCCGGTGTACGCGGCGATCCCCTCGGCGGGACCCTCGTAGGTGAGTCCGAGGTACACTTCGTCGGCGATCACGTACGCGTCGTGGTCGGCCGCGGCCTCGACGACCGCCCGGCACGCTTCGGGGTCGAACACCCGGCCGGTCGGGTTCGAGGGCGTCGTGAGCACGACCACCGCGGTGTCACCGCTCATCGCGTCGATCACGCGATCCGCGTCGAGCGCGAACCCGGACGCTGCCGGCAGCGGCACCTCGCGGAGCCTCCCGTCGGCGAGCGTCGCCTGCGTCTCGTAGTTCGGCCACGTCGGCCCCGGAACGAGCAGCTCCCCGCCCGGTGGCACCGTCGCGAGGACCGCCAAGTGGAGCGCCTCCATCCCGCCGACGGTGACGACGATCTCGTCGGGGTCGTGGTCGACGCCGTACTCGTCCGCGAGCGTGTCGCTGATGGCCCGGCGGCACGCGGGCAGCCCGGCGTTGGAGGTGTAGTGGGTCGCGCCGTCGCGGGCGGCGGTTGCGGCCGCGTCGATCACGTGGGCGGGCGTGTCGAAGTCGGGTTCCCCGACCTCCAACCGGACGAGATCGCCGTCGTGACGCTGTGCGAGGTCGAACATCACGCGGATGCGCGAGCGCTCCGCGCGTCGAACGCGGTCGGTCGGCGTGGACATACCCTCTCGACGACGATCGCGAATAAAAACCCTCCCAATATACGCCGCCGGGGCTTTTTGTAGGACAGGCAAAGTATAAAGACATGAGCCCAGGCATTCGAGCGGAGTTGAAGTTTTCCGGCGTGCTCGAGTGTCCGATGACCCGGCTCCGGTCCGCCGATGACGCATCCGCGACCCCTCAATGGTGATCCGGTCGGTCGACGATACCTCGGGAATCGAGACTGCAAACGACCGACTCACGTCTGATTGGACGGAGTTGAGCATGGACTGCTACTCAACCGACGACAGTGGCGGAAGGACGACACAGAGGAGGATCATCAGGCCGCTGGCACCGGCGAGCAGCCAGAAACCCTGATCGAAGTAGCCGGCATCGCCAAGCACTCCGATCAGCAGCGGACTCGTCGACCCCAGTAGAATGTAACAGGTCCGCAAGATTCCGAGCCCGGTGCCACGGATCTCCTCGGCGAGAGCTTCGGTGAGGTACGTCAGAGCCAGCACTGCCCGGCCGAGAAGACTGCTCAAGGCGACCGTCATCGCGAGTAACGACCAGAAGCCGTCGACGAACGGAAGGAGTGTGAGTGCGGCCGTGATGAAAAAAAGTAACACGAGCAGCGTGTTCCGCTCTCCTACCCGATCGCCGATCATGCCGAGGAGCGGCTGAATAACGATCCCCCCGGCGAAGAAGACCCCGAACAGGAGCGACGCGTCCCGCGCAGACAGCCCCTTGACCTCGATGAGATACGTCGGGTAGAAGCCGGTAAAGCCTTGATAGGTGAAGGATCCGAGTATCTGGATGGCCGCGATTACGAGCACGGGCCGAACGGCCAGCCGCGAAAATACGTGCCGTACCGACTCCAGTGAGAGTGACTGGATCGGCGACTCGTTGCCTCCCGCTGCCGACCCGCTAACTCGTCGTGGAACTACCCACCAGATCGCCACCGCACCGACGGCGAAGAGGGGGACGAAGAGCAACGCCCCGAACTGCCAGGCGACGGCACCGGCGATCACTCCGACGGTAAACGGGAGTATCGTGTTGCCGAGATTGCCGGTCGCCTGCGTGATCCCGATCGCCGTTCCGGACCGACCGGAAAACACGCCCGACAGCAGCGGGAAGCGTGCGGGACCGTACAGTGCGGTACTCGCGCCGAGCAGTGCCGTGGTTGCGAAAAGTAGCGCTGCGGTCGGTGACAGCGAGACGAGCAGGATCATCAGGGCGGAGCCGCTAGTGCTGATGAGCAGCACTACCCCGGGACCCCAGCGGTCGGCCAGGAAGCCGCCCGGGAACTGACCGAGCGCGTACGCCGTCCACAGGACGGTGAGCAGCAGGCCGGCCGTCGAAAGGCCGAGTCCGAGATCCGTCCGGACGTGTGGGAGGATGACGGGATAGCTCAGGCGCACCCCCATCGAGAGAAACCAGCCGAACGCGATCGCCGCGAGTATCCACCCGCGACCGCCCCCGCGGAGCGAGCTGACGGTGGTACGGAGCTCCGCGACGTAGCGGTCGATAAACGCCGGCATTGCTTCCGAACACCTCTCTCCGATCAAGAAAACCTGGCACCTCCGGCAAGAGAGTCCGGCAGCCGGTCGCCACCGACGAGAAAGCGATCGGTTCCACAGTCAGCGGGGAGGAGACGGTGTGGTACCATGTGACTCGATTCGCCGTAGACGCCGATTCACGCCGTTCGGCGCGACACTCGCCACGTGGTCGCGCCCGTGTACGACCACTTCTCGATCTCGAGATCGGCGACGGAGTCCTGCAGCTGGACGATGAGAGCCCCGATCTCCTTTGGTGAGAGGTCGACATCGTCCGCGATAAACTTCGCTTTGAAGTACGTCTCGCCGTCGGCAGCCTCCTCGCGGAGGAACGCGGCGAGTCGCTCGGCCTTCGATCGCTTTTCGAGCGGTTCTTCGGATTCGGTCGCCGTGTCGGTGGTGGAACGTGTAGTACTCATAAGTGGATCACTCGTGGTCGGCCGGGAGGTTGTGTTCGTGGCCAATGACGACACACGCCATGTGGAGGGCCAGCAGCGCGAGCAGTACCGCGGAGCCGTCGACGGTGTACGCCGCGGGGACGTACACCAGCGGGAGGAACACGGCCGCCCAGAACGCGGTGGCACGGACGCCGCCGACGGTCAGACGACGGCACTGCGCGGCGGCGACTCGGGCTGGAGCGCGGACGGTTGAGGGGAGCGTTTCAGTTGACATCGGAATCACCTGCTTCACTCACCCCATGGACTGCGGACCCCATATAAGGGCCACAGCGTTACGGTGTGTTCGTGTCGATTAACGCGTTCGACCGACCGTTTCGCACCGTTCATCGACCTGCTGGACGTTTTATACGAGGCTCAAATCTTCTTAGACCATTTATAATCGATCCTGAGTTGGTTTCTCTGTTCTCCACTGATCTCCGGCGGCCCGTCTCGGGCGTGCTGACGCGGGGAGAATCATTACGTTCCGCAGCACGAACTGGCGACCATGACGCTCACGCTCGACGGGGAGTACACGACGGCCGAGGTTCTAGTCGACGACGAATCGCTGATCGAGGAGATCTGTCTGGAACAGATCCGGGAGCTGGTTGATAACCCCGCGTTTACCGAACCGGTGCGGGTGATGCCTGACGCCCACTGGGGTGCCGGTGCGCCGGTCGGGTTCACGATGGAGCTCCCCGATACAGTCGTCCCGAACATCGTCGGCGTCGACGTCGGCTGTGGCATGACGGCGACGAACATCGGGGAGGAGCTTCCCCTCGACGCACCGGAGCGTGACCGACGTGTTCGTGAGGCAGTGCCGATGGGGCGCGAGGTTCACGACTACGACGACGCTCCCCATCTGGTCGAGGAGTTTCCGTTCGACCGTGCCAACGAGGTGTTCGATCGGTTCGCTACCGCCTACGAGCAGCGTTTCGGCCGCCCGATCGATCCACTGGGATTCGAGTTCGACGGCTACGACGGCGAGTACTTCAAACGGCTCTGTCGGCGGGTGCTCTCGCGCCAGCGACAGGGAATGGGCCACGTCATCCAGAGTGCAGGAACGCTCGGCGGGGGGAACCACTTCATCGAGTTCTCGCGGGCACGTGAATCGGGCGCGTACTGGGTCGTCATCCACAGCGGATCACGGTATCTCGGAAAATCCGTCGCGGAGTACTGGCAACACAGGGCCAACCAGTATCGCAGCGCGGATGCGATTCGCGACGCGATCCCGGCGGAGTACGCGGAGTTTCTCAAATTCGACCCCGATCAGGTGAGCGATCACGACCTCTACGAGTGGGTGACGGGGGGCAAGGGCGAATCACACATCCGAAAGGAACGGATACGAGACACGTTCGACGGTAAACGCGTCGAATCGGTGTTCGATACACTCTCCCGACCGGAGGAGGCAGCCGAGGACCGAAACGAAGAGCTTGACTGGCTGGATGGACGGGAAGCGCACGGCTACTACGTGGATATGCTGTTCGCACAGCAGTACGCCCGCTGGAATCGGCACCTGATGAGCGAGGCGATCTGTGAGGCTCTCGGGGTCGAACCGCTGGATCGCATCGAGTCGATTCACAACTACATCGACTTCGAGGACATGACAATTCGGAAGGGAGCGACCCCTGCTCGCGAGGGGCAGCGCCTCATTATCCCGTTCAACATGGCGGACGGCTCGATTCTGGCTCGAGGCAAGGGAGCGGAGCGATGGAACCGGTCGGCTCCACACGGTGCCGGGCGTGTGATGGGTCGGCGCGAGGCCCACGAACGGTTCGACGTCGAGGCCTTCGAGGACGCGATGACCGGCGTCTACTCGGAGTCGGTCGTCGAAAGCGTCGTCGACGAAGCACCGATGGCGTACAAGCCGACCGACGCGGTCGCGGCCGCGATCGAACCTACGGCGGAGATCATCGACTGGCTCGATGTCGTTCACAACCTCAAGGCGACCGAGTGAACAGGAACGACCTCACTTTCCGGCGTGATCGGCGGCGGGCTCGCTGCGGGATCCGCGGGCGTCTCCCGTCGGAAGATCGGTGTGACGCTGCTGTTTTGGGTGCTCACACTCGGGACGTCGATCGGGATCGGGTTCGGCCTCTATCGGCTGTTCTCGACCCCCGCTTCGAAATCCTTTTACAGCTTTCCCGGGGAGTTACCTGTAACTGAACTATGGACGTCGATATCATCTCCGAGGAGGAGAACCCCATGTTGCACCGCACCGATATCAGGTTCGAGACGACCCACGAGGACGCTACGCCGTCCCGGCTCTCCGTTCGCGATTCCCTGGCGGCGAAGCTGGACAAGTCCTCCGACGAGGTCGTCGTCCACGAGCTGAACACGAAGTTCGGCATGCGCAAGACGGTCGGCTACGCGAAGGTGTACGACACCGCCGAGGACGCGCTCGAGGTCGAACAACAGCATATGCTCGACCGGAACAAGATCGGAGCCGACGACGACGCCGCTGCCGAAGAGGCCTGAACGCCGACCGAATGCGCGTTCTCGGTATCGAGGGAACGGCGTGGTGTGCGAGCGCCGCCATCCACGACGCCGAGGCCGACACCACCGTTATCGAATCCGACCCATACGAGCCCGATAGCGGCGGCATTCATCCGCGCGAGGCCGCCGAGCATATGACGGAGGCGATCCCACGAGTCGTCGACCGCGTGCTCGACCACGCCGAGACGGAGTACGGGTCGGACGCGATCGACGCGGTTGCCTTCTCCCGTGGCCCGGGGCTCGGTCCCTGCCTCCGGACGGTCGGGACCGCGGCGCGGGCGCTGGCCGGCACCCTCGAGGTGCCGCTCGTCGGCGTCAACCACATGGTCGCACACCTCGAGATCGGGCGGCACGAGTCCGGCTTCGAGAACCCGGTGTGTCTGAACGCCTCCGGCGCGAACGCCCACCTCCTCGGCTACCACGACGGTCGCTACCGCGTGCTCGGCGAGACGATGGACGCCGGCGTCGGCAACGCGATCGACAAGTTCACACGCCACGTCGGCTGGAGCCATCCTGGCGGTCCGAAAGTCGAAGCCGCGGCTGCGGAGTTCGCCGAGTCGGAGGCCCGCGGCGACGATCTCCTGGATCTCCCGTACGTGGTGAAAGGGATGGACTTCTCGTTTTCAGGGATCAGCTCCGCGGCCAACGACGCGTACGACGACGGCGTTCCGGTCGAGCGAATCTGTTTTGCGCTTCAAGAGCACGTGTTCGCGATGTTGACGGAGGTGTCCGAGCGCGCGCTCTCGCTGACGGGGGCCGACGAGCTCGTGTTGGGCGGTGGCGTCGGCCAAAACGATCGGCTCCGGGAGATGCTCGAATCCATGTGTTCGGCCCGCGGGGCAGCGTTTTACGCTCCCGATCCGCGGTATCTGCGGGACAACGCGGGGATGATCGCCGTGCTGGGTACGAAGATGGCGCGGGCAGGGGATACGGTCCCCGTCCGTGAGTCCGCGGTCGATCCGAACTTCCGTCCGGATCAGGTGCCGGTAACGTGGCGCGAAGACGCTTCGTCGGTCGTCCGGGGCGTGGGCTCGACCGACGCCGTTGTCGACTCGGGATCGGACGATCCGTCCCACCGCGGTGCGGAGGCCATCGTGGAGATCCTGTCGGACCGCGTACTCAAGCGTCGCGTTCCCAAATCCTACCGTCATCCCGAGCTGGACCGAACGCTTCGGCGGGATCGAACCGTCTCGGAGGCGCGGTTGACGAGCGAGGCGCGGCGTGCGGGCGTCCCCACGCCGCTCGTGTACGATGTCGACGTACTGAACGCGACCCTCACCTTCCAGCGAGTCGGTGACAGGGATCTTACCGCGGCGCTGACGCCGGTTCGTGCCGCGGCGGTCGGCCGCCACCTCGCCCGCCTGCACGACGCCGGGATCGTCCACGGGGATCCGACGCCGCGGAACGTGCGGGTGGCGGACGAGGAGAGCCGACACACCGAATCCGACGGACGTTCCGCCGGCGACACTGCGACCGGAATCCGTCTCATCGACTTCGGGCTCGGCTACCACACCGGTCACGTCGAGGACCACGCGATGGATCTTCACGTGTTCGAGGGGTCGGTCGGCGCGACGGCGACGGATCCGGATCCGGTCGTCGAGGCGTTCGAGGAGGGGTATCGGTCGGTCGGCGAGGCCGAGGTGCTCGACCGGCTCCGGGACGTCGAGCAGCGCGGTCGGTATCGGTGATCCCGCGTTCGGCCGAGCGCCGCGGTCGGTGTACGCGAACGCCGCCACGATTTATAGGCTCGGCGCGTAACGTACGCGTATGGAAGACAAACCATCGTCCGGAGAGATATTCGGGATCCCGTACAACTTCGACCGACCGAGCCTCGGACGACTGCTGTCGGCACACTGGCAGCCCGACGAAGGAATGTTCGTCGAGAAGCCGTTCGGGATCGGCTACACGCTCAACCTCGCCAACTGGCGGTCGTGGGTCGTGCTCGCGGTCGCCGGCGGGCTCTACTGGCAGGGGAAACAGGCCGACGCGGACCGCGGGACCGGATCCGGCGCGGGCGAGGAGGAGCCGGTCGAAGTGATCGTCGACGGCGAGTGAGACCCGTCCGTGTTCGGCGGTTGCTGGCCGCCGGCCCGGTCGGCACCCGCCAGTTATCAGATCTGCACACACGGTCCTGCCATTTATACGTTCGTTCCTCGTAGATAGCTTAATGAAGGTACAGTTCGAGTGTTCGTGTTCCGAGGAGATCTCGGAGTTCACTCGCGGGGAGGCGAGCCGCGGCGTGCACGTCGAATGCGGCAACTGCGGTGCGGTGTACGCGGTGACGATCACCGAACTGGAGTAGCGGTCGTCGATCAGTTCTCGACCGGCGACCACTGGGTAGTTCGTCGCCCGTCGTCACCGCTCGACGCCGCGGTCCGGAACCGGAGTCGAACCGTCGTTCCCCCGTTCGTCGTGTCGAACTCGACGGTGCCGCCCTGGAGTTCACACAACCACTTGATAACCCAGAGGCCGATACTGCTCGCGTGCGACAGCGGCGTTTCGGATTCGGCCTGCAGTACCTCGCGTTCGTTGTCCGGGATCCCCGGCCCGTTGTCAGTCACGGAGAGACACGTCATCTCACCCGCCGTCTCGATCCGTGCATCGAGTCGACAGACGGCCTTGTCGTTGTGCGCGATCGCGTTTTCGAACACCTCCCGAACCGGATACTCGACCGAGCCGTCAGCCGCGATCCAGGCGGACGACGGAGCGTCGAGCGTCGCCGTAACCGTCTCTTGGTCACCGACGTCCGCGATCACGTTCTCGGTGATGGCGACCAGATCGACTTGGTCGTCTCCCCGATCCGAGGATGCGCCTTCGATGACCCGGAGCTTCTCGCTGATGTCGACGATATCGTCCGTGGTCTCGCGGATCGTCTCCAGGTACGCCTGACTCCGTTCGTCGTCGATGCGGTCGTCGAGCAGTTCCGTGTACCCCCGCACGACGTTGAGATCGTTTCGGACGTTGTGTCTGAACACGCGACTCACGACCTGTAGCTGCTGGTTCGACGTCTCCAGCTCGTTTCGCGTGTCGCTCACGCGTCCGGCGTGGTGCGTGGCAACCGCGTACACCACCCCCGCAGAGACGACGACGAACAGCCACCCGGCCACGAGCCGTGCGGGATCCATCGGATCGGCTGACGGGAGGTACGTCGCAAGCACCAGCTCCGCCGTCGGCATCCACGCCGCGCCGACGCAGAGATAGACGCCTGCGACCACACGTGGTGACCGTCCGAACGGCGTCCGACCCGTATATTTCATTGGAACTAACTTTGAGATGATCGACGAGACGACGTAATCAACCTCGAAACCCTTCGACTTAAAGCTTCGTCGCCGTGCGATTTCGGTCGGGTCGTGGGGTCGCAGCCACGCGGTTCGGCCGTTGTACGAACGTTCCGTGCGCCTCACCACTCCTTACAGTCGACACAGACGAACGAGTCGCCATCCCGCCAGCGACGCTCCACGCGCCGGCCACAGCCGTCGCAGTCCCGTCCGTCGGAGCGCCACGACGACGTCGATTCCGCTGGCTCGATGTCGGCTGCTTCGAGGTCGTCGGAGTCGACTGCTTCGAGGTCGTCGGAGTCGACTGCTTCGAGGTCGTCGGAGTCGACTGTTTCGAGGTCGTCGGAGTCGACTGTTTCGAGGTCGTCGGGCGACGCGGATCCCGCCTGCTCGGCGTCGTCGCCGAAGAACTCGTCGAGCGACCGATCTTCCGTCATCTATCCCTCCCGTCGTAGCCTCGTGACGACGTACTCGCGCTCCAGTTCGCCGAGGAACTCGCCGAGCCGGGGTCCTTGCGTCTCATCGAAAAACAGCCGATATCCGGCCTCGAAGAAGTCGGCGACTTCGATCCCGTGTTCGCGTGCAGTTTCGTACATCTCGCCCTGGATCGCCTCCCCGTCGTGTCCCTCGGCGACGAAGTCGGCGAGCTCGTCGAGCGCGGCCGCCACGTCCGGATCGAACTCGACGTCCGGCAGCTCCGTCTGGAGCCGATAGTTGTACTCGTTGTCCATCCGCTCCGCCCAGTTTCGCGCCTTTTCGACGCGATCGAGCGCCTCCTCGATGGCCCACTCCGGCGTCTCCCCGGTGATGTGTCCCTCGTCGCGTGCGAGCTGCTCGCGAAGCGCCTCGTCGTCGACCATGCCGAGCACGGCCGCGAACGTGTACGGGAGCCGGACCGGCTGCTCGGTCGTCGAGGCGTCGGGCTCCGGCACGTCGTCGCGACCCACGACGAACGGATACGCACGCTCGGCGAACGCGGTCAGGTCCTCGTCGTCGACCTCGCCGAAGTACGCCCGCTCGAACCGATCGAATCGCTCGACGAGCTGGTCGAGCCGGCCGATATCGAGATCACGGGCCTTCTTCGGGTGGAGCGCGAAGAAGTATCGCAGCACCTCGGGTTCGAGCAGCGCCAGCAGCTCCGGCACGGTGACGACGTTCCCCGCTGACGAGGAGAGCGCCTCGCCGTCGAGCGTGAACCACTCGTACACCATCGGAACGGGCGGCTCGTTTCCGAAGACGTTCCGTGCGACGTCGACGCCGGAGGGCCATGACCCCTCGGCGTGGTCCTTGCCGAACGGCTCGAAGTCGACGCCGAGCACCTGCCACTGCCCGGGCCACTCCAGTCGCCACGGGAGCTTCCCCTCGCGGAACGTCGCGGTCCCCTCGTGGCCACAGCCCTCGATCGTTTCGTCGCCGACCGCCATGTCGGTACAGACGTACTCGACCGTTTCGGCGTCGAGGTCGACCGCCGTCACCGTCTCGGTTATCGTCCCACACGCCGCACAGACGGGGTTAAACGGGACGTACTCTTCGTCGACCTTCGCCTGATACTGTCCGAGCACCTCCCGAACTCGATCGCGGTCGGTAAGGACGGTCCGGACCACGTCGTCGAGCGCGCCCTCGGCGTACAGCTCCGTGTTCGACACCATCTCGACCGGAACGTCCAGCCGCTCGGCGTCGGCGTTGAGCAAGGCGGCGAAGTGAGCCGCGTACGACTCGCGCTCGCCGAACGGATCCGGGATCGCGGTGTACGGTTTCCCGAGGTTTCGGCCGAGCGCACCCGCGTCGACGTCGCCGAGCCCGACGATCTCCCCGTCGGCGTTCGCCAGTTTGCGCGGAAGCTTCCGTAGCGGATCCTTGTCGTCGGAGGTGAACACCTGCCGAACCTCGTGGCCGCGGTCACGAAGTGCCTCGGCGACGAAGTAGCCACGCATGATCTCGTTGAAGTTGCCGACGTGTGCGACGCCGGACGGGGAGACGCCGCCTTTGATCACGATCGGCTCCTCGGGGTCGCGCTCTTCGATCGCATCCGCGATCTCGTCCGCCCAGAACGCGCGAAACTCGGCAGGGTCGGTGTCGGTCCGGCCGTCGTCGGCTGCGGCAGTCTCCGAATCACCCGCCGGATCGCGGTCCGAGAGGATGTGTGGTGAGTCGTCGGTCATCGTGTCCCCGTCCAGTAGCTCGGTTCGTTCGTGCCGGTCGGGACGACATCGGTGCCGCTGTGCTCGCCGCGAAGCACCGCGTCGACGATCGCTGAGGGGTCGGTGCCGTCGAGCACGACCGAGCGCAGCCCGGCCCGGTCGATCAGCTTTGCGGCGAGGAGGTCGACCGGCGCGGACGCACCCGCATTGCGGCTCATCGGAAGCACGATATCGACGAGCTCCGCGGGTGTCAACTCGGCGTACTGGGTGGCGTTCTCGTGGACGTTCGGGTCGACGTCGTACACGCCGTCGGCGCTCGTCGCGTACACGAGCAGATCTGCGTCCACCGCTTCGGCGAACGCGGCCGCGACCGCGTCCGTCGTCTGCCCGGGAGTCACCCCGCCCATGATCGACACCTCGCCGCGCCGGAGCGACGCCGCTGCGTCGTCGTACTCCTCGGCGGGCGAGAGGCTCGCCCGGTCCCCGAGCGCGGCGATCAGGAGCCGCGCGTTGAGCCGCGTCGTTCCGATCCCGAGGCGGTCGAGCTGCACCTCGTCGGCACCGAGCTCCCGCGCCGTCTCGATGTACTCGCGAGCGACGCCGCCGCCGCCGACGACGACGCCGACCTCACACCCGTCCGCCGCCACTCGTTCGAGCGCGTCGGCGTGGGCGGCGACCCGGTCCGGATCGAGATCCGGCGCGAGGACGCTCCCGCCGATAGAAACGACGACTCTCATTGGCGTCGGGTAGCCCTGTCGCGCTCTTAAGGATTGTCAAGCGCTGACGACGGAATCGTACGGTACGCACTGGCGATGGAATCGTACGGTACGCACTGGCGATGGAATCGTACGGTACGCACTGGCGATGGAATCGTACGGTACGCACTGGCGATGGAATCGTACGGTACGCACTGGCGGCGGATCCTCGCGGTCCGAGGTCAGGTTCGGTCCGTCGCCGAGCTACGACCAGTCGCCGAGCGACGCCTGACCGTCGCGGTCCCGACGTGACCCGGGGCGGCCGTCCGGGTCGGCGTCGTCGGCCGCGTCGGTCGAGTCATCCGTCTCCGTCCACGCGGTGAGCGTCTCCGGATCGTCGCCGGCGGGGGACGGCGCGACGTCGTCCGGCCCGATCGCCCGGCGTCCCTCCGAGGATGACGCATCCTCGAAGCCCCCGAGGGTCGCCTGGTCGCTCTCGTCGAAGTCGAGCTTCGCGACGCGGACGCCAAGCTTTCGAGCCCTCGCATCGGCGAACTCCGCGAGCAGGTCGAGCGCCACCTCCTCGACGAGCTCCGGGTCGTCGACGGGACCGGGGAGGCTCCGGGCACGAGTGTTGACGTCGTACGGCGGCTCGACCACCTTTATCCCGATCGTGCGATAGAGGCAGCCACGCTCGCGAGCGCGTCGGGCGACGTCGGCAGCGAGCGCCGACACCGTCTCGCGCTTGCGATCCTCGTCATCGGTCGGCGAGAGCGACGACTCCCGCGAGAGACTCTTCGGGAGTCCGGTGGGCGTTACCTCGCGGTCGTCCTCGCCGCGGGCGCGGTCGTACAGCTCCCGTCCCCGTTCGCCGAGCTCCGACTCCAGCCGGTCCGGATCGGCCGCGGCGAGATCGCCGGCGGTTTCGATTTCCAGTTCGGCGAGCGTCCGCTCGGTCACCGGTCCGACGCCGTGGAGCTCGGCGGTCGGAAGCGGGGAGAGAAACGACTCGACGGTGCCCGGCGGGACGACGACGAGACCATCGGGTTTGTCCGCGTCGCTTGCTATCTTCGCGGTCGACATGTTCGGTGCGACGCCGACGCTCGCCGGAACGCCCGCTTCGCGCTCGATACGGGATTTGACGTGGCGCGCGTACCCCTCCGCCAGCGTCCGTCCGTCCGCCGGGCCGGCCGCGGTGCTCGGTGCGGGACCGTCGCCGTCGTCGCCGTCACCGTCGCCGCCGCCATCGACGACGCTCCATGCGGTTCGGTCGGTCACGTCCAGATACGCCTCGTCGATGCTCACCTCGCGGACGACGTCCGCGCAGTCGTGCAGCACGGCCTTCACGTCCGCCGCGATCTCTTTATAAAAGTCGAGATCGACGGGACGATAGTGGCCGGACGACTCGGCGGCGGCTCCGTCGTCGACTCGACGAGGAAGCAGGTCGAGCGCCTCGGAGATCGGCATCGCGCTCTCGACGCCGGACGCGCGAGCCTCGTAGCTCGCGGTCGCGACCGCGCCGATCGTCTCGCCGGGCTCGTACCCCATGCCGACCACGAGCGGCTCGCCGCGGAGACCGGGCTCTCGGAGTCGCTCGCAGGAGGCGTAAAAACAGTCCATATCGACGTGAAACACGACGCGCTCGGGCCCGTCGTCGTTCGCCTCGGCACGGAGCCACGTCCCGTCGTCCATCGTCCGTCGATCGGGTCCGACTCCTCTTAAAAAGCCGCCTCGCGGAGTGAACGTGAAGCGCCGAGCATACCGATCCCGTTTGGCGACATTCCTTTGGTTGATCGTGGAGTAGATCGGGTATGACCGACCGAATCGACGTACTGCACGTCGATGACGACCCGTCAGTTCTCGATCTCACGTCCGCGTTCCTCGACCGCGAACTGGACGACGTCGACGTGACGAGCGTGACGACTCCCGAAGACGCGCTGGACCGGCTCCGGACGGAGCGATTCGACTGCGTCGTGAGCGACTACGACATGCCCGGAATGGACGGGCTGACGTTCTTCGAGCGCCTTTCTGCGACGGTCGACGACGTTCCGTTCATCCTGTTTACGGGAAAGGGAAGCGAGGAGATCGCGAGTCGGGCGCTCAACGCGGGGGTCACGGGGTACTTCCAGAAAGGTGGTCCCGAACAGCAGCGGCGTCTCGCGAACCGCGTCGAACGCGCTATCGAGGAGCACAGAGCCCGGGTCGTCGCCGACCGATCTTCGACGGTGCTGGAAGCGCTCGGCTACCCGATCTACGTCGTCGACGAGACCGGCACGTTCGAGTTCGTCAACGAGCCGTTCGCGGCGCTCACCGGGTACGATCGCGAGGAGATCATCGGAAGCAAGCCGGGACTCATAAAAGACGAGGACGCGGTTCGGGAGGCGGAGCGACGGCTCGGCACGATACTCTCCAGCGACGGTCCCGACGTGCAACGGTTCGACGTCACGATCCGGGCGAAAAACGGCGAGTCGATCCCGTGTCGAGACCACATGGCGGTGCTCCCGTACGAGGGCGAGCAGTTCGAGGGAAGCGTCGGCATCCTCCGGGACGTGAGCGACGAGCGTCGCCGTCGCCAGGAGCTCGAGACGAAACGGCGGGCGATGGACGAGGCGCCGGTCGGGATCACCATCACCGACCCCGATCGAGAGGACAACCCGATGACGTACGTCAACGATCGCTTCGTCGAGATGACCGGCTACACCGCGGACGAGGTCGAGGGGATCGACTGCCGGATCCTGCAGGGACCCGACACCGACGAGGAGTCGGTTCGCCGGCTCCGCGAAGCGGTCGTGGCAGGCCGACCGGAGACGGTCGAACTGTTGAACTACCGGAAGGACGGCACCGAGTTCTGGAACCGCATCAGCATCGCTCCGATCCGCGACGCCGACGGAGCGATCGCGAACTGGGTCGGCTTTCAAGAGGATATCACGGAGTTCAAACAGCGGGAACGAGCGCTCGAACGCCAGAACGAGCGGCTCGACGCGTTCGCGAGCATCGTGTCACACGACCTTCGGAATCCGCTCAACGTCGCTCGCGGTCGCGTGGAGCTCGCGAGACGGCGAGACGGCGACGAACATCTCGATCCCGCGC
Organism: Halorubrum luteum; assembly: GCF_054652935.1. Classification (NCBI taxonomy): domain Archaea; kingdom Methanobacteriati; phylum Methanobacteriota; class Halobacteria; order Halobacteriales; family Haloferacaceae; genus Halorubrum; species Halorubrum luteum. Next base: position 2,529,858 of record NZ_BAAIGT010000002.1, read on the forward strand.
TCGACGCGCTCGACCGGATGGAGACGATCGTCGACCACACGCTCACGCTGGCCCGCGAGGGGGAACGCGTCGGTGACCCCGAGCCCGTCGACCTCCGGTCCGTCGCCGAGAACAGCTGGAAGACGGTCCGGACGGAGGACGCGTCGCTCGTCGTCGACACCGAGCGGGAGGTGCTCGGCGATCCGGATCGACTTCGGAACCTGTTCGAGAACCTGATGCGAAACGCGATACAGCACGCCGGCACGGCGGTGACCGTTCGGATCGGTGATCTCGAAAACGGGTTCTACGTCGAGGACGACGGGTCGGGGATCCCCGAGGAGAACCGCGAGACGGTGTTCGATCCGGGGTACAGCGATGACGCTGACGGAACCGGTTTCGGGCTCGCGATCGTTCGTGAGATCGCCGACGCACACGACTGGCGGGTCGACGTCTCCGACTCACCCGCGGGCGGTGCACGGTTCGAGTTCCGCAACGTCGAGGTCGCCGGCGATCGGCGGGTGCGGGACGTCTAGTCGGCCGACGACTGAAGTGTATAAGGCAGTGAGGGCCGAACGGCCGTCCGTGTCTCGCGACCGCGTCCGCTGTGTCGACTGTCGGGAGCCGATTCCGGGCGACGCTCGGCTCTGTCCACACTGTAACACCGTCCAGCCGTCGCCGCTTCTCGACGTGGGCCTCGTCGTCGTCGGCGTGTTCGCGTTCCTCTTCGGCGTGATACTGGCGGTGATGACGCTCGGCACGTCGCGACTGCTCGGCTTCACGCTGATCATGCTCGGATTCGGGCTGACGGCCGGTGGGTACACGCGGTACATCGACCGACAGGCGGAGCGACGCTCCCGCTGAGATCGGCTGGAGCGACGCCGTATTCTTAAGTAGGGTGACGACGGAGTGGGTACTCGTGTCGGAGGACTCCGCTGACGATGGCGTCGACGAGCGGTCGACGTCGATCGATCGCGACGACCTGCCCACGTTCTCCGGGAGCGACGGCGACGTTCCGGACGTTCCGGCCGGGCGAGACCCGTCCGGCGGGACGTTCCCGGATCCCGACGCGGTCGACGACGTGCCGACAGTCTCCTGTACGCGCTGTGGCCGTGAGTGGGACCTTGCGTACGAACTCGACGAGCTGTCGGCCGGCAACCGTGCCGTCGAACAGTTCGCGATGGATCACGAACGGCACACGGGCCACTATCCGGACGGCGTGACGCCGTGGATCGTCGACTGTCTGAACTGCCCCGACGGGAGCCGATTCCTCGCGGAACGCCCGGCCCGACGATTCGCTCGCACGCACGCCAGACACACGGGTCACTCCGTCGAACTCACGAAACCCGACGCCAACGGCTCCGAGCACGTCCGCGACTGACGCGCGTTCGACAGTGCTTCCGCCGTCCGCTGCCGCTCGCTCACCGACGCGACCGCGACGTTTTAACTTCGTCGGCGGCACACCTCACGCCATGGTTACACCACTCGACGCTGGCCTCGTCGTGGCGGGCCTGTTGCTCGCGTTCGTCGGCGCGGCGGTCTCCGTGTACGCCGTCACGCTGACCGGGTTCCTGATCGGTGCGGGAGCGGGATATCTCGCCGCACCGAATCTCATCGGACTCGTCGCGGTCGACGGGCTGGTGGTCACCGGCGGCGCGGTTCTCCTCGGCGGCACACTCGGCGGGTTCTTGGCGTACGCCGGGCTCTCCGTCGCCGTGCTGGCGATCGGCGGCGTGGTCGGCGGATTCGTCGGCCGGTTCGCGATCGGCCCGATCTACGCCGCGGATGCCGCGGGCATCGAGGGCACGCTGCTGCTCGTCGGAGCAACGCTCGCCGGCGTCGCCATCGGCGCGCTGTTCGGGTTCGTGTTGAGCCGGACGACGCTCGTCGTCTCGACCGCGTTCATCGGCGGGGCGCTGGCGTCGCGGTCGCTCACCGCCGCATCGTTCGAGGCCGCCGCCACGGACGTGACGATCGAACCGCTCCTGTTCGACGTGACCGCGCCCGCGTTTCTTGCGGTGTTCCTCCTCGGCGTGCTCTCGCAGTTCGGTCTGTTCAGGTTCGGATACGTGACGCGGCTCGTCGGCGTCCTGCCCGGCGCACGACGGTGGACCGCGAGCGACGATCGATCGGAGTCGAGCGGATAACGGACCGAACGCTTTACCCTCGATGACGGCACCTGACCGCGGAGCATATACGTGTGGGGAGATAACATTCAGCACGTATGTCGGTGGCACTACTCGCCGCCCTCATCGTCGGCGGGCTCGCGATCAACCTCGTCATCGCGTGGCTGCTGATCCGTGGCGATCACGACGTCCACGGCGTGCTCACCGGCACGTCGTTGGACGCGCCCGACCAGTCCACGACCGAGGTCGAGAGTGACGACGGCGGCGGACACCGAAGCGATCGGGGCGGTCGGGAACCGTCGCATCCGTCCGGACCGGACGGTGAGCCGCCGCCGCTGTCGGCCGACTGCGACCCGGTTGTCTGCCGACACTGCGGCGCGGAGAACCGACCCGGGTATCGCTACTGCCGATGGTGCGTTCGGTCGGGGATCGGCGAGGAGGGCCGCTCGCCAGCGGCGGAGCCGTCGTCGACCCAGCGGTCGTTCTGAGCGCTCGTGAAGCGACCGACCAGCTCGGGCCGTACGTTCGTTCGCGACGCGGCTATGAATCAACGCGGCCCCGTCTCCGAAGTCCCTAAGAGTTCCGCGACCCGAGTGCGCGTATGCAGTCGCTCGTCATCGTCGCACACGGCTCACACCTCAATCCTGATTCCAGCACGCCGACGTACGACCACGCAGACACGATACGTGCGGTCGGAGCGTTCGACGAAGTTCGGACCGGCTTCTGGAAGGAGGAACCGCATCTTCGAGAGGTGCTCAGAACCGTCGAAGGGACGGAGATCTACGTCGTTCCCCTGTTCGTCTCGGAGGGCTACTTCACCGAGGAGGTGATCCCGCGGGAGCTCCGGCTCGCCGGCTGGGACGTCAGCGAATGGGACTCCGACGGGCTCTCCGCGGATCAGGCGACGCTCGTCGCCGAGGATCTCGACCGAGACGTACACTACTGCGGCCCCGTCGGAACCCACGAGGCAATGACGGACGTGATCGTCCGCCGGGCCGAGTCGGTGACCGACGACCCGGATGTCGGTGACGGGTTCGGGCTGGCGGTCGTCGGCCACGGCACCGAACGCAACGAGAACTCCGCGAAGGCGATCGAGTACCACGCCGACCGCGTCCGCGAGCGCGACCGGTTCGACGAAGTGCGGACGCTGTACATGGACGAAGACCCCGAAGTCGACGACCTCCCGGAGCACTTCGAGAGCGACGACGTCGTGTTGGTCCCGGTGTTCGTCGCGGACGGCTACCACACACAGGAGGATATCCCCGAGGACGTCGGGCTGTGTGAGGACCACACGGACGGATACGACGTGCCCGCGGACGTCGACGGCACGCGCGTCTGGTACGCCGGCGCGGTGGGGACGGAGCCGCTGATGGCCGACGTCATTCTGGAGCGCGCAGCCGACGCCGGCGCGGAGCTCGGAGACGCGCTCGCGGCCGTGCGTGAGACGACCCGCGTCGCGACGGGGGACTGACGCGTGACGAACCACCCCACCGCAGACGAGACGAGCGTCGAAATCGATCCGCCGAGCGAGGCGTTCGACGCGTTTTCGACGGCGATCGAGGCGCTCGACCCCGACGAGACGCTCCGGTTCGAGCAGTTACGAGTGAGTCGCGATGGCGACGAGGTCGTCTTCGAAACCGAAGACACGCGGTACGAGCTCGCGTCCGACCGCGAGATCCACGACGCGGCCGAGGCCAACGCAGCGATCGTGACGAACTGGTACTTCTTCGAGCACGTTGCGGGTGATCACCCCCCTCGGCGCGCGTTCCTGCGCTGGCTGGAACACAGCGAGGACACCGCGGTCGGGGAGCGGTACGCCGCGCTCCGCGACGGGCTGGTCCGCGAGTGGGGACAGCTCCGGATCACCGTCCGGCTAACCGATCGCGGCGAGCGTCGGTACGACGTGCGCCACGTCGATGACGCGGATGCGACGACCGGCGGCGACCTAGAGACGTACGACGACCCGCTTGACGCTCGCCGGCTGGTGAAGTTCGACGACGACGGCCGGTATCGGCCGTTAAAAACCGCTCCGACGCTCCCGACGGGGTGGGCGTTTCCCGAACTCGGCGCGCGCGAGGTGTACGAGACGGTCGAAACCGTCTACCCTGCCACGGTCGTCAACTGGCACAGAGAGCGGGACGGACGGCTCGACATCGACCACTGGCGCGAGACGATGGAGCGGCAGTCCGGTATCTACGGCGTCATCAAGACGTGGGACCGCGGTGAGGGGTACGAGCACGTAAATCGGGTGGCTGAGGCGTGCTGTGACGACTCACAGTGTCTGAAACGTCGCGAGTGGCAGTACGACGAGGAGACCGACCTCGACGTCGACGGCGGCGACGGCGTGTTCCCGTGCCGCGAGCCGTGTTCGCTCGTCGTCTCGGCCGCTCGGAAGTGGACACAGCTGGACGGTGAGACGGAGCGAACATACGAGTTCGAGCTCACGCCGAGCGAGAAAGAGCAGATCGAGACGATCATCGACGCCGTCGCCGACGGTCGGACTCACGAGATCCGCGAGGCCGACATCTACGACGGCGCGAACCGCTACCGCGCTCGGTATCTCCGGGCGAAGCTGTTCGACGAGGACGGCAACCTCGCCGGCGTTCCCACGGAGCCGGCGGAGGACGACGGCAGCGAGAGCGGGTCGGAGTAGCTGCGTCGCCCTCACCGGTGACGTGAGCTCGGCCGACACGTTTTGACGGATAGCCAGCGGAAGCCTCGCCGTTCACGCAGGGTGGAAGTCAACATCGACACAGTCGGGTTAATCCGGGGCAACCCGCGTTAATCGTCTCGACGGTTCAACTCGCTCGCGTTCCCACGGCCGGTCACGGATGACCGACGACAACCTAACGAGATCGACGTTCGATCACGGAACGGTTCGGTCGGCGAGCAGGCTGATCCTGACCGCGCTCTCGCTCGTGGTCCTGCTGTACTTGTTAACGGTGCTCCCCGGGATCGACCGGGTGATTCCGAACACGCCCGTCACCATCGCTGCGCTCGTGACGGCCATCGTTACGGTCGTGGTCGCAGGGCTGCTGATCTACGCGGCACCGAAGCTCGCGACGCTCGCACGCCTTGCGGTCGAAGGCTCGTGGTCTTCGAGCGCCGCCGGGCGCGACGCGAAGCGTGATCCCGTCGCCGAGAACGCCGCCGGGATCGTGTACTGGCTCGTCGCGCTTGCGGCCGTGGTCGTTACGCATCGCGGGCTGGCGGGTGCGGTGACGCCGCTTCTCGACGGGGCGGTGTGGGTGTACGACGCGGCGTTCCTCCTCGTCTCGCTGGTCCCGCTCGTTTTCGCCGTTGCGCGACTGGCGGCGGCGGTCGACCCGCTCTCGACGCGGATCGCGGACCGGGTAGCTGGCCCGCCGGACGGCGAGTGAGCCGAACACAGTTAAGTACGCTCACGGCGGGGATCCCGTCATGAAGGAGGTCGTTGACACGGATGCGGCACCGGACGCGGTCGGTGCGTACAGTCAGGCGACGAGGACCGACGAACTCGTGTTCACCGCCGGGCAGATCGCGTTGACCCCCGACGGCGAGCTTCTCGCGGATGCGTCGGTGTCGGAGCAGACGGAGCGGGCGCTCGACAACCTCCTCGCCGTGCTCTCGGCAGCCGGTGCGGCTCCCAGTGGCGTGGTAAAAACGACGGTGTATCTGGCGGACATCGACGATTTCGAGGAGATGAACGAGGCGTACGCAGACTACTTCACGGAGTCGCCGCCGGCCCGCTCCGCGGTGGAAGTCGGCGCGCTTCCGAAGGGTGCGGCCGTCGAGATCGACGCCGTCGCGATCATCGAGTAGATGTCCGGAGAGCCTGAATCCACCGAGGAGGACCGCCCGACTGAGGAGCTACCGGGCGTGCCGGCCACGAAGCGAAATCGAGCGAAGTCGGCGGTGCTGTGGGGAGTCGTCGGCGGGTTCACCTTCCTCGTGCTCGCACAGGGGTATCTCCTAGTCGGCGGCGACCTTCCTTTCCGGTATGCGTGGCTGTTCGTCGTCGCTGCCGCCGTCACCTCCGGATCGAGCGTGATGGTCTTCCTCACGGAACACCGAGTTGGGTCGAAAAGAAGGACTTAACAGTCCCAGCGGATTAGCTTCTCGTGAGCCAGGATGGCCGAGTGGTAAGGCGCACGCCTGGAAAGCGTGTTCCTTCACGGGATCGGGGGTTCAAATCCCTCTCCTGGCGTTTTTCGACGACCATCTCAGGAGCCACGGCCGCATCAGCTCGATCCGTGTGGCACACCGACGCAAGGTTCATATCCATGGGGTGTGTTGACACGGGTGACGATGCCAGATACGAAATCGGGCCGTGAGCGGAAAGGCAGAAACAAGCGCCGACAGCTCGAGAGCCGCCTCAACGAGCGGGAACTCGAGGCTGACGACGAACCGCCCGAGCCGACGACCGACGAGGTCGACTCCGAGTATCTCGTCGACCTCGACGACCTCGAGGAGTGACCCCGCGAATCCGCTCGGCTCCCGTAGCCGTCCGAACGTCGTTCCGATCCTGACGAAGCCGGACGCTTTTGCTCTCCCAGTCCGACGCTTCGTTCGTGATCCCTCCCGAAACGCTCGCGCTCGTGACCGTGCTGCTCGTGGCGGTGGGCCTCGGCGTCGCCGTCGCGTGCTGGGTCTGTGTTGGACCACACCGGCTCCGGTCCGCCAGGAGCCGCCCAGCGTGGTTTCGTCACCGACTGCGCGCGGCCGTCCCGTACCTCCTCGGTCTTGCGGCCGTCCTGATCGTTAACAAGGGGTTACAGAGCCGGATCGAACGGTTCTCCCACGTGTACGGAGTCGACGCGACCGCGACGTTACACGCTATCGAGGGTGATCTGGTCGTCACGCTTCAGGGATGGATGCCGGACCCCGCGGTGGCGTACTTCGCGGCCGCGTACGTCGTCGGGTACGCCGTGCTGCTCGTGATGCCGCTCCTCGCGTACCTGTTCGCGGAGCACGCTCGCCCCATCAAACTTGTCGTAACCGCCTACGCCGTCAACTACGCCGTCGCGATCGTCTGTTACGCCACCGTCGTCGCCTACGGCCCCCGTAACGCTGCCCGAGCGAGTCCCGGGACGGAGGCAGATGCGCTTCTTCTCGAACTCGTCCCAAACATCAACACCGTCACCGCGCTCGTCAACACGAACACGAACGTGTTCCCGTCGCTGCACACGTCGCTGTCCGTCACCGTCCTGCTCGTCGCCGCTACGACCCGCGAGGAGTTTCCGCGATGGTTCGGGCTGGCCGCCGTGCTGGCCGCGTCGGTCGTCGCCTCGACGTTGGTGCTCGGGATCCACTGGCTGACGGACGTCGTTGCCGGAGCCGTCCTCGCCGTGATCGCCGTCGGCTTCGGGAGCCTCGTCGTCGACCGCTGTGGCTGACGACAATCGGGAGCTTCCGCGATCGGACCGCGCGAAAGAAGCTAAGTCGGTCCGGGACCACCCGTCGAACGTCGCCGAATGCTCCTCGACGGACGCACGTACACGGAGACGATACAGCGGGCCACGAGAGCGGTCGGGCTCCACACCCACCTGAAATCGCTGTACTGGGGGTTACGAATACCTCGCCTGCTGTACGCGATCTCCGCGCGCGACTCTATCGTCCACGAGATCGACGGCGTGGCGGTCGAATGCCCGACCGAGACGTACTGGCAGTACCGGCGGTTTCGCTGGATGCATCCGGAGGTTGGGATGTTCGAGGAGCTGCTTGCGGAGTTGGACGACGACGACGTGTTCTACGACGTCGGTGCGCATCTCGGCTGGCACTCGCTGGTCGCCGCGAACGCTGCCGCCGGCGTCGACGTGGTTGCGTTCGAGCCCCATCCGACCACCGCGTCGCGGCTCGATACCGTCCTCACGACCGCCGGCCACGACATCGGGGTACGGACGGTCGCGCTCGGCGACGCGGACGGCACCGTCGAGTTCACCGCGGCTCCCGACCCGGACGCGCACGTGTCCGGTGTGCTGCCCGGAGACGGCGGCGAGACGATCCCCGTCGACGTCGTGCGCGGCGACACGCTCGTCGCGAACGGCGAGATCGCCCCGCCCGACGTGGTGAAGATCGACGCGGAGGGTGCCGATGCGGCCGTGCTCCGGGGACTCTCGGAGACGATCGATTCGGCACGGCCGCGCCGGATCTACTGTGAGGTCCACCGGGACGAAGCGGAGATACTCGACCTGTTGGACCGGCTTGGATACACGGCCGAGCCGCTGTCGTCCGCGCGACCGATACTGAAGGCGACGCCCCGGTGAGCCGGCTGCGGGCGGACGAGACGCTTCCCACGCTACAGATACTCGCCGAGCAGCGGCTCGACGCGCTTGCGGGTCTCCTCGGGGATAGCCTCCGGCGGCGTGTTGACCGTACCCTCCAAGGCCGTGTGTGCCTCACAGGTGTGGTCGTCGGGGAGCGTTCGGACCGCCTCCTCGACGGCGGCTTTGATCGCCGACTGGTTCCGTTCAGCGTTCGCAAGCACCTCCTCGAGAGTCACCTCGCTGTCCTCCTTCCAGACGTCGTAGTCGGTGACGCCCGCGATCGTCGCGTACGCGATCTCCGCCTCGCGGGCGAGCTTCGCCTCCGGGATCGCGGTCATCCCGACGACGTCCCACCCTTGCGACCGGTAGAACTCCGACTCGGCCCGCGTCGAGTACTGTGGCCCCTCGATGCAGACGTACGTGCCACCCTTTTTGACCGGCGTGTCGGTGTCAGATGCCTCGCGTGCCGCCTCGGTCAGGTGGTCGACGAGCGCCGGACTGTACGGGTCCGCGAACGGCTGATGGACGACGACGCCGTCGCCGTAAAAGGAGAGATCGCGGTGTTTCGTCCGGTCGTAGATCTGGTCGGGAACGACGAGCGTGCCCGGCTCCAGCTCCTCGCGGAGACTCCCGACCGCGTTCGACGCGAACACGTGGGTGACACCCGCCTTTTTCAGTGCGTACATGTTCGCGCGATACGGGAGATCCGTCGGCGACGCGCCGTGGTCACTCCCGTGGCGGGGAAGGAAGGCGACGTCCCGCCCGGTGTCGGTGAACTCGCCGATCGTCACCGCATCGCTCGGTTCGCCGTACGGCGTTTCGAACTCGACCTCGCGGACGTCGTTCAGGGGGAGCGCCTCGTAGATGCCGCTCCCGCCGATGAAGCCGATGGTGGACATGTCGGTAGCTCCGGTCGCTCGCTACTTATAAGGCGTGAACCGCGGCGCGACGTGGGGTGGTTCGACGAGGCGACGCATCGACCGATCTCCGGGGTAGATCGCTCACAGCGCCAGCGACACCGCCGAGTAGACGCCGAACCCGAGCAGCAGCGAGCCGCCCAGCGAGGCGATCCAGGCAAGCACGGTGTACCCCATCTTCGCGCGACTGACGCCGGCGTCGCCGGCGGCGTACCCCGCCCCAACGATCGCGGAGACGATGATCTCGTTGAACGAGACGGGGATCCCGAACGCGACCGCGGTCTGGGCGATCGCGAACGACGGAATGAGCGCGGCGATCGACCGACGCGGTCCCATCGAGGCGTAGTCCTGTGCGATCGCTTTGATCATCCGCGGCGCACCGGTCCAGGAGCCCACGAGGAGACCGACGCCACCCCCGACGAGCAGCGCCCACAGCGGAACGCCGACGTCGCCGAAGATCGGCACCAGCGGACCGATCGCGAGTCCGACCTGCGAGCCGCCCGCCGAGAAGGCGACGAGACCACCCATTACGAGAAGAAATCGGCGCTGCGCGCCAGCGCGATTGCGTCCGATGTCGACGTACACCGTGACCGCCGAAAGCGTCACGATCGCGGCCGTCACCGCGGCAACACCCCCCGAACCGGGAAGCCCGAGACCCGGGCCGAGAACCGCGGCGACGGAGGCCTGTTCGCCGTCGGAGCCGAGCAGCGCGAAGCCGATGTTCGCGAGGATACCGCCGACGAGCCCCGAGAGCACGGCCGTGAGCAGCCGCTCAGGAAGCCGGTCGGTGATCAATCCGCGGGCGACGGCGTACGCGACGCCACCGCCGACGAACGGGGTGAGGATCCACAGCGCGAGTATCTCCGTGTACTTCGCCCACGCGGGGTCACCACCCATCGCGAGGCCGACGCCGACGACCGCGCCGGTAACGGTGAACGCCGTCGCGATCGGATAGCCGGCGAACACGCCGATGGCGACGAGTCCGGCCGCGGTGAGCAGCGCGACGATCGCCGCCCCGGCGGTGAGCGTCACGCCGCCGATCAGCTCCGTGCCGACTGCCTCCGTAACGTTCCCACCCTGCAGCACCGCGCCGAGAAAGCCGAGGACGCCGACGACGAGACCGGCCCGCATGACGGAGATCGCGTTCGCCCCGACCGCCGGTGCGAACGGCGTTGATCCCGAGGAGCCAGCGCCGATCGACCACGCCATGAACAGGCTGGCGACCGCAGCGACGAGGAACGTGAGGACGGTGACGGCGACCATCACTACCGTTTGCCGTCCTCGTACCCCTCACGCAGTCCGATCAGGGTGCGTCGAACGAGCAGGTAGCCGAAGAAGAAAAGCCCCAACAGAGCTACGAGAAGGAGCGCGACGAGCGGGTCGATCGAAACCATACCCCCGGTTCCGTCGGAATCGAGTTATGCGTTTCGACGCCGGTCGGGGTCGTCCCGCCGGACGCCACGGTGTCGGCTTCTCGATGACTCAAAACGGCGTTTGTGTCTAAACCACCTATAAGATGCCCGCCACCCAACGATCGGCTGCGACACCCGCTTCGGCCCTCCAATCCATCCGATCCGTTTCGTTCCGTTTCCCCCCACCGAGGGACCGCCCCGCCCCGGGCGGTCTCCGAGAGACCAAGCGAGGTGTCGCGCCCGGTCGCCGACCCCCTGCGGCGATCGGCAGTTCGGCTGACGACCGCACTGTCGTCAGCGATTCGACCGCGTCACGCGGAACTGATCGCGTCACACGTGGATCGTAAACTCTCTAAACACCTCGCCGTCGGGCGTGACGAGGCAACCTTCGATCCCGCCGGGTATCGACTCCAACTCCGCGTGTGCCGGTCTGTTCCCCCGAGGCTGTGCGTGGCTTCCCGGATTTAGCAGCGCCACGTCTGCCGAGTCGTCGAACCGCGGTGCGTGACTGTGGCCGTGGACGACGACGTCGGCGTCACGCTCACGACCGAACATGAGCAGCCCCGTGTCGCCGCTTCGATGCCGGTGAGTCACGGCGATCCGCGCACCGCCGTATTCGACGACGCGACGCTCGGGCAGGCGATCGCGGATCGCGAAGTCAGCGTTGTTACCGTACACCGCTCGGAGGTTTCGCGCTTCCGTGTAGAACGCGTCGAGAACTGGTTCGCGATAGAAGTCGCCCGCATGGACCACGACGTCGGCGTCGCGGACGGCGGCGTAGGTACGGCCGCGCAGTCGGTGGCCCTCGGTGCTGTGTGTGTCGGACACGACGACGAGCATGCCGATCCGTCCGTCGGCCGGGTGCTTAAACCGACGGTCAGCGTTCTCACCGTGCGACCGCGACGAACGTCTCGCCGCCGGTCACCCGCCTGCCACCGCGTCGTTTTTGCCCCGACGCCGTGAACGGCTCGTCGTGCCTCTGGGATCGCCGGCCACCGAACTCCTGTTGCTCGCCGCCGGTGTCGGTCTGCTGTACGCCGGTGCCGAGCTGTTAGTGAAGGGAGCAGCGGATCTCGCGCTCGCGATCGGGCTCAAGGCGTCGACGGTCGGAGTCACGGTCGTCGCGTTCGCCACGACCGCGCCGGAGCTGTTCGTCGCCGTGCTCGGCGCGCTCACCGTCTCGACGGATATCGGGCTCGGTGCGATCATCGGGTCGAACATCGCCAACATCGGCCTCGTTCTGGGCGTCGCCGCGTTGATCCGTCCGCTGGCGGTGTCCGAGACGGTGATCGAACGCCACGTGCCGTTCATGGTCCTCGCCGCGCTGCTGCTCGTCGCGCTCGGGTGGAACGGACGGATCGGGACGGTCGAGGGCGTCGTCCTCCTCGCGACGCTTACCGGGTTCACGTTCGTCGTCATGCGACGGATCCAGCGCACCCAGTCGGGGATCACGGCCGCGCAGCGTCAGGAGATGCCGGACGCGAGGGCTCGGGACGTCGGGAAGGTGGTCGCCGGAATCGTCGCGCTCGTGCTCGGCTCTCGCTGGCTGATCGAAGGCGGTCGGGAGCTGCTGGCGGCTGCCGGCTACTCGGATCTGTTCATCGGGCTCACCGTGCTCGCGATCGGGACATCGCTGCCGGAGCTCGCCGCCAGCGTCGTTGCGGCGGTCCGCGACGAGGCGAGTTTCAGCGTCGGCAACGTCGTCGGCTCGAACATCTACAACGTGCTTGCCGTGATCGGGATCCTCGCGTTGATCACTCCCATCGACGTCGCTCCCGGCGTCCGGGCGTTCGAGTTCCCCGCGCTCGTGGTCTTCACCGTGCTCCTCGTCGGGCTAATGTACCGGGGCGCACGGCTCTCCCGGATCGACGGCGCGGTGCTTGTGGTCTCGTACGTCGTCTTCGTGTCCCTGCTTCTGCCGTGAGTCGTACGCCTCCCGAGTTCGCGATCAGTCGTACGGACCGCGGTCCTGTCCGTAGCCGCGCTCCATCACGGCGCATTCGCCGTTCGAGTCGATCAGGATACGTCCCTGATACCCGCAGTCGCCGTTGTTGTTGTACTGACACGGGATACATCGGCACTCGACGTCCTTTCCGGATGAAGGGAGTGGCATTCGATCCGATACGTTACTGCTGTGGTGTGTTCACTCTTTGCATGATCGGATCGCCTTCAGGGCACGATCACTCCAATATCTCATCCGAACCAACCGCCGGAACGAGCCTGCTTCGTGATCAATACCGGGCGTACGTCGCTCACGAGGGGGGATGGGTGGTTTATACGTGATTGCGTGATGGATCTGGAGGTGATTTATAAGTGAGTCGCGGGAGCGATAGCTCCGCGACGAACGATCTGAAAGCCCCAGCCGGGAGGCGGGCGCACGCTTGCTGCGCGCTTCGGTCGCTCACGTCGTTCGCTCCCTGCAGTGCTTGTGTCGCCTGCGCCCGCCTCCCGGCTGCCCCTTTCAACCCCACCCGACCGCACCGCAACCGCACCTCACGCCTCCCCAGCCTCGTCGGCGGCTCGCGCGTTCCGCGCTCGCCGCCGCCTCCCTCGCACGCGCTCCTCGCGCTCTTTCCAGAGCGCTCGGAGGCGCGCGCCGACCGCCCGCCGTTACCTGATACATGAATCATGCTCTGCGGTGTGGTTGCGGTGGCGCGCGCCGCGAGCGGGCCTTCGGCCCGTGAGCGAGCGCGCGAGGGAGACCGGAGGGGCCGCCGAGCGTTCCGGCGGCCCCTCCGGTCGAGGCTGGGGCGGTCCGAGGCTGCGGTGCGGGGCGGGACTGGAAGGGGCAGCCGCGAGGGCGACGCACGGCGAAGCAAGCACTGCAAGGAGCGAGCGAAGTGAGCGACTGAAGCGCGCAGCGAGCCGCGCGAGCCGTCGCGGCTGGGGCTTCCAAGTCGGTCTCTGCTCCACCGCTCACTTATATACCACTCCTCACCACGCTGAATACACCTTTATAAACCACACATCGATTCTCGTATGCGCAATATACGCCCGAGATCGGTCAACTCGAACAGTGGCAGCGTCACGGGAGACGCGTCGATCGAGTCGTCGCGCCGGTCTCCACGGAGCGACAAACCGACTCATATCCCCCACACCAACCAGATCGCGACGGTCGTCACGACCGCCAGCAGGAACTGCAGCGGCGCGCCGACCCGCAGGAAGTCGGCAAACTCGTAGCCGCCCGGCCCGTACACCATCAGGTTCGTCTGGTAGCCGACGGGAGTCATAAAGGAGGTCGCGCCCGCGAACATCACCGCGAGCAGGAACGTGAACTCGTTGGCTCCGAGTCGGCCCGCGGCCTCGACGGCGACCGGGATCATCAACACGACCGTCGCAACCGGTGTAATGACGTTCGCGAGCAGGCCGGTAACGACGTAAAACAGAAGCAGCACTGCGAGCAACGGCAACACCGCGCCGGTCGCGACGAGCAGTTCGGAGATCGCCGCCGCGCCGCCCGTCGCCTCCATCGCGAGTCCGAGCGGGATCACCCCCGCCAGAAGGAAGATCACGTTCCAGGAGACCGCGTCGTACGCGTCCGCCGAACTCAGACAGCCGGTCACGACCATCACGAACACGCCCGCGAGCGCCGCGATGACGATGGGAAGGAGATCGAGGGCGGCGACCCCGACCACCCCGGCCATGATCGCGACCATCACCGGCGTCTTCGGCGAGAGCGGGGCGATCTCCGCGACGTCGGCCTCGGCGAACCGGTCGTAGGCGGTTTCGTCGGCGACGACGATCACCCTAGTGTCCGTGAAATATCGGATCGACGCCGGCGTCGTCCGGACGAGGAGGAGATCCCCGGCGCGAAGCGTCCGGTCGGCGAGCTCCGTCCGGATCAGCTCGTCGCCGCGCCGGATCGCGAGAACCGCGGTTCGGTGATACTCGCTCAGCCCGGTCTCCGCGACCGTCTCGCCGACGTACCGGGAGTCGTCGGGGACGACCGCCTTCGCGAGCACGTCGTCGGTGGGTGCCTCCTCGAACGTCTCCTCGGTCACCGGGCTGCGGAGCAGCTGTCCGAGCGCCGTCTCCTCGCGAAACCGGTTCACCGCCTGCAGCGTGCCGTGAACGACCAGTTCGTCGCCCTCCTCGATGACGCGGTCGGTGTGCGGGGCGCTGAACGCCTCCTCGCCCCGGCGGAGCTGGAGGATCCGGATCTCCGGGTGGGTCTCGTCGAACGCGCCGACCGGCTCGCCGACCGCCGTCGACGCCGCGCGAACGCGCATCACCGCGAGGTTGTCCTCCAGATCGAACTCCTCGACCGCGTCCGAGTCGGCGGGGATCCGCTCGGGGACGAGCCGCCGGCCGACCGTGAGCAGGTACGCGAGCCCGACGACGAGGATCACGACCCCGACCCCGGTGAACTCGAACATCCCGATCCCGTCGCGTCCGGGGATCAGTATCCGAGCGAAGTCGCTCGCGAGGATGTTCGTCGACGAGCCGATCAGCGTGAGCGTCCCGCCGAGAATGGCGGCGTACGACAGCGGCAAGAGGAGCTTCGACGGACTGATCCCGGACTGCTCGGCGAGATCCGATATCATCGGGATGAAGACGGCGACGACCGGCGTGTTGTTGATAAAGCCCGCGATCGGACCGGTAGTACACACCGTCGCGACCAGCGCGCGGAACTCCCGGCCGGCGGTGAAATCCGCGAGATACATCCCCAGTCGCTGGACGAGGCCGGTCGCCTGGATCCCGGCGCTCAGCATGTACATGGCGACGATCGTGATCGTTGCCGGGTTCGCAAACCCGGAGATCGCCCCGCGGCCGTCGACGCCGGTCCACGGTTCGAGCACGACGAGCGCGGCGATGACGCCGATCGCCGTGACGTCGTTCGGGATGACCTCGCTCACGAACAACACGAGCGCCGCGCCGATGAGGGCGAACACCACGACTGCACCGACGGAGAGCCCCGCGATCACCATACGCCACCCACATCGGAGAGGGTAATGGGTGTTGTGCCGAGGCGGCTGCGACGGTCGAGCGTCGCCGACGAGTGGTCCGACTACCGGCGGCTGCAACCCGCTCGAAGCCGGTCGCGCACCGCTCGAAGCCGGTCGCGCACCGCTCGGAGTCGGTCGCTCACCATCCGAGCGCGCGAGCAAATGCGGGAAGCCACGTCGGAGAGCCGGCGACGAAATCCGGCGTACACGACGCCGACGACGAGCGCGATCGCGGCGAGCGTCCGGAACGGCTCCACGAGGCCGACGAGCGCGACGCTGCCGGCGACCGTCGCCACGAGAAGATCCTCCGGCGCGCCGTCGTATCTGGTCCAGCGTCTCGCGTCGAGCCACCGTCCCTGCACGTGGTCGTACACCGCTCGGTCCGACTTCCGCTCCCACGGTCGGAGTTCATGGCTGCCGCCGTACCTGTCCATCCGGCAGTGGAGCGCGGCCGCGACGAGCGTGCTCGCGAGCACGACCGCCTCCGCCGTCGGGACCGCGATCGCGAGCGCCGCGGCCGGGACCGCCGCGAGCACGTATCCCGTCGGGTAATGGAAGGTTCGTCGGTGGATCGCAGCGACATCAACGTCGGGAAGCACGCTGCCGACGAGTGCGCCGACGAGGATCGGCGTCGCCAACTCGGGGACCGCGACCGCGACCGGAGCGGCGACCGCGAGCCCGACGAGCACGTGCGTCGGAAGCATCACGGACGACCCACCGCCGTTCGATCCGTTCTCACGACCGTTCGAAGGCGCTCGGCGTGGATAAGCGTCGGGGAGTCGGAGGGCGGTGCGGAACGCCGCGGAAGCAGAGGACGGTGCGGAACTCACGGGACCGGCGGATCCGAGCCCCGGGGGCGATAACATCGACGTCAGTGGGTCACACGCCGGTCCCTCCCGTCTTTATGCGGATCGGTCTCCCAGTAGCGGTATGAGCGACGACGACCCTGCTCCGGTGACCTCGGAGCGTCCGGACGCACCGTTTCACACCACCGGCACGGACCATATCACGATCTGGGGAAGCAACGCCGAGGACACGATCGCGTTCTACCGCGACCTGCTCGGCATGCCGCTGGTCCTCCGGCAGCCGAACCTCGACGACCCCTCCCAGACGCATCTGTTTTTCGACACCGGCGACGACCGGATCCTCACCGTCTTCGTGAGCGACGACCGGCCGTCCGCTCGGGGACAGCGCCCGGGCGTCGGCGGGGTTCATCACCTCTGTTTCAGCGTCGATCCCGACGAGTACGAGGAGATAATGGCCGCCCTGGAGGACGCCGGCCACGGCTACAACGTGTTCGACCGGGGCGTCTTCCACTCCATTTACACGCAGGACAACAACGGGCTCGTCATCGAGCTGTCCGCGGACAAGTACGAGATCCCCGACGGTCGAAAAGGTGAGGTGCTCGCGACTGCCCAGCGGCTCCGCGAGGCGGACGACGCGGAGTTCGCTCAGGACCGTCACATGGAGGGAGCGTTAGCGGAGCTCGGCATCGACGTCGTGAAACACGACCTCCCCGATGCGCGGACGGGAACCGGCGTGAACTGAGATGCAGAGACCACACGGGAGCGGATCCGGCGAGGACGACCCGCACGGCGACCGGCCGCTCGTCACGGCCGGGGCGGATCTCGACGACGCGGACGCGGCGGTCGTGCTCGTTCACGGCCGGGGGGCGACTGCGCGGAGCATCCTCGGGTTCGGCGAGCAGATAGCCGGGGCGGACGGCGCGGGCGCTGGGGACGTCGCGGCCGCTGGGGACGTCGCGGCCGCTGGGGACGTCGCGGCCGCTGGGGACGCGGGGTCGAGCGTCGCGCTGCTCGCGCCCCAGGCGGCCGCGAACACGTGGTACCCGAACTCCTTCCTGCAGCCCGTCGAGCACAACGAGCCCGGCCGAAGCTCCGGGCTCCGCGCGGTCGGACGCGCCGTCGAGGCCGCGACCGACGCCGGGATCGAGACGGACGCCGTTCTGATCGGCGGGTTCTCACAGGGCGCGTGTCTGGCCAGCGAGTTCGTCGCCCGGAATCCCGAGCGATACGGCGGGCTCGCCGTACTGAGTGGCGGGCTAATCGGCGAGACCGTCGACGTCGACGATTATCTCGAGACGGCCGACGGCGCGACGCTCGAGGGGACGCCCGCGTTTCTCGGCTGCAGCGACGTCGACCCCCACATCCCCGAAAAGCGGGTCCACGAGACCGACGGGGTGTTGACCGATCTCGGCGGGGACGTCACCACGCGGATCTACGAGGGGATGGGCCACGGGATCAACGACGACGAGATCGAGTTCGTTTCCGAGATGGTCGACGCGCTGGCGTAGCTCCCGGCGCGGCACCGACTACACCGAGTCCGTGAGTTCCACGTACGTCCGACGGACGGTCACCGGCGTGACGTCGGCGACGGCGGCGGCGTCCTGCTGGGTGCAGTCGGCGTCGAGCTGGCGCGCCGCGGTGTACAGACAGGCGGCGGCGACGCCGACCGGGTTGCGACCGTTGGCGATCCCCTCCGAGACCGCGCGCTCCGCCAGCTCGGTTGCGCGACGCTCGACGGCTGGCGGACAGTCGAGTTCGGAGGCGAACCGTGGGAGGTACTCCGCGGGTGCGGTCGGCCCGATCGGAAGACCGAGCTCGCGGTTCATCGCGTCGAACGCCGCGGCGTGTTCGTCCTCGGTCGCCTTCGCCTCCGCGCACACCTCGCCGACCGTGCGTGGCACGTCCGCGGTGCGACAGGCGACGTAGACGCACGCAGCGGCGAACCCCTCCAGCGAGCGGCCCCGGAGTAGGCTCTCCGACTGCGCGGAGTCGAAAAGCGAGCAGGCGGTGTCGCGGATGCTGTCCGGCAGCTCCAGTACTCCCGTCAGCCGCCGGATCTCGGTGTACGCGTACACCTTGTTGCGGTCGCGTTTCGAGGAGATCCGCGCGCGGTTGTGCTGGGTGCGCATCCGTGCAAGCCGACGACGCTTGCGACCTTTCACGCGCGTCGATCGGCCGATTTCCGTCGAGAGTCCGCGGTCGTGTCGCGAGCGCGTGATCGGCGCGCCCGTCCGCTCCGGATTGGTGTCGTCATCGTCGAACGACCGCCACTCGGGACCGTGGTCGATCCGGTCGGCCTCGACGACGAGCCCGCAGTCCGCACAGACGCGCTCCGCGTCGTCCGCCCGCGTCCGTCCGCCACACTCGGGACACTCCTCCCGAGACCGCGGTTCGGACCGTGCGTTCGCGGCGCGAGTCGTTCGAGTTCCCTGCGACCGAGCGCGAGTCGAGCGTGCCTCACTCATCACATCTCACTCTCGGGCCCGATGCCTTACTTAAACCCGGGAGGATCGCGGGGAGTTCCGCGTTCTCGACTAGCGATAACCAACCGGTTACCGGTAGGTTGTGATATCGTCGGAGCCGTCTGCCTGCCCGTAGTTTTAACACGTATCGTCGGGCACTGGTGAACATGACGCTGTCCGAGATCGCCGACGGGTTGGAGGTGACGACCCGGCAGCGAGACCGAGGAGTTGCCGTCGCGGACGACACGGACACGCCGCTTGCGGAGCGGCTCCGCGAACACGCCGCGGCGCTGCCGTGTACGCCCGAGGCGACCGCCACCCTCGTCGACGAGTACACCGCCGGTCGGAGCGTCGGCGACGCGGCTCGCGACGCCGGCGTCTCGCCGATGACGGCCGCGAAGACGCTGCATCGCTGCGGCGTCACCGGAGTCTGTCCGCTCGCCCCGACCCGACGAGGCGTCGTCCGCGACTGGCTCGACGGCCGACTGTCACGGAGCGAGGCCGTCGAACTCACCGGCGGCGATGACGCCGACTTCGCGCTCGCAACGTACGTCGAGACCCACGAGCCGATCCGGCCGGTCGCGGACGCGGTCGACGCGGCGATCGCGGGGTCGTCGCCGCTCGGCGGCGGGCTCAACGAGAACGACTCGTCCGCCCTCGGAACTGGCGCGCTCGACGACGCCCTCGGCGAATAGACGGGGTGGCGGTGGCGCTTCCGGCGTCCACCGGCCCACCACCGGAGCCTCGCGGCGACTACCGAACCCTGTCGATCAGTCTCGACTCCTCGAATGAGACGCCGATCGGCGTGCCGAACAGCTCCTCGTAGGCCGTCGCAACCGCACGAGCGTACCGGTCGTCACCGGTGACCGCCGACGGTGCGTCGGCGATCGAGGGGTCGGTCGGCGGGAGCACGACATCCGCCTCCGTCGCTGCGTCCTCGGTCGTGGCCGGCGGATGGACGACCGCGAGCGTTCCGTCCACGTTCGCGCCGACATCGGCAACGCGGCCGCGGAGCCGCTGGAGCGCATCTCTACCGTGTGGCGTCGCGGGACGCACGCCGATAACGCGATCGACGGTAGTCACCGCGGCGACCGCCTCGTTGGACGCGACGGGCGACACGTCGACGATCACGGCGTCGTAGCCGCTGGCGGCCTCCTCGATCCGCGCTTCGAGCTCCCGAGCCGCCTCGACCGTCTTCGCGCGAGCGACGCGCTCGAACGGTGCACGGGCGGGTATCGCGTCCGCCCGGGCTGGCGTGTCGGCTTCGCGGCCGATCTCCGTGGGGTACGTCGCCGCCGTCAGCGACGCGTCGGTCCGGTCGGTGAGAAGCGCCGTCAGATCGGTTCCGATCCGGCCGGAGACGTACTCGGAGAGCCCTTGCGTGGCAAGCGCGGCGTCAACGATGGCTACGTCGCGTCCGTCACGGACGCCCATCGCCGCAAGCTCGATCGCCGTTCGCGTCGTTCCCGCACCGCCGGTCGCCCCGACCAGCGCGAGCGTCGTCGCCGTCATACACACGAGTTCCCGCGGTTTCGTTTGTAAACACTGTGGAACTCGGATGACTGGCCAAGAACGGATCGACGAACGAAGCGGTCTCCCAGAACCGATCGGCTACGCGCCGGCCGCGTCGGTTACGCGCCGGTCGCGTCGGCGATCTCGTCGGCGACCGCATCGAGCTCCTCGTCGGAGAGGTCCGGGCGTCGTCCGGCAACCGCGTGGATCGGCGAGCCGCCGTCGCCCTCGAACCGCGGAACGACGTGTGCGTGAACGTGGGGGATCTCCTGCCCGGCCGCCTCACCGTCGTTGATCCCGACGTTGGCGGCGTCGGCGTCGACCGCCTCCTGGATCCGCGGGGTGAGTTCGGCGACCGCGTCGAAGACGGCGCTCGCGAGCTCGGAGCCGAGGTCGCCGACGTGCCGAGCGTGCGATTTCGGTATCACGAGCGTGTGCCCGCGTGCGAGCGGGTTCGCGTCGAGAAATGCCAGCACGTCGTCGGTCTCATACACGGTGCGAGCCGGTATGTCACCGGCGACGATCGAACAGAAAATGCAGTCGTCGGACATACGCGTGCGATCGGGTGCGCCCGGTATCAAGGTTTCCCGGTAGAGTGTTCCTCAGCCACTCCCCGGTAGAGTGTTCCTCAGTCCTCGCCGACCGTCTCGCGCACCGTCCCGCCGACGACGAGCGCTGCGCCGATGATCACGAGGTTCTTGATGATGTACTGTCCCTCGACCGTGAGTCCGTGCGGGAACGTTGCGAACACGACGTCCGGAAGCAACACGATCGGGAGGAACGTGCCGGGCATCTGGAGGAACAACAGCAGGATCCCGACCCGGATAAGCGGCCGGTACAGGAGACAGAGGCCGATGAGCACCTCCCAGACGCCGAGGATCGGGACGAAGAGCTCCGGCGGCACGAGATACACCGTCGAGGCGACCAGTTCCGCCGCCGGGCTCCCCCCGATCACCTTGAGTCCCCCGAACCAGATGAAGACGACCCCGAGCGCGATCCGGAGCGTCGGCACACCGAGCCGGTCCATCTGCTCGGCGATCGTTCGATCGAGACGGTCGAACTCCTCGCGAAACGACCGCCCGTCTTCGGAGGAGGCACTCTCGGAGCTTTCGACTTGTTTTGAGGTGCTCATTCTCGCTCAACTACTGTACGTGCTCCACGAACAAAAGGGGTCGTTCGAGCCCCAGACGCCGGGAACAGCCCGTTCGAGCGGGGGCGAAAAAACATCCGAGCCGGTGGGTGCCGTCCGGATCACGTCCCGTTCTCGGGAAACGGGATCTCGAGGAGTCGACCGTCGTCGGGGACGAAACAGTCGCCGTCGAACGCCTCGCGGGCCTCGCGGCGGATCGGCGAGGCATCACCCGCGTACCGCGAGGAGATGTGGACCAGCGCGAGCCGCGTCACGCCGGCACGCCGCGCGACGCGTCCCGCCTCCCGACCCGTCGAGTGAGCGGTCTCCCTCGCACGATCGGCCATCTCGTCGGCGAACGTGGCGTCGTGAACGAGTAGATCCGCGTGCTCCGCGACCGCGACCGTTCGATCGCTCGGGCGGGTGTCCGCCGTGTACACCAGCTTCCGGCCGGGACGAGAGGGACCGACGACCTGCTCCGGCTCGACGACCGTGCCGTCGTCCAACTCGACGGTCTCGCCCTCGTGGAGTCGGCCGAACTTCGGACCAACCGGAACGCCGAGCTCCTCCGCTCTCGGTCGGTCGAAGCGACCGGGACGGTCGTCCTCCTCCAACACGTACCCCTGCGACCGGGTATGATGGTCCGTCTCGAACGCCCGGATCTCGTAGCCGTCGCCGTCGAGCGCGACCTCGCCTGGAGCAACGACGTCGAACGCGACGTGAAACCCGGGGTCGTGGCCCACGGCGTGGACGAGATCGTGGAGATCCGACCGCGTGTTCGGCGGACAGTGGATCGTCAGCGGCTCGTCCCGCTCGTTGAAATCGAGCGTCTGGATCAGCCCGGGGATCCCGAGGACGTGGTCACCGTGGAGATGTGAGACGAACAGGTGGTCGATGCCGAACCCGGTTCCGAATCGCATCATCTGTCGCTGGGTACCCTCTGCGCAGTCGAACAGCAGGCGATCCCCCTCGCGGTTGACGAACAGGGCGCTTGGCGCGCGCTCGGTTGTCGGGACCGCACCGCCGGTCCCGAGGAAGGTGACGCGAAGGGACATACCCGAACCTCGGTCGGCGTTTTTAAACCGGTGTCGATGTGATGGGGCGTATGGACGACTCGATCGCGGCGCTCGTGACGCTCGACGGCTGGCACGCGGAGGGCGCGGCCGCCCGCGTCCACTACGAAGGCGCTGGCGACCGGTTCGCGGTGGAGTACTACGCCGAGACCGACGCGGTCCTCTACTGGTCGGTGCCCGACGACGACGGCACGGCGACCGCCTCGCCCGTCGAGCGGGCGAGCGTCCCGGATCCGCTCCGAGAACGGATCCGGCGAGACCTGTCGGCCGCGGACGTCGACCCCGCAGTCGAAGGGAGAGAGATCTGATCGGGGGGCGTCAGGCGAACAGAGCGGACGTCGAACGAACCGACGAAACGAACCTATTTCCCTACTCCTCCGATAGGCACACAGGATGAGTGGCGTGGACTGGGAGGAAGACGACCCGTTCGAGGAGCAGCGGGAGAACGTCGAGAACCCGATGAAGCGGCTGTTCGTGGAGTACGGCCGCGACTACCCGCTGCCGGTGACCGTCGGGATCCTCGCGAGCGTCGTCGCCCGCCTCCTCGATCTCCTCCCTCCGCTGATGCTGGGGATCGCCATCGACGCGGTGTTCAGGGACGACGCCGCGTTCAGCGAGCAGGTCCCGCTCGTACTCCTCCCCGCCGAGTGGCTGCCCGCCACACAGACCGACCAGTTCTGGTTCGTCATCGCCGTCATCGCGGGCGCGTTCGGCGTCGGAGCGGCGTTCCACTGGATCCGCAACTGGGGGTTCAACGCGTTCGCACAGAACATCCAACACGACGTCCGAACGGACACGTACGACCAGATGCAGCGGCTGAACATGGCGTTTTTCGCCGACAAGCAGACCGGCGAGATGATGTCGATCCTCTCGAACGACGTGAACCGCCTCGAACGGTTCCTCAACGACGGAATGAACTCCCTGTTCCGGATGTCGGTGATGGTCCTCGGCATCGGCGTCCTCCTGGTCTGGATCAACCCGCAGCTCGCCTTGGTCGCGCTCCTTCCGGTGCCGATCATCGCGGGCGTCACCTACCTGTTCATCAGGATCATCCAGCCGAAGTACGCCGAAGTGCGTTCGACGGTTGGAACGCTCAACTCTCGACTCGAAAACAACCTCGGCGGGATCGAGGTGATCAAATCCTCGACGACGGAGCCGTACGAGTCCGACCGCGTCGACGACTCCTCGATGGACTACTTCGACGCCAACTGGGACGCGATCGAGACGCGGATCAAGTTCTTCCCGGCGCTGCGCGTTCTCGCCGGGATCGGATTCGTCCTTACGTTCGTCGTCGGCGGACTCTGGGTGTTTCAGGGGCCACCGGGGCCGTTCTCCGGCGAGCTCTCCGTCGGCATGTTCGTCGTGTTTATCCTCTACACCCAGCGGTTCATCTGGCCCATGGCGCAATTTGGTCAGATAATTAATATGTATCAGCGCGCTCGCGCCTCATCCGCACGGATATTCGGGTTGATGGACGAGCCGAACCGGCTGGCGGAGAATCCCGGGGCCGAGTCGCTGGAGGTGGGACGGGGAGACGTCGAGTACGACGACGTGAGCTTCGGCTACGACGACGAGCCAATAGTCGAGAACGTCGATTTCCGCGTCGACGGCGGCGACACGCTCGCGCTCGTCGGACCGACCGGCGCCGGAAAGTCGACCGTCCTCAAGCTCCTGTTACGGATGTACGACGTCGACGAGGGAGCGGTTTACGTCGACGGACAGGACGTCCGCGACGTGACGCTCGCCTCGCTGCGTCGGGCGATCGGCTACGTGGGACAGTCGTCGTACCTGTTTTACGGAACCGTCGCGGAGAACATCGCCTACGGATCCTTCGACGCGACCGACGCGGAGATCCGGGAGGCCGCGAAGGCGGCGGAGGCTCACGAGTTCATCGAGAACCTTCCGGACGGGTACGACACGATGGTCGGCGAGCGGGGCGTGAAGCTCTCCGGCGGCCAGCGACAGCGGATCACCATCGCGCGGGCCGTGTTGAAGGATCCGGCGATCCTCGTGTTGGACGAGGCCACCTCCGACGTCGACACGGAGACGGAGATGCTGATCCAGCGGTCGTTGAATCGGCTCACCGACGACCGCACCACGTTCGCGATCGCCCATCGACTCTCGACGATCAAGGGCGCGGACGCGATCCTCGTGTTGGAGGACGGCGAGATCGTCGAGCGGGGGACACACGAGGAGCTGCTCGACAACGACGGGCTGTACGCACACTTATGGGGCGTGCAGGCCGGCGAGATCGACGAGCTGCCACAGGAGTTCATCGACAGGGCCCAGCGCCGGACTGCCCGGATCGTCGAGGAGGGAGAGGACGACGATTAAACCGACTTCCGACTCCAGTCGTCCGCGGACGAGTCGTCCTCCTCGAGTACAGGATCGAGACCGACGCCGACCGCGAGACCCGTCAGGATCGCGTCCTTGACGTCGCGGGGGTCGCGAAAGCTCGTCTCGTCGACGCGAGTGAGAACGTCCTCCAGCCGATCGGTCCCTTCCGAGAACTCCAGCTCGAAGCCGCCGTACACCTCGACCAGCTCGGCTCGTGTCACCGGGTACTGGTGCTCGCGAAGCGCCTCTCGCAGCGGCCCGAACTCGACGTCGTCGGAAACGAGTTGGTCCGTGTTCTCGTTACTCATACCGCGGTGTTCACCGGGCAGCAGGTTAACGTTCCGGGACGCGTCGGCCCGTCCGCCGGCGGCGACGCATCCGCGAAGCAACCGCCGGCTATACGTCACCGGGGCGTCCAGATGGCGGTATGCGACTCGCGGAAGCGACCTGGACCGACGTGCGCGACGCCGACGTCGACGTCGCGGTCATCCCCGTCGGCAGCACCGAACAGCACGGGCCACACGCCCCGCTCGGAACGGACACGCTCAACGCGGTGGCGGTCGCCGACGCCGCGGCGAGCGAGTACGGATCGCAGCCCCGATCGGGCGTCGCTGACGGCGTCCCCCGCGGTGAGGCCGTCGTGACGCCCCCGATCCCGATCGGCGTCGCCGAGGAACACCGCGCGTTGGACGGAACGCTGTGGGTGACCCCCGACACGTTCCGGGCGTACGTCCGGGAGACCGCGGCGTCGCTGGCCGCACACGGGGTCGACCGCGTCGTGTTCGCGAACGGCCACGGCGGCAACGTCGAGGCGCTCGCCGAGGTCGCCCGACGGTTCTCCCGGGACCCCGACCACGACGGCTACGCGGTGGCGTTCACGTGGTTCGAGTCTGTCGGCGAGCACGCCGGATCGATGGGGCACGCCGGACCGCTGGAGACGGCGCTGCTGCGCGCGACGAACGGCGAACTCGTCCGTGAGGACCGGATCGAGGACGCGAGCGAGGGAGCCGCCGACCGATGGGGCCGATGGGTGTCAGGTGTGAACCTCGCACACGACTCCGTCGAGTTCACCGACAACGGCGTCGTCGGGGACCCGTCGGAGGGGACAGCTGAGCTCGGCGAGGAGCTGCTCGACCGCGCGAGTGGGGCGCTCGTCGATCTCCTTCGGGCCGTCGTCGACCGCGACGCCGCCGACACGTCACGCGACGACCGAGCCGGCGAGTGACATCCTCCTCGCCGTAAACAGTAGTTGCCGAACCTCTCAACGCGCCGCATATTGAGGATCCTACTCGCCAAATCCGGCGCGTTCTATTTATATATCTCTTTAGTAGATATATAAGTGAAGATCGTTGTTCACACCAGATCGTTGGCCGAGACAAGCTGATTCGGCAACTACTGTAAACGGCTGGATTCTCGCCTTGAAAAAAGATAGCTCGACGACCGAGCCGGCGATAGCTCGCCGGCCGACTCACCGACTCAGGAACCGTCGTCGTTCTCGGCCGTCGAGTGATCGCTCGCAGTTCCCGCGACCGCCGGATGGTCGTCGGGCGCGGCCGCGAGCAGGCGGTCGTACACCACGAGCGCGCGGTCCCGGACGTCGGCGACGGATATCGACTCGCCGGATGCCACGCCGGAGACGTCGCCGGCGGCCATCGCGAGCACGCCGCCCATGCCGACCCCCTCCTTCGCTTCACCGCGGCAGTACGCCTCGGTCAGCGAGTGTGTGACGGCGTCGAACGCCGGGTCGGTGACCGTCAGGTCGACGTCGAGGTCCGTCGCGAGTCCACGGACGTCGGCGCGCTCGTCGGCCACGACGAACGACGTGGTCGCGACGGACAGCGGCGCGTCGACGCCGAACGCCCGAAGCAGCGCCGCGACCGTACACAGCTGCGTCCCGCCCGCCAGCGTCACGCGTC
The DNA here is from genome assembly GCF_054652935.1 of Halorubrum luteum. Lineage (NCBI taxonomy): Archaea > Methanobacteriati > Methanobacteriota > Halobacteria > Halobacteriales > Haloferacaceae > Halorubrum > Halorubrum luteum. The sequence continues at coordinate 2,556,715 of NZ_BAAIGT010000002.1, forward strand.
CACCCCGATCGAGCACGCCGCGTGCGACCCCGGTCACGCCCGCGAGCGCCGGGTCGCCGACGGCTTGGAGCGCGCGAAGCGGAGCGTCCGCCGCACCGCCCGGAGCCAAGTCGCTCGCCGCGAGCCCTGCATCGACGACTCGACGCTTCCGCTCGAGGGGGTTCTCGGCGAGCGACGAGGAGACGGCAGTGCGCTCACCGAGCGCGGCGAGCGTCGCCATCGCGGTCGTCGTTCCGCCGGGGACCGTCTCCGCGATGACGACGTGGTCGTCCGGGAGGTCGTGACCGTAGCCGCGAGCCCGCTCGACGATCTCGGACGCGTCCGGAAGGGCGCGCGGCTCCCTGACGTCGCGTCCCGCGGTCGACGAAAGCGTACGGTCGGCCGTCTCCACCGGACGAGCCGACCCCGCATCGACCACGTCGACGTCGAATCCCAGCAGCTCGCGGCCGGCACGGGTGACGACCGCCGGCGTCGGACAGCCGGTCGGGCTCACCGGAACGACGCCCGTAGTTCGCGGTCGGCCGTGTTTCAGGATCTCGGCGTCGGCCGCAGGGGTGTGAGCGAGGAGCGCCGGTGACGCGCCAGCGGCGCTGATCCCGTCGATCCGGGCCGTCTCGGTCGTTCCGGTCACGAGGACGAACCGCATGTGGAATCGAGAGAGGAGCGACGACTACTTGAGCGATCCGGGAGCGGAGGGAACGAGAGCTACACCGGCCCTCATCGACGCGTTACCGACACGCATCGGCCCTCACCGACCCTCACTGACGCTCCCACACCTCGGGTGCGACCCCGAGACGGCGAACGACAGGGGGATAGCCGAAGGCGACGACCACCACCAGAAGCAGCGACTGCCAGAGCGCGAGCGCCCCGTAGAAGTTCTCGATGCCCACGATCAGTGCAAGCATGACGACGAACATCACCGCCCAGTGGGGCGCGAGCTGTCGAACCTTCTCGGCAGTCGAGGTGGAGCTCATACCGGCCTTTTCTCGACACTGACGCTAGTGCGTGTCGGTTCGAACGGTCTAGAAGAGTTCCGTATCGAGCGCACGCAGAAAGGGAACGCGACCGGCGGATCAGTACCGCGACGGGACGAACGCCGCCGCCATCACGAGCATCGCCGACAGCATACTGACGATCAGCACGCGCCAGAGCCCGTCGGCCTGCTGGTCGAGCCGTTCGACCTGTGCGAGCTGTGATTCGTACGCCGCGAAGTCGGTAGACAACACCAGCGTCGACCCGTCCGGGAAGTACGCGATGAACTCCGTGTCGCCGATCGTTATCTCCGACTCCTGGCCGACGTCGAGCGTCAGCGTTTCCGGACCCTCCCACGCGAGGACGACCTCCGAGGCCGTCACGGAGTCGACGGTGACCGTCTGTCCGTCGTACGGTAGCTCGTCGCCCTGGGCGTACGAGCGCTCCTCCGACGCGGGGAAGTAGTCGTCGACGGGAACGAGCCGCCGCTCGCCGTCCTCGTCGGTGACGACGACGTACTCCTCGCCGTCGATCTCCTCGGTCTCGTTCGCGGCGTCGGGGTCCCCCTCGAGGATCGCCTGCCTGTCGAGCACCTCGACCAGCGTGAACTCGGTCGACTCGTCGCCCGCGATGTGGACGCGCCACTCGCGGTCGTCGTACTCGACGACGGAGTCGTTCGCCCACGTCTCCGACTGTTCGGTCACCTCTTCCCACTCGATCTGCCCTGAGCGCTCTATCTCGACCGCATCGGCTTCATCCGCCTCCTGTTCCGTCTCCGTGATGTCCGCGACGGTGTACTCCTGTCCGTCGACCTCGAACGTGTCACCCTCCGAGAGCTCGAACTCCGGGTCGTCGAACGTGAGCTCCGGTGATTCAGCCGTCGCGATCAGCGCGCCCGCCGCAACCCCGACGAGCAAGAAGAGCGCGACGTACACGGCTACAGCGCGTCGTTGCATGAGTCCAGCATGGGTCACCCGGCGTATAACGGTTACTAACGACGCCGAACGATCCGCGACGAACCGGCACGACGACCGGAATCAGAACGAATCCACGACCGGGTCAGTATCCCAGCTCTCCGGCGACCGCGTCCACCGAGTCGACGACCGTTCGAGCGATCCGATCGACGGCGTCCTCGCCGACCGTCAGCGGCGGCACGAGCAGCAGGTGGTCTCCGGCCTGTCCGTCGACGCTGCCGCCGCCCGGGTACACGTACACACCGTCGTCAAGCGCGTGGTCGTAGACGCGGCGAGCGACGTTCTCGTCGGGGTCGAACGGCTCGTTCGTCTCCGTGTCCGCCACGAACTCGACGCCGACCATGAGACCGATCCCGCGAACGTCCCCGACGATCGGACTCCCCGCGAGCGGATCAAGGCCCGCCAGAAGCGAGTTCCCACGCGCACACGCGGACTCGATCAGGGAATCGGTGTACCGGTCGACGACGTGGTCGGCGACCGCGGCCGACACCGGATTCCCGCTGAACGTGTGGCCGTGGTAAAACGAGTGGTCCGCGGCTTCGAGCGCCTCGACGACGTGGTCCGCGACCATCGTCGCACTGATCGGCGCGTACCCCGCCGTGATCCCCTTTCCGAGCGCCATCAGATCCGGAACGACGTCGAAGTGGTCACAGGCGAACCGCTCGCCGGTCCGCCCGAAGCCGACCATCACCTCGTCGGCGATGAACAGCACGTCGTGTGCGTCACAGATGCGTCTGATCTCCTGATAGTACGCCGGGTGCGGATGCGCGGCGGGAATGCTCGACCCCGAAACCGGCTCCGCGATGAACGCCGCGACCGTCTCCGGCCCCTCCCGCTTGATCAGCGATTCGAGCTCGCCCGCTGCCGCTTTCGCCTGCTCTTCGGGCGACCCGTCGTGGTCCCACCGGAACGGATACGCCGGCGGAAGCTTCGGCCAGTCGGCCATGAGCGGTTTGTATATCGACCGACGACCGGTGTTCCCGGACGCCGAGAGCGCCCCCAGCGTCGCCCCGTGATACGACTGCCACCGACCGATGACGGTCTCTTTCGCCTCGTTGCCGCGGGCGACGTGGTAGTCGCGAGCCAGCTTGATCGCGGTCTCGACCGCTTCGCTTCCCGAGTTCACGAGGAAGGCGTTATCGAGCGTCCCAGGGGCCATCCCGGCGAGCTTCTCGGCGAGCGACTCGACCGGCGGGCTCGTGAAATGCGAGGTCGACACGTACGCGACCCGGTCCGCCTGCTTCGACATGACCTCCGCAACGCCGTCGAGCGAGTGACCGAGGTTGACGACGGCTGCCCCCGCGGCGGCGTCGACGATCTCCGTTCCGTCCTCGGTCACGAGATACTCGTCGTACGCCTCCGTGATAACGGGATGATCGGGTGATCGACCCGCACCCCATTTATAAAACATCGACATGTTCGACAAGTGAACGGCCCGAGTCATAAGTGTTGATAGATCATGAACGATGGCGGTGTCATCGTTCGTTCCCGGTGCGAGATCCGATCCACGACTAGGGAACATGATCGCCTGCAAGCACTGAGAAAGGCGACCGGAGAACGTCCACGCGATCGTGTTATGTGCCCGCTGGACAGTATTACCTCGACACATCCTACCGGATGACGATCGACCTGCTCAAAGAGATGCCGTAAATAACCAGGGGTATCGGCCTTAACGCGGCCGATCTCCCCGCGCCGTCCACGTTGTGTAAGGCGTTCGACCGGATCAGTATGAGCGTGTGTCGAGTGCTGCTGCGCCAGTCGGCGCAGCTGCACGATCTCTCTGAACACGGTGCGATCGACGCGGCGTTCTACGAACGCTCAGCAGCGAGCCGCCACTACTGCCAGCGAATCAGCTACCGCGTCCAGATGCTGAAAGTCACGAAACTCGTCGATACAGCGTCTCAATCCGTCCTTGACGTGCACTACTCAACGAATCGGAAAGGAAGCGACGCAGACCTTGCTGAGCAGATCGCCCGCCGTGATACGGGCGATCTGCGGTCTCTTGCCGCTGATAAGGGCTATGACAAGCAATCGCTCCGCGAAGGATTACGAGACCTCGGGATCAGACCACTGATCAAGCACCGTATCTTCGCTCCGTCCGACCACATGCACAACGTTAGAATCGGCGATAGAAGCGGGAATCAGCGCTCTGTGGCTGAAACTGTGAACTCAGCTGTGAAGTTCTCGCTCGGCTTCGATGTGCGAGCGGTCGTGGTTCCGTGAGTTCCGCGAAATCGCGCTGATGTGTGTCGTCTATAACATCAAACAGTGAATCTCTCCGCCTTACAGCGATTCAACACAGCCATCCGGGGAGACTTAGACCGGCTGAGACTTCCACGTCGGAGAGGAAACCGCGCCGTGAACGGCACAGAGGGTGTCATGCAGTGGACGACGGACCGTAAGCCATCGTTTACGCGACCAGTTGGAACAGGGCAAGACCGACGAGTGCAGCGATCGTCACCGCTGCCAGTGCAGTCTGCGAGATGAGTCCCATCGGGCCGATCCCGACGCTCCCGAGCGCTACACTCACTGCCACGACGGACGCGATACCCAGCTCGACGCGTGCAAACATCGGATTTCCCACATTATCGAAGTACGGTTCGAGGTCAGAAGCGACATCACGGAGGCGCACGGTGTTCTCGTCAGTGTCAAAATCGATCACTCCCAGTGTCTCCATCCTGCGAAGGTGACACTGGTAGAGACCCGTGTACACCCGTTTGTACTGTTTCGATGTCAATTCTGCAGCGGGAACGTCGTACTCGTCGGCCGCGACCTGCGTTGCCAATTCCTCGACCGACACCCTGCCGCCTTGCGTGCGGAGACAGGAAATCACGACTCTTCGTCTGCTGTTCCGAAGGACATCGAACATCTCGTTTTTCGAGAGTGTCACCGACTGCTCGTCTCCATAATCGGATCCTTCGTTGGCCTCTCCCGTAGCGATATCCGACACCTCCCCGCCGGATTGACTCCCTCCTGACCCACGACCGTAATGAACTCGTTTTTGAGCCATCTTAACCGATTATGTCACCAATATCCTATTGTTATGGCGTTACTAAGAAATACGACGGTGGGAGTATCTTCCGATTAACGTCGCTGTAGCGGCATCTTAGCCATGGTCATCGAACCGAGTCGTCATCCGGACCACTCGAAGTTCAGTTCGGCCACGGCTTCTCCGATCGGAAGTAGTCTGCTACAAAACGGTATGGGTTCCATTCGAACTGCTTTGTTGAATCCGGTGACGGTGTCGGGATCGCTGTTTGAATGATCGTTCGAGGTTGTAGATGGTGGTGGTCAACACGAGTTCGCGGAACTCGAGATACCACGCGCGAGGGCGGATAGCGGGGCGAACCGACGCATGATGGCCGAAAGAGGGGGATTTCGGCCATCCGGCGCTGGCCGTATAAGTCGCCTCCCAACCGTGTGTTGTGCGCGTGATCGTAGTTCGCGTCGAGCAGGTCGTTTTTCGCCTCAACATAGCCGATCGCCTCGGTTTGTGTGGGATCTGCGACAACCACGCCGAGGGCATCGTAGACCGTGTAGTAGTTGCTGATTGAACGAACAGAACACGTCTGAGTGTCAGCTTTATCCTCAAGGTCACGTGGTTCGAGAGGCGGAGCGTCTCGTAATCACCGAAATCTTCGATTTCCGTATGATCGCGAGGCACTCGACTTGCTCATCTGTAGAACAGTGCCTCAATTACAATGCTGGTAGCGTATCCACCCTACAGTGAATGCAAGAACTGTCGAAACGAACACGAACGTCGATGGAGCCTCGTAGCCACCTACAGTGAACGATAATCAATGCTATCCCAACCTGACGGCGGATCGAGCGACGACCACCGTCGCAAACCCGTTGCCCCTCGCCATCAGCTCGCCGAGAATCACCTCGACGAAACCGATGGAAACGATGCGTTTGAAGCTCAGGACACGGAAGTGGGTCGCGGGATCGCCCGGCGAATGGGATTCCTCTCGTACGGGATCGCGGCAGTGACGCTTGCGAGTGTCGTCCTGATACTCGAGCGTGACCTCGTCCCCGTTCCCGAGTCCGCACTGTCGTGGGTCACGATCGCCGGTGCGGCGACGATGATGCTGATCGCGCTGGCGCGGTACGGTCGAACGCACAGCCGTCAGTCGGCCGAGTAGCGGGTCGCTGGACCAGTGCGATCGGACACGTGGACCGTCCTCAGCCCAGTGTCGACTCGTGGAACTCACCTCGAAGCGCGACTGTACGAGTCCAGTGCAGCCAGTCCGAAGAACCCGATCACCCCAACGCCGATCCGGAGCAGTTCCGGCGGAGCGGCGAACGGGGGAACGCCAGCGAGTCCCAACAGGATCACCCCCGCGAGTACGAACGCTCCCGCGACTATCGTACCACGTCGGCCCGTTCCCGCGGTATCGTCGAGGTACGGCTCCAGCTGTGTCGTACACTCGCGGAGCTGTACTGACCCTCGGTTCTTCTCGTAATCGATGACGCCGATATCGTCCATCATCGGCAGATGGTTCTGGTAGAGGCCGACGTACACGCGCTTCCGTTGCGACGAGGAGAGCTGCTGGACGGGGATGTCGTTCTCCTTCGCGGCGATGTGTTCGGCGAGGTCGCTCGCCGTCGCCGACCCGTCCCGTTCCCGGAGATACCGTATTACATCCCTTCGTCGGCGGTTGTACAGCACTTCGAACACGTCGTCCGTGGACAGATCGGTCTCGCCGTCCTGTTCAGAGTTCGTATCATCCAGTAGGGCGTTCAAAACGGGATCGTAGTCCCGACCGTGATCGCGTCCGTCGTAGGTTTGCTGTGGCATGCGTGGATCACCCGTGAACGGACGAAGTCACGAGAACGACTCGCATTGTTATGGTAGTTATACTAGCTTTTCTAGGATACTGGTAGCGCAAGAAATGGCTTCCTGAAGACGAGTAGGAAGCTCCTGAAACGCCATACAGAACACGAGACCGGGTGTCGGGCTTCACCCCCGACCCCGGTGGGTCGGGGAACTCGCCCTCGCAGGTTGTTTTAGAACGAGTCTGGATCCCGCGGCTACGACGGGTAGACGGTTTCGTGGAACACCGGAACGCGCCCCTCCCTGGGGGCGTACAGGTAAACGCTCACCTCGACACGGTCGGCCTCCACGAGGGCGTTCCCGCCGGAGCCCGACCTCCGGTCAACGGAGAGTTCGCCGTCGAACTCGACGAACAGGCGGTCACCGACGTCGAAATCGTCTGGCTTGGTGTACTGGGCGATGTACCGGTCCTCGCCGAACTGCGCCGTCACGTAGAACTCGGCGTACCGGAGGTTCATCGATCCCGGCAACGACGGTCCCCGAAACAGCTCGTAGACGCGGCCGAGGCTCCGATCCTCGACCGAGAACTCCCGAACGTCGGTCGAGTCGTCCGTCTCGCTCCACTCCGGCGCCGCCAACGACCCGAGGTCGTCGTACTCGAACTGCACGGTGCCACTCGTCACCGTGTCCAACACCTCACGACCGTTGTGCGTCAGTCGAGCCACCTCGCCAACGAGTTCGTATTCGACCGTCCGGATGCGGCCGTTCTCGGCGAGCAGTACCGAGACGTTCCCGTCAGACATCGACTGGAGCTGGTGGGCGATGCGGGCGCTGTTCCATCGTCGGAGCTTCAGTTCGTCCGTCCAGACCACGTCGCCGGTGTAGCGTGCGTACGACCGTTCGTCGTCCGTGACGATCCCGTCGAAATCGAAGGAGGTACTCTCGAGGAGCATCGGCACGGTAGTCCGTTCGAACGGGTAGTGGTGGAAGCGTCGGTCCGAGTCGATCAGCGGATCGGCGGGTTCGCTCCGCCCTCGAGCATCAAGGTCGTCGTTTCCTGTGGTGAACCGGGAAACGGTGTGGTCCCGCGTCACCCAGCGGTCGATCTCCAGGTCGTTCTGCAGCTCCCGTTCGTGGACCGCCCCGTCGCCGGCGTCGTACGTTATGGTTGTCGTGTCAACGTTTCCGTTCCGGTAGTCGATTTCGTGGTCCTGCGTGACGCGATACCGGTCCGTCTCTGTCACGTGTTTGCGCGCCCGCGAGACGATCGTTTCCACCACGAGCCCGTTTTCGTCCGCGCCCTGCGGGAAGTCGAACGTCTCGGTCTCCTCTGCGTTGCTCTCGTCCTGTTCGTCCCCGTTCCCGTCGTTGGTGGTAGCGGCCGGCTCCCCGGGATCGTCGTCCAACAGTTCGGCGCCGCCGATGCAGCCGGCAGTGCCCACGATCCCCGTCGCTCCCAGGAGCCCGACGAACCGACGTCGGTCGACTGTTCGTTTCATCTGTACTGAACGCATAGCGGAGGTATCGCGTTAGTAATCCGGAGTATGTAACACGGAAATGATGATATACTGGGAACGGAACCAGCGAGGGGGCTGTCTGTCGGGAACACGGATCGACTGGCACCGGATCGGCCGTGTCGCTGGCGACGCACGTCCGTTACCCGCGTCGACGACGTACCCACGCAATCGCACCGCTCACGGCCCGCAGGCCCGTCGCACGGCCCGAGGAGCTTGCGCCTCACTGTCTTCTCCGGTCTACTCGCCTTCGTGCTTCCGACTGGTCAGAAGCCCTCGCTCCTTGAGCTCGGAGGCTCCACCTCGAAAAATGCTGAAAACAGGCATCACAACGAGAACTTTCGACGCGAACTGACGGTGACCGCGTGGGACGGTGATGCGCGACGCTACCGCTCTCGGCGGTATCAACGGATCTCGTAGCGAGCGATGCTGTCGCGCCCGCAGTTCGAGCAGTGGATGGATGTGGAGTCGACGGTCGTCCCGCATCGTCGACATTCACACACGACGACGTGGTCGTTCTCGTCCGTCAGCAGCCGTTTGAGCGTGGGTAGTATGCTTGGATTCATGGATCGTTGTTGGTTTGAGCTCGTTGTTCGAAAGGCTAAGACTCCGATATCTCGATCGGGTGTTCGGTGACGTAGAGGTACTCGAGCAGGGAGACGCCTTCCCCGAACGGGATCTCCTCGTTTATGATGGCGTGATCGAAGTGAACCTCGGCGTTGTTCTCCGCCGAAAAGTCTCCTGTCACGACTGACCCGAAGAGCTCGGCGTCACGGACGATGAACTGGCCGGAACCCTCCCCCTGTGTCGGAGCAATGATCGTTCCGGTTACCTGTGCGTCGTTCGATCCGGACGCTCTGATCCCGCCGGTGAACTGGGCAGGGCCGAGCACCTGGAATCGCGGGGACGAGTCGTTCTCGACCGCTATCCGGCTATTCCCCTGGACGTAAAAGTGGTCGGCGGGCTCGCCGCCGGTCCCTTGGATCGTTATCCCGGAACTCTCTTCGCTTGCGACGATCAGGCGGACGGTTCCGTCGTCGTCGCCGCCGGTAACCTCGATGTTCCCCTCGTCGAGTACCACGTAGTTCTCGACGAGGATCGTGATATCGCCCCCGGTCGCGTTCAGAATCAGGGTTTCGCCGTCCTCCAGCGTGATGTCCTCCAGGTAGTACGCCCCCGACGAGAGTTCGTTTCCGTTGTCGAAATCGAGGGTTTCGTCCTGGATCACGTCGGTCTCGTTGTTTTCGTTGTCGGCGACGAGCTCGGCGGCTTTCGCCTCTACGTACGGGTCGAGCGGCGGGAGGATCGGAACGTCGGCGTCGTGATCGGTCGTCCCCTGTATCTCCGAGTCCCCGTCGGTCTGCCACCCCTGACCGGCGCTGACGTTACCGGTGATGACGGAGCCGCCGCTCATCTCAACGCGTTTATTCGATTCCGTGTCCCCGCGGACCTCGGAGCCGCCCTCCATCCTGAGGTCGCCTGCCGACCTGACACTACCGTTGTATTCCTCGGTTTCGCTGTACGGACCGATCGAGGAGTTGTAGCTGTCGATGTAGGAACCATCCCCCTGGACGCGGAGTTCACCGGGCCCCGACGTCGCAATTATTCCCGCGTCCGGGGAGAACTGCATCCGTGATCCGTGGAAGATGATCACCACTTCCTCTTCGTCCGGATAATAGAGGACGTGGGTGTTCACCTGGTCCTCGAAGTACTGCCCCCACGCCCTGTAATACTGACTCTCGATCGTGATCCAGACGGTGCCGCTGTTGACCTTGTTCGTCAGGTTCTCCTCTACTTCGTTCGGGAACCGCGGTTCGGACGCACCGCCCGAGTCGATCTGGACGTCGGTGTGGATGCTCCCGCCTCGCTCGCTCTTGACGATCGGCATCGTGAGGGTCCCGCCCTGAAACACGACCTCCGGCGGCGAAACCATCACCGACCCCTCGCCCTCGCTCCGCCAGACGCCGCCACCCTGGTATCCGACCGTCGTGTCACCGCTCTCGTAGACGACGGTTCCCATGGACGTGTTCATGATCTCGGCCCGGTTCTCGTTCTCCACGAGGTCGCCGTACTCAACCGTGATGTGTCCGCTCTCGGGTTCCACGTCGAGCGTACCGCTGTGTCCCCGCAGCCCGAGGTCAACGGTCCGCGACGACGTCCCCCCGGTCGCGACGCGTTTCGCCTCGGCATCGAACTGGGTCAACGCCCGCTCGGCCTGACTAACCTCGACGTCCGCCTGACTTCCCGACAGCTGCGGACCGGCGATCAGCACGATGGTGGACATCCCGAGTACGACGATGGCGATCAGCAACGCCACGGCCACGACTTCTGAGACGGCGCGGTCGGTCGCGAGAAACGATCCGTCGTTCGTGCGCGTATCATCGCGTGACATGCTGTGTGTCTCTCCGACCTCCGTTACGGTCTGAACGTTCCCAGGACGCTCTCGGTGCTGCTGTTGGGGTCCTGCCAGACGACAGTGATCCGCTCTGCTTCGTCCGGATCGAGCGCCACTTCGTCTTCGTTCTCCATCTCTGTCCGTTCGCCAGTGACGAGCCGATCTTTGGAAAGGCCGTACTCGTCGCCCTGGTCGGTCCGTATCACGATCTGCTCCGCAACGAGTGGCTCGCCGCCCTCGTGATGCAGTTCGACGACCTGATCACCCCCGTCGTCGGCCACGCTGAACGAGAGTGTCACCTGGGGAGTCTCGGCCGGACCGATACCGAAGCCGAGCACTACGGTGCCGATGACCGACGCGAGGATCACCGTGATCCCGATCAGTAGCGCAGTCCCGACGACCGGCGACACCGCTCGGCCATCCGATCTCAGTCCTCGTTCGTCCGGTGTTCGTTGTTGCGTCATATCTTCTCGGCCACGTCGGATCGGGTCGTCGGTGGTATCGACGAACGTGCTGAGAGTCGTCCGTCCCGCGCGCTTCCGCCGAGTGGCACGTGAACGAACAGCCTCCCTACCCGGTTCGTAATTCCGAGTATACGACACGGTAGTCAGCGGTTTCTCGCCGAGATCGTCGGGTCACCAGTGCGGTAGATCCAGCGGGACTGAAACCTCCACGATTCGCTTCACAGCGGTACAGCGCGCCGTGGAGACACCTCCGATGTGAACAGGGGTCTAAGCGGACACTCGGTATCCGGGCCGTACGGAGTCCGAACCGTCGAGACAACCCCGCACGAACCGATCCGCGTCGAGGCAGCTACATTAGAAGTGTTCGCCTGTTGGGCTACAAACGGACCGTAACAAAGCCCTACGAAGCGGTAGTCGGGGAGGATGACAGCGGATGACAGATGGCGAACTCGGCCACGAACCGGGGCGCCGAACCGACGAACGAGACAGTGTTCATCGAGACGGGACCGGCAATGAGTGGGGACACGGTCGAATCAGGTGTGACCGAGTTCGCCGAGTTCTCCGGTAACGAGGGTACGGAAGACGGCTCCGACGCGCCCACGGCTATCCTCGGGGAGTACACGTGGAAGGAGTTCATGCGCGAACACGGACACGGTGACGAGGTCGAGGCCGTGTACCGGGACGGCGACCGCGAGGAGAACCGGAACACGTTCTTCCCGTTCTCGAGCAACGGCGTCCGTCGTGTTCCGAACACTGACGACTGGGACCGCGTCTCGTTCAACCCGGTCGCGTACCTCGGCTGCCGGCCGGTCGAGTTCGAAGACCGGCTCCGCCGGGCTTCGACCGCGAGCGCACGGTTCGATCACGCCTTCGAGAGCTGGATCGTGAGGACTCGGGTAGCGAAAGGCGAGTACACGTGGGAGCACTTCAAGTGGGAGTACTACTACAACGACGACGGCCGACCCCCACAGGACGGCGGGGAGGTCGAACCGTTCGATCCGGCGGCGTATCTGGGGTTCGATCCCGAAGACGTCGAGTCGGTGCTGAGTGCGGGCGCGGAAAACGCCCGGGAGTTGCTCGAGATCGAGGACCGTCGGACGGTGAACGTCAACCCTGAACTGGACGAGGACGAGTTCTTCTCGACGGACGAGGGACTGACGACGCTCGCGAACCGCTACGACCTGGAGAAAGCCGTCCCGATGGCAAAAAAGCGACACTTCGTCGAGGAGGACCGATACTGGGTCGACAAGCCGTACGCGTTCGTCGTTATCTTCCACTCGGTCACGGAAAACGAGAAGAAGTACTACGTGGTCGAACCGTACCTCAACGAGATCGAGCAGGACCTCGTCGAGTTCTTCTCCGGCAAGCTCCGGACGAGCATCAAGTACTCCGATGATGACGTCGTCGTCAGAGGCACCGAGGAGGAGCGCGGGGACCTACTCGAGGAGGAGACCAGGTGGTTAATCGACCGGTACAACCTGCGTAGCCCGGCCGCGACCGACGACAACTCCACGGACGGGTCGCTGCTCGAGAACCTGCCGCGGTACGACGGGGAAGCCGTCCGCGACCGACTGGGGCGGCTCGTGGACTCGCTCGGACCGTCGTCCGAGGAACCGGACGACGAATCGATGCGCGAGCCGGACGACGACCCGACGGACGAACCCACGGAACTGGAGGGGATCTCGGCTCGTCCCGAACCCGCGGTTCTCGCGGAGGACTCGGGATGGCTCACCGAGTACCAAGTCCAGAAGGTGCTCCGGCTGATCCGGCGCGACTTCATCGGGTACGAGCGGATCGACCCGATCAAACACGACATCAACGTGGAGGACATCTCCTGTGACGGGTACAACTCCCCGGTCTTCGTCTACCACACTGACTACGAGAACCTGATCACGAACGTCAGGCATGGGGAAGACCAGCTCGACAGCTTCGTTATCAAGATCGCACAGCGGTCCGGAAAGGGGATCTCGAAGCGCCAGCCGCAGGTCGACGCGACGCTGCCGGACGGTTCCCGCGCCCAGCTCACGCTCGGCGAGGAGGTCTCCGACCACGGGACGAACTACACGATCCGGCAGTTCAAGGACGTCCCGTTCACGCCGGTCGACCTCATCAACTGGAAGACGTTCTCGCTCGACGAAATGGCGTTTCTGTGGCTCTGTATCGAGAGCAAAAAGTCGTTGATCTTTGCGGGTGGAACCGCGTCGGGGAAGACGACCAGCCTGAACGCGGTCTCGCTTTTCATCCCGTCGAACTCGAAGATCGTCTCCATCGAGGACACCCGAGAGGTCGAACTCCCCCAGCGCAACTGGATCGCCAGCGTGACCCGGCCGTCGTTCAGCCAGGACAACGTCGGCGACGTCGACGAGTTCGACCTCCTGGAGGCGGGGCTCCGACAGCGGCCCGACTACATCGTGATGGGGGAGGTGCGGGGAGAAGAGGGTCGAACCCTCTTCCAGGTCATGTCGACCGGACACACGACGTACACCACCTTCCACGCCGACACGGTCGACGAGGTGTTGAAGCGGTTCACGACCGACCCGATCAACGTCTCGAAGACGCTATTCACGGCGCTGGATCTGATCTCGGTCCAGACCCAGACCCGGGTCCAGGGCCAGAAGGTCCGGCGCAACAAGACGATCACGGAGATCAACTCCTACGACGCAGAGAACGACGAGGTGAGCGTCCAGGACGTGTATCAGTGGCAGCCGGAGGAAGACGAGTTCGTCCAGCACGGGAACTCGAAGAAGCTCCAGGAGATCGCCTTCGACCGCGGTTGGACTCCTGAGCAGCTCAAGGCGGAACAGTTCAAACGCCGCACCATCTTGGCGTACCTCATCACGAACGGGCTGAACACGTACACCGAGGTCGCCGCCACGCTGCAGGCGTTCATCAACGATCCCGAGACGATCCTGACGATGATAGCCAACGAGCGGCTCGAAGAGAGTCTGGCAGGTCTCCGGGAGATGGAGTCGGTGCTCATCGACGTCGATCCCGTGAAGGAAGCGCTGGTACCACGGCCCGATCCGGGATCGGACGTCCTCGCGGAGGCGGAGCGCATCCTCGCGGAGGCGGAAGACCGGATCTTCGAGGAGTACCGCGGAAAGCAGGCTGGCAGCCTGACCGACGCGCTCTCCCGAACGAAACACACGGACGACGTCACCGCGACACCGGGACAGGACCCACAGATGTTGGTGTCGGTCGGCGATGCCGACGATCAACTCCTGGCCGACGGAGCGACGTCGGAAGCCGAGATACCGCACCCCCTCGGGTCTGTTGATACCGGAGAGACTGAACAGCGACCGACGCCGGACGCACACGTCGACGATGGTGACGTTCCGGCGAACGGATACGATGCGGATGAGCCGGCCGCCGGAGCGACGGGCAAACCGGCCAACGGAGCGAGTGAGGACGAAACCAAGGAGCGTGAGTAATCATGGAATACGCATACGCGACGTGTATACTGAACGAAACGGGCGAAGAGATCAACGAAGAGAACCTGACTGCAGTCCTCGAGGCCGCTGGCTGTTCGGTCATCGAGTCCCGCATAAAGGCGATCGTCGCCGCACTGGAGGACGTCGACGTCAGTGGGGTCACTGCCGTCGACGTGGAAGACACCGGTAACGCGTCACCGGTGGATCAGGAGATTTCGTCGACGGCGAACGAGGACGTGACGACGGGCGATACGGAGATGACGTCCGGGATCGGACCCGCGACGGAAGCCGAGGCGGAGCTCGTGTCGGTTGAACGGAACGGTGAAACGCCCGGGGCTGACTCGAAAGCGACTGACTGCGACGACGGTCGAGTGACCGACGCGTTTGACGAGCCAACGAACGCCGAACCCTCGGACGAGCCAACGAACGCCGAACCCTCGGAAGAGAGGTAGTACATGAGTACAGACCCGGTGGCCGCGCACGGATGGCGACGTCGACGCTACATCGACACTCTCACGGACACGTTCAGACCCGTCTACGTCAGACTGTTCGACGAGAACGATTCATTCGTCATCAACGTCGAAGACAAACTCGCCGAGGCCCGCATGGACCAGACGGTGGAGATGTACCTCTCGCGAGCGCTGGCGTTCGGAACGATCTGTGGGTTCCTGTTCTGGCTGCTGGGCGTCACCGTGGCTTTCGGAGTGATCGAAACCGGAATCGTGGAGGTCGGGGCGCTTACCGGCGTCCGGATCCCGAACGCGACGCTTCTGGCGCTGATCGAGGCCGGCCGGATTCCGTTCCTGATCGTGATTTCGGGGCTTCTGCTCGGCTCGCTCGGCTTCGCGGCCGTCTTCGGCAGCTACGTCGCGCTCCCGTACAGCCGGGCTGGTACCCGTAAACGCGAGATCAACACGCTGCTACCCGACGCCGTCTCGTTTATGTACGCACTGTCGCTCGGGGGGATGAGCCAGATCGAGATCATCGAAACGATGGCCGAATCGGAGGACACCTACGGGGAAGTGTCGATGGAGTTCCGAACGATCCTCCAGGAAACCCGGTATTTCGACACGGACTACCGAACGGCCATCCAGCGGCGCGCGGTCCAGACGCCGAGCGCCGAACTGAGTCAGTTCTTCACTGACATGCTGTCGATCATCGACAGCGGCGGGAGCATGACGGAGTTCCTCGAGGACAAGAAGGACATTCACTTCCGTCACGCAAAGGAGGACCAGCAACGCACCCTCGAGACGCTCGAGCTGTTCAGTGAGATGTACATCACGATATCGCTGTTCCCCCTGCTTCTGATCGTCATTCTCGTGATCCTGGACATGATCGGTGGAAGCCAGGAACTGCTCCTCTACGGGACCGTGTACGTGCTGATCCCGGGGCTCGGACTGGCGTTCCTGGTCCTCGTCTCGACGGTCCGGACGGACGAACACGGGAACGGCTACCTCGAACTGGAAGACGACGTCGGGGAGTTCGATTTCGGACGGGAGTCGAACGCGCTGGACCTCGGGTTGATCAGACAGTTCACGGGAACGTACTACGTCTTCGACCGGATCGCCAGCCGGGAAGGGACCGACGTGGCCATGGAGGTGTTCAAAAAGCCGCACGTCTTCCTGCGTGACAACCCGGTGTATACGCTCGCGGTCACCGTTCCGGCGTCGGTTGCGTTCGTGGCCGTGGCGGTCCTGACCGGATCGGTTCCGATCACGTGGGCCGGCGTCATCGATCACCCGGTCTGGTCGACGGTCGTCTACGTGTACGTCCCGCTGTTCGTCGTCTGTGTCCCCTTCGCCGTCTTCTGGGAGTGGAACGTTCGACGGCGGCGCGCCGTCCTGGACGGGCTCTCCGAGAACCTCCGGAAGCTAGCGAGCGCAAACGCGACGGGGCTTACGCTGCTCGAATCGATCAAGGTGGTCGCAGACACGACGCCCGGCAAGCTGGGGGAGGAGTTCCGGACGATCCACTCGAAGAGCAACTACGGGATGCACCTCAAGGAGTCGTTGGTCGTGTTCAACAACAAGTACCACATTCCGCGGCTCGCCAGGACGGTGAAGCTCGTCAGCAAGGCACAGGAGATCTCGAGCCAGATCTCCACGGTCCTGTCGACGGCTGCAGTGGCGACCGAGACCCAGGAGGACATCGAGCGCGACCGCAAGCAGCGTGCAATGATGCAGGTCGCGATCATCGTCCTGACGTATCTGACGCTGCTCGGCGTGATCGCGCTGTTGAAAGCGCAGTTCGTCGACGTCATGGCCGAGGTGACCGCGCAGGCCGAAGGCGGAACCAGCGCCGGCGGACAGAACTTCGGTGTCTCCATGGACATGGGGCTCCTGTCGCTGCTGTTCTTCCACGCGGTGACCCTACAGGCGATCCTCTCGGGGCTCGTTTGCGGATACATCCGCGACGCGAACGTGGCATCGGGCGTGAAGTACGTGGTGTTGCTCTCGACTGCCGCACTCGGCGTTTGGTTGGTGGTTGCATGACCCGAACCCCGGAGCGTTCGGAAGGCCACAGCCGGACGTCGGGCGGGGACACGGCCGGAACGGTCGCCGGCGACACGCGCGGACAGACGCTCCCCGACTTCGCCGTCGGGATCGCCGTCTTCCTCATCACGGTGACGTTCGTCTCCGTGTTCGTCCCGCAGCTGGTCCTGCCGTTCGAGGACCAGGAGCAGTCCGTCGTGGCCGATCGGATCACGAGCGGGCTGGGGAACGACGAGCTCACGGAGCCGGGGCCGCCGTCGGAGCTGAACGAATCCGCGACGCGAGCGTTCTTCGATTTCGACGAGAACGAGGCGCTCGATCGGCTCGGCGTCCCCTCGTGGTACTCGCTCAACGTGACGATACGGGACGCACCCAGTCACGGCCCGGACTCGGCCGTGCTCTGTGCCGTCGACGACCCCAGCAGCGACGAGTGGATCGGCGAGTGTGAATCCGGTGCCGATCGGTTCGCGATCGGACGACCGGCTCCAACGGACGACCGGTCAGTCTCGACGAGCCGGCGAGCGCTCTTCGCCGACGACACTGGTGTGGTTCTCGAAGTGAGGGTCTGGTAACCATGGAACGGAAATCGACGGAACACACGTCCGACCGCGCCCAGACGTTCACGCTGGAGGCGTTCGTCGCGGCGATCATCCTCGTGTCGACCGTCGCGTTCGGGCTCCAGGCCGTCACGATGACCTCGAACACGGCGAGCGCCGCGGATACGGAACTGCGAGGCCAACACGTCGGACTCGCCGAGGGCGTCCTTGACCGGGCCGTCGCGAACGGGAACCTGAAGGCGACGCTGCTGTACTGGAACGAGTCGGCGGACCGGTTCCACGGGGCCGACGAGGAGGAGGGATTCTACGTATCGCGCAGTCCGAGTACGGCCTTCGGCGAGTCGCTGGACGCGATGTTCGAGGGATCGGGGATCCGATACAACGTCGATCTGCACTATCGCGACGAAAACGGCGACCGGGAGACTCAGCGGCTGGTCGAGTCCGGCACGCCGAGCGACGACGCGGTGCGGGTCGTCGAGACGGTGACCCTGTACGACGACACCGTCCTCGTCGACGCGAACGAGACTCCCCGCGAAAACGTGACGCTCGCGTCGGTCGACGAGAGAGACGAGTTTTACGCACCCAACGTGGACACCGACGGTTCGCTGTACAACGTGATCCGAGTGGAGGTGGTCCTATGGCGAGTGTAGACGTCCGACCGGACGACCGGGCGCAGCTGTTGATCGTCGCCGCGATCGGCATCGCGATCCTGCTCACCGTCCTGGCGTTGGCGCTGAACACGGCCGTTTACGGCGGAGTCCACGTCGCTCAGACGGACAACAGCCTCCACGAGGAGCGGGCGGCGTTAGAGTACCAGCACGGCGTCGACCGCGCTGTCGCCGGGCTGATCGCCGCGAATGCCGATACCGAAATCGATTACGACGACATCGAACGCGACCTCAGGAGGGACGTCGACCGGTGGAACGACCTAACGAGACGGGAGTACGCCGGCGACGACGCGGTGACGAACGCATCGATCACTGACGTCACCTTCGAGAGTCGGATCGTCCAGGACGAGAACCAATCGTTCGCGGTCCAGTCCGACCGGAGCGATCGATCGAACTGGACCGTCGCCGACGACGTCTCGACCGTCGAGGCGTTCGAACTGGGGATCCACAACGACTCGCTCGCGACTGACGACTGTTCGCCGGGAGGCGACTGTTTTACCCTCGAGATCGAGGGCGACGGTGGGGAGACGTGGCGACTGTTCGCCAACGCCACCGCGGACGGCGAAGGCGTCACGATCACCGTCGAGTCGCCGGACGGGACGACCGACACCTGCGAGACGATCGAGTCGATCGCGTCCGTCAACGTGACGGCTGGCACGTTCGACGACGGTTCCGGACCGTGTTCGTTCACGTCGTTCCGGGACGGCGATGTCGACCCCCCGTACACCGTGCAGTACGTCAACGCCGACAACGTCACCGGAGCGTATGACCTCACCGTGAGCGGGAAGGTCGTCGAGGAGTCGATCGCGGAGGACGACCGCTACGGAACGACCGGATCGCCGCGGATCGAGGCCCGGATCCATACGGCGACAGTAGCGGTCGAGTATCGGTCGCCGGACCTGACTTACCGGACCGAGCTCCGGGTCGATGGAGGGGAGAACGATGAGTGACCTCGGTAGGGGCTCCGACCGCGGCGTCTCGACGGTCGTGAGCTACGCGTTGATCCTGGGGATCGTGGCCCTGCTCCTGGTCACGCTGATGATGGCGTTCGCTCCGCTGGTTTCGAGCCAACAGTCGAGCGCCGTACACTCGACGCTCGAGGTCGTGGGCAACGACCTCGCCGGCGACGTCGAGAGCGTCGACAGGCTCGCGGTCGCGGCCGGGCCGAACGGGACGGTCGTCCATCGCACGCAGCTCCCGGAGCGCATCGGGGGGAGTCCCTACCGGATAGCGATCGACCAGCCGGGCGGCGAGACGTACTACGAACTCACGCTCCGGAGTCTCGACCACGACCTCGACGTGACGGTCACGGTCAGGACGCGAACCGAGATCGACGTCGCCGAGGTCGGTACGCTCGACGGCGGACACCTCGAGATCGCCTACGAGGAAGAGAGGCTGGTGGTGCGGAATGCGTGACCACGACCGCGAGCGGTGCGAGCACGACCGCAGCGGACGCGCCCACGACCGCGGGCAGAGTGAACTGCTCGGGTTCGCGCTGATCTTCGGGGTCGTCGTCCTCGCCATCGTCCTCATCGGAACGACCGGCTTCGTCGGGCTCGACAGCGCCCAGGAGTTCCAGCGGACGACGAACGCCGAGCAGTCGTTCACCGTCCTCGCGGAGAACACCGACGACGTGACGCGTCGCGGCGCACCGAGTAGGGGCACCGAGATCAGGCTCGCCGACGCCTCGCTGTCGCTCGGGGTGCCGGAACGGATCAACGTCACGGTCGGTGATCCGACGCCCGAGAACACGACCGAAGTCGAGATGCATCCGATCGTGTACGACTCCGGCTCCGGGACGACCATCGCGTACAGCAGCGGTGCGCTCGTTCGCCAGGACGGCGAGAGTTCGGTGATGCTCCGGGAGCCGAACGCGGTCCTGACGGACGAACTGGTGCTCCTCACCATCGTCGCCACGTCTCCGAACGGTGCCGGCCCCGTCGGCGGTACGTCCGCCGTCGACATCCAGACGCGGAGCGCGGGAACCGAGGTGATCGCTGCGGACGACAGCGCGACCAACGTCATCATCGAGATGACCTCGCCGCGCGTCGAGTCGTGGTACCGGTTCCTCGACGGCGAAACGGGAGCCGACTGCGAGGAACCTGTCGGCGAGACGGTGACCTGCGAGATCGAAACCCAGCGCGTCTCCGTGACGGTCGAGCACGTCGACGTGCGGTTCAGGTAAGGACGTACGAATCGCTCCGCTCACTTTGACTGCGGTTCTATCGTCGTTCGCGTCTTGATTTCTCAAGAGATCCGTCCGAGTACTGCCGTTGCACTGTCCCACACGGCTTTGCATTCGACCGAATCCGAGACACCTGACGATCCACGTCTGCGGGACGAGAACTCGGTCCACGTCGTGGAGAAGGGGAATCAGTACACGTCCGGTGGGGCGAACGCCGGTACGTCCCGAACGTATCGAAACCGGACAACAGCTGACGAGCGGAGCTTGGTCCGCGAGCAGTCAGGCGATCTTCCGGCTGACGTCGATAGTGACGTCCGAGGTCAAGTCGAGTTCGATCGCGTCAGGGAGCGACTCGCCGCCGCGGAACTTGGGAAGCGAGAGACGGTTCTCGACGCTGCCGCCGCGCAGTTTCGTGGCCAGGTCGAAGACGACGTCGGCGTGGTACTCGGTTCGGTCGCGCTGGGACGGCACGTCGCGCCCGTCGAGGCAGTGAAGCAGGGCGAGTCCCCCGGTTTCGATCGTTCGCGTCTTGAGCTCGTTCAAGAACGCGCGGTACGCGTCGGCGTCGTCCGCCTCCAGCGGGTTGATCGGATCGATGATCAGCATGGACTCGTCGGGGAGTTCCTCCAACGCCGACCGCGCGCCGCCGACCGGGTCGTCGTCGAGCCGCCGAACGTCGACCGTGTCCGGCGAGGTTCCCGCTCGTTCGAGTTCGGTTTCGACCTCCGCCGTCGTCCGCTCGGTCGTCAGGTACACGGTCTCCCGGGCGGTGGCCATCTCGTAGAGGAACAGCTCGGACTGGCTCGCCGGCGACGCTAGCAGCGCGAGCGTTCGGCCGGCGGGGATGCCGCCGTCGAGCTTCCGGTCGAGGACGTCGATCCCCGTCGAGAGCGTCTCCGTCGTCGACGCCTCCGTCCCCGATTCGTCGTCCTCGAACAGGTCGTAGGCTTCGGTCATCGTTTCGCTCGAAAGACGCACGTGTCGGTGATAGTTATCCATCGACTGGAGCCGTCTCGAGTGCCAGCGACGGTCCGCAGCCGTTGTCGTCGATAGCACAAGGGGTCGTTTACCGGCCCGCAGGCATCGCCATCCGATTCGTATAATTCGACTTACAAACCCGATGGGGGTTCTGGGGACACGTAACACCGACTGATGATCGGTCGTCCCGATGCGGATTGGTCGTCGCGCGACGCACGGCTCGTGTGCGCGGACGTACCCGATCCACGTCAGGCGGTGTACCAAACAACACATGAACGTACACAAACTCTTGACGGACGATCGCGCCGTGTCGCCGGTGGTCGGCGTCGCGCTGCTGATCGCCATCACGGTGATCCTCGCGGCCGTCATCGGCGGCGTGGTGCTCGGCATTGGAACAGGTGGCGTCGACACGCCGCAGGCACAGCTGCAGTTGGAACAAGTTGATGATACTAATGAATATGAACTTCACCACAACGGTGGTGAACCGCTTCCGGAGGATTACATTGTCATCAATGGTGTTGTGGATGCTGATGAAAGGCTGGACGGAGATCTGACTGCAGGCAATTCAGAATCCCTTGAGCATAATACAACGAGTGAAGAAATTGTAATTCTCTGGGAGGATCCGAACAGCGACAGCACGACCGTCCTCGAACGGTTCGATGTGTAAATAACTGATAAAGTACAGATAAAATGAAGCCAATAAAACTATTCACGGACGACCGTGCCGTGTCGCCGGTCGTCGGCGTCGCGCTGCTGATCGCCATTACGGTGATCCTCGCCGCCGTCATCGGCGGCGTGGTGCTCGGTATTGGTACTGGTGGCGTGGATACACCGCAGGCGCAGCTGCAAGCAGAGTACAATGACAGCGCAGCTACCGGCGATGCCGGATGGGTAATATTCCACAATGGCGGTGAACCACTCCCAGCTGACGAGGTCGTGTTTGAAGATGGAGATGGTGAAGTGGCGATACATGTCACCGAGGATGACTTCTCGGAGGATAATGAGTTTGATAACGGGGAGTTCAATGCTGGCGACACTCTCTACATCGAGGGAGATGAATCAGACGGCGAACTAACCATCCTCTGGGAGGATCCCAACAGCGACAGCACGACCGTCCTCGAGACGTTCGAAGCATAAACTACGACGAGTACTACCGTAGCGGGGGATACTCTCCCATCGGTTCACTATTGCTGACCCGCTCCATCACGAACCGCTCCAGACGGATCCCTGATCTAAACCCGTCACTCACTCCAGCATATTCGGCATCCATCCTACAGATCGATCAACCGACACCGATCTCATTCTGACTCGCCATCACCGATCAGAACCCTGTTAGTCGTCGAAGCGACGCGGCGGATGTGCCACTCTCCCAGGACTCGCGCGCTGTTCCGTAGCGACAGACGAGGATCTCGAAATCAAAATCCTCGAACTGCGCAGTGACCTCTTCCTCGGCGGCGTAGACACAGCACGGTCTTGGTGATCACCCGGATCGTCTGGACGATCAAGCACGGTCTGACCAGCACCCCAGACGAGGAACATCGCGAGCAGGAGCCCCGCCGCCGGAACGAGCCGCAAATCACCGAGCGATGACGCTCGACCCCACGTTCAGCTCCGTCGCCCATCGACGCCGACGGAAACGGGACCCAGACCATGCCGAAGGGTTATCGTTCGGTCCCACGAACGTACAGGGTGCGAGCCATGGTCGACACCGCCACTGACGTGGAGCTGGACGTCCGGCAGTGGTGGGTCCTGTTCGCCGTCGCCCTCTTCTTGTTGGTGCCGCTCGACCTGCTCACGACGCTGGTCGCGGTGGCGAAGTACGGAATCACCGTCGAGGCGAACCCGGTGATGCGGTGGCTCCTCCAGCGGGGACTGCTCGTGACGACGACCGTGAATCTCATCGTGGTCGGCGTGGCAATCATCATGTTCCACCTCGCTGTCGAACGGATCCGGTGCGTTCCGCCACCGGAGCGCCGCGTCCTCACCGTCGGCGTCAACGTCTGGCTCGCCATCCTGATCGTCAGCGGCATCGCCCTCGTACTCAACAACCTTCTCGCGATCGTCTAGCGGATGGCTTTTATATCGCATCGAGCGGCTCGTGACCGACCACTCAGAGGTGTTACAGGGTGTTGCGGTACGAGCGCCCGCCGAGCAGTGCGAGCACGTTCAGGACAAAGAGAACGAGGAACAGCAGTCCCGTATCGACGCCCTCGTAGTCCACGGTGAGAACCGTCAGGTACACCACGGGAAGGACGATCGCCAGCCAGAACGAGAACGCCGAGCACGCCATCTTGATCCGGTGGGTGTACTCGGTGGGGACGAGTCTGTCGACCACCGGCGACGAGAGCTCGAACGACCCCTTGCGGCGCATTACTGGCTCGTCGATCCGATATCCCGGCAGTGGCTTGGTAAACCGGAGGGTACTCGATTTCTTACCGGAATCCGCCGCGCGGCCGGATCGGATGGGTCGTCCTAGTTCCCGAGCAGGGACAGGTTTCCAAAGACCACGTACGCCGATACGTCAGGTATCCATGTCCGACGATACCCAGTACTACCTCAGTGACCAGTCCGGCCACACCGACGAGTCAGCGATCCCCGAATCCCGGATTCGGTGGCCGGAGACCGACGGGATCAAAACCCTGCTCGAAGTGGCGCTAGTGTACCACCTCGTCACGATCGCGACGCCGGTCCTGGTAGCCCAGGTCGAGTTGCTGAACCCGGCGATCGTTCCGGATCCGTTCACGACGGGACTGTACGCCCTCCTCTGGCTCGGGATCGTGGCCGTCGTCGTGTGGCTGATCCGGTCGGAATCGCTGGTCAGTACGTACCGGTTCTACGAGTACGAATCCGTCAGCGACGACCTCGAGAGCGATCTGCCGGATCGCCGCTGGTTCACGCGGAACGCCGGGTTCGTCGTATTCGGTGGTGGTCTCACAGCAGTGACCTACGAGCGGTTCGTGGCCACGTTCCTGTACGTGACCGACCTGCTCGTCATCGTCGTCGGCGAGTTCCAGTGGGCGCTCACGCTCACGGACGGGCTGTCCGTTGCCGGCTTTCTCGGCGGTTTCGTCCTGTTCGCCATCGGGGTCGATCGGCTGATCGTGGGCGGCCTCCGCAGGTACGTCCACCGCAGTCAGAACTCCCATTGACATCCCCCGCGCTGAACGGCAGTTGCTGAACCTGACTGAACCCGTCACGCTGGACCGTGTTGGTCAACGGATGATTCGGACAGCTGAGGCGAAACAGCTCCGCCAAGCTGCATCGACGGTGCTGTTTCCGGAACTCGAATTCAGCAGCGACTTCCTGCATTCGTCAATGATGCCATCGGCCTCCACGAGTAGCGCTTCTACGGCTCCGTCGACACGAGCACGTAATCCGGGCTTCGGGAGTCGTGTTACTGGGAAGGTCGGTTCTGGATGGGCGGGTACCACGTGGGAACGGCGGGTGCGGTATCGGAGAGGTGGTGGAACGGAATATCAGGGAAACGGAATATGTCTCGAGTGACGCGCTTCATCCTCACCCACGGTGGGGCGGGAAACTCGCACCGCTTTTTTGAGATCCGAGGGTGTGTCCGAGAGCGGAGACCTAGCGCTTGCGCTTCGCTAAAAGCGGTGCGAGTAACAGGAATCCCAAGATCGGAGAGACAACGATAGACGGCTCGCTCGTCCCGTCGATCTCCCCGGAATCGTCCGCTCTGTCGGCACCAGAATTTTCTTCGTCGCTGTCGGATCCGTCCTGGTCAGAGTCGCCGTTCTCGTCTCCGTTGTCACCGTCGGCGTCGTCGTCGCTGTCGGATCCGTCCTGGTCGGAGTCGCCGTTCTCGTCTCCGTTGTCACCGTCGCCGTCGTCGCCGTCATCAGCGTCGTCGCCGTCATCAGTGTCGTCGCCGTCATCAGCGCCGTCGTCGTCGTCGCTGTCGGATCCGTCCTGGTCGGAGTCGCCGTTCTCGTCTCCGTTGTCGCCGTCATCAGCGCCGTCGTCGTCGTCGCTGTCGGATCCGTCCTGGTCGGAGTCGCCGTCCTCGTCTCCGTTGTCACCGTCGCCGTCGCCGTCGTCGCTGTCGGATCCGTCCTGGTCGGAGTCGTCGGATCCGTCCTGGTCGGAGTCGTCGGATCCGTCCTGGTCGGAGTCGTCGGATCCGTCCTGGTCGGAGTCGTCGGATCCGTCCTGGTCGGAGTCGTCGGATCCGTCCTGGTCGGAGTCGTCGGAATCAGCCACCTCAACAGTGAGCGTGTCAGTGTCGGTTTCGTTCCCGAACACGGCTTCGATCTCGGTCGTTCCGTCACTCTCGGCTGTGACCGTTCCGTCGTCGACCACCGCGGCAACGTTCGTATCGAGAGCGGTGAGGGTCGCGTTTTCCGTCACGTCTCGCGTCGATCCGTCCGTAAACGTCGCCACGACGGTGAGAAACGTTTCCTCGCTTGTTTCGATCTCGGTCTCTTCGAGCGTCGCGTCGATCGATTCGACAGCCGGCTGATCGACCGTCACGGCGGCGGTATCAGTATCGTTTTCACTCCGAACCGTAACGTTACCCCCTCCCGCGTCGGTGCTCTCGGTCGTCCAGACCAGAGTTATGGAAGTCGATTCCTCGGCTGAGAGCGTCTGCGGCTCGGAGGTGTCGAGGATCGTCCCGTCGAACCCCGCCAGCGTGACGTTCTGCGTCCCGACGCGGTCGCCGGTGTTCTCGACACGAGCGGTGACGTCGACGGTCTCGCCGGCCGCCACCTCGGCCGACGCGTTCTCGATCGACACTGCAAAGAACGCGGGGTCGGGGTCGGTGACGGTCACATTTCGTTCGTCGATCTCGTCGTCGCTCTCTACGGCGATCGAGACCGCCGGTACGTCATCGTCGGCCGTTTCGTAGACGAACGAGAGCTCCTTGCTCTGGTTGCCGGACAGAGTCAGGTTCTCCACTACGTCGACTTCCTCGCCGTCGACCAGGAACCGGACGTCTTTGGTGGCTTCGGTCTCGCCCGCGTTCTCGACCGTCGCCGTCACGGTGAGGTTCTCTCCCGCTGTCACAGTGTCGTCGTAGTGGTCGATCGACACCGCGAACGCCCCACTGCCAGTATCCGAACCACAACTCACCCCCTTTCGAATATCCGGTTCCGTCACGGTCTCGCCGTCGCTGTACGCGAATACCTGAACCTCGTCGATCCGCTCGCAGTGACCTACAGGAACTTTTAGCTGAAGCGTTCCGGAGGTGAGGTCATCGACGACGATGTCAGAGCTCCCGTTCCGGCCGTCCGCCGCCGTGACGGTAAACGGATTCGGAACGTTGGTGTCACCCGGCCTGAACAGGTTGATCGTGTCGTTGTTCTCACTTGTGAACCCGAGCCGGATCCGTTCCACGTCCGTTACGTCGTCAGCCAGGTTCCAGCGGACAACGACGTCATTGGGCGCTTCGGGATTTGCGGGCTTGAATTCCACTTCGAAGGACTTGAACGCCTCACCCTGGCCAGTTCCATTCGTCGCTCCCGACAACGGCACGGCCGCGACCGAGAACAGTACCAGCGACGAGAGGAGAATGACCCAGCCCGTGTTGCTCGACGTGATTACGGACATAGATCTATCCCCTTTTGGGACCCCACCGCGACCTGATCGGACCGGTGGCCACGAGATCGGGCGGTGTTCGTGGAACGATCGAACTGATGCGTATCATGGTTTTACTAGCAAGAAGAACGAGTTAGTAATCCGGAGTATGTTCGCTGTAGCTCTCGGCTAACTGAATTCAGTCGGCTCTTAACTCGAATCGCTCATTCAAAAGAGCTGAGATATCGTTGAAGATATTGCTTCGAGACACCCCTGAACTTCGCCAGCCACTGGCAAAAAAAGAGTATGGCGGTTCTCGAGAGCGCTCACGTGGTGGAAGGAACAGCTGTGCCGATTTATCGTCCATCGTGAATCATACTTAAACTACCAGAGAAATTGATGTTACGGCCTACCGGGATGAGCGTTACATCTACCAGTATTTAGCGACGTGGCTGTGGAACAGTAAGTGGATCCAAGACAGAGTCGTCTTGGACTTTAGGATATCGTGTGAGAAGAGAGCCAAGGGCCCGAATTAAGGCAGTGTTTTAAATATAATAAACTATCACATCAGGTGAATTGTCGCCAAATCGCCCCAGATAGCGGATAAATGAGTGTTTTTGTCTTAGATTGCTATGTAGATGGCAACCCGGTGAGTCGATGAGTGCCCCCTCCCACGATAGATTATTAGGTCCGTGGATCCGATAACTATGTACGATGGCCTCTTCCAGTAGTGAGTCCTCCGACGAACTTGCGACCGCGGTGGGTCGGTACGTTCTCGGCGACCTCTCGCTCGGACGTGCTGCCGAAGCGGCCGGACTGTCCCGGTGGGAGTTCGAAGAAGTGCTGGAAGACGCTGGCTTCACGTCGCTCTACGGGCCACGAACTGACGACCAGTTACAGCGGGAGGTCGACGGTGCACTCGACCTCGACGAATAGATGCCGGACGGATACCCGCAACCGGTTTTCCTCGACGCAACTGTCGTAAGTAATTTCGCCAGTACGAGCTCGGTCGAATTTCTCGTTCACCTACTCGAAGCTCCGATCGTAGTACCCGCAGTCCGTGACGAGATTGAACGGGGAGTCAAACACGGTCACGAGTATCTGACCAGTGCCGTCGAGGCGTTCGACAACGGACTGGCAGTCAGTGACGTTCCACCCGAAACACGAAGAGTGAGCCTCCATGAGCGACTTGATCCGGGAGAAAGGGAAGCATTGCGGGGAGCCGTTGAACGCGACGGGACGATCGCCACTGATGACCTCGCAGCACGCCGTCTTGCGACGGAACTGGATGTGCCGGTCACTGGATCGATAGGCCTCCTCGTCCTCGGCATCAAACGCGAGCATATCGACAGCGAAACTGCGGACGAATGGCTAGAGGTCTGGCGGGACGAACGCGGCTACTACGCCCCCGTCGAGAGCGTCACCGAACTAGTAGATGAATAGAGCCGCGAACGGACGAGAACAGGACCAACGAGTTCCTTCCAGTCATGGACCTCAACAACGCAAGAATTCGGGAGACCTGTGCCGACGCGGTGTTCGAGCGCGGGCAGAACTACCGCGACGAAGGGCGCATTCAGCGAATTGAGCGGTTTGGCGACGGCGGCAAGTCGGTCGAAGCGTACCGGGACGAGGTCGAGGAGCTGTTCGACCAGCGCACACAGCACTATCCAGTCGTCACGGAAGCTATCGACTTCTCACACTTTTTCGAAGTAGCCGAGCAGTACCGCGAGCGCTACCGGGCCGCTGCGACCATCTACCGTGCGCTGTTCGAGGGAATCGACGACAACCAGACCCGCATCGACGCCGCATACGATCACTACGCCAAGGCCTTGCGGTCTGCGCTCGAAGGGTACGTCGACTGCGTGCTCGCGGCCGACCCAAGCGACAACGAATTTGAACGATTCACCGGCGCACTCGAAGCACAGGCGATGTCCGAACCGCGAATCAACGAGGAGCAGTTCCGACGTGCGCTCGGCACCCTCGAAGATCGACGATGACGTATCCCAGCCGAGGTGAAAACGGACCGTCTACTGAGAAGGCCATTTTTGATATCAGTTCAAATACTCGATAGGGCGACGCAACGCGCTGATTCTGTCCCTACGGCGGTACTGCGAGACACCCGTGAACGCCGCTTGTGGACCTTCGACGGATGTGCGTCCGAAACTTCTGTCGTATTCCCGAGATATCGCTTTCAAAAGCGAGGATACGCCAAGAGAATGTCGTCTTGGGCTTTAGGGTAACGTGTGAGAGCCAAGGGCCGGATTTGAACCGGCGTCGGGCGGCTCTGCAGGCCGCTGCGTCTGACCAGACTCTGCCACCTTGGCGCAGTCGAAGGTAGCCCCGTCGCCCGCTTAAGCCTAGCGGTCCGCCGGGTCCGTTTCGAAATGAAAGTGGCCCACGGACGCGATGTCCGTGGGCCCGTCTATGAATAGCAGGCGGCGAATCACGGCTCCCAGAGGGTCTCCCACTCCAGTACTGCCTGAAACGCTGGTGAGCTTAACTTCCGTGTTCGGAATGGGTACGGGTGTTGCCTCACCGCTGTGGCCGCCTTAACGCCGACTCTCGGAGTCGAACCGAGATACCTCCACTGTCGGTCGGTAACTACCGTGTGTACGTGCGATCCAGATACCGCCTGAACTCATGCGAGGTGTGGGCTGTCAGTGCCCCATGGTATGACTGTGGCTCGGTCTGTTAGTGCTCGTGGACTCAACATCTCGTTGCCTCGATGCGTACATCCCGAGTCTATCGAACTCGTCTTCTACGAGTGACCTCTACGGTACCTCTTTTTCATGTGGGTTTCGAGCTTAGATGCGTTCAGCTCTTACCCCGTGTCGCGTGGCTACTCGGCATCTGCCCTTTCGGACAACCGATACACCAGTGGCGACCACTCGTAGTTCCTCTCGTACTATACGAGCGTTCACGTCAGGTACCTTCACACCCCCAATAGATAGCAGCCGACCTGTCTCACGACGGTCTAAACCCAGCTCACGACCTCCTTTAATAGGCGAACAACCTCACCCTTGCCCGCTTCTGCACGGGCAGGATGGAGGGAACCGACATCGAGGTAGCAAGCCACCCGGTCGATATGTGCTCTTGCGGGTGACGACTCTGTTATCCCTAAGGTAGCTTTTCTGTCATCTACGGGTCCCATTCCGGAACCTCGTAGGTTCGCTAGACCACGCTTTCGCGTCAGCGTCACTCGTTGGGAATGACACTGTCAGACCATCTTGTGCTCTTGCGCTCTTCGCCGGATTCCCGACCCGGCTGAGATGATCTTCGGGCGCGCTCGATATCTTTTCGAGCGCGTACCGCCCCAGTCAAACTGCCCGGCTACCGGTGTTCTCCTCCCGGAGTGAGAGTCGCAGTCACCGACGGGTAGTATTTCAATGATGCCTCGGTGGCCCGCTGGCGCGGGTACCTGTGTCACGGCTCCTACCTATGCTGCACATCGGCGACCACGTCTCAGCGACAGCCTGCAGTAAAGCTCTATAGGGTCTTCGCTTCCCCTTGGGGGTCTCCAGACTCCGCACTGGAACGTACAGTTCACCGGGTCCAACGTTGGGACAGTGGCGCTCTCGTTTATCCATTCATGCAAGCCGCTACTGAAGCGGCAAGGTACTACGCTACCTTAAGAGGGTCATAGTTACCCCCGCCGTTGACGGGTCCTTCGTCCTCTTGTACGAGGTGTTCAGATACCCGCACTGGGCAGGATTCAGTGACCGTACGAGTCCTTGCGGATTTGCGGTCACCTGTGTTGTTATTAGACAGTCGGAGCGCCCGAGTCACTGCGACCTGCTCCGTCGAGAGCAGGCATCCCTTCTTCCGAAGGTACGGGACTAACTTGCCGAATTCCCTAACGTCGGTTCTCCCGACAGGCCGTGCCTTGCGCTGGCAGTGCACCTGTGTCGGATCTCGGTACGGACATCATGCTCGTCTTTTCACGGGCCCTATGTACGGCTGACTTGCGCTATCTCAGGCTTCGATCGCTTCCTGCCATGACGGCTTCCACGATGTTCCCTGATTCGACCGGGCGAGTGCCCGGCTCAGCGGTCCACACGGCGTCGACTTTTACTGCATGATGGCACTGGAATATTAACCAGTTTCCCGTTGTCTCGGTCAGGTTGTGGCGAGACTTAGGACCGGCTGACCCTCGGCTGAGTGGCAGTGCCGAGGAACCCTTGCACATCAGGCCGTCGAGGTTCTCACCCGACTATCGCTGCTACTGTGACCAGGATTGTCGTTACTGAACGGTCCACGCGAGCTCTCGCCCGAGCTTCCATCCGGACAGTACGCCGACCTACGCGGTCATCCTTTCACGGATGCGGCCAGGTCTCGGTGGTAGATTTGAGCCCCGATCATTTTGGGCGCCTCAAACCTCGGCCGGTAAGCTGTTACGCTTTTCTTAGAGGGTAGCTGCTTCTAAGCTCACCTCCCGGCTGTTTAGGGCTTGAGACCACCTTCGAATCGCACTTAATCTACACTTTGGGACCTTAACCCGGCTCTGGGTTGTTCCCCTCACGGTACACAGGCTTACCCCGCGCACCGGACTCCCTTCGTCTACGACGCCTGCAGGTTTGGAGTTTGACAGGATGGCCGACTCCTCTCGGAGGCGGGTCATCCAATCGGTAGCTCTACCCTGCGGGCTATCTCGGAAGAGGTCATGCTTCGACATGTTTCGGTCGGAACCAGCTGTTGCCAGGCTCGATGGGCCTTTCACCCCTATTCACGAGTCACGAGAGGGTATTGTAGGACACCAACTCTAACAGGCCTCCACGTGGCTTTCGCCACGCTTCACCTTGCTCGCGAATAGATCGCCTGGTTTCGGGTCGTACCCACGTGGCTCCCCGCGCTTGAACACGGTGGCCCTCGCAATGCTGCGGCCGTATCGGTTTCCCTGCGCCTTCCTCGATACTCGAGTTAGACTCGCCATGTAGGTACACTCCCTGGGTCGTTTTTCAAAACGCACGACACGACGCCGGCTCGATTTTCTTCCTACTGGAGGATCGCTCCTCGGTCGTTTTGAAAATCGCCTTCTACGCCCTGTCGCTCGATCGCCAACTGATTTCAGGCCCTATTGCACCGCCCTTCTCGGGGTGCTTTTCAGCGTTCGCTCACGCTACTTGTTCGCTATCGGTCTCAAGGAGTGTTTAGCCTTCCCAGGGGATGCCTGGGGTGTTCACAGAGGATATCCGACCCCTGCTACTCTGGAATTGACGCCGTTCGTACTTGGATATCTTACGGGGTTGTCACCCTGTTTCACGCTCCGTTCCAGGAGACTTCAGATATCGGTTCGGAACTTGGTTGTCAACCCGAACACCACATTGGTCCGAAGACCTTCGGTTTGGGCTGTGTCGCGTTCACTCGCGGTTACTAACGACATCGCGGTTGCGTTCTTTTCCTCCCCCTACTGAGATGTTTCAATTCGGGGGGTTCCCTATTGCGCAAAGCAATTGCAAAGCGGATTCCGATTTGGAGATCCCATGTTCTTTCCCTCCATGCGGGTCCCATGGGCTTGTCGCAGCTTGGCACGTCCGTCGTCGGCTCTTGAGCCGAGCCATTCACCAGCTGGCACAGTAGCCAGTAGTGTGTCAAGTGACTATGAAAGTCACCCGACTGTATATGGTTCACTGACGTTCCACGAACTCGGATGAGTTCAGTGGACGTCTGGATCGCACGTATACACGGTCGTCATCGAATCACGCCGGGTGTGGACGGCGTGTTCGTCGAACCCTTCCCATCCGCGGTTTCCCGGGGTGGTGCATCGGTCGTCTGTTCCAACGGAGCCGCGTCTCCCACTTAAGGGGACGGGTTCACGCTGGGTGGACATGGACTCACTGGGATTCGAACCCAGGGCATCCTCCTTGCAAGGGAGGCACTCTACCGCTGAGCTATGAGCCCACCTCGCTTCGGACGAAGCGAGGGTGTGTGTCGCGTGTGGTGTGAGCCGTGGTAGTTCGTAAGTGTCCGGGGCGGTGGGTGCGTGGACGTGTGGACCGTGCGAATGAGTAGTCACGTGCCGTCCGAAAGACGGCGCGTGGAAAGGTGAGCTCGCCTGAAAGGCGAGTCTCGGGTCAGTAGGAGGTGATCCAGCCGCAGATTCCCCTACGGCTACCTTGTTACGACTTAAGCCCCCTTGCGAAGCCCAGATTCGACTCGTGAAACGAGCCTCATCCGGACCTCACTCGGGTGCTTTGACGGGCGGTGTGTGCAAGGAGCAGGGACGTATTCACCGCGCGCTTGTGACACGCGATTACTACCGAATCCAGCTTCATGTGGGCGAGTTGCAGCCCACAATCCGAACTACGATCGAGTTTCTGAGATTACCGTCTCCTTTCGGAGTAGGAACCCTCTGTCTCGACCATTGTAGCCCGCGTGTTGCCCAGCACATTCGGGGCATACTGACCTACCGTTGCCCGTTCCTTCCTCCGTGTTGGCCACGGCGGTCTCCCTACTGTCCCCAACCACTTTGCAGTGTTGCTGGCAAGTAAGGATGCGGGTCTCGCTCGTTGCCTGACTTAACAGGACGCCTCACGGTACGAGCTGACGGCGGCCATGCACCTCCTCTCTGTGGCTCGTGGCGAGGTCATCAACCTGACCGTCATTACCACAGTCGATGCTGGTGAGATGTCCGGCGTTGAGTCCAATTAAACCGCAGGCTCCTCCGGTTGTAGTGCTCCCCCGCCAATTCCTTTAAGTTTCATCCTTGCGGACGTACTTCCCAGGCGGCCTGTTTAGCGGCTTCCCTACGGCACAGCACCCACTCGTAGTGGGAGCCACACCTAACAGGCATCGTTTACGGCCAGGACTACCCGGGTATCTAATCCGGTTCGAGACCCTGGCTTTCGTCCCTCACTGTCGGATCCGTTCTCGCGACGTGCTTTCGCCATCGGCGGTCCGTCCAGGATTACGGGATTTCACTCCTACCCCGGACGTACCCGTCGCGCCTTCCGGTCCCAAGCCACGCAGTTTCCACCGGGCGGCTCCCCGTTGAGCGGGGAGATTTCCCGATGGACTTGCGCGGCCAGCTACGGACGCTTTAGGCCCAATAAGATCGGCCATCACTCGGGCTGCCGGTATTACCGCGGCGGCTGGCACCGGTCTTGCCCAGCCCTTATTCGTCCACCTCCCTACGGTGGACAAAAGCACAGGCTCTATGCCTGTGCACTTGGGATCCCCTTATCGCACTGGCGTGCAGTGTAAAGGTTTCGCGCCTGCTGCGCCCCGTAGGGCCCGGAATCTTGTCTCAGATTCCGTCTCCGGGTTCTCACTCTCATGACCCGTACCGATTATCGGCACGGTGGGCCGTTACCCCACCGTCTACCTAATCGGCCGCAGCCACATCCTTCGGCGCCGGAGCGTTTGCCACACTCGCCATTCCAGGCTGAGTGTGGGATGCGCTATTAGCCTCAGTTTCCCGAGGTTATCGCGCTCCGAAGGGTAGTTTGGCCACGTGTTACTGAGCTATTCGCTACGAGTCTGAACTCGTACAACTAGCATGGCTAAATCGGATCCCAATAGCAATGGCCTCCGGCAGGATCAACCGGAATGAGTTCCTCGAGCTTGATTCCCAGCTCGAGGGGGTTGGCGGGTTTTGACTCACACGATGTGTGAGATCAAAACACCATTGCATGGTCCAATATGGTGTCCAGTGCATCCAGCGACCCGGATGGCACCGAACTACCAAGGCTCACATCAGATCACCGCTTACGCCGGAGCGCAGGGGGCGTGATCCTCATCCTTTGCGGACCTGAACGTTGTGTCCGATGGGGTATAAGCCCATCGGAGTGCGTCGGTCCGGTGGCGAAACCGTTCCGGGGAGACCGGTCGGGGTTCGCGATGCGTTCTGCGTCGCGTTCGAGACGAGCGCCCTCGGATTGATAAGGGCGTCGGAACGCGACGACCGGCCGCAATCGGCCGATTGTGACACCCCGTCGCCGGGGCGTCCTTCGCATTCATCCGAATGCCCGGGTTGTACTTAACCCCGTCGAAGCAAACCCGCCACGTCACCCGATTTCATGCGAACATGATCACATGGAAGCGTCGAGCGGCTGACTGGTCGGGAGGAGTTGGTTATTCCCCGTTTGCACCGACGGTCACACCGTAGTGGTACCGCGCACGCGAGTATTGTGGCTCACCGATGTATGGTGGCTCACCGATGTATGGTGACTCACCGATGTATGAATGCGTCGAAAAACTCGGCGTAACTCGGGACGTCTCGGAGCGGAACGTCTCGGAAACCGTTACTCCTCTTCGAGGTACTCGATTCCTTGCTTCGAGACGTTCGCCTTCGTGATGTCCTCGAGGTCGTTGAGCCAGAAATCGTCGTCCGCCTCGTCGACCTCCGGAGCATTGGCCTTCCACGCCCACCCCTCGTACTCGTGGACTTTTTGCGTCCCCTTTTCTCGGAGTCGGATCGTCGTCCGTTCCGCCTCCTCCTCGGAAGGAGCAGGTTCGAGTGTCCGTGCCGCTTTGAGTGCGGCCTGCCGTGGCATATTACCCGAGAACTCGCTCGGTTCCGATCCGTCCTCTTCACGAAGGGCAAAGTTCCGCTTACCGTCTTCACGTACCATGGTTTTACCTCCATGACAAACCAACACACAATACATTATAAACATATCGATGAAATGAAAGCTGCTAGGAATGTCTTTTATATACTATCGGCGCTCGGGCTATCGTTTTCCGGTCGAACGGTCCGTTAACCTTCGATGTGCATCCCCGTTTCGGCGGTCGATCGCTCGCGCGCACGAGAAGAATGGGCTTCGGCGCTGTAAACAACACTTATGTATCTGCTGTGGCGAAGGTCGACGCAGACAACGGCGATGGTCCGCAAGAAGAAACTCAGTCCGAGTGGTGCCAAAGACGAGGACGGGGAGTATCACAACGTGCACGTGAACCTCCACGAGGACGAACTCGCCGTCGCTGGGATGGAGATCGGCGACGAGGTGTTCGTTCGGGTTCGCGACGGGAAGATCATTATCCAGAAGGCCAACTCCGACCCGGAGGATCTCGAACACGACTTCTGAGCGTTCGGCTCGAATGGAGTCCGTGTCCTGAGCGTTCGGCTCGAATGGAGTCCGCATCTCCCATTCGCGAGCAGTGAACCGATATCGGTTCTCCATTGTGCCGCGCTGACGCTCCGGTTCGACCGAAGAAGGTGTGACGCTCCGATTCGGCCGACGAGCGTCCGACGTTCCGATACAATCGAGGAACCAGTTATGGCCGGTCGTCAACGAGCGAACTCAGTCGGCGGATTCATGGCCGTCGGCGACGACGGATACCGCAATGAACGCCTACGATCTGTTGAAGCCGGCGCTGTTCTCGTTCCCGCCGGAGACCGCACACAACGGAATCCATCGACTCCTCAGGACGGCGCAGGGAACGCCGATACAGCACGCACTCCGTCGTCGATACGTCGTTGACGACGCTCGACTCGAAACGGAGGCGTTCGGGCTGTCGTTCCCGAATCCGGTCGGCGTCGCAGCCGGCTTCGACAAGAACGCGGAGGTGCCGCGGGCACTGGCAGCACTCGGATTCGGACACGTCGAAATCGGCGGTGTCACCGCGGAGCGTCAGCCGGGGAACCCGAAACCTCGCATGTTTCGGCTACGCGACGATGAAGCGCTCATCAACCGGATGGGGTTCAACAACCACGGTGCCGACGCCGTCGGCGACCGACTCGACCGGGAGCCGCTTCCTGACGTTCCGGTCGGTATCAACATCGGAAAGTCGAAATCGACGCCGCTCGAGGAGGCGGCGGACGATTACCTGTACACGTACGAGCGCGTCGCGAACGCGGGTGACTACTTCGCGGTTAACGTTTCGAGCCCGAACACCCCCGGACTGCGCGAGCTGCAGAATCGCGAGGCGCTGACCGATATCCTCGGAACGCTTACCGATGCCGGCGCGGCTCCGTTGCTCGTGAAGCTCTCCCCGGACCTGCCGGAGCCCGCGATCGAGGAGGCGCTCGCCGTCGTCGACGATCTCGACCTCGACGGCGTGATCGCGACCAACACAACCACTTCGCGTCCGGAGTCGCTGCGGAGTCCGACGAAAGCCGAGCGGGGCGGCCTCTCCGGAAAGCCGATCGAGGGCACCGCGACGCGGCTAGTCCGGTTCGCCGCCGAACGCACCGACGTTCCCGTTATCGGGGTGGGTGGAATCTCCGACGCGAAGGGAGCATATGAGAAGATACGTGCGGGCGCGTCGATGGTTCAGCTGTACACCGGACTCGTCTACGAGGGACCGGGAATCGCTCGCGACATCAACACCGGACTGCTCGAGTTGCTCGACAGAGACGGGTTCGAGCGGGTCGACGAGGCGGTCGGCGCGGATCTCCAGTGAAGCGGATGCCGCGGATCGCGAACGGCGGTAGTTAACCGTCGTTCCGGACGATGATTACGACGTCGTCCGCCTGTAACAGCTCGCCATCACCCTGATACTGCCGTTGCTCTTCGACAGCGAACTCCTCGTCGACGAGCGTCACCCCCGCGACGTGGAGCTCGTCACCGTCGAGCTCGTAGTCGTCGCGCGCGAGCGCACCCTCGATCGCACCGACCTGGTCACCGTACTTCGGGCCGACCGTCGCATAATCGAGGTCGATCCCCGTGATCACCGTCTCGACCGGGGCGTCGTCGTCGGGGTGTACTTCCAGATCCGTGACGTGCATCACGCCGGTGATATCCTCCTCGAATCCCCTGACGTCGGCGTACACCTCGACCGCGTCGAGTTCGGCGTTCAACGGAAGCTGACTCTCGCTTTTGTACTTGCGGAGCGCACCGACGACGGCGGTCGCGGCCGCGCCGGCGTCGTGATCCGCGTCGAGACCGAGCGGCTCCGGCCAGTCAGCGAGATGGATCGAGTCCGCAGCTCCGTCCGCAACCTCGATGGATCCGTCGAGCGCGTCGAGGTCGGCGGCCGCTTCGGCGTACATGTCGTGCCAGAGCTCCTCGGTAACGTGTGCGAGAAACGGGGCGAACAGCTTCAAAAAGCGACGGTGCGCGGTTCGGAGCGTGTAGCTTGCGGAGTCGTCGTCTCGCTGTTTCGCGATCTCGAGATAGTCGTCACAGAACGTTCCCCAGAAGAACGTCCGAAGCCCGTCGCGAGCCTTCGAGAACTCCCTGTTCGTCAGTTGGTCGGTAAGCGTCTCGATCCGACGGTCGAGTTCGGCAAGCAGCCAGCGATCCAGCTCCCTGAGGTCGGCGTGGTCGGGCCGTTCGGGATACGGATCCGGCGCGAGCGACTCGACGAGCTTCGAGGCGTTCCACAGCTTCCGAATGAGCTTCTCGCCCGCGCGAAGACCCTTCTCCTGATACGGAAGATCGTCGCCGATAGCGGAGCCGGCCGCCCAGTAGCGCGCGGCATCAACGGGATACTTCTCCATAACTGCGTCGGGCTCGACGACGTTCCCCTTCGATTTCGACATCTTCTCCCGGTTCTCGTCTAACACCATCCCGTTGATCATCGTCGACTCGAACGGAACCGCTCCCGTGTGCTCGTAACACTTGATCACGGTGTGGAACAGCCAGAAGGAGATGATGTCATGGCCCTGCGGACGAACGTCCATCGGATATATCTCCGGGCGTGCCATCGTGAACTCCTCGGCCTCCGCGTCCCAGTCCCAGCCAGCGTTGATAAGCGGTGTGAGCGACGACGTCGCCCACGTGTCGAGCACATCGTCCTCCGGGACGAGCTCGTCGTGGCCGCACGCTGGACACGCGTCGACGGGGGGATCGTCCGAAAGCGGGTCTACCGGCAGATCGCCCTTCTCGGCAAGCACCTCGTGGTCGCAGTCGGCGCAGTACCAGACGGGAAACGGGATGCCCGAGGAGCGCTGTCGTGAGATGAGCCAGTCCCACTGGAGCCCCTCGACCCAGTGTTTGTACCGGGTGAACATCTTCTCCGGGAACCACTCCATCTCGCGACCCGCCTCAAGATACTCCTCGCGTTTGTCCAGCACCTCGACGTACCACTGCTCGGTGACGAGGAATTCGACGCTCGTCCCGCAGCGCTCGTGAACGT
This sequence comes from Halorubrum luteum, assembly GCF_054652935.1. Lineage (NCBI taxonomy): Archaea > Methanobacteriati > Methanobacteriota > Halobacteria > Halobacteriales > Haloferacaceae > Halorubrum > Halorubrum luteum. The sequence continues at coordinate 2,595,669 of NZ_BAAIGT010000002.1, forward strand.
TGACGGTGTGGGTGATCTCCCAGCGGTCGAGCAGCGCACCGGCCTCGTCGAGATCCTCGACTATCGCTTCGCGGGCCTCCGAGGAGTGGAGTCCCTCGTACTCGTCGGCGACATCCGTCATGTGCGCGGACTCGTCGATCGCAACCCGGAGGTCGAGGTCGTGTGCCTGATACCACTCGATGTCGTTCTGGTCGCCGAACGTACAACACATCACGATCCCGGATCCGGTCTCCATGTCGACGCGGTCGTCCGCGATGATCGGGACCTCGTGACCGAACAGCGGGATCTGGGCACGCTCCCCGACGAGATCCTGATTATCCTCGTCGTCCGGGTGGACGAACACGGCGACGCAGGCGGGCAGGAGCTCCGGACGAGTGGTCGAGATGGTGAACGCGTCGGGGGCGTTGGGGTCGGCATCGTCCCCACTCGCGACCGCGAACTCGATGTCGTGGAAGTGTGATCCCCGCTCGTCGTCCTCGGTTTCGACCTGCGAGATCGCGGTCTCACACTCCGGACACCAGATCGCCGGCGCTTCCTGACGGTACTCGCGACCGTTCTCGTACAGATCGATAAACGAGAGCTGTGAGACGCGCTGGACCTCGGGCGAGATCGTGCGGTACGTGTTGTTCCAGTCGATCGAGAGCCCGACGCCCTGCATCTTCTCGGTGAACTCCTCCTCGTACTCCAGACACACCTCCCGGCATTTTTCCTGGAACTCCCTGCGCTCGAACTCCTGATGGCGAACGTCGAGCTCGCGCTCGGTGAGTCGTTCGGAGGCGATCCCGTTGTCGTCGTACCCGAACGGATAGAACACCTCGCTGTCGTGCATGCGGTGGAATCGAGCGACGATGTCCTGGAGGATTGAGCCGTACACGTGGCCCCAGTGGAGGCTTCCGGAGACCGTTGGCGGCGGGGTGTCGATTGAGAAGGCGGTGTTGGGATCGACCGGATCGTCCGGATACGCGTACGTCTCCTCGTCGACCCAGCGTTGCTGCCAACGTGGCTCGACGGCGTCGGGGTCGTACTCACCGGTAGGCATTATTGGGTAGGGGTTCCGTCGGTTCCCCCTTAACGGACTCGGTTGTGCGAAGCGGCGTGTCGTGCCGGGACGATACAACGTCGCCGGCGACGAGGTGAAGCGTCCCCTACGGCGCGACGCCGACGGTTAGCAGCGTTCCCCATGTCAGATATCGGTCGATCATCGCCTCCCGGCGGTCCCAGTCGTCAGTCGGGAACGCGGACTCCGGCGGGATCTCGATCTCCCGATCGGGGATCGCGTCCTGTTCCGCCACGTGGAGACCGGCCTCTCGAAACGCCTCGCGATACTGCTCACGACTCCACAGCGTCATGTCGACCGAGATCCGCTCCTGCCACTCGTGTGTGGTCTCGCTCTCTTCGAAGAAGTTGACCGCACAGTAAACCGTCCCACCGGGCTTCAGAACGCGTCGGATCTCTTCAAGCGTGTGGTGTGGATCGGACGCGTAGTAGAACGCTTCCATGGTGAACACGTGATCGACCGAGTCGTCGGCGAACGGAAGCGAATCGAAGTCGCCGACGAGGTAGCCAACCGCGTCGTCGTCGGTGTAGCTCCGTGCGTTGCGCGCCATCTCGGGCGCACCGTCGACTCCGTATCCGCGGCCGATCCCTCGCTCGCGAAGCGCGCGAAGCGCGTAGCCGGAGCCAGTTCCGAGATCGACGACCGTGTCGGTCGGCTCGACCGGCATCCGGGCGAGCACGTGTTTTGCGGTGTGCCAGTGCCGATCCTCCATACCCCGATCCTTGCCGGACGTCGCCCACTCGTCGAACTCCTCGCGAACGCTCATAGGATATCGACGGCTGGACGGGTGAAAACCGGATCGAAGCATCGAGACGGTGATCATCGAACCGGAGCATTGAAACGGTGAACATCGAACCGGAGCATCGAAACGGTGAAAGCGTGTCGTTGCCCGCATCATTAAGTCCGTCCGGCGGGTCGGATTGGTATGGAGTACTCGCTCGCCATCGAGAACGGACCCGAAACGATTCCCGGGGGAACCGGACTTCTGCTCGTTCATCCGAGCATCGGCGAGACCGACCGGATCGACACCGATTTCCTGAAAACCGACACCGACGCGTTTCTCGTCGTCTCGACGCGCACGACGGCCCGGGAGGTCGAACAGAAACTGGAGTACTACGACGTCGACGAAACGAAGGCGACGATCCTCGACACCCTTTCGGTGGAACGAGGATACTCACGACGGTCCTCGGATGACGTCTACTACGTCTCTGCACCCGATGATCTCGACGGCGTGGTCGATCGTGTTGGACGATTCCTCGAGGAACACGACGGGAAGCGGCGCGTGTCAGTCGACTCGCTCACGGAGATGGCGTACTACGCCGACGACGACGCCGTCTACGAGGCTGCCTCGGATATTCTTCAGCTACTCGAGGAGCAAGATGCCGTCGGAATTTTTCATCTCTCCGAGGAAGTCCACGAAGTGGCGACCCTCGATCGGTTTCGTAGGCTGTTCGACGCGGTCATCGAACTCGACGAGGAGGGCGTTGTCTCGTTCGATGAGTAGCAAAACACAGCGACGTACCACGGCAGATCGCAAGGCGTAGGAACGGTGTCCGTTGCAGAGTCACGCCGCGGCGTCGATGATGAAAGAGATCACTCCGTCGCCTCGATCATCGAGGCGATCGTTTTTTCGGCCCACGCCACCGCGTACGGTGCTCCTCGCTCACGGTACGCCGTCGTATCGAGCGCAGCGAACGGAGTGGGAAGATCGAGCCCGTGGCGAACCGCCGAACAGGCGTACTCGGTCGCGCTTGCGAACTCCGTTTGACCACGAGCGATCTCCGACGGAAGCTCGTGGAGTCGCCCCTCGAGCCGTTCACCCGCATCCATCCACGCGTCGAACAGCCGCGGATGAGTATCGTTCCACGAGGAGAAGACATCGCGAGTGTGAAGCCCGACCCACGCCTCGAACAGTGCGTGTGCGATCTGGAACACGTCTGCCGAGCCGAGCCCGGTCGCCGGCCCGAGCCCAGTCCCCGAGCCGACTTCGTTCGAAGAAGACGTTGCTTCCTCCGCCGGGCGTCGAATCGCCTCGTCGAGATCGACGTACATCGAGCCGAAAAACGGGAGGAACGTCTCGGGGATAGTGGCGGCCGAGACGTCGTCGGACGCGGAGACGCCCGGAGCCGTGGAGATTCCCGCCCGGACCAGTCGGTCGGCGATCAGAAACGCCAGAAAATCGTCGGGCGTCCCCTCGGCCCGGCGTTTGACGAGGATCGTCTCCGGAGTCGTTTGGGTGGTTCTGACGACGGTGCCGTCGCCCGGGAGACCGATCGTGAACGTCGGGCCCGCGTACGTTCGGAGTAGATCCGGGGTATCGTTCGGGATCCATGCATCAGGGTACGACGCCGGAGAGAGTTCCTCCACGAAGAATCCGAGATCCTCCGCAGCGGCTGGTGGGAGCGTCTCGAAATCCGACTCGACATCCAAGACGACCGAGTCAGGAGCGTGTGTGGCTCGAATTTCGGTGAGGTCGTCAGCAAGCGGCCGCCTCGAGAACATCAGGCAAACACGTACGACAGGATGATCAGTACCGAAAGAACGGCTGATACGCTCACGGTTCCGAGAACGACCTTGGTTGCTTTGCTCATATCCGGGCGTGTGTACGCCGACCGCTTAAATCCACTCAGTTTTCTCGACTCGCAACAGTAAACTCCAGTCTCCCCCCGGCGTCGGAGCGTCGCGATGACCCTCGGTCCGTCCCGGTGTTTAAGTGTTTAGCTCGGATACATGAGCCGCATGCGGATCCGTGACGCACTCGAATCGGACGCCGAAGCTCTCGCCATGCTGTCCGGGAAACCGGAAGGGGTAGTGGTCAATATGATCCACGATCGGTCCGTCCGGGTTGCGGTACCGGAGTCGGAACACCGCTCAGAAAAGACCGAGTCTGACCAACGTCGCCACGAAAACGAGTCTGACCAACGTCGCCACGAAAACGAGTCTGACCAACGTCGCCACGAAAACGAGTCAAACCAGGCCAAAGACGCTAAGACCGGATCCAACACTGAACATCCGAGTGGAGCCGGAAATCCATCACCGTTGCAGGGGTTCATCGGGTATGACGTTCGATCCGGATCCGTGCACGTAACCGATTTCGGCGGATCGGAATCGACGGTTCGTCGGTTGTTCGAAGAGCCGCGTCGGTTCGCCGTTCGCGAGGGGATGTCTCTCGAAGTCGTCGTCTCGGACGACGCCACTGACGAGATTGAAACGATCGAGTCCCTCGGATTCGAGCCGATCGGTGAGGGTCCGCAGTTCGACGGAGGATCGACGACGCGGTTTCGACTCGAACCGAGCGAGACTGACTGATTCCGGCCACTCGTCCAACGACTCCTGGAGTCATACGCGGTCCAACGACTCCTGGAGTCATACGCGGTCCAACGACTCCTGGAGTCGCATGTGGGCGGACTATAGCTGTGATCCTGTTCAGTCGAACTGTCCCTGGACGATTTCGAGCGCGTCCTCCCGGTCGTCCCAGTCGACGAACAACGCGACCGACGTCGCACTCGTGATCAGGTCGATGACGTTGATACCGGCATCGGCGAGCGGATCGATGACGCTCTGGATCACGCCGGGCTGGTTGGGAAGTTCCCCGCCGGTGACCCGGATTACGGCGATCGGGTCGTCGACCGTGACCGACGACAGAGTTTCGTCCTCAACGACTGCTTCGTGAAGCAGGGCTTCGGCAGTCTCCGAGACGTCGACATCGACGTAGAACGTTACCGAATCCATTCCGGAGGCAACCGCGTCGACGTTCACGCTCTCCTTCCGAAGCGCGTTCGAAAGTTCCGAAAGGATCCCGGGTCGGTTTCGGATCGCCCGGCCGGCGACGGTGAGACAGGCGAGCGGCTCCTCACGCATGTCGATGAGGTTCTCGAACTGGCCTTCGATCCGGGTACCGCCGGTGAGGAGGTCACCGTGTTGGTAGTGGACGACCCGTACGCCGAGCGTCTCGTTTTTATACGAAAGCGCCGAGGGAGCAACCACCTCAGCACCGCGGAACGAGAGGTTTCTGAGCTCGTCAACCGTGATCCGTCCGACGTTTCGCGCACCTTCGACGACCCGGGGATCACCGGTCATCACGCCCTCCACGTCGGTGATGATGACGACCTCGTCGGCCTCCATGTAGTTACCGAGCATGACCGCGGTCGTGTCGGATCCTCCCCGACCGAGCGTGGTGACGTTGCCGTCGTAATCCTCGGCGAGGAAGCCCGTAATCACGGGAACGACACCATCGAGCTGCTCCGCAACTGCATGGGCACGCTTTCGGGTCTCCTCGACGTCGACCTCGCCGAGTTCGTTCGTTATCACTGGCCACTCCGGATGTCCCGGCTCAAGGAAGATCGCCTCGATCCCGCGAGCGGAAAGCGCCGCCTTCAGCATCCGGACACTGGTCCGTTCACCCATCGAGACGATCTCCGCCCGGTCCGCATCGTCGGTCTCGAACGTGATGTCCTCGAGCAGCTCGTCCGTCGTCGATCCCATCGCACTGGCGACGACGGCGATCTCGTGTCCCGCCTCAACGGCGTTGGCGATCGAATCTGCTGCACGGTTTATTCGATCACCGGTTCCGAGACTCGTACCGCCGAACTTCGCAACTACGCGCATACGATACCTCCTTCGGTAACTGGGATATCGGTTCCGACATCAGGCCCACCGTAGCCACCGACGACGGACGGACGGAATCCACCTCGATCCGGACCGTGCATCGAGCGCCCGCTTCCATCCCACCGGACCCCAACAGCATCGTGATCGATAAACATGCGCTTGCGTAGCAGAGGGAGCCGCATAACTGTGTCTTCTCGAAAATAGGTAATAGTATTTTAATTATTGAATTTCGTATACGAAATGAGGCGGGGAAATTGGATCGACCGTCAAGCTCGTTCGCTTTGGAGGGCTACCGGTGATACGGATCGGAGCCCATCCACTCGATCTCTTTCAGTATCGTCAATCTGGTGTTTCGATCACTCGTCGGAGACGCCCCATGCGTCGGGCATTTCGATAACGTAGCGACCGTCCTCCTGTAGCGAGATGATGTACTCCTGTCGGTCGTACAGCTCCATCAGGTTCAGTTCGTACTGGCCAGGACTGACGATCCGAATGCTTTCGAACTGGTCGTTGAGTTCGTCGCGGAGATTCTCGATACCGGGTCGTTCGTCGGCCTCGGGTTCACTCCCGGTTGATATCGGATCGTCATCGTCGTTCGCGTCCGGACTGATGGATCGACTTGCACGATCCAGTTCGTCAGGGGTTACGACATCGGATCTGGCGCTCGCTTGAGCCGTGTTTTCGGACTCGGTCTCGTTCAGCTGTTGGGAGCCGTCAGTATCTCTCTCGGGGTCGACCGCGCTCGCGTCCGGCGTCGACGCCAACTCCGATCGTTGCTCTGAACTCCCGGATCCGGTGGTTACACCCGATGAAGGCGTCTCGGATGGCTCGGTCGTCGGGTCGCTATCTACGTCGGAAGATCCGACAGGATCTGACGGTGAATCAGGCGTGCCGGATGCTGAATCATGCGTGCCGGATGCTGAATCAGGCGTGCCGGATGCTGAATCAGGCGTGCCGGACGACGCGTCAGGCGCTGTTTCGGAGCGCCCTTTCGGCTTGAACTGGAACTTGTTCCCGCCACAGTCGGGGCAACCTGACAGCATCTCCTTGGACCCGTCGGGGAACACTCGCCCACAGGAAGTACACTGGTGGGGCATTTACTTTCGGGAGACGAGCGTGCTGATGAGGTTCTCGTCTTTGTGCAGCGTCTCGATCCGGTTTGCAGGACCGATGACCGTGAGTTTCTTTGTCGACTCTCGACCCATCAGCTTATCGAGGAAGCTCTGGTCGGACGCCTCCGCCTTCGGGTACGTCTCGATCTCGATGCCGGTGAAATCGTCCGGACTGATCTCCGTCATCGTCACCTCGATCAGCTTCGACTCCTCGTCCGGCGACAGTCCCTCCTCGAGGATGACGATGTTGCCGTCCCGGACCCCGTCGAGAATGAGACGGATCTTCTCCATGCTCGTGAGTCCCTCCATTCGGGCACCACTTATCATGTCGATCCGAACACCATCGTTCGAATCGTCCCCCTGCACGTTTCTGTCCCTCGGGGGCTCGCCACCGGTATCGTCGCCTCCATCGATATCAGGTCGTGCGTCGGGCATTATCCGAAGTACTCCGCGATCTTACCGTACACTTCGTCCATGTTATCACCCTCCAAAGCTGACAGTGGGATCGTCTCGTGTTGCGGGAACGCGTTCGCGATCTGTTGGACGTTCGACTCCGGGAGATCCGTCTTGTTCGCGAGGATGAGCACGGGCAGATCCTGTGACTCGATGATCCCGATGAGCATCGTGTTCACCTGAGTGAACGGATCCGTCGTCGAATCCAGAACGTAGATGACGCCGTCGACGTCCTCGCGAAGCCAGTGCATCGCTTCCGCGACACCTTCGGTCGCCTCACGCGACCGTCTGACCGCGTCCTCCTTCTCCATATCGTGGTCGAGAAACTCCTTGTAGTCCACCTTCGTGGTCACACCAGGCGTGTCGACGATGTCGATCGTAACCTTGCGTCCGTTGCGCTCGATCTCGACGTTTTCCTTTCGGCGAGCTCGCCGGGTTTCGTGTGGAATCTGACTCTCCGGGCCGACGGCGTCGCCCGTCCAATCACGTGCGATACGATTCGCGAGGGTCGTCTTTCCGGCGTTCGGTGGTCCGTAGATACCGATCCGCTTCGGTTCGTCGGCAGCGAACAACCCGTCTGTGACCCGTGAAATGCTGTCTCTGAGGTTTGTTAACAGTCCCATTCTGATATCCAGTTGGTGTGTTGCTGGTCTCCGGTTGATGCGCTGACTCTCTCCGCCCGTACACGGAAAGATCGATGATATCGTGTGTGAGTTCCATCCCCCGTTTACTTAAGAACTGCGTCAGACACCGAAATCCTAGTGTAGCCCGTTCATTCGCCTATTCTATTCGGTTTTTCTCCGTTCATATCTCTCAAGGTTCATCTCGATTTTATCTCGAATCTTCGTTGCTGTTCATGTCTTTTGCACCTCCCCCTCTCTTTTGCACCTCCCCCACCCCTTCGTTTCGTGTGGAAACACAAGGACGAGGTATAGCAAACCCGCTCGGGTTTGTCCGATCAGGATATGCCTTATTAACTCATTGTAGCAATGAAGAAATTAACCCAAAACCAACTAGAATTTAATCCGATAGAGTACCGAGGGTACTGTTCGATAGACACTATAATAAAACCGTCGGTTATGAAAACCAGATCACCTACCCCCTCCATCGTTCCAGTTCCACACGAAACGAAGGGGTGGGTGGGTTAGTAGCGGCATACAAAACCGGTAAACAAAACTCAAGACGACGACTTCGAGAGGAAGAACACAAAACATAATTATTCCAATAAAGCTAGGAATAAGCTTCTTCGAGTGGCTATCCGAGGATTAGCTACATCTAGGAGAGTTAGCTGAATGCAGGCGGTAAGCCCCTTCCTCAAGGAGCAACGCAGGTCGGAGGCCGAGTAGCGTTAACGAGAGCTGGGGCGGAGTAGTTCACCTTTCTACCCGAAGAACCCGACCACGTAGTTCATGTTGTCGGCGAGTATCAAGTTCAGGTCCGGACACTCCCACCGTACTTGGAATGCTCTCACAGTACTTGGAATACTCACATCGTACGCATAGCGAGCTCCTTCCGTTCTCGTGGAACTGATCCGACTTCTAGGAGCGTTGATGATCCGGCTTCTAGGAGCGTTGATGATCCGGCTTCTAGGAGCCTTGATTATCTTTCCGTACAGGCCGGACCTTCGTTTCGGTTCGGGAGAGCAACACTTTTGTAGTATCTCTCCATCTGTTTCGACTGCATCAATTGGACACACCTCCGTCCCTACTGCCATCAGGCCTCTCGTTTTGGGCCGTCTTGGCGCTGTATACGGGTATAGGGAGATACTGGGTGTGATTTCCACTCGAAACTAGGGGGTTTGGCGATCGAAACCGGGGGTCAAAATGGACGACGACACAGCGAATACGGACGAGAGATCACGCACGAGAACCGATCTGACATCCGTGCACGACGGCTCGAGTGAGCAGAAGGGAAGCGACGACGTCGACAATGTTAACGATGCGAATCTCGATGAAACTGATATCGACGAGACTGATATCGACGTTGACCTTGAGAACAGCGGTCGGGACCGTTCCGCCACTGATGTCAATTTCGACGATGTCGTCCTTGACGACGAGGAGAAGGAGAACAAAGGATTGTTCGATGATCTCCTCTCCGGTGAACCCATCTTCGAGAACAAGGAAGTTCTCCGCCCGTCGTACACGCCACATGAACTCCCGCACAGAAACGACCAGATCAACCAGATGGCCACGATCCTCGTCTCTGCGCTCCGAGGAGAGACTCCATCGAACATCCTTATATACGGGAAAACCGGAACGGGGAAGACGGCTTCCGCGAAGTTCGTTTCTCAGGAACTCGAATCGACCTCCCAGAAGTACGATGTCCCGTGTGAGGTCGAATACATCAACTGTGAGGTCACCGACACACAGTATCGCGTACTCGCACAGCTCGCGAACAAGTTCATCGAGAAGAACCGGACACTGATCGACGATCGGCTCGAACGATACCGGGAGATATACGGAGCACTCGAAGCGGATCCGACTGCCCTGAACCGGACCGAAATCGACGATTTCGACGACCTTCATCGACTGCTTGCCGACGCCGAGACCGCCACTGACGCCAACTTACACGGCGATCGGGACTCGCTCAATGAGCGCGCTCCGTTCGACACCTCCGAGCTGCTCGACGCGATCGACACGCGGATCACGGAACTCGAGGAAGAAGCTGATGAGATGGAGGACGTTCCAATGACGGGGTGGCCAACCGACCGGGTCTATTCGACGTTCTTCGATGCGGTTGACTACCACGAACGGGTGGTCGTCATCATGCTCGACGAGATCGACAAACTCGTCGAGAAAAGCGGTGACGACACGTTGTACAATCTCTCTCGGATGAACTCCGAACTCACCAACTCCCGAATCTCGATCATGGGCATTTCCAACGACCTGAAGTTCACCGATTTCCTTGACCCCCGTGTCAAATCGAGTCTCGGCGAAGAGGAGATCGTCTTCCCACCGTACGACGCCAACCAACTTCGGGACATTCTCCAACATCGTGCGGACATCGCATTTAAACCCGACGCGCTCACGGACGACGTGATCCCGCTGTGTGCCGCGTTCGCGGCACAGGAACACGGTGACGCGCGTCGAGCCCTCGACCTTCTCCGAACGGCGGGGGAGCTCGCGGAACGCTCACAGGCGGAGATCGTCGGTGAAGAACACGTCAGGCAGGCTCAAGATAAGATCGAACTCGATCGGGTCGTCGAGGTCGTCCGAACCCTCCCAACACAGAGCAAGATAGTCCTGTTCGCAGTCATCCTCCTCGAGAAGAACGGAGTACACAACATCAACACTGGCGAGGTGTTCAACATCTACAAACGACTTTGCGAGGAGATCGACGCGGACGTGCTCACGCAGCGTCGGGTAACCGACCTCATAAGTGAACTCGACATGCTCGGAATCGTCAACGCGGTCGTCGTCTCGAAGGGTCGATACGGGCGAACGAAGGAGATGGGTCTCTCGGTTCCAGTCGAAGAGACGGAAGCCGTTCTCCTCTCGGATTCGCGACTCGGAGACATCGAAAACGCGCAGCCGTTCGTCCAAGCGCGCTTTGACAACTAAGCCGGAATCACGTTCGTGCCGCTCCAGGATGGATTCTCCGGACCGATCCGGACCTGCTCTCCGTCGACTGCCGCCGAACTGATGTCGGTCGACGTCGAGAGCAGGTCGGTCAGCTCCACCTGTCCGGTCGCAAGCAAGCGGACGTACCCGAGATACGGAACTCGAACTCGAGCAACGCCGGTCACCCAGTCGGCTTTCACGGGTTCGGCTAACCCGTTTGCCTGATCGTACTCCCCGTTGTTGTCTCCGAGCGTGATGTATCCGTCGTGAGGTGCCGGACAGTGTCTGAGCTCCTCGCAGTCGTCCGCTCGGTGGTATCGGTCGTCGGCTCGATCGTACCAGTTCTCCCCGGCTTCGACGTGAAACATGGCCCGATGGATGATCGGTGAGGCGGTTCGGTCGGGTGGCTGGAAAATAATGACGGAGCCGTGGGATCCGAACGATCGGTAATCGGTCTCCTGTCCGACCTCAGAGGTGACGACGCCGATTTCGTTGTCCGCGGCATCCGGAGCGAACCGACCAGGTTCGGTGACGAACACGAGGTCACCGACTTCCATGTTCGGCTCCATGCTCCCGGACTCGACGGCGACCATCGGCGGCCAAGCGCCGCTGACGGCGAACAGAACCACCCCGAGTAGCAACACGACTGCGACGCTGAAAAGCATCTCTCGAATCCACATCAACGGCCCATCGTTGTCATGTCGGAACCGGTACAAGAACCCGGGATCCTCTCCGGATTCCACCCGATTCGGGGGTTCACCGAACGGATCACGATCACCGCTCGAGGGAGCACTGTTAAAAGAACCATCATACTCCTCTATCGGCTCCGAATCGTCGTTGGACAGTCCCGGCTCTTCGACAGGTGGGTCCGGATCTCCATCGCCTTCAGTCAGCTCTCCGTCGCTCCCCACCTCATCACCGTCCGCTGATTCATGATCGCGACCGTCGTCGCTGTCGGCTGCCTCGCGATCGCTGTCGACTGACCCAGTCGGTCGCTCGGCCGCATCGTCGTCAGCCGATTGCGGCCGGTCGTCGGGGTCCATCGTCAGCGAATTAGCGGGTTCCACTGATAAGCTTCCGGGTCCCGTCCCGCAACCGTTTTGACTGCGACCCACGTTTCCGGTATCGTGCCGCTGGAGTCGAACACTCGGATCGTCACCGAACTGGCTCGGCGTGGGTACAACGCGGAACGTGAAGCGGTTACCCTGTTGGCTGGCGCGCCCGACCCCGAAGCTGCACTGGAGGCGGCGGTCGAACACGCACCCGAAGACGCGCTTCGAATCACGTCCGAGCACGCCCGCGATGCTATCGATGGCATCGACGGTGCCGACGGTCACGACGTGCCCAACCGTGTCGACGCTGGCAACGAACGGACCGGTGACGCCGAGCAGCGCAGCGATTCGGATCCCGCCCACTCTTTCCAAAGTAATTCGAGAACGGCCCGGTCGTCCGGAAACGAATCCACCTCTTCAACTCCATCCCAAAGCGAAGACGATCGCCTGACAGAAGTGGGATCTCCAGATGAAATAAAGGGGTCTGCGTCTACGGGAAGCGAACCGCGAAACTCGGGACGACCGACAGCTGAACCCACTGACTCGGCGGAGCCTGAACACGGCGACTCCCCTCCGGTTGAACCAAACGAATCGACGTCAGCTATCCACGTCCGCGACGCGGAGCTTCGTGACCTCTCGGTCGGTAACGACATGACTGGACACAGCACGGGGACCGGCGAGTACGACGACTTCGTACGGACGTTCCGTGACCGGTACGAACGGCTCTCAAAGGTGCTTCGCGGTCGGGTTAATCATCGTCCAGCCGAGGCGATCGCATCGATGCCCGGCGGAAGCGACGCCGCCATGATCGGACTGGTCAACGATGTCAGGTCCACGAAGTCGGGTCACTGGCTCATCGAGTTGGAGGACACGACCGGGACGTTTTCGGCGCTCGTAATGAAGGACAAGGGGCTCGCCGACGTCGTCGACGAAATCCTAATGGACGAGTGCCTCGCGATCGAGGGGACCCTTGCGGACGATGCGGGAATACTGTTCGCCGACTCGCTGCACTTTCCTGACATTCCACGGACGCATCGACCGGACACGGCGGACCGGCACGTCCAGGCCGCGCTCATCTCGGACGTTCACGTCGGCAGCGACGAGTTCATGGCCGAGGCGTGGCATCGATTCACCGACTGGCTGCACACGCCCGAAGCGGCTCCAGTCGAGTACCTGCTCATCGCGGGCGATATGGTCGAGGGTGTCGGCGTCTATCCGAATCAGGACGAGGAACTCGATATCGTCGATATCTACGAGCAGTACGAGCAGTTCGCGGAGTATCTCAAAGAGGTCCCCGGCGACACGGAGATCGTCATGATTCCCGGCAACCACGATGCGGTCCGGCTCGCCGAGCCCCAACCCGGATTCAACGAGGAGCTCCGAGCGATCATGGACGTCCACGACCCGCGGATCGTGTCGAACCCCGCAACGGTGTCGGTCGAGGGAGTGGACGTGTTGATGTATCACGGGGTCTCGCTGGACGAGGTGATCGCAGAACTCCCCGAGGAGAAAGCGAGCTACGATGAGCCACACAAAGCGATGTATCAACTGCTCAAAAAACGCCACGTCGCGCCGCAGTTCGGTGGACACACCCGGGTTGCTCCGGAGGAACGAGATTATCTCGTGATGGACGGCGTCCCTGACGTGTTCCACACCGGGCACGTACACAAGATCGGATGGGGGAAGTATCACAACGTACTGGCAGTCAACTCCGGCTGCTGGCAGGCGCAAACCGATTTCCAGAAGTCGGTCAACATCGACCCCGACGCCGGGTTCGCTCCCATCTTGGATCTCGACACGCTGGAGATGACGGTTCGGAAGTTCGCCTGACGCAACACCACCGCCGGCGATCCAGTCACGAGCGGAACTCGCCGATGGTCACACGTCGTTCACAACCGGACCCCGTACGGTGGATCATTTTAAGACGGATACCGGCTCCAACCGCTACCGTGATCTGAAAAGAGTCCGCGGCGCACTGGGCGGGAGTGCGACGCACCGCCGCGGCGGACGCCGACCCAACTTATCGCATCTGCGGTCGGACACCTCCAACGCGTCGCCTGCTCGCCATCCAATCGGTTACTGTCGGGATCGCTGTGGGTGCTCGTTCGAGATTTCCAGCCCCCGAAGGGACTACCGTTCGATCTCCACTCGTCCGCTCGTCGCGCTGTTGAGCCGATCGATCAGATCTTCGATCTCCACCATCGGTACCCGAACTTCGAATCGCACCTCCTCGTCGTAATCGGCATCGAACTCCACACCACTCGACTCGATCACGCCTCGAACGGTTCCGGAGTCGTCGTACTCGGTCCGGACGACGAACCGTCGATGAGGTCGCTCCTCGATAACCCCGGCCTCGTCGAGCCCCTCTTTGACGGCTCGCGAGTACGCCCGAGCCAACCCACCGACTCCGAGGTTCGTGCCGCCGTAGTACCGCGTCACGACTGCGACGACGTTCCGAACGTCACGCTGGACGAGCACGTTCAGCGCCGGTTTTCCGGCGGAACCGGTCGGCTCGCCGTCGTCCGAGGAGTACTCCCGAAGCATGATGTCAGAACCGGGGATCCGCTTCGACGCCTCCCCTGCCGGCACCCGGTACGCGGGAACGTTGTGGGTGGCGTCGTCGTACTCCGACTCCACTCGTTCGATGAACTCCTCGGCGTCGGGGACCGTGTCGGCCCGCGAGACGTGACCGAGGAACTCCGACCCCTGTACCTCGAACGTCGCCGTCGCCCGCTTCGCCACCGTCAGGTAGGTGTCGGTCACGACTCGCTCGTTCGTTCGGACGCAGCATAAGACGTTTCGGTCACGACGAGTCGTCGCTACCGTTCGGTCCCGCGCCGCCATCGCCGGGCATCCCCGCACCATCATCGTTGCCTGATGCCGTACGCGGGCTCGCCCGGTCTCGTTCCGACTCACGCCTTCGACGCTCCACGACGACGCTCGTCGGCGGGGCGAGCCGAAACAGCAGGATGAACGAGACGACGCCGACCAGTTCAGCGGATTTGGAGACGATCGCTAGCGGATCCGCCAGGAGAACGCCGGCAACCTCGCTCCCGTGCCATCCGATGTATCCGAAAAGAAATCCACTCAGGGTTCCCGCACCGAGCGCGTACAGCCGGCGATACTCGTCGGCTTTCAGCGTCGCTGCCGCGATGAGTGCGATGAAAACTCCCCCGAGTACGAAGACGTAGGGTCTCGGATCCGCGGGATCGCTGAGCCGCGGCCACGCCCACAGAAAGTGAACTGCCGCACTCAACACCGCCGCCTGTGCCGCGACCGCCCGGAGCGCTCGCTTGCCCGGGGTGTTCCTCCCGCCGCTCGTCCGGGACCCGGATGACGCTGACGTGGAGCCGTTCATCCAATCACTCCCACGGATGCCTTCCGGGAACGTCCGGCCACAGTGGGTACCAGTACGATTCGTCGTCCTCGGTTCCCAGCTCACCGTCGAGCACGGACTGGAGTTTGAACTCGACGCGCTGATTCCGTTCGTGGTCTCCGTCCGGAGCAAACGGATAGTACGCGCCACGCCTGAACGAGTAGATCCAGTAGGCGTTACCATCCTCGTTCTCGAATCCGAAGACTGCGGCGAGCAGCCGGGAGCCGAACCCCTCCTCGATGAACTGATCGGCCGCGAAGTGGATGCTGGTCACGAGGTCCTCCGGATCGTGGTCCTCGAGGACGAACCAGTGATAGCCGTGGTCGTCCTCGTATCGATGGAAGCCGGTTCCGGTCTCGATCTCCCCGGCCTCGAGGATCGCTTCCACCTGTTCGACCGCGTTGTCGAATCGAGTGCTGTCCACGCCGGAGAAACACAGCGCCGCCTCCCCGCAGTGGTCGTAGCCGAGGTCGGCCTGCATCGTCATGTACGCGGTCGACATTCCGAACAGGTCCTCGGGGTCGGCGTCACGCGTCGCGTCGGTCTCGGCGCTCGTCCCGAGCACCGCCCGGATCGTATCGAAGATACCCATCGTTATCGATCCCGTATACGCGACGCGGGGTTTAGCCTTGTGTCGCAGCTGTCGTCGTCCGGCAGTGTCGGTCTCACTCCTTCGCTCTTTGATCGAGATACGTCAACACGCCCCGCGTGTTCAAGCTCGCTTCTGCCCGGGCTCGCTCCCGATTCCAGAACTCGACATCCTCACTCGCAGTCTCGAAGTGATCGACGACCGACTCGTCCTCCTCGAGCTCCTCGCGTTTTACACGGACGGCCTCGACCCACTCGACGTACGTTCGCTTCGCCTCTCCGATCAGATCGTCGTCATACTCGCGGGGTCCAAAATGGCCGAAACAGAGGACGTTCGGGTCTAGACGCTCGATCCGTCGCAGATCCTCGAGACATTGGTCCAGATCGAACTGTGGTGGTGGCGTCGTCTCGCGAACCGTGTCGACGACCGGGACGTAGATTCCCGCACCGTCGGCAGTGAACACGACGTCGGCGTCGGGAACCTGATACACGGCGTGGTGTGGAGCGTGTCCGGGTGCGGCGTGGACGATGAGATCGGTGTCGCCGAGATCGATCCGATCCCCGTCCTCGAGACCGGTGATCCGGTGTTCGGGGACCGGTCGAGGATCGGCGTAGTAGCGCCACTGGTCCTGCACTGCCGATTTCGTCCCGGAAACGAGTCGGCCCGGATCAACGAGATGTCTCGCACCCGGCTTGGGCACCACGACCTCGGCGTTGGGATACCGCTCCGCAAGATATCCGGCTCCACCTGCGTGGTCAAGGTGGGCGTGGGTCGCCACGATCCACGCGAGCTCCTCTCGACCGACGCCGATCTCATCGAGCGTCTCGAACAGTGCCTCACGGTTCGCTCCGGTTCCGGTGTCGATCACGGCCGGCCGTTCGGTGTCGTACACGTACACCGACCCGTACTCGTCCGTGTCGAACATCCCGGTGTCGTGTACGTACAGGTCATCGACCCCGCGTACCGGCTCGAACTCACCAGCTTCCATGTCGAAGCCGACAGCGTGTGGTGACTTGAAGGATCGTTCTTCGTCTCGTACCCTTTCTCCGGACACATCGACGGCGGGTGGCCAGGTGAGCTGGCTCCATGAAAGGCAGTTTGGAACCGAAGAAGGTAGTTCACCTCCGTGGAACGTGGTTCGTCGCCGAAGAGGGATTACGGAGAATCGAGGAGAAAGCCTCGCCGTTCACGGCGCGGAGGATGTCATACGAGCAGTCGGATCAAGCGGTTGTACGACGCGCGGTCTCGATGGTCACAGCGATGTGATAGGGGCGTGGAATATGTTGCAGTCTGAAGTGGGGCCGATGGCCCGGCCCGCTGCCCTGTCTGCTGGACGCGGCAGGGACACACCCCACAGAATTGAGGGGGCGTACTGGCAATGGAACGAACACGACTGGAGACCCACCGATTTTGGGGAACAGTCGCGTTCGCCTGACCAACCCAGCGTCAGCAAACCCGTACGTTCACAGCCGGGGTAATCGACAGGGTGGATTACCCACGGAGGAATCCTCGCGTTCAGCGCGGGGAGGAGGTCAAGCATGTCCGGGGATTATGTTCTTCGGTCGCTTAAATGGACCATGCGCGTTCTCGTCACCGGTGCGACCGGGTTCGTCGGACGGCGACTCGTACCGGCGCTGATCGACCGCGGACACGAGGTCGTTTCGCTGGTCCGCGATGCGGGCCGATACGACGCTCCCGACGGAGCCAGCGTCGTCGAAGGCGATCTTCTGGAGCCGGAGACGCTCCCACCGGCGTTCGAGATAGACGGCAAACCCGTCGATGCGGCGTATTATCTCGTCCATTCGATGGATGGTGGTCCCGGATACGAGGAACGCGACCGAACCTGTGCACGGAACTTCGCACGGATCGCCGCCGAGCGTGGCGTCTCGCGCGTCGTGTATCTGGGTGGTCTCGGCGAGGACCGGGACGACCTCTCGGAGCATCTCCGGTCGCGGCGGGAGGTCGAGCGCCTCCTCGGGGCTGGAGGATACGAACTCACGGTGTTACGCGCCGCGATTATCATCGGCGCCGGAAGCGCTAGCTTCGAGGTGATCCGCGATCTCGCGGACAGACTCCCGGTGATGATCACGCCGAAATGGGTCGATACCCTCTGTCAGCCGATCGCGATCGACGATGTCGTAGCGTATCTCGTCGGAGTCCTCGACGCACCGGCGACTGCGGGTGACACCTTCGAGATCGGCGGCCCGGAGGTCCTGACGTACGCGGAGATCCTCCGTCGCACCCGCCACCAGCTCGGGCGCGGACTCACGATCCTCAGGGTACCGGTGTTGAGTCCGGGACTCTCGGCGAGTTGGCTTCGCCTGGTTACGGACGTGAATCAGCATCTCGCGCGCTCGCTCGTCGAGGGGCTTCGCAATCCGGTGATCGTTGAGGACGACCGCATCCGTGACCACGTTCCGGTGGAGCGGACCCCGTTCGATCTTGCAGTCGCTCGTGCGCTCGCGGAGGCTCGACCGACCCCTGAGGCCGCGACGACGTCCCGTGTCGGGCTCGGGGTGCTCGATCGATGACCCGCAGAGACGGAGAGATGAGACACCGAGACCACGAGATGCTCCATCAACACGGCGAGACGTGGGTGTACGAGAGCCTCGTCGGCGGGATCCCGGGTCTCGACCTCTCTCGAACTGCGGCGGTCGCGATACAGTTTCTACTGTTTCAAACCGGCGTTCTTCTGTTCGGCTGGTACTACGGTGTGTGGAACGCGGTACTCGCCGGCACCGTCGCGGTCATCGTTGCGGCGATCGGCAGCGTCGAGATGCACCGTCTCGGGTCGGGCAATCGCGAGCTGTCGACGCCGCCGTCCCACAAGCGTCTACTGTTCGGATCGAGCATCGAGATCGTGTTGGGTATCGTCGCGTTCATCGCCCTGTTGACGTATCTGTTCGCGTGGGACGGAACGCTGCTCGATCGGCTTTTCGGGCCGCAGCCGCCGGTCCCAGTGGTGTTTCTCACACTGTTGGTGCTGTGGGATCTCTGCTATCGGATCGGCACCTCGTGGTGGAGCGCGGTCGTCGCCCTGTGGCGCTCGGTGTACGTGGAGCTTTCCGGACCCGACAGGTCGCTCGCCCGCCGACTCGACGCCGAGAACGTCGGGTTCTCGCTGATCCAACTGGCACTCGTTCCGTTCCTCCTCGGCGATCCGATCCTGCTCGGCGCGGTCGTTGGCCACGTGCTTGCGGTTGCCGTCGTCTGTTCGGTGGCTATCTTACTCGGTCGAGAACGGACGTGAGAACGAAGCTTCGACCGCTCACCGGCCGTTACTCGCCCTGAATCTCCTGAAACGTGTCGAGGAGTGCCTCCGTCGAGTCGCCGGAGTCGTACGTGATCGACCCGGCGTATTCGGACCGCTCGGCGTCGAAGTCGGCGTCGACGACGCCCGTCTTCTGCTCACGCCGTTCGTGCTCGTCTTCGTCATAGGCACCCATTGACATGGTACGCTGTCACTTGGACTCACCGCGGTATATATGTATCGGTGATATGAATCCGCTCCGTCCGGCGATCGACCTGCGTCGATCGGAACGCCTTAGCCCCGTGCGACGGTACCTCGGGCGTGGCACAACCGCTCCGATTCAGGCGTGCGCCCGGTCGCTGGAGCGCCGACCGGGTTCGTGCGCGGATCGAACGCCCGCTTGACGACAACCTCGGAGCGACCGCCGACCACCCGTGGTTCAGCTCGCCCGGTGGGTACGACGCCCGCCGCTTCGACATGGACGACGGGTCGATGGCGCTGTTCTGCTGGACCGACCACGACGACGACCCGCCGTCGGGGGTCGACGCCGGACCGGTCGGCTACTGGCTCGGCAACACGGAGACGCCGAGCGAGCTCTGGCGAACGGACAAGTACGGATTCTCTGAGGTTCCGTACCCGGTCTCGCGATGGGCACAGCGCGAGCTGCTCGCCGGGCTTCACGACGACGAGTCGTGGCTTTCGGCGTATCCGCACGTTTCGTGGTTTTTCCTACCGGTGTTTTGCTCGAAGGACGGGGCGGAGACGACGCGGGCGTTCTTCCGCGATCACGCCGCCGGATTCCCGGACGCGACCCGGGAGGCGGCGACCGGCTACCTCGAGCGACTCCTGCATCCAGGGATCCTCGACGAGTACCGTGAGACGATGGCCGGGAAGCTCGGGACCTCCGGCGCGGTCGACCTCGTCCGAATGAGCGCGACGATCGCGGAGTTCACGGCCGCGAAGATCCTCACCGACGCCGGCTACGAGATAACGCCCGAGATCGAGGTGACGACGGGTCACTCCCTCGACTACCGGGCTGAGGAGCCGGACACCGGTCGGGCCTCACTCGTCGAGGTAACTCGTCCACAGCCGGTTTCGAGTCGCAGCGCGAACACGCCGGTAGCCGCGATCCGGGACACCGCCGAGACGAAGACGAACGGGCAGCTGGAGGCGCACGGGGGCGGCGCGACGCTGTTCGTCGACTGTACGTCGTTCCCTCACGACGACTGGAGGGCTGTTCGCCGCGAGCGGCCCGATGTCAGACATAAACCCGCCGTCGTGTATCGCGCACGCCCGGACGGACACGTCGAGGGGTACACGAAGGGGTCGGTCCCGCTCGAACTGGCGGCTGCGATCGACTGGGTCGGGTGAGGAACGTCTGGTGGCCTCTCGTCGAACGACCCCGCCGTTTGGGGATACACGAACACCCGCCGTTCATCACCCGGTCGTTCTCATGACTGAGAACCACGGGCGAGCGATTAAGTGGACGCCGCGACCGATTCGGGGTATATGGCTACGCGCGTACTCATCGCGGACGACTCGGAGTTCATGCGGAATCTACTCCGTGAGATCCTCGAGGGGGAGTTCGAGATCGTCGGCGAGGCGGAAAACGGCGTGGAGGCGGTGAACATGTACGAGGAGCACGGTCCGGATCTCGTGATGATGGACATCGTGATGCCGATTCGTGACGGGATCGAGGCGACGACGGAGATCACCGAGACCGACCCGAGCGCGACGGTGATCATGTGTACCAGCGTCGGACAGGAGGAGAAGATGAAAGCCGCCATCAAGGCGGGTGCGGCGGGGTACATCACGAAGCCGTTCCAGAAACCGAACGTCCTCGACGCGATCGGGTCGGCAGTCTGATGCGCGTCGATGTCCGGGCGCTCGGCGAATGCAATCGGTTGGCCGAACACGGGGCCGAGCAGGCGGCGGCGTCGCTGTCTTCGCTGACGGGCACGGATCTCTCGGTCGAGGTGACCGGCGCGAGCGTCGCTAGCGGCGAGGACCTCGCAAAGGCGTTCAGGGGACGTGAGTCGATCGGCGTGAGCGTCCGTCTCAGCGGCGGTCTCGACGGCGAGGCCGTGCTGGCGTTCGACGCCGCCAACGTCGACGCGCTGTTGTCGCTGCTTCCGGGCGGCCGGTCGATGGGACGGAGCGCCGTAACCGAGGTCGGCAACATCGCGCTCGGCGGCTTCCTCGACGGGTGGGCGAACTATCTCGGTGCGGGGATCGACATGACGCCGCCGCGGTATCTGGAGGCTGACGGCGCGGCCGTCCTCCCCGAGGGTGCGCTCGCGGACGACGGCGTGTTCCTCTTCGAGAGCCGGCTCGACGCGACGGGGACGGATCTCGACTTTTCCATCTACATGCTGCCGGACTCCGGCCCGTTCCGTGACCTGATCGTCGGGAAGACCGCTCCCGCGGCCGCCGCCGGTGGCGAGACGACGGCCGATGGAACGAACCGAACCGCGGTGCCGTACGAGTCGTTGTCGACGTTCTCGGCGCTGGCGAAGCGCGGCTCCGCGAACGCCGCCGACAACATCGGGATGATGACCGGCCTCGAAACGTCCGTGGAGGTGAGTCGTCTCCGGTTCGTCCCGCTCGCGGACGTTCCGGCGGAGGTCGGCCGCGACCCGCATGCCGGCACCGTCTTCGAGCTACAGGGTCGACCGAGCGGCTACCTCGCGATCCTCTTCACCGAGGCGTCGGCGGCGAACGTCGCGGAGGCGATGCTTCCGATGGAGCCCGACGAGCCGCTCGGCGATATGGCCGAAAACGCCCTCTGTGAACTCGGCAACGTGATGACGAGCGGGTTCATCGACGGGTGGGCGAACGTGCTCAGCACGTCGATCGACCACTCGCCTCCGGAGTTCGTCCACGACATCGGCGCGTCGACGATCAGCCCGCTGGTCGCGAAGCTGAGCGAGCGACAGGACTACGGCTTCGTTATCGACGCCGCCATCGAGACGGAGGAGATCCAGGCGCGGTGTGACGTGTACGCGCTCCCGGACGAGCGCGAACTGGCTGCGGTGCTCGAAGAGCTTTCCAACGCGTGAGCCACCCCACGTCGTCACGCGAGTCGTCCGAGATCGGCTCCGAGCGGCGGGTAAAAGTCGGCGTCGGCGAACTCGCCGTGGTAGCCGACGGTGAGACGGTGACGACGAGCGGGCTCGGCTCCTGTGTTGCCGTGGCGATCGGCGATCCCGACACGGGAGTCAGGGGGCTGTTACACGCGATGTTGCCGACTGCCGGGGAAGTCGAGACGCCAGCTCCCCGCCCCGCGAAGTACGTCGACAGCGGGATCGAGACGCTGCTCGAGGAGCTGAAATCGTCCGGCGCGAACCGACGCCAACTGGAGGCGCGCGTCGTCGGCGGGGCGGAGATGCTGGACCTGACCGAGGCGGTGGGTCCCCGGAACGTGACCCGTGCCGAAATGGTGCTCTCAGCCGCGAACGTCCCGATCGTCGGCAGCGACGTCGGCGACACGGTCGGCCGGACGGTCCGATTTCGGCCGGACGGCAGCGTCGCCGTTCGTGCCGCGGACGGGTTCGAGCGGACCCTGTGACCGCCTCGTTGCTTGGCGTATGCTGTCGCAGTCGGTCGATTCCGGGTCGTCGCGGTCGACCGCTCAGCGTCGTGGGCATCGTCCCCGCCCAGGCCGGTGTTCTCATCATTGATAGTTTGAGGGGTGCCTTGAAGTGTGCGCTGGGGGTTTTCACTCACAATGGGCCTCGAACTACCGGTGTGGGGAGCGCCAACCGTGGTGTGGATAGTCGCCACGCTGGGGCTCGTCAGTGCGAGCGTCCTCGATCGGTTCCTCGACGGCGACTCCGACGACTCCAGCGGCTCCGGCGGCATGGGCGGCGACGACGACCTCTTCGGCGGCGGTGGCGGTGCCGGCGGTGGCGGTGGCGGTGCCGGCGGCGGAGAGTTCGACGAGTTCGACGGCATGGACGAGTGGGACGACACGTTCGAGGACGACGGGGACGGCGGCATGGACACCGATGAGCTTGAGAAACGCATCGACGACCTCGAAGCCGAGGTCGCATCGCTGTCCTCGACCGTCTCGACGGTTCGTTCGGAGAACGAGGAGATCTCCGGCACCGTCGAGGATATTGAGGAGGACGTCCGGAACCTGCTCGACATCTACGAGATGGTCACGCGCGGGATCAATCCGTTCGTCGACGAGTCCAGCGGCTTCGACGAGGTCGCTGGCGGCGGGGAGGGATCGTTCGGGCTCTTCGATGACGACGAAGAGGAGGAGGCCGAACCCGACCTCGACGAGGATGTCGCCAACGCGGAGGCGGACGGGTTCTTCGACGAGGAGCTGGTCGAACCGGACGACGGCGGCTTCGACGATCTCGATGACGAACTGGACGAGGAACCGGACGAGGGCGATACCGCCGACGCCGCGTCCGAAACCGAACCGGCGGACGACGGAGATGACATGAACGACGACGGCAAGAGCTTCAGCGAACTCAAAGAAGAGTACGACGCCGGGGAGGCCGACTGGGCCGACGACGGCGGCGAAACGGACGCGGACGTGGCCGCGGACGAGGACCCGTTCGACGACGGCGCGGACTCGTTCGCGGATGACGAGCTCGACGACGGCGCGGACTCGTTCGAGAACGACGCGTTTGACGAGCCGTCCGACTCGCTCGGAGACGGTTTCGAGGAAGGGGACGACTCGTTCGACGACGGCGGATTCGAGGAGGAGCCGACGGCCACCGATCCGGAGCCGACACGAGCGTCGGAGCCCGGGGGCGACCCGGCCGAGGCGAACGGCGACGGGTTCGAGTACGTCCAACAGGACGACCTCTCCGGTCGGCGCGGAAAACCGTATCTCACCGAGCTTCCCGGCGACTACGTCGGGGATCTGCTCGTGATGGAGTGGCTCGAGTTCCTCGTCTCCGCGAGCGACGTCACCGACGCGGTCCGCGCGATCAACTACTACGAGCGGATCGAGTGGATCGGTCCCGACGCCGCCGACCGGCTCCGTGATTTCCTCTCCGGATTCGGAACGATCGACCGGAACCTCGTCGACCGACCGGGAACGGACCGACTCGTCAGGGACCACCACACGCGGAGCCTCCGCTACATCACGCAGCTCAACGGGACGAGCTCGCACACGATCCTTCTCGACCGGTGGGACGACCTCGCCGGGGGGTCCCTCATCGGCGGTGCCCCGCCGGATCCGACCGGGAACGGACGACGCCGAGGCCGTCCGCCGACGGATAACGGCCACTCGCGCCGACGGAGCTCCCGCGACGGACGGGCTCCGACCGACCGGGAAGACAACGGCGCGTCCCCCCGACCGATGAACGACCCGAACCCGCGTCAGGACCGCGGCGATCCGGCCGACGGAGGGTGGGGAGATGGGCGTTAGCGTCTCAGCATCGACCGCCATCATCGTTGCGGGGCTGTTCTTCGCGTTTACGGCGTTTTATCCCGTCGCGGAGAACGGGTTCGAGCGCGTCACTGACGCCCAACACGACGTCAACGAACGCGCGCTGGAGCGTCACAACACCGCCGTCGAGATCGGCACCGCGGAGCTCCGCGACGATTCCGATGACGGTGACCCCGACCGGCTCGTCGTCGAGGTAACCAACGACGGGGCGACCGGCCTCGTCGTGAGCGACACGACGCTGGTCGTCGACAACGAGTACGTCGACGTCGCGGACGCGGAGACGACCGTGTTCGACCGCGGTGAAGCGACGGGCACGACCGACCTGTGGCTCACCGACGAGACGCTGGAGATCACCGTCGACGACGGGGACGATCTGATCGACGGTGACGTCGCGGACGTCGACCGCGTCGTCGTCGTGACCGAGATCGGCGTTCGCGACGCGAGCGTGGTGGACGATACGACCGGAGGTGACGCCTGAATGGCGAGCGTTCCGGTCTCACATCTCGTCCTGTTCATCGCGAGCCTCGTCATCGCGGCCGGGGTCGTCGGCACCGTCACCACCGGCGTCGACCGGGTGAGCTCGGCGGTCGACGACGGGAGCCTCGACGCGACCGAACAGCTTCGCACGGATATCACCGTCATCTCCGATCCGAACGCCGGGGTGTACGATGCGAACGACGACGACGTCGGAACCGTGACGCTGCTGATAAAGAACACCGGCACCCAGCGGCTCCACCCCGACGGATCCAGCATCGACGTGGTGTTCGACGGACAGTTCGTCCGTCCGGATGCGACCGAGGGCGAGGTCGTCTCCGTGGACGGCGCGACCGCATGGAGTCGTGGTGACGTCCTCGAGTTGACGATCGACCTCGACGAACTCGACGGTGTTGACGAGCCACTCGACGAGGAGGACAGCGACCACCGGGTTCATCTCTCGGTGAACGGCGACGAGGAGCTGTTCCAGTTCCGCGTGGAGGGGAGCTAGATGCCCCGAACGGACAACCTGCTGTCGATCGGTCTCGACGACCGCGACCGGCTGAACAAGGAGCTCGGCGGGGGGATGCCCCGCGGCAGCATCGTGCTCATCGAGGGCGACTACGGCGCGGGCAAAAGCGCGATGTCCCAGCGGTTCTCCTACGGGCTCGTCCAGGAGGGAGCGTCGGTGACGCTGATGTCGACGGAGCTGACCGTCCGCGGATTCATCGACCAGATGCACTCGCTGGAGTACGACGTGGTGTCGCCGCTGTTGAAAGAGCAGCTCCTGTTTCTCCACGCCGACTTCGACTCGGGTGGAGCGTTCTCCGACGAGGACGGCGAGCGCAAGGAGCTGCTCAAACGGCTGATGAATGCGGAGGCGATGTGGAACTCGGACGTGATCTTCCTCGACACGTTCGACGCCATCTTCCGGAACGACCCGACGTTCGAGGCGCTCGTCCGGAAAAACGAGGAGCGACAGGCCGCTCTGGAGATCATCTCCTTTTTCAGGGAGATAATCTCGCAGGGAAAAGTCGTCGTGTTGACCGTCGACCCCTCCGCGGTCGACGACGACGCGATCGGTCCGTTCCGCTCGATCGCCGACGTGTTCCTCGAGCTGGAGATGATCGAGGTCGGCAACGACATCCGGCGGCAGATCAACGTCAAGCGGTTCGCCGGGATGGGCGAGCAGGTCGGGGACACGATCGGATTTTCGGTCCGATCGGGGACCGGAATCGTCATCGAGAGCCGAAGCGTCGCCTGACGTGGCGGGGACCAGCACGCTGCAATCCCTGCGTGAGTCGGGGAGCACCGAACGACCCCTGCGTGAGTCGGGGAGCACCGAACGACTGAACACACGCGCACACGAACGGCAATGACCGAACACGGGACAGCCAAACCGTCCGATGAACTCCGCAAGGTGGCCATGCGGCGGCCCCACCTCCGGGAACATCTCCGGGAGTTCAAACAGATCACGGGGGAGTTTCCGCAGTTCATCGAGGAGCCGAAATCGGAGTACGAGTCCGACCGCCCAAACGTGTTGTACCCGGTTGGTGGCCCGATCTTCACGCACGTGTACGGTGACATCGGACAGGAGACGAAGTACTACGCCATCGAGCCACAGATCTCCGGTCCACAGGCGACGGTTCTCAATCAGGTCAGAGATAAGCTGCTCACCGCCAGCGGCCAACACAGCGCTCCCGAGTCCGAAGCCGCGTACGACGACCTCATCGAGGAGCTGCTGGAGGAGGTCACCTATCTCCAGTCGAACCGGGGGGGTCTGCGGTGGGCGATCGACCGACTGCGTAACTGGGGACAGCTCCCGGTGACCGAGGAGACGTACGAGGATATCCGCTACCGTCTCAACCGCGACATCGTCGGGCTCGGTCCGCTGGAACCCGTGATGCGCGACCCGGCCAACGAGGACATTCACGTCATCGGCCCCCACGAGTGCCACGTCGACCACGGGACGTTCGGTATGCTGGAGACGACCGTCGATTTCGGCGACGAGAAGCAGTTCGACAACTGGCTACGAAACATGGGTGAGCGCATCGGCGACCCGCTGTCCGACTCCGACCCCATCGTCGACTCCACGCTGCCGGACGGCTCGCGTATCAACATCATCTACTCCGACGACGTGTCGGTGAAGGGGTCGTCGCTCACCATTCGTCAGGGTGACGAACAGCCGCTGTCGATCAACCAGATCACGAACTGGGGAACACTGTCGCCGGAGCTGGCGGCGTACCTCTGGCTCTGTCTGGAGAACGAACAGACCGTGTTCGTCGTCGGGGAAACCGCGTCCGGGAAAACGACGACGCTGAACGCGATCCTCTCGTACATCCCGCGGGACTCGAAGATATACACCGCGGAGGACACTGCCGAGGTCATCCCCCCACACAACACGTGGCAGCAGCTGTTGACCCGCGAGGGCGGCGACGAGGAGTCCTCCGACGTCGACATGTTCGATCTGGTCGCCGCGGCGCTGCGCTCGCGCCCCGACTACATCATCGTGGGGGAGGTGCGTGGAGCGGAGGGACGGATGGCGTTCCAGGCAGCCCAGACGGGACACCCCGTCATGCTGACGTTCCACGCTTCGGACATCGTCTCGATGATCCAGCGGTTCACCTCCGACCCGATCAACGTGCCGGAGACGTTCATGGACAACGCGGACGTGGCGCTGTTCCAGAACCGAGTGAAACAGGGCGACGACGTCCTGCGGCGAGTGACGAGCGTCCAGGAGATCGAGGGGTACTCAAAGGAGATGGACGGGGTCGTCACCCGCGAAGTGTTCAGCTGGGACCCCGTCGAGGACGAGATCATCTTCCAGGGGATGAACAACTCGTACGTGTTAGAAGAACAGATCGCGACGCTGCTCGGCTACGCGGACACGCGCGATATCTACGACGACCTCGAGTTCAGAGCGAACCTCGTCGAGCGGATGATCCAGGAGGGCGTGTTGGGGTATCACGAAGTCAACCAGGCGATCGACTCCTTCCAGCGCGACGGCGTCGACGGGCTTCCGTTCGACATGCATCGGAAGATCTCCTGAAACATGCTCCGATCGACCACTGGCCGGATGTTCCGAGGGGTCAGCTGACGTATGTCGGTACAGCGCGCCGGCGACGGACTCGCGACCGCGATGCGGGTTACCTCCGAGCTGCTGGAGTCGTACGAGAAGCTCGACATCTCGAAGCGGCAGTATATCGGCTACGTGTTGGTTCCGGCAGCGGTCGTGTTCGCGTTGAGCGTCGTCGGGCTGTTCGTCCTCCCGTTACCGCTGGCCGCTCGAGTTCCGGTTCCGATGTTCGGGGCGCTGACGCTGATCGCGGCGCTCGTGTATCCGAAGATCTATCTCAGCAGTCGCGAGAACCAGATCGACAACCAGCTCCACCTCGTGATGACGCATATGACCGTGCTGTCGACGACGAACATCGACCGCATGGAGGTGTTCCGGACGCTCGCCCGGGAGGAGGAGTACGGTGTCGCCGCCGAGGAGATCGGCAGGATAGTCCACCTAGTCGACACGTGGAACCAGAGTCTCGACGACGCGTGCCGCCGTCGCGCAAAGGAAGTCCCGTCGGAGGCGATGAGCGACTTCTTCGACAGACTCGGGTACACGCTCGGGGCGGGTCAGCCGCTGGAGGAGTTCCTCGTCGCGGAACAGGACGTGATGCTCTCGCAGTACGAGACGCTGTACGAGTCGTCGCTTTCGAACATCGAGGTGATGAAGGACCTGTACATGTCGATGATCCTGTCGGTGACGTTCGCGCTCGTGTTCGCGATCGTCTTGCCGATCCTCACCGGGAACAACCCGACTGCGACGGTCGCGGCCGTGATCGTGTTGTTCGTGTTCGTCCAGCTCGGTTTTTACGTCGCCATCCGCGCGATGTCGCCGTACGATCCGGTGTGGTACCACGCGGACGAGCGATCCCCCGGGGACCTGAAGCTGTGGGCGTCGCTCGGGGTCGGCGGTGGTCTCTCGCTTCTGCTCATCGCGATCACCGCGGGTGGGATGTTCGGGTACGGTCCCGGACTTCCCGGACTGCTCTGGTTCCTCGACGACGTCCGGCTCCCGCTGTATCTCGCGGTACCGATCACGCCGCTCATCATCACCGGCGTCATCCTCCGGACTGAAGAGCAGGCTATCACCGCTCGCGACGCGGAGTTCCCCTCGTTCATCCGCGCGCTCGGCGCGACCGAGAGCGCAAAGCAGTCCACGACGACGGACGTGTTGACCACCCTGCGCGACAAGGACTTCGGGACGCTGTCGCCCGCGATCGAGCGACTCTACCGGCGGCTCAACATGCGAATCAGCACGGAGGGGGCGTGGCGGGCGTTCTCGCGTGACACTCGCTCGTACCTGATCCAGAAGTTCTCCGAGATGTATCTGGTCGCCAGACGGATGGGTGGCGAGCCGAAACAGCTCGGCGAGCTCATTTCGGAGAACATGAACGCGGTCAATAACCTTCGCGAGCAGCGCCGGCAGGCGGCGGTGACGTTCATCGGTCTCATCTACGGGATCACCGCCGCGGCGACGTTCGCCTTCTTCATCGGGCTGGAGATCGTCGCCATCCTCGCGGATCTATCGGCGGATTTCGAGCTGGACCAGATGGATATCGGACAGATCGTCTACGCCGGCGCGTACGACATTCCGCTCATCGAGTATCTCCTGTTGACCGTCGTCATCTTCAACGCCGCGCTCTCCTCGCAGATGATCCGGACCATCGACGGCGGAAACCCGGCGAACGGCTACATCCACTTCGTCCTGCTCACGTGGCTCGGCGCGCTCACCGCCATCGCGACCCGGGCGCTCGTCAACGGGCTGTTGTCGATCTGAGCACGGACGGCCGTCGTCTCCGGATCGGCTCCGGCAGGCTTTAAACCGACGAGCCGATACTGGAGGGTATGCAATGGACCACCGACTGGGGACTTCGAGGACGCATGGCGTTCACGATGTTCCTGCTGTTTGCCCTCTATCTGATATTTGTGGGGCTCCTCGTGACGATGTTCGATGCGGGGATGCTGACGGTGTTGATCCTGCTCGGGGGGTTCTCGCTGGCACAGTACTTCTTCAGCGACAGGCTCGCGCTGCGAAGCATGGGTGCCCGTGAGGTGTCACCCGACGAGTATCCGGAGCTACACCGACGGATCGAGCGGCTTAGCCAGCAGGCCGACCTGCCGAAGCCGAAGGTCGCGGTCGCCGACACGCAGGTCCCGAACGCGTTCGCGACCGGCCGGAACCAGAAGAACGCGACCGTCGCGGTGACGACCGGGATCCTCCGGACGCTCAACGACGAGGAGCTTGAGGGAGTGCTCGCCCACGAGCTCGCCCACATCAAGAACCGCGACGTGATGGTGATGACGATCGCGTCGTTCCTCTCGACTATCGCCTTCTTCATCGTCAGGTGGGGATGGCTGTTCGCCGGCAACGACCGGAACGCGCCGCCCGTGTGGGTCGCCATCGCCGTCTCGCTCGTCGTCTGGGTCATCTCGTTCCTGCTCATCCGCGCGCTCTCGCGATACCGCGAGTACTCGGCGGACCGCGGTGCGGCGCTCATCACCGGTAAGCCCGGTGCGCTCGCGTCCGCGCTGGTGTCGATCAGCGGTCGGATGGACCGCGTTCCGAAGGAGGACCTCCGTGAGGAGGCGGAGATGAACGCGTTCTTCATCATCCCGATCCGCTCGGGGATCATCGGAAAGCTCGCGTCGACGCACCCGTCCACCGAAAACCGGATCGAGCGTCTCCGCGAACTCGAAAAGGAGATGGCGACCGCCTGAGTCGAGCGAAACTTATACCATTCTGGTCAAGACGTCGAGAAGCTCCAGTAGCTCCGCGATGGGCTCGAGCGCTGCCGCGGCCGCCTCGGTCGCGGCCGCGATCCGCTCGGACTCCGCGACGGCGAACCGGGCGATGAGGCCGCCGACGAGGAGGAGCACGATCCCCGCGAGCGTCCGTGAGAACGCGGCCAGTTTCAACAGCAGCGGGAGAGCGAGCAGCGAGACCAACGCCCCGAACCCATACAACAGTGCGGGCCACGCCGAATCGACCCCGCCGAGATCGGTGATCCCATCGCCCGTCACGACCAACGTTGCTCCGACACCGACGATGAGGACGCCCCACAGCAGCGCCCCGAGCAACTTCGCGCGGCTTTCATGTATCGACGCCGAATCGGGCCCGTCGTCGTGAACCCACGGATTCCGCATACGTAACTTCGACAGCTACGTGACAAAATACATTGCTGATGATTTCACACATGTTCTGGCTGTCGCGTTTCGAGTTGATAAAGCCACCGAGAGAACGACTTCTGCGAGAGCAAGATGAGTGTGCTGTCTGAACGAAAATAGCCTGATCAGACGAGATTGTAACCGGCCCGGAGCGGTGAATGAGAAGATTCCCTGTGTCAATTCGGTGTCTTTCGACTGCTCTGGCCAAAGCCGTCGCTGGCGGCGACGGCTGACCCAGCCACCTGAGACCAGCTCAACCGAACGTATCCAGTGATTTGTTCCAGTGCGCCCGGACTTTCTGGATTGTTCGCGGCACGCCACCCTTCACCGGGTGGCGCTGCCGCAGCCAGTAGATCAGCACCAGCCCAATCAACGCAGCGAACAACTCGAACAAGACGCCGTTCAGCGATTTCGAGTGAAAATTCTCGATGTTCAGATACTGCTTCAGTTCACGAAATAGAATCTCGATCACTGTCCGAAGCGTGTAGATGCTGATCACGTCGATGGGATCGTACGCTGACGACGCCAGCGTCGTCAGGTACTCGATCTCTTCTCCGTCTGGTGTTTCCAAGACGATACGACGAAACGTCTCTCCAGTCTCGGCAAGTTCGATCCGTTCATCACGGATCTGTCTCGTTCCGTTCTTGTCGGTGACTTCGACGTTCTGGACGCGCTCCAGAACGTCGACCCGAGCATCTGACCGCAGCAGTGTGACGAAGTCATCGTCGCTGTGCTTGAGTTCACTAAACCGATGATAGCGCGTGTATCCACGGTCAAACACCCAGATAACCGAGTCGAGGTCTGCGAAGACCTCGACATCGGCTTTGAGATGGTCAAACTGCGGACTTTCATGGGTTTGGCCCTCTGTCACAGTTGCACCAAGCGGGTGCTTGTGTTCACCATCCACACGCGCGGCGCAGTGAAGCTCAAGTCCGCCATCGTCTGTGTTACTCTTGTAGGATCGCTCGTCGTCTCCGACGAACTCGTCAGAGACGACGACTGAACGAGTGAGTTCGAGGTTTGTTGCGTCAACAGCAACAACACCGCGAGTAAGTAATTCGAGTCGTTTTCGTTGGACGGCACGTTGATGATACAGCTGTGGCGTGTGGAGCAGCGCGAAAAGACAGCGAACGACCGCGCGGTAGTCGCGGTCGTTCGTGTACCGGGAGAATGTGGAAGCAGCCATTGCTTCGAGTTGTTCGTCAGTCTCAATTTTGTCCGCAAGTTCAGCGAGAGAAGTTGATGGGTCAAGGCCTTCACGGACTGCGATTTTGAGATGGTTGTCGAAGTCGTGCGTTGAACTGTACTTGCCGATATCGAACTGATCGGCAATGGACTCGCTGTCGACTGCGTCGAGCAGCGAGTACAATTCCCTCGAAACGGAGTGGGTAGAATTGAAGTTGCCTGCGTTCGTTTCTCTTGATGACGGCCCTGACCTTTGATCACCAATCACAGACATCAGGCCGTCACTACCGGCTCACGCCGGTTTTAAATACTCGAAACGCGACAGTGTTCTGGTGTCTTCGTTCCAATGCGGTCCGCGGCGGACGTATCGAAATACGGACCAGACGGCGGGCACGCGCTCGCCATCGTTCGAGATGCCGATAGGAGTTTACCGAACTACCGGCTATTCGTCGGGGTCGGCTACACGAGCGGCGCAACGAGTTCACGCCCTTCGGCGAGCAGCTCGTCGACCGCCGCCTCGGAGTCCGCTTCCGCGTACACCCGAAGCACGGGCTCGGTGCCGGACGGACGCACGAGCAGCCACGAGCCGTTCTCCAACAGGAGCTTGAACCCGTCGAGCGTGACCACCTTCGCCACCTCCTGATCGACGACCGACTCCGGAATCCGGTCCTCGAGCTCGTCGAGCACGGCCGCCTTGCGCTCGTCCGGACAGTCGACCGATATCTTTCCGGCCGCGATCCGCCCGTGCTCGTCGAGCAGCCGGTCGACCCGATCGTCGAACGCCTCGTCGGCCTCGGCCGCGGCCGCCAGCAGCGCCATCAACACGCCGTCCTTCTCGCGGACGTGGCCCCGAATCGAGAAGCCGCCGGACTCCTCGCCGCCGAACAGCGCATCGTGGTCGGCCATCGCCTCGGCGACCCATTTGAACCCCACCGGCGTCTCGACGACCTCCTCGCCGTGCGCCTCCGCGATCCGGTCGACGAGGAACGTCGTCGAGACGGTCCGCACCGCCGGCCCGGCGTCGTCGTCGAGCAGTCGGTCGTAACAGGCCGCATAAAACAGGTTGGCATCGAGCACGCCGCGATCGGGCGTACACACCGCGATCCGGTCGGAGTCGCCGTCGTTGGCGATCCCGAGGTCGACGTCGCTCCCCTCGTCGGTGACGAGCGCCGCGAGCTCGTCGAGATGCTCCGCGTTCGGCTCCGGCGGCTCCCCGCCGAACGTCGGGTCGGGGTCACATCGCAGCCGCCGCACCTCCGCGCCCGCGGCCTCCAGCAGGGCGTCCGTAACTCCCCGACCGCTCCCGTGCATCGCGTCGTATGCGACGGTGAGTCCGTCGAGGTCAGCGTCGACGAGCTCACGGGCAGCCGCCGCGTGCGGGCGCACGAAGTCGTGTCGGCGGGTCTCGCCGCGTTCCGCCTCCGGGAGCAGGTCGGGCTCCGCCAGCCGATCGACGATGTCCTCCGTCACTTCGGGCAGTGCCGGCGCGCCGTCGTGCGGGATGAACTTCACGCCGTTGTACTCGGGCGGGTTGTGTGATGCCGTCACCATGCACGCGCCCGATAGGTCGTTGTCGACGATCGCGTACGCGACCAGCGGCGTGGGCACGTCGCGTTCGGGGAGCAGCACGTCGAACCCGTTCCCCGCGAGCACCTCGGCGAGACTCTCGGCGAACCCCTCGCTGGTCTCCCGGGCGTCGTAGCCGACCGCGACCGGCTCGTCGTGGCCGGCCGCAACGAGGTGGTCGGCGACCGCCTGTCCCACGATCCGGACACGTTCGTCGGTGAACGTGTCGAGCGTCGCCCGCCAGCCGTCGGTTCCGAAAGAGATGGCGTCCATACGAGTCGTGTCGGCGTCCAGCCTCATAACGTCGGGTGTCGGCGTCCAGCTCCACAACACCGGGTTCGGCGTCGGTAGTCGGTCCGGACTCGCCGTCCTTTTGCCCGTTCACCACCCACTCTGGGGCATGACCACGATCGTCGCCATCTCCGGAAGCCGCCGGGACGGGAGCACCACGCGAGCCGCGCTCGGCGTCGTACTCGACGCTGCCGCGGCCGCCGGTGCCGACACCGAACTCCTCGACCTCGGCGGGGTCGATCTCCCGCTGTACCATCCCGACGAGGACGAACAGGGGGACAGCGAGGCGCTCACACGTCGGGTCCGCGAGGCCGACGGCGTGATCGCCGGATCGCCCGTCTACCGCGGCTCCTACTCCTCGACGTTCAAGAACTTCCACGACTTCTGTGGCTCCGAGGAGTACGAACACACCGCCGTTGGGCTCCTCGTCACCGCCGGTGGCGGATCCTACGGCGGGGCGCTCGAACATCTCCGCTCGACGTTCCGGAACGTCCACGCGTGGGTCGTCCCCCACGAGGTCGGGATCCGCGGCGCCTCGCGAGCCATCGACCAGGACGGTCGGCTCCGCGACGACGACCTGCGGGAGCGCACGGAGACGCTCGGACGGATGGTCGTCGAACACGCCGAACGGCTTCCCGACTGACCGTACTGCTTCGCCGCGGAGCCGTGGCCGATGTCGGCGGCGGCACACGAGCACGATCGTCGGAGAAACGCCACGAATTTGTGTAGCCGACCCAATATCACGATATGAGCCGTCTCCGCCCGGACGAACTCGCCGAGCGTCTCGGCACCGACGACGAGCCGTTTCTCCTCGACATCCGTCCGCAGTCCGACTACCGTTCGAACGCGATCGACGGAAGTCACAACGTTCCCGTCTACGACGACCTCGGCCGTGGCGACGAGTCGTCGCTCCGCAGCCGGCTCGACGAGATCCCGGCCGACGAGGAGGTCGTCGTCGTGTGCAAGATGGGGATCGTCGCCAAGCGCGCGACGAGCGTGCTCGACGAGGAGGGGTACGCCGCCGCCACGCTCACCGGGGGGATGAGCGGCTGGAGCGGGTATCAACGCGGCTCGCTGGGGTACAAGCTCCGGTCGCTGTGGTGGACGCTCCGGTAGGACGATTTCGGACGCTTCGAAAGCACTCGCGACGCTCTCCGGCGCTCGCGACGCTTTACGGCGTTCCGCCGAGCAGCTCGACGAGCAGCGCGTTCTGTGCGTGCATCCGGTTTTCGGCCTGCTCCCACACCAGCGCCCGGTCGGACTCCATCACCTCGTCGGTGATCTCCTCGCCGCGGTGTGCCGGGAGGCAGTGCATCACCGTCGCGTCGGTGTCGGCGAGCAGGTCGCCGTTCACCTGGAACCCGTCGAACGCGGCGAGCTTCTCCTCGCGTAGCTCCTCTTGCCCCATCGAGATCCACACGTCGGTGTAGACGATATCCGCGCCGTCGATCGCCGCCTCGGGATCGGTCGTCGGCTCGATATCCGCGCCGTACGAGGCGGCGCGGTCGAACACGCCCGGATCCATCCCGTAGTCGGCGGGTGTCGCGACCGAGACGTCGATCCCGGCCATCGCCGCGCCGACGACGAACGACTGGCCGACGTTGTTGCCGTCACCGACCCACCCGACGTGGGCGTCCTCGCCGACCGTCTCGCGGATCGTGAGCAGGTCGGCGAGCGTCTGGCAGGGATGTGCCTCGTCGGTGAGGCCGTTGATGACGGGACAGTCCGCGTACTCCGCGAGCGTCTCGACGTCTTCGTGATCGAACAGTCGAGCCATCACGCCGTCGACGTAGCGACCGAGCACGCGGGCGGTGTCCCGCAGCGGCTCGCCGTGCCCGAGCTGGATGTCGTCGGGGCCGAGGAACATCGCGTGACCGCCGAGCCTCGTCATTCCGGTCTCGAAGGAGACGCGGGTTCGCGTCGACGGCTTCTCGAATATCATCCCGAGCGTCGCGTCGGGCAGCCGCTCGTCGACCGCGCCGGTTTTCATCGCCGTCGCGAGATCGAGCAACCGGTCGAGTTCGGCGGGCGTTACGTCGTCGATGTCGAGGAAGTCGGTCGTGTCGAGTGGCATGGTCGAACTGAGTGCTTCGGGGGTCGGTTCACAGCTGCTCCCGGCAGACGTCGGTCAACACCGCGGTCGCGCGGTCCAGATCCGAGAGGGGAAGTCGCTCGTCCGGCGCGTGGTCCAGCTCGGAGTTGCCGGGTCCGTAGGTGACCATCGGGCAGTCCCACGCGTCGGCGAACAGGTTCATGTCGCTCGTGCCGGTTTTCCGCAGCAGGCGGACGTCGCCGTCCGCGCTACGAATGGCGACGCGGAACGCTCGCGCGAGCTCCGTCCGGGGGCTCTCCATCACGGGCGGCATCGGCTCACCCCAGTGGACCGATCCGGTCGTCAGCTCCCCCTCGGCGAGTTCGTGGATCTCGTCGACGGGTCTGGTCGGCGGCACGCGCAGCTGGACGTCCATCGTCGCCTCCACGGCGAGGCCGTCGTCGCTCAACCCGCCGTCGATGGAGATCGGTTTCGTCGTCACCTGGTCGAAGACGGCCGTGTCGGAGTCGTCCGGCGTGAACGTCTCCTCGACGCCGTGCCACCAGTCGATCGCGTGCTGGATCGCGTTCGGCTCCGGCCGCGAGGAGTGACCCGACTCGCTCGTGTTCACGTACGTTCCCTCGAGGAGCCCGCGATAGCCGAGCGTGATCCCGTCCCAGCCGGACGGCTCGCCGTTGATCACGGCCTCCGGAGCGTCGCGGTCGGCGATGAGCGCGCGGGCCCCGCCGGAGTCGACCTCCTCCCGGACGACCCCCCCGAACGAGACGCCCGTCTTCACCGCTGCGACCGCCATCGCGACCAGCGGTCCGGTCGCGTCGACGCTCCCCCGCCCCCACAGCACGGGCTCGCCCGGCTCGCCGACGCGAACGTCGGACGCCTCCGGCTCCTCACCTTCGGGCGGTGCCGGTCGCACCTCGACCGGGATGTCGCCGGGCACCGTATCGATGTGGGAGGTGAGAAGCACCGCGTCGTTGGCCGGCGCGCGAACGTTACCCGCCTCGTCGACCCACGCCTCGCGCCCGTTCGCCTCGAAGAAGTCGACGAGCCGCTCGGCGGCCGCCGCCTCCTCGCCCGACGGCGAGGGGATCGACACCATGTCGTACAGCAGCCTGCGGGCCGCCGTGTCGCACGCGGCGGGATATCCTCCGCCGGCGACGACGTCGGTGCCAGCGGTCTCCGTCCCGCTGCCGGCCGAGTCACCGGTCGCGTCCGTCGTGCCGCGCCCCTCGCCGGTCGCCATCAGCCGACCACCTCCTCGATGGCGTCGAGGACCTCGTCGGCGTGTTCCCGTGTAACCGTCAGCGGCGGCAGCAGCCGCAACACCGTCCGACCGGCCGGTAGCGCGAGCACCTGATGCTCCAGCGCCAGGTCCCGGAGCAGCCGGTTCGATCCGCGCTTCACCTCGATGCCGATCATCAGCCCCGCACCGCGCACGTCGCGCACGTCGTCGCCGAGCCGGCGCTCCGCCTCCTCGCGGATGTACGCGCCGACCTCCGCGGCGTGCTCGGCGAGCCCCTCGCGCTCGATCACGTCGAGGGTCGCGCCCGTCGCCGCCGCGACGACCGGGCCGCCAGAGAACGTCGAGCCGTGGTCGCCGTGCGACTCGGCGATCCAGTCGCGACACAGCGTCGCGCCGATCGGGAGCCCGCTGCCGAGCCCCTTCGCAGCCGTCAGGACGTCCGGCACCACGTCGTGGCGGTCGGCCGCCCACAGCGAGCCGGTGCGCCCGACCCCCGTCTGGATCTCGTCGAGGATCAGCGCCGCGCCGTTCGTCGCGGTAGCGACCCGAACCGCCTGCAGATACTCCGTCGACACCGGGTTGATCCCGCCCTCGCCCTGCAGCGGCTCGAGGATCACCGCTGCGGTCTCCTCGTCGACCGCCTCGCGCATCGCGTCGACGTCGCCGTACGGGACGAACTCCACGCCACCCGCGAGCGGCTCGTACGGCGCCTTGTACTTGTCTTTCCAGGTGGTCGCCAGTGCGCCCATCGTCCGGCCGTGGAACCCCTGTCGCGTGGCGACGATCTTCTCGCGACCCGTGGCCGCGCGAGCGAACTTCAACGCCGCCTCGTTCGCCTCCGTGCCGGAGTTACACAGCCAGACGTTGTCGACGTCGACCGGGGCGGTCTCGGCGAGCTGCTCGTACAGCGCCGTCCGCGCCGCGTGGGGGTACGACGCCTGCACGTACATCAGCTCCTCCAGCTGGCTCGTCGCGGCGTCGACGACCTCGGGGTGACAGTGGCCGACCGGGACGCACGCGTAGCTCGCGCCGAAATCCAGATACTCGGTGCCGTTCGCGTCGGTCAGATACACGTCGTCGCCGGAGACGATCTCGATCGGC
Organism: Halorubrum luteum; assembly: GCF_054652935.1. Taxonomy (NCBI): domain Archaea; kingdom Methanobacteriati; phylum Methanobacteriota; class Halobacteria; order Halobacteriales; family Haloferacaceae; genus Halorubrum; species Halorubrum luteum. The sequence continues at coordinate 2,634,271 of NZ_BAAIGT010000002.1, forward strand.
TTCTCCGAGAAGACGAAGCCGCTCACGCGGTCTCACCCCCGTCGTCGCTCCCGCTGCGTCCGGCCGCGTCCTCCACCTCGTCACCGAGCGCCGACCGCTCGATCGTCGTTCCCGATCCGCCGAGCGCGGCGACGATCGGGTCGCGGACGTTGGCGTCGGCGACGACGACGCGGGGCGATCCGCCCTCCAGCGCCTCCGTCGCGGCCAGCACCTTCTTACCCATGAACCCCTCGGCGGCCTCCTCGACCGCCGCCAGCTCCGCCGGCGTCGCCGCCGACTCGATCAGCGTCTCGGGGTCGTCAGGGTCGGCGTACACGCCCGCGACGTCGGTCAACAGCACGAGCTCGGCGTCGAGCGCGCCCGCGACCGCCGCGGCCGCCCGGTCCGCGTCCGTGTTCACCGGCGTCACCTCGCCGTCGCCCTCCTCGCCGGCCATCGGCGGGGAGACGACGGGGGTGTACCCGTCCGCGAGCAGCCCAGCGAGCAGGCCGGTGTCGACCGACTCGATCCGCCCGGAGTGTTCCCCGCGTTTGATCTTCCGCTTGCCGTCCTCGACGACGCGGATCGCCGACTTGCGCGGCCCCGAGAGGAGCCCGCCGTCGACCCCGCTGAGGCCGACCGCGTCGACGCCGGCCGACCGGAACAGCGCGGTCAGCTCCGTGTTGAGCTTGCCCGCCATCGCCATCGTGAACGCCTCCATCGTGTCGGCGTCGGTGAACCGGCCGGTGACGCCGGAGGCGGACTCGACGTACTCCGGCTCCATGCCGAGCCGCTCGATGGTCTCGTCGACGACCGTCGAGCCGCCGTGGACGACGACGACCGACCGACCGTTGGCGACGAGGTGGGCGACGTCGCCGACCGCGCCCGCCGGGTCGACCGCCTTCGCGCCGCCGATCTTCACGACGACCGGGGGGTCGTCGGTCATGGCGATCCCACCGGGTGGAGTCCCCCGAACTCGAGGCCGGCCGTCTCGGGCAGCCCGAGCGCGACGTTCGTCGCGTGGACGGCCTGCCCGGCCGACCCTTTCATCATGTTGTCGATCGCCGAGAACACGACGATCCGGCGGTTGCCGGGGTCGAGCTCGAAGCCGACCTCGCCGTGGTTCGTCCCCGCGACCGCCTTCGGCTCGGGGTAGCGGTAGACGCCGCCCCCGCCCGAGACGATCCGCATGAACGGTTCGTCGGCGTACGCGCCGCGGTAGCTCTGCCACAGGTCCGTCTTCGAGACGGGCTCGTCCGGGAAGACGTGGCAGGTCGCGGAGGCGCCGCGGACCATGTCGACCGCGTGGACCGTAAAGGAGACGGAGAGTCCGAGGTACGCCTCGATCTCCGCCTCGTGACGATGGCCCGTCGGCGCGTACGGACGCACTACCCCGGACCGCTCCGGATGTGAGGAGGCCGCGCCGCCGCCGGCGCCACCCTCCGAGGAGCCGACCTTCACGTCGACGACGACCTCGCCCGTCTCCGGGCCGAGTACGCCCGCGTCGACGAGGGGTTTCAGACCGAGAATCGTCGCGGTGGCGTTACAGCCCCCGCCGGCGATGAGATCCGCGTCCGCGAGGTTCTCGCGGTTCAGCTCCGGCAGCGCGTACTCCGCGCGCTCCAGATACTCCGGCGCGGCGTGGCCGTCGTACCACTCGTCGTAGGCGTCGGTGGTCGGCAGCCGGAAATCCGCCGACAGGTCGACGACCGTATCCGCCGCCTCGAAGTACTCGTCGACCTGCTCCATCGAGACGCCGTGGGGCGTCGCCGAAAACAGCACGTCGACGGACACCAGATCGTCCGGCTCCGAGAACCGCAGGTCCAGATCCCGGAGGTTCGGGTGGGCCCGACCGACCGTCATGTTCGCGTCCGACCGCGAGGTCGCCTGCACGACCTCGAAGTTCGGATGGGTTGCGAGCAGGCGGAGCAGCTCCCCGCCGGTGAACCCGGTGCCGCCCACGACGCTGGCGGTGTAGCTCTCGTCGCTCGCCGGCGTTCCGTCCGCGTCCGTGGTGTCGTCGGTCATGTGTGCGTCGTCGCCTCCTCCGAATCGTCGATCACTTCGTTGCCCGCCGACGCCTCGTTGCCCGCCGACGCCTCGTCGTCCGCCGACGCCTCGTCGCCCGCTGACTCGCCGTCGGTCGGGTCGCTACTCGTCGCCGAGCCTGCCTTCGTCTCCAGCCAGTCGACGACCGCCGCGGGGACGTCGACGTCGACCGCGTCGTTCAGCGCCTTGAACTCGACGGTGTGGTTCACCTCGTGGACCGTGTACTCGCCCGAGTCCGCGCCGCCGACCTCCATCAGGTCGACGCCGAGCAGACCGCCGCCGACCGCATCGGAGGCCTTCTCGACCAGATCCAGCGCCTCGTCGTCCAGATCGAAGCTCGCCGTCTCGCCGCCTTTCGCGGCGTTGGTGAGCCAGTGGTCCGACGTGCGGGTCATCGCGGCGATCGGGTCGCCGTCGACCGCGACGACGCGGATATCACGGCCCGGCTTCTCGACGTACTCCTGGACGTAGAACACCTTGTGCTCGTAGTGGCCGAGCGTCGCCTTGTGTTCCAAGATCGCCTCTGCGGCGTTCCGCGAGTCGATCTTCGCCATCAGCCGGCCCCACGAGCCGACGACGGGCTTGAGCACGCACGGATAGCCGAACTCCTCGATGATCTCGAGGGCGGCGTCCGTGGTGAACGCGACCTCCGTGGTCGGGGTCGGCACGCCCGCCGCTGCGAGCCGCAGCGAGTTCTTCGCCTTGTCGGCACAGACGTCGGCCGTCTCGGGACCGTTGACCACGGGCACCCCGTAGCCGTCGAGAAACTCCGTCGCGTACAGCGACCGGCTCGTCGCGAGACACCGGTCGACGACGACGTCCAGATCCTCGACGGCCGCGGTCGTCGAGTCGAGCCCGAACCGCTCCGTCCGGACGTCGATCTTCGTCACCTCGTGGCCGCGGTCGCGAAGCTCCGACAGCAGGAGCTTCTCGTCCCGGCGGATCCGCGAGTAGAGGATGCCGACCTTCATCCCGACCACTCCGAGCGAGTCGCCGTCGCCGTCATCTACTCGCCCCAGTCCTCCTCGAGCTCGGGCGCCTCCTCCAAGACGACCGGATCGAGCGAGATGACCTCGAGCTCGGCCCCGGTGACCGGGCTGTCGATGATCTCGCCGACCTCGACGTCGGCCGGCAGCTCGATCTCCTCGCCAGTGATCGGATCCTCCGCATGCAGCGTGTCGCTGTCACTCGTCATCGTACACGCTACTCGCGCCCATACGCATATAAACGCTTCGGAATCATAATGAAGCATACATAACGTAGATATGCCTATACGGGGGCAAGAACGAGTTTCAGTCGTTCCTCTGTATTCCAGTGTCAGATGTTGGTTATATATGCGTCGACCCCGGGTGGGGTCGCGGCCGCGCTCGGCGTGCGCGTCGCGACCGCCGTGGCGGGCACGAGGAATCAGACACGCCGACGCACCTCGTCGTCGAGCTCCTCCGCGGCCGCCGCGAGCGTCTCCCGGCGACTCGCGAGCGCGGCGGCGTCGTCCTCGTGGCGGCGCTTCGCGGCCGCGATCGTCTTCGTCACCGCGTCGGGAGCCGGACCGCCCGCGGAGTCCCGGCTCGCGACGCTCGCCGCCGGGTCGAGCACGCGCTCCACGTCGTCGCGGCTCACGTGCTCGAACAGCGACTCCCCGAGTACGGTGCGTGCGGCCGCGTCGACTTTCGTCGCCGCCGTTCCGGGGTCGTCGCCGTCGTCGATCGTCGCCGCGGCGTCCGCGACGACCTCGTGAGCCGTCCGGAACGGGAGCCCCGCGGTCGCCAGCAGGTCGGCGACGCCCGTCGCCGTCGAGAACCCCTCGCCAGCCGCCTCGGCCAGCGTCGCCTCGTTCCAATCGGCGGTCGCGACCGCGCCGGCGGCGATCTCGGTCGCCTCGCGAACGTCGTTCGCGATCTCGAACACGCTTGCGTGAGCGCGCTGGAGGTCGCGGTTGTACGCGCGCGGAAGCCCCTTGAGGAGACTCAGCGTCCCGGTCGCTTCGCCGATCGCGTCGCCCGCCACGCCGCGGGTCAGCTCCAGCGTGTCCGGGTTCTTCTTCTGTGGCATGATCGACGACGTCGATGCGTAGTCGTCGGACAGCTCGAGATACCCCTTGTTCGCGAACAGGATCAGATCCTCGGCGAGACCCGACAGCGTCGTCGCCAGCGTCGCGGCGGCGGTCGCCGCCTCCGCGAGGAAATCCCGCGAGGAGGCGGCGTCCATCGAGTTGCGGACGATCCCGTCGAATCCTAACAGCTCGGCGGTGCGGTCGCGGTCGACGTCGAACGTCGTTCCCGCGAACGCCGCCGCACCGAGCGGCGAGCGGTTCACGCGGTCGTAGGCGTCCAGCAGCCGGCTCGTGTCGCGAGCGACTGCCCCCTCGTACGACAGCAGGTAGTGGGCGACCGTCGTCGGCTGCGCGGGCTGGAGATGGGTGTACCCCGGCATGATCGTCTCGACGTGGTCGCTCGCGACCGTCGCGAGCGCCTCGCGCAGCGTCAGCGTCGCCGCGGCGACCGCCAGCACGTCCTCGCGAAGCCGGTACCGGATGCACGTCGCCACCTCGTCGTTGCGCGAGCGCGCGGTGTGCATCCGTCCGCCGTCGGGGCCGACCCGCTCGATCACGGCCGTCTCGATCGCCTCGTGGACGTCCTCGCCGTCCGGCAGCTCGCCGTGACCGGCCGCCTCCACGTCGTCGAGCGCGGCGAGGATCTCGCCGGCGACCGCGTCGTCGACGATCCCCTGCTCGGCGAGCATCACCGTGTGCGCGCGGTCGACCGCGAGGTCGGCCTCGAATATCGCCGCGTCGGCGGCGAGGCTCGACAGGAACCCGCGGGCGGGGCCACCGCTGAAGCGATCGCCGCGGACGGCCGGGCCGGACGCGTCCGCGTCATCGTCGGTGCCCGAGTCGTCTGTCATCGACTCAGTTCTCGTCGTCGCCGCTCCCGTCGGTTGCGAGTTCGGGTTTCGAGACACCGGCTTTCACGTCGTTGGCGAGCCGCTCTTGAAGTCCGTGGTACTTCGCGACGCCCGTGGCGTCCTCCTGGGCGATGCCGGCGACGTCCTCGGTGTTGAACGAGGCCATCTCCTCGGAGTAGACGGCGTACTCGGAGTCGCGGGCGACGACGCGGCAGTTCCCGCCCGCCACCTTCACGGTCGCGGTGCCGGTGACGACGTCCTGCGTCTCGTCGATGAAGGCGTTCAGCGCGTCGACGACGGGCGCGAACACGAGCCCCTGATACGCCTTCTCGGACCACTCGTGTTCGATCCCCTTCTTGAACGAGCGCTCGTTTTTCGTAAGAACGAGGTCCTCGAGCGCCTGGTGGGCGGTAAGGAGCACGGTCGCGGCCGGGTGTTCGTAGTTCTCGCGCACTTTTAGTCCGAGCATGCGGTCCTCCATCACGTCGGTGCGGCCGACGCCGTACGCGCCCGCGTGTTCGTTGAGGTACTGAATCAGCGAGACGGGGTCCATCTCCTCGCCGTCGACGGCGACGGGAACGCCAGCCTCGAACGTCACCTCGATCGTCGTCTCTCCGTCCGGCTCGGCGGTCCACTCGTAGATCTCCGCCGGCGGCTCGTAGTCGGGGTCCTCCAGTTTGCCGCCCTCGACCGCACGCGACCAGATGTTCTCGTCGATCGACCAGACGCCGCCGTCGCCGGTCTCGACGGGGAGGTCGTTCTCCTCGGCGTACTCGATCTCCCACTCGCGGGTGAGTCCGAGCTCGCGGACGGGCGCGATCACGTCCAGATCGGAGCCGCGCCACACCGCCTCGAACCGGAGCTGATCGTTCCCCTTCCCCGTACACCCGTGCGCGATCGCGTCACAGTCCTCCTCCTCGGCGACGTCGAGGATCGCCTCGGCGATGACGGGACGCGCGAGAGCGGTACCGAGCGGATATCCCTGATACGTCGCGTTCGCCTTCACCGCGTCGAGACACAGGTCGGCGAACTTCGCTTTCGCGTCGACGACGTGAAGGTCGAGGCCGAGCGCCTCGGCGGTCTCCTCCGCCTCGTCGAACTCGTCGGTCGGCTGCCCGACGTCGACGTTGACGCCGATCACTTCGTCGTAGCCGTACTCCTCTTTTAAGATCGGGACGCAAACTGTCGTGTCGAGCCCCCCACTGAACGCGAGTGCAACGGTTGCCATTACTGAGGAACAGACGGCTTACGCCCTTAAATTCAACGGTTTAGAGTTAGTAAGAAAAACACAGGAGCGACGCTATCGACACCGCGGAGAGCGGAGTTGGAACTGTACGGAACGGAACGGCGCGAACGCGACGAGGGAAGTGTAGTTATCGGCCACGGGGGGCCGGTCGTCGCGCCGCGCCGGAAACCGGTCGCGGTCGGACGACTCGTCGCGTTCGTCGCGAGACTCGTCGCTCTCGGAAAAGGGCGGCGACGCGACGAGTCAGCGCGCTCATTGACGAAACGTAGCCACGTCCGGATATAAAAGCGTTCCGTGACGGGCCCGAGATCAGGTTCGCATCCGGGTTCGTATCCGGGTTCGCATCCGGGTTCGCATCCGGGTTCGCGTCCGGGTTCGCGTACAGATCCGCGGTCACGAACGTGAGTGGCTCACAGCCACAGCAGCTGTGCGTGCCGCGTCTCCTCGAACTCCAGTACGGTCTCCTCGTCGACGAGGCCGGCATCGACGGCGACGCCGACCGCTTCCGTCCCGACGATGTTCGCGACCTGCGCGCGCTGCAGCCCTGCGACGACCTCCTCGGCGGTCGCCTCGACGGCGTCGTCGCCGCCGTAGAACGACTCCGAGACGGTGATCGTCGCCGTGCCGTTGTCGTACGTCTCGCCGAGACAGTCGCTGTCGCAGACGGAGACGAGCAACCCCTCCTTCGTCTCGCGCTCGCGAAGCAGCATTTAAAAGCCCTCGGGGCCCTCGCCTTGCAGATCGCGTTCGCGACCGTCGCCTCGTCCGCCCATCGGGCCGCCGCCGGCGTGTTCCTCGACCAGCCGTCCCTCCGTCTCGCGGCGGATCTCCTCCGCCTGCTCGGCGATCTCCTCCGCCTGCTCGTGCTCGCCGGCCTCCTCGAGCGCCCGGGCCTTCTCCTCTAACACGTCGGCGTCACGATGTCCCAGCCGGATCGCGTTGTCGAAGCATTTCACGGCGTCCTCGGCGAGCCCCCGCTCGATCAGGAAGAAGCCGCGGTTGTACCACGCCTGCGCGAATCGGGGGTCGATCTCGACGGCGCGCTCGGCGTGTTCGAGCGCCTGTTCGTGACGGCCGAACTCCCAGAGCGCGTACGCGAGGTTGGTCTCGGCGGTCGCGGCGTGCTCGGAGTCGTCGTCGATCCGTAGCGCCTCCTCGTACGCGCCGATCGCCCGGTCGAACTCCTCCAGCTCCGCGTGGGCGACACCCTTGTTCACCCACGCCTCCTGCTCGTCGAGGCTGTCGTCCTCGGCGAACCGCGCGGCGCGCTCGAACGTCTCCGTCGCCTCCTCGAAGCGGTTGATCTCCATGTACGACAGCCCCACGTCGAGCAGCTGGTCGACGTCGACCTGGTCGCTTGCGACGTTCCGCTGATCGAGCTGATCGGTCAACACCCGCGAGTCGACGGGGTCGACCTTCGTGGGGTCCACCTTCAGCTCCGGCGGGTCCAGCGTGAACTCCTCGTAGTCGGCGTCGACGCCCTGCCCCGAGGAGAACTCGTGTCGGTCGTCGTCCCGCTCGTCGGTCATACCGGCGGATTGGCGACCACGATGGGTAAGGGTTACGTCGTCGGGAGCGGCGCGTGACGCGCCCACACGTACCGGTCGCGGTCGGAAACGACACCCACCAACCCGCACGACTTATGTCCCGGTCGACCGCTACCGGACTCATGGAGTCGCTGCTGTTCACGGGACTTTTCGCGCTCGTCGCCGCGTACGGCGCGCTGTGCGTCTCCGATCCGGCACTCTCGCTCCGCCTCGACCGCACCGCGAAACGGACGGATCCCGACCGAGCCGCGACCGCGCTCGCGACGCTCGTGGCGACCTCGATGCGGTGAGGTTCGGTTGCTCTCGATGTAGTGAGCTTCGGCTGTTCTCGGTGCGACGATGCTTCGTTCGGCCGGTCCGGTGGACGGCCGACAGTCCGGCGGATCACGCTGGACGGCAAACGATCCGCAGATCCCTCGTTTCGGCCCCGTAATACTGCCGCAGCAGCGTCTCCTCGGTCTCGAACGACGTCCGATTCACGGTTCGTGACGGCACGTTCACGACGATCGGTGACTCGCGAAACGGATACGGGGAGAGTCGGTACTCGGCCGCTCCGGTCGGTCTCGCGGTCAGCGTCGTATCCGCGCGACCCGGCTCCGTCGGCACCCGGTCGACCGATATCGCGTCGCTCACCCCGGGGTCGCTCGGCGGCGTCGCCGAACAGAGCCGGAGGGCCAGCGCGTCGAGCGCGGCGAGCAGCCGATAGTTCCGCCAGAGTCGTGACTGGTCGCCGTCCGTCCCGGAGCCACCATCGGCTCCCGCTCCGCCGGAGTCGGTTGCGGTTCCCGCTCCGCCGGATCCATCCGGTGGGCGACCGGTTTCGTGGATGGCGTCGAGGAGTTCGACATCGGCCGCGGAGAGTCGGTCATCGTCCGGATCCTCGCGAAGCTCGGCGGCGAGCGCTCGCTGTCGACGCTCCTCGCGGTCGACGAACTCCCGAAACGCGCTCGGCGTTGCCCCCCACGACGGCGAGAGCCCGTACCGCTGTCGCCGGAGCCCGGAGCCGTGCATCGAGACGAGCAGTCCCGCGTAGCGGTCGACGCGAGCGACGTCGTCGATCCCTCGTCCGTACAGATCGATCCACTCCGTAGGCGGGAGCTCGTAGAACGCCTGCGGCGACCCGTCAGCGTTGCGTCGCGGTCGGCGGTCCCGAGGCCACCAGCCGTCGTCGTGGGCATACACCGCGAGTCGGACCGCGGCCGTCGGGGTCGCCCGGGTGAGTTCCGACCCGCCCCATCGCTCGGCGAGCCGTCCCGCCAGCGCGGCGTGGTCCGGCTGCGTCACGAACCGGATCCGGTCGTCGAACTCGGCGAGTATCATACTCGACCGTGGGCGATGACGCTCATAAGTGTGGGTGACGACGTCGCTCACGGAAGGGCCCGTGATCGACTTCGATGCGCGGGACTCCGAGCGATTCGAGGCGTTCGTGGCGTCGCCCTCCGAGACGATGGACAGGTTTGCGACCGCGCTGCCCGTTCGTCGGCGGAACGGCGAGACGATTTCAGTCGACGCGAGCTCCGTCGTCGGCTCCCACTGGGGGTCACTCCACGCGGACGTGGAGCGGTTCGAGATCGACCGTCGGTCGGCCGTTGAGGCCACGGGGGAGTGGCGTGGTGAAGTCACTGTCTCCCGACCGGACGGATCGGAAATTCCGGTACAGGTGTCGATGACGGGTCTTGGTTCGGCCGAGTTCGTCTACCGGTTCAGCGAGGCGGGCGGCGCGATCCGGCTGGTGTGGGTGGCCGGCACGGTCGCGGGATCGCGACCGGGGTCGAGCTACCGGCCGACGACCGCCCTGAGCGCGAACAGCGCGTTCGACTTGCGTTCGCGGATCCGCCGGTAGAAGTAGGAGGCCCACTTCGACCCGTACGGCGCGTACTGGTACACATCGATGTCCTCGGCCAGCTCGAACTGTGCGCGCTCGCGAACGCCCATCAGCATCTGGATCTCGTAGGGGGTCTCGTGTTCGGCGTCGAGCTCGCGGGCGTGGTCGATCATCGTCGGGTCGTGGCTGCCGACCGCGACGCCATCGTCGAACGCCTCGAACGCGTACCGCAGGTCCTCGCGGTAGGCCTCGTCGACGCGCGCCTTCGACGTGTATGCGACAGCCGCGGGCTCGTCGTACGCACCCTTTACGAGCCGGACCTTGCCCGGGAGCCCGGCGAGCCGTTCGAGGTCCTCGCGGGTCCGTTTCAGATTCGACTGGACGCAGACGCCCACGTTTCCGTCCGTCTCGACAGCGTAACGCTCGAAGGCGTCGAGCGTGACGTCCGTCGTGTGGTGATCTTCCATGTCGATCCAGACGAACACGCCGGCGTCCGCGCCGGCGGCGACGATCCGGTCGAGGTTCTCCCGAAAGATGTCGCCCGCGACGTCGAGCCCGACCTGGCTCGGCTTCACGGAGACGCAGGCGTCGAGGTCGCGATCGGCGATCGAACGGATCAGCGAGACGTACTCGTCGGCGTCCCCGTCGGCCGGTTCCCGCTCCGCGTAGTGCTCCCCGAGGAGATTCAGGATGCCGGCAACCCCGCGGTCGTTGAGCTCCTCGACGTGTGCCAGCGCCGCGTCCGGATCCTCGCCGGCGACGAAACCGTTCGCGATTGGCGGTAACATAGTCGGATCCGGGAGCCGTTCTCACTTATAAAGACACCCGACCATTCGTTTCGCCGACGTTCGTCCGAAGAAAGCGCCGCTCGCATCGCATCTCGACATGGAGCCGGCGTGGGCGACCATGGTCGGGGGTGGATTCACCGAGGTTAATATCCTGTGAGCGATAGAGGGAACGTATGCCACGAGATATCACGGACCGGCGGACGGTGCTGAAAGCGAGCGGCGGGATCGGCATCGCCGCACTCGCAGGGTGTCTGGAAACGACTGACGAGGATCCGGCCGACGACGACACGGCCGATGACGACACGACCGACGACGCCGGCGACGACGACGGAGACGAGGCGGTCTACGAGATCGGCATGGTCGACTCGCTGACCGGGTCGCTCGCGGACTTCGGGGAGCGCAACCAGCGGGCCCTAGATCTGGCGCTGGCGGACGTCAACGACGTGGGCGTGAACGGGCGCGAGCTCGACGTCATCGTCGAGGACTCCGAAAGCGAAAGCCAGGGGGGCGTCGCGGCCGCCCAGAAGCTCGTCAACCAGGACGAGGTGCCGTTCCTCATCGGGGCCGTCGGCTCCGGGGTGTCGCTGTCGATCTACGAGAGCGTCATCCAGGGGACCGGCGTCGTCCAGTTGAGCCAGAACTCCACGGGACTAGGGCTGACCGACTTCCCCGGCCTGCTTCGGATGTCGCCGAGCGGCCGGACCCAGTCGCTCGCGCTCGCGGACATCATCCTCGAGGACGGCTACGACGAGGTGGCGGTCACCTACATCAACGACGAGTTCGGCGAGAGCCTCTTCGACGCCTTCGAGGAGGCGTACGAGGGGGAGATCGTCTACGACAGCTCCCACGACGGCGAGGCCGCGTCGTACTCGAGTCTGGTCTCGGAGATGAACGGCTCCGGCGTGGAGGCGTGGCTCTGTATCACCTACCAGCAGGAGTTCGCGACCATGGTCCGGAACATGTTCGAGAGCGGCTACGAGCCGCAGCTGTATGGGGCCGACTCCAACCGGGGCGATACGGTCATTGAGAACACGCCGGAAGGCAGCATGGACGGGATGAAGCTCGTCGAGCCCGCCGCCCCACAGGATCAGGAGAACTACCAGGCGTTCGCCGCCGCCTTCGAGGCGGAGTACGGCGAGTCCCCGACCGCCTGGTCAGCGTTCGCCTACGACTGTGTCGTCACGGCCGCGCTGTCGATCCAGGCCGCGGACGAGTTCACCGGCGAGGCGCTGGGCGAGGTGGTCCGCGACGTCACCCGCCCGGAGGGCGAGGAGGTGTTCACCTACGAGGAGGCCCACGCGATCCTGGCCGACGGCGGCGGCCCCGACGACGTCGATTATCAGGGCGTCAGCGGCCCGATCGACTTCGACGAGAACGGCGACCCACGGGGAAGCCTCGCGGTGTTCGAGGTCCGGGACCACGGCTACGAGACCATCGAGTTCCGGCAGTCGTAACGGCTCTCAGTTCATGTCCACACTCGAATTAGTCGCCAACGGGTTGGTTTATAGCAGCATCATCGTCCTCGGGAGCATCGGCCTCTCGCTGATCTACAGCATCGCCGGGTTCGCGAACTTCGCCCACGGCGACACGCTGACCGTCGGCGCGTACGCCACGCTCGTAGCTTTCGGCCTTCTCGGCGGGGTCGGGTTTACGGTGCTCGGGCTCCCGCTCGGATTTTTCGTGGCGCTCGCGGTCGGCATCGCCGTCGCCGCCGTCGTCGCCGTGATCACCCAGCGGATCGTCTACGATCCGCTCGAGATCGGCTCGATCGGGCTGTTGATCACGTCGATCGGCGTCGCGTTCATCTACCGGGCGCTGATACAGCTCGGCTTCGGTGCCGACGCGATCCGCTACGATCTGCCGACCTTGCGCCCGATCGAGTGGTTGATCCCCTACGGGATCCGGATGACCCAGCACGACGTCGCCATCGTTTTGACCGCGGCGGCGCTCGTCGTCGGACTCCACGTGCTGCTCCAGCACACCGATCTGGGGCGGAAGATGCGGGCTATGGCCGATAATCCGGATCTCGCACGCGCGAGCGGGATCCGTACCTACCGGGTGAAGATCTGGTCGTGGGTCATCGGCGCCGGGCTCGCCGGCGCCGGCGGCGCATTCCTCGGCCTGTTCAACCAGCTCGTCCCCCGGATGGGGTTCAACGTGCTGCTCGTGATCTTCGCCGCCGTCATCCTCGGCGGCATCGGCTCCGTCTACGGGGCGATGCTCGGCGGATTCCTCATCGGCATGGTCGTCGAGATGACACCGCTTCTATCACGGGCCGGGATCCCGATCGGCATCGAGTACGCCGAGGCCGTGGCCTTCGTGATCATGGTTGCGGTCCTGCTCGTGCGACCGACGGGGATCGCCGGGGACGGGACCGCGGGGGAGGGGTTGTGATGTCGGCCCTTGCTCTCCGCGAACGGTGGGCGTCGATGACCGCGACGGAGTTGGCCGTGACCGTCGGCCTCGGCTTCGTCGCGCTCGCGCTGTTCGTCGCGACGTTGTCGGGCGCGCTCGGCCCCTCGTACTTCCTCTTTCTGTTCGGACTCGGAGGGATGTACGCGCTGCTTTCGCTCGGGTTGAACTCCCAGTGGGGGTTCACCGGACTGATCAACTTCAGCGTCGCCGCGTTCTTCGGGCTCGGGGCCTACGGCGCCGCACTCATGACCGGAAGCAACTCCCCGATCGCCGGCGGCTTCAACCCGCTGGCCGGACTGGCCGTCGGCCTCGTGTTGGCGGCGGTCGTCGCCGTCGCGATCGGCATCCCGACGCTGCGACTGCGGGCGGACTATCTCGCGATCGCCACGCTGGGGCTTGCCGAGGTGATCCGGCTGATCGTCCGCAACGAGCGGCAGTGGACCAACGGCAGCGCCGGGATCCGGGGCATCCCGAGCTTCTTCGAGGGATGGCCGATGCTCGGTGTCTTCCCGGAGACCATGCCCGGGCTCCGGATCGAGGTGGTCCCAGGCTCGCCGGTCGTTCTCGGCACCACCTTCTGGCGCCAGCTGCTCAACGTTTCGCTGATTTTGGCGTTCCTCACGGTCGCGTTCCTCGTGTTGCGGCGCGCGCAGCGGTCCCCATGGGGGCGGGTCCTGCGGACGATCCGCTCGGACGAGAACCTCGCGAAGGCGCTCGGGAAGAACACGTACGCCTACAAGATGCAGGCGTTCGTGCTCGGGAGCGTCCTGATGGCGCTGGCGGGCGTCTTCTACGCGCACCTCAACCTCTTCGTCAACCCCGGCGACCTCGACCCGATCACGACCTTCTACGTCTGGGTCGCCGTCATCCTCGGCGGGAGCGGCTCGAACCGCGGCGCGCTGCTCGGGGGCTTCGTCGTCGTCGCGATCCGGGAGGGCTCCCGGTTCGTCAACGACGTCGCGTGGTTCCCCATCGAGGGGGCGCCGCTCCGCCTGTTGATGATCGGGTTGTTGATCGTGCTTGTCATGCGGTACCGCCCACGGGGACTGCTTCCACCACAGCGGGAGCTGATCTGGCCGAGCGCCGTCTCCGGGGCCGCCCCGAAGCGGCCGGAAAGCGGCGTGCGCGACCGCAAAGGAGGTGGGTCGGATGAGTGAGACGGCGGGCTCCGATCACGCCGGCGTCGACGACGCGGACGATCACGCCCGACTCCCCTCCGGCGCGGTCGAGGGGAAGGACGATGTCGTGCTCCGGGTCGAGAACCTGGAGAAGTCGTTCGGCGGCTTGATGGCGACCGACCACGCGACCTTCGAGGTCGAACGCGGCACGATCACCGGCCTCATCGGGCCGAACGGCGCCGGCAAGTCGACGCTGTTCAACCTCATCTCGGGCTTTTACCAACCCGACGGCGGGACCGTCACGGTGGACGGAACCGATGTGACCGGACACGCGCCGTACAAGGTCGCCGAGCACGGGCTGATCCGGACGTTCCAGACGCCCCGGAAGCTCGAGGGGATGACCGTCCGCGAGGCGATGCTCGTCGGGCCGCGTCGCCAGCCGGGCGAGTCGTTCGTGAAGCTGTTCACCTCGCCTGGGACCGTCGGCGAGACCGAAACGCGGAACCTCGAGGCCGCCGAGCGAATCCTCGAGGAGTTCGAGATCGACCACCTGGCGACCCAGCCGGCCACGGACATCTCCGGCGGACAGATGAAGCTCGTCGAACTGGCCCGGGCGATGCTGGCGGAGCCGGAGATTCTGCTACTCGACGAGCCCGTCGCGGGCGTCAACCCGACGCTCGCGAGGAAGCTCGAGGAGCAGATCCGCCGGCTCAACGAGGATGGAACGACCTTCCTGCTGATCGAACACGACATGGAGTTCGTGATGGATCTCGCGGACCCGATCGTCGTCCTCGATCAGGGAAGCGTCCTCACAGAGGGGTCGCCGGAGACGGTCAGAGCCGACGACCGCGTGATCGACGCCTATCTCGGGGGTGGCGCATGAGCGAGACCGTCCTCGAGCTCAGTGGGGTCGACGGGGGGTACGGGAAGGTGCAGGTGCTCCGGGACCTCTCGGTGCGACTCGACCGCGGCGAGATCGTCTGTCTCGTCGGGCCGAATGGGGCCGGCAAGTCGACGGTGCTCAAAACGGCGTTCGGCATGCTGACGCCGTGGGAGGGGTCGGTCACATATCACGGTCTGGACATCTCCGGTATGGCGCCCGAGAAGATCGTCCGGGAGGGGATCGGCTACGTGCCCCAGTCCGAGAACGTCTTCAGCTCGCTGACCATCGAGGAGAACCTCCGGATGGGCGGCGTTGCCCGCAAAAACGGGCTCGGGGAGACGATCGACGAGCTCTACGAGCGGTTCCCGCTGCTCGACGAGAAGCGGACCGCGAAGGCACGAACCCTCTCGGGCGGCCAGCGGCAGGTGCTGGCGTTCGCGCGGGCGCTCGTCATGGAGCCGGACGTGCTGCTGATCGACGAGCCGTCGGCCGGACTCGCGCCCAACACCGCCGACGAGGTGTTCGAGGACGTGCAGGCGGTCAACGAGATGGACACGTCGATCCTCATGGTCGAGCAGAACGTGAAGAAGGGGCTCGGCATCTCCGACCGCGGCTACGTGCTCGACCAGGGAACGGTGCGGTTCGAGGGGACGCCGGCGGAGCTGCTCGGCGACGAGGAGGTCTCCCGGCTCTACCTCGGCGGCTGACCCAGGGCGATTTCAATCGTTCCGCTGGCACGTCACGCCGCCGTCGGCCGTCGGACCGCCACTCGGATACCACGCCAGGGGATGGTCGGCGACGAGGTCGACGCTCACCCACTGGTCGAGCTCGAACTCCTCGACGTGGTTGTGGAGGCAGTGCACGGACTCGCCGGAGTCCAGCTCGACGCGGTAGATGAACGAGGGGCCCACGTACTGCCGTGAGACGACCTTTCCGTCGGCGACGGCCGCGTCGGCCGGGGTAGCTCGCAGGTCGTCCGGACGCACGAGCACGTCGACCGGCGCGCCGTCGTAGACGGTGTCGTACCCCTCGAGTGCGGCGGCGTTGAACCGCCCAACGCCGGTTTCGACCTTTCCGTCGCAGAGACACCCCTCGAGGAACGACGCCCGGCCGAGGAAGGAGGCGACGAACTTCGACTCCGGCTGCTCGAACACCCCCTCTGGGCGACCGATCTGCTCCAGTTCTCCGTCGTTCATCACGGCGACGCGGTCGGAGATGGACAGCGCCTCCTCCTGGTCGTGGGTGACCGACACCGCGGTGACGCCAGCCGCCTTCAGGATTCGTCGGACCTCCTCGCGCATCTCCACGCGCAGCCGGACGTCGAGGTTCGAGAACGGCTCGTCCAGAAGGAGGACGTCGGGCTCCGGCGCGAGCGATCTGGCGAGTGCGACTCGCTGCTTCTGGCCGCCGGACAGCTGATCCGGCGTCTTCTCCCCGTGTTCGGGCATGTCGACCAGCTCCAGCAGCTCGTCGACGCGGTCACGGGTCGCCGCCTCGCTTTCGTCCTCGAGGCCGAACGCGATGTTCTCCCGAACGGTGAGATGCGGGAACAGCGCGAAGTTCTGGAACACGATCCCGACGTCCCGACGCTCGGGGGGAACGAACGCGTCGCCGTCGGCGACCGTCTCGCCAGCGAGCGTGATCGTCCCCCCGGTCGGCTCCTCCAGCCCGGCGATCATCCGAAGCGTCGTCGTCTTTCCGCAGCCTGACGGTCCCAGAAACGTCACCAGCTCCCCCCGTTTGACCTCCATCGAGACTCCTTCCACGGCGGTTTCGGGTCCGAAATCCTTACTCACGCCGGCGAGCGACAACACCGTCTCCTCCGACGCCTCCTCGCTCGATGCCGACTCGAGCGAGGCCGGCGTTCGCTCCTCCGAGCGTGTCGTCCCGACCGTGTCTGTTTGAGCCATCGGTGGATGCGGGCGTCGGTTCGCCGACGTCCCGTCTTATCCGGATATATTTTAGGAGACCCTAAAAGAATATCGTTCGCTTTCGCTCGACGGGAATCACGGCTAAAACGGACGATATCGGCCGCTCACGCGAGTTCGCGCTCGATCACGCCCCGAAGATCGCGGATCCGGTCGGCATCGACGTCGAGGGTTGCGGCGTCGGCATCGCCGGCGTCCGTTCGGACGGACAGCGACAGCGTCCCGTCGGTCGTCACCTCGCCGAGACGAAACACCGGGATGGTACCGGCTAGCTCCGCCACCGATTCGGGGTTCGTCGTCTGGACGACGAGCCGTCCGGGCGTCTCCTCGAACGCCGCGACGTGGTCCGGGAGCTCGACGACCGCGCCCGCTTCGTCGGTGACGAGCTCCGCGAGCGCCACCGCGAGCCCGCCGTCGCTCACGTCGTGGGTCGCCACCGTGTCGTCGTGGCGAGCGATCCGCGCGAGCGTCGCGACGAGCTCGTCCGGGTCGTCCGGGAGGTCAGGGAAGCGGTCGGTCCCGCCGAGCCGCGCGAGATACTCCGACCCGCCGAGTGCATCCCCGGACTCGCCCACGAGCAGGAGCGTGGAGTCGTCCGCGACGTCGGCGTCGAGCGCGGCCGGCGGCGCGTCGTATCCGCGTTTCGTTCCGATCAACGCGAGCGTCGGCGTCGGCGGGATCGGCCCCGCGACGCTGTCGTTGTACAGCGAGACGTTGCCGCCGACGACGGGTGCACCGAGATCGGCACACGCGTCAGCAAGCCCGTCGACGATCCCCTCGAACCCCCCGTACACCTCCGGCTTTTCAGGGTTGCCGCCGTTGAGACAGTCGACCGCGGCGAGCGGAACCGCACCCTTCGCAGCGAGATTCGTCGCGTTCTCGACTGCGACCGCGCGAGCGCCCTCGTAGGGAGCGACGCTCGTCCAGTTCGGGTTCGCGCCGGCGGAGAGCGCGACCCCGACGCCGTCACCCACTGCGGGCTCGGCGTCGGTCTCCGCGGCGGCCGCTTCACGGACCGCGACGATGGCGGCATCGTCGCCGGGTTTCATCGCAGTGCGCGTCCCGACCTCGTGGTCGTACTGGCGATACACCCAGCGCTTGCTCGCGGTGTTCGGGCTCGCGACGACGGCCTCGAAGGCGTCCGCGAGCGTCGGTGCCGGGAGATCGCGGTCGGGCTCGCTCGACGGCTCGCTCGCGAGGTCGTTCATCGGCGCGCCCTCCGCGAGGAACTCCGCGTCGACGTCGACGACCGTCTCGCCCCCGAACTCGCAGACGTAGTTCCCCTCGGTCACCTCGCCGATGACCGAACAGCCGAGGTCGAACCGCTCGGCGAGCTCGCGGACCCGGTCGACGTCGGCCGGATCGACCTCGTAGCACATCCGCTCTTGACTCTCCGCGAGCAGGATCTCCAGCGCGTTCATGTTCGGCTCGCGCTGATGGACGCTGTCGAGCTCGATGTGGGCACCCAACCCGCCCTTGGCGACGAGCTCGGAGGACGCGCCGCCGAGGCCGGCCGCGCCGAGGTCGCGCGCGGAGCGGATCAGGTCCTCGTCGAGCAGCGCCTCGTTGCACTCGATCAGCCGCTTCTCTGCGTACGGGTCGCCGACCTGCACCGCAGGACGGTCCTCAGTTTCGGCGTCCTCGGCGAGATCCTCGGAGGCGAACGACGCGCCGCCGAGCCCGTCTCGACCCGTCGCGTTGCCGACGAGGACGAGCGCGTTCCCCGGCTCCCGTGCGGTCGCGGTCACCAACCGGTCCTCGTTCGTGAGGCCGACGCAGGCGACGTTGACGAGGGGGTTTCCCTCGTAACCGTCGTGGAACGCGACGCTGCCCCCGACGGTCGGGACGCCGATGCAGTTGCCGTAGTGGGAGATCCCCTCAACGACCCCCTCGAAGAGGTATCGGGAGTGCTCGCGGTCGAAGCCGCCGAAGTACAGCGAGTCGAGCAGAGCGATCGGGTACGCGCCCATCGACATCGTGTCGCGGACGATACCGCCGACGCCGGTCGCCGCGCCGTCGAACGGGTCGACGTAGGAGGGGTGGTTGTGGCTCTCGATCCCGAACGTGACGTACGTGTCGCCGTAGTCGTCCGGGTCGCGGTCGGCCGGCGGGGTGTCGGCCGCGTCGGGGTCCGGGAGCGCGAGCACGGCCGCGTCGTCGCCGGGACCGACGACGACTTGGTCGCCCTCGCTGTCGAACGCCGACAGCAGCGGGCGCGAGGAGCGGTACGCGCAGTGTTCGCTCCAGAGATTCTCGAACAGCTCGGCCTCGGCGGGCGTGGGCTCCCGGTCGAGCTCCGCGACGACGAGCTCGTGGTCCGTCTCGGGCAGGCTCATTCACTTATGTGGTTATCTCTCCGACTCTAATGCTTTTCTATGTGCACGTTCGTGGATTCCCTTGACCGATCCTCACAACGCGGCGACCACGCCGCCGTACACCAACAGCGCGCCGGCCACGGCGACGCCGACCGCCTGCAGATTGAGTCGGATCGCGCGCTGGCGGTCCGACTCCAGCGCCCGCGGGTCGGTCACCTCGTGGGTTCCGTCGCCGACGTCGAACACGCCGACGCCGGCGAAGCCGACACAGAAGCGCGCGCGGTACTGGATGAACCCCAACGCCGCGCCGTAGAGCGGGAACACCGTCACCAGCAGCGTCCACGCCGGTAACCCGATCGAGATGACGGCCGCCACGATGACGACCGCGGCGAGCAGCGAGGCGACGCCGAGCGCGAGCCGCTTTCGCTGCTCGGACGGGCCGATGTTGCAGACCCCGGGCTGATACTCCATACGTCCACGTTGTGCGGTCTCCCTGAAAAGGTGTTTCACCGAGAGCAACCCTCAAAAGGGCTCCCGACGACGTCCGAACGTGAAACGGATCCAGCTCGGTAACACCGTCTTCGAGGGTGAAAACAACGCCTACCTGCTCGGCGGCGAGACGACGACGCTCGTCGACACCGCCGTCGCGATCCCCGAGGTGCGCTCGGAGTTCGAGACCGGTCTGGCTCGCCACGGGGTGGCGATGGCCGACGTCGACGCCGTCGTGCTCACCCACTGGCATCCGGACCACGCGGGGCTCGCGGGCGAGATACAGGCGGCAAGCGGTGCGGACGTGTTCGTTCACGAGGCCGATGCGCCCCTCGTCGACGGACGCGAAACGCCGCTCGCGGCGGACCCGGAGCTCCAGCGCGACACCTTCGACCGGTGGGGGATGCCCGAGGCGCCTCGCGACCGCCTGCAGTCCTTTTTCGCGTCGGTGACCGCGGAGCTCAGCGGTCGCCATCCCGACGTGACGACGTTCGTCGATGGCGACCGGATCGAGGTCGACGGCGCGGAGCTCGAGGCTGTTCACCTTCCGGGACACTCCGCGGGCCTCACCGCGTTCGCGTTCGATCCCCGAGACGTTCCTGACCACGAGCCGGTCGCGGGCCCCGCCGACACCGATCCTGAGGAGGCGTTCACGGGCGACGCCGTGTTGCCGCGGTACACGCCCAACGTCGGCGGAGCGGACGTGCGCGTCGCGGCGCCGCTCGCCGACTACGCGGCGAGTCTCGCTCGCGTCGTCGACCGCGACTGGGATGCCGCACACCCCGGTCATCGCGACCGGATCGACGAGCCGAGCCGACGTGCGGCGACGATCCTCGACCATCACCGACACCGAACGCGACGCGTCGTCGACGTTCTCGACCGTCTCGGGCCGCTCACCGCATGGGAGACGTCGGCCGAACTGTTCGGCGATCTGGAGGCGATCCACATCCTCCACGGGCCGGGCGAGGCGTTCGCCCACCTCGAGCATCTCGTGAACGCGGGGGTCGTGGAGCGGGACGGCACGCGGTACCGCCTCCTCGCCGACGCCGTCCTCGACGACACCGACGACAGCGATGCTCACGTCGACCTCGACGAACTGTTCCCGACGACCCGTCTCGACGGCGTCGTCGACGGCGCGGACGCCTAGCAACGTCCGGACACGGACCGCTGACCGCTCAGTCGCAGGGTATCTTTTTGTGTTGGTCCGTGTATACACTAATGGATCATGAAGAAGCTCATTAACGACCCCGGCGACGTGGTCGACGAGATGCTCGACGGAATGGTGACGGTACATCCCGAGTACGTCCGCCGGCTCGACGGACAGGAGGTGCTCGTACGCGAGGACGCACCGGTCGACGGCAAGGTGGGAGTCGTCTCCGGCGGCGGCAGTGGACACGAACCGACACACGCTGGGTACCTCGGCGAGGGAATGCTCGACGGGGCGGCCGCGGGTGAGATCTTCACGTCCCCGACCGCCGACCAGCTCGGCGAGATGGTCAAGGCGTGTGACGGCGGCGAGGGCGTGCTCTGTGTCGTGAAAAACTACGAGGGCGACGTGATGAACTTCGACACGGGCGCGGAGATGGCCGAGATGGAGGACGTCGAGGTCGAGCAGGTCGTCGTCGACGACGACGTCGCGGTCGAGGACTCGCTGTACACCAGCGGTCGTCGCGGCGTCTGTGGCACCGTTTTCGTCCACAAAGTCGCAGGCGCGAAGGCGGCCGAGGGCGCGGAGCTGAGCGAGGTAAAACGCGTCGCCGAGAAGGCGAACGACAACGTCGGCACGATGGGGACGGCGCTCACCTCGTGTGTCACGCCCGAGAAGGGCGAGCCGACGTTCGACCTCGGGGAAGAGGAGATCGAGCTCGGGATCGGGATCCACGGCGAGCCCGGCACCGAGCGGGTCAAGCATATGCCCGCCGACGAGATCACCGACCACCTCACGGAGGCGGTCCTCGAGGATCTCGGCACCGACGCCGGTACGGAGGTCGCGACGATCGTCAACGGGATGGGTGGGACGCCGCTCTCGGAGCTGTACGTCGTCAACCGTCGGCTCCAGGAACTGCTCGATGAGAAAGATGTCGAGACGTGGGACGCGTGGGTCGGCGACTACATGACGTCGCTCGACATGATGGGCTGTTCGATCACCGTCCTCGAACTCGACGACGAGCTGAAGGAGCTGCTCGCCGCGCCCGCGGACACCCCGGCGCTGAAGGTACAGTGAGCCGTCGGCACTGGCTCTCGGTCGTTTCGTAGCCGCGGACTCACCGCTCGGGATGCGTCTCGGCGTCGAACCCCCCACGGACCAGCGGCTTCGCCACGTGTCGACGGGCGCTCGGCGGCACCTCGTACCAGCCGGTGTCGATATCGCGGTCGATCGGTCGTGCAACCCGTTCGGGCTCCGACGTCCCGCAGTCGCGACAGCGGTACCCCTGTCCGCGACCCGCCGAGCTCATCCGTCGTTCGCAGTCGGGACACGTCGGTGTCGTGCGCTCCGTCCGAACGAGGTCGCGGACGGCGAACTTCTCGAGTTTGAGCGTGGACCGCTTCGTCGACGTCGAGCCGCCGAGATCCGGGGTCTCCCGCACCTCGTGTTCGCCACAGACGGTGAGTCGGTCGCCCGGCCGGAGCGCGCGAACGCGGTCGCGAAACCGTCCGGTCGGCGCGAACGCGACGCATCGAAGCAGCTCGTCCCGATCGGCGCGTGCTCCGACGTCGACGTGGACGTGTCCACCCCGCCTCGTCTCCGGCTCCCCGGCGACGATTCCCGCGACGCGATACCCCGCGCCGTCGCGGAGTGCGCCGATCCGGCCGGGGTCGACGTGAGCGTCCGTCCCCTGGTTCGTGAGAAACGTTGCGGCGCGGTCGACCGGCTCGCTCGCGATCCCCTCGGCGACCGCGCGACACGCCGTGGGGTCGTCGCCGCGGATCCCGTGGAGGATCGGCCCCGGCGCGTTCGGCACGCAGACGACCGCTCCCGTCTCGCGGTCGACCGTGTCCCACACCGTCGGATAGCCGCGCTCCGCGGCGGTAAAGACGGAATCGGCGTCGACCTCGCGGGGCGTTCCACAGCGGTCGAACTCGCGGTACGAGACGTGCTCGTGTGTCCAGTCGTCGAACGCGAGCGGCGCGCCGACAGCGGCGAGCGCGCCGATTCGACCGCGCCCCTCGACGGGCGACGCCGTCTCCGCGCCGGTGGTCCCGTCTCGCCGCCCCTCCGTCGCGATCCCGGCGTGACGGAAGCCGTGGTCGGCGGCGAGCTCGGTCGCCTCCTCGAGTGTGAGTCGCTCGCGGAGCGCGCGGCGAGCGAACTCGCCGACGGGATCGGGGATCGTCGACGTTGCGGGGTCGAAGGGGTCCCCGGCGACGTCGATGTCGGCGACGACCACGCCGGGCGACGTGCGTGGGTCGTCGTGAACGGCGAGCTCTCCGATCAGCTCCCGGGCCGTCGCGAACGCCGCCGCCGCATCCACCCCGTCGACGTGGAGCGCCACCGCCGCGTTGCCGCGCGTCTTGTGTTTCACCGCCGGATTCAGCCTGATAAGCAGCCGCCGTCGGACGCGTGCGTCCGCGTCGACGAGCCGCTCCGCGAGCAGCGTCGCGACGTACGTCGTGCACATCCCGTCGGTTCGGGAGTCGGTGTCGTCGACGGCGACGATGGTCACGAGTGACACGTTTCGGCGTCGCGAACAAGCCGGTTTCGGGGACCGCCGACTTATAAACGCCACCCCCGAAGTATATAAACTCGGATCGATCATCGCGGAGGAAACCGCAAGCGGGCGGCAGCGTTCCGCCTGACTCTCCCCGACACAACGTATATATGTCGCGAGAAGCGTACTCACGACCATGTCCCGGACTGCGCTGATCGGCAACGTAACCGCGATGCTGGAGGATGCGGGGTTCCTCGTCAGCGACCGGTGTGCGGTCCGGCCCAAAAGCTTCGACGTGGCCGCCCGGCGGGAGGAGGACCTCCTGCTTTTGAAGATCCTCGGCAACGTCGACGCGCTCGACTCCGCGACCGGCGAGGAGCTGCGTCGTCTCGGCGAGTACCTCGAGGCGACGCCGATGGTGATCGGGCTCCGGACTCGCGACGAGGAGCTGAAGCCGGGCGTCGTCTACTTCAGACACGGCGTGCCGGTGATCAACCCGGACACGGCCTACGAGCTGTTCGTCGAGGGAATGCCGCCGCTCATCTACGCCGCACCCGGCGGCCTGTACGTGAGCCTCGATGGGGACCTGCTTGCGGACGAGCGCGAGGAGCGCGGCTGGTCGCTCGGCCGCCTCGCAACCGAGCTTGGCGTCTCGCGTCGGACCGTTTCGAAGTACGAGGACGGGATGAACGCCTCCATCGAGGTGGCGATCCAGCTGGAGGAGCTGTTCGACCAGCCGTTCTCCAGCCCGGTCGACGTGCTCGACGGCGCTGACGAGGTGCGCGATGCGGATCCCACGCCCGCCGCGCCCGAGGCTGACCCCGACGACGAGCACGTCGTCCACGTGCTCACCAGCGCCGGGTTCACCGTTCACCCGACGGACCGCGCCCCCTTTAAGGCGGTCTCGGAGGACGAGGACGCCTCGCGGATGCGACTGCTCACCGGCCATTCGGCGTTCACCAGCGCCGCCGAGAAACGCGCGCGGATCATGGCGTCGATCGGGCGGGTCGCGCACACACGGTCGGTGTACTTCACCGAGGAGGACGAGAAGCGAGAATCCGTCGACGGCACCGCGCTCGTCTCCTGTGCGGAGCTCGCCGAGGTAACCGACCCGGACGAGATCCGCGAGCTGATCCGCGACCGCGCGGAGGCCCCGTCGGAAGCGTAAGAACCCGTAGCGTCGACAGTCCGGGGCATCGCCGCTTCATATGCAGCGTTCGGTTCGTCGGCAGCGTTCGGTTCGTCGGCGGCTCTCGATTCGCTAGCGGTCGATCGAACACACGAGCCGGAGCGAAGCGGTCCGACGCCCGTCACCGACCGAACAGCCGGCTGAAAAATCCGCCTCCACCGTTCGACTCTGTCTCGTCCGATTCTGCATCGTCAGAAGTCCCATCGTCGGCCTGATCCCCATCATCGGCCTGATCCTCCTCGTCCGTCTCGTCTCCGGTCGCAGCTCCGGGCTGCTCGGCTTCCTCGTCGGCGAGCACGGTTCCGGCCGTTCCGGTGTCGTCGTCACGGAACGGAACGCTCCCCGCGAGTTCGTCGTCGATCTCGTCGGTCTCCACTGGCTCTCTCGCTTCCGCGTCCGTTTCCGACGCGTCCGCAGCTTCGTCGCTGGTCGGTTCCGCCTCACTGACGAGGGAGTCGATATCGTCCGGACCGCTCGCGTCGCCCACGTCGGTCGTGTCGGTTGCATCGTCCGTCTCGGCCTCGGGATCGGGAACGGACTCCCCGGTTAGCTCCCGCGCGAGGTCGCGGTATGCCGCCGTTGCGGGTGCGGTCGGCGCGAACGTCACGAGTGGTTCGGTGGCGCGCTCGGCTGCCGCGACCGACTCGTCTTCGGGAACTCGTCCGAGCACCGTCGTCTCGAGCAGCTCGTCGACGAGCGTCAGATCCGGGTCGTCCGGATCGACGCGGGTGATCGCCGCGCCGGCGACGCTCCCGCCGAGCCGCTCGGTCAGCTGACGCGTTTTCTCCGTGTCGCCGAGCGCCCCGCGCTCGGATGTGGAGACGAGCAGCGTCTCGTCGGCCAGCGCGAGCGGGAGCGAGGAGTCGTGTGAGAGGCCGGCTCCGGCGTCGACGAGAACGTAATCGACGCCGTCGAACGCCCGGATCACGTCCCGGATCCCCGAGGGGTCCGCCTCGGCGTACGCGTCGAGGTCGGTTTCGCCCGGAACGACGCGCAGCCCCGCCGGGCCGTCGTGGATCGCGTCGAACGGATCGGCTCGTCCGGCGAGCACGTCGTGAACCGTCGTTTCGCCGACCTCCACGCCGAGTACGCCGGCGAGGTTCGCCATGCCGATGTCGGCGTCGACCGCGACGACGTCGGCTCCCGACTCCGCGAGTATCGTCGCCACTGCCGCGGTCGTGGTGGTCTTCCCGACTCCACCCTTCGCCGAAGCGACCGCATACACCGTTACCATACCGTCAGGGTCCGACGACTGATACTTAAAGGTACGCGCGGATCGGCGGGATCCGGCGTGTGGCCGGCGCTCCGGCGCGTGGCTGGCCTGCAGCGTACTAGGGTTCGTAACTGTTCCCAAATTCAGTAGCATTTAGTAGTATTCGGACATATTCAGGAGTTCTATCTTACCGTAAAATACTTATCTAAGACTAATTTATTACTAAGTGATGGCTGACGGCGATTCGACTAATGTGAACATCGAACTCCCGCAGGAGGACTTCGAGTTCCTGAAAGACTACAAAGACGAGATGGGGCTGACATGGGAAGGTCTCCTGAAAGCCGGAACACCGTTCAAAGAGTGGAAAAACCAGCAATACACCAACGACGAGTAACGATGCAACTCACCGAACAGTTCCACGTTCCGGGCGAGTACCACGAGGCGTGCGACCACCTCACTACACTCGTCCAGAGCCACACCCGGCGACTGCTCGCCCAAGAGTACTGGGGTGACGAACACATCGGTGCAATCGACGATCACGCTGGTCAGTCCTACACGTATATCCGCGATGACGAGTGGGACTACTTTGAGGACAGCGACGAATATGTGTACTCGCGGTTCAAGCGGTGCGTGTATCACCGCGTCACGCAGGTTCTCGACGCTCACGTCGACGAATTCCGGGCGTTCCAGTTCGTGCTCGACACGGTCGAAGAACGAAAGATTCGACGGATTGGCTGGCACCGCCTCCGTACTCGGTTGTTCGACGAGGACTCCCCGTACATTGAGTGGGGAGTATTGGAATCTGTCGTCGAGCAACTCAACGACTACTACGACCGACACGGGCGGTTTCCCGACGAGTACACTGAACTGGTAGGCACACCGGAGCCAAACGGCACACTGCCGTATGCGCCGGACAAGGGCGACTACCACATCCACGAAATCGACAGTGACGACGGTGATGTGGTGTTCGTGTTGAATGTACCGGACACGTTGTCACCGGACAGCTATCACGACTGGACGAAGCACGAGCTCCGATTCTCCACCCATACCCGGTTCCACGAACTGGTCGAAAACGGGGACGTGAAGGCTCCAACCCTCCACACTTCCGAGCATGGGTACACGATTGACGTACCTGTGTCCGTGTCCGAACAGGATGTTGAAACGGTTAGTGACCGTGTGTTGTCGGTCGATCTCGGCGTGAAGAAACAGGCCACGGCGGTTGTTCTCGATGCCGGCGAAGGCGATCACCACGAGCAGATTGCACCGCCGGAGTTCATCGACCACCCCTCGAAGGACAAGCTGTTCCGCCTGAAAGCCGACGCAGAGGGAATCAACGACCGATTGGCGGAGCTTCGCCGGCAGGGGAAGGCACACACTGAACGGTTCGATCATCTGCTCAGTGAGCACCGACGCACTCGCCGGAAAGAGCGCCGGCTTCGCGAGCAAATCCAGCATGATGTCGCCAACCAACTCGTGTGGCTGGCAGCTGAACACGGCTGCGAAACCATCGTGTTCGAGTCGCTCGGCCAAATGAATTCGGGTGACACGAGCGGGTCCGTTGCGTGGTCGATCTCCTCGTGGGCTCGGGGCGACCTCCTCGACCGCGTCGAGTACAAGGCCGGCCTGCTCGGGATGGACTTCGAGACGGTGAATCCGTGGGGAACGAGCCGACACTGTCCTCGGTGTAGCGAGAAAGGGCGGACGGTGAAGGCACCGGACGACCACATCGAGCAGCGCCACGGCGGACACTTCCAGTGTCAATCATGTGGCTACGAGTGTGACCGGGACGTGGTCGGGGCGATCAATGTCGGACGGAAGCACCTCGATGAGTGCAAAATGGAAGGGGCGAACCCCGCCGAGTACATCTCGGAGGGGAACCACGCCAGCTTTCCATCACCACGGTCAGGTGCCCGTTCTGACGGCGGTGCAGCGTCACAAACTGCACCGCAGTCTGGCGTTCAGTCCGCGACCGATCAACAGGAGCAGGCGAGCGGTCGTCAGACCCAGCTGTCCCAGTTCCGTTCCCCGTCACTCACCGCGAAACGGGGCGGGACAGACACGGGTGGACTGCATCAAACTCGCGGTAGTAACACGGGCCTGCGGCAGCCCAGCGGTAGCATCACAAAGTACATCCTCGCCAGTGCTACCGATCACGGTTGAATGCTACCAAATACTACTGAAAATCAGAACGGTGTCAACTGGCTACCCCGAGGTCGTGCGCCGATGGTCGCGCGCGTATCGAAGCGTTGCGGCCGCGATCGCCGACCGGGCGTGTTCGACGGCCGACCAGACGACCGTTTCGTCAGGGTAGTGTGCTTCCGCGATCGACCCGGGACCGAACACGACCGTTGGGACCCCAGCCGCGACGTAATGCCGAGAGTCCGCGCCGTACGTCGCACCCTCCGGCTCCGCGTCCGGCAGCCCGGTCGCGTCGAGCCCCGCGCGGACGGCCTCGACGATCGGCTCGTCGGGAGCGATCTCCGCGGGCTCGAACTGGACGGAAACGCGCTCGAACGTCGGCGGATGCGCACGGAGCCACGGGTCGGCGTCGACGACCTCGGCGAGCCGATCGGCGAACGTCGACTCGACCGATCGAACCGTCTCTCCGGGGGCGACGCCGATTCGGAACGTCGCGGTCAGCGACGCGGGAACCGTCGATGTCCACGACCCCGCCTCGACGGTGCCGCAGACGACGGGCCACGGGACGGGAAACGCGTCGTAGAGGGGGTGGGTGACGCGCTCGCCGCGCTCGGTTTCGAGGTCGGCGAACGCTCGGCGGATACGCTCGAACCGCGGGAGCACGTCCTCGCCGTGCCAGGGCGTCGCGGCGTGGGCGCTCCGGCCGGTTAACTCGAGCCGAACCATCAGGCTCCCCTCGGTCGCGACCACCGGACGGAGATCGGTCGGTTCGGCGACGATGGCGGCGTCACGGTCGAACGGGTACGGGTTCGAGAGCGCGGCGGTCGCCGCGCCGTAGCCACCGTCTTCCTCGCCCGCGACCGCCTCGACGACGACTCTCACTCCCGGCGACTCGTCCGCCGCAACCGCTCCGTCCGTCGCGAGTGCTCCGTCCGCGACCGCGTCGCGCACGTCGAGTGCGGCTCCGACACACGCCGCCAGTCCGGATTTCATGTCGGCTGCGCCGCGTGCGGTGAGCGTCTCCCCGTCGTCGCTTCCGGAGGCCGTTTTCTCACCGCCCCGCCGCGTCGGCTCGAACGGGTCGCTCGACCACGAGTCGGCCTCCGCGGGGACGACGTCGAGGTGGCCGTTCAACACGACGGTCGGGTGATCGGGTTCGGTGGTGGACGCATCCCCGACGGCGGGGTCGTCCGATGCGGATGGAGCGTCCGCGCCGGCCGGACCGAGTTCGAGGACGCCGGCGACGCTTCGACGGCCGTCCACGTCGATCGCGGCCGGGTCGTCGGGAAACGATGGATGGCCGGCGAGGAGTTCCGCGTCGGCGTCCCAGGCGTACGTCTCGAACCCGAGCGCGTCGAGTCGTTCGCGAACCCACTCGGCGGCGACCGCCTCCCGGCCCGCCGTCGACCGGAACCGACAGAGCCGGTCGGTGAACTCGCGGAGATCGAACTGCATGCTCCCCGGAACGACGGCACCCGGCGTAACGTCTTCGGATCCCGTACCGCCTCACGGACCGGGAGCGTCGCGTTCGCGGGCAGCGGCCACCGAACCGGCGGGCGCGACGGGAGGCGGTCGCCAGTTCCGAGACGACGCCCTCACGGCCGGGGTTTCTAAACGTTTATCAGGGCCGTGGCGCTAACAACGGGTGCGGGCCGGTAGCTCAGTTAGGGAGAGCGTCCGGCTTTTAACCGGACGGTCGGGGGTTCGAATCCCTCCCGGCCCGTCGAACCGCCGCGAGCATTTCGCGAGCGGCGGTGCCGTCGAATGAGGGAAGATTCGAACCAGGGAACACGCAGCGCCGAGCGAAGCGAGGCGAACGTGTGAGTGGGGTTCGAATCCCTCCCGGCCCGTCGAACCGCCGCGAAATCTCCGTGAGCTGCGACGCCCACGTCACTCCACGGAGACGAGCAGCGCGTCGACCTCCTCGGCGAACGTTTCGGGCTCCGTCGCGAGGATCTCGGCGTCGTCACCGTCGGTCAGTTCCGCCAGTGCGTCGTCGGCGTCGACGGGACCGGTGAGCGCCCGGTCGAGTACGTCGCTCACGGGCTCGGTCGGGTACGCGCCACCGGAGAGCAACACGTCCGTGCCGTCGTGCCAGACGGCGAGACGCGCCTCCGTCTCGACGACGTCGGCGATCGGGTCCGTGGTGCCGTCGGGGAGGGTGGTCTCCCCTTCGAGCGCGAACCGTGCGGTGAACCGGTCGGCCGCGGCGGCGTGTCCGCCGGTCACCTCGACGGTTTCGGCGTCGACCCGCTCGACGTCCGACAGTCCGCTGGCCGCGAGCTGCTCACGGAACGCGTCGCGCGCGGCGGGACGTATCTCCTCCATGAGGCGGTCGCGGCCGATACCGCCGGGCAACCCGTCGATCGCGGGCCGGAGGTCGATCCGCGAGGCGAAAAACACCACTGGCGACCCCTCGGCGTCGAACGTCTCGGTCAACGCCTCCGCGAGGTCGACGTACTCGTACACGTCGGTACGCTCGAGCGCGCGTACGGTGACGGGCCCGAACGACTCCTCGAACGCGACGCCCGCGGAGTCGTCGATCAGCCGCCAGCCGTCGTCGATCCGGTCGTCCGTCACGACCGGGTCGGGGACCGCGCCGTCACGCGTGCCGAGACAGCCGGCGGTGGCGATGACGCCGGCGGTCGCACCAGTCGCCAGCAGTCCCCGCCGCGTGACGCCCCTGTCCGCCGAGTCCGACTCTCCTTCGTGCATACGGATCCGGATGCCGTCGCGTTTTAAATACTCGTCGTCGGTCCGAGCGTCTCCATCGGCGTCGGTCCGAGCGTCTCCATCGGCGTCGGTCCGAGCGTCTCCATCGGCGTCGCCCCGAGCGTCTCCATCGGCGTCGGTCCGAGCGTCTCCATCGGCGTCGGTCCGAGCGTCTCCATCGGCGTCGGTCCGAGCGTCTCCATCGGCGTCGGTCCGGCCGATCACGACGGTGACGACCCCGGAAGCGATCCGACACGGAGCGCTTATAACTACCGAGTTGTTTCACTCGGTAATGACTACTCCACGTGAAACGGCTGATGAGACCCGACCCGACGACGAGGCGTCGACCGCGACGCGTCCCGAGCGTTCACGGCCGCACGGCACCGACCGCTCGCAGCCGGACGACACCGACCGCTCGCGCCGTGCCTTCCTCGCCGCGGCCGGCGTGACCGGCGCGATCGCCCTCGCGGGCTGTGCCGCCGAGCAGACCGACGATGACGACGCCGGGTCGGACGCCGAGGAGTCGGACGACACGGAGCCGACGGCGGACGAGGCGGAAAGCGACACGGAGGAGACGCCGACGCTGACGGTCGCGACGTACGAGTCGTTCGTCGACGCTCCGTCGACCAGCCCCGGTCCGTGGCTCAAAGACACGTTCGAGGAGCGGTTCGACGTCGAGATCGAGTTCGCGACGCCGGACAACGGCCTCAACCACTACGTGGAGCGTCGAGCCTCGGGTGTCGACGTCGACGCCGACCTGTTCGTCGGGCTCAACACCGACGATCTCGTCCGGATCGACGACCGCCTCGACGACGAGCTCTTCGCGACCGGCGGGCTCGACGGGATCGACGGCCTCGACGACGTCCGCGAGGGGCTGTGGTTCGACCCCCGCGACCGCGCCGTCCCGTACGCGACCAACTACATCAGTCTGGTGTACGACGGTACGGAGACGGACGCGCCGGCGACGTTCGAGGGGCTCCTCGACGAGGAGCACCGCGGCGCGCTGATCACCCAGAACCCGGGCGCGTCGACGACGGGCCGTGCGTTCCTGCTCCACACTGTCCATCGATTCGGTGCCGACGACCTGGGGGGCGCGGACGGCGACGACGAGTACGACTACCTCGACTTCTGGGCCGACCTCCAGGACAACGACGTGCGCGTGCTGGGGTCGTGGAACGACGCGTACGCCGCGTGGTCGGGGGGTGAGGCCCCGATGGTCGTCTCGTACTCCACGGACCAGGTGTTCGCCGACATGGAGGGCGCGGATCTGGCGGAGCATCAGGTCCGCTTCTTGAACGATCAGGCGTACGCCAACCCCGAGGCTGCGGCGGTGTTCACCGACGCCGACGAGCCCGACCTCGCCCGGGAGTTCGTCCAGTTCCTGCTCGACCCCGAGGTGCAAGGCGAGATCGCCCAGCGCAACGTGCAGTTCCCCGCGACCGACACCGCCGACCTCCCCGCGGACTACGCGGAGCTGGCCCAGGAGCCGGACGACCCCGTCACTTTCAGTTACGAGGAGCTCCAGGGGGCGGTCGATGGATGGATCGACGAGTGGGAGCGGCAGTTCGCGAGCAACTGAGGCCGCCCCGTGACCGACGCGAGGGAAGGCTCCGGTCGGGACGCCCGTCGCCGGACGATCCGCGGGGTCGAGCGGCACGCGCTCGCCGGGCTCGCGGCCGCGACGATCGGGGTTCTCGCCGTCGTCTTCTACTACCCGGTCGGCACCGTGCTCGTGGAGTCGGTCGTCGTCGACGGCGTCGTCACGCTCGGCGTCTTCGCCGAGATCCTCCGTGACCCGTTCTACTTCGGCGAGCTCGCTCGCCTGCTGCGCGGGGAGTCGCCGCCGACCGTCGTCCGGGACCTCCTCGGCCCGGACCGCCGGCTCGGGATCGTCGGCTTCACCGCGTACCAGGCGGCGCTGTCGACGATCGCCAGCGTCGCGCTCGGCGTCCCGGCCGCGTACCTGCTCGCACGCTTCGAGTTCCCTGGCCGGCGCACCCTGCGGTCGCTCACGATCCTCCCGTTCGTGCTCCCGTCGATCATGGTCGCGGTGGGGTTCGTCGCCACGTTCGGCCGGAACGGGACCCTGAACACGGCGCTCGGCGCGGTCGGGCTCGGTCCCGTCGAGCTGATGTTCACGCTCGAGGCGATCGTGATCGCTCACGCGTTTTATAACGCCCCGCTCGTCGCACGCGTGACGACGGCGGCGTGGGAGTCGGTCGACGCGCGGGCGGTCGAAACCGCCCGGAGCCTCGGTGCGAGCCCGCTCCGGGCGTTTCGCGACGTCGTCGCCCCACAGATCACGCCCGCGGTGCTGATGGGCGCGGCGCTGACGTTCGTGTTCACGTTCGGCACGTTCCCCATCGTGCTGGCGCTCGGCGGGTTCCAGCTCGCGACCGTCGAGGTGTTCGTCTACCGGCTCGTCCGCGACCTCAACTACGGCGAGGCGGCCGCGCTCGCGATCATCGAGCTCGTCATCTCGCTTGCGATCCTGCTAGCGTACCTCCGATACGAGGCACGACACACGGTGCGTTCCCGCGGCGTCCG
Organism: Halorubrum luteum; assembly: GCF_054652935.1. Taxonomy (NCBI): domain Archaea; kingdom Methanobacteriati; phylum Methanobacteriota; class Halobacteria; order Halobacteriales; family Haloferacaceae; genus Halorubrum; species Halorubrum luteum. The sequence continues at coordinate 2,667,207 of NZ_BAAIGT010000002.1, forward strand.
GACGCTCCCGCGCCGCCCGATCCGCCCGCCCGTGTGGACCCCCCGGGAGCTGCTGCCGCGGGTCGGTCTCGGGGCGTACGCGGTCGTAGCCGCGGTCGTGTTTCTCGCGCCGATCGGTTCGATGCTTCTCGCGAGCGTCACGGGCGGGGACGGCGGGCTCACGCTCGACCACTATCGATTTCTCGCCGAGCGCCAGCGTACGGGAGCCGCGTTTCAGGTGCAGCCGTGGCCGGCAGTGCGTAACTCCCTGCTTTTCGCCGCCGGTGCGCTGCTCGTCGCGCTGCCGATGGGCGTCGTCGTCGCCGTGTTGACGACGCGGCGCTACCGCGGCCGGAAGCTCGTCGACGCGGTCGCGATGGCCCCGCTCGCGGTGTCGGGGATCATCGTCGGACTCGGGCTGCTTCGCGGGCTCGTCTTCGGCGTGGAGATCGCCGGATGGCGGATCACGGTCGCGGGGGCGCTCGCGATCGTCGCCGCGCACGCGGTCGCGGGGTACCCGTTCGTCGTACGGACGGTCGCACCCGGGCTGGAGGGGCTCGATCGCTCGCTCGTCGAGTCAGCTCGCGCGCTCGGCGCGTCGCGCTCGCGGGTCGTCAGCGACATCGAGCTCCCGCTCGTGTGGCCCGGCGTGGTCGCCGGGGCGGCGTTCGTCGTCGCGATATCGATGGGGGAGTTCTCGGCGACAGTCGTCCTCGCGACCGGCGCGGACGCGTACACGATGCCGGTCGCCATCGAACGATTCATCGGTCGTCGGCTCGGACCGGCGACCGCAATGGGTGTCGTCCTGCTCGTCGTGACGAGTCTCAGCTTCGTCGTCATCGATCGGCTCGGTGGTGAGTACGATGGGCTCTGAGCGACGCGGCGGGCGGCGCGTCGACGGCGACGAGGAGCGGGACGAGCCGACCTCGGACGAGCTGGCCTCGGACGCGCCGGTCGCGGTCGAGCTCGACGGGGTGCGAAAGCGATACGGCGAGACGACTGCGGTCGACGGGGTCGACCTCGCGGTGCGCGAGGGGGAGTTCTTCACGCTGGTCGGCCCGTCCGGCTGCGGGAAGACGACGCTGCTCAGACTGGTTGCGGGGTTCGAGTCGCTGACTGCGGGGACGGTGCGGTTCGACGGCGCGGACGTCTCCGGCGTTCCGCCGGAGGACCGCGACGTCGGCGTCGTCTTCCAGAACTACGCGCTGTTCCCCCACATGACGGTCGGAGAGAACGTGGCGTACGGACTCAACTTCACCGACCCGCCCGGCGGGGTCTCCCGCGAGGAGCGCGTCCGCGAGCTGCTCGAGTTGGTCGATCTTGCGGGAACCGCCGACCGCGATCCGGACAGTCTCTCGGGCGGGCAACGACAGCGGGTCGCGATGGCGAGAGCGCTCGCGCCCGGACCGGACGTGCTCCTGTTGGACGAGCCGATGAGCGCGCTCGACGCACAGCTCAGAGAGCGGCTCCGCGTACAGATCAAAGCGATCCAGCGGGAGCTCGCGATCACGACCGTCTACGTCACTCACGACCAGGAGGAGGCGCTCGCCGTCTCCGACCGCGTCGCCGTCATGCGCGCCGGCGCGACCGAGCAGGTCGCACCCCCGCGTACGGTGTACCGCCGCCCGGCGACCCGGTTCGTCGCCGAGTTCGTCGGCGACAACAACGTGTTCGACGGCACCGTCACCGAGATCACGGAGCCGAACCGGCAGCCAACCGCCGAGGAGAAACGTCGGGGACCGAGCGGGACGCCCGGACCAATCGGCTCCAGTGGTTCGACTGCAGATCGAGTTTCGGGTGGAGGAGACGCTTCGGATGGAGATCGTTCGTCCGTCGAGAGCCACGTTTCGACTGGAACGGATCGGACGATCGAGAGGGACAAAACGCGTCCTGGTGGCGAATCTCCACAAGAAACGAAGGGGGTTAATGATCGGGCGGCGAAACCGAGGATCGCGGTCGTGGACCTCGACGGGGACCACCTCCGGATCGGCGTCGGCGACGAACCGAACGGGAGCGAGGGGGGTGGGGTCGGCGATCGGGTGACGTTCTGCGTGCGCCCGGAAGCGCTCCGGGTCGGCGTTGAGGGCGGGCCGAACGCGCTGCGTGCGACCGTCGAGAGCGCTGAGTTCCTCGGCGAGACGACCCGGGTCCATCTCGACTGGGGCGGCCGAGAGCTGCTCGTCCGGACCCGCGAACCCGTGACCGGCGAGGTCGCCGTCGGGTTCGATCCGTGGGACGCGCACGTCGTCGACACGTCTGAATGATCGTTCCCGCGAGTAGTGTCTTATCAGTGACCATTCCCGCACGGGTGGTCTCTTATGAGCGAGCGTCCCGTACGGATGGTATGGCCTCGGAGCCGTGTGACGTCTGCGAGCGTAACGTGCGGATCGCCGGCGGTATCGGCGACCTGTGGAACTTCGCGTTCGAGTCGACGCAGGGATTAACCCTCGAGCTGGTCGACGGCTCCGAGTTCTTCCTCTGTTTCGACTGCATGGAGCGGCTTCCCGAGGAACGGGAGCCGACCGCCGACGACGTCGAGGCGCTCCGAGCCCGAACCGACCCGGTCGAGGAGGAGGACGGCTCGTTCTGGCACTGGGGGTGACGGCACACGGCACGCGTCCCGTCACCGTCGTCACCCCCGATATCGGGGTGTCGAGACGAGCCAGCCACGCGGCGGTATCAAAAGGGCCTTGCCGTCTCGCTACGCGGTATCGATCCGTTGAGAGCTCCCATGACGAAGAAACGCGAATACACCGGCGACTATCCGGAGAAGACGCTGTACATTCCCGGGCCGACCGAAGTGCGAGCGGACGTGATCGAGGCGATGGCCGAGCCGATGTTCGGCCATCGGATGGATCGGATGACCGATCTTTACACCACCATCGTCGAGGACACGAAGGAGTTCCTCGGCACCGACAACGACGTCATCATCCTCACCGCCTCCGGGACGGAGTTCTGGGAGGCGTCGACGCTCAACCTCGTCGACGAGAACATCCTGGTGCCGACCTGTGGCAGCTTCAGCGAACGCCACGCGAACGTCGCAGAACGGCTCGGGAAGAACGTCGACCGGCTGGAGTACGAGTGGGGCAACGCGGTGAAACCCGAGGACATCCGCGAGGCGCTCGAGTCCAGCGACGAGGAGTACGACGTGGTCGCGACCGTGATGAACGAGAGCTCGACCGGCGTCCGCAACCCGATCGAGGAGATCGGCGACGTGGTCGCGGAGTACCCGGACACGTACTTCGTCGTCGACGCGGTGTCTGCGCTCGGTGGCGACTACGTCGACATCGACGAACACGGGATCGACGTCATCTTTGCGTCCACCCAGAAGGCGTTCGCGATGCCGCCGGGGCTCGCGGTGTGTGTCGTCAGCGAGGACGCCTACGACCGCGAGGTCGAGAAGGGCGACTCCTCGTGGTACGGCGGCTTTCGGCGCTGTCTCGACTACTACGACCGGAAGGGGCAGACCCACTCGACGCCGGCGATCCCCGTCATGTTAGCGTACCGCAAGCAGATGAAACGCATGCTCGAGGAGGGTCACGCGGCACGCGACCAGCGCCACCGCGAGATGATGGAGTACGTCCACGACTGGGCCGACGAACAGTTCGCGATGTTTCCCGAGGAGGGGTACGAGTCCCAGACGGTCGCCTGCATCGAGAACACGCAGGGGATCGACGTCGCCGCGACGATCGAGGAGGTGAGCGAGGAGTACGACATGGTGTTCTCGAACGGGTACGGCTCACAGCTCGGCGAGAAAACGTTCCGGATCGGCCACATGGGTGAACACACCGTCGAGAGCGTCGAGGAGCTCACCGACGCGATCGAGGACGTCGCCGGCCTGTGAATCGCTCCGACGCTCGTCGGGGCAACGCTCTTTGAACCGGCCCCGGTGGGTCGACGTATGGACCCCGACGACCTCCGCGACGCCCTCCGTCGCTGGACCGATGAGTCCGTGATCGACGACCGGACCGCCGACCAGATCCGCGAGTTCGAGGGGCTCGACCCGACCACGGAACCGGACGGGGTTGACCGATCGGATAGCGAAGCCAGCGCCCGCGATGGCGAGACCGACGACTCCGATGGCGACCTTCTGACGGATCGGCGGGTCGTCGTCGCCGTGGCGTTGATGGGCGGCGCGCTCGTCGCGGTCGGGGTCGGCACGTTCCTCCTCGAGCGGTGGGAGTCGATCCCCGTCGTCATCCGCGCCGCCATCCTCCTGGGCGTGCCGCTCGCGGCCGGTGCCGGCGCACGTCGACTCCGGGGCCGCGCCCCGCGCACCGCACACGGCCTGTGGCTGCTCGCCGCGATTTTCACCGGCGTCACGCTGTTCCAGCTCGCGGAGCTGTTCTCCGTCGCCGACGCAGCGGACATCGAGGCGTGGCTCTGGCTCTCGTGGACCGCCGTGGCGATCGCGCTCGCGACGTGGATCGACTCCCGACCGATCGGAGGCGTGGCGACGGTCCTCGGACTCGCGACGCTCGTGGCCGCCGTCGAGCCACCGAATCCGGCGCTGCTCGCGGGGGCGTACGGGGTGCTCACGCACGTCGCCGGACTGCTCGTCGGCGCACGGGAGTCCGCACGCGGCGGCCGGACCACGTCGGGTGAGGTCGCCCCGCGAGTGGCAGCCACGATGCGCTGGCTCGGCGCGCTCCTCGCGGTCGGTACGCTCGCGGTGGTCGCCGCCGCCGGCGCACCGCCGTGGGCAGACACCGAGCCGGGAACGCTCCTCCTCACGGCCGGTGCGGCTGTCGCCGCCGCGGTCGCCGTCGGGAGCGCCTGGGACGACCGACGCGCGCGCCTCGCGAGCGCCCCGGCTCCCGCCGCGCTCGCCGCCCTCGCGGTCGCGTGGGGCGTCGACGCCGCGGGGGTCGGGGAGGTCGGGGCGGCCCTGATCGTGCTCGCGTCGCTGCTCGTCCTCCTCCTCGCGCTCGTCGTCGCGGCCGTCGGGCTCGGGGAGCCCGCGCTGGTGAACGTCGCGACGCTCGGGTTCGTGGCGGGAGTGCTCGCCTTCCTCGTCGGTCCCGTGGTCGACGTCGTCTCCGGGCCGCTGGCGCTCGTCGCCGCCGGTCTCGTGCTTCTCGGCGTCGGACTCGCCGCTGAACGCGGGCGACGTGAGGTGCTCGTGCGGATCCGGTAGTCGGACCGGCTCGGAATGTGGTGGTGGACGCCCTGGCCGCTCGCTTATATGAGGAGTTCGCGTCGGAACGGGTTCACCACGCCGACCACGCGGTGAGAGTCTCGTCGCGGGCGTACACCCGCTTGAGATCCTTCGCGTACGCCATGTCGCCGGGATGATCGAGTTTGCCGTGCCGGTACTCGGGAGCGTCGTCACGGATCTGGACTCCCTCGATCGTGAACTCCTCGTCGCCGAACTCGACGGTCTCGCCGACCTCGAACTCGTAGTCGCCCGGGACGTTCACGCGTAGCGACCTGGTGCGGTCGGCGTCGCCGTCCTTCGGGTGGAGCGTCACGTCGACGCCGACGTTGTCGACCGCGCGGGTCCACAGCGTCTCGACGTCCTCGACGCCCGCCTCCTCGACGCGCTGCTCGGGACCGACCTCGATGCCGGTGATCCGCACCTGCATCAGCGCGTCCGGCGTGTCGACGACGAACTCCTCGGTCTCGGAGACGGACGTGTCGATCGGGACGTCCATCTCCGTCGTGAACGATTCGCCGTCCTGGGAGATGACGATTCGCAGCGGGACGGTTTCCGTCTCGGGGATCTCGGTTTTATGCGTGTGCCCGCACTCCGTACAGCGGACGGTCGCCTGCCCGCCCGGCCGCAACACCTCGTGGACGGTCGGCTCGCCAGGGGAACACGACGGACAGGCGAGACCGACCCGGTCTCCGGTTTCAGTCATACGGCGTCGTTCCCGCCGCGCGCGTAAATATCCGCCCCTGTGACCGTCGTGTGCGGATCGCTGTCGCGGGGACCCCGCGGGTCATCGTCGCATCCGGACCTCCACCGTCGAGGCGGAGATGCTCGCCGGGAGCTAAGGAAACTGGTTTATCCGAGTCTCGGAAACGGACTCCCATGATCGTATCCGGGTCGAGCTCCCAAACGCTCGCGGCCGCACTCGCCGACGAGACGGGGCGACCGCTGGCGACGGTGACGTACGACCGATTCCCGGACGGCGAGGGACTGGCTGCCGCCCCCGGGTTCGAGGGAACGGAGGCGGTCGTCGTCGCGACGACGGACTCCGACGAAGCGTGGGTGGAACTGCTCCAGCTACAGGACGCCGTTCGCGAGGCCGGGGCAAAGCAGGTGACGACCGTGATCCCGTACATGGGGTACGCCAGACAGGACCGGGCGTTCGAACCCGGCCAGCCGGTGTCCGCACGAGCGATGGCGAAAGCGATCTCCACCGGCACCGACCGCGTCGTGCTCGTGAACCCACACGAGGCGACCGTCACCGACTACTACGAGGTGCCGACGGTCACCGTCGACGCCGCAGGTGTGCTCGCAAAAGCGCTGCCGAAGCTGGATGATCCGCTGTTCCTCGCGCCGGACGAGGGCGCGATCGGGATCGCCGAAACCGTCCGCGAGGCGTACGGAGCGGGCGAGACGGACTTCTTCGAGAAACATCGCGACCGCGAGACGGGTGCAGTCGAGATCACGCCCTCGGATTCGCCGGTGGTCGACCGCGACGTCGTCGTCGTCGACGACATCATCGCCACCGGGTCGACGATGAGCGAGGCGGTCGGTGTGTTAACCGACCGAGGAGCGGATCGGATCGTCGCCGCCTGCGTCCATCCGATGTTGGTCGCGAACGCGGTGACGAAGCTACGGGCCGCGGGGGTCGACGAGGTCGTCGGCACCGACACCGTCGAACGAGGATGTAGCGTCGTCAGCGTCGCGTCCGTACTCGCCGCCGCGCTCGGCCCATGAAAATGAAAGCGGAACGCGACATTCATAACCGAACGCCAGTGTGATCGATCCGCACCGGAGGCGATCCCGTCTTCGGGGGACCCACTCAGATGGCCGATATCGTCATCGCGGAGGACACCGATCTCCAACGAGCCCTCGTCCGTGGTCTCATCGAGCCGAAGCACACGGTCGTGGGAAGCGCCAGCGACGGCGCCGAAGCGGTCGAGTTGGTACGGGAACACGATCCTGACGTTGCCGTGCTAGACGTGAACATGCCGAGGATCGACGGATTGGAGGCGAGCGAGCGAATCCTCGCGGAGCGGCCGGCCATCGGAGTCGTTCTCAGCACCGCCGTCGTCTCCGAGACGGTCAGATCCGATGCGGAGGCGATCGGCGTCGACGCGTTCCTCGTCAAGCCGTACACGAAACGGGAGCTGCTGGACGCGATCGACCGCTCCGGGTGACCGGACGAGTCACGCGATCTTCATCATCCGCGTCTCGAACTTGCCGACGCGAACCTTGACCCACCCGGCGAGCTCAGCGTCGAGTTCGGGGTCGTCGGTGTCGACGCGGAGGGTTCGGACGTCGTCGAGCTTCTCTCGTGAGGCGACGATCCGGACGTCACACTCCCGGATCACGGCCGGCGAGAGCTGTGGGTTTCCCCGACCGAACACGAACCCCTGTCCGCCGATCGGCGAGACGACGATCACGTTCTCGGCCCCGAGCGTCGAAAGGATCTCCGACTCCGTCGCGTCCCGGGCGACCACCGCGCCATCTCGCCAGACGTCGACGCCGATCGGCGACGGCTCGAACCCGAGCGCGTCCTTGATCGCGCCGACCGTCGACCCCGGTCCGAGCACGTAGGTGACGCCCGCCCCCTCGCGTGCGCGTATATCCTCGGCGACCCCCTCGGCCATCGACTCGACCGTTCCCCCACCGGTCTGTTTCGACGACTGAAGGGACTCCGCCACCGGAACGTGTGCGACCGCCCGCAGCTCCGGGTTCACCTCCCCCTCGCGGTACTCGTCCTCGTCGATGTCCATCACCTCGCGGCGCTCCGTCCGTGAAAACGTCGCGACGACCTCGGCTGCATCCTCGGGCGACACCGCGAACACCGAGGAGTACACTTTCACCCCGGCGGGAACGCCGAGCATCGGCGTCTCCGTGCCTTCGAGTGCCTCCGCGACGTCGGCCGCGGTGCCGTCGCCGCCGACGAACAGCACGACGTCGACCGCCGAGACACCATCATCGCCGTCGAGGAACGCGCGGATGGCGCGTCTCGTGTGCTCGGCGCGAAGCGATCGCACGTCGGGAACGGCGGAGCGGCGATCCGGCTCGTTCTCGGCGGGGCCTGTCGACTCGTTCTCGGCGGGGCCTGTCGACTCGTTCTCGGCGGGGCCTGTCGGATCATCTGCGGTGGACTCGGTCCCGGAGATAGCCGCCTCGAACGGGTCGACGACACGCACCGGGTCGAGTCCCGCCTCGCGGACGAGTCGCTCCCCCATCGGCTCCCGGACCGTCGAGACGGTGATCTCCATATCGATCTCGACGAGGCGACCGAGCGCGCGGCGAGCGCGGTCCGGTGCGCGAGGCTCCGCGCCCAGCTCGAGCGCCTCAGCCAGCTTCCCGTCGGTCCCTTTTAAGCCGACTCGACCGCCCATCCCCGCGATGGGATTTACGACGACACCGACGTGCATGATCGGTCGTTCGGCCGGGCGAAGTAAATACCCGTCCGGATCGGTCGGGGAGCCATCCTCGACATCGACACTGGATGAACGAACGCCTCCGGGCGACCCGGACGGAACGTCCGCGGCGCTACAGCGTCCCCTTCGTGCTCGGCGTGTCGCTCCGTCGGTCGTCGATCCGCGTCGCGTCGTCGAGCGCGCGCGCCAGCGACTTAAATAGGGCCTCCACCTCGTGGTGGGCGTTCTCCCCCGTTTCGACCTCGACGTGCAGCGTGAGTCCCGCGTTGTGCGCGAGCGACATCGCGAAGTGGTCGGCCATGACGCTCGTGAACTCCCCGACCCGCTCCTGTGAGAACTCGCCGGCGAACTCGTAGTGCGGGCGGCCGGCGACGTCGACGACGACGCTCGCGACCGCCTCGTCGAGCGGCACGCGCCGGTCGGCGTACCGCCGGATGCCGCGCTTCTCGCCGAGCGCCTCCGCGAACGCCTCGCCGAGACAGATCGCGACGTCCTCGACCGTGTGGTGGTCGTCGATATGCGTGTCGCCGTCGCAGCGAACGGTGAGATCGAAGAGACCGTGTTTCGCGAACGATGCGAGCATGTGGTCGTAAAAGCCAATCCCCGTGTCGACCTCGCTGTCGCCGTCGCCGTCGAGCGCCAGCGTGAGGTCGATCGTCGTCTCCGTGGTCTCGCGGGAGACGGCCGCGCTCCGATCGGTGTCGCTCATACCGGCCACTCGTGGGCGACTCTTAAGGCGGTTGCGGGCGGTGGCTATTTCAGCCGCCCGACGTGACGTACTCGCATGGCATCCGACGGCGGACCGTCGAACGAGTCTCCGACAGGATCGGTCGATCCTCCGGATGAGCCCCCTGACACGACGGAGCCACCGATCGACCACGACGTCGATCAGGGGGAGGGAGAGCTCGAACGGACGATCGGGCTCACGGGTGGCCTCGCGATCGGTATCGGGACGATGATCGGTGCGGGGATCTTCGTCTTTCCCGGTCTCGCGGCCGCCAACGCCGGCCCCGCCGCGGCGCTCTCCTTTGCGATCGGCGCGGTGATCGCGCTTTTGGTGGCGCTGCCGACCTCCGAGCTGGCGACGGCGATGCCCCGCAGCGGCGGCGGCTACTTCTTCATCTCCCGCGGGCTCGGGACGGGATCGGGCGCGATCGTCGGACTCGGACTCTGGCTCGGGCTCGTGTTCGCGTCGGCGTTCTACCTCGTCGGGCTCGGCAGCTACGCGGGACAGGTGTTCGCCGAGGCGGGGATCGCCCTCCCAGTGAGCCCCGCGGTCCCGCTCGGCGTCGCGTTCGGAATCGGTCTCACCGTTCTCAGCCTGTTCGGGACGGAGAACACGGCGTCGCTGCAGAACGGGATCGTGATCCTGCTTCTGGTCATTCTCACGCTGTTTTTGAGCTACGGGAGTCTCGACGCGCTCGGCGTGTTCGGCGGGGAGACGACCCCCGAGCGCTTCTTCCCGCCGGGCGGCATGCTCCCCGTGCTCCAGACCGCGGCGCTCGTGTTCACCTCGTACCTCGGCTTCGCGCAGATCGCGACGGTCGCCGGCGACATCAAGCAGCCGAGTCGAAACCTCCCGCTGGCGATGGTCGGCTCGGTGATCATCGTCGGCGTGTTCTACGTCGTCACCATCTTCGTCGCGACGAGCGCGTTCGGCAGCGCTCAGCTCGGCGAGTTCGGCGAGACGGCGATGGTGGAGGTCGCCCGCGAGTTCGTCGGCTTCCCCGGCGCGATCGCGATCCTGATCGCCGGCCTGCTCGCGACGTTCTCCAGCGCGAACGCATCGATCCTCAGCGCGTCGCGGGCGGTGTACGCGGTGAGCCGCGACGACCTCATCCCCGAGCGGGCGAGCCGGATCAACCTTAAATACGGCACGCCGCACGTCGCTCTGGGGCTCGCGGGCGGCCCGATCGTCGTGCTCACCGCGACCGGACAGGTGGAGCTGCTCGCGGAGGTCGCCTCCTTTCTCCATCTGGTGATGTACGGACTGATCTGCGTCGCGCTGATCCAGCTCCGCCGCGAGCGACCGGACTGGTACACGCCGACGTTCCGCTGTCCGGCGGGGTTTGCGGTCGCCGGGGTCGGCGCGGTCGCGAGCTTCGCGCTGATCGCGTTCATGCAGCCGGCCTCGATCGTGATCGGGTTCGTTGTGATGGCGCTGAGTTACGCGTGGTACCGCTACTACGCGACCGACGTCGACCTCAAGGGAGAGTTCTGAGATGACACCGACACACACACGGACGACGGACGCACAGCCGATGACAGACGGCGGACGGGAGCCGAAGGCGGAGTCGGACCGGGAGAAGCCGGATCGGGACCCCGAACGCCCGACGGTGCTCGTGCCGCTAGAAGTGCTGGAAGGGGAGTCGCTTCCCGCAGGGACGCCGGATCTCCTCGCGAACGCCCGCGTCGTCCTGCTCGGCTATCACGTGATTCCGGAACAGACGGCGGCCGAGCAGGCACGCGCGCAGTTCGGCGAAAAAGCGATGACGAAGCTCGCCGGGTTCGCGGACACGCTCGCCGACGCGGGATCGACCGTCGAGAAACGGCTCGTCTTCACACACGACGAGCAGACCACGATCGACCGGCTCATCTACGAGTACGACTGTCTCGCGGTGTTGGTGCCGAACAGCGTCGAGCGCCTCGACTCCGTCCTCGTCGCCGTGCGCGGAACCGTCGGTATCGGCCGGAACACGCGCGTCGTCGCCGGACTGTTCGCCGGAACCGGCGTCGATGTCACGCTGTACCATATTCTCGGTGACGAGGAGCTCGAAGACGACGCGGAGACGCTAATGAACGGGGTGCGGAGCGAGCTCGTCGACCGCGGGATGGATCGAGACGCCATCGACGTGCGTATCGAGACGCCGACCGAGGGGAGCCCCATCGACGCGATCGCGGAACTCGGGGAGACACACGACGCGGTCGTCATGGGCGAGACCGACCCCACGGTCACCACGTTCGTCTTCGGCATGCCGTCCGAACAGGTCGCGGAGCGGTTCCTCGGTCCGGTGCTCGTCGTGCAGCGGGAGCGTCCGGAGGCCGACGAGGAGTCGGAGGAGTGACCGCGTCGACGTGGGCATCGTCGAGAGCGACTCGCGTCGGTGACTCAGACGTCGTCATCCGCGGCCGCCTGCGCCTCCCGCAGCGTGAACCGGCGCTCGTAGAGGGCGGTGCCGACGACGACCGCGGCCGCACCCGCCTGCTGTAACGCGACCACGTCGTCGACGCTCGCGACGCCGCCGGAGGCGATCACGGGGATGTCGACGGCGTCGACGACCGCGGCGACGGCCTCGCGGTTGATCCCCTCGAGCTGTCCCTCGACGTCGACGTTGGTGAAGAGGATCGCGCCCGCGCCGAGCGCCTCGTAGCGGGCGGCGGCCTCGGCCGGGTCGAGTCCGGTCCCCTCGGTCCACCCGGAGACGACGACCTCGCCCTCTTTCGCGTCGAGGCTCACGACGACGCTTCCGGGGTGGGTGTCGTCGATGTCGGCGACGATATCCGGGTCGTCGACCGCGGCCGTGCCGAGGATGACGCGGTCGATGCCGGCCTCGAGCAGGTCGCGAGCGCCCTCGGCCGTGCGGATGCCGCCGCCGAGCTGGAGCGCGGTCGATTCGCCGACCGCGCCGACGACGGCCTCGATCGCGGCGGCGTTGACGCGATCGCCCTCGAACGCGCCGTCGAGATCGACGAGGTGAAGCGTCGACGCCCCCGCCTCGATCCAGCGTTCTGCCGCCTCGACCGGGTCGCCGTAGCGCTTGCCGGTGCCGCGCTCGCCGCCGACGAGCTGGACGACCTCGCCGTCCTGCACGTCGACCGCAGGGATCACCTCGAAGGAAGGAAACTGGCTCATACGTGAGCCGGTGGTTCGGGTGCGGATTAAGCCGGTCGGTTCGTCACGGACTCCGCACCGAACGAGGAGAGCCGTCGTCGTCCGCGCGCTCGTCGGCCGACGTCCGCGCGTCCGTCGGCGATGAGCTGGACGGCGCGGCACAACCCGAATGAATCCGGAACCAACTCGGACGAAATCGGGGACGAAAGCGCTCAAACAGCCCGGAACTCGGGAGTACGGTTTTGCCCTGTTAAGGGGTCGGCGAGCGGAGCACGGACCGCAATGAACACGAAACGACTGGTCACGATAGCGGTCGCGGCGATGTTCCTGATCGGCGGCGTGGCGGCGGTCGGTGCGGCCACCCCGACCGACCAGGCGAACGAGAACGCGACGGACGCACACGAGGCAGACGCCCCGGCGGATGCAACCGACGACGACGCCGACGGAGTCGGACCGAGCGATGGGCTGCCGGAGCAGGCATCCGATCGCGTGACCGAGATCCACGAGACGATCGACGCGTACCTCGACGGATCGATCGACCGCCTCGGCGACTTGCTGAGCGACCTGCTCGGTGACGAGGAGGCGACCGACGAGGACGACACCGATGCTAACGACGAGGACGACACCGATGCTAACGACGATGGTGAGGCGTCGGACGCGTAACGTCGGACGCCGTTGCGAACCACTCGAGTGCCGTGTCGACCGCGGCCCGACCCGAGCCGGTACTACTACCCGGCTAGCGGAAGAGACGAATCCATGGTAGTTCCGTTCCTCGGCTCGATCGTCGCATTCCTCGTTGCCCTGTTCGTCGGCGGGCTCGCGATATACGTGAGCGCTCGGCTGATCGCCGACGTCGACGACTACGGGCGAGCGCTGCTCACGGCGCTCATCGGCGCGGTCGCGTGGGCGCTGACGTCGTGGATCCCGCTGATCGGGACCGTGGTCGCACTGGTCGTCTGGGTCGGCGTCATCAACTGGCGATACCCCGGCGGCTGGGTGAGCGCCGCGAAGATCGGCGTGGTCGCGTGGCTCGCCGCGCTGGTCATCCTCTTCGCCGTCAACACGGTGTTTCGGCTCGGAATCGGCGCGTTCGGGATCCCCGGCGCGTGAGCCACGAGCGAGCGCGGACGAAAACGTTTCCCGCGCCGCCCGCGGAGGCTCACGTATGCGAATCGCCGTGCCCAACAAGGGCCGTCTCCACGATCCGACGCTGTCGCTTCTCGAACGCGCAGGGTTACACATCGAGAACACCGCCGACCGCCAGCTGTACGCCGACACGGTCGACCCCGACGTCTCCGTGCTGTTCGCACGGGCGGCGGACATCCCGGAGTACGTCCGCGACGGCGCGGCCGATCTCGGGATCACGGGGCTCGACCAGGCAGAGGAGTCCGGCGGCGTCGCGGCGGACGTCGCCAGCGCAGCCGACGACGACCTCGTCGATCTGCTGGATCTGGAGTACGGCTCCTGCCGGTTAGTGCTCGCCGCACCGGAGGACGGCGACGTCGAGTCGGTCGCGGATCTGGCGGGTGCGACGGTCGCCACGGAGTTCCCGAACGTCACCCGCGCGTACTTCGAGCGGGTCGGCGTCGACGCCGACATCGTCACCGTGACGGGCGCGACCGAGCTCACGCCGCACGTCGACATGGCCGACGCGATCGTCGACATCACCTCCACGGGAACGACCCTGAAAGTGAACCGGCTCGCGGTGATAGACGACGTGCTCGACTCCTCCGTGCGACTGTTTGCCCGCCGTGACGTCGTCGACGACCCGAAAGTCGATCAGGTTCGCACCGCTCTCGAGTCCGTGCTCGCCGCCGACGGCCGACGCTACCTGATGATGAACGCGCCGAAGGCGAATCTCGACGCGGTAAAGGAGGTGATCCCCGGACTCGGCGGCCCGACGGTGATGGACGTCGAGGCCGACGAGAACGGTAACGGGATGGTGGCGGTCCACGCCGTCGTCGACGAGCGCGACGTGTTCGAGGCGATCGCGGAGCTGAAGTCGGTCGGCGCGACCGGGATCCTCGTCACCGAGATAGAACGACTGGTCGAGTAACGAGACCGCTCGTCTGCACACCTTACTTGTCGTCGGCGGCGCTCGCCGTCAGCCCGTCGTCATCGGGGCGGTCGAGCGCCTTCGGGGCGTCGTGATGGTCGGAGTAGCCGTCGAACCACCGGACGATACGCTCGATGCGGTCGACGATGTGACCCGGCTCGCCCGACCGCGACAGCTCGTGGCCCTCACGGGGGTACCGGACGAACCGCGTCTCGACGCCGTTCTTGCGGAGGATCCGGTAGAACAGTTCGGCGGAGGCGGCCGGGGTCCGCGTATCGTCCTCGGCGTGGATCAGCAGCGTCGGGGTGTCGACCTCGTGGGCATGGCTGGTTGGCGACTGCTCCCACAGCCATCCGGCCTCCTCGAAGGGAGTCGTGTCGAAATCACCCTCGACCAGCTTGTATGCCCCGTCGGTCGTCCCCCACAGCCCGGTGAGGTCGTACGCGCCGCGCTGGGCGACGGCCGCACGGAAGTAGTCGGAGTGACCCACCGTCCACGCGGTCATGAACCCGCCGAACGAGCCGCCGGTGACGAACGCGTTCGACTCGTCGACGTACGGGCGGGCAGCCACCTCCTCGACGCCGGCCATCACGTCCGTTAGCGTCACCTCGCCCCAGTCGCGCTCGATCGCCCGTTTGTACGCCTCGCCGTACCCCGTCGATCCGCGGGGGTTCGACCAGAAGACGACGTAGCCGCGTGCGGCCAGCGTCTGGAACTCGTGCCACATCGTTCCCGATGTCGACCACATCGCGTGGGGGCCGCCGTGGATCTCCACCACGAGGGGGTACTCCTCGTCCGTCTCGTCGTTCGCCTCTGGATCGATCCGCTCATCGCCGTGTGCGTCGAACTCCGGCGGCGTCAACACCCAGCCATGGACCGGCCCCTGGGCGGACTCGAACCACAGTTCCTCGGGCTGTACGACGTGCCGGTCCGCGAGATACGCCTCGTTCAGCTCCGTGAGTCGGGTGCTCTCGTCGGTTGCGGCGTCGTACCTGAACACGTCGCCGGGGTGATCCCACTCGCTTCGCGCGATCGCAAGGCGGACGGCGTCGGCGTCGGCGGTGGCGTCGGAGCCGGCGCTCGCGTCGACGCCGACCGTTGCGCTCGACACCGTTCCCTCCCGGAGGAGCCGCTCGGGGGCAACGGAGCCGTCACCCGGCGCGTGCCACAGCGCGGTCATTCCCTCGTCCGGCGTGGCGAAGTACAGCGTCTCGGCGTCCGGTCCCCACTGCGGGGTCGTTGCCACGTCGAGGCCGCGGTCGACCCCGGCGGTGACGTCGGTTACAGATCCGGAGTCACGGTCGAACACGTGCAGGTCCGTCTGCTGGAGCGACGCCCGATCCGGCTCGATATGCGGGAACGCGATCCGACCGTTGGCGGTTGCAGACAGCGACGGCTGCCACGCGGTCGTCGTGTGGATCCGCTCGGCTGCGTCGGGATCGACGGCGGACGAATCGGCGTCGACAGCCTCATCGTGTAGCGCCGCGGAGAGGTCGAGCGCGTGGATCGCGACCTCGTCGGAGTCGTCGGGGTCCTCGCCGACGGACTCCCAGTAGTACAGCGTGTCGGCGTCGCCGAACTCCGGTCCGCCGAAGTCGGCCTCGCGGTCCGTGACGCGGACGATTGCGGGCTCCTCGTCCGCACGGGCCCCGTCGACCGCCGCGTCCGCGTCGGCGAGATACACCCCCGGTCGCCGCCCGTCGAAATAGCGCTGGTCCGACCGGTAGACGGTTCGTTCGACCACCCGGGGATCGGGGTGGTCAGCCGGCTCGTACTCGTCCGGGACGCGCAGGTCACGGTCGGCCTCGCGGTCCGCCGACGTGACCGGTTGGACGAACGCGATCCGCTCGCCGTCCGGCGACCAGACGATATCCGAGACGCCACCCACCACGTCCGTCACCCGACGGGCCTCCCCTCCGTCGACCGGGAGCACCCAGAGCTGCGTCCGGTCGTCGTCCTCCCCGCGCGTGGAGACGAACGCGATCCGGTCACCGGACGGGCTCCACCGGGGCTCGGCGTCGCGCCCCTCGGCGAGCGTGAGCCGCCGCGGGTCGTCGTCACCGTCGGCGTCGACGAGATGGACGGTCGACTCGTACGTCTCGTCGTCGAGCGGCTGGGCACGGAGGAACGCGATTTGGGTGCCATCAGGGGAGAGCCGTGGGTCGGCGGGCGTGGCGATGTCGTGGTAGTCGGCGGCGGTGACGCGCTGCATACCCGTCACTCGGTCGCCGGCCTCAAAAGCGGTCTGAAGCCGGAGCCGTCCGCGGGTGTCTCGTTACGCCTCGTCGTTGTCGAACGCGAGTGTGACGCCGCCGTCGTCGACGGTCGCGGCTGCCGCACACACCGCGTGCTCGAAGTCGGCTCCGAGCAGCTCGCTTGCTGCCGATTCGGCGTCAGTCGCCGACAGCTCGTACGGCTCCGGGCTGTCCATCTCGTAGGTGGCGACGAGCGTCGGCTCCGAAACCGCCTCGACGTGGAGCCCGTCCCGTCGGACCGTGCCGATCGTCGCCGACTCCGCGCCGACGACTCCCGCGATCCGAGGTGTGTCGTAGTCGTCCTTCTCGAAATCGAGCGCGAGAAGCGGCGTCGCCAGGGCGTCGCGAGGCGGATAGCCGAGCTCCAGCTTCTCCGCGATCGGATCGACGTGCGAGCCGTTGCCGACGACCGCGAACGCCTCTCCGGTCGGCGCGTCGACCGCGCGTGCGCAGTTGTACGAGATGTACGGATTATCCGTCTCGGGTGCGTCCGGCGTCGGCCCGACGGTCAAGATGCCGTCACGGTCGACGACACGACGGTTCGGAAACGAACGGGAGGAGACGCGATACGCACCGATTCCGGGGCCGACAACGACGAAGCGACCGATGTACATACACGACCGTGGCTATTCGCGCGCTTAAAAGCGCCGATATGCGCACGTTCGTCGATCCGGATCTGCGGAGAGCGGACGAACGGCAACCGCGTGCCGGCTGGACTGACGACGATCCTGACACACGCCAGCGGGCGGATCTGTGAACTCGTAGCACGGCGACGCCGACGCGCAACGCTTACAAACACCCACGGAGTACGAATAAGTGCACAGTCCATTGGGGTAGTGGCCAATCCTGTTGCCTTCTGGGGGCAACGACCCTGGTTCGAATCCAGGATGGACTACTCCTCGCGTCGGCATCGTCACGAGTGTCTCGATATCTCCTCGACCGGTCTCATCCACACCTTTGTTTCAACTGGAGTCATAATCGCCTGCTATAACACGGTCTCCATGCGAAACGAAGGGGTTTCTCGATGCGAGCCGTCCCGCGCTCCAGCCCGGTCGATCGGACCCACAACTTATCAATGAGAACGAACCATCGGATCACGTGAGCCAACGTAGCGAACGAACGGGGGGAGTTCCCGTACGAAAACGGTGCGTGAGAGGCCGATGACGTCATCGGAGTCCGACGATGAACTCGTCAAAACTGAGCAGCATCTCGAAGCGGCGCTCGGCGCAATCGACGACGAGCAGGGCCGGTATCACGTGCGACAGGCACTTCAGTTACTACAGGCCGAACGCGAACGGGAGTGAACGGGACGACGGCGAGCCGCTCACTTCTCCACGTCGAGAAGCGCGACTCGCTCCCGAACTGCGTCGGTCACGTCGCCGACCGTTGCCGCCAGCTCGCGGTCGGTGACGCCGTAGAACGCTCGCACCGCCGTCTCGTCGAACGTCCCGAGCGTCTCGGCCGGATCGACGAGCGCCTCGAGCGACCCGACCGCGGCATCGAGGTCGGCCACCGGCCGGTCCAGCCCCGACACCGCGCCGAAATCAGCGACGACCGCCACGATCCGCGCGTCGCCCTCGGAGACGCCGAGCTCGAGGGCACGCTCGATCTGTCGGTCACCCGCCGCGTACAGCAGGATCTCGACGGCCGGATCGCGAGCGACGGCCTCGTCTCTCGCTATCGAGCGAGCGGCCAGCCGGGTCGCGAGTCGAAGCTGGTCCGCGGAGACGACGAGGTCGGCGTCGAACGCCTGCACGACTGCAGCCGTCTCCTCGCCGATCGTCCCGATCTCGTCGAGGAACTCGTCGAGGTCGGCGATCCGCGTCGTCCCCTCGACGAGCTCGACTCGCGGACTCGGATCGGGTTCTACATCCGATCCATCGGCCCTCTCGGTCACTGGAAATCACCCAGACTCGCCTGTCCCTCGCCGTCGTCGCCATCGGGATCGCTTCCCGCGGTCGCCGCGGCGGACGCCGAGCTGTCCGCGCGGACGCCGTCCATGGACGGGTTCTCCCGGCCAGCGTTCTCGAGGATCCGTTCTGCGGTGCGCTCCCGACCACGAAGCGCGCCGAGCACGACGCCCTTTTCGGCCTCGCGGAGATCAGCTCGGCTCTCGATGCCCGCCTCGTACAGTCGACGCGCACGCTTTCGGCCCACGTTACGAACGCCCGCGAGATCCAGAAGCTCCTCGCGAACGCCGTACTCGACCCGTTTGCGCGCCTCCCGCACGGCGAGGACGGCGTCTCCGTCGACCGCCTCGACGTCGCGGGCGAGCGTCTCGGCCGCCCGAAGCAGCCACTCGGCGGTGTCGACCTTCCCGCGGATGTCGCCGGGGCCGACGCCGTACCGCTCCGTGATCCGGTCCTCGTCGACCTCGCTCGCCCAGTCCTCCAGCAGGCGCGCGGTTTTGAGCGCGGCGAGCCACTCCTCGAATCGGACGTCCTCGTACTCCGACGGCGCGTCGCCGAGAAACTCAATCTCGCGCTCGTAGTAGATCTCCTCGTACGTCTCTCTGTCGCCCGATTTCAGGTACAGCTGATACATGTCCGGCGTCCGGCACACGAGGTGATACAGTCCGAGCGACGTGATCTCGCGATCGGGGGTGTCGGCGTCATCTTGATCCTCGCGTCCGCCGTCCGAATCTCCGCTCCCGTCCCCGTCCGAACCTCCGCTCCCGTCGCCATCGACCTTGCTGTACGTGCCGAACGCGAGTTCGGGCTCGCCGTCGTCCCCGGCCTCGTCCGCCTCGACGGACCGCTCGAACGTTCGTTCGCCCGGTGTCGTACAGGCGTCCCGCAGTCCGTCGATGATCGTCGCGGCGCTCATCGGATCGAGATAGAGCCGGGAGACGGTGTGGCCGATCCCGGTCGCAGCGAGGCTCTCCACGCCGCCGTCGCGGTCACGCTCGATGAAGCCGTTGACCACGAGGTAGTCGATGACGGCGTCGGTGACCGTGGCGAGCCGACCCTCGTCGTCCGTCTGGGTCGCATAGAGGGTGTTCTCGAGAAACTCCAGGAGTCCTCCACGCGTGGAGGCAAAGCCGGAAGCGACCGTCGCGAGGACGTGCGTCCGGAGCGCGGGTTCGGCGGCGAGCTTCGATCTGACGGGCTCCGGATCCGCCCAGACGTACCGGTCGAACAGCTCGTCCATCGTCTCCGCGTCGTTCGCGAGCAGGACCGCCTCGCCGTACGGATCGAGCCCGGGGCGGCCCGCTCGACCACACATCTGGTGGATCTCGAGGGCGTCGAGCGGCTTCATCCCCCCGTAGGAGCCGTCGTAGCGCCGCCAGTCGCGGACGATCACGCGACGGGCTGGCGTGTTGACCCCGGCCGCGAGCGTCGGGGTCGCACAGACGACTTTGACGAGCCGGTCCCGGAACGCCGCCTCGATGCGGCTCCGATGTTCGCTGCGCAGCCCGGCGTGATGGAACGCGGCCCCGGCCTCGACTGCGGCCGCGAGATCCGCTGCGGTCTCCGTATCGGAGACGTCCCGGAGGTCGTCGGCCAGCTCGCGGAGCCGGTCCCGCTCGTCGTCGGTGAGTCGGGGACCAGTCACGTCCGTGAGCTTCCGGGCGGCGCTTTCGGCGTTCCGCCGGGAGTTGACGAACACGAGCGAGGAGCCGCCCTGTCCGTCCGCCTCCGTGTCGAGGGCGTCGGCGACGAGCGCCGCCGTCTGGTCCTCGCCGCGATCGACGGGAACCTCCCGCTGGCTCCCGTCGTCGAAGTTGATCGCGTCGCCGTAGTGGACGCCCATCCGGAGGTCGATCGGTCGCCAGTCGGATACGACGAGTTCGGCGTCGAGCCAGTCGGCGATCGTCTCCGCGTTGCCGACCGTCGCGGAGAGCGCGACCGTCTGCAGTCCGGGATTCACGCGCTGGAGCTTCGCGAGCGTCACCTCGAGCGTCGGGCCGCGCGAGGCGTCGTCGACGAGATGGATCTCGTCGCTCACGACGCAGGTGAGCTCGTCGATCCACGGCGCGCCGTTACGGATCAGCGAGTCGACCTTCTCCGACGTGGCGACGATGACGTCCCGCGTAGCGAGCCACTCCCCGTCGGAGTCGTAGTTGCCCGTCGAGACGCCGACGGTGACGCCGAACTCCTCGAACCGCTCGAACGCCGCCTTCTTCTCCGAGGCGAGCGCGCGGAGCGGGACGATGTACAACGCCTTGCCGCCGCGGACGACCGCCGAGAGCATGGCGAGCTCGGCGATCAGCGTCTTCCCGGAGGCGGTCGGCACCGCCGCGACGAGACTCTCACCGTCGAGGACGCCCGCGTCGACGGCGGCCGCCTGTGGGGGGTACAGCTCGGTGACGCCCTCCGACTCGAGCGCCTCGCCGACGCCCGCGGGGAGCCCGGAGAGCGAACTCGGTTGCATTGGACGCGATTGGGTCCGGATCCGGTTTAACTCGTTGGATGGGGCCGACTCGACGCACCGGCTACGGGCTTGCACACGAACTCCGCTACGCTGACGCTTCTGCCTCGGCGGTCGAGACGTACGCGGCGAGGTCGGAGGTGGTGATGATCCCGATCGCGGTGCCGTCGTCGTCGACGACGGGGACGTGGTGGAAGCCGTGATCGACCATGAGCGCCGCGACCGACGTCACCGTGTCTTGCGCCTCCGCGGTAACCGGGTCGGTGCTCATATACCGCTCGACGGTCGTCTCCGCTTTCGGCTGGCTCTTCGCGACGATGTCGACGAAGTCGGTCGTCGTGAGGATCCCGACGAGCGTGTCGTCCTCGACGACCAGCGCGGAGCTGATGTCGTTGTCGAGCAGGACAGCGGCCGCGTCCTCGACGAGCGTGTCCGGCGTTACCGTGTGGAGATCGGTGGTCATCAGTCGTGCGACAAAGATATCCTCGATGTCGTCCATACTGGACGGTTTTTCGCCCGGGATATAAGGGTTACCGTGGTATATTCAACCACGTATCGTCCGACGCCCGGTTCGCTTCCGGATCGTCAGGTTCTTCCAGCGACAGGAACGCGGCTGGCCGTGCTCACGGCCCGCCCTCACTGGAACCGCGACAGTCCCGACTGCCGCCGCGGGCCGCCGCCGGACTCCGCGACCCACGCGGTCCGATCGTCCCGGAGTCCGTCGCGGTCGACCGTCGGCGGATCGGCGGGCTCGTACTCCCCACAGTCGGCGCCGCAGTCGCGGCCGGGATCGACGACGCGGTCGAACCGCTCGCAGTAGGGGCGGCCGTCGTCCGTCGCCGTCGCATGGGCGCAGCCGGGCGGCTCCGGCCGCCATCCCTTCCCGTACGCACGCTCGGCGATCCGTCGTCGCTTGCGCGTCTTGGCGTCCGGATCGACCAACGAGACGTCCGTGCGCAGCGACCGCTCCTCGCGGATCTCCACGCCGGACACCGTCGGATCGAGCGGCGTTGGCTCCCGAACCACCTCGCAGTCGCCCGTTTCCGGATCGAATCGCCACACTCCGACCGGGTCCGGGATCCGGTTGAGGTGCGCGCGGGTGACGTACGACGCGGTCGCAAGAATCACCTCGTCGAACAGCCCGAGCGCGACATCGTACCGCAGCTGCGCGCGCAGACCGCCGGGTTCGGCGAGATCGGGCTTGTTCTCGATCGCCGTGAGCGATCCAATCCAATCGTCCGGATAGCGGGCGGTCGCGCGGACGACCGGCCGGCCGTCCCAACGCTCCCGTTCGAGATAGCTCGCCTCGACGGCGGCGTCGACGACCGCGGCCGCACGCTCCGGAGGGAGGTCGAACGCGTCCGCGACCGGAACTGCCTCGCCGGGACCGACCGGGGATTCGACCGCCGGAGCCGGGATCCGCTCGGGAGTGATCGCCGCCCGCCGATCGAACCCCGGTCCGGGGGCGAGCACACAGACGTCGACGATCCGACCGCCGGGGCGGGTGACGCCCGCACCGAGCTGTCTGGCGACGATCCGGTCCGGGGATTCGAGCGCCGCACACAACGCAAGCTCGAACCGGAACTCCATGTGCGGGCGACGGGCGCGAGGCGCTAAAGCGCGTCGGCGACGAGGCTCTCGATCGCCATCTCGATCACCATCGCGGTCGAAACGGGTATTCGGCGGGGGTCCCTACCTCGGATATGCGCCCGGTCGCCCGAAACCTGCTGGTCGTCATCGCACTGGTGCTCGTCGCGCTGCTCGCGCTCGGTGCGCTGCCGAGCTATCTCGGAAGCGGCGACCCCTACCACCTCACCGTCGAGTCGATCGAAACCGACGAGCCGGCGGCGAACGTCGACGACGTCTCGGAGCGCCGGTACCCGTACCTCACCGGCGCGCTCGAGAGCGACGACGGTCGTTCGGAGGGGTATCGGATGGGCCCGTACGGGATCAAAGAGTGGTTCACACACACACCCTTCGACGAGGTCGACGCGCTGACACAGCAGGTCCCCGAGGCGGGGACCGACGACGGCGTCCGCGTCGAGTTCGATGGAGAAACGTATTACGCCGAGGTGACGCAAGCGGAGACATGAGCGACGAGGACGACGAGACCGCTGCGAGCGATCTCCGGAGCCATCCGGCGTTCGACGACGGACGGACCCACTCGCTGCCGGGCGAGCCGGAGTGGCCCGTTCGAGAGGTCGTCGTCGAGTACGACACGGACTGGTACGTCGGCGGCTACGACCGGGTCGAGCAGCCGGACGGATCCCTGAAACGCTACTACTGGGCGGAGCTGCCACCCGCGGCGGTCGTGGTCGCGGTCGCGGACGACGCGGTGCTTTTCGTCGAGCAGTACCGGCCCACGATCCGAGAGACGGATATGGAGCTACCGGCCGGGATCGTCGAGCCGGGGGAGTCGTACACCGCCGCGGCCGCGCGAGAACTCGCCGAGGAGACCGGGTTCGAGCCGAGCTCGACGACGCTCGTACAGGAGGTGTGGTGTTCGACCGGCGTGCTCCGGCATCGGCGCGGCTACGTGTTCGCCGAGGGGCTCGACCCCGTCGACGTGGAGCTCGACGACAACGAGTTTCTCGTCCCTCGGACCGTGCCGATCGAGGACGCGATCGACGTCGCCCGCGAGCCGCCGACGAACGACGCGACGCTCGAAGGGCTGCTTCTGGCGGAGCGCGAGGGGCTGCTTTGACATCCTCCCCGCGCTGAAGCGCGAGGATTCCCACGGTACCGCACCGCTGGGTTGGGATATTGTGGTTTACGACGGTACCTGTTCTTGAGGTGCGAATGCACCAGTTTCCTTGTCAAACAGGAACGTCGATGGCTGTGCCAACCAGCCGGTACTCCTATCGCCGCCATCCGTAGCGGGACTCGGAGTTACTTTCTGTCGGATGTTCTCCGCACCGTTCACATCTGCGTTCGCCACCATACCACACTCATCGCAGACGTACAGCCCACGTTCAACACGATTCGCCTTGCGTTTGCGACCACAACACGAACACGATTTCGAGGTATCTCGCTCGGGCATTTCTTCGACCGCGATGCCCTCCATCTCGGCCTTGTATTTGAGTAGGTCGATGAATCGGTCGAACGCCCACGAATGGAGGTCAAGGTTGCCGTGTTTGCCCCAGTCTTGTGCCTCGTCGGTCTCCTCATTCTCGCGGATGCCGGAAAGGTCACCGGTCACAATAGTTCCGACTCTCTCCTCAACACATCGTTGAACGATGTGCGTCGAGAGCGTGTGGAAGTAGTGTGTGCGGCGAGCCGACTTCTTGTGGTTCAGCCGCGTGGCCTGCTTGGAGTTCGAGTCGTCACACTGAGCGATCCGCTTGCTGAAGTAGTAGTCGTCCTGCTTCAGACAGTTGAGCGGGTACAGTTCGGCGTGGCCGTCCTCGTAGGCGAGTGCCGCGAAGTTGTTGATGCCGAGGTCAACACCCACCGTCTTTTCCCCCGGTGTGTCGGCCACATCGATCTCGATTTTGCAGACGAAGTGCAGCTCCCACTCGTTACCCGTCCAAACTGCCCGAACTTGTTGGACGTTCTCCACGGTGGAGAGGTCAACGTCGGGGCGAGTCTGGTATTCACAGAGGATGAAGTCCGACCAGTAGTCCTTGAGATTCGACCCCTTTGAGAGTCGAACGCGGTGGTATTGGGTGTCGAGCTTGAACCCAGCGGCTTTGAACGTGACTGTGGAACGTGGGTGGTTGTCGCCGTGTTTGCGGTAGCCGGGCGGGTTCGCCCGCTGGTCTCCGTTTTGTCGTTTGCCGTACCAGCCGTTGAACGCCTCAGCGAGTTCTTGGAGGACTCGCTGACTTGACTGCGAATGCAGGTCATCGTAGCGGTCGTGGCTCTTGAGGTACGTGGTGAGTTCGTTGTGGTTAGGGATGTGATCGATTTCATCCCAGATCCGACTGCACGTCCACCGTCCGACGTTCCAGAGTTTTGAGGCGGCGAACCCGAGCGAATCAAGATCGTCCTGCACCCGAGACTGGTTCCGAATGGAAGCAGTGTAGGTGCGAGTAACGACCTGTTTCGCCACACGTAACCTATGTAGACAAACTTACTTGAAGGCTTGGGTTGGAGCTAGCGTGGAATATCCAGTTGTGCCATCGACCGGTGGGGTGTGAAAGGAGGTGTTGGATTCATCCCCGCGCTGAAGCGCGAGGCTTTCTCCTCGATTCTCCGTAACCCGATGTCTCGTGGGCGATGACGAAGCCGGAGACGCAACCGTCCGACGAGAGCACGGAGACCCCACCATCCAGCGAGAGCACGGAGACCCCACCATCCAGCGAGAGCGCGGAGCTGCGACACCCGGTCGGTGTCGAGACGCTGGCCGGGTTCGTCGCGCTCGCGGTTCCTGCGCTCTTGCTCGTCGCGCTCGGGATCGCCGGCACGGTGACGACGGGAACCGCCGGCGGGCCGAACCGAGTCGTCCTCGGGTTCCCGGCGGCTACTCGGGACGTCGCCGGGGTCACATCCGTCGTCGCGACGGTCGCGCTCCTCGTCTCGGGCGTCACGCTCGTCGGGACGCTCGGCGCGCTCGCTGTGGGGATCCGCGCGGAGTGGTGGGCGCTCAGGACGTCGCTGGCGCGAGCGGCAGCTCGCGGGACCGCGTCACGGGAACGGTTCGATCCGGCCGAGGCGGCGCCGGTCGGAGCGGCGCTGGTCGGCGGCGCGCTCGTGACGTACGGACTGGCGGTCGAGGGCGGAGCGTCACCGATCGTCGGTGCTGGGGCGGTCGGCGTCGTCGCCGCGCTCGCGATGCCGACGCGGGCGGTACCCGCGTACTGCGGCGCGTTCGTCGGAGTCGTCCTCACCGCGGTCTCGACGTCGAGACCCTTCCCGGGCGGCTCGATCGCGGGCCCCGAGCTCGCGACGATCGCCGTCGTCGCCGGCGGCGTTGCGGCCGCCGTGACGTTCACGGTCCACGCTCGTCTCGGGGCGAGTCCGGTCCTCGCGTCCGGAGCGGTGGGACTCGTCGGCGGGGTCGCCGCGCCGGTCGTGCTGGGCGCTGGCGGGGGGCTGGTCGCGGCCGTCGTGTTCGCGGCGTCGTTCGCCGGTATGACCGAGCCGGCTCGGATCCCCGACGAGCGCTGGCTCGCCGTGACTGGCGTCGTTGTCGGGGTGCTCGTCGTGTTCACCGCGCCGTACCTCTCCGGGTCCGGCGGAAAGCTCGGAACGATCGCGTTCGCCTCCTCGCTCGCCGTCCACGGCGGGCTCCGCGCGGCGCATCTCGTGCGGTTTCGGCAGCGGATCGACGCGGAAACGCGTGACACGACGTGAGTGGACTCGAACCGCCTCACGACCCGTCGAACGTCTCACGAACCCACACACGAACTGGCGAACCCACACACGAACTGGCGAACCCACACACGAACCGTCGAACCGCCGCGACGATGATACGAACAGGTTCTCGCATCCGGAATAACCGTACGCACGTCCAGTTCGGCGGGGAGACGGGGAGGTATTAGTCGTCCGAGCCCCTCCATCCGTTCATGAGCCGAACCACGGAGCAGTCGGTGTTACTGTCCGAGGACCCCCCGCTCGACCTGCGACTGTCCGAAGCGGAGCTGGAGGCGACCCGCGAGCGGATCGTCTCGTTCATCGCCGACATCGTCGACGAGGCGGGAGCCGAAGGGGCCGTGCTCGGCCTCTCGGGCGGGATCGACTCGACGCTCACCGCGTACCTCGCGGTCGAGGCGCTCGGCACGGACGGGCTCTACGGGATCACGATGCCCTCCGAGGTGAACGACCCCGACGTGATGAGCGACGCCGAGCGCGTCGCGGAGACGCTCGATATCGAGTACGACGTCGTCGAGATCCAGCCGATCGCCGACGCCGTGTTCGAGACGTTTCCGGACGCCGCGGCGGACCGGATGGCGAAAGGGAACGTGTTCGTGCGGACGCGCGCGGTGCTCAACTACTTCGTCGCCAACGCGGAGAACCGCGTCGTGTTGGGCACCGGGAACCGCGCGGAGGCGATGACGGGGTACTTCACCAAGTACGGCGACCAGGCCGTCGACTGTAATCCGATCGGAAATCTGTACAAGATGCAGGTGCGCCAGCTCGCCGCCCACGTCGGCGTTCCCCACGATGTAGTGATGCAGGAGCCGAGCGCCGGCATGTGGGAGGGACAGACGGACGCAGAGGAGATGGGGCTCGACTACGACACCGTCGACGCGATCCTCGCGGTTCACGTCGACGGCGGGCTCTCCCGTGATGCGACCGTCCGCGAGCTCGACGTTCCGGCCGAGGCGGTCGATCGGGTCGTGGAGCTGTACGAGCGGAGCGCTCACAAACGGTCGATGCCGCCAGCGCCGAAGCGGTAGCGACTCCGCGTCGAGTTCACGAGAGAATGCCGCGTCGAGCTCGCGAGAGGCGGCCTAGAACGCGCGCATCGCGTCGAGCACGTCGTGGGCGGAGCCGTCAGCGAGGTGTTCGCGGGCGATCTCGAGGCCCTCCTCGATCGAGTCGGCGTCCTCGCCCGCGTAGATCCGGAGCGCCGCGTTGAGCGCGACGGCGTCCGCGAACCGGTCGTCGCGCTCGCCAGCAAGCACCGCCTCGGTGATCCGCGCGGAGTCGCCCGCGACGTCGTCGACGCCGAGATCCTCGGTCTCGAAGTCCATGCCGTACTCCGCGGTCTCGATCTCGAAGTCGTCGAACGCGGGCTCGCCGTCGTCGCCGTCGGCGTCCCACTCGGCGACTTTCGTGTAGCCGGGACGGACGTCGTCGTACCCCTCCATTCCCTGGAACATCAGCACGCGGTCGAGGTCGTGGAACTCGCTTTCCGCGAACGTGTCGGTGACCTTCTTGGCGAACGGAAGATGATAGAACGAGCCGAGATGCGTCGAGGCTCCGGCGGGGTTCGCCAGCGTCTCGATCGTGTTGACGAACGTACGGACGCCCATCATGTCGCGGCGCTCGAACAGGTCGTCGATCGCGGGGTTGAACGCGGGCTGGTAGTAGAAGCCGAAGCCGGTTTCGTCGACCATCGCGGCGGAGTCGCGGGGGGTGAGCTCCGTCGCCACGCCGAGCTCGTCGAGGACGTGTTTGTACGCGTCCTGTTTCTGCGTGGGAACGCGGTCCCCGGAGTGGACGACGACGGGCGTGCCCGCCGCGGCCGCGACCGCGCCGGCGGCGACGCCGAGGATCGCGGACCGGCCTTTCCCGTCGTAGTTCGCGCCGCAGTCGACCGGATCACAGTCGGGTTCGGCGTACTCGACGCGGTCGCACATCACGTCCGTGTACGCCGCCAGCTCCTCCGGGTTGTTTCGCTTCCAGCGGTTAGCGAGCCAGAACGCACCGAGCGTCGTGTGGTCGGGCTCGTCAGCGAGGATGCGCTCGAACGCCTCCGTCGCCTGGGCACGGGTCAGATCGTCAGCGGATTTGTGACCGGAGCCACACACCTCGGTCATCAGCCGTTTGAGGGGCCACTCGCCGAACTCCTGGGTCGCTTGCGCCATGAACTCTCGTTCGAGTTCTCGCACGAAAAGCCTCTCGCTCGACTCCCGCGAGGTGGGAACGGTCGAGACCGAAAGGCCGACGTCCGCCCCCGACTGCTGTGCAGGCAGCGATGCTCGAACGGTTCACTCGACGGTTTCGACGCCGGATATCTCGAAGCGTGCACCGCCGCTATGGCTCGTAGTGAGATCGATCTCCCAGCCGTGGGCGTCGATTATCTCGGAGACGATCGCCAGCCCGAAGCCGGTGCCGTCGGCGGTTCGTGAGTACCCCGGATCGAAGATGCGGTCACGGTTGTGCTCCGGGACTCCCGGTCCATCGTCCTCCAGTAAAGAGCGACCAGACGAGCTCGCTTATAAGATGTCGAGCAGCGCTGCGCGGCGGCGCTCCAGATCGAAGTGGGCGTCGTCGGCGTCGAGTCGGTCGACGAAGAGGAACACGTCCGCGCCGTTCCGCTCAGCATGTTCCAGCAGGGTCTCGATCGACGCGCGGTGCAGCGCGAACGACCCCAGCAAGCCACATGCGAGCGCGAGCGCGACCCCCGCCTCGCCGTCCGGAAACGCGGCATCGACCGCGGCGAGATCGGCGGGCGCTCTCCCGTTGCGGTTACCGCCGGCCGCGTTCGCGGGACTTGTCGACAGACACCGCGTACAGATCGCCGTCTCGCGTGCTGGAGCGTGCTCGAGAAGCTCGTCAGGAACGACGAACGCGACGACCGACGATCCACAGCGTGGACAGGCCATACCCGGAGCTACCGACCTGCCGAAACAAAAACGGTCGACCCGAACGAACGGCCGAAGATCGATGGATCGGCGAGCTCAGTCGGCGGAGGCGGTCTCTGCCGACTCCGCGTCCGCCTCCTCTTCTTTTTCGGCCTCGCGTTCGGCTTTCTCCTCGGCTTCCTTTTTGCCCTTGATCTTTTTCAGCCGGAATATCTCCTCGCGCTCCTGTTCTTCCAGCTTCTGCTCGATGTACTCCTGGTTCTCGTACAGCTGCGGAAGCAGCGTGAACTCCAGGGCGTTGACGCGACGCTTCGTCGTCTCGATCTCCTCCAGCATCTTCTTCATCGCCGTCTCCACCTCGGCCGCGAGGATGATCGTCTCCAGTAGCTCCTCGTACGCGTCGGCCGCCTCGTCGATCCGCGCGGAGGAGCCGAGCAGCCCGTATCCGCGTTCGTCGAGGTCCTTCTGGACCTTCGAGGACTCGATCTGCGGGACGACGACACCCATGATGTTCTTCGAGCGCGTACTTATCTCCGGATGCTCTTTCAGCGCCGCCGCCGCACCGCGAACGGCAACGTCACCCTCCATCGCACGCGCCATATCGAGTTTCCCCTGGGCGCGCTCGTAGTCGTCGGAGAGATCCGACCGGACGTCCTGCGCCTGATCGAGGATATCCATGAACTCCATGATGAGCCCGTCACGCTTCTGCTCGAGCGTGTCGTGGCCGCGCTCGGAGAGATCGATACGGTCCTCGATCTCCATCAGGTTCTTGCGCGTGGGTTTGACGTCCTTTGCCATGGTCGTTAGTCGGCCGCCTCGATGATCTCGCGCTCGGAGTCGTCCTCGCGGTAGTGCTGTTCGATGTACTCCTCGTCGATGCGGTTGAGCGCGTCCTTCGGAAGCATCGAGAGCAGGTCCCAGCCGATCTCGAGCGTCTCGTCGATATCGCGGTTCGTCGCGAACCCCTGGTCGATGAACTCCGTCTCGAACCGGTCCGCGAAGTCTAGATACTTGTTGTCGAGCTCGGAGAGCGCCTCGCGACCGACGATGTTCACGAGGTCGCGGAGGTCCTCGCCCTCCGCGTACGCCGCGAACATCTGGTCTTTCACGTCCGCGTGGTCGCCGCGAGTGAGCCCCTCGCCGATCCCGTCGTCCATCAGCCGCGAGAGGCTGGGTAACACGTTGATCGGCGGCTCTAACCCCTGACTGTTCAGGTCGGGGTCGACGTAGATCTGTCCCTCCGTGATGTATCCGGTCAGGTCGGGGATCGGATGCGTGTCGTCGTCGCCCGGCATCGTGAGGATCGGGATCTGCGTGACCGACCCCTCACGACCCTGGATCCGGCCGGCGCGCTCGTACAGCTGCGCCAGATCGGTGTACATGTATCCGGGGTAGCCACGCCGACCCGGAACCTCCTCGCGAGCCGCGCCGATCTCGCGGAGCGCCTCGCAGTAGTTGGTCATATCCGTCAGGATGACGAGCACGTGGTAATCCTTCTCGAACGCGAGATACTCGGCCGTGGTGAGCACCATCCGCGGGGTGACCGTCCGCTCGACGGCGGGATCGTCCGCGAGGTTCATGAACACGACGGAGCGCTCTAAGGCACCGGTGCGCTCGAAGTCCTCCATGAACTCGTTCGCCTCCTCCTGGGTGATCCCCATCGCGCCGAAGATGACGGCGAACTCCGACCCCTCCTCGTCGTCGCCCTCCTCTTCTTCGGGCACGCTCGCCTGCCTGGCGATCTGCATCGCCAGCTCGCTGTGTGGCTGGCCCGAACTGGAGAAGATCGGGAGCTTCTGCCCGCGAACCAGCGTGTTCATGCCGTCGATCGCCGACACGCCCGTCTGAATGAACTCCTCCGGGTACTCCCGGGAGTACGGGTTGATCGCCGCGCCGACGATGTCCTGACGCTCCTCCGGAACGATCTCCGGGCCGTCGTCGATCGGTCGCCCGGAGCCGTCGAGCACGCGCCCGAGCAGGTCCTCGGTGACGGGCATCTTCATCGTCTCGCCGAGGAAGCGAACCGACGCCTGCTGGTCGATACCGGAGGTGCCCTCGAACACCTGGATGGCGACGACGCCCTCCGAGGATTCGAGCACCTGGCCGCGCAGCGTCTCGCCCTGTGCCGTCTCGATCTCGACGATCTCGTCGTAGCCGATGGCCTCGTCGACCTCGGCGTACACCAGCGGGCCGCTGATCTCCGTGATGGTTTGATACTCTTTCATGTTAGTACAGACTCCGGAGCTCGTCGGTGATTGCCGCTTTTAGCTCCTCGATAAACTCCTCGTACTCCTCCTGAACGCCGATACGGTTGATCCGCGGCGCGGAGTCGATGTCGATGATCTCCTCGATCGGGACGCCAGCCTCGAGCGCGTCGAACGCCTCGTCGTGGAACGTCTGGATCGTCGTGAGGATGAGGTACGTCTTCTCGGGCGGGCAGTACGTGTCGACCGGGTGGAACGCGTTCTGCTGGAGGTACGCCTCGCGCAGATAGCGAGCGACCTCGAGCGTGAGCTGCTGGTCGTCCGGGAGCGCGTCCTTCCCGACGAGCTGGACGATCTCCTGCAGCTCCGTCTCCTCGTCGAGGACGTCGACCGCCCACTGGCGCTTCTCGGGCCAGTCCTCCTCGACGTTCTCCTGGAACCACGGGTCGAGCTGGTTTTTATACAGCGAGTACGACTCGTTCCAGTTGATCGACGGGAAGTGGCGACGCTCGGCGAGATCCGCGTCGAGCGCCCAGAACGTCTTGACGATACGCAGCGTGTTCTGGGTCACCGGCTCCGAGAAGTCGCCGCCGGGGGGGCTCACCGCGCCGATCGCGGAGACGGAGCCCTCAGTCCCGTTGACGTTCTCGAAGTAGCCGGCACGCTCGTAGAACTGCGCCAGCCGCGCTGCGAGGTACGCCGGATACCCCTCCTCGCCGGGCATCTCCTCCAGCCGGGAGGAGATCTCGCGCATCGCCTCCGCCCACCGCGAGGTGGAGTCGGCCATCAACGCGACGTCGTACCCCATATCCCGGTAGTACTCGGCGATCGTGATCCCCGTGTAAATGCAGGACTCACGCGCCGCGACGGGCATGTTCGAGGTGTTGGCGATGAGCGACGTTCGCGCCATCAGCGGGTTGCCCGTCTCCGGGTCTTCCAGCTCGGGGAAATCCTCGATAACCTCGGTCATCTCGTTGCCACGCTCCCCACAGCCGACGTAGACGATGATATCCGCGTCGGCGTACTTCGCGAGCTGGTGCTGGGTGACCGTCTTCCCGGAGCCGAACGGCCCCGGAATCGCGGCCGTCCCACCTTTCGCGATCGGGAACAGCCCGTCGAGAATCCGTTGACCGGACACCAGCGGCGTCCGGGGCGTCTTTTTGTTCTCGGCGGGGCGCGGCTCGCGCACCGGCCACTCCTGGTGCATGCTCACCTCGACGCCGTTGTCGAGTTCGGCCACCGTCTCGGTGACGTCGAAGGAGCCGGACTCGACGGCGACGACCTCCG
The DNA here is from genome assembly GCF_054652935.1 of Halorubrum luteum. NCBI lineage: Archaea > Methanobacteriati > Methanobacteriota > Halobacteria > Halobacteriales > Haloferacaceae > Halorubrum > Halorubrum luteum. The sequence goes on from NZ_BAAIGT010000002.1 coordinate 2,699,957, forward strand.
CAGTCTCGCCCTCGTCGAGGGCGTCCGGCGGCACCATCACCTTGTGGTCGATGGTGACCGTCTCCTCGACGACCCCGACGACGTCGCCGCGGCCGACCTCGTCGCCGACCTCGACCTCGGGAGTGAACTCCCACTCCGTCTCGAGGTCGATGCCGGGCGCGTCGACGCCGCGGTCGAGGTAGGGGCTGCCCATCTTGCCCTCCAGCACGTCCAGAGGGCGCTGCACGCCGTCGTATATGGCGTCCAGCATCCCCGGACCCAGGTCGACCGACAGCGGCTCGCCCGTGTTCTCGACGGGTTCGCCGGGGCCGACGCCGGAGGTCTCCTCGTACACCTGAATGGTCGTAACGTTGCCCTCGATCTCGATCACTTCCCCCATGAGCCCTTCGTCGCCGACGTAGACGACGTCGTTCATGCGGGCGTCGAGATCGCGGGCGCTCACGACCGGACCGCTCACGCTCTGGATCACACCGTCTTCGGTGGTCTCCGTGGATTCTGCCTTACTCATATTAATCGTCCTCCTCCATCAGGTCGATCCCGATGGCTCGTTTGATCTGGTCGCGGAGCCCGCCGCTGCCGGCGCCCGTTGCGCCGAGCGTCACGAGAACGGGCTCGATGCTTCCCTCGACTCGCTCGCGGGTCCCCCGCGAGAGATACTCGAGGTCGTCGTCGTGCATCACGACGATACCGGTGTCGTCGTCGTCGAGCACGCGCTCGACGGCGTCGTCGAGCGCCTCCGGCTTCTCGTCGTCCGGAACGTTCTCGCATTTCCGGACGCCGGCAAGCCGGAACCCGGTGGTGAACTCCGGACTGCCGACGACGGCTATCTCCTGGCTCATGTTATCACCAGCTCCTCTTCGATCTCGGCTGCCGGGAGTCCCGCCTCCTTGCCACGGGCGATCGCCCGGATGTTCTCCACCTCGCGCTCCTTCGCGAGGATGTACGAGATGACGGGCGTCACGGACACCGGATGAATCGTTCCGAGTCGGTCTCCGTACGCCAACAGCGCGGCGTCGATCGCGTGCTCGAACGCGATGAGGCTGTCCGCCTCCTCGAGGTCGCGCAACGCCGGGCCGAGGTCGTCACCGTACTGGCTGTCCGCGATGTACTCGACGAGCTCATCGAGGTTGCGGGCGAGCCGGGCCAGTCCGTCGCGAGTGAACAGCTCGCCGCCCTCGATGAAGTACTCGGCCGGGTCGATCTCCGCGCCGGAACGCGCCAGCCGAAGCGCGTTCGCCGCGTTTCGGAAGTCGACCTCGGCTTTGAGAAACGCCTCGTACTGCTGTGTCGGCTCGTCGCTCGGCAGATTCTCCAGTAGACGTTCATAGAAGGCGCGGTCGACGGCGTTCTCCAGCGGGACGAGCACGTCCGTCTCCTCGTACTCCGTGTACGCCGCACGCAGCGGGTCGCCGTAGATCGTGTCCTCGAGCACCTCGACGATGGCCTCGATGGAGTCGGCCTCCAGCAGCCGACGTATCCGGCGGTCGTCGAACTCGCCGGCCCGGATGAGGTCGGTCTCGACGGCGTCCCGGCTCGCATCCGTGTACGCGCCCCGGATCACCGTTTTCACGTTCCACGCGTCGAACTTACGGAGGTACCGCGCGATCAGCTCGTACAGCTCGCCCTCGCTCCACGCGAGGATCTCCTCGAACTGCTTCGCGAGATTCTGGTTCAGCGCGTACTCGATCAGGTCGACGCCGGCGTGACGGGTACCCAGCGCGTTGATCTCCGTCTCGTAGGTCGACTCCTCCATGAAGCGAGCGATCTCCGCGGCGCTCATCCGCGTCAGCTTGCGATACTCCTCGTCCCCGTACAGGGAGCCGCGGCGGGCGCGAACCCGCGCGACGACGTACTCCGGGTTCGAGCTGCCGACGGCGCTCATTGGTCGAACAGTCGCTCCGAGAGGTTCTTCAGTTCGTCGTCCCAGACGGTCTCGAGCACCGAGTCGAACGTGTTGTTCACGCGAACGCGGGAGGCGTCGCTCTCGGCGACGACACCGCCGAGGCAGTCGACCTCGCCGTCGAGCTCGCCGGGACGGTCCTCGAGGAGCTCCTCGACCATGTCGGCGTCCTCCGGGCGAGCGTAGACGGCGACGCTATCGTCGTCGAACTCCGCGAGGGTCGCGTCCAGAAGCGTCTCCGTGAGCTCGCGTCGACGGTCGCCCTCGAGCGAGCCGATCGACTCCTCGACGCGGTCACGGACGTCCTCGAGGACGTTCCGGCGTGCACCGAGCCGCGCCTGTTTCGCCTCGAGTTTGGCCGACGACAGCGTCTGCTCGCGCTCCTGTTCGATCGTTCGATCGGCCTCCGCGAGCCGCTCCTCGCGGATCCGCTCGGCGTCGGCTTCCGCCTCGGAGCGGATCTCCTCGGCTTGTGCCTCGGCCTCGGAGCGGATCTCCTCCGCACGCGCGCGGGCCTCGTCTCGAATGTCCTCAACGACGGTGTCCAAACTCATTGTTGGAAGGGAGGCTGGTTAGACCAGGAAGACGACGACCAGCGCGAGGATAACGAGCGTTTCGGGCAGGACCGTCAGGATGAGACCGTTGACGAACAGATCCTCGTCCTCGGCCATCGCGCCGACGGCGGCGGATCCGATCCCACGCTCGGCGTAACCCGCACCAAGCGCCGCGAGCCCGACCGCGAGCGCGGCCGCGGCCTCACCGTCGGTCAGCGTTCCTTCCTGCAGTACGACGTTCCCGAGTTCGTTGGTAGCTTCAAGCATTGGTAGTAGTTGCGGTTGCTCGTCTCCGAACAGTGCGTAGTAGCTGCCACAGCGGACATAAAGCTTCCCAAAACGAACGAACGCGAACGACCGTGAGGCCGGCGCAAACCTCGGTCTATGGGTCGTTTTCACACCCGATCGCCTGTCCGATCACGGACGAATGGATATATAAAAGCGCCACCCGCGGACCGAGCGGTCGATCCATCTCTGCGGCGCGATCGAAACGGGCTCGGTCGACCACCGGACGGGAATCGCCGCGGGCTCGGTCGACCACCGGACTGCGGGGAGGCCGGTCTACTCGTCGGCGGTGTACGTCCGATCGTAGCCGAACGGCCGGTACTCGTCCCCGCCGCCCTCGTAGAATTTGCCGAAGAACTCGACGTACTCGAGACGGATCCCCTGAATGCCGGCGGCCGTGATGCCGAGCAGCAGGACGACGATATGGCCGATGATGGCGACGAGGATCCCGGCCACGACGCCGATCGCTGTGAAGTCGGGGCTCGTCGTCATACCGGCGAAGACGAGCTCGACCTCGCCGGCGGCAGCACGCTCCTGTGCGTTCGCGAGGTTGCTCGGCGTGAAGATGAAGTTGAAGCTCCCGGCGCCGCCGTCGTCGATGTACGCACCGAACGCGAGCAGGTTCGCGGCCAGCGCCATCCCCCCCTTCGCGAGCAGGACGGCCATGATACGGGCGTACGACACGGCGTTGACGACCGGTGCGAGCACTTCGGGGAGCTCCGCGGGCTCGCCGATCGCGATCAGCAGAACGCCGACCGCGGCGGCGACGAGTCCGGCGATGCCGACCGCAGCGGGGAAGCCACCGAAGCTCACCGCGCCGAACGTGAGGACCGACACCGACTCGAAGATGAACTCGGGTTTCGGGCCGGGGACGTGCTGGCTGAAGATCCAGATCCAGATCCCGTTGAGCAGCAGCAGCCACGACGCACCCTCGTAGACGGCGTGTTTGAGGTCGTGCTGCTGGTAGCGGCTCACGAAGCCGAGCAGGTACCCCACGTTCAGATGGAGGATGCCGAACAGCACGCTCACCACGAGCCACGCCAGCGCCCACTCGGTGGCACCCGGCGAGAGCCCCTTCGAGACCTCCCAGGCCTCGATGCCGAACCACGGGTACGCGTGGTAGCCGAACACGTCGATACCGTAGTAGATCCCGAACAGGATCGTGAATATGCCGGCCCAGATCGCGACTGCGCCCATCTCGCGCATCGCGCCGTCATACGAGCGATACAGGTACGCGCCGATGCCGGCGTACAGCAGTCCGTAGCCGATGTCGCCGATCATGAACCCGAACATCAGCGGGAACGTGAGGAAGACGAGAAGCGTCGGGTCGAACTCCGAGTACTTCGGTCGTCCGAACCCCTGCACGAGCAGCTCGAACGGGCCGGACGCGCTGCCGTTGTCCTGCACGACCGGCGGCTCGTCCCGATCGTCGTGTGCGTGGCCGCCGTCGGTGGCGACCGTCGCGCCATCGTCGTCGTGGACGGCCTCGGTGTGGTGGTTGCCGTCGGGGGTAAAGGAGGCCCGTTCGAGCTCCTCGACCTCCGCGTGGTCGCCGACCGCGTCGTCGAGCGTCGCCTCGAACGCCGGATACGTCTCCGTCGGGATCCACCCCTCGGCGATGAACGCGTTCTCCGTCGTCGCGAACGACAACGGCGCTTGTTTCTTTTCCGCCTCGATGGTGAGCTGCTCTTCGGCACGCAGCAGGAAGCCGGCCGCCTCCTCCTTGATGGCGTCGAGCTCGGACTCGATCTCCTCGAGGTCGGCACGGAGCTCCGCCTGCTCGCGCTCCAGCTCCTCGACGTACTCCGTCGGCGTCGTGCTCGCCTCCGGCACCTCGAGGAGCGCGACGTCGACGCCGACCAGCGCGTCCTGGACGACGCCGTCGTCGGCATCCGCGGTCGGCCGGGCGAACGCCGCCACGACGTCGCCGCCCGCGAACGTCTCGAACGCCTCGATCCCCTCGGCGTCTGCCAGCGCCGTCTCGATCGCGTCGGGTTTCGCCTGCCCGACGACGACCTCCAGCGAGTCGTACCCGCGAAGGAGATCAAGGTCGATCCCGAGGTCGGCGAACGGCTCCATGCGATCGATCTCGTCCTGTCGGTCGCGGATCGACGCACGGAGCTCGTCCCCGCGGTCGTTGAGGTCGTTGACGCGGTCACGGAGCTGCGTCAGCTCGGCGGTCAGCTCCGAATCGTCGACCGGTTCCGCGGCGTCGACCTCATCGCCCTCGACGTCGAGAATGCTCTCGAGCGCCCGCACCGTGACGAGCCGTTCGTTGACGGTCTCGGCGCCGTCGAGAGAGGATCCGGGCTCGAACCCCTCGTACCGCTCGTCGTAGTCCGTGACGTGCAGCGAATGGTGGTCGTACGCCGCCTCGATGACGTCGTCGATGACGCGCTTCGAGCCCGTCACCGACACCTTGCTCATTTGCTCGGGTCTAAGCCCCATTCATGCCTCCGTTGCGCGTTCTCTGATCGCCTCCTCGAACTGCTCGACCGCGTAGTCGACGGCGTCGTCGATGCGGTCGCGAGCCTCGCGTTCGAGCTCGTCGCGGTCGGCGCGACCCGACTCGAGGATCTCCTCGCGACGCTCCTCGATCTCCTCACGGGCCGCCTTGATCCGTGCTTCGGCCTCGGCTGCCGCCTCCTCCTCGGCCTCCGTACGGATCTCGTCCGCGCGCGTCCGAGCCTCGGCGAGGCGCTCGTCGGCGTCGGCCTCCGCCGCGTCGATGATCTCCTCGGCCTCTCGTTCTGCCTCTTTGATCCGGTCGAGCACCTCTGGTCTCGCCATACTCTCTAATCGTGATAACCTGCACGAGCGACGTATAAGGTGTTTGCGAAAGCGTACGGACGACTCGCCCAGTGCCCCAAGGATTCACACCGGACGACCGATCATCCATCCGCGACCTCGATCCGCCCATACCGGAGCACCTCTCGCTCGCCGGAGCACCAACCGTACGCTGATGGCGCTCATAGAACGGTTCACACACATACACGGGAACTGCGCAGTGCAGCCACCGTAGTGATCGATATCGGGCGTATATTGCGCATACGAGAATCGATGTGTGGTTTATAAAGGTGTATTCAGCGTGGTGAGGAGTGGTATATAAGTGAGCGGTGAGGCAGAGACCGACTTGGAAGCCCCAGCCGCGACGGCTCGCGCGGCTCGCTGCGCGCTTCAGTCGCTCACTTCGCTCGCTCCTTGCAGTGCTTGCTTCGCCGTGCGTCGCCCTCGCGGCTGCCCCTTCCAGTCCCGCCCCGCACCGCAGCCTCGGACCGCCCCAGCCTCGACCGGAGGGGCCGCCGGAACGCTCGGCGGCCCCTCCGGTCTCCCTCGCGCGCTCGCTCACGGGCCGAAGGCCCGCTCGCGGCGCGCGCCACCGCAACCACAAGCAGAGCATTGTTCGGTTATCAGGTGACGGCGGGCGGTCGGCGCGCGCCTCCGAGCGCTCTGGAAAGAGCGCGAGGAGCGCGTGCGAGGGACGCGGTGAGCGCTCGGAGAGCGCGAACCGCGAGGCTGGGGAGGCGTGAGGTGCGGTTGCGGTGCGGTCGGGTGGGGTTGAAAGGGGCAGCCGTGATCCCCGCGAGCGGAGCGAGCGGGGGCTCGGGAGACGCAGTCTCCCGGTGGGGCGACGCCCGCCGCTGTAAGCACCACAGGGAGCGAGCACCGCGAGCGACCGAGGAGCGCAGCAAGGCGCGCGAGCCGTCGCGGCTGGGGCTTTCAGATCGTTCGTCGCGGAGCTATCGCTCCCGCGACTCACTTATAAACCAAATCCGATCCCCTTACATGATTCGTTATAAACAACCCAGTCACCCTAATAAGAGACGTACGCCCGAGATCGATCACGACCCAAGCAGCGTCGCACAGTTGAGCCGGGTATACGGTCACGGACACACCCTGACAACGGGTCGATGACACGCCGACGTAAGCGAAAAATCCCGCCAGGCGATGGATCGCTCTCCGGCCGTGCGCGGGAGGCGCATCGGCGACCCTGCTTTAACCTCCGGCCGTGTGACGGTCGCGTATGGTCGTCGACCCGTCGCCGGAGAGCGTTCTGTTCGTGGCCGCGGTCGTCGCGCTGGCGGGGACGATCAACGGGATCGCGGGGTTCGGTATCAGTCGCTCGCCTCGATGGCGTCCGCTTCGGTCTCGTCCTCGCCGCTCACGTCGATCGCACACGACGCCGAGTACTCCACGTCGTGGACGGACTCGATCTCGGGGTCGTCACCACACACCGGACAGTCGTCCTGCTTGTCGATCTCGACACGGTCGAACTCCATGTTAAGCGCGTCGTAAAACAGCAGTTCGCCGTCGAGCAGTTCGCCCGCCCCGATGAGCGACTTCACGGTCTCCGTCGCCTGAATACAGCCGACGGTGCCGGGGAGCACGCCGAGTACCCCGGCGGTCGCACAGTTCGGCATCATCCCGGCCGGTGGCGCTTCGGGAAACAGACAGCGGTAACACGGCGAGTCGTCGGTGCCCGCGAACGTCGTGATCTGGCCCTCGAACTGGAGGATCGAGCCGTGCGAGAACGGAACGCCGGCGAGCGTACACGCGTCGTTGACGAGATATCGGGTCTCGAAGTTGTCCGTCCCGTCGACGACGAAGTCGTAGTCCGCGATCAGCTCTTCGATGGTATCGGGCGTGACTCGCAGCTCGTGCGTCACGACGTCCACGTCCGGGTTGAGCCCGTTGACGTACTCCTTGGCCGAGCGTACCTTCTTGCGTCCCACGTCGTCGTCGCCGTGGATGATCTGTCGCTGGAGATTCGACAGCTCCACCTCGTCGTCGTCGGCGATGCCGAGGGTTCCGACGCCCGCCGCGGCGAGATACTGGATGATCGGCGAGCCGAGTCCGCCCGCGCCGAGCACGAGCACGCGCGAGTCGAGCAGAGCGCTCTGTCCGTCCGGTCCCACGTCGTCCATGATGATGTGTCGCGAGTACCGGTCGAGCTGGGTCGGATCGAGATCGAGTCCGCTCATGCCGTGATGAAACGGCTCCGGACGCATAACCTCGCTCCGACGGGTAGCTTCTGCCGGTATCACTGACGCTCTCGCACCCACGGTCGTCAGAGCTTGCGCCCGAGCTTGCCGTCGACACGCGGCTTATACATGGCCGAGCCCACGATGAAGGTATGCCAACGATCAAGATCCCCGCGGTGCTCGGGGACGGGTCGGCGACGGAACGCATCGACGTCGACGGCGAGACGGTCCGTGCGGTGTTCGACAACCACGCGACGGAACACGGCTCCGACCTCAGAGACAGCGTGATAGAGGACGGAGCGATCAAGGAGTTCATCAACGTGTACGTCGACGGCTCCCCGGCCGAGAGCCTCGATGTCGAGGTCGACGACGACGCGAAGATCCGAATCATTCCGGCCGCCAGCGGTGGGACGGAACCCGGCGAGTGGACGGTCGCCGACGACGGGTCGGTGTAACGATGGTCGAAGAGCTCACTCCGGCGGAGGTCAACGAGCGCGTCGAGGACGGCGACGTTCGCGTGATCGACACGCGACCGCCCGAGCAGTACGAGCGTGGACACATCCCCGGCGCGCTCAACGTGCCGCTCACGGAGCTGCCCGCCCGCGTCGACGAGATCGACTGGGACGACACCGACGTGGTGTGTGCGTGTCCGGTCGGCCAGTCGTCGATACAGGCCGCGAAGCTGATCCAAAGCTACGAGGGGGTCGACGACTCGGTGACGGTCGCCAGCATGGAGGGCGGCTACCGAGAGTGGGAGTTCGACCTCGAATCCGACGAGGCGTGACCCCGTCTCCATGATCGAGATCAGCCGAGCGGCGTACGACGAGATCGTCTACCACGCCTACGAGGGCGACGACGAGGAGGTGTGCGGCGTGCTCGCTGGCGAGTACGGCGAGGAAACGAGTCGCGTCCTCGCGACGCACCGCGCGGAAAACGTCGCCGAGACGCCGCAGATCCGTTATCGGATCGACCCCGAAGAGCAGTTCGAGATCGTCGAGGCGATCGAGGACGCCGGCCGGGAGATCGTCGGCTTCTACCACTCGCACCCGACCGGCGGCACGACCCCGAGCGAGACCGACGCCGCACGCGCGACGTGGCCCGACCGTTCGTACGTCATCTGCGCGCTCGACGGCTACCCGTTCGTCGGGTCGTGGCGCTGGCGTGGCGAGGCGGAGACGTTCGAGCAGGAAACGGTTCGCGTGGAGTAGCAGTCGTCGACTCCGTTCGAAGCGTATCTTGCGGGCCGGCGAGGATCGCACCTACGAGGTAGGATTTGACGATGCGTGCTTGGCCGCGCCGCAGGATCGTGCTCCTGTCGAGGTATCGATCTCCAGTTCGTCGCCGATATCCGCGAGCGTACACTCTTCTCGAAAACGGCTCCAAAGCACTCCGGATGTATCTTGGCGCGTACACGGATGCACTCAGGAAACGCATCGGAGCATAATCCCAGTGTTGCAACGACGTGACTCAGGCGTTCAGCGCGGTCCGGTCCCCCGGTCCGTTTCGCCCCCGTTCTGCCCCGCACTCCGATCTGCACGTAGTCACTCGACGTCGAGGTACGCGTCCCACAGCGGGATGTCCGCGTACTTGTCGCCGCGGTCACACAGCATGAACACGACGACGGAGTCGTCGTCGAGATGATCGGCTTCGTCGAGCCGGTGAACCGCCTGCGCGCCGGCACCCGAGGAGGTGCCGACGACGAACTGGCCGTCCACGCGGAGGCGGGTCTCGATCGTCTCCGGATCGTGCTGCCCGGGGTCCGTGACGGCGGGGTCGCGGTCGGCGTAGCGGTCGCGGAGCTCGCGCGCCCGGTCGTACGCCGTCGACGTCGAGACGTACACCTTGCGGTCGAGCACCGACTCGTCGTACGTGTCGGGGTGGTAGTGGTCGCCCGTTTTGAGAAACTTCAGCCCGTCGATGGCGTGGAGCGGCTCGTCCGGTTCGAAGCCGACGACCTCGACCGCGCCGTCGGACAGCCCCGTCAGCCCGCGGCCCGTGCCGGTGATCGTGCCACCGGTGCCGACGCCGGCGACGAAGTGGGTGACATCGCCGTCGGTCGCATCCCAGATCTCCGGGGCGGTGGTCCGTTCGTGGGCCCCCGGGTTGTCGGGGTTTTCGTACTGGTTCGGTCGGTAGTAGCGGTCGGGGTCGGTAGCGATGAGCGCCTCGCAGCGCTCGATAACGGCGTCGTAGCCGCGATCGGCGTCGACGAAGTGGATCTCCGCGCCCGCGTCCCGCACCGCGTCGATCTTCCCCCCCGAGGCGTTGTCGGGCATGACGATCTCCACGTCGTAGCCGCGAGCCGCGGCGAGGCGTGCGACCTCGCTGCCGGTGTTTCCCGACGTCGGCTCGATGACGGTGGCGTCGCCGTCGAGCTCGCCTCGCGCTTCCGCGCCGTCGAGCATCTCCTTGGCGATCCGGGATTTCACCGACCCGCCACCGTAAGGTGCGTCGTGCAGGTTGAACCACTCGACCTTGCCGTACACGTCGGCGTCGACCGAGAGATCCAACTCGAGCTTGACGAGCGGCGTCTCGAAGATCGTCGCTTCGTCGACGACGAAGTCGTTCATACGTGACGGCTCGGCGCGCGTGCGTATTACTCCGACGAAATCGGCGGTTCCTCGACAGACCGAAACCGAGTCTTCCCGCGTCTCAGCGGTTGTGCGGCCCGGATACATCTCCGAGATAGGGGAGAATACTGTCCCGACCGACGCGACAAGGGGTCCGGAGAGCGTCCTCCCGTCCATGTCGAACGCATCCTGGGAAGACGTCGTGGAGATTCCCGACGAGCTTGACGACGACACGGCGGAGACGCTGCTGGAGGGAGCTGCGGAGACGCAGGATATGACCGGAGAGGTCTGTCCGTATCCGCAGGTCGAAGCGAAGAAGGCGATTCAGGGGCTCGATCCCGGCGAGTGGCTCGTTCAGGAGACGGACCACGTTCCGAGCACGGAGAACGTCCCAAAGGCGGTCGGCGACGCTGCAGACGCGAAGGTGTGGAAATCCGGCGACGGGCTCTACCGGATCTTCTTAAAGAAGGAGTAGGCCGGCGCGGGACGGCCCCCGCGTGCCGCCGAAGTCAGTCGTCCGCGTCGTACGTCGGTAGCCGGTCCGACCGAGCGCTCCCCTCGACGAACGGGAGATCGACTCGGCGCGCAGCCGTCTCCGCGCCGTCGACGCGAACGGCACAGTCGTCGATGCCGGCGTCGAACGAGACGAGTGCGAGCGCGATCGGCTCGCCGGCCGTCGGGCCGACGACCGACCGGGTCACCTCGCCGACCGCCTCGTCACCCGTGAAGACGGCAGCCCCGGGAGCCGGGAGCAGTTCATCGTATCGCTCGGGGGTGGCGTCGCCGTCGATGTCGCCGACTGCGTCGCCGAGCCCCTCGAGTTCGAGGCCGACGAGTCGCCGACTCGGCCGCCCCTGGTTTTCCACGCGGGAGACGACCTCCTGTCCGACGTAACACCCCTTCTCGAAGTCGAGTGCGTTTCGGATCCCGAGGACGTTCGGCACCGTGCCGTCGAGTTCGTACTCGAAGAGGGGTGTACCCGCCTCCGCGGAGAGCGCGTCCCACGTCCGGTAGCCGAACGGGGCGGCGTTGAGCCCACGGTTGAGCAGCGTGTCGAACACGTCGGGGGCGTCCGCCGCCGCACAAACGATCTCGTACCCCTCCTCGCCGAGGGGTGCGTCAGTCGCGACCACGGTCACGCCGGCGTCGACCATCGATCCGCGGACGAACGACAGCGGCGTTTCGGGTGCGCCCGCCCCGTTGAGGACGGACGCGACCTTCTCGGTCGATTTGGGGCCGTGGACGCCGAACACGCCGAACTCCTCGCTAGCGTCGCGGATCTCGACGTCCTGGATGAACACCTTGCTCGACCAGTCCTCGAGGACCGGGGCGGCGCGCTCGGGCGGACAGAAGACGAGCAGTCGCTCGCCCGCGTTGTACACGTACATATCCGTCTCGATGCCTCCCTGCGGGTCGAGGAGGAGCGCGTACACGCCCCGTCCGTCCTCGGCCGGCACGCGGTTGGAGACGGCGTTGTCGACGAACTCGACGCGGTCAGCGCCGGTGACGGCGAGAATCCCGTACCCCATCTCGATCGCGCCCACGACGTTCCGCACCGCCCGCCCGACGCGCTCGGGTTTTCGGTAGTGGTCGACGACCTCGCGGCCGCCGCGGTCCCTGTACGTCGCCCCGTGGTCCGAGTGGGCGTCGGAGACGAGAGTCATACCGAACGAAGTCGCGGCAGCGTCAAAAGGTCGCTGGATACGCGTCGGTCAGAGTCGTTGCGCACGAACTCGGCTCGGGACGCCCCGAGTCGTTGCGAACGCACTCGGGCAGGGATCTCCGAGGGAGGCGTGGGCTGGTCGTCTTGGGTGCAGCGTTGCTCGGTCGCTACGAGTTGATACGGTCGGGTGTGGCGGTCACAGGCCGATACGGTCTCGGATAACGTCGATGATGCTTCGGTCCGGCCGGCCGCCGTCGGCCTCAGGATCGGGGACGACCTGGTCGTGTGGGTACACGCGGACGCGGTCGTGGCGCTCGACCGTGATGAGCGAGTCGGCTTTCAGGGATTCGAGCGCCTCCTCGACGGCGTCGATGTCGGCATCGACCGCCGCCCGAAGCTCCAGCACCGTCATCCCCTCCTCTCCGCGGTCGACCAACGCGTCGAGCAGGGCGACCTCGACGTCGGACCGATCACGGAACTCCGGCTTCGCGGCCATGTTCGTGGATATGGGTCGGGCGGGGTTTACCTCTACCGGCGGTTCGAGTCGTTTCGCGACGAGGCGTCACCGAACCAGCCGCGAGCAGGAGCCACAGAGGTTCTCCTCTTTAACGTCGACCTCGCGAACCGTCGGCGAAAAGGACATGACGCATTTCGAGTTGTCACAGTGTTCCAGCCCGAGCGTGTGGCCGATCTCGTGGACGACCTCCTTGCGCACGCGGTCGGCGAACACGTCGACGGAGGGTTTCGTGGAGATGCCGCCGTCAGAGGACGTCTGGAGCCGATGGGTCGATATCACCGACCCGCTTCCGTTGAGGTACGCCAGCCCGAACACGTAGTTGCGACGACGGTAGTACAGGTCACGCGGCGTGATCCCGATGTTCTTTTCGCCGCCGCCGACCCGGCTCACCGTCTCGATGAGCTCCTCGGCCCGATACTGCCCACGCCCCTCGTCGTAGGCGGTTTCGGGTACGGGCTGGTCGTCGTGGACCGTGACGTCACAGTCATACACCGACCGAAGCACGTCGGAGGCCTCACGCTTCACGCGTGGGGTAACCTCCCCGACGGGAACGATGTCCACGAGCATGAAACGGTTTTTGAACCCGTAACGCATAAACCCCGCGCCGTGATGTCACCGTCGGACCGTGCCGTCGTCTCGGAGCTCGCAACGTTCGACCGTCTTCTCGAGGTCGGCATCGGACGCCGACCGGCGGTGGCACGAGCGCTCGGAACGCGCGGCTGCGAGGTGATCGCCATCGACATCGACGACGCGGCGGTCGAGCCGGAGTCGACGGCGGACCGACCGTATCGAACGTGTCGTGGCGATGTCGTTCGTCTCGCGGACGCGGCCGACCCGATCGCCTCGCTCCCGGTCGATATCGGTAACCCGGGAGCTCCCCCCGACGCGGAAGCTTCCCCCGACGCGGAAGCTTCCCCCGACGCGGAGGCTCCCCCCGACGCGGGGATCGATGCCGTGTACGCGCTGAACCTTCCGGCCGAGCTCCAGCGACCGGCGGTCCGTCTCGCGGACCGGCTCGATGCGGCGTGCTGGTTCACGACGCTCGGCTTCGAAGCGCCCGTCGTTGCGGTCCGACGCCGGCAGATCGAAGCCGAGACGCTGTACGCCGCTCGGGATCGCGAGGATGAGAGACGACGCCCGGGTCGCACGGACGTGGACTGACGCTCGAATCCGGCGCGGGATCCCAGCTACGCCGACATCCGGTCGACGCTTTCGACCGGGATCGACACCTAGCGTCGCCGGATATCCACCCCGACCGGTTGTGTATCCGGTCCGTGTCTCGACGACGACCCGGAACGCTCTTTCCGTTCGGCGTCGCCGACCCGTGTATGCAGGTCGACGCAGTCGTTCTCGACATCGACGGGGTGGTGGTCGACGTCGCGGACTCCTATCGCAGAGCGATCATCGAGTCCGTCGACCACGTGTACGGGCGGACGATACGCCGGGATGCGATACAGGCGTTCAAAAACGCCGGCGGCTTCAACAACGACTGGGAGCTGACGTACGCCGCGGCGCTGTACGTGTTGGCCCGTCGCGAGGGACTCCACGTCGACGTCGACGAGTTTACGGACCGGATCGCCGCAGAGGGCGGTGGGCTCGACGCCGCAAAGCGCGTCGTCGCGGAGCTCCCGAGCGTCCCGCAAGCACGGGTTCGTGACCAGTGGGACCGCTCGCGGCTCCGCGACGTGTTTCAGGCGCTGTACCTCGGCGAGGAGCTGTACCGCGAGCTGGAGGGTGGGACCCCGCCGATAGCGACGGACGGATACATCCACGACGAGCCGGTGTTGATCGACGAGTCGACGATCGACGAGCTGGTCGACCGGTTCGACGTCGGCATCCTGACCGGTCGTCCGGCCGCGGAGGCCGACATCGCCATGGAACGGGCCGGACTCGACGTGCCGGACGACCACCGATTCACGATGGACGACTGGGAGGAGGGGAAGCCCCATCCACGCGCGCTCGTGACGCTCGCCGAGCGGTTCGACGCGACCCGGATCGCGTTCGCGGGCGACACCCTCGACGACGTCCGGACCGCCCGACATGCGGACGACGCCGACGCGAGCCGAGTGTACTACGGCGTCGGCGTCCTTACCGGCGGGTTGACCGGGGATGAGGGGCGACGCGCGTTCGAGACGGTCAACGCGGACGTCGTCGTCGAGAACGTCAACGAGCTCACCGACCTGCTGGAGACGGGACGCGTCGAGTGAGCGCCCCCGGGGGGCTTTTCTCGCCGCGTCGACAACGAGGAGTATGACTGACTCCGGATCGGAGCCGGGCGAGTCCGACGGCGACGACCCGTCGGTCGAGGCTGCGCTCCGTGCGGGGGCGGCACTGTTCAACGAGGGGTACTGGCTCGCCGCCCACGAACCGTGGGAGGCCGCGTGGCTGCCGCTCGACCGGGACGCCGACGGTGCCGAAGCCGCCGACGAGCGACTGCTCCATGGGCTCATTCAGGTCGCGGCCGCGACACATCACGCCCGAGCCGGGAACGGCTCCGGCGCGGTCGGCTGTGCGGAGGGCGCAGTGTCCTATCTCGACGGCCTGGGTGACCGCCACCGATCGCTCGAGCTCGAACCGCTCCGGCGCTGGTGTCGGCGAATCGCGGATGCGTCGACGCCGGACGAGGCCGGGACGCACGCGTCCGGGGCCGGGACACACACGTCCGAGGCAGCTGCGTCGGTCGGTCGTCCTGCGCCGTTTGAACCGCCCGCGTTTCGGATCGACGGGACCGCCGTCCGGTTCGCGGACCTGGAGTTCGAGGCGACGCTCGCGGCCGCTCCCGCGCTAGCCGAGGCGATCGACGTCGTGGATCCCGAGGTCGTGGCGATGGCCGTCGAGCTCGCTCGCGAGGAGCGCGGCACCGGCCGCACGCGGTTCGCGGAGCTCCTGATCGGGTTCCTCCGCGAACCCGATACACGTCGACAGGTCGCCGTCCGGCTCGGCGACCACGTCGAGCGCGCGGCGAGGAAGCGTCGGGACGTCGACGACCTGTTTTGAGTGTTCGTCGCTCACGCACCGTCGGTCGGCACGTCGACTGACCCCGTGTCGTCGGATCCGCTGTCGTCGGATCCGCCGTCGTCGGATCCGCCGTCGTCGGATCCGCCGTCGTCGATCTCCTGTTTCGGGACGCCCTCGAACGTGTAGTCGGCGGAGTTGTCGGCGGGATCGTAGCCGAGCACGTCGCGTGCGCGGTCGATAGCGTAGTACTTGCGGTCGTTATCCGAGATCCCGTACACGATCTCGAAGCCGTACTCCGCCTGCAGACAGCGGTCGAACAGATGCGCGCAGTCGCGATGGGAGAGCCACATCGCCTGTCCACGCTCGTACTCCCGTGGTGGGTGGTCCTTGGTGAGGTTGCCGATCCGGACGCAGACGACGCTCATGCCGTGCTCGTCGTGATAGAATCGACCGAGGAACTCGCCGGTCGCTTTCGAGACGCCGTAAAGGTTTCCCGGGCGCGGGAGCTCGGTGCCGTCTAGCCGATACTCGTCCGTCGTGCGGTACATGTCGGGCGTCCGGTCGTCGGTTTCGTAGCCGCCGACCGCGTGGTTCGAGGAGGCGAACGCCAGCTTCCTGACGCCGGCGTCGGCGGCCGCGCGCATCACGACCTGCGTGCCGTCGATGTTGTTCCGAATCACGGAGTCCCACGGTGCGGTCTTTCGGGGATCACCTGCGAGGTGAATCACCGCGCCGACGCCGTCCATCGCGTTTCTGACGGCGCGCTCGTCGGTGATGTCCGCAACGTAGCGGTCCGCGTCGGTGACGCCGTCGGGTACTTTTGCGGCCGGGATCGGCTCGCGGTCGAGCAGTCGCCAGTCGTACTCGTCGCCGATCCCGCGGAGGATGGCCTGTCCCACCCGTCCGCCCGCGCCCGTGAGCAGCACCGGCTCGTCCATTCACCCGATCATGGAACGGTGACGGGCATATATCGCACGGTTCGGGATCCGTCGGTGCAGCCGGGCGGATCGCCGAACCGTGGTAGTCGCCAACTCCGGCAGTGCAACCCTTATGAGAGCTTCTGGCGGGAGATACGGACACCCGTCGGCGTCACGACGATCTGGTCGTCACCTTTCTGGACGATGTCGCCGTCGACCTCCTGTGCGACCTGGCGAAGCTCGTCGATGATGTGTTCGATCGTCCGGTCCGACGTCGAGTGGCGGGTGATGTCGGCGATGACGAAGTCACCGTCGTACACCGCGTCCTTGATCGGGATGACGTCGCTCTGGTCGCCGATCTCCGCGATGTGTACCTGCATACCACTCTCCGCGCTCGCCTCGGCGAAGTCGTCCATGTCGAGTTCGACGTAGTCGTCGACCGACCGGCTCGCTCCCCCGCCGAGGATCTTGCTCATAATGCCCATACGCACATCAGCCGCGATTGGACATTAGTTCTTACGTCAGACACGCCGGGTCGTCACGCGGCGTTCGAGCTCGCTGACGACCACCGATGGTGTCGCTGACGGGCTGCTCGCGGGCGACGACTCGGGTGTCCGGCGCGACACGCTTCGAGGACCCGGCGCGACACGCTTCGAGGATCCGGAACGAAACGCTTTACACGGTCATCCGGATAGGTAGGAGTGCGGGACCGTGGGTTAGTGGTATACTCCGGGCCTTGGGTGCCCGTGACCCCGGTTCGAATCCGGGCGGTCCCACTTTCTGCGCCAGCCGTCTCCGACTCCGCGTGTGCCGACCGCAAGCGATATTTCTCCCCGACGGTATGTGCCTATATGTCACGGTTCGAGAGACAACACGAAGACACGGACACGACGCCGCAAGCCGCGTCCCGTCTCGTCGTCGACGCCGGGTCCGACCCGTTGCGGCGGGACGCGCGACGCCGGCTCTACCGATGTTCGTTCGACCCGAATCCGGAGTTGACCGGTGACCCGGGCCCGGAGCTGACCGGTGACGCGGAACGACCGCTGCATGAATCCGCCGTCCACCACGGTTGTAACGCACCCACGGCGTCGCGGCGATAACACGAACACCCATGTCACGACACGCTGCCGAACTCCACGATGCGGGACGCGTGAGTCGACGCCGGTGGTTGCACGCGCTCGGCGTCGCCGGGGCGACGGCCGTAGCGGGATGCGCTACCGACGATCCCGACGCGGACGCTGACCCCGACGCGGACGCTGACCCCGATGCGGACCCCGGACCGACCGCGACCGAGCCCGAACCCCTCGATCTGAGTCGGGATCCGCCCGCGGTCGAGGGCGAGTATCACGCGACGCAGGCGTCGGCGTTCGACACGATCAACCCCATCTTCAACACCGAGTCCGGTGCGGGAGCGGCGATCAGCTACGCGCTCGATCAGGGATACACGTTCGACGCGAACGACGAGGTGTTCCCGCTCCTCCTTTCGGACATTCGGACCGAGGACGAAGGGGAGACGTGGATCATCGAGTTCCGGGAGAATCTCGAGTTCAGCGACCCGTACGGACAGTACACGGCCGACGACTACGTGTACTACGTCCGGAACGTCCATCAAGGGGAGTGGGCTCCCAGCGCGAACAGCGCCGACTGGGACGGAGTCGAACTCGAACGGACCGGCGAGCTGCAGGCGCGTGCGACCCTCGAAAACCCGAACATCATCTGGCCCGAAACGTTCGCCCCGCTGGAGTACCCGATCCCGAGGGAGCTGCTCGAGCCCTACGTCGAGGCGGAGGACGCTCAGGGGCTCGAACAGGACGAGGAGCTGCTCGACCTGTCGTTCGCCGGCAACCTCGGTGCGTACACGCTCGAGGAGTGGATCCGGGACGGCGGAACGCGCTATACCAGAAACGACGAGTACTACCTTCGGGCGGTCGGCGAGCGGGACGACGACCGCTCGCTCCTCAGCAACGCCCCCTACTTCGAGGAGGCGAGAATCGAGATCATACCCGAGGAATCGAGTCGGGTCGCCGCACTCGAAACCGGGGGAACCGACAACGTCCAGCTGCCTCCGGACAGGGGCCAGCAGTTCATCGAGGACGACGAGACGATGGTGGTGTTACAGCCGACGCCGTTCAACACCATCCTCTCGGTGAACATGCGGGATAACGGATGGACCTTCGGTCCCGGCAACTTGTTCCGTGTCACGGAGTTCCGTCAGGCGATCGCGGCCGCGATCGACAAAGAGCAGTTCATCGAGGGGATCTTGCGCGGCTTCGGAAACGAACATTTCACCTGGCAGCCGGAGTTCTCCGAGTGGTTTCCCGGCACGGAGGATCTGACGCTGTGGGGCGTCCCCGGTGACGGCGTGTACGGGCCGGATTCGGCCCGGGAGCTTGCGGAGACGGCGCTCGACCGGATCGACGAGGCGTACTCGTACGACGGCGACACGCTCGTTGGCCCCGACGGCAATCAGGTCGAACTCGAGCTCTACTACAACGCGGCATCGGACACCCAGGAGCTCGCGGCGGAGTTCTACCGGAACGAGTTCGAGACGAACCTCGGGTTCACTCTCAACATCAACGCGATCGACGGGACGACGTTCTCGGAGAACTACTGGAGCGCGCAGCCGGCGACCGACGAGACGGAGCTCGTCGACACGATCGACGGCGAGGAGGTTCGCTGGGAGCAGCCGACGCCGAACAACCCCGGCCCGCGTCGCGTCACGTCCGATGAGGCGTGGGATTTCGGCACCGTCTTCGGGCTCAACACCTACCCCCGAAATCCGCTGACGAACGCGGTGTTCTTCGACGGTCCGGCGACCGCCTACAACCCCGTCGGCTACTATCCCGAGTTCGACGCCGAAGCCGTGTTCGACCGGATGCGGAACGCGGACACTCGTGCGGAGCTGAACGACGCCGCCGGGGATCTCTTCGCCGCGCTCAACGAGGAACAGCCGTACATCATGCTGTCGTTCAGCGAGGAGATTCAGGGGTACAACCCCGACCTTCGCGGACCGATCGCCGACTTCTCCAGCGGCTTCGACTTCGCCGGCTGGTTCAAACGATAGGCTATGGAGCTGAGCGACCGCCACGTACGGATCACCCCGTCATGACCGACGACGACCACACGGTGAGATAATCGATGGGGATCGGACGATACGTCCTCGCACGGACGGGCTGGGCGGTGGTGGTTTCGTGGATCATCGTCACGATCACCTTTCTGCTCATCGCCCTTGCGCCGAACCCGTCGATCTCCGAGGCGGCCACGCAGGCGGCGCTCCAGGGAGGGGATCCGACCGCGGCTGCCGAGCGGGAACGCGAACTCCGCGGGCTCGACGAGCCGTTGTACGTTCGATACGCCGACTTCCTGCAGGGCGTGTACACGTTCGAGTGGGGGTGGTCGCAGAACCGAGCCCAGCCGGTCACGGAGGCGCTGTGGGAGGGGATCTACTACACCGCTCAGTACTCGATCCCGTGGACGATCCTCACGCTGATCATCGGCCCACTCGTCGGGGTGTACTCGGCAGCCAACATGTACTCGTGGCGCGATCACCTCGCCACCGGGTTCGCCTTTTTCGGCTGGGCAATCCCGAACTTCTTTTTCGGGATCGTTCTGCTCGTTATCTTCGGCGTGTATCTGGAGTGGGTGCCCGTCTCCTACGACCCGGACGTCCCGGTCATGAGCCTCGCGAACGCACACCAGTTGCTTCTTCCGGTGTTCGTGCTCGTCACCGGCTCGATCGGGGCCGTGATGCGGGTCTCGCGGAACGAATCGGCGGAGTTCCAGAACGCCGCGTTCATGAAAACTGCACGAGCGAAGGGTGTGTCGCCGATCCGGGCGTACGCGTACCACGTGATGCGGCCGACGTTGGTGCCGCTGTCGACGACGCTCGTGAGCCAGATCCTGGTCATCTTCCTCGGGTCGTCGCTGCTCATCGAGATCGTGTTCGGGATCCCCGGGCTCGGTCGCGTGACGTTCGACGCGCTCATCAATCAGGACACGAACCTGGTCCTCGGAGCGACGCTGTTTTTCACCTTCATCGCGGTCATCGGCAACCTCATCGAGGACATCGTGTTCACGATACTCGATCCGCGGATCAGCTA
Organism: Halorubrum luteum; assembly: GCF_054652935.1. Lineage (NCBI taxonomy): Archaea > Methanobacteriati > Methanobacteriota > Halobacteria > Halobacteriales > Haloferacaceae > Halorubrum > Halorubrum luteum. The sequence goes on from NZ_BAAIGT010000002.1 coordinate 2,720,403, forward strand.
CGACGACAGATAACACATGACGAACGACGAGCCAACGACGTTCGACGAAATCGACTGGGAGCAGCAGACGGACGCGACGCTCGTCTCGCTTTCGCTCAACCTCAAGCTCCTCCTTGTGGCCGGGACCCCAGTCGTTCTTCTCGGGCTGTACGACCACTTCCTCGTCGGCGCGCGGGAACGGACGTTCGTCCGACTCGGCGAGGATCTCGGGATTCACGGCGTCTTTTCGACGCTCGGAATCGATTTCGACCCGTCATCGATCGAGCTCCTGTTCGCGTTCACGATCGTGTTGTTCGTCGCCTACGTCGTGTTGCCGCTGTACCAGAATCCGCGGATGACCCGGTACTACTGGCGGGAGTTTACGCGGAATCGGCCTGCGGTCGTAAGCCTCGGATGGCTCGTGGTCGTCTTCGTCGGCGGCGTCGCAGGACCGCTGTTCGTTCCCATGCCCGAGCAGAACCTGCTCGCGGCCTACCAGCCGCCGGTGTACACGTCCGTCGACATGGTGCATCTGAACGACTGTCTCGGCTCCGTCGAGAACGGACGCTGTCACGGCTCGTGGGCCCATCCGCTCGGGACCGACCGTGGAGGTCGAGACGTCCTTGCGGCCGTCATCCACGGCATGACAGTGACGATGCAGATCGCGTTCATCACCACCACCATCGTCGCGATGATCGGGATCACCTTCGGAACGGTGAGCGCCTACGCGGGCGGGTGGATCGACGAGCTCATGATGCGGTTCGTCGACGTCGTGCTGTCGTTTCCGACGCTGCTTTTTTTCCTGCTCATTCTCTACATCTACGGTGCGGGCCTCGGCATGTTCATTCTCGTGTTCTCGCTTTTCGGCTGGGGGGCGACGGCGCGGTACGTCCGCAGCAAGGCGCTGTCCGTGTCCGAAGCGGAGTTCATCAAAGCGACGCGGATCAGCGGCGCGGGGACGTATCATATCGTTCGCCGCCACGTGGTCCCGAACACGGCCAGCAGCATCATCACACAGCTCACGCTCATCGTCCCGGGATTTCTCCTCGCGGAAGCGCAGCTCGCGTTCCTCGGCATCGGCGACACCGCGGTGCCGACGTGGGGCGAGCTCATCTCCTCCGGCCGGACGGCGATCGACTTCGCCCCCTGGGTCGTTCTCGTGCCCGGCTTCGCGCTGTTTTTTACGATCCTAGCGTTCAACTTCGTGGGCGACGCACTGCTTGATGCGATCAATCCCGAAACCGAAGCCGAGGCGGATAGATGACGATGCCCGGAGACGATGCTCCGTCCGACCATCCGACGCCCGCGGACGAGCGATCACCCGGCGTCGCGGTCGACGGAACGGCGACGAGCGGAGGGATGGATGGGGGTAGCGGAACGAACGATGAGACGCCGCTGCTCGAGGTGACGGGGCTGACGACGACGTTCGACACCGAGGACGGCATCCTCCGCGCCGTCGATGGGGTGACGTTCGAGGTCGGTCACGGGGAGACGGTGTGTATCGTCGGCGAGTCCGGCTCCGGCAAAACCGTCGCGACGGAGTCGATCACGAGGCTCATCGACCAGCCTCCGGGTCGGATCCGCGGCGAGGTCCGCTTCGACGGGACGGACCTCCGTGCGCTTCAGCCGGACGCCCTTCGAGAGGTTCGCGGGGCCGACATCGCTCACGTCTTTCAGAACCCGCAGGAGGCGATGAACCACTGTTACACGATCGGCTGGCAGCTCCTCGAAGCGATCCGGGTTCACGAGGACGTCCCCGAGAAACGGGCCCGCAAACGAGCGATCGACCTGCTCGACCGCGTGGGTATCGACAACGCCAGCGCCCGGTTCACGGACTATCCCCACGAGTTCTCGGGGGGGCAGAAACAGCGGGTGATGATCGCCATGGCGCTCGTCGGAAATCCCGACCTGCTCATCGCCGACGAGCCGACCACCGCTCTCGACGTAACCGTGCAGGCCCAGATTCTCGACCTGCTCGCCGAACTGCAGGCAGAGATCGGCATGAGCATCCTGTTCGTCACCCACGACCTCGGCGTCGTCGCCGAGATCGCCGACCGGGTGATCGTCATGTACGCCGGCAAGGTGATGGAACGGGGGTCGGTGTACGACGTCTTCGAGCGGCCGTCCCACCCGTACACGCAGGCACTTCTCGCCTGTCTCCCGGAGTACGGTGGGACGAAAGGAGGGATACCTGGGTCGCTGCCCGATCCGACGGATCCGCCCGACGGGTGCCGGTTCGCCGACCGGTGTGACCACGCCGTCGCCACGTGTCACACCGGCGACCAGCCCCCCGAGATCGAGGTCGCCGACGGACACCGGGTCTCCTGTGTGTACTACCAGTCCGGCTTCGAGGAACGGACGGTCCGAAACGACGCGCCCGTGATGGAGCGTGACGTCGATGAGTGATCCGTTGTTGTCCGTCCGAAACCTGAAGAAGTACTACCCGCTCAAGCGGGGGCTGCTGAACAGGGAGGTCGGCAAAGTCAAGGCGGTCGACGGGATCAGCTTCGACGTTCATCGCGGTGAGACGGTCGGCATCGTCGGCGAGTCCGGATGTGGAAAATCGACCGCGGCCAACGCCATCATCCGTCTCGAGGAGCCGACCGAGGGGGACGTCATCTTCAACGGTGGTCGACGGGAGCCGCGAGACCGTCCGGAGGAGGGGCCCCACCCGAACGACGTGACCGCGTTCGAGGGGAGCGAGCTCCGCCGCTTCAGACGGGAGGCACAGATGATCTTTCAGGACCCCTCTTCGAGCTTTAATCCCCGTCAGCAGGTCGGGCGGGCCGTGGGGGAGCTGCTGGAGGTTCACGGGATGGACGACCGGCAGCAGCGGCGGACGATCGTCGAGGATCTTCTGGAGCGGGTCGGTCTCTCCGCTGACGATTACGAGCGATATCCACACGAGTTCTCCGGCGGTCAGAAACAGCGGATCGCGATCGCTCGGGCGCTCGTGTTGAACCCGAATCTCGTGATCGCGGACGAGCCGGTGTCGGCGCTCGACGTGTCGGTACAGGCGGAGGTGCTCTCGCTCATCGACGAGCTACAGGCGGCGTTCGGCCTCTCGATCGTCCTCATCAGCCACGACATGTCCGTCGTCAAAGCGATCTGCGACCGGGTTGCCGTCATGTATCTCGGCGAGTTCGTGGAGGTGGGTGAGACTGACGACGTTTTCGCCGACCCGAAACATCCGTACACCGAGGCGTTGCTCTCGTCGATCCCGACTCCCGACCCTCGTCACCGTCGTCGCAGCATCACGCTCACCGGTACGGTTCCGAGCCCTTCGGATCCGCCGAGCGGCTGTCGGTTCCACACGCGTTGTCATCGGGTGATTCGGCCGCCGGACCTGACGCTCGATCGCGAGGAGTGGCTCTCGGTGATGAACTTCCGACAGCGGGCTGCCGCGGGGAGTATCGACCCCGACGAGCTCCGTCACAACGTCGCGCCCGCGGACGCAACGCCGAGCGACGAGGCGGTCCACGAGCAGCTTCGCACGGAGTTCGATCTCCCATCGCAGCTTGGCGATGACGACGCCGAAGCGGCGCTCGCGGACGCGATCGAGGCGATCGTCGACGGCGCGACCGATGACGCGACGGCCGTTCTCGACGAGACCTTCCGGACGCCATGTGAGACGACGGTCCCGGAGTACACGAACCACGGCGACGGACACCGATCCGCGTGCCTGCTGCACGAGGACGACGGTGAGCGACGCTCAGATGAGCCGGGGCGACGCTCCGATGATGGCTGACCGTCTCGCGTAGTCGGATCGGACGCGTATTCGTCGGGGGAGCCGATGTTCGTGGTCCACGCTGTCGACGAGCCGTCCCCCATTCACCACGGCCTTTCGAAATCCTTTTGTCCCGAATCGGCCTTGGTCGGAATGCGAGCCGCCTTAGCTCAGACTGGGAGAGCACTCGACTGAAGATCGAGCTGTCCCCGGTTCAAATCCGGGAGGCGGCATTATACTCACGGTTCACATGCCTGTGAGCTGGGAGTACGTTTCGACATCACGGGATTCTATTGTCGAATTGAACCGCCGTTACTTCACTTCGCTCGTGACGAGGTCCCACTTTTCAAGACTCGCAACACTCGGTCGCGTTGCTCATTCGGTTGCGTCGCGTGAAAAGTGGGACCGCCGTCGATACCATGACTGTTCTCTCGACCACGGGGTCCGGGACTGCTCGACCCAATTCTAAAATCGGCATTAGTAAAGTCACGATTTAGATAATCAGAAGAATAATGATTGTCGGGGTGAAACGGGAGGTATGGCCAGCCAGCGGTTCGTCAACCGCGGGGACGAACTCGAATTGCTAAACTCGCGGTTCGAGAACGACAGTGCCGAACTGATCGTCGTCTACGGGAGACGACGACTCGGCAAGAGTGCGCTCGTTCGCGAGGCAGTCCGGGAACGTGCGGACGCCGTCTACTGGCAGGCAACCGAGGAGACCGCGGCCGCACAACTCGCTAACTTCGTCGACACGGCCAGCGAGACGTTTCCACTCCTGGAGGACATTCAGCGCGACTGGGAGGCATTGCTCCGGGCACTCGGTCGCGAAGACGCAATCGTCGTCCTGGACGAATTCCCCTATCTCGTCGAATCTGACGACTCGCTCCCGTCGAAAATACAGCGCGTCTGGGACACGCAGCTCGAGGAGACGGACACGACACTCGTGCTCGTCGGCTCGTCGATCAGCATCATGGAAGACAAGATTCTCAGCGGAGGGAGTCCGCTGTACGGTCGCCGGACGGCGACCATCGACCTTCCGCCACTTGACCTCGCGGATGCACGGCAGTTCTACCCTGGTGACGACCCGGATGATATCATCCAAGCCTGGAGTGTATTCGGCGGAACGCCGTACTATCTTCAGGCGCTCGACCCATCCCGCTCGCTAGCCGAGAACGTTCAGTCGCAAGTACTCTCAGAACATGGTGTTCTTCACAACGAACCGGAGTTTCTGTTGCGGACGGAGTTCGGAATCCGGGAACCGCAGACCTACTACACGATTCTCCGGGCAATCGCGACCGGCAAGCGGGCTGCCAACGAAATCGCTGGCTTCGCCGGGGTCAACTCCAACGCGCTGGGTTCGTACCTCTCGAAGCTCCGCCGACTACGTCTCGTCGAACGCGATATTCCCGTGACCGCCAATCCTAACTCGACGCGGAAGAGTCGTTACCGGCTGAAGGAACCGCTGTTCCGGTTCTGGTTCCGGTACGTCTACGGCCAGCAGGGAGAGCTCGTCCAGCTCGGCGAGGACGCCTACGAAGAGATGGTCGAACCGACCTTCACCGACTACATTGGGACGATGTTCGAGCGAGTCTGTCAGAACGCGCTTCCGTCACTGATCCCCAAGACATACCATGGCATCGGCTACTGGTGGCACAAGCAACACGAACTCGATGTCGTGGGACTCGCGAGTGATGGGACACTCGTCGCAGGAGAGTGTAAGTACACTAACCGCGAGATGACAGAGGGAGACTTGGCCGACCTCGAACGGACAGCATCGGAGGTCCAGTGGTCGCCATCCAACGGAAGCGACCGGACGGAGCAGTACTGCTGTTTCTGTCGATCCGGGGTTTCCGATGGCCTGCACGAGGTGGCTGCGGAACGCGACGACGTGTCACTGTTCACACCCAGCGAAATCGTGCCAGGTGACAGTGAGTGATTACGAAGTATCTGCAAGTCGTCGCGCCAGACTGTGCCGTACGAGCAACAGGAACGCACACAGCGTGGCTCGTCGGCGTGTCTCGACGAAATTAAACGCGACGTTGTAGTGGCGGGCCCACGCCGTGACCGTCCCGACGACCTGAGCGGGATGGATGTCCCGTCTCGCCATGCACCCGCGATTACCGAGCAGCGTTTGCCAGGATGACTCGACGATCACGGGAAGTGGCTGTGACCACTCGGCTGCTCGCTGTAGTTCACGCTCGAATCGGTCTCGCTCCCAGGTGATCGCAGTGAGGAAGTCGTGGCCGGACTTGCGTTCGACCGCGAAGTGAGGGCGGTACGTGTCGAGTTCCGGGTCGTGGGTACAGTATTTCGGGGCCGTGTAGTCACCCGTCGAGAGCGTCACATCTCGTGTCTCGACCGGGAGCGTCTCGAACGTCCACGGACGCTGTTCGCGCGTGTCCCGCAGGACCGTCGTCGGAATCGGACGCCGCTCTCGTCGCTCGGTCATCGGTTGAGGCTGGGCTCGGTATCACGGGTAAATGTTCGCCGAAGCCACACTCCTCGATGACAGTACGGCGTCGCTCAAAACCCGGCCTTCTCCAGTTCGTCGAGAAACGCCGGGCGGTTCGAGTGTTTCTCCTTCAGGAAGTCGACGAACTCCTCGAACCGCTCTTCGGGGACGAGGTGGTGCATCTCTTCGAGGTGGTCAGCGATCGTTCGGTAGTGACGCCGTCCCGTCTCGCCAGCGGCAAACGGGACGAGCAGTTCGCGGTGGCACTCGAAGTATTCGACCGGATCGACGGTGGCGACCGGATCCCGATACCGGCGCACCAAGGAGAGATCGTCGCTGTCTTTCAGTTCCGCAAACGCTTTTTCGAGGTCACCTTCGTGGACGTACATGGCGATGAGCTTCTGCCGGTCGTCCGCGAACTGTCGCTCGAACTCCTCGTAGAGTGACTGCCACTCTTGATCGTCACAGACATCTTTCAGGTCGTCGTAGGCTGCCCACTCGGTATGGTCGAGAAAGAGATCTTTCAGCGTGCGACGGTACGCGTCTGAGTCGTGCTCTTGGTAGAGGTCGGCAGCGAGCCAGCGAAGGTCAGCCGTCGACCGGAACGTCTCGATTCCGTCTTCGAGCACCTCGATTGCCCGGTTTTCGTTCCCCGCCTCGATCAACCGCTCGGCGTACTGCTTACAGAAGCGAGCGCTTTCGAGATAGACCTCCTCGTACAGTGCCGACAGGACCGCTTCCTCGCCGAGTTGCTCGAGAATATAGATGTACGTCGAGATGAGACTCCGGACACGAAGTGAGGACGTGATCTCTGTCTCCCCAGCACTCGATTCGGTCGGTTCGACATCTGCGGTGTGTGCCTCGACGGTCGTCGGGTCGTCGACACGCAGTTCCTCGAAGGCATCGCCAACGAAATACTCCAGTTTCAGGGTCCCGACCGCAGGATGGTCGACATCGGGGACCCCACCTGTGAAATCATCGGGAGTGAGCGGCCCATCGGTGAAATCGGAGGCGTAAAGAACCTCGTCCGTTCGTTCTTGGTGATGTTCCGTCGGTTCTTCCGTCGATTGCTCGTCCGCCGATGCTTCGACGTGGTCATCGCTGGCGGACGGATCTTGTCGGTCGCCAGCCCCAGCGGATGTCAGTTCACCTCCGGCCACTGCATCGAGACTGATGTTTGAGACGCGCTCGTCCAGTGCATCCAGCCAATATTCGAGGTCGTCAGTCGTCGTACACAGTGTCCGCAGTGCATCGTCGTGGTAATCGCTGACGAAGCCGTGGTCGGCCTCGACGAACGCGTCACAGAGGTACTCGATGTACGGTCGCTTCTGTTCGTGGCTGTCGACGTGTTCCGCGACTGTCTCGGCATATGACTCGATGGCCCGTTCCAACTCACGACCGTGGTACCCGCCGCTGTCGTCGATCCGGTTCAGGTTCTCGCGGATCGCTTCGGCAATCGCCCGGTAGATGTCCGTCGCCGTCTCGACGTTGCCACGCTCGCGGTGTGTCTCGGCGAGCTCGTAGTATTGCGAGAAATCAACGTGCGTGTCGTATTCGATCAGCCCACCGCGGCCGGCAGCACTGTCGAACAGTCGGCCGATCTCCTGCTTGTAGTCGTAGACGGTTTTGCCCGTGTCCTCACCTGCGAACGCGACGAGGCGGTCGCGGATGTCGGGGTCGTCCTCTATGATCTCCAGCAGGAACGATCGAAGCTCGTCGGCTGCCATGTCCGCGATCAGTTCGTCGATATCTACCGTCTCAGAAAGAGTACTATCCGGCCCGGCGTCAGTCTCGTTGTCCGCATCGGTATCGCGGTCCTCGACGGCCAGCAGGACCGCAACGATGTGCTTGCAGTCTCCGGCGTAGTCGTACGGACAGCTACAGCGGGTGCGGACGGTATCGTCCGCGATGTCGATAGCCACATCGTAGTAGTTGGAGCCGCGAACGGTGGCTCTGATTTCCCCACCGTCGATGTCGAGGTCCTCCACTCGATCTTGATGATAGTAGTTCACACCCCGCTCGAAGGACTGTTCGGTACAGAGCGACCGGATCTCTTCCCGGTTCGGATAGTCCATGTGTTGCCGACGACTACTGTGCTGGGCACTGAAAACGTGGCGCTACTCGCACATTCAGTCCAGTCGGCCGCCGTCGCCGTTCCAGTAGTGCCAGTCGTCGACTGCGTCCCGGGTATCGCTGTCCGCGTCGAGAACCTCGAGCTGTGATAGGGGCACGCCAAATCTCCTGTCAATCCACTCCACGAGGACGAACATCTCACTGCTGCTGACGATCTCGTCCGTCATTCCGACGACAGGCACTTCTTCGCCCTCTCGCAGCGGTGAGATCGTTCGTTCCTCGATACAGCGCGCCTGGAATGGAACGGTCATCTCGCGTTCGAGGTAGTAGCACCAGCTGATCGCCCGCTCACTTGGGGTATAGGCGTCGGTGAGTACCTCCCGCCGAATGCGTCTGTTTCGCTGTTCGTCTGTCTCCTCGGTCATGGTCGCTTCTCCCGGACAATCACGGCTGTCTCGGTCGACGAAATCACGTTGCTGTCGTCGAGAACTCCGTCTATCTCATCGGGTTCGTACACCTCTTTGACGATACGTACGTGTTTACCCCCAGAACGATTTCGCCACTCTCTCGTAAGTTGCCCCTGACCTCGTAGTAGAGCAATGCAGACGACAGGGTATTCCCCGAGGGACGGTCTCCGGCAGGGAGACCGTCCCGTGTCTTCTGCACTAGCCGAGGGGGGTTCTGATGGTTACTGATGAGGTACGTGTTTACCCCCAGAACGATTTCGCCACTCTCTCGTAAGTTGCCCCTGACCTCGTAGTAGAGCAATGCAGACGACAGGGTATTCCCCGAGGGACGGTCTCCGGCAGGGAGACCGTCCCGTGTCTTCTGCACTAGCCGAGGGGGGTTCTGATGGTTACTGATGAGAAAGTGAAGCAACTGCTTGAGCGGATCACTGCCCTCGAAAACCGCGTTGATGAACTTGAGCAGGAGAACGAAGAACTGAGGCAAGAAAATCAGCAACTCCGTAAAGAGAACAAGCGCCTCAGAGCCAAGATCCGATGGTACGAAGGACCACATACACCGCCGAGCAAGGACCAGTCGGAGCAAGAGGAGTCGTCCTCGTCCGACGGGGACGAGGACGACGAACAGCCCCGTACTGACGGTGGCACGCCCGGCCGAAAGTCCGGACATGACCCGGAATGGCGCGACGCTCCCGATCCAGATCAAGAAATCGAGGTCACCTGTGACTGCTGTCCAGACTGTGGTGAGGCGTTCGACGAGTCGGCGGGCGTCAGCCCCCGACTCGTCGAGGAACTCCCTGACCCACAGCCACCGGAAGTCACTCAGTACAACCGGCACCACTACGAGTGTCACTCCTGTGGAGCTGAAACCGTCGCCTCACACCCCGACTGCCCCGATGAGGGGCAGTTCGGGGTGAACGTCATCGCACAGGCAGCGCTCTCTCGGTACGACCACCGTCTTCCATACCGGAAGATCGGCGACCGCTTCGAACAGCTCCACGGACTGGAGTTGTCTGGCGCGTCTGCATGGCACGCGACCGAGCGCGCTGCGCGCGCCGGTCGCTGTGAGTACGAGCAGATCCGCCACCAGATCCAGCAAGCCGACGTTGTCCACGTTGACGAGACTGGAATCAAACGTGACGGCGAACAGGCGTGGATCTGGACGTTCACTACCGAGGAACATACGCTGTACGCGGTCAGGGAGAGTCGAGGAAGCGATGTTCCCGCAGAAGTCCTCGGCGAGGACTTCGCGGGAACGGTCGTCTGTGATGGCTGGACGGCGTATCCGGCCTTCAGCAGCAACCTCCAGCGGTGCTGGGCGCATATTCTACGGGAGGCTGAAGACGCCGCTGAGAAGCAACCGGAAGGCGAACCGATCCACCGTGCTCTCAAACAGCTGTACGTCGCTCTCCAGATTCGACTGGAGAGCGACTTGACAGTTCGTGAGCGAGCAGAACTCCAGCACGTGGCCCGGAGAGAGCTTGAGTCGCTGATAGAGCGGTCAGTGCCCGACGGACCAGTGGCAACACTACTCGGGAAGATCGAAGGAGGCCTCGACCACTGGCTCACCTTCATCGGTGAGCCAGCGGTCTCTCCGACGAACAACGCGGCTGAAAACGCGCTTCGTGAGCCGGTGGTTCTCCGGAAGATCATTGGAACGCTCCGGAACGACCGCGGTATGTTCGTGCATGAGACGCTGCTGTCCCTGCTGGCGACCTGCCGCCAGCAGGGACGTAATCCCTACGAAGAATTCAAGCGAATCGCTCGAAACAATGAGATGATTTCACGAACTCAGGCAGTGCCCGCTGTTGCGTCCTCGGGGTAAATACATACGACGATACAGTAGTAGTGCGATGGCGTCCCGAAGTCGTAGACCAAGCTGAGCCTGTCGCCTTCCCAGAGTGTGCCACGCTCGGCGACTTCCGCAACCGTCATCTCGCTGGCTTTCGTGTCTGACCGGTCCCCTGCCTGCTCGTACTGGTGGTCGGGGAGCACGTTGAGACTGGAATCCAGATACTCGTCTTCGAGCCCGTACATCCGGAGGTGAAAGTCATCGAGTGTGGTGAACCGACACACGAGCCTGTCGAGTTCTGCCATCGTCGTCTCGGGTCTGACGACGATATCGTACCACTCGTCTCGCGCTCTGCCCTTCTGTTTCCAGCGGAGCCGATACCCGACAGTGCCAATCCGCTCGGATACGCCGTCGGCAGCCCGCTCCTGTTCGTCTGACAGTGCGTCGCGTGTGTTCGACCAGCAATACGAGCAGATTTCGTCCGGTGCCTCGTCCTCGAACCCGTCTTTGTCGATCTCGTTCTGGGCGACGAACTCCGAGAACGGGACGCGTCGGTATCGCGGATGCCGGCTGCTTCTACTGCACATCTTCTCTCCCGGAGCACTGGGGCCAAGCGAGAAGCGATTGTCATCCTCCGACGTACTCGCGTCCATATCGATGATGTGCGCCACTGTCCCACTTCCAATCTCGATCACAAATCGGTCTGTTGGCTCACTCATCGTATCGCTCTTCGAGATTATCGAGTGCACGCCAGAACTGTTCGCTGTTGAGTGCTGGATCTGTCGATGTCCGTGCTTCCAGCACCCGAACACCCGCAATCGGCGAGCAGTTCCCACGTGTGGTGGAACAGTTCCTCGATGCGTTCGTATCCATTACGAGCGAGTCCGACACCACCGCGGTAGCTGTTGTAGATGAACAGCGCACTTGTCTCTGCCTGCGGGTGGTCCGTCGTCGAGACGCTCCCGACATCCCGACGGTCACAGAGGATAACGAGTGGGAACGTGGCGACGAGGGCGTGCTGGACGGCGTGGAGTCCGCCCTCGAACGAGCCGGACATCGTCTGCATCAGTCGTTCGAGTCCCGGCGGAAGTGTCACGTACAACGCCTGCGTTGACAGTGTCGTCTCGGACAGGTCGAGCGACTTCTCGCTCAGGATCTCGCCTGTTCGGTGGTCACGCCGCTGGAATCCGGTGACCTGCTTGCGCCGAGTCACGTCCGCGAAGTGGACCGTAACGTCGTCGCGGGTCGCCAGTGGTTTGGTGGCAACGTCTTCCTCGATAGTCATCGACTCTTCGTACTGAACGCGGGTCTGGTGGTCACTCTCCGTCGGCGTGAGCCACGCCACGTCGCGGTCCAGGTCGACTGACTGGACTTCGTAGTTCTAGCCTTGATGATGACTGACTGGACTTCGTAGTTCTAGCCTTGATGATGATAGATCGCGCCCGGGTGAACGTCCCGAAGCGCAGCGTCCAGCGGGAGTTCCCCGAGTCCGTCGGACTGACCGCCTCGAACCTGAAGGACGACAGTGCGTTCGGTGATCGTTCGGAGCCCCTGGTTGTAGGGATTCACCGCTCGTCCGCTGGCGGTTCGTTGCCATTCGAGGCCATCGGCTGTTTGCCGTCGGGACAGTTCGCTCTCCTCGGTGAGGCCGCTGACGATGTCGGGGAACGTCGGGCCGAAATACCGTTCGTCGGCGGTTCGACGGCCGCAGCGTGAGCGTGCAGTTGGAGGAGGTGCGGATTCGATGGGTTGGCGACGGCCCGCTCGGGTGTCTGCTCGAACAGTTCCTGCGGGTGCTTGATGACGTACTGATCAAGTTGGTCCTCGCTGGCGACGAGCGCGACGAGACTCGGTTCCGTCCCCCGGCCAGCGCGGCCGGCTCGCTGGAACTGTATCTGGTCGTGGTAGTAGTCCCGGTCCTGCGTTGAGAACCCACTCGACGAACTCGTCCACTGTGGGAAGATAGGGACGGGACCGCATATATGGATACGGCTCTCCCGGTCTGGCCCAGTGAGTTCGTCGGTCACCCGACCCTTTTATTCGATGGTGGCATAGCGGTATCCATGCCGTTCAGCGTCAGTTGGCACACGTTGCTCGACGAACTCGACGACCTGTCTGGCGGTGCGGAACTCATCACACCACACTCTCACGACCGGTTCCGGATCACAGACGTGCAGGAACACCGTGTCGTCGTCAGGTTCACCGAGACAGGGGACACGCGGCCGCTACAGCGCGATCAGTTCGAGACGCTCTACCGTCGGATACAGGAAGCAAACAATGAATTCGACCTCGACCGCCTGCCACCAGACGCAGATCCGTATCCCGCCGTATTGAGCCTCCACCCCCGCTTCGAGATCGACGAACAGGCGGGGACTATCACTGAAACAGAAGGCGCGACTGCCACGCAACTAGTGAGTAACGAGACAGCGACGGACGAAAGCGAACGCGTTGAACCCGACGGAGTAGATGTGTATTCGGACGCGTTACTCCTCGTCGACGCGCTCGAACGTCACGACGTGTCCGATCTTTCCGAACTGGAGACCGACGCGCTCGTGAATCTCTACACGTTGTGCTCGGACGTCCAGCGGAACGCCAATGAGTTCCGGCAGGACGTCGCTGAGGTGTTGCTCGACAGACTACATCACGACCAACCGGTCCACGGCCAGTACGGGTCCGTCCAGCGAACGTCACGCCGCAGCCGATCGCTCAAGAACGACGAGGAAGTCCTTGCCGTGTTGGAGGACGAAGGGATCGATCGGGAACGTGTGACGGCCGTCGATTCGAGTAAGGTCGACGAGGCTCTGGAGGTGACGGAGCTCTCGGAGTCAGCCGTCTACGAGATCGACGAGAGCGAGTACGTCCGCAAAGCCGAGGTCGACGCGGACGTCAAAGAGTCGCGTCTTCAGGGACTGAAAGACCGCCTGGCAGCGAATAAAGAGGAAGAGGGCGACGATTTGCGACGAGAAATCGAAGCACTCGAAGACCGTATCGACGACCTCACGAGTTTCAGTACCGGATCACAGTTGCAGAGCTGACCGTGAGCCGGATCATTGACTCCCTCGACCGAGAGAGCCGTGCGGATGAGTGGTCACGGTCGGTCACGGCGCGGGGGGAGGCGGTCAATCGGTCGACGAGGGTGGTGATAGCGAGACTTCCCAGTTCGGGGACCGCGAACGAATCGTTGCGTGCGGCGATGGACCGAAGTCCCCGGCGCACGTATCGTGGTTGATGTCGACGGATCCGGCGGTCGAGCGCAGGCTTCGACGCGAGTTCACGGGGTTGGTGGTCGAGAGCCTCGCGGTCAAGCAGGACTTCGGGGCGGCGACGATCGGCTGTCGTGGGTGTTCGGGAACGACGCTCGGTGCCGGCGACCGCGTGACCGTGACGCTGCCGAATCCGACCCGCGCTCGTTCCGGTCGTCGACTACAGATCCTCCAGCTCCCATCCGACGAACGACGCTTCGAGATCGACCGACAGCGCCTGCAGGAGTCGAGCGAGCCCGAGATAGCAGCCGGCAAGCATCCCGATCCCGAGGATCGTCTCCTCGTCGAAATGTGCGGCGATGGTCTCGTGAGTGTCGTCGTCGACCGTCCCGTCGACGAACGCCTCGACGTACTCGACGATCGCCGCGTACTCCGGAGGAAGCTCGTCGACGTCGCCCCGTGAGATGGCGACGATCCGGTCCGGATCCATCCCCTCGTCGAGCGCGACCCGGACGTGCTGTTGCCACTCGTATACGGCGTCGGCGTGCACTGCCGTCGAGAGGATCACGGTCTCACGCTGTAGGGAGGTAAGTCCGCCATCGGACCACACCGCGGAGCCGTACGTCCGGAACGCCTCGAGGAGGTCGACGTTTCGTCCCATCGTGCGGTACACGTTCAGCGTGCCGCCCTCGAGGGAGTGTTCCGGTCCCGTGTCGGCGTCGTCGCTTCCGGCGTCGTCGCTTCCGGCGTCGTCGCCTTCGGCTTCATCGTCTACACGGTCCGAGAGCGTGTCGAGAAGCGGACGTTTCTCCGGCGGGAGATCATCCGGGTCGGCGTACTCGATGCGTGCCATGCCTCGAGGATCACCTCCGGGGAAGTAAAGCCCGACGACCTCCTGTCACGCCGGGCGGTCGCTCGCGACGCACAGGATACTTTCGTGACGAGCGACGGACCGCAGGGGAGTCCGATACCTTTAACAGAAATATCTGTCAGTTGTACCCATGGGAGTCCGGAGCGATTTCTGGTCGATCTACCGGGAAGCTCTCCCCGTTCTCGTCGTCGCGCTCGGCGGTGGACTGTTCGCCGGCCTGGTTCTTGAAGGGATGCTCGAGAGCGTCGAACGGTTCCCCGGACTGCTCGTGATGGTTCCCGTGTTCCTCGCGACGCGCGGAAACGTGTACGGCGCGCTCGGGGGTCGGATATCGAGCGGCCTCCATCAGGGGCTGATCGAACCTCGCTTCGAGTGGAACGACCGGCTCGTCAACGCCGTAACCGCCTCCTTCATCAACGGAATCGGCATCTCGATCGTCATCGGGGTGATCTCGTGGGGGGCGCTCACCGTTCTCGGGCGCGAGGCCGCCCCGCTCGTCGAGCTCGTCGGAATCATGCTCATCGCGGGCGTGCTCACGTCGGTCGTCCTCATTTTCGGGCTGCTGCTGTTGATCTTCACCGGCTACAAGATCGGCTACGACCCCGACAACCTCGTCGGCCCGATCGTCACCACGCTCGGCGACATCTTCGGGATGGCGTTCCTGTTTCTCGCCGTCACAATCATCGAGGTGATGCTCTGATGGAGGTGATGCGCTGATGGTCGCACCGAGTGGCTCGCTCGGGACGTGGGAGACGCGAAGCATCGTGAGCAACATGTTCCCGCTTCTGATCGTGTTGTGTATCATCGTCCTGTGGGCGGGGATCACCTTGGAGGACGCCGAGGAGCTCCTCGAACAGTACGGCCTGCTCGCGGTGATGGTGCCGACGATGGTCGACATGGGGGGGAATCTCGGCGCGATCTTGAGCTCTCGGCTCTCCACGCGACTGCATCTGGGCGTGACGAAGTTCGACTACCGCGATCGGGTGCTGTGGGCGAACATCGCGGCGGTGTTCGCGCTCGCGGCGTCGATCTTCACCGCGCTCGCGGTGGGCGCGTGGGTTATCGGCCAGCTGATCGGTGCGGCGCTCGGACTGTCGACGCTGCTTCTCATCTCGCTGACCAGCGGCATGTCGGTCGCCGTCGTCGCCGTCGTGTTCAGCATCCTCGCGACGTACGGCTCCTACCGTCTCGGCGTCGATCCCGACGACGCAACGATCCCGATCGTCACCAACGTCGTCGACGTGTTCGGCATGGTGATCTTCATCGGCGTCTCCTCGCTGGTGCTTGGGTTCTAGTCGAGCGGCGAGTGAAGTCACCTGCGCCTTTCGAGTCCATCGATAGCGTGTCATCGAACTGTTGTCGTGGTGGTGTTCTATAAAAAGAGATAGCGCGAGTACCACGGGCCACCGTGCCCGTGGGTGAAGCGCGTCCCAATATCACACAAATTCAAGTGCTTGGGGGATAACACACTGATAACGACCAGAAAACGACCCCTCAAAGTATGGAGTTGAAGAGCTCAATTCCTTCGCTGGTCGTTCGGCAGGGATGAAAATGCGACTCCTCTCAAAACCCGCTACGGCGGTGAGACGGGAGTTGTCGTGGGCTGGTGGAGGCCCAGACCCTCACGGACACGTTACGTGTTCGGGTGTTTACCCGTCCCGGGCACGACCACACACACGAAGTGTGGGAGTGCGAGGGCGATTAAATTCCGTTGCCGGTGCAGTGCGGCCCTAAACACGGAAGCCACGGGCCACCGCGCCCGTGGTACTTCACGATCTCACACCCGTATCAGCCGTGCGACGCTGCGTGCGTCGTGATCGATGTCGGGCGTACGTCGCTCACGAGGGTGGATGAGAGGTTTATAAGCGATACCGTGGAGGGGTTGGTGTTCATTTATAAGTGAGTCGCGAGAGCGATAGCTCCGCGACGAACGATCTGAAAGCCCCAGCCGCGACGGCTCGCGCGCCTTGCTGCGCTCCTCGGTCGCTCGCGGTGCTCGCTCCCTGTGGTGCTTACAGCGGCGGGCGTCGCCCCACCGGGAGACTGCGTCTCCCGAGCCCCCGCTCGCTCCGCTCGCGGGGATCACGGCTGCCCCTTTCAACCCCACCCGACCGCACCGCAACCGCACCTCACGCCTCCCCAGCCTCGCGGTTCGCGCTCTCTAGTAGTTAGCGAATCTTATTGAGGAATCCACTGAGGTGGTTGTCGATCCACGATGCAGCGAAACTCAGTTTCTCGGTCAGTTGATCGAACAGGTGGTCAAGGCGTTTCCGGTACTCGTCTTCGCCGTTGACGATCAGCGGCGAAGACTCCCACTTGAGACTCTTCCAGACAGGTTCGATTGGGTTGAGATCCGGGGAGCCAACCGGCAAGAACACCAGATCAATCCCAAGTTCGTGAGCACGCTTGCGCGTGTACTTACAGACGTGTGAGGAGAAGTTGTCCAAGACGAGCAGAATCCGCTTGCCGGGATTCTGCTCGCGGATCTCCTCGAAACAGCCGCAGATCTGTTCTTTCTTCTGGTTCGGTGGGAACGACAGCACGCTCTCTCCGTTGAGCGCATAGAACCCGGCCGCTGGTGTATCGATTTTCACCAGCGGCCGGGTGATATGTGGATCATCGACCGTGTACAGTCGCTGAGAATTGTCCCAGGGTTGTGGATGCGAGATATCGAAAAACCCCACCACAGTCCCGCCATCAGTGCAGATATCTTCATCGGAGCTCCACTCCTCTTCATCGTCATCATCGTCACTCTCGCGCTTGTTGTGTGGTTGGTCATGAGCATCCTCGTCGAACGCGTACTCAACGCGTTCGTCGAGGATTTCTTCGGCGTTATCGGGTCGATCAGGCCGTTTTGTCCGAGGAATGGCGTAGGAAAGGCCGAGATTGTCTAGAAATTCCGGAAGGTAGTGTGGGTGATATTCGACATCGAACTCATCGTCGAGAAGGTGCTGGATCTCCTGTTTTTTCCACGGTTGACCTTCACGCAGGAGGTCAATGAGTTCGTCTTGTTGGTCTTCGTCGAGCTTCGGGGGCCGACCGCCCCCGAAGTTCGGAGTAAGTTTACCGAGGCCTCCTTCGTTCCAGCGAGTGACCCAGTTCGTGGCGGTGCCCTCAGATCTCCCGACGTCATCAGCGGCTTCCTTCAGCGTGGCACCTTTGTACAGCCGTTTGAGAAAGACGAGGCGTTCGAATTCCTTCTGATCGTCCGCCTCACCGAGGAGCCGATCCAGATCCTCTTCACTCAGGTGCCGCACGATTTTCTTCTCTCGTCCAGTCACTACACGAAAGAGATTCTTCTCCTCAATAACTTTGCCGAATCACTACCGAGCGCTCACCGCGTCCCTCGCACGCGCTCCTCGCGCTCTAAAAAGGACGCTCGGAGGCGCGCGCCGACCGCCCGCCGTCACCTGATATATAAATCATGCTCTGCGGTGTGGTTGCGGTGGCGCGCGCCGCGAGCGGGCCAGCGGCCCGCGAGCGAGCGCGCGAGGGAGACCGGAGGGGCCGCCGAGCGGTTCCGGCGGCCCCTCCGGTCGAGGCTGGGGTGGTCCGAGGCTGCGGTGCGGGGCGGGACTGGAAGGGGCAGTCGCGAGGGCGAAGCCCGGCGACGTAAGGACCGCAAGGAGCGAACGCAGTGAGCGACTGAGGACCGCAGCGAGCCGCGCGAGCCGTCGCGGCTGGGGCTTCCAAGTCGGTCTCTGCCTCACCGCTCATTTATATACCACTCCTCGCAGCGCTAAGTACGCCTTTATAAGCATCTACTCGAACTCACACTGCGCAATATACGCCCGACATCGATCGTCGCCATGGCTGCACCGAGCAGTGCGTGTGTCGGCGTGAGCTGTTCTATGATATCCTCTATTGATCGCCAGTGACCGCCGCTAGGAGTCGTCCGGAACCGTCAACCGCAGTCGATCGATACACTGTCGCATCCCGTCGCGGTCCTCGTACGTCAGCAGCTTCATGCCGGTGTCACAGACGTACCCATTCTCGTTTTTGCGGAGCGCGACGTCTCGCGAGACCCCGAACGTCTCCACGGTCACGAACACTCGCTGACCGTCGTCGAGGCGGTCGAGCACCTCTCCGGAGCGGAACTCCTTGCGAGACACCCGGATCGATTCGACGGTCATTGGTGAAACACCGTCACGGAGACAGCGGAGACCGAATCGACCGAACGAGTAGCTGCGGGGGTCGGCGGCGGCCTCGCCGGCGGCGTCGTGTTTGGCGTGATGATGACGATGATGATGCCGCCGATCATCGAGGGAGCGATCCCCGGGATGTACGGTCTGGGAGCGAGTCTCGCGACCGGCTGGGCGATCCACATGTTCCACTCGGCGGCTCTCGGGGTCGTCTTCGCCGGGATCGGTACGGCGAAGCCGTCGCTCGTGGGTTCAACCCCGAAGTCGGTGGGGGTCGGCGTCGCGTACGGCGGCGTGCTAGGGACGATCTACACGATCGTTTCGAATCGATACCGCCCGCAGCCGAGCCGCTGCTGCGCTGTGACCGACGGTCCGCCGCTCACCGACCGCAAGCTACCAAAGGCTCGGGCCCCAAGGGGTAGCCATGAGCGATGAAAGCCTCGCGGACCGGATCGAACGGTGGATGGTCGGACAGATGCCGATCATTCAGATGCACGGCGGCACGAGCGTCGTTCGCGAGGCCGACGAGGAGACCGGTGAAGTCGTCGTCGAGCTCGGCGGAAGCTGCTCCGGGTGTGGCATCTCCAACGTCACCGCGGACAACATCCGTCGCGACCTGATCATGGATTTCGAGGAAGTGACGGAGGTGCACGTAAAGGTGCCCTCGACCGGCGACCAGGGCTCTTCGACCGTCGAGGGTGGACGGGGTGGCGAGCTCCAGCACGAAACCGAGTCCGCCGGCCACTTCTAACGCCCGGTTCGGGTCGTCGGGGGCACATTTAACCACGCTCCCGACCCACGCGGGAGCATGGACGAACACACCCGCGACCCGGGCGTCGCGCCGCCGCTCGGGAACCCGACCGGGTGGAACGCCGCCGGCGAGCGGATCGCCAGCGGCTACTGGGAGCACGCGACGCTTCGCCGCGCGACCGAACACGGGGTGCGGCTGTACAACGACGGCGCGTACCACGAATCACACGATTGTTTCGAGGACGAGTGGTACAACTACGGCCGTGGGACGACCGAGTCGGCGTTCCTCCACGGAATGGTACAGGTCGCTGCAGGCGCGTACAAGCGCGTCGACTTCGAGAACGACGACGGAATGCGGTCGCTGTTCGAGACCGCGCTCCAGTATCTCCACGGTGTCCCGGAGGATTTCTACGGCGTCGACGTCGCCGAGATCCGGGAGCAGCTCCGCGCAGCGCTCGACGACCCCACCGCGATCGACGGGTGGAAGATCCGGATCGACGGGGCGCGCCCTGAGGCGTATCCGGCCGACTACGAGTACGCCGAGCGGCTCGAACACGGTCCCTGACCGTCGTGTCGGATCTATCCGTCGATCTCGTCACCGTCGACAGTCATCGGCTCCGCTGCCGGCACGAGCGTCACCCGACACCGGCGAGGACCGTCCCGAATCCGAACGCCACTTAGCCGCCGAGGTGTTTCGGATCCGTATGGAGATTTTTGAGCTGGGAGACGGGCCGCCGGAGGTCGCGGTCGTCGGCGCGATCCACGGCGACGAGCCCTGCGGTGCGCGGGCGGTCAGACGGGTGGTGAGCGACGATCCCGACGTGGCACGACCGGTGAAGCTGATCGTCGCGAACGAGGCGGCGCTGTCGGCGGACGAGCGCTACCTCGAGACGGATCTCAACCGAGTGTTCCCGGGCGATCCGGACGCCGACACGCACGAGGAGCGGCTCGCGAGTCGCCTCCGGGCGGAGCTCACCGGCTGTACCACGCTCTCTATCCACTCGACGCAGTCGTACGCCGACCCGTTCGCGGTCGTCGACTCGATGGACGAGGTGAGCCGTGGTGTCGTCCCGCATCTTCCCGTCGACGTGATCATTCAAACCGACGAGTTCACCGAGGGCCGTCTGATCGAGCATCCACACACGATCGAGGTCGAGGCCGGCCTGCAGGGCACGGACGGGGCCGCGGACAACGCGTACTGGCTGACCCGGGCGTTTCTCGCGGCGACGGGCGCGCTGCCCGCGCCGGGGGCGGACGACGTGGTCGACGCCGGCGGACGCGAGGACGTCGACGTGTTCCGGCTCCGTAACCGAATCCCGAAGCCCGACGCCGAGACGTACGAGGTGTTCGCGCGCAACTTCCAGCGCGTGGAGACCGGCGAACGCTTCGCCGCGGTCGACGGCGAGGCGATGTTCGCCGACGAGCCGTTTTATCCCGTGTTGCTGTCGCCGTACGGCTACCGCGACCAGTTCGGCTACGTCGCCGAGCGGGTCGGCGCGATCGAGTGACGGATCGGCCCAGTTCGCGTTCCGCCGTCCGTCGGGCACCGTTCGCCGGGAAAGATTCAGTAGCCTCGTGTCCCAACGCGAGGACGTGAAGCCGGAGATGGATCTGTCGCGGGTTACGGAGCCGTCCGTCGTCGCGATGCGGTGGCTCGTGCTCGCGACCGCCTACTTCACGCTACTGCTGTTTCTCATCGGCGTGTTCGATCTGTTGCTCGGCCTGTGGGAGCTCCTGACGACCGGGCAGTTCACCGACCCGGTCGCCGTGGTCGAACTCCTCGACACCGTCCTCCTGCTGTTGATCATCGTCGAGGTGCATCGGACGCTGATCGCGTACGCCCGCGACGAGCCGGTGGTCAGGATCGTTATCGGAGCCGCGATCATCGCCATCGCCCGCGAGATCATCAGCTTCCGGATCGACGAGTTCGACACCGCCATCGACGCCCTTACCGCCGCCGGAGGGTTCGGGATCCTGCTCATCGGACTGGTGGCGACGTATTTCGTGGTTCGACGCACCGAAGCTCGTGACTCTGCGTACGGGTGATCGCGACGCGGATGGACGATCGCGACGCGGATGGACGATCGGCGTCAGGGGTCGGCGTCGTCGCTCGTCACCAACGACTCGTACTGTGCGCCGGTCTGTTTCAGCGTCTCCGTGGAGTAGAGGCGCTCGTGGTCGTACGGGAGGTGTTCGGCGGCCAGCTCGTCGATCTTCGCGTCGACCGCCTCCGCCTCGCGACCGTGGATCATCGTGAACAGGCTGTACTCCCAGTCCTGGTCGGGGCGTCGGGGGCGATGATAACACAGGGTGACGTACGGGAGGCTGCCGACCGCCTCCCCGCGCTCGTCCAGATTCGACTCGGGAACGTCCCAGACGACCATGCAGTTGTTCCGGAACCCGGTGACGATGTGGTTGACGACGCAGCCGACGCGCTTGATGCAGCCGTCCGCGAGCAGTCGGTCGACCGCGTCGACGACGTCGTCGATGTCGGCGTCGATCGCGGCCGCCACGTCCGCGTACGGCGTCGCCGAGAGCGGGAACCCGTCCTGGATCTCCAGCAGGAGGTTCGCCTCCAGCGGGGTGAGATCCTCGCGAGCGTTCTCGGAGATGCGGGTGGCGGAGACGCGTCGCGCCTCGGCCGACTCCCGGGCGAAGCGGTCGTCGTTGACGACCGGGAACTCGAGGTCGATGTAGTAGTCGGTGAGCATCGGGAGGTTCAACACCGTACAGCCGGTTCGCTCCTCGATCTCGGCGAGGATCGCGTCGCGTTTCTCGCGTGAGCCCGCGGTGACGACGAACCACTGGTTCCACTCGTGGTTGCGCCGGTAGTTGTGGTTCACCTGTCGGTAGCCGTTGATCACCGCGGCGACCTCGTCGAACCGGTCGTCGGGGGCCCGCACCGCCGCGAGCGTCGACGACCCGATCACCGGCGGGTTGAGCACCGCGCCGAATCGCCGGAACACGCCCGCCTCACGGAGGTCGCGGACGCGCTCGAGCACGTCGTCGGCGTCGACGTCGACGCCCGTTTCGGCGGTGATCTCCCGGGCGACCCGCGCGAACGGACGCGGCTCGACGGGGAATCCGCTCTGGTACTCGTCTATCAGGACGGCGTCGACTGCGTCGATGCCGGCCCGCCAGTCGGCGTCCAGACTCATTGGCATCGATACGGGGTGGAGCTACCTACGGGTTTCGGCGCGGGTCGACGTCGCGACGAGGACGGAGCCGGAGTTAGGAGTCGGGGGCGTGGTCGTCCGGAGTCGGCGAGAACGCCTGCGCGCTGGACGCGAGCTGTTCGGGGGTGCAGCCGCCGATCGTTGCGGCCTGTTCGAGCGTCAGCGTGCGGGAGCGATACAGCGTCAGCGCAGCCGTCACGGATTTGGACGTCATCGGTGAACACCGAATACAAGATGGACATACACATAATAGTTGCGGAGTTAGCTAGGTGGTGATTGGTGTGCTCGCCGATATCGCTAAACGAAATAGATAAAAAAGACTCTACAAATGAATGAACGCCCAGATTCTGTTTGGGAGGTAGTAACACACTGTGTTGTGATACGTCGTGGCTGAGTGTCATAGATCCACCCATTCACCCGTATGAGGTGCCGCGCCTCTCGACCCGATCTGGCTTATAAACCCGGAACGGTGCTCAGTCGATCCGGAACCCGCCGGCGTCCTCGGCGGCGTCGATCAGGTCGCCGATGGAGTCGTTCGCGGAGAGCCCCTGGCTCGCGGCGAAGCGTTTGATCGCGATCGGCGGGATGTCGACGGGGGTGTCGGCGGCGACGAGGAGGAGGCCGAGCGCCTCCGGCGGCGACGCGTCGGTGCCGGCGTTGCTCGCGAACCACGAGATCAGCGTGTCGAAGGTGGCGGTGACGTCGTTCGACACCATCCGGTTACGGGTGGTCGACCCCTCGGCGTGGAGCGTGGCGTCGAGGCCGTAGGTGAACCCGTCGTCCTCGAAGGAGGTCGCGAGCCAGCGGCTCACCGCCTGGCGGTCGACGTCGCCGCCGCCGCTCGCGCCGCTCGCGCCCGGACCGCTCCGCCCGCCAGCGTTCGCGTCGCCGGCCTGCTGCCCGGGGTCGGCGCGGGTCGGCGCGCGGGCGGCGGCGTTTTCCGGGGTGGCGGCGGTGAATCCGGAGTCGTCGTCGAGATCGCGCGGCGCGCGGTCGACCTTCGGCCGGCCGTCGGTGCCGACGACGTAGCGGCCCTCGTCGATCTCGGCGACGCGCTCGTCGTCGGTGAAGTCGAGGTCGTTGGGGTCGGCCGGCGGGACGTCGTCGTCACTCATGGGGTGTGGTAGCGCGCGCCGAAAAATAGGTGTTCCGGGGGAAGCCGATTACCGCACTGTGCGTGGCTCGTTAGAGCCGGACTGCCTCGCCGTCCTCGCTGAACAGGTCGGGGGCGTTCAGCTCGACCTGGGTCGTCGCGCCCGCGGGCGAAACGATGTCGAGCGTCGCCTCGTCGCCCTCGCCGAACGCGCCGTCATCCTCGAACGCGCCCGATCCGGGGTTCAGCAGCACCGTGTACTGGTTCTGCCCGTCGAGGACGGCCTCCGAACCCGAACGGAACGCGCCGTCGGAGCCGACCGCGAACTCACCGGGGTTGAGCTTCTCGATCTGGTTGAGACCGAGGGCCTCGTCAACGTTGGTGGTTTCCTCCGCGCCAACTGTGTCGTCTGATAACTGGTCACCCTGGTAAAGTTGGACGTTGATGTCGTCATCAGCGTCGACGTCGACGTCGGTCAGCTCGACCTCTTCAACCACTTCGTCTACATCTGGGTCGACGTCTATCGCATCGATGAGAGTCTCATCCTCTCCGTCATCGACGGACACGAGCAAGAAGTCCGCGTCACTCGTACTCTCCGTTCCGTATGCGACCTCGATGTCCGTGGTATCCGCACGGATATCTGGCTGAATCGCGACCTCGTCGTCCGTAACGTCACTCTCATCAACACCGTCTAACTCGAGTGCTTCCACGTCGGTAGTGTCAGTATTGCCGTCTAAATCTGCTGTAATCGTGTTACCAGCTTCAAGATCGAATCCGGAGATATCGACCTCGTTGACTGCTTCCTGATCAAGGCTGTCGGCTTCAACGGTCACGTCATCACCTGTGCCATCAGTGCTCACAGTTAGCTCGCCAACGGTATCCACATCATCAATATTGGTAATGTACACCTGAACGCTTTCGACATCGTCTGGGATGGTCTGCTGCAGACGGGCCTCGTTAGGCCCATCAGACCGATCCAACTCAAACGCCCTATCAGTGAACACCAAGTTCTCCTGTCCGCCGGGGCCAACCGCCTGAATCGTCGTGTCGGTCAGGTCGATGTCGTCCGCGCCGGGCGCGCCAGTCACGGTAATGCGCATCTCATCGAGCGTTTCCGTATCACCGCTGACGATCCCGACCGAACTCATCACTTCGATCCGCTCGGACACCAGATCCGTACTCTCCTCGCCCGTTGCCTCCGCCTGCGACTGCAGGAACCCTGCCGTGTTGATCAGGACGCCCGCGGCGATAGCGGCGACGAGCACCATCGCGATGAACACGATGAGGGTACCGATGCCCACCTGACCGCGGTCGTCGTTAGTTATGAACTCGAACATTGTTATAGCCTCACTGAGTCGCCGTCGTCACCGACGAGCGTCGTCGGGACGCGGATCTCGGTCGTCGTCGATGCGCTGGCCGCAGTGGTGAACGTCACGGTGAGGTCCTCGCCCTCGTTGAGCTCGTAGCCGGCGTCGTCGAACACACCGGCGTCCTCGAGATCGACCGTCACTTCCGCGCGGTCGCTGTTGTCGGTGAGGACGTTGTCGTTCCCATTCGTGAAGATGTTCACGTCGGCCGGGTCGTCGTCGCCGAGCTCGAACGTCTCCTGGCCGTCAGCGCCGACCAACTCGACGGTTACCTCGTCGAGGTCGACGTTGTTCGCGCCGGCCGCGGACGCAACGACGAACTCGAGCGTGCCGATGCCCTTCTCGCCGGAGCCGGCAGCGTCATCCGCGATGACGCCCGACTGGCTCACGACGTCGAGCCGCTCGCTCACTTGCGCCGTACTCTCTTCGCCCGTTGCCTCCGCCTGTGTCTGGAGGAACCCGGCGGTGTTGATCAGCACGCCGGCGGCGATCGCCGCCACCAGCACCATCGCGATGAACACGATGAGCGTGCCGATACCAACCTGACCGCGCTCTTCCTCGTCGAGTATGCGTTCGAACATTGGTTTCGTTCTGCTTCGGCCCCCGGCCTGCCCGGCGGGCGTTACCAGATGAGATGGCCATTTCCTACTTAACGGCTCGGGGCCAAATATCCGAACTGATAACAAGCTGTCGTCTGGCGATTTTGGCGTTTATTTCACAATCAAAAATTTCGATAGAAACCGCGTTCTCTCGATCTCGTTATCAGTTCTGAAACTCGGTGAGATCCGTATCCGAGATCACGAACTCCCGCGTTCCGGGTTCGTAGACGGCAAGGCTCCCGGCAACGAGCACGGTCGATGCCGCATACAGCCCGGTGTTTACCAGCAGCAGCGCCTCCGGGTTCGCGAACCCCGTCCGAAACGCCGCGATCGGTGTCGTCACCGCGGCGACGACGAGCAGCCCGAACCCGACCGCGAGCCACGCCATCGACGTCCGC
Organism: Halorubrum luteum; assembly: GCF_054652935.1. Lineage (NCBI taxonomy): Archaea > Methanobacteriati > Methanobacteriota > Halobacteria > Halobacteriales > Haloferacaceae > Halorubrum > Halorubrum luteum. The sequence goes on from NZ_BAAIGT010000002.1 coordinate 2,746,489, forward strand.
CCGGAGTCGTGATACGCCGACAGCGCGAACGCGAGCAGCGTCAACCCCGCAGCGGCGAGAACCGTCGTCGTCAACAGATACAACCCCTCGATCAGCTCCATACACCACCTCACGATAGATGGCTCATAAACCTCTCCCCTTGAGTATCAGCAACGATAAGGACGACCGATCCACGACGACGGATGACCGAAAACGGATCGCGCAGGCGGCGTCTGACGCGGACTCACCGAGCGTCTGCCCCGGCGTCCGCGCTCCGATATACTTTTAGGTCTAACAATCAAATACGATAACGAGAATGGCGGGGGACGACCTGATCACGGTGCTCGGCAACAAGTACAACACGGACATTTTGAGCGCGACGGGCGAGGCGAAATCCGCCCAGGACCTGAGCGACGAGCTCGACGTCCCGATCGCGACCTGCTACCGCCGGATCAACGAGCTCGAGGAGGCCGACCTGCTGGAGCTTCACGACCGCCCGCTGTCGGACGAGCACCGCCGCGTGAAAGTGTACCGCCGGAAGGTCGACGGCGTCGAAGTCGACTTCCGCGAGGGGGTCACGATCGAGGTCGAGGAGCGCTCCGCCGTGAAGAACCGCCTCGACGACGTCTGGCGAAATCTCTCGTCGAGCCAGTAACACCCCGCCCGACGCAGCGACCGGGCGCTCCCCCGCCTCCTACAAAAAACAGCGAGAGAGCCCACCGTACCGCAAAGCACCGCGACGGTCCGCCAGCACTGCCACAGCACCGCGACGGTCCGCCGGAGACACCGAAGATCGGAACCGCCGAGCAGCCGGGCGGAGCCGGCGATGGGTCTTCTCGCGTGCGCGCACGACGTGAAGCCGGATGGGACACGGCATCCGCATTCCGGATAAGATACGGCACCCGCGTTCGTCAGCGGGATCGGGTGCCTTTTTAGGGCATACCGCCGTATCCCGTCGTATATGTTCAAGGCCATCGTGGGCGCGTCGACGCTGCAGGACGCGCTCGATTCGGTGAGCGTGCTGGTCGACGAGTGTAAGATCCGCTTAAACGAGGAGGAGCTCTCCATCCGGGCCGTCGACCCCGCCAACGTCGGCATGGTCGACCTCGCGCTCGAGGCGGCCGCGTTCGAATCGTACGAGGCCGATGGCGGCGTCATCGGCGTCAACCTCGCCCGCCTCGAGGATATCGCCGGCATGGCCAACTCCGGCGACCTGATCCACCTCGAACTCGACGAGGAGACGCGCAAGCTCCACATCGAGATCGACGGGCTCTCGTACACGCTCGCGCTCATCGACCCCGACTCGATCAGACAGGAACCCGACATCCCCGACCTCGACCTCCCGGCGGAGATGGTCGTCGAGGGCGCACAGCTCAACCGCGGCGTGAAAGCCGCCGACATGGTTTCGGACCACATCCGCCTCCGCGTCGACGAAAGCGACGAGGCGTTCTACATCGAAGCCGAGGGTGACACCGACGACGTCGACCTGAAGCTCACCCGCGAGGACCTGATCGCGCTCACCGCCGGGCCCGCCAACTCGCTGTTCTCGCTCGATTATCTCAAAGATATGAACAAGGCGATCCCCGGCGATGCCGAGGTCACGGTCGAGCTCGGCGAGGAGTTCCCCGTCAAACTCCACTACGGCTTCGGCGAGGGGTTAGGGAGCGTAACGTACATGCTCGCGCCACGTATCCAGAGCGACTAGCGGGGTCTCTCCACTCGGGGGTGATCCCTTTTGGCGCGCCGTCACCCACACGAGTCGATCATCCATCCCGGCTCGCGGTCAACTGCTCGCGTCGTCGGATCCGCCTCAGCGATGCCGTTCGATGACTCGCTTGGCCGCCTGTCCCTTCTCCTTCCAGCCGTATCCCTGATCGTACACGTGGCGTTTCTTGTCGACGAGCTCCGCCGGCGAGGACTCCTCGAACCCACCTCGGTCCCACGCGCCGGACGTACGGAGCCATTCGATGACGTTCTCTCGCGTTTCCGGCCAGGAGAGCCCGACCATCTCGTACCACGCGATCATCGCGAAAACGGCGTTGTCGTGACAGCCGGGGACGGAGCCGTGCTCGTACACGGTTCGCATCGGCTCGCGGGTCGGCTCCGAGACGAGCTCTTTGAACTCCGCAGCCGTCAGCAGCCGAAGCGTCCCGTCCTCGCGGACGACCCGCTGTTCGCGCTCGAGCGTGTCGAGCGCCGCCTTGTGGAGACCGCTCCACTCCCCGTCGACCGCGTCGCGAAGCGTCGACTCCGAGACGCCGTCCCGGTCCGCGGTGAGCACCGTGAGGAGATCCACGTACGCCTTCTCGATCGTCGGCCAGTTCACGCCCTCGAACTCGCAGTCGACGTCGTGGAGACTGTTTGTCGTCCGACAGCCGGGACACGGGTAGCGAAACCTCGGCACGAGATGAACGTCCGCGGTCCCGGGAGTTAGGGTTTTCGCGACGATCGGACGCCACCAGCCCCGCTGTATTCGACGCTTGACGAATCGAATATCGACGCACGAGGCAGTGTGTCGTCCGTTCCGAAACGTTTACTCGGCGGCCGGTCGCGATTCCACGTGGCATGACGAAAGTTAGCGTGGTCGGAGCCGCGGGCACCGTCGGTGCCGCGGCCGGCTACAACCTCGCACTGCGTGACGTGGCGGACGAGCTCGTGTTCGTCGACATCCCGGACCAGCGGGAGACGACGATCGGTCAGGCGGCGGACACGAACCACGGTGTCGCGTACGACTCGAACACCACCGTCCGGCAGGGCGAGTACGAGGACACCGCGGGCTCGGACGTCGTGGTGATCACGGCCGGCATCCCCCGGAAGGAGGGACAGACCCGTATCGATCTGGCCGGCGACAACGCCCCGATCATGGAGGATATCGGCTCCCAACTGGCCGAGTACAACGACGACTTCATCACGGTCACCACCTCGAACCCGGTCGATCTGCTCAACCGACACCTGTACGAGGCGGGCGACCGCGACCGACACACGGTGATCGGCTTCGGCGGTCGGCTCGACTCCGCACGGTTCCGCTACGTGCTGGCCGAGCGGTTCGACGCGCCCGTGAACAACGTCGAGGCGACGATCCTCGGCGAGCACGGCGACGCACAGGCGCCGGTGTTCTCGAAGGTCCGCGTCAACGGCCGCGATCCCGAGTTCGACGCCGACGAGAAAGAGGAGATCCTCTCGGATCTACAGGAGTCCGCGATGGACGTCATCAGTCGCAAGGGCGCAACGCAGTGGGGGCCCGCGACTGGCGTCGCGCACACGGTCGAGGCCGTCCTCAACGACACCGGCGAGGTGCTCCCCTGCTCGCTCGTGCTCGACGGTGAGTACGGCTACGACGACACCGCGATCGGCGTCCCCGCGAAGCTCGGCTCCAACGGCGTCGAGGCGATCGTCGAGTGGGAGCTCGACGAGTACGAGTCCGAGCTGCTCGATGCGGCCGCCGAGAAGCTCTCCGAGCAGTACGAGAAGATAGCGTAACTCCGCTCACGACCGCTTCGACGACCGCACGCCGGAGCCGTCCCGGTCCATCTCCACCCGCTTTTTACAGCCGGTCGCGAATCCGTTCGGCCGTCGTCGTCCCGATCCCGTCGACGTCAGTGAGATCGTCGACGGACGCCTCGCGAACGTTTCCGACCGAACCGAAGCGCCGCAGCAGTCGCCGACGCGTCTCCGGTCCGACTCCCGGCACGTCGTCCAGAACCGTCCGCACCTCGTCGCGAACCGTCTGGTGGTACTGCACAGCGAATCGATGTGCCTCGTCGCGCACGCGCTGGAGGAGATGTAGCTCCGGCGCGTCGTCCGGGATCCGAAGCGGTCCGGTCGGCGTCACGACCAACTCCTCCGCCTTCGCGAGCGCGACGACCGGAACGTCCCATCCGGTCTCAGCGAGCGCGTCCCGCGCCGCGGAGAGCTGTCCTTCACCACCGTCGATCAGGAGGAGATCCGGATCCGGACGATCGTCTCTCCCCTCGACGGCCCGCGTGGCACGCCATCGGACGAGCTCACGCATGTTCGCATAGTCGTCGTTTTGCTCCGTGAGCTTCTTCCGTCGATACGCCGCCGTCTCGGCGGTTCCATCGACGAAACAAACGTCGGAGCCGACGACATCCCGACCTCCGGCGTGACTCACGTCGAACCCTTCGACCCGATCCGGTCTGTCGACCCCAAGCCGGTTACCGAGCGCCGCCACCGGATCATCCCGGCCGTCGCGCTGGCGGGCGTTCTTCAGGGCAAGCTCGACGAGCTTTGCCTCCCGGCCCGCACCAGGGACGCGAACGGAGACGCCTTCGCGCTCGAGCCAGTCGACCACGTCCGGATCCGACGGTCGCTCGGCGAGCAGCACCGCATCCGGGAACTCCCGCTCGGCGTAGTACTGAGTACAAAACGCCGACAGCACCGCAGCCGGGGTGTTGGGCTCCGCCGTAGTCGTATCCTGACCGGCTTCGTCCGATCGATCCGGAGCGGAGCTCGTGGCGTCGACCGCGGCCGCGTCCAGCCGGTGCCGGCTCCGGTCGACGAGCTGTCCGCGTTCGCTGTGAAGCCGAGCGACGCGGGCGACGTCCCCCTCGATCGCGGCCGCAAGCACGTCCACGGTGCGATCGTCCGCGCGGTCGGAGACGGCAGAGCCCCCCTCCTCGTGGAACGTCTCGACCGCCTCCAGCCGGTCGCGAAGGTTCGCTGCACGCTCGAACTCGGCGTTCTCGGCCGCCGTTTCCATCCGACGCCGAAGCGGGTCCGCGAGCGTCCCGGTTTCTCCCTCGAAAAATCGCCGAGCCGATCGCACGTCCTCGGCGTATGACTCGACGCCGATTTCGCCGGTACACGGAGCCGAGCAGATCCCCATCTCGTAGTCGAGACAGGGTCTGTCGCGGTTCTCGTATTTGTGGTCCGAACACCCCCGGAGTCGGTACTCGTCGCGGATCGCCTTCACGACCGTTTCGACCCGACCCTTGTTCGTGAACGGACCGTAGGCGACCGCTCCTTCCTCGGGGTCGCGGGTTATCTCTATCCGGGGAAGTTCGTGGTCGGTAAACGCGACCAGCGGATACGATTTGTCGTCCTTCAGCCGGACGTTGTACCGCGGCTGACGGCGCTTGATCAGGTTCGCCTCGAGCAACAGCGCCTGAGTCTCCGTGTCGGTAACCGCGAACTCGATGTCGTCCGCGCGGTCGACCATCCCTCGAATTCGAGCCGATCGGGGGTCAGCGTACGACCGAACTCGGGCGCGGAGGTCGACGGCCTTGCCAACGTACAGCGTCGTCTCGCCGTCTCGGAACTGGTAGACGCCCGGTTCTGTCGGGAGGTCTGCCGCACGGTCCCGAACTGCCATGGCGTCCATCGCGCTCGGATAGTCGCCCGACGCGTTTGAACGCTGTGGCCCGACAGCGTTCGCCGCCGCCGAACGTTTAACCTCGCTGAACCCTCAGCGCTCACATGTCCGTCACGCCCCCGGGACCGATCGGGGACCCGCTGTTCGGTAACGCTCGCCAGTACGCAGACGACCCGTTCTCGTTCATGCGGAGCTGCGCGGAGAGCTACGGTGATGTCGTCAGATTCGATCTCGGGCCACGAGAGACGTACATGCTCACGAACCCGGGCGACATCCAACGCGTGCTCGTCAAGGATGCGGAGCGATACCGTAAACCGTCGTTCGGAGACGACGCCATCCGGACGCTGCTCGGAGATGGCCTCCTGATGAGCGAGGGCGAGGTGTGGGAGCGGCAGCGGTCCCTTGCAAATCCCGCGTTTCATCCGCAGCGGATCGGCGCGCTCGCCGGCCCGATGGTCGAGCATACGGCGGGACAGATCGATGGATGGGAAGACGGTGACGTCGTCGATGTCCAGCTGGAGATCGCTCGGTTGACAGTCCGGATCATCGTCTCAGCGATGTTCGGTGCGGACGCTACCGAGAAGGAGATCCGAACGGTACAGGAGAATCTGGAACCGCTCGGCGCACGCTTCGAGCCGGATCCGCGACGATTCCTGATTCCGAACTGGGTGCCGACCCGGGAGAACCGGGCGTTCGACGACGCGATCGAGACGCTCGAGGACGTGATCGACGGGATCGTTTCCAGACGGCGCGGAAGCGAACGGGACCCCGCGGCGGATCTGGCGGGGTCGGACGGCGTCACCGTCCGTGGGCCGCCGGGCGATCCCGACGCCGACGTACCCATGGATCTGTTGTCCGTCCTACTTCGAGCGCGCGACCGGGGCGAGCAGACGGAGAAGAACCTCCGCGACGAGCTGGTGACGATGTTGCTTGCCGGACACGACACGACAGCACTCACGCTCACGTACACGTTCTATCTCCTCGCGAACCACCCGGATGCTCGCGACCGCGTCGAGCAGGAAGCCGACGCGGCGACGGCGGACGGGCAGCCGACCACGGAGGACGTCCGCGAGATGACGGCGACGGAGCGAGTCCTCGACGAGGCGATGCGGCTGTATCCGCCGGTGTACACGATGTTCCGCGAGCCGAAGCTCGACGTCAAGCTCGGTGGATATCGGATCCCGGAGGGAGCGGCCCTGATGCTTCCCCAGTGGGTGATCCACCGTTCACCCCGCTGGTACGACGATCCGGAGACGTTCGACCCGAAACGCTGGCGTTCCGAGCGGCGACGCTCGCGCCCCCGGTTCGCCTTCTTCCCGTTCGGTGGAGGCCCCCGTCACTGCATTGGAAAGTCGTTCTCGTTGTTGGAGGCGAAGATCATCCTCGCGTGCGTCTGTTCGGCGTATCGACTGGAGTACGAGGGCCCCGAGATCAGTTTGCGCGGATCACTGACGATGCATCCGGACCATCCCGTCCCGATGCGTATTCACGAACGGTGAGCAGCCCGGATCGAGCTGTCGGACGGGAGACGGTCGGACGAGCGGAGACGGTGCAGCGCTCGCTCAGAGGTCGATTCGTCCGGCGACCTCACGGAACTCCGAGTCGTACAGCTCGAGCTCGTGGACCCGCCACTCGATAGGATCGATGTCGGTCGCGAGGAGGGCGTCGACCGTCGACGGATCCCCGCCTCGCGCGAGCGTGACGTGGGGTTCGTACTCGTCTCCTTCGATCCCCTGTACGGGATCGAACGCCGCGCACAGCCGGTGGTGGAGCCGAACGAGCACGTCGCTTTCGACGGCGAGGTACACGACCGGACCGGGACCCCGGGCGGGCGTCTCGAACGTGGCTATCTCCGATATCGTGACGTCGAACGAACCGGTTTCCGCGAGAAGCGGTCGTAGATCGTCACGGAGCGCCGCGAGCGCGACGTCTTTCGTCGCTGGTCCGCGGCCTCGATCACCGATGTCCTCAGCGCCGAAGCGCTTCGCGACGAGCGTGTGTCGCTCTCGAATACGATCGAACCCCGCAAGTTTCGGGTGGAGATCCGCCGCGAGACGATCGACCGCCGGTGGAAGCGGAACGTTGAGACTGAACATCGGTCAGATCCGATCGGTGAGCCACAACACGATCAGGACGACGTTCACGAGCGCAAGGACGATCTTCAACAGATCGTCGACATCGAGGGTGGCTCGTAGCACGTGTACGCGTCCACGGGGCAGTCGCAAAAACGCTCCGCTCGGGACCACCCCCGATCGGCCGGCACGCGGAACGACTGATTAAAAGGGATCGTCGGCCGAACGTCACCTATGCGACTGATCGCGTTCGATTTCGACGGAACGCTCTCGGACTCGGAGATGACGGTGCTGCTCGCGGAGCGAGCCGGCGTCGCCGACGAAGTAGCGAGGATCACCGAACGGGCGATGAACGACGAGTTGAGCTACGCGGAGAGCCTCTACCGCCGTGCGGAGCTTCTGGGTGGACTCTCCGAGGAGGACGCGATGGCGGCGTACGACGACGTGACGGTCAGACCCGGAGCGGCTCGGCTGATCGAGCGGCTACAGGCGGACGGCCACTACGTCGCCATCCTTACCGGTGGATTCGAACGGGGAGTCGAACGCGCACTCGCGAAGGAGGGCGTCGAAGCCGACACGGTCGTCGCCAACCGGCTACCGATCGAGGATGGAACGCTCACGGGCAACGTCGACGGACCGCTTATCGAAGGCACGAAGGACGACGCGCTCGAGGAGCTCGCGGCGGAGCTGGACGTGCCGATGGACCTGACGGTCGCGGTCGGCGACGGGGCGAACGATCTCCCGATGCTCGAGGTCGCCGGGCTTTCCGTCGGATTCATGCCGAAACCAGCGGTTCGGTCGGCGTGTGACGCCGTCGTCGCCTCCATGTTCCGACTCGGGAAGGTGCTGGAAGGGTACCGTGTGCTCTCCCGAGCGTAGCAACACGGCCGTGACGGGTCGGCCGGATGCGGCCGAGCAACGTCCGGATGCGGCCGAGCAACGCCCGGATGCGGCCGAGCAACGCCCGGATGCGGCCGAGCAACGCCCGGATGCGGCCGAGCAACGCCCGATATCGGTGCCAGCCGGCAAGGTCGGTCGACGTTGGAGCGACCGGCAGCACCTGACAGCGTCGGGTCAATCCTTAATCGATGGGCGAGCGAAGGATGGAGTATGGCGACGGGAGATGGGGTGATACAATGCTACCGACGTTGACGTATCTGCAGTTTCATCTCGTTTTTAGCCTGCCGCCGCTCGCGTTGCTCTGGTACGTCGCTCCCCGATACGACCGGACGCGACGGCGGAGAGCGACCGCAGGGATCGCGATACTCGTCGCGATCGCATACACGTACACCACGCCGTGGATCAGCTACATGATCCAGCGGGGCACGTGGTGGTATGCCGACGGGGCGGTGTTGGTCCGAGCGCTATCGATCCCGCTCGGCGAGTATCTGTACTTCGCCATCCAGACGCTCATCGTCGCGTTCGCGCTGCACCGAATCGGCTTCGATCCGACGTATCGCGAGGGGGACTTCGCCCGCGGACCGAGGATCGGCGGTGTTGTCGTCGGGCTCGCGCTCGTCGCGGTCGGGCTGTGGTTGGTCTCGCTCGACGCCTCCTATCTGTATCTCGGCGGACTCATCGCGTGGGTTGGGCCCGTGCTGGCGCTGCAGTGGGCGGTCGGCGGCGGATACCTGATCCGAACGCCACGGGTATGGGTGACGGCGACGCTCGTGCCGTCAGCGTACTTCTGGGTCGTCGATCGGATCGCGATCGAGATGGGAACGTGGGTGATATCCCCGGAGTTCACTACGGGAGTCACGCCGCTCGGCCTCCCGATCGAGGAGGCTCTGTTTTTCGCGTCGGCGAGCCTGATGACGATCAACGGACTCGTTCTGTTCGAGTGGGTGCTCGACTGGAACGATCGGCGACGCGCGGAGGGGACGTCCCTCGTCGACTCGCTCGACCCGACGACTGCCGAGCCGACGGAAAGTGGGGTCGAGGCCAGTGATGGATGAGCAGTCGCCCGTCTCCGCAGCGGCAGGACGGGTCGACCGACTGTTCGCGCTGTATCCGGCGGTCGCGCTCGCCCTGTTGCTCCCGATCGGTGCGGTAACCCCTCTGTTTCCGGTGGAGCTCGGCGTCGTGGTGTTCGCGCTCGGAACGCTGGTGATCGGGATGGCACACGGTGCGGTCGACCATCTCGTCCCCCTGCGTGCGAGCGAGGTCTCGCTGCGACGCTCGGTCGTCGTCGTCTCCGTCATCTATGCCGTGCTCGGCGGGGCAGTCGTCGCCGCGTTCTTTCTCGACCCGGTCGCGGCGTTCGTCGGATTCATCGCTCTCACCTGGATCCACTGGGGGCAGGGTGACGTCGCCGCGCTTCGCGTCGCCGGCGTCGACCACCTGCGGACCGTCGGCGACCGACTGCTTGCGCTGTTCGTCCGCGGCGGCTTACCGATGGGTGTCCCGTTGCTGTCACATCCCGGCGAGTATCGGCTCGTCGCGGAGTGGATCGTGGGGCTGTTCGTCGCCGACGCCACGGCCGCGGCCGCGGCCGTCGATCCGGTGTTCACACCGACGACGCGTGCGGGCGTCGGAATCGCCATGGGCGTTGCGACTCTCGCTGCGGTCGGTGTCGGCGGACTTCGAGTTCGCCGACAGGGTGCCGATCGACGTGGATGGCTTCGGGACACGGGCGAGATCGGGGTCCTGTGGGCGTGGTTTCTGCTCGCGGCCCCCGTGTTCGCGATCGGCGTGTACTTCGCGGGCTGGCACGCGCTTCGACACGTCGGGCGACTCCTGCTCGTCGACGACCGCGCCACGATCGCCCTTGCGAACCGAGAGACCGGAGTCGCGCTCCGACGATTCGCTCGCGACGCCGCACCGCTGACGCTTGGGGGGTTCGCCGTGGTGGCCGCAGTGGCAGCGATAGCACCGGCCGGCGTCGCCGAGGCGGGCGACCTGCTCGCGGCCTCGCTCGTCGCCATCGCGGCGATGACCCTCCCGCACGTCGCCGTCGTCGCGTGGCTCGACCTGCGACAGGGGGTGTGGCGGTCGGAAGGCTCCGCGGAGAGTCGCGACGCCCGCTCCGTCCGGTTTTAAGTCAGCGGCGGACCGCCTCTGTGACGATGACGATCGAAGACCGCGACGACGCGTATCTGATCACGCACGCGCTGGCGAAGGACACGCTCTCGCGACTCCGGGACGTCGAAACCGAGCAGGTCGCGTTCAGAAAGGGGCTTGTCAAGCTCGGCCGGATCTGCGGCTACGAGATCATCGACGGCGCGATGGAGACGGAGTACGTCCCCGTCGAAACGCCGCTCGAGGAGACGACCGGCGAGCGCGTGAAGGGGCTCGACGACGTCGTCATCGTCAACGTGCTTCGCGCGGCGACGCCGTTCGTCGAGGGGCTTTTAAAAGCGTTCCCGCGAGCGAAACAGGGTGTCATCTCCGCCGGTCGGGACGAGGAGGCAGGGATGAACGCGGACGGCGAGTTTCCGATCACCATCGACTACGTGAAGCTGCCGGAGATCCGCGAGGAAGACACCGTCATCGTCGCCGATCCGATGCTTGCGACCGGCTCGACGATCTGTGCCGTCCTGGACCACATCGTCGACGAAGCGACCACCTACGAGAACCTGTTCGTGCTTTCGGCCGTATCAGCCCCCGACGGTCTCGTCCGAGTCGGCGAGGCGTTCCCGGATGCCGACCTGCTCACCGTCGCCATTGACGACCATCTCAACGAGGAGGGGTTCATCGTTCCCGGACTCGGCGACGCGGGCGACCGTGCGTTTCGGACGACGTGACGTCGACGTCCGCGTACTTTTAAGAGCCGCCGCCGCGACGAGTCGGTATGAGCGAGGCGGCGACGAACGAGCCCTGTGACGCCTGCGGGGAGCCGACGACGGACGCGCTCGCGAGAACCGTCAGGCTGAGCGTCGACCGAGCGAACATCGACACACAGCGGCTCTGCCCCGAGTGTTTCGCCGACTGGATCCAGCGGTATCAGACGGAGATGGGTACCGGAACCGACGACGAGACGAGCGGCGGGTCGGACTCCGAGATCATCGTCGACTGATCGGTGACGACGGCCACGTCGTCGAAACTGCCGTCGACGATACCGACCCGTCGCCAGTGGAGAAACGTCGAGGGGCGTAGACGCCTCGCGGGTGTCTCTTTTTAGCGTTCGTGCCCATGGATCACACGATGGAGCTTCGGTGTGAGGGCTGTGCGGGATGTTGTGTCGACTGGCGACCGGTCGACCCGGAAGCCGCCGGATCGGGAGACCGAACGGGTCGACGGCCGGCGCTGGACGACACGTACGACCTCGTTCCCCTGACTTGCGACGAGATCGCCGACTTGCTGGACCGCGGCCTCGGCGACGTGCTCGTCCCTCGCCTGTTCGAGGCGGCACCCGACGACGACGCGGTGACGATCGATGGAGTCGAGCTCGCAGCGCTCCGCGGGCGGCCGGTGTTCGTCGTCGGATTGTGCAAGCCGCCGAAGCCGGTCGCACCGGTCGGTACCGAAACCGCCCGCTGGCTCGACACCTGCGTCTTTCTCGATCCGACGACGCTGCAGTGTCGAATCTACGGCGACGAGGAGTACCCACGGAGCTGTGCGGTGTATCCCGGACGAAACCTGGAGCTCGGCGTCGAAACGGAGTGCGAGCGGGTCGAGGCGGCCGGTGGCGGCGACCGACTGCTTGACGCCGCAGTCCCGGAGGATCTACCGCCACCGGCGTTCGGCCCGCAGGCGATCGGGGCGACAGTGTTCGCGTATCCCGACCCGGACGAACTCGACGGCGTCGTCGACCGACTCCGCGCCGCCCGCGCGAGCGATGACGACCGGGCACGGTTCGTGGGGGCGGCCGTCGGTTCACGCCCGGGCTCGTCGGCGGTCGACCGCGAGCGAATGTCGACCGCCCGCGAGCGCGCACGAAACGCGGACTCGTGGGGAGGCCGGGCGACCGCCGCGTGGCGCGAGCGCGCGGGGTCGAAAGGTGAGTCTGTTGATCTCGACCCCCCTGACCGCGAACGACTCGTCCACCGACTCGAGGACGACGCGGGTGCCCCCGGAACGCCGGGATGGTGAACTACCTCGGGACAAGCCCCGAGGCACTCGCCTTGCGTATCTGTAGACTGGTCGGGGCGTGCCGACCGGCTCAGGGCGTGCCGACCGGCTCAGGGCGTGTCGACCGGGTCCGGAAGCCGCGCACGCACCGGGCGAAGCGCCTCTCGTGTCAGTCCCGCCGTTCCGAGCGTCCGGTCGTGGGCATCGCTCCCGCCCGTGCGGAGAAGGTCGGCTGCGTCGGCGGCTCGGTCGACGCGCTCGGCGTCGACGTCTCGGCCGTACGGGTACCAGCGTTCGACCGCATCCAGACGCGTGGCGACCTCGAGGGCGGCGTCGACGTCGGCGTAGCGGAACGGATGCGCGAGACCGACGATCGCAGACGCCTCACGGAGGAGTTCGACGCCCTGATCCAGCGGCGTCACCTGGCGGGCGACGTAACAGGGACCGTCGTCGCCGATCAGCTCGTCGAAGGCGTCCTCGTAGTCGTACGGAGCCGAGGAGTCGTCGATCGCGCGAGCGATGTGCGGTCGGCCGAGCCCGGGACGCGGCTCGACGTCGAGGTCGATGCCGAGTCGCGCCTCGACGCGGGAGAGTATTCGCGCACCACGCTCCCGACGGTCCGCCTGGAGGCGAGCGAGCTCCGCGTCCAGCGGGTCGGTGTGTCGAACGGCGTACCCGAGGAGGTCGATCCGCTCGAATCCCGCGTCGACGCGGAGCTCGATACCCCGTACGATCCGGACACCGTCACGGGTAACGACCGGCGCATCGAGGCCCGGATGGATCCGGTCGTGGTCGGTGACGGCGATCCAGTCGATCCCGGCCTCGCGAGCGGCCGAGGGGAGTTCGTCGATCGTGGCGGTTCCGTCGGAGACGGTCGTGTGTGTGTGGAGATCCGCCACGATCGATCCGTTCCCGTCAATCCCGTCGGACGGCGAGCGGGTGTCCATACGCGTTGGCGGAGCGGCTCGCACAAATCGCCGACGGTTCGAGCGGCGGTGCCGCGACCCGCAGGGGCAACCGGAGTGTGATGTGGAAACGATCGTCAATTAAGGACCTATAAGGCATATGCTCCGGCTAAGGTCATACATGGACAATCATTAAGAACCTGCGGCGGTTCCATACCGATGATGCGCTTGAACGGCATTGACGACCGGCTCGAACGGCACCAGTACCCGGCAACTTCGGACGAGATAATCGCGGCTCACGGGAACGCGACCGTAGAGCTCGCGGACGGATCCGAGCGCCTCGGCGACGTGCTGGCGCGGTTCGGCGAGCAGACCTTCGACCGTCCGGACGAGGTGTTCGACACCGTCCGAGCCGGCGTCTGCCACCGTGCGATCGGCCGCCGGTTCTACTCGGACCGAGATCCGACGACCGACGCCCAGCCCGTCTCGTTCTGACGGCGGACTCGGATCTGCTTTCGGCTACCACAACCGACGAGCAGCTCGTCGGTTCGAGATCGTCGACGGATTAGAAGGACGGCTCGTCCGATCGTCCCATCATCGAGAAGCCGCCGGCCCGCTCGTGGACGGTGATCCCCCCGTCTCCGATCTCCATGGGAAAAATATCCGCGTCGATCTCCTGTTTGCGCATCTTCGCGACCCAGACGTACCGGTTGACACCGGAGTCCGTCGGCGTCTGGATGAAGTAGATGTTCCCGTCCGTGAGGAAGTTCTCGAGGCCCACTTCAGTATCCGGAAACACCGCACCCTGTTCGTTTATCAGCAGCGAGGTGAGCCCGTTCGCCTTGAGAATGTCGGAGAACTTCAGCAGATACGTCCGCTCCTCCTGTTCGTCCTCGAAGAACAGCTGAAACATCGACAGCGAGTCGAGAACGAGCCGGTCGAAATCGCCGTCCTCGATCGTGTCGAGTAGCCGATCGACAGCCGTCGAGAAATCAGCCTCCCGAAGCATCTGTCGCTTGTCGAGGATCGCGATCCGTCCGTCGTCAACGAGCTGGCCGAACTCCTCGAATCCGACCGACTCGGCAGCCGCACGGATATCAGCCTCATCCTCCTCGAAGGAGACGTACACCCCTTGTTCGTCGTGCTCTGTGACGCCGGTGTACAGATACTGGATTCCGAAGATGCTTTTTCCGGTTCCCGGATTGCCCGAAACGAGCACCGTCGACTGCTTCGTGATTCCGCCGGAGAGGATCGAATCGAGGCCCTCGACCCCCGTAGAGACGAGCGTTGACATTCGTCCGACGTTTAGCAGCGATGGTATATAAAAGACCAGCCGTTCCGGTGACGACGGACGGCGACACGTCGACGTAGCTGTGACGCGACGGCGTCGTACCACCGTCATTGTCGTGCGTCGATAGCTTTATTCATCAACACGCCGGAAGTCGTTCGTATGCGCGGTGAAGCGTCGTCCGTCGAACAGACGGTGATCGGCGGTGAGTGAGACTACCGTACTCATCGTCGAGGATGAGCCGGACATCGCTGCGCTGTACGCCGGCTTCCTCGAAGAGCGGTACGACGTCCTCGTCGCCGAGACGACGACTGAGGCAGTCGAACTCGCCGACGAAACGCTCGATGCAGTGCTGCTCGACCGTCGTCTCCCCGACGGGAGCGGCGATGACGTGCTCGAATACATCCGCGAGGAGGGGTTCGACTGCCGCGTCGCGATGGTGACGGCGGTCGAGCCGGACTACGACATCATCGATATGGGGTTCGATCTGTATCTGACCAAACCCGTGAGCAGAGACGGCCTGCTCACCGCCATGGAAACGCTGTTGACGCGCACCGAGTACGACGATCTTCTCCAGCGAGCCGCGTCGCTCGCCAGCAAGCGCGCGGTGCTCGAATCGGAGAAGCCGACCGCCCATCTCGAGAACAACGAGTCGTACGAGGAGCTACTCGAACGGCTCGACGAGCTCGACGCCGACATCGACGACCTCGGCGAGGCGTTCTCGGCGGACGACTATCGCGCGATGTTCCGCGACATCGGCGAGGTGTAGCGCTCGACGACGGCCCGTAGCGCCGAGACGACGGCCCGTAGCGCCGAGACGACGGCCCGGACCGTGACGAGAGCGCCTCACGATAGCTGCTTTCCGACGAGTTCGTCGGCCGCCGCGAGAAACGCGTCCCGTTCGGCACGGGGGATCGTCGCGCCCGCCGCGACGTCGTGACCGCCGCCGTCGCCGCCGACGGCGCGGCTCGCTTCGCCCATCACGACGGACAGATCGAGCCCCTGACGAACGAGTCGATGGGAGCCGCGTGCGGACACCTTCAGCTCCGTCGCGTTCTCCTCGGCGAACGCGATCACGGGTTTCGACCGGTCGACTGCTGGCGAGCCGATCGCCATGCCGGCGACGATCCCGACGATCGTCTCGCGGATCCGCGATCCGGCGTCGAACCACTGGAGGTGTGTCTCGTGGGTGACGCCCTCGTTTTTGACCCACTGTAGCCCCTCCGAGAGGTTTCGACGATGGTTTCGGAGGAGGCTACGAGCCTCCGCGAGCGCGACGTCCCGCTCGCCGAGACACACCGCGAGTCCGACGTCCGCCCGCTCGTATCTTGCGGTGGCGTTCAACAGCGTCGAGAACTCGCTGACGTCGCGAAGCTCGGTTCCCGGCTCCTCGTCGACGAGCGTGTACGACGTGCCGACGAGCGCCTCGATCCGGTCGGCGGGAACGCCGGACGCGACTGCGCGTTGCATCAGCGCCGAGACGAGGGTCCGACGCTCCTCGGCGTCCAGATCGACCCACCGTCGCCAGTCGCCGTCGGTTTTCAACTCGAGATCGAGATCCGACAGGAAGCGGACCGCGCCGGCTTCGTCGTTTGATATTCCAGGTATCTGTACGTCGGAGGCGTACTCTAGGAGCTTCGGAAGCGGCCGCGTCTGTCGGCCGTAGAGATCCAGATCCGTCCGGCTTTCGAGCACGTCGACCGCGACGCCGTCGGCGACGATCGCCTCGTTCGCGCCGACGAGCCCACCGCCGGAGTCCTGCATGTCGCCGACCGCGCCGACGACCGCGAGCCCCGCCAGATCGCGATTGTCATCGCCAGACCCCTCGAGCGCTCGCGCGAGCACGTAGCTCGCGCCCGCGCCGGAGAGCTCGCTCGCGCCGTTGATCCCCTCGAGCAGGGGGTTGAGGTGGAACTCGGTGTCGGCGTCCGCGGGCTGGTGATGGTCGGCGATGACGGGGACGAAGTCGCCGGCGGCCTCGCGGGCGGCGATCGCGTCGAGCTGCCCGGAGCCGAAGTCGGTGAAAAGCACCGTCTCGTACTCGCGGGCGGCGATCCCGGCGATCGCCTCGTCGTCGAGCTGTTTTTCGAAGACGACCTCGTGGTCGATCCCGGCCCGCGCGAGTGCGCTCGACGCGATCGCGGCGCTCGTGAGCCCGTCGGCGTCGATGTGGGACGCGAGCAGTACCCGGTCGGCGTCACGAAGGCGGTTCGCACACGCACGCGCACGATCGGCGAGGTCGGGAACCGGTGGATCGGCGACGGCCATCACGGGAACGTGGCGCGTCATCGCGGTTAAACCCACGCTTCGGGTCGGCGTCAGCATCCGTCGCCGAGTTGTTCGTCGAAAACGCCCGGAGCGGGATTTGAACCCCGGTCGTTCCGCTCGTTCCACTCGCTTCACTCCCTGATTCAAATCCCTTCGTCTGCGTTCGTCGACGCCGGACTCACTCGTCGCCATCGCTCCTCGTTCGTAGTCGGCGTCGACGGAAGCGCCCGGAGCGGGATTTGAACCCGCGTCACGACCGTGACAGGGTCGTATGATGGGCCACTACACCATCCGGGCAGACAGCAGCGTCGGCCCCGAAATCGGGGACGCCCGGAGCGGGATTTGAACCCGCGTCACGACCGTGACAGGGTCGTATGATGGGCCACTACACCATCCGGGCTGACTGCAATCGTTCGTACCCGTGTCTGGCAAATAAGGCTTGTCATCGTCGGCGAGGATGTGAGCCGGTCACAGTCCCGATACGCTTTTGGGTTCGGATATCGTGGGCTACGATGACGCACGCCCTGCCGGTACCGACAGCCGTGCGCGGCGGACGCGCTTGACAAGCCTTATTTGGGTGGCCTCGCTAATCGGCTGTAGTATCTCGTGATAGCTTCTTTCAATCACCACCACCCATGGTAGACGTAAGCCAACACGAACTCGTCCCGGACCACATCCTCCTTGACGATCCCGAGGAGGTCGAGGAGGTTCTGGCGGAGTACAACGTGACGAAAACGAACCTGCCGAAGATCAAGCGTACGGACCCCGCCGTCCCCGATGCGGCCGAAGTCGGCGACGTCGTGAAGATCGTACGAAACTCCCGAACGACCGATCAGGCGGTCGTGTTCCGACTCGTCGTCTCATGAACAGGCAAGACCGACGCGTGGTATCACGCGAGTACTTCTCGGATGACCGGCTCGCAGAACACCATTTCCGCTCGTTCAACAACTTCCTGGACCGCGGCATGCAGGAAGTCGTCGACGAGAAGGAGACGATAGACACGGACATCGGCGACAAGGAGGGCCAAGAGCCAGTGTACGTCGAACTCGGCGACGTGCGGATGGTCACGCCCCGCGTCCGTGAGGCCGACGGCTCCGAGGAGCTGTTGTATCCCCAGGAGGCGCGGCTCCGGAACATCACCTACTCGGCACCCGTGTTCATGGAGATGTCCATCGTCCGCGGCGGCGAGGAGGAGCCGGAGACCGTCGTCGACTCCACGGAGACGAAGGTCGGCCGAATGCCGATCATGGTCGGCTCGAACAAGTGCAACATGGCCGGCTTCTCCGACGAGGAGCTGATCGACATCGGCGAGGACCCCGTCGACCCCGGCGGCTACTTCATCGTCAACGGCTCCGAGCGCGTGCTGATGACCAGCGAGGACCTCGCGCCGAACAAGATCCTCGCCGAGTACGACTCGAAGTACGGCGACGAGATCCAGGTCGCGAAGACGTTCTCCCAGCGTCGTGGCTATCGGGCACTGGTGCTGTGTGAGCGCAACCGCGAGGGGCTACTGGAGGTGTCGTTCCCCTCCGTCTCCGGCTCGATCGACTTCGTCACGCTCGTGCGCGCGCTCGGGCTCGAGTCCGATGAGGAGATCGTCCACCGCGTGAGCGACGACCCCGAGATCGTGAAGTTCATGCTGGAGAACTTAGAGGAGGCGTCGGTGCAGACCACCGAGGAGGCGATCGAGACGCTCGGCGAACGCGTCGCCTCCGGCCAAGGGAAAAACTACCAGCTGAAGCGGGCGAACTACGTGATCGACCGCTACCTCCTCCCGCACCTCCACGAGGAGGGCGTCGACGAGGAGGACGTCCGGATCAACAAGGCGTACTACCTCTGTCGGATGGCCGAGGCGTGTTTCGAGCTCGCCCTGGAGCGCCGCGAGGCGGACGACAAGGACCACTACGCGAACAAGCGTCTGAAGGTGTCCGGCGACCTGATGCGTGACCTGTTCCGCACCGCGTTGAACAAGCTGGCACGCGACGTGAAATACCAGCTCGAGCGCGCCAACATGCGCAACCGGCAGCTCACGGTCAACACGGTGGTTCGCTCCGACGTGTTGACCGAGCGGCTCGAACACCCGATCGCGACGGGTAACTGGGTCGGCGGGCGTTCCGGCGTCTCACAGCTCGTCGATCGGACGGACTACATGGGCGTTCTCTCACACCTGCGTCGTCTGCGGTCGCCGTTGTCGCGCTCGCAGCCGCATTTCGAGGCGCGTGACCTCCACGCGACCCAGTGGGGTCGTATCTGCCCCTCCGAAACGCCGGAGGGACCGAACTGCGGACTCGTGAAGAACTTCGCACAGGCGATGGAGCTGTCACAGAACATCGAGGACGAACAGGGGCTGAAACGAGAACTGGCGTCGATGGGTGTCGAGGGGATCCCCGGCATCGAGGGCGTCGAACGACAGACGGCGGACGATTAACATGGCTACAGCAGAACGCGAA
Source organism: Halorubrum luteum (assembly GCF_054652935.1). Taxonomy (NCBI): domain Archaea; kingdom Methanobacteriati; phylum Methanobacteriota; class Halobacteria; order Halobacteriales; family Haloferacaceae; genus Halorubrum; species Halorubrum luteum. The sequence goes on from NZ_BAAIGT010000002.1 coordinate 2,765,793, forward strand.
GCGAAAGTGTACGTCAACGGGAGTCTCGTCGGGACCCATCCGGACCCGAACGAGCTCGCGGCACAGATCCGGGAGGCGCGCCGCCGCGGCGACGTCTCCGAGATGGTGAACGTCTCGGTGAAGGAACGCACCCGCGAAGTGATCGTCAACGCGGACGCCGGGCGAGCGCGGCGTCCACTCATCGTCGTCGAGAACGGCGAACCGCTTCTCGGCGACGAGGAGATCGGCGCCGTCGAGCGCGGCGAGATCGAGTTCGAGGACCTCGTCGAGCGCGGCTACGTCGAGTTCATCGACGCCGAGGAGGAAGAAGACATCTACGTCGCCGTCGACGAGGCGGACGTCACCGACGACCACACCCACCTCGAGATCGACCCGCAGCTCGTGTTCGGCATCGGCGCGGGGATGATCCCGTACCCCGAGCACAACGCGAGCCCCCGGATCACGATGGGTGCGGGGATGATGAAGCAGTCGCTGGGGCTACCGTCCGCGAACTACCGGATCCGGCCCGACACGCGCCAGCATCTGATGCACTACCCGCAGCTGGCGATGGTGAAAACCCAGACGACCGAACAGATCAACTTCGACGAGCGACCGGCGGCACAGAACTTCGTCGTCGCCGTCATGTCCTACGAGGGGTTCAACATCGAGGACGCGCTGGTGATGAACCAGGGGTCGGTCGACCGCGCGCTCGCGCGCTCGCATTTCTTCCGAACGTACGAGGGTGAGGAGCGACGCTACCCCGGCGGTCAGGAGGACCGCTTCGAGATCCCCTCACAGGACGTCCGCGGCGCACGCGGCGAGGACGCGTACACCCATCTCGACGAGGACGGGCTCGTCAACCCGGAGACGAAGGTCGACGAGTCGTCGGTGCTGCTGGGGAAGACGAGCCCGCCGCGCTTCCTCGAGGAGCCAGACGACATGGGCGGACTCTCCCCGCAGAAGCGTCGCGAGACGTCGGTGACGATGCGCTCGGGCGAGTCCGGCGTCGTCGACACCGTCACGCTGATGGAGGGTGAGGACGGCTCGAAGCTCTCGAAGGTGAAGGTGCGCGATCAGCGCGTGCCGGAGCTGGGCGACAAGTTCGCGTCCCGCCACGGACAGAAGGGGGTCGTCGGCCACCTCGCGCCCCAGGAGGACATGCCGTTCACCGAGGAGGGCGTCGTCCCGGACCTCGTGCTCAATCCGCACGCGCTCCCCTCGCGGATGACCGTCGGCCACGTCCTGGAGATGCTCGGCGGGAAGGTCGGCTCGCTGCGCGGGTCGCGGGTCGACGGCACCCCGTTCCAGGGCGAAGACGAGGCGGAGCTCCGCGACGGACTAGAGGAGCACGGGTTCAAATCCTCCGGCAAGGAGGTGATGTACTCCGGCGTCACCGGCGAGAAGATCGACGCGGAGATCTTCGTCGGGACGATCTTTTACCACAAGCTGTACCACATGGTGTCGAACAAGCTCCACGCCCGGTCGCGCGGTCCGGTGCAGGTGCTCACGCGCCAGCCGACCGAGGGGCGAGCCCGGGAGGGCGGCCTTCGTGTCGGGGAGATGGAGCGCGACACGATCATCGGCCACGGCGCGTCGATGGTGCTCAACGAGCGGCTCCTGGAGTCGTCGGACGCCGAAACGGTCCACGTCTCCGCGAAGACGGGGCTCGTCGCCGTCGAGGACCGCGAGCAGCGCCGCGTGTACGACCCGGTCACCGGGGACGAGGACGACATCCACGAGCTCGAGGTGAGCTACGCGTTCAAGCTGCTCCTCGACGAGATGATCGCCTTAGGAATTCGACCGCGACTCGAACTGGAGGACGCGATTTAAATGTCACTACAAACACCGAAAGTGCTCGGCGGCATCGACTTCGGCCTCATGGACCCGGAGACGTACCGGGACATGTCGGCGACGAAGGTTATCACCGCGGACACGTACGACGACGACGGCTATCCGATCGATATGGGGTTGATGGATCCGCGGCTCGGCGTCATCGATCCCGGACTGGAGTGTCGGACCTGTGGCTCACACTCCGGCTCCTGTAACGGTCACTTCGGCCACATCGAACTGGCCGCACCCGTGATCCACGTCGGGTTCACGAAGCTCATTCGGCGACTGCTCCGGTCGACGTGTCGCGAGTGCGGACGGCTTGCGCTCGACGAGCGACAGCGCGAGGAGTTCCGAGAGCGATACGAGCGCGCCAAGGAGCTCGGCGACGACCCCCACGACGTGCTGAAGGCGGCCGTCCGGCAGGCACGGAAGGCGAGCACCTGTCCGTTCTGTGGCGAGCCGCAGGCGGACATCAAACACGAGAAGCCGACGACGTACTACGAGGTACAGGACGTCCTCTCTGGCGACTACTCCGAGCGCATCGCGGCCGCGATGCAGCCCGACGAGGAGGCTGACGACCCCGGAACCTCGCCACGGGAGCTGGCGGACGAGACGGGGATCGCACTGGACCGGATCAACCAGATCATGGCCGGCGAGTTCCGCCCGCGCAAGGAGGACCGCCGCGCGGTCGAGTCGGCGCTCGACGTCGACCTCACCGAGGAGGATATGAACAAGCTGATGCCCTCGGATATCCGCGACTGGTTCGAGGACATCCCGGACGAGGATCTTGAGGTGCTCGGCATCGACGCCGAGAACTCGCGGCCGGAGTGGATGATCATGACGGTGCTACCCGTCCCGCCGGTGACGACGCGACCGTCGATCACGCTGGACAACGGGCAGCGATCGGAAGACGATCTGACGCACAAGCTCGTCGACATCATCCGGATCAATCAGCGATTCATGGAGAACCGCGAGGCCGGCGCACCACAGCTCATCATCGAGGACCTCTGGGAGCTGCTCCAGTACCACGTCACCACGTTCGTGGACAACGAGATCTCCGGGACGCCGCCCGCACGCCACCGCTCCGGACGACCTCTCAAGACCCTCTCCCAGCGCCTGAAAGGCAAGGAGGGTCGCTTCCGCGGGTCGCTGTCCGGGAAGCGCGTCAACTTCTCCGCACGGACCGTCATCTCGCCGGACCCGACGCTGAGTCTGAACGAGGTCGGCGTGCCGGATCGCGTCGCCACGGAGATGACGCAGACGCTCAACGTGACCGAGCGGAACGTCGAGGAGGCGCGCCAGTACGTTCGGAACGGCCCAGAGAGCCATCCGGGCGCGAACTACGTGCGTCGCCCCGACGGGCGTCGGCTAAAGGTGACCGAGAAGAACTGCGAAGAGCTCGCCGAGAAGATCGAGCCGGACTGGGAGGTGAATCGCCACCTCGTCGACGGCGACATCGTGATCTTCAACCGGCAGCCCTCGCTGCACCGGATGTCGATCATGGCCCACGAGGTCGTCGTGATGCCGTATAAGACGTTCCGGCTCAACACCGTCGTCTGTCCGCCGTACAACGCCGACTTCGACGGCGACGAGATGAACATGCACGCGCTTCAGAACGAGGAGGCACGCGCCGAGGCGCGCGTGCTCATGCGCGTCCAAGAGCAGATCCTGAGCCCCCGGTTCGGCGGAAACATCATCGGAGCCATCCAGGACCACATCTCCGGGACGTACCTGCTCACGCACTCGAATCCCGAGTTCACCGAGACGCAGGCGCTCGACCTGCTCCGTGCGACGCGAGTCGACGAGCTCCCCGAACCGAACGGCGTGAACGAGGACGGTAACGAGTTCTGGACCGGTCGAACCCTGTTCTCCGAGTTGCTGCCCGACGACCTCTCGCTGGAGTTCACCTCCTCGACGGGCGACGTCGTCCGTATCGAGGACGGGCAGCTAGTCGAGGGGACGATCGACGAGGACGCGGTCGGCGCGTTCGGCGGCGAGGTCGTCGACACGCTCACGAAGGTGTACGGTGAGACGCGAGCGCGCGTGTTCATCAACGAGATCGCGGCGCTGGCGATGCGAGCGATCATGCATTTCGGCTTCTCGATCGGGATCGACGACGAGTCGATCCCGCCGGAGGCGGAGCGGCAGGTCGACGAGGCGATCGAGAACGCGTACGACCGGGTCGAGGAGCTGATCGAGACGTACCGAGCGGGCGAGCTCGAGTCGCTCCCCGGGCGGAGCGTCGACGAGACGCTGGAGATGAAGATCATGCAGACGCTCGGAAAGGCCCGAGACTCCGCGGGTGAGATCGCGGATCAGCACTTCGGCGACGACAACCCGGCGGTCGTGATGGCCCGGTCGGGTGCGCGTGGGTCGATGCTGAACCTCACGCAGATGGCCGGCTCCGTGGGCCAGCAGGCGGTTCGCGGCGAGCGGATCAACCGCGGCTACGAGGACCGGACGCTCTCGCATTACAAACCCCACGACCTCTCAGCGGAGGCGCACGGGTTCGTGGAGAACTCCTATCGCGGCGGACTCACGCCGGAGGAGTTCTTCTTCCACGCGATGGGCGGCCGCGAGGGGCTCGTCGACACGGCGGTCCGGACCTCGAAGTCCGGCTACCTCCAGCGGCGGCTCATCAACGCGCTCTCCGAACTGGAAGCACAGTACGACGGAACGGTTCGTGACACGTCGGGCACGATCATCCAGTTCGAGTTCGGCGAGGACGGCACCTCGCCGGTGAAGGTGTCCTCCGGCGAGGGAGACGGCATCGACATCGACGGGATCGCCGACCGCGTCCTGCAGGCGGAGTTCGACTCCGCCGCGGAGAAGGAGCGCTTCCTCGGCGAGCGCGCGCCGCCGACGAACCTCTCGGAGCACGCCGGACCCGGCCTGAACAAGGCCGGCGGCCTGGAGGTGGAATCAGATGACTGAGTACGAACACGTAACGGACGACATGGAGGCGGTGGTGGAGTCGACGGAGCTCCCGACGCGGCTGAAAACGCAGGTGTACGAGACGATCGAGGCGAAAGCCGAGGAGTACGGCGGCGTCACGATCGAACACGTGACGGATATCGCGACGGGCGTCGAGAACCGATACATCGAGACCCGGGTTGACCCGTTGGACCCCGTCGGGACCGTTTCTGCACAGTCGATCGGTGAACCGGGGACGCAGATGAGTGTCCCCTACGACGAGCGCGTCGTTATCCGGCAAAACGGGAAGACGGATACCGTCGAGATAGGCGCGCTGGTCGACGACGTCGTTGATTCCAGTGAGAGTCGTTCCGTCGGCGATCACGAGGTCGCCCTCTCGCCGGACGGATTAGAGACGCTCAGCCTGTCCGACGACGAACGCGTTCGCTGGAAGGACGTTGAAGAAGTGAGTCGCCACGAGACGCCGGACGAACTCCTCCGGTTCGAGCTCGAATCGGGACGGACGATTAGGGCGACGAAGGCCCACTCGTTCGTTACCCGGCGCGACAACGAGGTCGTCCCGGTCGCCGGCGACGACCTCAAGGCCGGCGACTGGTTGCCGGTGGTCGCCTCTTTCGACGGAGGCGAAACCGATCAGATCGACCTCCGCGAGTATCTGCCCGCGAGCGAGTACTGGTACACGTCGACACTCACCGACGGCGGTGTCGACACCGCTCCCGTGGGAGAAGATCAGCTCCGAAACAAGCGAGACGCCCTCGAATCGGGACGGATCGACGAGGACACCGTCTATCCGACCGGCGGGACGGTCGGATTACCCGAGCGCTTCCCGCTCGACACGGAGACCGGATTCTTCGTCGGTGCGTGGCTCGCCGAGGGGTCGCTGGCGGAGCACTACGTCTCCGTCTCGAATGTCGACGAGACGTTCCAAGACGGCGTCCGTGCGTTCGCCGACCGGTTCGATCTCTCGGTGAACGAGTACGAGAACGACAGCGGGTTCGCCCGCGGCTACGACGTTCGCGTGAACGGGACGATCCTCGCAGACTTCCTCCGTGCCGCGTGCGTGGAGAACGGCCAGAAGGTCGTTCCCGGCTTCGCGTTCGGCGCGACGGACGCCTTCGTCCGCGGATTGCTCCGTGGATACTTCAGCGGCGACGGAAACGTCGCGGAAGGCGCAGTTCGGTCCAGTTCGACGAGTGACCGACTCACCGCCGGCATCGCGCTGTTGCTCGCGCGGTTCGACGTGTATGCGACGCTCGGCGAACAGGATTCGTCGCGGACGCTCCGCGTGCCGAAGAAGCACGTCGGCCGCTTCGCGGAACGGATCGGGATGGTCGGCGAGCGTGGGGACGAACTCGACGCTACCGCGGCCGACATCGACGAGGGCGGCCCGGACGCGACGGACCAGATTCCAAACTTCGGCGACACGCTCCGTGAGGTCGCGTCCGATGCTGGCATTCCGAGCCGTCAGGTGAACGCCGCGTCGAAGCGACAGCGGATAGGTCGGAGTCGGCTCGGTCGGCTCGTTGCGGAGGCCGACGAGGCCGGTGTCGACTCCAAGTCGCTCGCGGAACTCCGTCAGGCAGTCGACGGTGACGTCGTGTGGGACCGCATCGAGTCGGTTGATATCGTCGAGAGCGACCACGAGCACGTGTACGACTTCTCCGTCGAGGGGCTCGAGACGTTCACCACCGCGGAGGGTATAGTCACACACAACACGATGAACACCTTCCACTACGCTGGCGTTGCAGAGATCGACGTCACGCAGGGGCTCCCGCGGCTCATCGAGCTGGTGGACGCCCGGAAAACGCCGGACACGCCGATGATGACCGTCCATCTCGAGGGCGAGTACGCGACGAACCGCGAGAAAGCCCACGAGGTCGTCTGGTCGATCGAGTCGACGCGCATCCTCGCGCTCGGGGACGTCTCGACGAACGTCGCGGATATGCTCGTCCGGATCGACCTCAACGACGACACCCTGTTGGAGCGGTGGCCGACGTACGCGGACCCATCGGAGATCGCGGAACGCATCGCCGAGACGATCGAGGACGCGCTCGACGTGGACACCCGCCAGTCGGGAACGGTGATCGAGTTCGGCCCCAGCGAACCGAGCTACCGCGAGCTCTTACAGCTGGTCGAACGCCTTCGCGAGATCGTGTTCAAGGGGATAGAGGAGATCGAACGCGTCGTGATCCGGAAAGAGGAGATCGACGGCGAAGAGCAGTTCGTCCTCTACACCGAGGGCTCCGCGTTCGGAGACGTTCTCGACATCGAGGGTGTCGACGCCTCACGGACGACGTGTAACAACATCCACGAGATCTATCGGAACCTCGGCGTCGAGGCGGCCCGCGAGACGATCATCGACGAGACGAAGAACACGCTCGAAGAGCAGGGGCTCGACGATGTGAACGTCCGACATCTCATGCTCGTCGCGGACATCATGACGAACAACGGTGAGATCGAATCCATCGGTCGACACGGTATCTCCGGATCGAAGGATTCGGTGCTCGCGCGCGCTGCGTTCGAGGTGACGGTGAATCACCTACTCGAAGCCGCGATCCACGGCGAATACGACGAGCTCGACGGCGTCATCGAGAACGTCATCGCCGGCAAGCCGATCTCGCTCGGAACGGGTGACGTCGACCTTCGGATGGGGTCGCGGATGCTCGGCGACGGCGGCGACACGTCCGATGATGCGACCACCGACGGCGGAACGCCCGTCGACGAACGGACCGACTGATGCGCGTCGAGCTCTCCGACGAGGCACGCCGGTACATCGGCCGGTTCGACGAGTTGACCGACGTCGCCCCGAAGGACTGCCTCGTGGAGAGTGACCGGCTCGTGTTTCTCGTTCCGGCCGGCGAGATGGCCGCCGCGATCGGACAGGACGGGGCAACGGTCGCGGCGGCCGAGCGGGAGCTTGGCAGATCGATCGAGCTGGTCGAGGACGCCGACACCCCGGAGGCGTTCGTGGCGAGCGCGCTCGCTCCGGCGGCAGTGAACGCCGTCACCGTCTCCGAGCAGAACGACCGCGTCGCGTACGTCGAGGTTGCTGAACCGGACCGCGGCGTCGCGATCGGTGCGGACGGACGAAACATCGAGACGGCGAGGACGCTTGCGAAGCGTCATCACGATATCGACGACATTCAGCTCACGTAGCCGGCGGCAGTCGACTGCCGTGGATGGTTACTGCAGCCACGAACCCGCGCTCCTTTTCACGCCCCGTCTCGTTCCGTCGGCCATGAACATGCAGCGCCGGCGACTGCTCGCCGGGTTCGGCGTCGGACTCGGCGGATTGGCGGGCTGTAGCGCTCCGACGGGTGACGGACAGTCCGGTATCACGGACGTCGAATGGCTCGACGGCGACGATCTGGAGGCGGAGGTGCTGGCGGACCGCCACGCCGAAGCCCTCGTCGACGCCGGAAGCTTCGAGCTGTTCTCGACGGCCGACACCGAACACGCCGGTGACGAACGGCCGAGCCCGTGGCTCCCTTCACAGGAGTACGAAGCCCGGTTCGATGCCGATCTGGGAAGACAGTATCTCAGACAGGAGTCCACCGAGACGAGCGAACGGGACGTTTTCGAGCTCTACATCGACGGAGAAGAGGGGTTCATTCGCGAGCAAGTCGGTGGCGACGTCTCGACGGACAGACGGACGGTCGAGCGATCGGATCAGCAGTTTCGTGAGGCGATGCGAGAGGAGTCGTTGGCCGGCGTCGGCGGCGTCGGCGGCTGGAACATGACCGTCGACGACCGGACCGCCGAGTCCGGTGGCGAACCGGCGGTTCGGCTCGTCGCCGACGCGTTCGAGGGAGCCACGGACGTTCCCGAGGAAGTCGTCTCCGCGGAGGCGACGATGCACGTCAGAGCGGCCGGCGTCGTTGCGAGTCTCGAACAGCGGTGGGACGGGGTCCATCGAGGACAGGACGCCGTCGTCGATATCGACCTCGCGTTCCGAGGAATCGGCGAAACGGCTGTCGAGGAGCCGGACTGGGTGGACGAGCTCCGGGAGTAGCCGGGAACGGACGGAAACGACGGATTCTCGGCGCGGCTTATCGGCTCAGCGGGCGTGAGCGGTCGCGGATCGAGGAGAAAACGCGCTCAGATCACTGGATGACTACCTCTCGACGGATCTGAGGCCGTTTCTCGGGAGAGAAAAAGGGATGCTTAAGTAGCTCCGTCGGGAAGGGGAGGTACGATGGCGAACGGCAAATACGCCGCCCGTAAGCTCAAGCAGGACCGGCAGAAACGTCGCTGGTCCGACTCCGAGTACGCTCGGAGAGAGCGCGGGCTCAAAAAGAAGTCCGATCCGCTGGAAGGTGCCCCCCAAGCGCGTGGCATCGTCCTTGAGAAGGTCGGAATCGAGGCAAAGCAGCCGAACTCGGCGATCCGAAAGTGTGTTCGCGTGCAGCTCATCAAAAACGGGAAGCAGGTCACCGCGTTCTGTCCCGGTGACGGTGCGATATCCTTTATTGACGAGCACGACGAGGTCACGATCGCCGGAATCGGTGGCGCGAAGGGTCGCGCGATGGGTGACCTTTCCGGCGTCAACTACAAAGTCGAGAAGGTCAACGGCGTCTCGATGATCGAACTGGTTCGCGGGAACGCGGAGAAGCCGGTCCGATGAGCGGGGAAGAAGCCGAAGCGGAGTCCGGCGACGACGCGGACGTCGCAGCGGACGAACCGGAGCCGGACGCACCCGCAGCGAGCGAGGCGGCGAACGCGAACGCGAAGCTGTTCGGTGTTTGGGACGTCACGGAGATCTCCTACGAGGACCCGTCGACGAAGCGGTATATGAACGTGACCCCCATTGCGCACACGATGGGCCGTCACGCCTCCAAGCAGTTCAAGAAATCCGAGATCTCGATCGTCGAACGACTCATCAACCGTCTGATGCAGACTGACGAGAACACGGGGAAGAAACAACAGGCGACGCGGATCGTTCGCGACGCGTTCGACATCATCCACGACCGGACGGAGGAGAACCCGGTGCAGGTGCTCGTTACCGCAGTCGAGAACGCAGCTCCGCGCGAGGAGACCGTCCGACTGAAGTACGGCGGTATCTCCGTTCCGAAGGCGGTCGACGTCGCACCCCAGCGTCGCGTCGATCAAGCCTTGCTGTTCATCTCTGACGGCGTCGCGAACGCGACGTACAAATCCTCCACCTCTGCGGCCGAGGCTCTCGCACAGGAGCTTATCGGGGCAGCTGACTACGACGTACAGACGTACTCCATCTCGCAGAAAGAGGAACGCGAGCGCGTCGCTGCCGCCGCTCGCTGACGCGAGACCGGATCATCGTTGACGCGATTTTCTCGAGACTCAACAGCAGCACGTTTTACTCACTGCTGTCCTAACTCGACATCATGTACCCCGATCGACGACGAGTGCTTGCTGCCGGACTCGTCGGCGTCACCGGTCTCGCCGGCTGTCTCGATGATGACGATCGACTGAACGACGACGATGATGCCGGTGCAGACGAGGATTCGTCCACTGCGACGCCGGTCGCGGATCCGACGTACGACCTCTCCGTCACCCACGATATCGAGTCGTGGGACGGATACGATCCGGACTGGGAGCATCCGACCGAACCGCCAGCGCTCGACGCGGAGGTGGAAACGGTTATCGAAGGGTTGGAAGTGCCGTGGGACCTGGCGTTCGCACCCAATGGAGACCTGTTCGTCTCCGAGCGTGTCGGGCGGATCACGCGGTACGACGGGGACGAGCTCGCGGAGGTGGCGGCGCCGGAGATAATCGACCATGCGGATGCAGTGACGCCGGAACAGGAGGATATCGGTTGGTGGGACGGCGGGAGCGAGGGCGGGCTGATGGGGCTCGCGGTCCACCCGAACTATCCCGACGTTCCGCTCGTGTACGCGGTGTACACCTACGAGGCCGGTTCGGACGAGTTCCGAAACCGGGTCGTCTACTACGATGTCGACGCCGATAACCCGAAGGAGACGGAGACGGTGGTCGTGGAGTCGATCCCGGGTCACGAGATCATCCACAACGGGTCGCGGATCGCGTTCGGGCCGGCGAACTACCTGTGGGTAACGACCGGCGATGCGGACGATCCGGCCGTCACATCGGACCCGAACTCGTTGGCGGGGAAAGTACTTCGTCTGGAACCGGACGGGAGTCCCGCCGCCGACAACCCGGAGCTCGGCGGAGACGACCGCGTGTTCTCCACCGGTCACCGAAATCCGCAGGGGATCTCGTTTCTGCCGGACGGAACTCCGATCGTTACCGATCACGGCCCCGCCGCACGCGACGAAGTGCAGGTGGTTCGTCCGGGTGGCGATCACGGCTGGGGGCCGGAGGGCGAACGAGGTCGCGACGCCGACACGTATCCCGGAACCGAGTACGATCGCCCGGTCGCACACACGGGAACCGGGACGACGTGGGCACCCTCCGGCTGCATCTTTTATACGGGGACGGTGGCCGACGGATGGCGGAATCGGCTGCTCGTCGGGGGGTTGATCTCCCAGCAGCTGAACGTCGTGACGGTGTATCCGGGCGGGGGAACGCCGCCCGAGGACACGAGCGGCGTTCGACACGACGCCGACTGGACCGACGAGGAGTACGACGCCGTCTCACACAGCCTTCTGGAGGATGAACTCGGTCGGATCCGACACGTCGAAGAGGGGCCGGACGGCGAGGTGTACGCGATCACCTCCAATCGGGACGGTCGGGCGGAGGAGCCGTTCCCCGAGGACGGGGACGACCGACTCGTCCGTCTCACGCCGCGGTAGCGACGCCGGCACACGAGCGGCGGCGACGTCGGAGACATCGCCCACAGCGGGACGCGAGCCGGTTGGAAGGGGCGAACAGGCGGTGCGTGTGGCCGTCGGCCGGTTGGTGACGACGCGTCCCGACTCGATCGGTCATCGTTACGAAGCCGGCCGGCAGCGACGGCGATACCGCACGGGACCACACCGCACACCCGCGTTCCCCCGTACGGTCGTGGAGCGGAACACGGCCGGTCTGGCCGCGGTATCGGGTATAAAATAGCGGGTCGTGCCGAGCGACGCAGCGGGCGCTTCGCGTTGCTCAACACTCGCAAACAGTGAGCGTCCTGACGGAGATTTGAACTCCGGTCCCTGGCTCCGCAAGCCAAGAGGATAGTCCACTACCCTACCAGGACTCATCTACACGTACCACGAAGATACTTAAGACGGTTACGGTCCGGTGGTCCCGTGCCGATCGGTCGCAAAGCGGCGTCGAGCGACGAGCGTCAGCCCGCCGAAAACTTTTAACTTCGTCGACTGGGTTAGTATATAAATGCGATGACACGGCCAACCCGGCAGCGGGATCACGACCGGCAGCGCACGCAGGGGGATGAAGAAGAACGGGAGGTCGACGTCGACGACATCGATCCGGATGAGCTCGACCCGGAGGAGCTCACCCGAACGGCTGATGGGGAGTTAATACACGAGGAGACGGGACTGATAGTCGAGGAGGAACAGATCGATCCCGGCCCGGAGTGGCGCGCGTTCAACCATTCGGAGCGGCAGTCGAAATCCCGTGTCGGCGCACCGACGACGAAAACGATGCACGACAAGGGGTTGACGACGACGATCGACTGGAAGGATAAGGACGCGTACGGACGGTCGATTTCCTCGAAGAAGCGCTCGCAGATGCACCGTCTCCGGAAGTGGCAAGAGCGGATCCGGACGAAGGACGCGGGCGAGCGCAACCTCCAGTTCGCGCTCTCGGAGATCGACCGTATGGCGAGCGCGCTCGGCGTCCCCCGGTCCGTCCGGGAAGTCGCCTCCGTCATCTATCGACGGGCGTTAAACGAGGATCTCATTCGCGGGCGGTCGATCGAGGGCGTCTCGACCGCTGCGCTGTACGCCGCCTGTCGCAAGGAAGGGATCCCCCGCTCGCTCGAGGAGATCTCCGACGTGTCGCGTGTCGACCGCAAGGAGATCGGACGGACGTACCGATACATCTCACAGGAGCTCGGACTGGAGATGCGACCGGTCGATCCGAAAAAGTACGTGCCTCGGTTCTCCTCCGAACTCGAGTTGAGCGAGGAGGTCCAGTCGAAAGCCAACGAGATCATCGAAACGACCGCAGAAAAGGGGTTACTCTCGGGAAAGTCCCCGACGGGGTACGCCGCGGCGGCGATCTACGCCGCCTCGCTGCTGTGTAACGAGAAGAAAACGCAGCGCGAGGTCGCCGACGTCGCACAGGTGACGGAAGTCACCATCCGCAACCGGTACCAAGAGCAGATCGAAGCGATGGGCATTCACGGGTGACGCCGCGGCGCGGAGTGCTCGGAGACGGTTCGGAGCGGTACCGGTTGACGAGCCACCTCGCGGTCAAACTCCACGGCAGGCATCCCGTGACCTTGCAACCGTCCGCCGCGAGCAACGTTCAAGCCGGCGGCGCCCCAACGGTCGGTGAATGCGGCTCGACGAGTTCCTCGAGTTCGAGACGAACGAGCGGGCCGAGCGGCGGCGGCTCGCGCGCGAGAAGGATTACGGGATCGTCGACCACCTCGACTCGTTCAAGCGGCGGTTCGAGGATCACGTCAGCGACGACGCGGTCGTCGGTAGCGTCTCGCCGTCGATCTTCGTCGGGCGGTCGAACTATCCCAACGTCTCGACCGGGCTGCTCTCGCCGGTCGGTCGCGAGGCGGAAGCCGGCCGGTTCGAGACGTCCGCGGCGTGGTACGAGGAGGGCGTGTCGATCGCGGACGTGTTCGACCGCCGGACGAGTCTGCTCAACTCCAGTCGGATCACCGACGTCGACGACGTGGGGGCGGGAAGCGACGTCATCGGCGGGGCCGAGGCCAGCGTCCATGACGCGTGGGACGGCTGGCTCGGCGTGCAGCGCGAGGTCGCGATCGCGGACCGTCCCGTCGACGTCGAGATCGGACTGGACGGCTCCCCGGAGCTCGACTTCGACATCGGCGTGCAGGACGTGAAGACGCCGACCGGGCCGCGAGCGACCGCGAGACGCGCCGAACTCGGGGAGAACCCGTACGTGCCGCGACCGGTGAAAAAGACTCTCGAGGACGACGACTGGCGTGCAGAAGGGGCGATGACGTACCTGTACCGCCGTGGCTTCGACGTGTACGAGATCAACACGATCCTCTCCGCTGGCGCGCTCGGGCGAGGTGAGAACCGTCGGCTGGTTCCCACCCGGTGGTCGATCACCGCCGTCGACGATACGGTCGGGCAGTATCTCCGCGGGACGGTTCGGGATTCACCGACGGTCGACGAGATCGAGGTCCATCGCAACGAGTACCTCGGCAACGCGTTCTGGGTGATACTCGCGCCCGGACGGTGGGAGTACGAGCTCGTCGAACTGAAAGCGCCTGGCTCGATCTGGAACCCGGACCCGGAAGCGGGGACGTATCTCGCGGCGGCGAGCGAGGGCCAGGAGGGACGAACCGGCTACGTCGAGGAGACCGCTGGGGCGTACTACGCGGCCAGACTCGGCGTGCTTGAACAGCTCAACGAGCGCGACCGGCAGGCGAAAGCGCTCGTGATCCGGCATGTCTCCGACGACTACTGGGGCCCGGTCGGCGTCTGGCAGGTCCGTGAGGCAGTCCGCAACGCGTTCGAGGGAGCGTACGGCACGGCCGAAACGTTCGGTGCGGCGGTTCGCGGTGTCGCCGACCATCTCCCCGTCCCGCTCGCCCGGCTCCGGCGGAAGTCGTCGATGGTCGCCGGACTGCAGGCGAACCTCGGCGACTTCGTCGACGGCGGATAGCGCTGACGCGTCACGGAACGTGCCGTCCGCTGCCGAGTCGACGATCCCATCGGCAACCCCCGTGTTCGATGTCGGGCGTATATTGTGCAGTATAAGACCGAGTAGATGGTTATAAAGGCTCACTCGATGTGGAGAAGAGCGGTATATAAGTGAGCGGTGGAGAGGAGACTCCCTCGGAAGCCCCAGCCGCGACGGCTCGCGCGGCTCGCTGCGCGCTTCGGTCGCTTCGCTCCCTGCAGTGCTTTCGTCGCCGTGCGTCGCCCTCGCTGCTGCCCCTTCCAGTCCCACCCGACCGCCCCGCAGCCTCGGACCGCCCCAGCCTCGACCGGAGGGGGCCGCCGGCACCGCTCGGCGGCCCCTCCGGTCTCCCTCGCGCGCTCGCTCACGGGCCTCGGGCCCGCTCGCGGCGCGCGCCACCGCAACCACACAGCAGAGCATGATTCATGTATCAGGTAACGGCGGGCGGTCGGCGCGCGCCTCCGAGCGCCCTTTTTAGGGCGCGAGGCGCGAGGGCGACCAACGGGAGCCCTCGAACGCGAGCGGCGAAGCCGCGAGCAAGCGCGTGCGAGGGAGGCGGCGGCGAGCGCGGAACGCGCGAGCCGCCGACGAGGCTGGGGAGGCGTGAGGTGCGGTTGCGGTGCGGTCGGGTGGGGTTGAAAGGGGCAGCCGCGAGGGCGATGCCCGCCGCTGTAAGCACCACAGGGAGCGAGCACCGCGAGCGACCGAGGAGCGCAGCAAGGCGCGCGAGCCGTCGCGGCTGGGGCTTTCAGATCGTTCGTCGCGGAGCTATCGCTCCCGCGACTCACTTATAAACCAAATCCGATCCCCTTACATGATTCCTTATAAACAACCCAGTCACCCTAATAAGAGACGTACGCCCGGTATCGATCGCCGCGATGTCTGTATTGAGCGGTGCTGCAGTAGGCGTCACGAGTCGTTACGCACGTCATCCGAACTCTCGAACGCGTCATACACGGCGTCCGAACAGCAGGCCGGCGTGCGCGATCACATGAAATCGGCGATGCCGGACTGCTTGTTCGTGTCATCCTCAAATATCGACTCCAGCGCCTCCTCTAACACGTACAGCCGCTGTTTGGTGTACGGCCGACAGTCGAAGCGCTCGGCGACCTCGATCGCGGTGTCGACGTACTTGTTCACCGACCCCTGGTGGACGGTGAGGGTCACTCGACCGCCACACTCCCGGCAGTCGCCGGTTAGGGGCACCCGACGGTACTTCTCGCCGCAGTCGAGACAGCGCGTCTCCTGTCTGGAAAAGGCGCGCAGGTTCCCGATGATGTCCGGTAGGAAGTGGTACTCGATAACTCGCTCTGCGACGTCCGTCTCGTCGACCGCATCGAGCTTCCGGGCGAGTTCGAGCTGGGCGTCCATCTTCTCCATCATGTCCCCGAGCGTCTTGTACGCCGATAGATCCGGCCCTATCGCGATGTCCGTCGTGTCGTGGGTGTGGTCGAAGCCGCGGTACTCCTCGTCGGTCCCGAGCGTGTCCTCGCCCAGTTTGATGAGCTCCTCTACCTCGCCCGGATCCGCCATCTCGCGTGTCGCCTCGTAGAACGCCAGCGGATACTGCCGCACGATATCCATGTTGTGCGCTTCGTCGTCGATCTCCGAGGGATCGATCCGGGAGGACATCACCAGGGGCGCGTCCATCGAGTTGTGAGCATACAGCCAGTTTGCCGTGAACACCGGTTCTCCGCCGACTTGTAAGTCGTAGAGACGACCCTCGTACTCGACGGGCTCGATGTCGGTGACCCGGAGGTACGTGAGGTCACCGTCGACGAGCGGACGGATCGCGTCGAGCCTCTCACGCGCAGCGGTAGAGAGATCACGTCCATCGAGCGTCTCCACGATCGACTCGAGCTTTTCGAGACTGATGTTTTTACGCCGCTTGAGGTATTTCGGAATGATATCGGCGATGTCGGGGACGTCCATTCGTCGGAGCTCGAAGAGTTCCTCGGGGATGCCAACCGTGAGGTTCTTCGGTTGGTACGGATCTTCACCGTCGAGGATGCGTCGAAGGGGATTGTCCGAGGCACCCCCAGAGACGGTAACGGTGTAGATCCGTTGTCGAGGCGGTTCTCGATCACGTGTCGAGACGTTCGCGACGACGCCGAGCCGATGCAGCAGGAACACGATCCCGTCTTTGAGGTCTTCACTCGTCGTGTGGAACGCGATCGTCGTCTGGTTGTCGTCGCTCGTTTCGCTCTCGTCTCCGGTGATGAACCCACGGAGGAACGATCGGACCACCGATCTGTCACCGCGTCGAATCGGTTCGGGGACGACCTTTTCGCTCGAGTCGTACGACTCCTCGTCACGGAATCCCAGTTCGAACAGCACATCCTCGAACACAGTCGGGAATCCGATTTCGTACGCCTTGTTCGACCATCGTATCGACGGTTCCCTACCGAGCGTGTCTTTGATGACGCGCTCGGTCTGCCGAACGATCTCCTCGTCGGCATTGGTAATCGTCGGTCGAACGGACGACGTTGAACCTTCAGCGGCGAACAGTCCAAGGAGCCACGAAAAGTCGTCATTCATCGGAATGTAACGCGTGATTCCCTTCGAAGAGCCCTTTCGACCGATCTGTGGGTCCAAGTCGGCACGCCGGTTTCGCGATACGCCCTCGATATCACGGAGCGTTCGGAGGGCGACTTTCTTTTTCGAGAGTCGGTAGGAGAGTCCACCGTCGAAGGCAGCGCGTGCGTCACTCCCCCACTCGGATTCGTCCCACACCTCTCGGAGATACGATTCGACCGATTCATCGATGAACACGTACGGATCGTCGACACATTCAGCGACGTCGATCACGGTCCCCGACTGTGTCTCGACGTCGAGTTGCTTGGGGGCAAGAATGAGATCGCCGACCGCGAGGTCATCACCGGCCACTTCTTCGATGCCGTCGTCGTATCGGAACAGACTGTGGTTCGCGGTGATATCGAGCGACCGACCGAACTGTGTCTCGACCCTGAGCAGCATCTCATCGTCGTCAGCGGGGTATCGGATCGCCTTCTCGATCGGCTGGAGGTTCGACTCGTGATTCTCGTCGAACGTGTACGTCTGCCACCCTTCGTGCATGCACGTTCGCTTTGTAAACTTCCCGTCGAACTCGATGGGTGACTCGAGTTCGTTCCAGAACTCATCGAACGTGAGGAATCGGATCCGTCCCTGTGGATCGCGAGCAACGAGTCGGGAGTCCTCCGAGACGCTCCCACCGCGTTGATCGGGAAGGTATTCTTTCGAAAAGTTGAGAAGGCCGTCCATGAGCAGCATGACGCAATCCTCGTCGCCGTCGCAGTTCCGACGCTTCGCGGCGTGGAAGTACGGATGTGCGTACCCCACCGCCGCCGACGTGAACCCCACGACGCGGCCGACGGTCGCGGCGCTGGTGTGCGGGGCCATCCCGAACACGAGCTCGCCGACTAGGTCGTCGCGCTCGTTGAGCTCGTAGAACCGGTCGAGCCCGTAGAACTGCTCGAGGAGGTCGTCGACGAAGTCGGCGGTCCGCATCATATGCTCGGCCGCGCCGTCCGAAAGCACGATATCCTGCACCTTCAGCTCGACCAGCTGGTCGTCGTGCCGGAGCGGCTCGCCGTCGATGTCGGTTTCGTATCCCAGCTCCCGGAAGTGGCCGGCGGTGACGTCGAGCTCCTCGGGGCGGACCGCCGTCACCGGGAGGTCGGTCATGTCGTATCGAACCGTCCCGTCCTTGAACGACGTCACGCCGTTTTTCGCCCGGAGCACACCCTTCTCGATCGGCTCGGGCGTCTTGTTCGTCGAGGTGAGTCCCTGCACGCCTTTGAGAATGTCGAACGCCGACTCCCGCTCGCCGACCGTCTCCAGTGCGTCGTGATACGCCTCGTTGAGATCGACTTCCTGGCGCGTCGCAGCCGTCACCTCCCACTCGCAGTGTGGGCACTCGACGCGGCCGGCCCCGTCGGGTTCACACACCGTGCCACAGTCGCCGCACTCGTAGTGCGGCTCGGTGTGTGTCCCGCAGTCCGGGCAGTCGGCGCGGTAGGTGTGGCTACCGCAGCTCGGACACCGTCGGTTGTTCACTTCCAGATCCAGCCGCCCGCGGCGTCCGCGGTCGTCCATCTGCCGGGCAGCCTCCGCGACGTCGCGTTGCGGCCCGCCCGCCTCGTTGATCGGGAACAGCGTGTGAACCGCCGGCGAGAGGTCGCGGCTCTCCGACTTCTCCGGGCGGCCCATTCGGTTGCCGACGCGAGTCGGCGCGCGTTCGCGAACGGCGAACGGCGCGACCTCGTTTACCGCCTGCATCGCGTTCTCGCCCCCGTCCCACGACCGCGCCGCCGGCGACAACGACTCCCACTCCCTGCGAAGCCCGTCGTCGACGCCGAGCGAGCGCGCGAGCGGTCGCCACTCCGGCACGCGCAGCGAGTCGGGCGTCTGGGTGTGTTCGACGAGCAGCGTCTCCAGCGCCTCGCGGGTCGTCTCCGTGTGCTCGATCGTCAGCGTCCCCTCCACGACCTCGCCGCCGGCGACCGCCGCGGCGAGCGCCTCGAACGCCTCGACCGTGAGGTCGTGCCAGAGGTACGTGTACTCCGGATGGAGCGGACAGTCGTACGACTCGGCCCACTCGAGTGCCGCGTCGGGCTCCGGCCGCTCGAGGTCGACGTGGGGGTCGTCCGCGAGCGCCTGCACGTCCGCGCCGGCCGCCTCGAACTCCTGTATCCACCACTCGTAGGCGTATGCGGCGGGCGCGAGCGGATGGTTGTTCTCGACGAACTCGCCGTAGTTGACGAGATACTCCCCGAGGTCCAGAATGCGCTCGATGCCGTTACGGACCGCGAGCACCTCGTCGGGGTCGTCGATCCGGCGCACCTCGCCGTTGGCGAGTTTCACCGTCGGGCCCGCGATGGAGTCGACCGGCACGACCCCGTGGGCTTTCCCCGGTCGCTCCGTCTTGATCTGCGTGCCCGCCGCGAGGAAGTCGTCGACGACGCGCATCGTCGCCGGGTGGACGCCGCCGGTCGCGAACCCGTGGTTCCGGGCACGACCGTATCGGAGCCGGAATCCGCCGGGCTCCGACGGATGCGTGAACACGGGGCGTCCCGCGATCAGGTCGCGGAGGAACTTCTCGGAGGGCTCCGCCCGGGGTGGACCGTCGGCCCCGCTGCCACCATCGAGCCCGGCTCCAGCGTCCACGTCGCCATCTTCGATGTCCCCCTCCGTGCCGTCCTCCTCGCCGTCCCCGTTGCTACTTCCGGCGTCCCCGTTACCGCTTCCGGCGTCGTCCGACGCTCCGCTGGAGGTCGCGTGGGGTTCCTCATCCGCTCCGATCGTTCCGTCGATCAGATCCTGCAGCCACGGCCAGTCGACCTCGTCGAGATCGCGGGTGTATCGCTGGATCTTCGGAGCCTTCAGTGCGATCCCCTCGGCGGCGACGAGACACATCCCGCCGCGTGCGGAGTTGGTGTCGACGCGTTCGAGGTCACGAAAGCCGGACACCTCCTCATCGCCGGTCGCCTCCCCGTCGAGCATGATGGGGATGTGCTTCGCGATGAACTTCGACTCCTTGTCCTTCGGGGTGTACTGGAGCCCCGTCTCCGTGTCGTATAACGCGATCTCCTCGGCGTAGCGCTCGACTTCCTCGGATCTCGGCTTGTACTCGTCGATACCGAGCAGCGACCGCGCGTAGTCAGCGACGAGCACCGACAGCGCCTGTGCGGTGCCGCCAGCCGACCGGATCGGTCCCGCGTAGTACACGTTGATGAACTCCGTCCCGTCGTCGTTCTCCAGCAACTCGACGCGGTCGATCCCCTCGATCGGCGCGGCGACGACACCCTCGGTAAGCAGCGCCACGGCCGTCCGAACCGCACCCTCGACCTTGCCAGCACGGGAGTCGTACTCCCCGACGGTTCCCTCGACGAAGTCCGTAACCAGCTCCAGCGCCGCCTCCTCGCGGGACATCTCACCCTCGAGCTCGCGGACGCGCTCCGCGACGCCGTCGATCCCGAGGATGTTCTCCACGCGGTCGGCCATGTCGCGAGCGACGGGGATCTCGATCTCCGGTTCGGGGTCTTTTCCTCGTCCCTTCGCCGCCTCCGCGACCTCGAACGCCTCGTCGAGCCGCTCCTCGATGCGCGCGAAGTAACGCTCGTCATCCGGTTTCATCCTCGTCTTTCGCCCCACGGTGTGTTCATCCTCGTCTTCCGCCCCACGGTGTCTCCTATCCCGCGCATCAGAGCCACAGGTCGAGATCGGTCACCGGGTCGTGGTCGCGCTCCAGCGGCTCCGTGAACGCGCGGAGATGACACTCTCCGGCCCAGACGGTCGCGGAGTCGAGGTGTCCGGCGAGCGCCTGGCCGCTCGGTCGAGAGAGCACGGCGTGGGTGTGCGCGAACACGTCGCCGTCGAGCAGCGAGACGTTGCCGACGCAGGCGGCGACCTCCAGCGGCTCGTCGAACGTGACCGACTGGTACTCGGTGTCCTCCTGGTCGTAAAACCAGACGTCGGCGTCCTGGACCGCTCCGAGCGCCGTGAACCAGCCAGCTTCGACGTTCTCCTCGCGGGCGAGCTCCTCGATCTCCGCCCGCCAGTCGGCTCCCGTCTCGAATCGCGCGACGTACTCCGCCGTGGGCTGGACTTCCCGGTAGTGCATAGGAACCGCTGACGGTCCACGGGGCCAAAAAGCTCACTCACGCGACCGGACGGGAGCAGTCGATGGATCGCCGTGGATCGAACTGTTGGCTGATTTTGTATCGCGCCATATGATTTATGGATGCGTAGCAGTCGAACGACGCCTCTCTGACGGATCGCTTCGAGGAGGGCTCGAACCGTCGATATCGCGGGTTCAGCGCTCGAAACCGGGCGTAACACCCCGCGATCGTCGTCCGACGTGTCGAGCGCCGTCGCTGGGAGGATCGAGTCGCCTCGAAAAGGGGTCTACGTCAGAACGGGGCCTGCGGCCCTTCGTCGTCGTCGCCGTCGGTCGTTTCGCCGGGGAAGGAGGGCGAGGTGCCGCCGGTGCCGCCGAGGTCGCCGTCGGCTCCCGAGTCCATGCCGGTGTCGGCGTGGACCGTCTCGATCTCGGGGATCTCCTTGACCATTCGCGATTTGATCGCCTGGATCGTCATCGGGGAGATACCACAGCCGGAGCAGGCACCGCCGAGCTGGATGTGCACCTCGCCGGTTTCGCGGTCGAGGTGGCTGATCGCGGCGCTCCCGCCGTGCATCTGGATCTGCGGGAAGTTGCGCCGCAGGAAGTTCGTGATCCGCTCGCGGAGGTCGTTGTCCGCGTCGCTCGTTTCCGTGCTCATGCCTCACGGTTGGCGGTCGCAGGGCTTATGTGTTTGGTTCGACCTCGTTTCCCGCGGAACCGGCGCTTGCGGACTACTCCGGCCGGTCGACCCCGAGCGTTCGATGGAGCTCCGACTCGATCTCCTCGACGTACGTCTCCAGCGTCTCCTCGAACGTCTCGTCGTCGACGAGGACGCCCTGTAAGCGCTCTCGCGGGTTCTCGGGCAGCTCGACGTGGAACTCGCCGTCCTCGTACATCGGCTCGGACTCGTTGAGCACCATCTGGTCGATCCCGTGGATCAGCTCGGAGTCGTACCGCTCGTTCATCCGGTTGAACGCGTTCTTGTACGCTCGCTGGAGCTCCTGGAAGTAGTGGACGTACTTCTCCTCGAACTTCTCCGGATCGAACTCGTCGGCCATGTCCGTACTCGGCGTGCGAACGGAAAAAGTCGGTCGATCCCCCGGTGAGAGTCGGGCCGGATCTACACGCAGTGCGACGACTTTCCGGTCGTGACGAAGGCGAGCGGGTGTCGCGTTGGCAGCAGTGATAAACCTCATACCGCGATACACAATTCTACTGGCTGGCTCCGAGTCCGGATCCGCTTTCGAGGCGGTCGAGACACGTCTCGATCCGTCGTCGCGCCGGCGCGTGCTCTCTTCGCGTAGGATCCATCGTCGAATCCCGTTTTTACGGTCCATTCGATCGGAGAGTGCGACCGGGTATTTCGATATGCATCGTACCGATCGAGTAAACCGCAGTGGCCGTTTCGAGGCCCAGCACCTGTGACGACGACTACCGAACCCATCCGCACGAGACGAGATACGAAACCCGAAAATACGTCAAAACGAGCGTTCGTACGGTTTGACAGCCGATGTGTAAATCACCGGTACGGACACCGATCCGGATCTATAGCCGGCACCGTTCGTATCTCGTTTACTCATACCGCGGCTCCGACTCGACGACGAATACGATTGAACGGTAGATCAAACGTATTAAGGCACATCGAGATTTATCGATGTGTATGTCGATACTCAGCCGACTGCTCGGTGGCGAATCGAACGACGACGAGAGCTGCTGTAACATGCAGATCGAGGAGATAGACGCCGACGACACCGAAAGAGACGCCGACGACACCGAGGAGGACGCACCGAACGAGAGTGCCGACCGCGCGGCGGACTGATCGGAGATGTCGAACGAATCGAACGAGGTGGGTCAAGCGGACACCGAGTCCGCGAGCGGAACGCTCCGACGGATGGACGGAGCGGCCTGCTGTGAGGGGTCGTTCCCGGCGACGCGGCGCGCCGACGACGCGGTCATCGAGGCGGAGCTGTCGTCGTTCAAGGCGTTGGCCAACGAGAAACGGCTCGCGATCGTCCACGCGCTCCGGGAGGGCGAACTCTGCGCCTGCGAGTTAGAAACCGTCCTCGACGCGCCGCAGTCGACCGTCGCATCGCACCTCAGGAAACTCCGCGACGCCGGCATCGTCGCCACGCGCAAGGAGGGTAAGTGGACGTACTACCGGATCGCGGACACGGCGAGCCTCCAGCTGCTCGATCTGGCCGCGGCGTTAGGTGAGGACCGATGATCCCGCCGGGGACCGAAGCGGCGCTGCTGGACTCGTGGGACTACTTCCTGCATCTCGCGATGGTCCTCACACCGCTTTTCGTCGGCGCGTCGTTTCTCGTCGGACTCGCTCAAGAGTATCTTCCGCCCGAGCGCGTGGAGGCGATGCTTCGCTCGCGCGACCACGGGAGCGGGAACGTCCTCGCGGCGGGGCTCGGGGCAGTGACGCCGTTCTGCTCGTGTTCGACCGTCCCGATCCTGGCAGGCCTGCTGGGTGCCGGCGCGCCGACGGGGATGGCCTTTTCGTTCCTGCTCGCCTCGCCGATCGTCAACTGGATCGCCGTGTTCCTGCTGTTCGGGCTGTTCGGGACCGGCGTGACCGTCGCGTACGTGACGACCGCGCTACTCGCGGCGATCGTTGCGGGCCTGGTCATCGGTACGTTCGATCTCGACGGCCACGTGAAAGACGTCCGTATCACGACGGGTGACCGGGAGATAGCGACCGACGGCGGACCGTCCGCGACCGCCGCTGCCGGCGACGACGGCGCGTCTGACTGCAGCGAGTGTGGGACGACGGCAACGAACCGGAGCCACAAGGATCGCGTGACCGCCGCGGGAGCGGGCGCGCTCTCCTTTTTCCGCGACACGCTCCCGTACATCGTCGTCGGGATCGCGATCGGCGCGCTGATCCACGGAGCGGTGCCAGCGGAGCTCCTCCAGCGGATCGCGGGACCGGGGAACCCGCTCGCGACGCCGCTCGCGGCGCTCGCCGGCGCACCGGTGTACGTGAGTATCAGCGGTATGCTGCCGATCGCGCACTCGCTTACCGAGGCGGGGATCCCGATCGGCACGGTGATCGCGTTCGTGATCGGCGGTGCCGGGATCAGCATCCCGAATCTCATCCTGTTGAACAAGCTGTTCGAACGGCGACTGCTTGCGATCTACGCGACGACGGTCGTGACGATCGGGATCACGGTCGGCGTGCTGTTCAACACCGTCTTCGCCGGGCTACTCTGAGCCGGCACGACCCCCCTCTCACGCGCCTGCAGGCCGTCGAGCGAAACCCCCCGCGTCACCCGACCACGGCGACCACGGCGACCATCGCGGCGACGGCGGCGGGCGGGATCGTGAGGTTGTCGTCGACGGCGACGCCGCGGATCACGGGCGGGAGGCCGTCGGCGATCGTCGCGCCGACCGCGCCGGCGACCGCGACTGTGACGCCGACGGTCCATCCGAACGCGGGGACGGTGAACGGGGCCGCCAGCGCGAGACAGACGACGAACATCGCGACCCACACGGCGGGTCGCTTCGGCTCCGTCGCCGCGTTGTCACCGAGCGCCCCGCTCACCGGGTCGCCGAGCGACAGCATCCACATCGCGGGGATCGCGAGCGACGGGCTCACCGCGCTCGTCGTCGCGAGCAGCGCGACGCCGGCCATGCTCGCCTGATACAGCGCGTAGCCCGCGACGCCGTCGGACTCGTACTCTCGAGTGAGCGCGCGATAGATCGCGTGATCGAGTCCGACGACGAGCCGAAGGAACTCGAGCACGCCGACGATCGCGACGCCGAGGAGGAGAACCAGCGCGGTCTCCGTCCACGAGAGCCAGCCGAGCAGGTACGGGACGGGGTACAGCGTCCCGCCGGTGTGGACCAGCCGGCGCTCGAACTCGACGCGCTCGCGCCAGTCCGCCGCGGAACGGGACACGGTTCCGTCGCTCCCCGCTAGCTCGTCTCCACGTCGGTGTCGACGGAGCCGTATCGGTCGATACACGTCTCGAACGGTTCGCCAGCCCGCAGCGCGGCAAGCTCGTCCGCGAGGTCGTCGACGGGCACGCGGACCTGTGCGGCCGAGTCGCGCTCGCGGACCGTCACCGTCTCCGCGCCCTCGCGTTCGACGCCGTCGCGATCGACGGTGACGCAGAACGGGGTCCCGACCTCGTCCTGACGGCGGTAGCGACGGCCGATGGAGCCGGAGTCGTCGTACGCCACGGAGAGGCCCGCTTCCCGGAGGTCGGTCGCGACCCGGTCGGCCAGCTCGATCAGGCGCTCGTCGCTCGTTACGAGCGGGAACACCGCAGCGTCACGCGGCGCGACCGCCGGCTCCAGGGCGAGGTACGTCCGCGTCTCGCCGTCGACCTCGTCGGTCCGGTACGCGTGCGCGAGAAGCGTCTGGACGGTGCGACCGACACCGAACGACGGCTCCACGACGTGTGGCGTGATGTGCTCGCCCGTTTCGGTCACCTCCTCGATCGAGAAACCCGCCACGTCGGCGTCGACCGCGTACGTCTCGGCGTCGTCTCCGTCGCCGACCTCGACCTCGATCGTGTCGTGGTCGAACGCGCCCGGATCGCGCTCCGCGAGCGTCTCGAGCGCCTCGGCGACCGCGGCGGCGTCGCCGCCGAACTCGGGGCCGAGCACGGACATGTCGGGGTCGACGGTCGCGCGCTCGACCGTCTTCGGCTCGTCGTAGCGTTTGAACACGGTGAACGCGTCGTCGCCGTACTCGTCGTGTTTCGAGAGGTCGTAGTCGCCCCGGTAGGCGAAGCCGGCGATCTCGATCCAGTCGCCGTCGACCTCCGACTCCGCGTCCCAGCAGTCGGCAGCGTAGTGGGCGCGTTCACCCGCGAGATGCTGACGAAACCGGAACCGGTCCATATCGACGCCGATCCGGTCGTACCACCGCGTCGCGACGCCGAGGTAGTACCCAACCCACTCGGAGCCGATGACGCCACTCGAAACTGCTTCGCCGACCGTCGTGTCGAGGTACTCGCCGTCGTCTGCGTTCTGCTCGGTCGCCGGATACAAACGGACGTCGACGTCCGCGACTCGCTCGATCGGCGGCTCGTCAGTTTCGGGGTCGATGAACTGCTCCAACTCCGCCTGGGTGAACTCCCGGAGGCGGAGCAGGCCGCCGCGCGGGGAGATCTCGTTACGGTACGCGGGACCGATCTGGGTGATCCCGAACGGGAGGCTTCCGCGGGCGTACTCTTTCAGTCGCGGGAACTCGACGAAGATCCCCTGTGCGGTCTCGGGTCGGAGGTAGCCGGGTTGGGAGTCGCCCGGGCCGATCTCCGTCGCGAACATCAGGTTGAAATCCTCGACCGGCTCGCCGGCAAGCTGCGTGCCGCACGACGGACAGGCGATCTCGTGGTCGGCGATCAGCGCCTCGACCTCCTCGCCGGGGAGCGCCTCGGCGTCCTCGACGTTCGTCGCGGCCTCGACGAGGTGGTCGGCGCGGTGAGAGGCGCCACACTCACCACACTCCACGAGCATGTCGTCGAAGCCGTCGAGATGTCCCGACGCCTCGAACACCGGCTCGGGCATGATAGTCGGCGACTCGATCTCGCGGTTCCCCTCCTTGATCGTGAACCGGTCGCGCCAGGCGTCCTCGACGTTCCGTTTCAGCGCTGCGCCCTGTGGGCCGAACGTGTAGAAGCCGGCGGTGCCCCCGTACGCCCCGTTCGATCCGAAGAAGAACCCCCGCCGTTTCGCCAGCTCGACGAGGTCGCCGCGCGCCATTCAGATACCCTCCAGCAGGTCGACGTCTCGAACGATACCGGCGAGCTCGCCGCCGCTCACGAGTGGGATCTGCTCGACGTCGTTCGTGATCAGCGCCTGTGCGACCTCCCGTGCCGTGCGGGTTCCCGACACCGTCACGAGATCGCTCGTCATGAAGTGACGCGTCTCCTCGGCCGGAATCTCCACGTTTCGCGTCGGGAGGTATCGTGCACCGATCGCCTTGATACCCTCCCAGGACCACTCGGAGTCCTGTTCGGCGATGGAGTCACCCGTGCTCGCCTCTCCTTCGACGACGCGGGCGACTTCGAGAATATCCACTTCGGTGAGGATACCCGTCATCCGCGCATCGTCGCCGAGGACGACGGCGTACGGAACGTCCGCGAGGCCGATCTCGCGTTCGGCGACCGGCAGCGGCGTGCCGACGTACGTGGTGTTGACCGACCGCGTCGCGAGCGGGCCGACCTCCTTCTCGCCGTTCACGTTGCCGCGAGCGATCGCGTGAACCACGTCGGTGACCGTCACGATCCCCCTGAGTGCGTCGCCGTCGACGACCGGTAGCCGGCGGGCCCGCTCGGTGACCATCGTCTCTGCCGCCGCCCTGAGATCATCGTCCGCGTTGACCGTGGGGACCTCCCGCATCAACAGCGCGAGCTGGTCCTCGTCCGGCTGCTCGATGAGGTCGTCACGCGAAACGAGTCCGCGGTACACCTCCTCGCCGTCAGCTTCCTTCACGACCGGAACGGAGGAGAACCCGTACTCCTGAATGTACTCTAACACGTCGTTTCGGCTCCCCGGAATCTCGACGACGACGAGATCCGCTCGCGGCGTCATGGCGTCGGACACGTTCATGACCCGTCTTTTGCCGTGCCACCTCTTGTATACTGCGAAGCGGGCCGCAAACCGATATCGAGTCGGACCGGCGGGCGTTTGGCCGCGTGTTTATGAATCAACAGCTCTCGGCAGCGAATTTTTTGTGGCGGACGCAAGAGCGGTGTAGAGTGATCGAATGTAAGCTAGCATGTGGTACAGAAACACGTTCGTGGATCAGTTTTCGGGTTTGAGAACTGATTCGGAACCCTTATTACTCGCAGTTGGCTACGGTGTACCATGTCACGGAGTTCCACTCCTTGGGACGAACCGGACCCCGACCGTCGGTCGTCGGATCTTCCGACCGGTGGGGAGCCGACCACGTCGCCGTCTCCGGACGTAATGGCGTCCATCGATTCCTCACAGTCCCGACCGGAGCTCGTGATCGCGGACGTCTCCCGCGAGAACGCGTGGATGTCGGTCGATCAGACCGACGCGACGGTGCTCGAGGAGTGGTGTTGAGGCCGCTTTGACATCGCCTCTCGGACACAGCTGTCCCACTTCGTTTATCTGTCTCGCGACCCCCCAGCCGACAGTTCGCTTGCTATCGGGTCGGACGGATCCCTCGTTCGGCCTCCCAGCCGCGGAGTAGCGCGGCGAGCGTCCGACATGTCGGCACCGACACGGCCGTCGCGTCGGCGCGGTCGATCACCGCCCCGTAGATCGCGTCGACCTCGGTTCGTCTCTCCGCCTCGACGTCCTCGCGCATCGACGAGTGGTTGGCCGCGGTGTCCTCGGCGACTCGCTCGACCGCGATGACCGCCTCGTCCTCCGTGAGATCGATGCCTTCGATACGGGCGACCCGGGCGACCTCCCGGGCAGTCTCGCGCGCGACCTCGCCGGCCGGGCCGCCCAGCGTCGCCCCGTTCGTCACCCGGGCGAGCGCGGAGGGGCCGTTGATCCCCGCGTTGACGGCGAGTTTCTCGTAGCGACGCCGAGGCATGTCGCTCGCCGCCGTCGTCATGATACCCGCCTCGTCGAACGCCGCTCGGACGCGTTCGGCGACCGGGTGCGGGCCGCGCGACAGGGACCCGACCACGACATCCCCGACGCCGGTACACGAAACCTGGCCGGGTCCGGCGAGACGCGCGCCGTACGTCACCGTTCCCGCGAGAACGAGGGTGTCGAGCGCGGCGACGAGCCGCTCCTCGGTGAGTCCATTGGCGAGCGAGCAGACCGCCTCGTACTCGCCGGTTGCGAGCGTTTTCGCGGCGTCGTCGACGTCGTACGCCTTCGTCGTTACGAGCGCGAGATCCGCCGAGCGGCCGTAGCCATCGGTCACCGCTCGGGGATGAACGTGGGCGTCGACCGCGCCGTCGATCTGCAGCCCGTCCTCCCGCACGCGCCGCATGTGCGGGTCGCGACCGACGAGCGTCACGTCGTGTGTCCGGGCCAACAGCCCGCCGACGAGGCTTCCGAGCGCCCCGGCTCCGAAGACGAGGACCTCCATGTCACCGACCACGGGCGGGGGAACGAAAGAAATGGCGGTGCCCCAAACCTCCCGCCGAACCACACGAGCGCGGCCTGTTGGAACGGTCCGACGATCTGTCGGGTGTTCGCGAGCGGCTTCGCTGTTGGGGAGTGAGCGATACCGCCGTCGCCATCGGGGGACGCGTTCGCTACTCCGCTTCCAGTCGGTCGTACACCGTCTCGGCCAGCCTACCGGTTTCCGCGACGATCGCCTCCATCTCCTCCTCGTCGGCGTCGAGCCCGAGCAGTCGTGCGATCTTCATGATAGATATGTGATACACGAGCTGCTTCCCGGGCTCGATCTCCCGGATGACCATGTTGCATGGGAACAACGCACCGATCCGCCCGTCGGTCGCGGAGAGCGCGCGATCGGCGATCGCCGGGTTACATGCACCCAGCACGTAGTACGGGTCGCGGTCGGCGTCGACCTTCTCGTTTAACAGCTCCGACGGGGAGAACTCGACGGGGACGCCGAACCCCTCCTCCGTACACACGGTCCGGACGTGTTCGATGGCCGTCTCGTGATCCATCGAGAGCGTGGCTCGTCTCTCGCCGAACTCCTCGGGGTCCAACGCTGCGGGATCGAACGGAACTGTCATGGCTCACGTTGGGCGGGTCCGCCCTAAAAGCCACCGCGGTCGCGGCCGACCGCTTCTCCGGTCGTCCGCTGTGCAACGTATTCGCGCGTCTCTCCCCGTAGCACGTACTCAGCCCGCTGAAGCTCCGCGATCGACCCCGAGCCGGTGACGAACATCGCCGTCCGCAGCTCGGCGATCAGGTCTTCCACGCGCTCGATGACGCCGTCCGGTCCGGCAGTAGCCGGCTGCAGGAACGGTTTCGCCAAGCCGCCGGCGCGTGCGCCTACCGCGATCGCCTTCGCTACGTCCAGCCCCGTTCGAACGCCGCCGCTCGCGATCACGCAGTCGTGCTCGGCTACACACTCGATCGTGCTCGCTGCGGTCGGGATCCCCCACGTCCGGAACAGCGTGCCGATCCGTTCCTGTCGCGGTGCGTTCGCCGCCGCTGCGCGATACGCCTCGATCCCGGACCACGTCGTGCCGCCTTTCCCGGCGACATCGATCGCGTCAACGCCCGCCGCTGCGAGTTTCTTCGCCGTTCCCCCGGCGATCCCGTTGCCCGTTTCCTTGACGATGATCGGGACCGAGAGGTTGCCGGCGACGCGTTCGATGGCTGCCAGACAGTCCCGGCCGTTCACGTCGCCCTCGGGTTGGACGGCTTCCTGTAGGAAGTTCAGGTGGACTGCGAGCGCGTCCGCATCGATCATCTCGACCGCCCGCTCGACCGTGTCGAGATCGTACTCTCGAAGCTGTGCAGCGCCGAGATTGCCGTAGATAAACGCGTCCGGGGCGACGTCGCGTACGACGGTGTATGATTCGAGGACGCCGCTGTCGTCGAGTTCGAGGCCCGCTCGCTGGCTTCCAAGCCCCATCGCGATACCGGTTGCACCGGCGGCGCGAGCCAGTGCACGATTGATAGCCGTGGTGTTTTGATGCCCCCCAGTCATGCTCTCGATGAAGATCGGGGCGGCTAGCTCGTGTCCCAGAAACTCGATGGAGGTGTCGATCGCGTCGTAGTCGAGCTCCGGCAGCGCTTCGTGGACGAGCATGATATCCTCGAACCCCGTCCCGGAGCTTTCGACATCCCGTTCCTGTACGATCCGGATGTGGTCGTCCTTTCGAT
Source organism: Halorubrum luteum (assembly GCF_054652935.1). Taxonomy (NCBI): domain Archaea; kingdom Methanobacteriati; phylum Methanobacteriota; class Halobacteria; order Halobacteriales; family Haloferacaceae; genus Halorubrum; species Halorubrum luteum. The sequence continues at coordinate 2,796,652 of NZ_BAAIGT010000002.1, forward strand.
CCTCGGTCTCCGACGAACGCCGTTCCGCCATTACTCGAACTTGCGACGGCGGTTGCAAAACAGTACTGCTTTTTCAGCTCGCGTCTGCGTGTTTCCGTGAGGCGTCTCGGGTCGTCACTCCGTCGCGACCGGCCCGCGTCCGACGACGTCCTCGACCGCCGCGACGAACTCCGACCGGCTCTCGAACAGCGGCACGTCGCTTTCGGCCAACACGTCGTCGACGTCTCGGGGCCCCTCGGGCGTTCTGATGACGGCGTCGCCCTCCTGGGCTCGGACGTCGCTTTTCTTCGCGGGCCACGTGAGCCGGGAGGCGACGCGGGCGACCGGCTCGCCGTCAACGTCGGGTCCGGAGCCGAGCTCGACGGCCGGCTCGGCCTCCTCGGCCGCCTCCTCGTCGGTATCGCTCATACACCGCGGTTCCGCTCGCCCGCGTGTAACGTTTTCGATAGCGACCGACCGACGTTTTCGATAGCGACCGACCGATGTTTTCGATAGCGACCGACCGATCCCGCCGCACGGTCACCCCCGCTCCGGAACGATCGGAGAGATGACAGTCACGGGCTGTTGTACAAGCGGTACGAGGCGACTGCCCCGGGGCTTGACCCCGGGGTGCGTTCACGATCGCTGTCAACGATCGAGGGAACGGCGTGTCGTGACGGGTTCGCGTTTCGAGCATTCCTGGCGAACGTCTGAGGGGAACGTCTGACATACTGTTTTCAGGGAGGACCACGTACTCGGGGTATGACCAGTCTCTCGGAGACGTACGGGGGTCAGGGGCGCTCCGAGGTCGATCCGCGTCGGCTCTACCTCGGCGTGGGGTTGTTCGCGGGGGGGACGCTGTTGCTCGTCGTCGGTATTCTCATGGCCGCGGAGGTGCTCGGCGGCGGAACGTACAGTTCGGGTGAAGCGCGCTGGTACGGCGGCGTGCTCGGCGGTCTCGGCGTCCCGCTCGTCATGCTCGGCGTGATGAGCGTGCTGCCTGCCGACCGTCCCACGCGCGCCGCGGCGGTCGTCGGTGCCGCCGTGATGGCGTTGGGCGTCGCGCTGTTCGCTCACGCGTATCCGTACCACTGGGTCGGCGGTCCGCGACCGGAGCTGACGGACCTGACGCTGCCGACGGCCGGGGTATACTTCCTCGGTACGGCGACGACGTTCTGGAGCCTGTTCGTCGGCGTCGCCAACTTCAAAACCCGAAACGACCCCGGCGGTACCGTTACGATGGAGGTGACCCACAAGGGTGAAACGAAGGTGATCGAGGTCGAACGCGACCGACTGCGCGGCGGCGGCGTCGGGCTGCTCGGCAACACGCCCGACGGCGACGTCGAGACGCAGACGAATCGCCCACACGCTGACGACTCGACCGGCACCGGGGGGACGACTGGCTCCGGAGGGACGGCTGGCTCGCCGTCGACCGAGTCGCGGCAGCGCTCGACTCCATCGACCTCGTCGGACGCGTTCGCCTCGTCGACACCACGTAGTTCCTCGACGTCTTCCCCGAGGCTCGGCGGATCGGCCGAGGTCAGCGACGGAGGGAGCACGGCCGAGTCGATCTCCTCACCGCTCGACGATGCCTCGCCGGACGGCGCCTCTCCGGACGGCCAGGGATCGTCGCGACGCGGTCCCGGAGACACGTACTGCGGGAACTGTGCGCAGTTCGATTACGTCCGTACCGACGACGGAATGCAGCCCTACTGTGCGCACCACGACGAGCTGATGGACGATATGGACGCCTGTGAGGAGTGGACGCCGCGGTAGCATCATCCTCGGAACGGCTTCGTCGGCCGATGATCTCGCCGACCGCTCGCACACGTAGCGGGGTCGGACCCCGCGTTTTCGGGCCATCCCACCGTGACCCGTTGGAACGCGCAACGTGTACGCTCACGCCATGATTCTGTTCGATCCGATCGTCCGAGAAGCGAAGGCGCTGTGGGACGGCGGGACCGGCAGGTCGCTGCTCGTCATCGCGGGTGCGTGGGGACTTCTCCTCGGCATGCGGATGATGTACCCGGTCCTGTTGCCGTACTTCCGGTCGTCGTTCGAGCTCAGCCTCACCGTCTCGGGACTGCTCGTGACCGTTCTGTGGCTCGGCTCTGCGGTTGGGCAGCTCCCGGGCGGAATTCTGGCCGACCGGCACAGCGAGCGATCGGTGATGACCGCCGGCGTGATCGTCGTCGCCGGTGCCGTTACGGCGGTCACTCTCGCTCCGACGGCCGCGATTCTCTTTCTTGCGACCGCACTCGTCGGTCTCGGGCAGTCGCTGTACCCGATCGCCCGGATCACCGCGCTCGCACAGCTGTATCCCGACCGGATCGGGAGCGCTCTCGGCCTGACGATGGCGACGGGAGATCTCGGGCAGACGGTACTGCCGCCGGTCGCGGCGACGATCGCGGCCGTCTTCGTATGGCAGGCTGGACTCGGATTCATCGTGCCGCTGCTCGTCGTCGCCGCCGTCGCGCTGTGGCTGCTGCTTCCGCCCGACACCGGAACGTCGGACAGCGCACTGGACGAACTGTCGGCTGACACCGTCCGCTACGTGGTCGCGGAGCTCCGACGCGAGAACATGGTGTTCGTCGCGTTCATCTTCTTTTTGTACGTCTTCGTCTGGCAGGCGTTCACCGGGTTCTATCCGACGTATCTCATCGACGTGAAGGGGATGGAGCCGTCGACTGCGGCGCTGCTTTTCAGTTTCTTCTTCGCGGTCGGCGTCGTGGTCAAGCCGGTTGCGGGCGCGGTGTACGACCGGATCGGGATCCGTGGCTCGCTCGTTTTGGTCCTGTCCGGACCGGTCGTCGGGCTGTTGCTTCTCCCCACGGTCGAGGGACTGGTCCCGATCGTCGGGATCACCGCTCTCGTGAGCACGATGCTCGGCTCGGGTGCGATCACGCAGTCATATTTCTCCGACGCGATCTCCCCCGACATGCGCGGAACCGGTCTCGGGGTCGTCCGGACGACCACTGCCACGCTCGGCGCTACCGGTCCGGTCGTGTTCGGTGCGGTGGCGGACGTCGGCTACTTCGACGAGGCGTATCTCGCACTCGCGATCATCATGCTCGCCGTGATCGGGCTCACGCTTCGGCTCCCGTCGGGGACGTGAGACACGGACGAGTGGACGGCTCGCTCACGCGGGCTCGGTCGACGGGAGCCGCGACTCGGCGATAGCGAACGCCAGCGTGCTCAACACGCCGACGAGCGTGCCGGCCGCAAGCACTAAGGCGAGCTCCCCCAGATCCAGCGGCGTGACGCCCGGTGCGGGCGGGAGGAAGAAACCGGACACCGCGTACAACACCAACCCGATCGCGACGACGTAAAACGGGGCGTTGAGATATCGCCACCGAAACCGGCCGGCGAGGTACTCGTCAGTGATCTGGCCGAGACTGGAGGTGACGCCGGCGACCGCGAGCCACTGTACGAACCCGTGGACGAACGCGGCGATCGCGGCGACGGCGGGGAGCGGGCCGTCGTGGACCGAACGGACCGCCGCGACCGTCTCGGTCCCCTGCACGCCGCCGACGACCACCAACGCGATCGCGACGACGTAGGTGATGAGGGTCACGCGCCCGGCGTACAGGACGTTTCGAATCGCGTCGGCGGCCCCGTCGAGCGTGTCCTCCAGCCCGAGCCCCCGGAACAGCGAGTAGAGGCCGACGAGCCCGGAGATGATCCCCAACACGGCCGCGCCCGCGACGTCGAAGAGGTTCGCGACGACGACCAGCGGATAGATGAGCAGGAGCACGCCGAGCGGGACGAGGATCGTTCCGCGAGTCTCGGGGTCCGCGAGCACCTGCTTCATCGTGTAGTACAGAGACTCGAGGTCCTGCGCTTGCCGGACGACGACTCGTCGTACGCCGTCGATCGGCATTCGAGAGCGAATCACGGGAAGCACGGACTCGTCCTGTGCGCCGTCGGTGATGACGATCGCCGACACCTCCTCGCCGGTCGCCAGCTCGGCGAGGACGCGGTCGATCTCCTCGCCGACCGCACGGTTCGCCTTCACGTCCGACCCCTCGACGCCGGTAACGGCGGCGACCTCGACGGCCTCTCCCGCACCGGACAGCTCGTCGTGGACGTTGATCCCCTGAAACAACACGTTCGTGTCCGAGTCCTCCGGATCGACCGTCGCGAGCGCGACGGCGGCCGCCTCGACCGCGTCTCGGCCGATCACCGGCGTCTCGACGCCCGTCTTCCGGCCGAGGTCATCGTCGAGATCGACACAGAGGACGAGCAGCATCGGACGATGCTATGCGAGGGGCCGGCATATGCTTTCGGTCGCGGGGCGTTCGCTTCCGGGGCCGGCTCGGCCGATCTGCGGTCCGTGTCAGTCGCTGTCGCCCGGATCGACGCTTCGGACGCTTTTTGAGGCCCGAGCCGATACTGGTAGTAGATGATCTCCAAGGGCTGTGAACAGTGCGCCAAGGGCGGCAAGATGGTGCTTTTCGTCTACGGCTACTGTGACCAGCGGGACTGTTTCTACTGCCCTCTCGGGGAGAACCGGAAGAACGTCACCGACGTGTACGCCAACGAACGGAGGGTGGAGTCGGACGAGGACGTTATCGCCGAGGCGAAGCGGATGGACGCGCTCGGCACCTCGATCACCGGCGGCGAGCCGCAGGAGGCGATGGCGAAGACGACTCGCTATCTCGAGCTCCTCAAAGACGAGTTCGGCGAGGACCACCACACCCATCTGTACACGGGTATCACCGGCGGCCGAGAGAACATGCGTCGGCTGAGCGAGGCCGGTCTCGACGAGATCCGTTTCCATCCGCCACTGGAGCTGTGGGGCGAGATGCACGGCACCGAATGGGAGGATATTCTCTACATCGCTCGCGAGGAGGGGCTCACCCCTGCATTCGAGATTCCGGGCATCCGCGCGGAGCCGGAGTTTCTGGAGTTCCTCGACGAGGGTGCGGCGGAGTTCTGTAACGTCAACGAGTTCGAGATGAGCGACGGCAACTACCGCCGGATGCAGGAGGAAGGGTTCGAGCTACAGGAGGGACATATGTCCGCCGTCGAAGGGTCGAAAGACGCGGCCATTCTCGAAGAGATGGGGAGCCACGAGAAGGTGTACTTCTGTACGTCCGTGTTTAAAGACGCCGCGCAACACCGCAACCGACTGAAGCGGATGGCACGGAACGTCCGCCGCGAGTTCGACGAGGTGACGGACGACGGGACGATCGTGTACGGGAAAGCGTTCGCCGATCCCGAACGGTTCGAGACGCTGGGCGTTCCCGAGGAGTTCTACACGGTCAAATCCAACCACGTCGAGGTCGCGTGGTGGCTCCTAGAGGAGATGGTCGAGGCGGGCGATCTCGACCGCGGTGAGATCGTCGAGCAGTACCCGACCGTCAACGGGACCGTCGTCGAGCGAACGCCGGTCGCGTAGCCGTCGATCCGGAGTCCCGCTCGACTCCTCTCGTCACTCGTCGTTCAACTCCTCTCGTCACTCGTCGTTCAACTCCTCTTGTTGCAGTTCCTCGACCGTCTCTTGGAGTCGCTCCACGTCAGCTTCCAGCTTCGCGATCCGCTCCGCGTCGTCGTCGCCGTCGGACCGCGTCCGCAGCAGGAGGACGACGATCGCGATCGCAACCACGGGAAGGAGGAGGAACGCGAACAGGATGACGATGATCAGCAGCTCCGGACCGGCCGGGACACCACCCATTGCGGGGACTGTTGGGACCATGATCGCCGACAGGTGGGGACGGTGAAGTACCTTGGGGTCAAGCCCCGAGGCACTCTGCCTGTTATTTCTGTAGAAAAACGCAGGGGCCGCCGCTGTGCGCTCAGATCGACTCGCGAGCATCGGCCGAGAGATCCTGTGGGGAGTCTAGCGGTCCACGGTCGAGACACTAGAACTCCGTGATCACCGGGATACCCGTGGTGCCGAAGTCGGTCATGTCGTCAAGATACGTCGAGACATCTTCGAGACCGACCGTTTCGGAGACGACCGCCGACGGTTCGAGGGAACCCGTGGCGACCATGCGGAAGATTTCGTCGTACCGGGTCGAAGGCATCCCGAGAGAGCCGAGGAACTCGATCTCGTTCATCACCATCACGTCGGTCGGCAGCGACACTTCACCCTCCTCTTCCTGCGTCGTGAGGCCGATCTGGAGGTGCTGGCCGCGAGTACCGAGGCTCATCACGGAGTTGCGGCACGTCTCGGCGATGCCGAGGGCGTCGACAGCGAGGTGGGCCCCGCCGTCCGCGATCGACCGCACAGCCCCGGGTACGTCTTCAGTGTCGGCGGCGTTGACCGTCTCGACCGCTCCGAGGTCGGTCGCAGCCGCCAGTTTGTCGTCGTCGAGATCGACCGCGATCACGTTCCCGCCGAGCGCGTCGGCGATGTGGACCGCCGACAGACCGATCCCGCCGCAGCCGTGGACGGCCACCCAGTCGCCTGCGTCCAAGTCGGCACGGTGAGCCAGCGCGTGGAATGAGGTCATAAACCGGCAGCCGAGCCCCGCCATCTCGGTCGATGAGACGCCGTCGGGGAGTTGTACCAGGTTCGTGTCGGCCGCCGGCACGTGAGTGTACTCCGCGAACGCCCCTTGTACCGGTTCGACGAAGCCCAGCGGCATCACGTTCTCACAGGTGTTTGTATGCCCCTGACGACACTCCGGACAACTCCCGTCGGCGATGTTGAACGGGATCGCAACGTGGTCGCCCTCGCGGATCTCCTCGACGTCGTCCCCGACGGAGACGACCGTTCCGGCCGGCTCGTGACCCAAGATCTGTCCCGATTGGGGCTGAATTCCGAGCCAGTCCCAGTCTCCCTGCCAGCCGTGCCAGTCGCTCCGGCAGATTCCGCAGGCCTCGATCTCGACGACCGCCCCATTCGGATCGAGGCGTGGCTCGTCGACCTCTTCTATCGCGAGCGGTTCGCCGTACTCCTCTAGCACAGCAGCCTTCATACGTTCCGTATAATGTCTGCATGTTTTCATAAAAACGACTAATAATATCCTCTCCGTGGTTGCTACAAGATAGCTCGTGTTCAGCTCGGATCTGCTCGAATCGGCCGAGTGGCACTGTGTGTCCCTACTTCAGGTAACGGATCGGCGGCCGTCCTCGTTGTAGCCTACCGGTGATCGGTCGCGTCGTCGTAGCGCGTCTCGCGGCGCTCCTTGAAGTACGTCGACAGCGCTTCACCGACGACTGCTCCCGGATCGAGGTTTCGCATCGAGGCCTCACGGCGAAGTTCGACGTACACGTCGGTCGGAAGCCGCATCGACAGCGTGCCGACGTCGACGCCGGTCTCTCGTAGCGCCGCCTCCGCGTCGGTTCCGTCGTTGATCGTGGAGGCGATCGCTCGGACCTCTCGAACCGTGAGGTCAGCGTCGAGCACCGCCCACGCGAGGAGACACCGGTCATCGCCACCGACGCGAGCGATATGTTTCGCCGCGCTGGGTGCGATCCGTCCTCGCGCGACGTGTCGCCGGATCGCCTGCGGGAGGTCGTGGACCCGTGCCCACTTGCGGATGAACGCGACGGAGACGCCGTCGCCGGCGCGCTCGGCGGCCGCCTTGTACGACCCCGTCCCGCGAACGAGTGCCGCACACGCCGCCGCGCCGCGAAGCATCAACACGTGGTCATCGCCCGCGACGTCGCCGGTGGCAAACCGCCTGATCGTGTCGGCGGCCTCGGTGACGCTGTCGGGATCGTTCGGGTCGAACCCGATGGCCTCGTCGGCCCGGTCACCGGTCACTTCCGGGTCCGCGCGGACGACCGGCTCGCCGACCGGTGATCGGCGGTCGGTGCATGGCTCCTCGCTCATGCACTACCGTACGTGTCCGCCTACATAAGTGGCCGCACCCGGGGCAGGTATCGCAGCTGACGGTGACACTCGCGTACTTCCCGCCGGACTCTCACCGGCCAGCTCCGCTCAAGCGTTGACCGACTCCATGTACGTGTTTATCACCATCTGTCCCTTTCGCGTCAGCGTCGTTCCGCGCTCGCCGTCGGCGACGAGCCCCTCCTCGCGCAGCGAGCCGAGTATCATCGAAGTTTGCGTCGCATCTCCCGTGACGATGTCGGCGACGCTCGCCTCGCCGCCCGCGGAGTAGATCGACACCAGGATCTCGAGCTGCTCTTCCGTCGGGTCGAGCTCCTCGATCTCCGCAAGCACCTCGCCGTACTCCAGTTTGATGTATCGCCCGAGCACGTTGAGCGTCCGCTCGTCCGGCACCGTCGTGATCGACGCGACGGTACGCGTCTCGGGGACGTGCTCGAACACGAGCGCCGGGCGGGTTCGTCCGCCCAGCGTTCGGTCGGTGCGTTCGTAATCGACCACCGTCGAAAGATCGACGGTGAACGGCTCCGGACACCCGACGAAGCCGATCGCTCCGGGAGAGAGCTTCACCGAGGCAGTCTGGTCGCTGGCGTCCGTCACACGTCCCCCGATCCGGGCCGGATGACGAACCGTAACGGTGACGTTCCGCAGGATCGCCTTAAAGAACACTCGCGTGAACCGGTCCATGTCGTCCGGCTCCCCCTCGATGTGCGCGGTTCGGCGGCCACGGTCGCCGTTGAACGCGATGGTCACGGTGTCGCTGAAAAACGATCGGAGGTCGTTCGGAACGTTCCCGACTGCGACGTCGAACACGCTGGACAGCGGCACGGTCGTCTTCGTCTCCGCCGTCGCAAGCACCAGCCGCCGCTGGCTCAACAGCACGCGTCCCGTCACCGGCTCGTCGCCCCCGACATCGGGGGTGTGAATGCGGCCGATGAAGTCGGCTACCACGGACTCCTCCATCGAATTTTGATGGGTGTCGTCCACCCTTTAGGTTTTCTCCCGCCGTATCAGAACCGATATCCGGAGGCACGGGCGACCGACCACGTACCCGTGTGAGCCGTTCTCAACCCGTCTGTTGGTCCATCTCTATCCTTCCTACTCCGCGAGAGGAACAGCAAAGCCTAATGAGGAGGGCGTCGAATTCCTGCTTGATGCCCACGGTAGAATACCTCAACTACGAAGTGCTCGACGATCACGGTTGGTCGCTCGACGACGATGACCTCTTCGAGGAGGCCGCTGACGCGGGTCTCGGCGACGAGGACTACGGGTCGCTCGAGGTGAATCAGGGCGAATACATCCTTGAGGCAGCGGAGGCTCAAGGATTCGACTGGCCGTTCTCCTGTCGCGCCGGTGCGTGCGCGAACTGCGCCGCCATCGTGAAGGAGGGCGACATCGAGATGGACATGCAGCAGATCCTCTCGGACGAGGAAGTCGAGGAGAAGAACGTCCGCCTGACCTGTATCGGCAGCCCCGACGCCGACGAGGTCAAGATCGTGTACAACGCGAAGCACCTCGACTACCTGCAGAACCGCGTCATTTAAGCGGCACCGACGCGGCAGCCGCGTTCCCGTTATTTTTGCGACTCGGAGCTACAGCACCTCCCGATACGCCTCCAGCGTCGTCTCCACGTCGGCCTCGGTGTGTGCGTAGGAGGTGAACTGACACTCGAACTGGTTGGCGGTGAGGAACACGCCTCGATCCGTCATCTCCTGCCAGAACACTCGCTCCCAGCGGTCCGTCTCCGCGCTTGCGACGTCCGACCCGGTTTTGGGACACAGGTCGTATCTGGCACAGTCCGGATCCTGCCGACAGCCACCCGTACAGCAGCCGTCGACGTCGCCGGGGGCCTCGCGCGTGAACACGGTTTTGAACATCGAATCGGTGCCGACGACGGTGTACTCCGGGGCCCGCTCGGTGCAGATCTCCGCGATCCCCTCGCGGAGCTGGCGTCCGAGCCGGTTGATGTGTTCGTACACGTCGTTTTCGGCCGCATACTCCAGATACGCCTTGCCGGCGGCCATCGTCACCGGGTGGCCCGAGAACGTGCCGGACTGGAACACGTCACCCGCGGGCGTGAACGACTCGACGATCTCCGCGCGGCCGCCGATCGCGCCGACCGGGAAGCCGCCGCCGACGATCTTCCCGAACGTCGTCACGTCCGGCGTGACGCCGAACTTCGACTGCGCGCAGCCGAGTCCGCCGACACGGAAGCCGGTTATCACCTCGTCGAACACCAGAAGCGAACCGTGGTCGTCACACAGATCCCGCAGCGTCTCGTGGTAGCCGTCGACGGGCATGACGATCCCCATGTTTGCGAGGATCGGCTCGACGAGGACGGCGGCGATGTCGTCTCCGTGCTCGGCGAACGCCTCCTTGGCCGCCGCCTCGTCGTTGAACGGGATCGGCAGCGTGTGTTCGGCGAACGCCTCGGGTATCCCCGCCGTGGCGGGATGGACGTCGCCGGGCGACCCCTCGACGAGCGTCGACTCCTGTGCGCCGTGATACCCACCCTGCATGACGACGATCTTGTCGCGACCGGTGTACCCCCGGGCGAGCCGAACGGCGGAGACGGTCGCCTCCGTGCCGGAGTTGACGAACCGGATCGATTCGACGCTCGGGACGTGTCGAGCGACGAACTCGGCGTGTTCGACCTCGACCTCGGTCGGCGCGCCGTACATCGGCCCCGCGGCGGCGTGCGACTGGATCGCGGACTCCACCGGCTCCGGCACGTCATGGCCGTACAACAGTGGCCCGTACCCCATTACCCAGTCGACGTAGCGGTTCCCGTCGGCGTCGACGACGTGTCCGCCGTCGCCCCGCTGGATGAAGAAGGGATGCGGCATCGTTGCCCGAACCGAGGAGTTGACCCCGCCCGGCATCACCGACAGCGCGCGGTCGTACAGCTCCCGCGATCGCTCGTGGTTCATACTCGGGCGTTGGGTCCCGGCATGGAAAGTAGTTACCGGGTCGTTGCGCGCGGTCGCTCACCAGTTCGGTCGATCGCAAAACGGGGGGCGTCGAGTCAGCTGGAGAGCGTCTCGGCTACACCGCTTCCGGCCCCGTCGTGCCGGTCCGGACCTGCAGTGCGTCCTCGACGGGAAGGATGAACACCTTCCCATCGCCGGGTTCGCCGGTTTTTGCGGCCTCGCTTATCGCCTCCGCAACCTCGTCAGCGGGGATCTCGGCGACCACCACTTCGACTTTCACCTTCTGGTGGAGGTCGACCGTGAACTCCTCGCCGCGCCACTGACCCTTCTTTGCGGGCTGGCTGCCGCGACCGGAGACGTTCGTCACGGTTAGCGAGGGAGCGTTGATCTCCGCGAGCGACTGTTTGATCGCCCCGAGCTTGTCGGGACGAACGACCGCCGTGACCATCTTGATCTCCGAGCCGGGCTCCTCGCCGCCGTCCGCACGGGGGGAGTCGGTGGTGTCGACGATCGACGAGCCGCCGTCGGTCGCAACGTTCGGGTTTCCGAACTCGGGGTACGTGTCGACGCCGTGTTCGGCCAGATCGAGCCCGTCGCTTTCGTGTTCGGGCGTGACGCGAGCCTGTCCGACCGCCTTGAAGCCACCCCACACCGCCGCGGTCGCGAGCACGGTCCACACCGTGATCACCGCGACGCCGACGATCTGCGGGACGAACGCGGACGCCTCGATCGAGAGGATGCCGCCGGCGATCACGCCGCCGCCGATGGCGGTGCCCTCGATCGACCACAGCGGGAAGAGGATCAGTCCGAGCATCCCTGCGCTACCGTGAACCGGGAACACTGCACACACGTCGTCGATCTTGAGCCGCTTCTCGACGAAGCGGAAGACGATCGGGAGCTGTGCGCCGGCGATGAGGCCGATCATCAGCGCCCCCGTCGGCGTGATGAGGTTGGTTGGCCCCGTCACACCGACGAGTCCGGCCAGCATGCCGTTGGCGACGTACAGCGTGTCGACCTTCCCGTTTATGTAGATCGAGACGGCGGCCGCGCCGACGGCACCCATACCCATCCCGAGGGCGGTGACCATCGCGACGCTCCCGACGTACGCGAAGTCGGCAAGAGCGATCGAGGTCCCGTCCGCCGCCAGCGGGTTTGCGGCCGTGCCGACGTTGAAGCCGAACCAACCGAAACAGAGGACGAGCGTTCCGAGCACCGCGAACGTCATCGAGTGACCCGGAATGACGTTGGCGGAGCCGTCGTCGTTGTACTTATCCATCCGCGAACCGAGTACCCACGCCGCGGTGAGCCCGGCGACGCCGCCGACGCCGTGGACGACCATCCCGCCGGCGAAGTCGGCGAAGCCGAGGCTCGCGAGGATGGGGGCGTCCGCTCCCGGCGCGTACCACACCATCCCCGCGACGACCGGGTAGATCACCGCGGCCAGCAGGAACGTGTAGCCGACGTACGCGCGGAGCTTGGCGCGTCCGGCGACCGCGCCGGAGACGATCGTTGCGGCCGTCATCGCGAACACCGCGCTGAACAGCCACAGCGTCCAGCCGGTGTCGGCGGACTCGCCGAACATCGTCAGCGCGGAGGTGTCCCCACCTGCAAGTAGCGAGCCGACGTTGTTCGAGATACCCATTCCGATCACGAAGAACACACCGATGCCGACCGCCCACGTCAGCATGTTCTTCGTCAGCTGGTTCGCGACGTTTTTCGAGCGCACCTGCCCGGCCTCAAGCATCGCGAAGCCGGCGTGCATGAAGAAGATGAGGAACGTCACCGTCAACCACCACGTCATGTTCACGCCCGTGACGAGCGCTTCCACGTCGGCCGCGGTCAGTTCGAGAAGCGTCGGCGCTAACATCCGATCACCTCGTGGCCGTTAGCTGTTTCTTCATATTCGTTCATTGATCCGCCTTTCTTGTCCATGATCGTATCGCGAATCACGTCTACCCATCCGGAAACGATAGTATATAAATCGTCGAGTTGAGTTTCACAACATTCGTTTACGATAATACTGCGAACGTCACATATAAGGTGTAATCTAATGTGTTTAAGGGCCTTCCCTCGTGCATCTTCACGCAATTATTGCTGCGTCGCTTGACGAACGTTGTGTCAGATGCCGGTTATTTCTGCCCGGATCGGGGGCTCGCGCCTTTCGCGACGGGTCTCGCGGCCCGTAGCGGCCGCTTTTGGCTGTGATTCGAGATCAAAACCCCAGACAGATCGGCTCTGTACGGCCTACACGGGTGTTTCAGAGCGTCCGAAGCGAATTTTGACGAACGTCCACCGCTTCGCGACCGGCTCGCTCGACGCGCGAGTTCGTGGGCTCCCGGCGTGCAAGGCGCGCGTCTCGCTGTCGCGACTCGAGACGGATTACTCCGGTTTCAGTCCCGCACCCTCGACGCGCATGATCGCCTCGCCGTCGGCGAGGTTCGGGGCGTCGACGAGCTTGACGATCCGCTTGTTCCCCTTCGATTTCCGGAGATAGATTCGGAACGTGGAGGCGTGTCCGAGGATGTTGCCGCCGATCGCCTGTGTCGGATCGCCGAAGTAGGAGTCCGGGTTCGAGGCGACCTGGTTCGTGACGAGAATGGCGGTGTTGAACAGGTCACCGATCCGCATCAGGTCGTGGAGATGTTTGTTGAGCTTCTGCTGTCGCTCGGCCAGTTCGCCACGTCCGACGTACTCCGCGCGGAAGTGCGCGGTCAGTGAGTCCACACAGACGATCCGGATCGGCCACTCGCTTTCCTCGTGTTCGCCCGCGAGCTCCTTCGCCTTCTCGGCAAGCAGGATCTGGTGGTTGGAGTTGAACGCCTTCGCGACGTGGATCTGGTCGAGGAACGCCTCGACGAGCTCTTCCATCGCCGCCTCGTCGCTCGGCGTGCCGTCGATCTCGCGGCGCTCCATCTCCTCGGCGAGGATCTCGTCGTCGAGCCCGCGAACCATGTCGTCGATCCGCTCGGGTCGGAACGTGTCCTCCGAGTCGACGAAGATACAGCCCCCGTCGAGGCCGCCGTTCTCAGTCGAAAGCTGGACGTTGACGGCCATCTGATGGGTGACCTGGGACTTCCCGGAGCCGAACTCGCCGTACACCTCGGTGATCGACTGGGTCTCGATGCCGCCGCCGAGCAGGTCGTCGACCTCCTCGATCTGCCAGGAGAGCTTCCCGATCTCCTTGCGTCGTTCGAGCACGCTCGCGCCCGTCTCGAAGCCGCCGACATCGGCGGCATCACGGGCGGCGTTGATGATGTCCGCGGCGGACGATTCGCCGATGTCCGCGGTGTTCGACAGCTCGCCGGGACTCGCCACGGCGATCGACTGGTAGCTCTCGAAACCGGTGTCAATGAGCTTGTCCGCCGTCGCTGGACCGACGCCAGGGAGATCCTCGAGTTCGTCTTCAGGCATGTACACGTTGCTTGTTCGGCTTCCCGTATAAAGCTACGTTTACACCCTACTGAAAGTAAAAACACGCTCACGCTGACCGTACGCTTCCCTCGGTCGTTATCGCGGAAGAAGCTAGGGAGAACGGGTCGACTCGTGTGACTGGAACTCATCTTCCGCGTGCAGCCGTCAGCCACCGTCGTGCACACGAGTCGCCGGAGTTCAGAACCCGACGCGCCGAACGTACCCGAGGTCGCGGATCGCCACGAGCAGTTCGCCGGGGAGCTCGGCGTCGGTGATCACGTACAGTTTCGGGTCGTCGGTGAACTCGGGGTCGTCGCTCAACACCTGTCGGATCGAGACGTCGTGGTCGGCGAGGATACCGGTCACCTCCGCGACGATCCCCGCCTCGTCGGCGGCGGCGACCTCGATCGTGAGGACGGTCAGATCGAGGACGGGCGCCAGATCCATCAGGCTCGGTATCGACGAGATGTTGGCGAAGATGCGTCTGAGCTCGGGATCTTCGAGGATGGCGTCGGTCGTCGAGTCGACGACGCGTCGGTCGACGTCGAGCTCGCGGGCGATGCCGGTGTACGGGATCTCGATCCCGCCGGAGACGACCCGGCCTTCCTCGTTGACGGAGAACCCACGCTCCAAAAACAGCCGGATCACCGCCTGCTGACTGGGGGACCCCTCGAACTTCTCGAGGATCTCTTCGAACATGCGTTGGTGTGGTCCACGCGTCGTCTTAAAAAGCAGGTCCTCTCCGACGGTGGATTTATATAGTATTGTTCCTTCGCCGGAGAGTGCGGGGCGAGCGCATCCACCGCTGCCTTCTCGCCCCCGGTTTCGCTCGGATAGCGGCGGGGCCGGGCTGCCGGTCCGGCCGGTCAGTGAGGTGGGTGGGCTGTCAGTTCTGCCACCGCTACGCCTCGAACCCGTCCTCCCACCGGAAGCGTCCGTTCCGTTGCACGACCTTCCCGTCGATCTCCAGCCGCGAGTTCCGGCTCACGTCCGTGATCAGGTCGACGTGGACCGCGCTGTCGTTTCCGGGCTCACCCGCGGGTAGGCAGGCGTCGTACGCGCGACCGACCGCCATGTGCACGGTGTCTCCCATCTTTTCGTCGAAGAGGATCGAATCCGTGAACCGGTCGATCCCCCGGTTCATCCCGATCCCCAGTTCGCCGAGCCGTCGCGCGCCGGGGTCGGTGTCGAGGATCGACGCCAGCGCCTCCTCGCCCGCCTTCGCGGCGACATCGACGACCTCGCCGTCCTCGAAGACGAGGTGGACATCTCGCACGCGCGTGGAATCGATCGTCATCGGCACGTCGAAAAACACCTCACCCTCGGTGTCCGCCGGCGCGGTGAACACCTCTCCGGACGGAAGGTTGTGTGAGTCGTACGCCACCGACGCCGCGGAGTTCACCGCGGTTCTGCCCGCGATCGACATCGTCACGTCCGTGTCCGGCGCAGCCTCGCGCTCGGTGACGAGCCGAACCGTCTCGCCCGCGTCCAGTCGCTGCTTCAGCTCGGCCATCTCCTCGGCCAGCGCCTCCCAGTCGCGGAGTATCGCGTCGTACGCGAACGCCCGATACTCCTCGTAAGCCATCCCCGCCTGCTGGGCGAGACTGCGGGTTGGGTGGACGGTCGACACCCAGTCGGTGTCCATGCGTGCTTCGCGAACCTCGGTTCGGGCCGTCGCGTACGCCCGCCGGAGCGGGTCGGGGACGTCCGCCGTCGCCGTCGTGTTGCGGCCGCCGCCGAGCCGAAGGTAGACGTCCGCGGCCTCGAACAGCGCCAGATCGACTGCCGGCTCGTCGCCGAACGGAGCGGTCGCTCCACCGGCATCCTCGTCGTCGCGATCGAACCCGCCGTCCTCGTCAGTGGCAGCTTCGACGCCTTTTAAATACGCCCGTGACACCTCGTCGGAGCCATACAGGGTCGTGACGGTGGCTCCTCGTTCGCCGAGCGCTTCGGCGACCGCAACCGCCAGCTCGTGTGCGTCCTCCGCGACGTCGACGACGACGTCGTCACCGGCCGCAACTCGCGCGCTCCAGTCGACGAGCACCTCGGCGTGCTCGCGTACGCGTTCGTCCATGCGTGGTCGTTTCGTCGGTTGGGGTAAAAAGGCGCGTACGCGGTCGCGATGGACGACGGTCACCGCTCAGATCGCACAGCCGACCTCGCGGTACATGTAGTGGGTCATCAGGTACACGCCGACGAGGATCCCCACCCCCGCGAGAAAGGAGTGGACGGAAAGCAGTGCGATCCCCGAAAAGAGGTTGGCGATGTTGCAGCCGGCGGCGAGCCGCGAGCCGACGCCCATGAGCAGACCGCCGGCGACGTAGTTCGGGAGTCGTTCCCGATTCGGCGTGCGAACGCGGAAGTCGCCGGAGAGGTACGCGGCGACGAACGATCCGACGATGAGCGACGCGATCATCAGCATGTCGACGGTGACGGTGATCTCGCCGTCGAAGAACAGCACGGAGCCCCAGTACTCCACGCCGGCCGCGTCGTAGCCGGTGAGCGCGAGCAGGTAGCCGGCCCAGCGTGCCTCCGCGCCGGTGATCGCCCAGTGGCCGTGGACCCAGAACCAGCCGGCCGCGACTATCGCCATCGCGACGCCGGCGAGGCGGGCGTCCCACGGGTCGCGCAGCCGCTTCGTCAACGGTCGATCGTCGCTTGCGACCCCCCGGGCGACGGCGATGAGTTCGTCGACGACGCCGCGGAGCCCGACTCCGATCGCGTTCACCGGGCGCGCCGCGAGCGCCGTACTCGCTCTGGTGTCGGCGACGGCGCTCGCGCCATCCGAGGGGTCGTCGGGGAGCTTCCCTCGGCCCGTCACGTACGCGTACACGAGGAGGCCGATCGCGACCGCGAGGACGCCGGTGACCGCGGGTGAGAACGGCGCGAGGAGGTACAGTGTCTGCCCCTCGAACGGGTTCAGCGGCGTGAAGTAAAACGACTCGACGGTCGGGAACGCGAACGCGAACAGCACGTAGCCGACGAACATGAACGCGAGCACGATCCAGAACTGGACGTACCCCTGCCCGGCACGGTACAGCGTTCCCGACGCACACCCCCCCGCGAGCGTCATCCCGAGCCCGAAGACGAGGCCGCCGAGGACGGAGCCGACCCCCCACGCCGGGGTCCAGAATCCGCGGAAGTAGCCGAACGTCGCCTGCACGCTCCAGAACACCGTCATCACCGCGACGCCCGCGAGCACGCCTTTGAGCACGCGCGTGTCCTTGAACGCGACGAAATCACGGAACGCGCTCACGAAACAGAACCGCGACTTCTGTAACAACGCACCGAACAGGAGCCCGACGAGCACCGACGTGAGGACGTAGCCGGTCGAGGACAGTGCCATTACGATCACGTCCGGACCGGACCGTAAAGGACCGCCGAAGGAGGTACCGTTTGTATCCGGACCGGGTCAGGGGCAAGTGTTTCCGAAACGCGTGTGCAGGGGCAAAAGACCGGATAAGGACGTGACTTTACCCGACGGGGCGTCTCCCGCATGTATGGAAGACGGCACGGGCCGCAACGAGGGAGACGCCGACGGCGAGACCGGGGCAGCCACCCGCGACCGCGCCGGTGACGGCGACGCGACCCGTCGAGCGCTGCTGAAGGCCGCGGCGGGCGCAGGCGTCGCCGGCACTGTGTCGGTCGCCGGCACTGTGTCGGTCGCCGGGTGTCTGGACGTGACGACGCCGGCGGACGTCGCCGCCGCGAGCGAGGTCCGCGGCAACGTCGGCTACTTCGTCGGCGCGAACTGGCTCGGACGGAACCGCGACGACGTGGTCGTCGTCGACGCGCGGAGCCGGGAGGCGTTCCGCCGCGAGCGGATCTACGGTGCACGACACGTCCCGCTCGACGCGATCACCGCTCGACGCGACGCTGACGACGGGGCGGACGCTGACGACGGACGCGTCCCCGACGTCGAGGCGTTCGCGGCGGCGTTCGGCGACGCCGGCGTACGGCACGACGACGACGTCGTCGTGTACGGGTCGAGCATCGGATCCCGGGTCGCCCGGGTCGCGTTCGCGCTCACGGCTGCGGGTCACGACGGCGGGATCCACGTGCTCAACGGCGGGTTTCCCGCGTGGAACGGCCGCGTCGGGACCGGATCGCGAACGACCCCGGACGCCGTGACGTACGAGGCGGAGCCGGACGACGACCAGTGGGTGACACGCGGGTGGCTCGCCGACCGAGTCGGGACGTTCAACGATGACGGACCCGGGCTCGTCGACGTCCGCGTGACGGAGGCGTACGTCGCCGCGACCGGCTCCGGCGCGATGGATCCGACACACGAGCGGCACGGCCACCTCCCGGGAGCGGTCAACGTCCACTGGATCGGCAACGTCGCCGGGCGACAGCTCCCCGAACCGGGGGAGCTCGTGACGCTGTACGAGAGCCGAGCGGGGCTCGACCGCAACGGGACCGTCGTCGTGTACGGCGACGAGAACGTCGACCCGGCGTCGACGTGGCTCACGCTCCGGGCGATCGGGTTCGACGACGTTCGACTGTACGACGGCGGCTTCGGCGAGTGGGCGAACGTCGAGGGGGACCGCGGCCGCTACCCGGTCGAGACGGGGACGACCGCGGTCGTCGAGACGGACGGAGCCGTCGACGACGGTGGCGGCGGCGACTTCTCCTGTACGGGATGACCGCGAGCGACGACGGGACGGCCGGGCGATCCCCGAACCGGATCGCGGCGGTGCCGTGTCAGGCCGCCGGGCTCCTCGCACTCCTCGACGTGGGAACCGGCGAGCGCCTCGGAACGATCCCGGTCGGCGGCCACCCGGTGCACGCGACCAGCGCCGCCGGGACCACGTTCGTCGCCACGATGGGCGAGCGGGCGGTGACAGCGGTTCGACCGGACGGGGAAGTCGAGCAGGTCGACACCGGCGTGCTCGGTCCCTCGCACTTCGCGGCCGTCCGCGACGAGCTGTTTGTCACGTGTACTGCCGGCGACGTGGTCGCCGTCATCGACCCGGACGAGCCGGCGCTCGTCGACCGGATCGCCGTGGGTGCGGAGCCGCACGAACTCGCGGTCGACCCGGTCCGGGAGACGGTGCTGGTCGGCACGCGGCGGAACGGGACGGTCGACGTGGTCGCACCCCGGGACCGAGCCGTCCTCGCCTCCGTCGACGTCGGTTCCGACGCGCGGGTACAGGGGATCGCGCTCGCTTCCGACGGGGACCGAGGGTACGCGGTCGACCAGTCCGGACCCCGCGTCGTCGCGTTCGACCCGCACGTCGACGGCGACGCATCGCCGAGCGCGGTTGCCGCGGTGGGATCGGACCCGTACGACCTCGTGGCGACCGGCGATCGCGTCCTCGTCCCCGGCCGCGAGGACGGGACGGTACACGAGTTCGACTCGCAGCTCGGGGTCAACGCAGTGCACGACGGGTTCGGTCGACCGGTCGACCTGTTCCGTCTCGACGGCTCCTGGTGGGTGCTCGACGCGAGCGATCCGGCGATCCGCTCGCTCGACGGGCGTGCCGTCGACGCCGGCGATCCGGGGCTCTCTGCGACGCCCGTCGACGGCCGCCTGCTCGTCTCTCACTACGACGACGACCGGGTGTCCCTGGTCGACCTCGAAACCGGACCCGTGTGGACGCAGGCGGTGCCCGCCCGCCCGTTCGGTGCGGTCGTGGTGTGACTCGACGCGTGAAACTCGCCACCCGTGGCGCGACTCGACGTCGACTGGACGCCTAGCTATCGCTCACCGACCCGGCGATCGGCTCTCACCGATCCGGTGATCGGTTCTCGGCGGCATCGTCGCCAGCCGCCCCGGTCGAGTCGCCGTCGTCGGATGCCGTCCGCGCGGCGGACGGGAGTCGCGTCGGGTCCGGGTCGTCGTCGCCGTGTCGGCTGTCGTCGCGCTCGAGAACGTACAGGAGGGGTCCGAGCGCGGCCACCACGAGCACGCCCGGAAGCGGTGCGTCCGGAACGACGAGCGCCGTAAGGAGTCCCGAGCCGGCGGTGAGTCCGACGAAGGCTGCCCACAACGCCGGGGTTCCGGCGTCGACGCCGACGCGGGTCGCGTCGAGATACACGACGGCGACGGCCGCGGCGACCACGATACCCCCGACGAGCGCCGTGAGGACGGACATACCACGGGTTAGCGGAGACCGTGAAAAAACGTGTCGTCGCGGTGCGTCGAGGAGCCACCGGGGACGCCGCGGTTTACTCGATCGTGAGGAACTTCGCGGCGTAGCCCGGCTTCCCTTGCCGCGGCGTCACGACGATGAACGACTGCGGCGACAGTTCGTCGAGTCGCTGCGGAAGCGTCGACAGCTCTCGATCCCACCCGACGCTTCCCTGTCGCGGTGAGATCGGCATCACGAGATCGTGCTCGGTCGTCCGGTCGCGAAGCGTCGATTCCAGCGCCGACCAGCTCCGAACGCTCTCGAACCCCCCGTCGATATCCGGCTCCACCATCCCGAACAGGCGCTCGTACTGCCGCGGGTTGCCGTCGACGACGAGCACGTGCAGCTCCGCGCCGAGGCGCTCCGCCAGCCGCTTCACGACGTGCACCGACTCGTAAAACCCCTCGTGATGGTCGACGCCCGGGGGCGTCACCACGAAGATCCGCTCGGTCGTGTTTATGGGCTGGCCGAGCCGCGCGACGAGCACGGGCGCGGTCGTCCGACCGAGCACCTGGTCGATGATGCTGCCGAACACGCGGTTGCTCAGCGAGCGCTGGGCGTCCCACCCCATCACCACCATCTCCGCTCGCGTCTCGGTGCTCGCCCGGACGACGCCGGACGCGATGCTGTGGTTCACGCGGGTTTCCGTCCGCACCGGAACCTCCGCCGCGTCGGCGATCTCCGAGGCGCGTTCCAGCCCCGTCTCGGCCTCGCCGACGGCGTCCTCGTCGTCGCCCGATCCGCTCGGCTGGACGACGGTGAGCAGATGGACGGGACTCTCCGGACGGTCGTCTTTGAGCGCGAACGCGAGCTCCAGCAGGTGTCGCTGGCGGTCAGCGTCCGTCGACAGCGGTAACAGGATCCGCGGGTCGACGGCACCGGTCTCGCCGGGCTCGACCTCGTCGTCCAGCGCTAGCCGAGTGCCGTATCGCTCCGTGAGCCACGGACTCAGGACGGCCGCAACGAGCATCATCACGACCACCGCGTTGAGCACGTCCGCGCCGAACAGCCCCGCGTCGTAACCGACGAGCGTGATCGCCAGCGCGGCCGCAGCCTGTCCGACCGACAGCCCGACGACCACGCCGAGCTCGTTGCGGTCGTACCCCTGTATCGCGGAGACGATCCCCGCTGCCCCAGTTTTCGTGACGACCATCGTCCCGATGATCACGCCAGCGACGAACAGGGTCCGCGGCCCGTCGAGGATGACGCCAGGGTCGACGAGCATGCCGACGTACAGGAGGAAGAAGGGGACGAACAGCGCGTTGCCGACGAACTCGATCCGGTTCATCAGCGTCCCGCCACGGGAGACGAGCCGGTTCAACGCGATCCCGGCGACGAACGCCCCGAGGATGTCGGAGAGTCCCAGCACCTCCGCGAAGCTCGCCGCTCCGAAGATGGCGGCCGCGACGAGGAGGAACTCGAAGTAGCTCTCCTGGCTCGTGTTTCGGAAGAACCAGCGCGCGACGGGCGGGAGCAGAAACCAGACGCTCGCGAACAGCACGGCGATCGACGCGAACACCTGGCCGAAAAGCAGCAGCGTCAGCTCTCCGTCCGCCTGTCCGAGCACGATCGCGAGGACGACGAGCGCGAGCGTGTCCGTAAAGAGGATCCCGCCGAACACGGCGGTGACAGCCCGGTTTTTCGTCACGTCGAGCCGGTTGGCGACGGGGTATGCGAGGAGGGTGTGTGAGGAGAACACCGCCGCGAGCAGGAACGACGCCCACGGGTCGAGTTCGAGGACGTAGATCCCGACCGTGGAGCCGATTGTGAACGGAACGAAGAAGCTCGTCAACCCGAAAAGCGCCGCGTTCTCTGGTGCAGCGAGGAACCCACGGAGGTCGAGCTCCAGCCCCACAGTGAACAGCAGATACACGAGCCCGACGTTGCCGAGTAAGACGATCGCGTCCGTCTCCGCGAGGACGCCCGCCCCGTTCGGTCCGAGCACCGCCCCGACGAGCACGATCCCGACGATACCGGGAAGCCCCGCACGCTCTATGAGCATCGGTGCGAGGAGAAACGTCGTCAACGCGATAGCGAAGATTATCACCGGTTCCTCGATCGGCACGGCGGGAACGCCGGACGACTGTGAGACGGTGAAGATCAACTCGTCAGCGTGTGGTACGAGTGCATACATTGGGTCAAGCGAGACGGGAGGTGCCGGGAGCGCGTCCGAGCGGTTATAAAAGAGCGCGTGAGGTCAGGGTGCTTCGCCGGTCTCGATGCTGAACGAGTCGCGCGGGTACGCCACGCAGGTGAGCGTGTAGCCGTCCTCGAGTTCGGCCTCCTCTAACATCTGCTGGTTGTCGTGTTCGATGTACTCCTCGGAGGGGCCGTCCGTGATGTGGCCGGCACAGGAGACACACTGTCCCTGTCGGCAGGCGTACGGCAGGTCCCAGCCCTTCTCCTCGCCCTGGTCGAGGATCGTCTCGTTGTTCGCGAGCTCGATCGTCTCCCCTTCCTTGAGGAACTCGACCTCGTAGTACTCGATCTCGTCGTCCGGGATGTCGCCGGGACCGGCGGATGCGCCGCCGCCCTCCTCGAGTTCACCCTCGTCGTCGTCGCCGCCGGCGGGAATCGCGCCGGCACCGCCGCCACCGCCGCCGATGGCGCGGTTTCCGGGCTCCGGGAACTCGGTTTCCGGCACTGCGGCCGCACGCTTTTCCATGATCTCGTCCGAGATGTCGGCCCTGGGCTCCCACCCAGTCCCCCTCAGGGAGCTGACGAGGACGACGGTCAGCGTCGCGATCGCCGCGAGCGCGATCGCCAGTGGGTCGTACATACGAGCGCTTACGGAGAGGTTACATAAGGCGGTTTTGATCGGTCAGAAAGAGGTCTTCCCGTCGGACGCCCGTACCTCCCGGCCCTGATCCCGGATTCGCTCACGGCCCGGATTCGCTCACGGCTCCGTCAGCCACAGTACCGCCGCGCCTATCGCCGCGACCGACATCGACACCGCGAGCAGCCCGAACGAGACGCCGAGATCCGAGACGTCGGCGATCACTCCGACGATGCCCGGCGCGAGTGCACCCGCGCCCATCAGTAGGGTCCGAACGACGCCGAGCCCACCCCCGGCGAGCCGCTCGGGGAGCAGCTCAAGCAGGTACGCGCCCCGAACCGGCTGAAACCCGTGTCCGCCGACGCCGGCCGCCGCGATCAGCGCGGCGAGGACGACCGGGCTCGCTCCCGGCGTGAACACGAGCCCGAAAAGCGCGACCCCGGCGAGTCCGAGCGTCGCGACCATCACCGGGAACCGACCGAGACGGTCCGAGAGGTCGCCCGTGACGAGCTGGACGAACGTCACCCAGAAGAACAGCGAGTACAGCAGGCTCGCCGTCGTCGTCGCGACCCCCGACACGCGGGAGAGATACAGCGGAAGGAACGCGACCAGCCCGTTGTGGGCAAAGGAGAATCCGACGGTGACCAGGACGAACGCCGTGAACCGTCGGTCGCCGAACAGCGCGATGTACTCGCGCGTGCGCGGGGCGTCCGATTCAGCCCCGACGCGGTCCCCATCGTCGTCCGTGCCGGAGAGCCGCCCGCGGAGTCGGAGCCAGAACGCGGCCGCGAGCACGAGCGCGGCAACTCCCGTCAGCAGAAACACCCCGCGCCAGTCCGCGCCGGGCAGTCGGTCGAGCAGCCACGCAAGCGCGGGCGGCGCGGACAGAAAGACGACGACCGCCGTCGGGGCGGCCACCCCGCCGAACGCGCCCAGCGTGTCGTGTGCGCCGAGCGCCCGTCCCGTCCGGGCGGGATACACGCGGGCTATCAGTCGAACCGCCACGGTCTTGTGCAGCCCCGTTCCGGCACCGATGACGAGCATCGCCGCGACGAGCACGACGAACGGTGAGTCGACGACGAGCGCGAGCGCACCCACGCCGGCGATCGTCGCACCCGCGACGACGACCCGGACCGCGCCGACCCGGTCGGCGACCACTCCGCTGGGAAACTGCATCAGCGCGTACACGACCATGAACCCGGTGAACGCGCCACCGATCACCGCGTTGCTGACGCCGTACGCGGCCTGCAGCGGCTCGAACAGCGGCGGGAACGCGTATCGGACGAACTTCCCGAGAAACCAGATGAGAGAGACGAGAACGAGAACGTCGTAGTCGGCGAGCCGCCGGAGGTTCATCGGCGGGTGTTGACCGTTCGGAGTGTTAAAAGAGTGGAAATCGGCAGCGCGGCACCAACTAGCGCAGTGCTCGCGGGGACGAAGCGGCCCGGCTTATCCGAACGGACCTTTGCCGCCGCCCATCATGTCGCCGAGGCCGCCGCCACCGCCACCCATCTTCTTCATCATCCGCTGCATGTCGCCGTCGCCCATACCCTGGAACTGGTTGATGGTCTGCTCCATCATCCCGTGCTGTTCGAGCAGCTGTCGGACCGTCTCGACGTCCGTACCGGAGCCGCGGGCGATCCGCTCGGTTCTGGACTGGCCGACGATCTTCGGATTCTCCAGCTCCTCCTCGGTCATCGAGTCCATGATGCGCTCGAACTTGCGCATCCGGTCTTGGGTGACGTCCATCGCGTCGTCGGGGAGCTGGTCCATCATCCCACCACCCATCCCGGGGATCATATCCATCACCTGGTCGAGCGGCCCCATGCGGTTCATCGCGTCCATCTGCTTTTTCATGTCCTTCAGGGTGAACTCGCCCTGCAGGAGCTGCTCGGGATCCCAGTCTTCGTCCTCCGCCTGGGTTTCCGCCATCGCCCGCTCGACGCGCTCGGAGAGCTGCTTGAGATCGCCCATCCCGAGCAGCCGGGAGATGAATCCGGACGGCTCGAACCGCTCGATATCCTGCACCGTCTCGCCGGTGCCGAGGAACGCGATCGAGGAGTCGGTCTCGTTGACGGCGGTGAGCGCCCCGCCGCCTTTCGCCGTCCCGTCGAGCTTGGTGATGACGACGCCCTCGATGCCGATCGACTCCTCGAACTGCTGTGCCTGATCTTTCGCGCCCTGGCCGATCGCGGCGTCGAGCACGAGCAGCGAGCGGTCGGGGTCGACCGCGCGCTCGATCTCCTCGATCTCCGCGATGAGATCGTCTTCGAGCGCGTGTCGGCCGGCGGTGTCGACGATGTGCACGTCGGCATCGGCGGTCGCTTCCATCCCCTCGCGGGCGATCGTGACGGGGTCGTCACCATCCGGGTCCCCGTAGAAGTCGACCTCCGCGCGCTCGCACATCTGTTTCGCCTGATCGTACGCGCCGGGCCGGAACGTGTCAGTCTGGATGACCGCGGGACGAAGCCCCTTCTTCGAGAACCACCACGCCATCTTCGCGGCGGAGGTGGTTTTCCCCGACCCCTGCAGGCCGGCCAGCAGGATCGTCTGTGACTCCAGTGGTAGCTCCGTGGAGTCGCCGACGAGCGCAACCATCTCCTCGTACACGATCTTGAGGACGTGGTCGCGTGCCGTGGTGCCGCCGGGCGGCTCCTCCTCGACCGCCCGCGTTTTGATCGAGTCGGACAGATCCATGACGAGGGAGACGTCGACGTCGGCGGAGAGCAGCGACCGCTGGATCTCCTTGACGATCTCCTCGACGTCGTCCTCGTCGAGCCGGGCTTTCCCCTGGAGCTTGTCGAGCGTGCCCCGCAGGGAGCTACCGAGGTCGTCGAGTACCATTTGCGGGTCCATAAGCGGTCCACGCGGTAAAGGCTTCCTTCGTGGGTGGCGTCACTCCAGACCGAGCAGCGCCGCCACCTCGTCGAGATACTCGTCGTAGATCCCGACGGCGGCCTCGATCGGCTCGGGAGTGGCCATGTCGATGCCGGCGAGTTCGACGACGTTCAGCGGGTAGTCGGAGCCGCCCGCCCGGAGCATCTCTCGGTAGTCGGCCGCGGCGGGCTCGCCCTCCTCGAGCACGCGTTCGACGATCGCCGCCGCCGCGGAGATGCCGGTCGCGTACTGGTACACGTAGAAGTTGTAGTAGAAATGTGGAATCCGCTCCCACTCGCGTTCGATCCCGCCGGTGAGCTCGGCGGGCTCGTAGTACGACCCTTTCAGTTCCGCGTACATATCGTCGAACGCGTCGGGCGTGAGCGCGCCTCCCTCCTCGACGTGCTCGTGAATCCGCTGCTCGAAGGTGGCGAACATCGTCTGACGGAACAGCGTCGACCGGAAGCGCTCGAGATACTCGTCGAGCACGTGCGTGCGAAGCTCGTCGTCCTCGACGGTCTCGAGCAGGTGGTGGGTGAGGAGCGTCTCGTTCACCGTCGAGGCGATCTCGGCGACGAAGATGTCGTAGCTCGCGTCGTGCCACGGCTGGGCGTCGCCAGCGAGCTCCGAGTGCATCGAGTGGCCGAGCTCGTGGGCCAGCGTGTACATCGAGGCGACGTCGTCCTGGTAGTTCATCATGATGAACGGCTGGGTGTCGTAGGTGCCCGAGGAGAACGCGCCGGAGCGTTTCCCGCGGTTCTCGTACACGTCGACCCAGCGACTGTCGAGCCCCTCGGCCATCCGATCCTGATACGTCTCCCCGAGCGGTGCGACCGCCTCGATCGTCCACTCGACCGCCTGGTCGTACGCGACATCCGGTCCCTGGTCGCCGGTCAGCGACATGTACAGGTCGTGGCTCTCGAGCTGCTCGACGCCGAGCGCTGCCTGCTTGAGTCGGGCATGCCGGTGGAGCACGTCGAGATTCTCATCGACCGCGTCGACGAGCGTGTCGTACACCGCTACGGGAACGTTCGAGCCGTCAAGTGCGGCCTCGCGCGCGGAGTCGTAGTTCCGGATGCCGGCGCTCGCGACGTGCTTGCGGACCGCCTTCTCGAGGGACGTCCCGACCGTGTTTCGCACGGACGCCCACTCCTCGTAGAACCGCTCGTGGACTCGCCGCCGGAACTCGCGGTCCGGATTCGTCTGGAGCTTGGTGAAGTTCGCCTGTGTGATCTCCACTTCCTCGCCGTCAGGGTCCTCGACGACGCCGTAGGTGAGGTCGGCGTTCGTCAGCATCGAGTAGATGTCGTCGGGTGCGGAGGTCACCTCCGACAGCTCCGCGAGCACCTCCTCGACCTCCGCCGAGCGCGTGTGCGGTTTCATCCGTAACGCGTCGTCGAAGTAGTGCTCGTACGTCGCGAGTTCGGGCTCCTCCTCGACGAACGCCTCGATATCTGCCTCCGAAAGCGACTGCAGCTCGGGTTCGAGATACGAGATCGCGCTCGACGCTTCCGACTGCAACGAGGATGCCTTGGCGGACATCGCTTGATACTCCTGATTTCGGGTGTCCTCCGCGCTGCGAAGCTGCGCGTACACGACGATCTCGCTCAGCTCCCGGAACACCTCCTCGCGAAGCTCGAGGAGCTCCAGCAGCGTCTCCGGTCCCTCGGTGATGCGGCCCTCGTACGCGCGCAGTTCCTCGATCCGTTCGGTGGCGGCCTCGTACGCCGCCGCCCACGCCTCGTCGCTCTCGAACACGCTCTCTAACTCCCACTTGTACGCCTCGTCGATCGCGGACCGCTCGGGAACCGAACTCATACGCGTCCGTAGGCCCCCGCGGCACAAAGCGTTTCGACACCGCGCGCATGCGACTCGTTCGGCTCTCCGGTTAAGTGGATCCGTCCCCAACGGATCGCATGACAGAAATCGGGGTCGTCGGTGCCGGAGCGGCGGCCGCGGCGGCGACGTTCGTGGTCGACCGCACCGTGCCCGACGCCGACGTGACGGTCCTCGAGAAATCCGGCGGCGTCTGTGGCCGTGCGGCGACCCGCAGACACGACGAGCTGACGTACGACTACGGCGCGAACTACCTCAAATCCGACGACGAGCGAGTCGTCGAGCTGGTCACGGACACCCTCGACGCCGACGGAATGGTCGACGTCACAGAGCCGGTGTACACGTTCGACGCGTCCGGCGAGGTGTCGCCCGGACGCGACGCGGACGACCACAAGTGGAGCTACCGCGGCGGTCTCACCCAGATCGCCAAGCGACTGTTCGGACGAACCGACGCGACCGTCCATCGCCGAACGCGGGTCGAGCGCCTCGCGCGGACCGACGACGGATGGACCGTCACAGATACCGACGGCGAGACGTGGGGGGCGTTCGACGCGGTGCTTTTGAACCCGCCGGCCCCGCAGACCGCCGAGCTGCTCGCGAGCGCGGCGTGGGACTCTCCGGTTCGGGAGACGCTCCGGGCGGCCGCCGCCGACGTGGCGTATCGGAGCGTCTGGACCGCCGTTCTCCGCTACCCGTTCACGCTCGACGTGCCGTACTACGGGCTCGTGAACACGGACAAAGAGCACGCGGTCGGCTGGATCTCCCGCGAGGAGTGCAAGCCCGGGCACGTTCCGGACGGCGAGTCGCTGCTCGTCGTGCAGGCCAACCACGAGTGGTCCGTCGATCAGTACGAGGCGGATCCCGGGGGCAACGTGTCGGAGCTGGCGGCGCACGCGGCCGACATCATCGGCGACGACCGTCTCACGGAGCCACAGTGGACCGACCACCAGGGCTGGCGGTACGCGCTCCCCGAGGTCGGCGTCGACCGCGGTCCGGTCGATTCGGCTCGCGCTGCGGGGGTGTACGTCCTCGGCGACTGGGTCGCGGGCGAGGGACGACTCCACGCGGCGCTCGCGAACGGTCTCGACGTCGGTGAACGCGTCGCGTACGGCGTCTGAGACGGAGAGTTCCGTCGCCTACGACGTTGCCCTCGCTCACCTGCCAGCGCTCCACTCCGCAAGGTCGACGACGAGCACGAGTGCGTCCTCTCCGTCCCGGTAGTAGCGAGGAACTCGTCGGATCGGCTCGAACCCCTCCGTGGCGTACAACGACCGCGCGACCTCGTTGCTCTCGCGCACCTCGAGTTTAACTACCGCCACTCCCATCCCGTGGAGCCGAGCGAGCGTCGTCCGTAACAGCATCCGTCCGATTCCCCGACCGCGTGCGTCGGGATGGACGGCGAGATCCTTCAGATGGCCGATGTCCCGGCCGACGTTCGGCGTCGCGTCCGCGATCGCGAAGCCGACCACCTCGCGCTCGCCGTCCACGATCCCCTCGCGGTCTGTTCCACCGAACTCGTCGCGGTCTGTTCCACCGAACTCGTCGCGGTCGATCCCGCCACGCTCGGCGACGAGAAAGCCGGGCTCCCCGAGAAATCGCTGGAAGGCGTCGTACGTCCACGGGTCGTCGAAGCACGCCCGCTCGATCCGCAGCACCGATATCAGGTCCGCGTGTTCGGCCTGCCGGACCGATATCTCGACGGGGGTCACGGGGACGTTTCGAGGTCCGTGCCGATAAGCGCGACGGGGACGGTCCGTCGCTCCTCGCCGGGTCGACGGTCACACCAGACCGACCAACAGCTGGAGCACGACGATCGCGGCCGACACCGCGACTCCGGCGACGACGCCGAGCCAGAGCCCGACGCCGACGGCGGAGTGGTCCGCCGCGAACGACCCCAGCCGGTCGCCGACCCCGTCCGGTTCGGCGGTGTAGCCGAGCGTCGCCTCCGCACAGTACGCACACAGCACGTGCGTCTCCCGGGGGCGCTCGTGAGTCGCGCGACAGAACGGGAGCCCGTCGCAGGTGTACGTCTCCGACCCGACGGCGACCGGAACCGCGTCGTCGGGCATCACCTCCGAACCGCAGTTGGCGCAGGCGACGACGTCGTACTCGACTTCGCCGTGTGGCGTGTGCGCTGACCGGGTGCGTGTCGACCCGGTGTGTTGTGAACCGTCCGATCGGGACATGTGGAGATCCGAGATTGGGACGCAGCAGCCAAAAGACTGCCGTCGATCGTGGGTGACCCCGCCGTGTCGGCGGTCACTGCCGGGTTGATACGCCGCGTCGACGGTCCTTATCAGCATCACGATCCGAACGATTATACTTATTCCCACTTTAGGTGGGAACATGCCCAAGGTGGATTCGAAGGGACGGATCGTTCTCCCACAGGAACTGCGAGAGCGTCTTAATATCACACCGGGTACGGAAGTTGAAGTCCGCGAGGAAGACGGCAAAGCGGTTGTAAAGCCTGAGAACAGCCCAGACGAAGTTCTCGAACGGATGGAACAACTCGTCGCGGAAGCAGCTTCGAACCGAGGTGAGATGACGCCGCTCTCTGAAGCTGCCGATCCAGTCGCTCGAAAGCACCGAGACGCCGTTCGACGAGGGGCAGAGAACGACAGTGATGACTGACACAGGCGGGCCGTATCTGTTCGATGTTGGAGTAATTGCCCTTGCCCACTCGACGGCTCCGGTCCGTGATGCCGCACTCTCACACGTTCGGGAGGCCGTTGCTGGTACCATCGATGCCGTTGTTCCGTACCCAGCGCTGTTCGGAGCCCACACCGTCCTCACGACGTACTACGGGCATTCAAACGAAGACGCGTCGCGCCTGCTCCAGAACTTCATGGACGCCAACCGGATCCATTGGTACGACAAGATGCTCCACGATACAGTTCGAGAGGGGTTTTCACAGGCAGGCGAGGCAAACGTTGATGCATGGGACGGGTATTACGCTCAGGTTGCGATTGACCAAGGAGTCAATACGGTGTTGACGATCGACGATGATTTCGAACGGTTCGATGCGTTCACGACCCAAGTGATCCTTTCATCCGACGAGTTTGCCGAACTGAATAGATTTCTTGAGAGCTGAGACGCCGCGTCGGCGTCGAACGCGCCAGCCGGCGCTGTCGCTCGCGAAGCGGTGAAAAAAGTGTCTCTCGGCCGGATCTCAGTCGTCGGCGGGTGCCGCGCCGGAGCCGCTCTGGTGCTGCTGTTTGACCCACGAGAGCTTGCCGCCGGACGCGAGGATCTCGCGTTCGCGCTCAGAGGCGTCGAGGTCGGCGGTGAACTCCCACTCGCCGTCGTTGACGCTGACCGTGAACTCCTCTTGGCCGTCGCGGACGCCCGCTGGCACGTCGTCGACGATCTGTACGTCGTCGCCCTCGTCGAGCTTCTCGTACGTCTCGCCATCGATCGCCAGCGGCACGATGCCGAAGTTGTACAGGTTCGCCTTGTGGATCCGGGCGAAGCTCTGCGCGAAGACGGCCTCGATGCCGAGGTACATCGGACACAGCGCCGCGTGCTCGCGCGAGGAGCCCTGGCCGTAGTTCTCGCCCGCGACGAGCACGCCACCGTCGGCGTCGAGGGCACGCTGTGCGAACGTGTCGTCGACGCGCGAGAGCGTGAACTCCGAGAGCTTCTCGATGTTCGAGCGGAACTTCAGGATATCCGCCGTCGCCGGGATGATGTGGTCGGTGGTGATGTTGTCCTCCATCTTGAGGAGCGCCTCACCGCCGATGTCGGCGTCGATCCCGTCTTTGATCGGCACGTCGCCGATGTTTGGACCCTTGATGAGCTCGTCGTCGATCGCCTCCTCGGGGCTGATGATGTCGGTGTCCTCCCGCCCCATCCCCGCGGTGTACTTGTCGCCCATCTCGAGGCCGGGCGCCTCGAGGTCGCCGAGCTCGTCGGCCAGGTCACGTGGGTCGACGATCTCGCCGGCGATCGCCGCCGCCGTGGCGACCTCGGGCGAGCAGAGGTACACCGAGTCGTCCTCGATGCCCGAGCGTCCCTCGAAGTTACGGTTGAACGTACGCAGCGAGACGGAGTCGGACGCGGGAACGTGGCCGATGCCGATACAGGCACCACACGTCGCCTCCGAGAAGTTGACGCCGGCCGCCATCATTTCTGCGGTCCACCCCTCGCGGGCGAGCATCTCCGAGGCCTGCTTCGAGCCCGGTGCGACGATCATCTCGGTGTGTTTCGCGACCTCACGGCCCTCGAGCATCTTCGCCGCCGGAAGCACGTCCTCGTAGGCCCCGTTCGTACAGGAGCCGACGATCACCTGCTCGACCTCCGTGCCGGCCGCCTCTCGGACGGGCATCACGTTGTCGGGCATCGACGGCGCGGCGATGAGCGGCTCGAGCTCCGAGAGGTCGACCTCGATCGTCTCGGCGTACTCGGCGCCCTCGTCGGGTGTGAGCTCGACGAACTCATCCTCGCGGTCCTGCTTGGCGAGCCACTCCTTCGTCTTCTCGTCGGTGCCGAAGATCGAGGAGGTTGCGCCGAGCTCCGTGCCGAGGTTCGTGATCGTCGTGCGCTCGGGGATCGACAGCGCCTCCGCGCCGGGGCCGGTGTACTCGAATATCTTGCCGACGCCGCCTTTGACGGTCAGCTCGCCGAGGAGGTGTAACGCGACGTCCTTGGCGGTCGCCCACTCGGGCAGTTCGCCCTCGAGGTGGACGTTGACGACCTCGGGCATCTCGACGTAGTAGGGACCGCCGCCCATCGCGACGGCGATGTCGAGTCCGCCGGCACCGATCGCGAGCTGGCCGAGCCCGCCGGGGGTCGGCGTGTGCGAGTCGGAGCCGAGCAGCGTCTTGCCGGGCGCGGCGAAGTTCTCCTTGTGAACCTGGTGACAGATCCCGTTGCCGGGACGGGAGAAGTACGCGCCGTACGTGCCGGACGCCGAGCGCAGGAATCGGTGGTCGTCCGTGTTCTTAAAGTCGAACTGATACGTCTGGTGGTCACAGTACTGCGCGGCCAGCTCCGTCTGCACCTCGTCCATCTCCAGCGCCTCGAACTGGAGCCACACCATCGTCCCAGTCGTGTCCTGGGTGAGTACCTGGTCGATATCGATGCCGATCTCCTCTCCGGGGGTGAGCTCGCCCTCGACGAGATGATCCTCAAGAATCTGCTCCGTTATCGTCTGTCCCATAACGTCCAAAACTGGCTCCGCCTCGGATATAAATCCCGCGTGTTTTCTCCTAGATCGACCGTGTGAGTTCTCCCGGAAACGAGCAGATTTCAGGGGATAACGTCCGTGTTCTCATCACCCACGGCGTTTTCTCTCATACCGTGTATTTAAGGACAGTTATACCATTCTCGCCGACGATACGGTTTTGTGGCGACCGGCGCACCCACGGGTATGTACGAATCCGGAACCTACGTGGCGGCCGTGCTGGAGGCGGCGGGTGCCGACCTCGACGACGATCAGCGACAACCCAACGGGGTCGACCTCACCGTCGACGCGGTGTTCGAACCGACGGAGGCGGGACGCATCGATCGGGATGGGAAGCGCGTCGCCGAACGCACGGAACTGGCTCCGGGTGACGAGGAAGCCGAGCAGACGAACGCCTCGGACGTCTACCGGCTCGACCCGGGTGCGTACGTCGTCCGGTACGGTGAACCCGTGCGGATCCCGGACGAGCACGTCGGCTTCGTCTATCCCCGCTCGACGCTCCTCCGCAACGCCGCCATGCTCAACACCGCCGTCTGGGACGCTGGCTACGAGGGCGTCGGTGAGGGGCTCTTACAGGTCGGCCATCCGATCGATATCGAACCGGGCGCGCGGATCGCCCAGCTCGTGCTCGCGCGTGCGAGCCACGAGGACACGTACGACGGTACGTACCAGTCGGAGAATCTCTAGACGCGTCGTGACCGCAGTCTCGGGAGGTGGCGGCGCTGCCGCTGCGTACGTAACATCGAAAGGAACGAACGGCGCGCCGTGCCGCGAAAAGATGGCACGGCGCGGCGTTCGATAGGTCCCCGCTGACGCTTCGGCCCTCCAAGCGAAGCGTCACCCGGCCATTGCGGCGGCGAGAACTTAAGCATACCGGGGGCGGCAGAGATGTCATATTGACAACTCGGATATCAGTCGAATAGGCTCCGTAGTCCCCCGATCTCCGGCGAACGTGTTCGTGTATTTATATCACACCGTCTCGTCGGGGTCGTACTTCTCGGCCATTCGCGACGCCTCCTCGGCGAATCGCTCGACGTTCTCCGGCTCCGTCTCGCCGAGCGCCTCGTTGCCGACATCGCGAGCGGCGGTGATACCGCCTCCCGTGAACAGTCGCTGTTCGGCGATCTCCTTGGTGTGTACGCGCGTCCCGTCCGTCGTCGCGTACGTCAGACGCACGAGCCCCTTCGAGTCGAACTCCCGATCGACGAGCCAGACTTCGGTCATTACACGGCACTCCGCACCTCTCGCTGGTAAAAGGGCCGATCCACCGGCGGCGCCCGGGGGTTGCGTATCCTACCGATCGTCGTCGAGTTCCGCGTCGTGGCGGTCGTCGTCGAGTTCCGCGTCGTGGCGGTCGTCGACATCTCGAATCGCCCGCCGGTCGCCACCGCTTTGTACTCACCACCCGAACCGATCCCCATGCGCGTGAAGTTCGACCGGGACACGTGTATCGGGATGTTCCAGTGTGTCGCCGAGTGGGATGGGTTCGAGCGCGATGAGAACGACGGCAAGGCGGTTCTCGTCGACGCCGAGGAGGAGGAAGAGGACGTCTTCGTCGTCGAGGTACCCGACGGCGAGGAGTACGACGCGAAGTTCGCGGCACGGGTGTGTCCCGTCGACGCGATCGAGGTGTACGAGGACGGCGAGCAGGTCGTGTGAGGCGTGCGTCGCGGAGCTTATAATCGATCGGCGATGTCCTCGGCGAAATAGGTGATAATCAGGTCCGCACCCGCGCGCTTGAGGGCAAGCAGCGACTCGTACGCGACCGCTTCCAAGTCGAGCCACCCCTTCTCGGCGGCCGCGTGGAGCATCGCGTACTCGCCGGAGACGTTGTACGCCGCGATCGGCTGATCGAACTCGTCACGGAGGTCACGGACGACGTCGAGATACGGAAGCCCGGGTTTCACCATCAGCACGTCCGCGCCCTCCTCGGCGTCGAGACGGGCCTCCCGCAGCGCCTCGCGGCGATTCGCCGAGTCCATCTGGTAGTGCCGGCGGTCGCCGAACGCTGGCGCGCCGTCCGCGGCGTCGCGGAACGGCCCGTAGAAGGCGGACTCGTACTTGACCGCGTAGCTCATCAACGCGACGTTCTCGTGGCCGGCCTCGTCGAGCGCGTGCCGGATCGCCTTCACCTGTCCGTCGGTCATCGCCGACGGGGCGACCATATCCGCACCGGCGTCAGCCTGCGAAACCGCCGTCTTCGCGAGCAGCTCCAGCGTCTCGTCGTTGCGGACGGTGAGCGTCGGATCCGTCTCCGCACGCTTCTCTATTACGCCGCAGTGACCGTGATCCGTGTACTCACACAGACAGACGTCACCGACGACGTACGCGTCCGTCTCCGCCGAGACGTCCCGGATCGCCCGCTGGATCACGCCGTCGGCAGCGTACGCGTGCGAGCCGCGGGCGTCTTTCGTCTCCGGAACGCCGAAGAGGATCACCGCCTCGACGCCGGTTCGACGGATCTCTTCCACCCGCGCGACGGCCTCGGAGGGCGGGACGCGCTCGTGGCCGGGCATCGTCTCGATCGGGACGCGCTCGTCCGTCGTGGCGTCGACGAACACCGGCGCGATCAGGTCCGTGGCGTCCACGTCGGTTTCGCTGACGAGCGAGCGGACGCCGTCGGTTCGAAGCCGTCGCGGGCGGTCGATCGGATGCATGGACTGGTGATCGTGGCGGAACCGGTATTACTCTGCCGAGTCGATGTCGATCCGTTCCTCGAGCGCCGCGAGCTCGTCCGACTCCGCCAGCTCCTCGATCCGCTCGCGGAAGTGGTCCTCACAGAGGCCGACGGTGACTCCCTCCTTTTCGGCCCCGTATGCGGCTTCCCGATCGCAGTAGTGACAGTGCATACGTGTTCCGTGGTTGCCGGCGAAGTTAACGGTGTTCGTCCGTGGCGGCTTCAACGGGCCGATCGCAACGATCGGCTCACTCGAGTACGTGTTCGGTGTCGTACGACCCGAGGACGCGAACCCATCCTTTCTCGGCGATCACCTCGATATCCTCGATCGCGGCCGCGAGATGGTCCTCGTACAGCCCGGCGTCGACGTCGAAATGGAACATGTAGTCGCCGAGCCGCTCGCCGCTCGGACGGGACTCGATCCGCGAGAGGTTGAGGTTCCGGTCCGCGAACGCCTCCAGAAGCTCCAGCAGCAGCCCGGGGTAGTTGTCGTTCGGGTAGACGATAAGCGTCGTCTTCCCGCCCGCCTCCGACCGGGCATCCTCGGGCGCGACGACGAGGAACCGTGTCGCGTTCGAGGTCCGGTCCTGGATCCCCTCCGCGAGGATCTCGAGATCCGCACCGGCGTTGTCCGGGTGGCCGATGCCGGCGATGCGGGCGTCCTCCCGGGCACGCTCGACACCCCGGGCGGTCGAGGCGACCGCTTCCAACCCCACGTCGGGGTAGTTCGTCTCCAGCCAGTCGCGACACTGCGCGAGCGCCTGTGAGTGGCTGGCGACGAGATCGAACTCCTCGGACTGTGCGAGCAGGGCGTGGCGGATGGGGGTGACGATCTCTCTCGTGACGGCGACATCGTGGTCGGCTAACGCGTCGAGACTCTCCGTCACCGACCCTTCGATGCTGTTCTCGATGGGGACCACGCCCCGCTCGAACTCGCCGTCCTCGACGGCGTCGACGATGGCCGTGACCGACTCGCGGAACGACACCTCGGCAGCGACGGCCCGCGCCGCACGATGCGAGTACGTGCCGGCGGGACCGAGCGTGACGGCGTTCATCGACTCCCCGTATACTACCCGAGGGCAAAAGCGTGGCGGGGATCGTGAGCGATCGGAGCGATCGGGTTCTCAACGGTAGGTTGGATCCGACGCCGTGGTGGAGACCGGACCCGATTTTGGGTGTCGGCTGAGGCTGTATGGAACGGTTCACACACACATACCCAGGAATTACTCAGTGCAGCCATCGCCGGCGATCGATCTCGGGCGTACGTCGCTCACGAGGGTGGATGAGGGGTTTATACGTGATTGCGTGATGGATCTGGAGGTGATTTATAAGTGAGTCGCGGGAGCGATAGCTCCGCGACGAACGATCTGAAAGCCCCAGCCGGGAGGCGGGCGCACGCTCGCTGCGCGCTTCGGTCGCTCACGTCGTTCGCTCCCTGCAGTGCTTGTGTCGCCTGCGCCCGCCTCCCGGCTGCCCCTTTCGATCCCACCCGACCGCACCGCAACCGCACCTCGCGCCTCCCCAGCCTCGTCGGCGGCTCGCGCGTTCCGCGCTCGCCGCCGCCTCCCTCGCACGCGCTCCTCGCGCCCTAAAAAGGACGCTCGGAGGCGCGCGCCGACCGCCCGCCGTTACCTGATACATGAATCATGCTCTGCGGTGTGGTTGCGGTGGCGCGCGCCGCGAGCGGGCCCGAGGCCCGCGAGTCGCGAGGGCGACCGGAGGGAGCCCTCGGATGCGAACGGCGAAGCCGTGAGCGAGCGCGCGAGGGAGACCGGAGGGGCCGCCGAGCGGTTCCGGCGGCCCCTCCGGTCGAGGCTGGGGTGGTCCGAGGCTGCGGTGCGGGGCGGGACTGGAAGGGGCAGCCGCGAGGGCGACGCACGGCGACGTAAGGACCGCAAGGAGCGAACGCAGTGAGCGACTGAGGACCGCAGCGAGCCGCGCGAGCCGTCGCGGCTGGGGCTTCCAAATCGGTCTCTGCCTCACCGCTCATTTATATACCACTCCTCGCAGCGCTAAGTACGCATTTATAAGCATCTACTCGAACTCACACTGCACAATATACGCCCGAGATCGATCACAGCGATGGCTGCACTGAGCGATTCTGCTGTGGGTGTGGTCTGTGCTCTGACACCCTCGTCCACCGATAGAAGTCGACCGAGCGGTGTACCGACAAACGCCGGCCGGACGGGCTCGCCAAGGAAAGTCGACCGGATGATCGGTTCCTGATCCGGACGCGGCGCGCTCGTTGGTACATAAAGGAGATCATCGCTCGAATCGGAGACGTTCGTCCGTCGAGAGTCGTGTCAACTGTACACTCGCAAGGCTTATCGCCCAAACGGTCATCAGTCAGGACGCAATGGTAGAAGGCGAAGTTGATTTCTTCAACGACACTGGCGGCTACGGTTTCATTTCGACTGACGATGCGGACGATGACGTGTTCTTCCACATGGAAGACGTCGGCGGTCCGGACCTCGAAGAGGGACAGGCGCTCGAGTTCGAAATCGAGTCCTCGTCCAAGGGCCCGCGTGCGGCCAACGTCGTTCGACAGTAACACCGTTTCACGGTAGCGAGTCGACCGGCACACGCCGCTTACGGCTCTGACACACAAAACTGCGTTTTATCTCCCCGGTCCGGACGTCGGTCCGCCGTGGGAACGTTTTCTCGACGACGAGCGACCGCGCCGTCGGCACCGATCCTGCCGCCGTGCTCACATGTGTTGTCCCCAGAGGCCGCGCCCTTTCGTCACCTCGACGTCGCCTTCGACGCGCGCCTGACACGCCAGTCGGACGTCGTGGCTCGGGTGATGCGGCGGGAACCACAGGCGAGCCGTCTCCTTTTTGCTCGGCTCGCTTACCTCGCCGTCGACTTTGACCGCGCAGGTCCCACACGACCCCATCCCGCGACAGTTGAGCTGCTCGGATTTCCCGTTGTACACGGAGAGACCGGCCTCGCGAAGCACGTCACGCAACACGGCACCCTCCTCGCACTCGATCTCCTCGCCCTGATAGTAGACGGTCGGCATGAGTCGTGTACGGGTACGCGACCGAGCACCATAGGTGCTGGTGTCGAGTTCCACACGCTGCGGGGACACACGCGGTTCCTCTGACGACGTGGCGTTTTTTACGTTCGGACGCCGGAGGGTGGCATAATGGGACTCAGGTGTCTGCTCGGGCACGACTTCGATGAACCCGAGATCGAGCGCGACCGCGAGGAAGACGGCAGCGAGGTCGTCACTACCGTCAGAGAGGTGAAGACCTGCTCTCGGTGTGGCGAGACGCAGATCGTCAGCGAGAACACGGAAGTCACGACCGTCGAACAGCTCGCCGACCACGCGACGGCCGCGGCAGCCGACGACCGGGGGTCGCCCCCGGTTGAACCGGCTGACGAGACGGCGACCGCCGACGCGGGCGGCCAGCCCGACGCTTCCGTCTCCGACGCTCCGCTCTCGGGCGGGCCCGACGTCGATTCCACGGCTGACGACCAAGCAATCGACGACGGCGTCTCGGCGGGCGACGGTGCGTCGCTCGACGATGACGTGTCGCTCGACGATGACGTTTCGATCACCGACGACGCGGAGATCATCGACGCCGATGCGGATTCCGAGGCGGCGGATTCATCCACGACCGACGAACCGGCGTCGGCCGACGATCACGGCGGCGTGGATGTCGAGGAGTCGGCGACCCCCCCGGAAACGATGGACGATCAGTCCGGGAGCCTCGACCACCCGGAAGCGTCTCCCGACGCGGTCGACGCCGACTCACACGCCGCCGCGGAGGCTCCGGACGCCGACGCGACGGCCGACACCGATGACGGTGTGATCCTCGACGACGACTCCGAGGCGGATCCCGACCGCGGTCGTGGAGAGTGGCCGGCAGTCGAGGAGACCGACGGGCCGTCCGAGGAGCCGACGCCGTGGCCGGAACAGGAGGGTGAAGACGAGGGGTTCGATGCGGAGGTCGGCTCGAGCGGCGACAGCGGCGTCGAGTTCGGCGGCGGACTGACGCCCCAGCCGGGCGAGGGTCCGGCCGAAGACGACGGCGAGACGGAGTACATCGATCCCTCCGACGCCGATGCGGGTGGAGTCCCCGACGAACGCGTCGAGTCGGCGTCGGATGAGTCCGGTGGGTCCGCAGTCGAGACGGGGTTCACTCGGGGGGACAGCCCCGAGCTACGCACCTCGACCGGCAGGACGGAGACGGAGTACTACTGTCCGGCGTGTGAGATCACCTGGGGTGCCGGCGGGAACTCGCTGCGCGCCGGCGACATCTGTCCGGAGTGTAAGCGCGGATACGTCGACGAACGTCCGGTCGGCGAACCCGGCCAGTGAGCGTTGCGTGGGCGGTGTCGTCGCTCCGAGGGCTATCGTCTCCGCCGCACGCGGGTTCGTTCGTTTCGCGAGCGATTCGTCCGTTGCTTGTGGCTCCTCCACCGCTGATCCGTGACGAAACTGGTTTACGCACCCCTGTCGAACGGTCTCGGCATGAAAGAGTACAAGATGCGACGCGGGGAGCATCTCGACGATCGGATGCCGGACCTGAAAGGGTCGATCGAGGAGTACTTCGGCGAGGTCACCGGCACGGAAGAACACAACGGACACGAGCTGTACGTCGTCGAGGACCCGGACAATCCAGTGTTCGACCGGATCCTCGCGGGCGCAGCCGAGTACAGCGGTAAGAAGGATAAACTTGCCGTCCACTTCGACGAGCGACCGGCCGAGGAGGTCATCGCCGAAGGGAACGCGGACGCGGCAGCCGACGCGGTCGATGCGAAAAACGAGTTCCTGTTGGAGGCGACAGGTCGCGACGCGAAATCCCGACGCGATTCGCTGAAACGCGAAGTCGAGGACGACGCGCCGGACTACTGATCCTCACGCCGCAGTTCGCGGGGCTAGAAGATCATCCGAGTGAGATTCTGACCGTCGAGGATGTCAGTCTCCGACTCGCTCGACCGCCACGGCCGAGTGTTTGTACTCGGGAATCTCCGCGACAGGGTCGAGCGCGTCACCGGTCAGCGTGTTGATCAGCGGCTCGGCGTAGTGGAACGTACAGAACACGACGCCCTCGCGGACGTCCGTGGTGACGTCGGCGGTGACGGTCACCTCGCCGCGTTCGTTCGCGACCCGCACGGTGTCGCCGTCCTCGATCCCGCGTGCGGTCGCGTCCGTCGGATGGATCTGGAGGACGTCTTCACCTCGCATCGCCATCAGTCGCTCGGAGCGCCGCGTGAACGCGCCGCTGTTGAACTGCTGGATCACGCGTCCCGTCGTGAGCGTGAGCTCCCCCTCCTCGAGCGTGTCGGCCGGCGGCACGGCGTCGATCGCGGAAAGCGGCGCGGTTCGCTCGCCGGTTGCGAACGTCTCCGCGTGCAACACGTCCGTGCCGGCGTCCGCGCCCTCCGGGAACGGCCACCGCTGATACCCCTCGCCGATCCCGTCGTAGCTCATCCCCGCGTAGATGGGGGCGACCCGCGTCAGCTCGTCGAACACCGGCCGCGGACCGTCGTACTCGAACGCCGCGGGCACGTCGGTGAGTCGCTGACCGAGCTCGGCGAGAATGTCGAGGTCGCGGCGTGCGTTCCCCGGCAGGTCCGCGTTCGGACGCATCCGCATCACGCGACGATCCGTGTTGGTGACGGTGCCGGACTTCTCCGCCCAGCTACTCCCTGGCAACACCACGTCGGCGTGGGCCGCCGTCTCCGTCTCGAACAGGTCGATGACGACACAGAAGTCGAGTTCCTCGAACGCGGACGCGACCTGTGTCGCGTTCGGTTCGGTCACCGCGGGGTTCTCGCCGAACACGACCGCTGCCCGCACCTCGTCGCCGAACCTGTGTGTGGCGGCTACCTCCGTGAGGCCGGGCTCGCCTGGCGGCTCGACGCCCCACTCGTCGGCGAGGCGGGCGCGCGCATCCGGATCGGTCACCGACTCGTACCCCGGAAGGATTCCGGGGAGCGTCCCGACGTCGCTCGCGCCCTGCACGTTGTTCTGGCCGCGAAGCGGGTTCACGCCGGTTCCGGGCCGGCCGACGTTCCCGGTCAGCAGCGCGAGGTTGAGCAGCGCATGCACGTTGTCGGTGCCACAGCGATGCTGGCTCATCCCCATGCCGGTGATCAGCGCGGCGCTGTCGGCCTCCGCGAACGCCCGGGCCGCTTCTCGGAGCGTCTCTGGGGCGACGCCCGCCCGACTGGCGTTCGCCTCGACGTCGACGTCCTCGAGATGCGCCTCGAACGCCTCGACGCCGGAGACGCGCTCCTCGAGGAACGCCTCGTCGACGAGCCCCTCCTCGACGATCGTTTTCGCGACCGCGTTCAACACCTCGATATCCGTTCCGGGACGGAGCGGGACGTGGATATCCGCCGCCTCGGTGGTGTCGTTCTCGCGGGGGTCGACGTGGATCAGCGTCGCGCCGTCTCGGATCGCGGGCAGCAGGTACGACCGGAACGCGACCGGATGCTGTTCGGCCGGGTTCGCGCCCGTGACGAACAGGCAGTCGGTCTCCGACAGATCGTCCAGCGTGTTCGTCATCGCGCCCGCGCCGAGTCGCTCGCTCATCGCCGCGACGGTCGAGGAGTGGCAGAGTCGGGCGCAGTTGTCGACGTTGTTGGTCCCGAGGATGCGAGCGAGCTTCTGATACACGTAGTTCTCCTCGTTCGTACAGTTCGAGGAGGCGAAAAACTGTACTGCGTCGGGGCCGTGCTGGTCGATGACCTTGCAGAGCCCCTCGGTGACGCGGTCGAGCGCTTCCTCCCACGGCGCGGTGACGAACGAGCCGTTGTGCCGCACGAGCGGCTCCGTGAGTCGCTCGTCGTGAGCAACCACGTCGAACGCGGCTGCCCCCTTCGGACAGATCTCTCCTCGCGTGTTTACCGGCCCGTCGACTCCGGTGGCGGACTCGTTGCCGGCGTACTCGATGCTACACCCGACCCCGCAGAACGGGCAGATCGTGGGTCGGGACTCGAACGTTCGGTTCGGTGTGTTACTCATCTCGGTCACCTCGACGGGAGCCGCACCCGACAGCCCCTCCGAGGGAGCGCCGACCGGCTCCTATCAGTCGTGTCTATGGGTCCGAACCTCCTTCCATCGGTGCCTTTGTATGACAGGCTTTTAAGTATAAAGGCGGCTCTGACGCACCGCAGCCGTAGTCGGTGGCGGTGTGGTGTTTGCGGTTGGTGGCGGTGTGGTGTTTGCGGTTGGTGGCGGTGTGGTGTTTGCGGTTGGTGGCGGTGTGGTGTCCATCGGTAGCCAGGGCGTTCGTCCGTCGGTCGCCGCATCACTCGCTCGTCGGTGACGGTGCCACTCGCCGAGGCGCCTGCACCGGGAGGCGTCGACGAGTCGTTCGGGCGGCTCATTCACCCAGACACCCCGGGAGACGGCGTCGGCACGAGCACGCGCCCGATCGATCGAACGCCGACCGTCAGGAGACAGGCGGTGAACGCGATCGTTCCGAGCTTCCCGCCGAGGCCGACGAAGTACGGTGCGGCACCGACGAACACGAGCCCCGACAGCGCGCCCGCCGTCACCATCGCGCCGGTGCCGGGGATCCGTTCCGGCGTCGCCATCCCGGCGAACGACGCACAGAACGCCACCGCTGCGACCGCGTCGCCCGCGGCGAACAACGGCGGACAGACGAGCCCGGCGATCAGGCCGACGACCGCGGAGCCAACGACCGGCCCGTGGTCGAGCCCGACGCTCACGAGATACGTGACCGCAGCGGCGACGGTGGCCACGAGGACGAGGACCGCGGCAACGTCGCCGGACGGAACCGAGTCCGTTCCGGGCTCCATGCCGCCAGTCGCCCAGATCGCGAGGCAGCCGACGAACGCGGTCGTCCCGAGCTTCCCACCGAACCCGTTGAACGCGCGTTTACCCGCGACGAAGACGGCGGCGGCGACGAGGCCCGCGCCGGCTACCGCCTCGAGGTCGGCCCCGGCCACGGGCGTCGCCATCCCGACGAAGGAGCCGCAGTACGCCGGCGCGGCGTACGTCTTCGACAGCAGGTGCGCACAGAGTCCGACCAGCGCCGACGCGAGCACCGGCCCGACCCCGACGTGGATGGAGAGGACGTACGTCACCGGGGCGCCGACGGCGACGGCCGCGGCGTTGCCGAGATCGGTTCGCGTGATCGTGAACCCGTTCGTCCGAAGCGTCCATCGCGTCTCGCGCAGCGTGACTCGCCCGACGACGACCGCGAGACCGATGAGCAGC
This sequence comes from Halorubrum luteum, assembly GCF_054652935.1. NCBI lineage: Archaea > Methanobacteriati > Methanobacteriota > Halobacteria > Halobacteriales > Haloferacaceae > Halorubrum > Halorubrum luteum. Next base: position 2,840,458 of record NZ_BAAIGT010000002.1, read on the forward strand.
GCGCCGGCGGTCAGCAGGTCCCCGTCGACGGCGGGCACGACCCCGCCGACCGCTGCGACGCCCATGGCGACGCCCGCACCGCCGAGGAGAGCTGCACCGACCGCGTGAATGACTCGTCGCACGGCTTCCCGTCAGGGATGAACGATGATACGGGCCGACCCACAGTATTGTGGGTGTTCTCGGGAGGGGGGGTGACGTACGTCCGACCGGAGTGACGACGAGGGCGCCGTGTTCGGCGTCCCGGTTGGAACCATGGTTCGGGGGCAGGCTTTTTATCGGCCAACCGAATCCCCGATCGATGACATCGGACCGCCGGGCGGATCGGGACTCCTCGACCGACCCCTCCACCCGGGGAGCCGGGATCGACGACGGGTCTGCCACGCCGAGTGGGGTGCGCACCGGACTCGCAATCCACGGACCGGACAGCTGTCCGATAGCGAGCGTGTCGACCGCACACGAGGGACCGGTGACGGGCATCAACTGGACGCACGGTGACGGCGATCATACGGAGGAGTTCCGGGTCCGCGACGCGGCGGCACTCGACCGAGCTGCGGGCGTTCCCGAGGCTTCCTCCGTCATCGATCTCGGCGACGAACGCGTGTACCGGTACGTTCGGGCGGCGGACGTCGACTGCGCCTGTTCGATCATCGAGTCGCTGGACGCCCCGATAACCGATGCGCGCGCCGAGAACGGCGTGTTGTACGTGACGCTCCATCTTCCGGATCTTGAGCGGCTCCGCGACGTGGTCTCCGCGCTCGACGGGGTTGCGGAACGGGTCGCCGTCCGGTACCTGGTTCACGGCTCGAGCAGCGACGGCCCCGTTCCCGATCGGACGCTCGTCGACCGCGGACGGCTCACCGACAGACAGTGTGAGGTGCTCCGAACCGCGTACGAGCTCGGCTACTTCGAGCGTCCCCGCGGAGCCAACGCGAGGGCGGTCGCCGACGCGCTCGACATCGCGCCGTCGACGTTCGCCGAGCATCTCGCCGCAGCCCAGCGAAAGCTCCTCGAGGAGGTGCTGGTGGAGTGTTAACCGCTCAGCGGCGGTTCGTCGGCGTCGAGCACCGGAGACACAGCGTCGTGTCGGCGACGTAGTTCACGTCGTCGGAGCCACAGTCCGGACAGTCGAAGCGCCCGGTGTTGTACTCCGTCGATCCTCGCGGCGCATGGAGCTTGCCGGCGTCGAGCCGCCGGCGAGTCGCGCTCGGGACGCGAGATCGCTTGACCGCGATCCGCCGTGCGAGCGCGTCCGCGCCGCCCCCGCCGTGGACGTCGTCCCACGACACGTCGTCGGGTCGCGAGAGCTGCGCGAGAAGCTCCGTCCCGGCCTGCAGAAACGGACGACCGGTCTCCGACGCCGGGGCGTCGAGGTCGAGCGCGTCGTACCCGTCCGCGGCGCGGTCGTACGCCGCGCTCGCCCGGTCATCATCGCCGATGACGGCGCGGAGATCCCCGACGAACTCGTGACAAGCCGCCCGCTCGACGGGAGTCTCGAGGACGTGCTCCCGGAGCTCGCCGGCGACGACGATCCCCTCGGCCGCCGGAGCGCGTGCGTGCTCCGACGAGCCGGCGAGCCGCCGGCACACCGCGGCCGTCGCGAACGCCGCCAGCGCGCTGCCGGCCCGCGATCGCGCACGGGCCTCGTACGCCGTTCGCTTCGACGGGCCATGCCCCGATAGCGTCTCCCGCGCCGCGGTCGCGTACGCCGCCGCGGCGTCGTCGTATCGCTCGTCGGCGAGCGCACGAATCGCCCGGTCCCGTGCGGGTAGCCCGTCCATGGAACCCGTACGTGCGACGTCGAGTTAAGCCCCGTGCCGACCGACGACTCCGGCCGCATTCTCGACCGGCGACGACTCCGCCGACCAACTCCCCCGCGGGAAACGGGACGCGGGTCTCCGAGTCATCTCCGAGAACCACCACGTTGGTGGTGGCCGCGCTCCAAACTCTCATATGCACATCGGCATCGACGGCTCGCCGGACGGCTGGTTCGCGGTCCGATACGACGGAGACACGTACGCCGGTTCGGGGCTCTACGAGGGGATCGAGGCGCTGTGGGAGCACTACGGTGAGGCGGCAGACACCGTTCTGATCGACGTTCCGATCGGCCTCCGTGAGGAGTCCGCAGCGAAGCGACCGTGTGACGCCGCCGCCCGCGACGTGCTCGGTTCGCCGCGCGGGCGAAGCGTGTTCGCGGTCCCGATACGGGATGCGGTCCACGAGGACCAGTACGCCGACGGCAAGGCGATACAGGAGGCGCGAACGGACGCCAGCATCGGCGTCCAGTCGTGGAACATCACCGACCTCATCGCGCAGCTCGACACGTTCCTGCTCGAAACCGAACCGGCCGCCGTCGGGACGATCCGTGAAGCACATCCGGAGGTGTGCCTCTGGGCGCTGAACGAGGCGGTACCCACGGAGTACTCGAAGACGCAACGACCCGCGGCCGCGTTCTGGGAGCGGATCGCGATCCTCGAAACGGTCGACGAGCACGTCACGAGACACGTCCGCGATGCGGGACGCGACCTCGATGCCAACGTGAAAAACGACGACATCGTGGACGCGTTCGCGCTGGCGCTCACCGCCAGTTCCAGAACCGGCCCCCTGCGGACGCTCCCGTCGACCGACCCCGCGGACGACCCGGGCGATCCGAGCGGGCTCCCGATGGAGATGGTGTACGCCTACCGTTAAGAACCCATGATGGCCGCCTCGGCGGCCCGGAACGCGTCGATCGCTGGCCGATCGGACGGCGAGTACTCTTTACTCCCGCGAGTACCCCCTCACTCCCGCGCGTCAGGCTCTTCGATGCTGATGTCAGCTATCGTCCGGTCGGTTCGCGCGACTCGCTCGGCGACGAGCAGCTTCTCGATCCTGTCGAGGCGGTCCCAGTCGAGCTCGTCCGGCGGATCGGACTCGTACCCCTCGAACCGGTCGACGACCGCCTCGTTGACCAGCCGTGAGAACGCTCCGCACTCCGGACACGTCGCCATCAGATGCGAGGTGTCGAACGCGCGGCGCACCACTCCCTCGAAACAGTCGCTGCATCGGTAATCGACGGTGCGACTCATGCGATCCGTACGCTCCGGATGGATGAGTATCCGTCGCCGGCTCGCGTCAGTCGCCCGTGTCCGTGCTCGGTCGGTATCGACGGCTCACCGCCTTCCAGCGCCCGGATCTGAACAGCCCGTAGTTGATAGTTCCCGGGACGAACGACTCCACGATGAGCGCCAGATAGAGCCCGGCCACGCCGAGCGGCGTGAGCAGTCCGACGACCGCGATGGGGAGCGCGAACGCGTAGCGACCGACGAGCGAGGCGACGAAGGGCCAGCGCGTGTCGCCGGCGCCGACGAGCGCACCCGAGGTCGTTCCGTCCAGTCCGAGGCCGACGGCGCTGACCGCGGCGGCTGCAACGAACGTCTCGGTTACCGCAACCTCCTCGGCGCCGGACACGAACACCCCGGCGATCGGCGACGCGAGCAGGACGACGACAGCGCCGACGACCACGTACACCACCATCGCCAGGCGGATGATCCCCGCTCCGTAGGCGCCGGCCTCCGACTCCTCGTCCGCACCGAGGTGTTGCCCGACGAGCGAGCTCGACGCCAGCGACAGCCCCCAGTTGATGCTGTTTATCATCGCGCGAACCCGGCGTGCGACCTCCAGTGCGGTCACGACGACCGGCCCGAACGAGGCGGCGATCCACAGCAGCGGAAAGATAACGAGCCCCTGCGCGAGTCGGCGGCCGATCTCCGGAGTCGACACTTCGAGCAGCTGGCGAACGACCGCGAGGTCCACGAGCGGCGTCGATCGCGAGATCGGAACCGGGCTCGGCTCCATGCCCAGCCCGCCGTAGGAACGACCGATCATCCCCCAGCCGAGAACGACCATCACCGCGCCGGTCGACAGCGTCGTTCCCAGCGCGGCCCCGGCGACGCCCATGCCGAGCCCGAAGATGAACGCCACGCTGAGGACGACGTTGAGCACCGCGCCGCCGCTCCGGACGACCATCTCGGTGAACGTGTCCCCGACGCCGGTGTACGTCCGGCTGGCGATCAGGTTCAACAGCTCGAACAGCACGGCCGGCGTGACGACCAGCAGGTACACCGTTCCGTGTCGGAGCGCGTCGGGGTCCGCGCCGAGGACGCCGATCAGCTCCGGCGCGAACAGCGCGAAGACGAGCATGATCGGGACGGCCAGAAGCGTCGCGACCACGACGCTCTGTTTGACCACGAGCGACGCACGCTCCTCCCGTCCCCCGCCGTAGTTCTGCGAGACGAGACTCACAGTTCCGCCCGCCAGCCCGAGTCCCAGGAGGACGACGATGCTCCAGTAGCCGAGCGCGAACGCCAGCCCTGCCGTCCCGGCGGTGCCGACGGCGATGCCGACCATCGCGAGGTCGGCGGTCTGTTTGGACATGATCGCGAACCCCGTGACGACGCGCGGCCACGCGAGATCCACCGTCGGTCGCAGTCGCTCGGCGTCGATGATCCCGATCCGGTCGAGGAGCCGGCCGAGGGCGTCGACCGCGTCGTCGTCGGCGTCCGGCATACCACGTCCTATCGGCGACGGGGACTTCCCTCTGACGACACGGGTGCTCCTACGGCTTCGTGTTCAGCGATGACGGTACGCGAACGTCACTAGAACGGTCGCGATGACGCTCAAAGACATGCGCGAGTCCATCGACTACGGGACGAGGATGAACCGCCGATTGCACAGTCTCCCGTTCGCGGCGCTGCGGGAGATGGTATCGTACAAGACCGCATGGGAGGGAGCTCCGTCGGCTGATGTCGATCCGGCGTAGACCAGCCAGCGGTGTCCGCGGACGGAGTGTCGGCACACATCGCGGGCCAACCGCCATCGGAAGCGGTTCCGCTGTCAGACCCGCTTGACATACATATTAATCGTCTCTCAGAGTAATAAAGCTAGCACCAGATTACGGTACGGCTGCCTGAGCCAAGCTGGTCGAACGTGAGTTCAAAACGGTATACGTGACCTACAACAACGGCTTGGCATGATCACTCCGTCTCGTCGGCATCCTCGTCCGAAGGCTCTGATGACGGCTCGGCGTTGGTGGGATCAGTTCTTTTGACTGGGAGATACACGTAGTGGACGGTGTCGTCAAGCACGTAGAATCCCTTCCGATCGTCGTCCTCCAGAACGCGTTCGTTCGTATCGATCGCGATATCCACGAGATCAGCAAGCGAGTCAACGGGGATCGCGACCGTTTCCAGCGCCTCGTCGGGGACCGTTACCGTACTGATCCAGTCCTCGGTCCCGTCCCGCTCGGAGGGTTTTATTGCATTCAAATCGTCTTCTGTCGGGGTAAGTCGACCGGTCCGATTCAGGCCGACAAGACTGACCACGCCGGCCATCGACGCTAAAAGCACTCCGAACGGCCCGTACATCCGAAGGGGTCCGTGCGTGCCTTCTGACTCAACCGTTTCCGTCCGTTCGTAGCGTTCCCGCACGCCCTCATCGGTTTGGACGCTAAATGATCCGCTACTCGGCTCGACAAGAATCGAATCGTCGTGTCGGGTCCGAACGTTCTCCCCGTTGACCGTACCGCTGGCTGACGTATCGAAGATCACTCGAATCTCCGTGGTTCCAAGCGTGGCTCCGAGACTCGCCTCGGTCCGTTCGAGTTCCTCGACCACGTCGCTTACGTTCAGCGCTGTCGTCGTTGTTGCCGTTTCACCGGGAGCAAGCCCCTCCACGCGCGAGTGATCGATAGTATCGGATCGCTGCCAGTAGACGTTTCCCTCGGAATCGACGGAGCGTAACCGAACGATCACATCAGTTTCGACGGTCAGGTTCCCCTCGTCGCTCGCAGCGTACCTGTAGTCGTGCCGCCCCTCCAGTGTCGGCGACACTCGTGAGAAGTACACTGGACGGTTGAGAAGCGTCTGGTTCTGCTCGAACACGAGGTTCGGTTCCGTTACTCGGGCTTGATGGCCGAGCGTCGTCTCTTCCGACCACGCTGCAGCGACGACCTCGTCACGTTCGATCGGCGGGTTCGTGTGCGCGTGATAAGCACCGGCCGCGGCAGCACCGCTGATAAGCACGAGTACGATGACGATCGCGATCAGCCAACCGCTCACTACTTGCTTCGCTCGAATGACCCGCTCTAGTCGCTTGCTGTTTTCTTTCATTTATATATTTTGGATTTTTACTCTCGAATCAACGCGGACGCACCGGCGGGGCTCGGGTTCGGATGGGCGGTGTGGCTTTCTCCCGGCTCAGTCGCCAGAGAAGGAGTATCACGCCGATCAGGAGCCCGTTGATCACGATGTAGGGTGACCACGGATGAAGCTGGTACAGCGCGTCCATCACGGACGCTGGAAGGACGGCGAAGTAGCGGTACTCTGTCTTCGAACGGAGGAAATACCCGGTTTCATCCGGTGCATGCAGCGTCACGGTCACGTTCGCGGTTTCGTTGGCTGCTAACCGGACGCGTTTCGGCTCGACGTCGATACCGTCACTCCGTGATTCGAAGTACGAGACCGTCGGGACGGTGCCTCCGTTGTGTATGACCGCCTCGTACGAATCGGACCCTCCAACGGGGATGATCGTCGGATTCGACGAATCTCCCTGTGAACTCACGATCCCGATCGTTTCCGTCCCCGCAGGGACCGTCATACCGACCATCGCGCCGACACAGAGAACGACGATGCTCCCGACGAGAATCCACCGCGTGTCGAAGCCATCGTTCTCGCCCGGCCGTTCCGGCTCACGGCTGCGGTCACGGCCCGACGCCTCCGAGTCGGTCGGCGCGTCGATGACGCGAGCCGCCAGCAGCGTGAGAACGCCGGCCACGAAGAGCATCGGAGTCAGGCGTTCCGTGTCCGGGACCGCGATACCGGTTCGACTGAGCGTGTTCAAACCACCATCGAGACCGGCTCTGAGGGTGGCTGCGACGGTACCGAGGTGAGGAATCCGGACGACGGTTCCGTCGATCGCGAGCGCCGTCGCTACGATCTGGCCGTCCGTCACGAGCGGCTCCCCGGAACTCTGATCGGAGACGAAGTTCGCGTCTCCCTGCGTGACGTATCCGCCCGGCCGCTCGTCGATGATGCGGTGGGTCGTGAGCTCGCCGCCGTGCAGGCGTTCGGCGCGAAACACCACGACGTCGCCGACCGCCGGATCGCTTGCGATGGCCACCGGCACGGCGACGAAGCCGTCGCCGGTTTCGAGCGTCGGTGCCATACTCCCGGATGTAACGTACGCAAACAGCACGGGCGTGCCGAGCGCCTGTCCCATCAGTAACGCGATCAGCACCACGGCTACCACGCCGTATACGACGTACTGAACCACTCCTCCGCTCGCTCGAGACGCCTCGTCAGTTCCGACCACGGTGGCACAAGGGCGAGCGTATGATTTGTTACGCTGGCAGTACCTCAGGGAAGGGGTGTCACAATCCGCCGGTATGGATGCCGTAACTATGCGTCTGCACGCCGAGAGGACGGCATGAACGGCATCCGAACCGGACCTGTCGGCGTGGTGCAAAAGCTGCGACAACCCGAATACACCGGCGAGAACCGATGTCGCGTCTGTACGATCCTCAACGCGGGTATCGCGGTCCTGCTCGCTGCCGGCGTCGGGCTCGTCTCCATCCCGGCGGCTGCCGTCGTGCTTGCCGTCTCCGCGGGCGTCATCGCCCTTCGCGGCTACCTGATCCCGGGCACGCCGACGCTCGTCACGTACCTCCCCGAGTCGGTCCACGACGCGATCGGTGCCGAACACGAGATCGCGCGATCTCCCGTTGATTCGACCGGTGCCGGGGACCCGATCGACATCGAAACGGTGCTGGTATCGGCGGGCGTCGTCACCGACTGTCCGGACGAGGACGATCTCTGTCTCACCGACGCGTATCGAGCCGCGTGGGACCGAGAGATCGAACAGCTCGATGACGAGACCGTTCGCAACCGGCTCGCTGTGACGCTCGCCGTCGACGGCGACGATATCGAACTCGAGACCGACGACGACGGGCTGTTCGTCCACATCGAGGGCGTCCGTGCGGGCGGGTGGCCGTCACGGGCGGCGTTCCTCTCGGATCTCGCGAGCCAGACGCTGCTAGAAACGTGGCTCCCGGACTGGGAGTCGTTGCCGCCGCGGGACCGGACGCATCTGCTCGCCGCGCTTCGGACGTTCGTCGATCGCTGTCCCGACTGCGGCGGTGACGTCGTGGCGGACACTGCAGTCACTCGATCCTGCTGCCGTGGCGACGTCACGTCGGTCACCACCGCCTGTGATGAGTGTGACGCGACGATCTTCGAGGGTACGGAGCGGTAGGCCACCCGACTACGGGATCGAGCAAAAGTCCTGCCAGGTACGTGCACGACTCTGCTCACAATGCCCGACTCTTAATCCATGAACATATCAGTGAAACGGTGTTTCGGATCGTGGGGAGAGAAATCAAGACGTTCGCTTTCGTACTGAAAATGATGGCACTATCGGCCGCATCCGGAGGCCGATACTGAACGACGCGTCGTCGGAGCAGAACAAGACGCCCAGAGTCACAATTTCGCCGGATTAAAACCCGTCGGTAGACTTGCCCCGCTTCGATCGCCGTGAAGACCACGGGGTATTCTATGCGACCGAAACTTCGGGGCAGGAGCGCCTCCTAAACGGATCGCAGGCGTCCGCGGATCAGGGTCGATACTTTAGACGGCACGATGGGCGATATCGACATCCGTGAGGAGCCGATCCATCCGAACCGCTACTGATAGCGTATACCGACCCGGTGGCCGGCGCGACGGTCGGTACTCAGTTCGGATCCGAAGACAGGGAATCGCTCGTGTCGACGGGGCCTCTGTCCTCGTTAAAGTCGCTTAACACGTCTTCGACTGCTTGTATCCGCGGCGAGTCCCCGGCGATCCGCTCTTCGTCGGGCCCGCTGGCATCGCCCCACCAGTTCTCAGTGGCGTCGATCGTGTTGTCCGGATCCTTGTTCTCGACGATCAGCTCGGGCGTATCGATCGAGTTGTTCGTGGCGGACATCGCATCAGCGCTCGTCCCGGGACCGGCGTCCCACCCGAATCCGACGCCGAAGAACCGCTCGCCGAAGCCGTCTTCGGAGGTCACGTCCGTTATCGTGTTCCCGATGAGTTCGACGTTGGTCGGGTACTCACCGCTGGAACCCGCCTCTCTCGCGACGATACCCCAGGCAAAGTTGTCCGAATCGCCACCGATGGCCGTGACGACGTTGCCCTCGACGGTCGCATCAACGTTCCCCGCGACACTGATACCGACGGCACTGTCCCCGTCGGTTCCCTCGATGTCCGTGACAAGGGTATCGGCGACAGTCACGTCGATACCGTCAGTACCGTCGTTGAAGACGGCGATGCCGATCGCCTCCTGTCCGTCGCCGTTGAAATTACTGATCGCGGTGTTTTGTACGGTTACGTCCGTTCCGGTGATCAAAACCGCTTCGTTGTCGGTACCGCTGGTCGCGTCAAACGCCGGTTCGACTTCGAGACCGTCGAACGTCACGCCGCTCGAACTGATCCGAACTGGATATTCGCTTTCTTCACCTCGGATCACTGCGGGAGCACCACGGGCGGGATCGTTCCCGGCGACACCCGCGTTCGGGCCGACGATCGAGAGTCCCGAAGTATCGACCGAAACGGATTCCTCGTACTGGCCGGGTGCGACATCGATCGCGTCATCCTCATCGGCCTCGTCGACCGCGGCCTGACTCATGTCCGGGAAGGTATTCGGATCGATGGCTTCGTCTCCGCGGTTTTCGATCCGCCGAAACGCTTCTCGCTCACATCCGCGACGAGCACCGACGGAGTTCACTCCGAACGAGGAGCGAGAGTACGGGAAACGATCGGAGGGCTGTCTACCCTCCACCTGCGGAGTGCGATGATCAGCTCGATGGCGCGGTGTAGCTCACGGTTTCGTCGGCATCACCCTCTTCAGGGTCGTCGACGTACACCAGCACGTCACGACCCGATCCGTCCGTGTCCGGGTTGCACGTGGTGTACTCGATGGAGTACGTCCCGGAGATGATCCCGCCGATGTCCTCGAAGATAACGGTGATGTCGTCCTGATCGGCGTCGAAGGCGAACTCCTCCCAGTCCGGGTCGTTGGGCACTTCGCCGGCGATATCCTCGAAGTCGCCGGCGGACGCACCGGACCCGTACGCGATCCCGTAGATGGTCGTCCCCGCGTTCTTTGCGTTCGTCGCCGGGTTCTCGCCGTCACTCGTGTCGCCGTTGCCGAGCACGACCATGAACTTGGGCACGCCGGGGCGACCGTTGGCGTCGATCTCAGCCTGCCCTTCATCGATTCCGTCTCCAACATCGGTCCCGCCGCCGGCACTGAGACCGTCGATGGCATCCTTGACCGTCTGCTTGTCCGAGGTCAGCCCCTGCACGAGGGTCGCGGAGCTCGCGAATTCGACGAGTCCGACGTTGACGCCCGGACCGAGCGTGTCCACGAGCGCTTTTGCACCGTTTTGCGCGTCGGTCAGTTTCTGACCACTCATCGATCCCGACGTGTCGATGACCAGCATGACATCCGCCTCGGCATCCTCGTCCTCGCCCGCGAACGTGACTGACGGTGTCTGTCCGAAGTCGTCCCCGCCGAACGTTTCACACACCGTGAAGTTGCTCTCGTCGAGGTCACCGTTCCTGCCCGCATCAGTGTCGATGCGTGCAGTGGCTTCGATCTCTGGGTAACTGCTGTCGTCGATTCCCTCGATGGTGAGGAAGTCCTCCGAGCCGTCGCCCGCCTCGGCCGTGCACTCGACGCACCCCAATCCCGGCGTTTCCGTATCGAAGCAGTCTCCCTCGACGTCCGCGATCAACGTGATGTCGCCACTAAATAGTGGGTCGTCATCCGTCGCGTCGACGTCGAACGTCTCGGTTCGGAGACCGATCGTCGCGCACTCGCCAACGGGCACGGGTACCTCGCGCCCCTCCTCGATGTCGACGCGACCGCTGGTCGACGAATCGCCGTCGGTGTCGCCGTCGTAGTAGAAAACCAGTTCGGCATCGTCACGCATCTGGAAGTTGTCACCGAACTTTCATGAAACGCAGGCGTCCTCCTTGCCCTGGTTGCAGATCTGGAACATCCCGTCGAACCAGGTGCGCGAGTCGGAGTTGACGCCCTGGCCGTCGGGCCCGTCCGTGCCGATCCCCTGCTGGTCACCCTCCCCGTCGATCTGGACGTAGAGGTGTCCGTTGTCGTCGAGCGCGACGTAGTTCTGGCTGTTCGGCGTGTCAAGCGGCTTCAGACCCAGATACGCGTCGGGGTCCTCCGCGACCGCAATCGTCACGTCGCGCTGTGATTCCACGCGCGAAAACGCCCCCGTGCCGAGGAGGGCGCTGCCGCCGATCGATACGCCGCCGATGCCGACCAGAAAGTTTCGTCGTTCCATGGTATACTTTTGTTCGATCCCGCGCGGATGACATACACCGCAGCCATCCCGAACGGGTCACCCTACCTACCCTCGGTACCGGCATTATAATGGCTAGAGAAACCATTCATAGGACGGCTCTATGACACCAAATCGGCTAATATGATCAATCTAGAAGGCCGAAGCGAGTAGCCATCTTGTGCCAAGGAGAGACCCCGGCCGATCGGCCGTGAACCGCAACCGATCGAATCAATCACCGGTTTCCACGACCTCGTACGCCACGATTTCGATCTGATCGTCGACAACGATCCCGGGAATGAGGGCAGCATCGACGGCAGCGGTATCGATCGCTACCGCCACGACGAGTACATCAGCGGGCTGCATCGTGACGAACGCCCCATCGGAGATCGGCTGACCGGTAGAAGCATCCCGGAAGACGAGCACGTCCGTGCCGACCGTCTCGGACGGACTCACCGACACGTTCGCCGGATTGCTCGAGGTGTTGCCGACGTACCTGAGCTCGAACACGGTGACGACGGTGGTTGACCCCGGATTCAGACCCTGTCCCTCGACGTCCTCAAGCAGCGGATTTTGCTCGGAAATGTCGATCACGAGTTCCCCGTCGGCGTCGGTGATGTTCCCCTCCTGATCGACCAGATACGCGTAAGGGGCGATCGGCTCGACGACGAAGTTCTCGTCGGGATCGAGGACGTCCACGCCATCGGAGGCTGCGAGGAATCCGATCGGCGAGGCGGCGAGGGTCGCTGGGACCGCACCGCTTGCGAGGACGACACCGGTGCCGATCGTCCCGACGAACAGCATCAAAGCTGCCAGTTTCGCGAGGGACGATCGATTCGGAGCTGAGAAGCGATTCATAGCTTGGATTCGGCGTCGAGACACATGGTAATGCAGTGGCTTCGTCCACTCGACGAACCGGTATTGTCGGAGTACGAGAAGCGGTGTTCACTGACACACGTCAATCCCATGGAGTGCGGGAAATCGAGCGCGGAGCGAGCAGGGACGACCGGATCAGATCGGTTTTCTTCCGTAGAGATCGCCGTTGGTCGACGGCGACGAGACGTCGACAGGCGGCGTTTCCGATTCGGCTTTCTCGACCAGCCCCCTGAACTCGCTGGATCGTGCGGCGATGGTGTCCATCATCTCGTTGTCCGGCGTTTCGTCCGCGGCTTCGAGCAGGTACGTCGTGATCACGACCGTTTTGACCCACGGATCGAAGAAGCCGACGTACGAAACGAGGACGAGCGCACCGACGACGATCCAGCCGCCGACCTCGAGTGCCGGCGCAAGCCCACCGAGAACGCCGGCGAGCGGCGTCAACAGCAACAACAGTCCCAACAATGCAACGTAGGTGCCGAGAACGATGAGCAGCGTCGTGGCGAGCACCGGCTTCCAGGTTTTCCCGTACAGCACGACGCCGTCGCGGGCGGCGGTCCAGTTGCCTTTCGAGTCGTTGAGGAACATATGCGCCAGGATCGCCTGGTCGATGTAGGAGGCCGCGATGCCGATCGTCCGTCTGACGACCGTCATGAGCTGCTTGAGTCCCGGCACGAACCCGAACGTTCTGCCGACGGAGGTGACGGTGCCGTTGAACTGCTTGATCACGCCCTGCACGACCATGTCGACGCCGAAGAGAACGCTCGCCTCGGTGAACCGACCGCGGACGCGGTCCTTGCCGAAGCGGATCTGATTCGGCGGAATCTCGCCGGTATCGACGGCGTGAGCGATGACGGCGACGTGGCCGGCGGTCACCAGGTACAGGACGTATCGCCTGAGAAGACGGAAAAATCCGTAAAAGACGATCCCGGCGACGAGGAGCCCGACGAGGGCGATACCTCCCGAGATGCCTGCAAGCGTGAACAGCAGGAACGCGATCGCTGCGAAGTACGCCACGGCGAGCGCGGTGAACGCAAGCCCGACGGCGAATCGAACGAGCACCCATGGGAGTGTGCCGATGAATATACCGGTTGCTTTTCGAAAGTGCAGAACCATGCTCAACTATGCCTGGTATCAATAATAAGTAATTAGACAATAACCCGTACAACACTGCGGAGAGTGGGTAAACCCGGTTACATTTACTTCGAGAGTAGCTCAGCGCGAATCTATGCGCTGTTGGTGTCAACTGTATCTCCGTTCTCTTCCGATTATCCGTCAATAACGTGAGCCGGCGGATGAAATTCGATTAGTCGTTGTTGTCGAACTTCTCGCAGGCGATCCAGCCCTTGTCTTCCGCTTCTTGGCTCATGTTAGGGAAGTCATCGGCGGCGATGTCTTCGTCCGGTTCGCCGTCGGGGATGTCTGTTACTTCCACGACAAGGAGGTCGTCGTCGACGTCTTCGGGGGCCTTCTTCGGCGCAAATCCAGCGGATCCACTCTTCTCGTACCAATCCTTGAGATCGTCAAAATCAGTATCCTGTTTGTAGTCGCCCCATGTGGTAACGCCCTCTGGCTTGTCACCTACACACGTCCAGAATACGAGTGCCTTTTTCGGAACGCTCGCGTCGACGGCGCGACTCGCGGCGGTTCCTTCTCCACTATTAAAGCCGAGCCCCTCACGCCAATCGCCCGGTTCGTTTGCGACCGCGATGCTGTATGTCTCCGAGATTGGGGCGCTAGCCTCAATTCGGAACCAAGTCGCAGTGCGGCGGTGATTATTACTACCGGATTCCTCCTCGTAGTCGGTGCACTGGTACTCAGCCGTCAGAGTTGGGCACTCCGCCGATTCAACCGGTCGGCCACAGAAGGTCACATTACTGATTGCGGCCTGCTGGCCACCGGGGTTCGTCAGATCGGATGTGTACTCTCCGTCGGGGTCGCTGACGGTGTGGGTATCCACGCCACCAAAGGCACAGATTGCGTCTATCTCGTACCCCGGCGACTCATAATGGAGTGTCACCGGCTCGCATTTGTCACCGTCTTTGCCCTCCCAATTAGTGATATTAACGACGTCGTCTCCCTCGGCGAGCGCGAAGTCACACTCCTCTCCGTCGGTTATGAAGTCGTACTTCGCTAAGAACGTTCCATCCGGGCAGGAACACGAATTGGGCGGGCCGCCACCCGGACCGCCTCCCTCGCCTTGTCCTTGGCCGTTCCCTCCGCTTGCACTGGCTGGCCCGGAGAGTAACATCCCTGTACCTCCGGCCGCGGCGACGCCACGAAGGAGCCGGCGCCTGTTCTGCGATCCAAATCTTTCCTTGTTTTCGTCGTTGGTCATGGTTGTCCTGCGAACTGTGTATACGATAGCGACCCTCTTCGCCATGCGCACGCTAACGGCGAATATGGGCGTCATATAACCGCCATGATTTCACAGTAGCGTCGATCTCATGCCATCGAAAGCCACGACGAAACGACGTACGCCGACAGTGTGAACGTTAGTGATCGTCGTACGACCAAGCGATAAAATAAATTGAGAATCATTCGAGCGCGGTCGGTTCGAAGGGGCCGTACCGGTGACCCGTTCGATTACGCGTCGAACTTCTCGCAGGCGATCCAGCCGTTATCTTCCGCTTCTTGGCTCATGTCCGGGAAGGTATCCGGATCGATGTCTTCGTCCGGTTCGCCCTCCGGGATGTTCGGCGCTTCGGCGACGAGCAGGTCGTCGTCGACATCCTGCGGTGCGTCGCCCGGCGCGGTTTCAGTCGATCCCACGGTCTCGTACCAGTCCTCGAGATCGGCGTAGTCGTTCGCGTCCTTGAACTCGCCCCACGTCTGGGCCCCAGCAGGTGCGCCGTTCGCGCAGGTCCAGAAGACGAGTGCGTCCGTCGGGACACTCGCGTCAGAGATACGCGTCTGGCTGGTGTTCGCGTCGATTGCAAGTTCCTCACGCCAGTCGCCGGGTTCGTTCGCGACGGCGAGGTCGTACGTCGCCGGCACGGGTCCGTTGTTGGTCACGCGGAACCGGGTACCGGTGCGGCGGAAGTTGTCACCCTCGTCGACGTATGTCGTACACTCGTACTCGACCGACAGGTCGGCACAGCCGTTCTCGGGAACGCAGTCGCCGTCAACGTCGGCGATGATGCGAATCTCGTTGTCGAGGGCGTCGAGCAGCTCGTCGCCCTCCACGAGGCCGTGGCTCCGCGTGAGGACGCCGATACAGACACATCGACCCACCTCGAGCGGGAACGCGTTCTCCACCCCGACGACGGAGATGTCGGGCCGGTCGCCGAGGTAGAACTCGACGCGGCGTTCGCCAACGTCGCCGCCGACTCCTTCGGGTACTCGGGGCCACGCGTCGTCATCCTCGATGTGGACACAGATCGTCTCTTTGCCCTGATTGCAGATCTGGAAGACGTTGTCGAACTGCGACCGGGAGTTCGAGTTGATCCCCGATCCGAGCGGCGTGTCGCCGATCGTCGGATTGTCGGGGTTCATCAACACTTCGAGGTGGCCCTTGTCGTCGAAGTCCACGTAGCTCCCGTTCGGGGTCGGACACTTGTCCAACCCGAGGTACGCGTCGGGGTCCTCGGCGACCGCGATCGTCACGGCTCGTTGGGACTCCACGCGCGAGAAGGCACCCGTACCGAGGAGTGCGCTCCCGCCCACAGAGGCCGACCCGATGCCGATCAGGAAGTTTCGTCGTTGCATGGTTAGATGCCTCCTTGGTTCATTTTTGTGAGTTCTCTAGGCCGGGTCGCCGTTCACCGGATCATCATTCGAGCCGTTGCCGTTCCCGTTACCATTCCCAACCGCGCCAGCGTCAGGCGAGTCGGCAGTGATGACGATCTCGTCGTCGATCAGGAAGTCGTTCTCGACTGCGCTGACGCTCTTGGTCACGGTCCGAAGGCCGACGTGGTCACACTCGCCGACTTCGAGCAGAACCTCCTCACCCTCCTCGATGAACACGCGCGTGCCGTCATCGCGCACGAAGTAGAACGAGATGATCGGTTCGTCGTATCTCTCGTCAGGTGACTCCCAGTTCCCGCTCCCGTCGAATCCACCCACCGGGAGCTCGTAGGAGATCTGTGCGTCCGCCTTGCCGTTGTTGCACAGGCGGAACAGGTCGTCGAAGTACGTGAACGAGTCGGAGTTCACACCCAGCCCGCCGTTCGGGTTCTCGCCGATGTCGATGAAGAGGTGTCCCTTCTCGTCGAGGTCAACGTAGTTCGTGCTGTTGAGCGAGTCCTCGATTACGCTCATCCCGAGGTACGCGTCCGGGTCCGCCGCGACGGCGATCGTCACGTTCCGCTGCGATTCAACGCGGGTAAACGCGCCCGAGCCGAGGAGTGCGCTTCCGCCGATTGCTGCGCCGCCAACGCCAACCAGGAAGTTTCGTCGTTGCATGGTTTTTCACCCGCATTCCGTGTGAGCTGTCCCACCGGGACCGGTCACCCCACCAAGGGGGGAATGCGCAACCGTACTCAGGAGGGGATGTGACTTTGTTATGTAGAGCGACACGTTTCCCGACGATCAGCATAGAACGGCTGAGCATGCTCATATAATCGCCGAGGCTGGCCATAGCATCGCGGTAGGCTTCACAAACCTATCGTCTGCGATCCGGTAGGCAATGACCAACCGATCGGGGATCGCACGCGATGGGCTCCCTATTACTCGTCCGTTGGATGGTTGTCCATGACTAACCGTCCGAAGTCGACATCGCCTGTAAACGGAACATAAAATCCTCGTGATAGCCGCACGGTCCTTCGGTTTTCCTCCCGTCGTAGTGACGGCTGCTGGCAGATAGTGGTTCGCCTACCGATCCGTTACGCCAAGCGTAGCAAAGTATGCGAAACGCGTCGGGACGTGCAGTCGAATATCCCCGATCCCAGGGTGGCTCGGTGTATCGGGGTGTTGACATCACACACCATGGAAACTAACAATACGACGGTTGAGAGTTCGATCGGCATCGAAACGGAGGTGGATGCTGGGATCGGCCGATCCAGTCTTTCCCGTGACGACGTCTTCGAGGCGCTGAGCAACGAACGTCGCCGGTGCGCGCTGTTTTATCTCCAGGAACAGCCGGCACCGGTCGCGCTCGGCGAGCTCGTCGATCACGTCACCGCGTGGCAGTACGACCAGCCACTGACGAACCTCGATCCGAGCGACCGCATGTGCGTCTACTCCGCGCTCCGTCAGGTACACCTCCCGTATCTCGAAGCGACCGGATTCGTCGAATACGACCTGGAAGCCGGGCTGATCACCGTCACCGACGCCGCGAGATACGCGAAGCTGTACCTGGAGTACGACCCCGGCAACGACATTCCGTGGAGCTGGCTGTACGCCGGCCTCGTCGCCATCGGCGCGACGCTCGGGGGCGCGAGCTACGTTGGCGCGTACCCCTTCGACTGGCTCGGCGGCCATCTCGTCGTCGCGATCTTACTCGGCGTGTTCGGGGCGGCGGCGTTCGGACACGTCCTGTACGAGCAGCGCAACCGGCGCGCAGCCGCCGATCTGTTCGGGGTGGAGCGATGAATCGCCGGATGTTCGTCGCGGGCATGGGGGCGACCGCGCTCGGCGGCAGCGCCCTCCTCGCGACCGGGGGCTCCTCCCGTGTCGAGTCACAACGCGGAGCAACGATCCAGATCGTCGGCGACGACGAGGCGTACCTCAGGCTCGTCTACAGCCCGGACGCTCAGAGCGTGAACTGCGATGGGACGATCGAGCTGGTCACGATCACGAATCAGCTCAAAGAGACGATCGACGAACTCGAAATACAAAACCTCGCCGTTGAATCCGCCGATCTCGAAATCAGGGAGCATACGATAACCATCCCCGACCGAATCGATGTCGGCGAAAACGGACAGATACGGGTCGATGTCGAATGCGAACCAGGAACGGATACGACGAGTGCCGTCTCGTTCGACATTGTTGCCAGAGGGATCGATCAAGCTGTAATTGCCAAGGGACACGTCGATACACGGACGATCGAGGTCGACTGCGAGTGTGCGCCATCGACAACACTGCTTGATGAAACAGCGATCAGCTTCATCGCGTTCTGTAATCAGGATGGTGGCTCCGTTACGGTCTCAGCGGTCGAGGTGACACACGAGAACACTGATGACGAACCAACCGGCGTCCGGTGGGAGACTGACGAACCAGTGACTGAAGTCGTCTTATATGGGGGCCGAAAGTGGCGCATATACAACTATCCCGAGGGTGCGACCACAGGAACCGTAACGATGAGTGGTAATGACGCCGACAACGCCATTTCCAACGATCAATCTGGCCCCCCGAGTGCCGACTTCGGTGACGGAGTGGGGGTCGGAACCCCGAGCAAACCGTGTGGCTGTGGCGCGTCGACAAAACTGGAGGAAAAATACGACTTTGCGATCGCGGCCGCGGAGAAGAACGATGGTGACTGCTAGCCGCGCAGTGCTCGCCGGCTGTGCGTGTCTCCTGCTGCTCCTGATTCCGGCGACGATCGCCACGACGACGGAGTCGGACCGACTCGGCGACGCGATCGAGTTGACGCCGACGGACGCCCCCAATGGCGGGTACGCCACCGTCGATCCGGAGACCGGCGAGCTGTCGCTTGACTTCTCCGAGCCGACCCAGCTGCTCGTGCAGGATCGCGGCGGGGTCGGCGTCAACGGCGGGAGCCTGACGCGGATCGACGCCGTGTTCTCGGTCGCGTATCTTCCCGGCGACGACGTCGACGCGACGCGAGCCAACGTAACGATAGCCACGAACAGCTCGCGGGTGACCTTTTTCGCGGGCGACGACCCCACACACCGGCTGACCGAAAACGTAACGCTATCGCAGGGGGAGCGGATCGAGGTCGGGATCGAGATCGACGCTAGAGGCGCGGTGGCCGACGTGGAGTCGGTGGAGACGTTTACCATCGTTGTGCAACCCGCTGCGGAGGCCGAGCAGTCCGAAAGCGGGATCGCAACCGCCACGTCCGGGGGTAGCTCGAGCCGGACTGGCGTCGCCGCGGAAACGGATCCGTTCGATGACGGACGCGGAGACACCGGAGCCGAGGGTGGACACGAGCGTCACACTGGCGGTGACGGCTCGGTCGACACCCCCTCTGCGGGCGGCGAGGGTGGCGCCACTGAATCGCGCGACCGACTCGATCCGGAGACCGGTACCGTGCTCGAAAACGGCCCGAGTGGGCTGGGTTCCCCGCTGTTGAACGGCGTTGGATTCGGCTGGCTGCTGGTCATCTGTGCCGTACCGATCCTGTTTCTGGTCCGGCGGCGGCGGTAGTACCGGTTAGCTATTGCCTTCCTCGGCGTGCGGTTCGTTATGCACAGCAATACAATGGGTACGACCGGCGTACCACCGTCTATGCGACGACCGACCCACGTAGCAACCCACGCATCGACCGTGGACGCGATCGATGTCACACCGCCGACGACCGAGCAACTGTCCCACAAGCAGCGGCGGATTCTGGAGTATCTGCGGACGAACGCCCACGATCAAACGTATTTTAAATCACGCCTCATCGCCCGGGAGCTCGGTCTCTCCGCCAAAGAGGTTGGATCGAACATGCAAGCGATCGCGGACGGTGAGTTCGGCCTCGAAATCGAACCGTGGGGCTACTCGTCGGGAACGACGTGGATGGTCACGTCCACGGCGGAGTGATGCGCCGCCGACCGCGTCGTCTACCGGATGGGCGAAGCGTTCGCCGATGGAGCGCGCCGACGATGATGAAACAGCCCAAAAGGAAGACGCCGGAGATGGCGAGTTGGCTCGGAGTACCGACGAACGCAACGGCGATATATACGAGTAACCCCGCGCCAGCGATAAGCAGATACCGCCTCGCCCAGTCGACGTCCGCTTCGGCAAGTTCGAGGTATGGGAAGAGCACGTCGGCGCCATCGGTGAGTGTGACGACGCCGGAGTCGGAGCTGTAGGTGACGACACCGGCGTCTACGAGGTAGGGAACGTGCGTTTGGTACAGTGAGACGTACGCATTTTTGCGGTCTGACGGTGTTAGCTCACTGAGCGTTACCTCCCGGCTTGCCCCGGCCATCGAGTCGGCAATGTCGGTGAGTGCGATCCCCTGACCGTCCTCTCGGAGAGCCAGCAGCACGAACCGTCGGCGAGGATTGGCCAGCAGTTCGAAAATTTCGTCTTCCGAGAGATTACCCGTTGGCCTATGCGACATCATATCTCAGTTAATACTCGTTCCCACGAGTCCTTGTTATTGGTACCGAAACGGCGTGCGAATCAACGTTAGGGGACTCTCATACGCCCGGTATGCAGCAACGATACTCCGCCGAGAAGGATCGATTCCACAGCGAAGCGTCGCTCCAGTCAACTGTTCATAGACGGATATCATTCGTTACACACAAACGAAAAGTAAGCATAGAAATAGTAAAAATAGATAAGTATATATCGTATGCCACCTTCCAGCCACTGGGATGGAAACTCCTAGCATGATCACTAACAGAGACAACGGTCCACGTTCGGCTGAAAGCATAGAAGCTCGCGAGGAGATCGATGACTCCGCCACACGGACGATTTCTCCTTCCGAGGATACACTATCCCCCCGGTCGGATGGTGCGGACACGACGGACGAACTCCATTTAAATGATCTGTTTAGTCTACTACGGAACAGTCGTCGACGACGAGCGCTTCGATATCTCTTCACAACGGATGATGGGACGGCTACTATCGGCGAACTCTCCGAGCACATTGCAGCCATCGAGAACGACACTGAGGCCAGTCTTGTGAGTTCAAAACAGCGCAAGCGGGTGTACATTGGTCTGTATCAGACGCACCTGCCACAGCTTGCTGCTCTCGGGGTGATCGAGTACGAGCGCAGTCGCGGTACCGTTATGGTATTGGACAAAGCCGAACAGCTCAAACCCCATCTGTTCATAACGGACACTGAGGTGTCATGGAAGCGGTGGCTCGGCGCCGTGTTCATCGTCTGTTGTCTCGTCTTGGTGGGGCTTACCGCGGCGTACTACTCAGTCGGTGTCGCCGCGATCTCATTGCTTGCAACTGTTGGCGCCTATATCGGTGCCACACTGTACCGATGAACAAGCGACACGCAAATCGGTACGTCGTCGGTCTCTCCCGTGGACGGTTTCCCTCCTACGGTGCCCGGCTACGCCACCGACCAATGCTTCTCGTCTCGGATTGCTGACAACGTACGCACTACCCCGGAACCCGTATCACCACGCTCCGGCGGACCGTGCGGTCCGGCTCGATCAGCACGATGTCGAACGCGGCCGCAACGACGACGTACTCTCCGGCTCGCTTCTGTACCACGACTCCATGGTGAACGGTTGGCTCGTCGAACGCGGCCGCGACGCCCGTCTGCCACTGCCCCGACTCGACCCACTCGGCCGCGAGATCCGGTGTGTACGAGAGCTGTGCTGCGATCCCCTCCTCGATACGGGCGTTCTGGAGCCGTCCGATGTCGCCACCGATCGACCGGTGGAACGTCGATGCGGCCGCGGTTGGCGTCCCGTCCTCGCGACGATCGACGTCACTCGCGGCGGCGTAGACGGCCCGCTCCAGCGCCCGATCGAGTTCGCTCCCGGGAGCCGGACCGGTGGGTTCGGTGGCGACATCTCCGGCGTAGCCGAGCTGGAGATACGCCAACACGATCGGAAACAGGGCCAACGCGATCGCCGCGGCGGCGACGAGCACGAGCTGACCGCGGTCGACACCGGTGATGCTCTCCAGCGGATCGACGCGAGACCGGTCTTCGTGCTCACGGCGTCGACTCATGCGTACCACACCTCGACGACGACGTCACCGCCGGACGTGACGACCGTCGCACGGCCGACCGTCTCACCGCGTGGCGGATCGAATCCGACGGTTCCACCGGGCGTCGTTACCCGATACAGCAGATTGTCGGGGAGCAGACGGTCGATACGCTGAACGAGTCCGTCCCGCTCCCGCTCGAACGACTCCTCGTCGGCCACCTCCGACAGACGCGTCTCGTCCCCGTGTCGGGGCGGCTCGTTCGCCATCACGGTGGTCGTGTCGGATGCGTACGCGTCGAGCTGTGCCTCCGTCGTTCCCGGGTCCGGCAGCGCGATGCCGAAGCTCGCGGCGACGGCCAGCACGAACACGATTCCTACGGCAGCCTCGATGAGCGACAGCGACAGCTGGCCTCGTTGTGACTCGATGTCGCAGTTCGCGGAACCGCTCCGATCAGGCATCGACGGTCACCGTCACGATGGCCTTCTCCGTGTTTTCCGGGAACGATTCGACGTGGACGGCTCCGCCGTCGCCCGTCGCCGACACCGTTACCGTCTCGTACTGGCTCGTCGCGACCCGGATCGGTGCTCGGTGCTCGTCGATGCCGGTCGGCGCGTGAGCGACGGGTCGATCGTTGATGCTGATCGTCCGCACGTCACCATCGACACCGAGCACGACCGTGTTGGTCCGCCGAGGGATGGTGAGCGAGTCACCGGGTTCGGTCGTCGTCGTCGCCTGCCACGTGTCGATCTCCGAGACGAGCGCGATACGCCGGATCGTCGTCCCACCCTCCGGCTCTCCGTGGTCGACGAGGATGTTCTCGTCGACGCGGATCCGGAGATCGACGTCGGCAGCGTCGGGATCGAAACCGACGGCGTCCCGACGAGAGAACTCCTCGAGCGCCGCCGCATCGAGCACGTTCTGCCGCCGAGTCACGTCCGCGTCCGCCGCGACGATCCGATCGGCGACCGACACGGCTATCGCCCGCTCGCTCGCGTCCCGTTCGGAGCTTAGATAGGCGCTTTCGGCGATCGCGATCGTCATCCCGGTCACCGCCGTGAGCATGATCAGGGCGACTGCGAGGACTGGGAGGTTCGTCTGCCCACGCGCTCCGGCTCCTCGTCCCCTCATTCGTCGTCCTCCAGCGTGACCACGAGCCCCTCACCGTCGGCGGCCGTTCGAATCACGATCCGACCGTCACCGCCGGATAGCTCGCCGCGGACCTCGTCGACGTGTGGCGGTAGCGCGAGCGCGTACGCTCCCTCTACCGCCGGATGCGGGTGCTCGAGCTCGATCCGTGTGGCAGTGGTCACGGCTGCGGCGTCGGCGTCTCGATCCGGGTCGATTGCCGTTCCGTGAGTCGCCTCGTCCACCCGTCGTTCCACTCCGGACGGCGATTCGACGACGACGAGACGATACGGCTCCGACCGGATCGTCGCCGGAAGCTCAACGTTCGCCTCGACGCGAACGTGCGCCGCGTCCGGGGGAACGGCGCGTTCGATCTCGTTGCCGGCGGCGACGACGGTCCGGTCACCGATGTCGGTCGCGGTTGCCGACCGATACTCGGGCACTGCGCCCGCGTACAGCCCCGTCGTGAGCACGCCGATGAACAGGACGACGAGTCCCGCTTCGACCGCCTTGGCGGCGATCGGCAGCACTGCTCGAGCGTCGTCCCCCCAGCGCGGTCGCGCTCGGCTACTCATCCGTCACCTCCGTGTCGATCCGGTGGAGGACGGCCTGGAGCGTACGTTCCCCCTCGTACGTCGCGATGACGCTTACGTGGGTGTCGCCGTCGAAGTAGCCGGTTCTGACGCTCGCTCCGGTCGCCTCGAACGCGGTGAGCCACGGCTCCGGCGTCGGCGTTTCGACCGAAACCGTCCACTCGCCGTCCCAGTTTTGGATGACGCGCTCGTGGGTTACGTCGCTCCGAAACGTCCGCGTCGACAGTCCGGAGCTCTCGAGCGTGTCTTCCGCGATGTCGAGATCGACGACGCCGAGCACGACGACCTCCTCGGACGCCGATACTGGCGGATCGCGTGCCAGCGAGCGGCTTCCGGCGTGGTCGCGAACGATCGCCCCGGCGACGGCCGTTACGGCGTACTCCCCGCGGTCATACACGAGCGCGTCGGTCTCCCGACGCAGTGCGAGCTCGTTGCCATGGAAGACTCGGATCATTCGTGACTCCGCTCGAAGCTCGCCGTCGGTGAACGTCACCCGCCCCGTGTGGGTGCCGGTCCCCTCGATCGGATCGATCGCATCGTCAAAGCCGGTCGCGACGCGATCGACGTCGCTCACCGCCGCGTTGCTGTCCACTATCGTTCCGACTGCGGCCGTAAGCGCACCGAGGCTCACCATCGTGATGCCGATGAGGAGAGCGACGCCGACGACGTGTGACCGTGCGCGGGTCGAATTCATGGTGTCCGACGGCGTCTCCTCCCCGTTCATATCAGTCCACCTCCCGCGAACACGAGGTAACAGGCCGCCATCAACAGTCCCGAATGCAGTAGCGCCGCGTACAGACCGCGCGACGCCGCTCCCGCGAACCAGCCCGATGCGAACATCGTCGCCTGCGTCACGACGTAGAACCGAAACCGATCGCGGTCGGGCTCGACCGCGTCCCCGTCGAGCGCGAAGCCGGACGTCTCCGAGAGCTCCGACAGCTGTGCGAATCCGTCGATCACCTGTGTGTTGACGGCGACGACGATTCCGACGACGAGCAGCGCTGTCGTCCAGCCGATGGCGACGTACACGAGCATCGCCGACCGAAGCGCCCGTTTCTCGTGATACAGTCGGCCGACTTCGGTCTGGAGCGTCTCGAAGACGGGCTCCGCGTCGCTTCCGGCGTTTAACGCGCCGGTGATCAGCCCGACCGACTGCTTCGCGAGCGGCGTCCCGATCCGGTCGACGAACCGCTCCAGCGCTGCCGTTCGCAGGTCGGCGCTATCGTCCGCCTCCGGGCTACTCCTGACGGATTCGGCGGTTGCGGTCAGCGCCGACGTGTCGAGCGTCCGACCTGGTGTCGTCGTCAACGAGAGGTGGAACGCGAGATCCGCGACGTCGTCGTTTAACGCACCCAGATCGACCTCTCGGGCGACGGCTGCGACGGCATCCGGGAACGGGCGACCGAGCGAGATATGCTTGGCGACGGCGTGAACGAAGTCCTTGATCTCTCTGTCCTTCGCGTCGTCGATCCGGGTGCGTCGAACGGCGACGCCACCGACCGGAACCGCGAACGCGACGTACGTGATGACCGCCGAGTTGATCGGGTGCGTGCCGGATGCGGAAAACAGTGCCCCGGCCCCGATGGCGGGGGCGGTGAAGACGCCGGTCGCGCTCACCGGATTCGTCGCCGCGGAGGCGAGCATCTCGCGCAGCGACCCCGGCCAGTCGTAGCTCATCCGCTGGTCGGCCGGCTGGAGGTTTCCGATCGGGATCGTTCCGATCAGTCCGACTGCGGCGACGAACACGGCCGATCCGTACACGACGATGACGCGGATTGGAACGGGACCCACCGGCGTCAGAACCGGCCGTGAGAGCCCCGGAGCGAGCACGCTCATCACCGTCATCACGACTGCCAGAAGCACCGGCAAGACGAGCACGACGACGAACACTTCGGAGAGCAGTTCGAGGTACCCCTCCGCACGCTTGCGCGAGCGCTCTCGGCGATGGCGAAGCATCCGACTCTCAGTTCGGAGGTAGCTCGCCAGTTCGTCCTGTCCCTGGTTCGCGTGTTCTCGAAACTTCAGTAGAAACGGTGCGAGCAGGTTTCGTGAGGGAGTATCGCGCGCAACACGTCGAAGACCGATGTCGAGACTTCCCGTGATCCGGGTCGTGTTGGTGACCTTCCTGAGCGACACTGCCGTCGCGCCGTATGCGTCGGTCGCTGCCGTCTTCGCGATCATCCGACGCGCGTCATCGCTCCCCGACGAGAGCGTGTCCAGGTATCGCACTGCGCCCGGAAGCGTCCGCTCGATCTCCGTGCGCCGCGCCGAGGCGAGCCACCGAAGATGGATCCCACCGAGTCGGACCGTTGCGTACTTTGCCGGGAGAGCCGCGACGCTCGCAACGGCGATAGCCAGCCAGATTCGGGAGGCGGTGTCGAGCCCACCCGTCCACAGCGGCACGCGCCTCACGAGGAGTCGGTCGACGAACGCGATCGTCGTCGCAGGGAGCGCGGAGACGAGGTACATCACCGGTACGAACGCTGCGATATACATCACCCACGAGACCCCGTACGTCCGTGCGAGATACACCTCGAAACTCGTTTTGAGCGCGGTCCCGCGGTATCGCTTTCGGTCAACCGCGTGGCGGCGCTCGTCAGCGTGACGAGCGAACAGCGTGTACAGCCCCCTATCGAGCGCGGAGAGGTCATCGTCGCCCCTGAACATCCCGAGCCCGGGTTCGTCGCCAGTCGTCGTTTCCGACGCCCCGGACGCTCGGTTGTCACCCGTGGCTCTCGAGGTCCCGGACGCTCCGTCGTTTGGTCTCTGCCCCGGATCGGCCGTCACTGCCGACCCTCCGCGTTCACCGACCGTGCCGCTCGCTCGACCGTCGCGGCCTCGTCCGTTCGGAGGTCGGCGAGAAACTCGAACAGGTCGTCGAAATCGCTGACGCCGTCACGCACCAGATACCGGACGTACCGGTGTTTCCGGTCGAACTCGGATCTAACGGCGGCGACGTCTCTGTCGGTTCGGTCCGCGAGCCGGGACAGCGTGTGGAGCCGTCGACCACGCTCGTCGGGGACGCTCGTGTCGGACGCCGCTCCAAGCGCTCCGGCGAGACGGAACGTGCCGTCAGTCTCCCGCCACGCGACGGTGTTGTAATGGACGGCTGTCCCGGCTTTCTCGACGACGCCGGCCCCGCCGTGTCGTGTGTTTCCGGTCGGACTCCGCTTTGCCTCGGTCCCGAGCGAATCGTACTCGCTTGCCGACAGTATTTCGACGACCTGCGCGACGTAGCGCTCTCCACCGACGTTGTGTGGAAAGACGACGACATCGATCTCCTGGAGAAGGTACGGCGGCAACCCCTGCTCTATCACGCGATTTACCAGCGTCTCGACGTCCTCCGCGTGTGTCGTTCCGATAATGCCGTGTCCGGTGTTCAGGCTCTCTCCGAACGTCTGGAAGCTGGCCGGCGTGTTGATCTCCGCGATCACCTCCACGTCGGGATTGAGATAGTTCGTCTCGGTCATCAGCTCCGCCATCGTCACCGATTTATACTCGTTTTCGTGGTCGCGAGTCGTGAGCGACACCCCGGTCTCGTGCGGGAGTCGGACCTCCCGAGACCCCTCGTCGATCGAGATCGGCCGGTCATCGAACGGGATAAACGGCATGTGGGCGTTCCATATTCAATAACTACTAGTAGATCGTGCTGACCTGAAGATCGGTAGAAGACGGGGAGATATCGGTACACTCAGCAGTTATCGGTGGAGATCGAATCGGCTGTCGAATACGGGGGATGTGCAGCGCTTGACTGTCATCATCAAGAGTGGTCTTTGGGCGGCATCACTCATCGAGAGGCATTGTCATCAGAAACCCGAATGGAAATGACTGCTGAATATAGAGTGTGAGCCTTGTTTAGACGTGGTACAGAATCCTCCCGACAGCTGGTATCCACAAACGAAACCGGATCTAGAGACACTTAGAGGCTCGTTCTGTTCACCCGGCATAGACACTAATCGACGTCTCTCGGAGCGTCTAAACAAGGCCAATTCACCTGATGGCCATTATAAACGAAAAGAAGCGTGACATTCTCGAAGAGATCCGCACTGAGCAAAGGCACGGGTACAAACTGGCCGACGAGTTAAGAATCTCAACCGGCTACATCTACGTACATCTCTACGAACTCGAAGGGGCCTGTCGAAGTTGCGGAGCAAGAAGAATCCGGTCGCCAACGTATCTACTCCCACATCACCGACGAAGGAGAACAGCTTCTCGTCATTCTTGGCGTGTAGTTCACAGCCGTTCGTGAAGCACCTGAACAATTTTGCCTTCCAGCGGAAGGAAGATACCAAGACTATCTCTGTCTGTAGGCTCTTCAACGTAGCAGGCTTGGATGGCCTCAGAGACGCGCTCGTGCATTGCCACCAAC
Source organism: Halorubrum luteum (assembly GCF_054652935.1). Taxonomy (NCBI): domain Archaea; kingdom Methanobacteriati; phylum Methanobacteriota; class Halobacteria; order Halobacteriales; family Haloferacaceae; genus Halorubrum; species Halorubrum luteum. The sequence continues at coordinate 2,868,527 of NZ_BAAIGT010000002.1, forward strand.
TGCTCAGTCTCGACTTGGCGAAGGTCGCGTGGCATCTCTTCTCCATAGACATTAGTCACGACTTCATACTCCCTGTCAGTGAGTTCCATGGTACTCATGTTTGCCCGGGCGACTCCTGTCTTTGACGGTAACCGATACCAACCGGTGAGCGAAGAAAACCCGACCAGAATCATCTCGTCTGCTCCATCTGTTCCCGGTTCCACCCTCTCGGGACTGCTCTGAATACAGAGGATAGATGCAGCACGGCTCGCAAAGCCAACACCCGATTTGAAGGGACAACTATCCCACGGGATTATAAGCTGTTATGGATTAGATTATACTATGACAGAATCAGACATACTCCAAATCCGAGGAATTGGTGAGTCCGCAGCTGAGGCGCTTGTCAATGATGGAGTCACAACTCCGAACGAACTTAAGGAAACTCTACAAGAACTCAACCCTCCTGCGGGGCATATTTATTCAACTTTTCAGTTGGATGTAATCTCTGAACTCAACCTACCGACCATTGGTGATCGAGTTGTTACACAGTATACTCGTCAGACATTCACTGGTGATATGATTGTCTACGAGTGGGAGCGAGATTCAGAGACTTTCATTTTAGAACTCAAGAAAGAAGAAGATGTATTCCGGGCCAAGTGGGTTTCAACTTCTGAGGAGGAGCCTCTTCGATCAGAGCTCTATAATCAAAGGGATGACGCAGTGAATGCTCTAACCCGATGGGCTTATCGGCCCCCTGAGTCTGCATAGTTTGATTATCTGTCATCATCTCTTACTGTATTGACCACTGAATTCGCTTTGTGACAGGTATGCGCTGTGCAGCTCTCAAACGAGCTCTCTGTTCTCTGTCAGAACCGAAGTGCAAGACTCAGAGGATCAGTGTAGCACGAAAGGGTCGTTGTATTCACCTCAATAGTGGTGAGCTACCTACTCGCTTCATCTGTAGCAGAGGGTATGGGATTTCATTTTTAGACGGATTCATTTGGCTAGGATACTGGAGGTTGAGACACCAGACCGTGAAAATAATGCTGTCTGCTGGAGAGATATCGCAGAAGGAGTGGATGTCAACAAAAAGACTACCAAACGTCCATATCACAGGATGTGGTATCTGAACAAGAAGTGAGGACTACCTATCTACGGAGCCACCGTCGATAGAGCAAGATCATCCCTCAATTGAGCAGTTGAATCAGCCGTTTACAGAACGATGTCGTACGCCGATAATCAATAGCAGTAGGCTAGCCACGACAGATATCACGCCGAAGCCGGGGATGTCCTCATCAGAGGACTCCGCTCCGTTAACGCTGTCTCCCCCGGAATCATCTTCATTCCCAGTATCTTGTGACCCTCCTACAGTGACCTGCCACTCCTGTTCTTCGGCTGTATAGGTCACATTTTCTCCTCCGACTGGTTGAAATCTAACCTGATACGGAATAGTGAGTTGTTGACCATCAAGTGAGTCATCTTCAACATATATGTCTAGCCGCATCGACTCCTGCTGCCCGGGAGCGACTGTTTCTGTGGAGGTCTGTACAGCCGCATCACCTGTGGCAGCACCACTGGCAGCAGAAATGGAGATTCCGTCAGGTAGCTCTGCGACGATTTCAGTCTCAATCTCACGATTATTGACCTGTGGGTTCTGAACTGAAAAAGTCAGAATTTCAGTGTTGCCGTCAACATCTACCACTTCTGACGAGGACTGAACGGAAGCCGTTGGAATTGAATTAAACGTGTGTGTCTGAACGTTCCATTGTACAACATCGGACTTGCCCGCTGCGCCTTCCACTTCAACCTCCACAGTCTGCTGACCGACTTCCTCAAACTGATGAGCTGTTCGGAGCGTCTTGGATTCTACTGTACTCCTGTTAATGAACTCTCCGTCAACGTAGAGTATTTTTGTTGCGTCTGGCACTTCTTCGGTCTCTATTTCAGATATAAATGACCGGGTTTCGCCGTGATTGATATAAACCAATCTTGATTCGGGAGAGCTGCGAACTATCTCAAAGTCCGGATTGTCAATTATATCTGCCTCGTCTCCAACTCGGAGGCTTTCACTGACTCTGTCAGCCTTCCCTCCCGTATTTTCAACCTCTAGCTCAACATTGTACACTCCAGCCTCATCGAACACGACATCCAGTTCGCTTCCGGTTCCCTGCGGTTCCCCGTTAATGTACCATTGATACTCTTCTATCGTGAGGTCAGGTTCTGTGGACACGGAGCCGTCAAAGACGATTCGTTCGTTTAACTCGGGATCAGACGGTGAGGACTCAAAGTCAGCCGTCGGGCCCTCTCCTCTAACACTGACACTGCTAGTGACTGAGTCGCTACGGTCAAATTCATCAGTTATAGTCAGCGTCACCTCAAACTCACCATAGTTTTCAAATGAGTGAGCAACTGATTCTCCTGAGTTACTACCATCATTACCGTCCGCAGTTTCATAACTCCAGTCATAGGTTACAGTATCCCCTGCTGGAATCTCTGAGTCAGACGCATCAAATACAATTTCCTCATTTGGTGCTGGGGCTGAGGAAGAGATATCAAGGACGGCTGTCGGTCCATCCCCACCTATATCAATAGTCTTTGTTGCTGAATCAGTTGCACCACCGTTATCAGTCACCTCCAGCTCAATTTCATACTCACCAACCCCCTGATATAACCCAGTTACTTTTTCACCGGAAGGGGAGCTACTGTCGCCGTCCCAAGCACCGTGTCTATCCTCCACACTCCAGTCATAACTGGTAATCTCACCTGCTGGGGCTTCCGACATCGACGCATCCAACTCAAACTCTTCATCAGGACCGGGATCAGACGGGGTTATTTCAAAATCTGCTGTCGGTCGCTCTGCGTCCACGGTAACCGTTTTGCTAACAGTATCGGTTGCCCCACCATTGTCGGTTATCTCTAATTCAATATCGTATTCTCCATAGCTATCGTATACTCCGGTCACTGTTTCACCGGAAGGAGAAGTGCTGTCACCGTCCCACGCTCCAAATCTGTCTTCCACACTCCAGTCGTAACTCGTGATCTCGCCAGCCGGTGCCGCCGACATCGACGCATCCAACTCAAACTCTTCATCAGGACCGGGATCAGACGGGGTTATTTCAAAATCTGCTGTCGGTCGCTCTGCGTCCACGGTGACTGTCTTTGAAATGGTGTCTGTAGCACCGCCATTATCGGTGACTTCTAATTCAATCTCATAGTCGCCATAGCTATCGTATACTCCGGTCACTGTTTCACCGGAAGGAGAAGTGCTGTCACCGTCCCACGCTCCAAATCTGTCTTCCACACTCCAGTCATAACTGGTAATCTCACCTGCTGGGGCTTCCGACATCGACGCATCCAACTCAAACTCTTCATCAGGACCGGGATCAGACGGGGTTATTTCAAAATCTGCTGTCGGTCGCTCTGCGTCCACGGTAACCGTTTTGCTAACAGTATCGGTTGCCCCACCATTGTCGGTTATCTCTAATTCAATATCGTATTCTCCATAGCTATCGTATACTCCGGTCACTGTTTCACCGGAAGGAGAAGTGCTGTCACCGTCCCACGCTCCAAATCTGTCTTCCACACTCCAGTCATAACTGGTAATCTCACCTGCTGGGGCTTCCGACATCGACGCATCCAACTCAAACTCTTCATCAGGACCGGGATCAGACGGGGTTATTTCAAAATCTGCTGTCGGTCGCTCTGCGTCCACGGTGACTGTCTTTGAAATGGTGTCTGTAGCACCGCCATTATCGGTGACTTCTAATTCAATCTCATAGTCGCCATAGCTGTCATATACTCCAGTCACGGTTTCGCCGGATGGCCGGGAATCGTCACCGTCCCACGCTCCAAATCTGTCTTCCACACTCCAGTCGTAACTCGTGATCTCGCCAGCCGGTGCCGCCGACGTTGAAGCATCTAACTCGAACTCCTCGTCAGGTTCAGGATCGGACGGGGTTATTTCAAAATCTGCTGTCGGTCGCTCCGCGTCAACAATGATCGTTTTTGTAATAGTATCGGATTCGCCAGAGTCATCTGTGACTTCTAATTCAATGTCGTACTCACCATAGCTGTCATACACTCCGGTTACGGTTTCGCCAGATGGCCGGGGATCGTCACCGTCCCAAGCTCCGAATCTATCTTCTACACTCCAGTCGTAACTCGTGATCTTACCAGCCGATGCTTCCGACATTGAAGCGTCTAATTCAAACTCCTCATCAGGTCCCGGCTCAGAAGGCGATATCTCAAACTCCGCTGTAGGTGAATTAGAGGCACTTGTTACCGTAATACCAACTGAACAAACAAGTATGAGCGCTATTAACAAAGGTATCGAGACGCGAATGTATGACACTCGCAATGGATTCATATAATACTATTTTTATCTGTTATTTGAACTTTTCTATGAGTGTATAAGCGACTACTCACTATCTCTCGTCACCTTAGATTTGAGCAGGTAAGCGGCTCCGCCGATCCCTGCGGCAGTAACCGGAACCCCAAATCCGGGAATGCTAACGTCTATGCCGCCGCTATCATCCTCAGCTTCTATTTCCTGTGGAGCCGGGTTCGGTGCCTCGACATCAATAGTATGTCTGATACCACTTTGCTGAACTGAATTTTCTCTGTTGCCCTCAAACCAGAGTTCGTAATCGGCGACAACAGTCACGTCGTCCCCTTCGTCAGCTCCCTGTGTATGAAGTTCTGCCCGAATATCACGGATCTCACCCGGTCTGACCTCAAATGTACCCACTACAAGATCTGATGTCGCTTGGTCCCAGTCAGCGCCGCCACCCCACTGAAACCCTGCATCGCTGAAACTGAACTCAAGATCAACCATGATTGTACAGTCTTCAGGCATCGTTGGATCTGGACGGAAGTTTGCTTCAACCACAGCGGGGTCATCCGTGGTGATCCGACTGTTGGGGGTTGTTATGCTGGTACGGCTCATTGTCGGTGACCCTTCGCATACCGCTACATCATCTTCTTCGTCGTCATCTGCACTCTCATCCGTCTCTTCCTCACCGTCATCTGCACTCTCATCCGTCTCTTCCTCACCGTCATCTGCACTCTCATCCGTCTCTTCCTCACCGTCATCTGCACTCTCATCCGTCTCTTCCTCACCGTCATCTGCACTCTCATCCGATTCTTCCTCACCGTCGTCTGTGTTCTCATCTTCTTCCCCTCCCTCACTATCAGATTGTCCTGATACACTTCCAGTCCCGGCGACGGCAGCAGTAGAGAAGGCGGTGGTTAAATATAGGAAAGCACGTCTGTTTGGTCTACGGGAGTCAGCACTCATTCGTGCGAGGTCATTTTTACTCATTATAATAAACACACATCTCAGGATATATAATGCTTCACCTAAATCTCTCTTGTATGAGAAACGTAGTTAGAGATGCTTGGTCGAACGGAGTCTCACAGCCGGGTCTTTTGACCCTTGGTTTGTTTAGTACGTGACCTTCATTCTGTGTAGTGACTCCTCTATCTTGTTGGTGAACGCCATTCGAATCGTGCTACATTCGCGCGCTATATCTTGCACGGCTCTCAGAACATCTCTCTGAGCTGGCAGAAATGTCAACGGCCAATTCGCACTACTCAGTGGCCAGCTGTATCAGACAAAAACTGTCTGAAGAATAGGACTTCAACAAAGCCGGAAGAGCACCAAAGCCGGAAGAGCACCAGAATATCTATTGACCAGCCATTCTAACTACTTTACTAGGTAGATGGATATCTCTGATAATCTGTTGTGTCTGTATTCAGCTCGTGTGATGGAAGAGAGTGATACGTACACAATCGAAGTCCCAAAGCGAGAGATTCGCCAAGAAAATATCCAGAGTGGAGAGACGTACAGAGTTGCAATTGTCTCAACTCCAGTCGACCAATCAGACTCGGAAGCTGATACGGAGAGTAAGGAGACACCAATATCTGACTCCTCTTCACCCCAGAGTCGTGATGGTCCAACTCGACCTCCTGTTTCGGAAGGTGAAACCCGCGAAGTTGAGATCGAAAATTTAGGCGACCAAGGCGATGGGATCGCCAAAATTGACCGAGGTTACGTCGTAATTGTGCCCGACACTGAAGTTGGTGAACGGGTTACCGTCCGTCTTGACGAAGTACGAGAGAATGTCGCATTCGCGGAGGTACTCAAACGTCACCACGATATCGCCCAAGAACAGTAGTAGATCTACCTGTTTTCCTTCCGAGCGACCCGCTTGATCAACACAGTATCGTTGATGGATGCTGGGCGCGGAGTGCGTTCGCTCAGAAAGGACCGGCGATGTTGATGGGGCCTAGCCGGTGATCCACAGCTACTGTGGTTGGACAGGCTCTTCACACTCGTAACATTCCGCAAATAGGCGAATTTCATCTTCCACCTCGTACTCAATGAGGGCCGCTTCTGCTGACACGACCGACTCACAAAACGGGCACGTCCCGATTTCCGATGCTGTGTTCGACATGGGGGGAGGAACTTGGAGCGTGTGACTCAGTTCCAAGTTCCACCTGAACTTCGATTCTCCGTAGATAAGTTTCTAAGGGTAGCATAGTGAAAGTGGTTGGTAATCTTGCTCAGCGAGCTACTAAGATCTCAGAATCAAACTGTGAGTGTCGTTGGTTTGGGCGTTGACCGACAAAGTGAACTCCGATATGGAATGTAGATCAACGGAGCTCGCCAGTTGGGGGAATCGATATAATGGCTGATCACCCACTAATTTGCTGTGGACCGACTAATAGTAGTTTCTCTGTATGCTGATCGGATAGGTGAACAGGGTCTTCCGTGGAAATCGCGTTGCACATTCAGAAACTACTAGTAGAGATCCACATACAGAGAATTGGCAGATCGGAGTCAAATACTTGAATAGAACTACTTGATATCTGATAGGAATTTGAGAGGCTGCTGAATACACAGCGCGAGTCTTGCACGAGGCTGATTCCAATTCCATTTCTATTCGATCAGATCGAAGGCTACACCAACCCCGGCGTCGGCTTCATCAACTGCCCACCAGACGAGCCGATACCGGCCAGTGAGCAGATCGTCGCAAGTCGACATCCCGTCGAGGGATCCTGTGTCGTCGTCAATGCCTGCTGTCGACATCTCCAACTCACGTTCGTATTGCCACCCCGGCGATTTCTCCTCCTCAGAAGCTGGGTATGGGATCTGCTCCCCCTTCCATCCGCGGATCTCTGTCCACCCCTCTTCTGTATGTAGTTGGAGATTGTAATTCATGGGTGATTGTGTCGGAGTTGGGTCGTCGGCAACAAGCGTGTGCGTCACGGTGACTGTTTCTCCATACCGTACGGCCGTATCCGAAACGCGGAGAGCATACACGGGGTCGTCCTGCGGGTACTCTCCCCACGCTAGTTCCGACTCGCTGAACTGTTGTTCGACTCGTTGCCAGCCCTCGGGGCAATCAAACGGCTCGGGCGTTACCGACGGATCCTCGGCCGGTTGGACGTAGCCTTCTAATTCCTCCGTGTCAGAAGTCTCCTCATTAACAAGACAGCCAGTGACCGAACCTGAGAGGACAACTCCAGCTGCTGCGACGTATTCACGCCGTTGCATATTACGTCGTTGCATCGAGAAGAAGATATACCCCGTGTACACCAAAATGGTTTTTTGACCGTCTAGTTGCTCGCTTATCTGATGGCATTTATACCCGTGAGACACAGCTGAAATCTACTTTCGCCGACTGCTGAATCCAACCTCTGTATCTTGCACGCCGTTCTTGACAGATGTAGGTAAGATCGTCGCCCTCGCTGGTATGTGAGTTCTCTGAATTGACTGATTCGGGGCGGTGCTAACAGGTATGGGAACCGTTGTATGACACCCTGAGACTATCCTACTACTCTTCTCAGTATCTTACACGCGGATCTTGACAAGAGTCGGATAGACACACTGTGCTTGGCCACAAGAACACACGAGTCTAGACATGATGAGCGGCTCGGTGAGAGATGGTTTGGGCAAACGCTTATAGTTTCGAGTTTCGTAACACTATACAATGAGCTACGAAACGGAGCACGTTCGGGGCGTGGACAACAGTATCGCACCGATCACTGGGGTGCCGACGTTTACTGAGCTACTGACGAATCCAGACCTTGCTACGCTCTATACTGCGATCCGCCATTCACCAGCTATTACTGCACCTGAACTCGTCGACCTGAGTACGATTTCGAAAAAGACGGTTTACGAGTATCTGGGAAAATTAGCACAGGCGGGGCTCATCACTGAGATCGAGGATGAGAGCAATCCGAAGCGATACGAAGCAGATGAGTTCGAGTTACAGCTGACGATTCGGGGGATGGAAGTGTCGATTACGCCTGAACTCGTTGCGGTCGTCGCACACGCCACCGAGTACCCTGTTATCGCGCGTGTCCGCGATGAGCACGGGCTGGTGACTTTTGCACTGGCTCATGATATGATTAAATCTCACAGCGTGGGTGACATCACAGTCCGGCAAATTGCGAGTCTCACCGATCTTTCACACGGAACGACCTACGACCTTCTGGAAGCCCTCTATGAGATCCACGATCTGGGTGATGATTCCGATCCAACGACATACACACCAGACGATGTCGTCGACGAGGACGACGATCTGCTGACTGAGCGATAGGCTAATGTACACGGCCAATATTGTTGATGCGGTGATTTTCGTAGTCTGGGCAAGTCACCGAATCCGCTTCTTGACTCGTTGCAGATCGCCGTAGCACAAGCCGACACGGAACTGTGGGTGCCAGCGTCGATCTATCGTGAACTGACGGATTATGGGACGGTGCCGGCGGTGAATCCATATCTGGATGCCGGAGTTGTAGACGGATGGATCCAGATTGCACTACCCCTGACTGCGAATCGAGATGAGCAATTTGAGTCGGTGGCCGATCCGGTTACACAGGCGCAACATCTCACGGATGACTTCCTGAATCAGCGAAGCAAGTATCCAGTGACGAATAACTGGCGGGATGCATCGATAGTCGCACTTGCGGTGCGACTGTTTGAGCAGAATGCCCGTATCCGAGTCATCACGCACACAGCAGACGAAGGGTTGGCACAGGCATGTGCTCGAATCCCACCTGAGTTTGGGTACTACGAGATCAAATCCCGGTACTATAATCCGCCCCACACAGCGAGAGACACCTTTCCGACCGTTGAGTCACTTACGTGGGACGGTCAGTAGTGCGCTATCTGACCCTCATTGGTTCTATTGATCCTCCCCGCTCTGCTGAGAATTTTTAGGGCTGATACAAACTCTGCGCTGAATACACGGCGCGGTTTAGCACTCGTCGTTGATGCCCTGTGAGCAATTCAGAGGCGAGGTCGCTCAACGGAGATGACGGTTTGTCGAGTAACCGAAAAGAACCTTGTGCAAGATGTAGAGGTTGTGGTCAGCTGTGGAATTGCGTTATTTTCCCCATCTAAATCTTGAATCAACCGATAGAACGTGCCTGCAAAGTCAGTGACATACAAATGAAAACCATTTATTAACAGTTGACGTATCCAATATACTATGGCCACAGATCGTTCAAACGATCTTTCGTCCGAGTTTTTCGCCAAAATGGTTGAATCCGTTGGTGTGGGCGTCGGGATCTACGGACAAGATGGTCGATATATCTATGTCAATCAGTCATACGCTGAGTTATTTAATGCATCACCATCAGAACTGATTGGAAAACCACTGTGGGAAATCGTTCCGGAGATAGATGCGACCAAATTTGAGGGGTATTGGGCATCGTTTGATGAGGGTGAGACGCGGAGGGACGAAGCGGTACACAAACACAATAATCAGGAAATTCCTGTGACGACAGTCACTACTCAGTGGTCAATTGACGGCACGCACTATCATTTTGGGACCATTAAGGACATCTCTGAACGGAAAGCCCGGGAGCAAGAGATTCAGCGGCAAAACGAACGGCTTGAGAATTTCGCAAGCGTCGTCTCTCACGACCTACGGAACCCGTTGAACGTCGCTCAAGGCTATGTTGATATTCTCCAAGAAGATATCAACCGAGATGAACTGCGGCTTATCGACAACGCACTTGATCGGATGGGTGTACTGATTACCGAACTTCTGGAACTCGCGCAGAGTGACGAGGAGGTGGGCGAGATGAGACCAGTGTCATTGAAAATGGTCGCAGAAAATGCGTGGTATAATGTACATACTCCGGAAGCGGTCTTGCACACACCTGAAGCGAATCAACGAGTAATGGCCGATGAATCTCGTCTACAGCAACTCTTCGAGAATCTCTTCCGGAATGCAGTTGAACACGCTGGATCGGACGTTCACGTGACTGTCGATACTATATCAGACGGGTTTTATGTAGCCGATGATGGACCGGGGATCTCGTCAGCGAAGCGTGACCGCGTCTTTGAGACAGGATATACAACCGATGAGAACGGGACTGGATTTGGACTGAGTATTGTTCAACAGATTGTCACTGGTCATAATTGGGAGATACAAGTAACTGAAAGTCCCGATGGCGGCGCACAATTTGAGATCACAGGCGTAGGTGACACTGTTTAACATCTTCCAGAAGTTGACGAGCATTGTGGAGTTTGTGAGTCCAGCACGACGACTGCTTTTGTCTCACGTCAAACGAAGAACGTTACTCTCTCGTTGGTATTAGATCTACAATTCCCGTTCGATGTATCGGTTGATCTCTTGAACAGTGTCTGGGTCGTACGTCCAGAACGCGTCCCATATGTTTGGCTCATCTTCTATCGCGAGAAGTGCAGTGTGCGGTGCCGACGGGGTATCGGGCACAAAGACGACAAACCACGAGTCCCGAAACTCTTGGCCCCACCCGCCGTGGATTGTCAGTTCGTACTCGGGGGGTGGCGTCCAGTCCGGGACCCCGTACACGTGTACGTCGACGTCGCTGTCACCGAGCCGCTCGTAGACTTCTCTCGTGCCTCGCTCGTCGTCGATACGTGAGAGCTGTTGGAAGGACGCACGGTGTTTTCCCGTGCCGTGCTCAAGCGCCGTCCGTTCGATGTATCGTGAGATGGTGATCAGTAGCAGTTTCTCTTTGTTCGACTCGGGATACCCACGCAACCGGAAGTGAGTCTCGTCGAGTGCTGTGATCACGTCCGGGAGATCAACCTCCTGAACGCTGCGCGCCCCGGTCGTATACAAGTCGGAATTGACTAACAGGATCGAGTCTGCAACTTCCTTGAGCGGTGACTCCGCAATAACCTCTCCGTCGTTCAACAAATAGACCCTCTCTGTCGAGGCGGATCCGGGTTCAGGGACCGTGACGGATTGTTTGACTTCTACTGACTGCCGATCAAATATCTGCGTCAACAACTCGTGTAGCTGCTCCGGCACATCGCCCCCAGCGACCGCGAGTGACACATCTGCTTGTTCACTCTGTGTGAAAAACTCACTGAGGCTCATGCTTTAAGATCAAATTGCGCTCAATATACTAAATTCTCACGCTGAACTGACATCTTCCCCCGTAGATCTACAATCTGTACCACATTCGCGCGCTGTATTCAGCATCTGACGAATGAACTCTCTGTTTTCTGTCAGGGACTCTCTAATCATTCCGATCAGGGGAGACTGAGTGTAGGTTCAGATGTGTTCTGACTAGTTCCTCGGCTCAACTGGATACAGCTGCCGTAGCTTGATACGAGCGTCACCGGTGGTAAATTGCCAGTCGATAGGTCGATCAAACGCATTGTGTCGCTCTTCCCACGCAGCGACCTCCGCTCGGAGCGTCGCTGCGTCATAGATACGCCGGTCAAGACACTGCCGTTTGAGCACACCAATCTTGATTTCGGCCATGTTCAGCCAACTTCCTCGCTTCGGCGTGTAGTGGAACTCGAATCGATCAAGATACGCTTTCGCTTGCTCCGGTGGGAAGAACTCGTAGAAGGCAGCCGGTTTGTGCGTATTGAGCTGATCCATCACAACCCGGATGCGATCAGCATCCGGGTAGTGAACATCTGCCAGCTCAACCATCCGGTCGATCCATTCGGTCGTTCGCCGTCGGTCTGTCACTTCGACAGCCACCCAGCCGGTCAACGGTTCAGTAGTGATGTGTAGCCGCTGTTTCCCGTTACGTTCGTAGCGATGATCGACACGAGCGACCGCTCCCGGTTCGGCCGGGAGCGGATCGCGTTCATGGCCACGAAGTGCCTTGCTTGACTCGTCAAAACAGATGACTGGACGAGTTTCGTTGTACGGTTCGTGGTAAAGAGCAAGCACGTCTTCCATGTAGTAGACGAACTCAGCGTCCAGTTCAGGCGGTATTTCCCAGTAGCTGGAGAGATGCGGTTTCAGGGCGTTTTTTTAGACGGTCTCGGACGGTTTCGTGAGAGATCGACTCGAAGTCGATCTCGTCGAGCATCACGAGTTCATCAGCGAGGAGATGGAGCGTCCAGCGGGAGTGTCCCTCTGGTGGCTCGCTGCAGGCGAGTTTGATCAGTCGCGCTTCAGCATCGCCATCGAGTTTGATTTCATACTCGCGGTCGGGCTTGCGGCGATGAATCGCCGCGAGCCCTCGCTCACAGTAGTTCTTCCGTGCCCGATATGGAGTAGCGATTGAGCAATCGAGGTGCTCACAGATCTTCGAATCTGTGAGCCCTTCGTCTGCTTTCAGGAGAATCCGTGCCCGCGTAATGTCCTCAGCTTTGTGCTCACCGGTCGAAATGAACCACTCGAGCGTCCTTCGCTCCTCATCAGAGAGATCAACAACGTGCTGTTTCCGGCTCATTCCTGTAGATACGCTCCCAGAGAGCTTAAACTAGACAGTCTAAGTCTGAAGCTACACTGAGAGTCTGGATAACAGCTTTGTGAGTGTGTGACTATCCCAAGATATGAACAAGTCCGATCCATCGCAGGTGCGCATTGAGGATCGGGAGGATGCACTCCGACTGTTGACCACGAGCGAGATTTCGCTGCCGGATGGATTGACAGTCAGGAAAATTCGGGAGCGTGGCGCATGGTGGCAGATCAATAAAGACGACTTCAGTTTCCGTCTTGAACGGCACCCCTCTCCACTGTTAGCTGCCTCAATGGCTGGAGGGCCAACACCTGCGCGCTGGCACATTCGGACCCGCTATCGCTACCACCTCCCCAGTGGCGAGTGGGAGGTGACAGAGCTCACCCGCGAGTTCTCGTTCGATGCAGCCCTCTTGATCGATTACGTGTTTGAGCGCGGGGCAACACGAGAGATCTGGCAGGACGCGGTTGCTCGAATTCAGGCGTCCGACGATCCTGAAACGGCGTTTGCTGAGGAGTTCGACCAGTTTATCGAGAGTTATCGCCAGCAGTGGCGTAACGTCCCTGCTGAGCAACGCACCGAGATGCTTGCGGTTCTTGAACAGGCTGCCCGCCACCGAGCAGGCATCGCTGAGGACGGCTCAGAGTAGGTTTCTAGGCGGCATACACTGGATGCGCTGACCGAAGGTCTTCTGAGGATTCCAGCCTGAACCGCCCGCAGACATTTAGCACCTGACCCTCTCCATGCAGGTATGTCGTTCCGAGTTAGCTGGCATAATCTCATCGAGCGGTTGGATGAGCTGCCAGAGGGAGCTACTCTCCGGACGCCACTGTCACACGACCGGTTTCGGATCACCGATGTCCAAGAGCACCGAGTCGTGATCCAATTTATACACAGCGGTGACTCACAGCCGCTCCAGCAGGACCAATTCGAGACACTATATCGCCGGATTACGGACTCCGAGGCGGGATTTGAGTTAGACCGACTCCCACCCAATGCGGACCCCTACCCAGCGGTGTGGAGTCTCCATCCACGCTTTGAGATCGATGAGGATGCCAGCGTGATCGTCGAAAAGGACGGACCGACCACTACCCAGATTCTCGACGCTGGGGACGAGCCAGAGAGTGAGCAGAAAGAACGAACTGAGCCAGACTTGGACGTATATGCGGATGCACTCTTGCTGGTTGATGTACTGGAGCGACACGAGGTAACCACTCTCGATGAGATGGATACGGACGTGCTGGTGAATCTCTACACGCTACTCTCGGATGTCCAACGGAACGCAAACGACCTCCGGCAGGATGTGAGCGATGTGCTTCTCAGCCGGCTCCATCACGATCAACCCGTCTCTGGACCGTTTGGGTCCGTCCAACGGACGACACGCAGAAATCGGTCGCTCAAACCCGATGAAGAGGTACTGGAGACGCTGGAAGAAGCCGGGATTGAGCGTGAGCGCGTGCTGGGCGTCGACCGGAGCAAAGTGGACGATGCAATTGAGGTCACACCCTTATCTGATAGTGATGTGTACGATATCGAAGAGTCAGCATATGTCCGGAAGGCCGAGGTTGACGAGGAACACAAAGAAACACGGCTGCAGGGGCTGAAAGACCAGCTGGCTGCTACAGAGGGGAACGAGGCGAAAGAGCTCCGTGGAGAAATCAAAGAGCTTGAAAATCGGATCGCGGAGCTAACCGAATTCAAATCCGGCTCACGATTTCACACACATACCCGAGGGGGGCCGTAATGAAGTCGCTTTCTCACTTCATGGGGCAATTCCTTGTGTTTGTATTTGTTGCAGGGTGTCATAGAACGGTTGGCATGCCCCTCTCGGGCTCCTCGAATCGTCTGATACAGGCAGCATCAATATCGGATTAGTCCTAATGGCGAAAAGTACCTAATAGAATACTATGGAGTCAGGCGCGGGAGATCTTTGTCAACCAGCTCGACAAAATCGTTAAGACAGCTTCCGTCCGCACAAAACATGGGATTAAACGGCCTCAGTACGTATGATGGGTATGGGAGACCGAGATCAGAACGTTGGCCGATTAGATAGATTGCTTCGAGTACCCCTCGGGGTGTCTGCCGCTGTTATTGCCGGCTGGGTATTTATAGCATACCCACTTGAAGTGGCGGTAGGAGTTTCCGTAATATTGCCGCTGGCTCTGTTGGCAGCAATCCTGCTTATTAGTGCGACAACAGGGACCTGTGGAATCTACGGTGTTTTCGGAATCAACACTTGTGGTGACGAAGTTTGTACTGAAGCTGACTCGGACGAAGCATGGGTAGCAGAATAGTCAGTTCTCATCGGGTTCGGTTTCCGCCTTGGTGTCATACTCGGACTCGTCTTCTGTGAGCTCCGGGTTACGCTCCTCAAGGGTCCCCGTGTCGATTGCTGCGGTCTTCTGAGTGACCTCGAAATCGTCTACTGGTTGCATAATTCCCCACAGGGCTCCAAGCGAATGGACAAGCACTGCAAGCGGAGTGACAACAATATATGCCCACCATACCTCGGGATATTTTCGATATTCAACGAGCCCGAAAATCATGTATAGGAAAACGATCCCAAACAGTAGTGCGGAAAGCAAGAGATATACACTGGACGATGGGATTGCTTCTGGAAACACGAAAGCGATGATACCGAATAATGGGATAACCGGTGACAGTGCCCACGTTACGATTCGTGTGAAAATGACTGGTTGATACCTTCGCGGCAGAAGATTGCGATCTTGGATCGTTCCAGAAACCCAGCGACGGCGCTGTTTTATCAGTGATTTGAGCGTCGGTGGTGCTTGATTCCGTGCTTTCACTGTCGCAAGTCGGTAGTCAATATTCGTGCGAGCGGCTGCACGCCAGATGAACGTCGTGTCCTCGGTGATTGACGGAACGTTCCATGTAATCTGCTCTTCTAACTCATGCCGTACGGCAACAGCCCCGCCCCAAGCGTACGCGGGATAGGCGACTTGATGAAACGCTCGTTGCTCGAATTGAAAGCCGATACGGAATATCTCACACACATATGTGAGCCGAGAGTGGGTCCGGAGTGGATGCTCGCTAAGTTGAATAATATCAGCTGCTGGCAACCCTGAAAAGCCACTGAGCAGGGTGTCTTCATCAAGATACAGAACGTATTCCTTCTCACACGGAATCTGTTGGCGGGCCCACTCAATTGCGCGCCCTTTCCGCTGTGCCGCACACTCGAAGTCATCCGGTACGACATGAACGTCAGCCCCGGCAATGTCAATATCTTCCTCAGCGATGACAAGTGGGTCAGTAATCTCGTCGGGAATAGAACTCACCGTTTGCTGTACGGTTTCTTCAGCAGCGATAGTGAGAACCCTGACTTGAATATTGTCCAATCCGACTTCAGTCTGGTTCGTGTCCTGCCAGCCGTACGAAAGAATGAATACCTGTATGAGCCACCATAACGAGGCACCGCCGTACAGCACTAATGTAGCCCAGAGAAAGACACTGAGCAACTGTGCTAACACAGCATCAGGCACGTTCGGAATAAGTAGAAACAGCGGGATAAAACTATGCCGGCCCGTATCAATCATATAACTGGAATAAACGATTCAACGCCGGCATCCTGACTAAAGCGCGCGTTGTATATTATATAGGCGTGTTATAGATTTCTTGTCACACCGTGATGATCGTGCTTCCCGGATTGTCTCCGCGTTCGTAGTTGGTGATTGCGACGACGAGGCGAAGGCACAAGGCAAGAAACACCTGTGCTCGTGCGTGGACGCGGCCTCGGGCGTGCGTCCGCCCGAGGCCGCAGTCTTTTACTGATTCGTTGGTTCGTTCGACTCCTGTCCGGCGGTTGTACGTCTCATCCAACGTGGACTGCTTCAGCTGAACGTCCTCGCTGTGTTGTTCGATGCGGTCTTCGACCCTGTACTCGATGTCCTTCGGGTCGTCGGTGTTTCGCGCGTTGTACGGGGCGACTGGCACGACCCCTGCGGCCAGCAGGTGGTCGTGCCAGTCGAGCGTGTCGTAGGCGCTGTCACCGACCATCCAGATCGGCTTGGTGACGGCGAGCGCGTCACGCGTGACGCGCATCGCCGTCTCCTCTGGCGCTTGCTTACTCTCGGTGAACTCGGCTTTAATCGGGATCTTTTGCCCGGTCGAGACGATTGTACAGCCGTAGCCGTAGTAGTACTCGTCGTCGGTTGGATCGTAGCACTTCGACGCGTCTTGATCGGCGGGCATCGCCCTCACATCGGTTGAATCGATACAATAAGTCAAGTCAAGCAGGCCGCGCCGGGCGGCCTGCTCGACGAGTCGGTCGAACACCTCGTCAACGACGTGTTCGAGGTCGGTGAGAAAGCGATCGACTGCGTCTCTGGACGGCGGTCGATCGAAGCCACAGCTGAGCCAAACGAGCGTGTTCCGAAGTTCTCGCTCAACGAGACGAATGCCGTAGATGTCGTGGTAGTAGCAATGGATGAAGCCACGCATCAACTCTGGTGGTTCGTGCTCTCGTGTTCGCCCCGTCTGCGCCGGGGCGAACACGTCGAACTCTTCGAGAAACTCGAAGGAGAGATGCTCAAACAACGCTAGCGTCTCGGTTTCCGCGACATTGAAGAACGACTCTATCGAAGGATCATCTTGTAGGGTCGCTAAACTCATCCACCTCAGCGTTCACCCTGCTCTTTAGTGTGCTACTCGTTCTATGACACCCTCTTTGTTGGAATATTTGCTCTTTTGAGCGTTCTGCAACTCATGGAGAGGGGTGCCATTCCATGGATTTCAATTGCTGGCATTGGAGTCATTATAGCACTTCTTGCTGGCCCGTTTGTCTGGCTACTGCGTGACCAATACTCTGAACAGCACAGAGAGCGTCTGACATTGGTCGCGTTTGGAGTCGTTATGATAGCTGCTCCGATCACACTTGGGCTTGCGCTGGCGTTCGGCGTCCCTGCGTACATCCCACCGTTTCAGGTTCTCATTGTCGGCGGTTTTATCGGATTCTTAGTTGCCTTCATAACAGAGCACACGGTAGTCCCCGAGAGGCTACGAGCTGCTCAATAGGAGAAACGTTCCACATGCGGAGATTTCTCTAACCACCAATGCAGTTCGCCTGCGGCGGAATGTATTCGATCTATGCCGTGTTCTATACGCAGCGTGATGGTGTCCGTAGCAGCTAGGTGATAGTGACTCGACAGTATGACATGAACAGTAGTTTGTGCGTGTTACAGCTACTGTGGCTGGACCGGCTCTTCACATTCGTAGCACTCCGCAAAGAGGCGTGTTCCCTCTTCAACCTCATATTCGATGAGCAATGCTCCGGCTGGAACAGCCGACCCACAGAATGGACACGTACCGAGTTTCGACACTGCATTGGACATGATGTGATGAGGAACGTGGAGCGTGTGACAGGATTCCAAGTTCCACGCTTGCATACGCACCCAGCTGTTGTATAACTAAGGAGAGTGCGGCGGAAGTAATAGGCGAGATCAACGCTATTGCCGTGGTGAGAACTCAACTGCGTACTCCTTCGCTAATTCAATCACGTCATAGACGTGGATACCCGATTTGAACCACAAGATACGGTCATCCAGCCCATCGAAATCTTCAGACGAACAGTCCAACCGTTCAGAGACGGCGACGATGAGGTTGTCCCGGTCAGCATTCCGTATCTTCGCCAGCTTTTCATTCAGATACTCTGGCGTCCAGAATCCGACAATCTCGAATATGACTCGACGTCCATCAGGGTGTTCGATAGCGAAGTCTGGGAGCATTACCTCTGCTCCTAGGTCTAGTACGTCATCCTCGCGGACGAGTTGCCAGTCTGTGTTGGCACGTCCCCATTTCTGGGCAAGTGTGCGTTCCACATCGGAGTCAAAATCGCTCTGAGCCGAGTAGTGCGAGGAGAGTTCGTCCGTGTGGTCAAGTTCAAACGAGAGCGTTTGACTCGTTGCTCCTCCATCGTCATCAAGAATGTCGGCTTCCATCTCCCAGCGGTCACACAATGGGAGAGCCGGAAGGAAGTTTGACATCCGTATTCCGTACTTCCTCGATTTCGAGAAGAGAGACGCTGCTCCATCCAGAATAGCCTCGTACCCGTCGGCAACGTCTGTACTGGAGACACGGTTTCCGTTGGCGTCGATTGGATAGATGCGGTGCATCAGCCCAAACAGTTTCACGTAGCTGAAGACCGTCGCAAACGAGTCCCAGACTCGTATTCGCATCTCTGTCGCATCGTACAGTACTGCTTGTGCCAGAGCGAGATTGTAGCGTGTGAGAAGCCAATCGACCGTTATCGTATCCTCAGCATACGATTTCTCACTATCTCCAGTCAACCGTGTCGTAGTCGTCCCGTCGTCAGCCTCATCATACTCATCGGACGTACGGTGTCCAAATCGTACAAGTCGCTTGTTCTCCTCTAAATCGGCGTACATGCCTCGGTAGCAGTCTTCGAGTGAGATTCCGAACTGGTCAGCAACAGCACTGTACACCTCCAACTTTTGTGTGTCCTCACCGAGCGTGGGCTGACGTGCAATCGGGTACGAATCGTTCGCTTTCTCAAAAAGCCGCTGCCGGATTTCCTGTGGATCTACTGGTGCAACGGTTTCGAATTCACACTCGTCTTTGAGCAGTTTCGCCAGCCCTTGTACGATCTTGTAGTCCGTGTCTGCGATAGTGAGTTCGTCTATCGTCTCCTCCAGCCTACCCTTGGATTGTCCGAGATGCTCCTCGAAGATCTGGATGAGTTCTGTAGCGGTCTCTCGGTACTGCTGGTCGTCCGCGTCGATGAACAGCGGGGAAATAGTTCCTTCGTACGTACGTGAGCGGGCGAGGTCAGCTGTCAGCATTAGCGCTCACCCCCTGCCGTCGCCGTTCAGATACGTAGGTCTCCATCGTATCCTCGGTAATGATCTCATAGAGTCGAGCGGGTTGACGATCATCTGTTGGACGAAGAATCCGCCCCAACCGCTGTGCATACTGTCGTTTCGATGCACTTCCAGAGAGGATGATACCCACGTTTGCAGACGGGACGTCGATTCCCTCATCCAGCACCTGCGAGGTAGCAAGCATCGAGTACTTTCCTGTTCGAAATCGCTCTAGAATCTCTGTTCGCTCCTCAGTCTCGGTCTGATGCGTGATACAGGGAACAACAAACTCTTGAGAGATCTCGTATGCAAACTCGTTGTTCGCTGTAAAGATGATTGTACGGTCGTCGTGGTGTCTCTTCAGCAAACTATCCAGCGTATCGAGTTTCTTTTCCGCAGTCCGAGCAATTTTCTCGGCTCGTTGCTTCGCAATGAGGGCCCGTCGTCCTTGCGGATCGTATGACGTGCGCTTGAGAAATTCCTGATAGCCGCTCTCTTTCCAGAGATCAAAATCATGACTCTCGACGTAGTCGCGGTAAATCTGGTATTCTTCAGTATACTGCTTCCGTTCCTCATCAGTGAGTTCCACGCTGAGATGGAGCGTCTCGTACTCGCTGAGATACTCCCCGGCAAGTTCGTCGACTCCTTCTCGATACACAACCGTGCCCAACAGTTCCGCTAGCTCTTCATGTTTACCGTCAGCACGCTCGTAGGTAGCCGTGAGTCCAAGTCGATACGGAGCAATTGTCATCTCAGGGATTTGTTGGTAGGTCGGTGCTGGAAGGTGGTGTACTTCGTCCACCACGAGAAGTCCGAACCGGTCGCCGTACTCGTTGATATACCGGTACGCAGAGTCGTAGGTCGTCACCGTAATATTGGTCACGTTGTGGCTTCCACCGCCCAAGACGCCGATTCCATCAGGGAGTTGATTCCCGAAAGCGTTCGTGAGAGTGGCGTGCCACTGGTTCATCAGGTCGATAGTCGGCACGACAACGAGCGTGCTGACACCAGTATCAGCAATTGCTTGGACGGCAAGAAACGTCTTTCCGCTTCCTGTGGGGAGGATCACACTCCCCTGACGGTCGTTATCCTGCCACGCTGAGAGTGCCTCCTGCTGGTAATCACGAGGTTCAATAGCGACAGAAGGCGTGAGATGGAACTTCGAGTACGCACGAGCCTTGTCTTCCAATTCAGCCACAGTTCCCATTGGCTGTTCAAGGCTGGCTTGCCCATCAGATCCGGTCACCCACTTTCGAATGTCACGGTAATGGTGTGCCTGTGCTCGGTACTCATCGACACGGTCGTCCCACTCAGCATACGGCACAGACTCAGGAGCGTCTTCAACAAGGAGTGTCCCATCATCAAACAAGAGACGCATTCAACTCTCTTTATGCAGGTCGCATACTTGTCGTTGCTGGAGTGGAGAACGAGGAAGTGACTACACCGAAAGGTCGTCAGCGATTGAGCGCAATTCGCTCTTTGTTGGTCGCCTCCCGATCTCGACTCTACGGTCGCCAACCCAGAATCCGAACTGTTGGTGGTTAACATCGAAGTGGAGCCCACAGGAGACATCCGGGTCAGCTTGGTCGTACTCTGCCTTGCTCACGTTCTCACCATCTCGGAGTGTCTCTAAAAGGTATTCGGCAACGTGTGGGCGTTGCTTCATTGCTAAGATATGGTCAGTTGCTACGTATTTTAGGACATCTTCACCTGTATCGTATTCATCGCCCATGAGATAGAACTCGCCCCTGTAGTCGTGTGATTCGATGGTAACACTGAGAGCATACGTCGCTTTCATACGCTACTATTACGGTTTTGAGACACAAGCATTACGACTAGAGTTTCTGTAGAGAGAACCAATGGTGCCAGACAGACGATCAGATCCAATCGAAATAGAGGCGCTTGAACAGCAGTTAGCAACTGCTGACGATGGGGATGTGGCGGCACTCATGCAGGCAGTAGCAACGTATGAGGCTGAGCTATCGTCAGCACACGAACAAGGGGAGTCCGACCGCTATCAGGGGATTACCCGTGCGTATCGGGAACGACTCATCGCTGTGCTTGATGATGCCGTACTAGCGGAAGGTTGGGAGTTGCTTGAAGAGTTTCTTGACGCCTGTCACCCGGACACATCAGACGAGTTCCCTCATGTGACGACAGTCCTTCAGAATGTCACGGGTCGGTATCTGATCCGGACCCGACTCACAGAGGGTGTAACGGAGATCCCAGTCAAATCGTTGGAGTTCTTCAGCTCAATTCTTGATCGTGTCGAGGGCGACGGATACGATTTCATCAACGAGGGAGTCCATCCGTACGGTTGGGGGATCGGACATCCTGATCACGCTGTTGCAGACACCATTCACCAGCATGCCTCGAAGGACATCTTTGTCGTAAATCCAATGCTCGAACATGCATTCTATGCAGACCAGCACGCGGCTATCGACTTACTGGAACGAATCGTGAATGACGACAACATCAGTAGAAGCTTTGCCCATCCACGAGGGGACATATCCGAAGCCCGCCATCTTTTGGATGCACCCGCCGGAGCGGTGAGTGAGTTTTCGCCGACGATCCCGCGCTACTGGGAATGGCAAGAGGAGTTCGACTCCGAATTTAGGCTTGATGATGATGTTGAGCAGCGGATACGGAAGCTCGTGAGTGACGAGGGACTGGACAATGAGCTCTCGGGCGACTGGGAGATTGCTGAGCTCACTCTGTGAACAGTCTCGGAATTATCCTGTTACTCACGAGCCAATTTGCCAATATTTACTATTCTGACCCGCTAATACCGGTTGTATGACAGACCTGATCGTCAATAGCGGTGTGCAGGATGCACTAGAAGACCACCCAGTTGCAGCAGATTTCTACGATGCTCTGGATGAAGAAGTAGCCGAACTCATTGAGGAAGCCTCCCGTCGTGCTGAAGCGAACGACCGCAAGACTGTCATGCCACAAGACTTGTAACGGTCTGAGAGTCACCAACGATCCACTCTAACCGGGTCGGTAAAGCGCCAATCTGAGCATCCTGCGACCGTGAGTTCCTGTGTAGTTGGACAAAGTAGTCCTGCTATTTTGTGTACAAATGATGTTCGAGACCACTCACGGGTGTCAAGCACACGTGCAAGTGTGGGCCGATCTCGTAACCAAATCAGCAGCACATCGTGATCGGTTACGGTAGTTGGGCAAAACCAATCCTGAAAGAAACCCTTGGTCAATATCAAAGGACTACTGGTAGTTTCGCGGTGTTGTGACTGCATAGTCGGAGGGGGACGATACGAGGCACGGCGTTCCATATTCAGAAACTACTAGTAGATCGTGTTGACCTGAATATCGGTAGAAGACGGTGAGATATTGGTGCGTACAGCAACTATCGATGGAGATCAAATCCGGCTGTAGAATACAGGTATGCGCAGCGCTAGCACTAGTAGCGGTCTATGGGTGGCATCACTTGTGCCCTCCGGTGTAGGGTTTATATACTAGCCTGTGCCCGTCGAAGCTTCAGCTGATGGGACCCGCGTGTTAGACACTGAGAGATTAACGGAAAGCATAGAAAGGCTCTCTGTAGTTTCGCTATACTTCGCCGTAATTGGGACAAAATGCGGTCGAACCAATCAACAAACACTCACATCGGTGAATCGGTCGCAGTCTACCGATCTGCTCAGATTGACGATCAAAGGGTGGTGTAAGTAAAATTAAAAATTATATTGTAATCTGTGAGAAAATAAGGTACATCTTCCCCATATCGACTGTAGTCTAGCCGAACTACAGAGGCAAATTATTGACTTTTGTGGCAGGACTTGACTAAGCGGCTCTGTTGAAATCCTCAACTGCTGATAGTTTGGAGAGGCCATGCTGAATACAGCGCGCAAGTCTTGCATGAAATCTTCTGGCTCCCGTATAAGTGTATTACTCGATTAACGGCGAGACCAATGCGGGCACGACCGCTATACACTATGTTGAACCATGGGACTTTCAGATATCCTTGAAGGTGAGATGACAACAAAACAAATGGGAATCATCATGATCCTCTACATGCTGGCTATGACAGTTTTGGGGGTACTGGCAGTTATAGTGATACACGGTTTTGGATGGCGATTGATCTGAAGAATCATTGTAATTCGGCGGGGTAGATTGTCAAATCAAAACAACTGAAGCGGAAATTAGCAATAACTTACGTTGAAGATCCTCCGATCAATAAGTACGCTTACTCTCACAGCTGATTTATCGCAGACGCTATGAAATTAATAGGGCCAATCTGCTGAACTCATCCT
The DNA here is from genome assembly GCF_054652935.1 of Halorubrum luteum. Classification (NCBI taxonomy): domain Archaea; kingdom Methanobacteriati; phylum Methanobacteriota; class Halobacteria; order Halobacteriales; family Haloferacaceae; genus Halorubrum; species Halorubrum luteum. The sequence continues at coordinate 2,892,324 of NZ_BAAIGT010000002.1, forward strand.
CTGTATGTTGCACAGCCGGATTCCTCAATTCTGAGAGAGATGCCGGTTGTTTCACTGTCTTCGGTAAGAGCCAGCGTTGATTCCGGTGTATTACTTCCACTCCGCTCCCATTACCTATTCAACTGTGGTGGGTGTATACAAAACTGGAACTTGAAATCATGTCACACGCTCCAAGTTCCTCCCCCAACGCCCATGTCGAATGCAGCGTCGGAACTCGGTACCTGTCCGTTCTGCGGGTCGGCCGTCCCAGCGGGAGCGACCCTCATCGAATACGACGTGGAAGGTGAAACGCGCCTCTTTGCGGAGTGCTACGAGTGCGAACAACCCGTCCAGCCACACTAGCTGTGGGTCATTCTGGCTGCGCTGACCTAACAGTGAGTGAGTAGGCAGAATGTGCATTGGCTCATGAGCTGATGATCAGCGTGATCCTAAGGCTGTAGTAGCTGCTCCCGTGCTTAGGGGCCGCTATTTAACGGAGCAGACGGAGCAGAGGTGAGAGTATCTGGAATACCGTCGGCTTCGCGATCTCATCATAGACGATACCAGATTCGGACGCTACGTGGGGGACCTGAGTGCGTTCTTTATATACACCACGGAACAGGCGCGAGTTCTGGACCTCGGCTCTCACTGGGTTGCGCGGAACGATCACAGCAATGGAGATGCTATGAGGACATGTAGTGCCCAACGACACCCCCAACGCTGATAGTCCAGATGCAGAACGCGATCACGCAGGTTCTGGTAGTGATCGAAACGCAAGTTTAGGCGATATTCAACGGAACGCAGCATGGTAGGACCACTGACGACAGATGAGGTCGAAACCTTCCTTGAGGAACTCTCCTCGAGTTGCGCTGAGTCGACCGTACGCTTGTACAGGCTAACCTGCATGCAATTCCAGAAATGGTCTGAAGAGCATGTGGATTCGAGTGAAGAACTGTGTGTAAAGCACCTACAAGATTTCCTTGAGGATCACCGATCGGAGTGGAAGGAGGCTACTCTCAAGGTGAAAAGTTCGGTCCTTAGAAACCTGCTTCTGTCTAAAAGCGGGATGAGGGTCTCCGCGGTACGAGCATTTGATCCGTACAGTCGGACTGATAGAGAAGATGAAGTCGGGAGTCTGCTCTCATACCTTCGCGAGTACCGCTATGGTTCGCGTGCACACATCATCGTAGAACTGATCTACAGCTCTGAGTACCGGCCAACCTACATCCGGAAAATCAACGTCGGCCACGTTGACTTCGACTCAAACCGAATTGAGATACCGCGCCCAAAGGTTGCTGTCGATACCTCAGTAGAATACCAGATGCCTGCCGAGTTGGCGGACGCCTTGGATCACCACATCAAGCACGAACGTCACACTACGGCAGACACCAAACAGGACCCACTCATCACGACCGTTCACGGTCGAGCTAGTCTGGCGACGCTCCGCCGCTCAGTTCTCAAGGCCAGTGATGAATCTCCTGAGGTGTCTGGACGAATCACGCCACGTACTGTCCGATCTGCAGCGCTCAAGCAAAATAACTAAATTCCACCTACAATGTCCGACCTAGATCAAGCCAACACAACCCCCGCTGATAGCTCACTCAGCGCCCAGCCGCGGTACGCACGACTGGAATCGTATGATGGGGCAAATATTGGAGTCTGTATCTTCTTATCGGTCTCTGACCTCCAGAGTCTCAATATCGATACGGACGCTAGGCGAGCGATTGCATACCAAATTCGCGAATATGGTAGTACCCGAGTCGTTGAGATCTCCGGAGCTGATCCGGAAGAGCTGGATATGTCTACCAGTTCAATCACCGATTGATTACCATCCCACCAAACCGACCAAAACCATGCCAGAAATTGCTTCTGATACCACCATGGCATCGTGCTACCCTCCAGAGTCTCTCTATGCGGGGTGGTGCGAACAGGCCGAAGAGCTAGACATGAGTACCAGTCGGTACATCATTCGAATGGTTGAGGCAGGCAGGAAGAATATCAGCATGGATGATGTTCCTGCTGAATCAATCCAAGAACTCCGCAAGCGACGATCAGAACTCAAGCGAGAAGTAGCACGCCAGCGTGAGCGTATTGACGATCTTGAACAGCAGTTAGAGCGTACCTCCCGCACAGATATCATCGGGTTCGTTGAACAGAATCCCGGTGTTACCTCTCAAGAAATTACTCAACGTATTGCGGATACGGTGCCCGGCCGTGTCGCGAGTCATCTTGATGCTCTTGAGGGTGAAGTTCTGGCACAGCGGAATGGTGGGTACTACATCGACATGCCGGAAAATGATAAATCTGCTTAGATAATGAGTCGACGCAAAGGAACAAAGCCAGAACAGTACGCTGGCCCGTTTCAAGAGTATAGTAGTGTCCCTCAGCGGTATTGTCTTAAGACGTATGCAGGACACTACACGGGCGAAGAGACGTGGAAGCAGTACTGTGAGCAAGTTCTCTTTGGTCAGTACGACTCAGACTACATTCGACGAAGTGCACGACGGGCGGGAAGTTCTTGGAAAGATCATATGGCCTCTCAGGGACGCCATCATGCACTTGCCACACCCAATGATGTAGACGAGTGGTGCCGTCTGCTCTTGGACGGTGGCCGAAATCGGAGGACTTGTTATGAGAATTATTACGTCCGCATCTACAATTTCTACGAGCACCTCAAAAGAAACTGCCAGCATCCCCATCTCTATAATCCACTTCTCATGGCGGCGATTGAGTATGACGTTACACGTCGCGTCTGGATGTATCGTATAGATGCGCGTCCGGAGGTGACTGAGCGTGACGAGTAACAGATCACCTGTCGACGGCGGTTCAGACAAGACGATCTCGGCATCAGGTCAGGAGTATGCAAACGTTTTTGGCCGGTCTGATGATCCGCTTGCACAGTACAGCGATGCATTCTATGAAGTAACTGATCCTTTTGACCACTTCGTCACAAATGTACTTGAGAATCGCGATGGGATTGAATCAGAGGACACCATCGTCAATTATCACCGAACGTATCGACAGTGGCGGAGGCACATGGAGGCGATTGCTTCTGAAAGGCATCCTGCTTGTCCGAACTCTAACCATGTGAAATCGTTCATAAAATGGCAACGGGATGTTCAACAAAACAGCCGCCGAACAATTAGGGGGAAGCTTTCTCGCCTTTCACAGGCTTATGAATATTGGCAAGATAAACCTGAGCTCCCACATCCCACCGATTACCACCCCTTCAATATTGCAAGTAAGGAAGCTAGCCTCGGTGAAGACGATAGAAAGCCACACCATGATCTGTCTCTTGAACAAATTCGATTAGCATTCCAATCTATCCATAACATCCGCCGGCGTGCTATTATTGGATTTCAACTAAAACAAGGGGAGCGTGCAGGTGAGGTCTGTAACCTTCGTATTCCAGAAGTTCATATTAGCCATCAAGAAGTTCAAAACCAGTATCCTGAGATGGGAACGCATCCTGCAATCAGGAATCGAAACGACGTTATCTACATCCCTCACGATCGAGATGGTAACAAATCTTCGAACCCGCGACTTATACCCGTAGATAACGAGCTTCGCTGGCTACTCATCCGTCACCTCCTCACTCGACCACAAGTAGACGAGCCGTGGGTCTTCCTTTCAAAACGATCCTTCACCCAAATGGAACCCAATGGAGTGAATAAAGAGTGGAAAAAGGCGTTCCATCCGAAATACGCTGAAACAGAGCAACACAAGGCACTCACGAGTCACTTCGGTCGACACTGGTTCACCACATGGTGGCGCGTTGAGGTGGGGTTATCACGAGAGTACATCCAATACATGCGGGGCGATCGAGTACAACCGATCGAGGACTTCCCAGACGCAATTGACGGTTACATCCACCCGAACTACGAACACATTGAGGACGCCTACCGGGAAGGCATTTTCACCCTCGAAATTACCCAGAAGCATAGAACAGCATAGCGCTACTTCGGACCTAATCTGCTAGAATCAACCGAATGACGCTGTGTCGCATGAATATAGCGATTCATAGCTGAAGCGGCAATAGGCTCAACGCTCTTGATTGCGATGAACTGATAGTAATTACGATGAGTCTTTACCGCCGTGACGATCCGTGTCGACGCTGAGAGCCAATGAAACAGTGCCTCTCGATGAGTGATGCCGCCCAGAGACCACTCTTGATGATGACAGTCAAGCGCTGCACATCCCCCGTATTCTACAGCCGATTCGATCTCCACCGATAACTGCTGAGTGTACCGATATCTCGCCGTCTTCTACCGATCTTCAGGTCAGCACGATCTACTAGTAGTTATTGAATATGATAGGTTATTTTTGTTGTCTGGCCTACTGGTGACTGAGCCCCGTCAGTATTATTTGACATGGGGCGCGTATCATTGCTTGCTGTCATAGGGCAGCACAGGGGGTTCGGTGTACACGCACCGGGCCCTTCGCGGACCGTCCCTGTTCAGTTCGTCTTGGCTTCCACCACTTAAAAATAATTGGAGATTTACTGGACGTACAGTGAGTTCAGCTTCTACTTTCGAAGAAAACAATTACTGGCCTTGTTTAGACGTGGTACCATCTCATATCTCTCATCACCGCTCTTGTAAAGCATATTGTTGATAGAGCCTTCTGGGAGTTTCGAGATCAGAATTTCTGTGTGAAATCCTGTGCTACGTGGTTCTGAAGGCTACTTACTGAGCGAGGTCAGGAGCAGAGAACCGCATCAACAATCTCCGCTGGAAGAGCGCAACCAGCAAGTTTGACGCCACCATTAGATTCAGTAAAAATCAGCGGGAAGAAAAAGAGACGGAGTATACTGCCCTCCTGCGGGAATGGGAGTGATATTCTTCTCTCAAAGTAGTTAGAAGCCTTTAAGAGTGGACTGCACTTCCGCTTGTACTCCCGTCGGCATTTTTCCTTCAGAAGCATTCTCAATGAGTGCTTGACTAATCTCACCTACGACTCGCCCAAGTAAGGGTGGTACTGAGTTCCCGATTTGCTCCAGTTGCCGGTACTCACTTACACCGAGAACGAACCCATCGTGGAAAGATTGAAGCCGCATAGCTTCGCGCACGGTGATCCAGCGAACCAACTCCTCCTTTGGATGTACCCACTCCGCAAGGTCACGATGCATCTGAGCCGTTAGGGTGTGACTTGGCTCGTCGAAAGGAAGACGGCGGTACTTCCACCGGCGTCCGTCCCAGAGTTCATCAGGAATTGCACTTCCGTCGTCACCGGGTTCGAGATGCTGTATACGGTCAATGCGAACCTGCGTGATTCCTTTCGTATGCTGATGGTGGAGTCGCTCGGGATCTCTCTCGCAAACTCCCTTCGAGAGGACATCATTGGCACTGTAGATATCTCCGTCGTAGTCCCGCCGCATTTCTTTTTGATACGGTGTTGGGTCTTCGCAGTCGGGATACGGCATGGTTTCCGTATCCTCAACCACTTCATCTGGGAGGTCACTAATTGCTTCCCAGACTGTTACTGGTTCTTCGACACGCATCGTATCAGCGAGTGCCTTGACGAACTGTTCGCACTCGTAATCAAGTGCCCCGAGATCGTCACGAGTAGCGAAGTAGAATGCCCGTTCGCGTTTCTGGGGGACACCAAACTGCTCTGCATGGAAATTGACGCGAGCAGCATTACTGTACCCATTACTCCGCAGTCCTTCGATAACTTCTTCATCGAACCGACCATCGCCCAATTGATGGATGTTCGGGACATTCTCCATCAATACCGCTTTTGGTTTGTACTTGGCAACGACTTTGACGAAAACCTCGAATAGGTCGTTGCGCACATCATCGAGGTCGCGTGGGCCTATTTGAGAGACTCCTTGGCACGGTGGTCCACCAGCAACTAGGTCAAGATCGTCAGGAATTTCAAATCCATCTTCGCGGTCCTGAAAGTCGTCCTCAAGAAGATTGCGAACGTCACCATTGTGGAACGGGGTATCGGGGAAGTTACGGGGGAAGTTTGGGCCGACGAACTCAGATTTGTCTACAGCTCCTACAATATCAAATCCGGCTGTTTCGAGGCCTTCGTCAAGCCCACCCATGCCGCTGAATAGCGACAACGCTCTCATTACTACGAAGATTGGCGAATAGCGATAAATAGATTCTGATTTACACTCGACGCATTTAGCACAATATGTACATATATGATTTTATTTCTTCTTATAACATATTGTGCAGATGATATTTTCTGTCTGAATTATCAAGCCAGCGATAGTGCCATACGAAGTTGAGCCGTCCGAACACTGTGAAGACTGCAAGTTTGGATACTGTACGTCATGGGTTGATGCCCGTCGTCCCGACCGAGACACCGACTTCCGGTTCCACCGTGAGATCGCCAAACAGTGCACCTTTGAGGACTTTCTCCCCGGAACTGAAAATGACCCTAATCCACCAGATACAGAGTACGAGGTCTACATTGATCAAATGGTGGAAAACGCAAAAGCCGCCGGCCAATACCTCTTCGAAAACGGATACTTTGATGACGAAGTGATCGAAACAAAAGAAGAACACAGTTTCTCTGCGTCTGGTGTTGGGGTTGTTGCGGGTGATACCTACGAGATGCTTGTCCGTGCAACGTTTTGGAATTGCTGTGCGGACTGGAATCAGTATGTTACGTCTGGAGATTGGACGTTAGATCGGGACAAGCCGGACTACGATTTTGATTCCGAGGTTTGTATAATCACGTTGAGGGACAACTACAACCTTCGGAACTTGTTCGATGAGGACTTTCTCTCTGCTTACGACGCCGTGATTGATGCAATGGAAGAGCAGGGAGCGGAGTTAACGTTCAGTACTCCTGATGCAGTTGCCATTCGATTGGACAACGTTTCCGAAGACGACCGGAGAGTGTTTCGCGATAATCTTACGCATGTGGATAGAGAGACTATTGAGCTACTGAAGAACGGACGCGAATACGTCGAGGGGCAGCTGTGGCCGAACGATATCGCAGCAGCAATCGGCATCAAGACTTCCGGTCGCGCTGACCGAAATCAGCAATTTGCAATGGAAGCGAACGGGTGGCTGACGTTGTTCCGTTCGATCTTCGGTGTCGAATCCCAGCGATACTACATGACCCAACGAGATGAATATGGAGCAGATTCATCTCGTGCGACTCGGGCGGCATGGTTGCCGTCAATTGAAGGTACTGAGGATGGGTTACAGGCGGAGCCAGTAATCGAGGCCGAAGTTCCAATTACCACACCCCAGCATGCCGAAGAACGGTTCTATGATACGTTCCTACCTGTGTTGGTTGAGACAGCGGATGACGATCTGAATACGCATTTTTTCGATTCGCTGGGGGTAGAAATTACAAAGCAAAGTGATGTAGAGGGCTGGGAAGAATAATTCTAAATCACACTATGTACATAGTGTGTCGAAAGCGTTTTTTTAACACTAAAGAAGTTAGTGGTACAGTGTAATCCTCGAATCGATGACTGTTCCGACGGTAAAGGCAAGAGAACGCCATGGCTCCAGCTCCTACGAACTAACCATTCCTGCAGAATACAAAGATGAATTTGATGTAGCCAAAGGCGATGTGTTCGAAGTTACCGCTGAAGAAAACGATGATGGGGAACTCGTCCTAACCTACAAACGGGTCTACAAACAGCCCAAATAATCAGACGGATACTTCGATTTCTTGGTTGAGATTGTTGAGAACAGCTTAGTCGGCTCTGTTGAAATCCTTAGGAGCTGATAGGATCAGCCTGCGAGATATAGAGCGTCTATTCAGCAGCCGACGGACGTTCTATTCACGCAGAAGCAACTGAATCAGCTGTAAAACCTGCTTGCGAACTAAGCGAGGGCAGGACAAAACAAAGAGCGGTTTTAGCTTGCTGAAGACATTTACCGTTCTGTTGGACAGAATGGGATATGAATCGTCGAAAGCTCCTTGCAGGGTGTGGCTGTGCCACATCATTGGTTCTTGCAGGCTGTCTCGGAAACAACGACGATAACGACAGTCGTGTTACCCGTGTCGTTGCCCGCCCGTACGATACTGCGCCACCTGAGGCCGAGACGACGAGTGTTGAAGACCCGAATATTGAGGGGCCTATCGAGGAGGTTGTCATCGAAGCGATTGAGACCAGCAGTACGGCGACAAGGCGACTCAACGATGAAGAACGAGAAGAGACAACCAATCAACTTGACGAATTACCAAGATATGAAGGCGATGACGAGTTTGAACCCGCCGCTTACGTGACTTGGAAAGACAACGCAGCCGCCGTGTTCTGGGAACGGGACGGCTGACGGCCACCGCCTCTTGTACTCATCTCAACAGTCCGCTCAGAACACTGGAAGGGATTCTCGAAACCTGATCAATCCTTTTTGTTGTAGTGATACCTGTATCACCTGTGTTGACCGACCACAGCACCTCTCGAACAGACCGAGTTGTCGTGCAAGATTCGCGCTCTCAATTCAGCACGTCCCGTTCTATCTATCAAGTGTCTGGCAGAGATCGCGTGCAACATCCAGAGGATGGATTCAGCACGATCCCCTTGTTCAACCTGTTCCATTCTGCTGAGATTTGTTGGGCTTGGCATGACCGGATTCACGACATTTAATAGTTCTCAAAAGAATGAACATTCATGCTTAGTATGTTCTCTATAACATCGATTATACTCGTTACGCTCTTGTGGCGGAGATTGTTGGTGAGTCATAGCGCAGTTTCGAGGATGGTTTTGAGCGCTTCTTTTCCCGGTTTTCGGAACACTTCACGGCGGAGCTGAAACGCGCGGAAATACGGTGTGAGTCGGTCTTTGGAGACGCCTCGATGCGGCGTGAGCCACCGTCGCGCCAGCGACGCGTGGCTCTCGCAAGTGTTCACGTGAACGTCTCCATCAACGTACTCGCCGTCACCGTGGACAACATATTCACGAGTGACTGTGTCGTCTTCCTCAAGTGGTTCGTACGCCCGAAAGCCGTCAGTATAGACAGTCATCGACTCCTGCTGGCGGTTGTCCAGCAGGAGTCGAATTGTTGGATCTGTCGCGGCTTTCGCCGGGATCACGTGACGTTGACCGCTGGCACGGTCTACAAGAACGAACACGGGGAGCTTGTCTTCGGCGTATGTTCCGCGTCCGCGCGTAGAGAGGCCACGCGAGCGCGACGGTTGGTCGCGCTCGCGGCCCTTGAGACCCGCTTTCACGTAGAACTCGTCGATCTCAACGGGGCCTTCAAGCTGAATTCGAGGTGCGTCCAGCGCGCGCAGGAAGCGCTGGACGCGCCGGTAGATCGTCTTGTATGAAACGTCGATCTCTACGTCTAATTGTCTGAGGCTCGTGTTGAAGCGGATGTAGGTGTAGACAGCGAGAAACCACTTTCTGAGTTCGACCGCTGAGTGTTCAAAAACGGTGCCTGTCTGATCGTTGAACGTGCGGTCGCAATCCTTACAGAGATACCGCTGAAACACCCGATAGCTGCCGTACCGAATCACAGATTCGCCACGGCAGCGTGGGCAATAGATGCCGTCACGCCAGCGAATCTGTGCCAGCAGATTCGCGGCCCGACGCTCCGAGACGAACGTCTTGATTGGGAACATCGTTCGTCGGGTGACGCGGTCGCGTCACCCTTGCCTGCTGTGGCTTCCAGCTACTGTTGAGAGTTGACCAACAATCCTCTACCCAAGAGCGTACTCGTTATTCTATGGGCTATTTTTATTCTGTATTCCGCGTCAGTGCTGTTCTGGTTGCTTGAGGTGGGTATCCTCGCACGGGGACAGACAGTCTCCAGCGACGAGGTGGTGTATGGGCATGAGGATGTCCAAGTTCGTATTTTAACCATCGGGGCCGAAGACGTCGTCCAAGCGACAGTCGATTCGATTCCGGAGGGTGTCAGTGATATCCGGGTTATTGCCGAACGCGATATCCAGATCGAGGGAGCAACGGTACACGTCGTTCCCACCGAGTTTGAGTGTAACGCGACTCATAAGGGCCGTGCGCTTGAATGGGCGCGTCAAAACGTTCCGTGTACACAGGAGTTCATACTATATCTTGATGAGGACACCATCGTCCAGCAGTTTACTGGCCTCCCGGATGCAGATATCATTCAGATCACCGAAATGCCGACCTTCACCGGATCGTGGATCGCATACCTCTCCGAGACGTTCCGAATCGGATACCAATACGAGCAACGAGCATTCAGTCGGTTCAAGTATCCGCTGTATGCATGGGGTGGTGGTATCGCCATTCGGAAATCATTAGAGGACGAAATCACGTGGGACGCCAAGACGATTACCGAAGATACAAATTTCGTCTGGCGTGCGGTTGAGCGTCGAAACGTCGATTTCCGCGTTCTCAACCTAAAGTTCCGAAATCAAGCACCGCCAACGTTACGCGGAATGTTTCGACAGCGGCGTCGGTGGTTCTCCGGGACACAACACTCGGCTGACATCCTCCCACGCCGATACCGCGCGTTTCTCTCTTTCCGGATGATCGCATGGGCACTATCACCAGTTATTCCGGTTATTTCGCTGTTTTTGTTCCTATTTCCCCAGTACGTCCCGCAATCAGCGACGTACTTCTTGGGATCGATTGCCGCCTTTTCGATCCTGTTTGTCGTCACGTTCGTTGGCGTCGTCGTTTACATCAACCACGAACGGATAACGTTGCTTGCCCTTCCGCTTACACCGCTACTCGTGGTTTTGAACACTGTTGGTGCATTATGGGGTTGGATCTCACCCGTACAGACGTTTGCCGTGACCGAGAAGGTGGCTCCAAAAAAGGAACGTATTGCTTCGGAAACGGACCTTATTTCCCCGGCAACGCTTGAAGAGGTTAATCCATGGTTGGAGGAGGGAGATTTGGAAAATCACGACGGTGAGGGAACGCTCATACCGGATGGTGGGATAGAGGACAGTTTTATTTGGCCTTGATTACTCGGTTTCTGAACTGGCATATGGTGTTTCTCAGTAGAGATTAATAATCTGGACACGTACGAACCGTGTTGTGAAGCGTGACCGAGTCAACCGACGGGGAGCGCTCACCGTGTTGGGAGCACTGTCTATATCTGGCTGTCTCGAAACCATACGAGGAGGACCTATGTCAGACGGACCTGACGGCGACTGGACAGTCGTCGTCGAAGAGCAGTGGGATCGGTTCGATCCGGATCGGTGGGGTGTCGGATTTATTGATCGAGATGATTGGATCCCCGACGACGATGCAACCGTTAGCCCCGACCACGTATTCGTGGAAAATGATCACTGTGTTTTAGAGATTGAATCCGAGGGTACTGGCCCGTCCGGTTGCTATCAAGGAGTAATAAATTCAAGCGTCGGTGACGAATCCCATCATCCCGCCGTTGGGATCCCGGTTGATCCGTCTCCCGGCCAGTACGTCGAAGCTCGGCTCAAGCTCCCGGGTCGAACGGGAGTGTTACCTGCCTTCTGGATGCACCCCGCAAACATGAATTGGCCACCTGAAATCGATATCGTTGAACTGTTTCAACGTGGAGACGACCCCGAAACGGAACGGCAGTCGCTGAACGTGAATGTTCACTGGAGTGCCTCGGGAGAGCCGGATGACAGAGAGACACACGAAGATGCACCATCAGCGGTTGATGTCGGGGTAAATCTGACCGAGAGTTTCAATCGGTACGGTTGTGCGTGGTTCGAAGATCGGGTTGAGTGGTACTTCAACGGAGAGAAAGTTGCAACACGTTCGTCACCACCAGCGATGATCAGTTCACTCACGGCGAGCACTGCCCGTCCATTCGGCCTTATCTTTTCAAACCATGTAAATCGAATCGGGCAGGCAAACCTTACAGAGGCGTGGACGGAACAACTTGTGATTGATTGGGTGGAAATATCTGAACTGGATTCACGATGATCAGGGATACGGGGGACTGTTTCAGGAGGCTTAGTATTCTCTGAGTTGCCATAGCATTAATCCAAGCGTGTGTTAGATCTCAGTAACTTCTGGATAGATTCGACTCCTGTGTACAAGATACAACCTCCGTACTGACTGGTCTGATCTCGACGATTCTGAGACGATTTCATGCAAGATATGCGCTGTGTATTTAGCACGACGCTCTGAACGTCCCTCGTAGCTGGTAGATTTGTGGATGGTCAGTTCGCACCCTGCAGCGACTAGCTATTTCAGACAAGAACCTGTCTGAAGAATAGGGTTTCAGTGAACATGAGCACACTTGCAATATCCGTGAATTGATGTAGGTGCCATTACCTTTCTACTTCTCGTATGATCTCAAGTGTGTCCTCAATCGATTCGGCATACTGGTGTGCACCTTCATATTGAAGCAGGGCTTGATCGCGGCGTCTCCTCCATTCCGGATCGGTCAGCGTACGTGCATCGTCAATCAGCGTCTGCAGCCGATTATCAGTCCTTCGGACGACCCCAAGCGGAACGGCAGCGAGATGAGTCACGAGTGGATCGTTGGAAGCGAGGTACGGCTCAAGGGTATCAATCGTCGCTGCTTTTTCAGCACCGAGTTCAGTTGGGGTCGCCCCCCGGTCGTACGCTAGTTCTTCCCAATAGGGTACGCGTGGGACCTCAGCGAACGTCTCATACAGCGGGACGGTTGGAAGCAGTAACGCATGAATATGCGCCGCCCGGCCATATGCCCCGTCATCGAGTAATCCTCTGCGAAAGTAGTGGGCCGCACCAAGGTCGCGCATGGAACGCTGTAACGCCCCGACGGCCGAGTTCGCAAACGATGAAACGGGGCCCTCCTCATGTGTGACTCCCTCGATAAGCGGATCGGGTGCGTTCTCTATTCGTTGCTCGTATTCGGTCACGAGCCGTTCGGCGAGTGTCGATAGTGCCGCATTCAAATTGGTGCCGTCCCGAACGTCGATGAAGGCTGCACCGTCCTCAATTGCTGCCGTAGCCCGTTCAAGATTCCCCCACTGCTCGGTTGACTCGTCTTCCTCCTCGGCATTTTCAAGATGGCCGTCAGCGTTGCTGAGGGTGGATTCGATGAGGGAACTGGCAACCGTCGCTTCTCCGAGAGTCCGTCCTTGATACGGCACGGTCATTGACGTACGTTGCTCGCGGGCATCCGTCATCTGCTCATCAAAAGCGTCCGATGGCAACTCCTCGGGAGCCACGTTTGCGAGAACTGATATGATACGCGACCGGATCCGACGGTACGTGAACAGCGCTTGGCGACGAGCGTAGTGTATCGCAGGCGTTCCGTGCGGCCAGACCGCCACACGCTCGGGTGCGGTCTCAGTGAGTTGCTCTTGAAGATTTGTCACGATTGCGTCGGAGGGATGGTCAGACGATGGATCGATGCGTGCTTCGATGTCGTTAAACCGGTCGGTAGCCCGCCCGTGGGCCGATTCCAGTAGGGGCATCGTGATGATGGAATCAGCAGCTATCTGTGGAACGTCAATGGCAATGATCTCTCGGAGTTCTCTGATCGTCGAGAACCGGACGAGTCGCCGACGCTGCCAGTATCCGGTCCCGAATGTGCCAGCGCCGGCAATACCGCCTGCAACGAGGAGTTGCCGTCTGCTGAGCTCCATGCGGGCAAAACTGGACCTCTTTGTATGAATCCTCCGAAGAGTGAAACTCCGAACTGACTCTCCTCAACGGACTCGGGATCAATCCCCGTGGCATCCGCCTTGATTCTGTGAACCGGTTGGTTTACTCTCCTGCCGAACCAGCTCGTTCTTGAGAGACATTATCAGTCAAGTTAAAATAGCGAATTGAACTTTCGGAACGGACTATACGAATAGGATAGTATCCGAACGTACTCATGTCGAGAAACAAGCCCTACAGATTCGTCTTTGGTGACGGTCCACGAGACGGCCCGGAGCCACCCAGCTGGGAGACAATGACGGTTTTAGCCGTCGCTCCGGTCCTGTTGGTCCTTGCGGCGTCGTTTCCCAGCATTGTCACCGTATTCGCTGTTGGGTTCAGCCTTGGGGCTGTCACCGCCGGGAAGGCGATTCCCCTTGTCCGGTCCTCGTTTTCAGCACCCTAACTTATGGGGTGGATCTTGCGGCTCGATTGTACAGGCGGTTGAGGCAACTACCCCGCGATTTGACTCCGGGGTGAGTTCACCATGGTATGGCTGTGGCGTCGCAGTTCGTTTCTCTTCGGTCTATTCAGAGACTGAATTCGAAATATACATTGGCACTACAGTGTCCAGTGACGCAACAACATGAGCATCGATCGAGACGCCGTAGATAAAAAAGAGCGAACTACCTCCTCTTCGGATAAAATACCAACAGACGAGTTGCTCGCGGAACTCCGCAGACTCCACGATGAACTCGGTCATGTCCCGAGGGTAGCCGACATGGACAACCACGGCGCGTATTCTTACGGCGTGTACTACAACCGCTTTGGTTCATGGATAGACGCAGTTTCGGAGGCGGGCCTTGAGACAGAAGGGCCCACAAGAGGACCCGATCCAATACCCGAAGAAGAGTTACTCGCGGAACTGCAGCGACTCCATGACGACCTCGGCGAGGTCCCAAAAACGACCGATATGAACAGACATGGTAAGTATTCAGATGTTACGTACCGTAATCGATTCGACTCATGGGACGAGGCGATCTCAGATGCCGGGCTCGATCCGGGAGAGATCCAACGAGGGTCAAATCCCATACCCTCAGAAGAGTTACTTGCGGAGCTTCGTGTCCTCTCCGACGAAGTCGATGGTGCTCCGAGGAAACTCGACATGAACACACACGGCGGGTATTCGGCTGATACGTATCGTCTTCGCTTCGGGTCGTGGCTCAACGCGCTCGAGGAGGCTGGAGTCCGGTGAATCGTCTCGGGGTCAAGCCCCGAGGTATTCGCCTTGTCTGCCGATAAACGAGTTCAGAGCCAACTGTGAGCTTGGTGAAGCCAAGATTGATATCGGTACGTGAGTTGGCCGATCGAAAGCAGAAATTCTCAATACGGCCCCCTGTCAAACGTGGGTGTGGATGGAACGTCCCCAGACAGACCCCGCTGATCACGATGACGTCCTCACGGTCGCTGACATCAACGAACAGATCAGCGAGACCATCGAGCACACCACCGCCCTCCAAGATGTCCGTTGTCTCGGCGAGATCAGCGAGATCAACGAATTTGACTGGGGGGTATTCATTGATCTCGTCTACGAGGAGTACGAGCTGTCGGCGCTGATGTGGGCGAGTCGGTATGAGACGCTTGAGGCCGCACTCGAGCCCGGGATGGAGGTGATCTGTGAGGGTGCAATCGAGTATTATGTTGAGGACGGGCAAATCAATCTCAAACCATGGAACATCTCGGTTGTCGGTGCCGGTGACCGAGCGCTCTCTCGAAAGCGACTCCGCGCGGAACTGGGGAAACGTGGGTGGTTCAGCGACGAACACAAACAGCCACTCCCACGCTTCCCCGCTCGAATCGGTATCGTCACGTCCGTCCATGGTGATGCACGCTACGATATCGAAGAATCGATCCACGACCGCTATCCCGAGGTCGAACTCCTGATCGGTGACGCTCGGGTACAGGGTGTGAACGCGCCCGTTTCGATTGCCAACAGTATCCACACGCTCGATCGGCAGTATGATCTCGACGTGATCATCATCGGACGCGGTGGGGGGAGCGAAACGGACCTCGAGGCGTTTGACAGCGAGCCAGTCGCCGAAGCCGTTTTCACCGCTGAGACACCGATCGTTGCGGCTGTCGGCCATCGCGAGGATGAACCGATCGTCTACGACGTCGCCGACACGACGGCCATCACGCCTACGGCCGCCGGCGAGACCGTCGTGAAGGACCGCCGGGAGTTCGAGGCAGAACTCGATACACTCGCATACCGGCTTGACCGTGCGTACGAGTTAGTGGTCGATGAGCAGATCGAGTCGCTTGACCGGCGCCTTGAGACGGCTTACGACCAAGCCACGACCCAGCAGATAGCTGCACTCGAACAGCGTATCGAGGCTACCTACGAGTCGTGCGAACAACGACTGCAGCAGCAGCGACTGCGACGGCGCTACGGCGCCATCATCGTGGTCCTCCTGTTGCTTATCATCGGATTGGGAGTGTACATTATCGGAGTCCTATGACAGACACAAACGCAACCATCGAACGGCGTGTCGAACGGATCGAAACGATCATCGAACAGCTGGAGTCAGGGGATGTCTCACTCGCGGAAGCACGCGAACTTCGCGATGAAGCAAAAACACTACTCGAGAACGTGCAAGCGGATCTTGATGTAGGAGATGGGACCGTTGAGGAACTACACGAGTGAACCGCGATCTGTCGGGAGAACTGCACCTGATCCGAACGCTCAACACGAAGCCGGGAGAGCGTGACCCATGAGACGATCGTTGGTGGTAGCCAGTATCGCGTTGGTCGTTCTTCTCGCGGGGTGTGCCGGCCTTCCCGGTGGAGACAGTGCCGATGACGATTTGCTTGAGGAATCGGCCGACCACGAGGCTACTTCAACCCCTGAAGACGAGACGGATGAGGCGGCATCCGACGACGAGGACGCCGCTGAAGCTGATGACCAGACAGCAGACGATGGAGACAGACCGGCCACGGCAGATGGCGAACTCGAACTCCATCACATCGATGTCGGACAGGCAGACGCGACGCTGCTCGTCACACCTGCAAACGAGACCATTTTGATCGACACGGGCGACTGGCGACACGGTGGTGAGGGCGTCATCGAGTATCTCGAACAGGAAGGTATCGACCGGATCGACCACCTCGTCGCGACGCATGGCCACGCCGACCACATCGGCGGTCACGACGCCGTCATCGAGTGGGCCGAGACTGAGGGTGACGGGATCGGCGCTGCCTACGACTCGGGCGTGCCACACACCAGCCAGACCTACGATCGATATCTCGACGCCGTCGAAGCGCACGACGTCGACCTGTTCATCGTCGAGGAAGGCGACGAGCTCCCCGTCGACGGCAACCTCACCGCGCTCGTCGTCAATCCGGAGGCAGGTGACTCGGGAAGCGACCTGCACGACAACAGCGTTGCCGTCGTCTTCGAGTTCGGCGAGTTCACGTACCTGACCACGGGTGACGCCGAGACCGACGCCGAAGCCCGTATGATTAACGAGTGGGGTGGCGAGCTTGACGCCGACGTGTATCAGGCTGGCCACCACGGGTCATCGACCTCATCGACGCCGGCGTTCCTCGATACTGCCACACCCGAGATTGCGATCATCTCGAGTGCGTACGACTCACAGTACGGTCACCCACACGACGAGGTCCTTGAATCGTTCGCCGACCGCGACATCGAGACGTACTGGACGGGCGTTCACGGCGACGTTGTCGTGACTGCCGACGGCGAAGGGGACATCGCCGTCGAAACGGCTGACGCGTTCTCGACGGACGCTGAGGACCTCCTTGACGAGAAGCTGGATAATGACGACCAGCAGTCGATTAGAGACTTGCCCGCAGTCACGCTACAGATGGGAGAGGCCGCCCGATGAACGGGACGTACACCGCGGTCGTTGACCGGATCGTCGACGGGAAGACAGCTGTACTACTGCTTGAGGATGGCGACGAAGTCATCGACCAAATCGATCTGCCGGTAGAGCGGCTCGTGAAACAAGCACAGCACGAGGGGGTCGTTCTGACCGTCGAAATGGTCGCTGGCGAGATCGACTCAATACAGTACGAGCCACAAGAGACACGAGAGCGTCGGGAATCCGCAAAAGAGCGATTAGACAGGCTCTCTACTCCGCTAAAAGACCGGAATCAGGATGATATAGACGCTTTAGGGAATGACGAGTATTGAAAACAGAATGGCTGTGTTGACTCGATGGAAACGCTGCTACTCCATGAGAACGTGAAACAAGATATGGGGCGCAAGAGACCGACGATTTTACGTGCCACAGAGTACGTTCTGTTGACTGGTCCATGCGCGAAAGAAGTCGAGTCATGGGCGCTACAGCCCGAATAGGTGAATCTCTGCTTCACGTTCTTCCGATGGGTTCTACCAGCAGTTGAACCAACAAGGCCCAATTCTCCAAGCGACGCTCGTTACCGCTACGGAACCGATGTGTGAGTCTTAGCTAAAGACGAATGCCGTTGTGCATACTGTCGTTTCGATGCACTTCCAGAAAGGATGATGCCCACGTTTGCAGACGGCACATCGATCCCCTCGTCCAGCACCTGCGATGTAGCCAGCATCGAGTACTCTCCTGTACGAAACCGCTCCAATATCTCCGTTCGCTCCCCGGTCTCGGTCTGATGCGTAATACAGGGAATAATAAACTCTTGAGAGATCTTGTATGCAAACTCGTTATTCGCTGTAAAAATGATGGTACGGTCGTCATGGTGTCTCTTCAACAAATTATCCAGCGTATCAAGTTTCTTCTCCACAGTCCGAGCGATTTTCTCGGCTCGTTGCTTAGCAATGAGGGCCCGTCGTCCCTGCGGATCGTATGACGTCCGCTTGAGGAACTCTTGATAGCCGCTCTCTTTCCAGAGATCAAAATCATGACTGTCGACGTAGTCGCGGTAAATCTGGTACTCTTCAGTGTACCGCTTCCGCTCCTCATCAGTTAGTTCCACGCTGAGATGGAGCGTCTCGTACTCGCTGAGATACTCTCCTGCAAGCTCGTCGACCTCTTCTCGGTACACAACCGTGCCCAGCAGTTCCTCTAGCTCTTCATGTTTCCCGTCAGCACGCTCGTAAGTAGCTGTGAGTCCAAGTCGATACGGGGCAATCGTCATCTCAGGAATCTGCTGATAGGTCGGTGCGGGAAGGTGGTGTACTTCGTCCACCACGAGAAGCCCGAACCGGTCACCGTACTCATTGATATACCGGTACGCAGAGTCGTAGGTCGTCACCGTGATATTGGTCACGTTGTGGCTTCCACCGCCCAAGACACCAATCGGATTAGAAATCTGATTCCCGAAAGCGTTTGTAAGAGTGGCGTACCACTGGTTCATCAGGTCGATAGTCGGAACGACGACGAGCGTGCTAACACCAGCGTCAGCAATCGCTTGGACGGCTAGAAACGTCTTCCCGCTTCCCGTGGGCAGGATCACACTTCCCTGACGGTCGTTATCCTGCCACGCTGAGAGAGCCTCTTGCTGGTAATCACGAGGTTCGATAGCGACAGATGGCGTGAGACGGAACTTCGAGTAGGCACGAGCGTCGTTCTCCAACTCCGCCACAGTTCCAATGGACTGTTCGAGGCTGGCTTGCCCATCAGATTCGGTCACCCACTCTCGAATGTCACGATAATGGTGTGCCTGTGCCCGATATTCATCGACGCGGTCGTCCCATTCAGCGTATGGCACAGACTCGGGGGCGTCTTCAAGAAGGAGTGTCCCATCATCGAACGAGAGACGCATTCAAATCTCTCTATGTAGGTCGTATACTTGTCGTTGCTGGAGTGGGAAGCAAAGAGATAGAGTGGCTATCCCTTATGATCTGCATCGTCATCATCTGGGCGTAGCCTCCCGAGTCGGGCTGATCTAATCTCACCCGAGACCTCAACCTTGCCTCCGTCATGGTCCGGAAATTCATATCCAAATTCATCATCACCACCGAAGAGTTCATGACGCGTAACAACTTCACGATTCACCATTGTCTCAATATCTTTTGCGATGTACTTAGCGGCTCTATTTCTACCAAACGAATCTATATCACGCCTCAACTCCACATTATCCGTGGCCAGTCTGACTTCATCCCAACTTTCTGCCCCCGGTTTGATGTCGTCAAGGGAAAAATTAGGACTTATATCCTCTATAGAAGAAGCACTGTCAAGACGCCCGGCAAAGATATCTCTCACCACCTCAAAATCTAGCCTGTTATCATCAGGATTCACATTAGCTTCTGTCGGTTCTTTATATAATTTAATATTGCTTTTCAATATGGGAAAATTAAAATCCGGCTCTTGCTGGGGACGAACATACTTTCTCCCAGTAGCAATCCCAGCTGATAACGCATTCCTGAACGCCAACATCTCAGATACATCGTACGTGGGAGGACCCACAGACCTTTCGCGATGAGAACTACGAGGTCGCTCAGACTGCGTTCGTGGGTGCCAGTCTATCTCGTTAGCTAACTCTGAATAATCAATGGAGTCGTTAGTAATGATGAAAGCAAGGGCGATTAAGCTCCTAGCACACTCGGTACGATTAAGACCGGTGTTTTCCTCTACATTGTCGAATAATTCGCCAATCCCATCGAAATTTTCTATCTCATCCGGATCTGCGCTGATGAGTTTTTCAATGTCCTCCATCGCGAGTTGAATTCCCTGCCTACAACGGCGCTTCTTATCGTTAGTATTCTCGGACCCCCCTTGGAGCCAATCTTCGTCATTTGTAGTGAAGATGCCCCGCTCTCGCTCGGTCTCTTTCTTGTGTTCGTCTGTCACTGATTGATTGAGTGCAGCTTTTATAATGAAACTTTTCGATCGGGTGCAGATCACCAATCACCACTCAGTGTAGTGAGCGGTATTGAGGCATCATTGGAGACACGATAGATATACGCTGATGAACAGAGCAAGGCTATGTCCCCTCGCCCCTGAGGTCAAGGCGGCCAACTGCCCGTGTAGAAACAACCGCGTCGATGTGGTGGATGAGCTAACGCTTTCTGTCTCCGAGACTCTGTCCGACAAGCGTAACAATCTCGGTCTGAGCCATATGTTGCTGCCCCAGATCGCGACTACCCTCCGGTTGGCGTCTGAGTCCCTTCGACGTGTCGCGGAGAATGAATCGGTTGGTGCTCACATCAAAGTTAACAGAGAGGTTCCGCAATGACTGATAGCAACTCACAAAATGTGGTTCGTAAGAAGTTCTCTCTCACAGAATATCACAACAGGCTGTTGGAGGAATTAGTAGAGCTAAGATATGCTTCGCGTAGTGAAGGTGTCCGAGCTGCGATCCAACATCACTATCGATACGTCAGCGACGGCGGAGAGACTAAGATTGAATCAGTAAGCGATGACGTTGATCAAGTCTTGCGCGAGGTCAAATACATTGACGAGAAGCTTGATGAGAGGGATTCTGTGGTTCATATTGCCAGTCAGGTTTCTGAGGAGGTGGAGATGAATCAAGAGTCGGGATCAAACTCGAAAATTAAAAAAAGGATTACTGAAGAGTTGAGCAAATCAGATTCGCTAGGTGTAGACGAGATTGTAAAAAAGACCGAACAGGATTGGCTATCAGTAATTCCAGCAATTGACTCGATGAAAGAAGAGGGTACCATTCGTCCAGTTGCTGATGACGCATACGAACTCAATACATAACTTCAACCATGTCTGAAGAAAACAAAAATCTGACAGACTTTACAGGAGAGAACAACCAGCAGACCGAGCATAATCATACAAATCAAGAACGTCAAGATAATGAGAATTCTACTGACAAATCTGATGCTGGCACTACGCAAGGCGGTGAATATGACCTTTCCGCGTGTAACTGTGATGCTGATTTAGAAACTCAACGATTGACACAAATGTCAGACAATAAAAATCTATCAGACTTTACGGATGGCAGTGATCGGCAGGATGAAAACAAACAATCCACGGATGAGAGTCGGGACGATAATGGGTCTGGCTCTAAAATGGAAAAGAGTAGCATTCAGGAACGGACAGATAACACTCATGTTTGTTCGTCTTATCGAAAAAAGGAAGCGGAATATCAGGACAAACTCGAGGAGAGGAGGCTCCCAACCGTCGAATGTGGACGTTGTATCGAATATTTGTGCAATGGTGTCTCTTCAGGAACTGCGACCACATATGCTAGCCATCTCCGACAGTTCCTCGACTTTATTCACCAACGAGGCATGTGTGTAGAGGATGTCGGATTTGTAGACGTGCGAGATTATTTCGAATATCGTGCCGAAGATGATCGCGCAAAGAGTACAATAAGTGTCGAAAAGGCTGCAATTCGAGGTGTGATTAGTCGATACGAGGCAGAATGCGAGGGGATGCCAGAAGTCTCCTATAAGATCTCAGAGAATATTGACCCAAGTAACTACTCTACTGGTGTTAGATACGAACGAAACGGTCTGAATACCGAAGATGTGAAAAAATTGATCGGAGAGTTGAACACTTTTAGGGACAAGCTTCTGGTTCTCGTTATCCTTGAGACTGGTCCTCGATCAGAATCGGCTCGCAAAATCAAGATTTCCGATGTTGATCTGAATAACAAGGAAATAGAGCTGGAGAACACGAAGACAGGAGGTTGGTACGTAGTTCCATTAACTGATCAGATGGCCTCGCTACTAAATCATTGGATTAAGGACATTCGATCAAGTCACTTATCAAAGAAAGACAATCCATACCTGTTTCCTTCAAAAATGGGCGGGTATTTGAGCAGCAAAAGACTTTGTACCATAGTGAATGAAGCAGCTGAACGGGCAGGTATTCAAGAAACAATCGCGAAGATCCCGAATGACGCCAACAAGAGTGGATTCGTGGAAAAGAAGAAGGTAGATGTACACGCACTCAGGCATACATTTAAACATCGTTTGAACGAGTGTAATGTGTCGAAGGAATCTATAACATATGCTATGGACCACTCGAAAGACGTTACCGTGAGCTACGGCAAGGATGATGTATATAAAGAAGAAATAAGGGCCAAGTTCGGCGGTGTCGACCTTTCTAATCTCGGGATTAGGTGACAATTATACAAATTGAATGGATTTATCGGGGGAATCGATTGATTTTCCAGACAATTCCTATATCCAAGCTTACATCGATACGACCGGTGAAAATATAAAGAGTAGCCCTGTCGGTTTCGCTAGGCGTGTAACTGTCGAGGTGCGAAGCCCCGTCACTGATTGTGGCTGCGACAGGAAATCCTTGTTCAACGAATTACTCAAGGACAGCATCAGGTTCCTGACCAAACATCGGAATATAAATCCACTCAATCACCCCCGAAAACGCCTGCATTGACGCTGACCGATATCATCAGCGCTCCATCTCAGAAACGATCTTCTTTTCGGTCCGCTCATGTGTAGCACATTGTTGATGGCGAGCCGTCCTGCGGTTCTACGAGAGTTCCGCTGATCTGAAACTCGGTCGGAGAACGTGTCTGCGTGCCGGTTTCGGTTTCCGACCGCGACGACTATTCCGTATCAACAATCTCCTACAAAAGAGCGTTTCGGTCAAGCGAACTCTCGGCTCCTACGTGCGCGCGCGAAACTGGTGTCCTGCGAGGTGATTCTGATAGCCACTGTTACAATCTTCGCCGGAGTGTTGGGTATATGAAAATCCCCCAGTCTACCGAAACTACAGGGATGGGTAATCGATCGCATCAAACTTAGTGGGTATTAAGTGACCACCTCAGGTGTACAAATCGGCGTTCCACCGTGTGAGGTGGTCACTCAGTGGTCATTTATTTCTCTCATGGCCTCTGACCGGAGTGGGTACTATACGAATTATCTGAAGGACAGACCTCCGACCTATCGGTTACCGTGGCGGGTTGAACCGGTCCCGAATCTTCTCGAAGACCTCGTTCGAGGAATGAGTGTACGCCTGAGTGGTATTGGGGCTCGAGTGATTTGCCACCATCTGTCGGTACGTGAGGTCCACCCCATCTTCCTTCATGAGAGTGATACACGAATGGCGGAGTGTGTGCACAGTAACGCGGTGCCATTCACGTTGGGACTTCCTGCTGCTTAGATCATCACCACAGTGGGAGGATACCTGTGATGTTCCAATTGTATCTTGGATTCCAGCACGCTCAGCAGCTTCCTTGACCAGCCGGTTGAGACTCGAATTGGTTTCAAGCTGACTCCCATCTTGACTAGGGAAGAGGTACTCACAAGTCGTATTTGCGACGAACCCGGTTCGATGGTGCCGGATCCAGTAATCTATCTCGAATGCAAGGTCATCGGTAATTGGGACATCATACGGCTTCGAATTTTTGGGATCATGGACATGAATCTCCCCGACATCTAACGACAGATCTTCTAATCGGATCCCCCGGATATCTGAGTTTCTGAGTCCCGTCTCAACCCCAACGACAGCCATGAGACGATTCCTGTAGCTGTCGAAGGCATCGAATAGCTGGCGAATCTCAGCACGGGTGAGCGCTTCACGTTCGATCGGTTCTGGAGTGTTATATTCGCTGAGATCGATGGTGCTGATTCGTAGGGGGTCAAAGTTCAGAGCATCTCTGTCATCCGTGTACAGCCGAATATACCGATAGAGTTCCCCGATCGTGGAAATCTTAGCCCCAATCGTCCCTTGACGGTTCCCCGAACGGACGCAGTGAGCAATAAAATCGAGCAAGTCCTCGAACTCGGCATCCAATAGGGTCTTATTTCGGTCTTGTAGAAAGGCTTCGTACTGCCTCAGATTCCCGTCGTAAGTCCTGACTGTTGAAGATTTGAGCTTGACGCCGTCGCTACGTTTCAGGTATTCTCGCGCATGCTGATCCTGTACGCGGTAATCCTGAACTGTAGAGGTGTCTTCATTCATCGCAACCACCTTGAGGTAGTTCATTCACTCCTACTGCCCAGAATCGTTCGCTGTCTGTTGCTCGGTCCGTCGACAGACCATGATCAACCAGCTTCCCGAGTGCAGATTGAATCGCTGGTAAGTTCAGGTCCAGCCGTTCTCTCAGGTCATCAATCCGCAGGCCTCCGTCGCTCTGTTCGAGTTCTCGGTACACTTGCTCCACTCTGGGATCGAAGGGGCCCTCACTACTCGGGTTTGGAGTTCCTTGCCCCCCGACATCGTCCTCAAGTGATTCGATTCGATTGAGTATTTCAGACTGACGTTTGGCCATCTCGTCAACGTGACTGAGGAGCCGTCCAAAGGCAATCTCTCCCTCTCCGTTCAGAGTCTGTTTGTGATCCTCGAATGCGGCGCGTATACAGAGGCTGACGTTACCCTGATAATGATCTTCAGCAACGCGAACTAATTCCTCGTCGAGACGCCGAGGTATGGTAAACTTTCGTCGTGTGAAATCCGATCCATCCCTCTCAGGTCCCACTTTCACCACCTCCTGCTGTAGCGGGTCTATACTGAATCGATTTCATAATCTCTCACCTCTGATTCCTCTGAGAGGCAGGAGCGCGTAGATCGATGTCCAGACATCCCACAGTTGGGTTGTGGATGTTGAGAGAGTCAAGTCTCCATAATCCGTTTCAGGTGGTAAAGGACCGTCCGAGTCCGCAGTAAACCCTCTATTTGATAGACTGTGTCCGAAATGCCTCTCCAGTTGCTCGTTGAGACAGAGATGACGAAATCCGCGCAGCGAGAGAAGTTGCTGTGTTGTGACTTCGACTAATCTGACTCTTAACCGTTTGAGCGTCGTTCGTGAGGGGGTGATGAGTAACGGCTCCTGTTCCCGATAGCGTTCAAGCTTTTCAAGCAATGACGTCAGAACTTCTGACTCGTTCTGTGCATCGACACCCACTTTACTGGCGTGAGACCTGATCAGCTGCGTTGCATTACCGACGACGAGCTCCCACCAGCCGATGGCTGACTCTTCATCTCTCTCAGTCCCAACTCTAAGAAGCAGCCAGTTTTCGCGCTGGTCGTCCAGTTGATGCCAACTACTGGACATCGTCTGCCCCCTCTATTCGGAGTTGTTCGTCGGGAGTGGGACCACTTAGCCATCCCTTCTCCCCGTTTTCCCGGCATTCTGGGCACCGTGGCGCATGAGACGACGAAGGGGGGTCGACCGCGTTCCAACTATATGTTGCCTCGCATGCCGAACATGACCAGTCATATGCACCGTAGTTCTCCACAAGGGATGGATGGCTGTGTGCTAGGGTTGGCGGTAACTTCGAATCAGGATGCGAGTCGAGATACTCCACTACACTCTGTCGGGGGTAATCAGAAAAGATGGGAAGTAACCCGACTGGGCCACTATCCGAATATTCTCTGTCACCTCGTCCGCACCGTTCACGATAAGAACAGAACTTGCATTCCCAGTCGTGCTCGGGTTCTGCTGGAGGGAGTGCGCCATACGTGCGATATTTTGTCTGATTAGCCGCCCACTCGAGAACCGTGTCTTCCCAGAATACCTGATCGAACTCTACCTCAAAGACTTCTATTTCTAGTGTAGAGCGACTACCATAGACGATCGCCGCTCGATCAAGATCGGTATCACATTTTTCAGACAGCCCGTGCATGTATGCATGTAACTGCGCTTGATGGTGCTGATTAGGCTTAGATAAGCCGTCTACCGACTGTTTGGTTTTGACTTCCAGCAACAGCAGCGGGATCGAATCTTCGTCGACGATTACCGGGTCGGTCTCTCCCTTGATCCGGATCTCTCCATGGTCTGTATCCACTGTGTAATCAACCCAGAGAGAGTTGCAAGCGTAGGTTTCTTTATTAGTTATTGCATCTGAGAGGAACGGCATGATCAGATCCTCCTCGAACCGCGACCCAAACCAAAATATTCCTTGAGGTGGGCCATCTTCTTCGGCTGAATTGAGATGATTATACCACGACCTCCGATGGCACTGTAGTAGTCTACTCGGGCTATGTCGAGAAGCTGGTTGGACCTTCGGCGGACCGTTGAAATAGGGTTTACCCTCCCGGATATTTTCGGCATATTCTCTGTCCCGGTACCAATTCTCGAATGTCGATTCCCGCAATCTTTCGACAAGCTCTCTGGAAGATGTTTCCTCGTCTCCACCTTCCTCCGGCCTGCTCCTCAACTCGGGTTTATCCATGGGTGATGAACGCACCACGGGGTCTTGCTCAATCGGTCATTGTCTGTTCCCCCATTCCTTCCTCCAGCTGCTCAAAAAGCAGGGTGACTGTAGGCCGCGTTATCTCGATAATTATAGATGCGACAGCTAGATTCGGACCCGCAGAGACTTTCTGCCTCTTCGGGTCATAGATTATGACTCCTGTGGAAGAAAGCGTAGGCAAATGGGTCTGAGACAGGGCATTGTACGCGTTGCGATACGGTTCACCAGAAGCAGCAGTAACCGGGATACTGTGTTCATCAGCAGCGATTTCCCGGGCAAGCGATCGCACTGTGATGGTCGCCTCCTCGGAATCACTGAGGATGCTGACAACGGTTCGGCGTCGAGCTGCTCTAAGTGCGTGGTGCAGCTCAGAGATCGGGTCCTCAAAGGACTCTGTGGCAGTCATATTGGCCTCCAAAGCTGCGGTCCGATTGCTGTGCTAATCTCACCATGTCATGAGTTGTCATACTCATGCTCTCGACAAGGAGAGCATCCATAACGGTTCTTTCGAAGGAAGTGATTATGATATCCTTCGAAGGAATAAATACCTAACAGCCCTCACCTCAGGAGTTTACTCAGATGAGTGACCGACCGGGGCCAGACCCCACTGTTAGCGACGAGCAGATCCTCGAGCTGTTCCGTGATTCTGATGACCCAGTACTGACGGCATCAGAGATCGCGGATCAAGTGGACCTAACGCGACGAAACGTACTCAATCGTCTCAAAGATCTTGAGACCAAAGGAGCTATTGAATCAAAAAAGGTGGGTGGTCGCAGTACAGTCTGGTGGTTACCCGGTGAAACAGGAACCGTAGGTCGGTGAAAGGGGAGCCTCAACCGACCATTTCACTCCCGGATACAGGTTACCTATGCATGCCAAACGTGAGCACGCCAGCAAAGTTCGACATCGCTCGATAATCAGATAGCAATATACGTTAACAAAAGAACCACATCGGTGCTTGAGGGACTGATTACCCCTCTGTCATTCCGTGCTGGGTTTTCTCCTCGTCGCGACCTTCGGTCAGGACTCCGGAGACGTGATCACGCGCACGTTTCAATCCCGTGCTGGGTTTTCTCCTCGTCGCGACGCCGGATCGGCGGCTACTGGTGGGCGTGTCCCGTTGTTTCAATCCCGTGCTGGGTTTTCTCCTCGTCGCGACCGCTGCTTGTGAGACGTACTCGATCGACTCCGGACGGTTTCAATCCCGTGCTGGGTTTTCTCCTCGTCGCGACACTTTGAGGAAACGAGCGGGAGTTACGACGTGAGTGCGGTTTCAATCCCGTGCTGGGTTTTCTCCTCGTCGCGACTTTGACCGGCAACTGGGGCATGTGGCATACACCATTGGTTTCAATCCCGTGCTGGGTTTTCTCCTCGTCGCGACCGCGTGCTCGATTTGGTTGCTGAGTTTGAGGACTCAGTTTCAATCCCGTGCTGGGTTTTCTCCTCGTCGCGACGGTCCATACCGGCGTTCTCAGGACAGATGACAGACAGTTTCAATCCCGTGCTGGGTTTTCTCCTCGTCGCGACCGCCCGGGTCGTCCGGCGGGCCGTCGCGATCGTCGTGTTTCAATCCCGTGCTGGGTTTTCTCCTCGTCGCGACGTCCGGGCTGCCTGCTTCGCCTCGAGCCTCGGCGAGTTTCAATCCCGTGCTGGGTTTTCTCCTCGTCGCGACTCCGTCAATGCCATGTCGCGGCCACCGCGCATTACCGTTTCAATCCCGTGCTGGGTTTTCTCCTCGTCGCGACGGCGCAGCTCGTACTCGCCCGGGTCAAGTGTCAAGTTTCAATCCCGTGCTGGGTTTTCTCCTCGTCGCGACGGCATATCATCAACACTCGACCAACTCGATCCGTCCGTTTCAATCCCGTGCTGGGTTTTCTCCTCGTCGCGACGTTACAGCCCATCGTCGTATGGCTCGCGTTCGCGTACGGTTTCAATCCCGTGCTGGGTTTTCTCCTCGTCGCGACAGCGCTCGCGGTCGTGGGCATCCCGGTCGTCGCTGAGTTTCAATCCCGTGCTGGGTTTTCTCCTCGTCGCGACACGTCGTCACTGTGGATCGTGACTCCGCTGGGGTGTTTCAATCCCGTGCTGGGTTTTCTCCTCGTCGCGACAGAATCCGCGCGACGTCGCCGCGACCGGCACCGCACTGTTTCAATCCCGTGCTGGGTTTTCTCCTCGTCGCGACCCGCGAGGTGGCGTGCGAGGACTGCGGCAGCGACAAGTTTCAATCCCGTGCTGGGTTTTCTCCTCGTCGCGACATACGAGTTCCAGCAGTCGCTACTGTCGTCGATTCTGTTTCAATCCCGTGCTGGGTTTTCTCCTCGTCGCGACGTTCCCACTCCATGGCGGGTGGGCCCGAACTATGAGGTTTCAATCCCGTGCTGGGTTTTCTCCTCGTCGCGACACGCGTGTTGAGCTTCCGACGATCACCCATCGAACGTTTCAATCCCGTGCTGGGTTTTCTCCTCGTCGCGACCAACAATCAGTCGATCACATCAGAAGGCCCACGACTCCGTCCAGTAGCCGCTAAATCGTTGTCCTCGGCCCCTCGATAGTCTTCGGAAGGATGGAGCGGCTGAATTCTGGCGTTGCTCGGCTGTCGAGGCGTTAGTCAGTCGCTGTCGGCGGCAGATCGCCGCCGACGCGACAGCGTCGCCACTCACGACCGCTGTCCGGATTGGTGGACAGCTACCGGAAGAACCGGTCGTCGAGTGGTTGATTCGCTGGGACAGCCCTGCGGACACCTAGAGCTGTCCAAGCGGCCCGCAGTACCATTTCACAGAACTCCGTGAACGACCAGTCCCAGAGGCGTCGCCCCCCTCGGCGGGGCGACGCCACGTACTTCCAGTGGAGATACCGCCAACTGTTCTGGAACAGCAGGCTCACCACAAACATCACCAGCCGCAGGCCAGCGTCTTGAGAACTGGTGAACGCGAGGCTCTGTTTGGCTAACCGATAGCTCGATTCGATGCCGAAACGCTTGCTGTAGTGTTCTCGGGCATCGCGTGGCGTGTCGATGAACGGCGCGTCAGCGGCGTAGCCGTGACGCGCCACTCCGTGTTCATCGTACCGCCCCTGCTGGTACACACAATCGATGAACACGGGAAACGTTACCTTGCCAGCGAGATCGTGTTCGATCTCGCGGCTCCAACCTCTGCTGAGTTCGTCTTGAATCGTCTCGCCCCACTTGACGATCGGCATAACGTAGGCGTAGTTGTGCGCGTACAGCAGCCCGAGACAGGTGCTGTTGTAGAAGCCGCGATCAAGGTAGACGGCCTTGACGCCGAGGTCAAGGCCGTCGAGCAGTTCGAGAAACTCAGCGAGGACATCGCTGGTGGTATCGCCAGCGACCAGCTGGCGAACCGCCAGCGTGTAGCGCTTGTTACGTACCCGCGCGTACAGTGTCGCATAGGCGTGAAACGCAGTTGTTCCTCGTTTCGCTTGCGAGAAGTACAGCGCCTCTGTCTCGTCCTCGTCACCGTAGTAGGGATCAAGGTGGAGGTCTACGCAGACCTCCACCGGTCGATCCGGCAGTGTCGCAAGCGCATCTCGTTGTAGGAGCGTGTCTCCAACCGCCTCAACCGAGTCAAGCTCAAACTGCTCAGTGAGATGTCCCCGGACGGTGTTGGCGTGTGGCGAGCCGTCGGTCGTTTCGCAGACGTGGTTGATCGAGGTCCCGCCGGCGCTGGCGCCGGCGAGGACCTCGTACAGTTTCTCTGTCGTGACCTCGACGTCCTCACCGAGATCTATCGCAAGCTCTTCGTCAAGGCTGTTGACGACAAAATTAAGCAGGTGCTCTTCTTCTATCTCGTTGTCTGCTTGTGTTGGTTGCACACCTTCTCTAAGCAGACACTTTCACTCAAACCCGATGTGATCAACTGACAATGGGGTGAAAGGTATGACTGAAGCGAATGAGTTTCAATCCCGTGCTGGGTTTTCTCCTCGTCGCGACCCGACTCGGAGATGCCTACGGACCGCCTCACCGGTTTCAATCCCGTGCTGGGTTTTCTCCTCGTCGCGACGGGGAGTGTTTCAGGGGCGTCCGGGGTTTTGTTGTTTCAATCCCGTGCTGGGTTTTCTCCTCGTCGCGACCCCAGATCCGAAAGCGGCGGTCGGGGGCAGCGACCTTGTTTCAATCCCGTGCTGGGTTTTCTCCTCGTCGCGACGGCAGTCGATGCCTCGGATGGAACAGAGATTTGGTGTTTCAATCCCGTGCTGGGTTTTCTCCTCGTCGCGACCGTAGCGCGAGAGATCGCGACTGTTGTACCACCCGCGTTTCAATCCCGTGCTGGGTTTTCTCCTCGTCGCGACGGCATCTTCTCACGCTGACCATCTTCCGTTTCAATAGAGTTTCAATCCCGTGCTGGGTTTTCTCCTCGTCGCGACCGTACATCTTCGAGATGTACTTCCCGACGTACGGTTTCAATCCCGTGCTGGGTTTTCTCCTCGTCGCGACCCTCCGGACGCTCCCGGCTGCGATCGGGATCGTCTTGTTTCAATCCCGTGCTGGGTTTTCTCCTCGTCGCGACCCCTCAGACCTGACGGAGCGTGAGCGTTATATCCTCGTTTCAATCCCGTGCTGGGTTTTCTCCTCGTCGCGACAGCAGCTAGTGGCATGAATTTAGAAATAGCTAAGTTTCAATCCCGTGCTGGGTTTTCTCCTCGTCGCGACTTACCGGATTACCTCTAGATTTTGCCCCCCTAGGGTGTGTTTCAATCCCGTGCTGGGTTTTCTCCTCGTCGCGACAGTACGCCAACGGCCGACACGTCGCCGAGTTGTTGTTTCAATCCCGTGCTGGGTTTTCTCCTCGTCGCGACAGTGGTAAAGGAACTTATACTGAAGTCCCTAATGAGTTTCAATCCCGTGCTGGGTTTTCTCCTCGTCGCGACGCGATTGACGCCGAGACGGGCACGCAAGAGTGGACCTAGTTTCAATCCCGTGCTGGGTTTTCTCCTCGTCGCGACTGCTTTGACCGTATTGTCGTCTGCCCCACTGTAGACAAGTTTCAATCCCGTGCTGGGTTTTCTCCTCGTCGCGACAGGATGCAAATCGGTTTTGAATCCTTTAGTAGTTGTTTCAATCCCGTGCTGGGTTTTCTCCTCGTCGCGACAGTTTGTTTTCTTCTTTTTCTAGATTCATTGATTAAGTTTCAATCCCGTGCTGGGTTTTCTCCTCGTCGCGACACTATTCGGGATATGCTCTTAACGATATCCTTACTATGTTTCAATCCCGTGCTGGGTTTTCTCCTCGTCGCGACGATCGCGGGGATCAGTTGGGGGACGCTTGGAGCGGGTTTCAATCCCGTGCTGGGTTTTCTCCTCGTCGCGACCGCGCACGAACCCCAGCGGCCATGAGGCGTACATCGTTTCAATCCCGTGCTGGGTTTTCTCCTCGTCGCGACAGGAACAGCTATGATTTGCCACTACTGCCAGAGTTTCAATCCCGTGCTGGGTTTTCTCCTCGTCGCGACCGCCAGTGCCGCACGCTGCTGGTCAGGGGACATCAAAGTTTCAATCCCGTGCTGGGTTTTCTCCTCGTCGCGACTGCCGCGGTCGCGTCCGGATCGTCGCCACGGACCTTGTTTCAATCCCGTGCTGGGTTTTCTCCTCGTCGCGACGGTTGCTGATCCGCGACGATTACGATTACGTCGCGTTTCAATCCCGTGCTGGGTTTTCTCCTCGTCGCGACCGGACACCGTGTGTTGCAGTATCATAACAACGCCAGTTTCAATCCCGTGCTGGGTTTTCTCCTCGTCGCGACGCCACTATGGGTAAAACCCATATTAAGCGGTTTGAGTTTCAATCCCGTGCTGGGTTTTCTCCTCGTCGCGACCGGGACCGCGACCGCGGAGCTCGCGAACGTGCCCGCGGTTTCAATCCCGTGCTGGGTTTTCTCCTCGTCGCGACCTCAACGACGAGGTCGAGGGCAGTGCCGACGCGATAACGGTTTCAATCCCGTGCTGGGTTTTCTCCTCGTCGCGACCGCTGCTGCCGGCACAGTACACGACGCTGGCGTAGTTTCAATCCCGTGCTGGGTTTTCTCCTCGTCGCGACAGGGGGTGAAAATGCGGCTATAAGGGTCAAAAAGCTTTCTCAGTCACCGAAATCATACCTCGATTACGTCAACCGGGGCTGTACGGTCATATAATAAGGGTCAACGTAGTCTAACTTAGAGCACGTTCGACTGCTCGTCCGGTGGTTCCGACCCGATATCAGTCGTCTTGTCTTGACAAGACTCGCACAATCGGTAAATCCGGATACGATCCCCGTCAGATGAGTCGATTTGTGCTTCCAGCTCGTCTTCGAGCTCGACACGTTCAGCTTTAGTTACATTAACTTCGAAAACGCTGTACTGTCGCCACGCACCGTACCGCTGGAGTGTACGATACACTTGTCGGCGGTTCCCGTCGTCGCTCACGTCGTATGCAATTGCTAAGCGCATGGTCATTTTGAGAATTTCAAGGCATGATACTCGTCTAACTCACCAGTGATCGCTTTCCGTAACAAAATCGCCTGCTGCCGCACCGCCTTCCGCCGTGAGACAGTATACTCGAAGTACGGGTGAGTGAACTCTTCTTTCATGAACTTATCGAACTTGGAGCAGTAGATTTTGAATGCGTCATCGGTCAGATGATTGTCCTGCGTGAACTGGTCGTGTGTGATAACGCCACGGTTGACCAGCCGCGTGACGAACGCGTCACAGAAAATCGGCCGGAACTCCTCCTGCAGATCAAGGGCGAGCGACGGCCGCCCATGGCGGTCAGCGTGCAGTACGCCGAGAAACGGATCGAGGTTGTACTGCCGCAAGGCGCTCAGTACCTCGTTCTTCATGAACACGTAGGTCAGTGACAGCAGCGAGTTGATGTGATCCTCTGGCGGCCGCTTGGTTCGTTTTTCGAACGTCCAGCCATCTATCAGTGTCTCGTCCAGCCGTCTGAAATACCGTTCAGTGGCCTCGCCCTCAACACCACGTAGGTCGTCTTTCGTCGATACTGTCGTCGCGCGTACGCCAAGATCCTTGAGCACATCTGTCCCGTGGACGCCCTTCCGAGAGAGCAGCGTCCGCGAGTTACGAATCTTCCCGGCGATCATCTCGGCGGCGATGTCGACCTCGGCGGTTGTTTCGAGAGCGTACTGGGCACGCCTCACCTCCGCGATGGTGTTCTTTTCGGGGACGAAGCTGCCGCGGTACTTCCCGTTCTCGGTGAAGTAGTTCAGGATGATCCCGTGTTCGTTGGCCTCGGCGACGAACGGCGTCGAGAAATTGACGCCGCCGAAGACGTTGATTGTCTCCAACTTCTCGGTCGGGAAGGAGGCGAGTTCGCCCTCGTTGCCGTCAACATCCCAGACGACGATGCGGCCACCGTCGGTCCGGACTTGTGTGCCCTGTTTAGTGACGTAGACGACTGACTCGTCGAACATCCCTTCGGTGGCTTTCATACTTCGCCTTCCCACCCCGTCCCGCGGGCTTTCTCGGGTTCCAGCATCGCGGTCTCCTCGGGCATACAGTACTCTCGTGCCGAACAGGCCTCACATTTCGAGGGATTGTCGGTGAGCGGCGGTATTTTGTTGACGGTCATGGATCGCACGCTCTGTTGAAATCCTATTTTTCAGACATATCCTCGTCTGAAACAGCTGGTCACTGAAAGGTGCATATTGACCGTCGAGAAATCACCAGATTAGAGAGGTGTTTAACTAGCCTTGCAATGATACAACGCGTGAATGCAGTACGGTCCGAGCTGAACCATCGGTGAAATCACAGAGGTTGGGGATGTTAATTCCAATCTTCACAACCTGATGCTGATTAACGAAAAGATCCCTGCAACTCCAAGCAGTATCATACCATAGGCTGGTTCTCCTCCAATACTGAGGTCAAGGATCGAGTAGCTAAATCCCACATCCCCTATATTCAGAATTTGGTAAGCCATGAAAACGGAGCCAGCACTCATCATGGCACCCCCTACCGCTGTTAATGACGCGATCGTCATTGACCCTGCAGCCGCCAAGACGGCCCCACCAACCGCTAATATCGCCAATATCGCCCCATTCATTGGGTCACTATAAGCCATCAGACCGATCACTTCACCAAGAGTAAAATTCGTAGATTCAGTGTGTGATGCAATACCTGATGCTGAAATAGTAGCTTCAAGTCTCATATTGGGTGCGAGCAATGCGCCGCATCCTAATATACCACCTAATAACCCCACTGAACGTCCGGTGAGGGTGTAATTATCGGTGGGTTCTTTTTTATCATCTTCCAGATAATCTGAAACGTCCATGACCGGTTTGTATTATCCAAATGGCAAAAGTATGACTATCTAATTGAGAATTGTGATAATTAGCTGTCGGGTTGGGAGTCCTCTAGCCGGCGAAAAATTAGTTTCTCCACAGGTTCTCGGAGTGAATTTCCGACGGCATGTACTGAGCGAGTCGCTCCGCCTGTGAATTGACGCTTGACCAGTGCCATATTCGCGCCCTGTATTGACCGCGATCGGATCAAAATATATCACTTGCTGAGGATTTCAACAGAGCCGGATCGCATTATCTCGATCCGTTCTCGA
This sequence comes from Halorubrum luteum, assembly GCF_054652935.1. Classification (NCBI taxonomy): domain Archaea; kingdom Methanobacteriati; phylum Methanobacteriota; class Halobacteria; order Halobacteriales; family Haloferacaceae; genus Halorubrum; species Halorubrum luteum. Next base: position 2,927,437 of record NZ_BAAIGT010000002.1, read on the forward strand.
ACTGCCTCGCGGTGTGATTCGGTTATCGGGACGTGCATTCGTTGATCCGTTTCGTAGAGGTAGATCGCACCCTGCCGGACGGGTTCACCAATATGCTCTTCGAGCAACATACAGTACCCGGCCAACTGCATCTTGTCACTTTTGTAGTAGTCACCACTCTCAGCACGCTTCCGCTCAATCGGAATTATCTCCTCACCACTTGAATCGAGGATGTCGATTTTACCTTTTAGACCGAGTTCCTCTGATTCGAGATAAAGTTCGTTGACCCAATCTCCGCGTGTCGATTTGTTTTTGTGCTTGCTCTTCCCATCGATTCGTTCGTAATTCCGTCCTTGCGTGTCGTAGAAATGTAAATACCAGTATCGCCGCTGACAGTATGAAAACTGGTTGAGATCCGCGACATTGATCAGATCATTAGTCATATTTATCGTGGTTGGACATCGACTTCGGGTGGGCCGCTGGTATCGTCATCAATCTCGATGTCGTACTCGGAAGTCGTGATTCGGGATGGGATGATTGCATTGACAATTCGGATGACCCGGAAGAAACGGTGCAGTAGCTCCGTCGATACCTCGAACTCGTCGTCTAATTCAACCTGATTGATTCGTCGATGTATCTTCCTCTGAAGTAATTCCTCGATTTTCTTTGTCGATTGATCATACTTGGTTGGCTCCGTTTCGTACGCCGGAAGGCGTGCAGTCACTGTCGAGAGAATATTGTCGTCCGAGGGCCCCAAAACGAAGACATCATCGTCCTCAATGTCGATGATATCGTAGTTACGAAGCGTCGTCGAGAGGTCGTAGGTCGTAACGCCGAGCTGATCACCTCGGGGGTATTTGATCGAGGCGGGTAGCGACTGTCCACGTAGCCCGCGGAACGTTTTGAAACACTCTTTAGTGAATTTCAGCAGTTTCGCTTCTGGACTCCCTTGTTGATACTTACCGGGCTCAAATCCGTCTTTGATCTCGTCATGTTCTTCTATAACTTTCCTAATGAATCCGTACCACTGATCGAACTTGTCGATATTTGTCTCAAAGTCTGTACGTAACTCTTGATTAAACCAGCCTGAGCCCTCTTCCCGCTCGACAAGCGCGTAAGCTGCTCGGAAACCAACGAGGTCCGAGAGCCGTTCTTGATCCATCTGTGTCGAGTCTAGCCCCTCGTAGATCTGTTCGGCGAAGGTCGGGAAATCAACATCATCTCCCCATGGACCTTGCCCGAGTCCGTAGATATCGACGGCTGCTTCGGACTGACGACCGGCGCGACCGAACCGCTGGAGGAACGCACTCGCTGTAAACGGTTTCTCCATGTACAGCGTCGTTACGTCGTAGTCGAGGCCGACCTCACCCTTGCTTGTCGTGTTGAGGATGTAAAAGTCAGTTTCGTCAAGATTGACTGTTTCGTCGTTCGTATCGAAGCCATTGTCTTTAGCAGCGTGTTTGAAAACATCCGGATACTCCCGGTACAGGAAGTCGTGGAAATCGTTGCTATCCTTCGCGCTGTTGAATACGAGGACGACCTGTGGCTCATCGTAGCCGTCGATAGCGTTGATTTTCTCTTGGAGATCGCCGGCGATTTCCTCTCGACAGTCGATCATTTTCCGGTCTTCGTGGCGAGTGACGACCATTCGGTGGCGGAAGCGATCGCCATCCGAGTCGTAGTCTGCATTTATATTTCGGATCGTCAGACCGATCTTGTCGTGGAGAAATTGAACGAACTCCTCATTTGGTGTCGCAGATGCGAGGAGAATTTTCGGATCGGGTTGACGTTCCGCAATGATCTTGGTCTGCAACAGAAGTCCGCTTGCTGACAGGGCTTCGTAGAAATGAAATTCGTCGTAAACAATCGCATCGAACTTGTTGAAAAACCGCATCGGATCACTCCCGACGTACATATCCTGAATCGCTGCCTGTAGGATATCTGGATTGGTGAGTACCGCATCATAATCGGCTGCGTACTTGTTGACGAAGCTGAGCAGTTGTTCTGTCCGTTCGTGGCCGTGGCCGTCTAACGTATTCGCGTTGAGAACAGCGACAGCAACGTCGTCGTCCTCAAATCGTTCCCGTTGTTGTCGGAGAAGAGCATTTGTTGGATAAACGAGCAGCGTCATATCGCGCGACTCAATGAGTTCGTAGAACGTCGCGGTCTTGCCCGCTCCTGTAGGGGCTCGTACGACCGACACGGGCTCAGTGCCGTCGTGAATCCACTCGATTACACGGTTTTGGAACGACCGGGCGTAGTCGAATCCCCGGTCTTCGAGTGCCGGTTCCGGCGGCTGAGTCGCAAGACTGGCACCGGCAACCTCAAACTTAGTCATGCGAGTACTTTCGGCAACACTCGGTCACGGACGAACGGTGGATCGACACCGACGAAGTGTTGCAGTCGGGGATCATTGCCGCGCTTGAATTCCTGACTGTGTTCGACGACCTCGGTGAGCAATTCATCGGAGAGATCGTACACTTCCGATAGTAGGTACTTGTTGATTATGAGAGTATCAAGTTCAGCTGGCTTCGCGCGGAACTCTCCCGTCTGCTTGATCCCCATACGAAAGAACGGTCGTTCCGGAAGGCCTGTTTGACTCCAGACCGTAAACTCGAATGTCGAGCCGGGCGAGATCCCGAGATAATTGCGGATCGTCTGGTATGCAGCCCCCGACTTTTCGAGGATTTCGGGGACGGACTTGCTGCCCGACACCTGATTTGCAAGCTCTTTGTCGTTGGTAGTGAAGTGGCGTTCCGACCGATAATCCGTACTCCGAAACGTTCGTTCGTCGGTCTCGACAGCTATCGGCCGCATATCGGTAACGAAAAACGGGAGGTCGGTGAGATGCGAGTAGTCGGCTGTCGTCGCCTTATCACCGAACTCCGCGTACTGTTTCTCCAGTTCGAAATAGCGGTAACCGAGTGCATGCATCAGGGCCGTCGATGACAGCGTCGGTTGTGTTCGTATCGCTCGCCCTTCCGAACTGGAGTAGAAGAGCGGCGCGTACAACGTTGCCTCGAAGGTCTGTTCATTCATCGTCGATGAATACCTCGGTGGCGGCGTCCATTAGGTTGGCAAACTCTTCGCGGAGTACCTCGTCGGCATCGCTTGCTTCCCGGCTGGCGACTGCTTCCAGCCGTTCAAACCATTCAGGGAACGGATCGGCACCGTCGAATTCGCCGTAGACTTCCCAATCTGTCCGCTGCACGGCCGAAATGTACTCACCGATGCTCGATTCGAGATCGTTGTCCTCGTCGTGGTACTCAAGCAGTAGTTCGCCGGTCGAGAGCGATGTATCGTGGTTCCCGAGTACGACACCGAGGATTTCGTTGCGGATGTTCCGTCCGGTGCGGGTTTCGCGGGCACCGTACTTGCCGGTATTGAGGATGTTGTGAAGCGTGTAGAGCAACATTGGCCCGGTCGCCGCTTCAAGCGTGATGAAATGAACGAGGTCGTTACCGGGCTGTACTTTCACGAAGTCGAATAGGGCTTCGGACTGATTCCCTTCGTCGTCTCGCATCGTCCCCGACTCGTAGACGGCATTCCGAGTTTCTTTGTTCATTAGATCGTACTCGTCGGTCGTGTACGTGTACCCCTCTACGACCCGGGACTTGATGGCGAAGTCTTGATCACCGGTACCGGCCAGTCCGTAGGTCAGCGTACCGACGTTCAGTGAACCGTCGAGATCGGTGGGTTCGTTATAGGCGTAGTCGTCATCAACGAAGTCGTCATCAAGCTCCCTGAGTAGTGAGAGCCCGGTCAAGCGCTCCTTGCTGGTGAACTTCTCGCCGTTGACCTGTGCGTGGAGTTTGTCGCCGAACTCCTGTGTTTCGGCGCGGTCGTGGCTGGAGTTCCGGAACAGTGTTGGCTCGGTTACGTTTCGCCTAACAACGAGTGTAACCGACGGTTTGCGTTTGCGGTAGATGTCGAACGATTCTTCGAGTCCAGTGTCTGGGTATTGGAGTGTCATTTTGATCAGAGCGATTTTTGGTATGCGTAATAATACGAGTTGACTAGTGCATTCTCCCAGTCGGAGAGCTTCTTGAGGTCGTACAGGTCGTTCTCGACGAGGTACTCGCGGATCGCCGCAACGAACGCTTCGGCTTCTTCGGTCGTAGCGTGTCCCGCATAGTCCTCCCGATCAGCAGCAGCATAGACCTGACTCTCGACGTATTCGGTGAGTCGGTCGTCTTCCATCTGCTGGTTCATCCCGCTGAGGAACGCATCGAGTGCCTCACGAAATATTTTTGTCTTCTTATACTTGCTGTCGAACTGTTTGCCGAAGAGGTCGATTCCCCGTTCGGCGACTGTTTTCATGTCCATGAGTGTCTCCTCGTGGTACGTTTCGAAGTACTGTTCGAGGTCAGTGAGGGCGACTGCGCGGTCGTGGTTGACGACTGCGAAATCCGCAATGCTGTGGAACGTATCACGGTCAAGCTGAAGGTACGGATTGCTCATGTTGGCATCCTGCCCAACCATGCTCATTATTTTAAACAGCTGGAGTGCACGCCGAAGGTGTGAGTCCGTACGGTCGTCTTGAATAAACGACGGCAGCGGCCCAAACCGTTCAGCTTCGTCCAGCCCGAGGAGTTCTTGTGGTCGGGTGGTTTCCTCGTCAGCGAAGACCGCGTCCGCGCTCTCGAAGCGCGTGAACGGCCGTCCGATGACCACCTTCATCCCTGATTCTTGGGCGGCTTCCATCACCTGCCGAACTACCGCCATGCGGTGATTTTCGTCAAGCACGTACATCGGCTGGATGAAGTACTGTGGCTTGATCAGATTGCTAGTCACCTCCGGATCATCCAGTTCGTCACCATCGCCTTGGACGATGTTGCCGACACGGTTGCTTCGAACTCGTACGTCGCCGAGGAAATCATCGAAATAAAAGTAGGCGATTTCGAGACTGTTGTTAGTACTTACGTCATGCTCTTCACAGACGTGCGACAAGAGCGCGTATTCGAGGTTGCACACCTCGCAGATCGATTTATATTTCGCGTGCGGCGGTACCCGGCGTGAGTATTCTTGTGTACGATAAATTCCGCTCAGTCCCTTCTGGTATTTGGTGTCCGTCTGCCCGCCACAAAGGAAACACATCTCATCTTTTGAACCAAGTTCCGGCGAGATTCGACCGTCGAAGAACCGTTCAACAACGGTTCCGATGGCGTCGGTTTCGGGTTCTAAATCGGCGTGGAGTTCGGGTCGAACATTGTCAGCGAACTCCTCAAGGAAATCGCTGTGGGACCCGTAGTTTTCCACGAGGTAGGCGATGAAGTGGAGTTTGATTTTCTGGACGCCTTGTTTTTCTTTTATTCGATCATAGGCGTCCTGTACGTCCGAATCTAAAAACTCTGATTGGCCGTCAATATAGATTGCCTTAGCGAGAACGGGAAAATACTGGTTGAATTGAGGTGGAATGTACTCAAACCCCTCAACACCGGCAGAGCCTCGACTGAGGAGTTCCCTGAACGCGTCAGTAATCTTTTGTTCTTTCTCCTCCGTCGGAATATTGACCTCGGCGAGGATGTCGTAATCGAACGCGTTCCAGTTGAGTTTACATTCGAACTGGAAATCCGTGCTGATACGTTCCGGAGCCCGCTCTGCAACTTCCTTTTTCAACGCCTCTTGATCAATCGGCTCGCCGAGATAGACGATTGAATCTGGGGAGCTACCGATGACGACGCCATAGGTATGATCCCCTGTTTCGCCTGTGATGACTTCTTTTGCCGTTCCGAGGAGCGTATCGTTTAGAATCGGCTGTTCAAGCTGGGTGAACTCGATTCGGTGCACATCGTCGCTGCCAATCAGTGTGCCGAGCTGCTCGTGGACGCCCTCGGCACCTTGTTTGAGCGCGACAGAGGCGGTGCTATCACCGATTCGGCAGTAGCGTTCTAGACCTCTAAACTGCGTGTCAAGGCCACGTAACTCGGTGCTGTCTTCACCTAATTCGGTTCGTCGGACAAGATACTGTAAATCGTCTCGGTAGCCGTCGCCGAGGAACTCTTCAATCCCGAACGGATCGCCGTCTCGTTGAGTTCCGTCGGCGGCCGGTTCCGGATCGAAATACCAGTCGAACGCCTCGCTAGTGTTCCCGTTAACCTCAATGCCGTAGGCCTCGCGTACGAATTTGTTCGTGTCGTGGAGCGCTAACGCGGCGGCGAGAACTTTCACGTCTGTACCGTAGTCTTGATAGAGATCTTCGTCTTCGCCCACGGCTTCGTACACGAATGCGTTCACGCCGACCGTGACTGCATTAAGTATATGCGCAGCCAGTGAGCAATTCGCACTGGAATCGATTTTCGCATCGTACTCTCCAGCCGCATCGATGATGTTTGCATAGAGATTTGTACTGCTGACAATCGTTTCGTGGGCCTCACGAGCAGCATCTGGATTCATTGATCGGTCACCTCCACAGAAACATCCCCACACCCTCTCGATACAGCACTCCCGACGCCGGAGTACTCGGCGAGCAGTGCGAGAGCCGTCACCGCGTTCATTACTGACTCGCTCGCGTCCTTGAACTCATACACGCATGTGCCAGAAAATCCTTGACGGAACAGGTTCCGTGTCTCATCTTTTTCATTTTTAACTCTGTTCACCAGCACGGAGTGGGTATCGTAACTGCGAGTGTCAGGCTTCTCGATAAGACGTGATATTACCGTTTCACGGTCTAACTCCAGCTCAAGATTTTCCGGACAAGAGCGATTCCACTTCCCAAGCAACGAGTTGAAAACGGCCCACCTGTGCGGGAACATCGTCGTTACGCCCCCGGCTTCCTCGATGCATGTCGCCGTCTCGAAGATAATCTCGACGGTAGGGTTGTTGAAACCGCTCGCTTGATCTAGCAGTTCCCGGTGGGTCGCGTTCGAACTCTCAAATTCAGTGACCCGTAACTCGCCATGGCTTAGTTCTACCGTCTCACCCTCCAACACAAGCGAATTAACCAGTGCCTGAAACACCGCCTGATCGTCAGGGTGTACGATTCCCAACGAGAGTTCGTAGGTCTCTTTCGGAAGCAACGTTTTGTGATGTGAGCGGTCACTACTGGCGAAGGTCCCCTGCAACCCACTACAGTGAAGGCTGCCGAGCGGGGAGTCGTGAACCGCATCGCCGATATCCTCATCGACAGCCGAGAGAACAGCTAATAGTGCTGAGTAGACGGAGTAGCCATCGGACACCGGCACGGGAAATCTCTCATTGGGAGAGAGAGTCGCAGTTACCTGTCGGAGTTTGGGTTCGGACTCCAACCCGACCCCATCGGAAGTCGCCATAGCACAGTTATTGCGTGGTTGGCATATAATAGTACTCGTGAGCTGAGATGAACAATCCACCGTCATGATGCAGCTTTCCGCACCGACGGCTATTTGTCTGCAACTGGTGAGTGATCGCTATGCGGACCTACATTTCGCCGATAGGGTATGATACGCGGCGGGTCACCCAACCAGCACTGAGCAGCGGGCTTGATGCCGACGATCAGATGTTCTTGCTCCGTCCAGACACCGACACTGGATCGGAACGGGCTCAACAAGCGATCGCAGATGTCGAGCAACTCCTGCAGAATATTGCACCGGGAGTCAGAATCGAAATCCAGCACGTCTCGGTCGCGTCATTCGAGGCGACAGTCGGAGAGTGTTGTGCCATCTTTGACCGAGTAGCCGATACAGAAGAACTGTTAGTCTCGCTTGGCGGCGGTGCGCGGGATCTGCTGTTGCCGCTGACGATTAGTGCGATCGTCCGTGCGGATGACATCGACCAGACACTGTTCTACAGCGACCTTGACAGCGAGGTGCGGGAGTGGACGCTCCCACGACTCACGACGCAACTGCCACAGCGAGCACTTGGAACGCTCGACTTGGTTATGCAGGGAGGCGAGTGGCAGACACTATCGACACTCGCCGCTCAGTCTGAGCACTCCAAGAGTACAGTTATCCGACACGTGAACGATCTCGCGGATGCAGAACTTGTTGAAACGAAGTCGGTTGAACAGGTCAAACATGTCCGAGGATCGTTTACCGGGAGGCTCTTGTGGCAAGCGTAGCGGGTCGTGTTAACTTAGTGGCGAGTTCGGTCGCTGTCTGGCGGTTCGGAGTAAGTCAAAGACGAGGTCTCGTTCACAACGGATCCGCTGAACGGCCAGTTTTCGATAGTCTCCACGGAAGTATTCCTTATCCGATGATTTTGAGTAATAAACGGTGTCTCACCAATCAGCTCGATCAACTCGCTGTCAGTGAATTCTGCTTAACTTAACGCGACCCAACAGAGACGCGAAGGAACCAATCTACTAGTAGTAACTAGATGTGGGCGTTCATCAGCGTCGTCTTGCCGACGCCGGTCGGGCCGGAGAACAGCACGACGCCGTGGTGTTCGTACAACAGCCACAGCAGCGTTACCAGCTCCGTCGACAGCGCGTCTCGCTCGACCAGGTCGACCGGCGTCATCGTATCCGAGGCCTGCTTTCGGACGGAGACGTGTGGGCCTCCCTCGGAGATGACCGGCAAGGCGACCGCACACCGGATCGTCTCGGAGACGCCGTCGAGATCCAGATTCACTTTCGCCGATGGCGTCGAGGCGTTCAGCTCGGTGCCGTCGTGTGCGGCCAGCTGCGTCACGACGTTGATGAACGATGTCTCGTCGTCGAACGCGAGATTGGTCGGTATGCGCTCATCGACGACGTCGAACCCACCGACCTCGCCGCTACTCGATCCGCCGGCCGTCGTGGTGTCGTCCTCGCCGTCGCGGATCGACGCACGGGGAACGACTTTCACCCGTTCACCCACGCGGTTCGCTTCGATATCCTCCAGTCGCGGATCACGAAGGGGGATCGTCAGGATCCCCTCGCCGACGAGGTCACGGAGGACGTAGTAGACGAGGTCGTCGAGTCGGTCGCGTGCGTACCGCGAGTCGACCGGTGGGGTGGCGAGGCCGTACTCCGAGAGCACTGAGCGCAACCGGACGCGGGTCGCGTCCAGCAGCGCGCGGGTGTTTCGAGCCGTGAGCCGCCGCGAGAGAAACCGCCGTGCGAGATCATCGACGAACGCCTGCTGGTCGACAACGACGTCGTCGACCGTGCTCTCCCAGATCCGCTCTTTCGCCTCGCGGATCAGCTCCTCATCGCCCGGCAACAACTCGGGCTCTATGACGGCATATTTCGTCGTGAACTGGTCGGAGCCGAGCAGTCGTTCGCGGTACGCGACGACGTCGATGTCGAACCCCGCGAATTCGACCGTGTAACTGGCCATTCGTTCGCCAGCGACTCGTTCGACGTACTCGGCGTCGGCGTCGATCCCGGTTTCGAGCGGCGCGAACGACTCCGTGTGAACGACCAGCTGCTCGTCATCACTGACGTCCGCGACCGATATCCGGTCGTCGAGCGCGATGGGGGTGAGCTCGTCGAGCAGTCTGAGTTCGCTCAACGCGTGGTAGTTGATCCGCCTGCGGGCCGCGGGGGTGACGTCGAGCAGGCGCTCGAGCGCACGCTCGTACTTCGGCTCGAACCCGGATTCGGCGCGCTCGACGACGCCGGCCCGGGTCAGCGGTCGCCGATGGGGAACCATCGAGAAATACTCTCGTATGGTCCGGAGCGCGCGTTCGTCCGCGGTCGAACGCTTCGGCTCGCGGACGTGGTACGCGAACCGACCCTCGTCGTACTCGCGGATGGTGGCCACGACGCCCGGCGACGGCGCGTACTGCGCGCGCGTTCCGGGTGCGTACCACGCCTCGGGGTCGTCCGGCGGTACCGGAGCCGGAACTGAGCCGTCACGATCGCTCGATCCGTCGCCGATCCGTAATGTGGGTCCGTCCGTCACGCCGAGTTCCCCTGCTACCGCGGGTTGTTTTCCCCATCGGATTTAATCGTTTATTTCTGCTCCGAGAATTGTTTAAAAATTCGGAAACCAACGGACTGCAACAGTTCGGATCGACGAAACGACGGTGTCGCGTACGCCCGCTTTTGTCCGGCGAGTGGACGGCGGCTGCTAAACCTTACACACGATTACATCCCCAGCGTGGGAGTGTTACCAGGTTTCCGCGCTCGGTGGATCGACGCGACTAAAACAACTAAATATGACATATTTACTATTTTATATTTATGAATAAATATCAAATAATAGGACAAACTCGTTTCACACGGCAGCTGTCATTTTCGTGTCGGAGCCAACCGATCAGATCGTCGGCGTCATCGACGAGACACGGAGCGTCTTCGATATCGTGTTTCTCAGCTCACGAACGAAAAGGATCGCTTTCCGATCGCCCACGACGCGCTCCGAGCACTCACCGTGAGCCGGCTATCGATCGGCCCCGTTCGATGTCGGCCGGGCGCCGGTTGGAACCGCCGCCGATCGGCCGTCTTCCCGCGTCAGTTCCTCGTCGACGGCAAGGTCCTCGGAATGCTGTGCAGCGGTCCCCCGGGCGAGCGCCACCATGGCGGTGAGAACCTCGTCGGACTCGTCGACTGTAGCCATCTTATCGTGAACCGTGTCGAGCCAGCCGAGCTGTGAAAGCGTCCGTGCCTCGATCGCTTGAACCCGGTCGACGATATCCGCGTCTCCGGTCTCAATCCGTCGGGCTTCGACTCGTGACATCGCCGCGAGAAACTCTATCTGCGCGGCAACGTGATCGGGGAAGTCACCACAGCTCGGTTGAAAGCCGACCTGCTCGTACAGCAACGACATCGTGACCGCGGGGTCGCCGAGCAGTTCACCTGCGCTCCCCTCGTCGTGAAACGGAGAGTCCGACTCGAACGACTCGGACGGGGCGCCACGGTGAGCCGACGCGATCGGCGGAACGTATCGTTCTCCAGGGATGACAAAGTAGTTGTCGTAGCTACGAGACAACGTTTCCGGTGGTATCTTATCTCGGTCAAGCGCGTCGCGTGCTCGTCCGATCGGCATGGTCTCACCGACCGATGCAAGCGACCCGTTTCGGAGCGCTGTCGCGAGCGTCTTCATGTCGCCGTCAAGTATCGTCGCAAGTAGCTCGTAGAGGTCCGCACGGGCGGCGGCCATCGTTGCGGAATCGGGCATCGTCACTCCCTCACCGGTTCAATTTCGACGAAAGCAGCGTACTGTGCGTTACTCCCACCGACCGGATCGCTCAGCCCAGCATCCCCAAGTTCGTTGTCGATCGGTTGGATGTGATTGACCGCGAATCCAGCGTCTCGACCCTTCGCGTAGCCGGCCGTCCCCTCACCCGGGGTGTCGAACTCGTGGTCGGCGTGCCCGTATCCCTCCGTTGCACCGGTGCGTGTCCGGTCATCGATGGTCGTATCGGTGGCGCCGTTGGCATCCCGCCCGAACCCCCAGGCGGTTCCGACCACTCCGGGGCGGATCCCACCCGTGACGCGTGCTGTTGCCTCGACTGTCCGCCGTCCGGCGTCGACTCGGATCGTGTCACCGTTCTCAACGCCCCGAGTGGCAGCGTCCGCTGGGTTGATCCACACTGCGTTCTCCGACTTCGCCTCGCGAAGCCAAGGGGCGTTCATCGTTCGGTGCATCCCCTGTGTTCTCGGCTTCCAGTTCGTCAGCTGAAGCGGGCGGTCCGGCTCCTCATCGCTCGTGACCGGGATCTGGACGTCGCCGTTGTAATGGACGACGTCCTCGACGCGAGGTAACGGGTCGAATCGTTCGGCGGTGTATGCGTGTTTCCCGTTCGCTGCAACCTCGTCGTAGAAGTTCACCCGGGACTCCAGTTTGTACCGCATGTGGTCGCCGTCGTACGCGTTCGTGTCGGGATGACGGCCGGCGTAGTCGTACTGGTGACCGCGCTCGGCGAACGCCTCATCATACCCGTCCATCGGCTCTTCGAACCGGCCGCCACGGTTGAGCACGGTGACGGCCTTGCGCCACTCGTCATCAGTGACTGCTGCCCGCCACGTCTCTATATCGAAGTGGTCTCCGAGCCCTTTCTCGTGGGACTGTTCGAACAGTTTGAGCTCATCGTCGCTCGCGTCGGGTACTGGGTCGCGGTCGTACGCGATGTTCGTGGCGAGTTTGACGTAGAAGTCCTCTGCGGTATCAAGCGGCCATGCCTTCCCGTTTCGGTCAATGATCGCGTCCTCACCGACCCCTGGCAGGTCCAGTTCCTTCCAGAGATCGATCAGGACTTCCTCGAAGGGTCTCGCGTCCGGTACGACCTTGATCGCGGGCTGGCTGATCTTCTCGTCGGCGAGCCGCTTGTTCGGATACGTACCGAAGTTCTCCCACCGCTCCAGATACGTTGGCTCGGGAAGCACGTAATCGGCATAGCGGCTCATCTCGCCGAGAACAGTGTCCGAGGAGACGATCAGTCCGAACGCGTCCTCGTCTTTCAGCTGGTCGGGGATCGTGTCGCCGCCAGCGGCGGCCATGATGTGGTTGTTCGAATACGGACGGATGAAAAGCGCCTCCACGCTGTACGGATACGCATCCTCCGCGCTGGCGTACAGCTCTTGGGTTGCCATCGGCGGCGCAACGGGGAACCACGGCCGCTTCGCGGGATACCCGTTATCGCGCTCAAACAGCGACGTATCCTCGTAGTTGATGCCGCCACGCAGGATCGGGATCCCCCATGGTTCGTGTCCATCAGGAACCTGCCCAAGTTCGTACCGGCCGCTCATCGTCTGGTAGCCGGCGTAGGGGGTTATCTGTCCGCCTTTCCAGTCGAAGTTCCCGATCAGGTGTTGCAGCGTCGAGATAGCACGCGTACTGTAGAAGCCGTTCGTGTGTTTTCCCGGGCCGCGGTATGCCATGATCGCCGCGCGCTTACCATGGCTGGTGAACTCGTCGGCCATCTCGTCGATCGTCTCGACATCGACGCCGGCCATCTCGGCATACTCCCCAAGCGAGTACTCGAAGACGCGCTCGCGATACAGCGACCATACGCTGACGACTCGCCGCCCGTCGATCGTGATGTCAACGTCGAGCACGCCCTCATCGATCTCGTCGGCAGGCGCCGGGTCGCCGGTCGTGGCGTCTATCGCAACGAACGCGTCCTCGTTGTCGTCGGCCGCGAGACCGAGGTCACCGGCGCGAGCCTTCGGGCGGTCGTCCTCGTCGACGATCACTAAATGCGTCGCATCGCTCCACGTCGGTTCGTCGTCCTCGGCGGCCGCGTCAGTGCCCGGGTTTCGGAGATACGCTTCGTCGTATCGCTCGTGTTCGATTATCCATCGGGCCATTCCGAGCGCGAGAGCGCCGTCCGCTCCGGGCTTGACCGGGATCCAGTTGTCGGCTTTCTCTGCCGTTTTCGAGAGCCGCGGATCAACGACATCCATTTTCATCCCGTCGCGCATCGCGGTCGTCAGCTTTGGGGCGAGCCACGTCGGCCCCTTGTTTGCGACCATCGGGTTCGTCCCCCACACGAGGAGATACTCACAGTTCTCGATATCCGGATACTGCCGCTTTTTTTCACCCGCGTGCGAGCGGTTGAACCCAAGCACACCGGAGAGACCACAGACCCCCGCGTGATGGATGCTGTTGATCGATCCGAGGCCTTGGTGCCACAGCCGATTCCGTATGAAGTTTCGCCGAAACCCACCGACATCGACTATCTGGTTTGATTTCGGACCGAGATCCGGATGATCGGTGTCGATGAGGATGTCCTCGTAGCGTTCATCGAACTCGTCTTTGCTCAACTCACCGTTCTCGACGGCTTCCCAGTCGTTCATCACGTCGGCCTCCGGCGCGTATCCCCACAGTTCGCGAAGTCCGTCGTGTCCGAGTTCGTCGTCTCCTTCGACGATCTCCTCGATCGCTTGCTCCCACGAGATCGTCTTCCACTCGTCGTTCCCGCGGGGGCCAACGCGTTTCATCGGCTTGCGAAGCCGGTAGGTGTCGAACGCGGTCTGGATGCCGGCCTGACCCTTCAGACAGATTCGTCCTCCCGACAAAGCCCACCGACTTGTCTCGACTTCTCCGGTGCCTTCGAGATCGCCCATCGCGACGGCTTCGGGATCGCTGTCGTAGGGGACCTGCGCATACGGCTGGGTGGTGAGGAACGAGTACGGGTTCCCCGCGAGCTTCCGGACTAAGGAGCTGTACTCACCGGTGCCACTCGCATCCGAGAGACGGAGTTTGATCGGACAGAACGTGTTACACTGTCCGCAGGTGGTGTGTATGATGTCAGACCCTTCGTACTCGCCGTACTCCGTGCCGATACCGTTGCCGTCACCCTCGAACCAACTGTCGATATCGAGGAGACTCCCTGAGAGCCCGCCCGAGAACGACAGCGCCCCGAGTCCGCCAACGGCTTTCACGAAATCGCGACGCTCGATGCTACTGTCATCCGATTCTTCGGTCGTTTTCGTCGTCTTCTGTGTATTACTCATTGTGATCACCTTGTGGGACCAGTGGTAGGAGTTCGGCACCAACGGTGTACAGGAGTGCACCGAACGCGATGATGCCGATCGATAACGCCCATTCGGGAGCCGACGGGACGTACGCGCCTGTCGCGAGGCCGTACAGCGAGGGCTCGATCTGTGCCGGAACGACGATGTTGAACCGCGTTCCGACAACTCCGAGCACGCCACTCAACCCGGCGATGCCGACGAACGCCGGTCGCTGACGCCATTCTCGGCGAGAGAGCAGAGCCAGCGGCAGCACCCATCCCATCCCAACCATAACGATCCAGAACGACCACCACATCTCGCCGGTCATGATCGTCATCCATGCGGATATCTCGCCCGGATGAAGACTGTACAACCCGACGAACGCCTCAAGTATCTTGAGTGAGGCGTCGAGCACGATGAACCCCGCAAACAGCGCGGCCAATCTCTCCAGGAGAGATACATCAAGATCTCGATGTGAGAGCCACGACCGAACAACGTACAGCAGCACGATGAGCGCCATGCCACTGACGACCGCCGAGGTAATGAATATCACCGGGAACAGCGCACTGAACCAATAATCTCTCGCGGCGGCGACCGCGAACAGGTTTCCGGTGCCACCGTGAACGAACACGATAGCGAGCGGTATCCCGACGAATCCAAGTCGTTTGACCCAGACTCTGTCGGCCGCGACGGTCTCCTCGTCAGTAGCCGTGCGGCCGAGCGTCAGAAGTCCAGCGATCCACCCTTTCAGGCCGTCATTGGCCTCGCTCACTGCCACGAGATCCTCACGCATGGAGAAGTACACTTCCCCGGCGAGCACGGCGATGTATAGGACGTACGCGTGGACCTCCCAAGAGAGCACGGAGAACGACTGACGCCACACGAACGGGTGCCACAGACGATCCATCCGTCCGAGGTCGATCCAAACGAACGTTAACGCCACGAGCATTGACACGACGGCGACGAACAACGCCTCACGCTCGATCGCGTGCATGCCATCCACCTCGAACACGTTCGCGAGCGTGCTCACGAGAAACGCACCGGCCGAGAGTCCCACGAAGTAGATGTAAAACGCCACCCACGCGCCCCACGGAACGGTGCTCGTCAGGTTCGTCGACGCAAGGCCCTGGGTGAAGCGAAGGTATCCGCCATAGACACCGAGCGCCAATAGTCCGATAAGGAGGGCGTACCACGCTAACCGAAGCTCCTGTCCCCGTTCCGATGCCGACGTTCGCTGTGTTTTTGTTGCCATAGTTATCGGAGGTGGTAGACGTTCGGCTCGGTTCCTTCCTTTTCTCTGAGCTGGAATGCGCGGCGAGACGACGCCATTTCGCTTACCTCGCTTTCGGGATCGTCGAGATCTCCCATGTATCGTGCATCCCCGATACAGGTCTCGACGCACGCTGGTTCCTCCCCCCGCTCGAGTCGATGATGACAGAAGTTGCACTTCCGGACGTTGCCGATCGGTGATTCACCGTCTTCCCGTGGACCCCTATCCATTCCGTGCTCGGGGCTCGTGACCGTGCCGCCCTCACCGACTTCCTCGTCGTAGTTCTCGCCAAAGTCGAAGTAGCGTGCGTCGTACGGGCACGCGACCATACAGTATCGACAGCCGATACACCGGTCGTAGTCCATGTTTACGACACCGTTCTCCATCTTGTACGTCGCGCTGACCGGGCACACTTGGACGCAGGGCGGGTTCTCGCATTGCATACACGGACGGGGAAGGTTGGTTCGCGTGACGTTCGGGTACGTCCCCTCCTCACGCTTCATAACCATGTTGTACGAAACACCCGGTGGCGTTCGGTTCTCGGCTTTACATGCGACGGTACAGGAGTCGCACCCGACACATTTCTCGAGGTCGATCACCATCCCCCATCGCCGGTCGTCATCGCCAGCCTCCGCCGTATCCGCTTCATCGAGCTCCTCGGCGACGCTCGCGAGCGAGTCAACCGAGCAGCTCAACGACTCCGCCGTCTCGTCGTCGATCGTTCCACACTCGGCATCGACGGCCGGATTCGGAGTGTTACGATACGCGTCACCGAACTCGGCGGCTGCGATGGCATCGTAGCTCTCCCAGAACTCGTCGCTTGACATCTCGCCACGACTAACCCGGCGCGCGTCTTCGGCCATCTTGACTCCGAGATCCGTTCGGTAAGACGTTTTTGAGAGCTCCTCGCGCGGGTCCGCCTTCTCAACATCGATCATCGCGTCGAACCGCTCGATACGTTCTGGGTCCGTCATCGCCGTATCGTCACCCGCGTCGGGGACACTCGGCATCGATCCCCGGGTGCTATCCATGGGTATCCTCCACCGAACGTCTCCGAGGCGTCCGCGTCGTTTCGATCGCAGTTGGTTGTCGTTCCATGGTTATACAGAGGCTCTACGGGCCCCTGAGAGTACTACCAATACTGTTGGGGGTACCGCAGAGCAGGATGTTCCCACAAGTGGCCGATACCCATACTGTTTGGATCCACCAACAGGCAGGATCGTGGTCCGGTGAGTCGGGTCGCCGCGGAGCGCGCGCACCAGCTCATCACGCGATGTCGGAGAGAGCGAGCGAACTAGGGGGAGCCTTACACGAGATCTCGTCCCGTGGCTTCCGAGTCCGGGGGTATATCCCCTTTCGGTCGTGACTCACACGTATGAGCCTAGCCGTGCGCCGCCGGCCGACACCGCGGCAGGGGGAGAGTGGATGAGCATCATTCTGTTCGCATCGATCGTTCTTCGGATCGCGGGAACCGCGTTCTCGATTCTTCTCTTATACCAGATCGGTGACCGTCGCTTCGCGTTTCTAACCGCGACGCTGGCTCTCATGACGTCACGGCAGATCTGGACGCTTCAAACCACCGGCAGCGCCGGACTCTCCGAGCTCCCCGGCCTGATCGTGAGCGTCTTCGCCGTCGCGACCGTGTACTACCTATCACAGTACGTCAAAGAGGAGGAACGCATCAAATCGGAACTTGCGGCTACCAACGAGCAGCTCCGAAGCTTCAAGGAGGCGGTCGAACAGGCCGGACACGCGATTCTGCTCACCGACCCTGACGGAACGATCGAGTACGCGAATCCGGCGACCGAAGGCGTAACCGGGTACACGCCATCGGAGGTCGTCGGCAAAACGCCGGCACTGTGGAGCTCCGAGACTCACGACGAGGCGCTCTACGAGGACCTCTGGAAGACGATCACCGCGGGCGACATCTGGGACGGGGAGATCGTAAACCGACGCCGAGACGGTGAACTGTGCTGGACCGATGTGACGATCGCTCCGGTCACGGATGCGGACGACGATATCGAGCGGTTCGTAGCGGTCGAAGCGGACGTGACGGACCGGAAAGAACGTGAGATGCGGATCAAAGACCAGAACGCTCGATTAGCCGTTTTAAATACAACGAACGAGGTGATCAGAGACGTCAATCGTGAGCTCCTCAAGACGAGCTCGAAATCGGAGGTCGAACAGGTCGCCTGTGAGCAGTTCGCGAACGCCGAACCGTACGATTCCGCTTGGTTTGCGACCCGCAACGTAGCAACGGACACCTTCCGCGCCGGCAGCGCCATCGGTATCGAGGAGGACAGACTTAACGGCGTGGTCGACTCGATCAACGAAGCCGACCACGCCACGATCGTCGCGCAGGCCCTCGAAACTGACGAGACGCATGTCGCACGGGCGGACACCGTCGCGTCCGAGGACGATCCCTGCCCGTGCCATGGACGGATCGACGCCGACGCCACGTTCGCAGTGCCCCTCTGCTACCGGGATGCCCAATATGGTGTTCTCGTGATCCATGCGAACAACGACGATACGATGGAGGCGATCGATGTCAGTGTCCTCGATGAACTAGGGGAGACGATCGCGTATGCAATGACCGCCATCGAGAGTCAACGGTCTTTGCTGGCCGACAGAGTCACGATGCTCGAGTTTGATCTGGCGGCTGACGATCCGCTGGTGGCGCTCGCTGCGGATCTCAACTGTGAAGTCGAACTTGAGCGCGTCTCAGCCACGACCGTCGAAGAGGATCTCACCATGTATGTAACGGTCCGTGAAACGACCGTCGACAACATCGGCCCGGCGATCGAGCGCATCCCCGAACTCGACTCGTTCCAGTCGCTCCGCGATGGCACGGAGTCGTTGATACGTCTCTCAGTAACCGGACCATCTATCGTACGGACGCTTGCGACGTACGGGAGTTCCGTCCGGTCGTTCGTCGTAGATAACAATGGAGGGGTGATACAGGCTACGCTTGCTGAGAGCGCCGACGTCCGGACCGTCGTTGAGGCAGTTACCGGTCGACATCCTGGCACCGAACTCGTGAGTCGACAGGAATGCGATCGGACACCGGAAACTCGAGGGCAGTTCCGCGCCACCGTCGAGGAGCGTACCACCGACCGACAGTTCGAGGCGCTCCAGCTCGCACACTTTGGTGGATATTTCGAATGGCCACGCAGATTGAGCGGGACGGAGCTTGCGGAGAATATGGACGTTAGCCAGTCGACGTATCTCCAACATTTGCGGGCCGGACAACGAAAGCTCTTCGAGACGTTTTTCGATGAAAGGGATGGCATCGAATTCGCACCCAGTGGCTGATCGATCGGCGGAGAACGGACGTACGCGTTTGTGACGCATATCGTCGGTACTGATTCACTTGGCGCGTCTCCAGTTTTCAGCAGCTTCGAGGCGGTTAGACTAGCTGATTCTATGTGGCGCTGAGCGCTCCGACACAGTCGGCGACGGATTCCAGTCGTTCGTTTTTCACACAGTGTAATGCTCGCGTATTGTTTCTGTAGACGGTATGCGCTGGCGTCCCGGACGGTGATAGCTTCTGTACCCTTTTTTGAGTCGAGACCCCGTAGACGGCGTATGTCGAACACATCCTCGTCGGCCCTCATTGCGAACACCTCCGTCACTCCGCGCCGGTTAGACGAGCTCGCTGGGCGGGTCCACGTCGCCGACGCGGAGTCGTCGATCGCTGTTCGAACGCCGGTTACGGGCGAGACGCTCGCATCAGTCCCGGCGAGCACGCCGGCCGACGTCTCGGCGGCCGTGGCTCGCGCCCGCGAGGCTCAGCGTGCGTGGGAGGCGACGTCCGTGAGCGAACGCGCCGCCGTCTTGGAACGGTTCGGGGATCTGGTAACGGCCAACCGCGAGACGCTTCAGGACCTCGTGCAACTCGAGACCGGCAAGGCGCGCAGCCACGCGTTCGAGGAGCTGCTCGACGTGCCGTCGACCTGCTCGTACTACGCCGACATCACGGCGGACGTGCTGGCGGACGACCGGCGCAGGGGGGCGTTCCCGCTCGTGACGGACGCGGTCGTAACCGCCGACCCGCTCGGCGTCGTCGGGGTCATCTCCCCGTGGAACTACCCGCTGACGCTGTCGATGACCGACGCCGTGCCCGCGCTGATGGCTGGCAACGCCGTCGTCTGCAAGCCGGACGAGCGAACGCCGTTCGTCGCGCTCGCGCTCGCCGACCTCCTCGAACGGGCGGGGGTCCCTCCGGGCGTGTTTCAGGTGGTGACGGGCGAGGGTGCGACCGTCGGTCCGGCGCTGATCGACGAGGTCGACTACGTTGCGTTCACCGGCGGGACGGAGACGGGGCGCACCGTCGCCGAGCGCGCCGGCCGAAACCTCATCGGGTGCTCGCTTGAACTCGGCGGGAAGAATCCGCTGGTGGTGCTCGACGACGCGGACGTGCACGAGGCCGCTCGCGGCGCCGCGAAAGCGGCGTTCACGAACGCGGGCCAGCTCTGTCTGGCGCCCGAGCGGATCTACGTCGACGAACGCCGATACGAGGCGTTTCTCGACGCCCTGGTGGAGGAAACCCGTTCGCTGACGCTCGAGCACGCGTTCGACTACGGCCCCGACGTAGGGTCGCTCATCGACGAGGCGCATCGCGACCGAGTCGACGAGTTCGTACGCGAGGCCGTCGACGACGGCGCAACCGTGGTCACCGGCGGGCGAGCTCGCCCCGACGTCGGCCCCTGCTGGTACGAGCCGACGATACTCACCGGCGTCGACCACGCCGACCGGATCGCCTGCGCGGAGACGTTCGGGCCCGTCGTCACCGTCACGCCCGTGAGCGACGAGGCGGAGGCCGTCGAGCGCGCGAACGACTCGCCGTATGGGCTGAACGCGAGCGTCTGGACGGGCGACCGGGAGCGCGGGCGGGCCGTCGCCCGGCGGATCGACTGTGGCACCGTCTGCGTCAACGACGGCTTCGTCGTCGGCTGGTCGGCCATCGACGCACCGATGGGCGGCATTGGCGACTCCGGGCTCGGCCGCCGCCACGGCCCCGAGGGCGTGTCACGATTCCTCGCCACCCGGACGGTCGCGACCTCGCGAGTTGGCCCGCTCGCGTTCCCGTCGAGCGTTCCGATGCGGTGGGTCGCCAGTGTGGCACGCGGCGTGACGACCGTCCGGAGAAGAATACGTCGGTGGCGGCGCTGAGTCGGTTTCGGATGCACCAGCGAATGTCACAGACACATCATCGACGGTTTTCGATCACGTGTGTGGGCTCGTCGGCGGTCGTTCCGCAAGTCGGGTATGTGGGTCGTTGCCGCATCCTCGTTCCCCGGAACGCTCGATTTTTTACGTGCTCCGGGGCGTCGATCAGTCGCGGCCGACAGCGAGACAACGGATCAGTGAGACGACTGCAACCGACGACCGGACTCGGACGAGCGACGACGCCGGCCGAACGAGCGACGACGCCGGCCGAACGAGCGACGACGCCGGCCGAACGAGCGACGACGCCGGCCGAACGAGCGCCGATGATCGGCGGCGTGACAGCGCCGGAGGGGCCGTGATCCGCGGTGCTATCCGGTCGGCGGCGAGTGAGCTTCGGCGGCTCCGTGGGGACGGCCGGGGTCGCATTCTGCTCGTCATCGCGCTCGGCTGGGGGGTCACGATCGGCGGTCGGACCGTGTATCCCGCGCTGTTGCCACAGCTTCGGACCACCTACGGGCTCGACCTGGCGACCGCCGGTCTCCTGTTGTCCGTGCTGTTCGCGGCGTACGCACTCGGCCAGCTACCGGGGGGCGTGCTCGCGGATCGTGTCGGGGAGCGATCGACGCTGACGCTCTCGGCTTCGGTGTCGGCCGGAGCGCTACTGTTCGTGGTGGTGAGCCGGTCGACGGCGGCGTTGTTCGTCGCGACCGGAGCTTTCGGCTTCGCGGTTGGCTTCTACGCTATCGCACGGTTCACCGCGATCGCTCGCACGTATCCGGAGGGATACGGCACCGCCATCGGACTGTCGAACGCCGCACCTGAAGTCGGGCAGGCGGTCGTCCCGCCGGTCGCGGGACTGATAGCGGTCACCGCCGGCTGGCGGGTCGGCTTCGGCGCCGTCATCCCCGTCCTCGGCGTTGTGGCGATCGGGCTGTGGCTGCTCGTCCCCTCGCAGCCGCCCGATCGGATGAGCGCCGTCGACTCGCTGACGGCCGACACGCTTCGGTACGTGACCGACGCGCTCCGCCGACCACCGGTCGTCCTCGGCACCGTCGCATTGGTGCTCGGCATCTCGGTCTGGCAGGCGTTCACCGGCTTCTACCCGACGTATCTCGTGGAGTCGAAAGGACTCTCCGCACTGGCGGCAAACACGCTGTTCGGGCTGTACTTCGCGACGACTGCGCTCGTCCATCCGCTGTCGGGCGTGATCTACGACCGGCTGAACGTCCGGTACACCTACCTCCCCGTCGTCGTCGCGGCGGTCGGACTCGCGGCGCTGCCGATCGTCGAGAGCGTGTGGGGGCTGGCGGTCGTGTCGGTGCTGCTCGGCGGGCTCCTCGGCTTCGAGACGTCGACGGAGTCGTACCTGGTCGCCGAACTGCCCGCGGACGCCGAGGGAACCGGGTTCGGCATCCTCAGGACGACCGTCTTCGCGATCGGTGCGGGGAGTCCGGTGGCGTTCGGTGCGATCGCCGACCGCGGCTTCTTCGACGAGCTGTTCGTCGCTCTCGGCGTCATAGCGGGGGTTGCCGCCCTCGTCGCGACGCGACTGCCCGATGTCGAGGGATGAGAACGTACGGGATCGCACTGTTCCATCGAAACGGACACGAGGCGGGGACGGGCTCCGGCGGCGGGGACGGGCTCCGGCGGCAGGGACGGGCTCCGGACTCTCCGGGATCGTCCACTCGGATCCCCGATTCGGTGTCTGTACAGCGCATCGTGATAACGGACGGCTCGAATCGTCTGACTTAATATATACGCCATACGGCACCTGCAGTATCGTGTGAGTCAAGTACACACAAGGACGTACATGTTCGAACCAGACGTCTGGGAACGGGAGGATCAGGAGACGTATCGGGCACCTGACGAGGCGGACGCACAGACGATCCGGGAGGTTGATCTGGTCGAGTTGCGTTCCGGACCGATCGGAAAGTTCGTCATCGCGTTTCTGATCGGATTCATCTTCCTTCAGCGAGGAAATCCCGGCCTTCAGACCGGGAAGGAATCGCGTACGCTTTGTTGACTTTTCTTAAAGCTCCGACTGTCTGAATACCCCACATGGCTACGATTCGAGGCACTTTGCTCCTTCTAACATGAGTCCTTTCCAGGTGTAGCCACGCTGGTCTTTCAGATCAGTCAGTTTCTCGTGCTGTTCATCACTCACTTCAAACTTCACTGTCTTCCCCATATTTATGCATACATACGTAACACATATGTGCCTTACGCCCTTTGTCCATACTGTAGGGTCAATGGCTGCGACAGTCACTAAAACGTTGCAGGCTACACTCGCTCCGCCGACTCAGCACAAAGAGCGTAAACTCGGTGAGACGGTGGCGGCTTACCGTGATGCGCTGGCTGAAGCATTCGACGCCGGGTGTGAGTCAAAGAGTGCCGTCAACGACATCGTGACACCGTACGATCTGTCCAGCTACGCCAAGGACGCCCTCAAAAATTACGTCCCACAACTTTGCGGTGACAGCTACGACGCTGACGGACTTGCAGACGATCATCCAGTACGGTTCACCGAACGGGGGTTCACTCTTGACCACCAACCCGAGAACGCTATCGAGTGGTACGTCAAGATCCCACACCACGAGGATTACCACCTCTGGTTGCCGGTGCGGATTAATCCCGCGCAGGCAGACCTCTGGCACGATTTGCTCCAAGAGAGTGTTGACCTGGGAGAGTTCCGCCTCCAGCGTCACCGCACGAGTTGGGAACTCCACGTCACCGTCGACTACGAGGCGCAAGAACCCGACTACGACAGTGCCGACGATGAGGTGACACCAGTTGGCTTCGACATTGGCGAAGCACATTTGCTCGCGGGCTGTGCCTGCGAGAACGGTTCTCCGAGTGACCCGCTCCTCGTGAACGGTGGCCGCGCCCGCCACCTTCGCAAAGAGATGTTCACGACACTCACGCGCCTGCAAGAACGCGATGCCGCTCAGTGGCGCATTGACGAGCGATTCGACCACTATCAGAACGCACTCAGCGATATTGTCGAGAAGGTGTCCCGGCAGGCTATCGGATACGCTCAACGGTTCGAGAAGCCAGTGGTAGTGCTGGAAGACCTCTCGGACATTCGTGAAGACCTGGATTACGGCGAGTGGATGAACCGCCGTCTCCACGCTTGGGCGTTCGCTCGTCTCCAAGGTCGGATTGAGGCCAAGGCGCGCGAGGCCGGGATTCCAGTCGAGTACGTCTGGCCGGAGTACACTAGTCAGATTTGCCACGCCTGCCAACACGTTGGCTCCCGCAATGGCGACGAGTTCCGGTGTACGAACGAGGAGTGTTGGGTCACGGAGTATCACGCAGATATCAACGCGGCGGTCAACATTGCAGACCGCCTTGACCCGTGGGGTGAGAGCCTGCCAGTGAAATCGGCGGGCGATGACATCTCACGGGACGGGAGCGCCTGTGACAGCGCCATGATCCACTCCGAGCAGAGCTCACCTCAGCAGATGACGCTCGGAGCATTCGGGTCGGAACCCTCTGCCAGCGATTAGCTGGTATTCCCACGCCGGGAAGCCGCGCCGTTCACGGCGCGGAGGATGTCACCCTCGTGCCCGTGATCGCCGCGATGACCCACGGGCTGGTTGCGCTCGGTATGCTGTAGTCGTCCCGAGCGTGCACGTCCGATCCGCAGTTCCGGATCCCGTCACTGCAGATACTCGTGTACCGCCTCCACGATCTTCCGTTCGGCCCGTCGGAGGTGGTCCTCGACGGTGCGTCGCTCGACGCCGACGCTGTCCGCGAGTTCGGCCGTCGTCGTCTCCCGCGGAATCTCGTAGTACCCGCGCTCGATCGCAGCGAGCAACACCTCCCGCTGACGCGCCGTCAGTTCGGGAACGAGCCCCGCCGGATCGAGTACGGGGGCGTCGCTCCTGACCGACTCGACGCTTCGCTTCGACTGCACGGTTACGTCGTAGCCGTCGTCGAGAAGCTCCGCGTACAGCTCGCTCAGCGCGCCCGCGTCAAGCGACAGGATACGGCAGACCCGCTGGCCGTCCGTGTACTGCAGCGGGGGTAATAGGAGACATCCGTGGGAACCGACGTATCGTTCGACGTTGTCCGATCGGTGTGTGGCCAGACAGCCGTCCGTCACCACGACGTGCTCTTCGCCGTCGACGATTCGATCGGCCACCCCTATCGTCGCGTCGATGTCCGCGACGACCGCCGGCGCGTCGTCCCCAACCGCACGGACGAGATCACAGTGGTCGTTACACCAGAGATCGACCCGGACCGCCCGACCGGCAGTCGGGATCGGCTCGCCGCCGTTCCCGATCCTGAACGTCGTCTCGAACATGTCCGGTAGTTCCGACCGATGTATATAAACCCTACTCCGCACGGCGATCGTACTTTTCTGCTTGTGAGGACACACCATAGCATATGAGCGAACAGCAACACCGCTCAGCGGGCGGCATCGGTGAACCGAGCGAGCAGTGGCGACGCTACAAGGGCGCGCCGACCGGGACTGACACGGAGTGTCGGGGGTGGCGGCAGGAGGCGGCACTTCGAATGTTAAACAACAACCTCGATCCCGAGGTCGCCGAGAAGCCGGAGGATCTCGTCGTGTACGGCGGGACGGGTCGCGCGGCCCGGTCGTGGGACGCCTACGACGCGATCCTCGACGAGCTACGTGCGCTCGGCAACGAGGAGACGCTTCTCGTGCAGTCCGGCAAGCCGGTCGGACGGTTCGAGACGCACGAGCGCGCGCCGCGGGTGTTGATCGCCAACTCGAATCTCGTCGGTAACTGGGACAACTGGGAGCACTTCCACGAGCTGGAAGCCGAGGGGAAGATCATGTACGGCCAGATGACGGCCGGATCCTGGGCGTATATCGGTACGCAAGGGATCATTCAGGGAACCTACGAAACGCTCGCGGCGCTTGCCCGACAGGAGTACGGCGAGGCGGACCTCGAGGGGCGGATCGTCGTCACGGGCGGACTCGGCGGCATGGGCGGTGCGCAGCCGCTTGCGGTCACGATGAACCGCGGCGTCTGTATCGCCGCCGAGGTCGACGAGGAGCGCATCGACCGGCGCATCGAAACCGGCTACTGTCAGGAGAAAACGTCGGATCTCGACGAGGCGATCGAGCGTGCCGAGACCGCCGCCGAGAACGGCGAGCCGTACAGCGTCGCCGTGCATCTGAACGCGGCGGATCTGCTGGAAGCGCTGATCGATCGGGGGTTCGTGCCCGACGTGGTGACCGACCAGACGAGCGCCCACGACGCGCTCGAGGGGTACTACCCCTCCGGGTACACCGTCGACGAGGCGGACGACCTCCGGGAGACGGAGCCGGACCGATACGTCGAGGAGAGTCTGGACACGATGGCTCGGCACGTGGAGGCGATCCTCGAGCTGCAAGCGGAGGGAGCGATCGCCTTCGAGTACGGTAACAACATCCGCGGGCAGGTTCGTGCGGAGCGCGACGTCGAGGACGCGTTCGAGTTCCCCGGGTTCGTCCCCGCGTACATCCGGCCGCAGTTCTGTCGCGGGAAGGGGCCGTTCCGGTGGGCGGCGCTCTCGGGGAGCCCGGAGGATATCTACCGTACCGACGAGGCGATCCTCGAACTGTTCCCCGAGAAGGAGCAGCTTCGACGGTGGATCGAGCTGGCCCAAGAGCAGGTGCAGTTCCAGGGGCTCCCCTCTCGCGTCTGCTGGCTCGGCTACGAGACCGACGAGGAGGGGCTCACCGAGCGTGCGCGGTTCGCGCTCCGCATCAACGAACTCGTGGCTGACGGGGAGATCGAGGCACCCATCGTCGTCACTCGCGACCATCTCGACGCGGGATCGGTCGCGAGCCCCAACCGTGAGACGGAGGCGATGCGGGACGACACCGACGCGGTCGCCGACTGGCCGATCCTCAACGCACTTTTGAACACTGCCGCGGGCGCGGACATCGTCTCCGTCCACGACGGCGGTGGCGTGGGGATCGGGAACTCACTGCATGCAAACAACCACGTCGTGCTCGACGGGACCGATCTCGCCGCGGAAAAAGCGAGACGCGTGTTTACCACCGACCCCGGGATGGGCGTCATCCGGCATGCCGACGCGGGGTACGAGGAAGCGCTCGAGGAGGCGGCACGGTCGGACGTCCACGTGCCGATGAACGAACAGTGACCGTCGCTACCGACTGCATCGCGCGTGCTCGTACGGCAGGCTCGACGGCGGCGTCAGGAGATACGAACGATCTCCTCGCCGTCGGGTTCGATCGCGGCGACGTCTCGCTCGGTGAACGGGAGTTCGATCTCGATCTCGAGCAGATACTCCTCGTGAGCCAACTGGTGTGCCCCGAGAACCGTATGACAGGGGTACGGCTCCTCGAACGTCTCCCAGTAAACCTCCTTGTAGCCGTCGAAATATCGCTCGTGTGGCTCGATGATGTGGGTGGTGACTTTGGTAACGTCCGACAGCTCCTTTCCGACCGTCTCGAGCAGTATCTCGACGTTCTCGTAGGCTTTCCGCGCCTGCGTGGCGACGTCGTCGCCGACGACCTCTCCGTCGGCGTTCATCGCGACCTGGCCGGCCATGTAGAACTCGCCGTTCGCAATGATCG
Organism: Halorubrum luteum; assembly: GCF_054652935.1. Taxonomy (NCBI): domain Archaea; kingdom Methanobacteriati; phylum Methanobacteriota; class Halobacteria; order Halobacteriales; family Haloferacaceae; genus Halorubrum; species Halorubrum luteum. The sequence continues at coordinate 2,954,716 of NZ_BAAIGT010000002.1, forward strand.
CGTGGTTGTACCCGATCTCGTTGGCGTCCTTGAGCGCCGCGGGGTTGACGTGGATCCGCTCCATGCTGCGGATATCAGTCGAGCGGCGAAAAAGCGTTCCGGGCACCGTACGGAGGTGGGTACATGACCCGACTCGACTGCGTCGTTCACAGCGCCACCGAGCTGGTCGTCGGACCTGCGACGCGAACGGCGTCGATCAGCGACGTTGCCGACTCGGAAGACGCCACGAGCGCCCCTCCCCATCCCGGCGGCGACGGGCCGCCGGACGACCCCGACGCCGTGTTGGACCGGATCGAGAACGGTGCCGTCGCCGTCGCGGACGGTGCGGTCGTCGCCGTCGGCCCCACCGACGAGGTGGTCCGCGAGTATCCGCCAGCGAACGCAGCTCACGCGGTCGACGCGAGCGGACGGGCCGTCCTCCCGGGGTTCGTCGACAGCCACACCCATGCGGTGTTCGCGGGTGACCGCTCCGACGAGTTCGCGGCCAAGCTCCGCGGGCGGAGCTACCAGGAGATCATGGACGAGGGCGGTGGGATCCTTCGAACGGTTCGTGCGACCCGGCAGACGGAGACGGAGACGCTCCTCGAGGAGCTCCTCGACCGACTCGACGTCATGCTCGCCGCGGGCGCAACGACCGTCGAGGTGAAATCCGGCTACGGGCTGGACCCGGAGACAGAAGCGCGAATGCTGGCGGTCGTTTCGCTGGCAGGCGAGCGGCACCCCGTCCGGCTCGTCCCGACGTTCATGGGGGCACACGCTACCCCTCCGGCGTTCGACTCGGCGAGCGCGTACGTCGACCACGTCATCGACGACCAGCTCCCGGCGGTCGCCGACGACGCCGTCTTCTGTGACGTGTTCTGTGAGGCCGGCGTCTTCTCCGTCGCCGACTCCCGTCGTCTGCTCGAGGCTGGTGCGGACGCGGGGCTCGTGCCGACGATTCACGCCGAGGAGTTCGAGCGGATCGGCGGTGCACAGCTCGCGGCCGACAGCAACGCGGTTAGCGCGGATCACCTCCTGCAGGCGACCGACGAGGATGCGACCGCGCTCGCCGACGCCGGAGTGGTTCCGACGCTGCTTCCGGGGACCGCGTTCGCACTCGGCACCGACTACGCGGACCCCAGGCGCTTTCTCGCTGCCGGGTCGGAGGTCGCCGTCGCCACTGATTTCAATCCGAACTGTTACGCGCCGGGAGCGAGCTTCGCCGCTACGCTCGCGTCGGTCGGCATGGGGCTGTCGCCGGCCGAGTCGGTCCGCGCGTGTTCGTACGCCGGGGGGATAGCGCTCGGTGCCGACGACCCCCGAGTTCCCGACGACGTCGTTCCCGCCGGCTCCGGGACGCTCAAACCCGGTGCGCCGGGAGACCTGCTCGTGTTGACCGCACCGTCACACGCGCACGTCGCGTACCGGTTCGACGAGTCGCCGGTCGAACTCGCGTTCGTCGGCGGCGACCTCGCGTACGCTCGCGATCCGGGCGTTCGCCGGGTCGACGTCAGCGAACGGAACGGCGGCATACCCCGATCCGAGACCACCGACCGGAGAGGGACTGACGCCCGGGAGAGGAACGACCAATGACGGTTACGCTGGATGGCGAGACGCTGACGATCGCGGAGGTAGTTGCGGTTTCCCGGGAGAACGAACCCGTGCAGCTTGCGGAGCCGGCGCGTCAGCGCGTTCGCGAGGCCCGCGACCGGGTCGACGGGATCCTCGATGTCGGGGACCCAGTGTACGGCGTCAACACGGGGTTCGGCGAACTCGTGGACGAACGCATCCCGCCCGACCGACTCGCGGAGCTCCAGACGAACCTCCTACGAAGTCATGCGGCCGGACTCGGGCCGGAGCTCCCGCGCGAGCTCGTCCGTGCGCTGATCTGTACGCGGATAAACGCCCTGTTGAAAGGCTACTCCGGGATCCGTCTCGATGTCGTCGACCTTCTCGTCGCGATGCTCAACCGACGCGTCCACCCTGTCATTCCCGCACGTGGAAGTCTCGGCGCGTCCGGCGACCTCGCGCCGCTTGCTCATCTCGCGCTCGTGCTCATCGGTGAGGGGGACGCTGACGTCGAGCGCGTTGCCGAAGACGCCGGACATCGATCGGGTGCCGGACGCGAGTCGACCGCCGTCAGCGTCGAGCGATACGGCGGGGCGACGGCGCTTGCCGAGGTAGGGCTCGAGCCGGTCGAGCTCTGCGCCAAGGAGGGACTCGCGCTCATCAACGGGACGCAGCTCACGCTTGGCGTCGCCGCGCTTCTCGTCCACGATGCGGACCGGGTCTGCCGCGCAGCCGACGCCGCCGGCGCGCTCACGACCGAGGTGTCGATGGGAACGACTGCCGCATGTGCCGAACCGATCCACGACGTCCGCCAGCACGCCGGGCAGGCCACGTCCGCACGGATCGTCCGACGTCTCACGAGCGACAGCGAGGTGGTAGAGTCGCATCGCAACTGCGACCGCGTGCAGGACCCGTATGCGATCCGGTGTCTCCCACAGATCCACGGTGCGGTCCGCGACGCCGTCGACCACCTGCGGGAGGCGGTCGATATCGAGCTGAACAGCGCGACGGACAATCCGCTGGTTTTTCCGCGCAGAGCACTCGACGATCGGGCGTCGGGGACCGACGACGCCGCGGTCGTCTCCGGCGGGAACTTCCACGGCGCGCCGCTCGCTCACCGACTCGACTATCTGGTCGCCGCGCTCACGGATCTGGCAGCCGTCGCGGAGCGACGAGTCGACCGCCTGCTCAATCCGAACCTCCAGGAGGACCATCTACCACCGTTTCTGGCCGCAGAATCCGGCGTCGAGTCCGGGCTGATGATCGCGCAGTACACCGCCGCCTCCCTCGTCGCGGAGTGTCGAAGTGTTGGACGAGCAGCCACCGACAACGCGACCGTTTCGGGTGGCCAAGAGGACCACGTCAGCATGAGCGCCACCGCCGCGATGAACGCCCGGACCGTGCTCCGACGGACGCGGCAGGTGGTCGGGATAGAGCTCATCTGTGCCGCCGAAGCAGCCGAGCATCTCGGAGATCTCGAGTTGGGAACCGGCACGGCGGCGGCCCACGCCGCGGTTCGGGACGTGGCTCCCGAACTCGCCGGCGACCGGGTGCTCACCGACGATCTGCGGAACGTCGACACCCTCGTCCGGTCGGGGCTGCTCGACGTGGCGATCGACGACGCCGTGGATGAGGTGTCGTGGTCGACTCCCGTCGAGTACGAGCCCTGACGCGACGACTGTTCCGGTCCGAGTCGGTCACCGGTCGGCGTCCGTCAGCTCTACGAGTGCCCCGGCGAGTACCTGCGCGGCGGTCGCACAGTCCTCCCAGTCGGTCCACTCACGGGGTGAGTGGGACATCCCGTCCCGTGACCGGGCGAACAGGAGTCCGACATCCGTCGCGTGCGCGAGATTCATCGTGTCGTGACCGCCGCCGGACGGGAGCTGCAGCCGATCGACCCCGTAGCGATCGCTGGCGGCGGCGAGCGCGTCCATACACCGGTCGCTCATCTCGACGGCGTCCTGTGTCCGGTACCTGTCGAGCTCCGTGTCGACTCCCCGGTCGGTCTCGAGTCTGGCGAGCCGTCGCTGGGCCTGTGTCACCACATCATCCATCACGGACCGGTCCACGTCGCGTACGTCCATCGACAGCGCAACCCGGCCCGGCACGATGTTTCGTGCGCCGGGGCTCACATCAAGCTCCCCAACCGTCGCGGCAACGAACTCGCTGTCCGTGGCGGTGATCTCGCGTGCGATCTCGTCGGTCCGCTCGACGAACTCGGCGGCGGCGACCAGTGCATCGGTCCGTTCGTTCATCAGGGTGCTGCCTGCGTGGTCGGCTTCGCCTCGGATCTCGACGCGGCAGTTCGTGATCCCCGTGATTGCGTTGACGATCCCCACCGGGAGGCCCTCGCGTTCGAGCACCGTCCCCTGTTCGATATGCAGTTCGAGCCACGCAGTCCACTGCTCGGGAGCGATCGTGGCTGATCCGTGGAACCCGATCTCGGCAAGCAGCTCACCGAGCGTGTCGCCATCGTCCTCCAGCTCGAGAGCCTCCTCCACGGTTCGATGCCCGCCCGCAACCGACGATCCGAGCAGTCCAACACCGAACCGCCCACCCTCCTCCTCGGTGAATGAGACGACGTCGATCGGGCGTTTCGGCTCGTACCCGGCGTCCCGGATCGCGCGGACGGCCTCGACGGCCGCGTATACGCCGAGGGGGCCGTCGAAGATCCCGCCTTCCGGCACGCTGTCGAGGTGGCTTCCGGCCGCCACGGGGTCGGCATCGGGGTCGGCACTCGGCGGTGTCCACCGGCCGGCGACGTTGCCCACGGGGTCGATCCGTACGTCCATGCCGTTCGATTCGAGCGTCTCCACGAGCCGTGTTCTCGCTCGTTCGTCCGCCTCCGACCCCGTTAGCACGGTCCGACCACGACCCGTCTCCACGTCAACGGCTCCGAACGACCCGTTCGCCAGAAGATCGTCTTTGAGCCGCTCCTCGCGTACTTGCATATCGACGGGAACGAAACGGCACTCGTCATTAACTGTTTCCCGCGGGCCACTTGCGGACGACATCGATCTCGATCAACGAACTTCGCGATGACGAGCCGCTTTGGTCTCGAATCACGCAACTCCGGGGTGAGTGCACGGATGCGATCGGGAGAGAACTGTGTGGATTCGATTGAATTATAACCCATCCCCGTGAACTCCTGCCACGTTAGCCCCTCGCAACTGAAAGATCACAAAGAAATGATCAATGCATTCCAGTAGCACTGCAACGGATCGGCGCACGGTTTTGGGCGGTATGGGCACTTTTGTGGCGGCAAGTCTCGCGGGTTGTTTGGCGGACGACGAGGACGACGAACCGACCTTGGATCCCGACGACCCACCCGCGGAACCGGATTCGATCACGGTTCGGGCCTGGGGTGGCGTCTGGGAGGAGTCGCTGGCTGAACACGTCGGCGAGACGTTTACCGAGGAGACCGGCATCGAGGTCACTTACGACAATACGGATATCGAGGTGACTGGGAGTGATATCCGCTCGGCGGTCCAGGACGGGCGAGAACCGCCGGTCAACGTCAACTGGAGCATCGTGAACTTCGTCCACCGGGAGTACTTACAGGGGCTCGCCAGTCCGCTACACGACGAGATCGTCGACCACGCATCGGAGATTCGAGATATCGGCCATCCCGACACCGATGGATTCCCCTACGTCGGGTTGTACGGATACACGTACGCGCTCTGTTACAACGAGGCGGTGCTGGAGGAGGTCCAGGGCCACTCGGAGCCGGTCGACTCCTGGGAAGACTTGTGGGATGCCCAGTACGAGGACTGGATCGGACTGTACGACGATCCGGTTGCGGACGGGCTGTATCCGGTCTTAGCGGAGCTGGCGGACGAGGATCTTGGGGCGGCCGACGAGATGGAGGACGTCTGGTCGCTCGTCGAGGATATCGAGCCGAACATCGGCTATCTCGGCTCGGACGCGTCGCTATCGACCAACCTGCAGGAGGGTGAGATCGCCTATGCGGCGGGATATCTCCCGAACAACTTGTTGACGCCGATCGAGGAGGGTGAGCCGGTCGACTGGACGATCCCCGATGAAGGCGCCACCTGGCGGATGGACTGTATGTACACGCCACGCGGACAAAGCGAGTCCGAACTGTACTGGAGCCAGCGGTTCATCGATGTGGCGTGTCGACGGCACGTACAGGCGGAGTGGATGGACGCGCTGGCCGTGCCGATGTTCAACGAGAACGTCGAGCCCCTCGAGTGGATGGACGGCGATCCGGCCTATCCCAGCACGGAGGCCGAGTTCGACCAGCTGATCGACACCGACCTCGACGCGTACGTTGAGCATAGCCCGGAGTGGTTCGACGAGGTCGCGTTGCTACTCGCCTGACGCGACATGGAACGGCGCGACACCTCTCGGAAGACTCCTGACCGCAGTGACAGCGGGCAGGACGCACAGCCAGCCGTTACCCTCGACGGCGTCTCCAAGCGATTCGACGCGGTCACTGCGGTCGACGAGGTCAGCTTGGAGATCGCCGACAACGAGTACATCACCTTACTCGGTCCCAGCGGCGCCGGCAAATCGACGATTCTCCGCATGATCGCGGGGTTCATCAAGCCAGATGATGGGACGATCAGGATCCACGGCGAGACGATGGCCGACCGGCCGCCGTACGAGCGTCACATCGGGATGGTGTTCCAGAGTATGGCACTGTTCCCACATATGACTGTGGGTGAAAACATCGCCTTTCCGCTGGAAATGCGCCGGTACGACCCCGCGGTGATCGAAGAGCGGATCGCGGAGATGCTGGAGCTGATTCGGCTCCCCGACATCGCGGACCGTGGCGTGAATGAGCTGTCCGGGGGCCAAAAACAGCGTGTCGCCGTCGCGCGGGCGCTGGCGTTCGAACCGGCGCTGCTCCTGCTGGACGAGCCGCTGAGTTCACTCGACAAACGACTCCGTGAAGAGATGCGTCACGAACTCCGTCGGATCCACCGTCAGACGGACGTGACGACGGTTCACGTTACGCACAATCAGGAAGAAGCCCTCGAAATGGCCGACCGGATCGCGGTGATACGCGAGGGCGAGCTCGCACAGCTCGCCAGTCCCAACCAGCTGTACAGCCGTCCTGCATCTCGATTCGTCGCGGATTTCGTCGGGGATATGAACTTCCTCACCGGCTTGGTCGAGACGGTTGACGGGACGTACTGCAGCGTGGCGCTGGATGGCTCGTCACCCTCGATCCGTGGGACGGTGACCGACGGTGAGGCGTATTCGCGCGGCGAGTCGGTGGTCGTCGGCGTTCGGTTCGAACAGGTACGGATCGGGACGGAGCTTCACACTGACACCGTCCTCGAGGGGGAAGTCGAGGACGTCATATTTAACGGTAAGACGGTCGGGTACCGCATCGGCCTCGAACGTAGCGACCAGACGCTCACCGTAACGGAGCTGACTTCCTCCCGCGCTACTCCGTACTCGTTGGGAGCCTCGGTGGCCGTCGGGTGGGAGCGTGAAACCGCGATGGTGTACCCTGACCGGGGTGGGAGATGACGCAATCGGGAGCACCACACGGACGCTTCGAAGGATGAACGAGCGGATCACTCGCCGAGTTCGTCGGAGGGCTGTTGACCGGGCGATCTCGCTGAAAGAGCGGCTGCCGAGCGAGCTTTATCGGGACCCTCCATCCTGGTTTGGCTATCTCCTGATCAGCTTCGGGGTCGCGTTGATCAGTCTGTTGTTCATCGGCATGGTGATCCTGCTCTACTACAGCGTTCTCGTCTCCGATCCGTTCGAGTTCATCATCTACGAGTTCACCGTCGAGAACTGGCTGCAGATCCTCTCTGCAGGCGGCATTCATCGGATCTTCGCGCGGACGATCGGGCTTACGCTCGTCGTGACCGTCATCTCGGTGGGGCTCGCGCTCCCGTACGCCTATCTGACGGTCAGGACGAGATCCGCCGTCCTCCGTAAGCTCCTTTTAGCGAGCATCTTTGCTCCGTTCGTACGTGTTTACCCCCAGAACGATTTCGCCACTCTCTCGTAAGTTGCCCCTGACCTCGTAGTAGAGCAATGCAGACGACAGGGTATTCCCCGAGGGACGGTCTCCGGCAGGGAGACCGTCCCGTGTCTTCTGCACTAGCCGAGGGGGGTTCTGATGGTTACTGATGAGAAAGTGAAGCAACTGCTTGAGCGGATCACTGCCCTCGAAAACCGCGTTGATGAACTTGAGCAGGAGAACGAAGAACTGAGGCAAGAAAATCAGCAACTCCGTAAAGAGAACAAGCGCCTCAGAGCCAAGATCCGATGGTACGAAGGACCACATACACCGCCGAGCAAGGACCAGTCGGAGCAAGAGGAGTCGTCCTCGTCCGACGGGGACGAGGACGACGAACAGCGTACTGACGGTGGCACGCCCGGCCGAAAGTCCGGACATGACCCGGAATGGCGCGACGCTCCCGATCCAGATCAAGAAATCGAGGTCACCTGTGACTGCTGTCCAGACTGTGGTGAGGCGTTCGACGAGTCGGCGGGCGTCAGCCCCCGACTCGTCGAGGAACTCCCTGACCCACAGCCACCGGAAGTCACTCAGTACAACCGGCACCACTACGAGTGTCACTCCTGTGGAGCTGAAACCGTCGCCTCACACCCCGACTGCCCCGATGAGGGGCAGTTCGGGGTGAACGTCATCGCACAGGCAGCGCTCTCTCGGTACGACCACCGTCTTCCATACCGGAAGATCGGCGACCGCTTCGAACAGCTCCACGGACTGGAGTTGTCTGGCGCGTCTGCATGGCACGCGACCGAGCGCGCTGCGCGCGCCGGTCGCTGTGAGTACGAGCAGATCCGCCACCAGATCCAGCAAGCCGACGTTGTCCACGTTGACGAGACTGGAATCAAACGTGACGGCGAACAGGCGTGGATCTGGACGTTCACTACCGAGGAACATACGCTGTACGCGGTCAGGGAGAGTCGAGGAAGCGATGTTCCCGCAGAAGTCCTCGGCGAGGACTTCGCGGGAACGGTCGTCTGTGATGGCTGGACGGCGTATCCGGCCTTCAGCAGCAACCTCCAGCGGTGCTGGGCGCATATTCTACGGGAGGCTGAAGACGCCGCTGAGAAGCAACCGGAAGGCGAACCGATCCACCGTGCTCTCAAACAGCTGTACGTCGCTCTCCAGATTCGACTGGAGAGCGACTTGACAGTTCGTGAGCGAGCAGAACTCCAGCACGTGGCCCGGAGAGAGCTTGAGTCGCTGATAGAGCGGTCAGTGCCCGACGGACCAGTGGCAACACTACTCGGGAAGATCGAAGGAGGCCTCGACCACTGGCTCACCTTCATCGGTGAGCCAGCGGTCTCTCCGACGAACAACGCGGCTGAAAACGCGCTTCGTGAGCCGGTGGTTCTCCGGAAGATCATTGGAACGCTCCGGAACGACCGCGGTATGTTCGTGCATGAGACGCTGCTGTCCCTGCTGGCGACCTGCCGCCAGCAGGGACGTAATCCCTACGAAGAATTCAAGCGAATCGCTCGAAACAATGAGATGATTTCACGAACTCAGGCAGTGCCCGCTGTTGCGTCCTCGGGGTAAATACATACCTCCGTTCTTTACGGGTGTCATCGTCAGGGCGTACGGCTGGCTGATCATCCTCGGGCGAGAGGGGTTGCTGAACGCCGTCCTCGCGGTCGGCGGGCTCGGTCCCTACCGGTTTATCGGCACGGAGGCGGCCGTCGTGGTGGGGCTTATACAGATAATGCTCCCGTTTGCGATCATCCTGATCGTGCCGGCGATGCAGAACATCGACCGGTCCCTCGAGATGGCTGCACAGAATCTGGGTGCCAATCGGTGGGTGACGTTCAAACGGATCGTCATCCCGCTCGCAGCGCCGGGGATCGCCGGCGCGACGGTGGTGGTGTTCACGATCACCGTTGCGACGTTCGCAGTGCCTGAGTTCCTCGGCGGCGGTCGAATCGACTTCGTCGCGAACTACATCTATCGCACGTTGTTCGTCTCACAGAACTGGCCGCTGGCTGCAGCGGTGAGCGTGACGCTGGTAGTTATCGCGTCGACGGTCGTGTTCGGTATCTTCCGGCTCTTCGGCACCGGAACGCTGGGCTTTCGTGCCGGTGATGGGAATGCGTGACCCGAAGCACGGTCGAGTGACCGGCTCGATCACTCGACTGGGACGACGGCTGCCGGGGAACCGACCGATCGTCACCACGATCGTCGCTGTCCAGATCGTGTTTCTGTTACTGCCGACGCTGATCGTGCTTGCCGGGTCCTTCCACCCCGGCGAGATCATTCGTTTTCCGCCGGATGGGCTCTCGCTGCGGTGGTATGCGGCGTTGCCGGAGCGGGGCGAGTTCGTCGCCGCCTTCTGGCGCAGCGTCTACGTGGCGGTCTTCTGTACCCTCTTTTCCATCCCGGTCGGCATCCTCACGGGATTGGGACTGATCCGCTATGACCTCCGATTCAAGCAGTTCCTGCAGCTGTACTTTCTGCTGCCGTTCACCGTCCCGCTGATCGTGTCCGGGACGATTCTACTCATCATCTTCGGCGAGATCGGCGTCCTCGGCCAGCTCTGGACGGTCGGGCTCGCGCTCACGATCATCAACATCCCGTTTATGATCTGGTCGGTGACTGCCCGTGTCAATGCGCTCGACTCGGACCTTCACGACGCCGCGCAGAACCTCGGCGCTGAAGAGCTGCAAACGTTTTTGCACGTTACCATACCCGCGATCCTGCCGGGCGTGGTCAGCGGCGCACTGCTGATGTTCATCCTTGGCCTCAACGAGTTCCTCGTGAGTCTGCTTATCACCACGCCCGATATCGTCACCTTACCGGTCGTGATCTACACCTCGATTCGGGCGGACATCAGTCCGCTCATTGCGGCCGTCGCCAGCGTGTACGTCATCGTCGCAGTCGTGGCGGTCATCCTGGCCGATCGCGTGGTCGGCCTCGAGGAGCTTCTCGGGTCGTGACCGAGTGCCGCTTCTCGTCGCTCTCGGCTGCTTTCGAGGCGGGTCTCTCCCGACGCGCTACCGCTGCGTTCATCCGAGAAGCAAGAGGGCGAGCACGGTGATGGCGACGAACGTCGATCACTACTCGTTGCTCACGATGTCGAATCGCTGCAAATACAGTCGTGACCCCGTCGAGACTGGCCCGGAACGTATACGTGAACTTCGGTGCCGAGTTCGTACATCGCGTCCGCCCATGTCGCCGGGGCAGGGTCGTCCTGATAGTAGGTTTTCGCCCGGTGATCACGCCAGAGATCATCGAGATCGGCCGTGATCGATTCCTCGAAGATGCCGACCGCCGTCGCCTCACGGTACACTCTCGGATACGTACCGGGCAGATCGTTCGGTTGCATCGTCCCACGTTCGAGGAGACGGCACTCGACAGTTCGTTCGATCGCGACGAACGACGCCTCGATCACGAGCGTGTAGTAGCTGACATCACGAAGTGCTTTAGTACCCGCGAGCAACCGACAGGCCTTCCGCAACTGGAGGAGTGCGGTCCTCGATGTCAATCCCGGCTTCGATCGCCGCCACGCGGCGGTCAAACGCCGCTTGAGCGTTGTCGATGAGCTGCTCGCCACGCGTGCTACTCATAGGTGATCACCGCCTTCCAGAGCTAGTCGAGTCGATCGCTGCCGCACACGGTAATCCCCTCGGCGAAAACCTAGCGGAGTTTCGAGCCGCCCCTGCGTGCGCTCTCCGTGGACTCGACGTACGGTTCGAAGACGAACCGATCCCCGTCGCGACGTCGAAACAGTCGGGCTCTTGCATAACTCAGTGAAACACGTCGAGGACGAAGCAGTCAAGAAGGCCGTGTAGCGGTGCTCCAGCGAGGTTTAATGTCCGTACGAACCCGTAGGTTCGGACGGACTGCTCCAAGCCCTGCTTTGAGAGGCCGCGGAACTTCCGTAGCCACGGATTGACGAGTGACCAGAGGCATTCGACCTGGTTGATGTGAACGCCCTCATCAGTGACAAACTCTTCGGAGTGGACAACCGTTTGCTCGTCTTCGTAGACGAGTGGCGCGTACCCGCGCCACCCGTCGTGCCAGACTTCGTCAAGCTTCCCAGAAAGGATCTCGACCTCGTCAAGTGCCGGCTTGAGTTCCTCTGGTTGAGCTCCTCGTTCAGGGCGGATGACGCGGAGCACGTCACGACAGGCACCGATCAACGTCATGGTATCACCGGGGGCACCCTTCCACCGTGATCGTCCCTTCTTTCCAGAGCCGCCGCGGGAGAGCCCGTCCCGCGGCGGCGTCTGTCCCTTGTAGCCCGAGCACTTGTGACCGGTTTCGTCGATCTGTGTTGGGCCGTCGATGGTGTGTTGGATGCGTTCGAAGACGAGGTAGAAGCCGCGCTCGAAAGCGGCTTCTACCTCTCGAATTGTCGTGTGAACGGTATCGTAGACCGCTTCAAAGAGCCGAGCGACCTGGTTGATGCTGAGGAGTGTATCAGCGTAGAGAACGAACGCGATGACGACCTCTCCGGGTGTGAGAGTACGTCCTTCGAAGGGAGTGTTGCGTGTGTAGGTAAAGCCGTAGCGGCAGTTTCGACACCAGAGTCGGGGACTGTCGTCCCCGCTCTGGATGGCGGTTTCACCACATTCCGGACAGGGAGCTTCTTCCCAAGCTTGCTTACAGCGCCGCTCGATCTCCGCATCGAGCGGCTCTGGGCGCAACACTATTGAGGTGAGCTCAACAAGATCCTGTAGCATCCCGCCGAAGGCTGTCCGCTTGCACATAGCAACTAGCGCACGGCGGGATGCTGTAATTCTCAGGGTGCTGTTTCACTCAGTTCGGCAAGAGCCCAGTCGACGTCGCTCCGGCGGTCGGCGTCGCCGCGAGCGATGCTTCCGAAGACCGCGATGCCGAGGAGTTCATCGACGGCATCCGCGTCCTCGACGGTCGCCCGCACGCGGTTGAGAAAGGCCCGGAACGGTAGGTGGAACTCCGACTGTGGGACGACGAGGATCGGGTCGTCCTTGTGAAGTCGGTCCGGGTCGATGGCGACGTAGTTCCGCTGTGGCGTCTCCCGGATCCGCACCGCGCCGAGACGCGCGAGAAGGTCGACGGCCAGCCAGACCGTCGACCGGTCGATACCCGTGGCCAGCTCCTGGAGGATAAACTCCGTTTCGTGGGCGTCGGCCAACAGCCGGAGCATGTCATCCGCAGCACCGATACGAAACACGACGGCATCCCTCTCAGGGGGGACGTCGATACGGACACTTATACCTCGTTCCGTCATTTCGGACACTGTCCGACCATGCGAAACAGCGTATGAATACGTGGCGGGGACGCGCGAAGGCCACCGAAGGAGGCGAGCACGGTTGGCGACGTCGAACGGCTCGGACGCGATGACCTCGGGAGACGATCTCGGGACCCAGTGCCGGGGGACGATCACGCGGCTCGGAACGCCTCCTCGAGGTCCCGGGGGGTGTAGAGGGAGACGTCCGCGCGCTCGTCGGCGAGACTGGAGAGTTCGTCGGTGAATCCCGACCGCGAGAAGAGCGCGTAGACGGCGCGTCGATCGCTTCCTCGCCACCGAACCGTCGGCTCTAGCGCCTCGAGGTCGGCCAGCAGGTCCGGACCGACGGGCGAGGTCGTCCATTTGCACTCGCCGAGCAGTAGGGTCTCCGACGCCGGGTCGAGGCCGACGACGTCGATCTCGTCGCCCTCGTACCACCATCGACCGACGCGTGAGCACTCGACCGGCGTGGCGGCCAGCTCGACCGCCTGCCGACAGACCGTCTCGAACGTTCGGCTCGTGTGCGTCGGCAGCGACTCGGCGATCGCGTCCCGCACGGTGTCGGTGCGTCCCCGTTCGAGCGCGCCGCGGTTCGGCGCGACGAACCGGAACCAGAAGCGGAGGAAGTCGTCCGCGATCCGGTAGACGCCGCGGCCGTCCGGATCCGTCACGGGCGTCTCGCGCTCGACGAGCGCGAGCTCCGAGAGGTTCCGGAGATACCGGGAGATGGAGCTGGCGTCGGCACCGATGGCGTTGGCGATCTCGGTCACGCGGGTCGCGCCGTCGGCGATCGCCTCGAGGATCGCCAGGTAGGTCGCCGGCTCGCGCAGCTCCTGGCGCAACAGGAACTCGGGCTCCTCGTAGAGGAACGCCCCCTTCGAGAGCACGCGCTCCTCGACGTTCGCCATGAGCGAGCAGTCAGGGTCGTACTGCTCCAGATATGCCGGCACGCCGCCGAACACGGCGTACAGTCGGATCCGCGTCTCGACGTCCGCGTCCGGGGCGAACCCGCGGACGTCCGGAAACGCGAGCGGGGTCAGCTTCCACTGGCCGGTCCGGCGGCCGTACAGGGGGCTCTCGTAGCTCAACACACCCTCCTCCATCATGGAGATCGACGAGCCGAGCAGCACGAGCGAGATCCCGGTGTCGGCGAGCACGTCGTCGACGACGGTCTGGAACACGGAGGGGATCGCCTCGTCGGCCTCGACGAGGTACGAGAACTCGTCGATCGCGACGACACAGGGGCCGTCGACGCGACCGCGGAGGTATCGGAAGGCGTCGACGAAGTCGTCCACCGCGGGGGGAACGTCGTCGAACGCGTCGGCGCACTCGCGCGCGAACCGATCGGCGTTGTGGGTCGGTCCGCGTTGGTCACAGAGGTGGTAGATCGCGTCGGCCTCGATCGCGTCCAGGGCGGCCGTCACGAGCGTGGTCTTGCCGATCCGGCGTCGGCCGTACACCACGAGAAGCTGTCGCTCCGACCGCTCGAGTCGGGAGACCAGCCAGTCGAGCTCCGCATCGCGGTCGATCATTATGCACACGATCATATGATCGCATGCATAATAACTGTTCGGCAGGTGAGTGACGTGGAGCAAGCCTCGATCGACGTGCTACCGAGGCGTTCGTGCGAGAAGCAGGGGGTGAGGGCATCGGGGATGTCGACGCCGGGGACGGCCGTGAGTGGAAGGATCACGGCCGCGAGGGCGGCGAGGAACGTCGTCGTGCAGGGGGGGTTGCATACGACGCACGAGGGGTCCCGGGGCCGAAAGTAATACTCGTTGATGCGGCCTCAAGGAATGGAAGCGGCGCAGTTGAAATGTCCTGTTGATCGCAAGACGGCATAGGGGCGGGGTCAGTAATTCGGCGAGCCATGGCGTTAGAAGCGGTATTCTGGATACAGAAGATGCAGTAGCGGTGGCTAAAGGTGGCTGTCGAAGAGTCAGAACTATGGTAGCTAGCGATCTTGTTCTGATGACGACGGCGATACCTCTCCCGGATACGTCCGGAGAAGGGGAGCAGGCGGCGAGCCCTAACTCGCCGCCTGCGTGAGGTTATGCACGATGCACTTCCGCGTGAGCTCCCGGAACTGGCCGTGCCAAGTCCGGGAGCGTAGTTTCTCGCCGTCGTCTTCCTTCAACTGCGAGAAGCCCGTTTCACTCATCCACCGCTGGTTGTAGTCCTCGTTCATCCGGGCGTTGTGAGCCTTCTGAAGCGGTGTCTGCTCTCTGTGTTTGATCAACGGTCGCGTCGAGTTGGAGCGACACTCCTCGCGGAGCTCACCCCACGAGTAGTTCGCATCAGCGGACAGGACCCGCAGGTCTTCCGCGTTCCGGCGGAAGACCTGCATCCCGATATGGCCGTCCCACGCCTTCTGCGTGGTGAAATGAACGTCTTTGATCGCTAGTGAGTTCACGTCGATCAAGATCGTCGTCTTCATCGACTGGAACGAGTAGTTCGCGCGGTCGCGGTAGTGGTAGCTGGTCTGATCGCGTTGGAAGCCACTGGCGTCGATTGCAGCTTCACCGCTCCAGCCCGCCTGCTCCGCGCTTCGGCGGAGCAGGCGGCGGAGTTCACGCATCTGGTACTCTTTCTCCCAGCGACAGAGGGTCGTATGGTCTGGCGAGGCTTCGAGATTCAGTTCCTCACGGATGGCGAGAGAATCGTTAAACCACGCTTCGGTCTCGCGGAAGCTTTTGTCGAGTTCAGCGTGCATGAGAATCAAGGCGATCTGAACCCACTCGGCGAACCCGCTGTCGCCGTCCGGCGCAGCGGGTTCGTCTGGGTTATCAGCGTGCTGTTTAGCAAGGTGCTTACACTTCTTCACCAGCGGTCGTTTCGACCTCATACCGCAAGACAGCGTCCAATTCCTCCGTCAATTTCACGAAATCACTCGCAGACCGACTGCACAGTCCGCTGATCGGACCCGCAACAAGGCAAGTCACGTGCTTCCGTGGTCGCTCGTGACCCTCAACAGTGCTACGGACATAGAGCACTATCTGACCACTCTCGTTGACGAACGCATCGAGGACGTGGCGAGCCAGGTGATCGGTTACCATCGGCGAGCTGCTCGTTCAGTGACGCGGTATCCACCAGTACGCACAGCGGGTCCTCACCGTCACGTGAATCATGGTCTCGACGAATGATATCGCGTGGGTTCATACCTGTGTCTCGTAGTGCCGGCAAGTCAACGCTGTGGGCACGTCAACAAGCCCCTCCACCTTGTTTTTGAATACGATCGGGATTTTGTATCGAATGACTAATTCGAACTCGATCCAATGTCCCATCAATAGTTGGACCAGCCAGAAGACGGGGTTGGAAGATACTGCCGACAGAATCTGCCACATCCGATTTGTTCATCCACAGTCTCCACGGTTCTTAACCAACACACATATCTATTTGATGATTTTGTGTTGGTTAAGGAAGCTAAGAAGGATGAGGCAAGGCTAAAGCAGGTCTGAGACTATATTCTATGTAAGAAACGCAGGTATAGGTATCATAGAACAATCGCAAAATATACGCCAGGGTCTCTCGACTCGAGAAAGTCGACTCCTTGCACAACTCGCTGGCGCGGGGCACCAGATCATCTCCGTCGACGACATCGAGACGACGCTGGAGGTCCCCCCAAACACCGCCCGCGAGATCGCCTCCCGGCTCACCGAGAAGGGCTGGCTCGACCGGCTCTTCCCCGGCACGTATCTCATTATTCCACTCACTGCCGGCGAGGAGGCCGTATACACAACCCACGAGTACCTCATCGCCGCCCACGTCGCCGAGCCGATGTACATCGGCTACTACAGCGCCCTCAGCCACCACGGACTGACTGAACAGGCCCCCAGGACGGTGTATGTCGTTACGCCGACCCGAGCGCAAAGCCGAGAGATCCACGGCGTCCCGTACCGCGTCACGACAGTCACCGAGCGGAAATTCTTCGGATTCGAGCCGACATCGATCGAGGGCACGACCGTTCAGGTCAGCGACCAAGAGAAGACGCTGGTCGACTGTGCGGACCACCCCGAGTTCTGTGGTGGCCTTCGAGAACTCGCAACCGCGATGCGCACCGCCGACGACTGGGGCTGCGACTGGGACACCGTCGGCGAGTACCTCGAGCGCCTCGATAACGGCGCGGCGACCAAGCGGATCGTCTACCTCGCCGACCAGCTCGGCATCGACCTCCCCGCCCGCGAAGAACTCGTTGCGTCGTTCACGAGTGGGTACTCCCTGTTGGACCCCACGCGGCCCGACACCGGATCGACCGACAGTACGTACCGCCTCCGAATCAACGTCGAGCCAGCCATGCTGGAGCCCACGGAGTCCTGACCTAGGTACGAAGTCGGCGTACCTTCTCTGCAGCGTCGAGAACGGTGCTGTTCAACGACGAACTATGTGTTTGTGCCACCATCGACGGCGTCGAGATCGGGCTCGTCGAACTCGAGTGCGTTCGCGACGGCATCCGGAAGCTCCGGGCGAGGGGCCGATTCGTGGCGCTCGATTTTCTCGGTCTTGCGCGTGTTTTCGTAGAGGGCACGTGCGACCGGAAGCCCACGGAGATACTTGTAGTCGTGGAGGACCTCGACCCCCCGCTCTGTGAATCCGTAGAACTGGGAGGGGAGATCACGTTTCCCCTCGCTTGGTTCGTACGTGTAGCGTGCGAGGAGCCCGGCGTCGATCAACGTCTCCAACTGGTCTTTGATGGCCGCCTGGCTCTTCCCGGTCATATACTCGAGTTCGGCGAGCGACATTAGATGGGTGGGATGGCCCAGCAGCTCCTGGATGATGAGATGGCGCGTATCCTGGGACAGCAGCTTGAACAGCCGCTGCTGTTCCGCGAACGGCCCTGCATCGGCCGCCCCAGTGTCGGTTTCGCTCATACGTGCTGGTACGAGGTAGGACGCTATAACAGTTAGGGTCATCCAAGTTGGTTAATCCAGAAAAAACCAAAGTGATTCAGAAGGGATAAGGTGGTGTGGTTTGAATCGGCAGCTAATGACCGACCCAAGCCCGCCGCCGGACGCTGGGGAGATTATGACCGTTGTTCACGAGGCCGTCGGGGGCATCGAACTTGAGCCTGCAGAGAAACGGGAAATCTGGCGGTTCACCCAGCGTGAATTACCGTATCTCTGGAGTCAGCGGACATCGTATTTCATCTTGGGGAGCTATCGCGACCCCTATATCCGCCGGCTTCGCGCCGTCCAGAACGAACTCACGAAGCAGCTCGGTGCCTATCCGTTCATCATGGGTGATCTCCTCGAACTTCCGACTGACCGCCTCAATACGTTCGATATCATGTTTTCGTTGCTCGCGACGTACAGCGACTACATCGTTGGGGTCTTCGAGAAGGAGAGTGGTGGGGAGGCGCCTGAATTGGGCGAGATCGATGACCCGCCGTATTTCGACAAGTCGTACGTGTACCCACGTGATTACGCGTGGGTGACTGACGAGAACCTTGACTCGCCACAGCACGTCATTCAGGCCGCCCTTGAGATAGCGTTCACAGACGATTTGTCGGCGGATGAAGTCCAAGCAAACGTCGAGTCGCTCGTCGATCGCGCCCAAGAGAGCGGTCTCGACATCGACGAACAGGAGGTGTGGGATGTGATCGACGAGCGGGCAGATGAGGACGAAGAGCCGGCAACGTACAGTTGGGTCCATCTCAACAAGTTCCGCAAATTCGAACTCCACGAACGGTGCTTCCCGTGGACGACAGAGGACGAACTTCGAACTGAGGTTGACGAACTTCCGTCCCCGACACCACGTCCGGAATGGGAAGAGCGTGAGGACCAGTGAATTGTCCTGTCCTACTCGCTTGGCGGTACACTCATCATAGTGAGCCGGCTCGGTAGTTTACTCTCGGATAAACTACTTTACTATGCCCGGTCGAATACATCGTTATGGAGGCTGGTTCGGGTGTCGGTGACGACACGACACCACGGGAAGTCATCCACTTCATTACACAGCAGACACGGTTTTCGCTTATCAGCGATATTCTCGCTCACCCTCAACAGCTCCCATCGATGTACGAACTCGAGGAGCTCAATCCCAGTGTGAGCGATGCGACCGTCTACAAGCACATCCAGAAGCTGATCGACGCCGGCATCGTCACGGAGGTCGCTTTGGACGACGACCAGCGCCGGCAGGGGTATCCCTGGAAGTTCTACGGCCTCACCGAAGACGGCCGCGAGTTCCTGGAGACGCACAATCTGCTTGCCGCGGAGGAGACACTTCAGCAGATCTACGACACCATCGCCGATAAGCCCGAGAAGATGGTCAAGTACGAGGACGCGCCCCGTCCAGATTAGGAGTGGTTGTCAGAGAATAGGGAGCGATAGTCTGCCGTTATTCCCGGAGGTTAGCCTGACTGACCGACTTCACGGACGTAGCCGCTCCGCTCAAGATCAAATTCTTCGGCTACGAGTCGAGGCTCATCGAGGACAGCCCCGTGAACGTCGCAGATGTGGAAAAGACGACCGTTGACTGTACCGACCATCTCGAACTCTGTGGTGGCATCCGAGAACTCGTACAGGCGATGATCGTCGCGGAGGATCGAGACTATTCGTGGGCGACGGTCGTTGAGTGCCTCCAGCGACCCGACAACGGCGTTGCGACCAAGCGGATCGTCTACCTCGTCGACCAGCTCGGCATCGACCTCCCGGCGCGTGAGACGCTCCTCAAGTCATTCACAAGCGGGTATCCGCTTCTCGACCCAACGCGAAGCGAACAGGGACGCTAGGACAGTGAGTATCATCTCCGAATCAACGTCGACTGGGAGAGACTCGATTCGATGGAATCCTGATGCCAGGTCGGTCCGAAAGGTAGCGTGAATTAAGATGCTCCTCCAAGTACAGCGGATCAGGTAGATGGGTCACGTCTATTATCACCATCCGGGCGACAATCAGTTCTCTCTTGATTTTGTCCACGAGGCTCCATCAGAGATCGTTGCCAGGATTGTCGAGTACGACGATGACGTGGCGGTGAAGGTTCGCAGGTACGATCTTGACAGCGAGTTTTTCGGTATCTATACCTCCCGCGTCGGTGGTGGGGACGTCGGCGATCTCGAATTCGATCTTGGCGAGGCACTCTCAGAGATGGGTGCTGACAACGGTACTATCGTTGCCCGGCTCCTCGAGATCTATCAAGCGCTCATAGCCCAGAACGAGGAAGAAGAAGGAGTTCCCGTTGAAGCGTACAAGAGCATCGACATCGATGCACTCCCAGACGCGCTCAACCGGACATCGTGGGAGGGCAGCGCGACTGATGTTGCAGGCCGTCTCGCCTCAAATCTCATTCTCAAACACGCGCTTCCGAATGCGAACCATCGGACTGCTGTTGCCCTGGTTCAGTTCTACCTCCGTCGGATTGCTCCCGATTTCTCGATGCCAGAAACCTCCGTGGAAATCGACTCAGAGACATACGACTGGCGGGAGTGGGTAAACGAGTATATTAACGAGTCAAAGCGTCTCTTGACGGTTCGTCGGAAGAATGTGCTCCTCAAACATCTCTCTGACTTCGGAGCGAAAACGCTTGAGCGGAAACACGAGGTCCAGATCGACCTGACGGCATACGAGCTGAATATGTATCCTGCAGAAGCGAAAACAGTCTACGCAACAGCGCACGAGGTGCTCTGGATCGAATTCGTCGAAGAGGCAGTTGAGCGCACCGACAACCCCGAGCTGATGGAGGCCCCTGGGCTATCGAAGGCGGAGTTCGCAGAGAAAATTCGGACCCTCAAGTAAGCGGCGTGCGCTAGTCTTGGAGCGTCGCGACCGTCCGGCCGGTTTCTTCGGCCTCTTCGCTCCGCGACATCCCGTATGTTGCGAGAGCCTCTTCAACCGCGTCGTCCAGACTCATTGGTCAGGCAAATCTTGGCTCTGCCGACGGATAAAGTCTCGCACGATTTGCGTTTATCATTGCATCGGCCAACTCGCCAACCGTGCAGGACCGATCCCGCAAACAGTCGATAACCCGTAGCTCCGCCCCCTCTCACAGATTCCAATCTCTCCGATGTACTCATAACTATATCGGGTAGAGTGGAATACAGACTCTTGGCGCACAGATCGAGTCGTCAAATAGTGAGACAGTTGTGCAACCGTATTTTGGAGAGGCAATTCGATCTGCGAGTCCGAACTACTCGGGAGGCGACGTGAACAGGCGCCGATACTCGTCAAGCCACTCGATCTCGTGGTACGTCACGTCGTTCTGAATGTCGTATTCAAGCGGGAGTGGATCCGAACGGTGGGTCGTGAACGTGAGGTTGATCTCGATACAGGGCCCATGCTCTGAGACGCACTCGAAGCCATCGTCAACGGGGTATACAACGCTAAACCAGCGAATCTGGAACCCAAAGTGGTCACACACATCTCTGACGACGGCAGCATCGCAATAGGGCGTGTGGACCCACAGTTCCCCGCCAGCGTACGCCTGATCTTTGACGCACCAGACTGCATCACGGGAGCGGAGAAACTCGGCAGCGCGATTGTAGTGCGCTTCAGTCAGGCGGTCCCACCAGTGGTACTCCTCGACGTCGTCAACGAGGAGCTGGAGGCAATCTCCACACACATCATACGCCCGCTCACCAAGAGAGACTTCGTGGAGTTTGTCGTACTGGGTGGTGTCACACGCATCGCACGGCGGGGAAGCACCACTACCCTGGCATCCAGTGGATGATCGCTGTTCGGTGTGGTTGGAACACCCGCTGTGTGCACTCCCTGGCTTCTGAGATTCGTTTGAGTCGGTATTCTCGGTCATTGGTATCTAACCGAGAACCGTCAGTCACGCCGTGTGACTGGGCTCCCGGCTAGCACCGGACCGGCGATCGGCCACTCATCTATCGCCACAGAGAGCAGGTTGGTGTAAATAGTTTCTGTGGGTCCAACCGAGACCACCGGCCAGCGTCCGGCTATCGACGACAGCCAATGCTAGGACATTAAACGTCGTGTGCAACCGCATCTTGGAGTGTGACTGGCGTGTCTGTGGGTAACACACCCTAACTAATTTTAATACAATTGCCACGATATTCCAGGTTGACGTCCGATACACCCCTCAAACCGAGAGAGTTCAACACGATGATCATCACTCGCCTCACCCCGCGGCGTGCTCGTTCTCGCTTAGCCGCGGGTCCCGTGTTCGGCGAGTGCCTACAAGATCAGCGTGCGAAGAGCCCGGGCGCAAACCGCCGGATCCACGTCGACTTCGAATACGAGAGTTCGACGCAATCCGGCGACGTCCGGACACTCTCACCCGCATAACTCGGCCCCCATACGGACTACCCGTCAGGGGTCGGGGAACACGGGATTGCCGCCTGCCTGTGCTCAGTACTCGCTCAGGACACAGCCTGATGCGAGTGCAGGATGCCAGGCTCGCGGCTGCTTGGTTTCCGTTCGTCCCGATACAGGAGCGAGCGGCCTCCGTCCGCGCTGAGCGTACGGAAGTCGTTAGCCAACAGCCCCGCAGCGAGAGCTGCGGCTACGTCGAGCCCCGGAGTCTCCGCTGGCGAGGGACGCCGGACTTTGAATCCGGAGGTCGCCGGTTCGATTCCGGCCGGGGCGACATGCCGACGTGGTGTAATCCGACGAGCATACGGTCCTGTCACGGCCGTGATCCGGGTTCAAATCCCGGCGTCGGCGTGGATGCGTGGCGTGGCCACGTGGGGATACCCATCGAGGTAGGCAGCCCGTTGGTGCGATCAGCTGGATCGTTCCGACGATGCTGGGCCCAGCAGGGTCTGCAACCTACATGAGCCGGTGTGGTATTCCCGGGAACACCCGAAGTACGCCCCCGCGATGAGACGCGCAACCACGACTACTCGGTCGCGGTTGCGCAGTTGGAAAGTCGTACATTCAGCTTTGAACGGGAAGTTCTCGGGATAGTCGTTATCGAGGTCACCCTCAAACAGCCCGAACTGATACACTGAGTTGACGTTGACACCGGGATCTTCGAGATCGATCGCGAGCTGAGAGCTATTCATCTTCACACCTGCCACGTCCGGATTCGGGACGAGACCGACGAGCCCATCGGCATCGGTAGTTACGGTGATGCTTGCGTTTCGTTCGACGCGGACGGCACTGAACGCACCCGTACCGATCGCCAGCGCGCTCGCTGCAACCCCGCTTGCGCCGATGAGCAGTTTTCGTCGTTTCATAGTTGGTAGTCGCTACAGAAATCTCCGAGATCTCTGTGCTGGTTAGACCTGACTGACCGCGCCTTCGGCCCGGATCTCGAGTGTGCCCGAGAATTCCCCTGGGTCGGCATCATCCTCGACTACGATGATGATGGAGACGTAGGCGAAGTTACGGAAAGTCAAGGAGAAAGCCTCGCCGTTCACGGCGGGGATGAATCCGACAACACGGCCACAACCGCCGGAATTAAGCCTCTCGACAGCGTCTTGGTGGGTAAGCACAACGGGCAAAAACTGGCGGTTGGATTGGGGTCCGCCCGGGCGACGAAGGCCACCACACCGTTCCCGAGAGGGCGTCTCCGAGGCCGTGGCAACACGGCAGGCAAAAAGCGACCCTCGCCCGCTTGTGCCTGTCCACCGTGGCACGAAGGGCAGGCAGGCCGATGGCACGGCCCGTGCCCGGACGCAGGGAAACTTGCGACTGGGGGCATCCCCGCCGTCTCTCCGAGACGAACGGGATGCACGGTGCAAGCGGATACCGCGTCCGAATGGACGCCGAATACGCCACACCCCTCGCGGGGCCGACGTATCGCGCACGAACCCGGTATCGCCTCGCCGGATCCCGTTCGGCAGGCGAGAAGTTGCCAGCGGGGACGTAGGACCGGCCTGCTGTCCCACGTTGGAATCCTCGCGCTTCAGCGCGGGGAGGATGTCAAACCCCCGTCCCGAGTGGTGTACTCGTTTAATGCGAAAGCAGGCAGATAAAATATACTGTTTCGGGCAGTTCGCACGCGCTTCCGTACGCCGCCGATGCCCGCCCAACGATCGCCGGCTCCCAGCCTCGTCGCCCGCCCGACCTCGTCGCCCGAGCGGGTCGGGCCCGCCACGAGCTATAAGTCGCCCGCGAACCAACAGGTTTCCATGAACTACGGTCGAATTGCGGGAGCGGCCCTCCTCGGTGTCGGCGCGTTGGCGACCGCGAACGTCGGGCTCCGGTACGATGGTGAACTGGAGTCTCCGCTTGCGGGAGCCGACCGGACGTTCCGGTGGCGTGGGATCGACGTGGCGTACACGGAAGGAGGTGATCCGTCGGATCCGGATCTCGTGTTGCTCCACGGGATCAACGCGGCAGGCTCCGCGGGCGAGTGGCGCGAGGTGTTCGAGGATCTGGCCGCCGACTACCACGTCGTCGCCCCCGACTTCCCCGGCTACGGCCGGTCTGACCGCCCGCCGCTCCGCTACTCGGCTGCGCTGTACGAGGATTTCGTCCGAGATTTCCTCGACCGCTTCACCGAGCCGGCCGTCGTCGCCTCGTCGCTGTCGGCCGCCTACGTTGCCGCCGCCGACGATCTCGAACTCTCGGGGTTCGTCGGCGTCTGTCCGACGACGGTTGCGGGCCCGAGCCCACCGAAGTCGTGGCTCCGGGAGCTGGTTCGGTCGCCGCTCGTCGGCACAGCCATGTTCAATCTGATCACCTCGAAACCGTCGATCCGGTACTTCAACGCCGACCACGGCTACTTCGACCCGACGAACGCAACCGACGAGTGGATCGACTACGAGTGGCGGACGACCCACGTCGACAACGCCAAGTTCGCGCCGGCCTCGTTCATCTCGGGCTACCTCAACAGCGACGTGGAGCTCGCTGCCGCGCTCGCCGACCTCGACGTGCCGCCGACGATCGTCTGGGGTCGCGAAGCCGAAGTGAGTCCCCTCTCGGACGGTCGCGATCTCGCGGACGAGTCCGGGGCTCGTCTCGTCGTCTTCGACCGCGCACGCCTGCTGCCGCACGTCGAGCATCCGGACCGGTTCGTCGAGACGGTTCGGGAGAGCCTGATCGCAGGGGCGGCGGCCTGAACCGGTCCCCCCCGGTCAACCGTCGCGTCTGACGTACAGCGTTTTCTCGCAGACGGCGTACACCGTCCCCGCCTCGTCGACGATGCAGACGCGGTAGCGTCTATCGACCGACTCGCCGGGATCGAGGCGGTCTCGAAGCTCGGCGATCGCCGCGTCGTCGAGCTCGAACTCCGCGTACAGCGTCTCGCGACCGGGGCGGAGGAACTCGATGGCGGCCGACTTATCCCACACCGTGAACTCGTCGCCGAGATTTCGGCGTAACAGCGTCATGTACACGGGGTCGATCGCGCCGTAGAGGCTCCCGCCGAAGATCGCACCGAGCAGATTTCGCGTTCGCCAGTTGTACGGGATCTTCACCCGCACGTACTGCCAGTTACCGGCGATGTGTGCGACTCGTGCCCCGGTCCCACGGTAGGCGGGAAAGACGTTGTACGCGACCCGCCACAGCCGTGTTCGGCGGCTTTCGGGCGGCGGATCCTCGCGGAGCGGTCGCGGCTCCGGGTCCCGGTCGAGTCCGGTCGGCGTGTCAGTCACGTTCGTTCACTCGCGTCCGAAGGCAAACGCGTGTCGGAACCGCCGACAACGCGCGATCGGTTGTCGACTACTTTGGGTCGTCGTCGATCCCGATGTTGAACTCGCTCGCACCGTCCGTCTCCGTGCCGTCGACGCCTGCAGCCCCTCCCGCGCCCAGCTCGGACGCCAGTCCGCCGCCGAGATCGTACGTGTCCCGGACCGTCCGCGCGAGGACGCCGTCCGGGTCGAAGACGACGTAGACGGCGACGAACGCGTGGGCGGCCGGTCGGAGGACGAACACCTCGCGGCGGGCGTCGCCGCGCTCGGCGTTGACGCGACCGACTAACGGTTCGATCGGGATTCGCCCCGCGCGGATCGCCTCGAAGGTGTCGCTGCCAGGCCCGTCGGCGAACAGGTACAACGCCCCGTTCGGGTCGCCGTCGTTCGATCGGGTCGTGACCGACCCCATCGCCTCGCCCGCCGCGTGGATCCCCTCCCACGCGTCGACGGCGGCCTCGAACATCCCCTCGACGCCGTCGGCGAAGCGGAACCGGCTCTCGCGAACGACGGTGAGCGCCGAAAATCGGGCCGTCCCGTCGTCCCACGCGAGCGTCGCGTCGACGACGTATCCGGGAGATAGCTCGGCGGTCCGGCTCTCCCCTTCGTCGACGTCGACGTAGATCGGGTCGTACACGTCCGCGGCTTCCGGCGTGGTCGGATCGACCGGTTCGGACGGAAGCTCGACGATAACGAACTCCTCGGACGTCTCGGTCGTCGGCTCCAGTTCGTCAGGGTGTCCGTCGTCGCCGCCCACGCGTCCGTCGTCGCCGCCCACACGTCCGTCGTCGCCGCCCACGCGTCCGTCGTCGCCGCCCACGCGTCCGTCGTCGCCGCCCACGCGTCCGTCGACGTTCGGCCGCTGGCGACGGTCGTGGATGCGGAATCGACCGCGCGTCGTCGGGTGCATACGATCACCATCGTCGAGCGGCCGGTTAAGCAGGGCGGATCCGTGTCGTTATGGGGCGGGCAACCCTACCGAGTGGCAAATGGGGATCCTCGAGGACAAGTCGAACGCCCGGCTGTTCTACAAGTACCTCTCGAAGGTGTACGACCGGGTGAACCGGTTCAACTGGACCGAGGAGATGCGCTCGGAGGCGCTCTCCTGGCTGGAGTTCGGCGACGACGACCGCGTGCTCGATGTCGGCTGCGGCACCGGCTTCGGCACCGAAGGGCTGCTCGAACACGCCGACGACGTCCACGGACTCGACCAGAGCGTCCACCAGATGGAGAAGGCGTTCGAGAAGTTCGGCAAACACGACGCGGTGCGCTTCTACCGTGGCGACGCCGAACGGCTCCCGTTCCGTGACGACAGCTTCGACATCGTCTGGTCGTCCGGCTCCATCGAGTACTGGCCGAACCCGGTGCAGGGGCTCGCGGAGCTCCGCCGCGTCGGAAAACCCGGCGGACAGGTGCTCGTCGTCGGCCCCGACTACCCCCACAACCCGGTGCTCCAGCGCGTCGCAGACGCGATCATGCTGTTTTACGACGCCGAGGAGGCCGACCGCATGTTCACGGCGGCCGGATT
Source organism: Halorubrum luteum (assembly GCF_054652935.1). Lineage (NCBI taxonomy): Archaea > Methanobacteriati > Methanobacteriota > Halobacteria > Halobacteriales > Haloferacaceae > Halorubrum > Halorubrum luteum. The sequence goes on from NZ_BAAIGT010000002.1 coordinate 2,981,537, forward strand.
CGAGGAGTTCGAACACCACATCCAGCGCGCGACGCCGCGAAGCCCCCGCGCCATCACGACCGTCGCGCGAGTTCCCGAGGCGTCCGACTCGCCGGTCACGGAGGAGTAGCCGGACCCGCTCGCTTATACGTTCCGCGACCGAACGTCGATGCGAATGACCGAGGAGTTCGTGCTGCTCGAGCCCGAAACGAGCCCCGGCGACGAGTGGGAGGAGCTGGACGTCTCCGACACGGAGGCCGACCGGATCGCTCGCCGGCAGGACCGGGAGTTCGACGAGTTCCGCAAACGGGTGAAAGACACCGAGCAGTTCAAGCTCCAGGAGTCGGTGTTCGACGACGCGACGCTGGCGGCCATCTACAAGCTGGTCCAGGACGGCTACGTGGACGCGTTCGGCGGACCCGTCTCGACCGGAAAGGAGGCGAGCGTGTTCGAAGCGCTCGGCGGGCAGGCGGGCGAGCGTCCGGAGCCTGGATCCCCCGAGGCGGCCGACGAGCGCGCCCGCGAGGTCGCGGTGAAGGTGTACCGGATCAACTCCTCGAACTTCCGGCAGATGCGCGAGTATCTCGAGGGCGACCCGCGGTTCGAGGGGATCGCGAACGACAAGAAGGCGGTCGTGCTGGCGTGGACGAAAAAGGAGTTCGCGAACCTCGAACGCGCTCGCACGGCCGGCGTGCGCGTCCCGGAGCCGATCGCGGTCCAGCGGAACGTGCTCGTGATGGAGCTGGTCGGTCACGCCGACGACCGCGCCCGGCGACTCTCCGAGGTGACCGTCGAGAACCCGGAGACGGCGTACGATGTCGTCCGCGAGTACATGCGCCGACTGTACCGCGCCGGGCTGATCCACGGCGACCTCTCGGAGTACAACATGATCATCCACGAGGGCGAGCTCGTCGTCATCGACCTCGGGCAGGCGGTCACGGTGCATCATCCGAACGCCGGGGAGTTCCTCGACCGCGACTGCGAGAACGTGGCTGCCTTCTTCACGCGACAGGGGCTTGGCGTCGATCCCGACGACCTGCAGGCGTACGTCACCGAACCGGAGCCCGATCCGACCTGAGCGCCGGATCGGACCGAGCTATCGGGGTTATACACCGACTTCCGCGATCCGACCTTTTAGGCACCATCCCGCGATCGATGTCGTATGCACGTACTGCGTGGCGGACAGGTGGCGGACGCCGCGGGAACGCGGACGGCGGATGTCGTGATCGAGGACGGCGAGATCCTTTCGGTCGGCGATCGAGACGAGCTCGAGGAGACGCTCGACGGTGACCTCGACGCCGCGGAGACGACCGACGTCTCGGGGAAGACGGTCGCGCCGGGGCTGATCGACTCGCACGTCCACCTGATGATGGACGGGCGTCCGGACGTCGCGAGCGCGGTCGACGAGAGCGACTACGCGGCGAGCTACCGTGCGGCACGGAACCTCGACGCCGCGGTGAGCGTTGGCGTCACCGCGGTCCGGGATCTCGGCTCGCGGGGGACGCTCGCGCTCGACGCCGGGGAGGCGGTCGCTGACGGCGTGCTGACGGGACCCCGCGTCGTCGCCTGCGGCCGCAACGTGATCATGACCGGCGGCCACGGCAACTGGTTCGGACGGGAGGCCGACGGCCCCGCCGAGGTGCGCAAGGCCGCCCGCGAGCAGCTGAAGGCCGGGGCGGACGTGCTCAAATGCATGGCGACCGGCGGCGTGCTCACCGAGGGTGCGGTGACGGGCGCGCCGGAGCTAACGCCCGAGGAGCTGGCGGCGTTCACGGACGCGGCCGCGCCGACCGACACGCCGACTGCAGCACACGCCCACGGTGAGACGGGGATCAAGAACGCGGTCCGGGCGGGGATCACGAGCATCGAGCACGGGACGTTCATGGACGCGGCGGCCGCCGAGCTGATGGCCGAGCGCGGGACGTTCTGGGTACCGACCGCGAGCGCGCTTCACGGCATCGTCGACCACGGGGTCGAGGCCGGGATCCCGGCGGACGCGGTGGCGAAAGCCGAGGACGCCGCCGACCGCTTCGAGGCGGCGTGGGAGCACGCGCTCGAGGCGGGCGTGCGGATCGCGATGGGGACGGACGCCGGTACCCCCTTTAACTTCTTCGAGGAGATCCCGCAGGAGATGGCGTACATGGTCGAGCACGGGCTCTCGCCCGCGGAGGCGCTCGAGGCCGCCACGGTCAACGCCGCGGAGCTGCTCGGGCTCGACGACTGCGGCCGGGTTGCCGCAGGCTATCGCGCGGATCTGGTCGTCCTCGACGACGACCCCACCGAAACGGTCGACGCGTGGCGCGACCCCGAGGCAGTGTTCGTCGACGGCGAGCGGGTCGTGTGAGGCACGTCACATCGATCCGATTTGAGTGCCCTCGAGGCGGCTCACGGGGTTTTATCCGGAGGATCCGGGTTCCAACGGTGTGCGGTCGAGGCCGACGGTGTCGTAGTCCTGCTCAGTCGAAAGCACACGCTCTGTCCCCGTTGTGACGATCCCGGCGTGAAGTGCATCGAACGGGGTGAGATCGTACTCATCGAGGAACGCCGCGGCGGCCAGAACCGCGTCCTCGTGTTCTTTCGGCAGGATGGGAACCAGTTCGAGCAGGTTGGTAATCGCCCGTGGCGCATCGATCGCATACTCGGCGGTCTCCCGGTCGTAGAACAACACCAGTACCTCGGCGTATGTGAGTATCGAGGTGTGGATGTCGTCGCGCTCTTCGAGGGCTCGAACTGCGGCGTCCTGCAGCCAGTCGTCGTCTTTCACCAGCGCGGTGAGGAAGTCCGTCTCGACGTACACGGCTCACTCCCCGCTGTCCCGTGACCGGGATTCCGCTTCTGTCCGAATCTCTTTGGAGATCGTCTCGCGCGCTTCCGCTTTCAGCTCGTCGGCCGTCGTCTCCGCGAAGGCATCGCCAACAGCCGCTCGGAGGCCCTCCAGTGGGTCCTCGTCAACGGGGAAGAGCGCGACGTGGCTCGGGAGCTCGACGATTCGGTACCGGTCACCGAACCGCTTCCGGATGTCTTTCGGGAGGTAGATCCGCCCCCGTTCGTCCGTCGATTTCGACATGGCGTACTCGCTCGTTGTACGGGAGAAAAGAAAAACGTTCCCGTAGTTATGGCGTTTTTCCCGTCTACCTCGGCTCACGAGATCGCTCTCGTCATCCGAAAAACAGTGTCTTTAGGTGGCCCGAGGTCGCTCACTCCTCTCGATCCCATTCTTTCCCTACTTGATCTTCCCAAAACGACCCTGAACGTGACACGCGTTCACTATCCAGCGCCCCTCCGAAACGGTTTTGCCGAGGCCTGACGGACGGTCGGTATGCCGACGGATCCCGATACGGGGTACGACCCCTCGCTGGGTCGCAAGTTCGTTTTCGTAACGGGGGGCGTCATGTCCGGGCTCGGAAAGGGCATCACCGCCGCCAGCACCGGCCGACTGCTCGCGAACGCCGGGTTCGACGTCACCGCCGTGAAAGTGGACCCGTACCTCAACGTCGACGCCGGGACGATGAACCCGTACGAGCACGGCGAGGTGTACGTGTTGAAAGACGGCGGGGAGGTCGACCTCGACTTGGGGAACTACGAGCGGTTCCTCGGGACGGACATGACGTTCGACCACAACGTCACCACGGGGAAGACGTACCAGCACGTCATCGAGCGCGAGCGCGCCGGCGACTACCTCGGAAAGACGGTGCAGATCATCCCCCATATCACCGACGACATCAAACGCCGGATCAGAGAGGCCGCCGAGGGCTCCGACGTCTGTCTCGTCGAGATCGGCGGAACGGTCGGCGACATCGAGTCGATGCCGTTCCTGGAGGCGCTTCGCCAGTTCGCTCACGAGGAGGCGCCCGAGGACATTCTGTTTGCACACGTCACGCTCGTTCCGTACTCGAAAAACGGCGAGCAGAAGACGAAACCGACCCAACACTCCGTAAAGGAGCTACGCTCCATCGGGCTCCAGCCCGACGTTCTCGTCGGTCGGTGCGAGGACCGACTCGAACCCGACGTCAAAGAGAAGATCGCGCTGTTCTGTGACGTGCCGACGGACGCCGTCTTCTCGAACCCGGACGTGGAGGACATCTATCACGTCCCGCTGATGGTCGAGGACGAGGGGTTAGACGAGTACGTGATGGAGCGGCTCGAGCTCACCGGGGAGGCGCTCCCGAAGGCGGAACGGTCGACGGAGTGGCGCGAGCTCGTTACCCGCGACCGCGACAAGGAGATCGACGTGGCGCTCGTCGGGAAGTACGCGCTGGAGGACGCGTACATGTCGATCCACGAGGCGCTGAAACACGCCGGGATCGAGACGGAGACGGAGGTGAACGTGCTCTGGGTCGACGCCGACGAGACGCGGGACCACCACGAACAGCGGCTCCGAAGCGCGGACGCCGTCGTCGTCCCCGGAGGGTTCGGCTCCCGCGGCACGGACGGGAAGGTCGAGGCGATCCGTCACGCCCGCGAGAACGACGTTCCCTTCCTCGGGCTCTGTCTGGGCTTCCAGATGGCGGTCGTCGAACACGCTCGGAACGTGCTCGGGCTCATCGACGCCCACTCCGCGGAGCTCGACCCCGACACCCCCCACCCCGTCATCGACCTGCTTCCGAGCCAGTACGAGACCGAGGAGATGGGCGGTACGATGCGGCTCGGCGCGCACGTAACCGACATCGAGCCGGGAACGCTCGCCGCCGAGGTGTACGACGCCGACTCCTGTACGGAGCGTCACCGCCACCGCTACGAGGTGAACCCCGAGTACATCGACGAGCTGGAGGGCGACGGACTGCGGTTTTCGGGTCGCGCCGACAACCGGATGGAGATCCTCGAACGGGCGGACCACCCGTTCTTCTTCGGGACGCAGGCGCATCCGGAGTTCCGGTCACGTCCCGACCGGGCGAGCCCGCCGTTCGTCGCGCTGGTGGAGGCCGCACTGGAATCGACGGAGACAACCGAGCGGGACGCGAACGTGAGGGTATAGATGGTCGATCCGGACGAGTTCATCGACGAGGCGGTAGCGGAGATCGGCGAGGCGATAGGTGACGCGAACGCGGTGATCGCCTTATCCGGCGGCGTCGACTCCTCGGTTGCGGCGACGCTCGCGTACGAGGCGGTCGGCGACCAGCTCACGCCCGTCTACGTCGACACCGGGCTGATGCGGAAAGGCGAGACTGCGGAGATCCGCGAGACGTTTTCGTTCATGGAGTCGCTGCGGATCGTCGAGGCGCAGGACCGCTTCTTCGACCGGCTGGAGGGGGTCACCGACCCCGAAGCGAAGCGACACGTCATCGGCGAGGGGTTCATCGACGAGTTCGAGACGGTCGCGCGCGACGTCGACGCGGAGTACCTCGTGCAGGGGACGATCTATCCCGACCGGATCGAGTCGGAAGGAAACATCAAATCCCACCACAACGTGGGCGGCCTCCCGGAGGTCGTCGACTTCGAGGGGATCGTCGAGCCGGTCCGCGACCTGTACAAAGACGAGGTGCGCGAGGTCGCTCGCGCGCTCGGGTTAGAGGAGATCATCTCCGAGCGGATGCCGTTCCCCGGCCCCGGACTCGCCGTGCGAGTCATCGGTGAGGTGACCCGCGAGAAGGCGGCGGTCGCCCGCGAGGCCTGCCACGTCGTCGAGGATGAGCTGGCAGCGTACGAGCCCTGGCAGGCGTTCGCCGCCGTGATCGGCAAAGGAACCGGCGTGAAAGGGGACAATCGCGTTCACGGCTGGATCGTCGCCGTGCGCTCGGTCGAGAGCCGCGACGGAATGACCGCGCGCGCTCAGGAGATCGACTGGAGCACGCTCCAGCGGATCCAGAGCCGGATCACCGGCGAGAACGACAACGTCGCCCGCGTCGTCTACGACGTCACCCACAAACCGCCCGCGACGATCGAGTACGAGTGATGTCGGGGGACCGACTACGGGCGATCGTCGCCGGCCCGGACGAGCACGGCATCGGCACGGCGCTGGAGGCGTTCGATGTCGACGTGTCGCGGATCGGCGACGTCGTCACGACGAGCGAGCTGGAAGCCGCAGGGATCGAGACGGCCGACTACTTCGTGTTGACCGACGTGGAGGAGGCGACCGGCATCCCGGTCGCGAAGGATCTCAATCCCGACGTGGTCGCCGTGACGTACTCCGGGCGGTCGCTGCCGGAGTTCGTTGCTGCCGTCGCCGACCTCGCCGTCGACCCGGCACTTCTGGACGCGGACGCGGTCGCCGAGGAGTTGACGGCGGACGGCTGAGCCGCGAAGGTCGTTTTTCACCGCGCGAATAAACCCACCTATCCACGCTCATGAGCGACGTACGCCCGACCTCTCTCAGGAAGTACGCAGCGTCGCACGGCTGATGCGGGTATGCGATCGCGGACCACGCACCCTGACAACAGCTCTGTGACAGCGGCGCTCGCTATCGATCGATGATCGCGGCCGGCGGCGAGAGGTTCCGTTTTCCGCCGAACGTGACGAAAAACAGCATCCCGACCCCGACGCCGTACGCGGCCATGATCGGAACCGTCATCAGGAACATCGTGACCACGTCCGCGGGCGTGAACACGGCTGCAAACAGCATGATCCCCACGGTGACCTCGCGCCACCGCCCTCTGAAGGCGTCGTACGGGACTCCCGCTTTATTTAAAAGCACCATCACCACGGGAACGTCGGCGAGGAAGCCGATCCCGATGGTCGTGAAGATCACGAGCCAGAGGAAATCGCTCACCTGATACGTGATGATCATGTCGGCGCTCGCCGCGTCCGTGATCAGCCAGCCGATGATCCCCGGTGCGATGTACGTGTAGCCGAGCATGAACCCGCCGACCAGTCCGGCCGCGAGCGAGCCGGTCCAGACGTACACCTGTCGGACGCGACCGGCGACGAACCCGCGCTCGCGGAGCGCGGGCCACGCGTAGTACAGCACCAGCGGGAAGACGGCGATCAGCCCGAGCAGGATGGACACCTTCACCATGAAGATCAGCGCCTCGACGGGGTGGAGCGTGATCACGTTGATCCCGCCGTCGATCTCCGCTGGGACGCGAGATTCGAGGTCGGCGACGATCCTCCGGAGCCCGCCGAGATACAGCCACGTGAACGCCGCCGCCATCACCCCGCCGAAGACGACGAGGAGGTGGAACGACCGCGACCGGAGCGAATCGAGGATAAATCGGAGGTCCTTGTAGTAGCCGCCGATGTCGTCTTCCGCGTCGTCGCCCTCGGTAAGCTCCGAGAGGAACGTCGAACTGGCTCGGGAGGTCCGGTCGCTCACCTCGCTCGTGAGACCGCCGGAGCCGCCCCCGCCAGCCGAGGCGTCCGAATCAGTGTTGCCATCGTCGCCGTCGGCGTCCGCCGCGTCGCGCTCGGCGGCGGCTGCGTCGAACCGGTCGAGTATCGCCTGTCCCTTCTCGGGGTTCCCCTCGTCGAGCGCCGTCTGCGCGAGCCGGAGCGACTCCTCCTCGCTCATTTCGACGAACGCGTCGTCGGGGGCCGCACGAACCCCCGCGGCGTCGAGTTCGCCGACGTCGATCGCTGTCGGATCCCCGTACTGGTACCCCGCGCTCGTGGTGTCGAGGTCGACGTAGACGGCCCACAGCGTCGCGAGGAACGCGAACGACGCCGCCCACGCGACCGCGTACAGGCCCGCGGCGACGACCGGGTCGAGTCCGAGTCCGCCGCCGGGCGGGAGGAATCGCCAGTCGCTGCCGGCCCACCGGAGGAGGTCGTTCGCGCCGGTTCGACCGCCGTACTCGTAGAAGGCGTACACGACCCCGCCGCCGAACACGGCCGCGCCGGCGACGACGTTCCAGTGGTTTCGGACCGCGTCGCCGACGTCGATCCGGTCGGAGCTGCGTTGGGCGGTGACGACCAGCTTGGCGAGATAGAGGCTGAACCCGTACAGCGCGATGAGCGGGAACGCCCACATCAGCTGGGTGAACGGGTCCGGCGGTGAGAACAGCGCGCCGAACACGAAGATCGCGACGACCGCGTACTTCCATTTGTCACGGAACGTCTCGTACTGGACGATCCCGGAGTACGAAAGGCCGGTGACGAGAAGCGGCATCTGTCCGGCGAGACCGAACGACAGCGAGAGGAAGACGATGAACTCCGTCCACATCACGATGGAGTAGGTTGGCTGGAGTCCGGCCTCCAGACCGAACCCGGCGAGGAACGAGAACATGATCGGGAAGAACGCGTAGATCCCGTACGCGACGCCGACGGCGAACAGGCCGGTCGCGAGCAGCGCGATCGCGGCGAGCTTCCACCGGGGGATCGGCGCGTCGGGCCACATGCCGCGCTCGCGGAGCTCGTCGCGCGCGAAGTAGATCAACGGCGGGATCGCGACGATGCCGCCGATGATCAGTCCGATCTTCGCCTGTAGCAGGATCACCTCGAACGGCGTCTGTGCGATGATCTCCGTGCTCTCGGCGACATCCGGGGTCATGTTCGCCTCGGTGACGCCTTTGAGGAAGTCCCAGACGTAGATTCGGAGTGCCCAGAACGTACCGAGGAACCCCAACAGGAAGACGATGAACACCTTCTGGAGATCTTTCTGGACCGACCGGAGGACGGCCTTCGCCGACTCGCGGCCCGCCGCGAGTGACTGCTGGGTATCCTCGTCGAGGGCACTCGCCATATCGACCCCGAAGTCCGTCGCGGTTATCAACCTTTTCGACCGCGTCCGTGCTGGCGGGCCGGAAGCAACGGGACGAAAGGCACCCCTCGTCGGAGCTATCCGAAAAGGCCTATAATCACCCCGTGGCGTAGAAGAACTGAATGGAGGACTCCGACCGGTCGCGCGACGAGCCATCCGATCCCGACTCCCCGTCCGGGGGAGACGGCGACGGCGGGTCGATGACGGAGGCCGAATCACCCGATAGCGACCCGGTCGGCGATCCTGACGCCAGTGATGGCGTCACAGCGGACGAGGGCTCCGAGGCGGACGATGCCGTCGCGGAGACGGATGCCGGGTCGGGCGAGGATGACTCCGAAGCCGGGATGTCCGAGACGGGCCGCCCGGACACGCCCGACGACGATGGCGGTACGGATGCGGACGGCGAAGATGAAGAGAGCGGAGAGAGCGACGCGGACGGCGACGACGATGAGAGTGACGGGGAAGGCGACGAGAGTGATGAAGACTCCGAACTCGGGTTGTTTGAAGCGAGTCAACTGAACAGCTCCGACGACACAGACGGCTCTGAGGAGGACGTGGAAGCCGAGGAGACCGACGAAGACGAGACCGGAGAGATCGACGAAGACGAGACCGGAGAGATCGACGAAGCCGACGTGGACGAAGAGGCAGCGTTCGGCGGTATCGAGGGGCCCGAATCGGACGAGGAGATGCCGTTGGCGGCACACATCGAGGAGATGATGCGTCGTCTGGCGGTCGTCTTTCTCGTCGGCGGGCTCGCGACGCTCGTCGCGCTCACGGAGTCGACGTCGATGATCAACTACTTCTGGAACTACCACATCCCAGCCCCGGCGGAGAACCGTCCCCGGCTGTACGGTCCCCTCGAACTCCCGCTTACCCGGTTGAAGGTGGCGGGAATCGCCGGCGTCGTCATCGGACTCCCCGCGTTCGTCTACCAGACGTATCGGTTCATGAAGCCGGGACTGTACGAGAACGAGCGGCGCTACTACCTCGCCGCGGTCCCGACGAGCCTCGTGCTCGGATCGATCGGCGTCGCGTTCGCACACTTCCTCGTGCTGCCGGCGATCTTCTCGTATTTCACCACCTACACTGCCGACGCCGCCGTGATCGCGTTCGGGCTCGCGGAGACGTTCAACCTCATCGTCGTCATGCTCGCGTTCATGGCGATCGTGTTCCAGATCCCGCTTTTCATCATGCTCGCGATCATGATGAACCTCGTCACCCGCGAGTGGCTCGAGGACAAACGCCTCATCTTCTGGGGGGCGTTCCTCGGGATCGCGTTCATCTTCAGCCCGGACCCGACCGGGATGGCCCCGATCATCGTCACCCTCACGATGATCGTCCTCTACGAGGGCACGCTCGCGATCCTCCGCTGGACGGGCAACTGACCCGCCTGCGGGGGTGAACTCCACCGGGACCCGAAACTCGTCACATCGGTTGCGCCACGCTCTCCCTGCCGTTCGACGTCCGGCTTCGTCCGGCTTCGTCCCGCGTCGACGTCGTTCGACGGTTCGTGTCTCGTCGCGCCGATGGTGGGAGCGTGCACACTCACATTTATCATTAAAGTTCACCAACATAGATCGGCATGGTCAACGCCGAAATTCACGTCATCGACCGCGGCGGGCTGTACTGCGACATGAACTACATGATGGAGGCGAACACCATCGCGACGTACGACGAGCAGAACCCCGATATCGAGTACGGGGAGATCCCCGTCTGGAACCTCGTCATCGACCACCCGGAGGCGACGATCCTCTGGGACACCGGCTCGCATCACGAGGCGGCCGACGGCCACTGGCCGGCGGGGCTCACGCAGGCGTTCTATCCGCACGACGCCAGCGAACACCGACTCGACGACGACCTGGAGGCGGCCGGCTACTCGATCGACGACATCGACGCCGTGTTCCAGAGCCACCTCCATCTCGACCACGCCGGGGGGCTGGAGTTCTTCGACGGCACCGACGTCCCCGTGTACGTCCACGAGAAGGAGATGAAGTTCGCCTACTACAGCGCGAAGACGGCCGAGGGAAGCAGCGCGTACGTGCTCGACGACTTCGACCACGACCTCAACTGGCAGATCCTCCACGACGACTGCGAGGAGCAGTTCGAGGACCTCGAGTTCGTCCGCTTCCCCGGCCACACCCCGGGGCTCACCGGCTCCGTGATCCATCTCGACGACGACGGAACGGTCGTGTTCACCGGCGACCAGGTGTACATGGACGAGAACTATCAGGACGAGGTGCCCCTCGGCGGACCGCTCATGTGGGGGAAAACCGAGTGGCGCGACAGCCTCCAGCGGATCCGGTCGTACGAGCGCCGACACGACGCGGAGGTCGTGTTCGGGCACGACCCCGAGCAGTTCGAGGCGATCCAACCCGGGTGGGGGCTGTGAGCTACGAGCGCTCCGTCTCCGCGGACCCCCACGAGCTGTCGCCGGAAACCGTCTGGGAGGTGCGAATGCCAGCGATCCGGGTGGGAGCCGGCGCGGCCGACGAACTCGGCTACCAGCTCGCACAGCTCGGGATCGACGGCAACGCTCGCGGGCTCATCGTCACCGACGAGACGCTCGTATCGATCGGCCACGTCGACCGCGTCGTCGACGAGCTCGACGCCGACGGCTTCGACGTCGACGTGTACGACGGCGTCGAGCGCGAACCGTCGATCGCGGCCGTCGAGGACTGCATCTCGTTCGTCCGCGAGGCGATGGGTGAGGCGGGGTACGACTTCTATCTCGGGCTCGGCGGCGGGAGCTGTCTGGACACCGCGAAGGCGACCCGAGCCGTGATCGCCAACGGCGGAGAGCTGCTCGATTACGTCGCCGAGCCGACCGGCGCCGGCGAGGCGCTGACGGAGTCGGGACCGCCGCTCATCCTGTTGCCGACGACCGCCGGCACCGGCTCGGAGATCTCTCCGGTGGCGATCCTCTCGGTGAAAGCGAAGAACATCAAGGAGGGGATCTCCAGTCCTCACGTCCGCGCGGATGCCGCGGTGCTCGACCCGACGCTGACGACGACGCTCCCGCCGGACCTCACCGCGAAAACCGCGATGGACGCGCTCGGCCACGCGATCGAGGGGTACACCACGCACCGCTACGACGACCTGCTCCGTCCGACGGACCCCGCCGACCGGCCGGTGTACGCCGGTCGCACCGATTTCACGGAGATGTTCAGCGAGACGGCGATCGACCTCCTCGCGTCGAACGTCCGACGTGTCGTCAACAACGGCGACGGCGTGGAGGCGCGTGGCGCGATGTTGAAAGGCGCGCTGTTCGGTGCGGTCGCCGGGCTCACGGCTGGTGCGAGCCTCGCGCACGCGATGGCGTACCCAGTTGGCAACAACTACCACACGTACCACGGCGAGACGATCGCCGCGTTAACGCCCGCGAGCACGCTCGGCTACAACGTCGCGAGCGATCCGCCGCGGTTCGCGACGGTCGCCGAGATGCTCGGCGCGGACACCTCCGGGCTGAGCACCCGCGAGGCCGCCGACGAGGCCCGGGAGGAGTTCGTCCGGCTCCAGCGGGATCTCAACGTGTTGCCGAGCGGGCTGCACGAGCTCGCCGGCATCACCGTCGACGACACCGGCGAACTGGCCGAACGGACCGTCGAGAGCCAGCAGCGGCTGCTCAGATGTAACCCGCGCCCGGTGACGAAAGCTGACGTCGAGCAGGTGTTCCAGGACGCGCTTCACAACTGGGAGTGAGCGGTTCGGATCCAGCTCCCGCGTGAGCGGTTCGGAGTCCGTACGTGTGAGCGGTTCGGTGCCCGCTCACTCGTGTAAGTGGCTCAGGACCGCGTCGACGTCGTTCGGCACCGGCTCGGGGTCGCCGCCGGTCTCGTACGCCGCCTCGGGGTCTTTTAACAGGTGCCCCGTCGTCAGACAGACCACCCGCTCATCGGCGTCGATAACGCCCTGCCGCCGGAGCTTCTTGACGCCGGCGAGGCTCGCGGCGGAGGCGGGTTCGACGCCGACGCCCTCGCTGGCGAGGTGACGCTGTGCGGCGCTGATCTCCGGGTCGCTGACGGCGACGGCGGTCCCGCCCGTGTTGCGGATTCCGGGGATCGCCTTCGGCGCGTTGACGGGGTTGCCGATGCGGATCGCGGTCGCGCGCGTCTCCACCTCTTCCCACCGCCGGATCTCGTCGTTCCCCTCCTCTATCGCTTCGACCATCGGGGCTGCGCCCGCGGCCTGCACGCCGGTGAGCTTCGGCACCTCGGCGGGGTCGAGCGCGCCCGACTGGACGAGTTCGCGGAACCCCTTATAAATCGCCGACGTGTTCCCGGCGTTGCCGACGGGGAGGACGATCCGGTCGGGGTACGTCCCGTGGTCGGCGTGAAACTCCTCTAATATCTCGAAGCCGATCGTCTTCTGCCCCTCGAGTCGGAACGGATTCAGCGAGTTGAGCAGGTACGCCTCACCGCGGGTTGCGAGCTCCTGAACGATGTCGAGGCACGCGTCGAAGTTGCCGTCGACCTCGAGGATCCGAGCGCCGTGGAGGCTCGCCTGCGCGACCTTGCCGGCCGCGACCTTTCCCTGCGGAAGGAGGACGAGCGTCTGCATCCCGCCGCGGCCGCCGTACGCCGCGAGCGCAGCCGACGTGTTTCCCGTCGAGGCACACGCCAGCGCGCCGACGCCGAGCTCCTTCGCGACGCGCACGCCGACGGTCATCCCGCGGTCCTTGAACGAGCCGGTGGGGTTCATCCCCTCGTGTTTGACCCGGAGCGTGTCGACGCCGACCGCCTCCTCGATCCGCGGGACGCGGTGCAGCGGGGTGTCGCCCTCGGGGAGGGTGACGCCGAGGTCGAACGGGAGCGCCTCGCGGTAGCGCCAGACGCCGCGGTCCGGGCCGTCCGTGGGCGCGCCGGCGCCGAACTCCTCGAACGTCGGCGGGTCGTCGTACCGCACTTCGAGCAGGCCGCCGCAGTCGTCGCAGGTGTATCGCACGTCCTCGAACGGCGCGAACGTCTCCCCGCACTCGATGCAGGCGAGCCACGTGCCGTCCTGAGCACAGTCGGGTGCCGCCGGAGCCGGAGCGTCGATGGCGAGACTCATTACCGTCGTCTCCGTCCCCGCGCCTCTTAAGACGGACGATGCGGGTGAGCTGCGTCGTCGCCGGCCGAGCTCCGCGGTCGGATCGGTCGTCCGAGCCCCGCGGTCGGATCGGTCGCCCCTTTTAACTCCGACCGCGACGCCTCCTCGGTATGGATATCATCACCGACGCCGACGTCGATTCGGTCGAGGTCGTCGAGGGCGTTCATCTCACGCAGGGTGCAGCGGGCGAGAACGCGAGCATCCAGCGGTTCTACATCGAGCCGGGCGCGAGGGTTCCGGAACACGACCATCCACACGAACAGGTCGGCACCATCACGCAGGGGACCCTCACGTTCCGCATCGACGGCGAGGAACTGGTCGTCCACGAGGGCGACACGTTCGTGATCCCCGGCGGTGAGCCACATGCGGCCGTCAACGACCGGGACGTCCCGGTCGAGGGATTCGACGTGTTCTCTCCCCCGCGACCGGACCCGGATTGGCAGGAGTAGCGGTCGTTCGGCGGCTCGACGCTCGAAGAGCGGGGCCCGCCAATCGGTCCATGGAGTGGTCACGCCAGAACGGCCACGCACACCGCCGTCTCGGGCGACGGCTCTCGCCAGACGAACGCGCCGTCGACGACCTCGTAGACGGCGATCCGGGCCACGAGCCGCACGTCGCCGACCGTCGCGCGAAGCACGGGGCCGTCCGCAGTGACCGCGACGTACGGCGGGGCTGGAACGGGCGACGCCCGGAGCGTTCCGCCCGCGGCGTCGACGAGCTCCGGGAGCACGTCCGCGAGGGACTCGAGCACGCCGGCCCGTTCGAGCGTCGCTCGGAGCCCGGCTCTGGCGGCCCGCGAATCACGGGTTGCGGGTGCCGTCTCGACGGTCTCCTCGAACCCCGTCGCGACCGCCGCCGCGCAGTCGAGCGTCGTCTCGACGACCGCCGAGTGAGCCGCGAGCAGCCGGTCGCGAGCCGCATCCGGATCGAGCGTCGAGTCGGGCTTCACCACGCCCGGCGCTCCGACCCGCTCCGAGAAACCGGTTGCGGTCCGCTTTTGCACCCGCGCGCCGATGGGATCGGTATGACCATTCAGCCGGCCGACGTGGAAGAGCTGATCGAAGCGGAGATCCCGGACGCCGTCGCGCGTGTCGTTGCCCCGCGTGTGCACAACGACGAGGACGAGGATGCCCATTTCGCGGCGTTCGTCGTGTCGCCCGCGTTCGAGGGCGAGTCGCTCGTCGACCAGCATCAGCGCGTGTACGACGCCGTCGGGGACCATATGACTCGGTCCGTCCACGCGCTGGAGATCAAGACGTACACGCCCGAAGCGTACGCCGAACACGGCGACGGCGAACTGGACGCCGACCTCCGTGCGGCGGGAGTGCTTCCGGACGAGGAGTGAGCCGCCGGAGCATCGAATCGTTCGACATCGATCGTACCGTTGGATTATCCGACCGTCGTCAGTGCCCCCGACGCCATGGGAAGTCGCAAGAGCGGGCGACCGAGCGTGATCCGCGCATCGAAAGGTCCACGGCGATTCCCGAGACAGGACGCGTATGAACGACGAACGCGAGGTCGTCGTCCTCCGGTACGGCCACCGACCGGGGCGCGACGATCGCATGACGACCCACGTCGGACTGACGGCGCGGGCGCTCGGGGCGGATCGGGTCGTGCTCCCCGACAACGCCGGCCAGTCCGCGGCGACCGTCCGGGACATTACGTCCCGGTTCGGCGGCCCCTTCACCGTCGAACTCCGGGAGGATCAGGCGGCGATCGTCCGCGAGTTCGACGGCGTCGTCGTCCATCTCACGATGTACGGCGAGCGGATCCAGGACGTCGAAGCCGAGATCCGATCGGCGGTCGTCGACGAGCACGAGGACCTCCTCGTCGTCGTCGGCGGCGAGAAGGTGCCGTGGGAGCTGTACGAGCGCGCGGACTTCAACGTCGGCGTCACCAACCAGCCGCACTCCGAGGTCGCCGGCCTCGCCGTGTTTCTCGACCGACTCTTCGACGGCGCGGAGCTGGACCGCGAGTGGGCCGACGCCGACCGACGTGTCGTCCCGATGGCGACCGGAAAGAAAGTGGTCGACGGCGACGACGACGCGGGGAGTTCGATCGGCAAGAACGGCTCGGATACCGGCGAGTAGCGGAGGAATGATCCGTGCTCAAAGGGTTCGCTTGGACCGGAGTCGAGCCAACCGAACGCGCGTCTCGTGGCGGCTCGTGCCGCGGATCCGGCCAGTTTCGTGGTCGGCCATCGAGACGAGCGAGAGGCGGTCGAGCAGCGGCGGCCAGTCGGCCGCGCCGGCGGCGTCGCGGGCGAACGCGACCGCGTTCGCGAGACCGGTCCGCTCGGCCCGACCAGTTCGGGAGACCGTGGCGTCCGCGGCGCGGCGACGCTCGCCGACGTACAGCCGGTCCCCGACGACCGCGGGGAACCAGATGGGAAGCAGCGCAAGCCACAGCAACACTCCGACGAGAGTGTACGCAGGCGCGGGGATACGCTCCCGTTCGGGCTCGTATCCGTGGATCCGGTTGACACGGCGGTCGGCCTCGGTCCGATCGCTCCGTCGTCCGACGAGCAGCGTCGCGAGAAGCGCCAGCGTCTCGACGACGAGGAGCGCCGGCAGTAGCGCGGTCGTGACCGCGGCCTCCCGGCTCCGAAGCCGAACGATCGCGTGTCGGAGCGCGGCGTCGCGGTCCGTCTCCGGCAACGAGAGCAGTCGCGTTGAGACGACCAGCCGCGCGCCGCGATAGCCGTCCGTGACGGCGACGTTGGCCGCGTCGCCGCGGACGACCGTGAGCTCCGGCGGGTCGACACCGAGATCCCCGGCGATCGTGGCGACACGGTCCTCGATGAACGCCGTCGGACGGTCCTCGAGGTCGGCGTCGGGCAGCTCCTCGATCCGCCGGTCGACGAGGAGTGGACCGAGAATCGCGGACGTCCCGAGACCGACTACGCCGGCGGCGAGGACTGCGGGGCCGACGCCGAGCCCGACGACCACGGCGACTGGGACGACCGGGACCGCAGCGATGCTGGTCGGAACGAGCGCGAGCGCCACGAGTCCGACGAGCGTCCGCCCGCGTCTCGCTGCCGACGACCCCGACATATGCGAGAGGGATGAACCACCCGCAGTAAAGTTCTGCCGGAGTCGGTGACCGACCGCGACCGCGTCGATACGGTTTTCGGAGCTTTTAACCTATTTCCTACCCCACGTTCGTGTAATGGCTTTTGAGGATCTGTTGAACGACCCCGTCATCCAGAAGTACCTCCACGAGCTGGTGGGGCCGACGGGGATGCCGGTCGCGGCGGCACCGCCGGACGGTGAGGTGACCGACGAGGAGCTTGCCGAGGAGCTCGGACTCGAGCTGAACGACGTCAGGCGTGCGCTGTTTATCCTCTACGAGAACGACCTGGCGTCCTATCGGCGGGTCCGCGACGAGGATTCGGGATGGCTCACGTATCTCTGGACGTTCCACTACGACAACATCCCCGAGAACCTTCAGGAGGAGATGTACCGCCTGCTCGACGCCATCGAGGAGCGCGAGGAGTACGAGCGCACCCACGAGTTCTATCTGTGTGAGGTGTGTTCGATCCGCTTCGAGTTCGGCGAGGCGATGGATTTCGGCTTCGAGTGTCCCGAGTGTGGCTCGCCCGTCGAGTCGATGGATAACGACCGACTCCTCGAGGCGATGCAGCGTCGCGGCGAGGAACTCCGCGAGGAGCTCAACGTGGACGTGACCGGCTAATGGTCGTTCTCGCAACCAAATGTTACGTCGACGGCGACGCTCGTGAGCGCGCGCTCGACGGGATGGACTCGCTCGTCGACAACGCGGTCGGCGAGCTCCACGTCGACTGGCAGATCGGCGTCAGGGCGGACGGGTTCGTGCAGGTTGACCTGACCGGCGAGGATGCCGCGGTCGCACGCAACGCCCTCGCGGAGACGTGGGGCGAGATCATCGCCCACGACGAGGGGCTGCAGGCGGGTGAGACGTACGTCGGAACGCTCGAATCGTGGGACGACGACGGATTCGTTCTCGACGCCGGGTCGGACGTGCGAGTTCCCGCCACGGAGATCGGACTTGGCGTCGGCGCGCCGGCGCAGGTCGTCGAGCGGTTCGGGCTCGTCCAACATCTCCCGTTACGGTTCGTGTACGGCGGCGACGGGGCGGACGCCGACCCCAGCCGGCTGGCCGACGACGAGCGTGACCGGCTGTACGACTGGCAGCGCGGCGACGGGCGGGTGAACGTCAACTCCGCGACGCGCGGCGAAGTTCGTGCCACGGTGAACCGTGCCGGCCACGCCCGCGACATCGTCACGGTCGAGCGGCTCGGACTCCTCGAACAGAGCATCGTCTGTGGGGAGGGAACCGATCCGCCGGGACTGCTCGCCGCCATCGGCAGCTATCTCCCGGCCGAGATGCGCTGTGTCGTCTGATCCGTGTCCGTGAACCGTCGCTTCGTCCTCGCGGTCGTCGTCGTCGCGATCGTCGCCGTGAGCGCCGGCTGTCTCGGCTACGTGACCGGCGGCGGCGAGGTCACGAACGAGACGCTCGACGCCGAGCCGCCCCGAGAGTATCAGTTCGACACCGACCGCGACGCCGACTTCGATCTGGCCGCCAACGGGACGTACACCGTAGTGTACAACGCAACCGATCGGGAGGATATCAGACTGTACGAGGCCACGGTGTACGGCGGCGATCAGCCACTCGAGTTCGAGGCGTTCCGGTACCGGTACGCCGACGGCACCGTGATCAACGGCAGCGAGTTCCGGGCTCGCGGCGGCGAGATAGATCGCACCCCCGACGAAACGTGGATCCGTTTCGCGGACGAGATGGACGACGGACAGGTGGCCTTTTCCGGCACCGGCTCGCCGCGACGGTTCACGATGCTGGCGTACGTGCACGGGTCGTACGCGGTGACGCTTCCCGAGGGGTTCAGCACGGACATACCGATCGTCGGACACGTGTCCCCACGAAGTCACGAGGTAACGGATGTCGACGGACGCACCCGGATCACCTGGGAGTCGGTGACCGGCGGATCGATCGTCGTCCAGTCGTACCGCGAGCGCGACGTGTTCGTGTTCGGTGTCATCCTCGTCGTCGCCGTCGTCGTCGGCGCGATCGGGACGGTCCACTTCCGGCGACAGCTCGAGGAGCTCCGGCAACGACGGCTGGACATGGGTCTCGGTGTGTACGAGGACGACGAAGACGGCGACGACGAAGATGATTGGGACGGCGGAGACGATGACGACGACGAGCGTGGCGGCGGATGACCGCTGTGGCCCGGTCTTCAGCGGTCTTTTGAGCGAGCCCCACGTGGGTTCGGTATGCACGTAGCGATCGTCACCGTCGGGGACGAGCTTCTCGTCGGGGACACCGTCAACACGAACGCGACGTGGCTTTGCGACCGACTCTCCGAGCGTGGGGTCCGAGTCCGGCGCGTGACCGTCGTTCCCGACGAGATCGGCGAGATAGCGAGAGTCGTCAACGAGTACCACGCGGAGTACGACGCCGTGATCGTCACCGGCGGGCTGGGGCCGACACACGACGACGTGACGATGGAGGCGGTCGCGGCGGCGTTCGGCCGGGACGTCGTTCGGAACGATAGAGCCGCGACGTGGCTCGCTGACCGTGGCTACAGTGCCGACGACCTCGCCGCTGAGACGACGCATCTCCCGACGGACTGTCGGCCGCTCGAAAACATCGAGGGGGTCGCACCGGGTGCGGTCGTCGAGTCGGTGTACGTTCTGCCGGGTGTGCCGGCGGAGATGAAGGCGATGTTCGAGACGATCGCCGACGAGTTCGAGGGGACGCCGACTCACACCGTCGCGGTGAACGTCGCGGAGCCGGAAAGCGAGCTGCTCGACCGATTTACGGAGCTACAGCAGCGGTTCGACGTGGCGGTCGGCTCCTATCCCGGGGAGCACGTCACGGTGAAGATCACCGCGGACGACGCGAGCGAGGCGGAGCGTGCGGCCGCGTGGCTCCGGGATCGTTCCACTGCACCGGAGCGAAGCTAGCGCGGTAACGGGTCGAGAGTCGGGCGGACCGAGAGTCGGGCGGACCGAGAGTTCTGCGAGTCGAGTGATGACGATCCGGCTATCGATACAGATACGCGACCCACAGCACCGTAGCCAGCAGGCTGGCCACGAGAATGACGGTCGCAGTGGCGTCGATCGGAAGCGGCTCCGGCTGGACGGCAAGCGGTATCATACTCGGCAGTTGACCGGGGGCGGTCTTAATTCTTGATCCTTCGTGTCGGCCGCTCGGCGACGTTTGTTGCGGAGTCCTGACTCGCTACTGCTCCGTGCTCTCGGCGGCCAACTGCTCCTTCTGGCGTCGCGTCAGCGACTTGATCTCGTGTTCACGCGACATCGCTGCCGACCGGGAGTCGAACGACTCCGTATACCGCAGCGTGACTGGCGTCCGTCCGCGGGTGTACTTTGCACCCGTGCCGGCGTCGTGTTCGGCGACGCGGCGCTCGACGTCCGTCGTGTAGCCGGTGTACAGCGTCCCGTCTGCACACTCGATCACGTACACGTAGTGGGTGGCTGACGGTTCATTCGACACGGGATCGACTCCGGACGCACGGCTCAAAGAAGGTACGGATCCGGGAACCGACGTCGGGTGTCGGTCGTCGAACGCGGTCGACGTCCATGAGGGCCGTTCGGCCGGTTCCGGTCGGGCGTCGATGCCCGGTCGGGTTTCGGGTACGATTCCGATCAGTTTTGAGTGCGGGCTCGCGTTCGTGCCACTTCGGCGATCCCGGCGTTCGCGGCGCAGTCGGGACACGCATTGAGGTTCCCGACCTCGTCCGCGAACACGCGAGCGAAGCGGTCCGAGACGTGCGACCCGCAATGGTCACAACGTGGCATGTTGGACCGGCATCCACCGCTGCCGGCAAAAGACATACGTGACCAAGCACCAAATACCCTTGTTCGACCGCAGTTGTAGCACGTTTTTCCGGGAGCCGCCGTCGAACAAGCTCGCATGATCGGAGGGTGGTCGGCCGCTACTCTCGATCGATGGCCCGAGCGATCAGGCCGGCCTGCGCGCCGGCGACGAACCCGGCGTCGACGTTCACGGTCGAGAGGACGGTACACGACTGGAGCGTACCGAACAGCGCTGCACGCCCGTCGCCGCCGACGCCGTACCCCGTCGAGACGGGGAGCGCGATCACGGGGGAGTCGACCAGTCCGGCGACGACCGTCGGGAGCGCGCCCTCGCGACCGGCCGCCACGACGACGACGGCCGCCTCCCGGATCCGATCGAGCTGATCGAGCAGTCGGTCGAGGTTCGCGACGCCGACGTCCTCGATCAGGTCGACGTCCGCGCCGATCTCGCGGGCGACGACCGCCGCTTCGCCCGCGACGGGCGCGTCCGACGTCCCCGCGGTGACGACCGCGACGGACGCCGACAGCGACGGCGGCTCGAACCCGCCGGCGTGTGCTACGACCGTGTTCGTCCGCTCGTCGTACTCGATCGTCGCGTCGGGTGCCTCATCCGCGATGATCTCGCGGACTCCCTCCGCGACCGCGGCGTCAGCGCGCGTGACGAGTGCGTGACCCGTCGTCTCCAGTGCCGTCGCCGCCAGCGCCGCCGTCTCCGCCGGCGTCTTTCCATCCGCCAACACCGCCTCCGGGATCCCGCGACGCTGCTCGCGGTCGGCGTCGAACCGCCCGGCGTCCGTCGTCGCGTAGCCCGCGAGACGTGACTCCGCCTCCGAGATCGAGATCGTGCCCGCTGCGAGCGACTCGAGCGTTTCGCGCATACGCACCCGTCGGAGCGGACGCAGTCGTAGCTGTCGATCGGACCCGAGTCGCGCGACGCCGTTTCGATGTCGGACCCAAACGCGACCGGACGCTCGAACCCCGCAAGGTTTATAACTACCCGTGACCGCAGCTTTCCGCGAACAGCAAGCATGGCGGTCCTCGCGGGGGAATTCAGGAACTCTTATTAAGTGTGGACGGATATCGTCGAACGCATGGCAGATCTCATTGTCAAAGCGGCCGTCAAGGAAGCGCTGGACGACAAGAACGTCGCTTCGGACTTCTACGACGCACTGGACGAAGAAGTGGACGAGCTGCTCGAAGACGCCGCCCGTCGCGCCGAGGCCAACGACCGGAAGACGGTCCAGCCTCGCGACCTTTAAAACGGCTGCAGACCCACCTTTTTATCGCGAGCAACGATCGAGAGCGATGTCTCCGTCGGCCACTCCGACTCCGCCGTCGGCCACTCCGACTCCGCCGTCGGCCACTCCGACTCCGCCGTCGGCCGCTCCGACTAGCTACAAGCGCGCCACGCGCACCCCGTCCGCCGTTCCGACGTGAACCTCGTCGGCGATCCCCACGAACAGTCCGTGTTCGACGACGCCCGGCGTCCGCGACAGCGTCGTCGCGAGCGCCTCGGGCTCGTCGATGCGGCCGAACGCACAGTCGAGCACGAGGTTCCCGTTGTCGGTAACGACCGGCCCGTCCTTCCGCTCGGCGTGCCGGAGTGTCGGCCGACCGCCCGCAGCGCGAACCGCCTCGGCGACGACGGTGCGAGCGCCCGGCAGCACCTCGACGGGAACCGACCGGTCGAGAACGTCCGACTCCTTCGGGGAGTCGACGACGACGAGAAATCGGTCGGCTGCGTCGTCAACGACCTTCTCGCGGGCGTGTGCTGCACCGCCTCCCTTTATTAAGTCGCCGCCGGCGATCTGGTCGGCTCCGTCGATGGCGACGTCGATCCCGCCGGCTGCGTCGGCGCCGACGACGTCGTCCAGGTCGACGATCGGGATCGCACACTCCCGGGCGAGCTCGCGGCTCGCGAACGACGTGGGGACGCCGCGCACGTCGACGCCGGACTCGACGGCTCGACCGATCGCGCGGATCGCGTGTGCCGCCGTCGACCCGGTTCCGAGCCCGACGACGTCGCCGTCGTCGACCGCCTCGGCCGCGGACTCGCCCGCCCGTCGCTTCGCTGCGTCGCTGCCGCCGCTCGTCTTCATGGCCCCGACTGCGGGCGCCGGTGTTGAAAAGGCGTCGCCGTCGCGCTCCGCGGTCGACGCCGGCGTCAACACGTAACCCTCACTCCAGTCGGTCGAGGATCGCGTCGGCGTCGTACGCGAGCGAGAGCTCCCGCGACCGGCCGCGTCCCTCGACGTCGGCGTACGCCGTCTCGATCACGCCGAGCTGGTCGAGCTTGTTGATTATCTCGGAGTATCGCGTGTAGCCGAGGTCGGTCTCCTCGTGGAACGCCTCGTACACCTCGCCCGCGCGTTCCCCGTCGTGTTCCGCAAGCACCCGGACGAGAGCGCTTTCGGAGTCGGAGAGGCCGCGAAGCGAGCGCGAGAGATGGACGTACTTCGATTTGTCGTAGGCGGATTCGACGTCCTCGGCGGCGATCGTCTTCGATGCCCGCATCTCCGCGTTGAGCCCGGCGCGTCGAAGGAGGTCGATCCCGACCCGGAGATCCCCGCTTTCGGCCGTCTTTTCGGCGACGAGCTCCAGTTCGGCTCCGTCGATCACTCCGTCGTGGAAGCCGCGCTTCGCCCGCTCGCCGAGAATGTCGTAGATCTCCGTCGCGTCGTACACCGGGAAGTACACCTCTTCGGGACGGAACACCGACTGCACGCGGCCGTCGAGGTCATCGACGACGTCGAGCGCGAGATCCGAGGAGACGACGATAACGCCGATCTTCGCGCCCGAGTGGGCCTCGTGAGCGCGAAGCAGTGAGTACAGCGTGTCCGACGCCTCGTTCTCGTAGAAGAGGTAGTTCACGTCGTCGAGCGCGACGACGAGCACGTCGTCCTCCTCGACGAGCCGATCGGTTATCTGGCCGAACAGCTTCTTGAACGAGATCCCCGAAGAGGGCGGCTCGTAGTCGAAGATCCCCTCGAACAGCCGCGAGAAGACGGCGTATCGCGTGGAGTCGACCTGACAGTTCACGTGCACCGTTCGTACGTCGGTGCGGGCGCGGAGCTCGGCGAACAGCTTCTGGACCGCGGTGGTCTTTCCCGTTCCGGGCGGCCCGCGGACCATCGTGTTCAGCGGACGTGAGCCACGGACGGCGGGGCGGAGCGCGTACTTCAGACTCTCGAGCTGGCTCTCTCGGTGACGGAACGTCTCCGGAACGTGGTCGATCTCGAACACCGACTCGTCGCGGAACACCGACTCATCCCACGCGAGCATATCGTCGTCGGCGTCCCGAGTCATGTGGAATCAACCACCCGCCGTCCACTTAACGGTTGCCCGGAGGCGCGGCGAAAGTAAAATCGACGGCGAGCAGGGCGCTACCGATCGGAAGCCCGCGGAGCGGTTTCAGTACCGTGACGGTGTTTCCGCGGACGACCTCCGCCCGACGCCGAACTCCTCGGACGACTTTCGCTCGACGACCAACACGTGTCGCGTCAGCGACCGGTGAACGCGGCGCTCGAACGTCGCGACGACGTCCCACCCGGCGTCGCGGGCCGGTCCTCGCCAGTCACGGTCGGCGATCAGGACGGCCCGAGGGGCGACCCGGGCCGCCTCCGCCAGCGCGCCGCCAACGAGGTCGGCAAGCTCGTGGCGAGCGACCTTCGACTGGCGGCCGTACGGCGCGTCGAAGACGACGCCGTCGACGGCGTCGTCGGCCACCGCGAGCGACGTGGCATCGCCACGCGCAACGTGCCACTCCGAGCCGCCGTTTCGGGATCCGTCGGCCGTCTCGCCGCCGGGGGGCCCCAGAGACGCCTGGAGGTTCTCCCGCGTTCCTCGGACCATCTTCGGCTGCGCGTCGCAGGCGACGACATCGCTTCCGACGAGGCCGGCCTCAAGGGGGAGCCCGCCAGTCCCGCACATCGGATCGAGCATCGTTCGACCGGGTGCGGCCCCGGCAAGGTTGACGTACGCGCGGGCGTCGGCGGGAGCCATGCTTCCCGGCTGAAAGAAGGGTCTGTCGGTCGGCTTGGGCGCGAACTCCCGGTCGGCCTCGCTGGCGACCCAGCCGAGCGCGCAGACGGAGGCCTGCTCCCCGTCGGCTCCGGCGACCGAGTCGTGAGTCGCGCGGGGTCCCTCGGCGAACAGCGCGCGGAGAACGTGGTCCGGGTCCTCCAGATCCACCATAAACCCCCGGTCGACGAGAACGCTTCCGAGCGTTCGTTCGGCCTCGCCGGTCGAGACGGTCGCGGTGTTTCGGACGTTGCGTGCGCGAACGGCGACGCTTCCCGATCGGTCGATCGGGGCGGCAGCTACCAGTGCGGCCGCGGCGTCGACGTCGGCGTCCGTCCGTCCGAGGGCCTCGTGGACGGCGCGGGTGTACGCGAGCCGACCGATGCCGTCGCCGACAGCACCCGCGCGAGCGACGCCGGGCGCGAGAAGTTCGACGGTCGTCGCCGCCGTCGATGCCTCGAAGGCGGCGAACGCGTCCTCCTCGCCTGCGAGTTCGAGCCAGTACACGGCTCACGCTCCGGCGGGCGGTCAAAAGAGCATGCCGGTTCGACTCCTCATCCGATGTCGACGTCGCCG
The DNA here is from genome assembly GCF_054652935.1 of Halorubrum luteum. Classification (NCBI taxonomy): domain Archaea; kingdom Methanobacteriati; phylum Methanobacteriota; class Halobacteria; order Halobacteriales; family Haloferacaceae; genus Halorubrum; species Halorubrum luteum. The sequence goes on from NZ_BAAIGT010000002.1 coordinate 3,006,671, forward strand.
GAGCAGCCTACCAATCTTTTTAACTCTTTAAAGAATGAGTTGACGTACTAATGGGCGATCCGAAGGATACAATCTCGATAGAAAACGTCGTTGCCTCGACCGGGATCGGACAGGAGCTCGACCTCCAGAGCGTCGCGATGGATCTCGAGGGTGCCGACTACGACCCCGAGCAGTTCCCCGGGCTCGTGTACCGAACGACCGACCCGAAATCCGCCGCGCTGATCTTTCGGTCCGGGAAGATCGTCTGTACGGGCGCGAACTCCACGGACGCCGTCCATGAGAGTCTCGGTATCGTCTTCGAGAAGCTCCGTGCACTCCAGATCCCGATCGAAGACGACCCGGAGATAACCGTACAGAACATCGTCACCTCCGCGGACCTCGGCGAGAGCCTCAACCTCAACGCGATCGCGATCGGGCTCGGATTGGAACATATCGAGTACGAACCCGAACAGTTCCCCGGACTCGTCTACCGGCTCGACGAGCTCGACGTCGTCGCGCTCCTGTTCGGCAGCGGGAAGCTCGTGATCACCGGTGGCACCGAGCCCGCGGATGCGGCGGCCGCAGTCGATCACATCGTCGAGGAGCTCGACGGACTCGGCCTGCTTGATTGATCCCCTCCCGCGCTGAAAGCGCGGTTTCTCGGTGGATTGTCGGGACGATTCCCTGCATGTCGTCGGGCCGCTCCCTTGCATGTCGTCGGGCCGCTCCCTTGCATGTCGTCGGGACGCTCCCTTGCATGTCGTCGGGACGCTCCACGGTGGTTTTCGGGGGGTCTTTCAACGCCTCAACCGTAGTTCAACTATGCTCTTACAGACGGTCTCCCCCGTCGCAGTGCTCGGCACTACCGTCCTGTTCGCGCTGTTTCTCTCCCTGACGGCCCATCTGGCCGCTAGAAATGTTCTCGGCGACGTGGACCCCCGTCGTGCGCTGTACGTCGGTCCCCTCCCGGCCGTCATCGGAATCGTCGGCGGGGCGTTCGCCGTTACGCCGGCCGTGACCGTCCCCCTCGCGCTCGTGGTCGACGCGGCGATGTTCTCGTGGAGCTACGACCGTGACGCACGCGTTGCGATCACGATGACCGGGTTCCACGTCGTTATCACCGTCCTTCTCGGCGTCGTCCTCGGCGGGATCGCGCTGTTACTCGGGACGCGTCCGGCGTGACCGCGGAATCGTCCCCGAAGCGGTCAGACGCGCTCTCGTAGATCCCTCCGAGCGACGCGTTCGTTCTCCGGTCCGGCTGTTCGCCGGCGGTCTCGCGCTCGTCGTCGCCGTCGTCGCCGCACAGCTTTCCGTCTTTCTCGTGGTCGGTCCGGCCGCACTCGATCTGGCGTCACCGCTTGCGTTCGGAGTCACCGCGGTTGCGGCTGGCGTCGCGGTGTGTCTGGTGTTGTACCCGGTCGCCCGGTTCATCGACCGCCGGCGTTTCTCCGATTACGGACTGCGGATCGACCGCGACTGGTGGATCGATCTCGGATTCGGCCTCGCGCTCGGCGTCGGTCTTCAGGCGGCCGTCTTTGCGGTGGGATGGACGGCCGGGTGGTTCACCGTTGTCGGCGCGTTCCGTGCACCCGGCTCGTTTCTGCCGGCGTTCGCCGGGCTTCTCGTGTTGTTTCTCGTCGTCGGCGTGTACGAGGAGCTGCTGGTTCGGGGGTGGCTGCTGACGAATCTCGCCGAGGGGTTCCGGTTTGCGGGTCGGGGGCCGGCCGTTCTGGTCGCGCTCGTCCTCTCTTCGGGGGTGTTCGGGCTGCTTCACGCGGGCAATCCGGGAGCGACGCCGCTTTCGATCGCCGTCATCTCGCTCGCCGGCGTGCTGCTGGCTGCCGGATACCTGCTCACCGGAGAGCTGGCGATCCCGATCGGGATCCACGTGACGTGGAATCTCGCGCAGGGCGGGCTGTTCGGCCACGGCGTTAGCGGGCTCGACGTGACGGTGACCGTTCTCGCGACCGAGACGACCGGCCCCGCGCTGTGGACCGGGGGCGGGTTCGGTCCCGAAGGCGGGCTGCTCGGGCTGTTCGCCGTCGGTCTCGGCTGTGTCGCCGTCGTCGCGTGGGTCCGAGCCCGGACGGGTCGAGTCCGGCTCCACCCCGCTGTTACGACGCCAGCGCTCCGAGAAGATCGCTCGACGGACTCCGCAGAGGCAGTCGCGAGCAGATCCGCGGCGGGAGCAGAGATCGGTACTGAGACCGACTCCGACCCCGACGCCACCGGAACGGATCCCGACGCCACCGGAACGGACCCCGACGCCGCGGATCGGTGACGGGAATCGGACCGTTCGACACGCGGGTACGACGCGACTACGGCTCCGGCGGCGGGCCGTCGTAGGCGTCGTGGTCGCCGTAGAAGTTCAACATTGCGAACTTCAGCTTCTCCGGGTCGATGTCGATCAGTTCCTCGCGCTCCTCGGGCGGGAACGCGCTTCGTACGGAGTACTTGCCCATATCGGCGGTCGTGTAGCGGCGGTCGGCGAGGATCCTGACCCCGAAGTCGTCCGGGCCACGGATCACGCGACCTATCGCCTGCCGGGTCTTTCGGATCGTGGGAATCTCGACCGCGTACGACCACCCCGGATCGCGGGCGCGGTCGCGGTCGGAGAACGCCCGGTCGTACGCCTTCTGGACCGCCTCCATGCGGTCCGAGAGATGCGGGTACGGCACGCCGACGACCACCACCGTTCGAGCATCGTCGGCGTCGAAGCTCACCCCTTCGCCGAGCGTCCCCCACAGCGAGGTGAACAGGGCGGCATCGTCATCCTCGACGAACCGTCGTCTGAGTCGTTCCTCGTCCTCGCCCGGGCCGTCGAGATAGAGACTCCCGAGATCAGCCCCGACGAGGCCACCACCGCCGGAGCCGCCAGCGGTAGGGCCGTCTGAGCCGCCACCGAGCCGCTCGTAGTATCGCTCAGCCTCCCCGTAGGAGGGGAAGAAGGCGAGCGTGTTCCCGGGCGTAAAGCGGATCGCATCCCGGAGCAGCGTGCCGACCGTCTCTTGAGTCTCCGGATCGTTGCGCTCCGAGGCGAAAAGCGGCGGCGTGTCGACGGCGAACGTGCGGCGGTTCGCCTCCGGGTACGCCATCCCGTACGCGAGGCTGGCGACGTCCTCCAGACCGAGCACTTCCTTGGTGACGTCGAACGGACGGAGCGTCGCGCTCATCAGCACCGACGCGGCCACCTCGTCGAACAGCTGCTCGGTGACGGTTCGCGGGATACACGTGTACAGCTCCGCGCGGCCGTACACCTCGTCCGTGCCGGCGTCACGCCGCACGGACACGACCGGATACTGTCCGAGCTCCGTTCCCTCATCCATCCACGTCGAGACGAATCGAGCCGCCTGCAGCGTCCGGCACTCCGCCCGACTCGTCGTCTCCCCCTCGCGGTAGCGGCGCTCGTACTCCTCGTCGAGCGCCGTGCCGAACTGGATCGCGAGTTCGAGTTCGACGTCGATACCCGCCCCCTCGTAGCCGCGCAGGAAATTCAGCGTGAGGTCGTCGCGACGGTCCTCGTTCGCAATGGTAATGTCCTCCCAGCTCTCGCCGACCCCCTCTCGTGCCCCGAACCCGAGTTCCTCGTCGTACGTCGCCACGAGCGCGTCTCGGAACGCGCCGAGCACGTTCGCGGCCGCCTCCGCGCGGGAGTCGTCGCTGTCGACCAGCTCCTCTAGAGCGGCGTCGAGCGTGTTCTCGGTGAGCGTCCGGGTCGCGTGGTCGCGAGCCGCGTCCTCGACGTTGTGTGCCTCGTCGAACACGGTGATTATCTCCGCGGGGTCCCGGTCGATCCACCGGAAGAACTGCTCGCGGATCGTCGGGTCGAGCAGGTGGTGGTAGTTACAGACGACCAGGTCGACGCCCTCCATCCCCTCCTTCAGCAGCTCGTAGCCGCAGAGCTCGCGCTCGTCGGCGTACGCGTACACGTCCTCGGGGGTGCGGACGTCGTCAAAGAGCCACGCGAAGAAGTCGTCGGTGTCGCGAACCAGATTGTTGTGGTAATGATCACAGACGTTCGTCTCCTCGTAGGCAGCGAGCTGCTCTTCGAGTTCGTCGAGCTCGTCCATCACCGCCTCGCGGGCCTCCGCAGCGCCCGCGTCGCCCTCGCGGCTCTCCGCCAGCAGCTCCCGCTGGCGGGACTCCAGCTCCCGGAGGTCGCCTTTCGTCTCCACCATCTCCCGGGTCGTATCGCGCAGGGTCTGACACTCCTGATAGTCGACGTCGATGTGGCACATCGACGACTTTCCCTTGAACACGACCGCTCGGATCGGCTCCGTCCGGGTGATCGCGCGGGCGTCCTCGACGAACTGCCGCATCTGCTGGTGGACGTTCGTCGTGATGACGACCGTCCGGTCGTGCTCGCGGGCGTGCTCCAGCGCAGGCACGAGCGCCGAGAGCGTTTTTCCGGTTCCGGGTGCACCCTCGAACAGCACGTCCTGCCCGCGGGTCAGCGCGTTGGCGACCCTGTCCATCGCCTCGCGCTGGTTCGGGTACGGCTCCTCGTACGGGAAGAACCGCAGATGCGCCGACTCTGACACGACTCCGATTTCGGCGGCATCGATTAAAAGGGGTCGGGTAGCTCGGCGGATGTGGAACGGATCCGAACGCAGCTACGTCGTTCACTCCAGCCGCTCCTGCCACTGCTGGACGCGCGCGAGCAGCTCCACGGGCGGCGTCTCGTTCACGTCGAGGTCGGTCAGCTCCTCGATCACCGCCTCGGTCTCTGGATCGAGGCCGTCGTCGAGGGTGTCCGGCGTGGTCGCGTTGGCGTCCGCCTCCACGCTCGAACTCCCGGCCGATCCCGCCGTTTCATCCCCGTCAGCCCCCGCCGTTCGATGCTCGGACTGCGGACCGCCGCCGTTGCCGGTCGCCTGCTTGAACGACCCGGCGGAGAGGTCGAAGACGGCCTGCGTGGTCTCCCCGCCGCTTCCCGTTCCGGAGCCGCCGCGCGCCTCGATCGCCTTCTCCTCGCGGAGGCGATCGAGCACCTCGTCCGCGCGCTCGACGACGGGATCGGGGACGCCCGCCAGATCCGCGACGTTGACGCCGTACGACCGGTTCGTCGGTCCATCACGGACGGTGCGGAGGAAGGTAACGTCGCCGTCGCGCTCGTCGATGGCGACGTGGACGTTCGCGACCCGTGGGAGATGCTCCGCGAGCGTCGTCAGCTCGTGGTAGTGAGTGGCGAACAGCGTCCGCGCGCGCACCTCGTTGTGGAGGTACTCCGTCGCCGCCCACGCGATCGAGATACCGTCGTAGGTGGCGGTGCCGCGACCGACCTCGTCGAGGATGACGAGCGACTCCTCGGTCGCGGAGTGGAGGATGTTCGACAGCTCCTGCATCTCGACCATGAACGTCGACCGCCCCTGCGCCAGCTCGTCGAGCGCGCCGACACGGGTGTAGATCCCGTCGACGATCCCGACCGTCGCGTCCCGTGCGGGGACGAACGAACCGATCTGCGCGAGCAGCTGGATCAGGGCCGCCTGCCGCATGTACGTCGACTTCCCGCTCATGTTCGGTCCGGTGACGATCAGGAAGCCACGCTCCTCGTCGAGCCGGAGGTCGTTCGGCACGAAGTCGGTGGTTCGCTCGACGACCGGATGCCGACCGGCCTCGATCGACAGCGTTCCCGGCTCCGCCAGCGTCGGTCGCGTCCAGTCGTTGCCGGCGGCGTGAGTCGCGAGCGACGCGAGCGCGTCGATCTCGGCGACGACGCGACCGACCTCCTGCAGCAGCGAGGCCGCCTCGGCGACCCCCTCGCGAAGCTCCTCGAACAGCTCGTACTCGAGGTCGCCGCGCGCCTCCTCTAAGCGAAGGACTTCCCGTTCGCGCTCGGCCAGCTCGTCGGTGACGAACCGCTTCGAGTTCTTCAGCGTCTTGATCTCGCGGTAGTGGTCGGGCACCTGGTCGGCGACCGATTTCCCGACCTGGATGTAGTAGCCGTCCGTCTTGTTCCGGTCGACCGTGACGTGGCTGAGCCCGTGGCGGCGCTTCTCGCGCTCGGCGAGCCCGTCGAGCCAGCGGTTCACCTCCTCGTGACGCTCGATCAGCGCGTCGAGCTCCTCGTCGTACCCCTTTCGGAGGAGCCCGCCCTGCGTCTTCGTGTTCGGCGGGTCCTCGGCGAGGGCGTCGGCGAGCTCCTCGTGCAGCCTGCGTGCGTGCTCGCGATCCGGGCGGCGAAGCACGTCCGTCACCGGGGAGTCGGCGAGGGGCGTCCCCTCGACCGCGTCTGCGAGCGCGGGAAGCAGCGCGAGCGTGTCCCGGACGGAGAGCAGCTCGTGTGCGCCCGCGCTGCCGCTCGTCGCCCGGGCGGCGAGACGCTCGAGGTCGGACGCGCCGGAAAGCGTCTCCAGCAGCCTGTTCCTCGCGAGCGCGGCCGAAGCGAGCGCGTCGACCGCGTCGAGACGACGCTCGATCGTCTCGCGGTCGCGTTTCGGTCGGGTGAGCCACTCGCGAAGCAGCCGGCCACCCTGGGCCGTGGCGGTGTGGTCGATGACGTCGAACAGCGAGCCGTCGGCGTCGCCCGTCATCGTCTCCGTCAGCTCGAGGTTGCGCTGGGTGGTCGCGTCGAGGTCGACGTGGTCGTTCGCGCCGTAGACGGTGAGCCGCGTCATCGCCGCCGACACGCCCGCACCGGTCTCCTCGACGTACTGGAGGACGGCCCCCGCGGCGCGGGTCGCTAGCTCGGAGTCGAGCCCGACGCTGTCGACCGTCTCGGAGCCGAACCGTTCGCGGACGGCGTGCCGGGCCCGGCCGGGTGCGAACGCCTCGGCGTCGAACAGCGACGTCGAGCCGGACAGCTCCTCGCGGATCGCCGTCAGGAGAGCGTCGTCGGTACGAACCGCCGGACCGGGAAGTAGCTCGGTCGGATCGAACCGGTACAGCTCCGACCGAAGCGCCTCGAGATCCGCGAGCTCGGTCACCAGAAACCGCCCCGTCGTCACGTCCGCGAACGCGACCCCGTACGGACCGTCGTCCGACGGAGGCTCGTCGGCGGTCGCGGCGACCGACCCCCGTGTCGTCTCATCCTCGCGAACGATCGCCGCGAGGTATCGCGCCTCCGCGTCAGTCGTCTCGAGGAGGGTGCCGGGCGTGACGACGCGGGTCACCTCCCGGGCGTGGTCGCCGCTTTCGGTCTCGTACTGGTCGGCGACCGCGACGCGGTAGCCACGCTCGACGAGCGCCTTCAGATACGGCGTGAGTTCCGTGAGCGGGACGCCCGCCATCGGGTACGAGGAGCCGTGGGAGGATTTTTGGGACACCTTTAAATCGAGTTCTTCGGCGACGAGTTCGGCGTCGTCCGCGAAGAACTCGTAGAAATCGCCACACTGCATCGCGAGGACGTCGGCGTCCGTCTCCTCTTTTAACTCGAGGAACTCGCCGACGATGCCCGTAGCCATACCCGTACTCCCACCGTGGTCGGCTAAAACCCTGCGGGTCGGCGCGTCATATCGGCTCGACCGAGCGGCGACTCATCCGTCCATCACCGTGGGGTTCACCGCGCCGGATCCCGAGCCGACGTCGTAGCCACGTCGGATCGTCTCGTGCATCTCGCCGACGGCGGCCGTGACCGCCTCGCGGAGCGGCTCGTCGCGCGCCAGTCGAGCCGCGATCGCGCTCGAGAGGGTGCAGCCGGAGCCGTGGGTCGCGGTCGTCTCGACGCGCGGGTTGACACACTGGATCGCCTCGACGGCAGCCCCGTCGCCGTGGTCGGAGCGTCGATCATCGCCGTCGCCGGAGCGTCGATCACCGTCGTCTGCGATGACGAGCTGATCGATCACGTCGTCGGCGTCACCCTCGTCGAGGTGGCCGCCCTTGACGAGCGCGGCCGACGCGCCGCGGTCGACCAGTTCGCGTCCGGCGGCCTCCGCGTCGGCGGCAGTCTCGATCGGTTCGTCGACCAGGACTTCGGCCTCGTCGATGTTCGGCGTAACGAGGGCCGCCTCGGCGATCAGGTCGTCGTAGGCGGCCTCCGCCTCCGGCGAGAGCAGTCGGTCGCCGGTCGCCGCCACCATCACCGGATCGACGACGACCGGACCGTCGAAGCCGGCGAGCCGACCGGTGACCGTCTCGACGACCTCGGCGGTCGCGAGCATCCCCGTCTTGACGGCAGCGACGGGGAAATCGTCGACGACGGCGTCGTACTGGCTCGCGACGTGATCTCCCGGCATCGGGCGGACGTCGTGGACGCCGCGGCTGTTCTGTGCGGTCGTCGCCGTCACGACCGACGTGCCGAACACGTCGTGTGCCGTCATCGCTTTTAAATCCGCCTGGATCCCCGCGCCCCCGCCGCTGTCACTGCCCGCGATCGTCAACGCGACTGGCGGTGTCATCGGATCGTACCGTCGGGTCATATTCGAGTGATATTCGCCGGTTGTTATAAGCGCTGGCGGTCGATCGTCAGCGATTGTCACACCGTGAGACCACCGATCGGACTCGGTCGCCGTCGTCGAACGGGCTTTGGTCGTGGGGACACTCCGTCGGAGCATGACCGATTCACAGCCCGAGTCGTCGTCCGGCTCCACGACCGATGTCGCCGCCGACTCGTCTCCCGACTCGATCACCGTCTACTCCGACTACGTCTGCCCGTTCTGTTATCTCGGCCGGGCGTCGCTTGCGCTGTACCGGGAGACGCGGACGGAGCCACTCGCGGTCGACTGGCATCCGTTCGATCTGCGCGCGGGGAAACGCGGGCCGGACGGCGAGATCGACCACGACGTCGACGACGGGAAAGGCGACGACTACTACGAGCAGGCGCGGGAGAACGTGGAGCGCCTCCGGGAGCGGTACGACGTCGAGATGGCGCAGTCGCTCCGCCGCGACGTCGACTCGCTGCCCGCCCAGCTCGTCTCGCTGCACGTCAAACGCGAGCGACTGGAGTCGTGGCCCGCCCTCGACGACGCGATCTTCGACGCGCTGTGGGTTGCGGGCCGGGATATCGGGGACCGCGAGGTGCTCGTTGACGTCGCCGGCGACGTGGCAGGGGTTCCGGACGATGTCGTCGACACCGCGCTCAACGACGCGGACCTCCGCGCGTCGCTCGAGGAACTGTTCGACGCGGCGCGACGGCAGGGGATCACGGGGGTGCCGACGTTCGCGTCCGACGATCGGGCCGCCCGCGGTGCGGTGCCACCCGAACAGCTCCGGCGACTGGTCGACGGCGAGTAGGGGATCTGCGGTGGACGCGTAGGGCGTCGTGTGCCGAGCGAGCACCGAACGGTCGTGGGACGAGCGAGAACCGAACGGGCGCTACGCACGACCGAGTTTGCTGCGGCGGCAGGCTCGTTATATATAAAACGTCTCGACCGTCTCGTACACCGGTCCGTCCGCGGTCAACGTCGACTGAGTCAGCCGGAACGCGTCGACCGTGAACTGGCCGACGTCGGGCTCTCGCTCGCGAACGACGTCCTGCACGAGCTTTTTTCCCCGGGCGTCGTTCATTCGGGCGAGCGTGACGTGCGGGGTGAACGCGTGGTCCTCGGGATCGACTCCGATGGCCGTCGTCTCCGCCTCCAGCGCCTCGTGGAGCCGGGTTAGCTCGGAGCCTCCGGCCTCCACTCCCGCCCAGACGACCGAGATGTACTCCAGCGAGGGGAAGACGCCGAGCCCGGCGATGCGACACTCGAACGGCTCGACATCGACGCGATCGCGGGCCCGCTCGCCGGCGGCGACGACGTCCTCGACGTCGGGACCCGTGTCGGCGTCGGTGGCGGTCTCGGGCACGTCGCCGAGAAACTTCAGCGTCACGTGCGCCTGCGCCGGATCGGTGACGTTCAGCCCGTCGGCTCCGTCGAGATGGGACTGCACGTCCGCGATCGGCTCCGCGAGGTCATCGGGGAGGTCCACGGAGAAGAACGCGCGCATGTGTCGTCGCTAGCGGACGCGAACACTTAAAAACCGCCGCGAGTGGACGCGAACACTCAAACACCGTCCGCGGTCGGAGTCTCGGGGCGTTTCAGTCACCCGTCGCGACGACGCCCGACAGCTCGACGGTCGTCCCGTCGTCGCGGCAGGCCTCGAGCGCGTGTTTCGCCGCGAATCCGGCGTCGTGGGCCGACGCGCCCCGACCGACGCCGACCTGCAGATCGACGTCGACGTCGTCGGCGACGTGGTCGACCGCCGCGCTGAATTCTCGCTCGTCGATCTCCGGACAGACCGCGATGACGTTGTCGCCGCCGACGAAAAACGAGAGCGCGCCGTGGCTCTCCCGGAGATACTGCATGAGCGAGGCGTACGCCTGCTCGATGTTGATGAACGTATCGAACTCGTTGAGACGATCGGTGTACTTCCCGGTGGCGTTCACGACGTCGAAATGCGCGATCTGCAGGTCGGACGACGTCGTCTCCGTGAGATACTCCCCGGCGAGCACCTCCCGCCGACCGTCATCCTGTGCGCTCCCTTCGGTCTGTAGCCGCCGGTTTGCCGCTTCCAGTGCGTCGATCGGTCGCTCGGCGACCGCGGTTCCGAGACTCACGCTCACCGGGTAGCGGTTCCCGATCGACTCCTGCAGGTTGGCGTGGGCGTCGCCGTCGACCCCGTTCGTCACCGCGATCATGTTGTCGAAGCGCGTGAAGAAGACGTACGCGTCGCGCTGACCGAGGAACTGGGCGATATCGGCGTACAGCCGCGACTGAAGCGTTTGTAAGTCCATCTCTCGACGCGGCTCCGGGGTCACCGTCCACGGGCCGTAGTTGTCGATCTGGACGAGGGTGACTTGAGTCGTCGTCACAGTGACTCGGCGTTCGGCCCGGGCCCGCTTTACGCTTCCGTTATCACGACAGTGGTATCGATATCGACTCTGGAACCGACACCCGACGGAGACGGCGATCACGGCGGGAGAGGTCCCGAAATCGGTCGACTGCGCAACTCCTACATCCATCGCGCCCCAAACGTACGGTATGGATACGGAGTTCAGCGGTGCGGTCCTCGACGTCGACGGAACGGTCGTCCGCGGTAACGAGCCGATCCCCGGCGCGCCGGACGGCTACCGACGACTTCGCGACGCCGGGGTCGAGACGTTGTTCGTCTCGAACAATCCGACGAAAGCGCCGCCGGCGTACGTCGACCGACTCGGAAACGCGGGGTACGACGTCGACGCCGGCCAGGTGGTCACTGCGGGCACCGTGACGACCCGGTATCTCCGGGAGCACCACGCGAACGACGACCTGCTCTGTCTCGGTGCGGACGGGCTGCTCGACCAGTTCGACGCCGCGGGACTCTCGACGACCGAGGACGTCGACGCCGCGGACGCATTCGTCGCCTCCATCGACCGCGAGTTCGACTACGACGACCTCGCCACCGCGCTGTGGGCGCTCGATCGGGATATCCCCTTTATCGGCACCGATCCGGATGTCGTCATCCCGGGGCCCGAGCGCGACGAGCCGGGCTCCGGAGCCGTGATCGGCGCGGTCGCCGCCGTCGCCGAGCGGGATCCGGACGTCGTGCTCGGGAAGCCGTCGGACCCGGCGATCGAACTCGTCCGAGAGCGACTCCCGTACCCGCCGGAGGAGTGTCTCGTCGTCGGCGACCGGCTGAACACCGACGTCGCGCTCGGCGTCCGTGCGGGAATGACGACCGTGCTCGTCCGTACCGGCATTTCGGACGACGAGACGTTCGCCGCCGGCGACGTCGAGCCCGACTACGTCATCGACGACCTCGGCGAGATCGACCGCGTGCTCGACTGAGGGCGCTCCGTGCTCGACTGAGGGCGCTCCGTGCTCGACTGAGGGCGCTCCCGGGATCTGACTCGTCTCTCGCCCGACGGCTCTCGACCGAGCGCGCCGCTCAAGTGACTGGAACGCCAACGGCACCCATCGTGAGCGACGCCGACTCTCCACTCTCCGAGGACCGCCCGACAGTCGACCGACCGCTTCGGGTCGACGCTCCGTTCGAGCCCGCCGGGGACCAGCCGGCGGCGATCGAGGAGCTAGTCGAGGGGTTCGAGTCGGGCGCGACGAAACAGACCCTGCTCGGCGTGACGGGGTCGGGCAAAACGAACACGGTTTCGTGGGTGGCGGAGGAGCTGAACCAGCCGACACTCGTGTTGGCACACAACAAGACGCTTGCCGCCCAGCTGTACGAGGAGTTTCGCGAGCTGTTCCCCGACAACGCCGTCGAGTACTTCGTCTCCTACTACGACTACTACCAGCCGGAGGCGTACGTCGAGCAGACGGACACGTTCATCGACAAGGAGATGTCGATTAACGAGGAGATCGACCGACTTCGACACTCCGCGACGCGCTCGCTTCTCACCCGCGACGACGTGATCGTCGTCGCCTCCGTCTCCGCGATCTACGGACTCGGCGACCCACAGAACTACCGCGACATGGCACTCCGACTGGAGGTCGGCGAGCGGATCGGCCGCGAGGAGCTACTCGCCCGGCTCGTCGATCTGAACTACGACCGCAACGACGTCGATTTCACGCAGGGGACGTTTCGGGTCCGCGGCGACACGGTCGAGATCTACCCGATGTACGGTCGATACGCCGTCCGCGTGGAGCTGTGGGGTGACGAGATCGACCGCATGATCAAAGTCGATCCGATGCACGGCGAGGTCGTCTCCGAGGAGCCGGCGGTGATGTTACACCCGGCGGAGCACTACTCGATCCCGGACGAGAAACTGGAGCGGGCGATCGCGGAGATCGAGGAGCTGATGGAAAAGCGGGTGCGTCACTTCGAGCGACAGGGCGACCTCGTCGCGGCCCAGCGGATAGAGGAGCGAACGACGTTCGACGTCGAGATGCTTCGGGAGGCCGGCTACTGCTCGGGGATCGAGAACTACTCCGTCCACATGGACGACCGGGAGCCGGGGGACGCGCCGTACACGCTGCTCGACTACTTCCCCGATGACTTTCTGACGGTGATCGACGAGTCCCACCAGACGATCCCGCAGATCAAAGGGCAGTACGAGGGGGATAAATCGCGAAAGGACTCGCTCGTCGAGAACGGGTTCCGGCTGCCGACCGCCTACGACAACCGACCGCTCACGTTCGAGGAGTTCGAGGCGAAGACGGACCGCACGCTGTACGTCTCGGCGACTCCCGGCGAGTACGAGCGCGAACACTCCGACCGGGTCGTCGAACAGATCGTCCGGCCCACCCACCTCGTCGACCCGAAGGTGGCGGTGCGGGAGGCGACAGGACAGGTCGAGGACCTCCTCGACCGGGTTCACGAGCGGATCGAACGGGACGAGCGTACCCTCGTCACCACGCTCACGAAACGGATGGCCGAGGATCTCACGGAGTACCTCGAGGAGGCCGGCGTCGACGTCTCGTACATGCACGACGAGACGGACACGCTGGAGCGGCACGAGATCATTCGCGACCTCCGTCTCGGCAACATCGACGTGCTCGTCGGCATCAACCTCCTGCGGGAGGGGCTCGACATCCCGGAGGTGAGCCTCGTCGCCATTCTCGACGCCGACCAGGAGGGGTTCCTCCGCTCGACGACGACCCTCGTCCAGACGATGGGGCGGGCCGCCCGCAACGTCAACGGCGAGGTGGTGTTGTACGCCGACGAGGTCACCGACTCGATGCAGGCGGCGATCGACGAGACCCAGCGCCGCCGGGAGATCCAGCTGGAGTACAACGCCGAGCACGGCTACGAGGCGACGACGATCGACAAGCCGGTCGGGGAGACGAATCTTCCGGGCTCGAAGACGGACACCTCCGGCGTGAGCGTCGGCGACGTCGAGACGGAAGATGAGGCGAGAGACCGGATCGAGACGCTCGAGGACCGGATGAACGAGGCGGCGAGCAACCTCGAGTTCGAGCTCGCCGCGGACATCCGCGACCGGATCGCGGAGCTGCGACGTGCGTTCGACGTCGACGCCGACGACGGGGTCCCCGCACCCGTCGTCGACGAGTGACCGATCGGACGCGACTACTCAGGGGATTTTTACCGGAGAGGCGCGGAGCACCAGCCGATGAAGCGTCGTGCGGTCGTTATCGGGGTCTGTGCCGCGGTGACCGCCGGCTGTACCGACCGGCTGCACGACGTGGCGGCGTCGACTCCCGGTGACATCGACGTTCGGAGCCGTTACATAAACGCGGACCCTCTGGTCGAATCCCATCGTCTCGACACGCGTCCCGCCGGCACCGAGACACACGCCCTCTCGTTCCGCTCCGCCGAGAGCGCCAACGGCACCCTCTCGTCGGATGCGGACGACGCCCGCACGTTCGTCTCCGAGACGGCGTTCGTCGATGACGGTGGCCGGGCCGTGCTCGTGTTGGTCCAGCGATTGGCGTCACCCGGGATCGACGTCCGACTGGGCTCGGTGAGTCGGATCGGCGACCGGGCGCTTCGAGTCGGCGTCGACGAGGTTGGGACACCGATCGACGAGGAGCCGACCGTGCACACGCTTTTGGTTCGGCTCGTGGACGAACGCGGCCCTCCGGAGCGTATCACGGTGTCCGTCGAGGGTGACCGGGTGTCCGTCTCCGTGTGAGTGGCCGCGACGTTCTCACCTACCGTCGTCTCACCCCGCCGCAGTCCAGATGTTTTAACCGATCCGGCGGCGTCGTGATCGCATGGTTCCGGTCCCTCGTCGCGTCCTCGGCGTGCTGCTTCTCGTGCTCGCGACGCTGCTGCTCGCACAGCCGTTTCTCCTCCGGTCCGCGGGCGCGGTCGAAACCGGGTTTTCCGGACTCGTCACCGTAGGCAGGATCGCGTTCGTCGCCGCGGGTGCCATCGCGCTCGTGGCTGGCGGCGCGGCGACCGGGGGTCGACGTCTCACACCCCGGTGGAGTCTCGCGGCTCCCGCCGTGTCCGCGGTCGTCGCGCTCGCGGTCGGTGTGGCGGCGTCTCCGGACGGGGCCGCCGGATCGGAGACGATATCGATCTCGGAGGTGGTCCCGGTCTCGGAGCCGTTCTCGACTCCGGGGATCGAGCTTGCGGGCTCGACGCCGATCGTCGCCGCGGGGGCGGTCGTCGGCGCGTCGCTCGCTCCCGTGACGCTGGGTGCAACCAGAGATGACACCGTCACCCTCCTTGCGGGCGTCGTGGCGTTTTTCACGGCGCTTTTCGCCGCACCCGATCCGGCGCTTGCACTCGTCGGAGGCGTCGGCGGGGGTGGCGTCGCCGTCGGCGTTCTCTGGGCGCTCGACGCGGAGACGTGGCGCCCCTGAGCGACGGCGCCACAACGTCTTTTGGGTCTCGAACCGATACGAGGCGCATGCGACGCAAGGCCGCCGTCGCCGCGCTCGTGGTCGTCGCCGTCGGGCTCGCGCTTTCGGGCGTCTTCGGCGGAACGGCCGACGAGCCGGTCGTCGCCGAGGTGCCCGAAGAGTCGCTCGTCGAGATCGACGGGGCGTACGAGCTGTGGCCGTACACCAGCCGGAGCGAGTCCGTCGACGGGCGAACGCTCGCGATCAACGTCGTCTTTCTCGACGACGGCGACGCGGTCCGGCGCGCGCTGACGGACCGTGCCGACGCCGACTGGGAGGAGACGGACGACGAGGAGAGCGACGCCGATCCGGAGCTGGTTCGGGAGGCGGTGCTCACCGACTGGGAGGCGGCCCACGGCTCGGACCGGTACTCCCACTTCGTGGGCGCCGATGGCGGCATGTGGGTCGACGAGACGTACGAGCTCCACGAGGGGACGTATCTCGGCGCACGCGACCACATCCGGGCGTACGAATCCCCTGACGGGGCGTACACGGCGATACAGGTCCACGAGGAGTACTACGACTGGTTCCGGCTTCGTCACACCGTGACCGACATCCAGGACCCGGCAGTGCGGCTCGAAGACGAGTTCATCGCCGCGGAGGCGACGGTCACGCGGGAGCATCACGGCATCGATGCCGGCTGGAGCGACGGCTGGCTCTCCGTGATCGAACTGGCGTTGCTGGTTCCGCTCGCCGGCGCGCTGCTTCGTCGTCGGACTCGGGAGGCGGTCGTCGAGACGGCGGGACGGGTTCGATCGGAGGCGACGCGACACGACGACGCCGCGGTGCTCGGTGTCGCGCTCGCGGCCGTCGTCCTCGGGGTGCGCGCCGCCGGCGTCGGGCTCGAACTCGCGTATCCGGGCGTCACGCCAAAGACGATCGCCGCGCCGCTGTATCTCGTCCTCGCAGCCGGTCTTCCGGCGCTTGCCGTCCACGTCGGCGAGCGCTGTGCTCCGACTGCGGCGTTTCTCGGCGTCGTCTTCGGACTCGGAGCTGGGTTCCTGATCGACTTTGCGAGCCTCGGGGTCGCAGTTCCGCCGGGGCTCGTTGTTCACCGGGTCGCGATGGTGACGTCGCTGGCGCTCGTCGCCGCCGGACGGGCGGCCGACGACCGGCAGATCCTCGTCGTCGGACTCCTCGCGTGGGTCGTCGGACTCGGACTTCCGCTCGCGGACGTGATCTGATCGCATCGGCTTACCGTCACGTCGGATCGGCTTACCGTCACGTTGACATTGCGGCAGTTCCTCCCGGACCACAGCACTGTTATATCGTTGGCACCGAAGCTGTCTAAACGAATGACCCGGACGACGAGCCGACGGACCGTGCTCTCGGCGACGGGAATCGCCGTCGCGAGCGCCGGCTGCGTCGGTCGCGTCCGGAACCTTGCTGGACGGGAGACGTCCTCCCAGCTCGTGTTGGAGATCAACACGGCGCCGGCGGACGACGACCCGAACGCCGTTCGCATCGCGAGACACCTCTCCGAGAATCTCGACGAGGTCGGCGTCGACGCACGTGTGAACACGATGACCGAGGCGGACCTTCGCAGAAGCGTGCTGTTGAACCACGATTTCGACGTGTACGTCGGCCAGTATCACGAGGCGAAGCCGTTCGATCCGGACGCGCTGTACGGCCTCACACACTCGTCGTTTACGGCCGAGGCCGGCTGGCAGAACCCGTTCGGGTTTACCGAACTCGCAGTCGACGACCTGCTTGACGAACAGCGGTTCGCGCGGGACGCCGATCGCCGGGCCACCGTCGACGAGCTTCAGGAGACGCTCTGCAATCAACACCCGTTTACGGTGATCGCGTTTCCCGACGCGCTCACCGCGATCCGGGACGGTCGCTTCACCGGCTGGGAGCGAGCCCAGCCAACCTCCGCCCGCGGACTGCTCGGCCTGCAGTACGTCGGTGAGACGGACGACGAACCCACGACGCTGCGGCTCACGACGACCGACGACCGTCCGACGGAAAACTGGAACCCGATCGCGGCTGAGTACCGTCGCCACGGGACGGTCACGTCGCTGTTGTACGACCCGCTTGGCCGTCCGTACAACGGGGAGACGATCCCGTGGCTCGCCCGCGAGTGGGAGTGGATCGACACGGCCACGCTCCGGGTACGGCTTCGTCACGGAACGTGGCACGACGGGACGCCGCTGACCGCCTCCGACGTCGCGTTTACGTACGCCTTTCTCAGGGATACGTCGATGGGGAACACGGAGACGCCGATCCCGGCACCCAAGTACCGGGGCCGAAGCTCCGTCGTTCGCGACGCGACCGTCGTCGACGACGAGACGATCGACCTGCGCGTCGGCGAGGTGAATCCGATGGTCGGCGAGCGCGCGCTTCAGCTTCCGATCCTTCCGGAACACGTCTGGAGCGAGCAGACCGAGACGGTCGCGATCGCCGGCGTCGAGATCGACGAGGAGACGACCGAGGCGCTCGTCTGGAACAACGACGACCCGGTCGGTAGCGGACCGCTTCGGTTCGTGGAGTCGTCGCCGGAGGAGGAGGTCGTGTTCGAGCGCAATCCGGACCACTTCCTCCGACGACTCGGCTCGGATCCGGTCGACTCGGAGCTGGAAACCGTCGAGGGAGTCCCGATCGAGTTCGTCGGAAACCCGTCGTTCGAGCGGCTGGTGCTCGAGGTCGTCCCGTCGGACATCGCCAGCGTACAGATGGTCGGTGACGGGCTCGCGGATGCCACCGCATCGAACCTCGGCCCCGATGCGGTGCCTCGCATCGGGCGTGAGGCGGACGCACGGCTCATCAGTGCTCGGTCGGCCGCGTTCTACCACGTCGGCTACAACACCCGTCGTGCGCCGCTTTCGAACCCCCGGTTCAGGGCGATCCTCTCCGGGCTTCTGGACAAATCGACGCTCATCGATGACGCGTTCGACGGCTACGCGGTTCCGGCGACGTCGCCGCTGGCCGCGTCGCCGTCGTGGGTTCCGTCCTCCGTCGCGTTCTCGCGCGAGGACGGCGTCGATCCGGTCGCACCGTTCTACGGGGACGACGGCACCGTCGACGTCGAGGCTGCTCGCGACGCGTTTCGCGATGCGGGGTATCGGTTCAACGAGGCTGGGGAGCTGGTGGCTCGAGACCAATGAGCGTCCTGCTTGCGGTTCTCGCCCGGATCGCGCTGTGGGTCGGCGCGATGTGTCTGGTCGCGGGCGTCGCGATCGTCGGCCCTCGTCGGCTGTACGAGTTCGCCCACGAGATCGGCCCGCGACTCCGGGAGGCCCGGACGCCGATCGCCGTGCTCGTCGGGGTTGTCGTGTTGAGCGCGGTCGGTCGCGGCCCCCTACAGACCGTCTCGGAGATCGTCGGCGTCAGGCTGACCGGCACGATCTACGCGCTGGAGGGAGAGTTCGTCGCATGGGTACAGGCGACGTTCGTCGCTCCCGAGTTGACGATCTACTTCTCGTGGGTGTACGTGTACGGGTACGTGTTTCTGCTCGTGTTCCCGTTCATCGCGTACGGCGCGCTGTCGGACACAACGACGCTTCGACGGCTCCTGCTGGCGTACGCGCTCAACTATGGTATCGGACTCGTCATCTACACCCTGGTCCTCGCGTACGGACCGCGAAACGTGATGCCCGACGTCGTGACGTCGCTTCTGTACACGTTCGACCCCGACTTTCAGGTGCTCACGGCCGAGGTCAACGAGCACACGAACGTGTTCCCGTCGCTGCACACCTCTCTGGCGGTCACGGCGGGGCTGTTCGCCGCGCTGACCTGGGAGGAGTATCCGGCGTGGACGCCGATCGCGGTCTGGCTCGCGCTCTCGGTCACCGTCTCGACGATGTATCTCGGGATCCACTGGCTCGTGGACGTGATCGGCGGGATCGGGCTCGCGGTCGCCTGCGTGTACCTGTCGCACCGCCTCGTCGAGCCGACCGACGAGTGTGACGTCGACGCGGACGACGCCGTCCCGGTCGCGGACTGATCGCGAGCGCCCACGTCCCGGTGTCGCCGCGGGTCGACGCCGGGCTACCACGTCTCGACGCCGGGCTACCACGTCTCGACGTAGCCGTCGCGAACGTCCTCGGCACACCCCTCGCAGTCGGGATGGTCGGACTCGAAGCAGGCGGGGCGTCCCTCGGCGTCGACCGCGACCGATCGCCGCTCAGCGTACCGCCGACAAACGACTCGTGCGTGTCCGTCCTCGTCGCTCGGGAGGTCGTACAGATCGGTCCCCGCGTTCTCGCCGGTCGGGTCCGATCTCCCCTCCCGGTACGCGCGCTTGGCTTCCTCGAACTGTCGGCCCGCCTTGCGGAGCCGCTGGCGGATCACCCGTTCGAGCCGGTCGTCCATACCTCGGATCCGTCCGCCTCGCACATAGGTCCGTTGCCCGCGCCGACCACCGGTCGCCGAATGTCGGTGGAAACTGTTCGAACCTGCCGAATTCGCTCCGTAGGACCGCTTTTCGCGTTCAGTTTCACTACGGTCACGTACGTTTTAATACGATACGGAACCAATCGGCGTACGCCTCCCATTGAAACACGACCGGAGGCGAGACACCCATGACCGAACTGCGACAGGAAGCGGAAGCGATAGCGGAACAGTTCTCGGATCACCTGAACGTCGACGTCGACGAGGTCGAAGAGCGGCTTGAGAACCTCGTCAACGAGTACCGCGTCCCGCTCGACGAGGCGCGCCGGAGCGTCACGAACAGCTACCTCGACGACGCCGGGATGGAGCGCGACGAGCTCGGCCGCGGCGGCACCGAGCGAGTCCACGTCAACGAGATCGACCAGGACGAGCAGTGGGTCGACCTCCGCGTGACACTCGTCGACCTGTGGGAGCCTCGCAGCGACTCGATCTCGCAAGTCGGCCTGCTCGGCGACGAGTCGGGCACGATCAAGTTCGTCGCCTTCGAGACGTCCGATCTCCCCGAACTGGAGGAAGGGGCGACGTACGAGCTCTCGAACGTCGTCACGGACGAGTACGAGGGGAGCTACTCGGTGAAGCTCAACCGGACGACGGGGATCACGGAGATCGACGAGGAGATCGAGGTCGGCGACAACGCCGAGACGGTCGAGGGCGCGCTGGTCGATATCCAGTCCGGCTCCGGGCTGATCAAACGATGCCCCGAGGAGGACTGCACGCGCGTCCTCCAGAACGGTCGCTGCTCCGAGCACGGCCAGGTCGACGGGGAGTTCGATCTCCGTATTAAAGGCGTTCTGGACGACGGCGAGAGCGTCACCGAGGTCATCTTCGACCGCGAGGCGACCGAGGAGCTCACGGGTATGGGCCTCGAGGCGGCAAAAGACATGGCGATGGACGCGCTCGACACGACCGTCGTCGCCGAGGAGATGTCCGAGGACGTGCTCGGACGCTACTACCGCGTCACGGGCCCGACGTTCCGTCGATACGTTCTCGTGGACGAGCTCGAGGAGCCCGGGCCGGTGGACGTCGAGAGCGCGCTGATCAAAGCGAGGTCGATCTGAAATGAGCCAGTCAACCCCCACCCGAGAGATCGCCCGGCGTACGTTCGCGAGCGAGTTCAACGACGCCGGCTACACGTTCAAGGAGTCCGACGACGAGCGCGCACCGGTTTACCTCCTGTTACCGACCGGCGAGTCCGCGAACCGCGTGTTCTTCGTCGGCACGCTCACCGAGCGGGAGGACGTCGGCGAGGATAACGAGTACTGGCGCGCCCGCATCGTCGATCCGACGGGCACGTTCTTCGTGTACGCCGGCCAGTATCAGCCGGAGGCCGCCTCCGCGATCCGTGAACTGGAACCGCCAGCGTACGTCGCAGTCGTGGGCAAGCCCCGGACGTACGAGACCGACGACGGCACGATCCGCGTGTCGGTCCGCCCCGAGTCGATCACCGAGGTCGGCGCCGACGTTCGTGATCGGTGGGTCGTCGAGACCGCCGAGCGCACGCTCGAGCGCGTCGCCGCCTTCGAGGACGACGGCAACGAGTACGCGCGGATGGCCCGCGATCAGTACGAGATCGACCCCGAGACGTACAAGGCCGCGGCGCTGTCGGCGCTGGAGGACCTCGACGAGAGCGACGAGCTCGCCGGGACGGACGGCGGGAGCACGGACGCTCCCGTCGACGCGGCGGACGCCCCCGAACCGTAGTCGGTCGACGAACCGATCGCGTCGGTCGACGAACCGATCGCGTCGGTCGACGATCACGACCTGGCTATCACGTCGGCCGACCGTCTGCGATGCGTCGCGTGAGCCGTCACACCGCCGTCCTCGCCGAGGACCGTGCGCTCGTCTGACAAACGCTTAAGTAGCCAGCGGCACGAATCGTCCGATGATGGGCAACAAGAACAAGACGATCTCGTTCCGCGTCAACGAGGACGCGTTCGAGACGCTCCGCGACATCGCCGAGGAGCGCGACATCTCGCTGTCGGCCGTCTTCAGGGACTACGTCGACAAGCTCGTTGCCCACGACGGACAGGTCCGCGTCGTCCCCGAGGCGGAGCTTGAGAGCATGGGCGAAAGCGGGGAGTCGTTCCCGCCGAAGATCGAGGTGCCGAAGAGCTTCGTCCGCGAACACGAGCGGCTGGAGCTGGAGGCGGACCACCTCCGCGAGCAGCTCGAGGAACACAAACGCTACGTCAACTACCTCCGCGAGCAGCTGGAAGACGAGGACGAGGACGTGATCCAGCTGGAGGACCTCGACGGCGAGCCGGACGAGCCCTCGTTCCGGCTCGGCTGACCGCATCCCGCCGGTCGTTTTGGCCACTGTCGTTCGCTTCCCCGATACGTCCACTCCTCTAGCTCCGGCTCCACCGTCCGGCGAGACTGATCGGGTCCGCCCTCGGATCTCTCGATGAACTATCCCGTTCGTCCATGATATTTTGAAAAACGCCGATTTCGCCGAACGGATCGACGGCGAACCAGCAAAGCATGTATAAACGTTTGATTCTCCACGGCCTCGGTTGACGGTTCAACTCGTGTGAGCAAAATTTATGCGCATACCAACGCTTTTACGAAAACCCTATTAGCTGGGCGTCGGACTGTCCGTACATGAACGGGAGGGGACGATCGTGAGCGTGTTCGACAGGGCGTACGACGATCCGGTTCGCGTGCTCGACGAGGACGGCACGGTCGTCGGGGACGTGCCGGAGCTGTCCGACGAGCGACTCGTCGAGATGTATCGTCACATGAAACTCGCCCGCCATTTCGACGGTCGGGCGGTGAGCCTCCAGCGTCAGGGTCGCATGGGAACGTATCCCCCGCTCTCCGGACAGGAGGGTGCACAGATCGGTTCTGCGTTCGCGCTCGACACCGACGACTGGATGGTTCCCTCCTACCGCGAACACGGGGCTGCGCTCGTTCACGGGGTCCCGCTAAAAAAGACGCTGCTCTACTGGATGGGCCACGAGGACGGCAACCAAGCACCGGCGGACGCCAACGTGTTCCCCGTCGCGGTGCCGATCGCCTCGCAGGTTCCGCACGCGACCGGGGCGGCGTGGGCATCGGATCTCCGTGGCGACGACGCGGTCGTGCTGTGTTACTTCGGCGACGGCGCGACGAGCGAGGGTGACTTCCACGAAGGCGTCAACTTTGCGGGCGTGTTCGACACGCCGACCGTCTTCTTCTGTAACAACAATCAGTGGGCGATCTCCGTCCCGCGGGAGCGACAGACACGAAGCGAGACGCTGGCACAGAAGGCGGAGGCGTACGGGATAGACGGCGTACAGGTCGACGGGATGGACCCGCTCGCGGTGTACGCGGTCACGAACACCGCCGTCGAGAAAGCCCGGACCGCCGCGGACGGCGACCGCCCTCGCCCGACCCTGATCGAGGCGGTCCAGTATCGGTTCGGCGCGCATACGACCGCGGACGATCCGACGGTGTACCGTGACGAGGACGAAGTCGAGCGGTGGAAACGGAAGGACCCGATCCCGCGGCTGGAGACGTATCTCCGACGTGAGGGCGTCCTCGACGACGACCGGATCGCGGAGATCGAGGCCGACGTTGAGCGGCGAGTCGCGGACGCGATCGACGCGGCGGAGTCGATGGCGCGTCCCGAACCGAGCGAACTGTTCGCGCACGTGTACGCGGAGTCCACGCCGGAGCTGGACACACAGCGGGAGCGGTTCGCGGCGCTCCGCGAGCGATACGGAGACGAAGCGTTTCTGGAGGAGTAAATGACCGAAACACGAAACCTCACCCTGGTACAGGCGGTGCGAGACGGACTGGCGACGGAGCTGCGAGCCGACGACGACGTCGTCGTGCTCGGACAGGACGTCGGGAAGAACGGCGGCGTGTTTCGCGCGACCGAGGGGCTCTACGAGGAGTTCGGCGAGGACCGCGTCGTCGACACGCCGCTCGCGGAGTCCGCCATCGTCGGCTGTGCGGTCGGGATGGCGGCGATGGGGCTGCGCCCGGTGCCCGAGATCCAGTTCTCCGGGTTCATGTACCCCGGCTACGACCAGATCGTCTCGCATATGGCGAGATTCCGGACCCGGAGCCGGGGCCGGTACACCCTCCCCATGACGCTGCGCGCCCCGTACGGCGGTGGGATTCGTGCTCCCGAGCATCACTCCGAATCGAAGGAGGCGTTTTACGCCCACGAAGCCGGGCTGAAGGTCGTGATGCCGTCGACCCCGTCCGACACGAAGGGGCTGCTGATATCGGCGATCCGCGACCCCGACCCCGTGATCTTCCTCGAACCGAAGCTTATCTACCGGGCGTTCCGCGAGGAGGTGCCCGAGGGCGAGCACACGGTGCCCATCGGCGAGGCGGCCACCCGCCGCGAGGGCGACGACGTCGCGGTGTTCACGTACGGCGCGATGACGCGTCCGACGATGGAGGCGGCGGAGACGCTCGCCGACGACGGGATCGAGTGTACGGTCGTCGACCTCCGGACGGTGTCGCCGCTCGACCGCGAGGCGATACTCGAGGCGTTCGAGCGCACCGGCAGGGCCGCGGTCGTCCACGAGGCCCCGAAAACCGCGGGTCTCGCCGCGGAGATCACGGCGATCATTCAGGAGGAAGCGCTGCTGTATCAGGAGGCTCCGATCGCTCGGATCACCGGGTTCGACGTTCCCTATCCGCTGTACGCGCTGGAGGACTACTACCTCCCGAGCGTGGCTCGGATCGAGGACGGTATTAGGGAGGCGGTGGAGTTTTGACCATGCCGATCGAGCAGTTCACGCTTCCTGACGTCGGTGAGGGAGTCGCGGAGGGGGAGCTGGTTCGCTGGCTCGTCAGCCCCGGCGACCGCGTCGAGGAGGACCAGCCGGTCGCGGAGGTCGAGACGGACAAGGCGCTCGTCGAGGTGCCGTCACGATACGACGGCGTCGTCGAGGAACTGTTCGCCGAGGAGGGCGAGATCGTCCCCGTCGGCGACGTGATCATCTCGTTCCGCGTCGACGAGGAGGGGACGGCCGAGGCCGAGTCGCCGTCCGAGGCCGGTACGGGGGTGTCGCCGTCCGAGGACGCTCAGTCGTCGACTGTCGAGGCGGAATCGTCGACGACCGACTCCGAGCCGCCGGTGCCGCCGGGTCGGACGTTCGCCCCGCCGTCGGTCCGACGACTGGCCCGCGAACTCGGCGTCGACCTCGACGCGGTCGCCGGAAGCGGGGTCGGCGGTCGGGTCAGCGAGGCCGACATCAGGTCGGCTGCCGACGGCGTCGACCGGAAGACCACGGACGAGGTTGACGAGCCGGGGACGTCGACCGATTCCGGCCCGAAGCCCGTTGATATCGATGGGGCCGACCGACGGTCAGCCGTCAGCAAGCGGGGAGAGACGGACGCTGCGGCGTCGGCTCGTGGCTCCGAGCCGGCGGGACGGGATCGCACGTTAGCGACGCCCGCGACCCGGAAGGTCGCCAGGGATCTCGGCGTCGAAATCGACGACGTTCCGACTGACGCGTCCCGGGAGGGCGAGGCGTTCGTCACCGCTGAGCACGTCCGTACGTACGCGGAGGGAGAGACGGCGAAGGCGGACGACGATGTCGCCGCGGCGGGAGACGAGGCGTCGCCCGCCGGATCGAGTGACGAGGCGGCGGCAACGATCCCGTACCGTGGCGTGCGGCGGACGATCGGCGAGCGCATGGAGCAGTCGAAGTTCACCGCGCCCCACGTCACCCATCACGACACCGCCGAGGTCGACGCGCTCGTCGAGGCGCGCGAGCGACTGAAGCCGAAAGCCGACGCGAAAGGTGTGAAACTCACGTATATGCCGTTCGTGATGAAGGCGGTCGTCGCCGGGCTCGAGGAGTACCCGGTGCTCAACAGCGAGCTCCGCGAGGACGACGAGGAGATCCTCTTACAACCCGAGTACAATCTCGGGGTCGCGGTCGCGACCGACGCCGGGCTGATGGTACCCGTGGTCGAGAACGTCGACGAGAAGGGGCTGTTCGAGCTGGCCGAGGAGGTTCACGACCTCGCGAGCCGCGCCCGGGACCGCACGCTGACGCCGGCGGAGATGTCCGGTGGAACCTTTTCGATCACCAACTTCGGGGCGATCGGCGGCGAGTACGCGACGCCGATCATCAACTATCCCGAAACCGCCATCCTCGGGCTCGGTGCGATCGAGGAGCGGCCGGTCGTCCGGAGCCACGCCGACGTCGATGACGGGTTCCTCGACGACGAGGAGGGGACGACGGTCGTCCCCGCGCCGACGCTGCCGCTGTCGCTGACGATCGACCACCGCGTCGTCGACGGCGCGGAGGCGGCGTCGTTCGCGAACGCCGTGATGGATCACCTTGAAAACCCGTTGCTGTTATTATCAGAGTGATGGTCGTCGGAGACGTTTCAACTGGGACGGAGGTACTGGTGATCGGCGCGGGACCGGGCGGCTACGTCGCCGCCATCCGCGCGGCACAGCGGGGGCTCGACACGACGCTCGTCGAGAAGGACGCCTACGGCGGGGCGTGTCTGAACCGTGGCTGTATCCCCTCGAAGGCGCTGATCACGGCGTCCGGGCTCGCACACGAGGCCGGCAACGCCGAAGAGATGGGGATCCACGCCGACCCTGCCGTCGATCTCGCGAAGATGATCGACTGGAAGGACGGCGTCGTCGACCGGCTCACGAGCGGCGTCGAGAAGCTGTGTAAGGCGAACCGCGTCAACCTGATCGAGGGCGAGGCGTCGTTCGTCGACGAGCACACCGCGCGGATCGCTCACGGCGGCGAGGGGCAGGGGTCCGAGACGGTGGAGTTCGAGCACGCGATCGTCGCGACCGGGTCACGGCCGGTCGCCATCCCCGGGTTCGACTTCGCCGACGACCACGTCTGGACCGCCGAGGCAGCGCTGTCTGCCGATTCGGTTCCCGACCGCCTCGTCGTCGTCGGCGGGGGGTACATCGGGATGGAGCTGGCGACGGTGTACGCCAAGCTCGGCTCCTCGGTGACGGTCGTCGAGATGCTCGAGGATATCCTCGACCCGTACGAGGACGACGTGAAACGGACGGTCCGGAAGCGCGCGGAGGCGCTCGGGATCGAGTTCCACTTCGGCGAGGGCGCCACCGGCTGGTCGACGGGCCCGGACGGCGGGTACCTGATCGAGACGGAGACGGAGGCGGGCGAGACGTCCTCGTACCCGGCTGATACGGTGCTCGTCGCGGTCGGCCGCGAGCCCGTGACCGGCACGCTCGCCGTCGAGAACGCGGGGATCGAGACGACCGATCGGGGGTTCATCGAGACCGACGACCGGACCCGCACCGCGGTCGAGCACGTTCACGCGGTCGGCGACGTCGCCGGCGAGCCGATGCTCGCGCACGCCGCCTCTCACGAGGGGATCGTCGCGGCGGAGGTGATCGCGGGTGAGCCGGCCGCGCTCGACCAGCAGGCGATCCCGGCCGCCGTCTTCACCGATCCGGAGGTCGCGACCGTCGGGATGACCGAGGCGGACGCGGAGGCCGAGGGGTTCGACGTCGCGGTCGGCGAGATGCCGTTTAACGCCTCCGGACGGGCGCTGACGACGGGTCACACGGAGGGGTTCGTTCGGATCGTCGCCGACGCCGACACGGGGTTCGTCCTCGGCGGCCAGATCGTCGGTCCGGAGGCGTCGGAGCTGATCGCGGAGCTCACGCTCGCCGTCGAGATGGGCGCGACGCTCGAGGACGTCGCCTCGACGGTTCACACCCATCCGACGCTCGCGGAGGCGGTGATGGAGGCCGCCGAGAACGCACAGGGGCAGGCGATCCACACGCTGAACCGGTAGCGTCGCGCTGGTCTCTTCACGGCAATCGTCTCTTCACGGGATCCACCGCTCCACGACAACCGTCCTTGGTGGGGAGTGCGTACGCGTTCGGGAGTACCGGTACGCTTAATCCGCACAGTCGACACGTGTGCAACAACTGTCGATGGTCATCGAGGTCGGTCTCACGGCGGAGTTGGCTGTCATCCTTTTGAGTGCGACGTTCGTCGGCTTCCTGGCGAAGCAGACGGGACAGCCGACGATCATCGCGTACATCATCGCGGGCGTGCTGATCGGTCCGGCGGCGCTCGGCATCGTCGAGGTGACGGCGCTCACCGAGACGCTCTCGGAGCTCGGGCTCGCGTTCCTGTTGTTCCTGCTCGGCATCAAGATGCAGATCGACGATATTCGCCACGTGCTCGCGCCGATCGTCAAGATCTCGATCCCACAGATGGCGGCGGTCGCGGCCGTGGGTATCGGGGTGTCGCTGGCGCTCGGCTTCTCGCTTCTCGAGTCGCTGATCGTCGGCCTCGCCGTCATGTACAGCTCGACGGCCGTCGTGATCAAGATGCTCACCGACAAGGACGAGGCGACGTCGCTCCACGGCAAGATCGACGTCGGGGTGCTGCTCATTCAGGACATCGTGGTCGTCATCCTGTTGGCGGTGCTCGCCGCCGGACGCCCCGAGGACCTCGCTGAGGTCGCGACGACGCTCGGGATCGTGCTCGCTTTGGTCGCGGCGATCACGGTCGCCGCGCTCGTCGCCTCGCAGTACCTGTTGCCGACGGTGTTTCGACGGGTCGCCGACAACAAGGACGTCTTCTTCCTCCTGGCGATCTCGTGGGCGTTTCTGTTCGTGTTCGTCTCCGACGAGATCAACCTCTTTCTGGCCCCGTTCGGCGTCGAGGCGTATCTCTCGATCGAGATGGGAGCGTTTCTGGCCGGGCTCGCGATCGCGCAGCTGCCGTACAGTACGGAGCTTAAAGACCGGGTAAATCCGCTGACGGACCTGTTCGTGATGGTGTTTTTCGTCTCGGTCGCGCTGACGCTCGAGGCAAGCGAGCTGCTGTTCTACTGGCAGGAGGCGGTGATCGCCGCGGCGGTGTTGATGGTCGGCAAGCTGATCGTCTTCTTCCTGCTGATCGACTGGCAGGGGTTCGACCTCGAGACGACGTTCCTCGGTAGCGTCACCATGATGCAGGTCAGTGAGTTCGGGATCATCGTCGGGGTCGCCGCGTTTCAGGGCGAGTTCATCGACGTCGAGATGCTCGGCTTTCTGACGCTGATCGCGCTCCTCACGATGAGCGTCTCGGTGTATTTCATCGAGTACAACCACCGGCTGTTCGAGCGCGCGCGGCCGTATCTCGCTCGGTGGGACACGGACGGGACGTTCCGGGACGGCAAGCAGTCGTACGCCGACCACGCTGTGGTGGTCGGCTACGACGACGTGACCCGAAACGCGCTCTCGCTGCTTCGAGAGCAGTACGGTGACGTCGTCGTCGCCGACCGTCGCTCCGAGCACATCGAGACGCTCGAAGCGAACGGCTACGATGCGCTCTACGGCGACTTCAGGAACTCGACGGTTCGGAAGGACGCGGGGATAAAGAAGGCCGGGTTCGTTCTCTCCTCGTCCGTCCAGCCCGAAGTGAACAAGGCGCTGCTCCGGGAGGTGAGCGACGACGCCATCGTCTTCGTCGAAGCCGAAACGATAGCGGACGCGCGAGAGCTCTACGAACGGGGCGCTCACTCCGTCATTATGAGCTCACAGCTCGCGTCCGGCCGCCTCTCCGGATATCTCAGAGCGTACTTCGAGGACCGGGAGACGTTCGAGAGCGCGGTCGAGGGCGACCGCGAGTTGCTGCGAACCCACGAGGAGTTCCCGGACGCCTTCGCGTACGTACAGGGTGGTTTCGATGAGTGAACTGCTCACCACCGTCGCGCTGCTTTTCATCATCGCCGGGCCGTTCCTGCTCGTCGCCAACCGGTTCGACCTCCCGACGGTCCCGTTCCTGATCCTGGCGGGGATCGTCGCGGGCTTTGTCGTCGAGGAGGCGTTGACGCTGGAGCTCGCGCAGTTCGGCATCGCGCTGCTGGTGTTCACGTTCGGCGTCGGGATCGACTTATCGAGCTCGCGACTGGTGCTTCGTGACAGCGAAGTCGCCGCAGTCGCACAGATCTTCGTCGTCGGCGTCGTCGGGGTCGGGTTCGGGCTCGTCGTCGGGGTTCCGCTCTCCGAGTCGGTGTATCTCGGTATCGCCGCCGCTCTGTCCTCGACGATCGTCGGGACGGCGTTGGTTCGGACCGAGATACGCCGAAGCCTCGTTCGCGGGCGGCTGGCCGAATCGATCCAGCTCGTTCAGGACCTCTTCGCGATCCTCGTCCTGCTCGTGCTCGGTGCCGGAACGCTCGCACCGGATCCGATCGCGCTCCAGATCGGGTACGGCGTCTCGCTGCTCATCCTCGCGGTGCTGATCAACAGATACCTGTACGACGTCGTCGAGCGTCTCGCCGGGGGTTCAGACGAGCTGCTGATCATCGGTGTCGTCTCGCTGCTCGTCGTCTTCGTCGCGGCGGCGGAGCTGTCCGGCGTGTCGATCGTGGTCGGAGCGTTCGCCGCCGGGCTGGCGATCCGACACGATCCAGTTAGCAATCTCGGACTGTTCAACGGTATCGAATCGATCAAGGACTTCTTCCTGGCGATCTTCTTCGTCACCGTCGGAGCGCTCGTCGTGCTCCCGTTCGTCGAGATGGGTCCGGCGGCGTCGGTCGAAAAGCTCGCCGTCGTCGCCGGACTCGTCGTTCTGACGGCAGTGATCAAACCCATCATTACGACGCTGATCCTCGTTTATCGCGGGTACGAGTCTCGCTCGGCGACGCTGACCAGCCTCAGCATCGACCAGGTGAGCGAGTTCGCGCTCATCATCGCCATCGAAGCCCTGATACTCGGGCTGTTGAGCCAGGCCGTCTTCGACGCGATCATCCTCGCCGCGGCGGTGACGATGATCACCTCGAATCTCACACAGCGACACAACGAACGGATCTACCGGAGGGTAGCGCAGCTCGGGCTTATAAGCGAACAGCACGGCAAGATCGACGAACAGAGCTCCGTTCCCGACGACCTCGCCGACCACGTCGTCATCGTCGGGTACGGGAGACACGGCCAGCAGCTCGTCGAGACGTGCGAGGCGCTCGATCGACCCTGTGTCGTCATTGAGAACGATCCCGTCATGTTCGACGCCGTGGCGGACGAGTGTGACGCGTACGTCTTCGGCGATGCGATGGAGCGATACACGTGGACGAAAGCGAACGTCGAGGACGCGACGCTCGTCGTCTCGACGATCGACTCGGATCCGGTGTCGAAGCGGCTGCTCTCACTGTCGTTCGACGCCGACCTGATGCTCCGGACGAACGACGTTTCGCGGGCGCTCGAGTATCTCGGGCGGGGCGCACTGTACGTCAGCATCTCCGATCTGCTCGCGAGCGAACACGTCATCCAGCAGATGCGGTCGCTGTTCGAGACGGAGCTCACCCCCGAGGAGCTCCGCGAGGAGCGCAGGGCGGAGCTGACCGAGTACGCCGAGATGGTCGACCGGAACACAGCCGGACCCTCCGACGACTGACGAGAGCCCGTTCGGGGCTTGGCGTTACGGTTGGGCGACCACGACCTCCTCGCCCTGCTCACCCGGGAACGCGTCGGCTCCGTCGAGCGTCTCACCCGCCCGTACGGCCGCCCACTCGTCGTCGTCGACGAGTGCGTCATTCAACCGCCCTCGGAGGGTCTCTTCGTCGATGTCGGTGCCGATGACGACGAACTCGGTGAGCCGATCGCCGTGCTCCTCGTCCCAGTCGAGCTCGGGCCGATTCGACCGGAGCATCTCGCGTTCGATCTCCGGCAGCGTCGCGATCCACGGGGCCGGAGCGGTGACCCGAACCGACGGTCCGGCCTGACTCGCCTGCTGTTTCAGGTCGTTGCCGGCGACCCACAGCGTTCCCTTCGAGCGCACGACCCCCGTGGGGAGGTTTCGAAACAGCGCCGCGAGCCGTCCGGGGTGAAACGGTCGTCGGCGCCGATACGTGAACGAGGTGACGCCGTACAGCTCGTCCGGATGGCGGTGATCGTGTTCGTGTTCGTCGTGGTGGTCGTGGTCGTCGTCGTGATGGTCGTGGTCGTCGTCGTGATGGTCGTCGTCGTCGTGGTGGTCGTGGTCGTGGTCGTCGTCGTGGTGGTCGTGGTCGTCGTCGTGGTGGTCGTGGTCGTCGTTACGTCCCGGATCCTTCCCTTCCTCGTGGCTCTCCGCGAGCGCACGCTTCCACCCGGGGAGGTCGCCGACAGCACGCTCCTCGAACAGGTCGACGTCGAGAAGTCGGTCGGGATCGACGGCGGAGAACTCCGTCCGGATCGTCTCGGCGTCCGGTTGGAGCGCCCGGACGAGCGACTCGGCCTCCGCGAGTTGGTCGTCGGTACACAGGTCGGCCTTATTGAGGAGGACGACGTTCGACACCTCCACCTGCTCGACGAGCAGATCCGAGAGCGGTCGTCCCTCCTCGTCGGTGCCGCGTCGCTCTGGAACCTCCTCGCCCGCGAACGCGTCGAGAAACAGCGGCGTGTCGAGAACGGTCACCAGCGCGTCGACGCGATATCGGGCGGCCGCACGCGACTCCGTCGTGAACAGCCGCGCGACGGGAGCCGGTTCGGAGATCCCGGAGGACTCGACGATGAGGGCGTCGAACGACCGATCGTTCGCAAGCCGAACGACGGCGGTTTCGAGGTCGTCTTGCAGCTCACAGCAGATACAGCCGTTCGACAGCTCCGCGACGCCGTCGTCGACGTCGAGCTCCGACCCCTCCGCGATCAGCTCGGCGTCGACGTTCACGTCACCCATGTCGTTGACCAGCACCGCCAGGTCGCGGTCGCCGGCGTGTTTCAACAGATGATTCAGAAGCGTCGTCTTGCCAGCCCCGAGGCTTCCGGACAGTACCGTCACCGGGATCCGGTCCGTCATACCCGACTCCTCGGCGGCTCGTCCCTTGAACCTCCCGACAGCGACGGTCCGGGCGGAGCCGACACGTTGATACGTCCCGATCGTGGATCGGAGCGTATGAACTCGCTCGTGTTCCCGGTCGCGGTCGTCGGATCGGTCGCAACGCTGGTGATGGTCATCGCGACGCTGTATCTCGTGTGGCTCGCCATCGGGGACGACGCTCACACACCTCGGCTCGACGACGGAACCGATCGTCCCGAACTCGGATCTGACGAGGAGGACACCGCCTAAAACGCCGTCCACTCGGTCGGCCCGCCGACTCGGCCGCGAGCGCGGAACTGTCGCTCGTCGCCCTCGACGCGCGTTTGTACGACGATCTCGAACGGCTCGTGGAGGGTGTGGATCACCTGCTCGTCGTGTGCCGTCGAGCCGACCGCGCCGACCAGCGGCCATCCCTCACCGGACGCCTGCGACACCATGACGCGGGTGAACTGGTAGATTCGCTCGGGGTCCCAGTACATCAACAGCTGGGACAGCGAGTAGACGCCGACGGCGCGATCGCGTCCGGCCGACGACTCGACGACGTCGGTGAACTTGATCCCGATGTCGGTGAGGTTCCCGGCGCTAGCGACGTACTTCGTGGCGGGGGTATCGGCCCGCTTGTCGCCCTGCTCGTGGGTGACACAGTCGATGACGACGATCTCGTCCGCGTCGTGTCCGGTTATCTGCTCGTAGTCGGAGCGCACCTTCTCGGCAGTGGTTCCGGTCGAGATGATCACGGGTGCATCGGACCATTCGGCGAGCAGCCGCGTGAACAGCTCGTACTTCCCGCTCATC
Organism: Halorubrum luteum; assembly: GCF_054652935.1. NCBI lineage: Archaea > Methanobacteriati > Methanobacteriota > Halobacteria > Halobacteriales > Haloferacaceae > Halorubrum > Halorubrum luteum. The sequence goes on from NZ_BAAIGT010000002.1 coordinate 3,039,756, forward strand.
GGCGGCCCGCTGACGAGCACGCTGTCGGCACCGACGACAGCGTCGGGAAGTGCGCTCATACGTTATCAGTGAGGGCGAGTCCGGTAAAACCCTTCCGAGGGATCACTTTCGGAACATCGAGGGAAATGTAAGTGATGACGGCGGTCCCTCACGCGGCTTTCGGCCGATGGTCAGCTCACTGAGGGCTCCCGGAAGCGCAGCCGGCAGCGGCTGGGACCGGACCGCTCCGTCTTCGTCGACGAGGCGGCCCCAAACCGCCTCGGGCTCCGATTCGGGGGCTTCGAGCGCCTTCGTTCGACCCTCATCGTACGCGAGCTCGACGAGGCTCCGGTCGTACGGGCTGTCGACGGCCGCTCGAACGCTGTCGTACTCCTCGGAGCGTCCGGCTCCGACTCCGACGACGACGCCGAGAGCGAACGCTCGGTGTATCGCCTCCTCGCGTGTCAGCTCGTCCCAGTCGGTACCGAACGTCCGGTCGTACATCGTCGTGTCGTCGTCTCGGCTCATCGGGTCACCGCCGCCGCGTCGCCGACGCGGAGGCCGCCGTCGGTGAACATTACGTCTTTGATCGCCGTGTCGATCCCGGTTCCGCGCATCTTCAACACCTGGATGCCGCGTCGCATCCCCTCATCTTCCAGATAGTTATGAAGGAACACGACGCCGTGTGCGAGATAATGCTCCTCGGCATACGCGCTCGGATCCGTCATCTCGGATATGAGAAGCGTCGTCGCGTCGGTGCGTTTCAGCGAGGACAGCAGCTGGATCATCGTGTCCTCGTCGTCGTCGAGGAGAAACCGTAGCAGCATCGTCGAATCCAACACGACGCGGTCGATGCCGCGAGAGTTTATAAATCCAGTCAGCCGGTTCGTGACCCCCGACCGATCGCGTCGGTCCCCGGGAAGGCCGAAAAACCGCCGTCCGTCCGAGGAGAAGGAGTCGAGAAACGTCACCCGTTCGGTGTCGAGCGCGCGGTCGAATCCGAACTCGTAACCGCTCATATCCTCTTGGATTCCCGCTTTCGTCTCGTGCATGCTTACGTACAGAACGTCCTCGCCGTTTCGAGCGCCGTTCGCAGCGAACTGCGCGCAGAACGTCGTTTTACCGCTCCCGGGCGGTCCGCTCACCACGTACAACCGCTCGGACGGAAACCCCCCGTCGACGAGTTCGTCGAACCCGGGGATGCCGCTTGAAACGCGCATGCGTCGATGCTTGCCGGAGTTTGGATAAGTGTTCGTCCCCGTTTTTCACTGATGAGAATCGAGGGGCCACGACGTCGCTTGATCTGCCGGGAGTCCCCGGTACACTCTCCAAGCGTTGGCTTACTCGGCGGCCACCGACGATCCAGCGGAGTCAGCCACGGCGTCCGAACGGTCGCCGGCGTTCGCCACGGCATCCGACAGCTCGTCGATGTCCGGTGTGACCCACACGACGAACCGATCGTCGGATTTGACGATCCCGCTGACTCCGTCGTCATCGTTCGTCATGCCCGTATCGACGGCCTCGGGTGCGACGTCGCGAACCTGGAACACCTCGTCGACCATCCAGCCGACCGTGCCGCTCTCGTCTAAGTGGTCGTCGTCGAACACCACGATCCGCTCGCGCCGGCCGTCCTCGTCGATCCCGAACAGCGTCTTCGGGTCGACGATCGTGGTCGTCCGTCCACGCAGATCCATGACGCCCTCCACGTGCTCCGGGGAGTTGGGAATGCGAGTGAGTTCGCCCGCATCGACGATCTCGTCGATGACGCCGATGTCCAGACAGTACGTTCCGTCGCCGAGACCGAACTCCAACACCTTGGTGGGCTCGGTGTCCGTTTCGGTGGCTGCCATACCAGTCATTGTGGGGATCGGACTCATAACCGTATCCCTCGAGTTATCAGGGGTGATTACTGGGTCCGTGGGTTTATGATGATTCTGCGTCCGCTATTGAGTATGAGTAGGACGACGGATCGACGTGACGAGCCCGGCGACTTCCCACGGACGGTCGTCGTCGACGACTCGCCGTTCATGCGCGGGTTGATCACCGATCTTCTGGCGGACGCCGGGATCTCCGTGGTCGGTGAGGCGGGCGACGGCGCGGAGGCGCTCGAGGTCGTCGCGTCCGAGCAGCCGGACGTGGTGACGATGGACGTCGAGATGCCCGGTATGGACGGACTGGAAGCGGTCGACCGACTGATGGACGAGACGCCGACGCCGGTTCTCATGCTGTCGGCACACACCGACGAAGGGGCGGAGGTCACGTTTGAGGCGCTCGAGCGCGGCGCGGTCGACTTCTTCGCGAAGCCGGGTGGCGAGGTGTCGGCCGGCGTCTCGAGTCAGGCGGACCGGCTCGTCGAAGCGGTCCGGTCCGTCGCCGGCGCGGACCTCGACGCCGCGACCCGCGGTCGGTCCGTCCGCGACGACGCCAGTGCGGGCGCAGCGTCGACCACGGGCGACACGTCGCTCGAAGAGCCGGTGACGGTGATCATCGGTGCGTCGACGGGCGGCCCGAACGCGGTCGAGCGCGTGATGGCGTCGCTGCCGGCCATGGACTGTCGGATCGTGATCGTCCAGCATATGCCCGAGGCGTTCACCTCGCGGTTCGCGGACCGGCTCGACGCCGCGTCGGCGTACGACGTCCGGGAGGCCACCGATGGTGGGCGGATCGGGGCGGGTGAGGCGCTCGTCGCTCGCGGCGGGAACCACACCCGGATCGACGGGTACCGCGCAGGACGACTCCGCGTGAAGCTCGTCGACGACGACTCGCTGCCGGTCGCACCCTCCGTCGACGTGACGATGCGATCGGCCGCCGAAACGGTTGACGACCCGCTCGTCGGGGCAATCTTGACCGGGATGGGATCGGACGGTGCGGAGGGGATCCGCGCGATGGCGGACGCTGGCGCGCGGACGCTTGCACAGAGCGAGGACACCTGCGTCATCTACGGGATGCCGAAACGTGCGGTCGAAACCGGCGCGGTCGACGAGGTGCACGACCTCGACGGCGTCGCCGACGCGATCGTCGGGGGTGAGGCCTGATGGACTCCCACCGCGCTGCGTTCGTCGCGGAAGCCGAGGACGGGATCACGGATCTCAACAACGCCCTGCTCGCGCTCGAGGCTGACCCGGACGACGACGCGGCGATGGACGACGTGTTCCGAGTCGCGCACACGCTGAAGGGGAACGCGGCGGCGATGGGGTACGAGAACGTCTCCTCGTTCGGACACGCACTCGAGGATCTTCTCGACGCCGTCCGGCAGGGTGACCGTGAGGTGACGCCGGAGCTGATGGACCTCCTCTTCGAGGGGGTCGATGCAGTCGAGGCGATGGTCGCGGAGATCGCCGACTCCGGCGAGGTGGCGACGGATCCGTCCGATATCGAGCGCCGACTGCGCGAGATGGAGGAACACGGTACCGTCGGCAGCTCCGACGACGGGGGCGCAAAGCCCGGAGCGTCGCCGGACGATGCGGGCGCGAGGCCCGGAGTGTCGCCGGACGAGAAGGGTGCGGAAGCCGACCGTTCGACTGATGACGGAGCCGAGCAGGCCGGAGACGCGGTCGTGGAGACGGACGACTCGACGGTCGAGGTTCCGCCGATTCCCGACGACGCCGGCGATCTCCCGGACGACTCGCTCGTGTACGCCGACGTGCGAATGAGCGAGACGGCGATGCCGGGCGTCGACGCGACGTTCGTGTTGCAGGCGCTCGAGGACGGGTTCGACGACCACGTCACTTCGCCGGACGAAGACACGCTGGAGGACGGCGAGTACGATGAGGCGTTCGACGCGTTCGTCGTCGCCGACGAGCCCGCAATCGTCGCCGACGGACTCAACTCGCTCACACAGGTCGAGTCGGTCGACGCCGTCCGAGTCGCGGGAACGGAGACGCACGCCTCCGGCGAGGAGGACGCGGTCACCGATACCGACGCCGACAGCGACGTGGAGACGACCGCGGATGACGGTTCCGACTCGGAGACGGACTCGACGAACGAGGACGAGACGCCCTCCGAGGACGAGACGCCCTCCGAGGACGAGACGCCCTCCGAGGACGAGACGCCCTCCGAGGACGAGACGCCCTCCGAGGACGGCCCTGCTGAAGCGGCGGCGGACGAGATCAAGTCGATCCGGGTCGATGTCGATCAGGTCGACGAGCTGTACGGGCTGGTCGAACAGCTCGTGACGAGTCGGATCAAGCTCCGTCGGGAGCTGGAGGAGTCCGATGTCACGTCGGACGCGCTTGACGAGCTGGACAAGCTCGCCTCCAGCCTCCAGGACACCGCCATGGACATGCGGCTCATCCCGTTCTCGCAGGTGTCCGACTCGTTCCCCCGACTCGTCCGCGACATCGCCCGCGACGTCGACAAGCAGGTGCGGTTCGATATCGAAGGTGACGACGTCGAACTCGACCGGACGATCCTCACCGAGATGCGCGACCCGCTGGTGCACGTCCTTCGAAACGCGGTCGACCACGGGATCGAACCGCCGGCCGAGCGGGAAGCGGCTGGGAAGGACCCGACCGGTCACGTCAAACTCACCGCCCGCCGGGATCGCGACCACGTCGTCATCGAGGTGTCGGACGACGGTAGCGGGCTCGACCCGGACGCGCTCCGCGACAAGGCGGTGGCCGAAGGCGTCGAGAGTCGGGAGACGGTCGAGTCGATGTCCGACGACGAGGTGTACGACCTCGTGTTCCATCCCGGCTTCTCGACCGCCGAGGAGGTGACGGACGTCTCGGGACGCGGCGTCGGCATGGATGTCGTGCGCACGACGGCACGCGATCTGGACGGCTCCGTCTCCATCGACAGCGAGCCGGGTGCGGGGTCGACCGTCCGGTTCCGACTTCCGGTGACCGTCGCCATCGTGAAGGTGATGTTCGTCGACGTCGGCGGCACGGAGTACGGGATCCCGATCAAGTCGATCGCGGAGGTCGGCCGCGCGGACGGGATCGAGGAGGTCCACGGCGACGAGGTCGTCCGCCACGAGGAGGATCTCTATCCGGTGATCCGGCTGCACGACCGACTCGAAGCGGACGACACTGGTGGCGACGCCCGCCCTGCCGCTGGCGAGGATGGAGCCGACCCGGTCGCGGCGGCTGACGGCGGCACCGATCACGTCGACGCGGCCTCGGCGACGGCGGACGACGGGATGCTGGTGCGGATCCGGGAGGAGACGAGGCGGGTCGCGCTCCACTGTGACGACGTGTTAGACCAAGAGGAGGTGGTCGTTAAACCGCTCGACGGTCCGCTCTCCGGGACGCCGGGACTCAGCGGGACTGCCGTCCTCGGCGACGGTGACGTCGTCGCGGTGCTCGACGTGGTGAGTCTATGACCGGACGAGACAGCGACTCCGTGGCGAGCGAGACGCCGTTCGAGGGCGTGTTACGCCAGATCGACGATTCGGTTCCGTTCGAGCCCGGCTACTACAACGAGTCGTACCTCGACCGGCGGATCACGGCACGAATGCGACGCCGCGACACGGATTCACACGAGGAGTATCAGCGGATCCTCCGGGAGGACGCCGAGGAGCGGGAGGCGCTGATGGACTCGCTCACGATCAACGTGACGGGCTTTTTCAGGAACCCGGAGATGTGGGAGGCGCTCCGGGAGCTGCTCGTCGATCTCACGGACGAGCAGCGCCGCGTCCGGATCTGGTCGGCACCCAGCGCCGACGGGCGGGAGCCGTACTCGCTCGCGATGCTCGCCTGTGACGACGACCGGATCGCCGAGCGTCGGATCGAGATACTGGGAACCGACATCAGCGAGGAGGCGTTGGCAAGCGCGCGCAAGGGCGTGTACCACACGACCCGGACGACCGACATCGCCGAGGAGCTCGAACCGCTCTCCGACCCCGGGCAGTACGTCGAGCAGGACGGCTCCGAGTTCCGCGTTCGCGACGCGCCCCGCAAACTCGTCGAGTTCGACAGCCACGACCTGATACGCGACGGGTCGCGCGGCCCATTCGACATCGTGTTGTGTCGGAACTTGCTCATCTACATCGACGTCGATCATAAGGGGGCGCTGTTCGATACGCTGGAGGCATCGCTTTCCGACGGCGGGGTGCTCGTCGTCGGCATGACCGAGAGCATTCCGCCGGACCGGTCGGACCGATACGCTCCGATCGACAAACGCCGGCGCGTGTTCAGGAGGCGCTAATGTCGCTGTACCAGCACGCCCGTGAGGGGAACGTGGAGGAGCTTCGGGACGCGCTCGGCAGCGACAGCCCGGCGGTCCGAAGGCGTGCGGTCGAGTTCCTCGGCGAACTCTCCGGAGAGAGCGAGCAGGCAACGATCGACGCGCTGTTGCGGCTTGCCACGGACGATGACGACCCCGACGTTCGTGGGGCGGCCGTCGACGCACTCGACGAGATCGGTCAGGACGCGGTCGAGCAGCTCCTCGCGGACCTCACCGGCGGGAGCACCGGTGAGGCCGGCTGGGTCACCGCGAAGAAGTTCGCACGGGCGCTACAGTCGGATCGACCGGAGCTTCGGATGGCGGCGGCGAACGCGCTGGCACGGCTCGACGAGCCGAGCACGCTCCCGGCGATCATCGACGCGCTCGAGGACGAGGACCCACGAGTCAGACTCCGCGCCTGTCACGCCTGCGGCTCGTTTGCGAACCCCCGGACCGTCCCCGCGCTTGTCGAACGGCTCGACGACGAGCCGCGCGTCCGGCGGGCGGCGGCGAACGCGCTCGGCGGGGTCGGCACCGACCGAGCGCTCGAACCCCTCATCGAGCTGCTCGAGGACCCCGACGAGTCGCTTCGTCGGATCGCTGCGGGCGCGCTCGGCAAGGCGAACAACCCACAGCCGGTCGAACCGCTCGCTCGCGCGCTCGGTGACGAGAGCGCCGTCGTCCGCAACGCGGCGGTGTACTCCGTCATCGAGCTGCTGTCGAACGTCCCCACCCAACACAGCCACGCGGTGCGTGACCAGGTCGTCTCGGAGCTGAAGGCGGCCGACGACGCGACGGTCGTCGAGCCGCTCGTCGAGATCCTCACTGAGGGACGACAGGACCGGCAGCGCCGGAACGCGGCGTGGATCCTCGGTCGGGTCGCGGAGCCGGAGTCGGCGGACGCGATCGAGGCGCTCGCAGACGCTCTCGACGATGACGACGCACAGACCGCACAGTTCGCGGCGACCAGCCTCAAAGCTCTCGGCGGGCCGGTCGTCGAGGAGACGCTACTCGACAGGCTCACGCCGGAGTACTCCGATGACGCCCGCGCAAAGGCCGTGTTCGTTCTCGGCCAAGTCGGTGGACAGGAGACGCTCAACCGGCTCGAGGATCTGACTGACGACGACAGTACCGAGGTCAGAAAGCGGGCGTTCTCGGCCGTTTCGAAGCTTCGTGCTGGAGGCACCTGAATGACCACCTCGGAGGGCCAGTGAATGAGCAACAACGAAAGCGAGTACAAGATCGCTGACACGCAAGCGCGGTTCGCAGTCGCCGTGCGGGACGGACGGGCGGTAAACGACGTCTCGTGGACGCCCGGACGCGTGCTGCTGTCGAATCGGCGACTGATCCTCGCGAGCAACGACGGAAAACGGACGATCCCGCTATCGCAGCTTGAGGGGCTCGGCGGTCGCCACGACGCGAACCAGTCGATCACGCGTGTATCGAACTACGTGAGCTTCGATCTCGGCGACCAGGTGCTTATCGTCGCCGCCGCCGACCACGAGACGTTCGAGCGCGACGTGTACCGCGCGCTGCTCGACCAGCGGACGGTGAGAGCGAAACACCCGGCGGTCGCCGGCGGCGTCGTTCAGGAGACGGAGTGGGAGCAGGCTCGCGTGAAGATCGACGAAAACGGGCTCAACGCGGCGCTGGAAAGCGGCGCGTTCGTGCAGTTCGATCTCGACGACATCAGCGGACTCGACGCGGCGAAACGCACCGTCGACGGCGAGAAGAAACCCGTCATCGAGGTGTCTCACACTGACGACGACGGGACGAGCATCGAGACCCACATCGCCGGATCGCCCCAGCGGGTCCGGTTCGTCGAGGCGTGGCTGCGGAAAGGCGAGGAGCGATCCTCGACGAACGTCGACCTCTCCGGCCGCGAGCGCGAGGTGTTGATGGCGCTGTACTCGGGGGTGTCACCGTTCGAGATCCCGTCGTTCCTCGGGATCGACGTCGACGTCGTCGAGGAGACGTTCGAGCGGTTGATAGAGCTCGACGTCGTCGAGGAGGTCCGCGTGCGCCGCGAAGTGACGCTTAACTCTCGCGGCCGCAACATCGCCAGCGAGGCGATGAACGAGCAGTAGTTCGCGGCGGCGTCGTCCGCCAGGCGCCGCTCACGCCCGGTTCCACGGAGCCGACTCGAAATCGACGACGCGCTCCTCGCGGTCGATGTCGTCGATCCGGGCGAGCTCCTCGTCGTCGAGCGCGATCTCCCGGGCGGCCCAGTTCGCCTCGACGTGCTCGGGGGAGGCGGCCTTCGGGATCGGCGCGACGCGCTCTTTCGAGAGGAGCCACGCGAGGCTCACCGCCGCCGGCGTGGCGTCGTGTTGCTCCGCGATATCCCGCATGGTTGCGGAGTCGACGACGCGGTTGCGCGCGATCGGCGAGTACGCGACGAGCCAATGGTCATGTTCGACGGCGTACTCCCGAAGGGTCTCCTGCTGACAGAACGGGTGACACTCGACTTGGTGGGCGAACACGTCGGTTTCGAGTCGATCGAGTGCGACGTCGAGCTGGTCGGGACGGAAGTTCGAGAGGCCGACGTGGTCGATGACACCCTCGTCGACGAGTCGATCGAGGGCCGGCAGCGTCTCGTCGGGGTCGTACGTCTCCGTCGGCCAGTGGACGTACAGCAGGTCGATCGTGTCGACGCCGAGCCGGTCGCGGCTCGCCTTTGCCGTCTCGATCGCGTCGTCGTACGCGCAGTTGCCGGTGTTCAGCTTCGTCGCGACGAACAGCTCCTCGCGGTCGACGGGTGCGTCCGCGATCGCCTCGCCGACGAACGCCTCGTTGTCGTACATCTGTGCGGTGTCGACGTGGCGGTAGCCGGTCTCGATCGCGTGCACGACGCCGGAGACGCAGGTCTCGCGGTCCTCGAGCTTGTACGTTCCGTAGCCGAGTCGGTCGAAGGTGTCGGACATACACCGTTGTCGGTCGTGCGACGGACAAAAAGACGCCGAAGCCAGGACTCGAACCTGGGACCGCCTCGTCTCTGCGACGTTCGGGGGACGCTCCGCCAAGCGTCGTAACAGCGAGGCGCTCTACCAACTGAGCTACTTCGGCTCGCACTCCCCAGTACTCGCGTCGTTTTGATAGGGCTTTCGTTTCCACCCGACTGCGCGGGCGAGTGACGGGGTGGGCCCGCGGATCTCCCAAGGCTAACTGACATACAGGCGGTGCCGATTCTCACGGATATCCGACCGACACGCTTTCGGCCGAACCGGGAGAACTCCGGCCATGAGCGAACTCGACGCGGTGCTGGCGCGGGTCCGCGACCGTGTGACGCCGGAGCCGAGCGAGCGGGAGCGACTGCGCGAGACCGCGGCGGCGCTCGCGGACCGCGCCCACGACGCGATCGCGGAGCTTCCGGTCGACGCCGACGTGGTGCAGGTCGGCTCGACCGCCCGCGGGACGTGGGTGGCGGGCGACCGCGACATCGACCTGTTCGTCCGGTTTCCCCCCGATCTCGACCGCGAGATGCTGGAGGAGTACGGGCTCGCCGTCGGCCACGCGGTGCTTCCGGACGGTCACGAGGAGTACGCCGAGCACCCGTACGTCAGGGGAGAGCACGAGGGGTTCGACGTCGATCTCGTTCCCTGCTATCGCGTCTCGGACGCGACGGAGATGGTGTCTGCCGTCGACCGCACCCCGTTTCACGACGCGTATCTCACCGAGCGGTTGACCGACGATCTCGCCGGGGACGTCGTGTTGGCGAAGGCGTTTCTGAAGGGGATCGGGGCGTACGGCAGCGACCTCCGGACGGAGGGGTTTTCGGGATATCTCACCGAACTGCTCGTCGTCGAGCTGGGCGGATTCGTGCCGCTCGTCGAATCCGCGCGCAGCTGGCACCCGCCCGTCGAGTTCGATCCGGAGGGGCACGCGGCGACGACGTTCAACGATCCGCTCGTCGTCGTCGATCCGACCGACCCGAATCGAAACGTCGCGGCCGTGCTCTCCGCCGCGAACCTCGCTCGGTTCCAGCACTACGCTCGCGACTTGCTTGCAACCCCGCGCGAGGAGCCGTTCGTCGTCGAGGAGCCGGAGCCGCTCGAGTCGGACGCGGTTCGCGAGCATCTCGACCGACGCGGCGCGACGCCCGTGGCCGTCGTCTTCGATGCCCCGGAGCTGGTCGACGACCAGCTGTGGCCCCAGCTCCGCCGGTCGCTCGACGGCATCGTTCGCGGACTGAACGACCACGGGTTCGACGTGCTCCGAGCGCGCGCGATGGTAAGCGAGGAGCCCGCCGGGGACGACGTCAGCGACCGCGCGCGTCCACACGACCGTGCGGCGCTGTACGCGGAGCTCGAGGTGACCGAACGACCGCGAGTCGAACGCCACGAGGGGCCGCCGGTCGCCGTGCGGAAACACGCTGAGGGGTTTTACGAAACGTACGCAGACGACGTCGATCCCGACACGTACGGCCCGTTCATCGACGGCGAGCGGTACGTCGTCGAGCGCGAGCGCGAGTTCACGACGGTCCGTGCGTACCTCGAGAGCACCGCGGCGAGCGACGTCGCGCTCGGCGCACACGTCGAGCGCGAGTTCGCCGACAGAGACGTCCTCGTCGGCGACGCAGTTGCGACGCTGGCTGACGAGTTCGGCGGCGCGCTTCGGGAGTTCTACGAGCCGTACCCGTGAGCGATAACCGAGTCACCTGCGAACTCACTCGGGCGACGACCGTTCGAAGCGTGTCCGGATCGACTCGGCCGGTGCGGGCCTCCCCACCCGCGTCGGTACCCCGGCCGTCGATGCCACGGCCGTCAAGGGACGCACCAAACGCTAAGTGGGATGGGGTCGAGGGGATCGATATGTGGCGTGCCCGGAGGAGCCGGGACCGGCGGACGGTGGTGTGTATCGCGTGTGGCGACTCCGTGCTGCGTGAGGACGCACGCGAGTACGATAAGGAGGGGAACCGCTGGGACCGACTCGACAAGGAGTTCGAGTACCTCTGTACCGACTGTGACGACGACATCTGCCATCAGCCCCGCGGCGGCCTCGAGTCGCTGATCCTCTCGATCGAGTCCGACGGGCTCTCGCAAGCCGAGTTCCTCGACCGGTACACCGATGCCGTGGAGGACTCCACGGACGCGACCGACTCCGGCACGCACTCCGAGCGCGACCGGTAGTCACCCAGTCCCGAGCCGTGTCGTGCGGATCAACTCTCGACCGACCGCTCCGTGCGCCCCGACAGGCCTTTCTAACGGACGCGCGTTAGTTTGCGTATGACAGACGACGAGCCGAAGCCCGGCTCCGCAGAGGACCAGGGTCCCGTCACGATCACCGAGGAGCTGGCGGACCGCCTCGCCGAGAAGCGCGAGGAGCTGTTCGAGGAGTTCGGGATCCGCGACGAGTTCCCGGCCGAGGTTCTTCGAGAGGCGGAGACCCGGACGGAGGGCGTGTACGACGAGATCGAATCCGAGATCGACGAGCGGCGAGACCTGCGGAACCTGACGACGTGGACGACCGACCCGATCGACGCGCAGGACTTCGACGACGCCATCTCGATCAAGCGCGAGGAGGATGCGTACCGTCTCTGGGTTCACATCGCCGACGTCACACACTACGTTACGCCCGACACGGCGATGTGGGAGGAGGCAGTTCAGCGCGCAAACACCGTCTACCTTCCGGCGTACACGATCCACATGCTACCGCCGATCCTCGCCGAGACGGTGTGTTCGCTCGTTCCCGAGGAGGATCGGCTCGCGCACACGGTGGAGATGGAGATCGACGACGAGACGCTCTCGTTCGAGGATATCGAGATCTACAAATCCGTCATCAACTCCGACGAGCGACTCACCTACAAGCAGTGTGAGGAGCGGCTCGAGGACCCGTCGCTTCCGCTCGGTGAGGAGAACGAACTCGCCTTCGAGCTCGCCGACCGGATGCACGAACAGCGCAAGGAGGACGGCTCGCTCGTGTTGAACCCCCGGCGGGACCGCGCGCACACGATCATCGAGGAGTCGATGCTGAAAGCGAACAAGGCGGTCACGCACACGCTGATGTGGGACCGCGGGGTCGAGGCGATGTATCGGGTCCACCCACAGCCGACGCCCGACCAGTGGAACGACGCACTCAAGGAGATTCAGGAGCTCAACGGCGTCTCCATACCGGGCGACGCCTGGGGAGACGATCCGCGGAAGGCGGTCAACGCCGCCTTAGAGGAGTCCCCGGACCGCCAGCTCAACAAGATCCAGCGCGCCGTGTTGAAGGTGATGCCACGAGCGAAGTACATGAACGACCCGTTCGGCGGTCACCACGCGCTCAACTTCGACATCTACGGCCACTTCACCTCGCCGATCAGGCGGCTCTCGGATATGATCAACCACTGGATAGTCCACGAGTACGACGTGCCCGAGACCCTCGTCGAGCTGTGTGACCGCGCAAGCGACAAACAGAAGGACGGCGAGACCGCCGAGCGACTGTATAAGCAGTTCCTCGAGGAACAGGGGCTCGATCCGTACGCCGTGAACAACCGTGGACTGGAGGTCGTCGAGGATCCGGAGGAAGCGAAACACACCGTCTGAACGACCGAAGGGGGTGAAAAGTGGACTCGCGGGGATTTGAACCCCGGGCCTCTTCCTTGCGAAGGAAGCGATCTGCCGCTGATCTACGAGCCCTCATAGCAATGAAACCGTCGTTCGTACTTGTACCTTACCTTTCGGTGGCCCGTCCGAGAGTCAGTGTCACCCTCCGGCTCGCGGATTTATCCCGCCTCGCGCCCAACCGTCGCGTGATGCGTGCCACCGTCGAGACGCTCGGGGTCATCATGATCGTCGGCGTCGCCCAGCTCGCGTTAGGTGTCATCGATCTCGCGTGGGTGTTCGCGCTATCGGCTCCGGTCACGGTCGCACCGTGGACGGTCGTCACGAGCGTGTACGCACACGGCTCCGCGACACATCTCCTCGCGAACGCTGTCGGGCTCCTGATCGTCGGCCCGCTTGTCGAGCGGCACACGACTCGGCTACGGTTTCACGCGTTCGTCGTGACGACGGGCGCGATCGCGGGCGTCTCACAGGTACTTGTCGGCGGCTTCCTTGGACCGACTCCCGCCGTGTTGGGACTGAGCGGCGCGGTGTTCGCGCTCGGCGGCTATCTGCTCGCCGGCAACGTGGTGAGTGCGACGCTGTTCGACCGCCTTCGACTCTCCGATCGCGCGCAGTTCGCTCTGTTCGGACTCGTTGCCGTCGGTCTCACGGTCGCGACCGCCGCACCCGGCGTCGCGCTGATCGCGCACGCCACGGGCGCGTTCTGCGGTCTCGTCGCCGGGCGTGCGCGACTGCTCGACGACACCTGACCGGGACGGTGGAGTGGCCCGCGTGTGGCGGCGGCCGTTCTTAGCGCCGCCGCTCAGCGGGTGAAAATATGACGAGAGCGGAGCGTGGCGCGGGTGCGCCCTAGCGCTTAGTCTTCGAGAACGATCTCGATGCTGACGTCGTTTGGCACTTGGACGCGCATGAGCTGGCGGAGCGCGCGTTCGTCGGCGTCGATGTCGATCAGCCGCTTGTGGACGCGCATCTCCCAGTGCTCCCACGTCGCCGTCCCCTCACCGTCCGGGGACTTACGCGACGGGATCTCCAGTGTCTTCGTCGGCAGCGGGATCGGGCCCGACAGGGCGACCCCCGTCGAGTCCGCGATCTCGCGGACGTCGTCGCAGATGTCGTCGAGGTCCTCGGGGCTGGTGCCGGCGAGGCGGACGCGTGCCTGCTGCATCGATTATCGCTCGTTCACTTCGAGCACCTTGCCGGCCGCGATGGTCTGACCCATGTCGCGGATGGCGAAGCTGCCGAGTTCCGGAATCTCGCCCGACGGCTCGATGCTGAGCGGCTTCTGCGGGCGGACGGTGACGACCGCGGCGTCGCCGGACTTGATGAAGTCCGGGTTCTCCTCGGCGACCTCACCCGACGAGGGGTCGATCTTCTGGTTGATCTCCTCGATCGTACAGGCGACCTGTGCCGTGTGAGCGTGGAAGACGGGCGTGTAGCCGGCCGTGATCACGCTGGGGTGCTGCATGACGACGACCTGCGCTTTGAACGTCTCGGCGACGCTCGGCGGGTCGTCGGCGGGACCACACACGTCGCCGCGACGAATGTCGTCTTTGCCGATGCCGCGGACGTTGAATCCGACGTTGTCGCCGGGCTCGGCCTTCGGCACCTCCTCGTGGTGCATCTCGACCGTCTTCACCTCGCCGCCGACGTCGGACGGCTGGAAGGAGACGTTGTCGCCCGTGTTGAGGATCCCGGTCTCGATCCGTCCGACGGGGACGGTTCCGATGCCGGAGATGGTGTACACGTCCTGGATGGGGAGTCGGAGCGGTGCGTCCGTCGGCGGCTCGGACTCCGGCAGGTCGTTGAGCGACTCCAGCAGTGTGGGGCCGTCGTACCAAGAGGTGTTGTCAGACTCGTCGGCGATGTTGTCGCCCTCGAACGCCGAGATCGGGACGAACGTCGTGTCGTCCGTGTTGAACCGGACCTGGTTGAGCAGGTTCTTGACCTCCTCGACGACTTCGTCGTACGTGGCCTCCTCGTAGTCGACGAGATCCATCTTGTTGACGCCGATAATGAGCTCGTTGATGCCCAGCGTGCGGGCCAAGAACACGTGCTCTCGGGTCTGGGGCGCGACGCCGTCGTCGGCCGCGACGACGAGCACCGCGTTGTCGGCCTGCGAGGCCCCCGTGATCATGTTTTTCACGAAGTCACGGTGGCCCGGACAGTCGACGATGGTGAAGTAGTAGTTGTCCGTGTCGAACTCCTGGTGGGCGATGTCGATCGTGACGCCACGCTCGCGCTCCTCGGCGAGGTTGTCCATCACGTAGGCGAACTCGAAGCCGCCTTTGCCCTTCTCTTCGGCTTCCTCGCGGTGCTGCTCGATTACGTGCTCGGGGACGCTCCCCGTCTCGAAGAGGAGGCGACCCACGAGCGTACTCTTGCCGTGGTCGACGTGGCCAATAATGGCCAGATTCTGGTGCGGTTTGTCACTCATGGGGTAATCACGCGCTAAGGCGCTCTGTGAGAACGTTTTCGGTTGATTCCACTAAAACGGTTTCGATACGGCTTACAGAGCATCCTTTCGCCGTCCGGCGATTCTTGGCATACGGACGCACGCGAATCGGACACACGGCGGTCGATGTCGACGCCCGCGCGACGACCGAGCGAACCCCACACCACGAAGTCCCATCACCACGCTGTCGGGCCTTTTCGCGACACTATCGGATCATGGACAACGCTACGTGAACTGACAAACGCTGGTCGGCGATGGCTCCCGTCGGATCTATCTGAGCCGTCCGACGTCCCCGAGCACGGCGCTTGCCGTCTCGGGACCGCCGGCTCCCCGCCCGGAGATGTTCAGCCGGCCGGCGTGGGACGTCTCGATCTGGACGATGTTCTGTGTCCCCGACACCGCGAGCGTGCCGTTTTCCGGGATGAGCCGCGGCGCCACACGCACCGTGTCGCCGGTCGCTTCGCCGATCAGTCGGACCGTCCGGCCGTCCTCGGCAGCGAGTCGAAGCGTCGACCCGGGAACGTTACGAATGCCCTCGACGTCGGCGTCGGAAAGCGTGAACTCCCGTGCCTCGGACGGATCGTCGGCCGCACCGAACGAGAGTACGTTCGAGAGAATCACGCATTTCAGCGCCGCGTCGGTCCCCTCGACGTCGAAAGAGGGGTCCGCTTCCGCGACGCCCAGATCCTGTGCCTCCGCGAGCACGTGCTCGTAGTCGAGTCCCTCGGCGGCCATCCGCGTGAGAATGAAGTTCGCGGTGCCGTTGAGCACGCCTCGGACCGCCGTGACGTGACCCGGCTCGAGGTCCTCGACGGTCGACACGGCCGGAATCGCCCCGCCGACGGTCGCCTCGAACCGCACGTCACCCGCACTGTCGGTCGCCAGCGACCGTATCTCGCCGAACCGTTCGGCGACCGGCCCTTTGTTCGCCAACACGGCGTGTCGGTCGCGCTCCAGCGCGGTCTCCACGTGGGAGAAGCCGGGCTCGGCGTCGCCGAGCGTCGTCGGCGTCGCCTCGACGAGCACGTCGTAGTCGGCAGCGAGCGCGTCCTCCAGGTCGTCGTCGCC
Organism: Halorubrum luteum; assembly: GCF_054652935.1. NCBI lineage: Archaea > Methanobacteriati > Methanobacteriota > Halobacteria > Halobacteriales > Haloferacaceae > Halorubrum > Halorubrum luteum. Next base: position 3,055,968 of record NZ_BAAIGT010000002.1, read on the forward strand.
GACGACGCCGAGCTCCGCCTTTCGGGTGAGCACGCTCTCGGCGTCCACGCCACCCGGATCGACGATGCCGCTCGAGGAGTCCGCGACGGCGACGACCTCGTGGCCGTACTCGCCAGCGAGATCGACGACCGACCGGCCGACGGCTCCCGCGCCGATCACGGCGAGCTTCATGCGTCCACCCCCACGAGCGGCTCAACCATCCGAATACCCTTCTCGTCGGCGATGGACCGCACGGCCTCAAGCGCCGCCGCGGTTTCGCCGGCTCTGGCCTCCAGACGAACTCGTGCGCTCGACGACTCCTCGGTCCCTTGTGGCGCTGCGAGCGACACGTCCGCGACGGACGCCGCCGCACACGACTCGACCCGGGTGAGTGTGTCCGACAGATCCGTGTCGATGAGGTGGCCGAAAAGCAGGATCGTTAGCTCCTCGCCGTACTCCTCCGTCCCCGCCTGCATCACGTTGATCCCCTCGGATCGAAGCGCATCCACGATGTCGTCGAACCGACCTTCGGTCGCCTCGAAGTCGACCTCGACCGGGATACGGCCGCGCGGCGTCTTGTTCCCCCGCTCGTGGTAGATCGACAGGAGGTTACCGCCGTTGTCGGCGATCGGTTTCAACGCCGCGAGCAGCTGCCCCGGCTCGTCGACGAGCTCCAGCCGCACCGTGTGCGTCGACGGCGTCGCCGACGCGTGGCCGCCGTCCGGCGACGCGCCCTCCGGCCGACCGTCGACGTCGCGTCCGGCGTCGTCCGTGGACGCCGCTCGCTCGCTCCGGTCCCCGCTCATGCTACCACCACGCCGAGCGTCGGCGCGTCCGACCGGCGGTCGTGACCCTCCAACGCCCGTCCGCGTCCGTTCGTCCGGCACGTCCCTGTTGTCGGCGCGGAGCCGTCGCTTTCCTGCTCCATGCCGCTGCACCGATCGGGGTTCGTGCCCGTCTGCATACTCGAAGCAAATCGTGGCAGGGTGTATAAGCCTTCGGCGTTGGCAGTCGTTGCCTCTCCCGATCGAATGTGATACGATCACGGACGACGTTCCACAACGGAAATCACGGACGACGTTCCACAACGGAAACGTGAGGCCGATTCCGTTTATATGTAGTCGATCGACGACGGCAGCTCGAGCTTCATCCCCTTGCGCTCGCGGATCTCCATGATCTTCTCACGCTGGAGGTTGTCGACGAGCACGCGGAAGCCGGCGTTCTCGGTGTTCCACGACGCGCGACCCTCCGTGGCCGAGCGGATGTCGGAGGAGAATCCGATCATCTCCTCGACGGGGGCGATCCCCTCGACGACCATGAGGTCGCCCTCCTGGTACATGTCGTCGACGCGGCCGCGACGACCCTGAATCTCGCCGGAGGCGGCGCCCATGTGCTCCGACGGAACGTCGATCCGAACGTCCTGAATCGGCTCCAGCAGACGGACTTCACCGTCGATCAGCGCGCGGTGAACCGCGTCGCGGACCGCGGGGATGACCTGTGCCGGACCCCGGTGGATCGTGTCCTCGTGAAGCTTCGCGTCGTGCAGCCGGAACAGCGCGCCCTGGACGGGCTCTGCGGCGAGCGGCCCGTCGTCGAGCGCTTCTTGTAACCCCTCCAGGACGAGCTCCATCGTCTCGTTGAGGTGCTGGATACCCTTCGTGTCGTCGATGAGGATGTTGGTGCGGTGGATATCCTCGACGTTCTGGGAGGTGTCTTTGTCCATACCGGCCTCCTGCAGCGCCTCTCGACGCTCCAGCTCGGGCATATCCATCGACACCTCGCCGAGCTGGATCGCCTCGACGATATCGTCCGACAGCGGCTCGACGGTGATGTAGAACTTGTTGTGGCGGTTCGGTGACTGTCCCTCGACCTCGCGGGACGACTCCTGTGGCTGCTCGCGGTAGACGACGATCGGCTCGCCGGTGATGACCGGAATGCCCTGGTTGTCGCGGATCCGCTGTGTGATCACTTCGAGGTGGAGCTCTCCCTGGCCGCTGATGAGGTGCTCGCCCGTGTCCTCGTTGATCTCGATCTGGATCGTCGGGTCCTCCTTGGCGACCTGCTGAAGCGTCTCGATGAGCTTCGGCAGGTCGTCCATGTTCTGGGCCTCGACGGACTTCGTGATCACCGGCTCGGAGATGTGCTCGATCGACTCGAACGGCGTCATCTCGATGGATGACACTGTCGATCCGGCGATCGCGTCGCGCAGTCCGGTGACCGACGCGATGTTGCCGGCGGGGACGCGGTCCACCTCCTCGCGTTCGCTCCCCATGAACAGACCGACGCTCTGGATCCGGTTTTTCCCGGCGGTGCCGGAGACGTACAGCTCTTGGCCCTTCTCGAGAGTCCCGGAGAAGACGCGGCCGGTCGCGATCTCGCCCGCGTGCGGGTCCATCGAGATGTCCGTCACCATGAACACGACCTCGCCGTCCTCGTCGACGAGCTGCATCCCCTCGGCCAGCTCCGACTCCGGATCACCGCGCCAGATGCGCGGGACCCGGCGGGGCTGCGCGTCGACCGGGTTCGGGAAGTGCTCACACACCATGTCGAGCACGACGTCCGACAGCGGCGTTCGCTCGTGCAGCTCCTCGCGTTTGTCGGCCTGCTCGAGTTCGATGATGTCGCCGAAGTCCATCCCGGTTCGCTGCATCGACGGCATCGAAACGCCCCACTTGTACAGCGCGGAGCCGAATCCGACCGTGCCGTCCTCGACGGAGACGGTCCAGTCGGTCGGGATGTCGTCCATGTTCTCGGCCATGCCGCGGATCAGTTCGTTGACGTCCGCGATGACGGCCATCAGTCGCTCCTGCATCTCCTGTGGACCCTCCTGGAGCTCGGAGATGAGGCGGTCGACCTTGTTGATGAACAGCGTCGGCTTCACGCCCTCGCGGAGCGCCTGCCGAAGCACCGTCTCAGTCTGCGGCATCGCCCCCTCGACGGCGTCGACGACCACGAGCGCGCCGTCAACCGCCCGCATCGCGCGGGTGACATCACCGCCGAAGTCGACGTGGCCGGGCGTGTCGATGAGGTTGATGAGGTGGTTGGTGTCCTCGTACTCGTGTGTCATCGAGACGTTCGCCGCGTCGATGGTGATACCCCGCTCCTGTTCGTCCTCCTTCGTGTCCATCGCGAGCTGCTCGCCGGCGGTGTCCTGCGAGATCATCCCCGCACCCGCGAGGAGGTTGTCGGAGAGCGTCGTCTTGCCGTGGTCGACGTGGGCGGCGATGGCGATGTTCCGGATATGCTCCGGGTTGTCCATCAGCCGCTCACACTCTTGGACGATCTTCTTGCGTCGGCCCATTATACCGCTTGTTACCGACAGGAGGGTCAAAAGGGTAGTGTTTCTCCTCGGCCGTGACGTCGGTATTCACCGGCTGTCCGGGCGGTTTCGTGCGTAACGGTGACACGCTTTGCGGGTGTGGTCCACGACGCCGATCGCAGCGCTTCACCCTGCAGTCCCGCGACCTCCCCGGGGTCGACGGCGCGGGGGACCGCGAGGCCACGACTCCGTCCGATCCCCCGCGAATGCGCCCCGTCTCGGATCGGTGGTGTCGGATCCTCGGGCCGATGGTTTCAGGTACAGACGCGTGCTACCCTCTCGCATGGAAAACGACCACGAGGTGGAACGCCGGCGGTTACTCGAGCGACTCCGGCGGCGGACCGATGTCAGCGACCGTACGCTGTCCGCCATCGAGTCGGTACCGCGTCACGAGTTCGTTCCCGAGGGTCGACGGTCCGCGGCGTACGACGATAGACCGCTTCCGATCGGCCACGACCAGACGATAAGTGCACCCCACATGGTCGCGATCATGGCCGATCTGATCGACGTCGACCACGGCGACCGGGTGCTCGAGATCGGCACCGGCTGTGGCTACCACGCGGCCGTCGTCGCCGAACTGGTCGGCCCCGGTAACGTGTACAGCGTCGAGTACGTGTCCGATCTCGCCGAGCAGGCTCGAGAGCGACTCTCGAAACTCGGATACGACGTAGAGGTCCGCGTCGGTGACGGGCGCGAGGGACTCCCCGAGGAGGCCCCGTACGACGCCACGTATCTTACGTGCGCGGCTGCGAACGGGATCCCGGACCCACTCGTCGACGGGACACGGCCCGGCGGTCGAGTCGTCGCACCCGTCGGAGGCGGCCGATCACAGCGGCTCGTTCGGCTGATCGTGGGCGAGGACGGCGACCACGAGCGAGAGGACCACGGCGGCGTTCGGTTCGTCCCGTTGCAGTGACTCCTCCCGTCGCAGCGACCCACCCTGCAACGATACGTCGAGCCGCATGTGCCGATCCGAGCGAACGCTTTTAATCGGCCGAGTCCCGAGAGCGACCATGGACGAAGCGGCGCTGCGCGCGGACATGATCGAGGGGCTCGAACACCAGATCGGCGAGCCGCTCGGCGCGTCCGTGCTGGATGCGCTCCAACGGGTGCCTCGCGAGACGTTCGTCGACGACACCCCATACGCCAACCGCGCCAGCGACGAGGCCGGAACGCGAGCGCTCGCCCCGGTCACTGTCGCTCGCATGCTCACGGCCCTCGACGCAGCGGCGGGAGACGAGACGCTGATCGTCGGCGCGGGGATCGGCTACACCGCAGCGACGCTTGCGGAGATCGTCGGCGCACGCTGCGTCCACGCGATCGACATCGACCGTCGTGCCGTCCACGTCGCTCGATCGAACCTCGCCGAGGCGGGGTACGACGCCGTGCTCGTCGACCGTCGGGACGGCGCACACGGCCTCCCGGAGTACGCGCCGTACGACCGGATCCTCCTCGAAGCGGCCGTGATAGATCCGCCGCGGGCGCTCCGCGAGCAGCTGACTGCCGGCGGGCGAGTAGTGTACCCGAAAGGCACCGCGGTCCAGACGATCGTCGCGATCGAACGCGATCACGACGCCCCGGAACTCTCCGCTCGCGACGCCTCGGACGCCTTCGACCCTGAGCTTCCGGACGCACCTCCTGACTTTCGGGCGGTCGAGACGGCCGGTCCCGCGCGCCTCAAACCCATGCTCGTCGACGGCGAGCAGTCAGATGTCGAGCGCAACCGGACCCGCCGTGAGGACGCGGAGTTCGCAAAGCAGGGATACGTCGCGAAGCACGGCTGGGAACAGGAGTGGATCGACTGGGACGATCGGCTGTAGCGGCCGGGGTCACTCGGAGACGATCAACACCTCCGTGTTCGCTCGCTCGTCGACGTAGTCGCTGCCGGCGGGTGGTTTGATATCGATCGTGAGCGTCCCGTCCGGCTGATTCGGGCCGAGTTCGGGTGCGACGTCGACCGAGGCGATGCCGTTTTCGTCCGTCGTCGCGGTGGCGACGCCGTCAATTCGAGCCGAGCCACCACGGAGGATCACGGTCGCGTCGGCGACGCGGCTACCGTCCGGATCGACGACTGCAACCTCGATCGACTGGTCGCCCGGCGTCGTCACCTCCGGCTGTGGCTGTGCGTCGAGCTCCGTAGCGGCGAGCCCGTCGATGCTTCCCACCATCCCCATCATCACGCTGAGACTCGCGACGCCGACGACGAGCGCGATCACGAGCCTGACCGGAAGCCCCTCGATCGCTCGTCGATCCTCTCGAAACGAGTCCCGTGGTCGTCCATCCCGGTCACCTCTCCGGTCGACGGCCGCCGCGTTCGAGTCCGTCATGGACGCTGGTGGCCGCGGTATGGGTTATAAAACGTCGGACGAACCGAGGGGCGCTCGGTCCGACTCTTTTTCACGCATGCCGCAGCCAGTCGACCTATGTACCTGCTTGGTCGCGAGGCGAGCTCTGTCGCCGATATCGAGGGTGACGAGCGAGCTTCCGAGGACGGGGCCGTCCGGCTCGGGTCGTTTCTCGCGCGCGACGGGAGCACCGGCGCGACCGTCGGACTCGACGCCGACGGTCCACACGCGGGCGTCGTCGTCGGGAAACGCGGCACCGGGAAATCGTACACGCTCGGCGTGATCGCGGAGGGGCTCGCCGAGATACCGGGGGTCGCTCCAGTCGTCGTCGATCCGATGGGCGTGTTCGGCGGACTCGAGGCGGCCGGCGGACGCGTCGTCGATCCGGTCGTTCGTCCGACGTCGATCCCACCCTCCGTGTGGCCGGCGCTCGTTGGCCTCGATCCGGCCAGCAGTGCCGGAAGCCTGCTCTGGCGCGTCGTTGCGGACGTCACCGACTCCGCCGCATCCGGTGGTGAGGCGGTCGATGGGACACACTCCGGAACCCTCGACGAGCCATCTATCGACACGTTCCGGGACGCCGTCGTCGCGGCCGACGCGTCGGCCGCCGCTCGCCGTACGGCGACCAATCACCTCGCGCTCGCGGCGTCGTGGGGGGTGTTCGACGCGACCGCGCCGCCGGTGACCGCGCTTCTCGACGACGGTGCCCCCGTGGTGGTCGATCTCGCCGGGACTTCGGAGCGGGCGGCGGCCGCGGTCGTTCGATCGGTCGCGCGGGGGCTGTACGACGCGCGGATCGCGGACGACGTCGGCCGCCTCCCGTGGCTTCTGATCGACGAGGCACACGCGTTCTTCGACGGCGTCGCGGATCCGGCGCTTCGGACGCTTCTGACCCGCGGGCGCGCGCCGGGAGTCTCGATCGTCTGTGCCACTCAGCGCCCGGGGGTGTTGCCGCCGGTCGCGATCTCCCAGTCGGATATACTCGTCGCGCATCGACTCACCGCCGAGCGCGACGTCGAGCGGCTGGCGGACGCGGAGGCGACGTACCTCGCTGGCGGCCTCGCCTCGCGGCTCCCGACCGGGACCGGCGAGGCGCTCGTCGTCGACGACGCGACGGAGGAGGCACACACCGTTCGCGTTCGGGAGCGTCGGACTCCCCACGGTGGCGGCGATCCGAGCGCGAGCGAGACGGCTGCGGCACGGACTGCCGATGAACGGGGGTCGAGCGCTCCGACCCAGCGCCGATCCGAACGCCCAAATACGCCGCCGTGAACCACTCGGTATGGAGCGGACGCCTGCCGGATTCCTGCTGGTCGCCCTCGGCGGGTTTCTCGGGGCGGTCTCGCGACACGCCGTCGACCTCGCTGTCGGTGACGCGACGGGGACCGGGACGTTCGTCGTGAACGTCCTCGGCTCGTTCGCGCTGGGCGTCCTCGTAACTCGCGCGGCGAGCCGTCGGACGCAGCTGTTCGTCGGAACGGGGGCGCTCTCGTCGTTCACCACCTACAGCACGTTCGCTGGCGACGCGGTCGCGCTGGGAACCGTCGCCGGCGGTCGATACGTCGCTGCGAGCTACGCCGCCGGACTCGCGGCCGCACTCGCCGGTCTCATCGTCGGGAGGCGACTCCAATGAGCCCGCTTCTCGGCGCACTACTCGTCGGCATCGGCGGCGCGGCGGGTGCGGCGGCGCGACACGCGGTCGGACTGGCGATCGACGGGCGCGAATCCGTGGTCGTCGTCAACGCCGTCGGGAGCTTCGTGTTCGGTCTGCTGCTCGCCGTTCCCGTTGGCTCCGCGGCGCTACTCGTCGTCGCGGTCGGTTTCTGTGGCGCGTTCACGACGTTTTCGTCGTTCGCGGTCGAGACCGTGACGACCGCGGAGCGAAACGAGCCCGGCGTCGCGGCGACGTTCGCCATCGGTACCCTTATCGCCGCCGTCCTCGCACTGCTCGTCGGTACCGGGATCGGTTCGGTCGTGACGTGATACCGGGGGTGTACCGCTCTCAGCCGTCCCGCGAGCGACAGCTACAGGGCGTTCTGGCACGTATCGGTGATCGTGACCCGCGACGGCGACACCCGATTAGAGCAGGACGGCACTGTCGAGAGGGGAGACGGCGTCGAATTCGGCGATCTCTCGCTTCCACAGCGGGTGTTCGTCGCGGCGGTGCAAAACCCCGCGCGTGGCGTGGTCATCGTCGCGCTGTTCGCGTTCGCGTTCTCGTTTTACATCGCGTTCTGGATGGCGTTTCCCCGCGTCGCGGCGTTTCTCTCCGCGCTCGCCGTCGGGGTCGGTGTGCTGTCGATACTCGCGTACTACGCCTTGAAACGGCTGTTCTGACGGTTCAGCTAGGCTCACCGTAATACGGCGTTCCGGCGTTCGGGTCCGTGAGTCCGGCAGGGCTTGCCGTAACTGTCGGTTATAGATGTGTGGAGATATATGCACAGTACACATGACACGTGGGTTCGAAACCCGGAGTCTCCACGCCGGAACCGAACCGGATCCGGCGACCGGGGCGCGAGCGACGCCGATCCATCAGACGACGTCGTTCGTCTTCGACGACGCCGACACGGCGGCGGAGCTGTACGCGCTTCGGGCGGACGGGAACGTCTACTCTCGAATCTCTAACCCGACCGTCAGCGCGCTCGAATCCCGGATCGCCGATCTCGAAGGCGGGTCGGACGCGGTCGCGACCGGATCGGGGATGGCGGCCCTCGACGCGATCACGACCGTGCTCGCTCGCGCGGGCGACAACATCGTCGCCAGCTCCGAGATGTACGGCGGGACGGCGTCGTATCTCACCTCCATCGCGAACCGCCGGGGGATCGAGGCGCGACTCGTCGACACCCTCGATTACGAGGCGTACGAGACGGCGGTCGACGACGACACCGCGTTCGTCCACGTGGAGACGCTCGCGAACCCCTCGCTCGTGACGCCGGAGTTCGAGCGGCTCGCGGAGATCGCCCACGACCACGCGGTGCCCCTCGTCGTCGACAACACGTTCGCAACTCCGGCGCTCTGTCGCCCCTTCGAGCACGGGGCGGACGTGATCTGGGAGTCGACGACGAAGTGGATCTCCGGCAACGGCACCACCGTGGGTGGCGTCGTCGTCGACGGGGGGCAGTTTCCGTGGGATCATCCCGACGCCGATTACGACGAGCTGTCGGGCCAATCGCCCGCGTTCCCGATCGACTTCATCGAGCGGTTCGGCGACGCCGCGTTCGCGAACGTCGTCCGACAGCGCGGCGTCCGGCCGACCGGCGGACAGCAGTCTCCGTTCGACGCGTGGCAGACGATTCAGGGGCTCAACACCCTCCCGCTCCGGATGGATCGTCACTGCGAGAACGCCCGCGCGGTCGCGGCGTTCCTCCGCGACGATGACCGCGTCGACTGGGTGACGTACCCCGGCTTCGAGGAGCACCCGACCCACGAGACCGCGACCGAGTATCTCGACGACTACGGCGGCATGGTTACCTTCGGCGTCGACGGCGGCTACGAGGCCGCGAAGACGCTGTGTGAGTCGGTCGAGCTAACGAGCTTTCTCGCGAACGTCGGCGACGCCAGAACGCTCGTCATCCATCCGGCCTCCACGACACACGCACAGATGAACGAGCTCCAGCAGCGCGCGGCCGGCGTTCTCCCGGGGATGCTCCGCTTGTCGGTCGGGATCGAGGACCCCGACGACGTGATCGCCGACCTCGACTCGGGACTCGCCGCCGGCTCGCGAGCCGCGGTCGGAGGTGAGACGACATGAGCGGCACACCAACCGACCGCGGCGTCGCCTCCCTCGGCGAGTTCACGTTCGAGTGCGGTCAGTCGATCCCCGAGCTGCAGGTCGCCTACGAGACGTACGGGGAGTTCGACGGCGACAACACCGTCCTGATCTGTCACGCGCTCACGGGCAGTCAGAACGTCTCCCGGACTCCCGAGCCCGCCACCGGCGAGGACGCTTCGGACGGATCGACGGGGTCGGACGCGGACCAGGGACAGGCGGGACAGGCCCGTGCGTGGTGGGACGACGTCGTCGGCCCCGGGAAGGCGATCGACACCACGGAGTACTACGTCGTCTGCGCGAACGTCCCCGGCTCCTGTTACGGCACCTCCGGGCCCGCCAGCGAGCGTCCCGAGGGTCTCGACCTGCCGGACGAGCCGGACCACGACCGCTGGGGCACCGCGTTTCCGCCGGTGCAGGTGGAAGACTGGACGCGCGCACAGCGGCGGCTGCTCGACCGGCTCGGCGTCGGGCGGCTGCGCGCGGTCGTCGGCGGGAGCGTCGGCGGGATGAACGCCCTCGAGTGGGGGAAACGCTACCCGGACGACGTGGACCGGCTCGTGGTGATCGCGGCCGCGGCGCGGCTCGACGCGCAGTGTCTCGCGCTCGACTCGATCGCTCGTCGTGCGATCCGGGCGGATCCGAACTGGAACGGCGGCGACTACTACGGTGCGGACCGGCCGGCCCCCGAAACGGGGCTCGGGATCGCCCGCCAGATCGGCCACGTGATGTACCTCTCGAAAGCGTCGATGGAACGAAAGTTCGGTCGTCGTTCGGCGGGCCGCGACTCGCTGTCGCGCGAGGAGGGCGGTCTCGGACTGGAGACCGATCCCGCGGGCACGTTCTTCCCGTACCGGGAAGTGGAGTCGTATCTCGACTATCAGGCGGACGGCTTCGCGGACCGATTCGACCCCAACAGCTACCTCTACCTCTCGCGTGCGATGGACGAGTACGACCTCGCGGCGGGGTACAGCTCGGACGCCGCCGCCGTCGCCGCCTTCGAGGGGGAGACGCTGCTCGTGAGCTTCACCGGCGACTGGCATTTCACCGTCGAGCAGTCGGCGTCGCTCGCCGGAGCGTTCCGTGACTGCGACATCCCGGTCGCACACCACGTGATCGACTCCGACCACGGCCACGACGCGTTCCTCGTCGAACCCGAGCGGGTCGGCCCGCCCCTCCGCGATTTCATCGCCGACGGCGTTGCGGGACGTGCGGTCACCGACGGCAGCGGCAAGGGATCGTCCTCGCGGCGCGACGACGCCGAGCACGCACCCGTCCACTCGAGTCTGTTTCGGGGGTAGCGTCCCTGTTACACGATTCAGATAACGTCGCTCGGTGACACGCGGTCACGCCGACTCCGATCACCGCAACACGACGACGTACGTCAGTGCGAAGAGTATGAGTGCGAGCGTAGCGACGTTCGTCAGCGAGTACTCGAGCAGGTTTAGCAGATCGGCCCCCCAGACCACGGTCCACGCGAACCACGTCGACAGGACGGCATTTAAAAGAAGCACGAGCCGCGGGTCGCCGGCGGACTCTTCGACTCCCTCGCGGACTCCCTTCTTTTCGCTCATGCTCGGCGCCTCCGCGGCGTCCCGCACGTCCATCCCCGATCTCGGCTCATGTTCCCACGGGTGTCACTCCGCCACTTAGCTCTTATCCGTGTGGAACGTACACACGCTTCATGGAGCGGCGACGACGTCCGAGCAACCGACACGGCGACCCGATAGACCCCGTTCCGTTTCTCGTGACCACCGGCCTTGCGTTCATGCTGGCGTTCTCGCTCGGTCCGATATACGGGCTCTCGTACGGTCTGTCGCTCGGGTGGTCGCTCGCGGCGTCAGCGGCCGCTTTCTGTCTACTCGTCGCGGTTGCGTACGCACAGCTGGTTCGATCGGCTCCGCCAGTCGACGCCGGGCCGCTGCCGCCCGGGCCACGCTTCGAGCGGCTGCTGTACGCTGCACTGGGGTTCGGCATCGTGCTCGTTGCGCTGACGGTTCCGCTGGTGTGGTGACGGTTTCCCACTCGTTTTATACGCGGTGTCGGGGTAACGTAACTGTTACAGAATTTAGTCTCAGTTGATCACATCGGGTTTGAGTGAAAGTGTCTGCTTAGAGAAGGTGTGCAACCAACACAAGCAGACAACGAGATAGAAGAAGAGCACCTGCTTAATTTTGTCGTCAACAGCCTTGACGAAGAGCTTGCGATAGATCTCGGTGAGGACGTCGAGGTCACGACAGAGAAACTGTACGAGGTCCTCGCCGGCGCCAGCGCCGGCGGGACCTCGATCAACCACGTCTGCGAAACGACCGACGGCTCGCCACACGCCAACACCGTCCGGGGACATCTCACTGAGCAGTTTGAGCTTGACTCGGTTGAGGCGGTTGGAGACACGCTCCTACAACGAGATGCGCTTGCGACACTGCCGGATCGACCGGTGGAGGTCTGCGTAGACCTCCACCTTGATCCCTACTACGGTGACGAGGACGAGACAGAGGCGCTGTACTTCTCGCAAGCGAAACGAGGAACAACTGCGTTTCACGCCTATGCGACACTGTACGCGCGGGTACGTAACAAGCGCTACACGCTGGCGGTTCGCCAGCTGGTCGCTGGCGATACCACCAGCGATGTCCTCGCTGAGTTTCTCGAACTGCTCGACGGCCTTGACCTCGGCGTCAAGGCCGTCTACCTTGATCGCGGCTTCTACAACAGCACCTGTCTCGGGCTGCTGTACGCGCACAACTACGCCTACGTTATGCCGATCGTCAAGTGGGGCGAGACGATTCAAGACGAACTCAGCAGAGGTTGGAGCCGCGAGATCGAACACGATCTCGCCGGCAAGGTAACGTTTCCCGTGTTCATCGATTGTGTGTACCAGCAGGGGCGGTACGATGAACACGGAGTGGCGCGTCACGGCTACGCCGCTGACGCGCCGTTCATCGACACGCCACGCGATGCCCGAGAACACTACAGCAAGCGTTTCGGCATCGAATCGAGCTATCGGTTAGCCAAACAGAGCCTCGCGTTCACCAGTTCTCAAGACGCTGGCCTGCGGCTGGTGATGTTTGTGGTGAGCCTGCTGTTCCAGAACAGTTGGCGGTATCTCCACTGGAAGTACGTGGCGTCGCCCCGCCGAGGGGGGCGACGCCTCTGGGACTGGTCGTTCACGGAGTTCTGTGAAATGGTACTGCGGGCCGCTTGGACAGCTCTAGGTGTCCGCAGGGCTGTCCCAGCGAATCAACCACTCGACGACCGGTTCTTCCGGTAGCTGTCCACCAATCCGGACAGCGGTCGTGAGTGGCGACGCTGTCGCGTCGGCGGCGATCTGCCGCCGACAGCGACTGACTAACGCCTCGACAGCCGAGCAACGCCAGAATTCAGCCGCTCCATCCTTCCGAAGACTATCGAGGGGCCGAGGACAACGATTTAGCGGCTACTGGACGGAGTCGTGGGCCTTCTGATGTGATCGACTGAGGATGAATCCGACAACTCGGAAGCAATCCACGCTGCAATAGCCACACTGAGATTTGGCAATCCGTAGCTTGAACTGACAGGCAATCCTACGTATCGGTAGGAATCAGGCTGGGAACGGAGCGATTCCCGCCAGTCCTACGATGGCGGCCTGTCCGCCCCAAGCAATAAGACAGTAATCGGAACCAGTCAGGTGAACGGTCGGTTCCTATAATGAACCGATGCAGTGCCCGACTGCTGTAGGCACCACAGAAAGTAACTCCAAGTCCGTCGAGATCTGCCGGACTCCCCAAGGCAAAAACAACTTCGGGAGTCCATATACGATGGAGGATAGGAGTACCGGGGGCTTGGCACTCCCAGCAGTCCCACCCGCCACAGTCCGTGAACCTCACACGGAGTCTCACCGTACTGAGGTTCGGTGGAACTGCAAACCTGAAATCTCCAACGCTCAGGATTCCTCCGCGTTTACGCGGAGGAGGATGTCAAACAAGTGCAAGGAAAATACCCGGGGTTTGACCCCGAGCCGATTCACGGATCGACGTACGCCTCGACGAGCTTCCGTTCGGCCGCCCGCAGGTGCTGGTGGAACGTCTGTCGGGTGATCCCCATCGTCTCGGCGATCTCCGACCCGTCGACCGGTCGGGGCCACTCGAAGTAGCCGTTCAGCTCGGCGGTTTTCAGCGCGGACCGCTGTCTGTCGGTCAGCCGGTCGTCGACGGACGCGGCGAACTCGGTCAGGCTCCGGTCGCGGTTCTCGCGTTCGACCCGCGACCGAAGTTCGATCCCGGCGTACTCCGCACGCAACACGTCGAGAAGCGACCGCACGTCCGTTTCGGGCGGTGCTTCGATCGTGAGATGTGCCTGCGTCGGCTCCGCGGTCGCCGCCGCGACGACGCCACCATGCTCCGCGAGACGCGCGAACGGTGGAGACTCCGTTGCCGCTACCGCGAACGTCAGCTCCGGAGCACTCGCCGAGACGGTCCGAACTTCGGAGACGAACGGGAGCGACGACACCTCCGACAGCGCCTCCTCGTCGGCCATCGTTTCGAGGTACAGCTCGCAGCCGTCGTCGTCCAGCCGCGCGGTCCCGAGATGTTCGACCTCGGAGCCGAGCGCGTCCGCGATCCGGGAGAGGTGGAACGTCTCGTCGTCGACGATCACGCAGAGTTCGACGACCTGGTCGGTCGTGAGAATGCGGGTCGTCTCGACGGAGTGGAGCCCGTTGGCGATCATCTTGCCGACCGACTCACACATCTGCCGCTCTCGGCGGTCCAGCGCGTTGCCGTCGTTGCTGTACATGCCGAGGAGCCCGTACCGACGCTGGCCGTAGACGAGCGGCACCACGACGAGTCGTGGAGCACCGAAATGTTCGGGGCTCAGCCGCTTGTTAGGGGTCGTTCCCGCCGGACACCCCTGTACGTCATCCGTCTCGAACGCGTTGGCGATCGCCTCCGGCGTTTCCTCGAGCGGGATAGACGTCGGCGTCTCGAGTGACAGTCCGCTGGCGGCCGTGATATCGAGGCTCCCGGTTCCGGGGCCGACGTCGGCTATCCAGCCGCCGAGATACCCCGGTTCCTCCGCGATCTCCGCACAGACTTCCCTGGAGATCGACTCCGCGTCCGTCCCCTCGACGAGGATCCGCGTGATCTCGCTGAGCAGCCCGTTCACCCGACCCAACACGCGGTCGAGCGTCTGTCGCTCGGCCGTCAGCTTCTCGGCGCGCTCCTCGGCGAGCCGCTCTGCACGCTTCCGGTCGGTCACGTCGTTTTGAAAGCCCACGTAGTGGGCCAGATCCCCGTCCTCGTCGTAGATCGGCGCGACGGTGAGCTCGTTCCAGAACGGCGTCCCGTCCTTGCGGTAGTTGCGGATCTCGACGGTGATCTGCTCCTCGTTCGCGATCGCCTTGCCGAGACGCTCGACGGTGTCCGGGTCGGTCTCGGGCCCCTGGAGGAATCGCGGGTTCCGCCCGAGCACGTCCGTCTCCTCGTAGCCGGTCCACTCCGTCCACGCGTCGTTGATGTACACGAGCGGATGGTCCGGGAGGTCGGGGTCGCTCAAGCTGAGCCCGATCGGTGCCTCGTCGACGGCCCGAGCGACCTCCTCCGCCGACGGTTTGTGTCCGGAAACGTCCTGTCTCGTAGTCGGCTGCGTTTCGGCAGCCCCGATCGTGGTGACGTCGGTGACGAGGCGGTCGATCGACGCCGACCCGTTCTTTCTGAGCACCCGATCGACGCCGGACTCGAACGCGGCCTCGGAGACGTTCGCCTCGGAGTCGGTGAACAACACGATCGGCAGCGACACGTCCGACTCGCGGACGGTCTCGACGAGCGTGAGTCCATCGTCGCCCGGGAGGTCGTACTCGCTGACGACGCAGTCGAACTGCCCGGTCGTGATCTTCCCGACGGCCGCCGTCGCGCTGTGGACCGTGGTCACGGTGCAGTCAGCCGCCTCGAGCGCCGTCGCGATCCGGTCGACCCCGTCTTCCGGATGGACGAGCAGGGTCCGAGCATCGGCCATGATCGATTATACGGGCCCGACGATTTAACGCTTGGTGCCAAAAGCGAGCTCCGCGAAATCGGACGTGAAGAAATGTGATATCCTGACTGCGCGGAGTCCGCAACCCCCCACGGACGCATCGCGCCTTTTGAAAGCCCGAATAATGGCGGTTAGCGAACATCCGGATACGGGACGTACACGTTCGTATGTCCACCTCGACCGTTCGCGTCGCACACGATCGGCTCCTCTCGGAGCCCGAGATGGTCGCGATCGACGTCTCGCGGGGCGTGCTCGCCGCGTTGACCGTCGGCTTCGCGGCGCTGTACGCGACCGGAACCGAGCCGGCGCTCCGGACGCAGATGCTCATCTACCTCGTCGGGATGATCGCGTTGAACCTCCCGCACGGTGGGTACGAGCACTTCACTAACCTTCGACGGCGTGGCGTCCCGTTCGGGACGCGCTACGTCGCGATGTACGTGAGCTTCGTCCTCGCGTTCATCGCGCTGTTCGTCGTCGCGCCGCTGCCCGCGCTCGTGATCGCGTTCGGAACGGCAGTCGCGAAGGGAGGCCACGGGGACGTGCGCGTGATGGACGCGCTCGTCGGAAGCGACCACCTCGTCTCCCGGCCGCAGCGCGCGCTTGCCGCGTTCGTCCGCGGCGGAGCGGTGATGATCGTCCCGCTCGTCGCGTGGACGGACACGTTCTACGCGTTCACGGGGTACATGCTCACCGTCTTCGAGGGACAGCTCATCGGACCGGCTGCGACCGCTCCAGACACCGTCGCGACCGTTCTCGGTGCCGTCTACGGTGTCGCGCTCGTCGCACACCTCGGCTGGGGCGTCGCGGCGGCCGGCGTGTGTGCGTCGTGGATCCGGGACGTCCTCGAGACGCTGCTGCTCGTCGCCTTCTTCGTGTTCGTCCCGATCGTCATCGCGATCGGTCTGTACTTCCCGCTGTGGTACTCGCTGCGGCAGTCCGCACGGAGCATCGTCGTCGAGCGACAGACGCCCGCCCGTAACGACGGGCTCTCCGTCGTCGTCGCGTGGGGCGTCCTCGTGATCGGCGCGCTGGCGACGGCGCTCGTCGCCGCCGGGCTGTGGACGGTCGCACCGAATCCGCTCGCCAGCGCGGGGCTCCTTCCCGGACTCGTCGCGTTCTACACCATCTTCGTCTGTGTGATCGCGTTACCCCACGTCGTCGTCG
This sequence comes from Halorubrum luteum, assembly GCF_054652935.1. NCBI lineage: Archaea > Methanobacteriati > Methanobacteriota > Halobacteria > Halobacteriales > Haloferacaceae > Halorubrum > Halorubrum luteum. Next base: position 3,072,550 of record NZ_BAAIGT010000002.1, read on the forward strand.
GCGAGTGGCTCGACGTCGACCGCGGGATCTGGTACGTCCCCTGAGGATCGGAGTCCGAGAAACGCGCTTCGACGAGGCCGGCAGCCGGAGACGAACGCGCCGTGAGACGACGACCGAAAACGAACGGTCGGAGAAGATCGTGTCCGATGCGGTCAGGGCTCGGTGAGTTCGCCGACCACTTGCTTTTGTGCCGCAGCGAGATGTTCCGCGAACGTGGACCGCGCGATCCCGAGCGACTCCGCGACTTCCGCGGCGTTCGCCTCTCTCGGATACTCGAAGTAACCGAGCCGGCGAGCCGCGCGCAACACCTCCCGCTGTCGGTCGGTTAGTCGAGACCGGTCGACGACCACGGGGTCGGAGTCGTCGACGCCGCTCGAGTGTGTGAGCCTGTCGAGCGTCACCGACGCTCCCTCGGCTTCTATCGCCTCGACGATCTCTCCGAGCGGCTCGACGGAGGGGAGCGAGAGAGTCACCACGAGCTGTGTCGGGTTCGTCCGGACGGTGACGTCGGTGACGGGATGGCCGAGCGATTCGATCAGTCGACAGGGGCACGCCTCGGCATCCAGTTCGCGCCGGTACACGAACTCCTCGTCGGCCGCGAACACGAGCTCCGCGTCCGCGTCGGCCGGAAGCGGCTCTGCGACGCGGAACTGCTCGACGATACGGTCTCCGGCACGGATCCTGTCGACGTCCGTCGCGACCGCGTCGCTCGGGAGTCCGTCGGCAACCGGACAGTTCGGCGGGTCACGGACCGCGAGCCGCGCCCGGACGCCGGTGGCGTTCGCCCCGGGCTGGCCGGTGTGTAGTCGGCTTCCTCCCACGTCCGACGCGCTCGGCCGACGTTCCTCGACGTCCGACGCGCTCGACGACCGTCCGGGTGTCCCGGGCGACTCCGGCGTTGACATGGATCGACGTACCGGACCCACGGATAAAACCTCGGAGCCGAACGAGTATGTCCCGTGGTCGACGGCTCGTTTCGAGGGGCCAAGACGAGAGCACTTAAAACACCGCCGAATGACGGACACGACTAACCCCGCGGGGGCACCTACCGTCAGTATGACCGGCCAACTGCTGGACGGCGAGTCAGTCGGCATCGTCGGCGGGGGGTTCGGCGGGCTCTCGGCGGCCGCGTATCTCGCCGACGCCGGAGCCGACGTGACGCTGTACGAGAAGGCGGACCGTGTCGGCGGCGTCGCTGGACGGTTAGAGCGCGACGGGTTTCGATTCGACACGGGTCCGTCGTGGTATCTGATGCCGGAGGTGTTCGAGCGATTTTTCGAGTCGTTCGGCCACGCGCCAGAGGAGTTCTACGAACTGGAGCGGCTCGACCCACACTACCGCGTGTTCTGGGACGACGGCGACCGCGCCGACGTCCCTGCGGACCGGACCGCGGCCGCGGAGCTGTTCGAGTCGTACGAGCAGGGAGCCGGCGAGGCGTTCGAGCGATATCTCGTGGACGCCGAGGAGGCGTACGAGATCGGAATGAACCGGTTCGTCGTGCCCGGCCGGTCACGATTCCGCGATTACGTCTCCATGGACGTCGCCAAGTCGGGACGCGGGCTTGGGCTGTTGGGAACGCTCGACGACCACGTTCAGTCGTACGTCGAGCATCCGAAGCTTCGACAGCTTCTCGAGTACACGCTGGTGTTTCTCGGCGGATCGCCGTACAACACGCCCGCGCTGTACAAGCTGATGAGCCACGTCGACTTCGGACTCGGCGTGTACTATCCGATCGGCGGCATGTACGAAGTCGTCGAGGCGCTCGAGTCGGTGGCGGTCGAGCAGGGCGCGGAGATCCACACGGGCGTGGCGGTAAGTGGCCTCGACGTTGGAGACGAAGCGATCGGCGTCGATCTCGGCGTCGACAGCTACACCCACGACCGGGTCGTCTGTGACGTACCGCCGGCGTACGTCGAGCGGACGCTCGTGAACGGCGACGGAACGGGGTTGCGGGCGCGGCTCTCGCGACCCGGCGATTACTGGGACCGTCGCACGTACGGACCCGGTGCGTACCTGCTGTATCTCGGCGTTGAAGGCTCGCTCGACGCGCTCGAACACCACTCGCTCGTGCTACCGACCGACTGGGATCCGCATTTCGCGTCGATCTTCGACGACCCCCGCTGGCCCGACGACCCCGCCTTCTACGTCAACGTCCCCTCCCGCACGGATCCGACCGTCGCGCCGGACGGATGCGAGACGGTCGTCGTCTTGGTGCCTATCGCCCCCGGGCTCGACGACGGTCCCGAACGACGCGAGACGGCCAGAGAGCAGGTGCTGGACGCGCTCGACGAGCACGCCGACGTCGACCTCCGAGGACGGATCCGCGTGGAGGAGTCCGTCTGCATCTCCGAGTTCGCGAACCGGTTCAACCGTCCGCAAGGGACCGCGCTCGGGCTCGCGCACACGCTGTTCCAGACCGGACCGCTGCGTCCCGGCCCGCGCTCGCCGCTCTCCGACCGGCTCTACTACGTCGGCGGCGGCGCGAACCCCGGGATCGGGATGCCGATGTGTCTGCTGAGCGGCGAGCACGCCACCGACGCGATTCGCGAGGACGTCGCGGGAGGCGTGGTGTGAACGTGTCGTCCGGGAGCTGATCGGCTGCTCCGTTGATTGCCACTCTTCTCCGTTGATCGTTTTTCCCGAACGCGACCGCAGGGATCCGGCCATGGTTGCGGAGCCCCGCACGATCTCGGAGCCGCGCACGGTCTCGGAGCCGTGTACGGTCTCGGTTCCGGATGCCGTTCGATCGCATGACCACGGCTGTGGACGTAGCTCGCCGTGAAGGAGTGGTGCGCTCGAGGCTAACAGCGGCCACCGTCGAGCGTTTCCATACTCGTTAGGTTGTGTCGTTTACTCGAAGTGGCCATTACGTACTACCGTCGCATGATAGAAACAGCAGCAGCCGACTTGGCGGTGCTATCCCAAAGCGCCGTGCCGCTCGAAATGACGCAAGCGGAAGTGTATCAGGCGGTTCAGGACAACACCCTGTTGAACGCCTCGTTCTGGGCCAACATCGCGCTGGCGGGGCTGTCGATCCTCCTGTTCGTGTACATGGGCCGGAACGTGGAGGATCCCCGCGCGCAGTTAATTTTCGTGTCGACGCTGATGGTCCCGCTCGTGTCCATCTCGAGTTACACGGGGCTTGCCTCGGGGCTCACGATAAGCTTCCTCGAGATGCCAGCAGGGCACGCGTTAGCCGGTGAAGAGGTTCTCACCATGTGGGGTCGCTACCTCACGTGGGCGCTGTCGACGCCGATGATCCTGCTTGCACTCGGGTTGCTCGCAGGGTCTAACCTGACCAAGATCTTCACGGCGATCGTCGCCGACATCGGGATGTGTGTCACCGGCCTCGCAGCCGCGCTGACCGTCTCCTCGCACGGTCTGCGCTGGTTCTGGTACTTCATCAGCTGCATGTTCTTCCTCGTCGTCCTGTACGTGCTGCTCGTCGAGTGGCCCCAGGACGCCGAGGTGGCGGGTACGGCCGAGATCTTCAACCTGCTGAAGATCCTGACGGTCGTCATGTGGCTCGGGTACCCGATCTTCTGGGCGCTCGGCGCCGAGGGGATCGCGGTGCTCGACGTCGCCGTCACGTCGTGGGCCTACAGTGGCCTCGACATCGTCGCGAAGTACATCTTCGCGTTCCTGCTGTTGAACTGGGTCGTCAGCAACGAGAGCACGGTCGCCCAGATGGCGGACGGGTTCGGCGCTGCCGGCACCAGCGGCGGTGCGGCGCCCGCTGACGACTGAACGCGCTGTAACCACCCTTCGTCGCAGCTCGTTTTTTGCGGTCCGCGTCGCTAGCGACGCGACTCGCGTGAACCAGTGGCGTATGCACGCTGCGAGGATATCGACCTTCGGATCGGAACGAACGGCTCGAGTTCACGTTCGGTACCAACTGACGGTGCTGGCACCGTAAAACGCGAGAACGTATCCAGCCAGAGCGAAGGCGCTGGCGAGAATGACGTTTCCGACGAGAAGACGGGTGAGCAGCTCGCGCCCGATAGCTACGGAGAGTTCGGGATCGGCGAGCTCCGGGACCGGACCGAGCAGAAGCGTCCCGAGGGCGATGCTCATCGCGTGCACTCCACCTTTAACAACCGGATTCAGGATGACGACGGCGGCGAAGAGAGCCAGCCGATTCGCCCATGAGTACCAGTACGCGAGGCCCGCGAGCGCGAGCACCCCGGTTCCGAGCGTCGGCAGCGTCGTCACGAACACGCCGATCGCAAAGCTCACGCCGATAAGATGCGGCGGGTGATCCTGCATGAACGTGGCGCGGAGCCGCGCTCGGACCGCATCTCGATAGCCGGTCACCCGCTCTCGGGCCATCACCTTACGTTTTCGTAGGGAAGCATAAAGACACTGGACTCGATATCGGGGTAGCTGACTCCGGCTGACTTGACATCCTCCTCCGCGTAAACGCGGAGGAATCCTGAGCGTTGGAGATTTCAGGTTTGCAGTTCCACCGAACCTCAGTACGGTGAGACTCCGTGTGAGGTTCACGGACTGTGGCGGGTGGGACTGCTGGGAGTGCCAAGCCCCCGGTACTCCTATCCTCCATCTAATTAGATTTAAATTTCCTCGAGTTGAGAAGGATGCACATGCCACGGCTCACTGAGGGAGGTAGAGAACATCTCGAACGAGCGCTGCAGACGGACGAAACCGAAGAGAAGCATTTTCATATTCGACAGGTGCTCCAGGCATACGGCGTCGATGATATTCCGGACGAGTACGATCCGGAACTGTCCAGATTATCCGATTGATCTCCGCCGCGGCGTGAGCATGGAGGAATCACTCGTGAATCGCCTCGGGGTCATAGTGATTCGGCAAAGTTATTGAGGAGAAGAATCTCTTTCGTGTAGTGACTGGACGAGAGAAGAAAATCGTGCGGCACCTGAGTGAAGAGGATCTGGATCGGCTCCTCGGTGAGGCGGACGATCAGAAGGAATTCGAACGCCTCGTCTTTCTCAAACGGCTGTACAAAGGTGCCACGCTGAAGGAAGCCGCTGATGACGTCGGGAGATCTGAGGGCACCGCCACGAACTGGGTCACTCGCTGGAACGAAGGAGGCCTCGGTAAACTTACTCCGAACTTCGGGGGCGGTCGGCCCCCGAAGCTCGACGAAGACCAACAAGACGAACTCATTGACCTCCTGCGTGAAGGTCAACCGTGGAAAAAACAGGAGATCCAGCACCTTCTCGACGATGAGTTCGATGTCGAATATCACCCACACTACCTTCCGGAATTTCTAGACAATCTCGGCCTTTCCTACGCCATTCCTCGGACAAAACGGCCTGATCGACCCGATAACGCCGAAGAAATCCTCGACGAACGCGTTGAGTACGCGTTCGACGAGGATGCTCATGACCAACCACACAACAAGCGCGAGAGTGACGATGATGACGATGAAGAGGAGTGGAGCTCCGATGAAGATATCTGCACTGATGGCGGGACTGTGGTGGGGTTTTTCGATATCTCGCATCCACAACCCTGGGACAATTCTCAGCGACTGTACACGGTCGATGATCCACATATCACCCGGCCGCTGGTGAAAATCGATACACCAGCGGCCGGGTTCTATGCGCTCAACGGAGAGAGCGTGCTGTCGTTCCCACCGAACCAGAAGAAAGAACAGATCTGCGGCTGTTTCGAGGAGATCCGCGAGCAGAATCCCGGCAAGCGGATTCTGCTCGTCTTGGACAACTTCTCCTCACACGTCTGTAAGTACACGCGCAAGCGTGCTCACGAACTTGGGATTGATCTGGTGTTCTTGCCGGTTGGCTCCCCGGATCTCAACCCAATCGAACCTGTCTGGAAGAGTCTCAAGTGGGAGTCTTCGCCGCTGATCGTCAACGGCGAAGACGAGTACCGGAAACGCCTTGACCACCTGTTCGATCAACTGACCGAGAAACTGAGTTTCGCTGCATCGTGGATCGACAACCACCTCAGTGGATTCCTCAATAAGATTCGCTAACTACTAAAGCCCCGAGGCACCCGCCTTGCTTCTCTGTAGATCGGACCATCGCGGAGACGAAACGGCCGAATTCAGGAGCGCAGCCACGCCAGTAGGCGCTCGGCCGGGCTGGTCGCTGCCTCGAGGTCTTCCGGTCGCGGATTGTCCTTCAGCCGTATGGATTCGGATCTGAGGTTCGTTTCCTTTTTTGTCATTACGATATACGCTTGTAACTCTGTTCGGATAAATATGTTGAGTCTGCGATATCTTATGCTGGTTTTTCGTTACATACTGTTTATACGTATCGGTGTTCGAGTGAGATCGGATACATCGAGTACGGAGCGCTGTTGCGATGGTCGAGTGGAGTGAAGTACCCCGCGCACGGTGGCGCGGAGCGTCCGTGTTTACAGAATGCGAGGAGAATGCCCCAGGGCTTGACCCCGAGGCGATTCACGTATAAATCACCCATCCACAGGCAATCGGTGCGTGCTCGTCGCAAAAACGCATCGAAAGGAGAGATGGGGGCTCAGTTACTTCTCGTCGCGCGTGCCTCGCGAACGTCGGCACCGTCGCGAACGAGATCTTCACACTCCGGACAGACACGAGGTCGGTCAACGTCGTTCGGCGTAAACACCCGGACGTAATCCCTCGTTACGAACGAATCGCAGTTCTGGCACGTGGGCATACTCGTCAGTAACTGATGATGATAAATAATACTACCGGCGAGTACTACGCTGAAAGAAACGATGCAAGCGGAGGTCGGAACGGCCGAGTACGATCAGTTCGGCCGCCAGTCGCAGACGCCACACCGGGCGGTTCCCTCGGGATGCAGCGCACCACATTCGGGACACTGAAGCTTATTATACGATCGCTCCCAGCGTACGATCTCGGTCTCGTGACCACGGTCGGACAGGAACTCGTCGAACACGTCCTCGCTCGTACTGGGTGCGCTAGACATTGCATGTCACTGTATGCCATGGTACTATAAGTATCTTTTCACGGTGTGCGTCGCTCTCCGAAACCCCCACGCTCGATCGATGCGTGGACGAGGAGCCCGGATCCGATCGAAGATCGAACCGGACTCCGGGTCACACGGGGCCACGGGGAGTTCGTCTACTCTCCGGAACCGCCGGCAACCCTCTGCTCCCCGGAGCCGGCGTCGCCTTCGGCCGCGATCCGCGACTCGTACTTCGCGATCGCTGCGTCGAGCGCGTCTGCGAGGTCGACGTCGTCACCTCCTTGGCGACCTCTCCCACCTCGCTTTGCAGGTCGAGCACGTGATACGCGAGCGTGGTCTCCATCTCGTGTCGGTCGAGAAACGTCGCAACTTGGTCCTGCTCGTGCATGGTCGACGCTTCTCGACGCGCCGGTAAGTATCATCGGGCGAAGCCAACTGCGATCCTTCCGACGGTGGCGAGGACCGCCGGTCGCGCAACGCCTAAGACCACGCCTCCCGCAGTACGGACATGCGAATCGCGTTGCTCGGCGGGACCGGCGACATCGGCGGCGGACTCGCCCTGCGATGGGCGTACGATACGAACCACGACGTGATCGTCGGCTCCCGCGACGCCGGGAAAGCGGAGACGAAAACCGAGGAGTACCGCACCGAACTGGAGAGTCGCGGCGTCGACGCCGACATCACCGGCCACGACAACCGGGACGCGGCAGCGGCGGCGAGCGTCGTCGTCCTCGCGATCCCCCCGTATCACGTCGGCGACACCGTCGAGGAGATCGCGGACGTGCTCGACGACGGCGACGTGCTCGTCTCTCCGGCGACCGGGATGAAACGCGACGACGACGGGTTCCACTACCACAAGCCGGGTGCCGGCTCGGTCACGCGGATCGTCGCCGACGCGGCGCCGGAGGACGTCGCCGTCGTCGGCGCGTTCCACAACCTCGCGGCCGCGCGACTCTCGAACCTCGACGCCGATCTGGGGATCGACACGCTCGTGATCGCCGACGACGAGGACGCCAAACGAACCGTCACGGACCTCGCGGAAGGGATCGAGGGGCTCCGTGCACTCGACGCCGGCGGGATCGCAAACGCACCCGAGATCGAGGCGCTCACGCCGCTTCTCATAAACGTCGCCCAGCACAACGAGGGGCTCCACGACCTCGGCGTCAGGTTCAGCTGAGACGCACGATCAGCGCCACTCGCCCGATGCATCCTAACTGAGGGATTGCTCCCGCCCCGGACGTATTGATCACGATTATTTACACAATCTCATCGGTACATATTAGACACGGCTCGAGGAATATCCGGGACGACAGTGACCGATCTTTCGATGGGAATCTCACGCGCTCGCACCGTCGGCCGAACGTCTACCGTCGTTCCGAACGGATCATGATCGGGGGAGGTCCATCGACGCCCGGGAGGACCGACCGATGACGGAGACGCTTCTCGCGCTCGTTCCGTTGCTTATCGTCGGCGTGCTGCTCGTCGGCTTCCTCTGGCCCGCCGTCAGGGTGATGCCGATCGCGTGGGCGGCTGCCGCAGGGATCGGCTTCGTCGTCTGGGAGATGCCGGTGCGATACGTCGCGGCGGCGAGCATCGCCGGCGTGATGGCCGCCATCGAGATCATCTGGATCGTGTTCGGCGCGCTCGTGTTGTTGTACACGCTCATGCGCTCTGGCGCCGTCGACCGGATCAACCAGGGGTTCGCCAGCATCAGCGACGACCGTCGCGTACAGATCATCCTGCTAGGCTTTTTCCTCGCGACGTTCATCGAGGGCGTCGCCGGGTTCGGCACGCCGGCGGCAGTCGTCGCGCCGCTGCTTTTGGCGCTCGGGTTCCCCGCGCTCGCGGCCGTCGTCGCCGCGCTCATCGGACACGCCGTCGCGACCGTGTTCGGCGCGGTGGGAACGCCGATCATCGTCGGGTTCCAGACGCCGCTGGCGGCCGTCGAGGAGCCGATCGCCGACGGCACCGGCCTCACGGTCGCGGAGTTCTCCGCGGAAGCCGCCATCTACGCGGCGCTGTTTAACGGAGTGCTTGGGATACTCATGCCGTTCGCCGCCGTCGCCGTGGTCGTCTACTTCTTCGGCGAGGAGCGGTCGGTGCGGCCCGCACTCGAGGTCGCACCGCTGGCGCTCGTGTCGGGTGTCGCCTTTGCGGTGCCGTACGTCGCGTCGGCGTATCTGGTCGGCCCGGAACTCCCGTCGCTTTTCGCCGCGATGATCGGCGGTGCAGTCGTCGTCGCTCTGCTCCGGACTGGCTACCTCGAACCCGACTCCCACTGGGAGTTCCCGGACCGCGAGACGTGGCCCGACCACTGGGTCGGCTCGATCGAACCGGGCGGCGAGAACGCCGCCGACCCACCGGAGGAGGCGGTTGCTCCCGACCCACCGGAGGAGGCGACGTCCCCCGACGCACCGTCGATGAGCCTGCTTCGCGCGTGGTCGCCGTACCTCGCGCTCGTCGGCCTGCTCGTCGTGACCCGAGTCGTGCCGGATATCGCCGAGTTCCTGCAGGAGGCTCCGCTGCTCGCGATCGAGTGGGACGTGTTCGGCACCGGGCTCGAGGGCGGGATCGCGTGGGCGTACGTTCCGGGCACGTGGCTGCTCGCGAGCGCGCTCCTCGCGATCCCGATCTTCGGCATGAACGCGACCGAGGTGACCGGCGCGTGGCGGGAGGCGCTCCAGAAGGTGCTCTCGCCGACCGTCGTGTTAGTGTTCGTCATCGCGATGGTCGAGATCATGCTCGGGACCGACGCACACGGCACCGCCCCGGTCGACGGGAGCATGATCGTCGTGCTCGCCGACGGGACCGCGGCGCTCACCGGCGCCGCGTATCCGATATTCGCGCCCGCCGTCGGACTCATCGGCTCGTTCGTCGCCGGCTCGATCACCGTGAGCAACATCACGTTCGTCGCCTTCCAGTTCGAGGTCGGGACGACCCTCGGCATGCCGACGATGGTGCTCATCGCCGGCCAGACGATCGGGGCGGCCGTCGGAAACCTGATCGCGATCCACAACGTGGTCGCGGCGCTGGCGACCGTGGGTCTCGTCGGAGCGACCGGGCGCGTGATCCGCTTGAACCTGCTGCCGATCCTGTACTATCTCGTCGTCGGCGGCGTGCTGACGACGCTCGGCGTGTACGTCCTGTTCCCAGCCGTGTTCTGAGTTCGCTTCCGAGCGCACGGCGCGGTCGTCCGTGGACGTGTCTCGACACGTCGACGGGAGAACGAAACGGCGGTCAGAACAGCTCCGGAAGAAACACGTACACGAAAAGCAGCGACCAGAGACCGACGAGCACGAGATATCCGAGCAGTGGAAGCAGCGTGAGTCGGACCACCCGCCCCTCCTCGCCGACGAGTTCGACGGTCGCCAGCGCCGCGACCACGTTGTGAATCGCCACGAGGTTCCCGATCGCCCCCCCGACCGCCTGCGACGCGACGGTCAGCTGTCGGGAGATCCCGAGATTCCCGGCTGCGACGAACTGAAACGGACCGAAGGTGAGATTCGAGACGGTGTTCGACCCGACGAGTGCGGCCCCGAGAGCTCCGATGAAGGCGGCGAAAAAGGGATACGCGGCACCGAACAGGGTTGCGGTCGACGTCGCCAGCACGACGATCATGCTGTCGACGCCCGCGGCGTGGGCTCCCGAGTGTAACATCACGTGTGCCATCGCGAGGACGAACGCGAGCGCGACGAGCGGCGCGTGGAGGCTACTGACGGCCTCGCCCCACGCGTCCGCGACCTGCGTTCCGGACATGCCGAAAAGCGGTATCGAGACGACGGCGGCAAGAAGCAGCCACGTTCCGGGGAGATACGCGAACTCGACGCCGTTCGCGAGGCTCGTTCCGAGGATCGACCCCCACTCGAACCAACCGATCCCGAGGGCGAACTCGCCGAGACTGGTCGTGACCGTCGCGAGCGCCAAGGAGAGCTCGAAGCCGGCGACGGTGACGGACTCGCCCTGCAACAGCGCCGCAAACGAGTCGACGGACCGCGTAACGACGAGGAAGCCGATAAGCAACACGTACGGGGTCCACGCGCGTGCCGGCGACATCTCGTACCCGCCGGCGAGCACCTCACGCGCGTCGTCCTGCCGGATCGAACCGACCCAGTGGTCCGGCCACTCGGTCGCCGAACGAAACTCCCACTCGTCGTCGGGGAGGAGATACCCCAGCCGCAGCGTCGAGACGACGGCAACCGCGCCGACCGTCGATCCGATCAACGCCGGCACCTCGGCGCTGAGCAGCCACGCCGACAGCCAGTACGGCACGACGAACGCGACCCCGGCGAACAGACACAGCGGCCACACCGCGAGCGCCGGGCGAACGGAGCGCTCGTCCGTGGGACCGAAAAAGTATACCAGCACGGCGACCGCGGTGAGCGGCATCAACACGCCGACGAGCGCGTGATACGTCGCGGCCCATCGAGCGACGGCGATCGCGAACTCCGCGGTCGTCATTCCCTGTGCTTCGATCGTCGTTCGTATCGCGGAGACGCTCTCCATCGGTTCGGCGATCCCGATGACGATCGGCGTCCCCACCGCGCCGTACGTTACGGCGACGACGTGCCCGATGAGCGCTACGACGACGGCCGCGAGCGCGGGGAACCCGAGCGCGAAAAGCAGCGGCGCGACGACTGCCGCCGGCGTCCCGAACCCGGCGACGCCCTCGAGAAACGTCGCGAGAAAGAATCCGACCAGCACGACCTGCACGCGAGGATCGTCGCTGATGCTGGCGAAATTACGATTCAGCACGTCGAACGCGCCCGACCGCATCATCGTGTACAGCAACACGAGCGCGGCGAACACGATCCAGAGGATCTGCACCGACACGAGTAGCCCCTCGATCGACGCCGCGAGGATCCATCGGACCGGCATCTCCCAGACGAGGTAAGCGACGACGACGGCCGATGCCCACGCCACGGGCATCGCCCGCGTCGCGGGCCACAGCGCCGCAACGAGCAGCACCGCGACGACCAAAAGCGGGAGCGTCGCGGTCAGAATCTGGAGTACGCTCATGGTGTCCCGCGAGGATCGAGAGCGTCCTGCCCGCCCGAGGGGACCGACGACTGCGGAACGGGCGTCACCCCGCCGTGCTGACTCCGCCCCCGGGGTGTGGTCACTGAAACCATATCACTATCGATCACAATGGTCGTATGTGGTTTGAATGTATCCATCTCGTCGGCTCCGCATCCGCCGGATCCAACCGATCCTCCGAGCCACGACCCCACGAACCGTGAACTTACCCCGAGTCAAGCTCGGGGGCAGTCGCCTCGATCGCCCGTACAAACCTCTAAGGGAGTCCGACCGTTCGGGCACGGTATGGGCGAGTCGGACCGAGCACGTGACGGAAATGGCCAGTACGCGGACCGGATACCGCCGGAAGCCGCACTGGAGGCGTTCGAGCAGCGGGATGATCTCGGACGACCGCTCACCGCGGCGGACGTGATGGACACGCTCGACTGCTCGCGTCGGACCGCACACAACAAACTCAACGCGCTCGTCGACGACGGGTACCTCGAAACGCGAAAGATCGGGTCTCGTGGACGGGTCTGGTGGGTTCCGATCCCGGCGTCGGAGGCGGACCACCCCGTCGCCGCCGCGATACGAGCGGACGAGGACCCCGGGCTCGTCGAGGACGTGCAGGCCGCAGTCAACGACGCTGAGCTTCCGGGTTCGGGAGCGACGCTCGAAGCGCGACGCGAGGCGCTTCTGGCGGCGTACGAGTATCTGACCGAGAATCCGAGCGCGTCCCGGTCGGATTTCCTCGACAACGTGTACCCCGATCATCCGGCCGGCTTCGAGACCGCCGACGGATGGTGGAACGCGATCCAGCCGGCGCTAAAACAGCTACCCGGCGTCGACCCGCCGGAAGAGCGCGGCCATCTCTGGCGGTTCCTCGGTCGCGATCGGTTCAAACCGACGCTGGGCTGAGTCGACGTCCGTCGGTGGGACGGTTCCCGTCGAGCCCGTCGTCGTCGAACCCATCCCCGTCGAGCCCGTCGTCGAACCCGTTGCTGGTCTTGGAAAAAACGGTGACGCCGATCAGAACAGTCCCGGGAACAGGACGTAGCTGAACAGCATCGCCAACAGCCCGACGGTGATGGCGTAGTACGCGAGCGGGATGAGATTGAGCCGCATCACGCGACCCTCCTCGCCGACGAGTCCGACGGTCGCCAGCGCCGCGACCACGTTGTGGATCGCCACGAGGTTTCCGATCGCTCCGCCGACCGCTTGGGCACCGACGATCACCTGGGTCGGGAGTCCAAGCGCTCTGGCGGCCTCGAACTGGAACCCGCCGAACGTGATGTTCGAGACGGTGTTCGAGCCGGCCATCGCCGCCCCGAGCGCACCGATGAGCGCCGAGATGAACGGATACATGACGCCAGCACCGTCGGCCGTCGCGACCGCGAGCGCCTCGATCATGCTTCCCGCCTCGGGAGCACCCGGATGGGCGCCGGACTGAAGCATCACCTGCACCATCGCGATGACGAACACGAGGGCGATCAGCGGCGAGACGAGTTTACTGACGGTTTCGTTGAGCGCATTTCCGATCTCGTCGCCGGACAGTCCGAACAGCGGGATCGCCACGAGCGCCGTCAGGACGAGCCAGAAGCCGGGGACGTACACCCAGTCGATACCTCCGGCAAGCCCCGTTCCGAGAATGTCACTCCACGCGGTGGTCGCCGGGCCGAGCGTGAATTCGCCGATCGGCGTCTCGAACTCCGTGAAGATCAGTCGACCGTCAGCTCCGGTGAGGAAGTCGACGAGCGGGTCGATGACTCGCGTCAGGACGAGCAGCACGACAAGCAGCACGTACGGCGTCCACGCCTTCGAGAGCGACATCCGTGCCGCCGCGTCGGCGGACGCCTTCTCGGCCGCTTCGGTCGATCCGGGCTCGATCGAGCCGACCCAGTGGTCGGCCCAGCGGTCCCGGTCCGGGAACTCCCACTCCTCGTCCGGCTCGAAGTAGCCCGCACGGAGCGTGCCGACGACGATCCCGCCGCCGACCATCGCACCGACGAGCGCCGGGAACTCCGCACTGATCTGTGCACTGAGCCAGTACGGAATCGCGAACGCGAATCCGGCGAACAGGCAGAACGGTGCGACCTCCCACGCGGGCTGTAGCGACCGTTCATCCGGGTCACCGAAGAAGTAGACGATCATCCCGACCGCGAAAAGCGGCATTAAGAATCCGGCAAGAAGATGGTACGTCGCGGCCCACACTGCGACCTCTACCGAGTACTCCTGGATCGTGAACCCCCCGGCCTCGATCGCTTCCCGCGTCGAATCGACCGAGGCGAGCGGGTCCTCGATCCCGATGATTATCGGCGTCCCGACCGCGCCGTACGTCACGGCGATGATATGGCCGATGAGCGCGGCGACGACGGCTGCGAGCGCGGGAAACCCGAGCGCCAAAAGCAGCGGCGCGACGACCGCCGCCGGCGTCCCGAACCCGGCCGCGCCCTCGATGAACGTCGCGAGGAAAAAGCCCAACAACACGATCTGAATTCTGCGATCCCCGCTGACCGCGGCGAACCCCTGATTGATCCGGTCGAACGCCCCCGCCTCCATCAGCATGTACAAAAGCAGCAGTGCGCCGAACACGATCCAGAGGATCTGTATCGCGGTCATCGTCCCGACGAGCGAGGCGGCCGCCAGATACTCCACCGGCATGCCCCATACCGCGAATCCGACGGCGAGCGCCGCGATCCACGCGAGCGGCATCGCCCGCGTCGCGGGCCACAGCGCCACGACGAGCAACCCTCCCGCGATCAGCAACGGCAGCGTAGCGAGCAGCAGCTCGACGGTACTAACCATCGGTTTGTTCCTCCGTCACCGCGTGACTCGTGTCGATACGTCTCGAACCCCACATTCCACGCCTGATCGCTCGTGGCATGGATCTGCCATCCAAGAGGGAGTATATATAGTTAACGACGATGAAAAATACAGGATCGATTTAAGGACACCAAAACCACTTATATTTTCTATAAGATGTTTTGAGTACGTCTTTGTTCCTCGCCTCGGAACGGTCCCGATCTCACCAGCCATCGTTCGGGTTCGTCCGATCTCGTTTCCATCCTATACACTCGTGTGTGTCCGATAAACAACTATTAGAAGCTCTCTGAAGTGGTTTCTCTCTGGAGTGAACCGATCACTCGGGACGGAGTGAGAAGTTCGTGACCCGCGTTCACACGTGTGTATTTGTGATGCACACGTGTGTATACGTAGATACAGTCGTGTGTAGAGGAGTTCGACCGCCGCGCTCCGGGATATTACGGGCTCCGAGAGGTCGAGTGGCGCTCACGCGACACGAGCCAGGGTTCGCGCGCGACGTCCGGACAGCGGAGAATTTGGAGTCTCACCGACGGGGAATCCGAACTCTCACCGACGGGAAATCCGAACTCTCACGCCTCGGAGCAGATACCGCCGTCACCGTCTCGTACCGACCGCACCGCTCGGTCCAGCAACTACTCGCTCGTCGTCCGTGGGAGCACGACGGCCGGGTGGTCGTTGTCGACGGTCAGTTTCGTTCGAACGCTCCCGGAGAGGAACTCGACGATCCGACCGCCGCCGCGTGCGACGAACGCGATCGCCGTGGCGTCGTGGTCCGCGGCGGCTTCTCCGATCGCGTCGGCGATGTCCGTCGCGTACCGGATCTCCGTGTCGACGGAGACGCCGTCCTGTGCCGCCCGCGCTCGAAACGCGGCGAACGCCGCCTCGGCAACGTCCTCTCGCTGTGCGACGCTCGCCTTGTCGATGCCGCCGCCAGCTTTCTCGATCACGTTGATCAACACGAGCGTCGACCCCGGGTTGAGGTAGGGTTCGATGGCGTCGTACGTCCGTTTTGCGTCCTCCTCGCCGGCAACCGGAACGACGGGATGAGCCATGAGGTCGGCCATGGACCGTCGTTGTCGGGCCTACAGGTTAGGCGTTCCGGGGACGCTCGCGCTGCGGTTTCGCGCCTGACACGGCGTGATATGTGCCAGCACCGAACGGACGCGCTCCGCACGGTCGCGAGCAACTCGGATAGTCGTCGTCTCGTAGTTGAACGCGACCCGAACGATCACCCATCGTGATCGAACGCGACCGCGACGTCGTCGCTACCCCAGAACACGAACCGGTAGCGCCCGGGTTGGAGGTCGGGACAGACGCGGAGGCGGTCCTCGTGTTGGTGTCCCTCGACGATCCCCTCCTCGGTCAGCGTGAGCGTCCAAGAGACGGTCTCCCCGGGGTGGATCGGAAGCAGCTCGTCGGTGTACGCGACGGGCGGACCGTCCGTGTCGAACCCGCGCACGTCGGACCATCCCGCCTCCGTGTACAGCTCGAGGTTGTACTTTCCGTGGTTTCCGATCCCGAGCGTCGTCGTCGCGACGTTCGTCAGCTCCACGCGAAGCTCGTCGCCGCGGGCGAACGTCGTCGACTCCGTACGCCCGTCGTCGGCCGGATCGCCGTCGGCCGGGTCGCCGTCGGCGTCCGGGTCGACGACGCGGAGCTCCAGCCCGGGGTGCCCGTCGATTCCCGTCCCGGCGCCCCACGAGACGTCGTCGCCGTACCCCGCGTAGTGCCGCTCGAACGCGTCCTCCTCACAGTCGAGCGGACCGGGCACCGTCGCCGGCTCCCCCTCGGGTCGAACGAACCCCGGAAGCGAGTCGGGGTCGAGGATCCCGTCGTCCGGCGTCACGTCGGCGGTGTTCTCCCATCCGTCCGTGACCGTGACCCGGGCGGCGTGCGGGAGGGGATCCACGGTCACCCGGATCAGCGCGCCGGGATACGTCAGGCTCGGCGCACAGACGTCGGTGTCGTCGTCGCTGGCGTCGACCGCGGTCGCGCTCGCGACGACCGTCCCGTTCTCGACTCCTACGTCGGTCACCTCGAGTTCTCTGTAGCAGGTGTTCGGGCCGACCGACTCGACGTACACGAGCACGGACGACTCGAAATCGGTGTCCTCGACGAACGCGGTCGCCTCCGTGTCCTCCTCGTCGAACAGCCACGCCGCGTCCCGCGCATCGGTTACGAACGCACAGAACCCGGGTCGTTCCCGGTAATCCCACGCGGCCCCCGTCCGATCGACGGCGACGCGCTGGATCTCGACGATCGGGTCCTCGTCCGGCCCGTCGGGTCCGTTCTCGTCGTCGTCCCGGTCGCCGGAGTCGTCGTCTCGATCGTTCTCTCCGGAGTCCGTATCGGTCGTCGGCGCTGCACAGCCGGCCAGCGCGAGGACGCCAACCGATCCGAGCCCGCCGAGGGCTCGCCGCCGCGTGAGGTTGCTCATACCCCACTGTACGACGGCGGTACATAAGGAGTTCCCGTAGGGACAAACGCGGATTTGTCCGATCCGGCTGGCCGCTTCGTGCGGATGGGCTGAGCAGATCGTCCGCTTTGGGCGTCAGACCCGTCCCGGGGCTCTGACCAGCTCGGGAACTTCGTCACGGTCGGCTCCGGCGGCGAGCCCCAGCGCCAGCGCGACGCGGGCCTTTGCGGCGGGGAGCTCGTCGGCGAAGACGACGCCGTGAGCGTCCAGCGTGACCGCGCCGCCGGGCGTCCCGTAAACGGGTTCGGTGGGACCGGCGTGTGTGCGACTGGCGACGACGACCGGGCGGTCCGCGACGACCTCGGCGATCGCGTCGCCGAGCGCCTCCGTCGTGTTGCCGAGTCCGGTCCCCTCGATCACGACGCCACCGACGCCGCGGTCGACGGCTGCCTCGACGCTCTCGGAGCCGACGCCCGTCCCGGAGTGGATCACGGGTACCTCCGGCACGGCGTCGGTGTCCGGAACGCCGAGCGGATCGACCGCGACGGCGCGACTGGGGTTGCGGAGCAGTCGCGTTCCCGACCGGGTGAACGTCGCGACGGGTCCCGCTCCCGGCGACTGGAACGTCGAAAGCGCGTTCGAGTGCGTCTTCACCGCGTCGCGCGCGCCGTGGAGCTCGTCGTCGAACGCGACGTGGACGCCGGCGGTAAACCGATCGTCGGCAGCGGCCCGAACGGCGAGCGCCAGGTTCGCCGCCACGTCACTCGATGGCTCGTCGAGGCGACGCTGGGCTCCCGTGACGACGACCGGCACGGGAAGGTCCGTCAGGAGATCGAGCGCGAACGCGGTGTCCGCGAGGGTGTCGGTGCCGTGAGTGACGACGACGCCGTCCGCTCCATCGCCGACCGCCTCGCGGAGGGTGGCTGCGGTCGCGAACACGTCCCGCCATCTGACGTCGAACCCCGGCTGACGGCAGATCTCGCGCGTCGAGACGGACGCATACTCCTCGAGTTCGGGGACTGCAGCGACGAGGTCGTCGCCGGTTTTCGCCGGAGCCGCACCCTCGTCGCCGGGTTCCGAGGCGATCGTCCCACCACAGGCGGCGACGACGACGTGCGGATCGGTCGCGTCGTTCGATGCTCGCGTCGACGTCGAGCCGGTCGTCTTCCCGTTGTCGTTCGACATACGTGCCCCATCCGTCCCGACGGACGTAAGTGTACAACTCGCGGCTCGTCGGTGACGGCTTCGACGATCGTGGTGAAAAAGAATGAGAAGCCAGTATAAATGATCTCGACCCATCTGAGAACGATTTAAAACGTCCGCGAGAGGAATTAACTGAATGAAATACCCCGAACCCTCGGCGGGGTATATGTGGGTCTCGCTCGTACGACTGGGTGTCCCATGTCCACCCCCGCTCCGTTCAAACGAATCGGATCCGGCCGCCATCTCGCCGGCTGGATGACCGGCACCGTGCGAGCAGCCGCGTTCTGGGCAGCCATCGCCATCCCGTTCACGTATCCGATCCTCCTATACGCCGGACTGGACGGCGTGCACGGGTATCTGTTCGTGAGCCTGCTGTTCGCGAACGCGCTCGCGTTGGCGATCGGTCACGACTACAAGCGGTGAGCGCGGACGGTCGGACCGCCCTCCACCGCGTCTCACCGCCTTCCACCCTCCTCCACCGGGAGCCGGTTCCGCTCGGACCGGTCTCGAAGCGCTTACCCTCCCGCCGGTCCCACCGCGAGTATGACCGACCGGACGCACGTCGAGTGGCGCGACTGGGGCCACGAGGCGTTCGCTGCAGCCGACGAGGCGGACCGACCGGTGTTGCTCTCGCTGTCGGCGACGTGGTGTGAGGGATGTCACGAGATGGATGCAACGACGTACGCGGAGCCGCGGATCGCCGCTAACGTCAACGAGTGGTTCGTCCCCGTCCGCGTCGACGTCGACCGACATCCCCGGGTGCGGGAGCGGTACAACATGGGCGGATTCCCGACGACCGCCTTCCTGACGCCGGACGGCGAGCTACTCACCGGGGCGGGGTTCCTCGGCGTCGACGGGATGCGACAAGTGCTCGAGTCGGTCCGTGAGATGTGGGACGAGAAGGGACGGGCGGCCGGCCGAGTGCCTCGGGCGCTCGACGCCGACCTCCCGCCCAGCGGCGAGCTCACGGAGGCGATCGAGAGCCATCTCGCCGGACAGCTCGAGGCGAAATACGACGCGGAACACGCTGGATGGGGTACGGACGCGAAGTTCCCCCTCCCCCGGACCGTGGAGTTCGCGCTGAAACGCGACCGCGACCGCGCGCTTCGAACGCTCGACGCGGTTCGCGACCACCTCACGGACGACGTCGACGGGGGATTTTTCAGGTTCGCCGGCACCCGCGACTGGAGCGACATCGCCTACGAGAAGCCGATCGATACGAACGCGGCGGTGACGCGCGCGTTCGCGAACGCGTATCTGTACACCGGTGAGGAAGCGTATCGCGAGCCTGCGGCGGCGGCGTTGAACTTTCTCACCGGCGATCTCTGGACCGGATTCGGCGTCGGCGGCAGCGTCGGTCCCGGGCTCGGACGAGCGTACTACGCAGCTCCGGCCGATGAGCGTGCGGATCTGGAGTCACCACGCCGCGATCTCACCGTGTACGCCGGCGGCAACGCGCTCGCGGCCGACGCGCTGTTGACGCTCTATGCGTACACCGACGACGACCGCGCTGGCGAGTACGCACGCCGGATCCTTGAGACGCTCGAACGGGACCTCATCGACGCCGAGACCGGCGCAGTCACCCGCTACCGCGCCGGTGACGAGACGGGCGAAACGGATCTGCTGGTCGACGCCGCCAGGGTCGTCTCGGCGTTCGCTCGTGCGGCCGGCGTGCTCGGCGAGGGAGCGTCGGTCGCCCGCACGGTCGCCGACAGGGCGATCGACGAGCTTCACGTCGACGGCTCGTTCGTCGACGGACCGCGCTCCGGAGCGGGGCTGCTCGACCGCCCGTTTCGTCCGCTCGACGGCAACGTCGAGATGGCGAGCGCGCTCGTCGACCTCGCGGCGCTCACCGGCGAGGAGCGGTACCGGCGGATCGCTCGCGAAACCGCCGAGGCGTTCGCGGGAGCGACCGAACGGCTGAGCGTCCAGGTCGCAAGCTACGGCTCGCTCGCCGGACGCCTGCTGCGCGGGCCCACGACCGTCGTCGTCGGCACCGAGCCCGGAAGCGACCTCCATCGCGCGGCGTGGCGGATCGCCGACCACGAGAAGGTCGTCGTGCCGAACGCACATCGGGAGGACGCCCCCGCCCCGCGACACGTCGAGGCGGGGACCGCAGTCGTCGTCGGAGAGTCGGCGTCAGCGTGGTCGACGGGGGACACAAAGGCATCCGAGCCCGACGCGGTGTCGGAGCCGGCAACAACGCCCGAGGAGTTGATGGATCGCGTGTCGTCGACGATCCAGTACGTGGGGGATACCTGATGGTTATACGCGGTGGACGGAGCCCGTGGGCCGCGTCGCGGCGATTCGACCACGGACGCCACGTGTAAACTGTCGGTGTGTTTATATCCCCACCGACCGATCCTCCCGTATGAGTTCACTTCGAGACCTCGGCCTCTCAGAGTACGAGGCGCGCGCATATCGGGCGCTGTTGCGGACCGGGCCGACGACTGCCAAGGATCTCTCGCGCGCCAGCGAGGTGCCGATGGGACGGATCTACGACGTGCTCAACAGCTTGGAACAACACAGCCTCGTCCGCAGTCAGGCGGCGAGCCGACCAAAAAAGTACGTCGCAGTCGAGCCCGACGCCGCGCTTGACCGGCTTCTCGCGGAGAAAAAACAGGAGCTGGAGGCACAGGCGGAGCAGTACGAGACGGTCGTCGAGGAGCTCTCGACCGAACTCGAGGCCGGGGAGCCGGTCGAAAGCGGCTTCTGGACCGCGGCGGTCGGTCCCGAGGAGACGACGGACCTGTTGCTCGAACGGATCGCGGCCGCGGAGCGACGAATGATCGTCGTCGCCGGCGCGCCGGCGACCGGATTCGACCTCGGGACGGTGGGCGAGGCGGTGACCGCGGAGCTGGAGACTGCGCTCGACCGCGGCGTCGAGATCCGGGTGTTGTTGTCGCCCGAGGCCGTCGACGCGCTGCCGCGCAGCGTGGGACGGCGATACTCGGCCGAGCTGGCCGACCACGATGGGTTCGAGGTTCGGACCGTCTCCGACGTCAACGGGACGTTCAACGTGTTCGACGGCGTCGAGGTGTGTATCGAGGTGCCCCATCCGCTGTCTGGCGACGAGCCGTTCGCGATGATCGACCTGAAGGACGTGGAGTTCGCCGCCGACGTCACCGAGCGGTTCGAGCCCCGGTGGGCGGAAGCGGAGCCGCTGACGTTCGGCTGAACGACGTTCCCACTCGCCGGAAACGCTTTCCCGTCCGTCCGGACTCCCGTTTCCATGCGGTGAGAACTACCCTGTTGATTGACGTGACTCCATGACGTACGCTCACGCATGAACTTCGATGAGTTCACCGGCCAGGCACAGCATCGGCTGGAGATGCCCGGGACCGGAGAGACGGTGCGAGCGATCCGTGCGACGCTCATGACGCTGGGTCAGCGAATCCCGGAGGGTAACGCGGAAGACCTCGCCGCGTCGCTCCCCATCGAGATCAAGTGGTATCTCACCGGTGCAGTCCACGAACACGGACAGCGGTTCGACTGGCCGGAGTTCGTCGAGCGGGTGAGCGAGATCGAGGGTGCCGATCCGGCGGACGCTGCGCATCACGCCCGGGTCGTCGTCTACCTCGTCAACGAGCAGGTCCCGGAGTCGGACTTCCAACAGCTGCGCGATATGCTCCCCGAAAGCGACACCGATGAGAGCTGGGGGAAGCTGTTCGAACTGGTCGACGCGGACGACTGAAACGTGGAGAAACTTCCGGAACCGGCAGCGAGACGCGCGTGTCGGTCCGATGTGAGACTGGAGGGTGAACCGATCGTGGTGGGATGACCGAGCGGACGAAGGTGCCTGCCTGGAAAGCAGGTGGCCGAAAGGCCTCGTGGGTTCGAATCCCACTCCCACCGTCACTCGGCCGCGTGAACGCGGACCATCACTCGACGCCGCGAGTGCAGTTCACGCACGCACCGACCCGTGTTTCGTAGTGATCCGCACAGACCGACGAGCCACACCGGGGACACTGGTGGTCGACGGGCGCGCGTTGACAGATGCTGCAGAGTCCCTGGACGCTCATGGGGTTCGGTCGCTACACGTCGAGCTCGTCGCGGAGATCACCCATCGTGACCTCGCGTTCGGCGTGAGCGTTGTGTTGGTGGATCGACTCGTCGTTCGACTGTTTCATACGCACGACCGCGGTGTCGGGGAGGTGATCGAACTCCTCGACTGCACCCTCGGCGAGGGCTCGCACACAGTCCTCGACGAACTTCGCATCCGCGTGCGCCTCGTAGGTCATGTGGTCCTCGTCGGGCCGTTTCGCCATGTTGTAGATCCGGGCGCTCATCGAGTCGCGGGCGACGTCGATCAGGTCGCGGAGGTCGACGTCGGGATGGCCGTCCGTGGTGATCGTCAGCGTGGCGTGGCCGCGCTGTGAGTGGCCCGGCTGCGGGACGGCGTCGAGGAACGCCTCCGTCGTCTCCTCGTCGACGCCGAGCTCGTGGAGTTTATCGCGTGCCCGGGATTCGCTCATCCCCTGCGAGCAGGGACAAACCGTCATTCCGGTCACCTCCGCGCCGATCTCCTCGCGGGTTCCCTCCTCCGTCGCGGTTGCACTGGCGATGATATCCGCCGTGCTCTGCGTCTCCAACCCGGACGCCGGCGTCTTCTCCCGAGTGACGAGCTCCGCCGTCATCGACACCTCCGCGGTGGTCGTGTAGTCGTGTTTCTCCAGCAGTCGCTCGGCGGCGTCCCCGCAGACGTCCTCGACGCGGTACGCCTCCTCGCGGGTGATCTCCTCCAGGATCTCGTCTATCGTCGCGAGGTTTCTTGACATGTCGATCCCCTTTCGGCCGCTCGGCAGATCCACGAACACCTCGAACTCGGCCATGAGGACGATCGGTCGCTTCGTTCCGCGCGCAAGCTTGACGAGCTTCTCCACGCCGGTGACCCCGACTTGCGAGAGTCCGACGGAGACGTCGGGCGGCGACGCCTGCACGTCGGGCAGCTGGTGACTCATTGTCAGTTCATGGGGTAGCGCGAGATTAGTGCTTTCGAAAGAGGCGGTCCGGCCGGGAGCGTCGGGGGGAAACGGGACATTTACCCCGAATCGACCTGTATCGCGACCAATGACCGATCGAGCGCCGGACGACGCCGACTCACGAGGCGGCGACGGAACGGGAGCGTACGGGAGCCGTGATCCCGACGGACTCGCCCGTCGGGCCGGAACTCGAGCTGAGCCGGACCACGACCAGCATTTCCTCGTCGACGACCGCGTGCTCGACCGGATCCCGACGTATCTCCCCGACGACGCCGACCGCTCGCATCTCCTCGAGATCGGCGGCGGGGCGGGGGCGCTCACCGACCGGCTGCTCGCGGCGGTTGGTGCCGGATCCGAGTCGCCATCGGGCCGCGTGAGCGTGGTCGAGCGGGACCGGACGTTCGCGGCGTTCCTCCGCGAGGAGTTCGCCGCCGCGATCGAGTCGGGGGCGCTCGAGGTGATCGAGGGAGATGCGCTCGAGGTCGATCTCCCCGAGTTCACCGCCTGCGTCGCTAACCTCCCGTACGGCGTCTCCTCGGAGATCGCCTTTCGACTGCTTCCCGAGCGGACGCCGCTCGTGTTGATGTTTCAAAAGGAGTTTGCCGAGCGCATGGTCGCGGAGCCCGGAACGAGCGAGTACGGACGTCTCTCCGTCTCCGCCGGTCACTACGCGAACGTGGAGCTCGTCGAGACGGTGCCGAAGGAGGCGTTCGACCCACAGCCAGCCGTCGAGAGTGCGATCGTCCGGTGTACGCCGAGAGACCCCGACTACGTCGTCGGCGACGAGGCGTTTTTCCTTCGGTTCGTGAAGGCGCTTTTCACCCAGCGACGCAAGACCGTCCGGAACGCGATCCGGAACACGGCACACATCTCGGGGCTCGACGCTCCCGAGGCGGTCGTCGACGCGACCGACGAGGAGCTGCTTCGCCGACGCCCCGGCACGTTGGAGCCGGCAGCGTTCGCCGCGTTGGCGGAGTCGGCACGCGAGCACGGCGTATCGACTGCCCCTGTGGGGGACGGCGGGGAGCACACGGAGCCGTGAGATGACGGGGGTCGCGTTCTCGCTCGTGGGCATCGCCGAGCTCGTCGCCGACATCGAGCGGCTCGCGAGCGGCAACGTGCAGCGGATCGCGATCACGGTCGGCGTGATCGCCGTCGTCGTCGGGGTTCGGCTTCTCGTCGGCCGTATAAAGGAAGGTGACGTCGAGCTCTCCTCGAAGCGACGGCTCCTCCTCTCCTCGACGGTCGCCGCGACGACAGCGGTCGGCGTGCTCACCGTCCTTGCGGTGTGGGGGCTCGGCGAGGCGCTGCTTGGCGCGCTCGCGGCCGCGGAGATCGCGGACCACCTGTCGAACATCGTACTCGCGATCGTGTTGATAGCGAGCGCGTACGCGCTCACCGACTTCCTCGGCGGCGTCGTTCGTGAGCTGGCGGCCGAGAGCGCGTCGGTGTCGGAACACCAAGAGGAGATGTTACGCCGCACGATCCAGCTCACCGTGTACACGCTCGTCGTGCTCGTCACGATCGGGCTGTTCACCGACAACGTGGGGAGCCTCCTCGTCGGTGCCGGGTTCCTCGGTATCGTCGTCGGTATGGCCGCGAGACAGACGCTCGGCGCGGCGCTGGCGGGGTTCGTGTTGATGTTCTCTCGTCCGTTCGAGGTGGGCGACTGGGTGACGATCGGCGAGTACGACGGGACGGTGACGGAGATATCGATCATCAACACGCGGATGCGCTCGTTCGACGGCGAGGTCGTGACGATCCCGAACGACGAGGTGCGCTCGACGGCGGTGATAGACCGGTCACAGCGCAACCGGCTTCGAATCGAGATCGACATCGGCGTGGACTACGACACCGACGTGGACCACGCGAGAGCGATTATCACCGAGACGATCGGCGATGTCGACGAAATCTCCCGCATGCCCGCCCCGAACGTGGTAACGAAGCGGTTCGCGGACTCCGCGGTCGTGCTTGGCGTGCGCTACTGGATCACGGACCCGAGCATGCGAAAACGGTGGCGCACTCAGACTGCGGCGATGAGCGCGATCAAATCCCGGTTCGAGGAGGAGGGGATCACGATCCCGTTCCCACAGCAGACGCTGTCGGCGCGGAAAGAGGAGTTCGGCGTCCAGCTCGACTCCACGATCGGCCGGGAGGCAGCGGGCACCCGCGGAGCGAACGTCGAGAGCGCGTCCGGTGAGCCGAACGAGGGAAGCAGCGGCGCGACCGACGGAGGCGCACGATGACCGATCTCGCCGAGCGGCGCGGGCTCGACGTCGATGTGTATCAGCCGGCGGAGGACTCCGGGCTGCTCGCGGAGGCGACCGTCGAGGGCGCACACGGCCGGGTGCTGGAGGTCGGTACGGGGTCCGGATGGGTCGCCCAGCAGGTCCGCGAGACGCGCGAGCTCCGCGTGGTCGGCAGCGACCGCAATCCACACGCCGTCCGCGAGGCGACCGACCGAGGGGTGGAAGGCGTCGTCGCCGACCTGCTCGATCCGTTCCGCGCGGACGCGTTCGACACGATCTGTTTCAACCCGCCGTATCTCCCGACCGCCCCGGACAACGAGTGGGACGACTGGATGGAACACGCGCTCTCGGGCGGGGAGTCCGGACGCGCGCTGATCGAGCCGTTTCTCGCGGACGTGGGGCGGGTGCTCGCGCCCGACGGCGACGTCTTCCTGCTCGTCTCCTCGCTTGCCGGCTACGACGAGGTTCTCGAGCTGGTCGCGTCGGCCGGGTTCACCCACGAGGTTGCCGTCGAGGAGTCGTTTCCCTTCGAGACGCTGTCCGTTCTGCGGCTGTGGCGCAGCGGGGAGACCGTCGGAAGCTCCTCGCACTGAGCTCGGTCGTACCGACAGCGTTATACCGGTATTGGGAGTATAATACAATAATGTCGGAGTCAGTCGCGGGGGATGACGTCGAGTCGCTCGGTATCGTGCTCGAAACCAGCGATCCGGAGCGGGCGTGGAACGCGTTCCGTCTCGGACTCACGGCGCTGGAGGAGGGGATCGACGTCTCCGTGTTCCTGCTCGGCGAGGGGGTCGAGGCCGAGGAGATCACCGACGAACAGTTCGACGTTCGGGACCGAATGGAGGCGTTCGACGCCGAGGGCGGCGAGCTGCTCGCGTGTGGCACCTGTCTGGAGATGCGGCAAAGCGAGGGGAGCGAGGTCTGTCCGATCTCGACGATGAGCGACCTGCTCGAGGTCGTCACGACCTCGGATCAGGTGCTGACGATCGGGTAGCGTCAGACGGAAATTCGCCGGACGTCCGAGGGAATATCGTTCGACGGAGCTCCGCCGGAACGTGACGTATAACTACAATGCATCAAACAGGTTCGCAAATATTATACAACGGCATATCCAACGAGAGATGATGACTGAACGAGTCGCGACCACGCCGGGGCTGTATCCGCTTCCGGACTGGGCAAAGGAGACGCTCTCGGACCTGAAAGGCCACCAGAAAGGTGACCTGCTGAGCGGCGACGAGGGCGGGGAGATCGAGGC
The DNA here is from genome assembly GCF_054652935.1 of Halorubrum luteum. NCBI lineage: Archaea > Methanobacteriati > Methanobacteriota > Halobacteria > Halobacteriales > Haloferacaceae > Halorubrum > Halorubrum luteum. Next base: position 3,099,405 of record NZ_BAAIGT010000002.1, read on the forward strand.
GACGTACGACGAGGTGCGCGCCGAGCACGTCGACGACCAGCTGGACGCCGGCCTCGACCGCGTCGTCGAGGGGCAGGGGCGCTGGGACGACATGATCGCCCACCCGCTCGCCGTCCACGACAACGTCGACACCGGCGGGATCGTGCGCTACTACGACAACAACAACTTCTACCGCGACCCGCAGGTGACCGGCGAGCTGACCGCCGACGGCGACGTCGCGACCGAGCTGGCGGCCGCCGCCGACGTGCTTTCCCGGGACGCGCCGCTGCAGGCCACGCTGCCGGGCCCGTACTCGCTTGCCGACCTCGCGACCGACGACCACTACGGCGACGAGGCGGCGTTTCTGGCGGCCGTCGCGGAGTTTCTCGCCGGCGAACTCGAGGCGTTTCCCGACCACGAGACGCTGTTTCTCCTGGAGCCGTCGCTCGTGGAGGCCCCGCCCGTCGAGGGCGAGGAGTCGATCGCGACCGACGCGATCCGGACGGTGAGCGAGGCGACGGAGGCCGACGTCGTCGTCCACACCTACTGGGGTGCGATCGGCGAGAAGCTGTACGCGCATCTCGTCGACGAGACGGGTGCCGACGCGCTCGGGTTCGACCTAGTCGCCGGCGACCGCGACGCGACCGTCTACAACGTACAGGAGTACGGCTCGACCGACTCCGTTGCGCTCGGGCTCGTTGACGGGCAGAACACGCTCGTCGAGGAGCCGGAGACGATCGCCGAGCGCGTCGAGTGGTTCGAGTCGCAGGTGCCCGTCGAGGCGTTCGATACGACGTATCTCACCTCGAACACGGAGCTGTTCTACCTGCCGGAGAACAAGTACAAAGCGAAACTTGCCGCGCTCGCCGCGGCCACCGAGGTGCTCGAGTAATGGTCCGAAACCCCGACGCGAACCGCGAACAGTTCCGCCCGCACGACCACCCGAACGACGCGTTCCTGCTCACGACCGTCGTCGGCTCGTATCCGAAACCGAAGTGGCTGAACCGCGCCGACGAGCTCGTCGACGACCCCGACTCGAAGTTCGACGAGAGCGACCTCGTGGAGGCGCACGACGACGCCTGTCGACTGATCACGAACGAACACGAGCGCGCCGGGCTCGACACGGTCGTCGACGGCGAGATGCGCCGCAACGAGATGGTGGAGTTCTTCGCCGAGCGGATCGACGGCTACGAGTTCAACGGCCCCGTGAAAGTGTGGGGGCACAACTACTTCGATAAACCGTCCGTCGTCGAGGAGGTCGCCTACGACGAGCCATGGCTCGTCGACGAGTTCGAGTTCACGTCGAACGTCGCGGAGAAGCCGGTGAAGGTGCCGATCACCGGACCGTACACGCTCGGCTTCTGGGCGTTCAACGAGGCGTACCCCGACACCGAGGCGCTCGTGTACGACCTCGCGGACCTGGTGAACGAGGAGGTCGAGAAGCTCGTCGAGGCGGGTGCACGCTACATCCAGATCGACGAGCCGGCGCTGGCGACGACACCCGAGGACCACGCGATCGTCGGCGAGGCGCTCGAACGCATCGTCTCCGGCATTCCCGACGAGGTCAGAATCGGGCTACACGTCTGTTACGGCGACTACTCGCGTATCTACCCGGAGATCAACGACTACCCGATCGACGAGTTCGACGTCGAGCTGTGTAACGGCGACTACGAGCAGGTCCCGGTGTTCGAGGAGCCCGAGTTCGAGCCGGACCTCGCGCTCGGCGTCACCGACGCACACACCGCCGAAATCGAGAGCGTCGAGGCGATCAAACGAAACATTCTCCAGGGACTGCGTATCGTGCCGCCGGAGAAGCTCACGGTGTCGCCCGACTGCGGGCTGAAGCTTCTGCCCCGCGAGATCGCCTACGGCAAGACCGAAAACATGGTGACGGCCGCCCGCGAGGTCGAAGCCGCGATCGACGCCGGCGAGATCGATCTCGACGACCCGCTCGCCGATCACTGAGGCGGGCGGCGTCGCCCCCGACGCCCGACGGCGCCGGTTCGTCGACGGGAAGACGAATACTTATAAACAGGGAGTGATTCCGCCGTATCGCCCACCCGAAGACGTGTGCTAACGATACCCACATTTCCGAGGAGTATCGTACGCAGTCCGGCGTTTTTCGCGATCGACAACCCACGATATCCGTCGTGCACTGGTCGCCTTCCAACAAAGGGTTTATATAGAATCACAATCAATCACGCGTTGTATGAGCCAGCGAATGCAGCAGGGTCAGCCGATGATCATCATGGGCGATGACGCCCAGCGCGTCAAGGACCGTGACGCGCAGGAGTACAACATTTCAGCGGCGCGCGGCGTCGCCGAGGCCGTGCGCTCGACGCTCGGACCGAAGGGGATGGACAAGATGCTCGTCGACTCGATGGGCGACGTAACCATCACGAACGACGGCGTCACCATCCTACAGGAGATGGACATCGACAACCCGACCGCCGAGATGATCGTGGAAGTCGCCGAGACCCAGGAGGACGAGGCCGGCGACGGGACCACGAGCGCGGTCGCGGTCGCGGGCGAACTCCTCAAAAACGCCGAGGACCTCCTCGAGCAGGATATCCACCCGACTGCGGTTATCAAGGGGTTCCACCTCGCGAGCGAACACGCCCGCGACGAGATCGACGAGATCGCCCACGAGGTCGATCCCGAGGATACGGAGACGCTGAAAAGCGTCGCCGAGACGTCGATGACGGGCAAGGGCGCGGAGCTCGAGAAGGAGGCGCTCGCCGACCTCGTCGTCCGCGCGATCCAGGGCGTCACCGTGGAAGCCGACGACGGTTCCCACGTCGTCGACCTGGCGAATCTCAACATCGAGACGCGGACCGGCCGCGCAGCCGGCGAGTCCGATCTGCTCTCCGGCGCGGTGATCGACAAGGACCCCGTCCACGACGACATGCCGACGGAGTTCGATGACGCGAACGTCCTCCTCCTCAACGACCCGATCGAGGTCGAGGAGGCCGACGTCGACACCGCGGTCAACATCGAGTCGCCCGACCAGCTCCAGGAGTTCCTCGACAAGGAGGAACAGCAGCTGCGCGAGAAGGTCGACCAGATCGCCGACAGCGGTGCTAACGTCGTCTTCTGTCAGAAAGGGATCGACGACCTCGCCCAACACTACCTCGCAAAGGAGGGGATCCTCGCGGTGCGCCGGACGAAGAAGTCCGATATCAAGTTCCTGAAGAACGTGCTCGATGCGGCCGTCGTCACCGACCTCGACTCGCTGACCGAAGCCGACGTCGCGACCGGGTCGGTCACCCGCGACGACGACGAGGAGCTGTTCTACGTCGAGGGGCCGGACGCTCACGGCGTCACCCTTCTGCTGTACGGCTCCACGGACCACGTCGTCGACGAGCTCGAGCGCGGCGTCAACGACGCGATCGACGTCGTCGCAACGACCGTCTCCGACGGGCGCACGCTCCCCGGCGGCGGCGCGATCGAGGTCGAGCTCGCCCGGCGGCTCCGCGACTACGCCGACTCCGTCTCCGGCCGCGAGCAGCTCGCGGTCGAGGCGTTCGCCGACGCGCTGGAGCTGATCCCGCGCGTGCTCGCCGAGAACGCCGGTCTCGACTCGATCGACCTCCTCGTCGATCTCCGCGCGGCACACGAGGCGGGCGACGAGAACGCCGGACTCAACGTGTTCACCGGCGAGGTCGAGGACACGTTCGAGACGGGCGTCGTCGAAACGGCCCACGCCAAAGAGCAGGCGATCGCCTCCGCAGCCGAGGCCGCGAACCTCGTCTTGAAGATCGACGACATCATCGCCGCGGGCGACCTGTCGACCTCCGGTGACGACGACGAGGGCGGCGCGCCCGGCGGTGCCGGCGGCATGGGCGGTATGGGCGGCGGCATGGGCGGCATGATGTAAGATCGGCGCCAGCCCAGCCGCATCCATCACGTCCCGCCGACCGCGCGTATCGCCGTCCGACCGCTCCCGAATCCACGTATCGACGTTTTTCCGAGACCACACCGAGAGCGACGCGTCTCATGTGGCCTTAAATACCTCTGCGGCGAAGTTTACGACATGCAGACGCTGCTTCTGGACGGCGACGACGTCGACGAGAACGCGCAGATGGATCGCGTCATCGTCGCGGTCGAGCGCGCGTTCGCGGCGTACGAGCGTGGCGACGCGCAGATGCCGGCGAAGTCGTACATCGACCTCCCGCAGTACGACGGCGACTTCCGGTCGATGCCCGCCTATATGCACGCCGACGACTGGGAGGCGGCAGGAGTCAAGTGGGTTAACTCTCATGCCGACAACCCCGAGGCTCACGGGCTACCGACCGTGATGGGAACGATGATCTACTCCGATCCGGAGACGGCGTTTCCGCTGGCGATCATGGACGGAACGACGCTGACGCTGAAACGAACCGGAGCGGCCGCCGCCGTCGCGACGGACCACCTCGCGGTGCCGGACGCCGACTCCCTCGGGATCGTCGGCGCAGGCGTCCAGTCGTACAGCCAACTCGAAGCGATCGCGGCGGTCCGCCCGATCGAGGAGGTCGTCGTGAGCGATGTCGACGAGGAGCGTGTCGCCCGCTTCATCGGTGCGTTCGAGGACCGATTCGACGTTCGGGCGAGCTCCATCTCGGAGGCGGGTCACTGCGACGTGCTCTCGACGGTGACGCCCGTCGAGGATCCGGTCGTCGGTCCCGACGACGTGGCCGGGCACACCCACGTCAACGCGATGGGCGCGGACGCCGAGGGAAAACACGAGCTTGCGGACGAGCTCCTCCTCGATGCGACGATCGTCATCGACGATCACACACAGTGTACCCACTCCGGAGAGATCAACGTCCCGTACGCCGCCGGGACGCTGACCGACGACGACATCCACGCGGAGATCGGCGAGATCGTCGTCGGAAGCCGACCGGGACGTGGTGGGACCCATGGCGGCCGCGAGGGTGCAGACGGCGTCTCCGGCGTCACGGTCTTCGACTCGACCGGGCTCGCCATACAGGACGTCGCGGCCGCTCGCGTGGTGTTCCAGTACGCGGACGACAACGACAACGGCACCCCGTTCGACCTGCTCGGCTTGGGCAACTGACTCGGGATCAAACCCCGGGTATCCGCCTTGATTGCTGCTGAATTGTTGCCGGCGACTACTCTTCGGGCTCCGGCTCGTCACCCCCGCGTTCCAACAGATCGGTCACGATCGAGTCGACGTCGGTTCGCGTCTCGCCAACGATCGCGCCGACGAGTGCACCGAGACCCGCACCGGTGCTGGCCGCGTTTCGACTGACGAGTCCGCCGAGTCCGCCGCCGATCGCTCCCCCGATCGCCGCGTACCGCGCTCGGCCGTACGCGCGAATCACTCGTCCGCGAAGCGTCGTCCGTACCGTGTCGATGGTTTTGTCTCCCATAGTATCATGTCCGTCGCCAAGGGACATAAATCCGATCCCATCGGCGTCGGTCCCGGACGCCCAGCCGAGACAGCTATTTGTTTCGTGCCGCCCGACTGAGTGGCGTGCAACTCGTCAGCGTGGCGGCGCTCGCGGAGAATCGCGTGATCGGCGACGACGGCGACGTTCCGTGGCCACCGATCCCGGAGGACATCGCACAGTACCGTGAGCGGGTCACGGACGCCCCGGTGATACTCGGCCGGCGAACGTTCGAAGCGATGCGGGGAGACCTGCCCGGCGCTCGCCAGATCGTCGTCAGCCGGAGCGTCGACTCCGTCCCCGAGCCGACTGCGGTCGTCGTGTCCGATGCCGACTCCGCGCTCGCGGAAGCGCAACGCCTCGCGCCCGACGGAGCCGTCTACGTGCTCGGCGGAGGGGCGATATACGAGCTGTTCCTCCCGCATCTGGACCGGATGATTCTCAGTCACGTCGACGGAAGCTACGAGGGTGACACCCGCTACCCGGCGTTCGACGAATCGCGGTGGACGGTCGCCGAGACGACGTCGTACGACCGATTCACGCTTCAGGAGTGGGTTCGAATCGGAGAGTAGTCGCACTCGTTGGCTCCGTTGCGGAACGGTCGGCTACAGCGCCAACAGCCCGCGAAGCTCCTCGACGACCGCCTCCGTCGCGTCGTCCGGCTCCTCGTCGGGCTCGGTCGGCTCCCGACCGTCGTACGTCTCGTGAACCATCCCGACGCCCTCGGCGAGCGTATCGAGACCGTATCCACCCTCGAGGACGTACGCGACGCTCGCGTCGATCCGCTCGCCGATAGACCGGATCCGGTCGGTCATCAGCGCGTACCCCTCCGAGGAGACCCGCATCCGCGAGATCGGGTCGTGTCGGTGAGCGTCGAAGCCGGCGGAGACGATGAGCAGCCCGGGATCGAACCGGTCGAGCGCGGGTGCGAGCGCCTCGTCTATCACGTGGAGGTAGTCGGCGTCGTCGGCTCCCGCGTCGATCGGCGCGTTTAGCGTCGTTCCCTCGCCATCCTCCGCCCCGATCTCGGAGAGCGCTCCCGTATCCGGATAGAGACCGTCCTCGTGGATGGACGCGTAGAACACCTCCGATCGGTCGTAGAACACGTCCTGCGTGCCGTTGCCGTGATGCACGTCCCAGTCGAAGATCGCAACCCGATCGGCGGCCCCCTCGTCGAGAACGGTCTGTGCGGCGACCGCGGCGTTGTTAAAAAAACAGAACCCCATGGCGTCGTCCGTGACGGCGTGATGTCCTGGCGGACGGCCGAGCGCGAAGGGAGTCTTCCGGCCGTTCGAGCCCGAAAGTGCCGTTTTCGACGCCCACTGCGCGAGTCCGGCCGATGCGAGCGCGGCGTCCCAGGTCTCCTCGACCGCGACGGTGTCGGGGTCCCAGCTTCCGCCGCCGTCCGCACAGAACGCCTCGAACTCGTCGACGTAGCCGTCGTCGTGAACGGCGGTCACCGCCGCGCGGCTCGCCGGATCCGCATCGACGTATTCGACGCCGTGCCGCTTCGTGAGTCCCTGTCGGATCGCACGAAGCCGGTCGGCGCTCTCCGGATGGCGCTCGCCGGTGTCGTGTGCGAGACACTCCTCGCTGTAGCCGAAGCGCATCTACTCGAACAGGGCGAAGTACGTCTCGATGTCCTCCGCCTGTACGGTTCTGCGATCGGCGTGTCGGGCGAGCGTCGCCGCGGCGCTTGCGACGTTGTCGGCGTAATCCTCGAGGATGTCGGCCAACGCGATGCGCGCGTCGACGCCGACCCGGTATCGGTCGTCGATCCGGAGCCGCGCGATGCGGTCGACCGGCGCGACCGGCAGCGTCAGCTCCTCGCGATCGATCACCTGTTCGACGCCGAAATCCGACGCCATCAGCGTCTTTCTCCCGTCCGCCGTCGCCCGCTCCGCGGCGTCGATCGCCAGCTCGGCACCGTGTGACTGGATCCGCTCGGCCAGCTCTTCGGCCGCGTCGGCGCTCACCCGAAGGTCCCCCGCGTTCCGGCGGATGATCTGGTCGACCGGCGCGAACGGCAACTCGACACTCATACACACACTCGCGGCCGTCCAGCGTATAACGCTTTCCGTTAGGCGGCGTCTCCGGTGGCGAGCGACGGCGTCGACGGTCCTCCGCCCTCCTCGGTGATCACGCTCATGACCACTCTCGAAAGCATTCCCCCGACATCGTCCCTCGAAAGCATTCCCCCGACATCGTCTCTCGAAAGCATCTCCCGACATCGTCTCTCGCTGCGTCGGGCCGTGTCGTCCGAACGGTCAGAACACGTCGTCCGCGTGAATGGTCCCGTCGCGCTCCGGTCCGCGCACCGTCACTTCCTCGCCGAGCCTGAGGTTCGCATCCGTCTCGACGCTTTTGGTTCGTCGTCCGTCGTCGAGCACGACCGGCTCGCCGACCTGCACGACCGTGCCGGTGAACTCGACATCGTCGGTCGTCCCACCACTCTCCGTCGACGGCTCCGTCGCCGCGGCCGTGGCTCCACCGACCGCACCGCCCGTGGCGGCGCCATCCGACTCCCCGTCGTCGGAGCCGAACGCGTTCAGTCCGGTCGCGTCGCTCCCGCCGGTCGTGGCGTCGTCGGCCGCCGAGCCGTCGGACGCGGGACCGGCGGCCGCGGAGTCACCGGTGACGCTCCGGTCCGTGTCGCCGTCGAGCACCGTGACGGTCGAGCGCCAGTTCGCCGACGCCTCGAGATCGTCCTGCCAGCCGTCCTGAATCTGGACGTCGGTACAGACGACGTGGTCGGCCAGATCGATCTCCGCGTCGGCCTTCTCTCCCCACAGCGCGACCCGGATCTCGCCCGTCTCGTCTTTGATCCGGACGTTCCGAACTTGTCCCTCGGAGCCGTCGTCGCGGTCGAACGTCCGCTTCGGATCCGTCTCGATGACGCCGCCGCCGATGTCGACCGTCTCGCCGATCTCGAGCGCTCCGATATCCGTGGTCTCGGGAACGTACTTGACGTCCTCGTCGACGCGCTCGACGGTGCCACGGTCGCCGACGTGTAGCTCGAGATCACCGTCGCGCTCGCGAACGTAGCCGTCGCCGACCTCGACGACCTCGCCGGCGTCGAACTCCTCGGCGAGGTCGGCCTGCTCGTCCCAAAGGGTGATCCGAACGCGTCCCGTCTCGTCACCGACCGTGAGGTTGGCGACTCGGCCCTCGCTGCCGTCGTCGCGAGAGAACGTGCGGACGGAGTCCGTATCGAGCACCTGTCCGACGAGATCGACGTCGGACGCGCCGAGCGAGAGGTCCTCGACGCGGTACGTGTCGAGCACCTGGACGTCGACTTCGGCGTCCTCGTCCGGTTCGACCTTGTCGGCGCTCACCTCCAGTCCGCTGTATCCCTCCTTCGGACGGCCCATCACCCGAAGCACCTGTCCAACCTCCAGTTGCTCCTCGGCGGCGTCGGCCATCTCGTCCCACAGCGCGACGCGGACCGACCCGGAGGCGTCCGCGACATCGACGTTGCAGACGCGTCCCTCGTCGGCGTCCTCGCCGTCGCGGTCGAACGTGCGCACGTCGCCGATCGACGTCACCTTCCCGAGGAACTTCACCTCGTTCATCCCGGGCTCGATGTCGGCGATCGTGTCCGCCTCCTCGTCTCTCAACTCGTGGGCGATCAGCATCGCGGCCGTCTCCTCGTCCGCGAGCCCGCCCATCTGCTCGACTTTATCCTCGACTGCCGCCTCGAACTCCTCGAAGTCGACATCGGTGTCGAGGTCCTCGTAGACGTCCTCGATCACTCCCATACTCGTACCTCGTGAGTTGACGAGCCCGCGGATAAGCGTTGTCCTTGGCGGGTTCTCACGGCCTCTCCTACCGGTTTTACGCCTCTTTCCGACGCCTGCAGACGACGACCGCTCGGAGATACGGCGACGCTCATACGACCGGATCGGCCCGGTTCGGTACAAAAACCTTCGGCGGCGGCTCCGGGAGCGGTCACGGCTCGCCCGACCCGACGTACCCGTCGATCATGTTCTCGACGTACTTCGCGATCACGTCCACTTCGAGATGGACCGGATCGCCCGCCTCCTTCTCAGAAAGCGTCGTCAGCTCGTACGTCGTCGGGATGATCGCCACGTCGAACGCACCGTCGCGTTTGTCGGCGACGGTCAGCGAGATCCCGTCCAGCGTGACGGAGCCTTTATCAACCAGATAGCGTCCGTGGCCCGCCGGTGTCGAGAACGTGAACCGCCAGTCCTCGCCGACGCGCTCGATGGCGCGCACCGCGGCGACGGTGTCGACGTGTCCCTGCACGACGTGGCCGTCGAACCGGCCGTCGGCAGGCATCGCGCGTTCGACGTTGACCGCGTCGCCCTCGCGAAGCTCGCCGAGGTACGTCTTCGTGACCGTCTCCGCGGCGAGGAACACCTCGAACCACTCACCGCCGTCGCCGACGCCGTACTCCTCGACGGTGAGACACACGCCGCTCACGCTTATCGACTGGCCGTGATGCAGGTCGTCGAACCCGTCGACGCCGATCCGCAGCCGGAGTCCGTCCTGCGTCTCGGTGCGTCCACGGACGATCCCGGTGCCCTCGACGATCCCGGTGAACATATCGGATGGCGGGGCGGACGACACATAGCCGTTCGGGGTCGGGTCGCGTGACGACCGTCGTCGTGTAGACGGGCTCCTTTTAACTGGTGGCGAGCTACGGGAGCGTGATGAAGCTCGGGCTGTTCGATCTAATCGGGCTGGCGACGACGCTCGTGTTCGCGATCCCGCTCGCGAACTACGCCGTGATCCAGCTGGTCGCCGGCGAGACCGCGCTTGGCGTCGGACTGCTCGTCGTCGCCGTCGCGATGGTCGTACTGCCGCAGTACTTTCTCGATCCCGGTCGCATCCTGCGGGGACTCGCCAGCGGACTCCTCCCCCGCCAGCTCCGCGGCGGCAGCGCGGACGATGGGTCGATCGACGCCAGTGCCACCGACTCCGACGCCGAGGAAGCCACAGCAACGACCAGTGGCAACGAGAACGCTGCAGCCACTGACAAGTAGGCCCGCGACGACGGCCTCCCTCGGCGAACTGCCGGCGTATCCGGCGACCACGCGCCGAGTCGTCACTCCGAGGTCGGCGTCGTGCCGAACGGGTACGTCGCGAGGAGCTCGTACCCCTCTTCAGTGACGGCGACGAGGTCCTCGAGACGGACGCCGCCGCGGTTCGGGTCGTACACGCCGGGTTCGACGGTGACGACGTGGCCGGCACACAGGGCCGCGTCGCTCGTGAGCGACGGTGCCTCGTGGAGGCTCACGCCGACGCCGTGGCCGGTCCCGTGAGTGAATCCGGCTGCTCCCTCGGAGGCGTTCGGATCGAAGCCGTACGCGGCCAGCTCGGCCGCCGCCTCCCGGTGAACGCCGCCCGCGGTCGCACCCGGTTCGATCTCGGCGAGCGCCGCCTTCCGTGCCGCCTCGACGGCGACGTACGCGCGACGTGCCCAGCCGCCGTCGCCGTCGACGACGAACGTTCGCGTCAGGTCGCCGTAGTAGCCGTGCGGCCCGCGTGGAGAGATGTCGACGAGAACGGTCTCATCCGGGCGTATCGGGTCGATGCCTCGGTAGTGGAGATCGGCGGCCGACGCGCCCGCACCGACAACCGTGTTCCCCGCGTCCCGCATGCCCAACCCCGCCAGCGTGGCATCGATTACCCGGCGGAGTCGTTCGGTCGTGAGCGGTGCGTCGTCGTGAACGAGGACGGGAGCGTCCGCGTTCGTGGCGTCGTCGCCGTCGGGCGTCGACCGCACGTCGCCGTCGGGCGTCGACCGCACGTCGCCGTCGGGCGTCGACCGCACGTCGCCGTCGGGCGTCGACCGCACGTCGCCGTCGGGCGTCGACCGCACGTCGCCGTCGGGCGTCGACCGCACGTCGCCGTCGGCGAGGACGGTTTCCGCTCGCGCCATCGCCACGGTCGCCGCGTGTTGAACCCGTCGGAGACGGTGCAGTTCGGCGTCGGTCTTGACACGCCGCGCCTCGGAGATCGCGGTCGTCGACGTCGCCGTGTAGCCGGCACGTTCGAGGTACACCGCCGCGTCGTGCGGTATCGACCGCGGCACGGCCACCGTCCGGTCGGTCGACGACCCCGACCGTTCGTCGTCGGAAGCGCCTCGCTCGGGTTCGCCGACGAGATCCTCGATCGCCGCGACGACGCGACGGCCGACCGGCTCGTCGGCGTGTTCGAGACGGACCTCGCGGACGACACCGTCGTGGAACGCACCGCTCTCCTCCCGGGCCCGCTCGACGAACTCGCGACGAGCCTGCGCACCGAACAGGGTCGGCGCACAGAGAACGGCCCGGCCTCGCGACTGCCGACCGTCAGCTCCCCCGATGTCGGCGTCGATCGCGCCGTCCGGGACGACGACGAGCGCGAACTCGCGGTCCGGACCGGTAAAACGGGTGAGATACCGCAGGTCGTCGTCGAACCGGTCACCGACCGCGACGAGTCCCGTCGCGTCCGCGGTCACACAGGCGTCGACGAGCGCACCGAGATCCGTGGTCGGGGCGGGCTCCGCTCGCGAACGGTCCGCCTCTCGGTTGGACTCCGGGTCCGTGGGCGCTCCGTCCGACCGGCCGGTCACGGCTCGGGCTCCGGCACCGCCAGCTCCGCCTGAACCTCCTCGATCAGCTCCTGTGGCGGCGCGTCGCGAAGCTCGTTGAAAAGCAGGACGCTGACCGGCAAGGTCGGCGCACCGCCGATCAGGCTCTCCAGGATCACCAGCCGCTCACGGGCCCGCGACATGCCGACGTAGAACACGCGGCGCTCGTTGTCGGTGAGGATCGGAACCGGACTCGTCGTTTTCGTGAACTCGTCGACTCCGTCGACGGCGGTCGGGTCGTCGATCGACGCCGCCATCTGCTCGACGACCTTCTCCGTCAAGTCCGTCGCGACGAACACGTGGTCGGCCTCGCGACCCTTCGCGGAGTGGATGGTGCCGACGCGCACGCGGCTGGGGTCCATCCCCTCGTAGTCGCCGCCGAAGTACGCCCCCATCGATTTCCGCTGGAAGCTCGTCACCTTCCGGACCATGTCGTCCGCGCTCTCCGTGCCGGGGAGGAACGGAATGTGCTCGTTCAGCTCCTCGACGGTGAACGCGATCTCGGCGATGTCGTCGGCGTCGACCGCCTCCTCGCGGTCCTCGATGAACTCGTAGAACTCGTCGCGCTCCTTCGTGCCGAACGCCGACTCCTGAAGCATATCCGCGAGCCGCCGTGCCTCCAGCCCGTTCACCGGTTCACCGGCGTCCGTCTTCTCGATCGCCGAGACGTAGTCCTGCAGACGGTCCGTCCACATCCGCCCGTCCGTCAGCATCGTAAAGGGGATCCCGTGGTCGATGAACTCGTCGATGAAATCGAACATCTGATAGCGAGCCCGGAACAGACACATGACGCTGCCCGTCTCGTCCTCGACGGTGTATCGAACGTTTCGGACGAGCTCGAGCATCGACGGCGACTCGATCGCCTCGACGGTGCCACCCTCCTTGCGGGGGTGGAGATCCTTCTCTTGGCGCTTCTCGATGTGGCGGATCTCCGCGTTGACGACGTTGAGAATCTCAGAGGGAAGCCGGTAGGAGTTCGGTAGCACCACGTCCTCGTCCACCTCGGTGTCTAAGAGGAGGTCGGGGTCAGCACCCTGCCACGCGTACACGACCTGGTCGTCGTCGCCCGCGATGAGCACCTTCCGCATGTGGGGTCGCCACTCCTCGAACACGTTGTACTGCAGGGTGGTGATGTCCTGGAACTCGTCGATGATCAGATACTCGACGCTCGGGACGAGCGAGCGCTGTGCGACGCGTTCGAGCATGTCGGCGAAGCCGACGAGCCCGTGGTCGCCCTTGTACGCCCGCCACGCCCGGATCGTCTCGGGAACGTCGATCCGGTCGTCGTCGGAGGGCCACGTCGGCGTGTACTTGTTCCCCTGCTGGGCGTTCGGGTCCTCCTCCGGCGGGAGTCGGACCTCCTCGACGTTCCACTGGAACGGCACGTCGTACCAGTCCGCGACGTCGCGCTCGGTGCGCTGGAGCCATTGGGAGGTGGCGATGATCTTGTTGCCGATCGTCGTCGACCGGGCGGTCCGGCGACCCGCACCGCCGTGCTGGTCCTCGAACTCGATGCCGTACTCCTCGCAGAACTCCTCTTTGTCGCTTTCGCCAACGACGTCGCCCCGGGAGAGATTCAACAGCTCGTACGCCTTCGCGTGCATCGTACACACGTTCCCTTGCAGACTGCGCGGGGAGACGTCGAGTCGCTTTGCGAGTCGCTCGCGAATCTCTGCGGCGGCCGCTCGCGTGTACGAGACGACGAGCACGTCACGCACGTCCGCATCCTCCTCCGCTAAGATTCCCTCGACGCGATCCAGCAGCGCCGTGGTTTTCCCGCTGCCGGGACCGCCGAACAGGCGGGTGACGGTTGGCTCGGTCATTGTACGGTAATATCCCCGGTTCTCCTTAAGCGACGCGGCTCGATCCCGTTCGCTTCGCTCGCGGGGATCGCGGCTGCCAGTTCCAAGTCGGCTTCCCCTCCATCGCTCATTTATATACCACTCCTCGCCGCGCTGGCTGCACCGAGCGATTCTCGTGTCGGTGTGTGAACTGTGCTATGACGCCCGCTCGTTCGTCTCGAACCCCGTCCCGGAGTCGGTCGTCCCGAAACCCGTATCCGCGCGCGTCCGCAACCGGGAGGCGATGGAGTGTGACACGTGCGGGGCCGACGCGATCCACCACGCCGCCTACTCGGGGGCGCATCTCTGCGGCGAGCATCTTCGTCGCTCGGTGGAAAAACGCGTGAAGCGCCGCATCCGCGAGGACGGGCTGCTCGATCCGGACGCGACGCCGGAGAACCCCGACCGGTGGGTGATCGGTCTCTCGGGCGGGAAAGACAGCGTCGTGTTGACGCAGATCCTCGACGACGTGTTCGGGCCCGACCCGCGCGTCGAGATGCTCGCGCTCACGATCCACGAGGGGATCGAGGGGTACCGCGACGAGAGCGTCGACGCCACGGTCGAGCTCGCCGACGACCTCTCGATGCGACACGAGCTCGTGAGCTACGCCGAGGAGTTCGGCGTCAGGATGGACGACGTCGTAGACAGCGACCCGGAGAACATGGCCGCCTGTGCGTACTGCGGCGTGTTCCGCCGTGACCTCCTCGAACGCTACGCAGCCGAGTTCGACGCTGACAAGCTGCTCACCGGCCACAACCTCGACGACGAGGCCCAGACCGCCCTGATGAACGTGCTCGAGGGTGACGTACGACAGGTCGCGAAACACTTCGACGCGTCGCTGGGCGCGTTCGACGAGCGGGAAGCCACCGATGCGTTCGTGCCGCGAGCGAAACCGCTTCGTGACGTCCCGGAAAAGGAGATCGCCCTGTACTGCCACGTCCGCGACCTCCCCGTTCACATGGCCGAGTGTCCCCACGCCGAGGAGGCGTACCGCGGCGAGATCCAGTCGCTGTTACACGACCTCGAGGAGAACCACCCCGGAACGCGCCACTCGATCATGGCCGGCTACGAGGAGCTGGCCGGACTCGCCGCCGAGGCGTATCGCGGGGACGACGACGGCGAGGGCCCCGCCCTCTCGGCGTGCTCGCGGTGCGGCTCGACGACCAGCCGCGACGTCTGCCGGAAATGCCGCCTGCTCGATGCGATCGACGCGGCGTGACGGCTGGTCCGGTCGAACCGGTAGTCCGGAGCTCCAGCGCCCGGCTCGCGACCCGCGCGTCCCGGCGGCCGGTGAAAGAACTATGTCAGTTCGTCCCGTGATAACGGTAATGAGTGGCACGGAGACGTTTCGATCGGCGACGCTGACGCCGCTGCACTGGGCCGGGATCGCGCTGGCGCTCGTCACCGCCGCGGTGCATCTCGTGCTCGGCGTCGGCTTTCTGCCCCACTGGATGGGGGCTGCGTTTCTCGCGGCGACCGGCGGCTTCCTCGTCGGGATCTGGCTCGTCGTCACCGACCGACGGCGACGGCTCGTCTACCTGCTCGGCATCCCTTTCACCGGCGCGCAGATCCTCCTCTGGTACGCGCTGAATCGTCCCGAGGGACTCGACGCGATCGGAGCCGCCGACGCCATCGACAAGGTCGCACAGGCCGCGCTGATCGTCGTGTTGGCCCTCCTGTACGCTCGTGCGGAGTGATACATCAATGTCGTCGAGAGCCTCGTCGTCGAGAGCCTCGTCGTCGAGAGCCTCGTCGCCGGTCGGGGATCCGGACGACGCAGTGTCTCGGCACCGTCGGATCCGCGGGCGAGTCGCCGCGGCGCTCCGCTCGCGAGTGACGCGTCCCGTCCGTGGCGTCGCCCCGCTGGCACCGCTCGCGGCGGCCCACCGCCTCCGACGACGACTCGCCCCGGGGCGCTACACCGACGCGCCGGCGTTCGCGCTCCGCCGCGTCGACCCGGCACGGATCCGTCGGAGCGTGCTCGAAACCGCGCCGCGAACGCCCCAGTGGGGTCGGGTCGTCGGCGGCGACTTCGACGCCGAGTGGGAGCCGTTCGACGAGCGGCCGGTTCCCACCGGGCTCCGACAGCGCTACGTCGAGGGGCGCGACTGGGTGGACACCGCGCTCGTCGAGGCGTTCGACGACCAGCTCGCCCGCTTCGGCAACGCGTGGGGGTACACGAGCCGGGAGGGGTTCACGCGTCGCTGCCGGGAGATCGACCGGCTTCACGCGTCGCTTCGCGACCAGGGATATCGGCGACAGGAGACGCTTCGCGGGCCGGACGCGTACGCGACGACCGCCCGGCTCGACGAGATAAACGTCGACGTCGGCCGCGACGGAACGCTCTACTGGCGGGCGTACGGCCAACACCGGCTCGCGCTCGCGAAGCTGCTCGGGATCGAGTCGGTTCCGGTGCTGATCCACCGTCGACACGCGAACTGGCAGGCGGTCCGCGACCGGCTTCGCGACACGGCCTCGGGCTCGCGTTCCGACCGCCGCTTACACCCCGATCTCCGGGACCTCGGGGCCGAGACGAGCGACGCCGACACCCCGGGTGAGAACTCGTGACGGAGACGTCGGCGTCGTTCGGTCCGGATCGGCTCGCTCGACGACTCTCCGCGCCGCTTCTCGTCACCGCGGCCGTCACGCTGTGTACGGTCGGGGCGGTGGCGGTGGCGTGGGAGGGGAAGCCCACGTGGCCGTTTCTCGGCGGCGTCGCGGTCGCGTTCCTCGCGGTGGCGGTCGTGAGTCGACGGACGCTCTCCGGCGCGCGGGCGGCGGCGGGCCCCCAGCCGATAACGCTCGCGACGTGGGTGACGTTCGCACGGGCGTGGCTGTGTATCGCGTTCGCCGGCTTCCTCTTCACGGCTCCGCCCGGCGGCGTAACGCTGTGGGTGCCGGCGGGGCTGTTCGGGCTCGCCGCCGGACTCGACGCTGTCGACGGCGCGCTCGCGAGACGGACGGACACGGTGTCCGAGCTCGGCGGCCGGCTCGACACCGAGATCGACGCGCTGCTCGTCGCCGTCGGTGTCGCGGTCGCCGTCGTCGAGGGGACCGCGCCGCTCGTCTTTCTCGCGGTGGGGATCGCTCGCTACGCGTTCGTCGCCGGGAGTCGGTGGCGGTCCGCTCGTGGGCTCCCGGTCGCCGAGCTACCGCCGAGCGAGTTCCGCCGCGTCACGGGCGCGACGATCATGGTCACGGTTCTGATCGCGCTCGCGCCGCTCCCGGGCGCGACCGTCTCACGCTGGGTCGCCGGGGTCGTGTCGGTGCCCGTCCTGCTGCATTTCGCGTGGGACTGGCTGGTCGTCTCGGGTCGCGTGGACCGATAGCTGCGGGCGGCCGGCGGAAGCTTCATTCCCACACCGCCGCAACTGGAGTCGTTCGATGACGGGTTCCGATGATTCACTCTCCGACGATACTCGCGCTGCCGCGTCGGTCGATCCCGCGGCCATGCGAGCCGACCTCGCCGCGCTGACCGACGGGACCGACGCGATCGCACACGAGGTCGACGACGGGGAGTGGTACGTCGTCGGCGACGCGGTCGAGGTGCTCGCCGCGTACACGGACGCGGCGGCCGCTGTGTTCCTCGACGACGCGTGGGCGCGTCCGGGACGAACTCAACAGGGCGGGCTGGCGTACGACCTCCATCCGTTCGACGAGACTCACGCGGTCGCGGGCGACGACGTCGACGACTCGATCACGACGACCGAGCTCGTTGCGACCGCCCGGGAGGCGCTCGTCGACGGCGGATGGCTGATGGCGGACGCGGACGACTGGCTCGCGCCGCGGCTCGTCGATCACCTCCGGACGACGTGGGGCGACGCGGCCGCGACGCCCCAGAGCGGCGGCTTCCGCGCGCTTGGCGGCGTGACGTATCTGACGGACGACGGAGCCCCCGACTGCGACACCCACGGCGACCATCTGAGCACGGGCGGGTACACCGTCGTGTTCGCCCACGACGGGCCGACCGACCGGCGGGGCGACGCCGCAGTCAGGCAGGTTGCGACGTGGCCCGACGCGGCGTACGGGCGCGGCGGGCGCGCCAAGCCGATCGCTCCCTACGAGGCCTGGATCGAGGCACTGGTCGATCCCGGCGAGCTGGTGCTCGTCCCGTGTGCAGGCACCGCGCCGGCGGCTCTCGCCGCGAAACGCGCGTTCGGCGAGGACGCGCGCTACGTCTGTGTCGACGTCGATCCCGACGCGTACGAGGCGTTTCGGCGGCGGTACGCGGAGACGGTGGCGGGCCGTACCGACTCCGACTGAGCGTGTGGGGAGTCCGTCGGTCGATGAGCGGGCGCGGAGCCCGGCGCTCGATCCGTTCGGGGACGGAACTATACGTCTACCCATCCAACGCCGTGACATGTACGCGGTGTCGGTCTCCCGGTCCTGTATCGCACAGCATTACCTCACCGTCCCCGATCCCGGGCCGGAGGGAACGCTT
Source organism: Halorubrum luteum (assembly GCF_054652935.1). Taxonomy (NCBI): domain Archaea; kingdom Methanobacteriati; phylum Methanobacteriota; class Halobacteria; order Halobacteriales; family Haloferacaceae; genus Halorubrum; species Halorubrum luteum. The sequence goes on from NZ_BAAIGT010000002.1 coordinate 3,117,654, forward strand.
CACTCGCATCGGTTCGGGATCGAGGCGACGTTCCGCGGCCCGGAGCTGAACGAGTACGGCTACCTCGTCGACATCGACGCCGTGATCGAGGCGCTGGAGGCGGTCGTCGACGGATTGGCCGACCGAACGCTCAACGACGTGCCCGCCTTCGAGGGATTGAACCCGAGCGCCGAGCATCTCGCCCGGATCGTCGGCGACCGGCTCGTCGAGCGACTCGCCCCCGAGACAGCCACTCAACTCGTCGTCACCGTCCGCGAGGACGATGTCGCCGAAGTCACCCACGAGCGGGAGCTGTGACCGGGGGTGTCACGGGAGCGGACCGGCCCGCCGAATCCGACCGCGCTCGACCCCGAGACGTGGACTCCGTGCCGCTCCACATCGGATTCGTCGTGTACGGCGACCTGGAGACGACCTCCGGCGGATTCCGGTACGACCGCGAGGTGATCCGCCGGCTCCGCGACCGTGGCGACACCGTCGACGTGATCTCGTTGCCGTGGCGGCGCTACTCCGACGGCGTCCGCGACGCCCTCGATCCGACGGTGAGAGACCGGCTGGACCGCGACGTCGACGTGCTCGTCCAGGACGGGCTCGCTCATCCGTCGGTGTGGCGACACAACCGAACGCTCGCCGGCCCGGACGCGGTCGTCGCGCTCGTCCACCATCTTCGGTCCGACGATCCGACCGACCCGTTCGGTGCGCTTGCGCGTCCGTTCGAGCGCCGATTCCTCCGCTCCGTCGACGCCGTGGTGACGACCAGTCGATTCACCCGGAAGCGAGCGACTCGCCGCGAGCGGTCGATCGCGACGACGCCGACGCTCGTGGCGCGCCCCGCCGGCCGTGCCGAAGGGCCTGCGACGACCGCGACGGCGGTCCGCGACCGCGCCGGGAACGGACCGCTCCACGTCGTCTTCGTCGGCACCGTCGTTCCGCGGAAGAACCCGACGACCCTGCTCGACGCGCTCGCCGGGCTCGACGACGACACACGTGACGGACACGCGCCGGACTGGCGGCTGACGGTCGTCGGCAGCCACGACGTAGACCCCGCGTACGCCGCCCGCGTCGTCGAGCGGGCCGCGGCGCTCGGCGTCGACGACCGGGTGTCGTTCGTCGGCGAGCTGTCCGACGTGGCGCTCGCGGAGACGTTCGAGGACGCGCACGTCTGCTGTGTCCCGGCGCGATACGAGGCGTTCGGGATGGTGCATCTCGAGGCGATCGAACACGGTGTGGTTCCCGTCGCCGGCGCGGTCGGGGGCACCGGGGAGTTCGTCCGTGACGGGGTGAACGGGTTCCTCGTCGACCCGGACGACGACCGGGCGATCGCCGACCGACTCCGGCGGCTCGCCGCGGACCGCGACCGACTCGCGGAGCTGGGCGTCGCCGCGCTCTCCACCGCCGAGGCGCACCCGACGTGGGAGGAGACGACCGACCGACTCCGCGCGTTCCTTGCGACGGTCGCGAGGGAGGCGGACTCCGGCGACCGGTCGCCGGCTCGGGGTGACCGCCGATGACCGACTTCGTCGAGTACCTGACGGCGAAGCGGAGCGTCGACGACCGCGCGCTGGACCGCCGTGTCTGGGATCGGTTCGTCTCCCACCTCGTCGATCGCGCGCGGTCGTCGGCCGAGCCGGTCGAGGTCGTCGAGGTCGGAGCTGGCGTCGGCTCCATGCTCGCCCGACTGGCGTCGTGGGAGTCGCTTCCCGGGCGGGTGTCGTACCGCCTCGTCGACGTCGACGAGACGACGGTCTCGGCCGCCCGCGAGCGAGTGCCGGAGTGGCTCGCGGACGCCGGCTACGAGACGGAATGGCACGACTGCGGACGGCTCACGGCGACGCGCGACGACGAACAGTCCACGGCGACGCACGACGCGCGAGCGGACGACGCCTCGACGGAGGACGTGCGGACGGAGTTCGACGTGTCGTTTACGGTCGCCGACGCGGCCGCGCTCGCAGATGGGGCGGACGGATCGGCGTCGGGGGCGGACGGATCGGCGTCGGGGGCGGACGGATCGGGGGCGACCGTCGACGGACGCGCCAGTGACGACGCCGACGCGGTCGTCGCCGCGGCGTTTCTCGACGTCGTCGACCTCGACCGCATGCTGCCGGCGCTCCGCGAGCTGCTCCGGCCGGCCGGCGTGGTGTACGCACCGTGCACCTTCGACGGCGGGACCCAGTTCTCGCCGCCGCAGGACCACGACTCCCGGATCGAGCGACTGTACCACCGACATATGGACGAGGTACGGGAGCGCCCTGGGGGCAGCCGAGCGGGGCGTGAGGTGCTCGAACGCGCGCCCTCTCACGGGTTCACGGTCGAAGCCGTCGGCGGCTGTGACTGGGTCGTCAGGCCGTGGGACGGAACGTACCCGCACGCGGAGGCGACGTTTCTCGCACACCTCCTGACGACGATCGACGGTGCGCTCGCCGACTACCCGAACGAGACGCTCGACCCGACCGTCCGTGAGGCGTGGGTCGACACGAGACGACGACAGCTCGACCGCGGGGAGCTGATCCTCGTCGCTCACCACCTCGACCTTCTTCTCCGGGCGGACGCGGACGGATAGTCCGCGCTTCGATGGGTGTGGTCAATCGTCGTCGGCATCGTCAACGTGGTCGGGCGACCGTCGGATCTCGGCGACGTCCTCCATCGACCGTCCGCCCTCGTCGACGGTCCGGCCGCCGCATCCCGTCGCGGGAGCGTTCTCGCCGGACGGCGGCTGTATCGGCTCGGAGACCAGCTCCCGGAACCGGCGTACCCCCTCTTCGGGATCGTATCCCTCCTGTCTGAGGTGGGCGATCGGCGAGACGTTCGGGTTGCGCTCCCAGTGACACCAGACGTCGGTTCGGTCCGGCCCGGCCGGAAACAGTCGGACGTGGAGCTGCCACGTTCCGGTGAACCCCTCGGGACGGTACGCACAGCTCGCGGTCTCGTAGACGGTCCGCCCGTCGCGCTCGTACGCGTGGAGGTACGCCCGAAGCTGCTGGCTGAACCCGTACTCGTCGATCAGTCGCCGCCGCGCGACCGCCGGCGGGCGATCCCACACCCCCGCGTACTCCGCGTCAGGCGGCGGCAACACCGACAGCTGATACGGCACGACGGCGTCAGGCAGCCGGTCCGAGACGCGGGCGGCGAGCGATCGGACTCGCCAGAGCGGAGCCGCCACCGCGGTCGCCGTCGCCGCTCGCACGGCCGTGAACAGTGCTTTCACACCCACCATGATCAGTGCTCCGCCGTACCTTCCATGCTCAGTACTCCAGTACAACCTGCACGGCAGCGTTCGGGTCGCCATCGAGCAGCTCGTACGCCTCTTCGGCGCGTTCGAACGGGATGCGATGCGTGATCAGCGTCTCGACGTCGAGCCGCCCGAGCCAGTCGAGCGCGGTGTCGAACCGGCGCTCCCGGTCCCATCGTCCTCGGAGCTCGGGGCTGATCGTCGACACCTGACTGGAGACGACGTCGATCCGGTCGCGGTGGAACCGCCCGCCGAGATCCAGCTCGGCTCGCTTCGTCCCGTACCACGACCCGACGACGATGCGGGCGTCGTAGCCGACGACGTCGATCGCGTCGTCCAGCGCCGCGGGCTCTCCGGACAGCTCGATGGCGAGATCGACGTCCGCGACCGCTTCCGACAGGGCCTCCGGCGTCACGGCCCGGTCCGCACCAAGCCCCCGTGCGAGGGATCGACGCCGCTCGACCGGGTCGACGACGACCAGTTCCGACAGCGGAAACGACGACAGCAGCCGGACCACGCAGAGTCCGATGACGCCCGCGCCGTGGACGACGACGCGCTCGCCGAGCCGCGGGGCCGCATCGAGCACGAGGTTCGTCGCCGTCTCCATCGACGGCACCAGCGCGCCCGTCTCGGCCGTCGTCCCGTCCGGTACCACGACGACCGACTCGGGGTCGGCGTGGAATCTCGTCTGGTGGGGGGTAAACGAGAACACGCTCCGGCCGACCCACTCGGAGTCCACGTCCGATCCCACCGCCCGAACGACGCCGCAGGCGGCGTAGCCGTAGCGGATCGGATAGCTGAACTCCTCGTCCAGCGCGTCGATCGTCTCGTCCGCCCGGACGTCGGAGGGAGTCTCGTCGTGATACACGAGCAGCTCCGTCCCCGCACTGACAGCCGACACGTTCGTCTCGACGAGTAGCTCGGAGGGGTCAGGCGGCCCGACGGTTATCGGCCGTATCTCGACCGTCTCCGGCGCGGTAAAGTACAGCGCGGCGTCGCTCATCGTCCGGCATCACGGTCGGTGTTCGACCGAACCGACACCAACGACTCCTGACACGACACACCGGTATCTCGGGTTGGTCGTTATTAAGTGCTTGCGTTGACGAACCACGTGATAGCGGAGCGAGACGACACGCGTCGCTCGTCGGTTCGATCCACCGAACCCGAAGAAAAGCAGCGTTGCCGTTCGCGAGTGGTTCCGAGGGAACTATCGAATGACGTCGAGCCCGTTGTTCTTCTCGACCGGCTCGGTGCCACCATCCGACTCCCAGGCTGCGCGTTCGGAGCCGCCCGCATCTCCGGTAGCGCCGGCCGGGCCCCCGGCGCGCGACTTCGCGTCGCCGAGGTCGCCGTCGATGCTCTGACGTGACTTGTCGGCCTGCTTTTGGGTTGACGGGCCGAGCACCTGTGCGCTCTGCACGCCGGTCATGATCGCCATCACGCGGACTTTTCCTTTGTACTCGTCCTGGATGCGTGCGCCCCAGATCACGTTGGCGCTCGCCTCGAGGCGTTCGGTGATGTTGTCGGCGATCCCCTCGGCCTCCTTCAGCGTGAGATCCGGACCGCCCGTGATGTGGACGAGTCCGCCGGAGGCCCCGCGGTAGTCGACGTCAAGCAGCGGATGGTTCATCGCGTCGTTCACCACCTCCTGTGTTTTGTTCTTGTCCTGCGTCTCGCCGACGAGCATCACCGCGACGCCTCCCTGATTCATGATCGTGGACATATCGGCGTAGTCCAGGTTGATCAGCGACGGCTGGGTGATCGTCTCGGAGATCCCTTTCACGGTCTCGGCGATGATCTGGTCCATCACCGAGAACGCCTTGCCGATCGGGAGGTTGGGGACGTAATCGAGCAGCCGGTTGTTGTCGAGGACGATGATCGAGTCGGCCTCGTTCCGGAGCGTCTCCAATCCTTCCTCGGCTTTCACCGTGCGGGCGCGCTCGACGTTGAACGGCGTCGACACCATACCGACGACGATCGCACCCTGCTCTTTGGCGATCTTCGAGACGACCGGGGCCGCGCCCGTTCCGGTGCCGCCGCCCATGCCGGCGGTGACGAAGACGAGGTCGGCGTCGCCGAGCACCTCCTTGATCGTTCCCTGCGCCATCTCCGTGGCGCGCTCGCCCATCTTGGGGTCGCCGCCGGCACCGAGCCCCTGCGTGAGTGACTTGCCCACGAGGATCTTCGTGTCGGCCTCGATCATCTTGAGATGCTGTTTGTCCGTGTTGATCGCCACGGTGTCCGCGCCGTCGACGCCGATGTTGTACAGTCGATTGATGGTGTTGTTGCCCGCGCCGCCCGCGCCGACGACGACGATCTGGGGATCGCCGAACTCGTCGTCGTCCACGCTGGCGTCCATCTCTCGTTTCTCCGCTTCCGCGTTCTCTAAGGCGTCCTGCACGATATCCTGCATCGTTACACCTTCGCCCAGCTGCGGTTGCGGCCGCGCTCCTCGCGCTCGCCGTCCTGTTCGTTCAACATGTCGCGGACCGCCGACCGGATCGCCTCGCTCCGGTTCGGGAACTCGCCCGTTTCGACCATCCGCTCCACCTCATCTATCTGCTGTTTCGGGATTCGTAGTGTCACACGCTCCATTGTCATTCCCCCGGTAAGACGGTCCGCACACGTCGGGTGTGTCTTACAGCCCGAAACCGCCCGACGGCGAGGACATCCTCTCCGACGGACGGTCGCTGTAAGACGGCCGTCTTACGCAGTTGTAGGCACCGAGGCTAACCTTATAAAACTAACGACGGTCGTAAGACAAGCAGCGATTACGTCGTATACGTGCCTAAAACGGGCGTTTGCGTCGGTTACCGGTCCTTTAGAACGTCAGCCGCGGGGGTTCGACGACCACAGCCGGGGCAGAACGCCCAGTCCGTTCGCACCTCGTCGCCGCACTCGCAGAACGCTCTGTGCGATTGTTTTTCACCACAATTCGGGCAGTAAACGTGGTCCTCGGGTACGTTTTCGCCACACCCACCACACGCGTTTTCACGCGTTTGCACAGGGACGTCACCACCCGTCTTACGCGTTTTCACATCGTCGTACTCCACGTCGGATGCGTCGGGTGCGTCGTCGTACGTCGTCTCACGCGTCACGTCAGCGTCTGCTTCGTCGGCGCGAGAGCCCTCGACGCTGACGTTTACGTTGATCTCGCCGGGCGTTCTCTGCGTATACGGTGTGTGTGCGCCCGCAGCGTTCGTTCCGAGCCGTTCGTCCAATGCCGCGTCGAGTCGGTCGGCGATGAGTTCGTCGAGTCGGTCGGCGATGAGTTCGTCGATCCGGTCCGCGATCGCGCCGTCGATCCCGTCGCCGCTCGCGTCGCTTCCGCCGGAGTCGTCGTCGACGGCATCGAGATACGAGCGCAACGCGTTCCGCATCACCTCGCTTTTCGAGGCGTCACACGATTCCAGCCGCTCGACGAGGTCGTCGTCGGCCCGGAACGTGATCTTGCTCATCTTCATTCCCCGATTCAACGACCGAGTATAAGTATCTTCTTACGCGTCCGACGCTCGACGGACACGTGTCTCCCACGCGTCGTTCGATGGACACTGGTCTCCCATGCGGCGTCGGACGCACACCCATCTCCCACGCCCTCATGGCATGGAGTCACACGTGCGTCTGACGCAGGTTTATACGGATCGCGCGGGCACACGTGTACCATGAGCAATCGTGTCGAGGACCTCGAACGGCAGGTCGCGGAGCTGCAGGCCGCAGTGAACGGCCTCACCGAGGAGCTGGTGGAGATGAAAGAGCGCGTTCGACAGCTGGAGGACGAACAGGAGGTCGCGGTCGAGCGGGAGACACAGCCCGCCGCGGGACCGGTTCACGACGAGACCGCCGACACGGAGCCGACGGAGCCCACGGAGCGGACGACCCACTCGGACGACCACGCTGACGTCGTCGAGAAGACGGACGCTGCCGATGGCTCCGCGTCGGACGGCGTCGACGATGCGGGCGCCACCGGTGACGAGGTCGTCGTCGCCGAACAGGACGCGACGACGCCGGATGCCGAAGCCGCTAAGGAGCAGCAGGGCGACGAATCCGAGGAGGACAGCGACATCATCGTCGCGTGAGGCGACACGGCGCTCCACGGACGACACGCCGTCGCCCACGCCGCGACGGGTCACGGCCTCGAGGCGACGTGACTCCGTCACGGCGGCGTGTTCACGCGTCCCTCACGTCATAACCCCCGCAAATCATGCATATCACGGAAGTCGTTCTGGACGGGTTCAAGAGCTTCGGACGGACGACGAGGATCCCCTTTTACGAGGACTTCACGGTGATCACCGGCCCGAACGGCTCCGGAAAGTCGAACATCATCGACGGCGTGCTGTTCGCGCTCGGGCTGGCCCGGACGCGGGGGATCCGCGCACAGAAGCTCACGGATCTCATCTACAATCCGGGTCACGAGGACGGCGAGGCGTCGGGCGGCCCGAACGAGGCGTCGGTCACGGTCGTGCTCTCGAACGAGGACGGCACGCTCGACCGCTCGCAGGTCGTCTCGGCGGCGGGCTCCGAGAACGTCGGCGACGTCTCCGAGATCACGATCAAACGCCGGGTGAAAGAGACCGAGGAGAACTACTACTCGTACTACTACCTCAACGGTCGGTCGGTGAATCTCTCGGATATACAGGAGCTGCTCGCCGCCGCGGGCGTCACGCCAGAGGGGTACAACGTCGTCATGCAGGGCGACGTCACTGAGATCATCAACATGACCCCGTATCAGCGACGGGGGATCATCGACGAGATCGCCGGCGTCGCCGAGTTCGACGCGAAGAAGGAGGCCGCCTTCGAGGAGCTCGACACGGTGAAAGACCGGATCGGCGAGGCCGACCTCCGGATCGACGAGAAACGGGACCGCCTCGACCGCCTGTCCGACGAGCGGGAGACGGCACTGGAGTATCAGGAGCATCGCGACGAGCTGGAGGAGCAGCGCGGCTATCTCAAAGCCTCCGAGCTGGAGGAGAAACGCGACGCCCTCGCGAGCGTCGAGGCGGAGATCGCCGACGCCGACGAGACGCTCTCGGAGCTTCGCGAGGAGCTCGACGTCCGGCAGGGACGACTCACCAGACTGGAAGAGGATCTCGCCGACCTCAACCACGAGATCGAGACGAAAGGCGAGGACGAACAGATCGCGATCCGGTCGGAGATAGAGGAGATCAAAGGCGAGATCTCTCGGCTCGAGGGGAAGATCGAGACGGCCGAGGAGCGTGCCGAGGCCGCGGAGACGGAACGGCGAAACGCGTTCGTCGACATCGACCGCAAGGAGGAGACGATCGCCGAGCTCGACGAGGAGATCACGTCCGTGAAAGTCGAGCAGGCGTCGGTGAAATCCGAGATCGCGACGAAACGCTCCGAGCTGGCGGACGTCGAGGCGGAGATCGAGGGCGCGGACACGGAGTTCGACGAGCTGAAACGCGACCTCGCGGAGAAAAAAGAGCGCATCGAGGAGCTCCGCGAGGAGAAAAACGAAACACAGCGCGAGAAGGACCGCTTGCTCGACGAGGCCCGCCGCCGGTCGAACACGATAAGCGAGACGCAGTCGGCGCTTGAGGCGGCCCACGAGGAGGTGCCGGAGATCAACGCCCGGATCTCGGAGCTTCACGGCGAGCTCGACAAAGCGGAAAAGAACCGGGAGACGATCGAGGACGCGGTTGCGGATCTGTTCGCGGAGAAAGCCGAGCGGAGCGAGCGGCTCGACGAGGTCGAGTCGACGCTCCGCGAAAAACAGAACGAGTACGCCAAGCTGGAGGCGGCCGCGAGCGAGCGCGGCGACGCCTCGTGGCCGCGCGCGGTGACGGAGGTGAAAAACGGCGATATCGACGGGGTTCACGGCGCGGTCGGCGAGCTCGCCTCCGTCGAGACCGAGTACGCGGAGGCGTGTGAGACGGCGGCCGGCGGCCGGCTCGCGAACGTCGTCGTCGACGACGACGGCGTCGGATCGACGTGTATCGACTATCTCAAGCGCCGGAACGCGGGCCGCGCGACGTTCCTCCCGATCACGAAGATGGACGACAGGGGGTTGCCGCGAGCACCGTCGATGCCCGGCGTCGTCGACTTTGCCCGGAACCTCGTCGAGTACGACGCCGAGTACGAGCCGATCTTCTCGTACGTGCTCGGCTCGACGCTCGTCGTCGAGGAGATGGCGACCGCCCGCGAGCTGATGGGCGAGTACCGGATGGTGACGCTCGACGGCGACCTCGTCGAGAAGTCGGGCGCGATGACCGGCGGCTCCGGCGGCGGCTCCCGGTACTCGTTCACGAAGTCCGGCGGCGGGAAGCTCGAACGCCTCGCGACGGAGATATCCGATCTGGAGGACGACCGGCAGGCGCTGGAGTCCGAGATCGCGGAGCTGGAGTCGAAGATCGACGACGCCCGCGAGCGAAAGGCGGACGCCGCCGACCGCGTCCGGTCGCTGGAGTCGGACATCGAGCGTGCGGAGGCGGAGCTCGAGGCCACGGAGGAGCGCATCGAGGAGCTGAACGACGAGCTCGCCGACCTGCGCGCGGAACGCGACAGCGTCGACGCGGAGATGGCCGAGCTGGACGAGACGATCGAGGAGCTTGACGCCGAGATCGCCGAGACGGAGGCGGCGATCGACGAGATCGAGGCGGAGCTCGCGGACTCGAAGATCCCGGAGCTCTCCGAGCGCGCCGACGAGATCCGCGCGGAGATCGCCGACCTGGAAGGCCGGATGGACTCGCTGGACGGTCGGCGTAACGAGCTCGAGCTGGAGAAGGGGTACGCGGAGGACGCCCTCGAGGATCTCCACGACACGGTCGAGGAGGCCCAGAACCGGAAGGCGGACGCCGAGGCGTCGATCACCGAGTACGAGGCGTCGATCGAGCGGAAGGAAAAGCAGCTCGAGGACAAACGGGAGTCGATCGCGGAGCTCGAAGCGGAGCTGACGGAGCTGAAATCCGACCGCGAGGAGCTCCGCGAGACGATCCGTGAGGCGACACGCGAACGCGACGAGCAGCGGACGCGCGTCTCGGAGGCGGAGTCGGAGCTCGAGGAGCTTCGCGACCGACGTGACAGGCTGGAGTGGGAGATCGACGAGCTGGAGTCGCAGGTCGAGGCGTACGACCCCGAGGCGATCCCCGATCTCGACGTCGTCGAGGAGCGTATCGATGAGCTGGAGGCGGCGATGGAGGCACTAGAGCCAGTCAACATGCTCGCGATAGAAGAGTACGACGAGGTGCAGGCGGAGCTCGACCAGCTGCAGGACCGACGCGACGTGCTCGTCGAGGAGCGGGACGCGATCCAGGAGCGTATCGAGAGCTACGAGGCCGAAAAGAAGGCGACGTTCATGGAGACGTTCGAGTCGATCAACGACCACTTCCGGGATATCTTCTCGCGGCTCTCCGCGGGCACGGGAGAGCTCCTCTTGGAGAACCCCGAGGATCCGTTCGAGGAGGGGCTCACGATGAAAGCACAGCCGGCCGACAAACCCGTCCAGCGGCTCGACGCGATGAGCGGCGGCGAGAAGTCGCTCACGGCGCTATCGTTCATCTTTGCGATTCAGCGGCACAACCCCGCACCGTTCTACGCGCTCGACGAGATCGACGCGTTCCTCGACGCGGTGAACGCCGAGCGGGTCGGCGAGATGATAGAGGAGCTGGCCGACGAGGCGCAGTTCGTCGTCGTCGGGCACCGCTCCGCGCTGTTGGAGCGGTCGGACCGCGCCATCGGCGTGACGATGCAGGGTGACAACGTCTCCGCCGTAACCGGGATGCAGTTCGGCGACGGGACCGACGACGGCGACGAGGAGGTGGCCGCCGATGACTGACCGCTCGGACTCCGACGCCGACGACGTCCCAGCACTCGATCTGACGAGCGAGCGCGAGGGGGGTCTCTCCTTCGATGACGATGGCGACGGCGACGACGACGATGCCGACGCCGACTCCCGGCCGAGCGAACGGGCACGGCCCGCGTCGAACGGCGACCACCCCGATCCGGCGTCGAACGGCGACCAGCCCGACCGGACAGCAAACGGCGATCGGTCCGACCCGGTCGCCATCGAACCGTCCGGGGAGACGGACGACGGCGAGGTCGAGCCGGTCGAACTGCTCGTCCAGCTCGCGGAGAACGGCGAGATCGAGCCGTGGGATATCGACATCGTCCACGTGACCGACGCCTTCCTCGAGAAGCTCGACGAGACCGACCTCCGGACGACGGGTCGCGCGCTGTTTTACGCCAGCGTGCTGCTGCGGATGAAAAGCGATGAGATGCTCGCTGACGACGACGAGGAGGCGGAGCCGGAGGCCGAGCCGTGGGAGCTTGCGATGGAGGGCGGCGCGGCCGACCCCGAGGATCCCGAGTTCGACCCGATCGACCGGCTGGAGGCGGAGATGGACCGGCGGCTCGAACGGAAGAGCACGCGCGGGTCGCCGGAGACGCTCGACGAGCTCGTCCGGGAGCTGCGCGAGGCGGAGCGCGACTCGTGGTGGAAACGCTCCCGCGAGTACGACACCACCGACTCACCGTCCGGGTACGCCCGCGGGACGCAGACGCTCGACTACCACACCGGCGACGAGTTCCGCCGCGAGGGGGAGCCGACCGCCGACGACGCGACCGACCGGACTCACGACGAGGACATCGAGGAGGTGATCACGAGGATCGACGCCGCACTCCGAACCCACTTCGAGCAGGGCCGCACGGAGGTGTTGTTCGCGGAGATCGAGACCGCCGGCGGTCGACCGTTCATGACGTTCCTCGCGCTTCTGTTTATGGCTCACCGCGGACTGGTCACGCTCCAGCAGGACGAGCTGTTCGGCGACCTGTGGATCCGCGATCCGTCCGCGCCGACCGCCGACGCCGAGGCGATCGCGGACTGACCCGTTCGGTGTGGTCGATGCATTCTCGCAGCTCGTCAACGACCATCATCCGATACGCTTCGTGAGCGCCGCAAACTCAGCTCAGAAGCCGGAACTGCCGGTGGGCAGTTCCGTCACGACGACGTTATCAGACTGTATATTCGGAGGCGGGGATTTAGGTTCGGATCTCTGCTCCGTGTAGTCAGGGAAGCGTTCGTCATGGCACACGACTCCGGATCGGGCGGTCGCGTCGATCGCGTTCGCGACACGCTGCAGGCGGCTCCGGTCGTCGTCCTCGCTGGCGCGTTAGTCGGCATTGCTCAGCTGCCGGAGTCGGCACGGCGTGGGCTGTCGTTCGAGTACGGAGATCCGACGATTCTCACCGCGTACACGGCACCGTTCGTCCATTTCTCGCCGTCACATCTGCTGGGGAACGTCGCGGTGCTGCTGCTCGCGGGATTCGCGCTCTCGCATCTCTCCCGGCGAGCGCGGTCGCCGTGGCTGTTTCTCGGTGCGCTCACGGTGGTGATCTCGACGCTGCCGGCCGCCGTGACCCTGCTGAATCTCGCGGTGCCGCGTCCCGGCGTCACGTACGGCTTCTCTGGCGTGAACATGGCGCTCGTCGGTTTTCTCCCGATCGCGGTGGTGCGGTACGCCGAGTGGCGACTCGGTCGACGGATCGACGCGGCGCTGCTCATCGCGTGGTTCGCCGCATCGACCGGCTACGTCGCCGCGGTCGCGGTGCCGCCCTCGCCGATCACTGCCGGCGTGATCGGGATGTCGCTGGCGGTCGTCGTCGCCGTCGTGGCGCGAGCGCTCGCGCTCGGCGTTCCCGGGTCGGTTCCGTTCTCGCGGCTGGCGTCGGATCCGTCCGTCGTCGCGGGCGTCGGCGTCTGGCTCGGGCTGCTGGTGGTCGGATTTCCGCGGGTGAGCGTCGTCGACGGCACCGTGACGAACGTGTACGTGCATTTCCTCGGCTACGCGCTGGGGTTTACCACGGCGTATCTCGCACACGAACTGGAGTTCGTTGGTGCCCGACGCGAATGGCGGTGACGACCGGACCGCTCCGTCCGCCGTCTGCGTCTGGTCATCGGCTCGTATCGGCTGCTGTCTTGACGACGCTTTCTCCGTGATCTGACCGTCGAGACGCTCGTACCGCCGCCGATCGCAGTTCCGACGAACCCGTCGGAGAGTGGTCAGGTGCGGAACACGCGTCGGAATGGAGACCATCGCGTCGTCACGCTCCGGCGGCCACTCTGCGGTCTCCGTCACTTGGCCGTCTCGGCTATCAGTCGCCACTCCGTCGTCCCCTCGCGGCTCCGCGCGCGGAACTCGTTGCCGTCCTCGCCGATCCGCGTCTCGACGAGCACTTCGAACGGCTCCTTGAGCGTGTTGTGCTCTCGGTCGTCGTGCGTCTCCGACTCGACGACCGCCGCAACCGAATACCCCTCTCCGACCGCCTGCTGGACCAGCAGCCGCGTGAACCGATACACCTCCTCCAGCGAAGCGTACATCACGAGCGGCGAGACGGAGCTGATCCCGACCGCCAGGTCGCCACTCCTCCGCTTGAGCACGTCCGTGTACGTCGTTCCGATGTCGGTCAGATTCCCCGGGCCAGCGGCGTACTTGGTCCGCGGCGTCTCCGTCGGCTCCTCCTCGTGAGTCGCCGACACGCAGTCGATCACGACGACACTGTCGCCGTTGTACCCCGTCGCACGCTCGTGGTCGTGCCGCACGCGCTCCGCGCCCTGCCGCGTCGAGGCCACGACCGGCTCGTCGGCCCACGTCCGCAACAGCCGGTGAAACAGCGTTCGCTTCCCACTCAACAACGGCCCGCTGATCAGCACTTTGTCGGAGTCGTGGACCGGCTCGGGGAACATCCCGTTGAACCGATACGACTACTGCCGAATAAGTGTTATTGAGGCAGAACTTCGAGGGGATAACTGGTCGGTCGGTCCACGTCGCCGAGGTACGCGCTTCGAGAAGGTCGGCTCGCGCCACTGGAACTCGCTACTCGAACTCGCTACTCGAGTTCTTCGGGTGAGGTTGGTGGCTCCGGTTCGGTTCGGAGCGTCGCCTTCGCGAACGGGTTCCAGCCGCTCGCCGGGTCGACGCCCTCGAACGTCGTCTCACACTCGGGACAGTGCGGCTCGTCCAGCATCGAGACGTCGACCGTACCGTCACACGCTCCGCAGACGGCGCGATCGATTCCCGACCGCTGGGCGGTCCGTCGGAGCGTCTCCAGCCGCTCACGTTCGGTTTCCTCCTCCCGGATCGTCTTCAGCTCCGTCTCCACGGTCGCGAGACGGTCGTCGAGATCGTCGGTGACGTCGAGGAGGTGCTCGAACAGCCTCTCGATCTCGTCGAACTCCTCGTCGATCCACGACTCGAACTCCCGCTGGGTGGCCGCCAGCGATTCGACGTCCTCGCGGAGCTCCGCGGCCAGGCGGTCGACCGCCTCGGCGTTCGCCGTCTCCGTATCCTTGCTGCTCGACTCCAGCTCTTCCACCCGACTGTGGAGCCGCGTCAGATCGTCCGAGATGCGGTCGGTGAACTGCTCTTGACGCGACCGCTGATTCTCGACGTCCAACGAGAGGTCGGACAGCTGCCGACGGATCTCACTCACCGCCTGCACCATCTCGAGTTGGGTGTGCAGCGACTCCCGGAGCGCACGAACCTCTTCGGCTATCTCCTCGCTCCCCTCACCGGTCGCCGATCTCCCGCTGGGCGAGGTATCTGTCTCCTCCCCGCTTGGCTCCCCGGCGTCCCCGTCATCCGATCCCGGGGTCGTGGTGTCGTCTTCCACGGTCGACGACGAGTCTGTCGGTTCGGGTTGGTCGGCACCGAGGAATGAATCGGTCGGATCGGTATCCCCGTCGTCAGTTCCGGCGTCCAGCGGTGAGCCCATACCCGTCTGCTCAGTGACGGTTTCGTCCCCCATCTCCGTCCCGAACGGCTCCGTCTCACCGGTGACGCCGTTCATCTCGTCGAGCACCCAGAACGCCGACACCAGCTGGTTCAACAGCTCCTGCTCGTCGACACCCCGCGTCGATGCGGTGTGTTCGACCCACTCTTGAAAGGCCTCGGAACCGACTGGCGAACCGTTGCCTGGTCCCGGAGACTCAGACATATCATCCGAGGTTGGTCCGCCAGGCCTTTAACAGTTCTGCACATGTGCCTCGCTTCCGACGCGAGCGTGCAGACGTCGAATCCACCGGATCCTGCTGTTTTCCCCCCGCGTTGTCGTGCTGCCCACGAACGTGGCCGTCTCCGGTAATTTTAACCGTCTCCTTTTCTGATATCTCGTTATTGTCTGGTTCGTACGTAGTTGGATAGCAAGACAAAGATACACCGCTCAGTGATGCCTCTCGTCCTTACCGAAGTTCTCTCCCACCCAGAATTGACTGGAGCTGTTCAGGTGGATCAAGTCCTCGTCGTTTCCACGTCGCCAACATCGTTGTTATTGTCTCGTGAATCTGGACCCCTTCTGCCGAACGCAGGGTCCGAAACATCTTCCGAAGGACTACTTGCTCGCGCAGAGCCCGCTCTGCGCGATTATTCGTTGAATCAACACCCCGTTCGGTCACGAACGTCAGCCAGTGACCCAAGCCATTGCTGATCTTCTTGATCAGCTGCTGAACCTCTTGGGCCTCGTAACCTTCCCTCACCAGGCCCTCCAAGTGTAAGGATGCTTCCGCCCGCTTCTGCTCGCGGGCGGAAGCGGACGGATCTCCTTCGACGAACGTCGTTAGATCGTCGTGGAGTGCGTGCAACTCTTCAGACAGCCGCTCTGCTTCCTCGTACCGTTCAGCGACGTACTCAGCCTCCCGCAACAGGTGCGCCCAGCACCGCTGCAGTTTCGTGTGATAACTCGAATACGCCGACCAGCCGTCACAACTGAGCGTCGAGTCCTCGGCGAATTCCTCGCCGAGGACGTCTTCTAAGACTCCACTTCCTCGGCTTTCATCAACCCAAAACAGCACTTCGTCATCAGTGACGAACGTCCACGCCCAGTGTTGTTCTCCATCGACCGGAAAGCC
Organism: Halorubrum luteum; assembly: GCF_054652935.1. Taxonomy (NCBI): domain Archaea; kingdom Methanobacteriati; phylum Methanobacteriota; class Halobacteria; order Halobacteriales; family Haloferacaceae; genus Halorubrum; species Halorubrum luteum. Next base: position 3,133,739 of record NZ_BAAIGT010000002.1, read on the forward strand.
TGTTTCATCGCAGTAGACGACCTCACTCTCCCGAATCTTCTCTTTGACATCCTCGTAAGCGGGTCGCAGCCGGTCTGCGACCCGCTTAGTCAAGTTGTAGATCGTCCGGTGAGAGATCGGAAGGTCGAAGTCCCAGTCAAACAGCTCGGCCTGTTTCCGGTTCGGCAGTCGTTGATGGAACCGACCGAGAGCGGTTTGGGCCATGATATTTGGCCCAAACCGCCCCTTTTCGGGACAGTCAGGATGCTCAGCAACAACCTCGTTACCACAAGAACAGTGGTGTTTACCGAGCTTGTACTCGGTAACAGTGGTTGGAACAGGAAGCGGTACGTCAATAATAGTCCGTGAAACGTAGCTATCAGGGCTAGAGAGGATTTGCTCACAGTCTGGACAGAATCCCTGATCAACGAGGATCGTCTCTTCTGGTTCAGGTGCTGTTCGAGTTGTTCCCTCGTGACCTTCGCTGCGTCCAGGCGATGAGTCGCTGGCGGCGTCAGAGTCGCCGCCAGCGTCGTCTTCATCAGGTTCTTGGTCTTCGTCCTCGGTTTGGTCGTCATCGCCTGATGAATTAGCCGCACCACCCTGTCTACTGGGTGGTGTGTTTGGATTTTCGTACTGCTTGAGGCGAGCCTCAAGCTGTTCGATCTTCTGTTGTTGTGCAGTAATCTGGCGTCGCAGCAGCTGGTTCTCAAGCTTCTTGACTACGAGCTGCTGGCGGAGTAGCGAACTGTCGTCGGTGCGGATCACGGAATCTGTCGATTCCGTTGATCCGCGACTCCCCAGCGACACAGTAATTCAGCAGTAGTGAACGATCTATGAGACTGCTACGAAATCGTCTCGACATGGAACTGCTATCCAACTACGTTCGTACAATGAATCACCGAGATCGTCTCCGGGTGTTCGTCCGATGATTCGCGGATCCAACACCCACGATCCGGCGTCTCGGACGCAGTCTGGGAGCGTCGCCGCCACCGCGTCTGCCGCCCCCACAACACCTGATCCATGACGGAGGATGCCGGTGAGAACGGCGACGACGGTGACGACTCCTCGAGCGGCCGCAGTCCTCGATTCAAGAAGTTGTCGGAGCGCGTCCGCGGCTCCCGGTCGAAATCGACCGAAGAGCCGCTAAGCGGACCGACCGAGGAGGAACGATCCGAGGACGAGACGGTCGGGGCGGACGGCTCCCTTGACGAGCCGGAATCGACGACGGAATCCGAGCTCGCCTCCGCGACGTCCGAAACCGGCGCGTCGGCAGCCGACGACATCGACTCGTGGGACTGGATCGACAATGACACGACGGAGACTCCTCCGGAAGCCACCGACACCGATGAGCCTGCTTCCGCTCCCGTTGATACCGATGAGCCTGCTTCCGCTCCCGTTGACACCAAAAAGGCCGACTTGGAGACTGACGGGCCATCGGTGGACGATCGATCCGAGCCGTCCGTGACGTCGACCGATCGCCCGAACGTCGGTCTCGATCGGTCTACCGACTCGTCGTCATCGGATCCGCCGACGGACCGCGACGATTCGGGACCGGGCCGGTCGGAGCCGGACGGTGACGTCGAGTCCGACGACACCGGACGCAGCCGCCGCATCTGGAGCGGACCCTCACGGGACGGCGCCCCGAGTGCCGACGAGACGGATGCAGACCCCGTGGACGCTTTCACCGAGGGTCTGACGGAGTCCGACGAGTACACCCGGCCGGACGAGCTCTCGTTCGATCCCGGGACGAGCGTGCTGGTTCAGTGCGACTCACAGGACGACAGGAAACACGCCGCCTGCACGGACCTGCTCGGGCTCGCCGACGCTGGTCGCGACCGAAACGTCCTCCTCGTTCGGTACCGCAAGATACACACGGGCCGACTCGAACGGATCGCCGACGCGGCCGCGCGGACCAAAGTTATCTCGATCGGCCACTCACAGCCGATCCCCCAGTCGGTTCGAGAGTCGGTCGAGACGGTCGAGATCAACAATCCGAACGATATCACGCGGCTGGGAATCCTGGTCTCCGGCACCGTCGACGACTGGGCGGACGGGCCCGGCGAGACGCTTTTGTGTTACGACTCGCTGAACGTCCTGCTCGAGTACAAAGACCCCCGCAGCACGTTCCGGTTTCTGCACATCCTCCTCGGGACGCTCGACAGCGGCGATGCGATCTCACATTTCCACGTCGATCCGCTGGCGGGGGATGTTCAGGATATCAACACGCTCAAACCCCTGTTCGACGAGGTCGTCTCGATCGACGATATGGGCGTCAGTCTCGAGTGACTGCCGTGCGCTCACCGACCGTTCGCGTTGGGTTCCCTGTCGCCGACGCCAGATCCCGAGACGCCGACGCCAGATCCCGAGACGCCGACGCCAGATCCCGAGACGCCGACGCCACAGCACTCATTACGGTCGCCGTCGTAGCGCCGTCGAACCGAATGTTCGACTCACCAGGCGTCGACGCCGTAGCGAGCATCTCTTCGGGCGGCTCGGTCCGCAACGCGTCTCGATCCGTCCGGAGCGTCGGCAGCTCCCGGATCGGTCCGCTGCCTGAACGGTGGCGTCGACCGACGCGTCGACTGCGACGTCCGTGGCGGGTGGTGAGTCCGTGACCGAGCTCGACCGGTCGATCCGGCTGCGGGCGCTGCTCGACCAGTGGTTCGCGGCCGTCGTGGTCATCCTGCTTCTTGTCGCCGCACTCGGTGGCTGGTGGGCGTACCAGGTACAGGCGACGCCGGAGGTCGAACGCGAAACGGTGACCGTCTCCGAGTGGTCCGAGGAGACCACCTACGAGCACGGCTCGGTGATCGTCAACGAGTCGATCCCGTTCGAGGAGGGTGAGCGCGTCGCGAATCGCCCGGTGTACTACACGAGCCTCTCCGACGAGCTCGACGTGACGTACGTGTACGCGTACGATGCAGCGGAAGGAGAGCTGCAGGTGACGACCGAGACGCAGCTGTTGTATCGCGGCGTTGAGGGTGACGACGTGTTGTGGGAGTACTCCGAGCCGCTCGCGACCGGCACCGACGAGACGCTCTCGCCGGAAGGCAACCACACGGTCGACGCAACCGTCGAGATGGATGCGATCTTTGAGACGGTCGATACGGTCGAAGAACAGCTCCGCGCGGCCGGGACGATCGAGATCCGCATTCTGTCGATATCGACCGTCGAGGGCGTCGTCGAGGGCGAGGAAGTGTCGACGACCCACGAGAGCGTGATGCCGATCACGGTGACTCCGGAGACGTTCCGCGTGACTGAGATCGAGACGGTCTCGGAGACCCACCAGCAGACGGACGTCGTCGAGCGACCGATCGAGCCGGACACGAGCGAGGTGGTCGGCTCGCTGCTCGTGGTCGTCCTCTCGGTGGTCGGACTCGCGGGACTGACCGTCGGTCGCGTGATGGGGTACGTCGAGTTAACCGAGGACGAGCGAGAGCTGCTCGACATCTACCAGCAGGAACAGGAGTTCTCCGAGTGGATCACGAGCGGCACGTTCCCCTCCGAGCGCGACTACGAAGCGACGATCCTCGTCGACGACCTCGAGGGGCTCGTCGACGTCGCCATCGACACGAACAAGCGCGTGATCAAGGACGAACAGCTCGGCGTGAGCACCGTGCTCGACGGCGAGTATATCTACGTGTACGTCCGCCCCGATTCGCCCGCCAGCGACTGGCTCGTCAACTACGCGGACATGACGATGGACGAGTTCGACTCCTACGACTTCTGACGCTCCGAGGTCGGACCGGCGGACGGCTGCCGATCACTCCGCCTCGTCAAGCCCCTCCTGACGGAGATCCCGAGCCGTCGATTCGCGGTCGTCAGCCATCTCGACGATCGCATCGATCAGCGGCTCGACGCTCTCGTGGGCGTCGAGATGGGCGACGCCGCCCAGAAGCTCGTCGATGCTCTCGTGCGGCGTGCCGTCGGGGTCGACGCCGTGAACGAAGGCGTCGAGTCGGCGGATCGCACGCTCGGCTCGACCGGTCGCCGTGGCCGACGCCGGTCCGCGCGTATCCTCAAGCACCACGACGACGTCGAACGGCCCCGCGACGCGCGTCGGCGTCTCGAACCCGGGTCGCGGCCCGTCCTCGCTCCCGTCGATCGAGACGTCGCGCACTCGCAGGCGCGCCGGATGCGGGTCATCGCCCGGCGGTTCCTCGTCGTCGGCAGCTGGTGGCTGAGCGGCCGGCTCGGACGGCTCCGGGCCGTCCGGAGCGTCGGCCTCCGTCTCATCATCCCCGCCGGGAGCTGCACAGCCCGACAGCGCGACTCCGACGCCAGCCGTGGCGAGTGCGAGGTAGCGACGTCGGCGCAGAGGGCTACGGTGACCCGTCGATCGGATTTTTCGCTCGTCGGATATAGTCGTTGTCCGGGCTCGAGCCGGCTCGCGGCGGGCCGTATTTAAGTCGCTCTCTCGTACGACTCGGTGACACGAAGATATGGGACTGCGCTCCTCGATCGGCACGGCGGGTACGCTGCTGCTCGTCGCCGTCGTGATCGCGATGCTGGTCGGCCAACAGCTCGGCCAGCCGATCCTGCTCGGCTTCGTCGTGACCGGCAGCATGTCGCCGACGCTCGAACCCGGCGACGGGTTCGTTGCGCTCCCGCCGGAGCTGGCGGGCGACATCGAGGAGGGTGACGTCGTCACGTTCGACGCTCGGGAGCTGCAGGGCGGCGGGCTCACCACGCACCGAGTTGTCGGCGAAACGGACGAGGGGTACATCACACGCGGCGATGCCAACCCCTTCACCGACCAGGACGGCGACGAGCCACCGGTCCAGGAGTCACAGATCGTCGCCGTCGCGTGGGAGTTCAACGACGAGCTCGTGGTGATCCCGTCGATCGGAACCGCCGCGATGGCGCTGCAGGGTGCGGTCGGAGCGGTCGCGGGGCTGCTTTCCGGGCTCCCGGGCGGTGACGCGATCGCCGATGGCGACGTCGGCTCGATCATGGTCGGCGGCGGCATCCTGCTGTTGTTGTACAGCTTTGCGGCCGACCTCCTCGCCAGTGGGCGCGGCGGGCGAAACCGCGACCGCGACCGGCAGGATGCGATGCGCGCCGGAGCCGTGCTCGGGATCATCCTGCTTTTGATCCTCGTTCCCGCCACGGCGAGCATGGTGGTCCCGTCGGGGATCAACGAGATCACCGTCGTGAGCTCACAGTCGCCGAGCTCGAACCCGACGGTCATCGAACGCGGCGGCACCCAGACGGTCGAGTACAACGTGACGAACGACGGGTACGTCCCACAGGTGGCGATCATCGAGCCCGCGAGCACGGGAGTGACGGTGGAGGAGACGACACACTGGGTGAGACGGGGAGAGAGCGCGGACACCGTCGCAACGATCTACGCTCCCGACGAGACCGGCGTGTACTACCGAGCGATCTCCGAGCGGCAGTACATCGGGATCCTCCCGCTTGCGGTGATCGCCGCGCTACACGCGATCCACCCGTGGGTCGCCATCGGCGCGATCAATCTCACCCTCGCCGTCGCCGTCACCGCCGTGTTCGCGGTCGCCGTCGGCTTCGAGCCGCTCCGGTTCCGCGACAGGGATCGGGACACGTCGATCGCCGACAGCGTCCGGCGGAAGGTCCGCAAGTGGCTGTAGCAGCTACCGAGCGCATCCCGATCCCGGGAGTCACTGTAATCGCGGTCCCGACCCCGACGACGAGCGAAACGTTCCACGCCGTGAGTGCGATCCCGAGCGCCGAGGCCAAAAGCGGCGGCCAGTAGTAGGAGAACCGGTCTCCGGTCCGGGCTCCCTGCACGCTCACGGAGATCAACACGAGGAAGACGAGGAGCTTTAAAAAGAGGAACCCGGGAACCCCGAAATTGACGAGTAAGGCGTCGACGACCGGATTCGCCTCGTCGACGCCGGGCACGCCGAACACCGCATACAGCGTTGAGACGACATCTCCGACACCGTAAGTGAGCGCCGCCACGAGCCAGAGGCCGTAGAACTCCACCGGTCGTCGCCGGTAGATCGGCTCCACCGCCGCCGCTCCGATCTCGTCGGCCGCCGGCCCGTCGCTGACCGCCCACCCACTCGTGCTCGTGTCGCTCTCGCCACCGGATGGCGACGGGCTCGCGGTCGGCGCCGTCTCGTCAGTCTCGCCGTCCGTTGCCTCCTTGCCCGCCGCCTCCTCGAGCCGGTCGAGCAGCGACTCGAGCTGACGACGTCGCGCCACCAGCTCACCGGTGACTGCCCGGTAGTCGGAGTTCGACTCGAGCGCGTCCGGACCTCCTTCGACCTCGAACTCTCGTCGTCGGTCGAGCAGCGAGAGGTACGCGTCGACCGCCTCGTCGACGGCCCCTCGGCGGTCGAGCCGCTCGACGAGCCCCACGAGCGTCTCGCGGTCGATGGGGCGAACCACAAACTCGTCGACGTCGAGCCCCAACACGCGTCTGTCGGGGTCGAGCCCGAGCAGCATCCCGACGGCCGGATCGCCATCACGTGCGCGGAGTCGACCGAGCAGCCCGCCTCCGGACATATCCGGCAGCTGGCGGTCGAGGAGCACGACATCGACGTCGGTGTCGAACCGCTCCAGCGCAGTCTCGCCGTCGATCGCCGTCCGCACCGCGTACTCGTCGGCGAGCCACTCCGCGTGGCGCTCGACCAGCTCGGGATCGTTCTCGACCAGCAGCACGACTGGACCGTCGGGCATCGATACCTCATCCGAGCGTCCCCATCAGTAAGAAGCCCGTGGAGTCGCGCAGTCAGCGTCGGCCGCGGTCACGTCTTGCACGTGCATTTATGTTAGCCACGACCTGCGCAACCCCTTACACACCGCACGAGGATATCTGGATCTCGCCGAGGAGACGGACGAGATGGAACACCTCGCGGCGGTCCGACGGTCTCTCGATCGGATGGACAGCATGATCGACCGGTTGCTCGCGATGACCCGTGCGGAAGACGCCGCCGAACACACCGAGACGGTCGAGCTCACGGCCGTGGTCGACGACGCGTGGGAGACGTCTCACACCGAGGGAGCGACGCTCCGGACGGAGATAGACGAGGCCCGGATCGAGGCGAGTCCGGAGCTACTCCGCAGCGTGTTCGAGAATCTCTTTCGGAACGCTGCCGCACACAACGATCCGCCCGTCACCGTCCGCGTCGGCACGCTGCCGGACGGGGAGGGGTTCTACGTCGCGGACGACGGGGACGGCATCCCGGCCGACGACCGCGAGACGGTCTTCGAACACGGCTACACGACCGCGTCCGACGGCACCGGCTTCGGCCTGCCGATCGTCAGGGAGATCGTCGAGGCGCACGGCTGGTCGATCGCGGTTGCAGAGGACGAGGATGGCGGAGCGCGGTTCGAGGTCGGTCCCGGACTGCAGGACGCGTAGCGGCGGATCGTCAGGTTTCGCCGCTCGGAGCGACGTCGGCGGGGCCGTCGGCCGTGAGAAGAACGAACGTGAAATCGTCTGGTTCGTTGCTCAAAAGCGATTGCGTGTTCTCGTCAAAGCCCTCGAGGCTGTATTCGACCTCGCCACCCGGCGGAAGCGTGTAGGGGTCGTGGTCGACGTCCGCGTTCACCTCGAACGGGTCGTCCTCGCGTTCTGCCTCGCGCGCCGTCTCGGGATCGCCTGTCGTCTCAAGCTCGTATTCGGTAAACGACGTCGGAGGATTCGTCCCCGTAACTTCGACTCGGAAGCCTTCGATCGTCGCGTCCGGGCCCCGATTTTCGACCGTGAACTCCATCGCATCCGGTGGGTCGGCGGTCGGGTCACCGGGTGAAAAGGCGAATCGGGAGACCCCACCGGGGCCGTCGCCGTCGTCACCGTCGTCGACCTCGCCGCTCTCGGCGATGATCGTCAACGTGATATCTGGATCACCGGTGATCTCGTCGATTTCGGCATCGGTGAGATCGATTCGTATTCCGAACGGGAACGACTCTCCGGGTACGAGTTCGTTATTGTCGGCGTCTTCGGCGTCGCTTTCGGCGATCAGGTTGGCCCCATCGACGGCGTCGATCTCCGTGACTCCGTCAGTATCGGGATCGGGAGAGACGATCCGGAGTGCGTCCTCCACGTCGGCGTCCGGTTGGTCCGCCCCCGTAACGGCGAACTCGAACCGCAGCGACGTAACCGCCTGCGTACCTTGGTTGGTAACGAGAACGAGCTCTTCGTAGGTCACCGACGCACTCTCGGGTATCTCGAATCCGATCAGTTCGGTGTCCGGATCGACGACGTCCTCGTTCAACGAGGTCATCCCGAGAAAAGCGTTCGCGTCGCCGGCCGTTTCGAGACTCACCGACCGATCGGCTTCAACCGTGTCGAACGCGCCGGTGCTCACGACGGCGCCGCCCGCGGCGAGCAGGCCACCGAAACCGAGAATCGTCCGTCGTCGAGAAACCATCTCATTCCACCTCTGTATGCCGTCTCGTCCGGCTATGCTCATGCAACGGCCGCCAAAGACCGCCGACCGTTTGGATTCTATTCTGCGGCGATGGCCTCGATAGTCAGGGTGTATGCGGCGTCGTCCGGCAGTTCGCTAATGTCTTCCTCGTTGTCCAAGAGATCCACGATGAGTCCGAACGTAACCTCATCACCCGGAGTGAGGGGCTCCGTTTCGGCCTCGTCGAGGATGTTCCCCTCGTTTGCCACCGGGTCGTCTGCGTCGCCGTCGACCGGGTAGCTGAACACACCCTCGATGTCGTCGCCTTCATCATGGTCGATCGTGAGGTTGATCTCGTCGACATCCTGTGTCCCTTGGTTCGTCACGGTCACCAGCTCGTTGAACGTCGTCACGGCGTTCTGGTTCAGTCCGGCCGCTCCCTCGTCAGTGTCGTTGAGAATGACCTCGATCGTGTCATCACCGGGGTCTTCGACGAGCTCGTCACTAACGCCATCAGCGGGCGACAGCCCGAGGAACGCATCAGCGTCCCCTGCGGTCTCGACGGTGACCGTCCGCTCGGCTTCCACCGTATCGAACGCGCCCGTACCGATGAGCGCGCCGCCACCTGCAACCAGTCCGCCCAGTCCGATCAGCACATTGCGTCGGTTCATATCTACACCATGTACCCCTACCCACTTTGTATTGGGTCGCTTGAACGGTCCCGTCCGGTCGGATGGCACGGCTTGGAACGCCGTATGGCTCGGCTTGAACACTCGATCGACGTTTCAAGCACTCCTTTCTCCCCGGCAGGACCAACAATACAAAGCGTGCGGGCAACGTATGAACCCGTAACGAGCGTGGATTTCACCACGCCAACGCGTACCATGCCAACGAGACGACAGACGATCATCGGGCTCACCTCGGCCGCCGCCGGCGGAGCCGTCCTCTCCGCGGGGGCGTTCACCTCCAGCGTGTCGGCCGGGGCCGACATGCGGGTCGTCGTCGTCTCGGATCTTCGCTTGGAACCGGCTCGTGAGGACAATCAGTATGTCAATGTCGAAGATGATGAGATCGAGATCGTTATCGAGAAACTGAATCAACGTGCATTCACCGATTTCGGACAGCTCGTTCGGATCGTGAACGAAGGAAACGTCGGCTACGACAGGCTGACGTTCGAGTTCTCCGTCCTTGATGATTCGGGCCCCGAAGCGGCCAGCGTGATGGGTGTCGTCTCCGAGGGTACTGACGTTGCGGAGGATGACGACACCTTCGTAATTGAGCCGGAGGGCGGACTGGGACCGGGTGAGTCGATCACGTTTGGGGTTACAGTGAACTTTCTTCCGAGTAGGGATGCTGAACTCACAGACTTCCCGGACTCCGAAGCGGAACTCGAACTGAATATCATCGCAGAACGACTGGAATGAGCACACGCGATTTACGCTGGCGATAAAGCAATCAAAATGAGTGGTTGTCGGACGATCGATTAACACACGCCCGGCGGCGTGACCTCGCCCTCGATGTTCCGGCAGCCGGAGACGTCTATCTCGTCATCCGTGTCGATCGTCAGATCACCGCCGATCGTCGAACTCCCGCCGATATCGACATCCACTTCGTCCTCGGTCGTGGTCGACACGTCTCCCTCGATCGCCGAGTTGCCGTTGAGTTCGATGTCGACCTCGTCGGAGGTTTCGATCGTCAAGTCGCCCTCGATGACGGAGCTTCCCGAGAGCGTGACGTCGACCTCGTCTTCGGTCGTAATCGTGACGTCTCCGCGGACGCGCTCGTTCCTGTCCATCTCCAGCTCCACTTCGTCGCTCGTCTCCACGTCGACAGAGCCGTCGATCTCGGAGCCGCCGGTGACGTCGATGTCGACCTCGTCGGAGGTTTCGATCGTCAAGTCGCCCTCGATGACGGAGCTTCCCGAGAGCGTGACGTCGACCTCGTCTTCGGTCGTAATCGTGACGTCTCCGCGGACGCGCTCGTTCCCGTCCATCTCCAGCTCCACTTCGTCGCTCGTCTCCACGTCGACAGAGCCGTCGATCTCGGAGCCGCCGGTGACGTCGATGTCGACCTCGTCGAGCGTTTCGACCGACAGCGGTCCGACGGACGCGTCACCGTCCAGATCGACGTTCACCTCGTCGCTGGACGCGAGCGACAGCTCGCCGTCGACGATCCCGCCTCGGCCGACGAACACGTCGAGTTCGCCCGACTCGTCGGCACACACCCCCCCACCGACGGTCCCACCGATATCGAGCGTGACCTCATCGGAGGTCGTCAGTTGAAGGGGACCACCGATCGATCCGCCACCGTCCAGGAGGACATCGATCTCGTCGGACGTGTCGATGCCCAGATAGTCTGCGATCGTCCCACGAACGGTCAGATCCACCTCGTCGTCGGTGGTCAGATCGACCGCGCCGCCGATCTCCACGCCGCCGCCGACCGTCTCCTCGATCTCGCCGCTGGTGTCGATGACGACGCTGCAGTCGGTGCCGTCCCACCCGGGAAACTCGTCGTCGATACAGCCCGGCGGGGTCAGCGGCGCACACGGTCCCCGATCCGGCACCGTACAGCTCACCGTCACCGACCGGGTGAGATCGACCGACTGTTCCGGGCTCGCAGCCGAGATCGACACCTGGATCGTGCGCTCTATGTCCCCGCTACAGGCCAGATCGCCCTCGATGACGCCCGACCCGCCCGGCGGGAGTCCGGTCGGCGTCCGAAGGCTGTTCGGGTCGACGGGGCCGTCGACGCCGTCGACGATCTCCGCGTCGATCGACGTGAGCCCCGATCCGAACCGGTTCGTCAGCTCGAACAGCGTCACGGTGTCGCCGTCGACGCCCGACCGCTCCTCCACGTCGATCCCGAGAAGCGCCGCGTCGTCGCCCGCGGTCCCCACGCCGAGCGAGCGGTCACCGGTGACGGCGTCGAACGCGCCGGTGGTGTACGCGCCGGTCGCGCCGGCGGTTCCGACCCCCGCCAGAATCAGCAGAGAGCGGCGGCTGATCCCGCCACTCGACCGGCTCCGGCTTCGGTTACGGTTTCGTCCCATAGGATCGAGTCGAGGCGTCGATCAGGCTGCTCGCCTCGTTCTCAGTTGGTCTTGGGGCTCCACGTACTTTGTATTGCCGTGCTTGAACGCACGGAGTGGCCTCAGGGCGGTCGATCGAATCGGTCGAGGCGGTGCCGACGATGCTGTATTACCTGTCCGATCGACGATAACAGGAACGCCATAAGCACCAACGCCGCCCAGCCGATCGCGGGCACCGTCCCCGTCGGCACGAAGCCGACCCACACGCCGGCGAGGACGATCGCGCCGAGCACGGAGAGCCCGAGGTAGTAGACGCCCCACGGGATCGACTGCGGCGGGACGATGTCGAGGTAGACGTCGAGCCCCTCGGCCTCGTCGGTGAGTTCGATCTCGTCGCCCTCGTAGCGGATCATCCCCGCCTCCGCCATCCGGTCGAGATGCGTCTGCTGGAGCGAGGTGTAGACGCGTTTTCGCTCCGTGGAGGTGATCTCCTCGACGGTTTTGTCGTGCTCCCACGCGGCGATCTGTTCGGCCAGCTCCGAAAGTGTCACCGGCCCGTCGTGTTTTTTACACACGTGAAGCACGTACCGACGTCGGTGGCTGCTCAGCAGGTCGTACAGCTCGTCTTTCTCGGGCGCGTCGTACTTCTCTTGGCTCGTCAGTGACATCCGTTCCCCGTACGTCCAGCCGCGCGGTCGCGGTCCGAGCGGTTGATATCGCGTCTATCGGCGTCCCCCGCCCCGCTCGGTTTCCGGACCCGCTCCATACCATACAGAACGTCGAATCCTCGTTATTTAAATTAAACGAAACAACCGGTGGTGTCGATGCGTCGATGCCGCCGGCAGTCATCCGTCCGCCGGGATGCGGTCTCAGAAGCCGAGCACGTCGGCGAGCTTGTCGCCGTCGGCGACCGGAATCGCTTCGGCCTCCTCGACGAGATCCTGGTACGTCGTGATGTGGTCGTTGATCGTGCCGGCGGCCTCGTCGTCGGCAGCCGCGGTCGTCGCCGCGAGGCCGGCCTCGGTCGCCTCGACCTGGATCCGGGTGTTCTCGGCGGCGTCCAAACAGATCCCGCGGGCGTCCTCGACGTCGGGGTCATCGGAATCGATCTCCGCGGCGGCGTCCGCGGCCGTCTCGAAGCCGTCCGCCGCGGCCGCAAAGCGGTCGAGCGCCGTCTCCATCTCGTCGATCGCGTCGGCGTACGCCTCGGCGTTGAACAGTTCGATGCCGCCGTCGCGGGTCTCGATCCCGTCGTTACGCTCCCCGAGGGCGTCCTCGTAGGTGAGCAGGATCTCGCGCCGTTGGTCCTGCTGTTCCGTCTCCTCGCGACCGCCTATGCCCGGGAGTTCGTCGAGCCCGTCATCGAGACAGCCGGTGACGGTGACGGACAGCGACAGCGCGCTCGCGACGAGCACTCGGCGACGCGTTCGCATTGCCGCCGGATACGCTCCGGAGGAATATAAACGGGAACCACGACCGGGCGTTGCGACCGATCACCCCGACTTCCCGGCCGAAAATTGACGAATTATGTCATCAGGTAGCATGGACCCGACGCAGGCAGACGGATCGTGCGTGTTTCAAGCGGTGCTTTCTCGGTTTTCAAGCGGACCTTTCGTCGTTTCAAGCTCCCTACCTTTATGTTGGCTACCCTCAATTTGGAGGATAGGTGGAAACTCCATGGTAAAGCGGCGAACCACGATACTCGGCTTAGGTGCACTGGCGACGGGAAGCGGCGCGGCGTTCACGAGCGCGGCGTTCGAAGAGAACTTGGACGCAGGCAGTGACTTCCGCGTCGTCGCCGACACGGATCTTCAAGTCGAACCCGGTGTCGCTTTTCGCGATGGAAGCGGTTCGGATGATTCTTTCAATCCTAGCGAGGGTGAGGACTGGGCACACGATGGGGATAATTCTCTCTTCGACAATGGAGGACTCGATGAAATCGATCTCGATGATTTCAACGGTGAACGTGCTGCGACGATAAACGACGAGGTGAATGGTAATCTCTCACCCGCACTGGCGGTTGATATGCAACCTGGGGGGAACACGGTGACGTTTGGAAACATTCTCCAAGTCGCTAACAATGGTGGTGTTGGATCACGGGAACTCGGTATCAAATTCTCGGGGTTCGGTGAGGATGTCGATCTAGTTGACGAGGCGGACTACAACGATACGCCAGACGGTGACGTGGATCCGAACGACGTTGTAGAGGGATTTCAGTTCGAAGCCGACGGTACGACGATCTCCACGAATCGTGGAGAGTCCTCTTTCGGAGGTGATGACGGCGTCGAAGACCAGACCGTTACTGATACCGTGACGATCGAAGATGGTGAAACAAAGCAGATCGATCTTATCGTCGATCTTGAAAATCCGGATGGATTCCCGGGACAGATACAGTCTGCCGCGGCTCCAACTGGTAATCCATTCGATGGAGAGGCGATTGATACGGTCGATCTGATCGACGAGATCAGATTCGGAGTGGATCCTGACAACACAGCTTAATAACAACCTGCGCCGCTCCCTGACGGCGACAGCATCTTTTAAGTGTATTGAAATGACACACAGACGTGTCAACGAATGACGCGCGTTCGACCGGACACTCGATCCGACCGCTCGGCCGGCGGCCGCCACTCCGGTGAGTCGACGAGCGACGCGCGTCATCGGTCGTTCGAGACGACCACTCGATCACGTATCTCACCGCTCGCCTGTTTCGAGCGGAGCGCGCTGTCCGTCTCCGGCATCTTCCTGCTCACCGCGACGAAGTTCACGGACGCGCTGACGACCGGGTTCGGACTCCGATACGTCCCGGGCATCTACGAGGCGAACCCCCTCGCGAACGCGGCGTTTCATCGGATCGGGATCGTCGAGGGCCTGCTGTGGAGCTCGTTCGTCGTCGTCGTCGCGATCACGCTTCTCACCGAGATCGCCGCCATCGCGGTCGCCGCCCGCCGCCCCGACGGACACCTCGCGCCGGTCGTCCGGATCGTCGGCTACGGGATCCCGGCGCTGCTTTTCGCCGTCGTTGCCGTGTACAACACCACACTGCTTATCGCGGGCATCGAGGCGGCCACGCCGTTGTGACCCCGTCACGCCCCCGGTGACTCGACGGTCGGCACGGCGACACGGTCGAGCACGGCCGCGATCACGTCCCGCTTGTCGACGTCGTTGACGGCGGCGTCCGGCGTGAGCACGAGCCGATGTGCGAGCGCCGGCTCCGCGACGCGTTTCACGTCGTCCGGCGTGAGGAACTCGCGGCCGGCGAGCGTCGCCGCAGCCCGCGCGAGCTCGAACAGCCGCTGCGTGCCGCGGGGGGAGACGCCGACGTCGACGCGGCGGTCCTCGCGGGTCGCCCGCGTGATCGACGCCATGTACGCGAGGAGGTCGTCGTCGACCCGGACCGTTTCGGGGACCTCGCGCAGCTCGGCGACGGCGTCGGCGTCGAGCACGCGGTCGACGGCGGGAGCTCGTTCGACCCGGCCGGCACGTCGCCGGAGCAGCTCGATCTCACCGTCCTCGTCGGGGTAGCCGATCGAGGTTTTCACCGCGAACCGGTCCAGCTGCGCCTCCGGGAGCGGGAACGCTCCCTCGCTCTCGACGGGGTTCTGCGTCGCGATGACGTAAAACGGGTCGGGGAGGGTGTGCGTCTCGCCGTCGACGGTGACCTGTCCCTCCTCCATCGCTTCGAGAAGCGCGGCCTGCGTCTTCGGCGGCGCGCGATTGATCTCGTCGGCGAGGACGACGTTCGCGAATATCGGTCCCGGTGAGAATCGGAACGAGCCGTCGGACTCGTCGAACACGTTCGTCCCGGTGACGTCGGAAGGGAGGAGATCCGGGGTGAACTGCACCCGCGAGAACTCGAGCCCGAGCGCGGTCGCGAACGACCGTGCGGAGAGCGTCTTACCGGTGCCCGGCACGTCCTCCAGCAGGACGTGTCCGCGGGCGACGATGCCGAGCGTGACGCGCTCGAGAAACTCGCGGTCGGCGACGACCGCGCCCGCGACCTCGTCGACCACGCTCGCACAGGCGTCTGCGGCGTCGGGGACGTTCATGGACTCTCGAACGACGCGTCGGACCAAGAGTCCTCTGCCGACCGAACTGGATCGGACTGGGCTGGACTGGAGCGGACTGGGCTGGACTGGAGCGGACTGGGCTGGACTGAACACATCGGCCGCGACGGACCCGGATCGAAACCCCTAAACTCGAAACCGGCCAACGACGAGACGAGCCGAGGTAGCCTAGCCTGGCCAAGGCGGTAGATTCGAAATCTACTGTCCATTCGGACACCGGAGTTCAAATCTCCGCCTCGGCGCTTCCCGTCGTTTCACCTCCTGAGCCACCGGTGTCGCGACCCCGCCGGTCTCCGTTCGTGCGCGTCCTCGATTCGGTACCGCCGGTGCGGGGGAAAGACCCATACGTCGACGCGTCGATCCACGAGTATGTCAGAGGAGACGCTGTACGACCGGCTGGGCGGCGAGCCGGCGATCGGCGCGGTCGTCGACGAGTTCTACGATCGCGTCCTCGCCGACGAGTCGGTCGCCCACCACTTCGACGATGTGGACATGAGCGAACAGCGCTCGCACCAGACGAAGTTCATCAGCGCGGTCACCGGCGGGCCGATCCAGTACGGCGGCGACGACATGCGGACGGCCCACGAGGGTCTTTCGATCACTGACGAGGAGTTCGACGCGATCGCCGGCCACCTCGACGACGCGCTTTGCGAGTTCGATGTCGGCGACGCCGACCGCGAGGCGGTGCTCGAGGCGATCGATGGGTTCCGGGCGGAGATCGTCGAGGTGTAAGGCGTTCACCGAGGTGTAAGGCGTTCACCGAGGCGTCGGGGATCCGGCGGTGCGGCGCTACGACTCGCCGCCAAGCGAGCGTTGCTCGCCGTCGTCGCCGCCGTGCAGTCGGCGTCGGCGCTTGTCGTAGGCGGCCTCGAGCTTGGCGTTCGTCGCCCGCGAGAGCAGGTACAGGTCCACGTCGCCGTCGTCGCGGGGATGTGCGCTCGCGACCCAGACGTGGCCGTCACCCGTCGAGAGGTCAGCTGCCCACCGCTCCGCGGCCGCACGGCTCTCGAACGCGTGGCGTGACCCGTCCTCGAAGACGAGCCGTCCGACCTTCGCGTTGCGCTTGCGCGCCGAGGGCTTGACCGCGACGACGACGCTCACGGGCAGTGTTCATGCGCCATGGAATAAAAACCTCGTCAGACGCGGCGCGTGGAACACCAGCCACGTCGGACGCGGCGACGTGACCGGCGCATGCGCAGTCGATCGAAAGAGGACAAGTTCCCCGGTTTCGTAGCGACGCGCATGAGTGGCCGGGACTGGTACGAGAACGCGACGATATACTCGCTCGATATCAAGACGTTCAACGACAGCGACGGGGACGGGTGGGGGGATTTCCGCGGCGCGATCGAGAAGCTCGACTATCTCGACGAGATCGGCGTCGACGCCGTCTGGCTCCGTCCGTTTTACCCGAGCCCGCTCCGAGACAACGGGTACGACGTCGCCGACTACTACGGCGTCGACGAGCGGCTCGGCACCCTCGCGGAGTTCCGCGAGTTCGCCGCGACCGCCCACGACCGCGACATCCGCGTCCTGACCGATCTCGTGTTTAACCACACCTCGAACCACCACGAGTGGTTCCGGCGCGCTCGCGAGGATCCGTCCTCCGAGTACCACGACTACTATCTGTGGACGAGTCACGTCGAGGACGCCCACAACCGGGAGAACATCTTCCCGGAGTACGAGGACGGCGTCTGGTCGTACGACGACGTCGCCGGCAAACACTACTTCCATCAGTTCTACGCACATCAGCCGGATCTCAACGTCGCCAATCCCGCGGTTCGTGAGGAGCTGTACGACGTGCTCCGATTCTGGCTCGAGCAGGGCGCGGACGGCTTCCGGATCGACGCCGCCCACCCGATGTTGATGCCGAAGGGACACGACGCCACGACGCTCGACGAGACCGATCTGGGCGACGGCATCGAGCTGTTCAAGGAGATGCGCCGGGTCGTGGTGGCCGAGCAGTCGGACGCCGTCCTGCTCGCGGAGGCCGACGACGAGCCCGAACGCCTCGACTACTACTTCGGCGACGGGGAGGCGTTTCATCTGCAGTTCAATTTCGTGATGAACGCCCACCTCACGTACGCGATCGGCGTGCAGGACACGTGGCCGATCCGCCGCGCCGAGGAGATCCTCCCGAACGTCGAGGGCGTCGGCCAGTGGGTGAACTTCCTGCGGAACCACGACGAGTGGAACCTGCTTAAACTCCCCGAGGAGGCGTTCGAGCACGCCCGCGAGTTCTTCGGCGATGACGCGGGCGACTCGTGGATCTTCGAGCGGGGCCATCGCCTCCGGCTCGCCGACCTGTACGCCGGCGACCACGACCGGATCGCGATGGCCCACAGCCTGCTGTTCTCGCTTCCCGGAACTCCCGCGCTCCAGTCCGGTGACGAGATCGGGATGGGGTCCGACCTCTCGCTTCCGGAGCGCGAGGCGGTCCGCACCCCGATGCAGTGGGACGACTCGCCGAACGGCGGGTTCTCGACCGCCGACCCCGAGAACTGCTACAACCCCGTCATCGACGAGGGGGAGTACGCCTACGACCGGATCAACGTCGCCGCCCAGCGCGACGACCCCGGCTCGTTGCTCTCTCGCGTCCGCAACCTGTCGGCGGCCCGCGACCGGTGCCCGGAGATCGCCCGCGGCACCTACGCTCCCGTCGACGTCGATCCGAAGGAGGTGTGGGTCCATCGGTTCGACGACGGGGACGCCACGCTGCTGTGTGCGCACAACTTCGCCGACGACCACCGCGAGGTGGTCTGTGGGTTCGACGTCGACCCCGACGGCGTGGAGCGGATCGTCGGACCCGGCGGGTACCACGTGGCGGACGGCGGCGTCACGCTGTGGCTCGACGACTGCGAGTACGTCTGGCTCCGCGGCGAGCGGTAGCCCGAGACGCCGACCCGGAGCGCCATCTCGACGTGGTCGTGCATGCTGCAGTTCACGTTCGTCAGCGTCGAGTACAGCGCCTCGTGGACGACGGCGTCGACTTCGGGATCACGGTAGCTAACGATCGCGGGAGCGCGGTCGCGGTGTCCCCGGGCGCGGGGCTCACCGCGTCGGTCAGTCGTCCGCGGGGCTCACCGCGTCGGGCTCGACGTCCCCGTCCTCGGCCGCCGCGGAGAGGAGCCTGTCGAGCCCGTCGACCATCGCGACGACGCTGGCGCGGGTGATGTCGGCGTCGGAGGCGGAGACGCTCACCGAGCGATCGCCTCGCGAGAGGTCGACCTCGACGGTGACGACCGCGTCGGTCCCACCGGTGATCGCGTCGACGTGATAGGAGTCGAGCTCGAAGGAGACGCCGCCGTCGCTCGCGAGCGCGTCTCGGACCGCCTGCAGTCCCGCGTCCACGGGGCCGGCTCCGGTGCCGGAAGCGACGCGCTCCTCGTCGCCGACGCGGAGCCGCACGGAGGCGGTCGGGAGGTTGCCGCCGGACGTCGCCGAGAGATCGACGAGTTCGACGTACCGGTCCCGCTCGCGACCCTGCACGTCCTCCGTGATCGCGAGGAGGTCCGCGTCGGTGACGCGCTTGCCGCGGTCGCCGAGATCCTTCACCCGGGAGACGACTTCGATGAGCTCCTCCTCGTCGACGTCGACGTCGTGTTCCGCGAGCGCCGCGGCAACCCCTGCCCGACCGGCGTGTTTCCCGAGAACGAGCCGGCGCTCACGCCCGACCGTCTCCGGCGGGTACGGCTCGTACATCGTCCCGTCCTTCAGCGTGCCGTCGGTGTGGATGCCGGACTCGTGTGCGAACGCGTTCGCGCCGGCGACCGCCTTGTTCGGCGGGATCGCGACGCCGGTCGTGTCGGCGACGACGCGGCAGAGTCGGTACAGCCGCTCCAGATCGACGGTGTCGACGTCGTACGACCGGTCCAACGCGATCGCGACCTCCTCGAGGGCGACGTTGCCAGCGCGCTCGCCGACGCCGTTGACGGTGCCGTGGACGGTGTCGGCTCCCGCCTTCAGTCCGGCGTGGACGTTCGCCATTCCGAAGCCGAGGTCGTCGTGGGTGTGAAGACTCGTCGGGCCCAGATCCGCCAGCCGCGAGACGATCTCGGCGGTCCGCTCGGGGCTCGCGGCCCCGACCGTGTCACAGTAGGCGATCCGGTCCGCGCCGGCGTCGAGCCCCGAGCCGAGTAGCCGTTCGAGATACTCGAGGTCGGCACGGGAGCCGTCCTCGCCGAGCACCTCGACCCAGAGCCCGTGGTCTTTGGCGTACTCGACGAGTTCGACGGTGCGCTCGACGACCGCCTCGCGGGTCGACCCGACCTTCGTCTCGACGTGTTTGTCCGAGGCGGGGACGACGAGGTTGACCCCGTCGACGCCGCAGTCGAGCGCGTGGTCGATGTCGGCCTGCACGCCGCGGGCGAAGCTCGTGACGGTCGCGTCGAGCCCCTCGTCGGCCACGCGGCGGATCGCCTCGCGCTCGCCCGCCGAGGTGCACGCCGACCCCGCCTCGATCACGTGGATCCCGGCGGCGTCGAGCTCGCGAGCGAGCACGACCTTGTCGGCCGGCGTCAGCGAGACGCCCGGCATCTGCTCGCCGTCACGCAGCGTCGTGTCCAGCAGCTGTACCTCCTCGAGATGTGTGAGTGGGTTCAAAAGGTCCTCCATTGTCGTCGTCGTTGTGGTGTCGTCACCGGTCGCCGCGGTGTCGTCACCGGTCGCCGCGGTGTCGTCACCGGTCGTCGTCGCAGTCGCGTCACCGATCGTCTCGCCAGCGGGACGGCCGCCGTCGGTCATCGGGGTGGCCGTCGCGGTATCGACGTTATCGAAGAATTTCACGGCCAGCCGCCGCGTGGCGACTTCCTCTATCCTCCGAACTGCCACGAGTATCTCGTGTCATTCGTGTCCCTGCTGACGGGTCACACACATATAAATCGTCGGGTCGAGTCCGTATCTCCCTGAAAACCCTCGACTGGACCCGCATCCCGCCGACGATCCATTATCCGATCCGACCACCTTCCGCCGGGTGGTGCGTGGCGCACATCATCGCCCACCGGGTGGCGCACATCATCGCCCACCGGGTGGCGCACACCGCCGCGTTCCGCACACCGCTGCGTTCCGCACACCGCCGCGTTCCGCACACCGCCGCGTTCCGCAGACCGGATCGCCGGCTCCGCCACGCTTATCAAACCCGTCGCGAACGTTCGCGCATGACAGGCGTCGCCGTCATCGCCGGACTGGGTCCGGGGTTCTGTGAGGAGTTCGCGTGGAAACTCGCCGACGAGGGGCACCCGGTCGCCATGTTCGCGCGAAGTGAGGCGTACCTCGCCGATTTCGAGGCCGACCTGCGCGAGGCGGGCCACGAGGCGCTCGCGATCCCCGTCGACGTCACCGACCCGGACGCGGTCGCCGACGCGCTCGATCGCGTCCGCGAGGAGCTGGGGTCCGTCGAGGTGTTCGCACACATGGCGAGTACGACGACGAGCGCCTCCAACGTGGAGCTCGACCCCGATCGCTTCGAGAAGATGTGGCGACTGTACGCGTACGGCGGCCTGCTTTGTTTCCGGGAGCTGCTCGACGACCTCCGCGAGACCGGCGGAACCGCGCTCTTCTTCGGCGCGTTCCCCGACGCGGGCGACTTCGCGTTTAAAAGTGGGAAGGGCGCGACACGGGGACTGGCTCGGTCGCTCGCCGACGAGTACGGCTCCGAGGGGATCCACGTCGCTCACGTGATCATCGACGGGAAGCTGCTCAACCCCGACGTGTACGAGGCCGAAGGCGAGATCGACGAGGACCGGTTCATCGACCCGACCGCGTCCGCGGAGACGTGCTACCATCTCGTCGAACAGCCCGCTCGCGCGCGAACGTTCGAGATCGACCTGCACGCACACGAGCGCACGACGAACCACTGATCTCCTGACCGGCGGGAGCGTCGTGTCGGTTGGATCGGTGGGAGCGTCGTGCCGGTCGGCTCCGGGGGAACACAGTTAACGGCCTCCCGGCGGACGGCTTCGATATGCGCAAGGTCGCGATCGACGACGTCGACGTCGTCACCAATCCGCTCGACGTCCACGACATCCGGAAACCCGTCTCCCGAGCGCTCGGCACCGACCACGTCGCGATGAACTACTTCGAGCTCTCGCCCGGGGACGCGTTCGCCGGCAAGCTTCACGCGCACGGCGATCAGGAGGAGATATTTCACGTGCTCTCCGGCGTCGCCACCTTCGAGGTCGGGCGCAACCGGGAGCGGGTCGACGTCGCGGCCGGCGAGCTGATCCGGTTCGCGCCCGGCGAGTTTCAGTCCGGGTTCGTCCGCGAGGACGCCGACGAGAAGGTCGTCGCCTGGGCGTTCGGCGCGCCCGGGGCTCGCCACGACTGGGACGCGATCGAGACGATCGCGACGTGTCACTCCTGCGAGGGAGAGCGACCACACGCCACCGAGCTCGATGACGACGGGCGGTTCCGATTCACCTGTACCGCCTGCGGCACGTCGTTTTCGCCGTGAGCACGACCCACAACGCTTCCGGATTCAACCCAACAGCGAGCGGATCGACCGCGTTCGCGTCCCACACTCCTCGCGGTACGAACACGCCTCACAGCGGTCGTCGTCCACGCGCGGCGGCGGTCCGTCGATCCCACGAGCCGTTCTGAGCGCCCGGCGATACGTCGCCGTTCGGCGGACGGTAAGCCGCACCTCGCGAACGGTGCCGACCGCGGGGTACTCGACTAACGCCCGTGGAACGTCCCGCTCGTGTTCCCACGCGAGCGCCTTCGCGGCGGCGACCGCCCGCACCGACTGCGGCTCCCAGACGCCGGTCTCGGGCGGCTCACCCGGGGAGACGACGACCGGGACCGGTGGGTCGGCGTCCGCCTCCCCGTCGGACTCCAACACCTTCCGTACCGTCCCGTGACAGTCGCGCCCGGAGACGAACGCGCGTTCGCGGTCGGGGTCGGCGAGCGCGTCGTAGTCGTCGCGCTCGCGCAGCCGCGAGAGGTTACGCCTGTACGCTGCGGGCGACCGTCGCAGCGGCAGGCGGCGAAGCTCGCGGTCGGGCGCGTCGGCGAGCTCCGGATAGCGAAACGCCAGATCGATCCGGGTACGGCTCTCCGCCGGAATCGAACGATCCTCCTCGCGGCGGGCGTAGTAGAGCTGTCGGGGGCAGAACGCGGCGCGGGCGAGATCGCTGAACGGGATCACGGGGCGACTGGCCGCGGCTTCAGATAAAAGGGACGGGGAGAGGGGTGACACTCAAAAGGAGACGTCGGTCTCGATATCCTCGGTCGCGTCTCGGAGCCCGTCCTCGCGGGCGTCGCCGGCGTGTGACTCCGTTATCTCCGCGTCGGTGAGCAGCGCCCGAAACTCGTCGCGAAACCGGTCGTTCGCCCGAGTGGACTCGGCGTCGGCGCGCGCGACGGCGGCGTATCGCTCGACGGTGTCGGCGTCCGCGTCGAGCTCGCGCGCGCACTCCGCCACCGAACGGTCCGCGACGACCAGACGCTTCAGCTCCGCGTACTCGAACGGCGCGTCGCGGTCCGTGTCGTCCACGAGGTGCAGGTCGAGCCGGAGATCCCTGACCGTCTCTGCGTCGACGTCGCCGTCGACCACGGATCCGTCCTCCTCGTCGCCGACTGCGGCGGCGATCGCCGCGTCGCCGTCGATCCCCTCCGTGAAGTAGGCGCGGACGACAGCCGCGTAGACGCTGTCACCGAGGTCCGTCGAGAACTCGTACCGGTCGCGCATCACCGAGACGAGTTCACGGACGCGCTCGGCGGCTGCCGCCTCGTCGCGGTCGGCGAGCGATCCGCGCGACTCCTCCTGGGGCTCGGTGACCGTCTCCGACCCGGTGGCGTCGACGAAGAGATCACGGAGGCGCTCGGTCTTCTCATCCATGACCGCCACGGTACGCTCGGTGGAGGAAAAAGGGTGTCGCCGGGAGCTTCTCGTAAACCACCATATTCAAGTTGGTTTACGAGAGAGGCGTCGCCATGGCAACTCGGACGGAGTCCGTCGATCTCGTCGGCGACGAAGCGGCGACCAATCTCGCTCGAGCGGCGCTTTTCGCCGCGCTCGTCGGTGCGTTCGCGTACGTATCGTTCCCGTTTCCGCTGTCTCCGGCACCGGTTACGCTGCAGGTGCTCGGCGTGTTCCTCGCCGGGATCCTCCTCGGTCCGGTCTGGGGTGGTGCGGCGCTCGTGTTGTACCTCCTCGCGGGTGCGCTCGGCGCGCCGGTGTTCTCCGCGGGCACCGGCGGCGTCGGCGTGCTGCTCGGCTCGCCGACGCTCGGCTACCTCTGGTCGTACCCGATCGCCGCGGTGCTCGTCGGGGCCGTCGTTCACCGGGGCGTCGACCTCCGTGACCTCTCGACGGTCGGGGTCGGGACGCTCGTCGGCGCGATGGTCGCCGGAACCGCCGTCGTGTACGCGTTCGGCGTGGTCGGCATGGCGCTCGTGTTGGAGCTCACGCTCCCGGAGGCGTTCGTTCAGGGTGCGGCCGTCTTCCTGCCGGCGGAGGCCGCGAAGATCGCCGCCGCGGTCGGGATCGTCCGGTCGGACGCGATCGCAGCGACGTGAGGCCACCGTGACCTGCTCCCGGTCGTCGGAGGTCCGAACGTGATCGACGTCGACGCGGTTACCTGCCGGTACGACGACGGCTCCGCGAGCGAGGCGTCAGAGTCCGCGGGAGCCGCCACGGACGGTGTCGTCGCGGTCGACGACGTGACGCTCACCGTCCCGGACGGCGAGTTCCTCGTGCTCGCAGGCGCGAACGGCTCCGGAAAGACGACGCTCGTGCGGACGTTCAACGGGCTCGTCACGCCCGACGAGGGGTCCGTGGCCGTCAACGGGACGACGGTCGCGGCGGACCTCGTCGCCGCCCGGTCGGCGGTCGGAATGGTGTTTCAGGACCCTCGGGACCAGCTCGTCTCGGCGACCGTCGGGGCCGACGTCGCGTTCGGGCCGGAGAACCTGGGTCTCGAGCGGGCGGAGATCGACCGCCGCGTCAGCGAGGCGCTCGCGGCGGTGCGGATGGACGGCCGCGGAGCCGACCGTATCGCGACGCTGTCCGGCGGCGAGCGCGAACGGGTCGCCATCGCCGGCGCGCTGGCGATGGAGCCGGATCATCTGGTCTGTGACGAACCGTTCACCGGCCTCGACGAGCTGGCCCGTCGCTCCGTGCTCGATCGACTCCGCGAACGTCACCGCGAGGGGACGAGCGTCGTCGTCGTCACCCACGACCTCCGTGACGTCCTCGACATCGCCGACCGGGTCGTGGCGCTCGCCGAGGGACGGATCGTCGTTGACGCACCGCCGGAAGACGCGGTCGACGACCTGCCGAAGCTCGGCGTCCGCGTTCCCGAGCCGGGAGCGAACCCGTGACGCTCACATACGTCCCCGACGACACGCCGGCGCATCGGCTCGATCCTCGGTCGAAGCTGGTCGTGCAGATCGGGTTCGCGGCGGCTGCGTACGCGTACACCACGCCCCGTGGTCTCACGGCACTGACGGCGCTGGCGGCGGCCACGCTGTGGCTCGCCGGCGGCGGGCCGCGGTCGCTGTGGGGGTTTCGGTTCGCGTTTCCCTTCCTCCTCGTCGCTCCCGTGGTGGCGGGTGTGACGCTCGGAGCTCCGTGGTTTCGCCTCGACCGTGCGGCCGACACGGCGCTGGCGAGCTACCGTGCGCTTCTCGTTTTCGTCGTCGCCGCGGCGTACGTCAGGTCGACGCCGGTGCGGGACTCCCGGGCGGCGATCCAGCACACGATTCCTGGTCGCGCCGGTGCGTTCCTCGGCATCGGGGTGGCGCTCGTCTTCCGGTTTCTACCGCTGTTGCGGCGTGATCTCCTGACGATTCGCGAGGCCCTTCACGCCCGCGGGGGTGGCACGCTCCCGGTCCGTGATCGCATGCGGATCGTCGCCGTCGCCGGTGTCGACCGGGCGTTCGGTCGGGCAGACCGGCTGGGAACCGCGCTCTCGGCCCGTTGTTTCGCGTGGAATCCGACGCTTCCCCGGCTCGCGCTCGGACGCGGGGACGCCGTTGTGATCGCAGCCGGCGCTGGACTGCTGGCTGCGGCTGCCGGACCAGCGATCGT
>NZ_BAAIGT010000003.1:0-70057 GCF_054652935.1 Halorubrum luteum
GTTCCGGCTTGATTAGACGGAAACCACGAGGAGACAACGATCGGAAGACCGTAAGTCACGGTGCTGCCGCCGAGGCTCAGCAGCGCCATGAGAAGCACCAGTGGTACAAGAGAGTCAACATATCCGCGTGCGATGGCCGAGAAACCGACTATGAGGATTCCCACGCCCATCGCCTGGTCAGCCCCGACGTACTCGACCAGCGGGGCGACGATCGGCCAAGTCACGAAGATCGTGAGCGCGACGGTTCCGAGCAACACACCAGTGTGAAACTCGGAAAGTTCTAACGTCGCGACAATGGCAGGAATGACTGCCGCGAGAGCGTTCCACGCGAAGGTGAAGGAAAAATAAAGCAGCGCACCTAGTATCGTAATCCGCCACGCCGAGGACGGGAATAGTCGGCCCACGCTCACCACGTCGTCCGGCCACCGTCGATGGGAATGACCTGACCGGTGACGAACCGGGCGCCGTCGCTCGCCAGAAACGCCACCACCGCCGCCACGTCAGATGGCTCGCCCAGCCACGGCGTCAGCGTCCGATCGCTTATTTCTTCCAGACTGATTCGCTCACTTCGTTCTGAATCTTTCCAGACGTCGGCATTCATCTCGGTTTTGATGAATCCCGGCGCCACCGCATTGACTCGGACTCCCACCGGCGAGTAGTCCACCGCCAGCTGTCGCGTCAGATTCGTCACCCCCCCTTTCGCCGCACCATAATCCGCGGAATTTGGTCGACCTTGAATGCCGCCGATGGAGCTGACAGTGACAACGCTTCCTTCACCCCTATCGGCCATCTTTGGCAAAACGCGACGGCACACGTTGTACGTACCTTCGACGTGGACGGCGAAGGTCCGTCGCCAGTCGGATCGGTCGATCTCTTCGATGCGTCCGTGGCCGGCGATACCCGCGTTGGTAACCGCGATATCGACGACGCCGTACTCTTTCGCTTCATCGAGTAGACGGTCGACGTCCGTTTGCTGGGTGACGTCGCCAACGACCAGCTCTCCCGTCGATACGACGTCGTCGAACGACGGGCCCCCGTCGTTCGGCGTCGTCGAGCGGTCGAGGCCAACCACCACCGCTCCGTTCGTTGAGAGTGCCTCCGCGATACTACGTCCGATACCCGACCGTGCTCCGGTAACGACTGCTACGCGGCCGTCGAGGCTCGGGTACTTTGCTGACATGCAAAACTTGTTTCGCTCACTACTATATAATTCCGGGGTAGAAGGGTTTCTCGCTCTTGTCCCAATTTGAGTTCGATCGATATCTCGCTCTCCCCCGTTATTTATCATTTTGTGACTATCTACAGCTTCCAGACCGGCCGCGAGATGGCACACGCCGGTGTCTTGGGGGAGGAACGATCGCACATACCGGAACCGTGATCTATACTCTCCCCACCCCGAAATGACGGATATTGACAATCACGAGGGGGTGGAGGTGTTTAGAAAGACGGCGGTATCGCGGTGTGACGTTTGCGTATCCACGAACCGGGCCAATACATTCAGAGAAGACCATACCCGCAATTATAAAATATCCATATTTAGGGAGTTACTGGATTCATGTGACTTACTAGGACCGGTGCTGTACTATTCCATTGTTGCGAATTAGCCGTCGGTCGTTCCGATTCGAGCATGCGGAATAGAATCGTTCACAGCCATCCGTAAACCTGTATCCACCTCGTGGGACTCCTGTAACGCGGAGCAGATCCATTTTCAAACGACTGGACATAGGTTAAGTAAATAATAATAACGATTACGAGTCGTTAGTTCGGGTAACCTCACACAATAATCTCAAGAAGCATACAACCAAATTATTGATAAGAAATTGTTCCCGTAATGGGAATCCAGCTATCGGTTCATATTTCCACTCTAATTACCACCAAATAGAAATTTGCAGGGGAGAAAAAAAAGAAAACTACTATCACTTCTCAAAAGGCAAGTTTCGCCCGGACACCGTCAAGAATACAACCATGTGCATGTATACAATAGTCGGAAGTTTCGATGTAGTTGGATAGCAGTTCCATGTCGAGACGATTTCGTAGCAGTCTCATAGATCGTTCACTACTGCTGAATTACTGTGTCGCTGGGGAGTCGCGGATCAACGGAATCGACAGATTCCGTGATCCGCACCGACGACAGTTCGCTACTCCGCCAGCAGCTCGTAGTCAAGAAGCTTGAGAACCAGCTGCTGCGACGCCAGATTACTGCACAACAACAGAAGATCGAACAGCTTGAGGCTCGCCTCAAGCAGTACGAAAATCCAAACACACCACCCAGTAGACAGGGTGGTGCGGCTAATTCATCAGGCGATGACGACCAAACCGAGGACGAAGACCAAGAACCTGATGAAGACGACGCTGGCGGCGACTCTGACGCCGCCAGCGACTCATCGCCTGGACGCAGCGAAGGTCACGAGGGAACAACTCGAACAGCACCTGAACCAGAAGAGACGATCCTCGTTGATCAGGGATTCTGTCCAGACTGTGAGCAAATCCTCTCTAGCCCTGATAGCTACGTTTCACGGACTATTATTGACGTACCGCTTCCTGTTCCAACCACTGTTACCGAGTACAAGCTCGGTAAACACCACTGTTCTTGTGGTAACGAGGTTGTTGCTGAGCATCCTGACTGTCCCGAAAAGGGGCGGTTTGGGCCAAATATCATGGCCCAAACCGCTCTCGGTCGGTTCCATCAACGACTGCCGAACCGGAAACAGGCCGAGCTGTTTGACTGGGACTTCGACCTTCCGATCTCTCACCGGACGATCTACAACTTGACTAAGCGGGTCGCAGCCGGTCTGCGACCCGCTTACGAGGATGTCAAAGAGAAGATTCGGGAGAGTGAGGTCGTCTACTGCGATGAAACAGGCTTTCCGGTCGATGGAGAACAACACTGGGCGTGGACGTTCGTCACTGATGACGAAGTGCTGTTTTGGGTTGATGAAAGCCGAGGAAGTGGAGTCTTAGAAGACGTCCTCGGCGAGGAATTCGCCGAGGACTCGACGCTCAGTTGTGACGGCTGGTCGGCGTATTCGAGTTATCACACGAAACTGCAGCGGTGCTGGGCGCACCTGTTGCGGGAGGCTGAGTACGTCGCTGAACGGTACGAGGAAGCAGAGCGGCTGTCTGAAGAGTTGCACGCACTCCACGACGATCTAACGACGTTCGTCGAAGGAGATCCGTCCGCTTCCGCCCGCGAGCAGAAGCGGGCGGAAGCATCCTTACACTTGGAGGGCCTGGTGAGGGAAGGTTACGAGGCCCAAGAGGTTCAGCAGCTGATCAAGAAGATCAGCAATGGCTTGGGTCACTGGCTGACGTTCGTGACCGAACGGGGTGTTGATTCAACGAATAATCGCGCAGAGCGGGCTCTGCGCGAGCAAGTAGTCCTTCGGAAGATGTTTCGGACCCTGCGTTCGGCAGAAGGGGTCCAGATTCACGAGACAATAACAACGATGTTGGCGACGTGGAAACGACGAGGACTTGATCCACCTGAACAGCTCCAGTCAATTCTGGGTGGGAGAGAACTTCGGTAAGGACGAGAGGCATCACTGTGCGGTGTATCTTTGTCTTGCTATCCAACTACCCAATTTACAGAGGGGATTATGAGAAGCACATGGTTGGTGAAATTCAAATAGGAACCTCGCATTCGGGTGGCGCTACCGCATCACTCTAACCAGCTCAGTGTAGCTTCAGACTTAGACTGTCTAGTTTAAGCTCTCTGGGAGCGTATCTACAGGAATGAGCCGGAAACAGCACGTTGTTGATCTCTCTGATGAGGAGCGAAGGACGCTCGAGTGGTTCATTTCGACCGGTGAGCACAAAGCTGAGGACATTACGCGGGCACGGATTCTCCTGAAAGCAGACGAAGGGCTCACAGATTCGAAGATCTGTGAGCACCTCGATTGCTCAATCGCTACTCCATATCGGGCACGGAAGAACTACTGTGAGCGAGGGCTCGCGGCGATTCATCGCCGCAAGCCCGACCGCGAGTATGAAATCAAACTCGATGGCGATGCTGAAGCGCGACTGATCAAACTCGCCTGCAGCGAGCCACCAGAGGGACACTCCCGCTGGACGCTCCATCTCCTCGCTGATGAACTCGTGATGCTCGACGAGATCGACTTCGAGTCGATCTCTCACGAAACCGTCCGAGACCGTCTAAAAAAACGCCCTGAAACCGCATCTCTCCAGCTACTGGGAAATACCGCCTGAACTGGACGCTGAGTTCGTCTACTACATGGAAGACGTGCTTGCTCTTTACCACGAACCGTACAACGAAACTCGTCCAGTCATCTGTTTTGACGAGTCAAGCAAGGCACTTCGTGGCCATGAACGCGATCCGCTCCCGGCCGAACCGGGAGCGGTCGCTCGTGTCGATCATCGCTACGAACGTAACGGGAAACAGCGGCTACACATCACTACTGAACCGTTGACCGGCTGGGTGGCTGTCGAAGTGACAGACCGACGGCGAACGACCGAATGGATCGACCGGATGGTTGAGCTGGCAGATGTTCACTACCCGGATGCTGATCGCATCCGGGTTGTGATGGATCAGCTCAATACGCACAAACCGGCTGCCTTCTACGAGTTCTTCCCACCGGAGCAAGCGAAAGCGTATCTTGATCGATTCGAGTTCCACTACACGCCGAAGCGAGGAAGTTGGCTGAACATGGCCGAAATCAAGATTGGTGTGCTCAAACGGCAGTGTCTTGACTGGCGTATCTATGACGCAGCGACGCTCCGAGCGGAGGTCGCTGCGTGGGAAGAGCGACACAATGCGTTTGATCGACCTATCGACTGGCAATTTACCACCGGTGACGCTCGTATCAAGCTACGGCAGCTGTATCCAGTTGAGCCGAGGAACTAGTCAGAACACATCTGAACCTACACTCAGCTTCTACAGCGCCAGCACTACCTGACTAATAACTAACTTCCGGAGAGCGTACAATTATATACCATTCACTTATGGATAATGTATGGACGAAACAAACACATCCGATGCCTGGCCGGACGGGTATCGGTCGGCGGCGGTCTTTACGTTCGACCTTGATGCGACCGAAACCTGGGATCTTCGTGCTGAAAGCGATTCAGCGTGGGACAAGCCACCAGTAAGAACGAGGGGCGAATTCGGTCCGAACGTTGCGGTGCCGCGGATCCTCGAGCTGTTCGAGCGCTACGACCGACGGTGCACGTTCTTTATCCCCGGTAAAATCGCCGAAGACTGGCCCGAAACCGTTCAGGCCATCCACGACGCCGGCCATGAAATCGGTCTCCATGGCTATCGCCACATTAATCCGGCCCGACTCTCGCCGGAAGAAGAAGAAAACGAATTGATTCGATCGATTGAAGTGTTCGAAGACCTCATCGGCGAACGCCCAATCGGATATCGGAGTCCGGCCGGGGATTTCAGCGACAACTCGTTTGATATTCTCGCCCGAAATGAAATAATCTACGATAGCAGTCTCAAAGATGATGATCTACCGTACCCGCTTGACCATGAAGGCCGGATCGTTGAGTTGCCCGATACGTGGTACCTCGATGACTGGCCGTACTTCGGTTTTCATATGTACCCGCAGCTCCCCTATCAAAGCGGGATCAGCCCTACGGAGCCCGTGTTTGACACATGGCGCCGCGAATTTTTTGGTCTTTACAAGCGTGGCCGTCTTTTCAATCTCATAATGCACCCGCAAATTATTGGTCGCGCTGGTCGGATGGACGCTCTTGAAGAGTTACTCCAAGATGTGGTCCAAACAGGCGATACGTGGATTACATCCGTCGGGGACATTGCAGAGTACTGGCAAGAGGTACACATGTAACTCAGCTTTGCACGTTAGCGTCGCATTTTGAATGAACGAAGAGGTGATCGATCTCTATCATGAGGTCATCGAGGCCCCGGCCATCGTTGTCCTGAACCCACGAGAGAAGCTTGTGGACGGCTTCTTTCAGAAGATGTTCAGGATTCGCTCGAAGCGATGACGCCTTCGAACGAACCGTTCCCAACGCGCTCGACTCAGGAGTGCGGCGCGTCCTGAGCTGACGCGGTTGCGGTGAACGTGATTCGGTGAACACGATGTCCACGACATTGTGATCAACAACATCCTCCAGCACCCCGAACAGCTCCCCTCGATGTACGAGCTCGAGGAGCTCAACCCCAGCGTGAGCGAGGCCACCGTCTACAAGCACATTCAGAAGCTCATCGACGCCGGTATTGTCAAGGAGGTCGCTCTAGACGATGACCAGCGCCGGCAGGGATATCCCTGGAAGTTCTACGGCCTCACAGAGGAGGGCCGGACCTTCCTCGACGAACACAATCTCCTCGCCGCGGAGGAAACCCTCCAACAGATCTACGAGACCATCTCTGACAAGCCCGAGAAGATGGTCAAGTACGAGAATTCCCCTCGCCCGGACGACGCCTAACCCTTAGAGAATTAGCTTCGTCTCAGTACTCGATCACCGTTCGATTTCGTACTCACCCGCCAGCTTCTGGAACTCCGACCACGCGAGAAGCCGGTCGTCCTCGACCTCGCCCTGCGTCTCGAGGTACTGGAGCAGCGCGTCGGTCACGTCTTCGAGGCCATACTTCGCCGCCTGCGCTCGGAGGTCTTCCTCGCCGACGTCGACGTGGCTGAGCAGGAGGAGACAGTACGACCGGTGGCGGCTGCCGTCGTCGATCAGCAGCGTGTGACAGCAGAGCTCCGCCGGCGAGACTGCGTCGATATCCTCGGAGTAGACGTAGTAGCGATGGCCCGTGAGCAGGAACTGGAGGTCAAAGGCTGCGAACCGAGCGAGGCCGGTTTCGTGGAACTCCTCCGCATCGATCTCCGTCTCGGCCTGAGCAAGGAATTCGTCGTAGTCTTCCCAGAGAATCGTGCCCTTCGGGGCGATGGCTTCGAGGCGCTGGCGATGTAGATGGTGTGCGAGTTCACGGGCGAACTCGTGGAGGCGGTCGAAGTCGGCGTTGAAGTCATAGCGGCCGTCGGCCGTCCCGACGAGACCCCGGTCGCGAAACCGCTTGAGGACCCGGTTGACCGTGTTGCGGTAGTTGTCGCTCCGGTTGGCAATCTCGGAGACGGTTCGCGGCTGGTTGAGGTAGTACAGCACCTCGAGTGCCTTGCCGGTCAGCAGTTCGGGGAAGTCGATGTGGGAGTGCTGGCGGACGAGGTCCTGATAGAGTTCGACGGCCCGAGCATCCGACGGGACAACTCGTTTTCGCCGGCCGTCGCGTTCCGTGTAGACGAGCCCCTTTTCGACGAGGTCGGCGACGGCACGAGAGAGGTAGCTCTCGCTGTGGTCGAGCTTCGCCGCGAGTTCGGAGATCGTGTCGCCACGGTCGACCGTGGCGAGGACCTCGAGTTCGATACGCCGGAGCACGGTGTAACATAGTACGAAACTTGTATATAAAGAAGTTTCGAGTAGTGTTACAGTCAGCAGGCACGAGAGTCGTCTCCATCGTCTTAACCAACAAAACTATGGATTCGTGGGTCGTGTTGGTTAACACGAGAGTAGCCGATGTCCAACGAACCCCCGACCCCACCGGCGAACCTCCCGACTGAGATCGTCAACACGCTCAATGAAGCAACACCGGAGCATCTTCGGGACGTTGCCAGCTACGCCGAGGCGTTGGCCGAACACAAAGAACGGGAAGCTCGTCTCGAGGAGGAGGTGGACGACGCCGATGTGAAGGAGCGCCCCGATGACCTCCCAGACGACGTACCGGCGAAGGCGACGATCACGATCAAGGAGATCAACGACAACCGCTACTACTACTGGCAGTGGCGGGAAGGCGATTCGGTGACGTCGAAGTACAAAGGGCCGGTGAATCCCGACGAGTAGACGAGATGGAACTGTAGCCTGATGTTCGTTTCAACGTGATTCGTAGCGTAGCAGATGACACCCCCCAGAGTGTGAATGGGATCGGTTTACCCGACACCCCTCGGTGTGAATGGGCTACCAACGGGTACTCTCTGACGGGACTTCACGTCGATAGAAGACAGAGCAACACGCGGATAGATTACGCCTCGTTTACCCCCACACCCCTCAGTGTGAATGGTCTACCACCCAGGGTACCGCGATTAAGAAGTCCTTAACAGCAGAAGTCCTCACGCCGTAGGGAGGGTTCTCGCCTCAGTGGCGAACCTTCGGCTTCGGCACAAGGCCTCGCCTTCCAGAATACGCCTACTCGGAGGGCTGTTTAGACTGTAGTATAATAAAGATAACTACAGCTGCGGTGCGGTGCAGTAGCGGGTCGGGTCAGCTACCGTGGCAGAACGTGTAAGCCGCTCTCCGTGCCGTACTAGGTTCTTCAGACGAACGAGCCTGCTTCCTCGACTCCTGCTCTATCTCTACAACCGTCGTATCCTATGGGGGACCATTCACACCGAGGGGTGGGGGTGTCACCATCCCATCAACGTCTGGAGTTCCGGCGTCGAGTTGATCAGTCCAGTTCGTGTACTCTCGACGTCTCCTTGGAGCGAATACGACCTGAACTTCCCCTGATCTCCGCCTTCCTTCTTTTTTGATTCGAGAACTCCTGTCGTCACGTGCTTGTTCAGAAGCTCAAGCGCACGATTGTACCCCTTGGGCTCTACTTCGACGTCCCGTGCTACTGTTTGGTAAACCTCGTGAATCTCTGACGTCCGGAACCATTCTTTCTCCGGGTTATTTCGGTCAAGACGTGTGAGAGCAAACAGGAGTAATTTCCCGGACAACGGAGTCCCTTTCACCATCTCCATAAAGAGCTCAACTTCGACGAGTTCGTCAGCTTCGAGAACGTGATTCGCGGTTACGATCTCGTCGCCTTCTTCGTCAGCGATCTCGCCCGCATTCCGGAACAATCGGACTGCGCGTCGAGCGTCACCGTGTTCTTCAGCTGCGAGTTCAGCTGTGGTTGGAATCACCTCGTCATCGAGGACACCGTCGTAAAATGCGTCCCGCCGATTTTCGAGGATTGCAATGAGCTGGTCTTCTTCGTACGGCGTGAACGTTCGGTGTTCTGGCTGGAGAGTCGATTGAACCCGTGACTCGATTTCTCCTTTGAATTCGATGTCGTTCGAAATTCCGATTGTAACGACTGGGAAGTCAACGTCGTCTTTTGATTGTGTCCGTGATAGCGTGTAGAGAACCTCATTGACTTCTCCGTGCTTGTCGATTTCATCGATGATGACGACAAGACCGCCAGAGAACTCCCTCTGAACAACGGGCCACAATTTCTGGTCGCGATAATGCTCAGCTGAGAGGCCCTGATAGGGGACATCGAGCGGGTTCTCTGCTTTCGCGTTCACCTGCTCTGCGATCTTTCGGAAGGTGGAGGTATACGTAGAGATGGGGTCCGGGTTAATGTAGGCAGTAACGATCGGGGAGTCTGTTCCTGCAGTTGCTGCTTCGAGCCGCTCACAGACGTGTCTTGCAACTAGTGTCTTCCCCGTCCCGGTTTCGCCCCACTCCAGGACGTTATCCGGGACGCTGTTTGTCCGCATCTTCCGGAGATTCTTGGCCAAGAACGTGATATGGTCATCTCGTCCGACGATTCGATTGGCGTCAGGGACGTTATCGATCTCGAGTAACCATGGCTTCTCAAATATATCCGACACGTCTTCGCTATCTCCCTCGTCGACATTTAATATCTCGTCGACGGTTGTTTGCGTGGAATCGTTGTTTGGCATGGGCGGACCAATTCGCCCCATTCACATATAGGTTGCCCACCCTCGGTGTGATTGATTCCCCTCCATTCACACTCCGGGGGGTGTTCCATAGAGCAAGGCCCCCCAGAGTGTGAATGGAATCAACCTCGTCGCCCACTTGTGGTTTGCTCGCCGCAAGTGACATCTGAGACTACTCATCCGTTCCGGGCTGCTGTAAACTCCGTCAGCTCTACCTCTCGTGTCTCCGCGAGTCTCCGTCGAAT
The DNA here is from genome assembly GCF_054652935.1 of Halorubrum luteum. Classification (NCBI taxonomy): domain Archaea; kingdom Methanobacteriati; phylum Methanobacteriota; class Halobacteria; order Halobacteriales; family Haloferacaceae; genus Halorubrum; species Halorubrum luteum. Next base: position 9,899 of record NZ_BAAIGT010000003.1, read on the forward strand.
ATCTGTACGATCCCACCCCAGCGGCAACAGCACGCTCTCAATCGCTCGAACCAGCTGCGTCTCGTAGTACGAGGCGTCGTAGGTCTCGACCGCTTCGTGGGCGAGGGCGACCCGGTCTCGCGAGGATTTCTCGTCGTCGACGACTACGTACTCGATATCCTGGCCCGGGTGGACTGCCAGTTCCTGCTCGCGAGCTCGTTTCAAGGCCGCCACATTCTGGGTATTCTGCGAGTACCCTTCCAAGGGCTTGGAGACACGATTCCGCTCGACGAGCTGCTCCACTGCTACGTTGCCCGCCTGCAGCTCGTCGATTGCTCGTTCGAGACGCCCGAGCACCGCGTCCGGTGACCGCGTGGCATCGAGCCGGTCGATACAGTCCCGCTGGATGTCCTCGATGAACGGCGGGGTTGAGCGCTGCCGGGCTTCGATGCCTCTGATCTTGAACTCGTCGTCGCCGGCGACCTTCCCGAAGTACTTCGTCAGCGCGCCGGCGTCGCTCTCGCGCTGCGGCACGAACGCCACCCAGTCGTAGTGCGCCTCGTGTTCGAGCCGAATCTCGACGCAGTCGGTGATCTCCGTTGCGAGCGTCTGGAGGTCCTCGCGGTCCTCGTCGTCGACGTCGGGATCCGGGGTCACCCAGATGGAGTCGACGATGCCGTGGACGACCCGCCAGCCGCCGGCTTCCAGCCGCTGTTTCGCCGTCAGGAGAATCTCGCGAGCGAACGCGTTGATTGCCTCGTGGCACTCGATGCGACCAAACTTCGCGTTGCTGAACCCTTGATAGCCGAAGCAGGCGACGAGGATCCACTTCAGCGCTCCCGACCGTCCCTCGAGTTCCGCCAGCCGGTCCTCGTCGGGGTCGTCCCGTTCCTTCTCGCGACGGATGGCCGCCTTGATCTCGTCGCGAGCGTCGATGATCGGCTGTAGCACGTCGACGAGGTAGCCCCGGTCGTCGCAGATCGAGTATCAGTCGATCACATCAGAAGGCCCACGACTCCGTCCAGTAGCCGCTAAATCGTTGTCCTCGGCCCCTCGATAGTCTTCGGAAGGATGGAGCGGCTGAATTCTGGCGTTGCTCGGCTGTCGAGGCGTTAGTCAGTCGCTGTCGGCGGCAGATCGCCGCCGACGCGACAGCGTCGCCACTCACGACCGCTGTCCGGATTGGTGGACAGCTACCGGAAGAACCGGTCGTCGAGTGGTTGATTCGCTGGGACAGCCCTGCGGACACCTAGAGCTGTCCAAGCGGCCCGCAGTACCATTTCACAGAACTCCGTGAACGACCAGTCCCAGAGGCGTCGCCCCCCTCGGCGGGGCGACGCCACGTACTTCCAGTGGAGATACCGCCAACTGTTCTGGAACAGCAGGCTCACCACAAACATCACCAGCCGCAGGCCAGCGTCTTGAGAACTGGTGAACGCGAGGCTCTGTTTGGCTAACCGATAGCTCGATTCGATGCCGAAACGCTTGCTGTAGTGTTCTCGGGCATCGCGTGGCGTGTCGATGAACGGCGCGTCAGCGGCGTAGCCGTGACGCGCCACTCCGTGTTCATCGTACCGCCCCTGCTGGTACACACAATCGATGAACACGGGAAACGTTACCTTGCCAGCGAGATCGTGTTCGATCTCGCGGCTCCAACCTCTGCTGAGTTCGTCTTGAATCGTCTCGCCCCACTTGACGATCGGCATAACGTAGGCGTAGTTGTGCGCGTACAGCAGCCCGAGACAGGTGCTGTTGTAGAAGCCGCGATCAAGGTAGACGGCCTTGACGCCGAGGTCAAGGCCGTCGAGCAGTTCGAGAAACTCAGCGAGGACATCGCTGGTGGTATCGCCAGCGACCAGCTGGCGAACCGCCAGCGTGTAGCGCTTGTTACGTACCCGCGCGTACAGTGTCGCATAGGCGTGAAACGCAGTTCTTCCTCGTTTCGCTTGCGAGAAGTACAGCGCCTCTGTCTCGTCCTCGTCACCGTAGTAGGGATCAAGGTGGAGGTCTACGCAGACCTCCACCGGTCGATCCGGCAGTGTCGCAAGCGCATCTCGTTGTAGGAGCGTGTCTCCAACCGCCTCAACCGAGTCAAGCTCAAACTGCTCAGTGAGATGTCCCCGGACGGTGTTGGCGTGTGGCGAGCCGTCGGTCGTTTCGCAGACGTGGTTGATCGAGGTCCCGCCGGCGCTGGCGCCGGCGAGGACCTCGTACAGTTTCTCTGTCGTGACCTCGACGTCCTCACCGAGATCTATCGCAAGCTCTTCGTCAAGGCTGTTGACGACAAAATTAAGCAGGTGCTCTTCTTCTATCTCGTTGTCTGCTTGTGTTGGTTGCACACCTTCTCTAAGCAGACACTTTCACTCAAACCCGATGTGATCAACTGAGCATGGCTTTCGAATAGAGACACAACCCGTTCTTCCTCACTCGTGGCAGGCTCCGAGTCGAATTTGAAGAACGAGGGTGGAAGATACACCGACGACACGTTCTCGATGAGTGATTGTGTTGCGACAGAAGTAACGATGTCTCCCCAGGTACTTCGACAACTCGTTACCCACTCTGATAGCTGGTCTACCGAACCCAGTCCTGTAACAGCAAAGTCATTACTGCACATCATTGAGTCGAACTCATGAATCACGAAGGCCAGCCGTAGTTGGATAGCAAGACAAAGATACACCGCACAGTGATGCCTCTCGTCCTTACCGAAGTTCTCTCCCACCCAGAATTGACTGGAGCTGTTCAGGTGGATCAAGTCCTCGTCGTTTCCACGTCGCCAACATCGTTGTTATTGTCTCGTGAATCTGGACCCCTTCTGCCGAACGCAGGGTCCGAAACATCTTCCGAAGGACTACTTGCTCGCGCAGAGCCCGCTCTGCGCGATTATTCGTTGAATCAACACCCCGTTCGGTCACGAACGTCAGCCAGTGACCCAAGCCATTGCTGATCTTCTTGATCAGCTGCTGAACCTCTTGGGCCTCGTAACCTTCCCTCACCAGGCCCTCCAGGTGTAAGGATGCTTCCGCCCGCTTCTGCTCGCGGGCGGAAGCGGACGGATCTCCTTCGACGAACGTCGTTAGATCGTCGTGGAGTGCGTGCAACTCTTCAGACAGCCGCTCTGCTTCCTCGTACCGTTCAGCGACGTACTCAGCCTCCCGCAACAGGTGCGCCCAGCACCGCTGCAGTTTCGTGTGATAACTCGAATACGCCGACCAGCCGTCACAACTGAGCGTCGAGTCCTCGGCGAATTCCTCGCCGAGGACGTCTTCTAAGACTCCACTTCCTCGGCTTTCATCAACCCAAAACAGCACTTCGTCATCAGTGACGAACGTCCACGCCCAGTGTTGTTCTCCATCGACCGGAAAGCCTGTTTCATCGCAGTAGACGACCTCACTCTCCCGAATCTTCTCTTTGACATCCTCGTAAGCGGGTCGCAGACCGGCTGCGACCCGCTTAGTCAAGTTGTAGATCGTCCGGTGAGAGATCGGAAGGTCGAAGTCCCAGTCAAACAGCTCGGCCTGTTTCCGGTTCGGCAGTCGTTGATGGAACCGACCGAGAGCGGTTTGGGCCATGATATTTGGCCCAAACCGCCCCTTTTCGGGACAGTCAGGATGCTCAGCAACAACCTCGTTACCACAAGAACAGTGGTGTTTGCCGAGCTTGTACTCGGTAACAGTGGTTGGAACAGGAAGCGGTACGTCAATAATAGTCCGTGAAACGTAGCTATCAGGGCTAGAGAGGATTTGCTCACAGTCTGGACAGAATCCCTGATCAACGAGGATCGTCTCTTCTGGTTCAGGTGCTGTTCGAGTTGTTCCCTCGTGACCTTCGCTGCGTCCAGGCGATGAGTCGCTGGCGGCGTCAGAGTCGCCGCCAGCGTCGTCTTCATCAGGTTCTTGGTCTTCGTCCTCGGTTTGGTCGTCATCGCCTGGTGAATTAGCCGCACCACCCTGTCTACTGGGTGGTGTGTTTGGATTTTCGTACTGCTTGAGGCGAGCCTCAAGCTGTTCGATCTTCTGTTGTTGTGCAGTAATCTGGCGTCGCAGCAGCCGGTTCTCAAGCTTCTTGACTACGAGCTGCTGGCGGAGTAGCGAACTGTCGTCGGTGCGGATCACGGAATCTGTCGATTCCGTTGATCCGCGACTCCCCAGCGACACAGTAATTCAGCAGTAGTGAACGATCTATGAGACTGCTACGAAATCGTCTCGACATGGAACTGCTATCCAACTACTTGGCGTGGATGACGATCGCCCCCGCCAAGGCGGGGGCATCGTCATCAACTGCAGGAGTGATGTTAGATGCCATTAACAGTCAGTCCAGATACTAAAACCGAAGGAGAGGCTCCCCATTAGGGTACCTCATTTGGACCTACGCCGAACGGTTATTTACGCGCCAAGAGCTACTTGGTGTATGGCTCAAGATGGATCCCTTGTTGAATCGCTTCCAGACCGCCCACTCAAAGATACTGAGCGTGACTCACTCGAACGACACGAGAGCATCCAGTCAATAATGCCTCAGACGACGAAATTTGATCCGGAACACGGGATGGTTATGGACACCGCGATGTTCATTGGCTACGACTGGGTGACAGCCGTGACCTACGAAGCAGGTCACGGCTGGAGGGTTGTCTACGAGAGCGGTATGGAAGATAATATCCTCTCAGATGGGTTTCTGCGAAGCGAAGAACTCTACGAAGAGCATCCGATTCAGCAAGGAATGGACGCCATGAGCGCTGTTGCCTCGGAAAACGAAGAATAGTTTCTTTTTTCAAACAGCTTCTCTGAGGACGATCGTAACGGGTGTCAGCTGTATGGTGGTTTGTAGAATTTGAGATCCCGAAGTTGTGGGCGGTAGAGGGAGGGATTTTGTATAGCGATATAAAATATACAAATGCCGAAATAGGCAGTATAAGTCTCGAGACGGTCACGAACACACGTTTCAGGGCTTCAGCCAACTACTTGGCTAAATACCAGTTTGACCAAGTAAATTTACCAGGGTCGACGCCCTACCCCACAGTGACAATCATGGTCGGCGGAAATTCAACCCGAGTAGGGGGTCCAGACGACGAATCCGCGATTCTGATGATCTCCACAGCTATAGAGGTCCAACCGGAGCAAATCGATGAGTTCGTCTCAGCATACGCTGCACCCGGTGATCACATCACAATTTTCGACACTGACTACAATATCGAGGGGACCTACACCTACGATGGCGACTGAACACACTACACAAGGTCAACCTGGCGAAGACTACCCTGTCCAGGTTGCTGTCGATCGCTACCTCGAGTATGGCCTCGAGTCCGGTGGTAGTCGTGCAACCATGAAGCCCGTTCTCGAGCAGTTTGCCACATTCTGCGAACGTGAGGGTGTTGAGGACGTCGGCGACCTCGAGTCGAACGACCTACGAGAGTACGGGCTGTTCCTCCGTGAGAAGAACATCGACAACGAGATCGCCGGCTCGACTGCGAACACCTACTTCGCGTACGTGCGAGCGTTCCTCTCGTTTTGCGTTCGAGACGAGCTACTCTCGACGAACCCGGCGGACACCGAGCGTGCCGAGGAGTTCCTCCCCGAAGACAAACCGACTCGAGAGACACAGTTCTGGACGCCCGACCAGCGAAAACGACTCGTCGCCTACGCAACCGAACGCGTCGAACTCGCACTCGAGGGGAAGATCGACACATCGCGGGAACGGGCCTACCGCAACCGGACTATCGTTGTTTTACTTGCAGAACTCGGCCTTCGCGGAGCCGAACTCTTTCGTGACAGAAACGACGACGACCGGAACGGCCTTCGGTGGGGTGACGTCGACCTCGAGCGTGGCCGGCTGCAGGTCTACGGAAAGTCTCGGGAGTACGAAGCCGTCGGACTCACGGAAATGGCACACGACGCCCTGTCGCGTCTCAAGCGTGTTCAAGGGCCGCCAATCGACAACTGGCCGGTGTTCCCGACTGAACATGCTGCGAGTAAGTACGACGCCGTGGAGAGTGCAACTGGCAACCGACCGGATCCGGGGAGCGACATTGATACAATTCTCCGAGACCGAGAGATCGCGCCGCCGTCGATCACCAAGGAAGCTGGCCGCCAGATTCTGAAGCAGTTGACGAAGGAAGCCCAAATCGAACTCGAGGGCGAGGCGTCGTATCTACAGCCCCACGGCGCACGACGGGCACTTGGTGCCGAGCTGTACGAGAAAGGCCACTCCGAATTGGCACAGTCGGCGCTGCGACACAAGTCGATCGAAACTACACACGAGGCATATAGCGATATCCAAGCAGAGGACGTCGCACAGTCGATCGACAAAATCCGGGAGTAAGCGCTTAGCGAGCGGCAAACGCATGCTATAGTAGCCATTGAAACTCAGTGCGCACCTGATCGCATGGCGACTGTGCGATCGGTGTGCAAACAGCATCAGCTGCCACTATAGATGAAAGTCAGTCGGGTAGCAAAACAGTACGAGATGTCTCTATTCGAATAAGACGATTGCAGTTGGGCCCACAGTGGTTCTGGTCAACGCAGGCAGAAGTCTCTGAGCGGACGGTGTAACTCGGAGGCATGACGAATGAGCAGGGAGTGCAGCCCTGCTCAACACACCACAGGGTGTGAGTGGGGTATGGTTAGGCGTCGATCTCGACGTTGGTGCAGGTGACGACGAGATCATATAAACATGTTTGCTGTTGCCATATAACTCTGATGGTTAGTGACACGGTCTGAAGATCTCCCAGAGCCAATTGATACCAATTTGAATTACAATTTATCAACATTTACTAGTGACCACCTGTGTCGACGTGCTCTCAGATGAAACTGGAGGTGCTACGTTTCCTTCCGCAGCGAGCGAATAGAAATGCCGCATAAAATTAAGCTTGAGACCTAGTCTCGAGTAGCTCGTCGTACAGCCGCGCAGATCACGTTCATACCAGCGTGGGCCTGCTCTTCTGTGAGTACAAGCGGTGGGATAAGTCGAAGTATGTTCTTGTCCCGACCAGCATACCATACCAACACACCGTTCCGGTAGCATTCAAGCTGGATCTCTTCAACAAGATCAACTGCTGGTTCGCCACCTTCGCGGAATTCAACTCCAATGAACATTCCTTTGCCACGGACATCAACGATCTCGTCGACGTCTTCAGCCAGTTCGCGGAATCGGTCGCGAATTTGGCTTCCAACCGTGCGGGCATGAGCCAGTAGATTGTGCTCTTCGACGTATTCGATCGCTCGGATCCCCCCTACGAATGCTGGAACGTTTCCACGGAATGTACCGACGTGACCGCCGGGACCCCAGGTGTCGAACTTTTCGTGATAAAGCATAGCACCGATTGGAAGGCCAGAGCCGCTAATCGCTTTAGCCATCGTCATCGCGTCTGGCGTCACGTCCCAATGCTCAGCAGCAAACCATTCACCTGTTCTGCCGAAGCCAGTCTGAATCTCGTCGAAAATCAGCAAGGCGTCGTTATCGTCGGCAATATCGCGTAATCCCTGGAGAAATCCTTTTGGTGGGACGACGACTCCACCTTCGCCTTGGATCGGTTCGACCCAAATCGCAGCGGGTGACTCGTGTCCCCCATATGGGGACTCAAACTTTCGTTTGACGGCGTCAAGTGCTCGAGCACAAACATCCTTGCCACAGCAGTTATCAGCTGGACAAAAAGATTTTACACCATCTGAAAAAGCAGAATCAGCCGGATCTGGGAACGGTACATGAACAGCATCGGCTAGCAGAGGGCTATACCCCTCTTTGTAACTCTTACCAGCGGTGAGACTAAGCGCGCCCGCCGTCGTCCCATGGTACGCCCCTTCGAAGGCAAGGAGCCCATGACGATTGGTGTTATGTTTCGCCAGCTTGATCGATCCCTCGATCGCATCACTCCCGCTTGGACCGCCAAAGATGACTTTGCTATTGCCGCTTAGCCCGCTAGGTGCGATCTTATCGAGTTTCTCGATGAACTCAACACGAGCCTCGGTTGGAAAGTCAACTGTATGAGTTACCTGATCGAGTTGGTCATGAACTGCATCAAGAACGTAGGGATTGGCGTGACCGACGTTTAAAACCCCAATGCCCGCGAAGAAGTCGAGGAAGACGTTTCCGTCAACGTCGCGGATTGTCGCACCACGTGCGTCATCAATTGCCAGCGGGAGCCGACGAGGATAGGCAATTGCATTGCTGTCCACTTCGCGCTGGCGCTCGAGCAGTTGTTGTGCAGTTGGTCCCGGCGGATCATCGACATCTGGCTCAGTTGTAAAGTGTAGGTCGTGAATTTGTGGTCCAGTTCCCATGAGTGATGTTATTTATCACGATGACTTAGATTTTGCTGTCTGTTGGAGTTTGGAGATTATAGTTGAAAATCCGGTTTAAAAGGATCGGTAATAAATTGATGGTATGTGTTTACCCCGAGGACGCAACAGCGGGCACAGCCTGAGCTCGTGAAATCATCTCGTTGTTTCGAGCGATTCGCTTGAACTCTTCGTAAGGATTGCGTCCCTGCTGGCGGCAGGTCGCCAGCAGGGACAGCAGAGTCTCGTGAACGAACATACCGCGGTCGTTCCGGAGCGTTCCGATGAGCTTCCGGAGAACTACCGGCTCACGAAGCGCATTTTCGGCGGCGTTGTTCGTCGGGGAGACCGCTGGCTCACCGACGAAGGTGAGCCAGTGGTCGAGACCTCCTTCGATCTTTCCGAGTAGTGTTGCCACTGGTCCGTCGGGCACTGACCGCTCAATCAACGATTCAAGCTCTCTCCGCGCCACACGTTGTAGTTCTGCTCGCTCACGGACTGTCAAGTCGCTCTCCAGCCGAGTCTGGAGAGCGACGTACAGCTGTTTGAGAGCACGGTAGATCGGTTCGCCTTCCGCCTGCTTCTCGGCGGCGTCTTCAGCCTCCCGTAAAATATGCGCCCAACACCGCTGGAGGTTGCTGCTGAAGGCCGGATACGCCGTCCAGCCATCACAGATGACCGTTCCCGCGAAGTCCTCGCCGAGGACTTCTGCGGGAACATCACTTCCTCGACTCTCCCTGAGCGCGTACAACGTGTGGTTCTCGGTGGTGAACGTCCAGATCCACGCCTGTTCGCCGTCTCGTTTGATTCCAGTCTCGTCAACGTGGACAACGTCGGCTTGTTGGATCTGGTGGCGGATCTGCTCGTATTCACAGCGACCGGCGCGCGCAGCGCGCTCGGTCGCGTGCCATGCGGACGCGCCCGACAGCACCAGTCCGTGGAGTTGCTCAAAGCGGTCGCCGATCTTCCGGTAGGGAAGGCGGTGGTCGTACCGAGAGAGCGCCGCCTGTGCGATGACGTTCACCCCGAACTGCCCCTCATCGGGGCAGTCGGGGTGTGAGGCAACAGTCTCAGTTCCACAGGAGTGACACTCGTAGTGGTGCCGGTTGTACTGTGTGACTTCCGGTGGCTGTGGGTCAGGGAGTTCCTCGACGAGTCGGGGGCTGACGCCCGCCGACTCGTCGAACGCTTCACCGCACTCTGGACAGCAGTCACAGGTAACCTCGATTTCTTGATCTGCATCGGGAGCCTCGCGCCATTCTGGGTCGTGTCCGGATTTTCGGCCAGGCGTGCCACCGTCAGTACGTGGCTGTTCGTCGTCCTCGTCCCCGCCGGACGAGGACGACTCCTCCTCGTCCGGTTGGTCCTTGCTCGGTGGTGTGTGCGGTCCCTCGTACCACCGGAGCTTTGCTCTGAGGCGCTTGTTCTCCTGTCGCAGCTGTTTGTTCTCTTCTCGAAGCTCTTGGTTTTCTTCGCGGAGCTGTTCGACCTCTTCCTCAAGCGAAGTAAGGCGTGCGAGGATTTCCTCTTTGGTAGGGTCGGAAGAAGTCATGAGCAGGCAAGACGGGATGGTCTCCAGTCCGGAGACCATCCCTCGAAGGTGCATTCGTTTGCCTGCTGCATCGATCTACGGCACCAGTTGGGTGGCTCCTACGAGAGACTATCGAAATCAGTCTGGGGCTAAACACGTACAATTGATGTATTCTTGTCCTGTTGATCGCAAGACGGCATAGGGGCGGGGTCAGTAATTCGGCGAGCCATGGCGTTAGAAGCGGTATTCTGGATACAGAAGATGCAGTAGCGGTGGCTAAAGGTGGCTGTCGAAGAGTCAGAACTATGGTAGCTAGCGATCTTGTTCTGATGACGACGGCGATACCTCTCCCGGATACGTCCGGAGAAGGGGAGCAGGCGGCGAGCCCTAACTCGCCGCCTGCGTGAGGTTATGCACGATGCACTTCCGCGTGAGCTCCCGGAACTGGCCGTGCCAAGTCCGGGAGCGTAGTTTCTCGCCGTCGTCTTCCTTCAACTGCGAGAAGCCCGTTTCACTCATCCACCGCTGGTTGTAGTCCTCGTTCATCCGGGCGTTGTGAGCCTTCTGAAGCGGTGTCTGCTCTCTGTGTTTGATCAACGGTCGCGTCGAGTTGGAGCGACACTCCTCGCGGAGCTCACCCCACGAGTAGTTCGCATCAGCGGACAGGACCCGCAGGTCTTCCGCGTTCCGGCGGAAGACCTGCATCCCGATATGGCCGTCCCACGCCTTCTGCGTGGTGAAATGAACGTCTTTGATCGCTAGTGAGTTCACGTCGATCAAGATCGTCGTCTTCATCGACTGGAACGAGTAGTTCGCGCGGTCGCGGTAGTGGTAGCTGGTCTGATCGCGTTGGAAGCCACTGGCGTCGATTGCAGCTTCACCGCTCCAGCCCGCCTGCTCCGCCGAAGCGCGGAGCAGGCGGCGGAGTTCACGCATCTGGTACTCTTTCTCCCAGCGACAGAGGGTCGTATGGTCTGGCGAGGCTTCGAGATTCAGTTCCTCACGGATGGCGAGAGAATCGTTAAACCACGCTTCGGTCTCGCGGAAGCTTTTGTCGAGTTCAGCGTGCATGAGAATCAAGGCGATCTGAACCCACTCGGCGAACCCGCTGTCGCCGTCCGGCGCAGCGGGTTCGTCTGGGTTATCAGCGTGCTGTTTAGCAAGGTGCTTACACTTCTTCACCAGCGGTCGTTTCGACCTCATACCGCAAGACAGCGTCCAATTCCTCCGTCAATTTCACGAAATCACTCGCAGACCGACTGCACAGTCCGCTGATCGGACCCGCAACAAGGCAAACAAACTGGAACACATCCGCAAACTGCTCCGGGCCGAGGAAGACGAAGTCGTCGCCATCCCGGAGGAGGACAACCACGGAGAGTACTTCGAGCCGATGGAAGACCGGGTGCGGTACCGGGTCTTAGGGATCAAACCGGTTGCTTCATCCAACCGTGAGTCGTTCCGCCAGAGCATCGTCCGGACCTACGACGACATCCACAATCCTGCCGACCAGACCTATCGACGGGACCTGGAGCAGGAGATTGACCGCACCCCGGTCCCGGCCGACCCATCGGACTACGAGCTCATCCTGGGCTATCTCTACAGGAAAAGTGAGGGCCGGGCACTCCAGAACTCGATCCGTGACCTCGCCGATGACATCAGTGACGGCCGGCTTGACCCACCGTTCCTCTCTGGTGACTCAAGCAAGGAAGCGATGCGTCGGCACATCGGAATGGGCGAGTTCGACGCCGAACCCGTCGTGTTGGCGAATCTCGTGATCTCCCTGGGGATCGATATCCCTGAGCTGAACAATCTCATCCTGTATGGTGCGCCACGATCGATGTCCGAACAGATGCAGACCATCGGACGGACAGGACGGGACGCAGCAGCAGGCCACGCCACGATCCACCTGTTCCCGACGAACCCTCGAGACCTCCACATCCACGAGCAGTTCCACACCCTGCTGTCCGACATCACGGACTACTATGAGCGGGCGGCGATCCAGCCGACGAATCCCTACCTGGCGGATGAACTGTTCGACTGTATCCTCGGCCCGTTCCTCACCATCGAACTGGCCATCGAGGAGGAACCACACGATATCGGGTCACTCGCCGACATCATGGAATACACCGACGAACCCCGCTCAAATCCGCATATTACGCGGGTGCTTGATGACCTGCTTACCATTTTCGTGCCGGACTCAATCGATCTCGATGAGAACCTGCAACACGAGATCGAGGACAACGTGACTGAACGACTTATGACCTACATCGGCTACGAGACCCAGGAAGGTATCTGGCGGCGACAAGCCTACGACGACGCCGACCAGAACGTCAACACCTGGCTACGCAACCGGGCAGACGGCCTCAATCTCCGCGGCTCGGACGCCGGCCACGTCAGTGAACGAATCGAGTGGGGTACTGAGACCCTGACCGGAGGTGACCAAGCATGACAGGACCGACCCCGTACCAGACCCTGCTGAGCTGTTACCCCAGCCGGCTCCGGTACGCCGGCCAACACCGGATGCGGTGTATCGACATCGACAACTGCGACCCGATCACCAACCTCGAACAGCTCCAGGACGATATCGCTGACCAGATCACCGACCTTGACACCGCGCGGTACCAGTACTTCGAGCAAGCACGTCACCAACAACAAGTCAATGCTGCAGGCGACGACCACGACGGTGACGGCAACGGCGATCAGCAGGCCGACGCTGATGGGTCAAGGGCATCATCCGCCTTAGACCGGTTCCAACAAAACGGCCAGGACACACAGCACGGCGACGATGACGGGCAGCCGGACCCGGGCCAGACAGCAGATTATGATCGGGACGACATCGAGTTGATGGAGATCACCCGGGATTCAGAGCTGGTCATGGCCCCGTACCCACGGAGCTTCCACTGTGTGGACTGTGGCCACTTCGAACTCTTAGACGGTGCGACGATCAACAGCGACACACCACCGACGTGCCAGTGCGACCAACACGGTGGGGGGAGGATGGAGAATTTCCCGTACGTCTTTGTCTGTCCCCGGTGTGCGCGGATGGAACATCCCAGCCCCGAACTCCACCTAGACGACGACCATCCAGGCCGGGTACGATGCCCGGAAAACGACTGCAATGGGCATCTCCACGTCCAGACAGCCGACAGCCTCTGGGACGTCCGCTTCCACTGCTCAGACTGTTCCTACAGCCGACGTCTCGAATCCAACTGTCCGGACTGTCACCGCCCCGCCACCGACGCCGAGCCGGAAGTCCAGTCAGAGTTCCGCCCCATCGTTGCGGACGCGACTCTCACACGGCCGCTCATCCTCAGCAACCTGTACAGCAGCCGCGGTATCCGGTTCGACGATATGCAGGCAGCGAGCCGCGGTGACCAAGCCGACGACCCGTATCACTGGACCTTGGACATCCTTGCCGAACCGAGCCAAGCAACGGTTCGTGACCTCTTCGGCATCGAGGAAGTGTTCACGGTCCAAGACGTCGACAGTGCGACCGCGGTCTACGGGTACGAAGCGACGGTCACCTCGATCAACACCGATCTCGGTGAGGCCGGCCGGTTGGCACGGACGTTCGCGGGGCACAACAGAGCCCGCCGCGCCTTCATGACCTATGAATCCGGTCGCTGCCTCGTGTTCAAATTCGACGAGGACCGCCTCCTCACAGCAGCCACCGGCGAGGAGGATCCGGACGTTACCTATGAGGAGCTTGCGGAGGCCGAGCTCGCCGATCTTGATGAGGCAGACTCCCGCGACCTCATCGGTGATACGACTTACCGGTTAGTCCCTGTCCTCCACGCCCTCCAACATGCCCTGTACAAAGCTGCCATCGAGGAAGCCGGGCTCGAGGACTTCCTGGGAGCGAAGCTATTGGTCCGGGATGGCGCGGTCGTCCTCGTCGAACGCGACGACGTCGGGGCCGGCGGGCTCACCCAGCTCACCATCAACTCCGACGGCGGCATCCTGCTCTCGTACTTCCACCGCGTGGCCGACATGCTCGAAGAATGCACCCGGGACTGCGATGACAGCTGCCCCGCCTGCGTCTACCTGGATGACGCACAGTGCCACCCGTTCATCACCGATGAGGTCCAGGGCTACACACCTCCGAACTCCTTGCTGGACAGACAGAGCGCAGCCGAGGTGATGTCCTATGAGGAGTGAAGACGTCTACATCTGGATCCTCAACCAGCTCCTCGAAAACGGCCAGGTTACCGTGACGGAGCTGGAAGCGGAGTTCGGCGAGGGGACGGACGAAGTCCTGTTCGGGCAGGACTACCTCCGACGACAAGCCAGCAACGATGTCCTTGACCGGGACGCCGGGACGTACCATTTGCTTGATCGGGCGGAGCTTGCCGCCCAGTACCGGGAGATGACGGAGGAAACGCCACCGCAGCCACTGGATTTCGATATGGCTGCTGTCATCAGTATCCCTTCCTCGCTCCGTTCAGACTGGGATAACGACGACATCTCGGCCGATTTCCCGGTGTTCTCCCTCAAGCAAGCGTTACAGCGTACGATCACGGAAGCAAATAATGACCTCTACCTTGCTGTTCCGTTTTTCGAACTTGATGGGTTCAATATCTTAGAAGACGAATTTCTGGAAGCAGCGGACAACGGGGTTCACCTCCACGTCCTCACTCGGGAAGTCTTTAACCCTCGGAATGAGGACAGTATCTTCCACAGCAAGAAGCTGAAAGCTCTTCGCGAACTCGTCGAACGCTACCAGAGCCGTGCACCGAACGGTGATTTCATCGAGGTACGAAATTTCTATCACCAGATCGGACCAGGCAATTCAGCCCTGGATATGAGTATCCATTCCAAAATGGTGGTTGCCGACCACTCCCTCGCTTACATCGGCAGCGGCGAGGTTCGGGACAGTTCTATGAACCTCAATGGTGAAGCAGGCTATCTCATCACCCGCGAAGACGACGTCGCTTTCTGGGATCAGTTCTTCCATTTCTTTTGGACTAAAGCTGATCCAGTCTCCCGGGGCTACCTCGACGAGCAAATACAGTAATTGGAATTGGTCCGCTGAAAAGTCGGGATATGAACTAAGAGTGATACTGATTTACGATTCAGGGAGAAATTCTTCCAGTTTGGCGGATTCGCCGGCGTGCCAGCTTTTGCGGGGGCGGACTTTGACCGGGACGATGGTTTCGGCGTCGTCGTTCATAGCGTAAGCGTAGCCCGGCTCTTTCGGAATCTGTTGCATATAGTGGCTGATGGTTTGGGCGTCGTGGAGTTCAGAGATCTTGTCCCCGACAGCATCTGAGTCTTGACCAGCAGTAAGACGGTGGATGATGAGGGTGTCACACTGGGAGAGGATCCTGTTGTCGAGTGCGCCGGGTTGCTGAGTGGCCATGACCAGGGAGAGCCCGGGTCGACGGCCCTGCCGCACCCATTCAACGAGTGGATCCGTGCTGGGCTCGGTATGTCCCGACGGCGCGAACAAGTGTGCTTCGTCAAGGAACAGCCAGACCAACGGGAAGCTGACCTCGGTGTGTTCGCCTTTGATTTTCTTGACCTCTTCCCGGCTGCGGTCAAAGCTCCGCTTGTTGTACATCTTTTTGACGAGGATGCCGGTGAGCATAGTACGGACGTTCCACGGCAGAGCACCGGCACCGGAGAGGTCGAGGACGACGAATTCCCCGCCCTCGACAATTTCCTCGATCTTCGAGCCGGAGGAGCTGAAGATACCCCAGTTTTTGGCCTTCTCCAGACGGCGGTGAAGGGCGTCTTTGATGTTGGCAGATTCGGGCGAGGCTTCGACCTTATCGAGGAGATCCATGATGCTGTAGTACTGGCCGAAGTCTTCCTCTGCCTGTTCGATGACCTGGGAGAGCAACCCGGCCTGTGCCTGGGTTTCATCGATATCAAGCAGGTACAGCCAGTCCTCGACAGAGAGTTCCGAGGGGTACAGCTCGAAGCCTTCGTGGAAGTACTGCTGGATTTCTTCGTACTGCTCTTCTAGGCCGGCAGGATAGTAGACTTTGACCGGGTACTCTCTGGGAGAGATATCCCAGCCATCAAGGAGATCCGTGTCTGGTGTCTGGACCTGGAGACTCCAATAAATCCCCATCGCGTCGATGACCAAGCCATTCAGGTTCTGTCGAGCCTGGGCGGGCAGGGTCATCAGTTCCTCCATCATCACACCCAGGGTATGGGACTTCCCGGAGCCGCGTTTCCCACAGACGGTGACCATATGGGGTTCGTTGAGGTCAAGGCGGACCTGTTCACCGAGCTCATCGGTACTGTCGAACTTGCGGCCAAGATAGGCTGATAGCTCTTCTTTGTCCCCGCCAATAATCATGATTCGTCACCGGTGAGTTCAGCTTTCACACGTATCTTTAGCAGGGACTGCTTTAGTTCCTCGGCAGCCGTTGTCGACCCGCGTAATCCGTCGATCACCTGCTGGAACTCATCATCATCCAGTTCGGTGAACCTGTCCGAGAGGCCGTCCTCGGTAGCGTCTTCGACCACGTCTATCTCGATATCGGGATCGTATTTCCGGACGGTTTCTTCGAACTCGTCTTCACCGAATGCCTCTTTTTCTAGGTTGGTGCGGGCTGTCTCCCACTGCTCCCAGTAGTCCCCGTACTGGTCGTGGTCGAACTGGGTAGGTGAACTCTCCAATTCGGTCTCGCAGTTGTCCAGATAGGTTTGGCCGCGTCGCAGCCAGCTGGACTCACCGGGGATCCGGTCGCGGTACTCTGCTAACTCGTCTTTTGCTGCGGACACCGTCTCCTGTTCCTCCTCGATGGCGTCGGTCAGCTCGCCTTTGACGTACTCCAAGTCATCATCCAGAGCGTCTTTGTCGTCTTCAGCGTCGTAGGTGTCGACCTGGGGGACGATGCTTTTTCGCCTGCTTTGGAGCATATCGAACAACCGAGAGAGTTGGATATCGCCGTCGAGATATCCGTCAAGGTCATCGCCGACTGCTGCATCTTCGATGTTCCGTTCAACCTGGTGGGTCTCCCAGAACTCCTCGATCGTGGTGATGCACTCGATGTCCAGGTCCTCAGACTGGAGATCGGGATCGATACCAAACCAGTCCAGCTTCGTGGTGAGGTGTTCTAGATCCTCTTGCTTTTCCAGCACTGTCGCTGCTTTTTTGACCTGGGTGACGACGTGGTCGAGGTCGTCAAGGATCAGGTAGCGGAGCTCGGGGTCGATTGATCCGAGTGGTCGGACCGTGTTCGCATACGTCGCCACCTCCGTATCAGCAAACACATCGTTCGCAACGATCTCACGGAGTGACTCATCAACGGTCTGGAAGTCGAAATCCCAGTTAGCGTCGACCTCACCTTGGAGTTCATCCAGCTCCGCCGCATCGGCATCCTCCACGCTGTCGTACTTGTCTTTGAGCGCTTCCACCGGATCGCTGTCAGGGGTGTCCTGTTTCGCCTGGTCCAGGATCTCAATCTCGATGGCCCGGCCGATCTTGCGCCGCGTCTGGTCACGTTGTGTTTCGATCCGGACATCAGCGGGATGACTGGGAAAATATGAATGACCCCTGTCCGGAGTGTGGAGGGCTTGAGTTCAACCATTTTTCAGCATCTGGCGGACATTACGGCTCACGTGATACTGCTGTCGTGATGCGTTCTGATTTTTGGGATGCTGACCGATCCCTATATACACGTTGCCGTGACTGCCGCGAGATACTCTACAAGCATCCTGCATTCGATCTTCTCTTTCTTTCGGATGATAGTGAGGAAATCCCTTTAGACTTCTAACCTCTCCTCACTAGAGCTTGAGGTCCTCGTACATCCGGTCAAGGATCGCCAGCGCCGACTGAAACTGGGCGTAGTTTTCGCGCATATACTCGACCGTCTCTGCTCTCGGGATAACCGGGTACCCCTCGACGTGCTCGATGTCGAGAGACGGCCCTGGCTCGAGGACGATCTGTAGCGGTCCGTCCAGCTCGTGTCGGGGCTGTCGTTCGAATGCGGTCGGGAGGTCGAACGATTCGAAAAATGTCTCCCAGGCGTCGACGTCCTGCTCACGAACAGTGAGGAACAGTGGATAGTCGTCGGGCTCGCGACCGACCTGGTAGCCGCCCTGAGTCCACACATAGACGGCGTCGATCCGTGTGAACGCGAACGGCCAGTCACTAAACTGTGGGATGACGTATGTTTCCTCGATGGATGGTAGACTGACGCCGGCGCTGGCAGCGACGAGCTCGAGTGCTGCGTCGCGTACGCGCTCGTCGACGACAGTGAGGCCGTCGTCATAGGAAACGTAGCCTGCGTCTTCCAGCCGATTGACGGCCTGTCTCACCGTCTCGTACGGTGTGTGGAGGTGTTGGGCGACACGGCGGATGGAGTCACCACTCTCGATAGCGAGGATGACCTGCGCCGCGGTGTCGTCGAGAACCTCGTACATCTGGTAGTTACCAATAACTCGGTAACGGTTAAAAGTCTTACTAGAGGACGGGGTAGGACGGCTCTGTCTGAGTTCTATTACTCAGGACTCTCCTATTGAATGACTGAAGAATGTAGATCTCATAGCCAATCCGCATAATGTGGATAATGTAGATAATGCAAATTGGGCTTCTTCAATTGGTTCGTGTGGGTGGCAAAGATTGCGATGAATACGTATGAAATGCTGATAATCTAAATTATGTAGATTGCGTAGAGTCGACGGTGACTATGACAATTGAGATTGTGCCAACAATCTACATAATGTACAAAATGTAGGTTGTGTGGATGGCGTCCGCAATCTGTCTGACACAGAATTAAGGTGGACGAACTTCATTGACCGCGTATGACCAGTACGAAACTTACATTATCGACAAAACTCGCACAACCTTCAACATCTACCCAATGTACATTACCTACAAAATGTACAAAATCCGCTGCTTACGGGGGTGCTGAGCTATGAGTGCTGACGAGTTTGAAGGGCTCCCCGGAGCAGCTGTCTCGTTGCTCAAGGGAGGGGTAGGGAAATCCACGATCGCGCTCAACATCGCTGATCGACTCGCTGCTCGTGGCCATGAGACGGTACTATTGGATCTGGATAAGGACGGGCATATGACGACCCAGTTGGGATACGACGATGCGTACGACCGAGATGCGAACCTCGGTGACGCCCTTATCGATGGTGGGGACCCTGAAGACCTGCTTATCGAGACGGACTTCGGCGTTCACCTACTCCCGTCGAGTAACGAGCTCGAGAACGTCGAGACGAGGCTGAAGGACGAACGGTTCGCAGACGTGAAGCTTCGACGGAACGTTGTCGATCCGCTCATTCAAAACGGATACGACTACGTGATAATTGATGCCGCAGGCGGCCGTGGGAAACTCTCCGACAACGCCCTCATCGCCGTCCAGCGCGTCATAATCCCGCTAATCCCGCGTGCTGGCTCGATCAACGGCCTCAATAAGATGATTGAACGCCAGATTTCCCCAATCCGGCAGAATATCGGGTTGGATATCCTCGCAGTCACTCCGAATATGATTCGCGAAACAATGGGACAACGCAACGAGCATCGGACTCTCGTTGAAAATCTCAACCGGGAGTTCGGTTCATTCGTCCCCGAGTACGCTCGTGTGGACCCGGAGATCTTCGATGCCCTCGATGATTCGGAACGCACCATCGATAGTATTCCGAAGCCAGGGATTCGCGAACGGACCGCGATTTCTCGCGCGTTCAAGCAAGGAATGCCGGTCTCGGAGTTCGACGAAGATTGCGACCAGATCCCGAATTTCGATCACTTAGCGGACCTCGTGGAGGAACACAGCCATGCCTAATGAGGACGACCGTTTCGGGGACGTCGCTGAACAGCTCAAACAAACGGAGGAAGGAGCCGAATCGGATGACGACGAACGTACTGACGCCCAGGATGAACCGCAACCGGATGAAGAGATAACTACTGAGGACACAGAGTCGGAGACTGAGTCCATTCCTGAGCAGGATGAGGAGGATGTGGACGAATCTACCGGTGGACCGGCCTTCTCCTTTGATGAGACCGATATGCACGGCTTCTATGTCCGGGAGGACACGTGGGATGGCGTCACCCGGATGCGATCATCGGTAACTGCTGCGTGTTCTATGTTTGATGTTCCCGAGTTTGAGGGAAGAGAGTTTCAAGATGCGTGTCTCCGGGTAATTGCGGACCACGGTGATGAGGTTGCCCTCCAGATCCTCCGGGAGCGTGGTATCGAAGCCGATGAGGAACGTGTTCAGGAAGTTGTTGAGATGCTGAGCGAGCAAGCTACGAACGACTAACATTGGATTTGGCTGATTTTCCTCACCATTCAAATTTCGTGCGCATTGTACATTATGCAGATTGTGTAGCAAGCTATCTGCTTGCAGTCCCGCGATTATTCTCAGAACCGGGTCCGAACGGCGGTCGCGGTTTTAGTATAGCGGTATATGATTTATACCGTTGGCCAAATCCGAATTTCAGGGGATAGAACCCTTCTATCATCGGAAAAATGGTTATGATATTTCTGAACTCGATGGTCCTGATTACGCCGGTAATCACGACCAAATTGAAGTACCCCGACGCCGTCGGTGAAGCACGAATGCTGCAACCGCCTCACAACGGCGCTTCCCCCGGGGTAGAGCCGCCAAGTCCGGGTTCCGAGTTTGCTCTGACTACCCTCAGCTGAGATCGGGGCGATGGCGAAGAAATCAATTCTATATAGAACTAATGACCTCAACCTATATTAAGACAAAGCCCGAACGATATTGTATGACCGAAGATGAATCGAACTCCGCGGGCCTGATGGAACGCCAGACCACGGGTGAAGACCGCGTACGGATGGTTGCTCGACAGCTGTCGGAGCCACAGACGGCCAACTGGATCGCTTCTGAAGCGGGCTGGTCACACAAACCTACTAAGCGCGTCCTCGATCGACTCGTCGACGACGGCATCCTCCACCGTGACGAAAGCGGTACTCACACGACGTACTACCCTGATTATCGCCGCCAAGCGATGCAGGAAGCAATGCGCCTTCGAGACAGCGGGCACACTGTCGAGGAACTCACGGACCGTCTCGCCGATATGAAGACGCAGATTCGCGACTGGGAGAATGAATTCGAGGTCGAGTCACCGAACCAGCTTCGCGGGACGCTCGCTGACGAGTCTCTTGACGCTGAGGAGGAAGACCATCGCCGTAAGATTGCCGGCGAGTGGGAGCACCTTCAGCGGCGTATCCAGATCGTTGGCTTCGCCATCCGCGAATGGGACTTCCTCGCTCCGACGACAGAGCCCGCTGAGGCCAGTAGCTAACGAATGTCGGTCCCGCATCCAGGTGGTGATCCGAACGCGAACCTCTACGCCCAGCTGAAGCGAGACGTCCTCGACCGTGTTCCCCAGATCACGGCCGTCGAGTACGTTCCTGACGATATCGAGGCCAAGCAGCTGCGGGCGATTTTCGATCCGGCCCGTCTGGATCCCCCGACAGGCCCTGATTCGCCGGAATTGACCGTCAAGTGGTATCGGCAGGACCCTCGCGATTGGTTCCGTATCAACTACACCGACCCGAACACGGGCTTTCACGCCGGTTGGCACCAGGATGAGGACCATCCCGATCTCGGACGGGCGCATTTCCAGTACTCAGTCGCCGATACGGAGGACCGCTGGGGGATTACATTCGAACACGAGACCCCTTCCCTGGTTCTCTGGGAAATCGTCGAAGAGCTCCTCGAGGACGTCCGTCCGACCTACCAGTACGCGAACGAGGAACCATGACACCCCGAGAACGCGCCGATCAGTCACTCACGAATTCCTTCGAGCGCTACCTCCAGGATAAGGGGAAAGGCCGCGGTGGCGATGGTGGGAACTACCGACGCAACGCTGCCCGCGAGCTCGAGCGGTTCGCCGAATGGGTTGCCGGCGACCGCGGCGACGACGACTGGACCGGGATCGTCCCCGACGACGTCGACCGCGACCCCACCTTCGAGGACCTTGAGGAGCGTGTCTTCCGCGAGTACGCCCGGCATCTCGCTGGTGACCGTGGCCTCAAACAGAACACGGTACAAACCTATTACCGCTATATCTCTGCGTGGTGTGGCTGGTGCGTCAACGAGGGATATCTCGAAGCGCATTACGCGCAGCGAGCGAGTGCGATGGCGCCGTTGCCGGAGGACGACGGCCGCAAGCCCGGCGACCAACAGGCCTGGACGTCCGACCAGCGCCACGCCCTCACCCGGCACGTCGGCGAACAGGCCCGAGACGCCGTCGAGGCATACACGACACTCCCGGAGGATACTGACTCCCTCGACAAGCAGCGAGCACGCTACGGCGCGCTGAAGGAGGCTCGTGACCGGGCGCTCGTGTTCGTTCTCGCGTACACCGCCGTCCGCGTTGGCGAACTCCTCCGAGATCCAAACGACCCGCGCCGGCGCGGTGTTCGCTGGGAGGACCTCTCCCTCGACGACGGGAGTATGGACGTCTACCGGAAGAAACAGCAGTGGGACGCCGCGAGTCTCCCCGACCCGGTGATCTCGCCCCTGCGGAGCTACCGCCAGCTAATGGACCCGCCCACAGAACGGTGGCCGGTGTTTCCGACGTTCGACCAACGGACGCTCGCAGAGTTTGTCCAAGAAGAGCTAGCCGAACGAGGGGAACGCCCAGAAGCAATCGCTGAACGCCGTTCGGAGTACGCTCGCGATCTGCTGCTGGCGCTTGATGCGGATATTCGACCGCCGTCGATCACGACGGACGGCGCACGGTCGATTCTCCAGCGACTCTCAGAGGCCGCGGAGATCGACATCGACCATCCGAAACACGATTATCTCGCTCCCCACGGTGGTCGCCGCGGGATGGGTGAGGTTCTCGTCCGGGCCTTTGGATACACCGTTGCAGCCCGATATCTCGACAATTCTGAGGAGATGGTTCGCGAACGGTACTCACATATTGAGGCGGGTGAGCTCGGTGACGTCGCGACTGAGGCTCTTGAGGAAATCGACAGCCTCTCGCGCTAGATTCATCGAAATCGGACGGGTGCTTTCATCGCATGGATTTCGCAGAGCCATTCGGTGTTGTCGCTGAGGAATTGGATCTTGAGCGGTACGGATACGTCTGAGGCAGATGAGTACCATGCTGCCCGTTTCTAGTCGGTGGTCGGCGTCGGCCAGTCGGGTGTAATGTCAACTAGGTCAGCGCTCACCCGCCAGAGCCGGCGACGAACCGCTCGATCCGTTGCTTCCGGGGCGGGCTCAGTGGGGCCGTCACCGCCGACGTAGTGGCCACTTATTGAACCGTATCTGCGATCCACCAGAAGCCTCTGGAGGCGGTCGGCGGCCGCCTGCTCCGAGGTGGCGACACCGGGCACCAGCCCGGCGATCCGAACCAGCAGCCGCGTTCGGAGTGATGCCTCCCGGAACAGATCCGTCGACGGAACGAACCCCGGATGAACGCAGTTGACTGTGACCGCAGAATCGTCCGGAAGTCGGTCGTCCAGTTCAACCGTGAACGCGATGTTCGCCAGTTTCGAACGTGCGTACGCTTCGAGTGAGTTGTACCGGTCCGTGAGCTGCAGATCGCCGAAATCGAGCGTTGCCCGCCGATGGATGTCCGAGGCGGTGACGACGACACGCGGATCGGGTGAGCCACGGAGATAGTCGAGTAGCTCGAACGTCAGGAGGTACGGAGTTAAGTGATTCACCGCGAGTGTCAGCTCGATTCCGTCCGGGCTCTCGCGTCGCGATCCGGCCGAGAGTCCGGCGTTGTGGGCGAGTACGTCGATCCGGTCGTACTCGCGTTTCACGCTTTCCGCGAGGGATCGGACGACGGATTGGGAGGCGAGGTCAGCCTGATGGAACGCGATCGTTCCAGTAAAATCACCCGACCGCTCTACGAGGGCAGCTCCCTTCGACTCGTCGCGTCCGACAACTGCAACCGTCGCACCTCGTTTCGCGAGGTCGACTGCTGTCACACGTCCGAACCCGCTCGTGCCGCCGGTAAGAAGGATCGTCCGGTCGGAGAGATCGTCGGTCACGACTCCGTCCGCCGTCGATTTAAAAGCGCGAGCAGTACGTATACAACTCCGATTACGCGAATTCCATCACTGAGGTGGTCGTGCCACTCCACTGATTCCGGGTCCTCATATACGAGCGGCCCCGCAATCCGCTCGTACAGGTCGGGAACAAGTACTAGGACAGCTCCGAAGAGTCCGGTGAGATTCATCAGCCACGCGTAGAGGCGGCCGTCACGGAGAGCCGCAAGCACGATCACTACTCCTTCCACCCGAATTAGATGATTGAACCACGAATGGACTGCAATCTCATCCGGATTTTTGACCGCGATCGCCTCAAAGAGATCCACGATTCGGTCCGGAACGAGCGCTGTGACGAGGCCAAGCACGCCAAGAAGGGGTCGTATCATACGCGACCGTTCGGTCCAGAACAGGTTAAGCTTCGGTGCCGGGGACCGTTAACTCGTGATGTCTCCAGTAGCTCATACAACTTGAATCGATGCTCACAGCAACGAACTGAGTCCGATTCGATCACGTCTCGGTCACTTGCCGTACAAACGGGTGAGGGGACCACGCGACCGGATATGTCACCTCGTAGGTGGACTTATCCCTGTTCGCGGAGTCACTCGTCTTTATGCACAGTTCTGTACGCATCGACGCCGATGTACGCACTGGCGACTACCTGGATGACGCGTTCGGGCACTGCGGGCGGCGATGACGGCTATCGACATCGACGGTCTCACGAAACACTACGGTGATGTCGTCGCGGTGAACGATCTCGACCTGCAGATCCAGGAGGGGGAGATATTCGGGTTCCTCGGGCCGAACGGCGCGGGGAAGTCGACGACGATCGACATCCTCCTCGACTTCATCCGGCCGACGAGCGGCTCCGTGACGGTGCTCGGATACGACGCCCAGTCCGAGGGTCGGGCGGTTCGCCAGCGTACCGGCGTACTTCCGGACGGTTACCACGTGTACGACCGGCTCACGGGGCGACAACATCTGGAGTTCGTCGTGGAGTTGAAGCAGGTGGGGGACGACCCGATGGAACTACTCGAACGGGTGCACATTGCCGACGCCGCCGACCGGAAGGCCGGGGGCTACTCGAAAGGGATGCGACAGCGACTCGCCCTCGCAATGGCGCTCGCTGGGAACCCCGACCTTCTGGTGCTTGACGAGCCGTCCACTGGACTCGACCCGAACGGCGCCCGGGAGATGCGCGAGCTGATCCGCGAGGAGAACGACCGCGGCACGACCGTGTTCTTCTCCAGCCACATCATGGAGCAGGTGGAGGCGGTGTGTGACCGCGTGGCGATCATCAACCGTGGAGAGCTCGTCGCGGTCGACACTATCGACGGTCTCCGTGACGCCTCCGAGACGGGTGAGGTCCTGTACGTGGATGTCGACGACGGCTCGGAGGCCGTCGTCGACCGAGTGGCGGGACTGGAGTCGGTGGCCGACGCCTCGATGCAGGACGATCAGCTTCGGGTCGTCGTCGCCGACGCCACCAAGTTCGCCGTATTGCAGGCGATCGACGCGGGCGTGACGCCGGTGCGGGACTTCTCTGTCGTCGAGTCCTCGCTCGAGGACCTGTTCGTCCGCTACACGAACGACGACCAGGAGGTGCGGGTATGACGTGGACGGTCGTCGCGAAAAAGGATTTCCGGGACGCGATCCAGTCCCGCGCGCTGTGGGCGCTCGTGAGTGTTTTCGTTCTGCTGTCGGTACTCTCGTCGTACGCCTACGTCGAGGTGCCACAGCTGTTCGGCGAACCGGGCGGCGCGACGTTCGGGGGACTTGTGTTCTTTACGGTCGGACTCACGAGCCTGTTCGTGCCACTGGCCGCCATCGTGGTCTGTTACAAATCGCTCGCCGGCGAGCGCGAACTCGGCAGCATCAAACTCCTGTTGTCGCTGCCCACGACTCGTCTGCACGTCTACGCCGGAAAGACGGTCGGTCGAGCGGCGGTTCTCGCGTTCGGGCTCGGCGTCGGACTCCTCGTCGGGCTCGGCTTCGGCGCTGTGCTTCTCGGTGCCGTGGCCGTCGTTCCGATAGTGTTGTTTCTGATAGCAACCCTCGGATTCGCGGTCGCCTACGCGAGCATCATGGTCGGGCTCTCCGCGATGACGGGATCGACGACGCGTGCGACGACGCTCGCACTCGGGTTCTTCGTCGTCTTCGAGTTGTTCTGGGACGTAGTTCCGGTAGCCATACTGTACGTGGTCAACGGGTTCGCGCTGCCGACGTCGATGCCGGACTGGATATTCCCTGTGATGCAGGTGTCGCCGTCGTCGTCGTACTTCTCGACAGTCGTCACGCTGCTGCCGGATCTTGCTGGGAGTGTAGGAGCGAGTGGACAGGGGGGTGCCGCCATGTCGCCCGCCGAGGTGGAACCCTTCTACACCACCCCCGAAATCGGGATTGTCGTACTCGCGCTCTGGACGCTCGTTGCGTTCCTCATCGGCTACACACGGTTCGAATCCGCGGACTTCTGACCTTCGGTTGTCATTTATGGCTCTCTTGAAATTCTCGCTCATCCCGATACATTGTAACATAACAGTTTCTCGAACCAATTTTCACGTGAGTTGAGTTTCAGTGCAAGGAAGTTGAGATACTTCTGAAGGTGATGTTTCGAGACGCCTCTGAACTTCGCCAGCCACTGGCGAAGGAAGCTGTGGCGGTTCTCGCAGGTGTTTGTGTGGGCGTCGCCGATGACGTAGGTGTCGGAGTGGGTGACGGCCAGATGGCCGTCCACCCCCTCCTTCTCCTCAATGTCCTCGTAGATCGAATAGCCATCCGTACAGAGAATGACACTACCGTCGCCGTACTCCGCGATGTCTTCGTCAGCGTCTTCCAAATCCTTGCAGACGAGAAATCGAACTCGTCCGTCGCTCCGACGGACGAGTGTCAGCACTGGTGGTTTGTCTCCCTCGAAGTCTCCACGTCCCTTTTTTTGAGTCCGCGCTCGCGCGGACTCGAATCCTCGTCTTCACGTCCTTTCTCACCAGCAGTCACGTAGATCTCGTCGGGTAGTTGGATAGCAAGACAAAGATACACCGCACAGTGATGCCTCTCGTCCTTACCGAAGTTCTCTCCCACCCAGAATTGACTGGAGCTGTTCAGGTGGATCAAGTCCTCGTCGTTTCCACGTCGCCAACATCGTTGTTATTGTCTCGTGAATCTGGACCCCTTCTGCCGAACGCAGGGTCCGAAACATCTTCCGAAGGACTACTTGCTCGCGCAGAGCCCGCTCTGCGCGATTATTCGTTGAATCAACACCCCGTTCGGTCACGAACGTCAGCCAGTGACCCAAGCCATTGCTGATCTTCTTGATCAGCTGCTGAACCTCTTGGGCCTCGTAACCTTCCCTCACCAGGCCCTCCAGGTGTAAGGATGCTTCCGCCCGCTTCTGCTCGCGGGCGGAAGCGGACGGATCTCCTTCGACGAACGTCGTTAGATCGTCGTGGAGTGCGTGCAACTCTTCAGACAGCCGCTCTGCTTCCTCGTACCGTTCAGCGACGTACTCAGCCTCCCGCAACAGGTGCGCCCAGCACCGCTGCAGTTTCGTGTGATAACTCGAATACGCCGACCAGCCGTCACAACTGAGCGTCGAGTCCTCGGCGAATTCCTCGCCGAGGACGTCTTCTAAGACTCCACTTCCTCGGCTTTCATCAACCCAAAACAGCACTTCGTCATCAGTGACGAACGTCCACGCCCAGTGTTGTTCTCCATCGACCGGAAAGCCTGTTTCATCGCAGTAGACGACCTCACTCTCCCGAATCTTCTCTTTGACATCCTCGTAAGCGGGTCGCAGACCGGCTGCGACCCGCTTAGTCAAGTTGTAGATCGTCCGGTGAGAGATCGGAAGGTCGAAGTCCCAGTCAAACAGCTCGGCCTGTTTCCGGTTCGGCAGTCGTTGATGGAACCGACCGAGAGCGGTTTGGGCCATGATATTTGGCCCAAACCGCCCCTTTTCGGGACAGTCAGGATGCTCAGCAACAACCTCGTTACCACAAGAACAGTGGTGTTTGCCGAGCTTGTACTCGGTAACAGTGGTTGGAACAGGAAGCGGTACGTCAATAATAGTCCGTGAAACGTAGCTATCAGGGCTAGAGAGGATTTGCTCACAGTCTGGACAGAATCCCTGATCAACGAGGATCGTCTCTTCTGGTTCAGGTGCTGTTCGAGTTGTTCCCTCGTGACCTTCGCTGCGTCCAGGCGATGAGTCGCTGGCGGCGTCAGAGTCGCCGCCAGCGTCGTCTTCATCAGGTTCTTGGTCTTCGTCCTCGGTTTGGTCGTCATCGCCTGGTGAATTAGCCGCACCACCCTGTCTACTGGGTGGTGTGTTTGGATTTTCGTACTGCTTGAGGCGAGCCTCAAGCTGTTCGATCTTCTGTTGTTGTGCAGTAATCTGGCGTCGCAGCAGCCGGTTCTCAAGCTTCTTGACTACGAGCTGCTGGCGGAGTAGCGAACTGTCGTCGGTGCGGATCACGGAATCTGTCGATTCCGTTGATCCGCGACTCCCCAGCGACACAGTAATTCAGCAGTAGTGAACGATCTATGAGACTGCTACGAAATCGTCTCGACATGGAACTGCTATCCAACTACTATCGTGTTTTCGTGTCGTCGTCACGTGTAAATCAAGGACTGCGTTCACTTTGGAATCGACTAGCAGTGTTACCTTGAGTTGCTGAATCGTGAGTTTGGCTCGTTTCGTGTAGTGTTTTGAGGCGTGACTGCGGTCGAATCCCGAAGCATCAATCCCCGCAACGCCGTTGGTCGGGAGCAGTGAAACAGAGAGATTGAGCAGCACTCGCCAGACGGCCATATCGAGTCTATCGAACGCTTTGCACAGTGTTGATGGGGCAGGCAGTTCAGTGAGATTGATCGCGTTCCGAATACGGGGCATCTCGATGAGTTCGTCGAGGAGTGTACGATAGGTCGTATTCTTCCGAACCTTGAGACACAGGAGAACGATGTGCTGATGGAGCGTGTACCGTTGCTTCGAGAACTTCGAGGAGTATCGAGCTACGGCACGTTGCGCTAACTGAAATGCTTCCTCGACAAACCGAAGCAACCGAGACTTTGGGAGGGACTGCATCTGCTCAAACTACCGGCTGAACCTGTAACTCACTAAGGATTTCAACAGAGCCGAAGTCCTCTATTCGCTATTGTGGGTAAGAATCGGCCCAGGGTCGGGTGCGTTCAAATGCCGCACTCGCCGCGAGGACGTCGGCGTCGGCGTGGCGTTGTCCTGCAATCTGCATCCCGACGGGGAGTCCGTCGACGAAACCAGCCGGGATCGACGCCGCTGGCTGGCCAGTGAGGTTGTACGGCTGGGTCAACAGCCAGCCGCGAAGCTGCTCGATCCCGACGCCATCGACCGACTCGGGCGCTTCACCGTGAGGAAACGGCGGGACCGCCGTCGTCGCGGTAACGAAGAGGTCGTGCGATTCGAAGATATCCTGGATGTAGTCAAGGAGTTGGGTCCGGACCGTATCCGCTCGCTTGTACTCGCGAGTCGAAGGCTCCTCGGCATCCATGATCAGGTCGATCAAATATGGTCGCAGCTGTGACCGGTCCTCACCCCACGGATCGAAGCCGGCCTCTTCGAGGTTGTCGAACAGCGACTGCCACCTGACCGTCGCGAACGTGTAGTAAGCGTCCATGACTTCCTTTTGAGTGAGGTCGCTGTTGAGGTCTACCGTTTCGACCGTTGCTCCGGCGGATTCGAAGGCGGAAACGGAGTCGTCCAGAACCTCCCTAACTGCCGGCTCAATCGGGTAGAGTCCCATATCGGGACTGTACGCGATCGAGAGGTCGTCGATCGGCCGGTCAATCGCGGCCGTGTAGTCCGCCGTGGCCGGAATCGAGAACGGATCGCGAGGGTGTGGTCCGGCCATTACGTCAAGCATGATTGCTGCGTCCTCGACGGTTCTTGCCATCGGTCCCAGATGCGAGAAGGGGGTATGACACGCGAATGCGTTCGGTCTGTCAAACTTGGGGATCAACCCGAAGGTCGGCTTGAGGCCGTATACGCCGCAGAACGCCGCCGGGACCCGAATGGAACCACCTGCGTCGGAGCCTTGTGCGATCGGCACGAGGGAGTCGCCGAGGGCCGCTGCGGCGCCACCGGAGGAGCCGCCCGATACCCGATTCGGGTCAAACGGCGTCCCGGTCGACCCCGCGACACGGTTGTCCGTCGTCGTTCCGAGTCCGAACTCGGGGGTGTTTGTTTTTCCGACGATGATCGCACCGGCGTCTCGAAGCCGTTTGACGAAGGGATCATCCCGCTCCGCGATTCGATCTTCGAACAACAGCGATCCCGATGTCGTCCGTATGCCGGCGACGTTATCGAGGTCTTTGATAGCGACCGGGACGCCGTGGAGCGGACCGAGTGGTTCACCGTTTTCGGACGCTTCGTCTGCTTCGGCGGCCATCTCCCGGGCGAGATCGTCGGTGATGGTGACGAACGCGTTCGTCCGATCGTTTCGATCTCGGATGCGTTCGAGGTGGTGTTCGGTGACCGTTGTTGCCGACAGCTCGCCGTCACGTACGCGGCGTGTGATCCCGGCTGCAGTGAGGTCGACCAAGGATTCTACCATGCTGGACACCACACAGTCGTCCATTATAAACGGGCAGGATCGAGCTAGTCGCTGACGGTACCGCACCAGTCAAGCATGAGCATCGCGTGAATATGAGCAGTTTCCACAAGCGAGTCGATCTCAACGTACTCATCAGAACTGTGACCATTTCCGCCACGAGGGCCGACACTCGGACAAGGAATATTATAGTAGCGGTTGTAGAAGCGCTCGTCGTTGCCGCCGAGACCTCCACGATAGGAGACGCTCTCTCCAGTCACCATCTCGACTTCCTCACAGACAAGTTGGAAGAACTCGCTGTCGAAGTCGACCTCGTGAGGATCGGTACTCCAGCCGAACCACTCGATCTCGGGTGGGTTCTGCGCGAGCCACTCGTCGGCTTCGGCGACATCGTGGATCGTTTCTTCCACCTCCTTTTTTACGTCTTCGCGGGATTGGTTCGCGCTCGGCGGCCAGCCGATACGAAACTCCATTATCGCTTCACCGGGAACCGTTGAGGTCCAGGAGCCGGGGACGTAGATATCCGTCAGACTTAGGTTCGTCGTGCTTCCCTCGGCCTCGGCGTACTGATTGATCGCTGGCTGGTAATCCTCGATCAGTTCGTTTCGACGTTCGTGGAGCGCTTCGAGGGCACGGTAGAGCTTGAATGCTTGTCCGACCGCATCGACCCCGAGGAACTTGTGCGCGGTATGGGCTGCACGCCCGGGAACGCGAACCCGGAAGTACATCACGCCGGCACTCGCGACGCCCACAGTCGGTACCGCCGAAGGTTCCGGGATGACCGCCGCGTCCGGCCGATAGCCGCGCTCGAGTGCAGAGAGTACACCTCCGATGCCGCCGGCTTCCTCCTCAAGCGTCGTCTGGAGGGTGACGTCGCCAGCAAGTTCGATCCCGAGCTCCTGTAGCGCTTCGAACGCGATGACGAAGGCAGCAATCCCCCCTTTCATATCGAACGTGCCGCGCCCGTAAAGGCGCCCGTCCTCCTCGTGGGCATCCCACGGTTCGTGTTCCCAGTCAGAAAGGGGATCCGGCGGGACAACGTCGACGTGACCGCTGAACGTGATCGACGGGCCGTCACCGCCCCCTTCTTTCGTGGCCGCGACGTTGTGTCGGTCCTCGTACCCGTGCTCTTGGTACGGAGTCGTTTCGAAGAACGCCGGATGAGATCGAAGCGACTCGGCATCCGGTTCCCACGTATCGACGTCGAGGCCAAGGGACTCGAATCGCTCTATCATGAGTCGCTGTGCGGGCTGTTCTTTCCCAGGGAGCGATTTTGCGGAGACAAGTTCCGAGAGAAATGCGACCAGATCCTCTCGCTTTTCGTCGATGTGTTCTCGCACGGCTTGCTGTGTCCGTTCCGAGGCCATGATAGGTGGTATTCGGAGTCACAGTTTATAGTTTCCTAAGACGGGCGGTATTTCGGTCGTCTGGAAAAAATACAACCACCCGTCAGCAGTTCAGCTCGGTTACGCCTCAACGAGCGGGACGACTTCCTCGCCAAAGAGGCGCATCGACTCCCGAATCGCATCTGCGGAAACGCCGGGCAGTGTCATCCGAGCGACGGCGCGGTAGTCGTCTCCGAATGCGTCACGGCGGCGGCGGAGCATCTCTGCGACTTCCTCCGGCGTTCCCATCAGACACTCCTCGCGGAGGTCCCCAGCCATCGACTCCGGAAGTTCTTCTGGCTGCGGCTCTCCCGTGGCCCATTCGATGTACTGTCGTTTGATGTACCACGCACCCTGCTTCGCGCGCTCCCAGGCGTCCCCATCTTCGGAGACGAACGCGTAGCGCCACTCCGCGATTTCGAACGGCTCGTCCTCCTCGATGCCGTGATCGCGGCGTGTCTCTATCGCGAGATCGCGGCGACGGACGAGTTCGTCGAGAGGTGTTGGCGTGGCGAAGTAGCCGTCGCCCAGACGAGCAGCTCGCTCGACGGCGGCATCGACAGTCCCGCCGAGCCAGATCGGGATGTCGCTTTCGGGTTTCGGGTTGACGTCAACCTCATCGTACTCGTAGACGGACCCGTGGTAGGAGAAGGTGCCGTCTGTCCAGGCGTGCTCGACGATCTCGATCAGCTCTTCGGTGTACGGGACGCGACGGGCCTTCGGGACGTCGAACACGTCGAACTCCTCATCGGTCCAACCGATCGCGAAGCCGGCCTCGAACCGTCCGTCGGTGACGAGATCGATTGTCGCCGCGTCCTCCGCGAACCGGATCGGGTTGTAGAAAGGAGCGAGCGCGATGCCGGTACCGATCGTGAGCTCCTTCGTTCGGGCGCCGAGTGCAGCACAAAAGGACAATACCGAGGGGAGATACCCGTCGTCAACGAAGTGGTGTTCACTGATCCACGCTTTGTCGAATCCGCACGCCTCCGCGTGTGATCCGAGCTCGAGCATCTCGTTGTACCGTTTCGAGTGAGGCTGGCTGTCGTTCGGCGTCTGACAGGTGAATAAACCGATGTCGTAATTCATTAGCTATCAGGTGATTCTTTCGAACCCAATTAAAGATTCCGTGCTGCTCCGCTATGACTAGCACGGCTCCCGGGTCGCCGGTGGCGAAAAGACTTTGACTCGGCTTTGAGATGTATGTTTATATGTCAGCAGACCAGTTCCAGCTGTATGACCGAGACGAGCCGGTGCTTTCGGAGTTTGAGCGAACACTCTTTGATTCGGTCTCGCGGTCGAAACCGTGGGACCTCGTCGAGCGATTCGCGGATCTCCACCGGGAACCCGGAACCGATGACGAACGGGCGGCGGCCCACTACCTGGAGCGACGGTTCGAGGAGTACGGGATCCCCTTCGAACGCTATGAGCCGGAATTCTGGATCGGTGAGCCACGTTCTGCGGCCCTGCGTGTGGTATCGCCCCACCGAGAAGATCTCGACACGGAGACGGATCGTCCCGCGATCAAGGCGCAGTCCTTTTCGGGCAGCGCCAGCGTTCAGGGAGAGTTTTGCCAGCTCGAGCTTCCGGAGGCTGCGAGCGTTCAAGAACTCAGAGGCGCCTCGTTAGAGGACCTCGGCGAGGCGGACCGCGAGTTCGAGGGGAAGGTCGTAGTCGTGGATCAACCGATCCTCTCGCGAACGCTCATCATGGAGCTTGAGGCGCGAAATGCGGCCGCGTACGTGCTGGTCCATCCACACCCCGAAGAGCCCCACTACGGCGTTTCGATGCCTGTCTGGGGGGCGATTCCTCGTCCCGAACAACGAGAGATGATCCCCGAGATTCCCATTCTCAACGTGGCACGCGACGTCGGTGATCGCCTCAGCGCACTCGCCGCAGGCGACGAGCTGCTGGCCCTCGAGGTCGAAACCGACGTGCCCCGCAGGTGGGTCGAATGTCCGCTGGTGGTGGCCGAAGTCCCCGGCGAGGCCGATCCCCGGTCCGACGACTTCGTCCTCCTCCACGGGCACTACGACTCGTACGATGCGGGTGTGACGGACAACGCGACGGGGAACGCGGGCATGGTCGAGTGCGCACGCGTGCTCAACGACCATCGTGACCGCCTTCGCCGGGACCTCCGCATCGCCTTCTGGCCCGCCCACGAAGGCGGCCGCTACGGCGGCAGCACCTGGTTTGTCGACCAGTTCGCCCACGAACTCTACGATCACTGCGTCGCCCACGTCAACTTCGACAGCCCAGGCGTCAAAGACGCCACCGAATTCGAGGAGATGACGGTCTGGATGGCTGAGGCGGATCCGTTGTGTCGAGGAGCGATCGACGACGTCGCCGGCAAGGACTCGACCGAAAACCGACCGCGTCGATCCGGGGACTACTCGTTTTACAATCTTGGCGTGACCGGGATGCTCGCACTCTCCTCGAGCATCCCACGAGAGGTGCGAGATGCGCGGGGCTACCACCCCGTAAGCGGTAGCGGCGGGGACTCGGAGGCTTGGCATCTCTCGACCAATACCCTCGACAAAGCCGACCCGGATGTCCTCGTTCGAGATATCCGCGTTTACCTCGTCGTGCTGGCGCGACTGTTGAGCGCCCCCGTGGTCCCGCTCGATTACCGTCGGACCGTTGCCAACCACCTTACGACGATTCAGGAATATCACGAAGCGGCCGGCGATCATTTCGATCTTTCGCCTGTTCTCGAGGAGCTACGTGGTCTCAAGGACGAACTTGAGACGTTCTACGCGATCGTCGACGCCGGAGCAGTCTCCGAGAAGCGGGCGAACAAGACACTCCGACGCCTCTCACGGATCCTCGTGCCGCTCGACTTTACCGAAAACGGCCGCTTCGAGCAGGATCCTGCAATGTATCGGCCACCTTACCCGTCGCTCGCGGATGTCCGAGAACTAGAGAACCTCGAGGGGGACGAATATCGATTCCGAACGAAAACGCTCGTTCGCGACCGAAACGAAGTCGTCCATCAACTCCGGACAGCCCGCCGCGAGCTACAAGCGTGAGGTAAATCCGCTGGGCCCCGCTCACTCGTTTGTCTCGAACCAGTAGTTCGCAATCTTTTCGCCGGTTGTCACCCATGAGTCGCCGGTGGCGATGACACGCTGGAGGAGGTCCTCGAGTGCGTCCATTCGGCCTGCACGACCGATGATCTGTGGGTGCATTGTCAGCATGAAACACCGGCCTCGCTTGTGGAGAGCGTCGAACTCTCGTTCCCAGGAATCGAACACCGGTCCGGTAGAACTGATTCCGCTCTGGTAGGGAAGCTGTGGGAACATGTGAAAGCCGAAGTACGGCCAGTCGTCGAGTGACCACTCGAACGGGATCTCAAGGAGCCGACCATGCTCGGTTTTGTGGAAATAGGGATGATCGTCGTCGATGAAACTCGATTCGTACTTGACACCCTGCTCGGCGAGGAGTTCGAGCGAGTCGTTACTTAAATCCGCCGCCGGACTCCGGTAGCCGATGGGTTGTTCGCCAATGAGGTCCTCAAACACCTCGATGGATCGTAGGAGATCCGCTTTTTCCTCCTCGCGAGAGACCGCGTCGGGGTTAGTGTGGCGGTAGCCATGGAGACCGATTTCGTGGCCGGCGTCGTGGATGGCCTGAACGGTTTCGGGCCAGTCTTCGGCGACTTTACCGGGGATGAAGAACGTGCATTGGCGATCGTACCGCTCGAACAGCTCGAGGATCCGCGGCACCGCAACATTCGGACCGAATTCGCCGCGTGTCTTCACCGGTGGTTTGTCCCACGCTGAATCGCGTTCGATGCGAAGATCCCACGTTTCGGTCGCATCAAGGTCGAACGTAAAGACCGCCGCCGACCGATATCCGTCTGGCCAGTCGTCCGCAGTATTAGTAGCCATACCCGAAGGATTGAATCGAACATAATAATCTCTAGTGATGCGGCAAAGGTCGCGTTAAATTTGAGGATGAGGCGCTCGACTTCAGAGTGTCTATGGCCGAAACTGAGCGCCTCAGCGAATGTATCGCGTGGATCGACTTGTCGTTTGTGGAGCGAGATCGAACGCCGCGATGGGCGATTGAAGTAGCGATTCGCTGTCACTTGGCCGGTATGTCACTACGTGGGGTAGAGGGTGTCATAGAACTCTTGTCACACCGTGATAATCGTGCTTCCCGGATTGTCTCCGCGTTCGTAGTTGGTGATTGCAACGACGAGACGAAGGCACAGCGCGAGAAACACTTGCGCTCGTGCATGGACGCGGCCTCGGGCGAACGCACGCCCGAGGCCGCAGTCCTTGACTGCATCGTTGGTTCGTTCGACCCCAGTTCGGCGGTTGTACGTCTCGTCTAGCGTTGATTGCTTCAACTGAACGTCTTCACTGTGTTCCTCGATGCGGTCTTCGACCCTGTACTCGATGTCTTTCGGATCGTCGGTGTTTCGTGGGTTGTATGGGGCGACTGGCACGACCCCTGCGGCCAGCAGGTGGTCGTGCCAGTCGAGTGTATCGTACGCGCTGTCACCGAGCATCTACATCGGTTTCTCGACGGCGAGCGCGTCACGTAGTAGTTAGCGAATCTTATTGAGGAATCCACTGAGGTGGTTGTCGATCCACGATGCAGCGAAACTCAGTTTCTCGGTCAGTTGATCGAACAGGTGGTCAAGGCGTTTCCGGTACTCGTCTTCGCCGTTGACGATCAGCGGCGAAGACTCCCACTTGAGACTCTTCCAGACAGGTTCGATTGGGTTGAGATCCGGGGAGCCAACCGGCAAGAACACCAGATCAATCCCAAGTTCGTGAGCACGCTTGCGCGTGTACTTACAGACGTGTGAGGAGAAGTTGTCCAAGACGAGCAGAATCCGCTTGCCGGGATTCTGCTCGCGGATCTCCTCGAAACAGCCGCAGATCTGTTCTTTCTTCTGGTTCGGTGGGAACGACAGCACGCTCTCTCCGTTGAGCGCATAGAACCCGGCCGCTGGTGTATCGATTTTCACCAGCGGCCGGGTGATATGTGGATCATCGACCGTGTACAGTCGCTGAGAATTGTCCCAGGGTTGTGGATGCGAGATATCGAAAAACCCCACCACAGTCCCGCCATCAGTGCAGATATCTTCATCGGAGCTCCACTCCTCTTCATCGTCATCATCGTCACTCTCGCGCTTGTTGTGTGGTTGGTCATGAGCATCCTCGTCGAACGCGTACTCAACGCGTTCGTCGAGGATTTCTTCGGCGTTATCGGGTCGATCAGGCCGTTTTGTCCGAGGAATGGCGTAGGAAAGGCCGAGATTGTCTAGAAATTCCGGAAGGTAGTGTGGGTGATATTCGACATCGAACTCATCGTCGAGAAGGTGCTGGATCTCCTGTTTTTTCCACGGTTGACCTTCACGCAGGAGGTCAATGAGTTCGTCTTGTTGGTCTTCGTCGAGCTTCGGGGGCCGACCGCCCCCGAAGTTCGGAGTAAGTTTACCGAGGCCTCCTTCGTTCCAGCGAGTGACCCAGTTCGTGGCGGTGCCCTCAGATCTCCCGACGTCATCAGCGGCTTCCTTCAGCGTGGCACCTTTGTACAGCCGTTTGAGAAAGACGAGGCGTTCGAATTCCTTCTGATCGTCCGCCTCACCGAGGAGCCGATCCAGATCCTCTTCACTCAGGTGCCGCACGATTTTCTTCTCTCGTCCAGTCACTACACGAAAGAGATTCTTCTCCTCAATAACTTTGCCGAATCACTAGGTGACGCGCATCGCCGTCTCTTCTGGTGCTTGTTTGCTCTCAGTGAATTCCGCTGCAATCGGAATCTTTGATCCAGTCGAAACGATCGTGCAGCCGTAGCCGTAATAGTACTCTTCAGCCGTTGGATCGTAGCATTTTGATGCGTCTGGATCGGCAGGCATCGCTCTGATGTCTGTCGAATCAATCGAGTAGGTCAAGTCGAGCAGGCCCCGCAAGGCGGCCTGCTTGACGAGGTGGTCGAAAATCTCGTCAACAACGTGTTCGAGGTCGGTAAGAAAGCGATCGACCGCGTCTCTCGAGGGCGATAAAGACAGAACAGACGACTACGTCACCGACGCGGCGTCAGGCCATCGCCTCTTGGAACCGCTCACGCAGCGCGTCCTCACGTTCTTCGAACTGCTCGACTTTCTCCTGCAGGTCGTCGCTGACGCGCTCGATGCTCGCAAGCGCCCGCTCGCCGGCGAGCGACGCCTGCGACCCGTCGTCACCGTCCGCCTCCAGCTGCTCCTCGTAGGCTCGCTCGACACGCTCGATGGTGCCTTCCGGGTTGAACAGGATGTCGTTGGCCGTACGAACGTAGCCGTCCAGCGACGCACCCTCCTTGCCCTGGAAGAAGTGAGTGAGCGCGTACGTCGCGCCGGAATGCAGCGTCCACATATCGATCTCGACGGGAGAGGCCGCGTTGGCCTCCGCATCACTCGCGGCGCGCTCGGCTAGGTAGTCCGGGAAACCCAAGAGACTGTAGAACTCCGTGACGGTGAACGGCAGCTCGGAGAAGTCGAGGTCGATGTCCTGGGCGTCCCGGATGAACTCGAAGAGATCGTCGGCGACGAGCTCGACTTGTGCGAGGATCTCCTCCCACCAGGTCCGGAAGTTTCGCACGTCGCCGACGTGCTTGATGACCTCCTTGTCGGTGAGCGAGCGCATCGTGTTCGAACAGTAGCCGTCTTGGGCGAAGCCCTCCACGTAGACCGCATGCTCGCCGAAGAAGTCGTACCCCGACGTGACGCCCATCGTGATCGGCTCCGACCGGCCGGGGAGGCGCACCTCAAGGCCGTCGAACATAATGTCCATATGGACCTCGCCGCCGCCCCGGTAGCGCCGAATCTCGCCGAACATCACATCGCCCAGCGGTGTCCCGTCGATGGTTTCCTCGCGGAGGACCTCCTCCAGCGGGCCGTAGACGTCGACCGGATTGATGATCGCGTATGAGTCAGTCGGGATGTGAAATAGCGACTCGACATCGGTGTCTCCATCCGCTTCTGCTTGCAATCGCGACGGCTCGACGATTGCGTTGAATCGCTCCGTTTCGACCCATTCGTCGTCGTACGGGTTGCGATACGCGACTGCTGTGTCGACTGCCTGTGGGAGGTTTCGAATCGCCTCACTGAAACTGATTAGTTCGGGATCTCCGTGTTGCTCGGCGTACCACTCGGGTAGTTCCGTCTCGGTTCGCCCATCGAGGCCTGCGAAGATCGTAGCTTCCTCTGGGTCTTTCATAACATCCTCCGAAGGCGCGAAGCGTTCTGATCTGCGCCTCCACCCATTGAGGCGCAAAAAACGACGCTACGACTGTCGACACTCGTGAGCTTGGATTCGCTCTGGTAGCCCGACTTTCCCACAGATCGGGCACTCAACGAGTGGTGTCGGCGGGAGCTTCCGATACTCCACAAGTGCTCCTCGAAGGTGGGCTTTCGTTTCCGGTGACTCAGCGCTTGCGAGGGCACTGGTGAGGTGCCAGCGAAGTCGTTCTTTCTTCGTGAGGTCGTCTGCGTTTGGCGTCGGGATGGACTCGTCTGTCTCTTGCATTTGGACCACTGGGGGCTTACCCCTCACCCCCTCGTGGGGGGAGACCACCACACTCTCCCCCGACTATCTCTTGCCACTGTGTGCTGTCGACAATCGTATCCAGTCGCTGTGGGGCGACGGCTTCCCAGATGAGATGATGCTTCGAACAGACCGTCACGAGATTCGAGACTCGATTCGCCTGTTCGTGGTCAAACTGCCCGTCGGGCCCGACGAAGAATTTCCGTGGAATCAGATGGTGAACAGAAATGTCCTTCCCAACCTGCTGTTGATGATCCGCCTGAGTCATCTCACACCACGGAGTTTGACACTCGTAGTCATCGCGTTCCAACGCTCGTTGCCGCCGTTCTGGCCAGTTTGGGCCGTACGGGATCGCCGAGCGCTCCTGATAGGACTGTGGTTGTGAGAAGCCAGCTTCAGTGAGTGCTTCTTCCCATCCACCAAACCGTTCGAGATATGTACACTTGTGAAATTTCCCGATTCGGTTCATCTCCCCGCTTGATGGTGGGCGACCGAACTCCTCCGCAAGACGCTCAATTTCATTCAGCAAGTCCTGATCTGTGAGTCGGTATTTTCGATTCGGAGTGAAGCCAGCCTCACGAAGCGCCTCGTTCCAACTCCCGAATTTGTTCTGACAGACGCGCTGGGAGTACTCTCCGTGGTCGGCCATTTCCTTTGCAGTCGGCGGTTTCCCCAATTCGCTCGCAACGTGCCGAATATCGTCGAGAATCACGTCTACGTCAGTTTCCAGCTCGTCGCGGCGGTGGACACCAGTTACGTGTCCGGCCAGTTCGTGACAAGTCGCAAACGATTCGCCACAGTGATCGCAGATATGCTCGGTCACGGTTCTGTCACCTCCCTCCGCGGTACCCCCGTAATAGGTTATAAAATCTCGACCTCGTACTCAGTCCCTGTTCTCGGTAGAGTTCGTAGAGAAGCGCTTCGTCTCGCCACGGAATATCTGAATCGGTCATAACTCGGTAGCGGGGCGAGGTCCCCCCGCACCTCTTTCGGGGGCAATAAACACTACCGACTCAGCATCGTATTTGAACGTTAGACCGGCAGGTCCACATCTAGTCTCAGTCGATCACATCAGAAGGCCCACGACTCCGTCCAGTAGCCGCTAAATCGTTGTCCTCGGCCCCTCGATAGTCTTCGGAAGGATGGAGCGGCTGAATTCTGGCGTTGCTCGGCTGTCGAGGCGTTAGTCAGTCGCTGTCGGCGGCAGATCGCCGCCGACGCGACAGCGTCGCCACTCACGACCGCTGTCCGGATTGGTGGACAGCTACCGGAAGAACCGGTCGTCGAGTGGTTGATTCGCTGGGACAGCCCTGCGGACACCTAGAGCTGTCCAAGCGGCCCGCAGTACCATTTCACAGAACTCCGTGAACGACCAGTCCCAGAGGCGTCGCCCCCCTCGGCGGGGCGACGCCACGTACTTCCAGTGGAGATACCGCCAACTGTTCTGGAACAGCAGGCTCACCACAAACATCACCAGCCGCAGGCCAGCGTCTTGAGAACTGGTGAACGCGAGGCTCTGTTTGGCTAACCGATAGCTCGATTCGATGCCGAAACGCTTGCTGTAGTGTTCTCGGGCATCGCGTGGCGTGTCGATGAACGGCGCGTCAGCGGCGTAGCCGTGACGCGCCACTCCGTGTTCATCGTACCGCCCCTGCTGGTACACACAATCGATGAACACGGGAAACGTTACCTTGCCAGCGAGATCGTGTTCGATCTCGCGGCTCCAACCTCTGCTGAGTTCGTCTTGAATCGTCTCGCCCCACTTGACGATCGGCATAACGTAGGCGTAGTTGTGCGCGTACAGCAGCCCGAGACAGGTGCTGTTGTAGAAGCCGCGATCAAGGTAGACGGCCTTGACGCCGAGGTCAAGGCCGTCGAGCAGTTCGAGAAACTCAGCGAGGACATCGCTGGTGGTATCGCCAGCGACCAGCTGGCGAACCGCCAGCGTGTAGCGCTTGTTACGTACCCGCGCGTACAGTGTCGCATAGGCGTGAAACGCAGTTGTTCCTCGTTTCGCTTGCGAGAAGTACAGCGCCTCCGTCTCGTCCTCGTCACCGTAGTAGGGATCAAGGTGGAGGTCTACGCAGACCTCCACCGGTCGATCCGGGAGTGTCTCGAGGGCATCTCGTTGTAGGAGCGTGTCTCCAACCGCCTCAACCGAGTCAAGCTCAAACTGCTCAGTGAGATGTCCCCGGACGGTGTTGGCGTGTGGCGAGTCGTCGGTCGTTTCGCAGACGTGGTTGATCGAGGTCCCGCCGGCGCTGGCGCCGGCGAGGACCTCGTACAACGTCTCTGTCGTGACCTCGATGTCCTCACCGAGATCTATCGCAAGCTCTTCGTCAAGGCTGTTGACGACAAAATTAAGCAGGTGCTCTTCCTCTATCTCGCTGTCTGCTTCGGTAGGTTTCACACTTTTGCCAAGCAGACACTTTCACTCAAATCCGATGTGATCGACTGAGTCTGGTTGGAAAATAGCGGGACTACGGAGGAAGGTGCCTGTCGTAAATATTCCGCCGATGTCCGACCGCTTCGACAATCAGGACATCGTCGTCTCGGTCCCACGTGATGATCGCACGATAGTCGCCAGCGCGAAGTTTGTAGTACGGATACCCGCTGAGTTTTTCGAGGCGATGGGAGGTCCAGTCCTTCGCCTGTAGTTGGATAGCAGTTCCATGTCGAGACGATTTCGTAGCAGT
Organism: Halorubrum luteum; assembly: GCF_054652935.1. Classification (NCBI taxonomy): domain Archaea; kingdom Methanobacteriati; phylum Methanobacteriota; class Halobacteria; order Halobacteriales; family Haloferacaceae; genus Halorubrum; species Halorubrum luteum. Next base: position 51,819 of record NZ_BAAIGT010000003.1, read on the forward strand.
CTCATAGATCGTTCACTACTGCTGAATTACTGTGTCGCTGGGGAGTCGCGGATCAACGGAATCGACAGATTCCGTGATCCGCACCGACGACAGTTCGCTACTCCGCCAGCAGCTCGTAGTCAAGAAGCTTGAGAACCGGCTGCTGCGACGCCAGATTACTGCACAACAACAGAAGATCGAACAGCTTGAGGCTCGCCTCAAGCAGTACGAAAATCCAAACACACCACCCAGTAGACAGGGTGGTGCGGCTAATTCACCAGGCGATGACGACCAAACCGAGGACGAAGACCAAGAACCTGATGAAGACGACGCTGGCGGCGACTCTGACGCCGCCAGCGACTCATCGCCTGGACGCAGCGAAGGTCACGAGGGAACAACTCGAACAGCACCTGAACCAGAAGAGACGATCCTCGTTGATCAGGGATTCTGTCCAGACTGTGAGCAAATCCTCTCTAGCCCTGATAGCTACGTTTCACGGACTATTATTGACGTACCGCTTCCTGTTCCAACCACTGTTACCGAGTACAAGCTCGGTAAACACCACTGTTCTTGTGGTAACGAGGTTGTTGCTGAGCATCCTGACTGTCCCGAAAAGGGGCGGTTTGGGCCAAATATCATGGCCCAAACCGCTCTCGGTCGGTTCCATCAACGACTGCCGAACCGGAAACAGGCCGAGCTGTTTGACTGGGACTTCGACCTTCCGATCTCTCACCGGACGATCTACAACTTGACTAAGCGGGTCGCAGCCGGTCTGCGACCCGCTTACGAGGATGTCAAAGAGAAGATTCGGGAGAGTGAGGTCGTCTACTGCGATGAAACAGGCTTTCCGGTCGATGGAGAACAACACTGGGCGTGGACGTTCGTCACTGATGACGAAGTGCTGTTTTGGGTTGATGAAAGCCGAGGAAGTGGAGTCTTAGAAGACGTCCTCGGCGAGGAATTCGCCGAGGACTCGACGCTCAGTTGTGACGGCTGGTCGGCGTATTCGAGTTATCACACGAAACTGCAGCGGTGCTGGGCGCACCTGTTGCGGGAGGCTGAGTACGTCGCTGAACGGTACGAGGAAGCAGAGCGGCTGTCTGAAGAGTTGCACGCACTCCACGACGATCTAACGACGTTCGTCGAAGGAGATCCGTCCGCTTCCGCCCGCGAGCAGAAGCGGGCGGAAGCATCCTTACACTTGGAGGGCCTGGTGAGGGAAGGTTACGAGGCCCAAGAGGTTCAGCAGCTGATCAAGAAGATCAGCAATGGCTTGGGTCACTGGCTGACGTTCGTGACCGAACGGGGTGTTGATTCAACGAATAATCGCGCAGAGCGGGCTCTGCGCGAGCAAGTAGTCCTTCGGAAGATGTTTCGGACCCTGCGTTCGGCAGAAGGGGTCCAGATTCACGAGACAATAACAACGATGTTGGCGACGTGGAAACGACGAGGACTTGATCCACCTGAACAGCTCCAGTCAATTCTGGGTGGGAGAGAACTTCGGTAAGGACGAGAGGCATCACTGTGCGGTGTATCTTTGTCTTGCTATCCAACTACGTCCAGTGTAATATTTTTTTGGTTGCAAATCAGATGTCTGAGCAACTATTGTAGTGACTGATTCGCGCTGTGTATTCAGCAGAACTGCTGAAACCTATCATCGATTGAGGGTTTCAACAAGGCCAGGACTTCTTATACCGTCCAGCCACCGTCGATTACGAGAACCTCGCCGGTGATGTAGCTAGCGGCGTCGCTCCCTAGAAAGAGAACGGCGTCAGCCACCTCTTCGGGCCGGCCGACACGGCCCAAGATCGTTTGTTCACGCTTCGCTGCGGCTCGCTCCGGATCCTTGAGTTCGTCGGTACCCATCCCCGCGTCGATGATTCCCGGCGCAACGGCGTTAGCCCGGACACCGTCCGGCCCGTAATCGACGGCTATCTGCTTCGTGTGGTTGATTACGGCGGCCTTCGATGGAGCGTAGGTCGCATACTCCGTTGAGCCTTTGAGTCCAGCGATACTGGCGACATTAACGATCCGGCCGACCGTGGTTCGCAGGCTCTCGATGCTGTGTTTCGTAGCCAGTACCGTCCCTCGAACGTTGATCTCCTGAACGGCGTTCCAGTCCTCAAGCGTAATCTCCTCCACGTTCCCGAGCCGATTAATGCCGGCGTTGTTAACGAGTACGTCAATCGGAGCTCCGTCCGTCAGCTCCGCGAACGTCTCCGCCACTGCCGCTGGATCGCGGAGGTCACAGTGATAGAACGATGCGTTGACACCGTTTTCGCGGAGTTTCCGGTGGGTCGGTTGTCGATCGTTCCGCGGATTCGGTTCACGGTCGACGATCGAGACGTCAGCACCGACCTTTCCAAATTCGATTGCGATTCGTCGACCGATGCCCGCGCCGCCACCGGTCACGACGACGTGTTCACCCTTGAAGTCGATTCCATCACGCAGAATTGTCATACGCATTTATCACAGCCATCTATGATAAGGGTTGATACTTCTGGCAACGTTCGGCGAATCATGTTCAACTACAGTGAACCTAAATATCAGTAATTCAACCAATTTCGGCAAAAGGAGAGGCTGAGATTGTAGAACGCGAACAGACGGTTTAGCCAACGTAGTCTTCGATCCGGGCGGTTATTTACCGCTCGAGTCGGAACAACACTACCATGGAGCGAAATTTCGGGCAGACAACCGACGGTTCGACGTGGCGGACACTCCTTGAGGAGGTGACCACCATCGCGGAGGAACTAGACGACACAGGGTGGCGAACGGTCCGGATTCGGCCCGGACAGGTGACGACGTCGATGGATTCGGAGACGTTCGGCGTCCGGCTAGTCATTCCCAGCAACGACTTCGAAGAGTTGGCCGACGCGGTCGAGGCGGCCGCTGGTTTCGAACGTTTCGAAATTTACAAGCGGACGACCGGTGGTCGCGTCTACGCGGTCGTCGTCGAACGCGACCCGTCGTCAAAGGTCGCCGTCCTGTACCCGCTGTATTACTCCCTCGCCGAACGTGACGAGTTGGTCGAAAAAGCGACCCAGAAAAAAACGATTCCTACGTACCTCAGTACTCTGCAGGGAGAACGAGTCGTCTTCACCCACGAACCGAACGAGTTCTTCCGTTACGAGTCGAGCTAAAGGAGCGAAGATCGAATACGACCACCGAGCGCTACGAGGCGCCCCTCAGGACGTCCGTGTGTCCGCCCCTTCCGTAGCCGGTTCCGGTTCGAGAAGTTCGATGAACGTGTTTGGTCGATGGAGATCGGTCTCGCGAACCTGAACCGCCTCCTGAATCGTTAGTCGTTCGATGCCGGCTTCAACGTGGTGAAATGCCTGATCCCGACCAACCTGGGACAGAAGGTCCAGTTCGTGTACGGCGACGCTGGCGCAGATTTCGCCGTCCTCGCAGGGCCCGTCACACCGAGCACACATCGTCGATCGCTCCTTCAGCGACGGTGGATCCGCGGCCAGTCGTTCGATAGCCCGCTGGTTCCACGTTGGGGGAGCGTGTTCGAGTGCATCTCGAAGTCGTTCCTCATCGATCGTCATTGGAGAGTCTGATCGTACTGATCGTCGTGGAGGAGACACCGCGAGCAGTGCCCGTTTTCATGCTCATACATACCGGGTTCCTGCTCGGCGCAGGCTTCGAACGCCTCCGGACACCGAGACCGGAACGAACAGCCGGCCGGTTTCTGTCTGGGATCCGGCACCTCGCCTTCGAGAATCGTCATCGGGGGAAGCAACGCTTTGTCCTCCTCCGTAATGGCGGGGATAGCCGACAGCAGCGCTCGGGTGTAGGGGTGCTGTGGATTCGTGAAGATCTCCTCGGTTCTGCCCACCTCAACGAGTTGACCGAGGTACATCACCCCGATGTAGTCGGCGACGTTTCGAAGCAGCGAAAGATTGTGCGTGATAAACAGATACGCGATACCCAGCTCTTCCTGTAACTCTTCGAGGATCGAAACGATGCGTGCCTGTACGCTTACGTCAAGCGCGCTCGTCGGTTCGTCCAGAACGACGAAGTCTGGATTGGTTGCGACCGCACGACAGATACCGATACGCTGTTTTTGACCGCCCGATAGCGATGCCGGCGTTTTGTTCATGAACTCATCGGGCGGGAGATCGACGAGATCGAGGAGTTCGCGGACGCGTTCGGTTCGCTCTTCTTTCGTTCCGATGTCGTGTATCTCCAGGGGAGTTTCGATGATCTTTCTAATCTGTTTACGGGGATTGAGACTCGAAGCCGGGTCCTGAAAGACGATCTGCACCCGCTTTCGGAACTTCCGGAGTTCCTCGTCCGACAGCGATCGTACGTCCCGTCCGCAGATCTCGATCGACCCCGCGGTCGGTTCGATCACGCGGATTGCTGCGCGGCCGGTCGTCGTCTTCCCCGAACCGGACTCCCCCACTAGGCCAAACGTCTCGTTCGCACCGATCGAGAAGTCGACGCCGTCGACGGCCCGAACGATTTCGGTCGGCCGGCCGAACAGGTCCGTCTTCGAGACGAAGTGTTTCTTCAAGCCTTCGACCCGAACGGCGGGGTCGTCTCCGGCCCGGTACTCCCGTTGTCGTTGCTGTGCGGTCATTGTTGTTCACCACCGGCTTGTGTGAGTCGATCCCCATCTGGAGACGAAGCGGCCAGCTCCACGTTCGTCGATTGGGCGAGTGATACGTGTTTGTCTTGTACCGGGGGTCCGTCGTACAAGTGGCAGGCAACGGCGCGCCCGTCCTCAAGCGAACGCTTATAGGGGAAGACTTCCCGGCACCCCTCCTCCGCAAACGGACACCGGTCGGCGAACCGACACGCCTTCGGCGGGTTCGTATAACTCGGTAACTGACCTTCGATTCCGTCGCCCATCCCCACGGATACCTTCGGAACGCTCTCGAGCAATCCCTTGGTGTACGGGTGTTTCGGGTCGTTGAAGAGCTGTTCGGTCGTGCCTTGTTCGACAATCTCTCCGGCGTACATTACGTTCACATGGTCGCTGACTTCACGCGCAACACCGAGGTCGTGCGTGATGTACAGTACCGTCGCGTTGGTTTCCTCGACCAGATCTTCGAGTAGCTTGAGAATTTTCGCCTCTAGCGTGACGTCGAGTGCCGTCCCCGGTTCGTCGGCGATTAACAGGTCGGGTTCGGACAGCAGCGCCATCGCAATCAACACGCGTTGACGCATTCCGCCGGAGAGTTCGGTTGGATAGCTGTCAAAGACTCTCTCTGCGGCGGCTATCTCGACGCGTTCTAACGCCTCGAGCGCCTGTATCCGATACTCCTCGTTGGAGCGGCGACTGAACTTCCCCTTGGCCCACTCCAGAACGCCGAGACGCTGTTTCCCCTGGTGTTTGAGGAGATCCAGCATCTGCTCGCCGATCGTAAAGACCGGATTCAGCGCGCTCATCGGGTTCTGCATGATCATACTGATCTCCTTTCCGCGGCAAGCGTGACGCTCGCTCTCGGACATCTGTAGCAGATCCTCACCCTTGTAGTAGATCTCACCCTCGGGAATCCGGGCTTCCGGGAGGAGTCCCAGAATGGTTTTGATAGTTACGCTCTTTCCACAGCCGGACTCGCCAACGAGTGCGGCCGTCTCACCGCGCTCGAGCGTGAAATCGATGCCGTTGATCACCTCTGCCCGTCCCTCGTACACGTCGAACTGAACATGCAGGTTTCGAACGTCCAAGAGCGGTTCATCAGTGGTGCTCATCTCATTCCACCTCCACGTCGAAGATGTCTCGGAGCCCGTCGCCGAGCAGATTGAAGCCGATTACAGTATAGGAGATCGCCAGCCCAGGAAACGCGGCAACCCACCAGTAGAGGGTGACGTAATCGCGTCCGTCGGCCACCATCGTCCCCCAGTCAGGGGTCGGTGGCTGGGATCCGAGCCCCAAAAACGACAGTGCTGCGGCGACCAAGATCGCGAATCCCATATCGAGGGTCCCTTTCACGATGATCGGTCCAGTCACGTTCGGCAGCACCTCTTTAAACGCCGTGTGTACCCAAGTCGCTCCCGAAGCCCGACTTGCCTCAATAAAATCCTCTTCTTTCACCGATAAGACCTCACCCTGAACGAGACGGGCGTACCAGGCCCACCAAGAAAACGAGATCGCGACGATCGCGAAAAATAACGACTGTCCAACGGCGGCGATCACCGCGAGGGCGAGTACGATCGGTGGAATAGACAGGAACACGTCAACGATTCGCATCAGGACCGCGTTCACTACCCCACCGAGGTAGCCGGCTACTAACCCAACAGTCACGCCGAGGCTGATGGCGATCGTGAGAACTATCAGGCCGACCATCAACGAAATCCGTGCGCCGTAGATCACGCGCGAAAGGATATCGCGCCCCTCAGGGTCGGTTCCCATCGGATACTCCCAGCTTGGGGCAGTCGCACCCATCGCGAAGTCGGTCGAATGCACGGCTTCAGGCCTCGGAGCGATGATCGGGGCGAAGATCGCGACGAAGATCACTGAGAGGATCATTAACAACCCGATCATCGACGTCGGATTTTGTGTAAACCGATAGTACACGACCCGGAGCCGTTCTGCACGGTCTTCACGAAGCACCGAGTCTAGACTGAATTTATCGAAGTACGAGGACGTGCTCATATTACTCACCCTCCAATTCAATTCTTGGATCCAGATACGCGTAGAGGATGTCGACGACGAAGTTCGCGAAGAGGTACATCACTCCGACGACCATCACAACACCCATGACAGCGTTAAAGTCCTGGAACTGAACGGCCCTGACACCGTATCGGGCCATACCCGGCCATCCGAACACGATCTCCACGACGAACGCACCACCGATCAACGTCCCGAACGCAAGACCGATGATCGTGAGCGAACTTGAGAAGGCGTTTTTCAGCATATATTTATACGTTATCAGGTTGTTTGGAAGTCCGTACGCCTGGGCAGCCAAAATGTAGTCCTTTCGTGATTCTTCGATCATATCGGATCGGATGAGACGCATTACCTGCGCTAGCGTTCCGACACAGAGCGTAACGGCCGGAAGCGTGATGTGAATGAGCGCGTCGACGAAAGTGTCGAATTCCCCAGCTATCAAGCTGTCAATAAGATAGAGACCGGTGTAGTGGGGTGGCGGACTCCCCCCGATTCGGCCCGTGAGGGCGAACAATCCGAGCCCGACAACGACGATAACTTGGAGCATAATCCCAAGCCAAAACCGAGGAATAGATACTCCGGCGAGCGCAACGAAACGGGACACGTGATCTGGGAGTTTATCTTTCGACGACGCCGCAATCACACCGAACGGGACGGCCAGCACGATCGCCAGCGTGATAGTCACGAGGACGAGTTCCAGCGTGGCTGGAAACGTGGCAGCGATATCGTTGTAGACATTATTGTTGGTCTGCAAGGACAACCCCCAATCAAGCTGGAATATACCTGTCAGCCAGTCGATGTATTGGATAGGCAATGGGTCATCAAGTCCCATCTCCTCTTCGAGTCTGGCCACCTGTTCATCAGTCGCCCGTTCTCCCAGGGCGATTCGGACCGGATCTCCAGGAACCACACGCGTCAACGCGAAGATGAGAATTGACAAGCCGAATAGGGTGGGAATCGCCTGTCCGAGACGTTTCGCGATTTTCTTTACGGAATTCATTTATGTCAATCTACTTTTAAGTTTCGTCTCTGTTATCTTCCGCCTGAATCGGCTATCTTAATTTGTTTGTTTTAATAAACCTTTTTACTCGCGGCTACTCGTCGAGGTACCAGTTGTATATGTTCCGGTTCGAAATTAGGTCCGGGAAGGTGTAACCACCGACGTGTTCCTGAAGACCCATCCTGTTGTCCGGGTTGGCAATCCAGAAGTTCGTGTACGCTTCATAGATCAATTCTTGATATTCGTGATAGAGCTCGACGCGCCGGTCAACGTCGGGTTCGCGGCCCGCCCTCTCGATCAAGTCGATAATTTCCTCGTCTTCGTACCAGTGGCCGGTGGCGTACGTGCCGAAGGAATCAGGGTGAAACATGAAGCCGGCGTGCGTTTCCGCATCGACGAAGTTCGCCGAGTTGTACGTGTTGAACATGTGTGGCGAGGAGTCGGGCGAGCCGTAAGCCTCCGCAATCGTCGCCCACTGGGTCGAGTTGACATCGATCTCGACGCCAAGCACCTCGTTCAAATTGTCCTGCATCGAAAGTGCGGTCTGCTCGAAGATCGGGTTACCTGCCATCGGTTGAATCTCGACGTCTAATTCGTTGATCTCATCGGCCGTGTAGCCTGAGTCATCGAGCGCCTCCTGAGCGCGCGACGCATCCTGTTCCGAAACCGGAATGTCCTCGTTGTGGAACGGCTCTAATGGCCTCGGGATAGGGCCGGCGGCGACGAGTCCGCTGCCGATGATGTTTTCGACGATCGTCTCGTAGTTGATCGCGTAGAAGAACGCCTCCCGAACCTTGATATCCGTGAATGGCTCCTTTTGGGTGTTCATATGGACCGTGTACAGCCGGTTCATTGTATCCTGGACGATTTCGACACCGTCGAAGCCGGCTAGTTCCTCCCAGTTGTCGTCGGTCAGGTTTCCGTTGTAACAGTCGGCCTCACCGAGTTGCATCGACTGCATACCGGTTGAGGACTCCTCGATAATTTCGACGTCGACGGTTCCAAACTGATCGTCGTCCCATCCTTTCCAGTAGTCCTCGTGGGCGACAAGATTGGTCGTATCCGAACTGCGGAATTCCTCGATTGTATACGGACCGGTACCAGCGGTATTCCCCTCTTCGAACCAATCACTTGCCCAATCGCCGCCGTTCTCGTGCTCTTCGACCATCGCCTTGTCGACAATTGAGAACCGAATCAAGGACTGAAGGAATGGACCGTAAGCTTCGTCGAAGGTGATCTGGACCTCGGTGTCGCTTACGGCTTCGGTATCACCCTCGTTGAGGTGGGGCTGCCAGAACGCGCCGTAGCCGCCGCTGATGTTCAGCTGACGATCCATCGAGTAGGCGACATCCTCCGCGGTGAGCGTGTTTCCGCCGTGGGTCGTGATATCTTCCCGGATCGTGAACTCCCAGACCGTCCCCTCTTCATTTACTTCCCAATCGGTTACAATGTTCTCCTCGACTTCGTTCGTGTCAGGGTCAAGGATCAACAGCTGATCGTACAGCAGGTGAACCATCGTATTCTCGATGGTGTCAGACATCGCGTGAGGATCCATAGAACCGTGAGTCTGATCCTCGATAAGTACGAAGTGATTGTCCATGTACCCGCCACCGGTCCCAGTCCCGGCAGCGTCGTCATCGTCATCTGGCGACCCCGCGCAACCCGCTATCGCCACACTTGCCGCACCAGCCCCAGCGAGTTTCACGAACGACCTGCGGCCGAGTTGGGTGGTATTGTCAGACATAACCATTTGCAGGAGAGTCAAACGTACTAGGGTTAAAAAAACCTTCCGCAAAGAGCCTGTCTAAGAATTCTCACACTCCCAGTCATCGATATCGGTCGAAGACACCGCAGTATAATTTGCTCAACCGATCCAGCAGCGTTGACAAAAAGAGAGGCAAACCCAGCTATCTGGCGATCGTGTCTGCTACTTCGTGGCCGTCCGGCCCTCGGCCGGACCGCCACAGCTTCAACAGGTTGTGCGTCGCCGAAAACAACGACCACTCCGCTTGCGCTCCCGCCTCCCCACGTAACAGAAATCGGTCACAGCCGCGGGTGACGTGCTGACCGAACACTGCTTCGACGCTCTGGCTGCGCTTGCGATAGATACCTCTGCCTCGTTTCGTCCGGAGTTTTCGCTCCATGCGTTCTTTCAGCCCGTACCACTTGGGGATCCGCCCTCGTGGCGGATCCGCTTCCCGGAGTTCTTTCCGTCGCTTCCAGTCTTTAGTCGTGGCGATGAACAGTTCTGTCTGCTCATCCGCTAACTGCGCGTTCGCTTTGCTCCAGTAGCCAGCGTCGGCAAGCGCCTTCAATAGTGATTCGGCAAAGTTATTGAGGAGAAGAATCTCTTTCGTGTAGTGACTGGACGAGAGAAGAAAATCGTGCGGCACCTGAGTGAAGAGGATCTGGATCGGCTCCTCGGTGAGGCGGACGATCAGAAGGAATTCGAACGCCTCGTCTTTCTCAAACGGCTGTACAAAGGTGCCACGCTGAAGGAAGCCGCTGATGACGTCGGGAGATCTGAGGGCACCGCCACGAACTGGGTCACTCGCTGGAACGAAGGAGGCCTCGGTAAACTTACTCCGAACTTCGGGGGCGGTCGGCCCCCGAAGCTCGACGAAGACCAACAAGACGAACTCATTGACCTCCTGCGTGAAGGTCAACCGTGGAAAAAACAGGAGATCCAGCACCTTCTCGACGATGAGTTCGATGTCGAATATCACCCACACTACCTTCCGGAATTTCTAGACAATCTCGGCCTTTCCTACGCCATTCCTCGGACAAAACGGCCTGATCGACCCGATAACGCCGAAGAAATCCTCGACGAACGCGTTGAGTACGCGTTCGACGAGGATGCTCATGACCAACCACACAACAAGCGCGAGAGTGACGATGATGACGATGAAGAGGAGTGGAGCTCCGATGAAGATATCTGCACTGATGGCGGGACTGTGGTGGGGTTTTTCGATATCTCGCATCCACAACCCTGGGACAATTCTCAGCGACTGTACACGGTCGATGATCCACATATCACCCGGCCGCTGGTGAAAATCGATACACCAGCGGCCGGGTTCTATGCGCTCAACGGAGAGAGCGTGCTGTCGTTCCCACCGAACCAGAAGAAAGAACAGATCTGCGGCTGTTTCGAGGAGATCCGCGAGCAGAATCCCGGCAAGCGGATTCTGCTCGTCTTGGACAACTTCTCCTCACACGTCTGTAAGTACACGCGCAAGCGTGCTCACGAACTTGGGATTGATCTGGTGTTCTTGCCGGTTGGCTCCCCGGATCTCAACCCAATCGAACCTGTCTGGAAGAGTCTCAAGTGGGAGTCTTCGCCGCTGATCGTCAACGGCGAAGACGAGTACCGGAAACGCCTTGACCACCTGTTCGATCAACTGACCGAGAAACTGAGTTTCGCTGCATCGTGGATCGACAACCACCTCAGTGGATTCCTCAATAAGATTCGCTAACTACTATATCCTCCGGGAGCTCGTCTCCGCGTTGTTCTGGTCCGTATTCGTCGTCTTCGGCTTCGTCAACCTCGGCAGCTTCCTCAAGGATGTCGTGGATTTCGTCGGTAATCTGCTCACGAGTCCGGTTTTGGTCGAGGGCCGCGTCGCCCTGGACGCGGCGACCGTCCAGGGCGACTTCGCCCATCTCAGCAATGCCAGCTTCTCGGCAAAGGCGAAGGATCTCAACGAAGAGGTGCTCGAACTCCTCGCGGTGGTTCTTGCGGAAGAGGCTGATCGTGCGGAAGTCAGGGTGTTGATTCGCGGCAAGGTAGCGAAAGGCGATGTCACGTTCAAGCAGGCGGTCGAGTTTCCGGGAGCTGCGGATGCCGATGCAGTAGCCGAAAACGAGGACTTTGAGCATCATCACGGGATGGAAGGACGGCCGCCCGCGGCCGTCCTCCCGATTGTCCGGATAGAATGGGTCAAGCCGGCCCTCGTTGTCGAGATGATCGATAACGTCGGAAACGTAGCGTTCGAGACTATCCTCTTCGACCCACTCCGCGACGTTCTTTGGCAGGAGGTGTTGCTGATCTTGATCGTATCGGATAAAATTGAACGTCACGGGTGAATCCTTACGCTATACAGGAGTTTCTGCTAGATAAGGTCTACGTCATGTGAGTTCTCTGCCGATATTTCTTGGACAGGCTCTAAAGCGATTTTTCTACCGCTAAGGACGGCCGTGTAAGTCGAGCATACGTTCTTTTTTAATATCCTTTCATATCTCGATAGGAAAAGTATATTAACATCACCCGGTCACTCCTCAATATGCTTGCAACCTATCCATCTCTGAACGGAGAGGTCGCGCTCATAACCGGCGCTAGCTCCGGCATCGGTCGGTCGATTGCGAGACGCCTTTCGGAGGACGGTGCGGCGGTGGTTGGCCTCGACCTCTCGAAGGCGCCGAACGACGGCGGGCCGTCGTTCGACGACGTCGTGTCGACGGGGGAGCTGGTCGTCGGCGACGTCACCGAGCAGCCGGACGTCGAAGCCGCCTTCGACACCGCGGTGTCCGCGTTCGGTCCCGTCTCAATCCTCGTCAACAACGCGGGTATCGCCGGCCACGGACGCATCGAGGAGATCACGCCCGAGGAGTTCCGGCAGTCACTTGCGGTCCACCTCGAAGGCATCTACAATACGTCCAGTTACGTACTGCCGCGTATGGCCGACGACGGATCGGGGAGCGTCATCAATCTCAGTTCGATCGCCGGTGTCGGTGGGTATCCCCGAACAGCGGACTATGGGGCGGCGAAAGGGGGTGTGGCGAACCTGACGCGACAGCTGGCGGTGGACTACTCGCCGGCGGGGGTCCGGGTCAACGCGGTGGCGCCGGGGTTCATCAAAACCGAGATGAACGCCGGCGTCTGGAAAGACTCGAACGGGTCAGACGACGAGACTGAACCGAGCTCGGTGTCCGGCGAGGGACCCGTGGTCGACTATGACCTGATCACCGCCCGGACGCTGACGCCGTGGCTGGGCGAGCCGTCGGACGTGGCGGCGGTGGTGGCGTTTCTGGCGAGCGACGCCGCCCGGTTCGTCACGGGTCAGATCATCCCCGTCGACGGCGGCTGGACGGCGTGGTGAGGCTCGGTCCCTCGAAAAACGGCTGCCGGCACCGGGAGGACCGTAAACGTCATTAGGGACGAATTCGCGACTACAGTCGGATGTCCAAATCGTACGACCTATTAGCGCGTGATGAGCCGGAATTATCCGAGTGGGAGCGAACGCTACACGACAGCGTGTCCAAATCCGAACCGTGGACGCTCGTCGAGGAATTTTCCCAGCTCCGGCGACTGTCCCCGTCCGATGACGAACAGCGTGCCGCGGAACTCCTCGAAGAACGGTTCGAAGAGTACGGGATTCCTTTCGAACGGTACGATCCGACGTTCTGGCTGAGCGTTCCCGAAGCGGCGACGGTCCGAACGGTCGGCGACACCGAGTTGACGTTCTCTGGTCGAGAGGCCGAGTTCAAGGAGGAACCACCCGCAGTCAAGACCCTCGCGTACTCCAACGACGGGACGGTCTCGGGCGACGTCGTTCAGATCGACATCCCGCGGGCGGGCGGTGCCGACGAGATCCTCGGAAAAACATCGGTCGATCTCTCCGAATATGACCTCGAAGGGAAGATCGCGCTCGTTGATTCGATGCTGCTCGCGAAGGGATTCTTCGAGGCCATCGAGGAACAGGGTGCCGAGGGCGTGGTCATGATTCATCCGAACGAGGACGAACCACATATCTCGACCGCTATGCCCATCTGGGGAGCGATCCCACGACCGGACCAACGGGAAATGCTACCGGATATCGTCTACGCCGTCGTCTCCCGATCAGTCGGCGACAAACTTCTCGAGGCGTTTGCGTCGACTTCCGACCTCCAGCTCGAGGTCGAGACTGACGTGACCACTGGCTGGTTCGAGTGTCCGCTGGTGGTGGCCGATATCCCCGGCGAAGCCGACCCCCGATCCGACGACTTCGTCCTCCTCCACGGCCACCTCGATTCGTGGTACTACGGTGTGACGGACAACGCGACGGGGAACGCAGGCATGGTCGAGTGCGCACGCGTGCTCAACGACCATCGTGACCGCCTTCGCCGGGACCTCCGCATCGCCTTCTGGCCCGCCCACGAAGGCGGCCGCTACGGCGGCAGCACCTGGTTTGTCGACCAGTTCGCCCACGAACTCTACGATCACTGCGTCGCCCACGTCAACTTCGACAGCCCCGGCGTCAAAGACGCTACGGAGTTTAATATGACCGCATGGAACGTTGAGGGGACCGATCTCTGCCGGGAAGCGATCGACGACGTCACGGGGAAAGACGCCGAGTGGTCTCGTCCGCCGCGAGCGGGGGATTACGCCTTCTTCAATCTTGGTATTACCGGTCTCATGATGCTCTCTTCAGGCATTCCATCAGAGGTTCGAGACGAACGGGGCTACCACGCCGTCGGCGGTGGAGGTGGGAATTCCGACGCATGGCACCTCACGACCGACACCCTCGACAAAGCCGACCCAGAAGTCCTCGTTCGGGATATCCGCGTTCACTTGGTGCTCCTCGCTAGACTGCTCTCCGAGCCGATCATCGGAATTGACCACAGAGACGCGGTCGCAAACCACCTCGAGACGGTTCGGGAGTACAACGAGGCGGCTGGCGATCACTTCGATCTTTCGCCCGTCGAAGCCGAACTTGAAGCGCTCGAAGCGGCCGTCGAGGAGCTCTATCGGCGGATCGAGGCCGAGGAGATCGATCCAGCACAGGCGAACGAGGCGATCAAGACGCTGAGTCGGCGGCTGATCCCGCTCGACTTCACTAACGCGGGCCGGTTCGACCAGGATCCCGCAAAGTTCCGCCCGCCGTACCCCAGGCTCGTTTCCGTCCTTGAGTTACCTGATCTCAAGGGGAACGAATACAAGTTCCGGCAAACGAACCTCCGGCGTGCAGTCAACGAGGTCGTCCACGAACTCCGCGAGGCTGGCCGCGCACTTCCGACGGGCGACTGACGCAGCGGTCGCTGCTACCCACACGTATTTGTGGGTCGAACGCGGTTTCAGCCCATGGCACGTGTGCCGTATCTGGAACGAGAAGATCTCCCGGCCGATCGTCGTTACCTGTTCGACCCCTCAAATCCGTTCAGCGATGGGTCCGATTCGGGCGAGACGCCCGGCGGAAACGACACCAAAGCGGACGCCGATGCCCCCTGGGATGAGCCACAACACACCCACCGTGCGATCGCCAACAACCCAGCTCTGCTCGAGGCGTATCGCCGATTCGGTGCCAGCGTCTGGACAGAGACGGGACTCACGGAGCGCGAGCGGGAGTTGTCTATCCTCGCCGTTGCGAACGCCCTCGGATCAGAGTACGAGTGGTACCAGCACGTCAACGTCGCCCAACGGCTCAACATTCCGCTTGATGCGATCATGGCGGTCGCGACCGAGGAGTACGATGTCCTGTCAGATGCGGAGACTGCGCTCGTCGAGTACATCCATGCCGTCGTCGACCGCACAGTCGATAATGAGGACCACGCCGCCCTCGCGGCTCATTTCGACGACGGTACGATCATCGGAGTCGGGATGCTCGCCGCCTACTACATCGGCATCGATTACATGGGTGAGGCGTTGGCACTCGAGCTCGAGGACGAGTTCGTCGGCTGGGAACTGGAGAATATCTGAGGAGGACGTTCCCTGGAGATACCCGGAGAGCGAACGCCTTGCTTGGCTGTGTTGAATCACTAGACGGCGGCGGAACAGGTCAGTAAATCAAAGGCGTTGAAGCGGGAGACTCCGGTTGCCTATGACCCAAATCTCCCGCTTCATTGGGGAAGTGGTGCCGATTGCTCAAAGAGTCACCGGTGAAGTCGACGAATCCGCCGCCCCAGAAGGTGGCGGCGGATTCGCCGACTACGCCTACATTTCCCTCCACTGTCTCCGGATTTACCTCGATACGTCCTACCGCATGACCATTGACCTGCTCAAGGAGATGCCGCAAATAACCGGGGAGATCGGCCTCAGCGCGGCCGATCTCCCCTCGCCATCCGCGTTGTGTAAAGCGTTCGACCGGATCAGTATGAGCGTCTGTCGAGTGCTGCTGCGCCAGTCGGCGCAGCTGCACGACCCCTCGAAACACGGCGCGATCGACGCTACATTCTACGAACGCTCGGCTGCAAGCCGCCACTACTGTCAACGAACGAGCTACCGCGTCCAGAAGCTGAAAGTCACGAAACTCGTCGATACAGAGACCCAAGCCGTCCTTGACGTCCACTGCTCGACGACCCGGGAAGGAAGCGATGCGGATCTCGCCGAGCAGATCGCCCGCCGGAACGCGGGCGATCTGCGGTCTCTTGCTGCTGATAAAGGCTACGACAAGCAGGCACTCCGCGACGCACTTCGTGAACTCGACATCAGACCGCTGGTCAAACATCGGATTTTCGCTCCCTACGACCACGCACACAACGCCAGAATCGACGACCAACGCTACAATCAGCGCTCTATGACCGAAACCGTGAACTCGGCAGTCAAGCGCTCGCTCGGCTTTAGTGATTCGGCAAAGTTATTGAGGAGAAGAATCTCTTTCGTGTAGTGACTGGACGAGAGAAGAAAATCGTGCGGCACCTGAGTGAAGAGGATCTGGATCGGCTCCTCGGTGAGGCGGACGATCAGAAGGAATTCGAACGCCTCGTCTTTCTCAAACGGCTGTACAAAGGTGCCACGCTGAAGGAAGCCGCTGATGACGTCGGGAGATCTGAGGGCACCGCCACGAACTGGGTCACTCGCTGGAACGAAGGAGGCCTCGGTAAACTTACTCCGAACTTCGGGGGCGGTCGGCCCCCGAAGCTCGACGAAGACCAACAAGACGAACTCATTGACCTCCTGCGTGAAGGTCAACCGTGGAAAAAACAGGAGATCCAGCACCTTCTCGACGATGAGTTCGATGTCGAATATCACCCACACTACCTTCCGGAATTTCTAGACAATCTCGGCCTTTCCTACGCCATTCCTCGGACAAAACGGCCTGATCGACCCGATAACGCCGAAGAAATCCTCGACGAACGCGTTGAGTACGCGTTCGACGAGGATGCTCATGACCAACCACACAACAAGCGCGAGAGTGACGATGATGACGATGAAGAGGAGTGGAGCTCCGATGAAGATATCTGCACTGATGGCGGGACTGTGGTGGGGTTTTTCGATATCTCGCATCCACAACCCTGGGACAATTCTCAGCGACTGTACACGGTCGATGATCCACATATCACCCGGCCGCTGGTGAAAATCGATACACCAGCGGCCGGGTTCTATGCGCTCAACGGAGAGAGCGTGCTGTCGTTCCCACCGAACCAGAAGAAAGAACAGATCTGCGGCTGTTTCGAGGAGATCCGCGAGCAGAATCCCGGCAAGCGGATTCTGCTCGTCTTGGACAACTTCTCCTCACACGTCTGTAAGTACACGCGCAAGCGTGCTCACGAACTTGGGATTGATCTGGTGTTCTTGCCGGTTGGCTCCCCGGATCTCAACCCAATCGAACCTGTCTGGAAGAGTCTCAAGTGGGAGTCTTCGCCGCTGATCGTCAACGGCGAAGACGAGTACCGGAAACGCCTTGACCACCTGTTCGATCAACTGACCGAGAAACTGAGTTTCGCTGCATCGTGGATCGACAACCACCTCAGTGGATTCCTCAATAAGATTCGCTAACTACTATCGCCGTGCGAGCGCGTACCTGGTTCCGCGAATTCCGAGAAATCGCCCTGATGTGTGTCGTCTACAACATCAAGCGAGCCGTGAAACAGTGAATTCTACCGCCTTATGGCGATTCAACACAGCCCCTTGCTTCGTCCACAGGCACCCACACTCTCTTAACTCGAGTTACGTGCTACTGGATGGCGACAGCGACGAACACGAGCACGATACCAGGAAGAGCGAGGACGGCAAATCCTGCAATCGTCGCGCCGGTTACCGCAAGCGATGATCCGATTACGACTGGCCCGACGAATCCACCGAGGGCGCCGATCCCAAAGATCATCCCGATCACGGTGCTCACCGAACCTGAGGCTACCATACTGAGCGGTAGCGTTCGAAGCAGCGGCGAGGTGCCGCCGATGGCGATCCCGGCGATGGCGGCGACGATCGCGTACAGGTAGAACGAATTGGACAAGAAGGCCAGAGCGACGATCGATCCGCCGAATACCAGTCCACACAGCCCAATACACAGCGAGTGGGAACTCGTGCGATCGGCGGCATACGGAATTGACATCATTCCGACCATCTGTCCCACTGTCAGCAAGGCCACGAGACGCGTCGCCGTTGGGTATTCGAACCCACGGTCAATGAGAAGCGGAGCCAGCCACCCGTAGATACTGTGAGTTGCGAAGAGATAGCTCACCCCGGCTGCAATCAGGATCACTATCTCCGGCCGTACCAGGAGTTCCCGTATCTCCCCAAGCCCCGGCGCTCCGGTGCCGTCATGGTTCGGAC
Organism: Halorubrum luteum; assembly: GCF_054652935.1. Taxonomy (NCBI): domain Archaea; kingdom Methanobacteriati; phylum Methanobacteriota; class Halobacteria; order Halobacteriales; family Haloferacaceae; genus Halorubrum; species Halorubrum luteum. Next base: position 69,894 of record NZ_BAAIGT010000003.1, read on the forward strand.
CGATACCGCCGACAGCCAACCAGACAAGCCCCAGACCGACTGCGGGAAGGCCAGAAATCATAAGCGCCGGTCGCCAGCCTCCAATCTGCGCTGCTATCACCGGGACGACCTCGAAGCAGCTAACGATCCCGAACGTCGCAGCGACACTGATAATCCCCAGCGGA